>CAVZET010000011.1:0-448377 GCA_963774395.1 uncultured Solirubrobacterales bacterium | reverse complement strand
TGCTGTCGAAAGAGAAGAAATGGGCCGACGCCGGGCAACGGCAAGGTGATCACGACCTTCGTGTTCCGGGTGCGCAACGTGCCGGCCGCGCTCTACAAGGGGCTCGGCGGCTTTGCCACCAACGGCGTCAACATGACCAAGCTCGAGAGCTACATGGTCGGGGGCAATTTCTTTGCCACGCAATTCTATGCCGACGTGGAGGGCCACCCCGACGACCGCGCGCTGGTGTTCGCGCTTGAGGAGCTTGCCTTCTTCTCCAAGGAGCTGACGGTGCTGGGGGTTTATCCCGCCCACCCGTTTCGGGATACGTTCAGGGAGGAGAAGGATTAGGCCGGCACTGTCCGGCCGCTACGCGCCTTTGTGCGCTTGCCGATCCTGTTGGATTGGGCGGCAAGATAGCCGATCAGCGGCTCCTTCAACGAAAGGTCGCCACGCCAGACCAGGCGCAGGGACTTATTCAGCGGGCGGTCGCGCAGCGACAGAGCGCAAAGCCGGCCATCGAGAACCTCCTGCTTGACCGTGCAGGCAAGCACCAGCGAGGCACCCAACCCGGCTTCGACCGCTCGCTTGACGGCTTCCGTGCTGCCGAGCCGCATCGAAACATTGGGCATTGGCAAACCGGCAAAATATTCGCGCAGTCCGTCCAGTGCCGGTGCCTTCCTCGCCGCCGATCAGCGCAAGACGCGCAAGCTCTTTGCGCGAGACCGATTTTCTTCGGCTCAAAGCATGGGTCGGCGCAACGATGACGACGAAGGGTTCTTCGCGCCACAGCTTCCAGCCGAACCCCTCCCGCTCATCCCACCATTCGAGCAGAG
The DNA here is from genome assembly GCA_963774395.1 of uncultured Solirubrobacterales bacterium. Lineage (GTDB taxonomy): Bacteria > Actinomycetota > Thermoleophilia > Solirubrobacterales > 70-9 > CAXMST01. The sequence goes on along the minus strand of CAVZET010000011.1, from coordinate 447,562 downwards.
CCGCATCTATTTCGGCCTGTTCAAGACTGCGAACGACCTCGGGATTCGAACCGATGACGAATTCCGGCCGCCCGCCTCCCTTTTCCTGAAAGTCGCGCAACAGGCCCGGCAGCATATAGATGCCGATATTGCTGCAGGCGCCCAGGCGCGGCAGGCGCGAACCGGCGGCTTCGGCCACGCGTCTTTCCAGCTGCAGCATGCTTTTCGCATAGGGCAGCAGCCTGAGCGCGACGGGCGTGGGTTTGCAGCCGCGCCGCTCGCGAACGATGAGGGTATGGCCGAGCGCGCGCTCGAGCTGCTTGAGATGTTGCGACACCGTCGACTGGGCCAGGCCAACCCGTGCGGCCGCCGCACCGAAGCTGCCGCTCTCCAGCAGCGCCAACAGCGTCGCCAAATGCTCGATGTTGAGATGGGCGCGGCTCACGGCGGTACGATCCGGTTGATGGCGTCGCGCGGCGTCCGGCCGGCCAAGACGTCGAGAATGTTTTGCGCCGCACGCGCCTCGATGGCCTTGCGGGCCGTCACAGTCGCCGAGCCGATATGGGCGCCGAAGAAAGTGCGCGGATGAGCAAGCAGAGCCGGCGCGATGGTGCGCGGCCGATCGGGCCGCGAAAGGTCTTCAAGCTCGTAAGCGTCCGCTGCATAGCCGCCAAGCCGATTTTGCATCAGCGCCGTGCCCACCGCGGCCTCATCGACCAGCGAGCCGCGCGCCGGGTTGATCAGCAAGGCATCCGGCCGCATCAGCGCAAGGCGCTCGGCATTCAAGAGATGAATCGTGTCGTTGCGCAGCGGCAGGCATAGCACCACCATGTCCGACTCGGCTAGCAGAGCGTCGAGCGGACGGCGATCGGCGACGATTGCGGCCGACGTTGTGGCTACCGGATGCTCGTCGCAATAAAGGATGCGGCAATTGAATCCGCTCAATCGCCTGGCGACCGCGCGGCCGACCGCGCCCATGCCGACAATGCCGACCGTGCTGTCTTCAATCGATATCCCGTAGAACCGCGGCGTCCAGCCCGAAAAACGATCGCTGCGCACGTAAGCGTCGGCTTCGCCAAGATGGCGCGCCAGGCCGATAAGCAGCCCGATGGCAAGCTCCGCGGTCGGTACAGTCAGCAGGTCCGGCACTATGCTGACCCAGACGCCGCGCGCGGTACACGCATCGATCTCGATATTGTCGTAGCCCTTGAGTGCGGCGGCAACCACCGCCAGGTCGGGCGCCGAATCCAGCAGGTTCGCATCCACCCGGTCCGGCATGAACACCATCATCGCCCGCGCCGAGGCCAGCGCCGTGTCGAGCTCGCTCGCCGTCAAACGCTCGGCGCAAGGCGCGCGTAATTTTCCCGCCGCACTCAGCAGCCTGGCCGTTTCCGGAAAGATTTTGTGGGTTACAACGATGTCGTGCATCATGCCGCCACCTCCTCCGGCGCAAGTTGCATCCCGCCAATCCGCTTGCGCGTCCACTCGCTGGCGCGGTCGACGGCGAGCACGATCACCCAGGTGATGATGAGGTAAGCCATCATCTGCCGATAGAAGAACAGCTGCTGCGCCTCGAACAAGGCCTGGCCGATGCCGCCGGCGCCGATCATTCCCACCACCGTCGCCTGTCTCAGGTTCCATTCCAACCGGAAGAGCGCATGCACGCCGAGCGGCCCGAACGACAACGGGACGATCGCGTAGCTCGCCACCGCCAACGTCGATGCGCCGGTGGAGGCGACCGCAAGGACGGGCGCCGGGCGGACGTTTTCAAACAATTCCGCGAACAGACGGCCGAGACAGCCCGCCGAATGCAGCCCAAGCGCCAGGATACCGGCGGATGGACCAATACCTGCGACCGCGACGAGAACGAGGCCCCACACCACTTCCGGGATGGCTCGCAGCGCTTCAAGAAAGCGCCGCACGGGCCCTGCAACGAACCAGGGTGCGACGTTGCGTGCCGACAGCAGCCCGAACGGCAGCGCCAGCACGACGCCGAGCGCGGTGCCGAACAGCGCCATTTCGCCGGTCTCGACCAAGAGATGCGGCACTTTTTCCCACGCATTGGCGCCAAGGGTCGGCGGAAACATCGCCGCGATGGTGCGGCCGGCATGGATCAGAGACGTGTTGTCCGGCAGGAATCGCCATAACGCATAGGCCGCCGGCGGCAGCAAAAGCAGCATCCAGGCCGCGTTGCGGCGCAACCGGACCGTGATCTGGTCGATGGCGGCGACCATGCCGATGAGCACCAGCAGCAATGTGGTCGTGCGCTGGAAATCGAATGCGTTGAGCGTGCCGACCAGTTCGGCGCCGAGGCCGCCGCCGCCGACGGCGCCGACGATGACGGAGGCGCGGATGGCGCTTTCGAACTCGTAGGAGCCGTAGGTCAGAAGGTCGCGCAGCTTGAGCGGCACCAGACCGAAAATCGCCACCTGCAGCCGGCTCGCACCGGTCGAGCGCAGGGCCTCCAGCGGGGCGGTGTCTGCGGTGCGGAAAAGATCGCCGAATATCTTGGAGACCGCCGCCGTGTAGAAGATCGCCATGGCGATCATGCCGGCGGCGGGTCCCACGCCGACGAAGATGACGCAAAAGATCGCCAGCGTCAGGTCCGGGATCGCTCGGATGCCCGAGAGCACGGCATGCAGGGCGCCGGTCGCCGGCGCATTCGATCCGATATAAAGCCCCAGCGGCAGGCTGATCGCAAAGGCAAGCAGCATGGCGCCCGCGGTCATGCCGATCGATTCAAGCACCGGGCCGATCAGGGCGATCAGATAGTGCGCCGACAGGTCGGGCGGGAAAAAGCTCCTCAGCAGCGACAATGTGCTCGCCAGGCTGTTCATCGGCTAGGCTCGCAGCGCTGTCCGTTCCGGGATGTCAGGCCGCGGTATCAGCCCCGGTTCGACATCGGTCTTCGTTCGTCGATCGCCGACAAGACGGCCGGCGCTCATTTCCAAGATTTGCGGAAAGTACTGTGCCGCAAGTTCCGGCTGGTGCAGCGTGCAGAGCAACGCTACGCCGTCGTGCTCGGCCACGCCGCAAAGCAGGTCGAGGACCTGCCGGGCGAGACGAGGATCGAGTGAGGCAACCGGCTCATCGGCGAAAATCAGCAGCGGCTGCTGTACCAAGGCGCGCGCGATCGCCACGCGCTGTTGCTGCCCGCCGGACAACGTTCCGGCGCGCGCCCGCAGCTTTTCGGCAAGACCTACCCGGTCGAGCGCCGCGCGCGCCTGCTCCAATTCCGCTGCGAGCGGCCAGAACAGAAAGCGTAGCGCCTGCGCATCGGACCAGCGTCCGAGCGCGCCCGCCATCACGTTGTGATAGACGCGCAGGCTCTCCACCAGATCGTGCTTCTGCGGGATGACCGCGATGCTTCGCCGCAAGTCCCGCACGTTGCGGCGGTCGCCCGACCGCAATTGTTGGCCGTCGAGCACGACGTCGCCCGATTGCGCCGGCATGCTGCCATTGATGGCGCGCAGCAGCGTGGTCTTACCGGCGCCACTGGCGCCGACCAGAGCCACGCGCTCGCCGCGGCCAAGCATGAAGGAGACGTCGCGACAAGCTGGTACCGCCGAACCCGGCGGTACCACACAGAGCTTGTCGACGCGCAAGAGCGATGTCCGCATTGCCACGTTCAAGAACTCAAAACAGCTCGAGCTGCTTGGCGGCGGCGCGGATCTCGTCATATTCAGCGTTGTTGGCGGCAACGAACTTCTTGCCGCGCAAGATTGCCAGGATATTGTCGTCCTTGCCGGGCTTCAGCGAAGTGAAGGCCTTGACGATCGCCTGCTTGCGTCGGCTTGTCAAGATTTTTGCGCGCCGCCCAGACGTAATCGACGAACGGTTTGCTGGTATAGAAGACGCGCAGCTTGGAGGCATCCGCCTTGCCGACCATTGGTCATCGCCTTGTAGACGGTTTCGTCGCAGGAACCGGCGTCGACTATTCGGATTCGACGGCCTTGACGGTGGCCGCGTGGCTGCCGGTATAGCGGAACTTGAAGTCCTTGCCGGGGTCGACGCCGGCCTTTTCCATGGCGAGGTAGGGCATCAGATGGCCGCTGGTCGAGTTGATGTCGCCGAAGGCGAAGCTCTTGCCCTTCAAGTCCTTTAGGCTCTTGATCGGTGAATTGGCTTGCGTGATGAACAGCGAGTGGAATTGGCGGTCGGCTTCGCGAGCAATACGTCTTGTTATCTACGCGTACCTGGACAACTGGTCCGGGATCCGGCAGCGCGTTACCTCGGCCTGCGACTCACCCACACCAACCAGATCAACGTGCCGATCTACGCCTTCCAGAGCGATCTCACCGACGGCGCCGTGCTGCGCGGCGCCAAGCGCCTCGTCAAGCGCGCGCGGACGACCAAGAAGCAGGCGACCCTCGTCAACGGCGATCCCCGCTACAGCCATCTCGATCCGCTGCTTGCGGCGCCGAAGAAGAACAAGTTCGACAAGACCGTGGCGAAGTTCCTCAAGCGGCATTGATGTCCTGATGCCGCGGCTCGCCTTGCTCACCTACACCTACGTCGAGAACATGGCCGAGCGGCGTGAGCCGCACCGGGCGGGCCACCTCGAGCTGATCGAGCGGATGTGCGCCGATGGGCGCCTGTTGATCGCGGGTGCCACCGGCAGCCCGCCCAGCGGTGGAGCCCTGGCGTTCTCGGACGCGGAGGCGGCGGAGGAGTTCGTCGCGGCCGATCCATACGTCGCGGCGGGTCTCGTGACCTCCCGCTCGATTGAGCCCTATGCGGTGGTGGCGTCGCGGCCGCTGCCCGAGGAGTGACCCTCCTCAGTCGATCAGGCAGTTGGTCATCCGGCTGACCGCGATCCGCCAGGCGACGAGGGCGAGCAGCGTCAGCCCAGCGAAGCGGAGCAGGTCGACGGACTCGAAGCCGAAGCAGGCGCCGCGGACGAGGACGACGAGCTGATGCAGCGGGTTGAACTGGGCCAGCACCTGCGCCCACTGGGGTAGCTGGTCGATCGGGAAGAAGGTCCCCGCGGTGAGAAACAGCGGCGTGACGACGAGGGTCGTGACGTAGTTGAACTGGTCGATCTTCGGCACGGTCGCGGCGACGGCGATGCCGCCGCCGGCGAAGCTGAGCGCGGTGACGAAGCCGAACAGCGGCACGAGCAGCATGCCCGGCGTCGGCTCGAGCCCGAAGAGCATCGTGACGAGCAGCGGGAAGACGCCGAACAGCCCGGCGCGCAGCGAGATCCACAGCATCTCGGCGGTGACGAGCTCCTCGGTGTCGACCGGGGCGGCGAGGATCGCGTCGTAGGTGTTCTGGAAGCGGTGCTTGACGAACGTCCCGAACATCGCCGGGAAGGCGCTCGAGAAGATCACCGCGGTGGCGACCATGCCGGTGCCGACGAACTGCACGTAGTCGAGCCCGTCGACGCCGCTGACGAGCGTCGCGCCGAGGCCGAGGCCGAAGGCGAGCAGGTAGATGACCGGCTCCATCAGGCTGGAGAAGGCGGTGCTCTTCCAGAACGTGCGGAAGTTGGCGACCTCGCGGCTCATCACGCCGGCGATCGCCGCCGGCTCGAGCCGCCCCATCCGTGGCTTGCGCGTCGCGTGCGCCTCCATCACTCGAGCTCCTCTCCGGTCAGCTTCACGAACACGTCCTCGAGCGAGGCCGGGCGGACGACGGCGTCGCCGGGGATCTCACCGTTGCGCGGCCGACTCGCTGCCGACGATCGCGACGGCGGGTCCGGCCGCCCGCACCGTGAGCCCGCCGGCCTCCGCCCGTCGCCGGACCTCGGCGAGGCGGTCGGGCGGCCCGAAGACCTCGGCCGTCTCGCGGCCCGCGTGCTCGCTGACGAGCTCGGCGGGCTTGCCGCGCGAGACGACCCGACCGGCCGTCATCAGCGCGACCTCGTCGGCGAGCCGCTCGGCCTCCTCGATGTAGTGGGTCGACATCAGGATCGTCTTGCCGGCGGTGCGCAGCTTGTCGACGAGCGTCCAGACCTCGGCCCGGATCTGCGGGTCGAGGCCGACGGTCGGCTCGTCGAGGAGGACGAGCTTCGGGTCGTGGACGAGCCCGCGGGCGATCAGCAACCGCCGGCGCATTCCGCCCGAGAGCTCGTCGACGGCGTCGTCGCGGCGGTCGCTGAGGCGGGCGAGATCGAGTGCCGCGTCGACCGCGGCGCCGACGTCGCGCACCCGGTAGAGGCGGGCGAAGACGCTCAGGTTCTCGGCGACCGTGACGTCGACGTCGAGGTTGTCGAGCTGCGGCACGACGCCCATCTCGGCGCGCGCCTGCTTGCCCTCGCGCGGCAGCTCGTAGCCGAGCGCCCGCAGCGTCCCCGAGTCGGCGATCGCCTGCGAGGTGAGCAGCCGCATCGTCGTCGACTTGCCGGCGCCGTTGGGGCCGAGCAGGCCGAGGCAGATGCCCTCCGGCACCTCGAGGTCGAGCCCGTCGACCGCCTTGATCGGTCCGAAGCTCTTGTGCACGTCTCGCAGCTCGATCGCAGCCATCGGCGCGCAGGTTTGCAGAGCTCCGGGCGGGTAGGGTGAGGGGGTGCAGCCGCCACCGCCGAACCATCCGGAGCTGAGCCGAGATCCAGGACCCGTTCGAGGCCTGGGAGGCCGACCTCCACGGCCATCGCGTGATCTACCACGCGGTCGGCTCAGGCCCGCCGGTCGTGCTGATCCACGGCATGCTCAACTCCTCCCGTCACTGGCGCGAGGTGGCCCTGCGGCTCGCCGAAGGCCACCGTGTGATCGCTCCCGACCTGATCGGCCACGGCGATTCGGCGACGCCGCGCGGCGACTACTCGCTCGGCGCCCACGCGGCCGCGATCCGCGACCTGCTCGTCTCCCTCGACGTCCATCGCGCCACGTTCGTCGGCCACTCGCTCGGCGCCGGCGTTGCGATGCAGTTCTTCTGGCAGTTCCCCGAGCGGGTCGAGCGCCTCGCGCTGGTCTCGGCCGGCGGCCTCGGCGGCGACGTCAGCCCGGCGCTGCGCGCCGCCGCCCTGCCCGGCATCAACGGCCTGCTCTGGGCGGCGGCGAACCCGCACTCGCTCGCGGCGCTCGGCGCGCTCGCCACCGCCCTCGAGTCGCGCGGCCGCCGCCAGGCGGCGGTGCAGACGCGGGCGATCGCCAGGGCGCTGCGGCCACTCGAGCGGTCCGGCGGTCGCAAGGCGTTCCTCGGCACTCTGCGCGCGGTGATCGACCACCGCGGCCAGCGCGTCAGCGCCAACGACCGTCTCTACCTGCTCGGCCCCGTGCCGACGCTCGTCGCCTGGGGCGACCGCGACCGGACGATCCCCGCCGAGCACGGCCGCGCCGCCGCCGAAGCGATCCCGAACGCCCGCTTCGAGCTGATCGAGGGCGCCGCCCACTTCCCGCACCTCGAGCGCCCTGAGGCGCTCGCCGACTGCCTCGCCCGCTTCATCGACGCAACCGAGTCGCACGCGATCGGAGAGCAGGAGCTCGCCGAGCTGCTGGCAACGCGCACGACGCGGCGGCGCCGGCATCTGCGCGTGGCCTAGCCGAGAGGTGCAACCGGGACCGCGTCGGCAAGCTGTCCGGGCTCTGCCACGGCCCATGTGGCGAAGTCCGGAACGCCGCTCAGCGCGGGCCGGGGAGGTGGCGGAAGCCGAAGGCCTCCGGCGTCCGCCCGGGCTGGACGAACCAGCACTGCGCGGACTCCTCGCCGCACATCAGGCGGAGGACGGTCGAGGCGACAGTCTCGGCGGGGATGATCGTGAAGCCCTCGGCGAGCAACGCCTCGCGGATCGGCCCGATGATCTTGCTCTCGGCGAAGCCGGGGCAGACCGCGTTGACGCGGATCCCGTCGGCGGCGAGCCCGTCGCCGAGCGAGCGGACCAGCCCGACGACGCCGTGCTTGTTGGCCGCGTAGATCGGGTCGAAGGGGACCGAGGTGAGACCGGCGAGCGACGCGGTTGCGACGATCGAGCCGCCGCCGGCGCGGCGCAGGGCCGGCAGCACCGCGTGCGTGCCGAAGACGACGCCGTCGAGGTTCGCGCCCATCGCCCGGCGATAGAGCTCGAGGTCGAAGTCGTCACCGACCCCGCAGCCGGTCGCGACACCGGCGTTCAGATAGATGTGGTCGATCCCGCCGAGCGCGTCCTCGGCGGCGGCGACCATCGCCAGGTTCTCGTCGAGCGAGCTGACGTCGGCGCGCATCCCGTAGCCGCCGATCGCCTCGGCGGTGGCGACGGCGCCGGGCTCGTCGATGTCCGCGCAGAAGACGCGGGCCCCGGCGGCGGCGGCCATCAGCGAGGTCGCCTTGCCGAGGCCGCTCGCGGCCCCGGTGATCAGGATCCGCTTGCCCTCGAGGGCGGCGGCGTCGGGCTCGAAGGGCAGCTCAGGCGGCGTCGGGCTCGAACGGCAGCTGGGCATCCGGGGCGGGCTCGTTCACGGCCGCCACCCTATCCGGCCCCGATCCGTCGGCGCCGTCCCACTCCTCGAGCCGGCCGGCGAGCGCGTTCATGCCGAGCCGCTCGGCGGCCGCCGCCGCGCGGTCGCGGTCGAGCCCGGCGTCGGCGGGCAGCTCGGTGCCGGAGTCACGCAGGGTCGCCATGTCCTTGAAGGCGACGAGCTCGTCGCGCATTTCGACCAGGGTCGTGCGCAGCTTCGGCTTCGTGATCCGCAGCGCGCCGTCGAGCAGCGCCTCGAGCGAGCCGTACTCGCGCAGCAGCTCGGCCGCGCCCTTCTCGCCGACGCCCTTCGCCCCCGGGATCCCGTCGGAGGGATCGCCGCGCAGCGCGATGAAGTCGGGAACGAGCTCAGGCCCGATGCCGTAACGCGCCTTGACCTCCTTCGGTCCGATCCGCTCGGCGCCGCCCTTGATCTTCGTGCTCACGTAGAGCACGGTGACGGCGGCGGTCGCGCACTGGAACATGTCGCGATCGCCGGTCAGGATCAGCGCCTCTCCGCCGGCGTCCTCCTCCTTGCGGGCGAGGGTGCCGAGCAGGTCGTCCGCCTCGAGATCCGGGTGCTGCTTGACGATCCAGCCGAAGGCCTCGAAGAACGCCGGCGCCTGCTCCCACTGCCAGACGAGCAGCTCCGGCATCTCCTCGCGATCGCCGTGGTAGGAGGGCAGCAGCTCCTTGCGGTAGGTGGCCGCCTCGGCCCCGAAGCAGAGGACGACGGCGCGCGGCGCGTATTCGGCGACCTCGCGGAGGACGAGGTTGGCGGTGCCGAGCAGCGCGTTGACCGCGTGGCCATCGGCGCCCTTGATCGTCTTCGGCAGCGCGTAGAAGGCGCGGTAGAGCATCGACGGCGTGTCGACGACGAGCAGCGGACCGCGCTCGGTCGCGCGGGGCGGCGAGGTCACCCGCCCTGCGGGCCGAGGCGCTTGATCAGCTTGAAGCCCGCGCTGCCGTTCATCGCGACGATCCAGATCGGCTGTGAGACATCGTGATCAGCCGTGAACGAGAAGTCGCCGAGCGGCGTCTGCATGTGGACTTTGGCGAGGGCGGCCGCGAGGCTCTGACGATCGGCCGCAAGATCGTCGAAGCTGAGGTCGCTGTTCCCCGCCGCCGCGGCGAGCAACTGCACCCCCGTGTAAGCCTGCGCCGCGAACTGGTCCGGATCCTCGCCGTAGCGCTTTCGGTAGTCGGCGATGAAGGTGACGTTTGCCGGATCCTCGTTGCCCTGGTACCACGCAGCCGCGCTCTGAGCGCCCTGGCCCTGCCGTCCGGCGCCGGCCGCGGCGGTCGCGCTGTTGAAGGCGTTGCCGCCGAGGATCTGGCCGGTGAACCCGTCGCGCCGGGCGGCGTCGATCAAGCCGACCGCAGTCTCGCCGGACGAGGTCGTGATGAAGAGGGCGTCGGGCCGCCCCCGTAGCGCTGCGCGCAATGCTGAGCCCGTCTTCTTCGGTGCGGCGGGAAGCGTCACATCGTCGACCTTCATCTTCTGACGCTTGAGCGCGTCCACGGCGATCTTGGCGGTGCTTTCCCCGAAGGGATCGTCGGAGGGATGGACGACGACCGCGGATCCGGCGCCCGGGTCGGCCGCGGCGAAGGTCTTGACGTTTGCCGGAATCGCCTGCTCTTCGCCGAGCGAGTCGCGGAAGATCATCTTGCAGGGGTAAGCGCAGTCCCCGACGATTCCGGGGCCGGTGTTCGACGTCGCCAGCATCGCGACCCCGAGCCGGTCGGCAAGCGGGTGCGCCTCGACCGCGGAGTTCGAGAACGTCGGTCCGAGCACTGCCAGCGCGTCGTCGTCGGTGATCAGCTTGCGCGTCGCACGGGCCGCCTCCCGGGGTTCGGAGCGATCGTTGATCTGCTCGAGGCGCAGGTGCGCGCCATGGATGCCGCCTGCGGCGTTGATCTCGTCGACCGCGAGGCGCGCGCCGCGAACCTGCTGCGGTCCGAAGGGGGCTCCAATGCCGCTCGTTGAGTAGACGCTGCCGAGCACGATCTCGTGCTCTTGCCAGTTGGTATCGCTCTCCGTGGCTCCGCTTTCGCTCTTCTCACCGCAGCCGCTGAGCAGGATGAGCGCGCAGACCGCGGTCAGGCAGATGGCGTGGAGCGTGCGGGCGGGCATGCGCCCGGGCAAGCTAGCGCTCCGGCCTGATTCTGCGCACCTCGGGAGGGCGCGGATCGGTCCAGAAGCTAGGCGAGTAGCTCGAGCTCGGCCTCGATGAAGGGAGCGAGGATGCGGCCGACCCGGTCGGCCGTCTCGGCGGGCGGCGCCGAGGGCAGCGCCGCATGGCTGATCGCGAGCCGGACGAGTGTGTCGGCGGCGAGCAGGGCGCTGTCGGCGTCGACGCCGGGCCACGTCCGGGCGATGAGCTCCGCAAGCCCGGCGGTGATCGGCCCGAGCACGGGCCCACCGCCGGTCGTCACGAGGACGAGCAGCTCGTCGCCTTCCTCGGAAGCGGAGATCGCGCGGACCAGCGGGTTGCTCTCGGCGGCGGCGAGGAAGATCTCGAGCGCTGCCCGCAGCGCCGCGGACGGATCGTCGGCGTGCGCGGCGACGACCTCGCTCGCGGTTGCGAGGAAGTTCGCCGCCTCGCGCGAGACGTAGGCGAGGGCGAGCTGCTCGCGGGAGCCGTAGGCGTTGTAGACGGTCTGGCGGCTGACGCCGGCGCGGGCGGCGACGTCCGCCATCCGGACCTGCGACCAGGTGCGGTCGGCGAGCAGCTCGCCGACCGCGTCGAGCAGCGCAGTGCGGACCCCGTCGGAGGCCGCTGTCTGGACCCGGGCCGAACGCCCCCGTCCCCCGCCGGTGGGCGCGCTGCTCACCCGGCTGCGACCTGCTTGGGGGCGGCGTTGGTGACCGGCTCGAAGTCGACCTTCTCGCGGACGCCGCAGTCGGGGCAGCACCAGTCGTCGGGGATTCCCGCGAACTTCGTCCCCGCGGGGAAGCCCTCGCGCGGGTCGCCGGCCGCCTCCTCGTACGTGTAGCCGCAGCCGGGGCAGGCGAAGGCGGTCGCGCGGCTGGCGGCGAGGTCGACGTGCGGCCCCGCGTGCACGGTGTGATCGCTCAGCGGCAACGGCGCCGTACTTCGCCAGGATGCGCTCGCGCTTGCGGGGCAGGATGTTGGCGCGGCTCACATCACCACCGTAGTGGGCGAGCACGCGGGGATCCATGACGCGGCGCCACAGCGGCGGCACGTAGGCGAGCACGATCATCGTCGCGTAGCCAGAGGGCAGCTCCGGCAGGCCCTCGAAGTGGCGCAGCGCCTGGTAACGGCGGATCGGGTTGGCGTGGTGGTCGGAGTGGCGCTGTAGGTGGTAGAGGAAGACGTTGGAGGCGATGTTGTCGCTGTTCCAGCTGTGCTCGGGCCGGCAGCGCTCGTAGCGACCGTCGTCCTGCCTTTGGCGCAGCAGGCCGTAGTGCTCGAGGTAGTTGACGACCTCGAGCAGCGAGAAGCCGACGACCGCCTGGACGATCAGCCAGGGCAGCACCTCGATCCCGAAGCCGATCGTGAGCGCCGCGAAGAGGACGAGGGTCATCGCCCAGGCGTTGAGGACGTCGTTGTGGATCGTCCAGAAGCCGCCCCCCGACCCCTTTCCGTTGACCTCGGCGACGCGCGCGAGCCGCTCGCGCTCGAGGTGGATCGCGGAGGTCAGGCTGCCCTTGACGGTGCGCGGCAGGAACTCCCAGAAGCTCTCGCCGAGGCGCGAGCTGGCCGGGTCCTCGGGCGTGGCGACGCGGACGTGGTGGCCGCGGTTGTGCTCGATGAAGAAGTGGCCGTAGCCCGTCTGCGCGAGCGCGATCTTCGAGAGCCAGCGCTCGTAGCCCTTGCGCTTGTGGCCGAGCTCGTGCGCGGTGTTGATCGCGATCCCGCCGACCATTGCGACGCTGAGCGCGAGGCCGAGGTTCTCGAGGAAGCTGAGGTCGCCGGAGCTCCACAGCGCGCAGGCGAAGATCAGCGAGGCGAACTGCAGCGGCAGGAACACGTAGGTGCACCAGCGGTAGTAGCGGTCCTGCTCGAGGTACTTGATCGCCGAGTCGGGCGGGTTCTGCGGAGTCCTTGCCGATCGCCGTGTCGAGGAACGGGATCGCGCCGAAGACGACGAACGGCCCGAACCAGTACGCGATCCCGAGCCCGCTGAGCTCGGCCAGGCCCCAGGCGAGGAAGGGGAGGAGGGGGACGACCAGCCCGAGCAGCCACAGGTAGCGCTTCGGGTCGTTCCAGGCGGCGGCGGCGGACGGCGGGTTCTGCTTTACATGAGTGGCTTCCATGTAAACGACCCTATACACGGAGCCTCCCTGTGTCAACCGGTCTGCCCGAGGCTATTCTGGGATCCCGTGAGCGCGCCCGACCCGAACGAGCCGAACCCCGAGCCGCAGACCTGGATCCTCACCGGCGGGATCGAGAACTTCGAGATCTACGTCGAGCGGAACTTCGACGTGATCGGCCTCAAGGAAAAGCGCGTGCGGATGGCCGAGCGGATGGAGCCCGGTGACGAGATCGTCTTCTACGTGACGGGGGCCAAGGCTTTCGGCGCAATCGCCCGGATCACCTCGCCGATGTTCGAGGACCGCGAGCAGATCTGGCCGCAAGGCAAGAAGAAGTACCTGGAGCTCTACCCATGGCGCGTCAAGGCCGAACCGCTCGTCGTGCTCGAGCGCGAGCAGTTCGTGCCGGCCTACTCGCTGCTCGGCGACATGCAGCATCTGAAGAAGTGGCCGGAGGAGCACTGGCACCTCGGCTTTCAGGGTCAGCTGCGCACGGTCGGGCCGGAGGACGCCCGGTTGCTGCACGAGCGCATCGAGGCGGCGGCCGGCGTCGAGGCCTGAGCGAGATGCCCCGCGTCTCCGTCCTCGATCTCTCGCCGGTTGCCGCCGACCGCGGCGAGCGGGCTGCCGTGACCGAGTCGATCGAGCTTGCCGAGCATGCCGACCGGCTCGGGTATCACCGGATCTGGTTCGCTGAGCACCACGGCGGCGGCATGGTCTCGAGCTCGGCGCCGGAGCTGATGATCGCCGCGGCCGGGGCGCGGACCGAGCGGATCCGCCTCGGCTCCGGCGGGATGATGCTCCCGAACCACACGCCCTTGCACGTCGCCGAGCAGTTCAAAGTGCTCGAAGCGCTCTTCCCCGGACGCATCGATCTCGGCATCGGCCGCGCCCCCGGCACCGACTACCGCACGGCGATGGCGCTGCGCGGCGGTCGTGGGCCCGGTGGCGCCGAACTGCCCCAGCAGCTCGGCCAGCTGCTCGCCTTCGCCGGCCTGCGGGATTGGCCCGAGAACCACCCCTTCGGCCCGGTCAGCCCGGCACCCGGCGAGCCACCGCTCGACCCTGTCCGCGCTGCGCCTGACGACGCGCCGCTGCCACCCGTGTTCCTGCTCGGCTCCAGTGACTTCTCGGCTCAGGTGGCGGCCGAGGCCGGGCTCGGCTTTGCCTTCGCCGGTCAGATCAACCCGGAGGAAGCGGTGCCGATGCTGCGGCTCTATCGCGAGCGCTTCCAGCCTTCGGAGCTGTGGGCCGAGCCGTACGCGATCCTCAGCCACAACGCGGTCTGCGCTCCGACCGAGGAGGAGGCGCAGCGCCTTGCGGCGCCCGCCCGGGTCGCCTTCCGCAGGCTGCGCGCCGGTGCGCCGACGCCGCTGCCGAGTCCCGAGGAGGCCGCCGCCGAGGACTCTCCGGCAAGCCCGCCGACGAGCGTCGAGTCGATGCGGATGGTCGTCGGGCCCCCCGCCTTCGTCCGTGAGACCTACGAGGAGCTTCTCGCCCGCAGCGGCGCCGACGAGTTGATGCTGATGGGCTCGACCCATGGCGCCTCCGAGCGCCTCCGCTCCTACGAGCTGATCGGTGAGGCCTTCGGGCTCGGTGCAGCTCAGCCGGAAGCCGGCGACGAGGACAGCGCCGCGACGATCCGCTCCGCGTAGAAGCGGTGCCCGGCAGGGCTCAGGTACTCGGGGTCGGTGCCCAGCAGCGGGTCGACGCCGTGCGCCTTGGTCGCAGCAAGCATGTCGACGAGGAGGTCGGGGTCGGCCGCACGGGCCGTGCTGAGCTGCAGGTCGAGGCCGTAGGCTGAGCGCCGCCGTTCCGGCGGAGCCCGCTGCGGTGCGCCAGGCGCGTGAGCCCGCGTAGTCGGGGTAGGCGACGTAGACGATGCGGACGTGCGGGTTCCGTTGCCGGATTGCCGCGAACGTGCGGCCCAGATTGCGGCCGCTGCGCTCGATCGCTTGCAACGCCGCGCCGGCCGAGTCGGCGCCGGCGCCGGCCGCGGCGACGCCGTCGCTTGCGCCGATCGCCTCCTGGAGGTCATTGCCGCCGACCGTGACGAGGACGACGTCGGCATCGTCCAGCTGCGGTGCGAGGCGATCGTCGAAGAGCGGCGCGCCCGGCAGCCAGTCGGAGCTCGTCGAGCCGGGCTCGGCGAGGTTGGTTGTCGCGACTCCCCGAATGCCGGCGTGGCGCCGCCGCGGCCGGGAGCAGGTCGGCGTAGGTTGGCGGCGCCTCGGTCGCCAGGCTGTCGCCGATCAGGACGACGCGGTCGCCGGCGCGGAGCAGCGGCTTCGGCCCGGCTTCGGCCGCGGCGCCGGCGTCGCCGCCCGCTGGTCGTCGTGCTGTTGCCGGGCCCGCCGCCGGCTCGCTGCCGCCGCAGCCGCGCCGAGCAGCAGCGCAGTCGCGACGCAGCGCCGCGCGCCGCGGCCGACCGGCGGCTCAGAAGGCCGACGGCAGGATCGTCGGCTTGACGGTCCCGTAGAGCCACTGCTGGAAGTACTGGTCGAGCTTGTCGAGATCGGCGCCGGCGAGGCCGCTGTCGGCCTTCGCCAGGGCAATGAACTGGGCCGTGCTGATGTTGCCGTAGCCGTAGGCGTCCTCGAGGTCGCGAGCGAAGGCGAAGAAGGCATCGTCGCCGACGATCTGGCGCAGGCCCTCGAGCATCATCGGCGCCCGTACGTAGGTCGGGAACTCGGCGAACAGGTTGGCCGGATCGCCGTCGAGCGTCGCCGGCGGCGATCGACCAATCCGACGCCTTGGCGCCGGCGTAGTTGCTGTCGAAGATGTCGGCGGGGCTGTCCGTCGCGCCGTTCGCCGTGTAGTCCCAGTACCAGGTCGACCACTCTGCCCAGCCCTCGTTGAACCAGATGTCGGACCACTGAGCGGGGGAGACCGAGTCGCCGAACCACTGGTGCGCGAGCTCGTGCAGCATGGTCGCGTCGCTGCGCCCGAGGTAGGCATACGCCGGCTTCGTCTGGACCTCGAGCGCGTAGCCGAGGGTCGGTACCTGGTCGAAGATGCCGCCGACCGAATCGAAGGGGTAGGGGCCGAAGCGGTCGGCGAGGAAGTTGATCATCGACGGGGTTCGCGCGAAGGAGGCGTCCAGGGCGGTCTTCTGGGCCGGCGTGGCGGTCGAGTCGATCGCCTCGTAGGTGGGGAGGGTGAGGCCGGTCCCCGTCTCGGTCATGTGGCCCTCCGTATAGGTGAAGCGGCCGACCGTCGCCGTCGTCAGGTACGTCGCGGTCGGATCGTCCTCGTCCCATGTCCAGCGCCGCTCGCCGGCGCCAACCGGGACCCTGCTCTGGAGCTCGCCGGCGCCGAGCGCCACGTACTGCTTGGGCACGGTGATCGCGACCTGGACCGAGGCCTTGTCGGACGGCACGTTGTTGCTCGGGAACCAGCCGGCGGCGCCGATCGGCTCGTTGACGACGAGGCCGCCGTCGCAGGTCGCGGGAGTCGCGACGACGATGCAGGCGCGGACCCAGCCCTCGCTCGAGCCGTCCGGGTCGGTGATCTCGACGGGCTTGCCCGTGTAGGTGACGGCGACCTTGAACGTCGAGCCCTTCGGGATGCCCTCGGGTGGCGTGACGATCGAGCTTCACCGGCTGGGTCGCGCCGGCCAGCTTCGGCTTCGCATCCGCGAGCCGGAACTGCGCCGGCTTGCCATCGACCTTCACGTGGCTGATCGCGAGCCGCTGGAAGTCCATCGAGAACCGCCCCAGATTCTGGGTTGCGGTCGCGGTCATCGTCGACCGCGTGCCGGCGCCGAACTGATTGTTCGTCGGGTTGTAGGCGAGGTCGATCGAGTAGTGGCCGGCGTCGTAGCCGGTGTTGCCGATCTGCGGGAAGAGCTGGTCGCCGGCACTCATTCCGCCCGGCTTGAAGGGCGGCGGAAGGGGAGGCGTCTTGACCACGAGTGGGCGGGTCGCGCTCCGGCAGCGCAGCCGAGAGCCGTCGCCGTGGCGGCGGACGCAGGCGGCGATCTCCCAGGAGGCCTCGCCCTCGGCGCCGTTCGGCGCGAGTCCCTTCGGCACGGTGAAGCGCAAGTTGAGCGACCGTTTGCGATGCGGGCCGAAGTGCCGGTCCGACTTCAGCGCGAGGCGCTTGCCCGTCTTCGCGCCTACCTTGCGCGGAACGATCAGCTTGACGTCGCTGCGCCCCGGGCGCCGGCCGCTGTTGCGAACCGTGGTGGTCGCCTTCACGGTGTCGCCGGCCGCAACCGCGCCGCCCGGCAGCCCGCTGACGCGGGTGACGCTGAGGCGGGCCTTGCCTGTTCCCTTGCTCACGGGGGCGGCGCCCGCCGACGCCGGCAAGAGCGTCAGCGCCGCCGCGAGGACGAGCGTGGGGAGGACGGCGGTATCGCGAGGACGAGCGAGCATCGTGCGTGGGACCACGCCCTGGCCGCGGCCCCTCCGCATTCTCCCACCGGATCGAGTGCTTGGCGTTGCTCCCCGGTCGTCTTCCGGGTCAGCGACCCCTCCGCGCTGTCGGTGTTCGCGCCCCGGGGATATGGTGCAGGCCATGGGAGAGGTTGAAACCGTCGGCGGGCCGATCGATTCGGCGTCGCTGGGCCGGACCCTCGGTCATGAGCACCTGCGCTCCACCTCCGAGGCCGTCCGGACGCAGTTCCCGCACCTCTACGACGAGGCCGAGGAGGAGCGCTACGCCGTCGAGCAGATCGAGCGGGCGATGGCGCACGGCGTCAAGACGATCGTCGACCCGGCCTGCATGGACCTCGGCCGCGATGCCCGTTTCGCCCAGCGCGTCGTCGAGAAGACCGGCATCCAGCTCGTCATGTGCACCGGCATCTACGGCGCCCACTACACCTTCATCCCGCAGCACTTCGCCAACTTCGATCCCGAAGAGCTCGTCGCCGCCTTCGTCCACGACATCGAGGTCGGGATCCAGGGCACCGACGTCAAGGCCGCATTCCTCAAGTGCGCCGTCGACGAGCCGGGCATCACCGAGCACGTCGAGCGCGTGCTCCGTGCCTGCGCCGAGGCGAGCAAGCGGACGGGGCGGCCGATCATGGCTCACTCCCACCCCGGCACCCGCCGGGGGCTCGAGATCATGGACATCTTCGAGAGTGAGGGCATCGATCCCTCGATGGTCCAGGTCGCCCATACCGGGGACACCGACGACCTCGACTACATCGAGGAGCTCCTGCAACGAGGCCCATACATCGGCATGGATCGCTACGGGCTCGACATCATCCTGCCGACCGAGCAGCGCAACGCGACCGTCGCCGCGCTGGTCGAGCGCGGTCACGCGGAGCGGATGACGCTCTCGCAGGATGCGTGCGCCACGATCGACTGGTTCCCCCGCGAGATGGTCGGCCAGATGGCGCCCAACTGGCACTTCACCTACATCTTCGAGACGATCCTCGGCCAGCTCCACGAGCTCGGCGTCAGCGAGGAACAGACGGAAGCGATGCTCGGCAGCAACGTGCATCGCTGGCTCGTTCGCTAGGGGCGGCGGGAGCGCAGGCGCTTCGGCCTCGGGCCTCCGTGCTCTGCTCCGTCGCCGAAGTGGCGGCCGGCCACAACGAGAAGAGCCCGGACCTCGCGGCCCGGGCTCTCCGGTAGTCCTTCTCTTGCCGCGATCTAGCGCAGGAAGAGGATCTCCGAGTACTTCGGCAGCGGCCAGAGGTCGTCGGGGATGACGCCCTCGAGCTTGTCGACGACCTCGCGGACGTCGGCGAGCGCCGCGAGCTGTGCGTCGCGCGCGTGCTTGGCGGCGTCGAGTCCCTCGAGGTCGGTCGGGTCGTTCGCCTCGGCGAGCTTGCCGAGCGCCTCGAGCAGGTCGTCGGTCAGCGTCCGGACCTCGGTCTCGATCGCCTCGATGTCGGCGTTGTCGAGCATCTCCAGGTAGCGGACCGCGGCCGGCACGATCATCGTCTTGGCGATCCGGAAGCCGGTCTCCGCCTCGATGTTGGCCTTGATCATGTACTGCTCGAGCCAGACCTCGTAGCGGGCCTCCAGCTCGCGCTCGCTGAGCACGCTGTAGCGGTCGAAGGCCGCGATCGTCTCCGGCGCGAGCACCTCGGGCAACGCGTCCGGCGTCGAGCGCAGGTTCTTGAGCCCGCGCGACTCCGCCTCGGCATGCCAATCGTCCGAGTAGTTGTCGCCCATGAAGCAGACGACCTTGTTCGCCGTGTACGAGTCCTTGACGACGGCGGCGACGCGCTCTGCGACCTCGCCCGTCTTCGACTCGAGCTGGTCGGCAAGGTCGTCGATCGCCTCGGCGACGATCGTGTTCAGGACGGTGTTCGGGAAGGCGAGCGACATGCTCGATCCGAGTGCCCGGAACTCGAACTTGTTGCCGGTGAAGGCGAACGGCGAGGTCCGGTTGCGGTCGCCGCCGTCCATCGGCAGCGGCGGCAGCACGGGCGTGCCGAGGCCGAGGAAGCTCCCCGGCGTGTTCGGGTCGCCCTTGCCGGTGGCGATCGCCTCGAAGACCTTCTCGAGCTCGGCGCCGAGGAAGATCGAGATGATCGCGGGCGGCGCCTCGTTCGCGCCGAGCCGGTGATCCTGGCCGATGTTCGCGACCGAGGCCCGGAGCAGGCCCTGGTGCTTGTTGACGGCCTGGATCACGGCGGCGCAGAAGAACAGGAAGTTCGTGTTCTCCGACGGCGTGTCGCCCGGGTCCATCAGGTTGGTCCCGGTGTCGGTGCCCATCGACCAGTTGTTGTGCTTGCCGGAGCCGTTGACGCCGGCGAACGGCTTCTCGTGCAGCAGGCAGATCAGCCCGTACTTGCGGGCGACGCTCTGCATGATCTGCATCGTCAGCTGCTGGTGATCGGAGCCGACGTTCGAGTTCTCGAAGATCGGCGCGATCTCGTACTGACCCGGGGCGACCTCGTTGTGCCGCGTCTTGACCGGTACGCCGAGCTTGATCAGCTCGAGCTCGGTGTCCATCATGCAGGCGAGCACGCGCTCGGGGATCGACCCGAAGTAGTGGTCGTCGAGCTCGTGGCCCTTCGGCGGCAGCTGGCCGAACAGCGTGCGGCCTGTCGTGTACAGGTCGGGTCGCTCGTAGTAGTACTGCTCGTCGATCAGGAAGTACTCCTGCTCGGGGCCGACGGTCGTGAACACGCGCTGGCTCTCGTCGTCGCCGAGCAGCCGCAGGGCGCGGATCGCGGCCTTCGAGAGCGCGTCCATCGAGCGCAGCAGCGGGATCTTCGCGTCGAGTGCCTCGCCGGTCCACGAGGCGAAGGCCGTCGGGATGCAGAGCAGTGCCCCGTTCGGGTTCTCGAGGATGAAGGCAGGGCTCGTGGGGTCCCAGGCCGTGTAGCCGCGCGCCTCGAAGGTGGCGCGGATGCCGCCGGTCGGGAACGAGGAGGCGTCGGGCTCGCCCTGAATCAGCTCCTTGCCGGAGAAGCCGGCGATCGACCCGCCCTTGCGGTCGGGCTCGAAGAACGAGTCGTGCTTCTCCGCCGTCAGTCCGGTGAGCGGCTGGAAGACGTGGGTGAAGTGGGTGCAGCCGTTCTCCAGCGCCCACTGCTTCATCGCCTCGGCGACCTCGTCGGCGAGCGAGGCGTCGAGCGGCTCGCCGGCGTCGAGCGTTGCCTGCAGCTTCTTGTAGGTGTCCTTGGAGAGGCGATGGCGCTGGATGTCGCCGGAGAAGACGTTCGAACCGAAGGGGATCCCCTCGTCTTCGATCAGGTTGGTCTGGCCCAGCGGCTCACCGTCGGGCGTCCAGGTGCCCGCGCTGACGTTGTGCTTGCGGGCTCGGGTGACGTTGGTCATGCGGTGTTCTTCTCCTCGTCTGTCGTTCAACAGCAGCGAGGAACGTTCGTTTCCGATCGCACGCTGCCGGTCAAGTTGTGGGAAGGGGGAACCTTACGGCGAGCGCCTTCGGCTGTGTTGTCCAGGGGTACAAAGATCGCCGCGGCCGTTTCTCCGGGCGGTAGTCGGCGTGGGGCGGTGCCTGCGAACGGCTAGCATCTAAGGCCCGGTGCCGTGCAGGGCGTGATTCGGGAGAGGACTCCTTGGATCCAGCTGCCACCAAACCCACGGGCGAGACCGCCGACCCCCTCCAGCGGGAGGCGATCGCCCCCTATACGCAGCCGCGGCCGTGGCGCACGGCGCTTGACATCGTCACGGGCCCCGTCGCCTACCTCGCCCTGTGGCCCGTGATGGTGGCGCTGCTCGGCGTCTCCTACTGGCTCACGCTGGCGGTCTCCGTGCTCGCCGCGGGCTTTCTGCTTCGCACCTTCATCCTCTTCCACGACTGCACGCACGGCTCGCTGTTCGCCTCCCGCAAGGCGAACCTCTGGTTCGGCCGCTTCTTCGGGCTCCTCGTCCTGCACCCGTTCGCCGCCTGGCGTCACTCCCACGCCGTCCATCACGGCTCGGCCGGCGACCTCGATCGCCGCGGTACGGGTGACGTGATGACGATGACGGTCTCCGAGTACGAGCAGGCGAGCCTGCGGACCCGCTTCACCTACCGCCTCTTCCGGAACCCGGTCGTGATGTTCGGAATCGGGCCGATCTGGTCGCTGGTGATCCAGCCGCGCCTGTTGCCGAAGCGCGGCAGCGCTGCGCACCGGCACAGCGTCATGCTCACCAACGCCGCGATTGCGGTGACGGTGCTCGCCGTCTGTTTCGCGATCGGCTGGCAGGCGTTCCTGCTGATCCAGCTGCCGATGGTGATGATCGCGGGCTCCGCCGGTGTCTGGCTCTTCTTCGTGCAGCACCAGTTCGAAGACGTCTACTGGGAGTCGGGCGAGCGCTGGAGCTACGCCGACGCGGCCCTGCAGGGCAGCTCCTACCTGAAGCTGCCGCAGCCGCTGCAGTTCTTCACCGGGAACATCGGCCTGCACCACGTCCACCATCTCAACGCGCGCGTGCCGAACTACAACCTGCAGGCGGCGCACGACGGCCTGCCGGTCTTCGCCGACGTTCCCGTGCTGACGATGCGCGAGAGCTTCCGCTGCAGCAGGCTGAAGTTGATCGACGAGCGCACCGGGCGCCTGCTGACCTTCAAGCAGGCCCGCCGCCTGCGGGCCCGCACCGCCGCGCGGCCCGCGCCGACGCCCGCCGGCTGACGCGCCGCCGGGTCGCCGGGTGGCCCGGCAGCCTGGGCCCGAGCCTGGGACGATCCCCACGTGAGCTCTCCGCCGGCGCCGCCGAAGCCTCCCGAGATGCCGAGGACCGAACGCGTCCTGCCCGGCATCTGGCGTCTGCGCCTGCCCTGCCCTTGGCCCGGCGTTCCGCACGTGAACGCCTGGGCGCTTGCCGCCGGCGACGGTGTCGTTCTCTTCGACACGGGCGTCGGCGGCCCGTCCGCGGAGGGCCAGCTCGAGATGGCGCTGCGCCAGGCAGGCTTCTCGCTGCGTGACGTTCGCCTGCTCGTCTGCACCCATTCGCACTCCGACCACTACGGCGCCGCGGGGACGGTGGTCGACGCGGCGGGCTGTGAGTTGTGGATGCACCCCGCCTGGGGGCACATCCGCGGCATCGTCGAGGACCCCGACAGCGCCTGGGACCGGCGGATCGAGGTCGCCCGTCAGGCGGGCGTACCGAGGGCCGCGCTCGAGGCTTACGAGAAGCGTCGCGACGAACCGCCGCTGGTCGACCGCCTGGTCGAGCCCGACCGCGAGCTACTCGACGGTGTCGAGGTCGAGACCGATGCCGGCTCCTGGCGCGTCTACGAGACGCCGGGCCACGCTCCCTCACACGTAGTCCTGCACCAGCCCGAGCGCCGGCTGATGATCTCGGGCGATCACCTGCTCGGCCGGGTCTCCGTCTTCTTCGATCAGGGCCATACGCCTGATCCGGTGGGAGAGTTCCTCGAGTCGCTCGAGCGCGTCCGCGATCTCGGCACGGACCTGTGTCTCGCCGGTCACGGCCGGCCCTTCCGCGGGATCCCGGCGAAGGTCGATGCCAACCGGGAGATGACGCTCGCTCAGCTCGGCGGCGTCCGCGCCTCGCTCGAGCGGGGACCGCGCAGCCCTTACGAGGTCGTCGAGGACATGCTCGGCGCCGACTACTCGCCGGCGACGGCCGCCTGGGGCCTGCAGCTCGCGCTCGCGTACCTCGATCACCTGCACGCAACGGGCGCGGCGATCTCACACAGCGAGGGCGAACGCAGGGTCTGGGAGCTCACCCCCGGGAGCTGAGAGCGCGCCGGGGCTCAGCCGCTGCCGACGCCACCGGAGTTGCCGCCGCCGTGATGGTGCTTCTTGCCGCCGTGCTTGCCCGGGTGTCCCTTGCCGCTGCCCTTGTCGCCGGCCCGCGCCGAGTGTGGCGCGAAGCGGCTGTAGCGCTTGTTGTCGACCTGCTTGCGCAGCGCCTCCTCGCTCGCCGGGTAGTGCTGGATCAGGAACGGGTTGCCTTTGCCGAAGCCCTGGAAGTAGACGAGCATGTGCACGCGGTTGTGCGACTCCGCCCACTCGTGCAGCTGGTTGACGAACGTCGGGTTGTCGGCGTCCCACGGGGACCATTCGCCGATCACGAACGGGAAGTTCTTGCGCGACTTGTAGAAGCGCTCGAGGCCGGCGAAGTTCGGGTACTTGCCGTAGATGTCGGCGGAGACCCAGTCGACGAAGCGACTGCCTGGCCAGTAGACGGCCGGACGGTTCTTGCGCAGATCGGGCGATCCCGCTGTCTGCGGACACCAGATGAACGCGACGGGGGCCCGGTGCAGATGCTTCGGGGTGTGCCGTGCCTTGATCCGCGGCAGCCCCTGCCGCAGCAGCTTGTGGTTGACCCTCCCGCGCGGCCCGCCGCGGACGATCAGCACCGTCCGCCGCCAGGCGCGACGGAACCAAGAGGTCTTGTGCTTGTGGCCGCGGCCAGAGCCGTCCGCGTTGAAGGCCGAGTAGGGGTTCCAATGGCCGTTCATCTCCGGCAGCAGCCGGATGTAGGTCGGCCGTCCCCACTCGGAGAGGAACTTGTTGAGCCGGACCAGGTAGCCGTCGCCCTTGCCTGTGGCGATCGCGCGCGGGCTGATCGTCTCCCCGCACTCGTAACAGGGCGAGGTCGAGATGCTGAGCATGCCGCGCGTCTCGGTCCGTTTCCAGCGCTGCTTGTAGTCCTTCAGCGGCTGGCCCCAGGCGGTGAACGCCTGCATGACCGGAACGTGGCGGTCGATCGCGTCGGTGAAGTCGAAGTAGGCGCTCTTGTTGCCGAGGTCGCTGACCCCCTCGAAGATGTGGTTCTTCGGGGGCATGTACTCGCGCGCGCTCGCTGGTGCAGCGAGGGTTGCCAGCACTGCGATCGCCGCCATGATGGCGATCGCGGCGAGCGAAAGCCGGTAGGTGGGATGTCCTGGCGGAGCGTCCAAGCCGAGCATCGACGGAATCGGGACGGGCGGCCGGCAGGCCCTGCCGCCCCGTACCCGGAAACCGATGGTAGGCCGAGGGTTGCGGCGGCTCCTCCGCTTGCCCGGCGCCTGCAGGCGTGCGCCCAGCTCCGGCGCCGGGCGAAGCGCCGGGCCGAGCTCACGAGCGATGGACTAGAGTCGGCGCCGGCTCCGGCGACCCCGCTTGCGACGCCACCCTGAACAGATGCCGCTCGTCCCAGACGTGATCACGGCGCCCGCCGCGCGGATCGGCGCGGCCGCCCAGAACGCCCTCGAGGTGGCCCGTTTCGGCGGCCTTCAGATCGAGGAGCAACCGAGTCCCTACGAGGTCTTTGCCGAGCGCGGCATCTACCGCCTGCGGCGCTACTACCCGCCCGATCGTGCCGACGGCAAGCGTCCCGATGTCCCGGCGATCGTCCTCGTGCCGCCGATGATGCTCGCCGCCGAGGTCTACGACGTGGCCCCGACGAGCAGCGCCGTGACGATCCTGCACGCGAACGGGGTCGAGCCCTGGGTGATCGACTTCGGCGCGCCGGAGAAGGAGGAGGGCGGGCTCGAGCGCTCGCTCACCGACCACGTGCTCGCCGTCTCGGAGGCGATCGACGTCATCGCCGACGAGACCGGAAGCGACGTCCACATCGGCGGCTACAGCCAGGGCGGGATGTTCTGTTACCAGGCCGCCGCCTACCGCCGCAGTCGTTCGATCGCCAGCGTCGTCGTCTTCGGCAGCCCCGTCGACTCGCGTGGAACGCTGACCTTCGGCCTCCCCGAGGAGATCATGACCCGGGGAGCCGCCTTCCTCGCCGACAACGTGCTCGCCCGCACGGCGCTGCCGGCGTGGGCGAGCCGCACCGGCTTCCGGCTCATGGATCCCGGCAAGTCGCTGCGCCAGCGGATCCAGTTCCTCCGCCAGCTCCACGACCGCGAGGCGCTCTTGCCGAAGGAGCGCCAGCGGCGCTTCCTCGAGGCCGAGGGCTGGGTCGCCTGGCCGGGGCCGGCGCTTGCCGAGGTCGTCAAGCAGTTCGGCGTCCACAATCGGATGGTCTCCGGCGGCTTCGTGATCGAGGACCGGCTCGTGACGCTCGCCGACTTGACCTGCCCGGTGCTCGCCTTCGTCGGCGATACGGACGACATCGCGCCGCCGCATACGGTTCGCGCCGTCACGCGGGCGGCGCCGCGGGCCGAGGTCTACGAGCGGACGCTGCCGGCCGGCCACTTCGGGCTCGTCGTCGGCTCGACTTCCGTCGAGACGACCTGGCCGACGGTCGCGGCCTGGTGCCGCCACCGGGCGGGCAAGGGCCCGCTGCCGGAGGGCGTTGGCCCCGTTCGCGACGATGACGCCGACGAGGGCGGCTCGATCGGTGGCCGGCTCGGCCCCGGGCTGGAGCTTGCCGCGGGCGCCGGTCTCGGCGCCGCCCAGGCACTCGCCGGTGCCGCCCTCGGCTCGGCCCGCACGGCACGCTCGCTGCTCGGCGAGGGCGCCGGTCAGTTCGGCCGCCTCAACCGGCTCGGCCGGATCAGCCCCGGCACGCGGATCTCCTTCGGCCTGCTGATCGACGAGCAGGCGAAGCGCTCGCCCGACGACGTCGCGCTGCTCTTCGAGGATCGCGGCCACACGCGCGCGGCCGTCAACGAGCGGATCGACAACGTCGTCAAGGGCCTACTGCAGACCGGCGTGCGCCAGGGCGAGCACGTCGGCGTGCTCATGCAGACGCGGCCGAGCGCGCTGACCGCGGTCGCTGCCCTGAGCCGGATGGGGGCCGTCGCGGTGCTCATGCGGCCCGACGGCGATCACGTGCGCGAGGCGGAGCTCGGCAAGGTGACGCGGATCATCTGCGACCCCCAGAACGGTGAGCGGACTGCTGTGGAGACCGGGCGGCAGGTCTACGTGCTCGGCGGGGGCGGCGGTCCCCGCAAGCTGCCGGGCGGGCTCATCGACATGGAGCAGATCGAGCCGGACGAGGTCCGGGTGCCGGCCTGGTACCGCCGTGATCCGGGCCGCGCCGGCGATCTCGCCTTCATCCTCTTCACCGGCGCCGGCGAACGCACGCGCGCGAACCGGATCACGAACGGGCGCTGGGCGTTGTCGGCGTTCGGAACCGCCTCCTCGGCGGCGCTCTCGGACCTGGACACCGTCTACAGCGCGACGCCCGTGTACCACCCCTCGGCGCTGCTGATGACGATCGGCGGCGCGGTCGCCGGCGGCTCGCGCCTCGCGGTCGCCGAGGACGTCACCCCCGAGAACTTCTGGGACGAGGTACGCCGCTACGGCGCGACCGTCGTCTCCTACACGTGGACGATGCTCGATGAGATCGCCGAGGGACCGCCCGATCCGGGCGAGCACCACCATCCTGTGCGCCTGTTCATCGGCTCCGGCATGCCGCGCTCGACCTGGAAGAAGGTGAGCGAACGCTTCGGCCCGGCCCGCGTGCTCGAGTTCTACGCGTCGACGGAGGGCGACGCCGTGCTCGTCAACCTGACCGGCGAGAAGGCCGGCTGCAAGGGCCGGCCGCTGCCGGGCAGCGCCGAGGTGCGGATTGCCCGGTACGACACCGTTAGCCGGCGCCTGATCGAGGGCCCGGACGGCTTTGCCGAGCCCTGCACACGGCTCGAGGTCGGGATGCTGCTGGCCCGCGTGCGCCCGGAGGCAGTCAACTCGAGTGGCACGCTGCGCGGCGTGTTCGAGGCCGGCGATGCCTGGCTCGAGACCGGCGATCTGTTTCGCCGGGACGTCGACGGCGACTTCTGGCTCGTCGACCACGTGCCGGCGCTCGTTCGCACCGCCGCCGGCGTCGTCGCCGCCGGCCCGATCCAGGATGCGCTCGGCGACCTGCACGCCGTCCGGCTCGCCGTCGCCTACGGCATCGGCGCGGTCTCCGTCGCCGCGGTGCGCCTCCGCGAGGGCAAGGAGCTCACCACGTCCGAGCTCGATCGCGTGCTCGGTCCACTCGGCTCACCCGGGCGCCCGCAGCTGGTCCGGCTCGTTGAGAAGATCCCGGTGACCACCTGGTACCGGGTCCGCACGGCCGCGCTCTGCGAGCAGGGCATCCCGGAGCCGGCGAAGCCCGCGAGCGCCTGGTACTGGGACGAGAAGCGGGGCGGCTACCGGCCCCTGACGAAGACGGCGCGCGAGCGGCTGTTGAAGGGAGCGAAGTGAGCCGATGCCGAGCTTGACGCTGACGAGGAGGATCGAGGCGCCCGCTGAGGTCGTCTTCGAGACGATCACCGACCACGCTGCCTACCCGAGCTTTACGCCGATCCGGCGCGCGGAGCTCGAGCGCAAAGGCGCCGAGGCACCGAACGGCGTCGGCGCGATTCGGGCCCTGCACATCGCCGGCCCGCCGATCCGCGAGCGCGTGATCGGCTATGAGCCACCCCGCAGCTTCTCCTACGAGGTCCTCTCCGGCGTTCCAGTCCGGAGTCAGGTCGGGACGGTCAGCCTCGAGCCGGCCGGTGGCGGCTGCGAGATGCGCTACGAGATCGACATCGAGCCGGCCGTGCCGCTCACCGGGCCGTTCACGGCGGCGCTCACCCGCCTTGCGATCGGCCGCCTGATGGCGGGCGTTGCCGCCGAGGCCGAGCGCCGGGCACCCGCCTTCGCCACGTGAGGCGCCGATGAGGAGGGTGTTGTTCGTCTGCCTCGGCAACATCTGCCGCTCGCCGACGGCGGAGGCGGTGATGCGTGGCCTCGTCGCCGAACGCGGGCTCGACGGCGAGATCGAGATCGACAGCGCCGGGGTCGGCTCCTGGCACATCGGCAACCCGCCCGACGAGCGCGCGATCGCCGCCGGGGCGAAGCGCGGGATCACGCTCGGGGGGAGCGCGCGCCAGGTCTCGCGGCGGGACTTCGAGCACTTCGACTGGATCGTCGCGATGGACGAGCGCAACCTCGAGAGCCTGCAGGAGCTCGCCGCGGGGGATCTCGAGATCCCCGAGCCCGTGCTGCTGCGCAGCTTCGATCCCGAATCCGTCGCCGCCGGCGAGCTCGAGGTCCCTGACCCCTACTACGGCGGCGAGGATCACTTCGACGCCGTCGTCGAGATCGTCCAGCGCGGCTGCGAGGGCCTGCTTGACGAGATCCAAAAGCGGCCCTGACGCGGGCTGCATATGATCGCCGCCATGGCGACGCTCGATTTCTCCCGCACCGTTTCCGCCCCGATCGAGACTGTCTGGGAGGTGGTGGCCGACCTTCGCGGCATGGCCGACTTCACGCGCTTCCGGAAGATCGAGATCGAGCGCGAGGGCGACCCGCCGCCGAACGGCCTCGGCGCGATCCGCAAGCTCTACCTCGTCGGCCCGCCGGTGCGCGAGGAGATCATCACCTTCGACCCGCCGCACCGATTCGCCTACAGGATGCTCTCCGGCGTGCCGACCAAGGACCACGTCGGAACGATCGAGCTGACGCCCGCCGGCGAGGGGCAGACCCGGATGAGCTACGTGCTCGAGACGGCAGGTGCGATCCCCGGCACGACGTTCGCGATCAAGGCGCTGATGCAGAACGTGGTGGAGGGCATCGCCGCGGGGATCAAGTCCGAAGCGGAGAAGCGAGCCGCCTGAGCCGGTCCGGGGACGAGCCCCTCGCCGCGGCACTCGAGCGGGCGCTCGGCTCCCGGCCCGCTTCCCTGCGGGCGGTCTCCGGCGGCTCGATCAACGACGCTCACGCGGCCGAGCTGGCCGACGGGCGCCGCGCCTTCGTCAAGACGCGGGCCGGCGTCGATCCGGGCGAATACGAGGACGAGGCCGCCGGGCTGCGCTGGCTGAGTGAGGGGGGTTTGCCTGTGCCCGAGGTGCTCGGCGCTCGGCGCGGATCCGGCGTTCCTCGCGTTGCAGTGGGTCGAGCCGGGGTCAATCGACGCGGCGGGGGCCGAGGCGTTCGGGCGCGGCCTCGCCGCGACTACACGCGCTGGGCGCGCCCGGCGCCGCGGATGGATGCCGCAGGGCGATGGCAGCGACGGGGGTGCCGGGCGCCAGCGGCTGGGCTCGCTCGGTCTCGACGTCAAGCCGGGGGAGACGTGGGCCGCGGTCTACGCGGAGCAGCGGCTGCTGCCGTTGCTGCGGATGGCGGTGGAGCGCGGTGCGATCGGCCCCCGCGGGGTCGAGGCCGTGGAGGCCGTCTGCGCGCGGATCGATGGGTTGGCCGGACCGGAGGAGCCACCGGCGCGGCTGCACGGCGACCTGTGGGGCGGCAACGTGCTCGCCGACGAGGACGGCCGCGCCTGGCTGATCGACCCCTCCGCCCACGGCGGCCATCGTGAGATGGACCTCGCGATGCTGCGCCTGTTCGGCAACCCGGGCGGGGAGCGCGTCTTCGCCGCCTACGAGGAGGCGGCGCCGCTTGCCGACGGGGCGGCCGAGCGGGTCGAGCTCTGGCAGCTGCAGCCGCTGCTCGTCCACGCGGTCCTGTTCGGCGGCTCCTACGGCGCCGCCGCCGAGCGCGCCGCCCGCCGCTACCTCTGAGCGCCGGCTCTGCCGTTCTTCATCGACTTTCCCAGCCATACGGTGGGAAGTCGGCATGGAACGACCGGCCGGCATCGTCGGCGGGCCGCCTTCGCGCGCCTGCCACACTGGCCGCATGGACCTCGAGCTGCTCGAAAAGACCCTTGCGGACGCGGGCGAGCCCTCATTCCGCGCCCGCCAGGTGTGGGAGTGGGCGTGCGGGGGAGTGCACTCCTACAGGCAGATGACGAACCTGCCGAAGGAGCTGCGCGGTCGCCTCGAGACCGAGGTACCGATCTCGACGCTCTACGCAGCCGACAAGGCGCTCGCCGCCGACGGGACCGAGAAGGTGCTCTTCAACACGCTCGACGGCCGGCCGATCGAAGCGGTGCTGATGCGCTTCCGCGACGGCCGCCGTTCGGTTTGCGTCTCCAGCCAGTCGGGTTGCCCGCTGACCTGCGACTTCTGCGCGACCGGGCGGATGGCCTTCGGCCGCAACCTGACGGCCTCCGAGATCCTCGACCAGGTCCTTCACTTTCGCCGGATCGAGCCCGTCAACCACCTCGTCTTCATGGGCATGGGAGAGCCGCTGATGAACTTCGACGCCGTGATCGCGGCGGCCGAGCGGCTGCCCGAGACCGGGATCGCGACCTCGCACACGACCGTTTCGACGGTCGGCTGGATCCCGGGGATCGAGCGCCTCGCCGAGGAAGGCCCGCGGATCCGGCTGGCGCTCTCGCTGCACGCTGCCGAGGAGGACCTGCGAAGCGAGCTGATGCCGGTCAACGATCGCTATCCGCTTCGCGACGTGCTCGCCGCCTGCCTGCGCTGGCGCGAGCGCCGCGGCAAGCGGATCTTCATCGAGTACCTGATGCTCGACGGCATCAACGACGCGCCTGATCAGGCGGCCGTCCTCGCCGAGCAGCTGCGCCCGCGCGAGGCTTTCAAGGTCAATCTGATCCCCTACAACCCGACCCCGGGCCGCTACTCGGGCTCGAGTCCGGAAGCGATCGAGGCGTTCGCCTCGGTGCTCCGCGAGCGCGGCATCCCGAACACGATCCGCCTCACCCGCGGCCGCGACATCGCGGCCGCCTGCGGTCAGCTGGCAGTCTCGGCGTAGCCCACCCCGGGCTCAACCCGGGGCCCTTCTGCTTCGAACCGGCACGACTGCCGCGCTTCGCTGCCGATGACGCCACGCCAGGTGCGATGGGCACCATTCGGTGAGCGAGCGAGGACCGATTGCCTCCTCGCAGCCGTAGTTGGTTTGATGCCGCCGGCTCCGCGATGCGCCCCTGCTCTCTGCGCGACAGTCCTGGCGTTCGTTGCTCTCGGCTGTGGAGGGGGCGGTGAATCGAGCAGCCCAGACGCAACCTCTCAGTCCGGCGCATCCGCCCCCGCCCACGAGGCACGCCAGCCAGTCAGGAAGTCTTCGAAGGAGCAGACGCCGCTACGGCTCGAACGCTGCAACGTGCGCTCGGGCGGTCGCGACGTTCAGGTCCATGGATTGAGCTGCCCCCGGGCGGCTGATCCGCGTCTGCTCGGCGCTCTCACAATCCACGACATGAACTCGATCCAGACTCCGGTGAATGACTGACCGAGCGCGAGCCGAGAGGTTGTCTACCGGGTGCAGGGCTGGACTTGCTGGGCGTCGTTTGTCGCCGTGGGCAATGGGGGACCGTCATCGGGCATCAAGCACGTGTGTTCACGCGGGGGCCGGTTGATGCTCTTCACCTTCGGATGACGCCGCAGTTCTGGGTCCGTCGGCATCCCCGTAAGGCTCGGCTGCACAACGCGGACCTTGAGCCGGGCGCACGCAGATGCGCCGAGTGTCGCTTCGCGCGATGAGGACCCCTCCCAAGGAGGCGGTTCCGGTTCCGCGGAACCTCCTCCTGGTGGGGTAGGTACGTAACGAGAGCGTGACGGCGTTGCGCCAGGACGTGCACGCAACCGGCGTCTTTCGCGCAAAGGACCACTCACCCAGGCGGCCACTCGCCCGTCGAACGTGCAAGGGACGTCCCTATAGGGGCGGATGGAGCACGCTCGGCCAATTGGCCACCGCCGATGCCCTTTTCAGGCAGAAGTGCCTCGTGCAACGGCGGGCCGGACCGGCCCCGGCGCCCGCGGCTAGGAACTGGAGCTACCCCGCCAGCTCGATGTTGGCGATGCCCTGCGGCTCCACGGGGCGGTCGCGGCCGTCGGTCTCCGTGCCCTCGATCGCGTCGACGGCGTCCATCCCGGAGACGACCTTGCCGAAGACCGTGTGCTTGCCGTCGAGCCATGGAGCGGCCTCGGTCGTGACGATGAAGAACTGTGAGCCGTTCGTGTTCGGGCCGGCGTTTGCCATCGCGAGCGCGCCGCGCTCGATCTTGTGCTGGTTGAACTCGTCTTCGAACGTGTAGCCCGGGCCACCGGTGCCGGTGCCTTCCGGGCAGCCGCCCTGGATCATGAAGTCGGAGATCACGCGATGGAAGATGAGTCCGTCGTAGAAGCCGTCGCCGGCGAGCTTGCGGAAGTTCTCGACCGTCTTCGGAGCGTCTTCATCGAAGAGCTCGAACTCGATCGGGCCTGCATTGGTGTGCATCGTTGCTTTCGACATGGCTGCGACTGTAAAGGTTCGCCACCCACTACCCTGATGCGGGCGACGTGACCGGGGCGGGCACGGGAGCGCCGGCGGCACCGGACCGCGACCTCGGCCCCGCACGCGTGTCTACGTCCGAGAGCAGACGATGGCGAGAGCAAGCACGAACAGCGAGCGCCTGCGCGCCCCCGCCCGGACCGCCGGGGTCTTCGCCCTTGCCCTGGCGCTGCTCGTCGCCTTCGCTCCCGGCGCGGCCTCGGCCGGCCATCACGCGCCGAAGCCGAAGTTCGCGTCGCGCGATCTGCCGCTCAACACGCAGAAGCTCTACGACGTCGGCGTCGCCGACGTCGACGGCAACGGCCAATACGACATGTTCACGACCCACCACCGCTATCGGGGCAACCTGCTCGTCAACCACAACGGCAAGCTGCGGGCCCACCTCGACTACTCGAAGCTGAGCTCGACCCCGACGGTGCCGGGCTTCGACGATTCCTTCCGGGAGCCGAAGATCAAGCCCGCCGGCCTCTACATCTGGATCGACGCCGCCGGCAACACCCACATCGTCACCCGCCGCCTCGACAAGGTCGCCCAGGATCCGCTGCGCCGCGTCAAGGGCTCGATCCGCTATCGGGGCCGCGGCTTCAAGGTGCTCAACGTCATACGGCGCCCGCGTCTCCCGCAGCACGGACCCGAGCACGCACCCGGCCTCCGGCATCCTCAACTTCGACTCGGGCCCGGATTCGGAGATTGTCGTGCGGGCGCAGTTCATGGATCTGCCATTCGACGTCTCGGTCGATCCACTTTTCCCCGCCAGCCGCGTCTACTTCGGCCCGCGCCGCTCGAACCCACCGACGAGCACGACCTCGGTCCACTTCGGCGACCGACATGGGCAGGGCTGGGCCGACTTCAACCAGGACGGCATCCCCGACGTCTACATCGCCAACGGGGGCAATCGCGGCGGGATCGACCGCCTCAAGGAGCAGGTCACCGACGAGCTCTACTTCGGCAACGGCAACGGCCGCTTCCATGAGGACATCGCCGGCACCGGCATCCAGAAGGGCATCTGCCGCGGGCGCTCGGTCGAGCCGGTCGACTTCAACCAGGACGGAAAGCTCGACATCTTCATCGGCTGCCAGAGCGGTCATCCGCAGCTCTACCGCCAGCAGGCCAAGCCCGGCCACTTCGGCTCGAGCTCGAACCTGATGCAGAGCGCGAACGTGCGCGGCCACCTGTATCGCTGGATCGACCTCGGCAAGGACCGCGCGCCGGAGCTGATCGCGGTCGACAAGAGCCGCGTCCGCGTCTACCGCCGCAGCCCGAAGACCGGCGCGTTCTCGGTCGCCCAGGCGATCAGCCCGCAGCGGTCTCGGCAAGTCTCTGCAGACGATCTCGATCGGCGACGTCGACGGTGACCTCAACCCCGACATCTTCGTCTCGGCGCGTGGCGGCAACGCGCTGCTGCTCGATCGCGGCGGCCGCCTCCATGCAGTGCGGCCGAAGAAGTTCGGCCTGCCGAGCAAGGGCACCGTCAACCTCTCGTTCGTCGATTACGACAACGATGGGCGGCCCGACGCCGCCGCGGTTCCCGGAGGCCTCTTCCACAAGGGCAAGGACGGCAAGTTCCATCGGACCGGGAAGCTCAACCTCGCCCCCCACGCGCAGTGGGCGTCCGCGAGCTGGTTCGACCTCAACGGCGACGGTCGCCGCGACCTCGTCGCGCTGATCAAGCGCCACAAGGGAGTCCAGGTCGCCCGCCACCTGATGATCAACAAGACGAGGGGCGGTCACTGGCTCGACGTCGCGCTCAAGGGTCCGCCCGGCAACCTCGAGGCGATCGGCGCCAAGGTCAGGATCGTCACCTCGAAGGGCCGCCAGGAGGGCTGGGTCGGCGAAGCGGAGGGCTCGCGGCACTCGAGCGGCCTCTACGACGTCTACTTCGGCCTCGGCCTCGCGCGCCACGTGCGATCGATTCACGTGCAATGGCCGAACGGCGGCAACACGAAGCTGCACAACGTCGACGCCGACCAGCGCATCGAGATCTCCGAGCAGGGCTAGGCCGACCGTCCAGCTTGCGCTGCCAGGGATATCCTCGTGGCGAGATGCGGTGCTCGCAGTGTGGCAACGAGAACCGTGCTG
This sequence comes from uncultured Solirubrobacterales bacterium, assembly GCA_963774395.1. Classification (GTDB taxonomy): domain Bacteria; phylum Actinomycetota; class Thermoleophilia; order Solirubrobacterales; family 70-9; genus CAXMST01. The sequence continues at coordinate 413,473 of CAVZET010000011.1, read as the reverse complement.
AGGCGCGGTTCTGCGACAACTGTGGCGCTGAGCTGAGTGCTGCCGCCGACGGCGAGCAGGCTCCAGCCGCTGGCGCTCGAGCCGCCCAGCGCAGCGTTCGCCTCCCTGCCCGCGGACGCTCCCTCCGAGGTCGGGCGCGGCCGCTTCGAGGTGATCGGGTTCCTGGGCGAGGGCACGCGCAAGCGGGTCTATCTGGCTCGCGACGGGGAACGCTACGGGGCGCTTACAGCCGTTGGCATCTTCAACACCGAGGGCATGGCGGAGACGGCCCTGACCCGGGCCCGCTTCGAGGCGGAGGCGATGGAAAAGCTCGGCACCCACCCGCATCTGGTGCCGATCGTCGCCGCCGGGCAGGACGGGCGCCGGCCCTTCATCGCGTCCGAATACATGCCGGGCGGCGATCTTGGCGACCTGCTCGAGGCCGCACCCGAGCGCCGGCTGGCGGTCGAGCGGGCGATCGCGGTGGCCGGCGATCTCGCCGCGGGGCTCGAGCACGCTCATCGCCGCGGCATCGTCCACCGCGACCTGAAGCCCGCCAACGTCTGGCTCGACGGCGACGGTCGCGCCCGCGTCGGCGACTTCGGCCTCGCCGGCGGCGCCGTGCGCTCGCGCGAGGCAATCGAGCGGATGGTCGTCGGCACCGCCGCCTACCTGCCGCCCGAGCAGGCGATCGGCAGGCGCAGCGACGAGCGTGCCGATCTGTACTCGCTCGGCGCGCTGCTCTACGAGATGCTGACCGGTGCGCCGCCCTTCCCGGGCGACGATCCCGTGAGCATCATCAGCGGCCACCTGAGCGCCGAGCCGGTGCCGCCCTCGCGTCACAACGAGCGGATCGGCGGCGAGCTCGACGGACTGATCCTCACCCTGCTGGCGAAGTCACCGGACGAGCGCCCGGCTTCGGCGCGCGAGGTGAAGGCGCGTCTGGAGGGCATCGACGCGAGCGTCACGGCCGGTGGGACGGGGGAGGCCGACAACCCGTTGGACGCGCTCGCGGCGGGCCTCTTCGTCGGCCGCGACGCCGAGTTCGAGGAGCTGCGGACCGTCGGCGAGCGTGCGCTCGCCGGGCGCGGCGGCGCCGGCATGATCGAGGGCGAGCCGGGGATCGGTAAGACGCGGCTCGCCGAGGAGCTGATCACCTACGCCCGCGTACGCGGCGCGCTCGTCCTCGCCTCCGCCTGCCATGAGGCCGACGCCACGCCGTCCTACTGGCCGTTCGCGCAGGCGATCCGCACCTACATCCGGGACGCCGATCCGGTCGGGCTCGCCTGGCAGCTCGGCAGTGACGGGCCTGAGATCGCCCGGCTGTTGCCCGAGCTCAGCGAAATCGTGCCGTCGGTGTCCGAGCCGGCGCCGCTGCGCGGAGACGAGTCGCGGTTCCGCTTCTATGAAGCAGTTGCGGGCTTTCTGATCGGGATCTCGCGATCCCGGCCGCTCGTGCTCGTCTTCGACGACCTCCATTGGGCCGACACCTCCTCGATCGAGCTGCTTCGTTACCTCCTCGGCCGGCTCTCCGGCAACCCGCTGCTCGTCGCCGCTGCCTATCGAGAGGAGGAGGCCGCCGCCCGGCCCGGAGCTCGTGCAGCTGATCGCCGAGGTCGACGAGATCCCGAACAGCAGCCGGATCCCGCTGCACGGACTCGATCGGTCAGCGATCGCGCGCTACGTCGAGCTCAGCACCGGCGCTGCCGCCGCGCCCGAGCTCGTTGCCCGGATCCACGAGCAGACGGGTGGTAACCCGTTCTTCGTCGGCGAGGTCGTGCGCCTGATCGCCGACGAGCGCAGCGGCGGCGACCTCGGCACGGTCCCCAGGGGCGTGCAGGAGGCGGTGGCGAGACGGCTGTCGCGGCTTCCCGAGGGCACTGCCGAGATCCTCGAGGCGGCAGCCGTGATCGGCCGCGAGTTCACCGCCGATCTGCTCGCCGCCGTCTGCGAGCGGGACGTATCCGGCGCCGTGGAGGCCGCCCGCGCCGCGCGCATCGTCGAGTCCTCGCGACGCGAGCGCGGCGCTTGGCTGTTCGCGCACGCCGTCTTTCGCGAGACGATCTACGAGCAGCTCGACGGCGACCGTCGCCGCGAGCTGCACAGGCGCGCCGCCGAGGCGCTCGAGGAGCTCTGTCGCGACGACCCGGACCGGTACCTGCCCGCCCTCGCCCGGCACTTCCACGAGGCCGGACCAGACTTCGCGGACCGGGCGCTGGCCTTCTCCCTCGCTGCGGGCCGGCAAGCCGCCTCGCGACTTGCGCATGCCGACGCGGCCGACCACCTCGAGCGCGCGCTCGAGCTGACGTCCGATGAGGACGCCGAAGCGGCGCTCGACCTGCGTTTCGAGCTGGTCGACGAGATGGTCCGCTCGGGTCGCTTCCGCGACGCGCGGCCGGCGATCCTCGAGGCGGTCGGCATTGCCCGTCGCGTCGCCGACCCGCGCCGGCTTGCGCTCGCCGCCACGGCGCTCGCCGAGATCGCGGAGGCCGGGGCCAAGAACGAGGAGACGACGGCGATCCTCACGGAGGCGCTCGAGTTGCTCGGCGACGACGAGCCTGCGCTCCGCGTCAAGCTCCTCACGGGTCTCGCGCAGGAGCACTACTGGGATGACATCACCGAGGCGACCCGGGTCGGGGACGAGGCCGTCGCGCTCGCCCGCGCCCTGGGCGACGATGGGGCGCTTGCCTCGACGCTGGTCATGCAGCAGTTCATCGAGGTCGGCCGTCCCGGCACGGCAGCCGACCGGCTTCGCAATGCCGACGAGCTGATCGCGATCGCCCGCCGTTGCGGCGATCGCACGAGCGAGATCCGTGGCATCGCCTACCGGATCACCGGCTACATGCAAGAGGGTGACATCGAGCACGCCGACCGCTGCATCGCCGAGTACGCCGCGCTCGCCGAGAAGCTCGCCGAGCCCCGGCACCTGTGGCACGTGCCGATGATTGCCGCGACCCGGGAGTTGATCCGCGGCAACCTCGATGAGGCTCGCGCTCTTTCACGCAAGGGCTTCCGGCTTGGCGAGGCCGCGCAGGAGCCGCTCTCGGTGCAGTTCCACACGCTGCAGATGGCGCTCATCCACAGCCTCGAGGGAACGCCCGAGGAGATGCTGCCGTCGGTCCGGCCGATGGTCGAGCGCTTCCCGGGCATCCCGGCCTGGCGGCTGGCCCTCGTCGGCTTCCTCGTCGACGCGGACCGCCTTGACGAGGCCCGGGTCGCCTACGAGCCGCTCGCGGCCCAGGAATTCGCCAGCATTCCGCGCGACGCCAACTGGATCACGGGCATCGCCCGCGTCGCAGAGGCGGCGGCTGCGCTCGGCGACGTCGAGGGCTGCCGGCGACTGCTCGGCCTGCTCGGCCCGTACGCGGGCGAGGTCGTCGTCGTCGGCCGCGCTGCCGCCTGCCTGGGGCCGATCGATCGTTTCCTCGGCCTGCTGACGGCGGCGATCGGCTCCTACGACGCGGCGCTCGAGCATTTCCGGGCTGCCGACGGGATCCTCGAGCGGATGGGGGAGCGCCCGTTCCGCGCCGATATCCGGCATCGGATCGGCGGCGTGCTCCTCGCCCGGGATGAGCCCGGCGACCGCGAGGCGGCTTTCGAGACGCTCTCGCTGGCGCTCGGCGACGCGCAGGAGATCGGTATGCGGAAGCTCGTCGAGCGCTGCGTCCGGATGCGGCTCGAGGCGCAGGGCGTCGCCGGCGTCGACGTCAACGCCTCGATCGACAGCGTTGCGCTCGCCGTCTCCGGCGAGCGTCCCGACCTCGGTCCGCTCGCGGCGGCGGACGGCCGCGTAACGATCCTCTTCAGCGACATCGAGAATTCGACGCTGATGACCGAGCGGCTTGGCGACGCCGCCTGGATCGAGGTCTTGCGCGATCACAACGCCGTCTTCCGCAGTCGGCTCGAGCAGTTTGGCGGCTACGAGGTCAAGAGCCAGGGCGACGGCTTCATGCTCGCCTTTCCCGACCCGCTCGCCGCGCTCGAGTGTGCGGTCGAGGTGCAGCGCGACTTCGCCGGGCGCGACGTGCCCGAGGAGGAGTTGGTCCGGGTCCGCATGGGCCTGCACGTGGGCGAGGTGATCGAGGAGGGCGGCGACTTCTTCGGGCGCAGCGTCATCCTCGCGGCGCGGATCGCCGCGCAGGCGCGTGGCGGCGAAGTGCTGATCTCCGAGGAATTGCGCAGCAGCGTCGGGGATCAGATCAGCTGTCGACGGCGGGCGCGAGCTCGAGCTCAAGGGCCTGACGGGAGCGCACCGCGTGTTCGCGGTCGACTGGGTGGCCGACACCGAACCGGTGGGCAGCACCTAGCCGGGTCTAGGCGGGTCGATCATCCAGCCTGCGCCGCGATGTCCGGGGCGGGGCAGAATTGAGACGCCGGCAGCGGTGACCGGTCGCTGCGCGGGCTCGCCGCTGGCGTTGATCGCTGCCGGCGGCGCTGTGGTCGCGCTCGCGGCCCGCCGGCCGCCGCCGACGGCGACGGCTTCGTCCCCGCGCGCGGTCCCGCTCGACACGGGCCGGCTCTTCGACCTCGGCGTCTCCGACTACGACCAGGACGGCCGCCAGGAGCTCTTCACCACCAACCACACGCTTCCTCGGCACCTTCGCCGAGAGCGATGCTGCACGGCGGCTGGAGCGATCTGCTGGGGCCACCGGCTTCAGCCCGAACCCCGATACCCCGGGCTTCGAGGACCTGCTCGCGCCAGCCGACGATCGACAGCCCCGGCCTCTACATCTACGCGCTCGCCAGCGGTCGCAGCGGCGCCGATCCCGAGAAGAACCCGACGCATGCACATCGTCGCCAACGACGATCACCGGGATCCCGCTGCTGCCCGAGCGGGCCCGCGGGACGCTCGACGCTGCGCTCGCCCGCCGTGCATGTCGTGCGCAGGCAGGGGGCCGACGTGACGCGTCGCAAGAGCCGGGCGCCGCACCCGGATCGACTTCAGCGTCGCCGAGCAGGGGCACATCGCGATCAAGGTGATCAAGGCGGACCTGCCGCCCTTCGCCTTCGACATCGACCAGGCGCCGCTGCTCGCCCGCACCTACATCGGCGCCGATCGAGGTCCCGGCCCGCAGCCTCGAGCTTCGACGCTGCGGCTCATCGATCGCCACGGCGATCGCCTGGACCGACGCCAACCGCGACGGCCGCCTCGACGCCTTCATCGTCCGCGGCGGCCTCGGCGGCGGCATCGTCGACTACGTCGGCGAGGTCCGCGACGAGCTGCTGGTCGCCGCAGCCGCGACGGCGGCTTCGAGAACGCGCTACGCGCGGCAGCGGCCTGGTCAAGGGCGCCTGCCGCTCGCGCCTGACCACGCTCCGTCGACTACGACGGCGACGGGCTGCTCGACCTCTTCTCCTCCTGCAAGGCGCGCGACGCCGAAGCTCTACCGGGCGCTGCCCTCGGGCGGCTTCGGCAGCCGCTCGAAGGCGCTCGCCAAGGTCCCCTCCGAGGGCACCTACTACCGCTGGATCGACCTGCTCGGCGACCGCCGGCCCGAGCTCGTCGTCGCCGCCAAGGAGCAGGGTCAGGGTGCTGCAGTCGCGCGGGCTGCGGCGCTGGCGCGTGGCCGAGTCGGTGCCGGACCTTCAACGGCACCAAGCTCGTCTACAGCGTCGCTCCCGGCGACTTCGACCGCGACGGCGACACCGACCTGTTCGTCGGCGCCAACAGCGGCAACACGCTGCTCCGTCAACCGGGTCACGGCAGGCTGCGCGCCGTGCGGCCCGCCGTCGGTCGGGCTGCCGGGCACGGGCTCGGGGGCGAGCTGGGTCGACTTCGACAACGACGGCCGCCTCGACCTGCACTCGGTCCCGCGCGGCCTCTACCGGCAGACGCCGCGACGGCGAGCTTCTCGCCGTACCGGCTTGCTGCGCGACCGCCTCGACTCCGTCTGGGGCATCGCCGACTGGTTCGACCTCGACAACGACGGCTACCGCGACGTCGTCACCGCGGTGCGCCGGCGTGCAGACCGAGCACGTCCGCGAGTCCGACGGCGCCCGCTTCTCCCAGGGTCACTACCGCCTCTACTACGGCCTCAACAAGACCGCCAGGATCGACCGGGTGACCGTGCTCTGGTCGGACGGCAAGCGCACCGTCCGGCACCGAACCGGCGCCGCCTCGCGTCGCCGTGGCTACCCTCGCCTCAGGGATGGGAGAGGGAACGAGCGAGCACAGTCCGGCGCGGCACGGCGCGCCGCGCCGCCGCGGGCGGCTGCTGGTGCTCGCGGCTGCGGTTGCCGCCTGCCTGATCATCCCGGCCGCCGCGGGCGCCGCGTTCCCGGGCGCGGACCCCACCGAAAGCCCGCGGGCCAACACGCCGAACGATCCTGACTTCGATCGCTGCGAGCCGGACGATCCCGATACGGGCACCAGCGACTGCTCGAGCTACTTCGACGAGCAGTTCGGCTCCTTCGGCTTCAGCCCCGACTCGGCCAACCAGATCCCCGCCGTTCCGCACAGCGTCGGCGCCACGACCTACAGCGACTGCAGCCAGCTCGACGCCGCCGGCAAGGCGGCGAACGCGGCGACCGGCGCGCCGCAGTGCGCGCAGATCTCCGGCGTGCGCGCCGATCAGGCGTGGAAGTACTCGACCGGCGACCCGAGCACGGTCGTCGCCATCCTCGACACGGGGATCCGCTGGCAGGATCCCGAGCTCGTCGACCGCGTCCACCTCAACGCGGGCGAGCTGCCCACGCCGCAGCACGCGAATGGGACGCCGTGCGGCTCCGACGACTGCAACGGCGACGGCGCCTTCGACGTGCGTGACTTCGCCAACGACCCGCGGGTGGCAATCGACGCCGGCGACAGCGAGTCGGACTCGATCCTCGACGCCAGCGACCTGATCGCGACGTTCTCCGACTCCGTCGACGACGACGGCAACGGCTTCACCGACGACATCGCCGGCTGGGACTTCTTCGACGACGACAACGACCCCTTCGACGCCTCGAGCTGCTGCAGCGCCAACGGCCACGGCACGGGCCGGGCGCGCGACGCGCTCGCCGAGGGCAACAACGGCAGCGGCGGCATCGGCATGTGCCCCGACTGCCAGCTGATGCCGGTGCGGATCTGGGACACGTTCGTGACGCCGACCGACAACTGGGCGTCGGGGGCGCTGTACGCGACCGACAACGGGGCGGCGGTGATCGAGGGGGCCGTCGGCGGGCTCACGAACACACACTTCGCGCGGCATGTCGTCGAGCACGCCGATCGCAACGGCACCTCGTTGATGCTCGTCTCCTCCGACATCAACTCGGCCAACCACAACTACCCGACCAACTACAACGAGGCTGTCTACGTCGCCGGCTCGCTGCCCGACACGGCGCCGAACGAGACCTGCAGCGGCCCCGGCGGGCTGCCGCTGATCGGCGACGTGATCCCGTCGCCGCCCGCCCAGTTCAGCGACGGCTGCAGCCAGCTGCTCGACCAGCTCGGCACGATCGGGGTCAGTCCATCGGTCGGCCAGCCGATCACGACCAGCTTCTTCCGCAACTCGAACCTGACCCAATACGGCGGCAAGGCCGACATCGTCCTCGTCGGCTCGACCGGCTCCGAGAACACGGGCCAGGCGGCGGGTGCCGCGGGGCTGCTCGCTTCCTATGGCAAGCAGGAGTTCGGCGATGATCATCCGCTGACCGGCAACGAGATCCGCCAGCTGCTGACGATGACCGCCGAGGACGTGCTGCCGGCGAACACCGGGGCGATCGGCCTCGCCGACAAGGCGAACGTCGGCTGGGACACCCACTTCGGCTACGGCCGCGTCAACCTCGCCGCGGCGATGAAGCGGATCGCCGACGACCGGGTGCCGCCGGAGGCGCAGATCGACTCGCCGGACTGGTTCAGCCCGATCGACGTCGACCGGGTCGGTGCCGGCGGCCTGCAGGTGACCGGCCGCGCCGCCGCACCGCACTCCGGACGCCGGCGTCGGTGCCTGGGAGCTCGAGTACGCCTGCGGCCAGGACGCCGCGGACGCCGACTTCCTCCCGGTCCCGGGAGCGACCGGCAGCGGCGCGGTCGACGGTGTGATCGGCACCCTGAGCAAGGCGCTGCTCGACGACCTCGCCGACAACTGCGACGGCTCCGTCGCCAACGATCCGGGCCGCCCCGCCGGCCTCGCCTCCGACGGCTGGCCGGCCGACCCCTTCCCGAAGCCGGATCCCGAGCGCCACGCCTTCCAGATCCGCTTCACCGTCCACGAGGCCGGCGATCCCGCGAACTACGGCCGCTACCGCAAGACGCTCTTCGCCTACCGCGACGACGGCAACCTGAGCGGCTGGCCGAAGCCGATCGGCGGCGGTTCGGACGCGACGACCTACCGGACCGGCTCCGGCGGTGAGACGCCGCCGCGCCTGTATGACATCGACGGCGACAACAAGCTCGACGTGGTGCTCGCCGACTCGAGCGGCGAGCTCTCCGTCCTCGGCGCCGACGGCAAGCCGCTGCCGAGCTTCAACGGCGGCAGCGCCGTGCACACCCAGCCCGACGCGTTCGCCTCCGATCACGCGCCGCTGCGCGATTTCGCCGCCGGGCCCCCGCGCGAGTCGCTGCGGACCCCCGCGATCGGCGACATCGACGGCGACCGCGAGCCCGAGATCGTCGCCTCGGCCGGCGAGCACGTCTACGCCTGGAACGAGGACGGCACGCCGGTCGACGGCTTCCCGGTCGGTATCGATCGCAGCCTTTCGGAGCCCTGCAAGGCGGGGGCGCCCGAAGCCCTGCTTCGACGCCGGCGACCGCGCGATCACCTCTTCGAACCACATCAAGCGCGGCATCTTCGGCTCCGTTGCGCTCGCCGACCTCGACGGCGACGGCAACCTCGACATCACCGTCGGCGCGATGGACCAGCACGTCTACGCCTGGGATGGCGGCGGCGATCCGCTCGACGGTTTCCCGGCGAAGGTCTCGAGCGACGGCGCCGACGGCGCCGAGATCGTCAACTCCCCGGCGATCGCGCAGCTCGACGGCACCGGGCCCCCCGAGATCGTGATCGCGACCAACGAGGTGATTCCGGGCGACCCGGCCTTCCCGACCTCGCCCTTCGACATCTTCAGCGCGGCGCTCGGTTCGACGACCGGCTCCAACCCGGTCTACGCCCTGCACGGCGACGGCACGCCCGTCGCCGGCTGGCCCGTCAAGGTCGGCGTCGCAGCGGGCGATCTGCTGCCGCTGGTGCTGCCCGGCCACGACGCGGCCGTGCTCGACGCCAACGGCGACGGCAGCGACGAGGTCAGCGTCTCGGCCGGCACCTCGCTCGCCGCCGGCGGCGGCGTACGGCTCGTCAACGGGGACGGATCGACGGCGACGAGCTACGAGAACGCCGCCCCCGACAGCCCCGATTCGACGATCGTCCTCAACCTCGCCGACTATCCGTCGATCGGCGACATCACCGGCGCCGGCCCGGCGGTGGTCAAGGGCGGGCTGACGCTGAACGGCGCCGCCAACCTGCTCGCCGTCAACCAGAACCTGCCCTTCTCGCACGTCGTGCAGGCGTGGGACCCGACGACCGGCACCGAGATCCCGGGCTTCCCCCGAGCGACCGACGACTACCAGCTCGTCAGCCAGCCGGCCGTCGCCCGCGTCGGCGGCAGCGGGCCGGGCCATCAGGCGCTCTACGGCACCGGCCTCTACCAGCTGCACGCCTACGGCACCGGCGGCCTCGAACCGAGCGGCTGGCCGAAGTTCACGGGCGGCTGGACGCAGGCGACGCCGAGCGTCGGCGACGTCGACGGCGACGGCAAGCTCGACGTCAGCGCCGTCACCCGGGAGGGCTGGAGCTTCCTATGGCGGACCAGCGTCGACGCCTGCGACGACAGCAACGACGAGTGGTGGACCTTCCACCACGACGAGTTCGGCAGCGCCAACTACGGCACCGACTCGCGACCGCCCGGCACTCCCGAGGCGCTCGCCGCGAAGCGGCGCGCGGGCGGCTCCTACGGCTCCGCTGGAAGGCTCCCGGCGACGACTGGCTGTGCGGCCGGGCCGACTGCCTACGAGGTGCGGGTCTCGCCGCAGCCGATCGTCCACCCGTCCGACGGCACGAAGGTCGCGGGCGCCGGCGCCGATCCAGGCCGAGCGGCGCGCGGCGAGTCGCTCGATCTGAGTTCCGCCGAGGCGGCGGGTAACCACTACGCGGCGGTCCTCTACCGCGACGATGCCGGCAACTGGGGCCGGCTCTCCTCGGTCGAGCTGCCGGCAGCACCGACGCCGCCACCACCGCCGGCCGATTGCGAGACCGTGATCGCCGGTACGGCGTCTGCCGACCGGTTGCGGGGAACCGCCGCCGCCGAGACGATCCGCGGCGGCGCCGGAGACGACGTGATCGTCGCCGGCGCGGGCGGCGACTGCATCGACGGCAATGCGGGCGACGATGCCGTGCACGCCGGCGCCGGCGACGACTCGGTGCGTGGCGGCTCCGGCGCCGACCGCGTCCATGGCAGCGGTGGCGCTGACCGAATCCGCGGCAACCGCGGTCCCGACCGGATCGCCGCCGGCGGTGGTGACGACGTCGTCCACGGCAACGGCGGCAGCGACCGGATCGCCGGAGCCGGCGGTGACGACGTCTTGCGGGGCGGCGGCGGTCGCGACCGAATCGAGGCCGGCGGCGGCGACGACTCGATCAACGTCCGCGGCGGCGGCCGCGACTCGGTCGCCTGCGGGAAGGGCCGCGACACCGTCAAGGCCGGCCGCAACGATCGCGTCAGCCGCAACTGCGAGAGGGTCCTGATCCGCTAGCGGCCCAGGGGGAACCGGCGCATCGGCACCGAGGGTGCGGCTACGCTCGGCGCGAGTATGGGAGAGGGTCTTGTGAGGGGTTTCCGCCACCGACGGGAGGCAGAGGGTGAACGGCGCGGACGTGCGCGCCGGCTCGCCGCGAGCTGCATCGCGCTGCTCACGGCTGCGGCGGCAGCCGTGGCGATCGCGGCGCCCGCCGAGGCCTCGTTCCCGTACACCCGCCCGGCCGGCGACCCGACCGACTACGACGACCTCTACCTCGGCGCCGGGCAGGTCCCCAACGACCTCGGCGGCAACGAGTTCAAGTTCGCCGCGACGCCCGATCCCGCGAACACGTTGACGAACGCCAACCCCGTCGAGCTCGGCGGCGTCCGCGGCGCCCACGTGGTCGACGACGACGGCTCCGTCAACACGGCCTTCATGACGACGACCGGTCGGCCCGACGTGACGATCGCGATCCTCGACTCGGGGATCAAGTGGAACGACGCCGGGCGTGATGAGCGACGTGCGCTTCAAGACGCGGATCAACAAGGGTGAGGTCAAGCTGCCGCGCAACGACAGCCTCGCGACGCCCCACGTCGACGGCGAGGACTGCTCCGGCTCCGGTCCCTACACCCATGCCGGGCGACTGGGACCTGAACGGCGACGGCGTCTTCAACCTGCTCGACTACTCCTGCGACGACCGCGTGCAGACCGACACGCCGCACGGCGTCGGCCCGCCCGGGATGTTCGAGCCCGAGGACGTGCTGATCGCCTTCAGCGACGGCGTCGACGACGACCACAACGGCTACGTCGACGACATCGTCGGCTGGGACTTCCTCGACGACGACAACGACCCCTACGACGACGTCCAGTACGGGCACGGCAGCGGCGAGATCCGCGACTCGAGCGCCGAGGCCGACAACGGCGGCGACCTCGGCTCCTGCCCGAACTGCATGGTCGTGCCGCTCCGCGTCGGCGACAGCTTCGTCGCCGACGTCAACCGCTTCGCGCAGGGCGTGATCTACGCGACCGACAACGACGTCCAGGTCGTCCAGGAGGCGCTCGGCACGCTCAACAACTCGAGCCTCGCCCGCCAGGCCGTCAACTACGCCTACCGCCACGGCGTCACCGTGATGGCCTCGGCCGCCGACGAGGCCGCCCAGCACAACAACTGGCCCTCGACGCTGCCGCACGTGATCGTCACGAATTCGGTCAGGAACAACGACCCGGTGCCGGCGCCGTCCGAGAGCTACCTGGCCTTCAACGGCTGCACGAACTTCAGCGCCAAGGTCACGCTCGCGATCCCCTCGACGAGCTGCTCCTCGAACGCGGTCGGGCTCGCCGCCGGCTACGCCGGGCTGATCTACAGCGCCGCCAAGGACGCGCAGGACGCGGGCGTCCTCGACCCCTACCCGGACACGAGCGCCTGCCGGCAGACGAACGGCGACCCCTGCCTGATCACGCCGAACGAGGTCCGCCAGCTGATGGCCTCCGGCACCTACGGCGAGGTGCCGCAGGCCGACGACGTCAACTTCGCCGGCGACCCGGCCGGCTCGGGCAAGGAGCCCTGCTGCTCGCCGACGCCGCTACCCGGACTGCACGAGCCCGTACGGGCCCGGCGACGTGCTCAAGGCCGAGGTCGACGCCAACCGTCCGGCGCTGCTCGGACCCGAGGTCGTCTCGACCAGCTACCCGGCGCGCAAGGGCCACGACCAGTTCTACGGCTACGGGCGCGTGAACATGAACCGCGCCGTCAAGCGCGTGTTCAACAGTCACGCCAGCCCGACGCAGACGCAGCTGCCGCCCGAGGCCGAGATCTTCTCGCCTGATTGGTTCCAGCAGATCGATCCCGGCGAAGTCGAGCATCGACGTCGACGGCAAGGTCTACTCGCGCGGCGGCTCCTACCGCTGCCAGCGTGCTCGTCGCTCCCGGCCAGTACCCGAACAACAACGAGACGACCGATCCCGCGCCCGGCGACTTCTATCCGCTCGACAACGGCTGGTGCGACGGTTCGACCGTGCACAGCGGAGCTGAGGCGGCGGACGAGTACAGCGGCACGCTCGGCTCGATCAGCGTCGACGAGCTGCGCAGCCACTTCCCGCCCGGCACAGACTTCAACGGGCCGATCCCGCAGCCGAGTCAGGCCACGGCGAACGGCCGCCCGTTCTTCGCCCCGCACGCGTTCACGTTCAAGGTGATCGTGATCCCGACGACCGGCCTGCCCCGGACCGGCGAGGACGAGCGCACCGCCTACCTGCATCACGACGCCGACCTGCTGCCCGGCTACCCGAAGGCGATCGGCGAGGGCGGCAAGATCGACGAGGGTTCGCCGACCGCCGACGGCGAGTCCTCGCCCGCTTTCGCCGACCTCGACGGCGACAACCGCAACGAGCTGATCTTCGCCACGGCCGACGGCTTCGTGCACGCCCTGCGACCAGACGGCAGCGAGCTGCCGGGCTGGCCGGTGCGCAGCGATCCGGCCCCGTTCTTCGCCAACCACCTCGACTCGCGCGCGTATACGAGCGGTGAGGTGCCGACCGACCGCGGCGCGATGTTCCTCGCCTCCGTCGCCGTCGGCGACCCCGACCACGACGGCGTCCCGACCGTCTACGCGGCCGATTACGAGGGCAAGGTCTACGGCTGGAATCCGGACGGCAAGGAGGTCTTCGAGGAGGAGACCAACCCGGCCTACTCGGGCAAGCCGCTGACGCCGTTCGACAACGTCCGCAACGGCAAGCTGAACCGGACCAACCACGGCTTCTTCGGCTCGCCCGTGCTCGCCGACATCGACGGCTGACGGCAAGCAGGAGCTGGTCGCGGCAGCGATGGACCGCCACGTCTACGCCTGGAACCTCGATGACTCGGATCCCCATGCGCCCGGAGGTGCGAGTCAGGTCGACGGCTTCCCGGTCCTCGTCGTCGACCCCTCGAAGGTGCAGTCGATCGACCCGCAGACCCACGCCGTCACCTACAAGCCGGATGCCGACGGCGCTCAGCAGGGCGGGATCATCGATACGCCGGCGATCGGCGATCTCGACGGGGACGGTAAGCCCGACATCGTCGTCGGCACCAACGAGGAGTACATCGAGGATCCGAACGACGAGCGGCTTCAACGCCGCCTCGCTCGGGGTGATCGCGCAGACGGGCATCCTCGACCCGGGCAACACGCGGATGTTCGTGATCAAGTCGAAGGGCGACACCGATGGCAATCCCGCTTCCGGACGACGCGATCGAAAGCGGCTGGCCGCAGCCGATGGCGCTGCTGCTCACCGAGCTGCTACCGGTCGTCGGCGAGGGCGTCACCGGCCCGCCGGTGATCGGCCCGGTCAACTGCCCGAACGGCGGCTCCGGCGCCAAGATCGGCGCGATCTCGGCCGCCGGTCCGGGCTACATCTTCAACCCGGACGGCATCCGGCTGCTACGGCGACGGCCCGGACGGCAAGACGGTCACGCTGCAGACCGACGTCGTCACCTCCGGCGATCGTCGATCATCCGGTGCTGCCCGCCGTCGGCGACCCGCTCTTCGCGAACTTCGGCCTCGGCGGCCAGCTGACGCCGTCGTTCGTGACGCCGGCGACGGGCGTGATCCGCGCCGCCGACCTCGCCCTACCCGAGTACCAGCCGCTCGGCCAGGACATGATCGCCGCCTACGACCCGACCACCGGTCAGGTGCCAGCCGGGCTTCCCGGTGACGACCAACGACCTGCAGTTCCTCACCGGGCCCTCGGTTGCCGACATCGACGGGCAGCCCGGCGAGGAGATGGTCGAGGGCTCGGCGAGCCAGGACTTCGAGGCCTACAACGGCGCCGGCACGCCCGTCAGCGGCTGGCCCAAGCTCTCGACCGACTGGACGGTCGCGAACCCGCTGATCGGCACGTTCGGGACCAGGGACACCGACCCGGGCACGCACAAGGTGGTCTTGATGATGACCCGCTCCGGCTACCTGAGCGCCTACGACACCGAGCGCCGGACCCTGCACGCCGGCCTCCTGGCCCCGCTTCCACCACGACAACGCCAACTCCGGCGATTACGAGCGCGACGCTGTCGCTACCCGGCGTGCCGATGAAGCCCGTGAAGGCGGCCGGCGGTGCCGAGCTGCGCTTCACCGCGCCCGGCGACGACCTGCTCTGCGGGACCGCCGACCACTACGAGATCGCCACCTCGAGCGATCCGATCGATGCCGCCAACTTCGGCGACGCGACGCCCTTGCACGGCGCCCCCGCTCCGGCCGAGGCGGGCACGCGGCAGACCTACGACGTGCCCGCGAGCGCCGACCGCTACATCGCCGTCCGCGCCGTCGACGATCAGGGCAACGTCGGCCGGCCGGCCTCGATCGAGTTCAAGCGCCCCGTCAGCCCGCCACCGCCACCGACCGAGCAGCTGCGACGACGTCCAGCGGGGTACCGCGGGCGACGACGATCTCGACGGCACCGCGGGCGCCGAGCGGATCGTCGGCGGCGCCGGCGACGACCGGATCCGAGGCCGGGGTGGGGACGACTGCCTGACGGGCGGCGCCGGAAACGACGACGTCAGCGGCGCCGGCGGCGACGACCGGATCCACGGCAACGGCGGCAGGGACCGGCTCAAGGGCGGCGTCGGCGCCGACACGATCCGCGGCAACGGCGGGGCCGACCGGATCCTCGGCGGCGGCGGCGCCGACGACCTGCGCGGCGGCGCGGGCAAGGACACGATCAACGCCGCCGGCGGCAACGACACGATCAACGTGCGCGGCGGCGGCCCCGACCGGGTCGTCTGCGGCGCCGGCAGGGACACCGTCAAGGCAGGCCGGAGCGACCACGTCTCGCGGAGCTGCGAGCGCGTCAAGGTCAAGGGCGGCAAGCGCAGATAAGGGCGGGAGTGGCGCCGGCCCGGCTCTATGATCGCCGCGTGCCCCGCTCGTGGACGATTGCGATGGCGATCCTGATCGCCTGCCTGATCGCCTCGATCGTGATCGGTGCCTCGAAGCTCTAAGGCAGCCGAAGAGGCACTCTGAACGGCGGCGACTCCGCTCAGCCGGCGGAGTCCGGACAGGAATCCGGATCGAGCGCCGCCCCGAGGTCGAGCAGGCCGGCACCGTAGAGCGACGCGCCGGTCGCGTCGTAGGGCGCCCTGGCGGTGCACTCGAGCCAGCGCTCGAGGGCGTTGGGACCGGGCTTGTGTCCGAGGTGCTTGCGCAGCACGCCGCTGGCGAGGACCAGCGCGGCGGCCGCGCTGACGTGCGCCGCCGCCATCGACGTTCCCTCCATAGCGCGGATAGCCGAACTTCCGGTAGCTGTGCTCGCCGCTCTCCTTGAGGGTCAGCTGGACGATCCCGGGGCCCGCCTCGCGCGGCGCGCATTGACTGCCCGCATCGGCCGCATCGGGGCCGCCACCCGGCGCCGTCAGGCCGATGTCCGCGCCGCGGCTCGAGAAGTCCGAGAGGCAGCCTCGGATCGTGCTGGAGGCGACCGCGAGCCCGCGCCGCGCGGGCATTTGCGCGTGCTCGAGGCCGGCATTGCCGGCGGCACCGACGACCAGCACCCGGTGCCGGTGCGCGGCCGAGATCGCCGCGCAGACTGCCTTGAGCCCGTGACAGTCGTTGAAGGACGCGGGGAACTCGAGGCTCAGGTTGATCACCTTGGCGCCGTGTCGGGTCGCCCACCTGATGCCGCGCGCGACGTTGCTCGCCGAGCCGATGCCGCGGTTGTTGAGGACGCGCACCGGCATTACACGCAGGCCGTCGCCAAGGCCGGTGACGAAGCGGCCGTTGCCGGTCTGCTCGACGATCGTCGAGGCGACGTGGGTGCCGTGTCCGTAACGGTCGAGCGGCAGCTTGCCGTGTCCGGTGAAGCTCTTGCCGGCGACGAACGTGCCGCCGTCGAGGTCGGGGCTGCGCTTGAACTTGTGGCCGCGGGAGCGGTAGGCGACGCCGGAGTCGACGACGGCGACGATCGGGCCCGCGCTTGCCGTTGGCGCGCCGCCCGTGGGGGTGGCCCTCGCGGCGCAGGAGCTTCCAGGCGCGTAGCGCGTCGACGCCGCATGGGGCGCGGGCTGTGCAGGGCTTGCCGGCCGCGGGCGGCGCCAGGAAGTTCCACTGATCCTCGGTCCAGCCGCCGCGCTTGCCGCTGCGGCCCGGGTCGTCTGGGACGCCGCTCGCCGTGGCGATCGGATCGGGGTTCGCCCAGCGCACGCCGGGCTCTGCACGGAGGTCGTGCAGCGTCGCCCGCACCCCGGTGCCGGCGGGCACGGCGACGGTCTGCGGCTGCGGGTCGCCTCGATAGGAGACGACCACATGGCTGCTCGAGACGCTGCGCCCGGGCGCCAGGCGTTGCGGCGCCAGCCCCGCGGCGGCGGCCGAGGCGCAGCCAAGGGCGAGCGCGGCGAGAAGCGCAGCCGTGCTCGTGGCGGCGAGCGTTCTCGCCGTCCTGCCTGCCTGCCCGCCCGTTGGCGGGAGCGCGCGGGCGTATGTCCGATGGGGCCGGGTCGGTCTCATCCTTCCTTTCAACACGTGATCAGCGCAGGAGTTGCCGGGCGTCTCGCGACCCGGATGCCGATACTTCGGAGTTGATGCCCACCCCGATCATTGCTGAACCCCGCGAAGGCGACGCCGCCTTGATGGGTCTTGCGCTGGAACAGGCCGAGGCCGCAGCGGGCTGGGGTGACGTCCCGATCGGCGCCGTGGTCGCTCGCGAGGGCGAGGTCATCGCCGCGGCTGGAAATGAGCGTGAGCGCGCCCTCGACCCCACGGCGCACGCGGAGATCCTCGCGATCCGCCAGGCGGCGGGGCGGCTCGGCGGCTGGCGGCTGCCGGGCACGACGCTGTATGTGACGCTCGAGCCGTGCGCGATGTGCGCCGGCGCGGTCGTCCTCGCACGCATCCCGCGCGTCGTCTACGCGGCCGCCGACCCGAAGGCCGGCGCCTGCGGCTCGGTCCTCGACGTGCTCGCCGAGCCGCGCCTCAACCACCGTCCGGAGGTGGTGGCCGGGGTCGGCGCCGAGCGCTCCGCCGAGCTACTCCGGGCGTTCTTCCGTGAGCGCCGCTGAGCGCCGCGGTCACCGGCTCAGGAGCGGCGCCCGAGGGCGAGCGGCGTGCCGTCTTCGCGGATCCCCTGCAGGTAGACGGCGACCGAGGTTCCGGCCCCCGGCGAGCTCGCGATCCGCATCTCGCCGCCGCCGGACTGCGCGAAGGCTGCGACGGTGGCGAGGCCGACCCCGCTGCCGGCCGGCCCCTTCGTCGTGAATCCGCGCCGGCCGGCGCGGCGCAGCACGCGCGGCTCCATCCCCGGCCCGGTGTCGGTGAAGCCGATCACCGCGTAGTAGCCGGGGGCGAGGGCAGGGTCGCCGCTACCGATCTCCGCGCGTGCGGCGGAGATCACGGCGCGGCCGCCGCCGGGCATCGCATCGCGCGCGTTCGAGGCCAGGTTGAGCAGCGCCCGCTCGAGCGCGGGGGCCCCGACGGCGACCCTTGGAACCCCGAGCTGGCGCTCCAGGTCGAGCTCGATCCGCGGGCCCAGGGTGCGCTGCAAGCAGCGGTCTCGTCGCCTCGAGCGCCGCGCCGATCTCGAGTGGTGGCTCGGCCACCACGGGAGTCCCCTGCCGGCCGTCGACTAGTTCGCGGACGAGGACCGAGCCGCGGCGAGCGGCCGCCTCGACCTCGGCGACCCGGTCGTGGGCGAGGCCCCCGATCTCCATCCCGCCGAGTTCGGAGGCGCAGGAGAGGATCACCGAGAGGATGTTGTTGAAGTCGTGCGCCGCGTCGGCGACGTGGCGGGCGTCGTCGTCGCGATCGATCCCCGCGAACGGGAGTGGGGGAGTCGGGGGCCGGTCGGGCTCCTCTGGGCGTCGTCTCTGAGTGACTGGCATGGGCGATCGCGCCAAAGTGGCGTCTGGCTGGGGTTTCGCCCCCTAGCGCTCGGCCCCTGCGTGCACCGAGTAGTGCGCGTGGCCCGTTGCCTAGAGGCCCTCGAGCAACTCGAACGACCACAGTTCGCTGTTGTGGCCGACGGGCCCACGGTCGCGATGCTGGGCATGCCCTGCGGTGAAGTCGGCGCTGCCGAGCCACTGCTGAAAATCCTCCTCAGAGCGCCACTGCGTGAGCACGAGGCAAACATCCCGGTCGTCGTTCGGGCGCAGCAGCTTGAAGGACTCGAACCCCTCGGCCTGCTCGACCTTTCCCGCCCGCTTGGCGAAGCGCTCAGCGAACTCGTCGAAGCGATCGCGCTCGACGGAGATCGCGTTGATCTTGACGACGCTCACGGGCTTCATCGTAGCCGTGCCCTGCGCCGGGGCATGGACGCCCGGAGCGGAGAGGGTGGGATTCGAACCCACGAGGCAGTTTCCACCGCCCACACGATTTCCAGTCGTGCACCTTAAGCCGCTCGGTCACCTCTCCGGGCGGCGGAGAGGTTAGCGGCGGCACGAGGCCGAGCGCCGCGGCCCGACCGGCTGGCTATGCAGCGACCGGTTGCCGGCCTGCGGGTCCCGCGCGGTACCCGCACCAGAGCGCGAACAGCGCGATCGCGATCACCGCGCCGAGCCAGTGGACGCCGGCGATCACGGCGATCACGCTTGGCAGGCCCGCGAGGAAGGCGCCGAGCATCGTCGAGGCGAGCGGCAGCTGCAGCATCCGGGCGGTGATCAGCGAGCAGAGGATCCACGCGCCGGGCCCGGTGAGCCAGCCCCAGTCCTCGAAGAAGGAGTGGGGGAGGGCGATCGCGAGGACGATCGAGATCGCCGCGACGAGTCCCGTCTGCCAAGCGGCGGCGCGCCATGCGATCGAGCGGTCCATGTAGGTGATTATCCCTCCTCGCCACTTCGTTAGCCTCGGAGCCCTGGCGGGGGAGGCTTTCGAGACGCGAGCGAAGGGACCGAGCAGATGAGCGAGCGAACCTGGACCGTCTATCTGGCGGGCGAGATTCATAGCGATTGGCGCGAGCGGATCGCGGGCGGGATCGAGGAGGCAGACCTGCCGGTGCGCCTCACCCATCCCGTCACCGACCACCCGGCGAGCGACGACTGCGGCGTGGAGATCCTCGGCGGCGAGGACGACAAGTTCTGGCACGACCACAAGGGCGCCGGCGTCAACGCCGTCCGTACCTACACGCTGCTGCGCCAGGCCGATGTCGTCGTCGTCCGCTTCGGCGAGAAGTACAAGCAGTGGAACGCCGCCTTCGACGCCGGCCAGGCCGCGGCTCTCGACAAACCGCTGATCACGCTGCACCCGCCCGAGCACGACCACGCCCTCAAGGAGATCAACCGCGCGGCGCTCGCCACCTGCCGCGAGCCCGAGCAGGTCGTGGCGATCCTCCGTTACGCGATCGAGGGCAAGCTGTAGCCGAGCCGCGGGCGCCGGCCGTCGCGGCACCGGATCTTCACCGGCTGCCGGCCGCCGAGCGGGCACAATGGAGGCATGGCTGACGAGACGATCGTCGAGCTCGACGTCAACGACCCGGGGCCGCCGCGCCGGACGCGGCTCGCCGCCGAGCGGACTTTGCTCGCCTGGTGGCGGACGGGGCTGACGGCCCTCGCCGTTGGCATCGGCATCGGCCGGATCGTTCCCGAGGTCAGCGACGCGACCCACCGCTGGCCCTACGCGGTGCTCGGCGTCCTCTTCGCGGCCTATGCGATCGTCCTGATGGCGGTCGGCAGCCGTCGGCTGTTCGTCGTCGACCGCGCACTGGCCCGGGGCGGATACGCGCAGCTCGAGGCGCGGACGATCGCGCTGTTGACGGCCGGTGCAATCACGCTCTCGCTGCTGACCGCCGTCGTCATCGCTGTCGGCTGACCCGCGGGCCGCTCAGACCCCGGTCAGCTTCGCGCTGAGCTCGGCCAGGCGGCGCCGGGCCTCCGCGTCGTAGGCCTGCTCGTGCGCCCGCTGCGCACGCAGCCCGTTGAAGTAGGCACCGGTCGTCTCGTCGTGCGCAGGATCCGCCGCGAGCCGGTAGGTCGCCTCGACCCCCTCCTCGAGCGTGCTCGCAGGGGTCGGCACGATCTTCGTCGGCATGTAGGTGGCGGGGTGGAGGGCGGTAGCGGTGACGCCGGTTCCCTCGAGCTCTTCGGCGAGGTCGAGAGCGAGCATGATCTGCGCGAGCTTGCTCTGGCAGTACGCCTGCACGCCGCTGTAGGAGCCCTCCAGCATCACGTCGTCGAAGTCGATCGGCGCCTGACCGGCGGAGGAGACCTGGACGATCCGGGAAGGGGCGGAGGCGAGCAGCAGTGGGAGCAGGCGGCGGATCAGTGCGTAGCCGGCGAGGTAGTTGACGGCGAACCGCAGCTCGTGCCCGTCGGCGCTCTGTTGTCGCGAGGGCCCGCCGGGCACGTCGGTGCCGATCCCCGCGTTGGAGACGAGGACGTCGAGCCGGTCGTGATGTCGGGAAACGCCCGCGGCGAGCGCCTCGATCTGCTCGAGGTCGGCGAGATCGGCGACCACCAGCTCGAGTTTGTCGTTGCCGGTTGCGGCGGCGATCTCCTCCATCGCCCGGTGGCCGCGTTCACGGTCGCGCCCGTGCAGGATCAGCAGCGGGCCGTCCCCGGCGAGCCGCTCTGCCAAGGCCCGCCCGAGCCCGTCAGTTGCCCCGGTGATCAGGATCGTCTGCTCGTCGAGCGGCCGCATGCGCCGACTATATGCACCCGCGCCGGGCTGCCCGAAGGGCTCCGCCAACGGCGTCGCCCCCGTCCCGGTCGCTACCCTTCCCGCCCGCGCTCCCGAGCGCCCTCACGGAGGGGTGGCAGAGCGGTTGAATGCGGCGGTCTCGAAAACCGTTGTGCGTCGATTAGGCGTACCGAGGGTTCGAATCCCTCCCCCTCCGCTCAAGCCAGATCCGCTTGCCGAAAACGGCCGCGCACCCACTCGTTCAAGGCTCCCGTCGTACCCGGGCGACACCAGCTGGCCCAGCAGAAGAGAAAGAACGACCGCATAGAGAAGAAACATCCTTCCTGATAGCCTGCCGCCACAAGTCTGAGCAATCGGCTCGGCCTGGGGAGCTGGAGGGGATAGATGACCCGTTCAAGGCCGCTGATTGCAGTCGCCACGGCCGCGCTGGCCGCGCTTGCGCTCACCGCCCTTGCCTTCACCGCCCCAGCCGACGCCGACGTCTATTGGACGAACTACAACGCCGCCACAATCGGCCGGGCCAACCTAGACGGCACCGGAGTCGACCAAGGCTTCATACACACCGCCTACAGTCCGTGGGGCCTCGCCGCCGATGACGAACACATCTACTGGGCGGCTGGCGGCACGATCGGCCGCGCCAACCTGGACGGCACCGGAGTCGACGGGAAGCTTCGATCAGTCCCGCCGCTGACCCCCGAGCGCTCGCCGTCGATGACGAACACATCTACTGGGTGAACTCATCGGGGATCGGCCGCGCCAACCTCGACGGCACCGGAGTCGACGAGGGCTTCATTAGCGGAGTCCACCCGCTCGGAGGGGTCGCCGTCAATGGCACCCACGTCTACTGGAACGACGGAGATGCCATCGGCCGCGCCAACCTCGATGGGACTGGAGTTGACGACAACTTCGGTCCGATCCCTGTGACCGCTTCCGAGGTGGGGTTGCAGTTGACGCGACCTACATCTATTGGACGGCCCCGAGCGTCCCGTCCGGCGGCGTCGGGCGGCTGAACCTCAACGGACCCCCTCCACAGCCATCGGTGAGCCAGCCGCATTGCGTGGGGTTGCGTCGACCCTGCCCACGTCTATTGGACGAACGCCGTCTCCTTTACGATCGGCCGCGCCAACCTCGACGCACCAGCCCCAACCAGAGCTTCGTCACCGGCGCCAACTATCCGTGGGCCTCGCCGTCACCCCTCAACCTCTCGCCACCTCCGCCCCGACCTCGCTCACCTTCCGCACCCCGACCCCACCCCCCCGGCACACTGAGCCCACCGCAACCCGTCACCTACACCAACACCGGCACCGGCACGCTGCGGATCAACGGCTTCGCCTTCGCCGGCACCCACCCCGATGACTACCTGATCTCCTCCGACACCTGCCGCGGCGATATAGCTCCGACAGACTCCTGCACAGCCCAGGTCCGCTTTGCCCCCGGAGCCGAGGCTCCCGTGCAGCGAGCATGACCGCGCTCACCAACGCGCCAAGCGATCCGATCACGACGCTTGCCGGCAGCGCCGGCCTGCTGCCGCAGGGCCCGCAAGGCCCCGACGGACCGCAGGGTCCACAGGGACCAGAAGGCCCACAGGGACCGCAAGGCCCCAGCGCCACACCTGGCGCCGCCAAGGTCAGCTGCAACAGCAGGCGCAAGAACTCGGCGCCTACAGGGTCTACTGCAAGGTCCGTCAGCTCGAGCCCGAGGCTCGCTGTCCGCTGGAGCCTTGCCAGCAAGAAGGCAGGTCCTGGCCCAGGCACCAAGCGCTCTCTTCGTGGCAAGTTCAGCTGCCGCTGAGCCCGAAGATCCTCGAGCTGCGCAGGGCTCCTACCTGCTCGCGTCGAGGCAACTCGAGCCGGTGAAGGTCCGCGTGCGGTAGGGGAGAGGCCCCCTCGCGCCGTCCCACCGACGTTCCCAAACCGCCGGAACAGTCTCTAAGCGGCTTGAACAAGCCGTTCTTCGGATGCGTCTGATCGTCTCAAAACCGTTATACGTCTTTCGGCGTATCGAGGTTCGAATCCCTCCCCCTCCGTATCAAGCCAAGAACCGCATAGATATGCGGTTCTTGCTAGCGCGTTGGCATCAGGGGTGCCAACCGGCTGGCCCGCTGAAAGCGCCTGGAACCGCCCGATCCGGTTGATCGCGTTCCCAACACGTTCCCACGGGCGTCGGTGTGAGGCGCATATGGAGAGTCCTCAGGGACCTCCTATCGCGGGTGCGTGCTCCTGGCGCTCGGCCCGAGATGCCAACCGTGACCGGCCACGAGAGCGGCTTCAGCCCGGACGGGAAGACCTTCTGGGTCGCCGGCGGCGGATGTCGACGGCCTTGATGTAGCCGGCGGTCGTCAGCGCCTTCGCCGGCTCCGCAAGCTCTGGCCGAAGCGCCACCCCGGCTGAACGAGACTCGCTGAGCCGGCCCGAGGCGGCGTGGGCCGTTCGGCCCATGTACGAGTCTCGCCCGTTGGCGTAGCCTCGTTCCGATGATGGGTGGGCACCGTCGCCGGATTCCAGTCGGGAGACATACGAGGGGGGCCGGGTTGCCGCTGACAGCCGTATTGCCGAGCAGGGCGGCCCCGGCGTTCCTGATCGGGCCTCTCGCCTTTCTCGTCGCGGTGGCCGGCCTGCTCGGGCTCGCCGGGCCCGCCGCAGCCACCTTCAATCCGAGCCTCGTCAAGGACATCAACTCGGCGACGGAGACGAGCGCGCCGACGACCTACACCGACGTCGGCGGCACCGCCTTCTTCACGGCCGATGACGGCATCCACGGCCGCGAGCTCTGGGTCTCCGACGGCACCGCGGGCGGTACCGAGATGGTCGAGGACATCTATCCCGGTGCCACCTCGGCGCTCGACGACCAGGCGAGATCGTCAGCTTCGACGGCAGGGCGTTCTTCAGCGCCCGGACCCCGGGAGAGGGCTACGAGGTCTGGTCCTCAGACGGAACCCCGGAAGGGACCGAGATCCTCAAGGACATCGACCCGGGCTCCGATTTCAACGCCCCGCGCGAGTTCGAGATCCTTCGACGGCGAGCTGTTCTTCGCCGCCGACGACGGCAGCGGCGAAGGCCTCTGGAAGACCGACGGCACGGCCCTTGGCACAGTGAAGGTCGCCGCCGTTGCCGTCGACTACGACCTGACCAGCATCGGCGGCATGCTCCTGTTCGGGCACAGCGCGACCTTCGCCCATGAGCTCTGGAAATCGGACGGGACTGGCTCCGGGACCGAGAAGGTCAAGGTGCTGGACACCGGCGTGGGGGGCTTCGAGGGATTCACGATGGCCGGCGGAGAGATCTTCTTCAGCGCGGGGGATCCGCTCGGTGAGAACCTGTTCAAGACCGACGGCACCGGGAGCGGCACCGAGCTGGTCGTAGGTGAGATGAGCATCCACGATCTGGCATCGGCGGGCGGCAAGCTGCTCTTCAAGGGCGACGGCGAACTCTGGAGCTCCGACGGAACGTCGGCGGGGACCGGAGAGCTGAAGGACATCAACCCGAGTGGTGCGAGCGGCCCGCAGCCGTTCGGCAACGTCGGCGGGGACCTCCTGTTCAGCGCCGATGACGGGACCACCGGCCGTGAGCTGTGGAAGTCGGATGGGACCAGTGCGGGGACCACGAGGGTCAAGGACATCTACCCCGGCGCCCAGTCCGCCGCGCCCGAACCGAGCGCGATCCTCGGCGGCGAGCTCTACTTCGGCGCCGACGACGGCGCCGACGGTCGTGAGCTGTGGAAGTCGGATGGCACCGGTGCCGGGACCGCAATGGTCGCGGACCTGCGACCCGGCAGCGGCGACGGCCTGCCGCTGACGCCGTTTTCCTTCGGGATGAACGACGTCGAGCTGATGCAGTTCGGCACGGTCGGGACCTCCCTGTTCCTCAACGCGGAGAACGGGTCGACCGGGATCGAGCCGTGGGTCTCGGACGGGACCGAGTCGGGGACCGAGCTGATCGAGGATCTCAACGTCGAGCCCGCCGGGAGCTTGCCGGGCGATCTGACCGACGTCGGCGGGACCCTGTACTTCCGCCCCGGCGAGCCCTCGCTCGGCCTGGAGCCCTGGAAGTCCGACGGCACCGAGGGCGGCACCGGGCTTCTCAAGGACATCGTTCCAGGGAGCGGCAGCGGGGTTCCCAACGACAACCAGTTCATCTTTGACGAGAACCAGTTCACCAACGTCGGCGGGAGGCTGTTCTTCAGCGCCGTCGACGAGACGAACGGCAGAGAGCTCTGGGTCTCCGACGGGACGGTTGCGGGAACGAAGCTGGTCGAGGACATCAACCCCGGCTTCGAAGGCAGCGAGCCCTACTACCTGACGCCCGTCGGCGACACGGTCTTCTTCGTGGCGGACGACGGCACCCATGGCCGCGAGCTCTGGAAGTCCGACGGAACTCCCGGGGGCACCGACATCGTCAAGGACGTCCAGAGCGGTACCAGCGGGGCCGCCAAGAACGTCGTCAACGTCGGCGGCACGGTGTTCTTCGGCGCAACCGACGGCAGCAACGGCATCCAGCTGTGGAAGTCCGACGGAAGCCCGGGCGGCACCGAGCAGGTGAAGGACCCCGCCAGCCCGGGACAGACCGGCGATCCGAGGGAGCTGACCGAGGTGGACGGCAACCTCTTCTTCATCGGCGGCTCCTCCGATCGGGAGCTCTGGATCTCGGACGGCAGCGATGGGGGCACCGAGCAGGTCGCCAACATCAACCCCAGCGGTTCTGCCTACCTCGGCCTGCTCACCGACGTCGGCGGGACGCTCTTCTTCAGGGCCCTCAACGGCTCGGCCTTCGGGCTCTACAGCTCGGATGGGACTGAGGAGACGACGACCGAGCTGACGACGGCCGTCGACCCGAAGGAGATCACCGAGCTCGGAGATCTCGCCGTCTTCCGCGGAGACGGCGGGCCCGACGGCGGCGAGCCGTGGATCTCCGATGGCACGCCCGGGGGAACGGAGCAACTCAAGGACGTGCGGCCGGGCGCCACCGGCAGTTCCCCCTCCTCGTTCACGAACGTCGGCGGAACCCTCCTCTTCTCCGCCGACGACGGCTCCACTGGCCGGGAGCTGTGGCAGACCACCGGTACTCCGGGGAGCACGGTCCCGGCCGGCGAGATCGTCGCCGGTGCGGAGGGAGGAAATCCGTCCGGGCTCACCACGGTCGGCGCGACGCTGTTCTTCGTCGCCGACGACGGTCTCACGGGCCCCGAGCTGTGGAAGGCCGTCGACGGTGGACCGGACACGATCCCACCCCAGACCACGATCGACAGCGGCCCCGGCAACGGCGCGACGATCGCCGATTCGACGCCCACGTTCACCTTCTCGGCGACCGAGCCCGGCTCGACCTTCGAGTGCCGGCTGAACGGCGGCGCATTCTCAGCCTGCACCCCGCCCAAGACGCTCGGGCCGCTCGCCAACGGCGACTACACGTTCAAGGTGCGGGCCACCGATGCCGCGGCCAACACCGACCCCACCCCGGCATCGCGAACCTTCACGGTCCAGGCGTCCGGTGGCGATCCGGACTCCGACAGCGACGGGGTTCCCGACTCCCAGGACTCCTGCCCGCACAAGGCGGGACCGGCGTCGAACGGCGGTTGCCCGCTCCCCAAGCCGGCCTGCTCCGACGGAGTCGACAACGACAACGACGGCAAGATCGACTTCCCGGCCGACCCGGGTTGCACGAACGCCGCCGACAACAACGAGGCCGACCCCGTGGTCGCCGGCAACGCCGCCTGCGAGAAGGCCGAAGCGGCGGTCAAGAAGGCAAAGACGAAGCTGAAGAAGGCGACCAAGGAGCTGAAGAAGGCGAAGAAGGCGGGCTCCAAGAAGAAGGCCAAGAAGAAGGCCAAGAAGAAGGCAAGAAGAAGCTGAAGAAGGCCAAGAAGGCGCAGAAGAAGGCCAAGAAGAAGCTGAAGAAGGCGAAGAAGAAGAAGCGCAAGAAGTGCTGACCACTGCCAGGGAGCGCCGGCTTGCAAGGCCGGACGGCGAGCGCCGCAGGCCATGGGCCATTCGGCCCATTGAACATCTGAGGGTGCGTGTCTACGATCGGCGGTCGTTCCGACTTTGGGGGGGCTCCGCATCACTCGTGCAATCAAGGCGCTGACCGCCGTCGCTCTCACGATCGCGGCTGTCGCCCTGGCGACCGCCACGCCGGCCTGGGCGGCTGACGGCGACCCCAGCTTCGTCGAGACGATCGCCAACGGAGAGGGCGGGATCGACGGTCTCGCGAGCTCGGTCGAAACGACCACCTCTCCTGACGGGGCGCACGTCTACGCAACATCTGCAGCAGACGGGACCCTCGCGGCCTTCTCGCGGGTCGCGGGCACCGGGCAGCTCACGTTCGTCGAGGCGGAGCGCGAGGGCGTCGGTGGACTCGAAGGGCTCGGATTCGCGAACTCACCGCTCGTCTCTCCGGACGGCAAGTTCGTCTACGCCGCCAGCATCTCCGACAACGCGGTCAGCGTCTTCTCCCGCACTGCCGGGACCGGCGAGCTCAGCCACGTTCAGACCCTCGACGAGAGCACCGTCGCCTCGATCAGCGGCCCGATCTCGCTCGAGATGTCCCCGGACGGAGCCTTTATCTATGTGGCCACGCAGGGGAGCGGCTCCTCGAGCACGGAATCGATCGTGGTCCTCTCCCGGGACGAGACGACCGGTGAGCTCGCGTTCGTCGAGAGTCAGACGGCCAACGGCGCTGACACCCGCGACCTCGCGATCGACCCCGACGGGGAGTACCTCTATTCGGTGCGATCTTCGGGGAACGACGTCGCCGTCTTTTCGATCGACCCGTCGACCGGGGAGCTCACTTTCGAGTCCAGCCTCGACCTCGGCGTCGATGCACGGGCGCTGGTCACCTCCTCCGACGGCAAGCACGTCTACGTTGTCTCGCGCGCGAACCAGGGTGCGGTCCACGCCCTGAGCGCTGACCCGAGCGACGGCTCGCTTAGCCTGATCGAATCCGAGGTCTCGGGCCAGAACGGGGTCAGCGGACTCGTCCTCTCAACCAAGATCACGATCTCCCCAGACGGCAAGTACGTCATTGCATCGAGCTACAACAACTCCGCCGCCGTCTTCTCGCGGGACGACTCGACCGGAGAGTTGACCTTCGTGAGTGAGAACGCCGGGCTGGCCGGCGGCGGCAATCTTTCGGTGACCCCGGATTCGGCACACTTACTCGTCGGCAGCTTCTCCGGCGACACGCTCGACGTGCTCTCGCTCGCCACCGGCACCGGAGCGCTCAGCGCGGTCCAGCAACTCAGCGACAGCCAGGGTGGCCTGAGCGGCCTGAACGCACCCCGGACGATCGCTGCGGCGCCGGACGGCGAGCACCTCTATGCGATCTCGGAGGTGGACGACGCTCTGGTCGCGCTCGATCGCGACACCGCGACCGGCGAGCTGAGCTACGTCGAGACCGAGTTCGACGGCGTCGACGGCGCCTCCCTCTCGAGCGCCCGCGACATCGTCGTCTCTCCGAGTGGGGACCACGTGTACGTCGCCGCCGCGGACGATGCACGGGTCGCGACGTTCGAGCGCGACGCGAGCACGGGTGAGCTGACCGCTTTCAACGGCGGGGGGGCGGCATGAGCAGTACGAACGATCTCGCGATCTCGCCGGACGGAGCGAGCGTCTACGCGAGTCGCAACTTCAACTCGATCCGTGCCTTCTCGCGCAACGGATCAACGGGAGCGATCACCGGGGTTCAGGACTCAACAAACGGATCGGGTGGCGTTACCGGCCTCGGGAGCATCAGCGGGATCGAGGTCTCGCCCGACGGCGCCTACGTGTACGCGTCGGCCGCCTCATCGGACGGGGTGGCGATCTTCTCGCGCGACGCCGCCACTAGCGAGCTCACCTTCGTCGGAACCGTGACGAACAACCAGAACGGGGTGAGCGGCCTCGACGGCGTCAACGACCTAGCGATCTCCGCCGACGGATCCTTCGTGTTCACGATTTCCGCGCTCGAGGACACGATCGTCGCTTTCACCCGCAACCCCGTTGACGGCACGCTCTCGTTCGTCGGCAAGCTGACCGACGAGGTAGGCGGAGTCGACGGCCTCGACGGAGCGGACGGCCTCCAGGTGGCCCCGGACGGTGGTCATGTCTACGCCACCTCCGCCAACGACGACGCGATCTCCACCTTCGCGATCAACCCCGGCACCGGCGCGCTCACATTCCAGGGTTGCCTCGGGGACACGAACGCCCCGACCTGTCCCGACGACGGCGACACCGTCGAGGGTCTGGGCAAGGCGGGGCCGTTCGCGATCGTGCCCAGCGGGGCCCACGCCTACGTGACAGCCTCCGACGACGACGCGGTCTCGGCCTTCGCACTCGAGGGTGGCGGCAGCGGTGACGTTGCGGCGCCTGAGACGACGATCACCTTCGGCCCCGCTCAGGGGTCCTCGACCCTGGAGACGACGCACACGTTTGGCTTCCTCTCCAGCGAACCGGGATCCACCTTCGAGTGCCAGATCGACGGCGCCGGCGGCTTCAGCGACTGCGACTCGCCGTTCACCACCGCCGAGCAGGCGGCGGGCCCCCACACGTTCGAGGTCCGGGCCACCGATCCGGCCGGAAACACCGACGCGACGCCGGCGACGCGCGGCTACACCATCGTCGACGACGTAACTCCCCCCGAGACGACGATCACCGGGGGCCCGGGCGAGGGCTCGACGGTGCCGGCCGGCGGTCAGACCTTCACCTTCGAATCCAACGAGGCGGGCTCGACGTTCGAGTGCAAGGTCAACGGCTCGCCGTGGCAGACCTGCCACTCCCCCAGCTATACCGGCGTCCTGAATTCTGGAGCGAACACCTTTCAGGTCCGGGCCACCGATTCGGCCATGAACACTGACGCGACCCCGGCGATGCGCCATTTCACCGTTGACCCACCGGAGACCGAGATCAGCGACGGTCCAGCCCAAGACTCGACGATCGGCGACTCGACCCCGACGTTCACGTTCACCGCCAACATCTACGCCACCTTCCAGTGCAGCGTCGACGGTGCCGGCTTCGGGTCATGTAGCTCGCCGTTCACCACCGAAGAACTGGCCGACGGTCCGCACAACTTCAGAGTGCGGGCGATCGATGTCGCATCGAACGTCGACCCGACACCCGCCGAGCGCGACTTCACCGTTGATACCGGATCCGATCCGGGACCCAAGCCGGCCTGCTCCGACGGAGTCGACAACGACAACGACGGCAAGATCGACTTCCCGGCCGACCCGGGTTGCACGAACGCCGCCGACAACAACGAGGCCGACCCCGTGGTCGCCGGCAACGCCGCCTGCGAGAAGGCCGAAGCGGCGGTCAAGAAGGCAAAGACGAAGCTGAAGAAGGCGACCAAGAAGCTGAAGAAGGCGAAGAAGGCGGGCTCCAAGAAGAAGGCCAAGAAGAAGCTGAAGAAGGCGAAGAAGGCGCAGAAGAAGGCCAAGAAGAAGCTGAAGAAGGCGAAGAAGAAGAAGCGCAAGAAGTGCTGACCCACCCCCAGGGAGCGCGGGCCATCGGGTGAACCCAGATACCGAGCGAAGCGAGGCATCTGACGAGCCTGCGAGCGCGGCAATCAAGGAAGAGGCCGGCGCCGCGTGCGCCAGCACGCAAGCCGGCCGATGACGCCGAGTGCCGTGCCCGCACGCCGCCAGATGGCGAGGCCCGGAATCGAACCGGGGACACCACGATTTTCAGTCGTGTACCGAGCGCCCCGGCCATCCCCGCCGCCGCGACCGGATCCTGGATCGCGCCCGGGGAACCGACAGGCGGCTGGGAGGCGAGCGAGGCCTGCCCCGCCGCCTTCTCGCCCTGGCGCTCCTCGCGGGCAGCCGCCCAGTCGATCGCGACCCTCTCCGGCTTGTCGGGATCGACCTTGACCGGGACCTCGAGGCCGAAGCCGAGCGTGTCCTTGCTGGAGACCATCGACTGATCCTCGACCTCGTAGGGGCTGAGACCCTCGACATGGACCTCGAGCGTCATCGGCAGGTTCTGCGAGCTCGCACCGCGCTCGGGCGCCGCGAAGGCGGTGATCCGCGCCCTGCCCGCCTTGCCCTTTCGGAGATGCTTGCGACCCGGTACTCACGTAGGGCACGCTCGCACCGGCTCCCAGGGTGTTTCCGGATGTCTCGTAGGTGATCCGTCGCCACCGCGCGCAACCGAGATGCCTCCCTGCGCGGTACCCGAGTCGGCGAACGTTCCGTCCGGGGTGATGATCCGGGCCTCGTACAGCAACCGACCGCTGAAGTCGAGCACCGGGGTCTCGCCTGCCTTCTGGCAGCGCCCGGTCGCCGTGCTCGCTTGGTCGGGATCGAGCCGCTCCGTGCCAGTGATCTCACCATCCGGCGAGGAGATCGTGACGTTCCCAAGTCGCTCCCGGTTCCCTTTCGCCTCGACTCGCTGCGGCACAGCCTCTGGGAACGGCTGCCGTGTGATCCGTCGGGACCCGCTGTCGCGCATCCCCGCCAAACAGCTCACATGGATACGATCGCTCGGTGAGTCCGGAGCCTGACGTCAGCCCGCAGGTTGCCGCCGCCAACGCTGCCCTGCGCGCCGAGCTCCCCTTCGACGACCAGGCTGACTTCGAGGACGCGCAGCGCGGGCGGGTGGCTGAGCTCGATCCGACCCTGATCGAGGCCACCGACGGTCGCATCGTCTGGGATTTCGCCGGTTACTCGTTCCTCGACGGCGCCTGCCCGGAGACGGCCAATCCGAGTGCCTGGCGACAGGCGCAGCTGAACGCGATCGGCGGCCTCTTCGAGGTCGCGGAGGGCGTCTACCAGGTGCGCGGTCAGGACATCTCGAACATGACCATCGTCGAGGGCGACGAGGGGGTCTTGGTGATCGACCCCCTGATCTCGGCGGAATGTGCGGCTGCGGCCCTGGCGTTGTACCGGCGCCACCGCGGCGAGCGAGCCGTCAGCGGCCTGCTCTACACCCACACCCACATCGATCACTTCGGTGGCGCACGGGGCGTCCTCGATGCGGAGGCGGCGGCGAGCGGCGCGGTCCCGGTGCTCGCGCCCGAGCATTTCCTCGAGCACGCGGTGAGCGAGAACGTCTTCGCCGGGCCGGCGATGAGCAGGCGGGCGGAGTACATGTTCGGCGCCCCGCTCGAGCCGGGGCCGGCCGGGCAGATCGGCGCGGCGATCGGGATGCGCAACTCGACCGGCACGGTCACGCTGATCCCGCCGAACCTCGAGATCACCCACACCGGTCAGGAGGAGGTCGTCGACGGCATCCGGCTCCGCTTCCAGATGACGCCGGGGAGCGAGGCACCGGCCGAGATGAACTTCCTGCTGCCGGACCGCCGCGCGCTCTGCATCGCCGAAAACGCCACCCACAACCTCCACAATCTGCTCACCCTGCGCGGCGCCCCGGTGCGTGACCCGTACGCCTGGTCCGCCTTCCTGGACGAGTCGATCGAGCTCTTCGCCGAGCACGCGGATGTGATGTTCGCCGGCCATCACTGGCCGCGCTGGGGGAGGGAGCGGATCGTCGCGATGCTCGCCAAGCAGCGCGACCTCTACCGCTTCCTCCACGATCAGACCCTGCGGCTGCTCAACCAGGGCTACGTTGCCGACGAGATCGCCGAGATGGTCGAGTTGCCCCCGTCGTTGGCGTCCGAGTGGCACTGCCGCGGGCACTACGGATCGGTCAGCCACAACACGAAGGCGATCTTCCAGCGCTACATCGGCTGGTTCGACGGGAATCCTGCGCACCTTTGGCGGCATCCGCCCGAGCCGGCCGCGGAGCGCTACGTCGAATTCATGGGCGGTGCAGAGGCAGTGCTCGAAAAGGCCGAGCGGGCCTACGGGGAGGGCGACTTCCGCTGGGTGGCCGAGGTCGTCTCCCACGTCGTCTTCGCCGATCCCGACAACACGGCCGCCCGCGAGCTCGAGGCAAGGGCGCTCGAGCAGCTCGCCTACGGCGCCGAGAACGCGACCTGGCGCAACTTCTTCTTGATGGGAGCGCGCGAGCTGCGAGAGGGGGTCGTCCCAGGCGAATCGCCGATCACGATGGGCGCCGATCTGATCGCCCATCTGCCCACCGGCAAGCTGCTGGACGCGATGGCCATCCGCCTCAACGGTCCCCGTGCAGCCGAGCACGAGCTCACCTTCGACTGGAGCTTCCCCGACACCGGCGAGAGTTTTCATCTCCGGCTCAGCAACGGTGTGCTCACCCGTAGGGAGGGGCGGGACGGCGACGCCGGCGACGCCTCGTTGACCGTCGAGCGTGCGGCCTTCAACGAGCTCGTGCTGGGTACGACCGAGCTGCCGGCTCTCGTGGAGGCAGGGAGGCTGACGGTCGGCGGCGACGGCACGGCGCTGTTGACTTTCTTCAGCCTGCTCGACGAGATCGAGCCGGCCTTTGCGATCGTGACGCCGTAGGGAAGAGCGGACGGAGCGTCCAGGAGGGGCATATGCTGACCCGACGATGACGGTGCTGGAGACGGTCCGGGTAGCGGCAATCCAGGCGACGCCGGAGGTCCTCAACTTCGAGGGCTGCCTGCAGAAGGCCGAGCGCCTGCTCGCCGAGGCGGCGGACGAGGGGGCGCGGCTCGCGGTGCTGCCCGAGGCTTTCGTGCCGCTCTACCCCTCGAACGCCTGGGCCAAGGACGCCACCTCCTTCGCCGGCTGGGACGAGCTCTGGGAGCGGATGTGGGCGGAGTCGGTCGATGTCCCCGGCCCCTTGACCGACCGCCTCACCTCCGTCTGCGCCGAGCGCGACCTGCACTGCGTGATCGGCATCAACGAGCGCGAATCCACCCGCCCCGGCAGCCTCTACAACACGATGCTCACGATCGGTCCGAAGGGCCTCCTCGCGCGCCACCGCAAGCTGATGCCGACAATGCAGGAGCGCGTCTTCCACGGGGTCGGGGCGGGCGAGGACCTCGACCCGGTCGAGACGCCGATCGGCCGGATCGGCGGACTGATCTGCTGGGAGAACCGGATGCCGCTCGCCCGCTACGCCGTCTACCGCGGCGGCCCGCAGATCTGGGTGGCGCCGACCGCTGACGACAGCGACGCCTGGCTTGCCTCGATGCGCCACGTCGCGATCGAGTCTGGGGCCTTCGTCATCTCGGCCCCGCAATACATCCCCGCATCCGCCTTCCCCGATGACTTCCCGGTGCCGCTCCCCGAGGGCAAGGAGGTGTTCGGCGAAGGGGGCGCCGCCGTAATCGCACCTGAGCTGGGCGAGGTTCTCGCGGGGCCGCTGCGGGGAGAGGAGGGGATCGTGTACGCGGACTGCGATCTCCGCCGTGGCCTCCACGCCAAGCGCTGGTTCGACGCGGTCGGCCACTACTCGCGCGAGGACGCGTTGCTGCCATTGCTGCTCTCAGGCGAGCCGCGGCTCGAATCGGGCCGCGAGGGAACCGACCAACGCGAGGGACCGCCTGAGCGCGCCGATCGCTTGCCCTGAGCGCCTCTGGCCTATTTCTTGGCGCGGCTCGTCTTTGCCTTCGACGTGCTCGCTTTGTCTTCGACGCGCTCGCGGTGGTCTTCCGCTTCGCGGCGGGCTTGCGCTTGGTGGCGCTGCTGTTGCCACTCAGCTTGTGACCGACCTCATCGAGGTCCTTGACGAGCGTCTTCCGGACCCGACGCAGGTTGCCGCGCGCGTCCTTGAGCGTCGTGTCGACATCCTTGACGAGGGCTTTCCGGCCGCGGCTGAGATCCCCGCGCAGGTCCTTGAGCGCATCCTGGGCCGCGGCGATCGCCTGGTCGAGGCGGTCGACCGGCTTGTGGGCCTTTTTCGCAGCCGGCTGCTTGCGGGCTGCCGTCGCCTTTGGCTTCGCAGTACGGGTCTTGGTGGTTGTCTTGGCTGGCATCGAGACTCCTTCGTGAGGTTGCCTGACCCACGGTAGGCCGACGGCCGGTGGCGGCCCACCGTGGCCGCTACCCATCCAGTGCGTATTCCTCCACGCAGGCCAGAGCCCACCACCAAAGGTCCTCGGCCGGCAGCTTGCGGCTCCGTGCTCTACCGCTCCTGCATACAAACGACAACGCCATCACGCTCAGCCGCGACGTTGCCCTCGCAGTCCAGCGGGTCCTTGGTGGTGCCGAGGACCTTGCTTGTGGCGGCCGGATCACTGCAGGGGATCACCTTGGTTGGCCAACTCAACTCACAGTTGACCTTCTTCAGGTCGGGTGGGATCGCCGTGGGCTCGCCTACCGGAGGGGCCCGCTCACGTCTTCGGCGGCAGGCGGCTCTCGATCGCCTCGATCCGCGTGCTGAGCTGGTCGAGCTTCGCAAGCACCTGAGCCTCGAAGGCGTGCTCGCGGACGTCCTCGGGTTCCTGCTCCTCGCGCACGAACAGCGAGGCCAGCGCCGCCGTCGTCATCGCCAGGAGCAGGAATCCGAAGACCATGACGAAACCGGAGAGAACCTTGCCCAGGTCGGACGTAGGCGCCGCGCCGGCAAAGCCAACCGTCGTGACCAGGGACAGCGCCCACCAGAGCCCCTGCCAGTAGGACTCGACGGTGTCCGTCTCCACCGCCGCGAAGCCGGCCCCGGCGACGAGCGTCACGAGCGCCGCCAGTAGGCCGAGATAGAGGAGGCCGCGGCTGATGCGCCGCGGGCGTGCTGGACTCACCGTTCTCTCGGCTCGCGCACGATCAGCACGGGCACCCTGGCGTGGTGTGCGACCGCCGTCGCGACGCTGCCGATGGCTGCGTAGCCGATGCTGCTGCGACCGTGCGATCCGAGCACGATGATCGCCGCCTGCTCGCGCTCGGCGGTCTCGACGATCTGCGTCCAGGCGGGATCTCCACGCTCAACCAGCGCTCGGGCGTGGAACCCCGCGGCATCCGCGAGCGCGACGCCTTCGGCCGCGACCTCTTCGGCCTGACCGGCGACCTTTTCGGTGATCTCGTTCGGCACAACCGCCATCGGTGCGCCCCAGAACGGAACCGAGTCGAGCGGCTCCCACACCGTCAGCACGATCGCGGGGCGCCCACTGCGCAGTTGCTCGCCGGCGCGCGCGATTGCCGCCTTCGCGCTGTCCGAGCCGTCGTAGGCGATCATCACGGGACCGTCGTCGTTGTACTCGGTCATCGCTCTCCTCTCGTCTCGCTCGCGTCGACCCTTCCGGTCGACGATGAGCCTCAGCTACCGCCTGACATGGTGCTGCATGGCGTTCGCGGACGCCGGTGCCGGCCAACTCGCGGCTATCGGCCGCTAAGGAGTAGGTTGGCGAGAGCGGGTCTGATTCAGGAGAAGAGATGCGAACGAGCGGTGCGGTTCTTTTGCGGTGGCTGGCAGGTGTGTCGGCGCTGGTATTGCTTGCGACGGGGAGCCTCGTCGCCTCGGGCTGCGGCGGCGGTGAGAGCGAGGCGGGCTCGGATGAGGCCGTGCCCGTCGAGAACGCGCTCCGGGAGGCCGCCAAGGAGGGCTATGAGAAGCGTGCCGTGTTCCAGGCGCCCGGCGAGGAAGCCGGCAGCGGCGAGGCGAACCGTGAAGGACCGCGCAGCCCGGCGGCTGAGGCGGTGCTCAACCGCGCCTACCCGCGCTCCTACGTTGACGATCGGCTTGCTCGAAGGACCCTCCGTTCCTTCAAGCGAATCCCGAGTGAGCCTTCGCCCAGCTCGTTCGACTCCGCAGCAGCCCTGCGGCGAGCCCAGTCGAAGACGAGTTGGAAGGAAGCGGGCCCGTTTGCTCCAAACGTGCCGGGCGCGGCGTCGCAGTTCATCGACCCCGACACGCTGAAGGGTCCCTCGACGCAGGAATCGGGGCGCGTGACCGCGATCGCGGTCGATCCTGCATGCACGCACGGCAATTGCCGGATGGCCGTCGCCGCGGCGGGCGGGGGCATCTGGACGACCGACCACGCGCTGGCGCCGAAGGTGACCTGGCAGCCGCCGCCGAACGATCTGCCCACGACGTCCTTCGGCTCGCTCTATTACGACGACGCGCACGGGGTCCTCTACGCAGGCTCGGGCGAGCCGAACGGCTCGAGCGACTCGGAGGCCGGCCTGGGGCTGTTCAAGTCCACCGACTTCGGCAACTCTTGGAAGAAGGTGCCCGGCAGCGCCGCGGTGGCGACGAACCGCTCGATCGGTGCAATCGCCGTCGATCCGACCGATCCGAAGACGATCTATATCGGCACGGCGGTGGCTCGGCATGGGATGAGCGCCGTCTGGGGCGGTCGCCTGACGCCGCCTGACGCACCCCCGCTCGGCGTCTACCGCTCGACTGACGGCGGTCAGACCTTCGAGCTCGAGCAGAACCTCGCCGGTAAGGCGTTGCCCAACCCGACGCCGCCGGAGACCGGCGCGGACTACTTCCAGGGCGGGATCTCGAAGCTGATCCTCGACCCCAACGATCCGAGCCAGCTCTATGCGGCGGTCTTCGGCTACGGGATCTGGCGCGCCGACCAGTCGGCCGGCAACCCGACCTGGACGCAGGTCTTCCACACGATGAACCAGAACGACTTCAGCGGCGGCGCCTTCGCGGGTGACTACACGGGCGACGAGACGGAGTTCGATCTCGTCGACCTCGGCTCGGCCACCCGGATGTACGTCGGCGACGCCTCCGACGACTGGGCGATCGACGGTGACGACGCGACGCCGCTGCCGCGCGCGTGGCGCAACGACGACGTCGCCTCGATCGTCGGGAACCCGAGCGGCAAGCTGCCGGCGAGCGACCCGATGGGGGACACCTTCAACACCGGCAACGGGTTCAAGGAGATGTCGAGCGACCAGCCCAGCGATCCCGGCTTCGCCGTCTACGACTACTGCCAGAACGGGCAATGCAGCTACGACAGCCTCGTCGCGCATCCACCCGGGGCTCCGGCCTCACAGGTCTGGTACCTCGGCTCGATGAACTACGACGAGCTCAAGGCCTATGACCGCTACGGACAGGGCGCGCCGCCACGCTCGAACGGCCGCGCCGTGATCCGCTCGACCAACGCCGGCGGCGCGATCCCGTCGATCAACTGGCAGGACATGACTGCCGTGCTTGGCAATCCGCAGACGGACTGGAACGTCACCGAGGGGATCCACCCCGACCTGCGGGCTGCCGGCTTCGCCGAGAACGGGAAGATCGCGTTCATCGGCGGCGACGGCGGCGTCGTCCGCGTCGACTTGACGAGCACGCAGGACCAGTCATCCTCGTGCCCGAAGCGGACCTGGGACTACGCCGGCAACGGCACCGAGGAGCCGCTCAACGCCGACGACGAGGCGCTCTGCGAGATGCTGCTGTCCGGCGTGCCGAAGGCGATCGACCCCGTCAACAACGGCCTGCGCACACTGCAGTTCCAGTCGCTCTCCTTCAACCCGGCCAGTCCGACCCAGCAGGTGTTCGGCGGCACGCAGGACAACGGGACCTGGTCTTACGACACCTCGCGCTCCGGCGCGGATCGCTGGTTCGAGACGGTGGGCGGCGACGGCGGCCAGTCGGGCTTTGACCAGACCGGCGGCGATGTGCGCTTCCACAACTACTACGACGCGACGCCCGAGGTCAACTTCGAGGGCGACGATCCGGCCACCTGGGTGGACATCTACGACACGCTGCAGCTCACCGACGAGGACCGGTCGTTCTACACGCCGTTCGAGGTCGACCCGACGACGCCGGGCCAGCTCTTCAGCGGTCTACAGCACGTCTGGCGCACCGAGGACAACGGGGGCGACGAGCAGCAGCTGATCGACAACGGCTGTCTGGCGATCGCGCTCGACCCGTACCGGACCAAGCCATGCGGCGACTGGCAGCCGCTGGGCGGCGATCTGACGAGCAAGGCGTACGGGCAGGGCCGCACGGGGCAGTTCGTCGCCGCGGTCGAGCGGGCGCCCTCCAACGACGGCACGCTCTGGGCGGCGACGAGAACGGGGCGTCTGTTCGTCAGCAGGAACGCCAACGACCAGGCGGGCGCGGTCTCGTTCCACCGGATCGACAAGAAGGCGACGCCGGGCCGCTTCGTGAGCGGGATCGCGATCGATCCCCTCGACCCAAACCACGCCTACGTCTCCTACTCGGGCTACAACGCGTACACGCCGAAGACGCCCGGCCACGTCTTCGATGTCACCTACAACCCGAAGCGCAAGAAGGCCACCTTCAAGGACGTCTCCCACAACCTCGGCGATCAGCCGATCACCGGGCTCGCGCTGTACGGCAACGACCGGACCCTGTACGCGGCGACCGACTTCGGCGTCTTGGAGCTGCCCTCCGGCTCGAGCAAGTGGATCGAGGCCGGTCACGGCCTGCCGAAGGTCGCAACCTACGGCCTCACGGTCTCCGACAGCGGCCGGGTGCTCTGGGCGGCGACGCACGGCCGCGGTGCCTATTCGATGAAGCTGGCGAAGACGAAGCCGAAGGCGAAGCTGAAGAAGATCAAGCCGATCGAGCGCGGCAAGAAGGCGAAGATCCGCGGCACGGCCACCGACCCGGGCGGCGTCACGAAGGTGAAGATCCGCTTCGGCGACGGCAAGAGCGCCCACGTCAAGCTCAAGGACAGCGGCAAGTTCAAGATCAAGCACCGCTACCGGAAGGCCGGCAAGTACAAGGTCAAGCTGTCGGTCACCGGCTACGAGGGCAAGACCGCGAAGGCGACGCGCAAGGTCAAAGTCAAGAAGGGCTGAGCGGCCGGCGATCGCCGGCCGCCGCTCAGCGCGGACAGCCTCGCTCGAGGCCAACGTAGCGCTGCAGGAGCCAGGAGCTCGGGCAGTTGCCGTAGGCCACGTAGACGAGCTGGTTGAGACCGACGAACGCGGTCAGCAGCAGGAACCACGGGCTCACCAGGGCGCTGAGCAGAGCGCTGACGATGGTCATCGTCCCGGCGAGAAGGAACAGGACCCGCTCGAGGGGCCAGGATCGGTGTTCGGCCGGAGCTGCGGCCGTCGCAGCGGGGGTCATCTCTATTGTCGCCATCAGTTGTCCTTTCACGCAAGTACAAATATACAACGAAATAGTTGTATAAGGAGCCTAGCACGCAGATGAAGAGCCCGCTGACACCGGAGGCTGCCGAGCTGATCGCGCGGCGCTTTCTTGCCCTATCCGACCCGACCCGGCTGCGACTGATCGACGCCCTCCATACTCGGGGGAGGCGAGTGTCGGAGAGCTGACGGAGGCGCTCGGAGCCTCCCAGCAGAACGTCTCGAAGCACCTCGGCACGCTGCACTCGCAGGGCTTCGTCAAGCGGCACAAGCGGGGCGCCAGCGCGATCTACGCAATCGCGGACCCGGGGGTCGTCGATTTGTGCGATCAGGTCTGCGGCGGGATCGAGGCGCAGCTCGCGGCGCTCGGGCAGGCGCTCAACGCCTGAGTTTGGGTGGCCGCCCCTCGCCGGTGGCCGCTCAGCAGTTGCGCAGGTGGTCCCTGCGGGTCGTGCAGGCGTCGTGGCCGGGGCCGCCGTCGATGCGGTCGTGGCCGGGGCCACCGTGCAGCACGTCGCGACCGGCGCCGCCCTTGAGCTTGTCGGCGCCGCGCTGGCCGCTGATCTTGTCGGCGCCACCGCGGCCCTTGAGCAGATCGTCGCCGCTGCCGCCGTGGACGGAGTCGTCTCCCTTGCCGGCGTCGACCCTGTCGCCGCCGCCGCCGGCGCAGACGAGATCGTCGCCCGCACGAGCCTTGATCCGGTCGGCGCCGTCGGTGCCGACGATCACGTCGTCACCCTTGGTGCCGTTCAGGTTCGGGGTCGCCTTCGTGCCGTCGTCATAGATGGTCGCCTCCTGGCCGTGGCACTTCGGCGGCTTGGCAGGCGGCGGAGGCGGTGGCTCTTCGGCGGGCGTCGGGCCGAGGATCGTGATCGCGTCGTCGCTCTTGATCCCCGCTTCGGCGAGCGCCGGGCCGAAGTTCGGGTCGCCGGTGAGAAAGCCGCCTGAGGTCACGTAGGCGAACTTGCCGTCGGGGCTGAGCTCGATCGAGGTGGGAGCGTCGAGCGGGACCGCGTTCTGGCAGACCTTGGCGAGCAGCTCGGTGCCCGGGATCAGGTCGCGGGGGTCGATCGAGCAGCCGGTCTTGGGCGCGTCCTGCGTCAGCGCGCCGGTATCGGCATCGCGCATGTAGGAGCCGACGCTGTGGAAGAGCGAGCTGATGTAGGCGCTGGTGCCGTCCGGTGAGAAGGCGACGTCGGAGGGCAGGATCAGACCGAGCGCCGAGAGCGCGCAACCGTCAGTCGCCTCGAGGCCGCCGGCGGGCAGGCCCGACCTCCTGCAGGCAGGGTGGGTTGATCTGGCTGAGGTCGGCGTCGAACTGCGAGAGCTCGCCGGGTCCGGGTCCGGCGATCCCGGACGGCGGGAAGACATTGAGGGTGCCCACGTAGACGTTCTTGCTGTCCGGGCTGACGTTGACCCGGTACGGGTTGAGGAGGCCGGTGCGGTGGTTGCAGGTCCCGTCGGGCTGGACCGGATCACGGGAGTCATCGACGCAGCCGGCCGGATCGGCGGGCTGGTTCAGCGAGCCGTCGGCGGCGCGGTCGAAGAGTGCGACGGAGCCGGGCTCGTCGGCGGCCGGCACGACCTCGATGCCGCCGATCTCGGTCGCCGCCTGCTCGAGGCCGAGTGCGGCGACGTAGAGGCGGTTGCCATCGGGCGCGAATTCCACGTCGAGCGGATAGCCGAGCCCGCTCGCCGGGCCGCCGGTCTTCGTCCCCGGAAGCGTGGCGCCCGAACAGACGTTGTAGAGCGGGTTGATCGTTCCGTTCGTCGGGAACATCGAGCGCGGGCTGCCGTAGCACTCCTTCGGCTTGACGAAGCCCGTGCCCGTGTTGCGAGTCCAGTTGATGACCGCGCCCGGCAGGAAGGACGAGGTGACGACGTTCTTGCCGTCCGGGCTGACCTCCACATCGGATGCCGTACCCAGGGGGACGGCGCGCGTGGGATCCTGCGGGAAGCTCACGGCGGTGCAGCCGCTCGGTGGCGAGACCGGGGCGATGGCCGAGGGCACGCCGCCGACGACGCAGGCGGTTTGCGTCAGCTTGCCCGATGCGGGATTGCGCGAGAAGGTCGTCAGCGTGCCCTGGATCTTGGGCGTCGGACTCGCGCCGGGATCGAGAGTGAAGGTGGTGACGTAGACGCTCCTGCCGTCGGGGCTGATCGCGAGCGCGCTCGGGTTCTCGAGGCCGTGCGCCGTCGCGCAGCCGGAGATGGGGTCCTCGGCTGCGGCGATGCAGCCCTTGGCTCCGGGCAGCTGGGTGAGCTCACCGCTGTCGGCGTCGCGTGAGAAGGCGGCAATCGAGTTGCTCGACGTTGCCGCGGCGTAGAGGAACTTGCCGTCCGGGCTGATTGCGACGTCGGTCGCGTCTTTGATTCCCTTGGCGGTCTGGCAGGTGCCGTCGGGGACGCTGGACGACGGGTCGGCAACGCAACCCGCGGGCCCATCGACCTTCGTCAGCGTGTCGGCACTCGCCGCCTGTGGCGCCGTCGCGATTATCGCCGCGACGGCCGCCAGCGTTGTCGCGAGCATCACCCTGCCCGGCAGTTGCCGCATCCCCAACTCTCCTTCGGATTCGAGTACTCGAGCGGCTGCCGAGTCTCGCAAACGGCCCGCGATCCGGCGCCGGTTCGGCGCCGGGGCACCGACCGTCGGTCGTCGATTTCCAGAAAGTTGCAGCCCAGTCGGGATCGGCCTATGATCGGTGCGGTTTCTGGGAGGAGCCGGCGGGCCGATTCTTAGGCTGTCGCCTCCGGGCTGCGTCGCAGCCGCCCAGCCGAACTCCTCGAACGGGGGAAGCGTGCCCAAGCAGCTTGGCTTCGCGCACCGCGCCGGCATCGGCGCCGGCCTCTGCTTGACCCTCCTCTGCCTCGCCGCGCCCGCTTGGGGCGCCGCCGGAACGTTCGACCGGGCCTGGGGCAAGGACGTTGCCGTCGCCGGCCCGGGCGACACGGGCACGGGTCCTGAGATCTGCGTGGCGGCTGATCGGCGATACCTGCAAGGCCGGGGAGCAATCGAACTTGGGGGCTGGCGAGATGTTCTTTCCGTCCGGCGCCGCCACCGACAGCAACGGCAATGTCTACGTCGCCGACAGCTACAACGATCGCGTCCAGAAGTTCGACTCGTCCGGCAACTTCCTCCGCGCCTGGGGCAAGGATGTCGTCGCCTCCGGCCCTGAGAGACCGGCACCGGCTTCGAGATCTGCGTTGTCGCAGTCGATTCCTGCCAGCACGGCCACCACACCAGCGCCGCCGGCGGTGAGCTGTACATCCCGTTCGGTGTCGCCACCGACAGCGCCGACAACGTCTATGTCACCGATTCCTATAACCACCGCGTCCAGGAGTTCGACTCCTCGGGCATCTTCCTCCGGGCCTGGGGCAAGGACGTGGTCAGCTCCGGCCCGGGCAACACGGGCACCGGCCCGGAGATCTGCGTGGCGGCGAACGGCGACACATGCCAGGCCGAGTGGGTCACCGGTGCGCTCTGGGGGAGAGATCGACGACCCCAACGGCGTCGCGGTGAGCGCCGCCGGCGACGTCTACATCACCGACTTCCTCAACAACCGGATCCAGAAGTTCGGCCCCGCGGGCAACTTCCTCAGGGCCTGGGGCGAGGACGTCGTCAGCGCCGGCCCGGGCAACACCGGCACCGGGCCGGAGATCTGCGTGGCGGCGAACGGCGACACCTGCAAGGCCGGGGTGAGTACGGGTGCGCTCGGCGGGGAGCTGAACCAGCCATACGGCGTCGCCACCAGCGACGGCGGCATCTACGTCGCCGACACGTACAACCACCGGATCCAGCAGTTCGACCCCTCCGGCAACTTCCTGCGCGCCTGGGGCAAGGACGTGGTCAGCGCCGGCCCGGGCGACACGGGCACCGGCTCCGGAGATCTGCGTGGCGGCGAACGGCGACACCTGCCAGGCCGGCTCCAACCTGACCTCGCTCGGCGGCGAGCTGATCACCCCCTCGGGGGTCGCCACCGACGCGGCCGGCAACGTCTACGTCGCCGACACCGGCAACGATCGGATCCAGGAGTTCGGCGCGCTCGGCAACTTCCTGCGCGCCTGGGGCAAGGACGTGGTCAGTGCCGGCCCGGGCAACACCGGCACGGGCCCGGAGATCTGCGTGGCGGCGAACGGCGACACCTGCCGGGCCGGCTCGCACGCGACCGCGCTCGGTGGGGAGATGAAGGCCCCGTCCGGGGTCGCGACCGACGTCGCCGGCGAGGTCTACGTCGCCGATACGAGCAACGACCGGATGCAGAAGTTCACCGGCGACGACAGCCCTCCGCCGGACACGACCCCGCCCGACACCTCGATCGACTCGGGCCCCGCCGCGGGCTCGAAGACGAACCAGACGAGCGCCGCCTTCACCTACTCCGGCAGCCCCTCCGGGGACGTCGACCATTTCCAGTGCAAGCTCGACTCCGGTTCGTTCTCGAACTGCCCGTCGGCCGGCAAGAGTTACAGCGGCCTCGCCGAAGGCCCGCACAGCTTCTCGGTGCGCGCTGTCGACGCGGCCGCCAACGCCGACGGGACGCCCGCCTCGGTCGCCTGGACGGTGGACACGACCCCGCCCGACACCTCGATCGACTCGGGCCCCGCCGCGGGCTCGAAGACGAACAAGACGAGCGCCGCCTTCACATACTCCGGCAGCCCCTCCGGGGACGTCGACCATTTCCAGTGCAAGCTCGA
Source organism: uncultured Solirubrobacterales bacterium (assembly GCA_963774395.1). GTDB lineage: Bacteria > Actinomycetota > Thermoleophilia > Solirubrobacterales > 70-9 > CAXMST01. Next base: position 368,677 of record CAVZET010000011.1, on the reverse strand, counting down.
CTCCGGTTCGTTCTCGAACTGCCCGTCGGCCGGCAAGAGTTACAGCGGCCTCGCCGAAGGCCCGCACAGCTTCTCGGTGCGCGCTGTCGACGCGGCCGCCAACGCCGACGGGACGCCCGCCTCGGTCGCCTGGACGGTGGACACGACCCCGCCCGACACCTCGATCGACTCGGGCCCCGCCGCGGGCTCGAAGACGAACAAGACGAGCGCCGCCTTCACATACTCCGGCAGCCCCTCCGGGGACGTCGACCATTTCCAGTGCAAGCTCGACTCCGGTTCGTTCTCGAACTGCCCGTCGGCCGGCAAGAGTTACAGCGGCCTCGCCGAAGGCCCGCACAGCTTCTCGGTGCGCGCTGTCGACGCGGCCGCCAACGCCGACGGGACGCCCGCCTCGGTCGCCTGGACGGTGGACACGACCCCGCCCGACACCTCGATCGACTCGGGCCCCGCCGCGGGCTCGAAGACGAACCAGACGAGCGCCGCCTTCACATACTCCGGCAGCCCCTCCGGGGACGTCGACCATTTCCAGTGCAAGCTCGACTCCGGTTCGTTCTCGAACTGCCCGCCGGCCGGCAAGAGTTACAGCGGCCTCGCCGACGGCCCGCACAGCTTCTCGGTGCGCGCTGTCGACGCGGCCGCCAACGCCGACGGGACGCCCGCCTCGGTCGCCTGGACGGTGGACACGACCCCGCCCGACACCTCGATCACGAAGGCAAAGATCAAGCAGGCGAAGCGCAGCGCGAAGTTCAAGTTCACGTCGGGCGAAGGGGATTCCACCTACCAGTGCAAGATCGACCGGCGGGCCTTTGCTCTTTGCTCGTCGCCGGCGACCTACAAGCACCTGAAGCCCGGCAAACACAAGTTCTCCGTCGAGAGCACGGATAGCGGCCGGCAATCTCGAGCGATCCCCGGCCGTCAAGAGCTTCAAGATCAAGGGCAAGCATCGCCATCACCATGCTTCCCGCTCCGCGCCGACGCCCTGAGACGGCCTCTAGGCTCCGCACCGGCAGCGGGCGGCCGCTCGCGCTACTCTCGCCCATGGTGGAGAGGCGGTACACGAGCACGCTGCCCGAGGACGACGCGCATCCCTATCGGACCGGGGCGTGGCGGCCGCAGACGACCGAGTACGACGTCACCGGCCTCGAGGTGATCGGCGACCTGCCCGACGAGCTCAACGGCGTCTACCTGCAGTAACACCGAGAACCCGCTCCACGACGCCCTCGGCCGCTACCACCCCTTCGACGGCGACGCGATGGTGCACGCGCTGCACCTGCACGATGGGCGCGCCGACTACCGCAACCGCTTCGTCCGCACGAAGGCGTTCGAGGAGGAGTTGCGCTGCGGCCACGGGCTCTGGGCCGGGGTGGTCGACAACCCGGCCAAATCGCGGGGCACGGTCGGCGGCGCCCGCGCCCGGGCCGGATCCAAGGATGCCTCCTCGACCGACGTGATCGTCCACAACGGCAAGGCGCTGACGAGCTTCTACCTGTGTGGCGACCTGTACGCGATGGACCCGGTCACGCTCGCCCAGTACGGGGCGGAGGAGTGGGTCCCCGAAGACTTCGGCATCTGCTCGCATCCGAAGGTCGACGAGCGCACGGGGGAGATGCTCTTCTTCAACTACTCGACGAGGTATCCGTACCTGCACTTCGGCGTCGTCTCGCCGCAGGGCGAGGTGGTCCACTACTCGCCGGTCCCGCTCCCGGGTCCCCGGATGCCGCACGACATGGCATTCACGGAGCGCTTCGTGATCCTCAACGACCTGCCGATGTTCTGGGATGAGGCGGCGCTCGAGCGCGGCGTCTACGCGAACCGCTGGCACCCGGACATGCCGTCGCGCTTCGCGATCGTGCCGCGCCGCGGCGGCCCCGACGACGTCCGCTGGTTCGAGGCCTCGCCGACCAATGTCCTGCACTGGATCAACGCCTAGGAGGAGGGCGACGAGATCGTCCTCGACGGCTTCCATCAGGGCTGCCCCGACCCGCGCCGCAGCGGCGACGGACGGCTGGCAGGTGACGCGCCCGCTACCTGGACGCGAACGAGCTGCAGACCCGGCCGCACCGCTGGCGCTTCAACCTCGAGACCGGCAAGACGACGGAGGAGTTCCTCGATGACTCCTACCTGGAGTTCGGGATGATCAACTCGAGCCGCGCCGGCAGGCCCTACCGCTACACCTAGGCGATGACGGCGGAGCCGGGCTGGTTCCTCTTCAACGGCCTCACCCGATTCGACGCGCAGACCGGTGCCAAGCAGCAGTGGCGCTTCCCGAAGGGTGTCTTCGCGAGCGAGTCGCCGATGGCGCCGACCGGCGCGGATGAGGACTCCGGCTACGTCCTGACCTACGTCACCGACATGAACGACGACCGCTCGGAGGCGCAGATCTTCGACGCCGCCGACGTCTCGGCGGGCCCGATCGCCCGCGTGCTGCTGCCCGAGCGCATCTCCTCCGGCACGCACACCGTGTGGGCGCCCGAGGAGTCATTGGCCGGCGCTGAGCGCCTAGTCGTCGCGCGACGATCCCCTGGCGGCGGCCGAGCGCCGCGGCCTCGGTGCGGCCGCGGACATCGAGCTTGGCGAGGATCCGGGAGACGTGGACGCTGGCCGTCTTCTCGGCCATGAACAGGCTGCTCGCCGATCTCGCGGTTGGTGGCGCCGGTGGCGACGAGCTCGAGTACCTGCAGTTCGCGCTCGGTCAGCCCGAACGGCCGCTCCTCGGTCCGGCTCGGCGACGGCCCCGTCCTCTTTCGCAGTGTCCCGAGGTCGAGCCGGGCGCGCGCCCCAAAGGACGTGAGCTCTCCCTCGAGCCAGTCCGAGCCGACCTGCACGGCGAGGTCCTGAGCCTCCCGGGCTGCCGCCGCTGCCTCCTCGCGCTCGCGGCGGGCGAGGTGAGCCTCGGCTTGCCGCCAGCGGGCCTGCGCCTGCAGGTAGGGCCTGCCGACCGCCTCCCAGGCTGCGCGCGGCGCTCTCCCAGCGGGCGGCCTGCTGCCGCGGCCTCCTCGGCCCGGGCGAGCTCGGCCTGCGCGGTGGCCAGCCGCGCTCGCGACAACGGGTTCGACGGGGCCTCCTCCGCACCGGCCACGATGCGGCTGAAGCCCCGGCGGGCGCGCGCGAGCGCGAGCTCGCGAGCGCTCGTCCTCATCGCTCTGTCCCGCGCGCTCACCGCCGCTTCGGCGTCGACACGGACGCCCGCGCCCGCGACGAGCGAGAGCCGCGCCACGTCCTCCGTGCAGTACTGCAGGCGATCGAGACCGCGGTCGATCGCGCGGCCCGCGCCGCCTGGATGTCGCCGCTTCGCACTCTCCAGCTCGCCCCGCAGCACGGCCGCAGGGGCGAGGAACTGCGGCTCGAGCGCGTCCGCCAGCAGCTCATCGGCGCTGTCGAGCCGCTGGCGCGCGAGGTCGAGATCACCCGTGCCGAGCGCGAGCGGCGCTCGCAGCAGATCGGTGTTGGCATGGGTCATGTTCCGCTCGAGGCGACCCGAGCCCGGGCGGCACGAGCTCCCGTGCCAGCTCCCATTCGCCCGCGTCCAGCGCGAGCTCGACGCGCATCAACGTCAGCCACCGGTGTGTCCGCGTTCCGGCCGGCAGCTCCGTCAAGCGCCCGCTCGACGAGCTCGCACGCGTCCGCCGCGCGCCCGGCGCTGTTGAGCGCATCGGCATAGTTCGCGTAGGCGGTGCCGAGGTTGTCGTTGTCGCCGCCCGACCCGGGCCAGCGTCCAGGCTCTCGCGCAGGATCGCCTCGCCGCGCTCGTATTCGCCGCTGACGAAGAGCGCACAGCCAAGGCGGTGCATGACGGCGGCGCGGACCGGACTCGAGGCCGACCGCGTCGGCCGTCGCGAGCGCTTCGGCGGCGACCTCCTCGACATCGCAGAAGCGGCCCTGCAGCAGGCGCAGGCGCACCTGGGCCGACAGCACCAGCGCCCGCTCGGCGCTGGGCTCCGGGCCGGCGAGATCGAGCGCCCGCTCCAGCGTCGCCCGGGCGCTCTCGGCGGCCCCCATCGACCACTGGATCGAGGCGAGCTCCGCCAGCACCGAGGCGAGGCGAAGGGGGCCCCGCTCGGGATCCAGCTCGTCCGCGGCCTGGCCGAGCAGCGCGACAGCGCGGGCGTCGTCGCGGGCGTAGGAGTTCGCCCAGCGCGGCCTTCAGCTGCAGGTCGACGAGGTCGCAGCCCGCCAGCTGCTCGGGATCGGAGACCCGGCCCCACAGGGCAAGCGCCCGGTCGTAGAGCGCGGCCGCCTCGCCGAAGGCGTTGACGCGCTCCGCGTCCTCGGCGGCGCAACCGCGGTGCGCAGGGCTTCGGGCTGCGCCCCCGCCGCGTCGTAGTGGTGAGCGATCGCGGCGGCGAGCCAGCGGGCGTCCCCGCCGCGCTGCTCGAGCGCGCGGCCGATCTCGAGGTGCAGCTCCGCACGCTCGCCCGGCAGCAGGTCGTCGTAGACCACCTCGCGGAGTAGGGCGTGGCGGAACCCCAGCGTGTCCGTCGGCGCCGGCGGTGATGACGTTCGCAGCGACGGCCTCGCGCAGTGCCTCGCGCACCTGCTCGGCCGGGGTCGATGCGAGCTCGGCAAGCAACACGTCGTCCGCGCGGCCCGCGATGGCGAGGACGCGCAGCTGCCGCTGCGCCTCCGGGCAGAGCCGGTCGGTGCGCAGCAGCAGCGCGTCACGAAGCGTCGGGGGCGGCGCTCCCGCGGGCATCGAGCCCCGCGGCGAGCAGCTCCTCCGCGAACAGCGGGTTGCCCTCGCTGCGCGACGTAAAGCCGCTCGAGCATCTGCTCCGTCGGGCTCGCCGCCCGTGATGTCGGCGAGCTGGGTGCGCAGCTCGTCCCGGCCGAAGCGCTCGAGCTCGACCCGGCGTGTCGCCGGTGCGCGTTCGAGCTCGGCCAGCAGCGGCCGCAGCGGATGGCGGCGGTGCAGCTCGTCGGAGCGGTACGTGGAGACGACGAGCACCCGCTCGCTTCGCAGGCTCCGCGCCAGGTAGACGACGAAGGCGCGGGTCGAGCGGTCGGCCCAGTGCAGATCCTCGAGCCAGAGCAGCACGGGCTCGTCCTCGGCGAGCGCGGCGAGCAACGCGCCGAAGCCCGTCGAAGAGTTGCCGCTGGGCCTCCTCGCGGCCCTCGGCCGACGGCTCCGCCGGAGGCGTGCCCAGCTCAGGCGCGAGCCGCGCCAGCTCGCAGCGGGCCGGCTCGGTGAGCCGTCTCGAAGACCGGATCCCCGCGCCCGGGCGAGCGGGCGGATCGCGGCGGCGAGCGCCGCGTAAGGGACCTCCTCGCCGCCGAGCTCGATGCACTCGCCGCCGATCGAGTTCGGAAGCCCGCTCCGGCCACTCGACGCTCGAGCTCCCGCAGCAGCCGCGTCTTGCCGACGCCCGGACTCGCCGGCCACGAAAACGAGCGACGGACGCCCCGTTGGAGGCGTCCGTCGATGCTCGCTCCAGCTCCGCTAGCTCAGGCTCGCGCCCGACGAAGGCGTGTGGAGCTGACCCTTGTGCTCATCGCTCAAGTATCGCTGCCTGAGCCGCCGCAGTAGTCTCTGGCCGCCGCCGGCTGCGAGACGGCGCCAACGCGCCGTTGCTCGGCCTCGCGGAGACGGTCGGAGACCTGGGCCTTGGCGACCGCGTCGATCAGTGTGCTCATGATTGGTCCCTTCGGTCCGTTTCCACTTGCACAGTCGAAGCTACGGCTAAGGAGGCGGCGCCGAAAACGGGCGAATGCCCATACCTCGAGCCCCCGACCCCTTACCTGGCCGGGGCCGACCCCTTACCGGCCGACACCCTCGTCGGCAGCAGGCGGCGCAGGGCGGCTGCCGGCCCTGACAGGCCGGCCGGCCCGGCGCGGCGCTTCGGCGGAGCCCGGGCAGCGCCGGGGCGGGGCGCCGGCGGCGGTACGGCGTGCCTCGGCGCCGCCCCTGGGGCCGGTGCGCGCAGCGGCCATTCGAGCTCGGGATCGGCCGTTGCGGGGGCTCGCTGGTGCGGGCTCGTGTTGCGTTGGGTCGAGAAAGAGTGCGAGCGGCGCATGACGGTGCTCCTTGTGTTGAGTGACCGATGGAGCTAGGCTCCTGGATCCGGGCGCGACCCGCGAGTGGCTGCTCCGCAGCGGCCGATCAAGGAGTCGGCGAAGGTTGGACCGGCCGACCACGAGCGGCTCCGCGAGTTCCGGAGCGTCGTTCGATCGATGCTCGAGGCCAACCTCCACCCGGATCAGGCCACGGTCGACACCGCAGGCTTGGCAGCGTTCGTCGAGCGCTGTGGTGTGCCGCTGCGGCTCGGCCCGGACGGGGCGATCGAGCTCGACTCCGAGCCGGCCGCCAACGTCGACCAGCTGATCGCGCAGCTGCTCGGCTCGATCCACACGGCCCAGCTGACAGGCGAGTGGAAGCGGCTCAAGATCTGCGCCGCCGACGACTGCCGCTGGGCCTTTTGCGACTCTTCCAAGAACCGCGGTGGGCAGTGGTGCCGGATGGACCTGTGCGGCAACCGAGTCAAGAACCGCCGCTACCGGGCGGCCCAGACATGGAGCGATCCTCCAGCTGCTGCCCGCAAAGCTGCGGCGCCTGCCCGAGGCGCGGGCGGCCTGGAAGTTCGCGAGGTCAGACGCGCGACGGGCTCAGGGCTGCGCCGAGCCGCGCGGGCTCCGCGCCCGCAACCTGACCTTCGTGCCATTGCGCGGCGAGAGCGTCACGTTGCGGCGCTTGGTCCCCTCCGGCTTGCCCGTGGCGCTCTCGAGCTCGCAGCGACCAAGGATCGATCGCAGCGCGATCCTCATCTCGAACTCGGCGAAGGTGGCGCCGAGGCAGCGGCGCACGCCGCCCGCCGAACGGAATCCACGAGTAGGTCTCCGGCGGCTGCTCGAGGAAGCGCTCCGGCTTGAAGGCGAGCGGATCGGGGTAGATCTCCGGGTTCGTGTGCGTGAGCCAGATCGCCGGCGTCACGTCGCTGCCGGCGGGCAGCTCCAGGCCGTCGACCGACAGCGGCCCGGCGAGCCGCCGCCCGGCGAGCGGGACGACGGGGCGGAGGCGCAGGATCTCCGTGATCGTCGCCCGCAGGTAGGCGTCGTCCTCGCCCGCCCGGATCTCCTCACGCAGGCGCGCAAGCGGCCCCGGGTTGCGGAGCAATAGGTCGAAGCCCCAGGCGAGCGCCGTCGCGGTCGTCTCGTGCCCGGCGACGAGCAGCGTCATCAGCTGGTCGCGGAGCTCGGCGTCGCTCATCGGCTCGCCGTCTTCGAAGCGGGCCTGGACGAGCATCGAGAGGATGTCGGTGCGTTCGGCGAGGTCGGGGTCCGCGCGCCGCTCGGCGGCCTCGGCGAGCAGCAGCTCGTCCGCCGCGGCCAGCGACCGTCGCAGGGCGACGAGTGGATCCTCCACCCACGGCAGCCGGCGCGAGAGGATGAACTTGATCTGCAGCCCGCCGCCCGCCGTCTGATCGAGCAGCTCTCCGAGCAGCGGCCGCAGCTGCGCTCGGCGACCCGGGTCGCTGACCCCGAAGACGGCGTTGAGGATCGCTTCCAGCGTCACCGCCTGCATCCGCGGGTGGATCGGGAACTCGGTGTCGAGCGGCCAGCTGTCGATCTCGCGCTCGACGATCTCGGTGATCTGCTGCTCGTAGGCGCGCATCCGCTCGCCGTGGAAGGGCGGCAGCATCAGCTTGCGCCGGGCGAGGTGCTCGCTGCCCTCGAGCAGCAGGACCGAGCCCGAGCCGAGGATCGGCTCGAGGCTGAGCTTGCGCCCCGGCGGCAGGCCGTTGCGGCGCTCCTTGAAGAGCGCGGCGACGTGTTCGGGCCGGCTGATGATCACCATCGGGCGTCTCGAAGCCGGGGAAGTTGACGGAGAAGGTGTCGCCGTAGCTTGTCGCGGCAGTCGTCGAGAAAGCGGATCGGGCGGAAGATCCAGTTCGCCATCTGCAGCGCCTGCGGCATCGAGGGCTGGGGCGGGTATGCGACGGCAGCGGTCATGTCACGTCTCCGGTTTGTATTCGGCGTCCAGCCCGGCGAGCTTGCCGAGCGCGGCCAGGGGCATCATCAGCAGATCCTGAAGCGGGCCGGGCGGGTTCGCAAGGCGGAACTCGTCCGAGAAGCGACGCAGCGTCAGCGCCGTCTGCGGGAGCGACGGCATCGGGCCGCCCGCCTTGCCGTCCTGCTGCAGGCCCCACATCGTCTCGAAGAAGCGCTCGGTCTTGAGCGCGGGCGTCGGTCGTCCAGCGCTGGCGGGAGGGCACGTCGCACCACATCTGATGCGTCGTCCCGGGTGGCACGTCGAGTCGTCTCGCCGGCGGTGAGCGTCCGCTCCTCGCCGTCGAGGTCGACATGGATCTCGCCCTCGAGCACCTCGAAGTGCTCCGTCTGGTTCGGGTGGAAGTGGGCGGGCGGCTTGATGCCGGAGCCCTGCGTAGGTGATCTCGATGACGACGCGCTCCCCGTCGCTCTCGGCAGTCGTCTCGACGAACTCGATCGCCGAGTCGTAGCCCTCGATCCGCTGGCCTCTCTCCGCCACTCGAAAGCGTAGCCTGCCGTCTCCGGGTGTGATTCCGGTCCGCGGTAGCTTGCGCGTCGTGACGTCCCCCCGAGATCGACTGCGCGATTTGCGGCGTCGACATGCGGGTCGGCCGGGTCGTCGAGGTCGAGGAGTTCCCCGAGGCGCGCAAGCCGGCGTGGAAGCTGCGGATCGACTTCGGGCCGAGATCGGCATCAGCGCTCCTCGGCGCAGATCACCAACTACTCGCGGAGGAGCTCGTCGGCACCCTCGTCGTCGCCGTCGTCAACTTCCCGCCGCGGCAGATCGGCCCGGTGCGTTCGGAGGTACTCGTGCTCGGCGCCGTCGACCCGTCGGAGCGCGTCGCCCTGCTCCGCCCCGATCCAGAGGCGAACCGGGCGAGCGCATTGCCTGAGCTCGCGCACTCCGGCGCTGCTCGCCGCGACGCAGACGCCGAGTTCCTCGCCGAGCTCGCCGGACTGCTCGTCGGCGGCACGATCGTCGCCTACCTCGGCGCCCGGCTCGGCCTCGTGCCGATCGTCGGCTTCCTGATCGCCGGCGTGCTGATCGGCCCGAGCGCTCTGCACGTGATCGACGACCAGGACGTGATCGAGGCGGCGGCCCAGGTCGGCGTCATCCTGCTGCTGTTCACGATCGGCATGGAGTTCAGCCTCGAGCGGCTGGCCCGGCTGTGGAGGGTGATGTTCGCCGGCGGCCTGCTGCAGGTCCTGCTGACGACGGCGATCAGCATCGCGATCCTGCTCGCCCTGGGTGTCCCGGCGCGTCCGGCGATCTATACCGGCCTGCTCGTCTCGCTGAGCTCCACCGCGCTCGTCCTCGGGCTGCTCTCCGACCGCGGCGAGACCTCGGAGGAGCACGGCAACGCGAGCGTCGGCCTGCTGCTCTTCCAGGACCTGGCGATCATCCCGATGGTCCTGCTCGTACCGGCGCTCGGCTCCTCCGGCGGCTCGCCCGCCGAGATCGCCGGTGACCTCGCGATCGCGATCGGGATCATCGCCGCGGTCCTGATCTTCGCCCGCCGGCTGATGCCGATCCTGCTCGAGGTCGTCGCCCGTACCTGCTCGCCGGAGATCTTCCTGATGACCGTGATCGCGGTCTGCTTCGGCACCGCGTACCTGACGAGCCTGGCCGGCGTCAGCGTCTCGCTCGGCGCCTTCCTCGCCGGCCTCGTCATCCACGAGAGCCGCTTCGGCCAGCACGCGCTGAGCGAGATCCTGCCGCTGCAGATCGTCTTCAGCGCGACCTTCTTCGTCTCGATCGGGCTGCTGCTCGACCTCGGCTTCGTCGCCGACAACGTTCCTCTCGTCGCCGGCGCGGCGCTCGGCGTGCTCGCGATCAAGTGGCTGACGACGGCGGTCAGCGTCCGGGTGCTCGGCTACTCGGCCGCGGTTGCCGGGCTCTCGGCATTGCTGCTTGCCAACGTCGGCGAGTTCTCCTTCGTGCTCGAACGCGTCGGCCGCGACGAAGGGCTGACTCCGGGCAACCTCGGCGCCGACGGCGTCCAGACGCTGATCGCGACGACCGTCATCCTGATGGCGCTCACCCCCTCGATCTCGGCGGTCGGCCGGCGGATGCTCGGCCTCGATGCATCCTCGGCACCGGCCGTCGACGTTCCCGACGACGGCCGCCTGCGTCCCTCCGGGATCGAGCCCGAGCACGATCTCACCGACCACGTGATCCTCGCCGGCTACGGCAAGCGCGCCCGCGCCGCGGTGCCGTCGCTCCGCGCCGCCGGCGTCCCGTTCGTGATCACGACGCTCAACCCCGGGGGTGCCCGGCAGGCGCTCGGCGAGGGCCTGCGGGTGATCCAGGGCGACCACGCGAAGGCCGGCTTGCTCGAGCGGGCCGGGATCGCCACTGCGACGATCGTCGTCATCGCCGACGACGAACTCGAGACGACCTACCGCGTCGCCTCGGTCGCCCGGGCGCTCAACCCGCAAGTCGACATCCTCGCCTGCGTCGACGCGGATGCCGACGTGGCCACGATCGCCGAGGCAGGCGCCAGCCGCGTGATCAGCGGCGAGAGCGCCTCGGCCTTCAAGCTCGGGCCGGCGATCCTGCACCTGTCGAAGCTCGCCTCCTCCTACGAGGGGCTCGACCGCACGCGGGTCGTCCGCCTCGATGCGGTCGGCGATGGCTGCGAGCACAGCGCCCAGGCGCGGCCCGTCCTGCCCAGCGCCGGCGGCTGCGAGTCCTGCCTGCGCAAGGGCGACAGCTGGGTCCATCTGCGCATCTGCCTGACCTGCGGCCACGTCGGCTGCTGCGACTCCTCACCGAACAAGCACGCCTCCAAGCACTACGCCGAGACGGGCCACCCGGTGATGGTCAGCGCCGAGCCCGAGGATGCCTGGGCCTACTGCTACCCCGACGATCTCACGATCCGTACCCGGGGTCCGGTCAACCCCCGGCTGACTGAGCCGCCGCTGGTCCGTTCCGAATAGGCTGGCCGCGCGATGGAGATCGAAGCAGTCGGAGCGATCATCAGCGGCGGCGCCTCGGGCCTCGGGGAGGCCACCGCGCGCCGCCTGCACGGTGCCGGGGCCAGCGTCCTGATCGCCGACCTGAACGAGGAGAAGGGCGAGGCGCTTGCCGATGAGCTCGGCGAGCGGGCGGCGTTCGCGCCCGCCAACGTCACCGACGAGGACTCGATGCAGGCCGCGGTCGACACCGCGGTCGAGCTCGCCGGGCGATGGCGGTCTGCGGATCGCGGTCGCCTGCGCGGGGATCGGCTGGGCGCAGCGCGTTGCCGGCAAGGGCGGCCCGCATCCCGCAGGACCTCTTCAACAACGTGATCCAGGTCAACCTCGTCGGCACGTTCAACCTGATGCGGCTCGCGGCGACGGCGATGGATGCGAACGAGCCCGACGCCGGCGGCGAGCGCGGCGTCTTCGTCGGCACCGCCTCGGTCGCCGCCTTCGACGGCCAGATCGGCCAGATCGCCTACTCGGCGAGCAAGGCCGGGATCGCCGGGATGACGCTGCCGGCCGCCCGCGACCTCTCGCCTGCGCGGGATCCGCGTGATGACGATCGCTCCCGGCCTCTTCGACACGCCGCTGCTGGCGGCATTGCCGGATGACGCGAAGGCTTCGCTCGGCGCTCAGGTCCCGTTCCCGAGCCGGCTTGGGAGCCCCGACGAGTACGCGTTGCTGGTCGAGTCGATCGCCCGCAACCCGATGCTCAACGGCGAGACGATCCGCCTCGACGGCGCCATCCGCATGGCACCGAAGTAGACGCTCCCTGACCGGCGCATTCCGCCGTCCTCCGCGGCTCACGTGCTGAAGCACGCTTCGCCTTGTGCGTCCTAGCTAGGAACTACACCTAGGATTGCTTGGTCAGTGAGCGTCTAGGGGATAGGCAAGCTGGACGTGGTCGCGCGCTACGGCGATGAAGTCCTTGGTGACCACTTCGGTACCGCCGCCGTCATCCGCCTGCTGCTCGATCTCCGCGTTGACGAGCGGGATGAAGTCGATGTCGCCGCGGTTGAGGAAGTCTGAGAGCCGGCTTCGGTAGCCCTCGCGCGGCAGGGTCAGATCGCCGATGATCTGGTGCCGGTCGCGTGACCAGCACGACTCTCTCGGTCCGCATCTCCATTGTTGTCTCTATCGACTGCTCGCCGTCTGGCTTGAGTGCTCGGCGGCCGCCTGCAGCCACTCGGGCGGCAGCCAGCGGGGCATCGGTCCCGGCAGCGGTGGAACGAGGCGCTCGGCGAGGCCGGTTGCGCGGCCGTCCGGCGAGCAGCGGCGCGAGATCCGGGAACCCCATCAGCGAGCGGACCGTAGTGAAGATCTGCAGGTCGGCCGCGTTCGGCTCCTCGCCTCCGATCGTGCCCTCGGCGATCAGCTCGTCGATCCGGTCCAGCGTCGCCGGCAGGCCCTCGACGTCGGCGCGCACTCGCTCGGTGGTCGCCTCTGAGAGCCCGGCCATTTTCCACGCGATCGGCTTGCTGAGTCGCGCCGACAGGCCGGGCAGCGGGATCCGCTGCTGCACGGCGAGCCAGCGGATCACCCGCTCGTCCGTGTTCGCTCCGTGACGGAAGATCCGGCGTGGAATCGGCTGCAGCTCGCGCTCGCCCCACTCCTCGGCAGCCTCGATCCGCGCCCGCTCGGCGGCGTCGCGACCGAAGAGCGGTGGCCCGCCGCGGGTGTCTCTCGAGGTAGGCGGTGATCTCGCGCGAGCCCTGCACGCGCTCGCCGTCGATGCGTAGCGCCGGCACGGTGCCCGCGGGGAAGCCGGCGGCGCGGACGAGGACCGGGTGGAATCCGGCGGGCAGATTCGTCAGGCCGAAGTCGACCCCCTTGATGTCGCAGCGCCAGGCGAGCGGCCAGCGCCGGGGGCGACAGATCGATCGCGTAGAGGCGGGGCTCCGCGGCCACCGGCCTCAGTCGCTCTTGCGAGCTGTCGGCCGGCTTCGGCTTGGCGGCGCCTTCGCGCGTGCGCCGTTCGACGCGGCCTTCTTGCGCGCCGTGGTCGCCTTCGCGCGTCCGCCGCCCGCCGCCTTCGACTTCGTGGTCGGGCCGCTTCGCCGGCGCGCCGCGGCCTTCGGCCTTGCCGCTGCCGGTCTTGCGCTTGAGCGGCATCGGCTTGATCAGCTTCTCGAGCTCGTCGACCGAGTCCTTCATGTAGAGCGCCAGTCGCTGCAGGTGTGGCAGCGTGTCGCGGGCGCCGGTGAAGCCGAAGTTGAGCGTTCCCGCGTAGCTCAGGCAGGTGATGTTGAGCGCATTGCCGTGCGTGAGCAGCGACAGGGGGAAGGCAGCGTCGAGGCGGGCGCCGTTGAAGTAGAGCGTGTCCTGAGGTCCCGGGACGTTCGAGATCGCGACGTTGAAGGGAATCGGCGCGCGACCGTTGAGGCCGGCGACGAGCCCGAGGATGTAGGGCGTGTTGAGCAGCAGCGTGTAGGGGGTCCGGGCGGCCGCCGGCAGCTCGCGCTGGTGCTGCTTCGCCTCCGACATCGACTTCATGATCGCCTCGAGCCGCTCCTGGGGATCGGCGATGTCGGTGCCGAGCTCGGCGATGATCATGCCGATCGCCGTGCCGGCGCTCTCGTCGTCGGGGTCGCGCAGGTTGACCGGGATTCCGGCGGTCAGCGAGCGCGCTCGGGATCTGCCCGTGCTCGGCCAGGTAGCGGCGCAGGGCGCTCGAGCTCAGGTAGAGGACGACGTCGTTGAGGCTCGCGCCGGCGCCCTGGGCGAGCGACTTCAGGTGGCTCATCTCGTACTGCTGGGTGGCGAAGCGGCGCTGACCGTTGAGATGGCCGCCGAGGCCGTGAGCTCGGCGCCGTGTAGGGGGCGCTGAGGCCGCCCTCTTCGAGCGCGGCCGATGCCGAGCTCGACGCCGGCCCGGCCGAGACCGACGGCGGCGTTCGCCGCGCCGAGCGCCGCGCCGGCGAGGCTGTCGAGCGGGCTCGACTGACGCTGCTGTTCTCGGGGCCGCTTCGGCCGCTCCTTGGCGCCGACCGTCCAGAAGGCGCCCATCTCGCGCTCGTCCGGGTCGGGGCTGAGCGATCGCAAGCAGCATCCGCATGCCGCTGACGCCGTCGATCAGGGAGTGATGCATCTTGATGTAGACGGCGAAGCGGTCGGGGCCTTCGAGCCCGTCGATCGTGTGGATCTCCCACAGCGGCCGGTGCAGGTCGAGCTGGTTCGAGTGCAGGCGCGAGACGAGCATGCCGAGCTCGCGCTGGCCGCCCGGGTAGGGCAGGGCGGAATGGCGCACGTGGTACTCGAGGTCGATGTCGCGGTCCTCGACCATCAGCGGCAGGCGGTGGCCGACGACGGGGCCGTCGACGAGCTTCAGGTTCCACGGCGGCGGCATCTTCGACTGCTGCGGACGTCGGAGAGCGTCTGCGTCAGGTAGTCAGGCGCCGCGCCCTCGGGCGGCTTCGTGTACTCGAACAGGCCACCGACGTGCATCGGCGTGTCGCGCGACTCCAGCAGGAGCCACGCGTGATCGAGCGGCGAAATTCGTTTCATCTGGTCGCCAACACTCCTCCTCTCGGTTCGGGTCAGCATACCCAGGCCTCGCCGAGCCATTCAGGCCGACGAGGTCGAAGTCGGATGGGTCGATCCGCCGCGTCCGGCGGCGGAACTCGAGCCACGGCCCGGGCCAGTTGTTCGTGTTGACGCCCTCGCCGTTGATGTACCAGCTGTCGCAGCCGCCGCGCAGCCAGCGCGTGCCGGCGCTGCGCCGGGCGATCTCCTCGCGCCAGGCGAGCTGCGTGCCGCTCGCTCACGTCGATGTAGCGAAGCCCCTCGCGGCGCAGCGTCCGCAGGGCGTCGACCGCGAGGTTGAATTGCGACTCGAGCGTGAACGGGACCGAGCCGGCGCCGTGGTTGGTGTTCGGCCCGTAGAGGACGAAGAAGTTCGGGAAGCCGTGCACCGGCCATGCCGAGGTAGGCCTCGGGCCGCTCGCGCCAGACGTCGTTGAGATCGGCGCCGCCGACTCCCCGCACGTCCATCGGCGCGACGAAGTCGTGCGAGCGGAAGCCGGTTCCCCAGATGATCGCGTCGGCCGGCCGCTCGACTCCGTCGGCGCCGACGCACGCCGTCGGCCGTGATCCGCTCGACGCCGGCCGTGTGCAGCTCGACGTCGGCGCGCATCAGCGTCGGGTACCAGTCGTTGGTGATCAGGACGCGCTTGCAGCCCATCTCGTAGTCCGGCGTCGCCTTGGCGAGCAGCTCGGGGTCGGCTCGAGCTCCTTGCGACGGAAGCGGTCCGCCACCTTGGCGAGCGTGTCCATGAGCCGGTCGTGGCCCGTGAACCCGTAGGTGAAGACCTCGTGCATCGCGAAGTTGCCCGCCCGGGAGGCGGCGACGCGGGCCGGGAAGCGCCGCATCACGCGCCCGCTCCCAGGCCGGGTAGTCGCGGTCCGGCTTCGGCAGGATCCACGGCGCCGAGCGCTGGTAGATGTCGAGGTGGGCGACCCGCTCGGCGATCGCGGGTACGAACTGGATCGCGCTCGCGCCGGTGCCGATCACGGCGACGCGCTCGCCGCTCAGGTCGTGCCCGTGGTCCCAATCGGCCGAGTGGAAGATCGCGCCGGCGAACTCGTCGGCGCCCGCGATCTCGGGAACGACCGGGTTCGTCGAGCTGCCCGCAGGCGGTGACGATCGCGTCGAACGTGCCGCTCTCGCCGTCGCTCGTCGTCGACCGTCCAGGTGCCGGCCGCTTCGTCGAAGGCTGGCGCTCTCGACCGCCGTCCCGAGCTGCAGGTGCGGCCGCAGGCCGAAGTCGTCGGCGACCTCGTTCAGGTAGTCGAGGATCTCGGACTGAGGGGCGAAGCGCCGCGACCACCGGTGCCCGGGGGCGAAGCTCGAGCGAGTACAGGTGGGAGGGCACGTCGCAGGCGGCGCCGGGGTAGGTGTTGGCGCGCCAGACACCGCCGACCGACTCGCCCCGCTCGAAGATCGTGAAGTCGTAGAAGCCCGCCTGCTTGAGCCGGACCGCCGATCCCGAGCCCGCCGAAGCCGGCGCCGACGATCGCGACCCGGAGCAGCCTCGTCGCGGGCCGCGGGTCGGCGAGCGTAGGGGCGGTCCCGTTGCTCGAGCTCACCGCGCCAGCGTAGCCGCTGCTAGCCGAGGCACGTGTCATTACCCGGCAGCGCCGCAGGGTCGAACCGCTCGAGCAGCTCGCCGGCGCTCGCGGGCTCGCCCGCGGGCCACAGCCCGAGTGAAGCCGCGAGCTCGCCGAGCACGTCCTCGGGCGTCTGGCCCAGCGCCCTGCGCTCGGCCAGTGTCACCGCGCCGTGCCGCTTGGCGAGCCGCTTGCCGTCGGGGCCGAGGACGAGCGGAACGTGCGCCCACGACTCGACCTCGCGCGAGGCCGAGGCGGCGCTGCAGCCAGATCTGCCGCGGGGTCGAGGCGAGCAGGTCGCGCCCGCGCACGACTTCGCCGATCCCCTGCTCGGCGTCGTCGACGGCGACGGCGAGGTTGTAGCCGTGGGTGCCGTCGTTGCGGCGCACGACGAAGTCGTCGACCGCGCCCTCGACCGCGCCGTGCAGGCGGTCGGTGAAGCCGATGCGCTCGCCCTCGGCGCGGACCCGGAGCGCCGCCGGCCGCTCCCTCCGCCGCGCGGCGCGCTCCGCCTCGGTGAGCTCGCGGCACGTGCCCGGATAGGCGCCCTCGGCGAAGTCGCCGTGGGGCGCCGAGGCCGCCTCGCGGACCTCGGACCTCGTGCAGAAGCACTCGTAGATCAGGCCGTCCGCCGCAAGCGCGCCGAGGGCCTCCTCGTAGACCGGCACCCGCGCGCTCTGTCGGGGCAGCTCACGATCCCACTCCAGGCCGAGCGCTCGCAGGTCGGCCGACCTGCGATTCGACGAAGCGCTCGCGGCTGCGGCCGCGATCGAGATCCTCGACCCGGAGCAGGAACTCCGCCCCTTGCGAACGCGCGAAGAGCCAGGCGAGCAGCGCGGTGCGCAGGTTGCCGAGGTGCAGCTCACCGCTGGGCGAGGGCGCGTAGCGGCCGGTCCGGTTCATCCCCGGGAGGATCGCGGAAGCGGCGCTCAGCGATCATTGACGTGTGAGCAAGACCGTCGAGCAGTCGAATCGGTGGATGCTGCGCGCCCGGGACGCGATCGATCGCGACTACGCGAAGCCGCTGGATGTGCCGACCCTGGCGCGCCTTGCCGGCGCCTCGGAGGCGCACTTCATCCGCACCTTCAAGGCGACCTTCGGCGAGACGCCGCACCGGTACCTGCAGCGGCGGCGGGTCGAGCGCTCCATGTTCCTGCTCCGACAGCGCCCGTGGCTCACCGTCACCGATGTCTGTCGGGCGGTGGGCTTCAACAGCCTCGGCACGTTCGGCCGCACCTTCAAGGCGATCGTCGGCGTCTCCCCGGGCGCGGTATCGGAAGCAGGCGGCGCCGGGCATCGACGCGGTGCCGGGCTGTTATGCGATGCGCTGGGCGCGACCGAGCAGTTTTGGAGAACACGCCCGCCTCGCGCCCGTCTAGGTTCGGCGCATGTTCACCCACACACGACTCTCATCGATATTTGTTCTCGACCAGGACGAGGCGCTCGACTTCTACGTCGGCAAGCTCGGGCTCGAGGTTCGCGTCGACGCGGACCTCGGCTTCATGCGCTGGCTCACCGTCTCGGTCCCCGGCGATCCCGAGCGCGAGATCTTTCTCGAGAAGCCAGGCCCGCCACTGCATGACGCCGCCACCGCCGAGCAGGTGCGCGAACTCGTCAGCAAAGGCGCCGGCGGCGGTTGGATCGGGTTCGGCACCGACGACTGCCGGAAGGCCTATGAGGAGCTCAGCGCCCGCGGCGTCGAGTTCACCGAGGAGCCGACCGAGCGTGACTACGGGATCGACTGCGCCCTGCGCGACCCGTTCGGGAACGCGATCCGGATCGTCCAACGCCGGGGCTGAGCGCCCTCGCTGAGCGCCATCGACTTCGAGCACCCTCACCCGGTGCGCCTCCACGTATGTGGGATCGACGACGACGGTGGCATCCGGCGCGCCCTCGTCTCCCTGCTTCGGCGCCTCGGAGCGATCCCGTGAGGGGAGACGATCCTGCCGACGAACCTCAGCTCCGCCGTGTCAGCCGCAGCCGTCATGGCTCGAATCTTGGCGCATCGGCCCGCATAGACTGGCGGCGATGGCGGCCGAGATCACCTTCGACGAGGACCTGCTGAGTACGACCGGCGGCCCCGGACCGCTGCCGGAGGCGGAGCGCCGGCGACTGGCCACGATTGCCGCTGAGTTCGAGGCGGGCTTTCGCACGCTGGCCGACATCGGCAGGGCGGTCTCGGTCTTCGGGTCGGCCCGTACGCCGTCGGGCGCGCCGGAGTACGAGCTCGCGCGGGCAGTCGCGGCTCGCCTCGGCGCCGGTGGGTATGCGGTCATCACCGGCGGCGGGCCCGGAATCATGGAGGCCGCCAACCGTGGCGCGAAGGAAGCCGGGGCGCTCTCGGTCGGCTGCAACATCGAGCTGCCCGAGGAGCAGGAGCCGAACCCCTATCTCGACATCTCGCTGCGCTTCTGCCACTTCTTCGCGCGCAAGGTGATGTTCGTCCGCTATGCCTCCGCGTTCGTCGTCTGCCCGGGCGGCTACGGGACGCTCGACGAGCTGTTCGAGGCGCTGACGCTGATCCAGACGCAGACGATCCGGCACTTCCCGGTTCTCCTCGTCGGCTCTTCCGAGTGGGACGGACTGGCGGAGTGGATCCGGGAGGTCGTCGTCGGCCACGGCCGCGCCAGCCGCGAGGACGCGGCGCTCGTCCACCGCCTCGACGAGCCCGAGCGGATCCGGGAGATCGTCGATGCCGCCTGCGCCCGCCAGGACGAGTTGCTCGCCCGGCGCTCTGCCGCGACCTAGGAACTGCTTGTCGCGCCCGCCGCCTTGGCCTCGAGGTCGAGGCGCGGCAGCCGCTTTTCCAGCCAGGCGGGGATCCACCAGTTGCGCGGTCCGAGCAGCTGCATCACGGCCGGCACGAGAACCATTCGGACGAGCGTCGCGTCGAGGAAGATCGCCGAGGCGAGGCCGACGCCGAACAGCTTCAGGAACGTGTCCGGTGCCGCCAGGAAGGCGAGGAAGACGACGACCATGATCGCCGCCGCCGCGGTGATCACCCGCGCCGTCTTCGCGAGGCCGTCGGCGACCGCGCGCCGGGTGTCGCCGTCCTTCAGGTACTCCTCGCGGATGCGCGAGATCAGGAAGACCTCGTAGTCCATCGAGAGGCCGAAGAGGATCGCGAACATCATCACCGGCATGAACGGCGCGATCGGCACCTCGTGGTCGATGCCGATCAGACCGCCGAACCAGCCGCCCTTCGAGACGAGCGTCATCACGCCGTACGCGGCGCCGACCGAGAGCAGGTTCATCACGGCCGCCTTCAGTGAGATCAGCGGCGAGTGGAAGGCGACGAGCAGGAGCAGGAACGAGAGGCAGACCACGCCGGCGATGAACAGCGGCATGCGGCCCTTCATGTACTCGCTCTGATCGTCGAGCGCGGCGGTGACGCCACCGACGTCGGCGGTGATACCGGTCCCGCTGATCGTGCGCGGGATCACGTTGTCGCGCAGCGACCTGACGAGGTCCTCGGTCGCCTGGTCCTGGGGCGAGGTCTTCGGGATCACGGTGAGCAACGCTGCCGTACCGGAGTCGTTGATCACCGGCTTTGCCACATAGGCGACCTCCGGCTGGGCGGAAATCGAGCCGGCGAGCTTCTGCACGTCGCCCTTCGCCTCCGGGCCGGGGAGCTCGGCGACGACGACGAGCGGGCCGTTGGTGCCCGGTCCGAAGCCCTTGCTGATCAGATCGTAGGCCTGCCGCGTCATCGTGTCGGGCGGATCGTTGCCCGCATCGGGGAAGCCAAGCCGCATGCCGAGCGCCGGGGCCGCCAGCCCGAGCAGGATCGCGGTGGCGATGATCGCCGCGGGCCAGGGGCGCTGTTGGATCCAGTGGCTCCAGCGGGCCGCGAGCGACTCGCCCGTGTCGATGCCCTTGATCTCCGCATCGAGCTTCCGGCCCAGGAACGGCACGCGCAGCCTGTTGACGCGCGGACCGAGGTAGGCGAGCAGCGCCGGGAGCAGGGTGACCGCCGCGACCATCACGACGAGCACCGCGAGCGAGGCGGAGATCGCGACCCCGTACATGTAGGAGAGGCCGGTCAGGCAGAGGCCAAGGACGGCGATGACGACGGTGCAGCCGGCGATGATCACGCTGCGTCCGGCGGTCGTCAGCGTCTCGACGATGGCGTCGTGCCGGTCCTTGCCGTCGTTGAGCGCGGTCCGGAATCGCGTCAGGACGAGCAGTGCGTAGTCGATGCCGACGCCGATCCCGATCAGGCCGGAGACGGCCGTCGTCCAGTCGGGTACGTCAACGACGTTGGTGAGCAGCAAGATCAGGCCGCCGGAGGTGATGCCCAGCCCGACCAGGGCGACGGCAAGTGGCAGCCCGACGGCGACGAGCGAGCCGAAGGCGATGAAGAGGACGATCGCGGCACCGAGGAAGCCGAGTCCCTCCGGACTCGAGCCGCCCTGCGACTGCGCGATCGGCGAGCCGCCGAGCTTGATCTCCAGGCCGTTGCCGCTGTTGCTGTTTGCGGCGTCGATCAGCTGCTCGCCCTGCTTCTTGGTGACCTCCCAGCCGGGCACGGTCAGGGGCAGGGTGGTGGTTGCGATCGTGCCGTCATCGGAGACGCGGACGGGCGTCGGCTTGCCGACGTGCTCGACCTGCTCAGCCTGACTGAGGAAAGCCTTGACCTGCTGGCGGGCGGCCGGCGTGTTGGCGCCGCCCGCGTCCTGCCAGACGACGTAGATCTCCTGGCCGGAGTAGCCGCCGAACTGGCTCTCGGTCAGGTCGCTCGCCGCCTTCGACTCGGAGCCGGGCGTGTTGTAGTCGGCGTTGAAGTCGCCGGCGAGCGCCGAGCCCAGCCCGATCGTGACGATCATCGCGGCGATCCAGGCGAGGACCACCTTTCCGCGATGGAAGTAGACGATGTCTGCGAGGCGGGTGAGTCGGCGTGTCATAGGGCTCCTTTCGGGTGTTGGAAGATAGACCGGAGACGAGCCAGAAACTCATCGGGTGACTGTGATTTGCTCACACTCAACCCCCCGACGAACGGAGTCGGCGGAAATCGACACGCGGCGATCACGGCCCGTGCCGCGAGGCTCGGGGGCTTAGCCCGAGGCGACGCCGTGCTCGAGCAGGCTCTCGGCCGTCTCGGCGACGGAGTCGGCGACGGGTCGCGGCTGCCAGCCAAGCTCCGTTCGAGCCTTCTCGCTCGAGTAGACCGTGCGGCGGCCGAGGTCCTCGACGATCGAGCGGATGCTCGAGTCGAAGATGCCCATCAGCTTGATGAGGAAGTCGGGGGCATTGCGGCTTGGGACCTTCTTCGCCGCGTCCGCCGGCAGCCGCTCGCGGAGAATCGCGGCGACATCGCCGAGCCACAGGAACTGGTCGGCGGCGATGAAGCGCTCGCCGCCGGCGGCAGGGTCGGTCATCGCCCGGATCTCGAGGTCGGCGACGTCGCGGACGTCGACGAAGGTGAAGCCGAGCCGCGGGATCGCCGGCGTGCCGCCCATCATCCGCGAGATCGACTGCAGTGAGAACGAGGTGTCGTCGCTGAGCGCCGGGCCGATGATCGCGCCGGGGCAGACGGTCGCCAGCTTCTCCTTCGCGCCCTCGGCCTCGACGAGGTCCCAGGCGGCGCGCTCGGCGGTCGCCTTCGAACGCACGTAGGGCGACTTCGTCGGATCAGCGCCGTCGGTCCAGTCGGCCTCGGTCAATGGGTCGGAGTCGGAGTTGTCGCGGTCGCCGCGGATCGAGGCAACCGATGAGGTCAGCACGATGCGCTCGACGCCGGCGGCGAGCGCCGCCCGCAGCACCCGCAGAGTGCCGTCGCGGGCGGGGACGATGAGCTCGTCGGGATCCTTCGGCTGCTCGGGAGGGAAGGGCGAGGCGACGTGGAGCACGTAGCGGCAGCCGGCGACGGCCTCGGGCCAGCCGGCGTCGGTGGACAGGTCGGCGACGGCGAAGGTCAGGCGGTCGCCCGCGTCGGCTCCGGCGGCGGCCACCTGGCCGCGGACGGCGTCCTCGCGGCTCGCGCTGCGGACCGTCGTACGAACCGAGTAGCCGCGCTCGAGCAGCGAGGCGATGCACCAGCTGCCGAGGAAGCCGGTGCCGCCGGTGACGAGGACGGTTTCGGAGGCGTCAGGCACGTGAGCAACCTATCGCGCCGGGGTCAGGGGCGCAGGGCGCGGAGCATGCCGGCGCGGCCACGTTCGGCGGCGCGCGGGTCGGCACGCAGCTGGTTGGCCTGGTTGACGCCCTGGCCGAGCGCGTGGATCTCGAAGGCTGCCTGCTCGGGGTCGATGCCCGCGAGCTCGCCGTTCTCGAGCGCAATCGCGACCTGCCGGGCGAGGGTCGCCTCCCAGAGGCGCGTGGTCTTCGACGATCGCGTCGCGGACCGGTCCCGAGCGGCCGTCGAAGTCGGCGGCGGCCTGCGTCAAAAAGCAGCCGCCGGGAAAGACGCCGCCGGTCAGGTGCGCGAGCCAGGCGTCGATCAGCGCCTCGAGCCTCGGCAGGCCCTCGGGGGCATCCTCGGCCGGCACCCAGACCGTCTCCCGGAAGCGGTCGACGGCGGCGCGCAGCGCCTCCAGCTGCAGCGCCTCCTTCGAGCCGAAGGGCCCGATGACACCGGCCTTGCTCATCTCGAGGCGCTCGGCGAGGCGGCCGATCGTGATCCCCTCGAGCCCGTTCAGCGAGGCGTCGTCGACGGCCTCGCGGACGATCGCCTCGCGATTGCGGAGGGCGGCTTGGCGGGAGGCGCGGGGCATGGGCGCAGTATAGGCGCAATAGCGGACGAACGATCGTTTGTTATAGTCACGGCGCCAACGAGCGAGCAGGAGGTTCGAGATGACCAGGAGCGGTGCAATCCCGGGGGAGAGTCGGCGATGAGGGCGCGGCGCCTCTCCTGGGCGGGAGTCGAGCTCTGCCAGGACGGCAGTCGGTTGCTGATCGACCCCTTCGTCGAGCCGGACGAGATCCTGGCGATGATCATGGACGAGGACGCGAAGCCGCTAATCGATCCTCAAGGGGGAGACGCCGGTGCGTGCCGTGCTACTCACCCACCTGCACCGCGACCACGCCGATGCCGGTGCGATCGGCCGCCATCTCGACCCCGCCGGTGCCGTCTACCTGCCCCGTCAGCCGGAGCCGGACGCCTTCGCAGAGGCGGGGACCGCGGCGCAGCGGCAGGCACTGAGTGAAGCCGGCGTCACGCTCGTTGAGGTTGACCCGGGCTTTGCTGCCGACGTCGGCCCATTTTCGATCGCCGCGGTCACGGCCAGCGACGCCAGCGGCGATGAGCAGGTCTCCTGGGTCGTCAGGGCGGGCGGCAAGACGATCGTTCACGGCGGCGACACGATGTGGCACGGCAGCTGGTGGAAGACGGCGAAGCGGCACGGCCCGATCGACGCGGCCTTCCTGCCGATCAACGGCGCGGTGATCAACTTCCCGTGGACGCAGCCGCCGGCGAGCTCGCCGGCCACGCTGACCCCGGCTCAGGCGGTCGACGCCGCCGCCGCGCTCGGGACCCAGCTCGTGCCGATCCACTACGGCGACTTCGCGCACCCTGACTACTACCGGGTCGCGCCCGAGCCCGAACGCGCAGCTGCGAGCGCCGCCGCCGAGCGCGGCGTCGAAGTGGCGATCGTCGAGCCCGGGGACTACGTCGAGCTCTGAGGCCGCTCCAAGGCGGGCGGACTCACGTGTTGATCGCCGAGAGCAGCCACAGGCCGAGGCTCGTGAAGCCGACCATCACGAACAGCATCCAGTACTGCGAGCGGACCGCCTCGCTCCTGCGCCGGTACATCGCCATAGCGCGGTCGTGGGCGAGGATCAGGCCGCAGACGTGGCCGACGATCAGCGCCGCCACCTGCACGTACCAGATCGCCGCGTTCGAGAGCAGGTTGTAGTTGATGTCGATGCCCGCGGTTCCGAAGATGTTCGAGCCATCGCCGAGTGGGTCTGAGATCAGATAGATCGAAAGCTGCCCCTGGAAGACGAGCAGCGAGAAATAGTGCGCAAGCACGTAGGCGAAGGCGATCGGGGTCAGCGTGTGGACGAAGCGGCGGGCGAGGTCCAGCGACTCGTAGCGGTTGCTGACCGAGCGCATCCCCCGGATCCCAAGCCCGTAGAAGGCGCTGATCAGCCCAATGCAGAACAGCAGCCCGACCGTACCCGTCGCCTCGTTCGCGAACTGCAGGCCGAGCCCGAACCCATCAAAGAAGTTGACGAGGTGGGGCTGCACGCTGCGCCACAAGTCCCCGTTCGAGGCGCCGTCGAAGGTCGTCGAGCCGATGATCACGCAGAGCAGTGCGATCACGCCGGGCCGGATCTCAAGCCCCGGGACGCCGGAGAGGAAGCGACGCCGGTAGACGACGCCGTCGCGCTCGAAGATTCCCGCGAGGCGGGAGAGCAAGCCGAAGTAGACGCCGAAGCCGTCGCCGCGCTCGCACCACCGCTCGGTGCCGAAGGCCGCGATCCCGGCAAGCTGAACGACGAAGTAGCCGATTGAGATCCAGGCGAGGATGCTCGGGTCGTCGTGGTTGACGTAGACCAGCTCCAGCCAGGCGAAGCCCACCAGCGTGAGCGCCGCCGGCCAGTAGCCGAGCCACTCCGGGTAGGCCAGGGGTGGCCGTCGCCCCTCTCGCCGGCGCCCGAGCGCCCACTCGCCGGCGCGGCCGGCGGCCCGCCATGGGCTGAAGGCGCGAAAGACGTCGCCGAACAGCACGCTCGCCACCGGGATTCCGACCCAGAAGATGACGTAGATGAAAGTGGGGGCGAGGTTCGCCGTCGGCACCTGGGCGCCGGCAAAGCCGCTGTAGACGACGGCGACGAAGAGGACGACGCCGATCAAAGAGGTGGGGACGATCAGCCAGCGGGGGAGCCCGAACCAGCGGTGCAGGACCGGCTCCTGCAGGCGCGACTTCGTCCACAGCGCCGACAGCGCCGCGAAGGACACGATGAGCACGATCACCGCTGCCCAGGCGAACATCCATGTGGGGATCGGCAAGTCGGCCTTGCCGGAGATCCCGTGCGCCTCCGCGCCCTCCGGAAGGAGCGCTGAGGCGGCAAGCAGGGCGAGCAGCGTCGCCGGGACGAGCCGGCCGAGCCGGAGCGGCGAGCCGCTTGGCTCGCCGCTCCGGTTGTGGCCGGGGGTCACTGGACTCGCCTGCGGCGGGCGAGCACGACGACGGCGATCGCCGCCAGGGCGACGACGACCAGCGCGACCACCGCTGCGGCCGGAAAGCCGCCGGAGTTCGAGGGGTCGTCACCGAGCCAGTACAGGGTGCCGAGCAGCTTCACCTGCTCGTCGCCCACCTGCATCGGGATCGTGTAGTCGAACACCTTCGTCCGCTGACTCTGGTCGGTGACCTGCGGTGGAATCGAGTCCTTGTTCCAATGCATGCGGCGGTCGTCGAAGTCGATCCGCCCGGTCTTGTCGATCGTCTCCCACTCCGGCTTCGCCTTCGCGTCCGCGATCGCGGGGACGCTGTTGTCGTCCCGCTCCTGCTCGTTCAGGTAGGTGGCGGGGGAGAGCTTGTTCTCCTGTGCCGTGCCGTCGGCGAGGATCCGCGCATACGGCTCCCCGTCGTAGCCGAAGACGGTGACCGTCTTGCCCGTGTCGTTGGTGAGCTCGATCGAGTCGTCGCCACCGAGGACGTCGGCGTGAAGGTCGGGCTGCTCCGGTGAGAACCCGTGGATGACCGATTGGAAATTGGGGTTCGTTTCGTGCGCCCCGGCCGGCGTTGCGAGCAGCGTGACGGCGAGCGCGATCAGCGCAACCGCCACGCCCGCACGCCTGGTGCGATGCGTGTTCATGAGTCTTTCTCCTTCGGTTGAGGTTGGGCGCCGCCGCCTGGCGGCGCTCGGGTCTCAGCCGAGGTGGGGAGGGGCGCGTCCCGCGCCGGGCGAGGCGAGTGCCTCCAGGGTGAGGCCCCGCGTCCGCAGCAGTGGCCGCGGCGGCGGCGGTCGCCAGGGCGGCGCCGGCCGTTCGCGGTCTCGCAGGCGCGCGATCAGCCGCACGGCGCTGACGGCGCCGCGCAAGAGCAGGGTCATCAGTGCGGCGACGATCAGTGACGCCGGAATCGCCCACAGGCCACCGTCGCCGAAGACGCCGGTCAGCCCGCCGGGGTGACCCGTCGCGAACAGGCCCTCGAGGAACTCCTGTCCGCCGTAGAGAGCGACGAGGCCGGCGGCGATCAGCAGCCAGGCGGCGGCGGGGCCGAGATGCGCAGGGCGGGCGGTTCCGTCGGGCCGGGGCCGGCGCCAGGCCTCGACGACCGAGCCGAGCAGCGCGCCGAGTCCCAGCGCAGCGAAGAGCACGATCCAGGGCGTCAGCTCCTGCAGGTAGGCGTGCCCCTGCGCGGCGAGCTCATGCCCGGCGCCGGAGCCGAACGCGGCGACGTAGCGAAGCTCGTGCACGGCGAGCGCCGCCGCAGGCATCAGTGCCGCCGCACGCAGCGGCACCGGGATCGCAGCCACGACCGATCGCCGAGCCGGCCGGCCTCCATCGACGGCGCTGCTCATGCCCCTTTCGGCCATCGCCGGAAACGATAACGGCGCGGTTGGGGCCGTCGTAGCCGGCCCGGCTCAGCAATCGGCGAGCAGCCGGTCGACCAGCGCCTCGATCTCGGCTCGGTCCAGCCCGCGCTCGGCGAACGTGAGCTGGGTGAAGACGATGCCGTCGAGGGTTGCGAGGAGCTCGGCGGCATGAGCGTTCGGCGTCGCGCACCCGCTCGCCTCGAGCAGGGACTCGAGGAAGGCGAGGAAGTGGTCATGCGCCTCGAACAGGCGCTCCCGGAACGCCGGGCGTCGGGTTGACTCGAGGAAGAGCTCGTAGCGGGCGCCCAGAATGTGGCGCCTGTCCGGGTCGAGGCGGCGGTCGAGCGCGCCGAGCAGCAGGGCGCGGACCTCGTCGCGGCTCAGCGGCCGCCCGAGATCGTCGCGGCTCAGCTGCCGGGGTGGCGTATCGAGCTCCAGATGCCGCTCGAGCACGGCGGTGAGCAGCTCATCGCGGCTGTTGAAGTAGTTCGAGGTCGACCCGCGCGGCAGGCCGGCGGCGCTGTCGACGGCGGTGTGGCTGAGCCCACGGGCGCCCTCGTCGGCGAGCACCCGCATGGCCGCGTCGGCGATCAGCTCGCTGCGCGGAGGGGGCTGTTCGGATCGCGTCGGTTGCCATGGAACTATCTTTATAGTATCGTCCTCGACGACGGAAGTCGTCAAGGGAGAGATCGGTGATGTCAGCCGCCTTCACGGGCGAGACGTCCCGGTTTTTCGGGGATCACCTTCGAGGAGGAACGATGCGAGGACTACGAGTGCCCGACGTGCCGACCACCATCGCCACGATCGCGGGGATCGGGGCGATTGCCGTCCTCCTGATCGCGGCCGCCCCGGCAGCTGCCGGCACCTGCCCGGACAAGGAGACCGTCCTGCCGGCCAACGGCGACAATCCCGATCCGCCGTACCAGTGCGCGCAGATGAACAGCTCCGGCAACACGAAGCTCTCCGCCTGGGAGACGAAGAGCTGGTCGAGCAGTCCCGGCGTCGGCTACTACAACAAGACCACCTGCAAGTACAAGGACAACAGCAACGTCGACATCACCGGCGTCGACGCGGGCTCGGGGCTCGGCAGCTACACCGCGACCGCGACGAACTGGGACATCGACAAGTCGCACCACTACGCCGCCGGCGTGCTGTGGGCGACGGGCAACGTCGAGGACGGCGGCTACAGCTCGGGTTGCGCCGACGACAACGAGGACGGCGACATCGAGAACAGCATCCTCGAGCTGAGCTCGATGTCGTACGGAGGACGTGCCTTCGACGGCGACGGTCGGCCAGGAGGTCAAGGTGAAGGTGTCGCTTTCGCCATCGGATGCGTACGGATACCTGCTCCTGCTCGCGAACGACCAGCCGGCGCACGAGGCGGTCGGGCATCTCTGAGGGCGACGGGCAGATCAACTGGACTCCGCGGCAGGCCGGCCAGTACGTGCTGCAGATGCTCTACAACTGGGATTCGTACTACCAAGACATCACCGACAAGCGGGTCAGCTGCCCGAGCACGGCGAAGACCTGTGGCTGGAGCGCGGCGGCGACCGATGAGGCCGAGATCACCGTCGAGGATTCGACCACGGCGACCGCGGCCACGGCACCGGCGGCGGCAAAGCTCGCGCCGATGAACGTCGCGGATCTGACCGGGGGGCCCGCTCCCGTTGTCGATGCGGCCGCGGCGAAGTCCCTGCCCGCCGGCCTGGTGACCAGGACCAAGACGCGGAAGATGCCGGGTCATCTCAGGCTGGCCTGCAAGCGCGGCCAGATGACGATGTACGCCGAGGCGCTGGCGAAACGTCGCGGCAGCCCGCGGATTCGCTACACGGACTCCGGCGCCCGCGTGCTCAAGGACAAGTCCTTGCGCGGCCACCGCGTCACCCTGCAGCTCACCTGCCGCAAGCGCAGCGCGAAGACCTTCGCCGGGCCGCACATGATCCTCGGCAGCAAGAGCGCCGACCGGATCAAGACGCGGCGCCCGCGGACGGGCGTCTTCGCCGGCCCCGGCAAGGACTGGGTCTCCGTCGCCAGCCACGGCAGCTTCGCCCACGGCGGCCTGCATGCGGACCGGATCAAGGTCAAGGCGGCCGACGGCGTCGCCACCGGCGACGCGGGCCGCGACGTGCTCAAGGCGAAGACCCGAAGCCGGGCGCTGCTCGTCGGCGGCCAGAACGCGGACAAGTTGGTCGGCTCGCGCGGGCCGACGCGGATCAACGCGGCCGACGGTTCCGGCGACGATGTCGTCGTCTGCCACGGCCACCGCAACCTCGTGCTGGCCGACAGCGGCGACACCGTTCGCGGGCACTGCGACGTGGTGCGTCGCGTGAAGGGCTGAGCGACGACGCCGGTCGCGCGCGGTCAACGGGTTCCGGCATGGGCGCTACGCCCTCGATCTCCAAGGCCGGTCCCGCACGGCGAAGTTCGAGGTCCGCTAGCCGCGTTCAGTAGAGGAAGCGGATCCAGCTGCCGTCGGGGTGCTCGAACTTCCCGGTGGCCCGGCGCAACTTGAACTCGCGGACGGCGCCACCCTGAAGGCGCACGTCGAAGCACTTACTGTCCTCGTCGACCCGCGTGATCACACCGTCAACCGGCGGTTTGGTGGCGTACACCCGGACCCTTCCGCCCTCGACCGGCACCGCTCTCAGCCGCATGGGGCCGAGGGTAGCCGCCTGAGGCCCGTCGAACACGGGCGCGGTGGGTTCGCCCCGCTTCAGGTGCGGTTCATGTGGGCCGGGTAGCGTCCCCCGCCGTGACGCGAGCGCACTCAATCCCGCTTGCCGGCCTGATCTGCGTTGTCGCGTTGGTCGCCGCCGGCTGCGGCGCCTCGGGATCCGGGTCCGCCGCGTCCGGCGACGATCCCCCCAGCGCGGCATCGACCTCCACGAGCCAACGCCGCCACGACCAACAAGCAGTCGCCCGAACCGCCGCCCATCCGCTGCAAGCACGCCCTGACCCGACCGGGATCCGATCCCAACGCTCTTCCCGGGCCGCTGCTGATCGCTGACAAGGCGAACAATCGCGTGCTCGAGGTCGACCAGTGCGGCCACCTGCTCTGGAAGTTCCCCCGCTCCGGTGACCTGCCGCCGGGTCAGACCTTCAACGTCCCCGACGACGCGTTCTTCACGCCGAACGGCAAGCAGGTGATCGCCACCCAGGAGGACGACTTCGCGATCAGCCTCGTCGACATGAAGAAGCACAAGATCACCTACCGCTACGGCACGCCAGGCGTTCCGGGCTCCACGGCCAACCACCTCTACAACCCCGACGACGCCATCGCCCTCCCGGGAGGCAAGATCGTCGCCGCCGACATCAAGAACTGCCGGGTCGTCGTGCTCAAGCCGCCGGCCGGCGACATCGTCAGCCAGCTCGGGACGGCGGGGAACTGCGCGCATGATCCGCCGGCGAGCTTCGGCAGCCCCAACGGCGCCTTCCCGATGCGCGACGGCGGCACGATCGTCACGGAGATCAACGGCGACTGGGTCGACGTTCTCGGCCCGTCGGGAAAGCTCGAGCACGCCATTCACGCTCCCGGCTTCAGCTACCCGTCCGATACCAACGAGGTCAGCCCCAACCGCTTCCTGAGCGCCGACTACACCACTCCAGGAGCGGTTGAGGAGTTCGACGTAAAGGGCCATCGCATCTGGCGATTCGCACCGCCCGGGCCCGCACGGGCTCGATCATCCGTCGCTCGCGCTCCCGCTGCCGAACGGCGACATCCTGGCCATCGACGACTACAACGACCGCGTGATCGTGATCGACCCGAAGAAGCAGAAGATCGTGTGGCAGTACGGGCACACCAACAGCCCAGGGACGGCCCCGGGCTACCTCAGCAATCCAGACGGCGCCGACCTCGCGCCTCCCTACTCACTGATCGACAACTTCCCGAAAGCGCAGCCCCCGGGCGGCTAGTACGCGCATCCGTATTCGCGGATGGGTGTACTAGGGCTGCGGCCGCAGGCCGATGCGCTCCACCGACCGAAGCGGAGAGCCCGAGGGGCCCACACCGCCGGCCAGGTAGCCGGTGCCGTTTACGACGGTGGCGGCACCCTCGGCGACGGGAGTGGGCAGCCGGGCTCGAGCGGGGGAAGACTTCCCGGTGGGGCTCACGCGCACGATCCGCCGCGTGGGTGATCCGCCCGCGTTGCCCCCGAGGACGTAGATGTCGCCGTCGAGGGCGACCGCGGAGGCGTGGTCCACCGGATGCGGAAGCCGGCCGATCACCTTCGCTGAGCCCTTGGCGGGGTCGATGACCTGGATGGCGTCCGTGGCGGTGTCTGCGGAGGTCACGCCGCCGGCGACGTAGATGAGGCCGCCCGCGGTGGCCACGGCCGGATAGCGGACGGGCACGGGGAGGTGCGCGATCACCCGCACGCTCTGACCGTCGGTGGTCGCGAGCACGGCCGGGCTGAGCGTGGTTCCGTCGTAGCCACCGACGACATAGGCCCGCCGTCCCAGTGCCACCGCCACGTTGTCGGACCGCGGGGCCGGAAGCCGGCCGACGATCTGCGCGACGCTCGCGCCCGAGGTCAACTCCTCGATCGCATCGGTGCTAGTGCTCGTGCCGCCGCCGAAGATGAGGGTCGTATCGGCCAGCGCGGCGGCCCCCGCGTCGTGGAGCGGCTCGGCCAGGCTCGCCACCTGCGCCACGTGCCCGGAGCGAACGTCGATCGAGGTCACACCCGTCGTCGAAGAGTCGGTGGCGTCGAGGCCGCCCAGCACCAGCAGATCGTGGCCGCGCGCGACCAGCGCCTCAGCCGACAGCGGCGTCGGCAGCCGGAAGCCGGCGGGGGCGGTGAAGAGCTGCTGAGCGGGCGCGGCGGCCGTGGAGGACCCGCCGGGTGCGGCCGTCGTGCCCGTTGTGGCGGAGGAGCCGGAAGAGCACCCGGCGATCGCCAGGCTCGCCGTCACTACGCCGAGCGGCATCGCCCGCCTGGCTCGGAGTTGTCCACGACAGCGCAAACGCAAGCTCGCCAAGCGCATCCCGGTCAGGAGCACCCGGGGCCTGGGCGTGCGCGACTTGGATCTGGGTTCATCGCGTTGACTCTACGCCGCCGCAGCGCTCGCCTGAGATGGGCGCGGCCGTTTCGAATCACGCCGGGGTCCGCAGGGCGACGCTGCTTCACGCCAACTTTTGAGATATTGCGCGCATGCCGGAACTCGAAGTCGGGCCTCCTGAGCTCAACGCCGAGGAGTCCCGCGCCCTGTGCCGGAGGGTCGTCGCCACATGGAAGGAAGTAGTCGGCCGCGGGCCGGTGCGAGCAGTCGTCTACGCAGGGCCCGCCAGCGTCACGATCGTCTTGCGGGGCATCCTCACCGCCGCTGAGCAGACTCTGCTCGATGGCGGACGCCCCGAAACGGTCATCGAGTCGCGCCGGCACCTGTTCGATGCGGCTCGCCCCGCACTGGAGGCCGCCGTCGAGGAGGCCTCACGCAGGGCGGTGCAGACTGCGCTTTACGACATCGACCCGAAACACGAAATCTGCGTCATGGTCTTCTCGTTCGAGGACCGAAGCGCCGGTTAGGCGAGGACGATCGGGAACACCTGTCCGCTGACCCCCCGGGGCTCTCGCGGGAGGCTGGGGCGGCCCGTATCAGCGGGCCGCCTCGCCTGCTCAATAGGCAAGCACGGGCAAACAAACGCAAAACGGCGGGTTTCGCCCCTCACCTCGAGGCGACGAAACCAGCCGTTTGTGGCTTGGGCACTGGATGGGCGCGGCGGGTTTCGAACCTGCGACCTCTCGCGTGTGAAGCGAGCGCTCTCCCACTGAGCTACGCGCCCGGGTGCCCGTCGGGCGGGCTGGGGGAGGGGATTCTAAGCCTGGAGCCTGGCTGGATCCCTGGTGAGCCGGCGATCAGTAGTCGGGCAGCGCGTCCTGCTGCTGGTTGGCGATGGCGCGCATCGCGGTGGCGATCCCGCCGCCGCCGCTGCCGCCTCCGTGGTGGTGATGGCGCTTGCCGCCGCCGCTCGCCGCCGTGCCACCGCTGTTCTTGCCGCTCTTGCCCTTGCCGCTCTTGCTCCTTGCCGCTCTTGCCCTTGCCGCTCTTGCCCTTGCCCTTGCCGCCACTGCCCTTGCCGCCACCGGTCGTGCCGCCGCTGCCGGTTCCACCGCCGCCGCCACCGGTCGTGCCGCCGCCACCGGTTCCACCGCCCCCGCCATTGTCGCCGCCGCTCGCGGGGTCGGGGCAGTTGACGGTGAAGACGGTCTTCGCCACGTGGAAGGGCCGCGTGTCCGAGTGCGACCAAGAGAGATGCAGGTGATCGCCGCGTCCGTGGCCCGGGTCGCCGTCATAGCCGACCCAGCGGAACGGCTGCCGCGGGTGATCTTGCGTCGGCTCGGCCCAGGCGGCGAGCCGGTCGATGTCCTTCCAGGTCCCGCCCTCGGCCTTGTTCGGGACGATGTCCGCAGCGAGGCCGATCGGATGCTCGCCGGCCTGGGCGTGGACCGGGTCGCGCGAGTAGCCGTCGGTGACGAAGATGTGCCAGCGCTTCTCCATCCACTGGAGGTCGGGGAGCAGGCGGCGATCGATCTTCTCGCCCGGAAACGCGGGGATCTTGACGAAGCGGCCGCCGCCGCTCGTCTCGCAGAGGCGCGGCTTGAGCTTCGTGATCCGCATGCGCTTGCCGGCCTCGGCGGGGGCGACCAGCATCGCGACCAGCGTGGCCGCCGCCGTGATCGCGAGAAGTGTCTTCCCCAGCTTGCTCATTCGACGATTCGGTCTTCTCCGAGGTAGGTCGAGAGGAGATGCCCTGTCCGCCCTTGGTTCGGCGGACTGCCGATGATGCTTGAGTCCGGTCCGCGATTGTGGGCGATGCCTTGCGTGCAACGCCGCTCGCAGGGGTAGCAGCGCCGGCCGGCTCGCGGCGGTAAGGTTCTCCTCGGACCGTGCTGAGTGGGGAATTAGCGGTGCCCTGCACCCGCAATCCGCTTCAGCGGGGCTGAACGCCCTCCCGAGGAACCGGCCGTCGGGGCCAGTACGCCGCGGGCAGCGTTGAAGGCCAGGTCCCGCGCGACATCAGCCCGTGAACCAGGTCAGGTCCGGAAGGAAGCAGCCTTAAGCGATCGCCGGTGAGCGCCGCGGACCAGCCTGGCCCGAGCCAGCTACGGCGGGCACGCCCGGTGGCCCTCTTTCGACGGAGGGCTGCACGGTCCTGTCCGCAAACGGCCGCCGCTCAGGCGAGCTCGGCTGCGAGCGCCTGAAGATCGTCGAAGACCAAGTCCGGCTCGATCTGGGCCCCGGCGATGTCGTCGCGGCCGTCCCGGCCGGTCGTCACGAATGCCGTGCTCATCCCGGCACCGGCCGCCCCGGCGATGTCGGAATGCAGGCTGTCGCCGGCCATCAACGCCGTGGCTGCCGTCGGCCGGTCGATTCCCAGCAGCTCCAGCGCCTGCTCGAACAGGCCCGGCTCGGGCTTGCCGACGTTGAGCGCCTCGGCGCCGCCCGCGACCTCGATCGCGGCGACGATCGCGCCCGTCCCCGGGACGAGCCCGCGGGCGGTCGGGTAGGTCGGGTCCTTGTTCGTCGCCCACAGCTCGGCGCCCTCGCGGACGGCGCTCGCCGCGACGCGCAGCACCTCGTAGTCGAAGCCGGCGCCGCCGCCGACGACGACGGCCGTCGACCTCGTTCCGGCCCGTCGCCACCCGGCCCGGTCGCCTCGAGCCCGCACTCCTCGAGCTCGCGGCCGAGCGACTCGGTCCCGATCGAGAGCACGCGGGAGCCCGGATGCTCTTCGGCCAGCCGGCGGGCGGTCGCGGTGGCGGAGGTGAGTACGTCCCCGATGTCGGTCGCCGCCCCCAGATCGGTCAGCCGAGCCGCGAGCTCAGCTCGGGTCGAGCGCGGGTCGTTGGTGACGAAGACGAGCGGCCGGCCGCTCTCCCGCAGCGCCTCGATCGCCTCGATCGAGCCCGGGATCGGCTCGCGGCTGAGCCAGACCACGCCGTCGAGGTCGATGGCGAAGCCGGCGATGGCTGCGCCTGGGGAGTGCTTTGCGGACATCGCGGGATCGTAGGCGGGCGCCCGCGCGGCCCGCGTCTAGACTCAGCCGCCAAGTGGCAGAGCAGTCCCTCTATCGCCGTCACCGGCCGCAGTCGTTCGCCGAGGTAGTCGGCCAGGAGAACGTCGTGCGCACGCTCTCGAACGCGATCGAGCGCGACCGCGTCAACCACGCGTACCTGTTCGTCGGCTCGCGCGGGACCGGCAAGACCTCGATGGCGAAGATCCTCGCGCGGTCGCTGAACTGCGTCGACGGGCCGACGCTGACGCCCTGCGGCGTCTGCGAGTCGTGCGTCTCGATCGCCGCCGGCACCTCGCTCGACGTGATCGAGATGGACGCCGCCTCGAACCGCTCGGTCGACGACATCCGCGAGCTCCGCGATCGCGTCTCCTACGCGCCGGCAGGCGGGGGCTGGAAGGTCTACATCCTCGACGAGGCGCACATGCTCACCCGCGAGGCTTGGAACGCCTTCCTGAAGACGCTCGAGGAGCCGCCGCCGAACACCGTCTTCGTCCTCGCCACGACCGAGGCCCACAAGGTGATGCCGACGATCGTCGACCGTTGCCAGCGCTTCGACTTCGCCCGGCCGACGCCCGAGAACATCGCCGAGGTGCTGCGCCGGGTCAGCTCCGCCGAGGGGATCGAGATCGCCGACGACGCGCTTGGCGCCGTCGCGCGGTCGGCGGGCGGCAGCTTCCGCGATGCGCTCGGCACGCTCGACCAACTCGTCGCCTACTCGGGCGCGCAGATCGCGACCGACGACGTGATGCAGGTGCTCGGCGTCACCGACTCCGATCTGCTGCTGCGCGCGACCGACGCGATCGCGGGCGGCGACGGACGCGCCGTCCTCGGCCTCTGCGCCGAGCTCGCCCGTAGCGGCCGTGATCCCTCGCGCTTCGCGGGCGATCTGATCGCCCACCTGCGCCGGCTGCTCGTGATCGGCACGCTCGGCGAGGTTCCCGCGCACTTCTTCCTCTCCGCCGAGCAGGCCGCCCGCCTGCAGACGCAGGCCGAGGCGCTTGGCGAGGTTGAGCTCGTGCGCGCGATCGATGAGCTCTCGGCGGCCGTCGCCGCCGTCCGCGAGGGCGACGAGGCACGGATGACGATCGAGCTCGCGTTGCTGCGGGCCGCGCGACCTGAGATCGACCCCTCCGCCCGGGCGCTCGCTCACCGGCTCGAGCGGATCGAGCGGGCGATGGAGGCGGGCGGCACCCCCGCCGCAGCCGCTCCCACGCCTGCTGCCGATGCTGGCGCGCCCCGCCGCTGCCGCGCCTGCGGCTGCCCCTCCAGTCGAGGCCTCGCCCCGTCCCGAGGACGACCCGCCCACGCCGGAGGACGCGCCCACGCCGGAGGACGACCCGCCAGCGCCGGAGGACCCGCCGCCCAGCCGGCCCGAACCCGTGGCCGAGTCGCAGGCCGAACCCGAAGCCGAGCCCGACCCCGCCGGCCCGCGGGCGGATGCGGGTGAGCCTGCCACGGATGGCGGCACGCCGAGCAATCCCGTCGAGGCGCTCACTCAGGGTGCCGTCGCGACCGCGGACACCGTGATCACCGGGGTCGGCGAGGCGATCGACCTCGAACGGCTCGCGCGTCTGTGGCCCGCCGTCGTCGACCAGGTCCGCCAGTCGGGCTCGGAGTTCCTCTCAGCGACCTTCGAGGCCGCGCGCCCGGTGTCCGTCGACGCCGAACGCTCGACCGTCGAGATCGGCTTTCCGCCCTCCGCCGCGTTCAACAAGCGCAAGGCGGAGGCGAAGGAGAACCGCGACCGGCTCGGCGATGCGCTGCGGACGATCGTCGGCTCGCGCTTGAACACGAGCTTCGTGCTCTTGGAGAGCGAGCCCGAGGAGCCGGTCGAGGCGCAGAGCGCTCCCGAGCCGGTCGACGAGGGCGAGCTTGTGGAACGGTTCAAGGCGGAGTTCGACGCCAAGGAATTGATCGAAGACCCCGAGGAGGGTGAGAGCTGATGGCACGAGGACGCGGAATGCCGGGTGGCCCGGGCGGGGGCGGAGGCCTCGACATGGGGGCGATGATGAAGCAGGTCCAGAAGATGCAGGCGGACATGGCCAAGGCGCAGGAAGAGCTCAAGGACGTGACCGTCGACGCGTCGGCCGGCGGCGGCATGATCAAGGTGACGATGAGCGGCGACCTCGAACTGCGCAGCGTCGAGATCGATCCCGATGCCGTCGACCCCGAGGACGTCGAGATGCTTCAGGACATGGTCATGGCTGCGGTCAACGAGGCGCTGCGGGCCGCGCAGGAAGCCGCGAGCTCGAAGATGGGCGGCGTCACCGGGGATCTGCGGCGGCGGTCTCGGCGGGCTTGGCCTGCCGGGGATGTAGGACGGGTCGCCCCGCAGTTGCACCCGCCCGCGGTCGAGAGGCTGATCGGCGAGCTCGCGAAGCTGCCCGGAATCGGCCGGCGTACTGCGCAGCGCCTTGCCTTCCACGTACTGCGTTCAGTCCGACGCCGACGCGATCGCGCTCTCCGACGCGATCGCCGAGGTCAAGCGCTCGATCGGGCTCTGCCCGCGTTGCTTCAACCTGGCCGAGTCCGGTGAGCTCTGTGAGATCTGCGCCGACCCGCGCCGTAGCGACTCGGTGATTTGCGTCGTCGAGGAGCCGCAGGACGTGATCGGGCTCGAGCGCACGGGCGAGTTCCGCGGGCGCTACCACGTACTTGGCGGGGCGCTCTCGCCGATCGACGGCGATCGATCCCGACGACCTGAAGATCGCCGAGCTGCTCAGCCGGGCGCGAGCGCCTGAGGTTGAGGAGATCGTGATCGCGACGAACCCGACGACGACCGGCGAGGCGACGGCCCACCACATCGCTGAGCAGCTGCGCGGGGAGGTGACGGTGACGCGGCTGGCGAGCGGCCTGCCCGTCGGCGCCGACCTCGAGCATGCCGACGAAGTGACGCTCGGGCGCGCCCTCTCCGGGCGCCAGGTGCTTCCGTAGGCCGACGCGGCGCGGGGACGGGAGGGAGGCGGCTTCAGGCGTGGGAGCTGACGAAGGTCACAGGGGAGGCTCGGGGCTGCACGGGCGGCAACGGGAGCTGGGGCTGATCGAGGCGGTCGTCGGTGCTGCGCTCGCCGGGGAGGGCGAGGCGCTGCTGTTCGAGGGGGCGGCTGGGATCGGCA
Organism: uncultured Solirubrobacterales bacterium; assembly: GCA_963774395.1. Lineage (GTDB taxonomy): Bacteria > Actinomycetota > Thermoleophilia > Solirubrobacterales > 70-9 > CAXMST01. The sequence goes on along the minus strand of CAVZET010000011.1, from coordinate 331,006 downwards.
AGAGCTCGCTGCTGGCAGCGGCCGCCGAACGCGCGCGCGTGTGTGGCGCCTGTGTGCTCTCGGCACGCGGCGCACGGCTCGAGCGCGAGTATCCCTGGGGCGTCGCCATCGAGCTCTTCGACGGCGCGGTCGCAGCCGACCGCGAAACACTGCTCTCCGGGCCCGCCGGGCCGGCCGCGGCTCTCTTCGGCGCGACGCCCGGGTCGGCAGGGCCGAGCGCGGATCCATTTCCGATCATCCACGGCCTTTACTGGTTGCTGATGAACGCGGTCGATCGGGGGCCGGTGTTGCTCGTCGTCGACGATCTGCAGTGGTGCGATGGGCCCACCCTCGAGCTCCTCGCCTACCTGATCCCAAGGCTTGACGGCGTCGGCGCCTCGATCGTCCTCGCCTTCTCCGGCGGCGAGGCGGTCGCCGCGGAAGCCGATCGGACCCTGGGACGCCTCGACCCGCGCGGCCCGCTCCGGCGCCATCGGCTCGCCCCGCTGTCCCGGCAGGCGGTCGGAGCCCTGGTCGAAGAGCGTTTCCCCGGTGCGGAGAAGGGGTTCACCGACGCGGCCATGGCGGCGACGGGCGGGAACCCGTTTCTCTGCGAGGAGCTGCTTCGCGCCGCGCAGGCGGCGGGGCTGGCGGCCGACGCGGACGGCGGCAGTCGGTTGGCCGAGCTCCGCCCGCCGGTCCTGGGCGAGTCGATCGCAGCAAGGATCGATGCACTCGGCCTACCGGCAGCCGGCCTCGCTGCCGCGATCGCGGTCCTCGGAGGCGGCGCCGAGCTGACCCTCGTCGCCCGACTTGCCGGACTCGACGAACAGGCGGCGGTCGCCGCCGCCGACGCGCTCGCGAGCGCGGAGATCGTGCGCGTCGAGCCACGCCTTGGCTTCGTGCATACGCTGGTCGGCGAGGCGATCCACGACGCGCTCGAGCCGGCGCGCCGCAGTCGCCTGCACATTGCCGCCGCGCGGCTGCTCTGGGAGGCGGGCGCGGATCCCGAGCGGGTCGCCCGCCATATACGCGAAGGCGGACCTGCGGGCGAGGAGTGGGCGCGCCCGGCGCTCGCGCGCGCCGCCTCCCAGGCCCTGTCCCGCGGGGCGCCCGCCCACGCTGCCGATCTACTCAGGCGCGCACTGGAAGAGCCGGGCAAGCGTGACGACGCCGCGATCCTGATCGAGCTCGGCCGGGCGGAGGTGGCGCTCGGCGATCCCGCCGCGCTTGGGCGGCTCGAGGCAGCAGCGAAGGCGGCGCCCGACGCCGTCGGCGAGGCCGCCGCGCTTGCGGCGCTCTCGTTCGGACGCTACGTCGCCGGCGACCCGGTCGGAGCATGCGCGGCCTCGGAGTCGGGCCTCGAGCGGATTCGGACTGGCGCAGGCGGACCGCTTGAGGCGGATCTGCTGTTCAGCGGCTACCTTGCGGGTCGCGCCGATCCGCGGCTCGCCGCCGGGGCCACGTCGATGCTCGCCGCCTCGCGCGTGGGCCTGGCGGGTGAGAGCACGCCCGCCGAGCTGGTCCGGCGCGTGCTGCTCGCGTGGGAAGGGCTGTTGGCGGGCGAGCTCGGGGACGGCGAGGACGTGCGGGCGATCTACGAGGTCCTCGACGCGACTCCCGACGCCGGGGTGCCTTGGTTCGCGCTCGGCCTGTTCTCGATCGTGCTCTCCTGCTCCGGCCGCTACCGGGAGGCCGGCCAGTTGATCGAGCGCTACCTGGAGCGGGCGCGGAGGCTGGGGCGCCGGCTCGAGGTCGCGATGATGCTCGAGCAGCGTTCCCACCTCCGGTTCCTCCTGGGTCAGCTCGGTGGCACGCTCGCCGACTCCGAGTCCGTCCTCGAGCTCAGCGAGGGCCGCTGGGACCAGGCGACGATCCCGACCCGCGCGATCCTCGCGAGCGCTCTGATCGAGCGCGACGAGGATGAGCAGGCGACGGCGACTCTCGCGGTGTCGGCGGAGCTCGAGCGGCGGCTGCCCGGCACCTGGGCCAACGTCTGGCTGCCCTACGGTCGCGCGCGTATCGCGTACGCCGCCGGCGACTGGGCCGGGGCGGCCGAGCAGGCGCTGAGCTGTGGGGCGCGACTGCTCGCGATCGACGTTCCGAGCCCCGACTACTGCGAGTGGCGCTCGCTGGCGGCTCGGGGCCTCGTCCGCGCCGGGGAGGCAGAGCGGGCGCGGGAGCTGGCGCGCGAGGAGCTCGAGCTGGCGGAGGGGGGAGGATCGCCCCGGGCGCGAGGCATCGCCCGCGCGACGCTCGGCTCGCTGCTGCCGGGAGTCGCCGGTCCGGACACCCTCGGTGAGGCGATCTCGGAGCTCGATCGCCACGGCGCAGCACTCGAGGCCGTGCGGGCGCGGGTGGATCTCGGCGTCTCTCTGCGGCGGCTCTCGCGTCCGAGACAGGCGCGCGAGTCGCTGGCCGAGGCTCGCGAACGCGCGGGCGCGATCGGTGCCCGCAGGCTCGAGCGCACCGCATTCGAGGAACTGCGGGCCGCCGGCGGTCGGCCACGGCGGATCGCGCTCTCCGGCGTCGAATCGCTGACCCCGGCGCAGCGCCGCGTCGCTGAGCTGGCGGCTGAGGGCCGGAGCAACCGCGAGATCGCCGCAACGCTGTTCGTGACCGTCCGCACGGTCGAGTCGCACCTGACGGCGGCCTACCGCAAGCTCGGGGTCGACTCCCGGGCCGGGCTGGGCGCGGCCCTGGGCACCGGCGTCGGGACCTGAGGCGGCCGAGTCAACGCGGGTATCGGGAACGGTACGGGCGAGAAAACTTCGTGGCCGGCCCACGATGACGGGGGCGGCGAGCGCTGCTTCCCTGCGATCAAACGCGGGCTTCGGCCGGCCAACTCGAGCAAGGAGGGACGGAAATCGTGCACAAGTCAATCGGTAGGCGCCTCAGCTTCGCGAACGTCGCTGCCGCAGTGGCCCTGTTCGCGGCGCTAGGCGGCGGCGCGGCGCTGGCTGCCGGCGGGCTCGGCCCCAAGGACATCCGCAGGAACGCAATCCACTCGAAGCACATCAAGCGAAACGCGATCAAGTCGAAGCACATCAAGCGCAACGCGATCAAGTCGAAGCACGTCAAGCGCAACGCGATCCACTCGAAGCAGATCAAGGACGGATCGCTGAAGCCGATCGACTTCCACGACGGGGCGCTGCCGGCGGGGCCGCAGGGGCCGGCAGGGCCGACGTACGCCGCGTTCACCTCGGCCGAGAACGGCCCGGACACGGGCGCTCCTCTCGTGTTCACGCCAATCGCGAGCCTCGATCTTGGGCCGGGTTCTTACCTGCTGACCGCGAACGCCGTGATGGACAACAACACACCCTCGTCCGCGGCGTTCCTGTGCTGGTTCTATCTCGGCGACACGAAGGTGGCGGCCGAGGGCGCCCAGGTGGGGGCCTCCACGGGTACGGGTAACGCAGCGGTCGACGAGTACTCGCTCGCGATCCAGAGTGGCGGCACCTTGACCTCGGCAGCGAGCGCAACGCTCAAGTGCCGCGGCAGCGGTGGCACCAGTGGCGCGTTCAGCACCCGCGCGGTCTCGCTGTCTGCGATCAAGGTCGGAACGCTCGACGACCAGAGCTGATTCGCGCGGGGCGCTGCGGATCAATCCGCAGCGACGCCGGCCGCCGGCCTGACCCTCAGTAGCTCGGCGGCGGCCGGTCGTTCGGCGGGGGCCCGCCGCGCCGCCGATCCTCGGACTGGAAGAGCATCACCGCGAGCGAGATCACGAGCCCGGCTGCGCCGGCGATCATCAGGATCAGGCCGACGACGTCGAGATCGATGCCGGAAACGGTGACGTTCATCGCGTAGCGCAGGATCGCTCCGAGGGCAATGAGGAATATGGATCCGCCGATGGACATGTGTGCACCCTATCGAGATGCGCGCCGGGATTTGCAGGACGCCCCCTCGCCGAACGATAGATGGCACATTTTCCGCCGGTTTCCGGGGGGTCGATGTGCCAGTCCACCCAGAGGCGGGCTGATGGTCGTCAGCCGGTCAGCCCGATCCGGCCCTTCATCTCGAGCACGCGACCGGCGGCGCTGTCGAGGCGCTGGCTGCTGATCGCGCCGCTGGCGACGGCTTGGCGCAGCGCGTTGCGAACCGGCTCTATGTAGGCCGGGTCGGAGACTTGGACCATGTCGGCGCCGCCCTCGATCGCGTCGACCGCGGCCTCGTCGACCTTGTAGCCGGAGCGGATCGCCCCCTCGAGCAGATCGCCGGTGATCGCGACGCCGCCGAAGCCGAGCCCGCGCCGCAGGACGCCGTCGAGAACGATGGAGGAGAGGGAAGCCGGGGCCGCAGGGTCGTAGGCGCTGAAGAAGGCGTTCGAGATGACGACGGCGGGGGCGCCCTGCGAGAAGGCCGCCGCAAAGGCGGGGATGTCGCGCGTCTCGAGCGTGCCGGCGTCGATTGCGACGCTCGCCGGCCCGCTGCCGGTGTCCTCGGAGGTCCCGCCCTGGCCCGGGAAGTGGGCGGGGATGCAGGCGATCTTGTGCTCGGCGCAGCCGGCGAAGGCGCCGGCGACCATCGCGTTGACGACGGCCGGGTCGTCGGAGAACGCGCGGTCGGAGATGGCGCTGTCAAGCGTGGCGATATCGGCGAGCGGGCCGATGTTGAAATCGAAGCCCTCGTCATGCAGCGCCTTCGCCATCTCGCCGGCCCACGCCTCGGCCGCCCGCGGCTTGCCGGTGTCGCCGACCTCGATTGCGCGGGCGCCCGGCGGCAGGTCGGGCAGCTCCCGGTAGGCGCCTCCCTCCTGCGTGGTGCCGATCATCGCCGGAACCTGGCCGCTGTGCTCGCGGCGAAGCTCCTTCGTCAGCGCCTTGCCCGCACCGGCGCCGGGCCAGGCGCTCGAGTCGACGAGCACGGCGCCGAGCGTGCCGTCATCAGGGCCAGGGTCGGCGGCCATGATCAGCTGGTCGACCTTCTCGTTGTCGCTGAGCCCGCCGAGCCGCTCGGTCGTTTGCGGCGCGAGCTTCGCCGGCGAGACCGTCGTCGTCGGCGGCCCGGAGTTGTGGCCGCCGCCGAAGAGCAGCACCCAGAGCAGGGCGGTGGCGCCGATCGCGACGCCGGCGGCGACGAGCCTGCGCCTCAGGTAGACGGAGCGGTCCAAGGGGGCCGCGATCAAAGCAGAGCCGCGGGCGCGGGGTGGCGGTCCGAGCGCGCGCGCACGGGCGCCACCGTGACGCCTCTATCCTGATGCGCCCCATGGAAGCGAGTGAAGCAATCGCCCCTCTCGCCGACAAGCAGGTCGTCGTCATGAAGTTCGGCGGTACCTCGGTCGCCGGCCCGGAGGACCTGAAGCGTGCCGCGGGCCGCATCGTCGCCGCGCGCGAGGCGGGCAAGTCGGTGGTCGCCGTGCTCTCCGCGCGTGGCAAGACGACCGACGACCTGATCCGCCAAGCGGGCGAGATTTCGGAGCGCCCATCGCCGCGCGAGATGGACATGCTGCTCTCGACAGGGGAGCGGATCTCATGCGCGCTCTGCGCGATGGCGATCTGGGACATGGGCCATCAGGCGATCTCGCTGACCGGCTCGCAGGCCGGCATCGTCACCGACTCTTCGCACACCAAGGCGCGCATCCTCGACGTTCGCGCCGATCGCATCCGCGCGGCGCTGGGCGCCGACAGCATCGTCCTGGTCGCCGGCTTCCAGGGCGTCTCCGGCGACTCCAAGGACGTCACCACCCTGGGCCGCGGCGGCTCCGACACCACCGCAGTTGCGCTCGCCGCCGCGCTCGACGCCGAGGTCTGCGAGATCTACACGGACGTCGCCGGCGTCTTCAGCGCCGATCCGCGGATCGTGCCGGACGCCCGCAAGCTCGCAGTCGTCAGCTTCGAGGAGATGCTCGAGATGTCCGCGTCTGGAGCGAAGGTGCTGCAGCTGCGCAGCGTCGAGTACGCCCGCAACTTCGACGTCCCGATCCACTGCCGCTCCTCGTTCGAGGATGGCCCCGGTACCCTCGTGGTCTCCGAGGACGAGACGATGGAGCGACCACTTGTCACAGCAGTCGCGCACTCGAGCGACGAGGCGCGCGTAACCCTCGCCGGGATCAAGAACCAGCCCGGCGTCGCCGGGCATGTCTTCGGCGGGCTCGCCGAGGCGAACGTCAACGTCGACGTGATCATCCAGAACGAACCGGTCTCGAGCGAGCACGGCGCCGATCTCTCCTTCACCGTCACCCGCGAGGACTTGCCGACGGCGCTCGATGCCATCGAGAAGATGGGGATCGAGGGTGGTGAGGTCCTCACCGACGAGCAGATTGGCAAGGTCTCGATCGTCGGCGCCGGCATGCGCAGCCATCCGGGCGTCGCGGCCAAGGTCTTCGAGGTGCTCGGCGATGCCGGCATCAACATCCACATGATTTCGACCTCACCGATCAAGATCAGCTGCGTGATCGCCGCCGATCAGGTGCCCGAGGCGGTCCGCGAGCTCCATGCGGCCTTCGAGCTCGGCGCCGACACGATCCATGAGGAGCAGCCGACCGGCATCCACCACCGTCCCCGGGTGACGCCGTGAGCTGGCGCGTCGGCGTGCTCGGCGCGACCGGCGCGGTCGGTTCGACGATCCTCGAGATCCTCGCCGAGCGCGACTTCCCGGTCTCCGAGCTCGTCCCCTTCAGCTCCGCCCGCTCGGCGGGTAACGCCGTCACCTTCGCCGGCGAGGAGCTGCGCTGCGTCGAGCTCGCCGACGGGGCGATCGATGGGCTCGACCTCGTGATTTCCTCGGCGGGCGGCTCCGTCAGCGCCGAATGGGCGCCGAAGCTCGTCGCCGCGGGCGCCGTCGTCGTCGACAACACGAGCTACTGGCGCATGCACGACCACGTGCCGCTCGTTGTCCCCGAGGTCAACCCGGACGCGGTCGAAGCACATCGCGGGCTCGTCGCCAACCCGAACTGCTCGACGATGCAGATGGTCGTCGCGCTCAAGCCGATCCTCGACGCAGCGGGGATCGAGCGGCTCGTGATCTCGACCTACCAGTCGGTCTCCGGCACCGGCCGGCGAGCGATCGAGGAGCTGAAGAGCCAGACGCGGGCGGCGCTCGACGGCGGCAGCGCCACCGCCGAGGTCTATCCGCACGAGATCGCCTTCAACGTGCTGCCCCAGGTCGAGACCTTCAAGGACGGCGACGACTACACGACCGAAGAGCGCAAGATGATGGCCGAGACGCGCAAGATCCTCGACCGTGACGAGGACGAGCTCGGGGTCTCGGCGACCTGCGCTCGCGTGCCGGTCTTCAATGCCCACTCCGAGTCGGTCAACGTGCAGACAGCCGAGCCGCTCAGCCCCGAGCAATGCCGCGAGATCCTCGCCGGCGCGCCGGGGATCGTCGTCGTCGACGACCCGGCTGCGGGCCGCTACCCGCTCGCCACCGACGCCGCCGGACGCGACGAGGTCCTCGTCGGCCGCATCCGCCGCGATCCCTCGCACGAGCGCTGCCTCAACCTGTGGATCGTCGGCGACAACCTACGTAAGGGCGCGGCAACGAACGCCGTGCAGGTCGCTGAGCTGCTCGCCGAGCGCAACCTGATCCGCGTCCCGGAGGGCTCGCTGGCCGCCTGAGCCTCCGGGCAGTCGCCGCGGCGACGCGCCCGCCGGCCGGCACCGAAGCGAGGATCTGAGACCGCCCTTGATCGGCGTCTACGCAACGGTCCTGATCCTGCTCGTCGCCGTTTCGGCGGTCGGCCAGGCGCTGGTCTCGATCTCGCTGGGCGTTCGCCGTGGCGAGCCGATCGCGTTCTCGTGGCTGGCGCCGGCCGTCGGCATCGCCGCGCTGCTCATCCTCGAGGGGATCGCGGCCCGACTGCCCGGCGATGCGATCACCGCTGCCTTCGCACTCGTCGGCGCGACGCTGCTTTCGCTCTGGTGGCTGCAGGGCCGCATGACTGGCCTTCGCGACACGCTCGCGGTCGGCCTGCCGGTGATCGCCATCGCGCTGCTCGGGGCCTCGATCCCGTTCGCGATCGCCGGTCACGTCGGCATCCTCGGCGCCGGGCTGATCAACGACGACATGGCCTCGCACCTGCTCATCGCCGAGTACGTGCGCGGCGACACCGGCTTCGTCCCGAGCTTCGTCAAGGGCGGCTACCCAACGGGGCCGCACGCGATCGTCGTCGCCCTGGCTGAGCTCACCGGCGCCGACCTGGTCAACATCTTCAGCGGGTTCACGCTGGCGCTCGCTCCTCTCACCGGGATGATCGCGCTCGGCCTGCTCGGCAAGGAGCTGTCGCGGCTGCGCCGCGTGGTCGGCGCCTCGCTCGTCTCGCTCACCTACCTCGGCGCCTCGTATTTGAGCTCGGGAGCCTTCAAGGAGCCACTGCAGGCACTGATCCTCATCACCTTCGCCGTGCTGCTCGCGCAGCTCTTCGGGATGCGGACGGCGGCCGACCCCGAGCGTCCGCCCGCACCGGGCGTGCGACCGATCCTGCGAGTCGTTCCCGTCGCCGCGCTGGCCGCCGCCTCGGTCTTCAACTACAGCCTCCCGGGGTTGCTCTGGATCGGCGCGGTCGGCGCGCTCGTGCTTGCGGCGCGACTCTGGGTTGTGCGCCCCCGTCCCAAGCTGCCGCCCGACTGGAAGCGGCGACTTGCCCCCTACCTCGTCGGGGCAGTCGTGCTCGTGCTGCTGGCGACGGTCCAGGAGTGGAGCCGGATCGCGGACTTCGCCCGCCTGCAGGCGCTCAACCCTGAGCGCTTCGGGTCCGACCTCGGCAACCTCAAGGAGGCGATCTCGCCGCTCGAGGCGCTCGGCATCTGGCCGACCGGGGATTACCGGACCGCGGCGGCCGATGCCGGCGGCCCGACGGTCGCCTTCTACGTGCTCGCCGTCCTCGCCCTGCTGGCGCTCGGCGCCGGGTTGGTGGACTCCCGCCGGCGGGGGCTGTGGGCGCTGCCGGCGGCGCTCGCCGCGATCGCCGCCGTCTGGGTCCTCACCGCCGTCTTCAGCACGCCCTACATCGCCGCCAAGGCGCTTGCGATCGCGGCGCCGCTGGTGATGCTGATCGCCGTCCGCGGGGTGCTCAGCCTCAGGGGCCGGGCCGTGACCGCGCTCGCCGTCGCGCTTCGTCCTGCTCGCTTCGGCCTCGAGCCTGCTCGCCCTGCGGCAGGCTGCCGTCGGCCCCTCGACCCACGCGGAGGAGCTTGCCCAGATCCGCAAGGTCGTCGCCGGGCGAGCCCGTGCTCTTCCTCGGCCGCGACGACTTCATCGCCTACGAGCTCGCCGGCTCGGACGAGATCACCGGCATCGTCGCCAACTACTACTCGGTCAGCGACGCGCGCAGCCGCTTCCAGAAGTCGAAGCGGGGAGGGGAGAAGTTCGACGTCGACGCGCTCTTCCCGAAGACGCTCGACGAGTTCAAGTGGATCCTCTCGCCGAGCGGCCAGCCGCGCTCGGGCGCGCCGCCGCGGTTCGTCCCGGTGGTCGAGACGCGCGACTACATCCTCTGGAAGAACACCGGAAAGACCGGCCGCCGCAAGACGCTCGATGAGGGCATCTATCCGGGCGCCTACCTGCATTGCGACACGCCCGCGCTGCGCCGCGAGTTCACGGGCAAGGGGACCACCACGGTCTGGAAGAAGCCGCCGGTGATCGGCGACGAGAGCAAGTGGCAGCCATCGGCGACGGCGACCGATGCGCGTCCCGCCTCCCAGGCGCTCGACTCTGAGCCCCGGTACCTGGGACATCTCGCTGCAGTACGACAGCCGCCGCCCGGTGCACGTCACCTCCGACACCCTCGGCCTCGACGAGACGATCCCGGCCAACCTCGACTTCCGCGGGCCCTCGCCGTTCTTCCCGGTCGGCAAGGTCGACGTCAGCGAGCGGACGAAGCTGACGATCACGGCGGCACCGGTCCAGCCGAACCTCTTCGCGCGCCTCGTTCAGCGCGCCCAACGACGCCCACCTGCGGGCTGCGTCTCGGCGACGCCCCGAGGACGTCATCCGCCGAGTCCACCGGCGCCGCTCGTGCGGTCGCTACGTCGACTGGTACCGCGCGCGGGGCTGAGGACGACGGCACTCTAAGCGGCGCCTGCGCTCCGCGCCCGCGTAGCCCTCTCTGCCCGCGGGTGGCCGGGAGCTGCGCAGGCCCCCGAGCAATGCCGGTGGCGCAGCGGGGCCTGCGCAGCTCCCGGACAGGACCCGCGGGCCGAGGGCTACTCGGCGCGGCAGCCGCAGCCGGTCGAGGAGGAAGCGAGGGCCCTCTAATCTCGGCTGACCATGTGGGATTCCGTCGGACCACCCCTGAAGACGGCCGTCGTCGGGGCGTTCCTGATCGGCTGCGCGCTCGTCTTCCTGCGGCCGCCTGACCTCGCCGGCCTCGAGAGCCTGCTCAAGATCCTCGCCGGCGCCGGCCTGATCGCCGTGCTGGTCGGCTGGGCGACGGTGAAGCTCGCCGGTGATGAGATGCCCGAGCCGGAGTTCCGCAAGCTCGTCGACCGCAGCGAGCTGCTCGCCCGGCTGCCGGCCCCGGTGGCCCCGCCGAGCGAGTTCGACGAGCTCGTCATCGAGGCGCTTGACGAGCTGCCCGAGGACTTCCAGCGGGTGCTCGACTCCGTTCCGGTCGTCGTCTCCGACCTCGGCTACCAGCACCGGGCCTACGGCCACTACATCGGCGACACCGTCGCCCGTGACAACTATCCGGACCACATCGTCATCTACCAGGACACGCTGGAGCGCGACTTCGGTCACCACCCCGACCTGCTCCGGGCCCAGGTCAAACGCACCGTCCGCCACGAGGTCGCCCACCACCTCGGCTGGGGCGAGGAGGGCGTCCGCGAGCTCGGGCTGTGAGGCTCGGGCGCCCCGCGTCAGCAGCCTGTTTGGGGGCCGGTCGCATCGGCCTCACAAGTGGTGGTGCGTTTCGGCGACAATCACGCCGTGGACGCTGACGTCGCGATCGTCGGGGCGGGGCTCGCCGGGCTCACGGCGGCACGGCGCCTGCGCGAGCGCGGGCGCTCGGTCGTCGTGCTCGAGGCCCAGGACCGGGTCGGAGGCAGGACCCTCAACCACGCCTTCGCCAACGGCACCGTCGTCGAAGTCGGTGGGCAGTGGGTCGGCCCGACGCAGGATCGGCTCTACGCCCTCGCCGCCGAGCTCGGCGTTGAGCACTACCCGACCTACGACAGCGGCGACAACCTGTTGCACCGGGGCGGCACGGAGCTCGTCCGCTACTCGGCCGCGACGCCGGCGAGCCGCCAGACCTACGGGCTGCCCGCGCATGTGGTCGCCGACCTGCTCGTCGCCCAGCTGCGCCTCAACAGGCTCACGAAGTCGGTGCCGCTCGAGGCGCCGTGGCAGGCGAAGCGGGCGGCCCGTCTCGACGCCGAGACGGTCGCCTCGTGGATCCGGCGCAACGTCCGCACCGCGCTCGGCCGCGCCTTCCTGCGCGTCGTCGTCGAGGCCGTCTTCTCGGCCGAGCCCGAGGACATCTCCATGCTGCACTTCCTCTTCTACTGCCACTCCGGCGGCGAGCTGGACCTGCTCACCGCGACCGGGGGCGGCGCCCAGGAGTCGCGCTTCGTCGGCGGCTCGCAGGAGATCTCGCTGCGGCTTGCGGCAGAGCTCGGGGAGGCGGTCCGGCTCGGATCCCCGGTGCGCCGGATCCGCGGCTCCGGCGGCCTGATCGAGGTGCTGACGGACGCGGCGGAGGTCGCAGTCAGGCGCGTGATCGTCGCCGTGGCGCCGGCCCTGATCCCGCGGATCGCCTTCGATCCGCCGCTCACCGGTCGTCGCTACCAGCTCTACGCGAAGATGCCGCCCGGCTACGTGATCAAGTTCATGGCCCGCTACGAGAGGCCATTCTGGCGCGAGCAGGGCCTCACCGGCCAGGCCGGCTCGCCCGAGCACCCGCTCGCGATCACCTTCGACAACTCTCCGGCCGACGGCTCCTGCGGCGTGCTGCTCGGCTTCCTCGAGGGCCGCCACGGCCGCGAGTCGGCGGCCTTGGCCCCGGAGGCCCGCCGCGCGCTGGTCCTCGACGGCTTCGCCACCTACTTCGGCGAGCGGGCGCGGACGGAGGTGCTCGAGTACGTGGAGCAGGACTGGGCCGAGGAGGAGTGGATCCGCGGCGGCTACGGCGCCCATCTCGCCCCCGGCGTGTGGACCCAGTACGGGAGCCTGCTGCGCGAGCCCGAGGGCGCGATCCACTGGGCGGGATCGGAGACCAGCACCGTCTGGAGCGGCTACATGGACGGCGCCGTGCGTTCGGGGGAGCGGGCCGCGGCGGAGGTCGACGCCGCGATCGGCAGGAATTGACGCGGCGCCCCGAGGGCCGAGGCCGCGGGTATGTGGTTCCGCGTCCTGAGGACCGCTGAGCGCCGGGGGGGGCTACTCGCCGAAGTCCTCGAGCGAGTCGATCACGCGGCTGGCGAGGGCGCGGAAGAAGTCGGAGCGGGTGACGACGGCGTGCACCCGGCCCTCGGTGGCGATCGGGATGATCAGCACCCGGTGGTGGAGGAAGAGCTCGGCGAGCTGCGTGTCCGAGTGCTCGTCCTCGACGAGGACGTGGTCGGTCGTCAGGTACCCGCGGATCGGCTCCTCGGCGCAGCCGAGACGGCGCTCGATCGTCTCGTCGATCGTGCGGCTGATCGCCGCCGCCGAGCCCAGGTCCTTCATGTAGCCGGGGAAGAAGGCCGTCATGAACTCGCGCTCGCCGAAGATGCCCGGCGAACTTGCCGTTCTCGTCGACCGCGGGCAGCGCCGGCAGGCCGGAGGCGATCACCTTGCGCGTCGCCGAGCCGATCGGCTCGCTCGGCCGGCAGCGGCTCGACCTCGACGACGGTCTCTTCGATCAGTGCCTTGGTCATCGATTCAGCCTACTCCGGAGCCGGTAGCGGGCTCGTCTCGGCGCTCGTGCTCATAAGCGCGATGTAGCGGAGGCCGATGTAGCCGGAGGCGATCACGAGGCTGATCAGCGTCACCGGCAGGCCGATCCTGCAGGAAGGGCATGAAGCCGATCGGCTTGCCGGCGCGCTCGGCGAGCCCGGAGGCGGCGACGTTGGCGGCGGCGGCGATCACGGTCATGTTGCCGCCGAAGCAGGCGCCGAGCGAGAGCGCCCACCAGTAGGCGTCGTCGCCGGGCTGCTGCAGCGACTGGACGACGGGGATCATCGCCGTGGTGAAGGGGATGTTGTCGATCGACGCCCGATCCGATCCCCGAGATCCAGGTGATGCCGAGCAGCTCCGCGGTGCGGTCGCCGCCCGGTGACGTCCTTGATCGCCGTGGCGACCTGGTCGATCGCGCCCGTCTGCCTCGAGCGCGCCGACCATCACGAACAGCGCGACGAAGAAGAACAGCGTCGCCCACTCGATCTTCGAGAGCGACTCCTCGAGATCCTGGCGGGTGACGAGCAGGCCGATCGCCGCACCCGTGAGCGCAACGGTCGCGGGCTCGACGCCGATCGCCCCGTGGATGAAGAAGGCGAGGATCGTGAGCGCCAGCACGGTGCCCGGTCCGCTTGAGCTCGTCGACGTCGCGGATCGAGGAGGCGGCGTCGAGCTCCATCACCACCTTGCGGCTTCTCCGGCGGGATCTGCAGCCGCGGCCGGTAGACGAGATACAGCGAGCGGCAGCACACAGCGAACGTCAGCACCACCGCCGGCGCGAGGTTGACGAGGAAGTCGTTGAAGCTGAGGCCGGTGGCGCCGGCGATGATGATGTTCGGCGGGTCGCCGATCAGGGTCGCGGTGCCGCCGATGTTGGAGGCGATCACCTCGATCACGATCAGCGGGATCGGGTCGAGGTCGAGCGCGTCGGCGAGCAGGAAGCTGACCGGGACGACGAGCAGGATCGTCGTCAGGTTGTCGAGGAAGGCGGAGAGCAGCGCCGTCGTTGTCGCGAGGGACAGAACGACGTAGGCGGGGCGCCCACGTGAGATCTGCCCGGCGCGGATCGCGATGAAGTCGTAGACGCCGGTCGCCTGGGTCAGGTGGACGAGGATCATCATCCCCGCCAGCAGTCCGATCGTGTTGAAGTCGATCGACTCGATCGCCAGCTCCTGGTCGTACGTGCTGCCGACGAACAGCACGACGATCGCGGCGCCGAGCAGGGCGACCTTCGTACGGTGCACGCGCTCGCTTGCGATCAAGCCGAGCACGAGGATGAATGCGATGACAGCTACCGCCATGAAGCAGAAGGCCGGGCAGAGCCCGGCCGCAGGGGCCAGTCTATGGGCCCGTCCCGATGAGCGGTTCGGCCGCCTGCCCGGCTGGGCCGCTAGAGGGAGTCCGCGGCGCCCGGCTCGGGCGTCGCGGTGGCCCGTCGGAGCAGTGGCGGCACGATCAGCGTGGTCAGGATCGACATCCCGACGATCGCCGCGAACAGCTCCTCGTCGACGACGCCCGCCGTCATGCCGATGCCGGCGATGATGATCCCGACCTCGCCGCGAGGGATCATCCCGAGCGCGACGATCCGTGAGTCCCGGGGGTCGAGCGAGCGCGCCGCGAGGCGGACGCCGACCACCTTCGTGGCCGTGGCGAGCACCGTCAGCCCGGCGATCACGAGCAGCGTGGAGAGTTCGAGGATGACGCTGAGGTCGAGCTCGAGGCCGATCGAGGCGAAGAAGAATGGCGGGAAGAACGCGTACAGCGGCGCGATCTCATCCTCGATCGGATGCTGATCCTTGGTTTCGGCGACGATCATCCCGGCGAGGAAGGCGCCGATCACGGCGGCGAGGCCGACCTTTGCGGCGAGCGCCGCGATCGCCAGACACAGGATCACGGCCGGCAGCAGCGGCGAGTCGGCGAAGCGAGGCGCCTGCAGGAGCTGCGGCCAGCGCCGCAGGACGGCGGTACCGCCGAGGGCGAAGAAGGCGACGAAGCCCACCGCGAGGCCCGCGGAGACGAGGATCGAGCCGACGTCGACGCCGCCGTCCGCGGCGATGCCGGCGGCGACGGCGACGAGCAGCAGGGCGAGGATGTCGTCGACGACCGCGGCGCCGAGCACCGTTCGCGCCGCCCGCGTGGTCAGGATGCCCAGCTCAGCGAAGACGGCCGAGGTGATGCCGACGCTTGTGGCTGCCAGGCCAGAGCCGATGAAGAGGCTCGTCTCGACGCTCTCGCCGAAGACGAGACCGGCCAGCGTGCCTGCGGCGAACGGAACGACCACGCCACTCGACGCCGACGCCTGCGGCCGTGCCTCCGACCTCGCGCATGTCCGAGAGCTTGGTCTCGAGGCCGACCCAGAAGAGCAGGAAGACGACGCCGAGCTCGGCGAAGACCTCGGTCGTCTCGCTCGGGTGAACGAGGCCGATGACCGAGGGGCCGACAAGCAGCCCGGCGAGGATCTCGCCGATGAGCGCCGGCTGACCGAGGCGCTTGAAGAGACCATCGCCGAGCTTGGCGGCGAGCAGGATGATCGCCAGGTCGGCGACGATGTCGGCGACCGGGCTCGTCGCTGCGAGCGGCAGGCTGATCCCCATCAGCTCGGCAGTATCGCTGCTGCGAGCTGCCGGCGACCGGAGATGCCGAGCTTCCGGTACGCGCTCGAGAGGTGCACCTCGACGGTCTTGACCGTGACGAAGAGCTCGCCGGCGATCTCCCTGTTCGTCTTCCCGTCGGCGGCGAGATCAGCGACGCGGCGCTCGCTGTCGGTCAGCGATTCGGGACCGGAGAGCGCGGTGCGGCGGACGCGCATGCCGGAGGCGCGGAGCTCGGTGCGGGCACGCTCGGCGAGTGGGCTCGGCGCCGCAGTCGTGGGCGAGGTCCATGCCGCGCAGCAGCGGCTCCCGCGAGCCGCTCTTGCGGTTGCGGCGACGCATCTCGGCGCCGAGGTCGACGAGCGCCGCGGCGAGCTCGAGCCTCGCCTCCGAGTCCTCGAGGACCTCGACCGCCTCGCCGAGGAGCTCCTCCCGCCGGCCCTCGTCGGCAGCGGCGAGGGCGCGCAACGCGATGCCGATCTGACGCGGCGCTCCCCAGCGCCGGGCGAGGCCGACCTCGGTTCTCCGCGAGCTCGCGGGCCTCGCTCACGTTGTCGAGGGCGAGCAGCGCCTCGACCGCGAGCGGTCGCCAGATCAGCCAGGACGGGCCGAGGCCACGCGACGCCTCGTAGATCGCGCCGGCGCGTCGGGCCTCGGCCAGGGCGCCCTCGGCGTCGCCGTCGTGCAGCCGCAGGCGGCCACGGGCGACGATCGGGTTCATCCAGTGCCAGCTGAACGGCGGCTCCTCGCTCCAGCGGGAACTCGGCTGCGACCAGCGCCCGGGCGCCGTCGGCGTCGCCGCTCAGCAACAGCGCCTCGACCTGGATCCAGCTCGACCAGGCGACGCCCGGTCCCATCCGATAGCTGTGCGAGAGCCGCAGCGACTCGCGCGTGTCCTCGACGGTGGCAGGCAGATCGCCGGCGAACAGGTGTGCCCACGCCCTGAAGATCACGTTCACGAGGTGCCCGGCTACCGAGCCGTAGCGCTCGTCCCAGCGCAGCGACTCGTTCAGCAGAGTGATCGACTCGGCGCAGTGGCCGGCGAGCGCCAGGGCCTGCGCTGGGGCGAGCTGAGTGATGCTGTTGACGCCTTCGCGGATCAGCACGAGTCCCGCGGCTGCCTCTCGCGCGCGCTCCGCGACCTCCTCGGCGGGCGAGGTGAGATCGCGCGAGGCGGCGACGGTGGCGAGCGACATGAGCGCTCGGGTGCCGTAGTCGTCACCGGAGATCTCGACCGCCCAACGCGAGCAGCCGATCGGCGTGCTCGAGCTGTTCGGGCGTCAGGTTCAGCGGGTCGACGATCGAGCCCTCGGCGATGATCGCCTCGATCCGCCGCCGCCATCTGGAGCGCCCGGCCCTCTGGGATCGACGCGAGGATGTCCTCGCAGATCGCAGTCGCCTCGCGGATCCGGTCCTGGAGGATGAGGACGCGCGCCAGCAGCTCCGCCAGGGCCACCTTGAAGGGGAGCTCGTCGACGCGCTCGATGGCGGCGCCGAGGTGCTCGGCTGCGCTCGGGCCGTCGACGAGGACCTCGGCGGCGCCGAGCTGCGCGAGCACGCCGGTCAGCTGTTCGGGGGGAGGCGGCTCCTCCAGGGCGCGCCGCATCAGTACGGTCGCCGAGCGTGAGTCGCCGCCGGCGGCGGCGAGGACCGCGGCCTGCCGCAACGTCGAGACCGTCTCCGCATCCGCCGCGGGGTCGACGCGTAGCAGATGGTTGGCGATCAGCGAGGCGGGCGCGGAGACGCGCCGCATGATCTCGACCGCGCTGCGGTGCAGGCGGATGCGTTCGGGCGCGGGCAGCGCTTCGTAGATCGCCGCGCGGACGACCGGATGCACGAACTGGATCTTGATCCCGGGGCGCAGGACCTCGAGGCGGACGAGCTCCAGCGCAGCCGCGCCCGCGGCGTCCTCGTCGAGGCCCGCGAGCTCGACGGCACGGGCGAGTTGCGCATCCTCACCCACCACGGCGGCGGCCTCGGCGAGGCGGCGCGCGTCGGCGCCGGCGCGCGCGAGGCGGAGCTCGACCGTCCGCGCGACCGCGCGCGCCCCGAGCCCCGCGATGTTGTCGGCAAGCTCGCCCGCGCCCGGGCCTTCGACCTCGATGGTCCGGGCGAGCTCGCTGAGCAGCAGGGGGTTGCCGCCGGTCACGTCGTGGCCCTCGCGGAGGACGGCGTCCACGGCTTCCTTCCCGAGCCGCGTCCGCAGCACCTCGGCGGAACCGGCGGGTGAGAGGGGCTGGGGGTGGACGAGGGTTGCGTAGGGCTCCGAGGTCAGCGCGCCGATCAGCGTGACGTCGGTGCCGGGCTCGTTCGGGCGCAACGTCGCGGCGAGCACGACGGGCATCTCGTCGAGCCTGCGGCTGAGAAACTCGAGGAAGCCGAGTGACGCGCCGTCGACCCAATGCAGGTCGTCGATCGCGAGCAACAGCGGCTGCTGGTCGGCGAGCCTGCGGATCAGCCAGTAGATCCCGTTGAAGATCGCGTAGGAGCTGTCTGGGTTGCCCTCGGCAGGCGGGGTCGTGCCCTCCAGTAGGTTGCGCCCCGAGTTCGCCGGTCCGCTCCAAAGCTGCTCGAGCTCATCGGGATCTGCGGCCACCAGGACCGGCTCGAGCAGGCTGCGGACGGTCCCCCAGGCGTACTCGCGCTCACGCTCGCCGGCCCGTGCCGCGAGCACGCGGTAGCCCTCGTCCTGGGCGAAGCCACGGGCGGCGTCGAGCAGCCGCGTCTTGCCGACCCCGGCAGGGCCCTCGATGACGAGGCATAGGCCCGCGCCGGCGCTGCCGCGCGCGACGGCGCTCTCGATCTCAGCGAGCTCCCTCTCCCTCTCGAGTAGCGGATAGTCGGATAGAGCCATCGTGGCGACGCCGGGCCGTCCGGTCCGCGGCGATTCTAGTTAGGTACCCGTACCCGAAGACGAAACATTGGGGTCTGGGTTTGGGGTAGCCCTCGATGACCGAGGGCGTGAGCTGGAGGAGGATCGCAGTCATGAGATCAGACGCGCACAGCACCACGCCCCCGTCCACCGCCGCGCCGGTCCAGGCTGCCGTTCCGGCGGTCGGGGGGACCGTCGGCTCGACCCAGCGGGCTGCCTCCGGCGTCGGCTACCTCGTCGTGCTCGCCACCCGCGAGCAGACCGAAGGGCGCACGACAGAGCTCGAGGCGATCTGCGGCCCCGGCGCCCCCGGCGTCGAGGAGCGAAGCTTCGCCGGGCACGAGGTGCGCTTCGAGGTGCTGGAGGGCCGGCTGACGATCGGCGTCGCCGGTGAGGCGCGCGAGCTCGTCGCCGGCAGTGCGCTGACGCTCCCGGCTGGCACACCGCACCGGATCTGGGTCGAGGACGGCCGCGATCCGGCCCGGTTCACCTGGTGCATGCGCCCGGCGGCCGAGACCGACGAGCTCACGCCACTCGTCTTCGGCGAGCCAGCCGCCGTCTGACCAACAGCTTCGAGATCACTTTCCCCCGAACGAGAGGAGAAACCATGTTCAACACGACTACAGCCGCTGACACCGATGCCATCCGCGAGGCGCTCGAGGGTGAGTTCCACGTCCCTGGTGACGCTGCCTGGGACGAGGCCCGTACGGCCTGGAACCTGGCCGTCGACCAGCGCCCCGCGTGCATCGCCGTCCCCGCCAACGCAGACGACGTTGTCGCGCTCGTCGGCTGGGCCCGGGAGTCCGGCCTGCGGATCGCCGTTCAGGCGACCGGCCACAACGCCAGGCCGCTCGGTGACCTGGCGGGTGCGGTGCTGCTCAAGATGACCAGCTTCAGCGGTGTCGAGATCGACCCCGCGGCGCGGATCGCCCGCATCGAGGGTGGCGTCACCTGGGGCGAGGTCGCAGCTCCGGCGGCCGAGCACGGCCTGATGGCCCTGCAGGGCTCCGCACACGACGTCGGCGTTGTCGGTTACTCGCTGGGCGGGGGCGTCTCGTTCCTGAGCCGGAAGCACGGTCTCGCGGCCGAGCGCCTGCGCGCGGTTGAGATCGTGACCGGCGACGGCGTCCTGCGCCGTGTCACCGCAGACAGCGAACCGGACCTGTTCTGGGCCTTGCGCGGCGGAGGCGGCAACTTCGGCATCGTCACCGCGATCGAGATCGAGCTGCTCGAGCGCGACTCGATCTACGCGGGCGCCCTCTTCTTCCCGATGGATCAGGCGGGTCGGATGCTGAGCGAGTGGCGCAACTGGATCGTCGGTCTGCCGGAGGAGATGACGTCGGTCGTCTCGCTGCGGAACTTCCCGCCGATGCCGGAGCTGCCGGACTTCCTCCGTGGCCAGTCCTACGCGATCGTCGAGGCTTACTGGCTCGGCACGCCCGAGGAGGGTGACCGCCTGCTGGCGCCGCTGCGCGCGCTCGGCCCGGTGATCGACACGGTCGACATCGTGGATCCGGTCGGCCTGCTCGAGGTCCACATGGACCCGCCGGGCCCCGTACCGGGTGCTGGGGACCACACCATGCTCGGCAGCTTCGACGAGGCGACGATCGCGCGGCTCGTCGAGGCGGCGCCGGCGGGGCCCGAGGGCCCGCTCATGGTTGAGATCCGGCATGCGGGCGGGGCGCTGTCCCGCCGTGAGGAGGGCTGCGGCGCACTCGGTGCGATCGAGGGTGAGTTCATCGCCTTCTACGTCG
The DNA here is from genome assembly GCA_963774395.1 of uncultured Solirubrobacterales bacterium. Taxonomy (GTDB): domain Bacteria; phylum Actinomycetota; class Thermoleophilia; order Solirubrobacterales; family 70-9; genus CAXMST01. The sequence continues at coordinate 310,991 of CAVZET010000011.1, read as the reverse complement.
ACATCCTGCCCACCCCGGAGCTCGCGCCGGTCGTCGAGGCAAAGCTGACGCGCGTGCGGGAGGCCCTGGATCCCGACGACGTGGGCAGCAACTACCTCAACTTCGCCGAGCGAAGCGTCGACCCGGCGAGCATCTTCGGCGAGCGGCTCGGCCGGCTGCGGGAGATCCGCGACCGGTTCGAGGGCGGCCTCTTCCAGGCCAACCACGGGCTCGGCGACTGAGTCGGGGTAACGACGCGCACGCGCGGGCGCGGCGGTCTGCCCGGTCCCGGCGACGCCGGAGACCGCTTCGTCCGGCCGGTCGATCTACCTGATCCGCGTCAGACGGCCGCGCCGGCGAGCGTCGAGGAGACGGCGAGCGTCGAAGCGATGTGCTTCGGCATGCCGAGCTTCTTGGGCTCGAAGCCGAGCGCCAGGCCGACGAGCTGCGGTAGGTGCAGGACGGCGAGGCCGAGGTCGCGGCCGACGACCTTCGCCGCCTCCGGCTGCTGCATGTCGAGGTTCAGGTGACAGAGCGGGCACGGCGTCACGAGGCAGTCGGCACCCGCATCGATCGCGTCACCGACATGGGTGCCGGCCTGCCGCAGCGAGGTCTCCTTGTTCATCGTGATCACCGGGAAGCCGCAGCAGCGACGGGCGCCGTCGTAGTCGACGACCTCACCGCCGAGCGCCTCGATGACGCGCTCGAGATACAGGTCTCGGTCCGGGTTCTCCTCGTAGCCGAGACGGCTCTTCGGGCGCAGCACGTAGCAGCCGTAGAAGGGGCCGACGCGGAGTCCGGTCAGCGGCCGCTTGACCTGCGCAGCGAGCTTGTCCAGGCCGTAGTCCTCGACGAGCAGCCAGAGGAAGTTCTTGTTCGTCCAGCCGTCCTTGCCCTTGACGTACTCGATCCCCTCGGGCTTCAGCGTCTGGTTGATGTGGTCGCGGTAGGAGGAGTCGGCGTCGAGCCGCTCCTGGCACTCGCTCTGCGCGCCCTGGCAGGTGGAGCAGATGTTCATCATCGGCAGGCCGGTCTGCTGGGCGAGAGCGAAGGTTCGGGCGTTGAGCGAGTCGGCGAGCTCCTGGTTGTGCTCGGCGATGACGCCGGCGCCGCAGCAGCTCGCGCGGTCGAGCGTGACCATCTCGATGCCGAGCGCGTCGGCGGCGAGCGCCATCGAGCCGTGCAGCTCGGGTGTGAAGCCGCGCGAGACGCAGCCGGGCCAGTACGCCACCTTGATGTTTTCGCTCATGCAAGCTCCTTCGGCTCGTCGGGCTCGGGTGCGACTTCGGCCGCGGGCACGCCCTCGGCGCCGGGATCGCCCTCTTCCTCGCCGCCCTCGCCGATGATGTAGAGGTTGAGCTCGGTGTGGCTCTCCTCCGCCGTCTCGTAGATGCGCTTGACGTGGTCCTGGGCGCCGTCGGGCAGCTTGTGGTGGACGCCGGGGATCAGCTTCGGGAGCGATCGCATCTTGCCGGTGCGGATGCCGCGGATCGCCGTCGGCAGCGACTCGATCATGCCCTTGATCGACGCCATCGTGGGCTTCAGCTTGCCCGCGATGCCCGGGGCGTAGGACTCCTGCAGGAGCATCGACTCGTCGAGCGTGCCCTTCTTCTCGATGATCTTGACGAAGGCGAGCTCGTGCCGGTGGCCGTTGTTGACGTCGTCGACGTCGTGCTCGTCGCCGGCGAGGCGCCGCAGGCGCATGATCTGGTTCATCGGCGCGACCCCCTTCGGGCAGGCGTCGATGCAGCTGAAGCAGTGCGTGCAGTCGTAGATCCCGTGCGGGTCGTTGGCGAGGTCGAAGAGGCGCTCGTGGTGCTGGCCGTCGCGCGGGTCGCCGACGAAGCGATACGCCTTCGCAAGCGCCGCCGGGCCGATGAACTCAGGGTCGGCCTCCATCGAGAGGCAGGAGGAGACGCAGGCGCCGCACTGGATGCAGGCGACCGACTGCGTCACGTCGACCATCGACTCGGGCGGCACGATGTGCTCGCGCTCGGGCTCGGGGCCGGTCGGCATCAGCCATGGCGAGACGCGGCGGAACTTCTCCCAGTGCGTCGACTCCATGTCGGTGACCAGGTCCTTGATCACCGGCATGTTCGCCATCGGCTCGACCGAGATCACGGGCCGGCTCCCGTTCTCGGGTTCGCTCGCCCGGCTTCCGCGGAGCCCGATCGCTCGGCGAGCCGCGCGGCCTCTTCGGCCGCCTCGCCGATCTGCGTCTTGCAGGCGAGCGTCGACTGACCGTTGATCTTGACGCCGCAGGAGCCGCAGATCGCCGCCCGGCAGGAGCAGCGGACCGCGAGCGTGCCGTCCTGGTCGTTCTTCGCCTGCAGGATGCCGTCGAGGACCGAGAGGGTCGAGTCGAGCTCGACGTCGAACTCCTCCCAGTAAGCGCCGCGTGCGCCTTGCCGTCCTCGGCCTCGGGCTGGTAGCGGCGGACCTTGAGGGTGTACTCGGGCATGGACTCTAGTAGGTCCTTTCCTGCGGTTGCCACTGGGTGATCGTCACCGGCGAGGTGCCGAGCTCGGGGCCGGAGCCGTTCGTCGAAACCGTGATGTGGTGCAGCCACTCGGCGTCGTTGCGCTCCGGGAAGTCGGTGCGGAACTGGGCGCCGCGGCTCTCCTTGCGCTCGGCCGCCGCCAGGCACGTGGCCTCGGCGCAGTCGAGCATGTTCTCGAGCTCGAGCGCCCCGAGCACGTCCTGGTTGAAGATCGTGCCGCGGTCGTCGATGTAGGCGGCCTCGGCCTCCTGCTTGAGCCGCTGGACCGTCTCGAGCGCGGTCTGGATGCCCTCCGCGTCGCGGAAGACGGCGACGTGCTTGTCCATCACCGCGCCGAGCTCGGCCTTGATCTCGGAGACGCGGCGGCCGCCTTCCTTCTCGCGGCCGATGATCGCGCCGACGCGCTCCTGCTCGCGGGTCAGGATGCTGTTCGAGACGCGGCTCTGGCCGCGGCCCTTGGCGCGCTCGGCGGCGTCCTCGCCGGAGCGGCGGCCGAAGATCAGCGTGTCGAGCAGCGAGTTGGCGCCGAGCCGGTTGCCGCCGTGGACCGAGACGCAGGCGACCTCGCCGGCGGCGTACAGGCCCGGCACGTTCGTGCGGCCCCAGACATCGGTCTTGACGCCGCCCATCGTGTAGTGGTTGCCGGGCTTGATGTGGATCGGCTCGCGGGTGATGTCGACGCCGGCGAAGTCGCGGCCGACGAGGACGATCTCCCGCAGCGCCTCGTGGATCCGCTTGCGCGGGACGACGCGTGATGTCGAGCGCGACGGTGCCGTCGGGGAAGCCGCGGCCCTCGTTGATCTCGGTCTGCTCGGCGCGCGAGACGACGTCGCGGGAGGCGAGCTCCATCTTGTTCGGCGCGGACTTCTCCATGAAGCGCTCGCCCTTGGCGTTGAGCAGGTGGGCGCCCTCGCCGCGCGCGCCCTCGGTGATCAGAAAGCCCTTGCCCGCCAGCGTCGTCGGGTGGTACTGGATCATCTCCATGTCCATCAGATCGGCGCCGACCCGGTAGGCCTGGGCGATGCCGTCGCCGGTGCAGATCAGGGCGTTGGTGGTCGGCTGCCAGACCTGGCCGTTGCCGCCCGAGGCGAGGATCACGCTCTTCGCCGTGAACAGCTCCATCGAGCCGTCGCGGATGTTGCGGGTGACGGCGCCGACGCAGTGGCCGTCGTCGTCGATCGCGAGCTCGGTCGTGAACCACTCCTCGTAGCGATCGATCAGCTCCGCGTACTTCATCAGCTGCTCGTAGAGCGTGTGCATGATCGCCTGGCCGGTGATGTCGGCGACGTAGTAGGTGCGGGCCTTGGAGGCGCCGCCGAAGGCGCGGGTACCGAGCTTGCCGTCCTCGGCGCGGTGGAAGGTGACGCCGATGTGCTCGAGGTGCAGGAGCTCCGTCGGCGCCTCGCGGCACATGACCTCGATCGCGTCCTGATCGCCGAGGTAGTCGGAGCCCTTGACGGTGTCGAAGGCGTGCGACTCCCAGCTGTCGTCCTCGTGCAGCGCGGCGTTGATGCCGCCCTGGGCCGCGTTCGAGTGCGAGCGGACGGGGTGGACCTTGCTGATCAGGCCGACCGAGACGCCCGCCTCGGCGGCGGCGAGCGCCGCCCGCTGGCCGGCGAGTCCGGCTCCGATTACAAGTACGTCGTGCTCAGGCATTTCGTGTAGAAGCCCGCGGCCGACCATTGCGTTCGACCCGGGCTCGCCCGATTCTATTCAGGCGGCGGCGCCTCGACGCCGGGTGGCCCTCCGGGCGCCGCCCGTAGTCCGCCGCGTTCAGCCGTGCAGCAGCTTCTTCATCCGCCCGTGGAAGGTCCTGACCTGGGGCGGCAGCCAGTCCACGTGGTCGTTCTTCCAGCCCTCCTTGTCCTTGAACAGGGGGCTGTCGTTGGCCATCCCGTGCCCGATCACGTTGCGCATCTTCACGTGGTAGCGCTGCTTCAGCCAGCTCGCCAGCCGCACCGCCGGGCCCGATTGCTTGCGGCGCTTGAGGATCGCCTTGGCGGTCGCGTTGGGGTTGCCGAGGTCGGGCTGCACCATCTCGATCCCGATCGAGAGCTGGTTGAGGCCGATCGTGTGCCGGCAGCGCACGTCGAGGTGGGTCAGCTGGTAGACGGTGCCGTCCTGGTCGACGATGAACTGGGCGCAGGTCCCGGGCAGCTCGCCGAGGGCCGGCGTGTCGGCGTTGAAGGTGCTCCATGCCGACTGGTAGGTCGAGCCCGCGGTGTAGTGCAGGACGATCGCCCGCACGTGCTTGAGCTTCCACTCGCGCTTGCCGTAGTGGCGCTTCGAGTAGTTCGCCATCTCGCGCTTGCGCTTGTGCCCGTACTTGATCCGGTCCTGCTTGATCTTCGGCTTGTGGACCTTGTGCCCGTGACCGGCGGCCTGCGCGCCAGTGCTCGCAGCGCCGCCCCAGCCGAATGCGGCGGGGGCGAGCCCGACAAGGGCGAGCGCGAGCGCGGTCAGCGCGGCGATCGACAGGGAGCGTGGCGGGTGATGTCTCATGGGTCTAGATCGGCTCGATCGAGCCGTCGCGTGAGCGTAGCTTCGCGAGCATCGCCTGCCGGTACTCGGCGTTCATCTCGCCGATCACCTTGATCGAGATCTCCTGCGGGCAGGCGAGCTGGCATTCGCCGAAGTTGGTGCAGCCACCGAAACCCTCGGCGTCGTGCTGGCGGATCATCGAGCGGACCCGGTGCTTGCGCTCGGGCTTGCCCTGCGGGAGCGAGTTCAGATGCGCAACCTTGGCGCCCGTGAAGAGCATCGCGGCGCCGTTCGGGCAGGCTGCGACGCAGGCACCGCAGCCGATGCAGATCGCCGCGTCCATCGCGTGCTCTTGGACCTCGGGATGGATCGGGTTCGTGTTCGGCTCCGGCTTCGGGCCCGAGCTGACGGAGACGTAGCCGCCCGCCTCGATGATCCGGTCGAGCGGGCTGCGGTCGACGACGAGGTCACGGAGCACGGGGAAGGCGGTGTTGCGGAACGGCTCGATCGTGATCTCGGCGCCGTCGGGGAAGTCGCGCATGTAGACCTGGCAGCTGGTCACCTGCCGGGGCCCGTGCGGGAAGCCGTCGATGAGCAGCGAGCACGTGCCGCAGATGCCCTCGCGGCAGTCGGAGTCGAAGGCGATCGCCTCGCCGCCGGACTCGATGATTCGCTCGTTGAGGATGTCGAGCATCTCGAGCATCGAGGCGGCGGGGTCGATCTCGTCGACCTCGTGGCGCTCGAAGGCGCCGTCGTCGGCGCCGGCGGCCTGGCGCCAGACGTTGAGGGTGAACTTCACTTGTAGCTCCTCGTGGTCGGCTCGACGACGTCGAAGTCGAGCTCCTCGTGGTGCAGCTCGGGCTCGGTGCCCTCGCCCAGTGTGCTCCCAGACCTGGACGTGAGCGTAGGCGCCATCGTCGCGGATCGCCTCGCCCTCCTCGCTCTGGTGCTCCTCCCGCAGGTGACAGCCCGCCGACTCGTCCCGCTCGATCGCGTCGATGCACATCAGCTCGGCGAACTCGAGGAAGTCGGCGACCCGCCCGGCGTACTCGAGGCTCTGGTTGAGGCCGCCCGCTTCGCCGTCGACGCGCAGGTCGCTCCAGAACTCCTCGCGGATCCCGCGGATGTCGTCGATCGCGCTGCGCAGACCCGGCCTCGTCGCGGGTGATCCCGCAGCGGTCGAGCATCACGTTGCCGAGCCGCCTGTGGAAGACGGTCGCCGCGGTCGAGCCGCCGACGCCCAAGCAGCTGCTCGAGCCGCTCGTTGGCCTCGCCGCGGTGCTCGTCGAAGGCCGGGTGGTCGGTGCCGACGCTCTCGTCGATGCCCGCCAGGTAGTCGGTGACGGTGTGGGGGAGGATGAAGTAGCCGTCGGCGAGGCACTGCATCATCGCGCTCGCCCCGAGCCGGTTGGCGCCGTGGTCGGAGAAGTTGGCCTCGCCGATCGCGAACAGGCCCGGCAACCGTCGTCTGCAGCGCGTAGTCGACCCACAGCCCGCCCATCGAGTAGTGCGGAGCGGGGTAGATCTGCATCGGCGTCCGCCAGGGGCTCTCGCCGGTGATCCGCTCGTACATGTCGAAGAGGTTCCCGTAGCGGTCTGCGATCGTCGTCTCGCCCTTGTCCTTGATCGCGTCGCGGAAGTCGAGGTAGACGCCGCGGCCGGTCGGCCCGACGCCGAGCCCGTCGTCGCAGACCTGCTTGGCCGCGCGCGAGGCGACGTCGCGCGGGACGAGGTTGCCGAAGCGCGGATAGCGCTCCTCGAGGTAGTAGTAGCGGTCCTCCTCGGGGATCTCGGAGGCCGCGCGCTCCTCGTCGGCGTCCTTCGGCACCCAGATGCGGCCGTCGTTGCGCAGCGACTCGCTCATCAGTGTCAGCTTCGATTGGTACTCGCCCGACTGCGGGATGCACGTCGGGTGAATCTGCGTGTAACAGGGGTTGGCGAAGCCGGCGCCGCGCTTGTGGGCGCGCCAGGTCGCGGTCACGTTGCAGCCCATCGCGTTCGTCGACAGGTAGTAGACGTTGCAGTAGCCGCCGGTTGCGAGGACGACTGCGTCGGCAGCGTGCGCGGTGATCTCGCCGCTGACGAGATCGCGGGCGATGATCCCGCGGGCGACGCCGTCGACGACGACCACGTCGAGCATCTCGTGGCGGCTGTTGACGGTCGCCTGCCCGTCGGCGACCTGCTTCTGCAGCGCCTGGTAGGCGCCGAGCAGCAATTGCTGGCCGGTCTGCCCGCGGCAGTAGAAGGTGCGCTCGACGAGCACGCCGCCGAAGCTGCGGGTCGCGAGCAGGCCGCCGTACTCGCGGTTGAAGGGGACGCCCTGCGCGACGGCCTGGTCGATGATCTGCGTCGAGAGCTCCGCCAGCCGCCAGACGTTCGACTCGCGGGCGCGGAAGTCGCCGCCCTTGATCGTGTCGACGAACAGGCGGTGTACTGAGTCGCCCTCGTTGGCGTAGTCCTTGGTCGCGTTGATGCCGCCCTGGGCAGCGATGGAATGCGCCCGGCGGGCCGAGTCCTGGTAGCAGAAGCACTCGACCTCGTAGCCCATGCCGGCGAGCGTCGAGGCCGCCGAGGCGCCGGCGAGGCCGGTCCCGACGACGATCACCCGGTAGTCGCCGCGGTTGCGCGGGCCGACGAGGCGATGGCCGTCGAGCCACGCTCCGCCAGCGGTCCTCGATCGGCCCTTCGGGCGAGCGCGGGTCGAGCTGCAGGCTCATCGCGCACCTCCGGCGTGCAGCGCGACCTGGACGTACTGCGTCGAATCGTTGGGCTCGGGCAGCAGGCCCGCGTAGATGACGATCGGGATCGCAGCGAAGCCGACCGCGATCAGCACCGCCGTCGCCGTCGCGCCACGGCGGATCGTCGGGTTGCGGTTCGGGGCGTCGAAGCCGTGCGTCTGCAGCACGCTCCACAGCGCGTGGCGCAGGTGGAAGCCGAGGATGGCGACGCCTGCCACGTAGAGCACCACGATCCACAGCTGCTGGAAGGCGTCGTAGAGATTCGCGTAGACGGTGCCCTCGGCGAGCGGCGTCGGGTGGATCGTCAGCGTCGTGAACTGGAGCACGTGGAAGACGATGAAGGCTGCCAGCAGGACGCCGGTCCAGGCCATCGTCCGGGACGAGAACGAGCGGCCGATCCGCTTTGCGTTGCGGTGCCCGGGGGGCCGCGCCTCGCGGTTGCGCTTGATCAGCTGCGTGACGCCGGCGATGTGCACGACGAAGGCGCTGATCAGGATCACGCGGACGAGCCAGAGCACGCCGTCGCGCGGAATCACGGGCTTGCCGACGGTGCGCAGCCACTCGGCGTATGTATCGACCGGCGCCGCGCCGGCGCCGCCGTTGCCCTGCAGGGTCTTCAGGTTGCCGAGCACGTGCAGGATCACGTAGGCGACGAGGATCACGCCCGTCACCGCGACGATCAGCTTCTTGCCGACCGTCGAGCTCCACAGCTCGCGGAACCAGCGCAGGCGCGGCCCGCGGCTCGTGCGCTCGGCCCCGGCAAGGCTCGGTGCCTGAGCGCTCATCGGAGCTGCTCTCCCGTTCGGCCCACGGCCGCGATTCTATGTCCGCCTGCGAGCGTCGCTGACACTCTCAGCTGGGGAAATCTCCCCCGGGATCCCCCTCGGATCCGCCCTGCCCGCCTGCCGGAGTTTCCGGTGACGACCCCTCGCCCTCGACGGCGTCGCGCAACGCCCGTCCAACCTGCTCGAGCGTGATCACGCCCGAGAGGCGACCGTCGGCGTCGATGGCTGCGAGCGCGCCGAGCCGGCGCAGCTCGACGTTGCCGAGCAGGCTCTCCAGTGGCTCGTCGTCGCGGACGCGCTCGCTGACGCTGCGGCCTGGATCGATCAGCTCGGCGACCGCACAGTTCGCGCGGCTGATCTCGGGCACGCCGTCGGCGACGCCGCGCTTGAGCAGGCCGACGAAGCGGCGGGCCGAGTCGACGACCGGGAACCAGGGCCACTGATAGCGCAGGAAGTACTCGTCGAGGGCGGTCTCGACGGTCACGTCGGCGGCGATCGCGACCGGATCGTCATCCATCACGTCGGCGACCGAGACGTCGCCGATCCGGCGGTTGAGCTCGCTGCGTACGGCCGTCGCGCGGGCCGACTGCGCGAGCATCCAGCCGACGACGCCGAGCCATACCCCGCCGATCCAGTCGCCGTTGAGGAAGATCAGGATCGCGATCGCGATGAACAGCATCGCGAAGCCCTGGCCGACGCGGGCGGCGACCACCGTTGCCCGCTCCCGATCCCCGGTCAGCCGCCATGCGATCGCGCGGAGGATCCGGCCGCCGTCGAGCGGGAAGGCGGGGACGAGGTTGAAGACGAAGATCACGGCGTTGATGTTGCCGACGAAGGCGAGCACCGCGGCGGCGGCGCTGACGTTGGCGTTCGGGTCGAGGCGGACGGCGTCCCAGAACGAGCCACCCCCGATGGCCGACCCGATCGCGAGCGCGAGCGCCGCGATTACACCCGTGACCGCCGGCCCAGCGGCGGCGATCCGGAACTCCTGGCCTGCCGTGCGCGGGTCGCGCTCGAGCCCGGCGACGCCGCCGAACATCCACAGCGTGATCTGCGTGATCCCGATCCCGTTGCGCTGCGCGACGGTCGCGTGGCCGAGCTCGTGCAGGAGGATCGAGGCGAAGAAGAGGAAGGCGCTGAGGACCGCGAGCGCGTAAGGCTGGACCGAATCCTGGGAGACGCCGAGCATGCTCCGGTACGACTCCGACAGCAGCCAGATGATCAGGAACAGGACCGCGAACCAGCTCCAGTCGACGCTGATCGGGATTCCCCGGATGCGAAACAGGGTGTAGTTGCCGCGGATGCAGCGACCGATAGCGGGTACCGATGAGCTCTAGCGGCCGGCGCGGGGCGCGTGCGGCGGAGCCACATAGCCCGATCGGTCGCGGGCGCCGAGCAAGGGCGGCTAGATCCCGCGGATGCGGTCGCCGAGCTTGCCCAGCCCGCCGAGAGCCTGCAGGGGCTGCAGCAGCCGCCGGACCTCGGCCAGGTGCACGTCGAGTCCGCGGACCTCGCCGCGCATGCCGGCGAACTGATCGTCGAGGCCCCCGACGCCGCCGTTCAGATCGTCGACCTTGTCGCGTGAGCGCGTCGACGCCCTCACGCATCCGCGTCACCTCGGCGCTCATCTCGCTGACGTGGACGTCGAGCTTGTCGAGGTGATCCCGGACCTCGGGCAATACCTCGACCGCATTCGCGATCCGCCGCAGCTGAGCGATCAGCCCGCCGCCTCCCTCACGTGCCATGCGGGCAGCCTAGTGGGAGTTCAGGCCGGGTCGTCGAAGTCGGCGGTCTCGCCACTCATCCCGGCCTGCACGGCCTTGAGCTGGTTCGGCGAGCCGAGCAGCTCACGCTGCAGCTTTTCCTCGAGCGCCAGCGCCTCGGCGGCGGGCGCGTTCCAAGTCGTCTCGAGCAGCCGTTTGCCGCGCCGGATCGCGTCCGGGGACTTCGTCGCGATCTCGGCCGCGAGCTCGCGTGCCGCTGCGAGCGGATCGTCGGCGACGTCGGTGATCAGCCCGAGCTCCTTCGCCTCCGTGGCGCCGAGCTTGCGGCCGGTCCACGTCAGCTCCTTGGCACGGTCGGCGCCGACCAGCTTCGGCAGCGCTGGGTCAGGCCCATGTCGGGGATCAGGCCCCACTTGATCTCGAGGATCGAGAACTTGAGGTCGGGCGCGGCTGAAGCGGATGTCCGCGGCGAGCGCGATCTGTGCGCCGCCGCCGAGCACGTTGCCCTGCAGTGCCGCGATCACCGGGACGTCGAGTTGCTGCCAGCCGTAGGCGACGCGCTGGAAGTCGTTGGCGATCTCGCCGTCGCGCTTGACGAACTGTTCTTCGATCGGCTTGCCGGCGGCCATCACGGCCATGAAGTCGAGCCCGGCGCAGAAGCTCTTGCCCTCGCCCGAGAGGACGACGGCGCGGATCGAGTTGTCGGCGCCGACCTCGTCGATCGCGTCGTTGATCGCCTCGAACATCGGGAAGTCGAGCCCGTTGTGCTTGTCGGGACGGGTCAGCCGGACGTCGGCGACGCCGTCGGCAACGGATACCGAGACGCGCTCGGCGACTGCGTTGGCAGCTGCGGTTGCGGACTCCATTGATCAGACCTCCGGGGTGTGGCGTTCGAGGATTCGGTCGACATCGGCGCCGACGGGCAACGTGCCGAAGGCCTCACCCCAGTCGCCGTCGAGCCGGGTGGCGCAGAAGGCGTCAGCCGTCGCCGGGTCGCCGTAGCGGACGAGCAGCGAGCCCTGCAGCGAGCGTGCCATCCGTTCGACGATCCGCCGGGCGCGCGTCTCGATTCCGGCGAGGTCGTCGAGCTCGGCCCGCGTCGAGGCAGCGAACCTCGTCGAGCCGGCGGTCGGTGCCGGCCGCCTCGCCGACCTCGGCGAAGAACGCCTCGACCGACTCCGGGCTCTTGACCATCGCGCGGAGGACGTCGAGCGCCTGCACGTTGCCCGAGCCCTCCCAGATCGACATCAGCGGGCTCTCGCGGAAGATCCGCGGCATCCCGGACTCCTCGACGTAGCCGTTGCCGCCGAAGCACTCGAGCGCCTCGACGGCGTGCGTCGGCGCCGCGCTTGCAGACGAAGTACTTGAGCACGGGGGTCGCGATTCGGCGGACGCGCGCGGCGGATTGCATCTCAGCCGATGCCCCCGGACCCGACGCGGAGGAGGCATCGGGATTGCCTGGTGGGACTCATCGAAGGTCCGCGCCAGCCAGATCGCAGAGATCGTCGCGGCCTCCGACTCGATCGCGAGGTCCGCGAGCACGTTGCGCATCAGCGGCTGGTCGACGAGGCGCTTGCCGAAGGCGGAGCGGTGCATGGTGTGCCAGATCGCGTGCGCGAGGCCGAGGCGCATGCCGGCAGTCGAGCCGAGCGTGCAGTCGAGCCGCGTGTGGTTGACCATCTCGATGATCGTCGGCACGCCGCGGCCCTCCTCGCCGACCATCCGCGCCCAGGCGCTGCGGAACTCGACCTCGCTGGAGGCGTTCGAGCGGTTGCCGAGCTTGTCCTTGAGCCGCTGGATGTGGAAGCGGTTGCGCTCGCCGTCGGGGAGGAAGCGCGGCATCAGAAAGCAGGAGACGCCGCTCTCGGTCTGCGCGAGGACGAGGAAGGCGTCGCACATCGGCGCCGAGCAGAACCACTTGTGGCCGGTGATCTCGTACTCGGCCCCGGGACCGCCGCCGTTCAGCGGGATCGCCGTCGTCGTGTTCGCCCGCACGTCGGAGCCGCCCTGCTTCTCGGTCATCGCCATCCCGCAGAGCGCCCCCGCCTTCTCCGTCGGCGGGGACCATGCGCCCGTCGTAGTCGAGTGAGGTGAAGCGCGGCTCCCACTCGGCGGCGAGCTCGGGCTGCTTGCGCAGCGCCGGGATCACCGAGTAGGTCATCGAGATCGGGCAGCCGGGGCCGGCGTCGGTCTGGCTCATGCACATGAAGGCGGCGGCGCGGGCGACGTGGGCACCGGGCTGCGGATCGCGCCAGGGCAGCGCGTGGGTGCCGTGGCGGACGTGCATGTCCATCAGCTCGTGCCAGGCGGGGTGGAAGGTGACCTCGTCGATCCGGTGGCCGAAGCGATCGAAGATCTTCAGCTCGGGCTTGTTCTTGTCGGCGTCGAAGCCCGCCGCGATCGCCGCGCGCCGAGCCGGCCTCGGCGCCGATCGCGGTGATGGTCTCGAGCGCGAAGTCGCCGCCCTCGCGGGAGACCGCCTCGCGCAGGACGCGGTCGGAGCTGAAGACGTTGTAGTCCTCGAGCGGGACCGACTGGTTGAGGACCTCGTGGGTCGTGTGGGAGCTGCGCTCGACCGTCGCCATGGGCTGTCCTGATCTTCGCACGAGTGGCGTCCCGGTGGGCGCGGGCGGACCCGGGCCCGAGCGCTAGGGTGCGCGCGGACCCAGCAGCGCAATCCGGAGGCCCTCCCCATATGTCCAAGATCGAAGTGAAGAACCCGATCGTCGAGCTCGACGGCGATGAGATGACCCGCGTCATCTGGTCGTTCATCAAGGACAAGCTGATCCTGCCCTACCTCGACGTCGAGCTCCTCTACTACGACCTCGGGATCACCAAGCGCGAGGAGACCGACGACCAGATCACGGTCGACGCTGCGAATGCGATCAAAGAGCACGGAGTCGGGGTCAAGTGCGCGACGATCACGCCGGACGAGGCTCGCGTCTCCGAGTTCGACCTGACCCGCATGTACCGCTCGCCGAACGGCACGATCCGGAACATCCTCGGCGGCGTCATCTTCCGCGAGCCGATCGTGATCAGCAACGTGCCGCGCCTCGTTCCGGGCTGGACGAAGCCGATCATCATCGGCCGTCATGCCTTCGGCGATCAGTACCGGGCCGAGGACACGCTGATCCCTGGCGCGGGCAAGCTGACGCTGACCTGGACGCCGAAGGACTGAGGGCGAGCCGATCGAGATCGACGTCTTCGACTTCCCGAGCCCCGGCATCGCGATGGGCATGTACAACCTCGACGACTCGATCCGCGACTTCGCGCGAGCCTCGATGCGGTACGGCCTCGACCGTGGCTACCCGGTCTACCTGTCGACCAAGAACACGATCCTGAAGAAGTACGACGGCCGCTTCAAGGACCTCTTCCAGGAGGTTTACGACGCGGAGTTCAAGGACGAGTTCGAGGCCGCCCACATCACCTACGAGCACCGGCTGATCGACGACATGGTGGCCGCTGCGCTCAAGTGGGAGGGAGGCTACGTCTGGGCCTGCAAGAACTACGACGGCGACGTCCAGTCCGACACCGTCGCGCAGGGCTTCGGCTCGCTCGGCCTGATGACCAGCGTCCTGATGACTCCCGACGGCAAGACCGTCGAGGCCGAGGCCGCGCACGGCACCGTCACGCGTCACTTCCGCGAGCACGAGAAAGGCAACCCGACTTCGACCAACCCGATCGCCTCGATCTTTGCCTGGACCCGCGGCCTGCAGGCACGCGGGCGCATGGACGAGACGCCGGAGGTCTCGGAGTTCGGCGAGACCCTCGAGCGCGTCTGTGTCGAGACGGTCGAGAGCGGAAAGATGACCAAGGACCTGGCGCTGCTCGTCGGCAGCGGTCAGGAATGGCAGACGACGCAGGAGTTCCTCGCCTCGATCGACGAGGGCCTGCAGCGGGCGATGGGCTGAGGCCGGCCCGGCCGCCCGAGCCGTCGCGGCCCGGGCGGAGTCGGCCGCGGATTCGCCGCTAGGCGGCGGGCTGCGACTGGGGGTCCGGGCGGACGATGACCGTGTCAACGACCGGGAGGACCTCGTCGGCGGGCATGCCGACGCTCGCCGCGTGGGCCTTCACCGCCTCGACGTCGGCGGCCTGGTAGATGCAGATCGTGCCCAGCTTGCCGTCGGGCTCGCTGACGACGTAGCTGCGGATCCAGGCGATGCTGTCGGGAAAGTCGGCGTCGGCGACCGCCTTCGAGCGCTCGGCCGCGGCACCAAGCTCCTCCGGTGTCTTCCAGGCTTCGCGCCTGCGGATCACGTACGTGTCCATTTCGGTCTCCTTCGTGGCGCCTGCCTTTGTGCACTGACCAGCTAGCCGTATATGGATCTAAAAGTCAAGCTCTTCAACAGCCGAAAGAAGAACGCATAGGTGCCGCGATGCTTGGGGCACCGCCGAGTGGGCAATTCAACTAGCGTCCGTTGCCCGCGGGAACGCCGCCCGTCGGCGGCTCCCTGTGAGTGCACCCTCCCTATCCACCAGGAGCCTTAGATGAGTCAATCCCCCGTCAAAGTGACCGTGACCGGCGCCGCCGGCCAGATCGGCTACGCAATCCTCTTCCGCGTCGCCTCCGGCCAGATGCTCGGCCCCGACACGCCCGTCCACCTGAACCTGCTCGAGATCCCGCAGGCCACCAAGGCCGCGGAGGGCACCGCGATGGAGCTCGACGACTGCGCCTTCCCGCTGCTCGCCGGAATCGACATCTACGACGACCCGATGAAGGCCTTCGATGGCTGCGGCGTCGGCCTGCTCGTTGGTGCCCGTCCCCGCGGGCCGGGTATGGAGCGCGGTGACCTGCTCGAGGCCAACGGCGGCATCTTCAAGCCGCAGGGCGAGGCGATCAACGCCGGCGCCGACGCGGACGTCCGGATCCTCGTCGTCGGCAACCCGGCGAACACGAACTGCCTGATCGCGAAGTCGCACGCGCCCGACGTCCCCGGCGACCGCTTCACCGCGATGATGCGCCTCGACCACAACCGGGCGATCAGCCAGCTTGCGGCGAAGACCGGCGCCTCCGTCTCGGAGATCAAGAAGATGACGATCTGGGGCAACCATTCGGCGACCCAGTACCCGGACCTGTTCAGCGCCGAGGTCGGTGGCGAGGCCGCCTCCGGCAAGGTCGATCAGTCGTGGATCGAGGACGATTTCATCCCGACGGTCGCCAAGCGTGGCGCGGCGATCATCGACGCCCGCGGCGCCTCCTCAGCCGCCTCCGCCGCGAACGCCGCCATCGACCACGTCCACGACTGGGTCAACGGCACGCCAGACGGCGACTGGGTGACGATGGGCATCCCGAGCGACGGCAGCTACGGCGTCGATGAAGGGATCATCGCCGGCTTCCCGGTGACCTGCTCGGGCGGCTCCTACGAGATCGTGCAGGGGATCGAGATCAGCGACTTCTCCCGCGGCCGGATCGACGCGTCCGTCGACGAGCTCAAGGGCGAGCGCGACACGGTCTCCGAGCTCGGCCTGATCTAGGAGCGGCGCCGCCCCGACACTTGGTCGGAGAACGCCTGCGATCAGGCGAGCGCAGCACATACAGCCTTCTTCTCCGCCTTTCGCAGGGCGGGGAGGAGGCTGTCCGTGTACTGGGAGTTGATCGTGAACGTCACCGAACGACGCCCGTTGCGGCTCGCGGCCAAGAACTGCGTGTAGCCGAGGATCGAGCCGGTGTGGCCGAAGACGGTCCCGCACGGCGTGCGGTATCGGAAGACGGCCATGCCGACGGAGTTGTCGCCGGGGCCGCGGGGCTCCGAGTTGCCCGGGATGAACCCCGAGAGCGCGGCGGGGCCTGGAATGTAGGCGCGGGCGAAGCGGTTCAGGTTGGCCGGCGTCGAGACGACGCCGCCCGACGCCCAGGCCCAGCCGCCGAAGTCGACCTCGTTGGTGACGTCGGCGAGGCCGTTCGGCGTCCCGGCGTAGCCGTGGATTACCGGTGCCGGCACGGTGGGCGCCGAGCGGAGGTAGGTGCGGCCGAGGCCGACCGGCTTGGTCAGCACCCGGCGCAGCTCGGCGGGATAGGGGTGGCCACTCGCCGCGGCGACGATCAGCCCGACGAGGACGTTGTCGGAGTTGGAGTACCGGTAGCTGCTGCCGGGCGGGAAGACGAGCGGCTCGTTCGCGACGTAGGAGAGCAGCGTCGGGGGCGGCGGTGGGTCGAGAGGCGCTGCGCCGACCGCGGCTGCGAACGCCTTCGAGCCGGTGAAGTCGGGGACGCCGCTGGTGTGCTGGAGCAGCTCGGCGAGCGTCACGCCCTGCCAGGCGAGCGGCTCGTCGGGCAGCCATTTACCGACCGTGTCGTCGAGCGAGAGCTTGCCCTCGTCCACCAGGGAGAGGGCGACGTAACCGGACATCGCCTTTGCCGTACTCGCGATCCGCATCCGCATCCGGCGCTTGGGCACGCCGCCGTTGATCTCGGCGACGCCGGCCCGGTGCACGGAGACGGAGCCGCCGCGCTGGACCATCGCGATCGCCCCCGGAGGACCGTCGGAGCGGTCGACGAGCTTGCCCATCGCTCGGTCGAGCCGGTTGTCCGCGTGGCGGGCGGCGCCGCGCTTGGCCTCGGCGCTCGCGGGGACCGCGACGAGGAGCAGGGCGGCCGCACAGGAAAGCGCGACGATCAGCGCCTGTCGCCGGCGCACCCCCTGATCAAGCCCCGGCCTCACCAGCGAAGCGTAACGCTCGGGAGTGCCGGGCCGGGCGTCAGCGGACGCTGCGGCGCCGCGGCATCGTCCGGAAGACCGCGTCCCACAGCGGCGATGAGACGCCGAATCCGTAGCGGTGGTCCTGGAAGTGGTGCCGCATGTGCCCCTCGCGGAGGCGCTTACCGAACTTCGACTTGGGCACGTAGTGGTGCAGGTAGAAGTGCGTGTAGTCGTAGCCGAGGTAGCCGAGGATGAAGCCCGCGAACAGCGGGTATCCCGCCGGCGTCCCGAAGATCAGCGTGAAGAGCCAGAAGAAGAGCGCCGCGAGCGGGATGCTGACCGCCGGCGGCATGACCAGCCGCAGTGGGTCGTTCGGGTGGTCATGGTGGACGCCGTGGATGATGAAGTGGAGCTTGTCGCCACCGGGGAAGTGTGGCTCCCAGTGGAAGACGAGTCGGTGCAGCCAGTACTCGGTCAGCGTCCAGATCAGCACTCCGGCGGCGAACAGCCCGATTACCTGCAGGACGTTGTAGCCGCCGTCGAAGCCGGCCCAGATACAGATGCCGATGACGGGCCCGAAGACGATCGCGGGAATGCTGGGGTGGACCCGGGAGAAGAAGTCGAGAAAGCGGTTCTCGAACAGCGGCGGCGATGCCGCGAGGCGAGCTGTGCGTTCAGGGGCCATCCGCGCAATTGTAAACGGCGCCCGCGGCGCGGTTACGCCGGGGAGCCACGGATTGGAGCTGCGGGATCGCCCCCCAAAGAGCGGGAAAGCACCCTGCGAAGGCGGGTTTTGCGGCAAAGGCCCGAGCGCGAGGCAACCCGGTATTTGCGGGGTGCGACCCGCCGCTCTCCGGCCGTCGGTGCCATGGTGCGCGAGCCGCCGCGCCCACCCCGACGAGAGGAACCCTGAGTGCCCGCATCGCAGCCCGCCCCCGCCCGCCGCCAACCGCTCCCGCGGACGTCGAAAGGCGAAGCCCAGCTGCGCGGATTGCTACTTCGGCAAGCGCCTCCTCTGCGCGCTCGAGCGCGATGAGCCGTGCTCGACCTTCAGGCCCGATCTCCCCGAGGGGCTGGTGCCTCCGACGCAGCCGATGCTGCTGATCCGCGCCGATCCGGCGGCCGAGCCCGCGGTCTCGCTGGCGGCCTGAGGGTCACGGCCGGCGTCGGCCCCTCGGCCGGCGATCGCCGCCGAGGGTCCTCGGCCCGCGGGTCCTGTCCGGGAGCTGCGCAGGCCCCGCTGCGCCACCGGCATTGCTCGGGGGCCTGCGATCTGTGGGCCACCCGCGGGAGAGGGGGTTTCGTAGGCGATCGCCGGCGGGAGGGGCTTGGCTGGGGTTAGCTGGGGACGAGGGGTGGGGGGTTTACGCCTTGGGCTGAGAGGGAGGTGGGCCTGCGGAGGGGCTTGGCCGGGCCAGCGGTTACGAAGCACCGCAGGTTGCGGTGGAACGTGACCAGTCGTCCGTCGTGGGCTGCCTTTGAGCCTTCCCTCGCTGCTCTCGCCTGCCAGTGGTTACGAAACCTCTCAAGTTGAGAGGTTTTGTGACCAGTCGTCTCCCTTGGGCTGTCGTTTACCCCTCCCTCGCTGCTTTCGCCGGCGAGTGGTCACGTTGGTTCGGAATGGTGGGTCGGACGTGACCGGTGGGGGCTGAGCGCCGGCTGAAGGAAACATCTGAGGCGTGGGCCCGCGAGGCGCCGCCTATATGTTTTCTGGGTGCGCCTGACCGTCCTCGGCAAGTCACCGGCCTGGCAGGACGCGGGCGGGGCGTGCAGCTCTTATCTGGTCGAGCACGACGGCTACAGGCTGATCGTCGACTGCGGCAACGGCTCCTTCGCAAAGCTTCGCGCGCGGCGCTCGTACGCGCAGGTCGACGACGTGCTGATCAGTCACATCCACGCCGACCACATGCTCGACCTGGTGCCGTTCGCCTACGCGCTGACGCTCGGGCTACCGCCCGATCCGCAGCGGCGCAAGCCGCGGCTGCTGGTGCCGCCGGGTGGGCGCGGAGAAGCTGCGGGCGCTGGTCTCGGTCTGGGGCAGCGCCGGGCTGATCGACGACGCCTTCGAGCTCGAGCGAGTACGAGCACGAGGCGCGACTCGAGCTCGGGCCGGTGCGGGCGACGTTGTTCGAGGTGCCGCATTTCACCCTCACCCACGCGATCGCGCTCGAGGCCGCGGGTGGCGGCCGGCTCGTCTACAGCGCCGACTGCCGCGCGCGGACCGGAGATCGAGCGGGCCGCCGCCGGTGCCGCGGTGCTGCTCGCCGAGGCGACGCTGCCGGAGCCCGAACCGGCGTCGGTGCCGCTCGCCGATCGCGGTCACATGAGTGCCTCCGAGGCTGCGGAGACGGCTGCCGCGGCGGGCGTCGGCCGGCTCGTTCTCACCCACATCTCGGACCAGCTCGACCCGGACGCGACGGTCGCCGCGGCCCGCGAGCACTTCGACGGCCCGATCGAGATCGCGGCCGAGGGTTCGCAGTGGGAGCTTTGATCGCCCGCGGTGGGACCATGCCGGGGCGACCGCCACTAATCTGGCCGAGATGGCCGCGACAGCCCAAGCTGCTGGTCAATATCGAGCGCATGCGCCGGGAGATGGACGAGTTCTTCGGCGACGACTGGGCCAGCCCGCGTGCCACCGGCAACCGCGGCAGCGGCTTCACGCCTCGGGTCGACGTCTACTACTGCAAGGCCGAGGGCGAGCGTGGCCCCCTGGCCGTCGTCAAGGCTGATCTGCCGGGGTCGACCCGGAGGCGGTCAACCTCGAGGTCAGCGGCCGCGAGCTGGTCATCTCGGGGGCCCGCCCGGTGCGGGAGACGGCGGGGCGCGCCTACCAGCAAGTCGAGATCCCGACGGGCCCCTTCCGGCGGGTGATCGAGCTCGGCGTCGAGATCCTCGCCGAGCAGGCGAGCGCGACCTTCGAGGACGGAGTTCTGCGGGTCGAGCTGCCGGTCAAGGTCGCCGAGATCCGCTCCCGGCGCGTCCGGGTCGAACGGACGGACTGATGGCGCGCGGCGCGAGCTCGGCGGCGGGACTCGCCGCCGGCCCCTCGATCGAGATCGTCAGCGCCGACGACCTCGAGAACGCGATCAGCGATGCCGGTCCGCCGTCGCTGCCCGAGGCGATGCCGATCCTGCCCCTGCGGGACATGGTCGCCTACCCGGGGACCCTGACCCCGCTCGCGGTCGGCCAGGAGCGCTCGATCCGGCTCATCGACGACGTGCTCAGCGGCGACCGGATGCTGGCGCTCGTCGCCTCGCGGGAGCCCGAGCTCGACGAGCCGACCCCCGACGCAGCTGCACGAGGTCGGCGTCGCCGGCGTCGTCGCCCGCATGCTCAAGGTTCCCGACGGGACGATCCGGATCCTCGTCGAGGGAGCCCAGCGCGTCGCGGTCGGAGACTACGTCGCGACCGAGCCTTATCTGGTCGCCCGGATCAGCGAGCTCGACGACGTCGTCGACGACGGCCCCGAGCTCGAGGCCCTGACCCGCAACGTGCAGCGCACCTTCAGCGAGATCATCGAGCAGATCCCGTACCTGCCGGAGGAGCTGCAGCTCGCCGTCACCAACCTCGACGATCCTTCGGCGCTCGCGCACCTGATCGCCGGCTCGCTGCGGATCCCCACCGCGGAGAAGCAGGAGCTGCTGGAGGAGGTCAACGTCATCGCGCGCCTGCGGCGTCTGTCCGAGATCCTCGCTCGCGAGCTCGAGGTGATCTCACTCGGCACGAAGATCCAGTCCCAGGTCCAGGAGGGGATCGACAAGGGCCAGCGCGAGTACTACCTGCGCGAGCAGCTCAAGGCGATCCAGGAGGAGCTCGGCGAGGGCGACGAGCAGCAGGCCGAGGTCAACGAGCTGCGCGAGCGGATCGAGGCGGCGGAGCTGCCCGAGCACGCGGCCAAGGTCGCCGAGCGCGAGCTCGGCCGGCTCGAGCGGCTGCCGCGCAGCGGCGGCCGAGTACGGAGTCATCCGCACCTATCTCGAGTGGCTGATCGAGCTGCCCTGGAGCGAGCGGACCGACGACAACCTCGACATCGCCCACGCCCGCGAGGTCCTCGACGCCGACCACTACGACCTCGAGAAGGTCAAGGACCGGATCCTCGAGTACCTCGCCGTGCGGAGCCTGAAGCCCGACTCGAGCGGGCCCGATCCTCTGCTTCGTCGGCCCGCCGGGCGTCGGCAAGACGAGCCTCGGGCGCTCGATCGCGCGCGCGCTTGGGCGCGAGTTCGAGCGGATCTCCGTCGGCGGCGTCCGCGACGAGGCCGAGATCCGCGGCCACCGGCGCACCTACATCGGCGCGATGCCCGGCACGATCGTCCGCGCGCTTCGCGACGCCGGCTCGCGCAACCCGGTCTTCATGATCGACGAGATCGACAAGATGGGCGCCGACTTCCGCGGCGACCCGGCCAGCGCGATGCTCGAGGTCCTCGACCCGGCCCAGAACGACAGCTTCCGCGACCACTACCTCGACCTCGACTTCGACCTCTCCGAGGTGATGTTCATCGCGACGGCGAACATCCTCGACCCGATCCCCGGGCCGCTCCGCGACCGCATGGAGGTGATCCAGCTCTCCGGCTACACGGTCGACGAGAAGCTGCACATCGCCCGCCGCTACCTCGTCCCGCGGCAGATCGAGGAGAACGGGCTGAAGCCCTCGCAGATCGCCTTCGCCGAGCCGGCGCTGAAGGCGATCGTCGAGGAGTACACGCGCGAGGCCGGCGTCCGCAATCTCGAGCGCCAGATCGGCACCGTCTGCCGCAAGATCGCCCGCGAGCGGGCCGAGGGCCGCAACGAGCGCAAGGTGACCGTCTCCGCGAAGCGGGCCCGCGAGCTGCTCGGCCGGCGCCTGTACTTCTGCGAGGCACGGCGACGGACGCAAGCAGCCCCGGCGTCGCCACCGGGCTGGCCTGGACGCCCGTCGGCGGCGAGGTCCTGTTCATCGAGGCGACGGCGATGCCGGGCTCGGGCAAGCTGACGATCACCGGCCAGCTCGGCGACGTGATGAAGGAGTCGGCGCAGGCGGCGCTCTCCTACGTGCGCGGCCACGCCGCGCGAGCACGTCGACGGACTCGACGAGAACTGGTTCGGTGAGCACGACATCCACGTGCACGTGCCCGCCGGCGCGGTGCCCAAGGACGGTCCTTCGGCGGGCGTCGCGATGACGATCGCGCTGCTCTCGCTGGTCTCCGGCGTGCCCGTCGCCAACGACGTCGCGATGACCGGCGAGATCACGCTGACCGGCCAGGTGCTGCCCGGTCGGCGGCCTCAAGGAGAAGTCGCTGGCGGCGCAGCGGGCGGGGATCAAGCGGGTGATCGCGCCCGCTCGCAACGAGGGCGAGATTCTCGAGATCCCCGAGCACGAGCGGGCGGAGCTCGCGTTCGTCTACGCCGAGCAGATCGAGGACGCGATCGCGGTCGCCTTCGGCGGCAAGCTCGGCTAGCTGTCCACGACGGCGGATGGCGGCGCGATTACGCGGGGTATGCTGCGGGTAAGGGAGCCCAACCCGCAGAGGAACCACGGATTACAGGAGGCACGTAGAGCGATGGCAAAGCCGCAAGAAGGCACAGAAGGCGCAGACGAAGGCCGCCGAGGCCGTCGAGGTCAGCGAAGCCCTACGTCCAGCGGCTGGTCGAGGACGATGACCTGCGCGCGAACCTCCGCGAGGCCTACGAGTCCGCGCGTGACGCATACGATCGCGCCGACGGCAAGAGCGCGACGAAGGTGCTCGAGGACAAGAAGCTGCAGGGCGATCTGAAGAGCGCGGCCGACTCGCTCAAGCGCTCGCCGCCGAGGCGCTTCGTGAGCCTGAGAAGATCGAGAAGAAGCGGGGCGGCTTCGGCAAGCTGCTGCTCGTCGCCCTGATCGCGG
The DNA here is from genome assembly GCA_963774395.1 of uncultured Solirubrobacterales bacterium. Taxonomy (GTDB): domain Bacteria; phylum Actinomycetota; class Thermoleophilia; order Solirubrobacterales; family 70-9; genus CAXMST01. Next base: position 288,277 of record CAVZET010000011.1, on the reverse strand, counting down.
CCGTGCTCGCGATCGTCCTCTCCGAGGACATCCGCAAGGCCCTGCTCGACCGCCTCTTCGGCGCCGAGGAGGAGTTCGAGTACACCTCGACGACGGCGCCGGCGGCGCCGCCCGTAACGCCGACGACCTGACGTACCCGAGCGGGCATAGCGGTTCCCGCCCAATCGCGCCGACGCCCTAGACTGCCCGGCCGGCATGGAGGCGGCAACCGGCAAGCGAGAGCTCAGCGGCGAGAAGGCGCAGCGGATCATCGACGCGATGAGGTCGAGCGTCGCGGCGCGCGGCATCGCGGGCTCGACGTTCGAGCACGTCGCCGGCGAGGCGGGCGTCAGCCGCGGCCTGCTCCACTACTACTTCGGGACCAAGGAGCGCCTGCTGGTCGAGGTCGTGCGCAGCGACACCGAGGTGCGCGTCGCCCAGCTCGATGAGTCGATCGCCGCCGCCGACACCGTCGAGGAGGTCCTCGACGCGCTCGTCGAGCAACCTGCTCGAAACGATCGAGGCACGAGCCCGGCGTCTTCGCGCTGCTGTTCGAGGTCTTCTCCGCAGGGCGCCGCAACGAGGAGATCCGCCGCGAGGTCGCCGATCTGTTCCGCCGCACCCGCGATCACGTCGCGCTGGTGCTCGCCGAGAAGGAGGAGGAGGGGACGCTGTCGCTGCGCTTCGGTGGCGCCGCCACGGTCTCCTACCTGATCGCGATCGGCGACGGCATCGCTCTGCAGGCTCTCTCCGACCCCGAGCACGATCATTCGGACGTGATCGACGCCGGCTCGCGCCGCGGCCCAGACGCTGCTCCGCGCCTGACCGTCGGCCCAAACCCGCGAATTGCGGCAATCGGTCGACCGGGCGCGCTAAAGGCCGCCGCCTTGGATGCCGATTGTTAGACGTGGGCATCGTGGCCGCCGATCGTGCTGCTCAGCTATAGGCTCACGATGGTCACGGGAAGCGGACCGGAGAGGTCGTTGGTTCGAAAAAAAGGCGAGCGGGCGCTGACGCGCCTCAATGTACGTGGACGGAGCTAGCCCCGGCCCTCAGGCGGGTGCATCCACGCCGGCGCGCATAATCGCCGGGCTCGCGCTGCTCTGTGCATTCGTGCTCGTCGCCGTGCTCATTTTCGGCGGCTCGGACGACGGGCATAAGTACCGCTTCATCTTCCAGACGGGTGGCCAGTTGGTGCCCGGCAACGAGGTCCTCGTCGCGGGCCAGCCGGTCGGCAAGATCGACTCGATCGAACTCACCGACGACAGCCAGGCCGCGGTCGACGTGACGCTGCAGCGGCCGCTGACCGAGGGCACGACGGCGATGATCCGCGCGACTTCCCTCTCCGGCGTCGCCAACCGCTACATCTCGCTGACGATGGGGCCCAACAACGCCGCCCAGATCCCTGACGGCGAGACGATCCACGGCACCGACACGACCTCGCCGGTCGACCTCGACCAGCTCTTCAACACGTTCCGCGCCCCTGAGCGCCGGGCCCTGCAGAAGTTCATCTCCGGCAACGCGACGACATACGCGGGCAAGGCGAAGCTCGCCAACCGCGCCTACAAGTTCCTCAACCCGGCGCTCTCGACCTCGCAGCGCCTCTTCGACGAGCTCTCGAGCGACTCGGTCTCGCTCTCGCGCTTCCTCGTCTCCGGCGCAAAGACCTTCGGCGCGATCGCCGACCGCCGCGACGACCTCGCCAGCCTGATCACGACCGGCAACCAGACGCTGCAGGCGATCGCCAACCAGAACGACGCGCTGACCCGCTCGCTCGACGCCGCTCCGGACACGCTGCGGGAGGCGAACACGACCTTCGTCAACCTGCGCTCGACGCTCGACGACCTCGACCCGCTCGTCCAGGCCTCCTACCCGGCGACGAAGAACCTGGCGCCGTTCCTGCGCCGCCTCGAGACCGTCTCCGAGGACGGCCGCCCGGTCTTCCGCAACCTCGCCGACGTCGCCCGGCTGCCGGGCGCCAACAACGACCTCGCCGAGGCGCTGAAGCTGCTCCCGAAGGTCAGCAAGCACGGCGCGACAGCGTTCCCCGCCTCGGTCAAGGCGATGAACGCGTCGCCAGAACAACTTCGCCTTCGCCCGCGCCCTACTCGCCCGACCTCTTCGGCCTCCTCGCGAAGCTCGGCGAGACGACGGCCAACTACGACGCCAACGGCCACTACGGCCGCGTCACGACGGCCGACGCGAACGTCTTCGAGTACAACGGCGGCTCCAACAGCCTGACGCCGATCTACGGCGCCTTATCCGCCCACGTCGACCCACGACCCCGACCGCGCGCAGCAGTACGACGGCCTCGACTTCGGCGTCTTCCGTCGCTGCCCGGGCGGCGGCACCCAGCCCGCCGCGGACGGCTCGAACCCGTTCCTCGACGACGGCGACCTCGACCGGCGACTGCGACCCCTCCGACATCCCGCCCGGACCCATGAGACGCATGCTGCTCATCGGAGTCCGTGGTGGCCGCCGCCTCGCCGCGGTGCTGGCGAGCGGCGCCGAGGGCGGCGGCGGGCCGACCGGCAGCTACCTGGTGCGCGCCTACTTCGACAACGCCGGCTTCCTCGTCAAGGACGAGGAGGTCCGGGTCGCCGGCGCGACGGTCGGCACGGTCGACTCCGTCGACGTGACGATGCCCGGCGAGGCCGTCTACCGCGAACGGCAAGGACGAGCCGGGCAAGGCCGTCGTCGTCCTCAACATCACCGACCCCGGCTTCCAGGACTGGCGCACGGACGCGAGCTGCATCATCCGCCCGCAGTCGCTGCTCGGTGAGAAGTACGTCGACTGCAAGCCGACCCAGCCGCGCTCGGCCGCCACGCAGCCGCCGCCGGAGCTCGCGACGATCCCCGACGGCGAGCCGGGGGCGGGGGAGCAGCTTCCTGCCGATCAACAACAACGGCAAGGCCGTCGACATCGACCTCGTCAACAACATCTACCGCCAGCCCGAGGTCGACAAGTTCCGACTCATCCTCAACGACCTCGGCGCCGGCCTCGCGGCGCGCGGCAAGACGCTCGCAGCAGGTGATCTAGCGCGCCGACCCGGCGCTCAAGCAGACCGACAGGGTGCTCGCGATTCTCGCCAAGCAGAACAAGGGGCTGGCCCAGCTGGCCGCCGACTCCGACACGATCCTGCAGCCGCTCGCCCGCGAGCGCGACCACATCGCCGGCTTCATCAACAACGCGAAGACCGCCGGCGAGGCGGCCGCCGAGCGCGCGTGCCGACATCGAGCGTGGCCTCCAGGAGTACCCGCCGGCGCTACAGCAGCTGAGCCGACGATGGTCGAGCTGCGCCGCTTCGCGCGAGGCGGCGACGCCGGTGGCCGCCGACCTGCGCGTCGGCGCCCCCTACCTGACCGAAGATGACCGAGCTGCTCGGCGCCGTTCGCCAAGGTCGGGACGCCGGCGCTGACGACGCTCGGCACCGCCGCCGCAGAAGAGCCTGCCCCGACCTCCTCGCCTCGCGCGGGCTGATCAACGACCTCGGCACGCTCGGCTCGAAGACGGCACCGGGCGCGAAGGCGCTTGACAAGCTCCTGGTGACCCTGCGCAAGACCGGCGGCCGCGATGAGCTCTACAAGACGATCCTCAACCTGGGCGACACGGTCAACGGCTACGACAGCTACGGGCACTTCCTGCGCGTCGTCGATCCAGATCAACAACTGCGTCGGACATGTTCACGCAGCGCCAACGTCCGGGATGCATCGCGAGTTGGACGGGCCTGCCGTTCTCGTCCTCGAGCTCGGCCAGCGCCTCGCAGCACGTCCGGCGAGGCGGCGATCAACGCGAACCCGAAGCCGCGCCAGCTGACATCCAGCCTCCGCCGACGGCGGCGGCTCGGACGCTGCAACGCAGTGGCGGTGCGGCGCCTGACGCAGAAGGCGCCAGAAGCAGAACGCGGGCGCGCTCGGCAAGCACCAGGAGCAGGCCGCCAAGGACCTGCTCGGCTTCCTGACGGAGAACGGCCAGTGAGGCGCTCGAGCCCCTGCAGTCGGTCCTCCGCAACCCGACCCTGGTCGGCGCGATCACCGTGCTGATCGTCGTCCTCGCCGTCTTCCTCGCCTACAACGCGAACGCCGGCCTGCCGTTCGTCGCCACCTACCGGGTCACCGCCGAGGTCCCGAACGCGGCCAGCCTCGTGCCCGGCAACGAGGTCCGGATCGGCGGCGTGCGCGTCGGCCTCGTCGAGGACGTCGTCCCGATCGACGAGCACAACGGCGCGTCCGGCCGGCCTCGAGCTGAAGCTCGACAGCTCGGTCGAGCCGCTCCCCGACGACTCGACCTTCGTCATCCGGGCGCGCTCGGCGCTCGGCCTCAAGTACCTCGAGATCCAGCGCGGGACGAGCGATCAGGGCTACCCCGAGGGAGCGACGATCCCGGTCAGCCACGCGAAGCCGGAGCCCGTCGAGTACGACCAGCTGCTCAACACCTTCGACGAGCCGACGCGCGAGGCGATCAAGGTCAACCTGAACGAGTTCGGCAGCGCGCTCGCCGGCCGCGGTCCCGACCTGAACGAGGCGATCGGCCTGCTCAAGCCGCTGCTGCCGCGGCTCGAGCGCGTGACGCAGCAACCTCGCGGCACCGGACACCGAGCTCGCCGGCTTCTTCCACGCGCTCGAACGGTCCTCGGCGGCCGTCGCCCCGGTCGCCGAGACGCAGGCGCACATGTTCGTCAACCTCGACTCGCGTCACGGGGCCTTCGCCGAGATCGCCCGGCCCTACCTGCAGGAGACGATCAGCAAGACGCCGCCGACGCTGGAGACGGCACACGCGCGACGCTGCCGACGATCCGCCCGTTCCTCGTCAACAACCGGCGCCTCATCGACGCACTGGCCCCGGGTGCCAAGGCGCTCAGCACCTACGGACCCGACATCGTGGCGGCGCTGCGCGCCGCCATCCCGGCGCTTGCGTACCTCGCCGCAGCTGAACAACCAGCTCGCGCCGACCGCCGCGTCCCTCCGCCGGCTCGCCGACGACAAGACCTCCCGGAAGGGCATCGACCGGCTCACCGCAGCTCGAGCTCGAGCCTGAGCCCGACGCTGCGCTTCATCGGCCCTGCGCAGAGCGTCTGCAACTACGCGACGCTGCTTGTTCCGCAACCTCAACTCCGCCACCGGCCAGGGCAACGACCTCGGCACGTGGGCGCGCGGGATCCCGCTCGACGCGCCGACCGGCCCGAACAACGAGGGCAGCCCCTCCTCGGCGCCGGCGAACGGCGGAGCCGGGAGCACCCCGAACAACTGGTTGCACGCGAACCCGTACCCGAACACGGCGGCGCCCGGCCAGACGTTCGAGTGCGAGGCCGGCAACGAGCCGTACAAGCAGGGCAAGAAGGTCATCGGGAACGTGCCCGGGAACCAGGGCATCACCACCGAGGATCAGATCCCCTCCCAGCTGAAGGCGAAGCCCTGATGCCGCGCGATCCGAAGCAGAAGGTCCACAAGGACTTCAACGAGGGCATCTACCACCGCCCGCCCACGGGCCCGAGCTTCCTCACGATCGGGATCCTCGCCGCGATCGTGCTCGTCGCTCCTCGCCTACTTCGCCTTCGTCAAGGCGCTGCCGTTCGGTCACCAGTACGAGGTCACGGCGACGTTCAAGAACGCCGGCGACCCTGCGCCAGACGGCGCCGGTCCGGATCGCCGGCGTCAACGTCGGCGAGGTCAAGTCGATCGAGCTCGACGGCGACGTCACCAAGGTCACCTTCACCGTCGACGACGCCGGCCAGCCCGCTGCACAGCGACTCTCAGGTGACGATCCGGCCGCGCCTCTTCCTCGAGGGCAACCCCTTCCTCGACCTGCAGCCCGGCAGCCCGAGCGCCCCGGAGATCCCCGATGGCGGCTCGATTCCCGATCACCCACACGCAGACCGCCGTCCAGCTCGATGAGGTTCTGACGACGCTGCAGCAGCCGGATCGGCGCAACCTGAGCCAGCTGCTCGAGGGCTACGGCTCGGCGCTCTACAACACGCCGACGGCGGCCCAGGACGTCGGCCAGGACCCGGACGTGCGCGGCAAGTCGGCGGCGCAGGCGCTCAATGAGTCCTTCCGCTACGGCGGCACGGCCGGCAAGACCGAGCGCCCAGGTCAGCGAGGCGCTCCTCGGCGAGCACCCCGGCGATCTCTCCGGCCTGATCGACTCGACCCGGCGTCGTCTTCTCGAAGCTCGCCTCGCGCGAGTCCGAGCTCAGCTCGATCTGATCACGAACTTCTCGATGACGACCGGCGCGCTCGCGGCCGAGTCGAACGCGCTGGAGCAGACGCTTGCCGAGCTCGCGCCGACGCTCGAGCAGGCGCAGCCCGACCTCGTCGCAGTTCAACAAGACGCTGCCGCCGCTGCGCGCCTTCGCGCGCGAGCTGACGCCGGGCGTCAAGGAGCTGCCGGCGACGATCACGGCCGGCAACCCCTGGCTGCGGCAGACGATCCAGCTGCTGCAGCCGGCCGAGCTCGGCCGCACCAGCCACCTGCTTGCGGCGACACGCAGCCGAACCTGACCTCCGGACACGCAACTCTCTCAACGGCCTGCTGCCGCAGCTGCAGCACGACGAGCCGGTGCGTCAGCAAGGTCCTCGTCCCGGCCGGCGACATCGTCATCGACGACAGTTCTGCACCGGCTCGCCGAACTACCAGGACTTCTTCTACGCGGCGGCCTGCCAGAACGGAATCGGCGCCAACTTCGACGGCAACGGGCAGATGCTGCGCACGCAGTCGGCGGCGGTCCGCAGCTCGTCTCGACACCGGTCCCCGGCGTCGTCAACGTTCCGGGTATCCCCTCGAGCACGCCGCTCTGGGGCTACACGATCGAGTCGCCGATCGGCTACCAGCCGCAGCGGCCCTCCAGCGACCCGCCGATCCGGACCGATGTCAAGTGCCCGTACAACGACGTGCCGAACCTCAACGGCTCCGCCCTGCTCGCAGGTCGGCGCCCCCTCGCCGGCGGCGGCGACCTCGCCATGAAGCAGGCGATCGGCAGATACTCGCGCGACTTCATCGCGGTGATCGTCCTCTCGGTGATCGGGCTCGCGACCCTGTTCGCGATCCTCTCCCAGCAGAGCTACGGCGCTGCCCTCGTGGTTCCCGATCCTCGGTCAGGACCGCTTCCAGCCTCGAGGTGGAGTTCCAGACGGCGCAGGCGGTCACGCCGGGGCAGGGCCAGAGCGTCAACCTCGCCGGCGTCAAGATCGGCGACGTGACCGGCGTCGACCTCGAGGACGGCGTCGCCGTGGTCTCGATGGAGATCGACACGAAGTACGCGCCGCTGATCCATGACGACGCGAGCGCCCTGCTACGCCCCCGTACCGGCCTGCAGGACATGACCGTCGAGCTCGATCCCGGCACGGTGAACAGCCCGCAGATCCAGGAGAGCGCACCGGATCAGCCTCGCCTCGACGAAGCCCGAAGTGAACGTCGACCAGATCCTCGCCTCGCTCGACGGCGACACCCAGGCCTACCTGCGACTTGCTGCTCGCCGGCGGCGCCGAGGCCCTCGGCCGCGACAAGGGGCAGAAGTTCTCAGCCGTCTCTGCGTCGCATCGAGCCGACGACCCGCGACATCGCGAAGATCAACGTGCGCTCGCCAAGCGCCGCGAGAACCTGAAGCGCGTGATCACCAACTTCGGCCTGATCTCGAAGCGCCTCGCAGGCAACGACGTGCAGCTCGCGCGACTTCGTCAGCTCGCAGTCCAAGGTCTTCGGGGCCTTCGCCAACCAGGAGGCGAACCTGCGGCAGACGCTGCGGGACTTCCCCGGCGCCCTGCGGAGACGCGCCAGGCGCTCGACGCCGGCGAGCACCCTTTCCGGACAGCTCAAGCCCGCGCTCCAGAAGCTGATCCCCTCGGCCCAGGCGCTGAAGCCGGCGCTGAAGAAGCTGCAGCCGTTCTTCCGGCAGACGAAGGGCCCGATCAAGAACCAGATCCGGCCCTTCACCAGCCAAGGTCCAGCCGGTGGTCTCGCGACCTCCGAAGCGCTTCGGGGCCGCTGGCTACCGCAGCGCCAAGCAGCTGAAGGGCAGCTTCACCGAGCTCACCGACGCTGCTCAACGGCCTCGCCTACAACCCGCCCGGTCCCGCAGGAGGGCTACCTCTACTACCTGGCCTGGCTCAACCACAACGTCAACAGCACGGTGCTGCTCCAGGACGGCTGCGGGCCCTGTCGCCCGCAGCTTCTCCTCTTACAGCTGCTACATCTCGACCCTTGCCGACAACGTCTCCGCGGTCGCGCCCGGAGTTCGCACTGCGCGGCAGCTGACCCGCCTGCCGCTGACCGCGGAGATCTGCCCCTCAACACCGTGATTGCCTGATGGAAACACGACCACCAACAGTTGGAAGAGTGCTGATCGCCGTCGGCTTCGCGATCTCCTGCTTCGGCCTGCTGCTCTTCCTGTGGCTCGCCTTCGGCGGACCGGTGCCGCTCAAGTCGAAGAGCTACCGGGTCACCGTCCCGTTCAACGAGGCGACCCAGCTCGCGGTCCAGTCCGACGTCCGCATCTCCGGCGTCTCGGTCGGCAAGGTCGAGTCGATCAACCTCTCCGACGCCGGCAGCTACGCCGACGCCGAGATCCAGATCGACCCGCAGTACGCGCCGATCCCCGCGAACACCAAGGCGATCCTGCGCCAGAAGACGCTGCTCGGCGAGACCTACGTCGAGCTGACACCCGGCGACCCGTCGAAGGGCGATGCTGCCCGAGGACGGCGAGCCTGCCCGCTGCCCAGGTCGCCGAAGTCGGTACAGCTCGACGAGATCTTCCGGACCTTCGACCCGCAGACGCGAACGGACTTCCGGAACTGGATGCAGGACGCGGCGCGTCGCCCTGCGTGGCCGCGGCGTCGACCTGAACGCGGCGCTCGGCAACCTCGCGCCGTTCGCGCAGTCCGCCGACGATCTGATGCGGGTCCTCGACTGCCAGAGCGTCGCGGTACGTGACCTGATCCGACGACGGCGGCGCAGACCTTCAGCGCGATCAGCGAGCGGCCGGACCAGCTCCGCGGCCTGATCCAGAACACCGACCGCGTCTTCGGCACGCTCGCCGACCGCGACCAGCAGCTGATCGCAGACCTTCCAGGTGCTGCCGACGTTCCTCGACGAGTCGAAGGCGACGCTCGAGCGCCTGCAGACATTCTCCAACGACACCAACCCGCTGATCACGCAGCTGCGGCCCTCCGCGCGCCAGCTCAGCGGCACGCTCGAGGAGACGGCGAAGGCCGCCCCCGACCTGACCCGCTTCTTCAACGGGCTCGTCGTCGTCAACGGGCGCGCCCGCAGCGGCTTGAGCTCGCTGCGCACCGTGATCGACGACCAGCTGCCGCCGCCGCTGGCGCGGATCGACGGTACCTGAATGACCTGCTGCCCGTTCGTGCAGGCGCTGGGCCGCTACAAGGGGGAGACGACGGCGCTGCTCGGCAACCTCTCGAACGCAGCCAACGCGACCAACGTCGACGCGAACGGCAACACGCGCAACTACCTGCGGACGACCGCGCCGTTCAACATCGAGGAGCTCGCGTCGCTGCCGCACAGCGCGCGATCGGCAACCGCACGAACGCCTACGTCAAGGCCGGCCAGTACACGAAGCTCGCCCAGGGCCTCGACTCGTTCCTGACCGAGCAGTGCGCGAGCGGCCTCGACCAACGTCCAGCTCACCGAAGGGCGCGCCCGGCGACCTGCCGGCAGGCTTCTTCGACGACATCGAGCACTTCGCCTACGGCGGTACGGCACGAACAGCGCGAACATCCCGGCACCCGCCGTGCAACCTGCAGGCGACGAGCAAGTCGCTGGCGTGGTCCGCCGCACCAGAAGACGATCTACCCGCACATCCGGGCGCAGAGCGGCGGTTAGAGCCGGCCGCAGTGGGTATGTAAGTCCCCGAAAGTCCTATCGCGTGCGCCGCAACATTCAAGCTCGGCGCGGGTTATGTCGATAGGTTCACTGGTATCCACGGGGTGGAGGCGTTGGGTTGCGGTCTGACCGTACCTCGACTCCTCGGCCCGCCGGGTGAAGCCAACCATTCGAACAATTCCTCGAGGAGGAGTGATGCGGAAAATCCTTGCTCTCGCATTGACGGGAGCGATTGCGGTCGGGGTGGTGAGCTCAGCTGCTGCCGACGAGAGCGTGCAGAAGGAGAGCTTCACGCTCAAGCCGACCAAGCTCGACAAGAAGAAGTTCTCGAACGTCAAGTACTCGAACCTGATCATGACCTCGGATTCGCCCGGTGGGCCGAACTCGACGCCGAACCAGCCGCCGACGGCGACTCGGACGGTTGTGGACTACTCGAAGAACTTCAAGTTCAACTACAACAAGTTCCCGACCTGCAAGGTCGACGGCAGCCCAGGTGGCCACCGCGGCTAATTCGTCTGACGCGAAGACCCTCTGCGGCAAGGGCTCGGCGGTCTCCGACGACAAGGGCTCGAACGCCGAGGTCCGCGTCGGCAGTCCGGTGGGCGCGACCACGGTTCCGGTCGACGTCGTCGCCTTCAACGCGAAGAACAAGTCGCTCTACCTGTACAGCAAGCCGACGGGTGCGTTTGCCAGCATTGGGGCAACGGTGCTCACGGGCAAGCTCAAGAGCTCCAAGATCGAAGGGCTTCGGCCAGGCCCTCGACGTGACGATCCCGCCGCTCGCCGCTGGCGCGATCAGCTCGTTCAAGGTGACGATCCCGAAGAGCAAGTACGTCCAGGCTCGCTGCAAGTCGAAGAAGACGACGATTGCAGCGACCTCGTACTTCAGCACGGGTTCGATCCCCAAGAGCACTGACGACTACACCGTCAAGTGCAAGCAGAAGAAGTCCAAGAAGAAGCACCACAAGAAGCACCACAAGCACCACAGGCATCACCGCCACCACTAGGTGATTCCGCTTCGCTTCTGAAGCACTGAGAGAGGGGCGGCCGCAGGGCCGCCCCTTTTCTTGCCCTGGTTCGCTGCTCGGGGAGCCCTGCGTCTCAGCCGGCCTCGGCGAGCCAGGCGGCGATCCGGCGGCCGAGCAGCTCGCCCTGGTCCTCCTGGAGGAAGTGCGACGCCTCCGCGATGATCTCCGGCTCGGGCCAGCCGATCCGCTCCGCGATCCGGGTGCCGACCGAGGGCGGGATGATCGGGTCGTGCTCGGCCCACAGCATCAGTGCGGGGCGATCCGAGGCAGCCATCGCATCGAGCGTGCGCCGGCCCGCCTCGGCGCCGGGCGCGTCGGGGCTCGTCGGCAGCATCAACGGGAAGGCGCGGGCGCCGGCCTTGGCACGGGCCTCGGGAAACGGGGCGCCGTAGGCGGCGAGGACGTCCTCGCTCGGAGGCGTGAAGCAGGCGCCGCCGACGAGCATCGGGATCGGCAGATCCTCGGTTCGCTCGACGAAGTCGCGGAACTTCTTCCAGGCTTCCGTCATCTGCTGATGCCCGGTGAAGAAGCCCGTGTCCATGACGACGATCCGGCCGCAGAACTCGGGCCGTGCAGCCGCCACCCCCATCCCGATCTGCCCGCCCCAGTCCTGGACGACGAAGGTCGCGTCGCGGATCGCGAGGTCGTCCAACAGCGCCGTCATCGCCTCGACGTGGCGCTCGTAGGTGTACCAACCGAAGTCGATGGGCTTGTCGGAGCGGCCGAAGCCGGGATAGTCGGGCGCGATGCAGCGGTGAGGCGGCCTCGAGCAGCGGCGGAATCATCTTCCGGTACAGAAACGACCACGTCGGCTCGCCGTGGAAGAGGACGACGGCGCTGCCCTCGCCCTCGTCGATGCGCGCCAGGCGGATGCCGTCCCAGTCGAAGTACTTCGGCTCCCAGGGGAAGCCGGGCAGGCCCTCGAACTGCTCCTCGGGTGTGCGGTAGATCTCGGTCATCAGCCGAACAGCTTGCGGAAGCGGAGCAGGTTGCGGGGCCCGCCGTGGACGCGGAGGCGTCGCTGGACGAGCGCCCGCGGAGGGCTGATCGCGCCCTTGCCGACGTTGACGAAGTCGTTCCAGCTCGTCTCGAGCGTGACGTCGGCGGCGGCCGAGACGCCGCGCTCGGCCCTCGTCGAGCCGTTGTCGACGACGACGTGCCAGGGTTCCGCGTCGGCGAAGCGCCACTGCACGGTGAACGGCGAGCCGTTGCCGTTCGCGCTGTCGACGGAGCGGGCGATGACGTCGAAGAAGAGCTCCTGGACCTCGGGCGACGAGTCGACCTCCGCAGCCGGCAGCGGTTCGCCGATCACACCCGCCTTCGAAAGGCGCAGCATCCGCTCGGCACGCTCGCGGGGCGGCAGCTCCATGTCGATCGGGAAGACGCCAGGTGACATCTCGCTCATCGGGTAGCCGATGGCGCGCCACTTCTGCTCGATCGACTTCATGCTCCACTCGGCCATGTCCTCGATCTCGAAGCCGTAGCAGCGCGTGTACTCGAGGTCCCAGCCCGGCGGCACGAAGACGGAGGAGACGTGCGGCATGACCTCCATGAGGATCTCGTCGATCGCGGCCTTGCACTCGTCCGACTCGCGGATCAGCTCGCTCAGGACCTTGACGCCGAAGCCGATGTGGCGCTGCTCATCGCGGGAGACGTTCTCCATGCCGGAGCTGAAGCCCGGCAGCCCGCCCTCGCGGACGAAGTAGTCCTCGATGAAGTGCTGGCCGGGCTGGGCGAGCGTCCCCTCGACGACGAGGTGGTAGAGGGTGATCGCCTTCGCGAACATCGGCAGCGAGCGGTCCCGTCGCAGCTCCTCGGCCATCCGGTCGAGACGGTCGAAGACGCGCCGGTAGCCCCAGCTCAAGTGCTGCTCGGTGTAGGCCAGCGTCGAGGCGACGGTGTCGCCGGCTTCGATCACTTCCTTGAAGAAGCGGTGGAAGAAGACGGCGTGGCGGGCCTCGTCGACCTGCTGGGTGGCGAGGAAGTACTTCTGCTCCTCCTTCGGCGCCGCGTCGATGTAGGGGGAGAGGTTGTCGGTGACGGAGTCCTCGCCGTAGAAGAACATCGAGTAGATCCACTGCGCCGAGCGCCGCTGGATGTCAGTGAGGTTCGCCCAGCCCTCGCGGTCGGCGGTGAAATCGATCTCCATCGCCGACCAGTTGCTCTGCTCCCAGCGCCGATAGAGGTCGTCGTAGGTGATCCGGTCCGTGAGGTTGTGCTCGGCTACTGACATATCCCTCTCCTCGCTTCGCTCATCCCGCCTGTGCGCCAGCCTATTGGAGCCCTGGCTGCGCAGCCAGTCAGTGTGACGAAGTCACGAAGCCGCGCGCCGCAGCCAGGGCCGGCCGCGTCGGCGTATCGCCTGCGGTCGGAGCCTCAGAAGACGATTGCCTGACGCGCCGCCTCGCCCGAGGCGAGGCGGTCGAAGCCCTCGTTGACCTGCTCGAGTTCGAGCGTTCCGGTGAGCAGCCGCTCGACGGGCAGGCGGCCCGCGCCGCGGAGGGCGATGAAGTTGGGGATGTCGAGCGCCGGGACGCAGGAGCCGAGGTAGGAGCCCTTCAGCGTCCGCTCCTCGGCGACGAGGCTGACGGCCGGGATCTCCAGCATCTGCTTGGGGTGGGGGAGGCCGACGGTGACCGTCGTGCCGCCCTTCGCGGTCGCCGCGTAAGCGTCGGCGAGCACGGCGGCGCTGCCGACTGTCTCGATCGCGCGATCGGCGCCGCCGCCGGTCAGCTCGCGGATCCGCTCGACGGCCCCCGGGCCTGCCTCGACGGTCGCGGTCGCACCCAGCTCGGACGCCAGGGCGAGCTTGTCGTTAATCCGGTCGACCCCGATCACCTGCCCGGCGCCGGCGAGCACGGCTCCCATCAGGGCCGCGAGGCCGACGCCGCCGAGCCCGAAGATCACGACGCTGTGGCCGGGGCGGATCTCGGCGCTCTTCACGGCGGCGCCCACTCCGGTCAGGACGGCGCATCCGAACAGGGCGGCGAGCTCGTACGGCAGGTCCGGATCGACGCGGACGGCGGAGCGCTCGGAGACGACGATCCGGTCGCTGAAGGCGGAGACGCCGAGGTGATGATGGACCGGCTGACCACCCTCGTCATGTAGGCGGATCGCGCCCGACAGCAAGGTGCCCTTGGCGTTCGCCTCGGCGCCCGCGGTGCACAGCGCGGCCCGGCCGCTGCGGCATGGATCGCAGCTCCCGCAGGCGGGGACGAACGCGAGCACGGCGTGGTCGCCGACCTGCAGCGAGTCGACGTTGGGGCCGACCTCGACGACCTCGCCCGCCGCCTCGTGGCCGAGCGCCATCGGCATCACGCGCGGCCGCGAGCCGTCGATCACCGACAGGTCCGAGTGGCAGAGGCCCGCGGCGCCGACCTCGATCAGCACCTCGCCGGGGCCGGGCGGGTCGAGCTCGAGCTCGACGATCTCGAGCGGCTTCGACTCGGCGTATGGCGCGGGGGCGCCCATCTCGCGCAGCACGGCGGCTCTCGTTCTCATCCGTCCCTCTCCTCCGATCCGGTGATCAGGCGTTCGAGCGATGACCGGATCCCCTCCGGGATGGACACGGGCTCGCGGCTTGCAGCGTCGACGAAGACGTGGACGAACCAGCCGTCGGCCGACGGCTGCGCCTCACCCGGGCTGAAGATGCCGATCTCGTAACGGACGCTCGAGCGGCCGAGGTGGCCGACGCGGAGACCGGCCTCGAGCACATCGGGAAAGGCGACGGCGGCGCGGTATGCGCAATGCGACTCGACGCAGAGGCCGACGGCCCCGCCGGCGCCGCGGGCGTGGATATCGAGCCCGCCCTCCCGGATCAGCCAGTCGTTGATCACCGTGTCGAAGAACGCGTAGTACTCGACGTTGTTGACGTGCCCGTAGACGTCGTTGTCGTTCCAGCGCGTCGGGATCTCGAGGAAGTGGGCGTAGTCGGCGCGGTCGATCCGCTGCGGCTGCTCCGTTGTCACCGGGGCAACCTATCGCCCACTCCGAGCCGGCGCAGGTCGGCCTCGAGCCCATCGCGGTCGTCGTCGAGCTGCTCGGGCGTGACCCGGACCGGGCTGTAGCCCGCCGCGAGCAGGCGGCGGTCGCCCGTGGGGGACCGTTATCCCAGCCTGGGGCTCTGCCAGGGCTGCGCGAGGCGGGCGGAGAGGAGCTCGGGTAGCTCGTCGGCGGGGACCCGCGTCTGCTCGAGCGAGTCGCGGTCGCGGAGTGTGACGGTGCCGTCTTCGGCGGTCTGGCCGTCGATCGTCACGCACCAGGGCGTGCCGATCTCGTCCTGGCGGCGGTAGCGCTTGCCGATCGCGCCTCCCGTGTCGTACTCGGCGCCGATCCGGCGCCGCAGCGACTCGAAGACCTCGCGTGCCCGCTCCGGCATGCCGTCCTTGTTGACGAGGGGCAGGACGGCGACCTTGACCGGGGCCAGTTTCGGGTGCAGCGACAGCACCGTCCGCTGGCGGCCCTCGACCTCCTCGGTCCAGTAGGCGTCGACGAGGAAGGCGAGCGTCGCCCGGTCGACTCCGGCGGCCGGCTCGATCACGTACGGGACGTAGCGCTCACCGGACTGCTGGTCGAAGTACTCGAGCTTCTCGCCGCTGAACTTCGCGTGCTGGGTGAGGTCGAAGTCACCGCGGTTGGCGATTCCCTCGAGCTCCGAATAGCCCATCGGGAACAGGTACTCGATGTCGGAGGTGGCCGAGGAGTAGTGGCTGAGCTCGTCGGCCTCGTGCGGGCGCAGGATCAGGTTCTCGGGCCTGATGCCGAGCTCGGTGTACCAGCGCATCCGCTCGGCCATCCAGTGCTCGTGCCACTTGGTGGCCTCGTCGGGCGGGCAGAAGAACTCCATCTCCATCTGCTCGAACTCGCGCGTGCGGAAGATGAAGTTGCCGGTCGTGATCTCGTTGCGGAAGCTCTTGCCGATCTGGGCGATCCCAAACGGCGGCTTCTTGCGCGAGAACTGGAGCACGTTCTTGAAGTTGATGAAGATGCCCTGCGCTGTCTCGGGTCGCAGGTAGGCCTCCGAGCCCGATTCGGCGACGGGGCCGACCTGGGTCTTGAACATCAGGTTGAACTCGCGCGCCTCCGTCAGCTCGCAGTTCTTGCCCTCGCCGGGAAGCTTGGAGGGCTGCTCGCCACACTGGCCGATGTCGAGCTTGTCCTCACGGAAGCGCTTCTTGCAGACCTTGCAGTCGACCATGGGGTCGGAGAAGCCGGCTACGTGGCCGGAGGCCTCCCAGACGCGAGGGTGCTGGATGATCGCCGAGTCGAGGGCGACGATGTCGTCGCGATCGGTGAGCATCGAGCGCCACCACTCGTTCTTGACGTTGTTGCGAAGCAGCACGCCGTAGTGCCCGTAGTCGTAGGTCGAGCCGACGCCGCCGTAGATCTCCGACGACGGGAAGATGAAGCCGCGCCGCTTGCACAGGGCGACGATCTCC
This sequence comes from uncultured Solirubrobacterales bacterium, assembly GCA_963774395.1. Lineage (GTDB taxonomy): Bacteria > Actinomycetota > Thermoleophilia > Solirubrobacterales > 70-9 > CAXMST01. Next base: position 271,994 of record CAVZET010000011.1, on the reverse strand, counting down.
TCGAGGGAGGCTTCGGAGCGCTTGTCGTTCGTCTGCTCTGTCACTGGGCCGATTCGTCCAGTCCGGACCCTGACATCGAAGCAGGGTTGCGGGCCGGCCGATGAGTGTATGTGGGAATGGACTTGTCGATGAACACGGTTCTGAGCAGCGCGCATGCGGGCCGGCCGCCACTTCGCGGCCTGGGTCGTCTGGCAGTCCACCGGCACGAGCCTGTTGGACTGATACCGGCGCGCACGTGCTCCGCTTCGCGTCCGCGCGTGCGCGACGCCGAGCGGGAGTCCGGCGCCGCTGAGATACCGCAGCGCCTGCGGCGCTCCGGGGGAGAGTGCGGCGCCTCTCAGTCTGAAGAGGACTTAGCGCTGCTCGAACTGGAGCTCGAGGAGCTGCCGCTCGTCGACTTCTCCTTGCTCCCGGACCCGGAAGAGTCCTTGGAGCTCGAGCCGCTGCTGGCGTCCTTGCCGCCGGAGTCGCCGCTCGAGCCGCTCTCGCCGGACCCCGATGAGGGGGCGCCCTTCTTGCCCTTGCGGGCGTAGTCGGTCGTGTAGAAGCCGGAGCCCTTGTAGTGGATCGCGGGAGCGCTGAGCACGCGATGGGCCGCGGCGTCGCAGACCTCGCAGGTCTCCAGGGCGTCGTCGCTCATCGACTGGAAGGCCTCGAAGGTGTGGCCGTTGTCGCAGCGATATTCGTAGATCGGCATGAGGCGGGCGATTATGGCAGCAGGTCTCGGCCGCGCCCGCCCTTGCGCTACTGCGGTGAGCAGGCGGGGGCGCGCGGCCCGGCCTCGCCGAGCAGCTTCTTGACGGCCTTCTTGCAGTTCTCCTGGGGGACGAACAGGCTGCCCGCGGGGCCTGGCCCGGAAGGCTTCAGGATCGTCGTGCCTGAGCTGCCGCCGATCGCGGCCGAGATCGCGAGCTGCGGCAGCATGAAGCCGCCCATGTCGCTGACCATCGCCTTCGGCGCGTTCCAGGCGATCCACGGGCCGCGCAGGAAGTTGATCGGCGCCCGCCAGGGACTCGTGAGGCGCTGCTTGATCCCGTTCACGACTTGTTGCTGACGCAGCGCCCGGTCGGTGTCGTCGCCGACGTCCTGCTTGCACGCCGGGGTACCGGTCGGCAGTACCTCGTTGCGAATCCGCGAGTAGGCGAGCGCGTGCACGCCGTCCAGCGTCTCGGTCTGATTGCGATCGAGGTTGAGGGTGATACCGCCGTTGCTGGAGCCGCCGTCGACCTTGCAGCGGATCTTCTGGCGTGGCGTGATGCTGACGCCGCCGATCGAGTCGATGAACTTGGCGAAGCCATCGAAATCGAGGATCACCACGTGGTCGATGTTGATCCCGAGGAAGTTCTCGATTGTCTTGATCTCGAGCGGCGCGCCGCCAAAGGCATATGCGGCGTTGATCTTCTGGTTGTCGTGACCCTCGATCGCGGCGTACGTGTCGCGGGGGATCGAGAGCTTCTCGAAGTGGCCACCGCCGGCCCGGATCAGCATCAGCGTGTCGGCCCGCGACGGCTGGCAGCTGCTCGGCGCCGGGTCGCCGTCCTTGGCGGCGTTGACGCACTTCTGCTTCGTCGCGTTGCCCGCTTCGTCGGGGGCGCCGGTCGGCCTCACGTCGGTGCCCATAACGAGAATCGTCTGCGGGAAGGCGACCATGAACGGGCCGCCGCCGACCAACTGCTTGGCCTGGTCGTTGAGCTTGCCCTTCTGGACCTGAGCGCTGACGAAGAAGAGGACGACGCTGAGCAGCAGCCAGGCGGCAGATGCGATCAGCACCCACTTCACGATCCGCCACCAGCGCGGCCGCTCCCCCGCGCCGCGGACGGGGCGGCCCTCGCCGCCGGAGCCGCCTCGTCCGAGACGCTCGCGGACACCGCCGAGGTTGCCGCCCCGGAGCTTCGAAAACGGGTTGCGGCTCGAGCGGTAGACGCGGTACGAGGGCTCGTCCCCGCTGCCGCGGGAGGTTCGCCCCGAACTCCGCTCGCGGTCGCCTGACGAGCCCTTGGCAGGGGTCGAGGGCCGCTCCGCGCGGGACCTACGGCTCCCGCGTCCCGAGCGGTAGACGTTGTATTCCGGCCGGTCGGGCCGCTCCTCGTCCCCGGGCGCCATCAAGGGGTAATACTGCCGTATGGCCTCCCGGATTCCGCGACCCGGCCCCCTGCCGGCCTCCGATCCCGCCGTCCGCCCCCGGTCGGCGACGTCCTTCGCCGGGCCACCCTGCGCCCGGTGAGCGACACCGAGACGATCGGCGTCGACCTCGGGGGCACGAAGATGCTCGTCGGGGTGGTCGGGAAGGGCATGAGTGTTCTGCACCGCAACGTTGCCGCCTCCCACGGGCGGACCCAGGAGCAGGTCCTGGATCTGCTCGAGCGCGAGCTGCGGGCCGCGATCGCCGCTCGCCCGCAGGCTGCCGCCGTCGGCCTCGGCGTGCCCTGCACGATCGATCGCGGGCGCGGCGTCTGCCTCAACGCCGCGCACCTGCCGCTCGCCGACATCGCGCTCCGAGACGTCGTTGCCGAGCGCATCGGCCTGCCGGTCTCGATGGACAACGACGCGAACGTCGCCGTGCTCGCCGAGCACCGCCACGGCGCCGCCCGGGGCAGCACGAACGCCGTCCTGATGACGATCGGGACGGGGATCGGCGGCGGTCTCGATGATCGGCGGCGAGCTCTATCGGGGCTCGAGCGGCGCCGGTGGGGAGTTCGGCCACGCCGTGCTCTACGAGGACGGCCCGGCGTGCGGCGGCGGCTGTCCCAACCACGGCTGCGCGGAGATCTACGTATCGGGCCCCGCTCTCGCCCGCGCGGCCGTCGCGGCCGCCGAGCAGCAGCCGGACTCGGAGCTCGGGCGGATGCTGAGCGAGCAGGTCGCCCTCGACGGGGCCGCGGTCACGGCGGCGGCCCGGGCCGGCGATCCGGCCGCGGTCGCAGCGTGTGAGCGCGTCGGTCGCGATCTCGGCGCCGTGCTCGTTGGGCTCGCCAACACCTTCGATCCCGACGTGATCGTGATCGGCGGCGGCGTCGCCGCCGCCGGCGAGTTGCTCCTCGCGCCCGCCCGCGAGCAGCTTCGGCAGCGGGCGCTGCCGCCGCAGAACGAGGTGCCGGTCGTGCTCGCCGGGCTCGGCCCCGAGGCGGGGATGATCGGCGCCGCCACCCTCGCCCTCGAAGAGCTCGAGGGAAGCAGGACGGCTGCTCTGATGGCGGGCCGGCTGACCGTCTGCCCGACGCCGATCGGCAACCTCGGCGACATCACGGAGCGAGCCCGCGCAGGCGCTGGCCGACGCCGACGTCGTCGCCTGCGAGGACACGCGCCGTGCCGGCCGCCTCTACGAGCTGCTCGAGATCCCCACGCCGCGGCTCGTCTCCAACCACGAGGGCAACGAGGAGGATCGCGCGAGCCAGCTCGCGCAGGCGATCGAGCGCGGCGCCAAGGTCGTGCTGATCAGCGATGCGGGCACGCCGTTGCTCTCCGATCCCGGCTACCGGCTGATGCAGGCCTGCATCGAGCGCGACCTCGACATCGAGGTGCTGCCCGGGCCGACCGCGATCACGACGGCGCTCGTTGCCAGCGGTCTGCCCCCGGGCCGCTGGCGCTTCGAGGGCTTTCTGCCGCGCCGGGCCGGCGAGCTCGAACGCGTGCTGCAGTCGACGGACACGGTCGTCGCCTTCGAGTCGCCGCGCCGGCTGCCGGCGTCCCTACGGGCGCTCGCCGCCCTCGCGCCCGACCGGCCCGCCGCGATCTGCAGGGAGCTGACGAAGCTGCACGAGGAGGTCGTCCGCGGGACCCTCGATGAGCTCTCGCGGCGCTTCCGGGGCGACGACGTGAAGGGCGAGATCGTCGTCGTGATCGCGCCCTCGCGCAAGCGCGCGGCGTCGCCTGACATCGCCTTCGCCGTCGACGCGCTGCGCCGGCTCGTCCAGTCCGGGGCGCGGCCACGTGCTGCGGCCGGGGTCGTCGCAGCGCTCACCGGGACCGCGCCGAACGATCTTTATCGCGAGCTCACCGGCCGCGAGCCCAGGGTTTGAGCCCCGCCGCGCCAGCGGAACTCGGCCGCGGGGTGATCGTCGCCGACGGTGCCCCGGCGCCGGAGCAATGGTCGTCGGCGCCGCGGACCCGGCTTGGCCCCGAGCTCGCCACCGACCCCCCGGCGGCCGCGGCGGCAGCCGAGGAGCTGCGCGGGCACTGGCTCGAGCGCCGGCCGGTTGTCGTCGAGCTCGGGCTCGACCCGGCGCACGTCCGCGAGCCCGCGTCGATCGAGCGGCCGCCGCACGCGCTGAGCCCGCGCTTCGAGCTGCCGCGGCGACCTGCTCCACCACCTGATCTGGGCCAACAACTACGACGCCCGCCAGCCCGGCGAGCCGATCTGGTGGTGGTCGGCGAAGGCGGCTCGGCTCGGTGCGGCGGAGCGGGCGAGGGGGCGGACGTGACGCTGCCCGATGGGCGCCTCGCCTGGGTCGACGGCGGGCCGCGCTGGAGCGTCCCGCAGCTCGCCGAGGCGGTCGTCCACGGAGCGACGGTCGAGGCCGGCCGGCTCGAGCCGATCGGTCCCGTCGAGCAGCCGCCCGACGGCGTGCCGGCATCGACCTCGCGCGACGATCAGCGGCGCGCCGTCAACCACCACGGCGGACCCGTCCGCGTGATCGCGCCGGCCGGCTCGGGGAAGACGCGGGTGCTCACCGAGCGCATCCGCTACCTGCTCGGCGAGCGCGGCTACGAGCGCGACGGGCTGATCGCGGTCGCCTACAACAAGGAGGCGCAGCGCGAGCTCGAAGCTCGGCTCTTCCGGCTCGCCGCCGCAGACGCGCACGCTGAACTCGCTCGGCTACCGGATCGTCGCCGCCCATCGTGGCGGCCGCCCGCCGCTGCTGACGAGCCGGAGGCGCGGCGCGTCGCCGAGCGAGGTCTTCCCGATCCCGCGCCAGCGGCGCACCAACACCGACCCGGTCGGCCCCTACATCGACGCGCTCACGCTCACCCGCCTCGGCCTGCGCGACCCCGAGCGAGGTCGAGGGCGGTCGCGACGACGTGCCCGGCTTCGCCGATGGCTTCGACGCCTACCGCGAGCGACTCGCAGCGCGCGGCGCGGTCGACTTCGACGAGCAGATCTACGGCTCGCTCGAGGCGCTGCTTCACGACGGCCGCTTCCGGCGCCGGATGCAGGCGGAGCACCGGCATCTGCTCGTCGACGAGTTTCAGGACCTGACGCCGGCGCACGTGCTCCTGATCCGGCTCCTCGCGATGCCCGAGTTCGACGTCTTCGGCGTCGGCGACGACGATCAGACGATCTACGACCACGCCGGCGCCGACCCACGCTTCCTCGTCGACTACGGCGAGTACTTCCCCGGCGCCGAGGCGACTGCGCTCGAGGTCAACTATCGCTGCGCGGTGCCGATCGTCGACGCGGCCCGCACGCTGCTCGGCTACAACCGGGTGCGCGTCGTCAAGGAGATCCACGCGCGGCGAGGGCGCCGACGCGAGCCCGCGAGGCGCTGCGGATCGAGACGCACGCCGGCCGACCGCGGCCGCTGAGAGCGCGGTCCGAGATCGTCCGGCGACTGGCGTCGGGCGGACGATGTCGATGCCGACCGGATCGCCGTGTCTCGCGCGGGTCAACTCGCTGCTGCTGGCGCCCCAGATCGCGCTCTGGTCGGCGGGCGTGCCGCTGCGCAGCTCGGTCCGGCCCGACGTCCTCGAGCGCACCGGCGTCGCGGCGGCGCTCGCCTGGATCCGCGTCGCCGTCGATCCCGAGGGCCTGATCGGCGCCGACCTCGACGCTGATCCGCCGCCGCCCGAGCCGCGGCTTTCCGAACTGGATCAGCAAGTGGTTCGCGAACTGCCGCTCGCTCGCGGACCTGCGCGTCGTCGGTCGAGCGGATCGACGACGAGCGCGTCGCCGGCCGCGTCGGCGAGATGGCCGATGACATCGAGATGCTCGCGGCGCAGGCCCGGGCCGGCGGCGACGCCCGAGCGCTGCTCGAGTTCGTCCGCGACCGGGTCGGGCTCGGCGGGCGCGATGGAGATGCTCGACGGCTCGAAGGGCACCCAGGCGACCGCCTCCCACCTCGACGACCTCGAGGCGCTGATCCAGGTCTCCGACCTGCACCGCGACCCGAACACGTTCGAGCCCTGGCTGCGCGCCTCGCTCGAGGAGTCGTCGGGGAGCGAGGGCGTGACGCTTTCGACCGTGCACCGCGTCAAGGGACGCGAGTGGGACCGGGTCGTCGTCTTCGGCGTCACCGAGGGCCTGCTCCCGCACCGGCTGAGCGCGGACTGGGAGTCCGAGCGGCGGGTCCTGCACGTCGCGATCACGCGCGCGATCGACCGCTGCGTGGTGCTCGGCGACGAGAGCCGCCGCTCGGCCTTCCTCGACGAGCTCACCGGGGTCGCGGCCGAGCCCGCGACGGCGCCCCGCCAGTGCTCGCTGCGCGGCCGGGCAGTCGGCGCCCGCGGCCGGCGGCGCGACCCCGGCGCGGCCGGCGCCCGACCTGACCGGCCAACCCGGACTCGCCGGCCGCCGCGGAGGCGCTGCGCGGCTGGCGCACGGAGCGCTCGACGCCGACAGCGTTCCCGCCTTCGTCGTCCTCTGCAACCGCCAGCTCGACGGCATCGCCGTCGCGATGCCCGCCGACTCCCGCGAGCTGCTCGCCTGCGAGGGAATCGGGCCGGCGAAGCTCGAGCGCTACGGCGACGAGATCCTCGCCGTGCTCGACTCGGTGCGCAGCTGAGGCGCCCGAGACGGCCTCCAAGAGGCGAAACGAATGTCTCTTGACTGCTCGGGACGGCGGGTAACTTCGCGTCCATGGGAGCACGCGCTTGGCGTCTGGGCGCCGCGGTCGTCTCGTCCGCCGCCGCCCTCGCCTGCCTTCCCCGCCGGGGCGGATGCGAGCACGATCGACGTCGACGACGACGGCCGACGACGACGAGCGAGGACGATCACTGCTCGCTGCGGGAGGCCGTCGACGCCGCCAACACCAACTCCGCCGTCAATCCTGGCGGGCCGGCCCCGACTGCCCGGCCGGGAGCCCGGGGGCGACCGACACGATCGTCCTCGGCGCCGGCACCTACACGCTGACGGGGCCGAGCGAGGACTCGAACGCCTCCGGCGATCTCGACATCAACGCCGACGGTCCGGGGCCGGTGGCGATCTCCGGTGCCGGCGAGGGCCAGACGACGATCGGCAGCGACGGCGCCGACCGCGTCATCGAATTGCTCGACGGCACCCTCGACATCAACGACCTGACGATCACGGGGGGCGTCGCGCCCATCTTCGGAGGCGGCATCTTCGCGGACGGCAACCCGGCTGCCGGGCATCTCAGCCTCACCGACGTCACCGTCTCCGGCAACTCGGCGCCGGGAGCGGTCTCGGACGGGGCGGCGGCATCGCGGTCTCCGAGGGCCCCGGATCCGAGCTCGACCTGACCCGGGCGACGATCGACGGCAACGCCGCCGGCAACGAGGGCGGCGGCGGGGTCGCGGCCTACGGCGACGTGACGATCACCGACAGCCAGATCTCGAGCAACGAGGCGGCGAGCTCGTTGTCGGCAGACGGGGCGGGGCTCGCGCTCGGCAGCGGCACGGCGACGATCAGCGGCTCGACGATCGAGGACAACCACGCCGGCAACCCACCCGATCCGCAGGGCGGGCAGGGCGGCGGCATCTACTTCACCGGCACCTCCGCATCCGATCAGCTGACGATCGAGGACTCGGCGATCTCGCAGAACACCACCCGCAGCTCCGGCGGCGGTCTCACGGTCTCGGGGTCGGACGTCTCGGTCGATCTCGTCGACACGACGGTGATCGGCAACCAGGCCCGCTCGGGAGCGGGGCTGAACGCGATCAACGGGAGCTCCCTGGGCCTGCTGCGCACGCGGGTCGTCGGCAACCAGGCGAGCAGCGACTTCGACACGCCCGGCGGCGGCATCCTCGTCGGCGACATCGGCACCGGCGCCTCGCTCGACGTCGTCGACAGCGTCGTCTCCGCCAACAGCGTCGAGGGGACGAGCGGCGGCGTCAAGGCCTACGGCGGCGGCATCGACGTCACGCAGTCGAGCGAGATGCGGATCGTCGGCACCGAGATCGCCGGCAACACGGCGACCGGCGATCCCGGCTACGGCGGCGGCATCGCCCAGGCCGGCTCCTCGACCGGAGTCGTCCTCAACTCGACGGTGAACGGGAACGGTGCCGGCGGCACGCGGTTCCACGGGCGGGGGCGTCATGGTGTTCTTCAACGGGGGCACGCTCGACCTGATCAACGTCAGCGTCGCCGGCAACTCCGCCGCGTGGGCAACGGGCTCGGGCGGTTGTCGACCGGGACGCTCAACCTCACCAACAGTGCGCTCGACCAGCCGACGGCGCCTGCAGCCCCGGCGGGATCACGTCCGGGGGCGGCAACGTCAGCAGCGAGGCGAGCGATTCCTGCCTGCTCGGCGCGACGGGCGATCTCACGGCGACCGACCCCGGTTTCGGGTCCTTCGGCGCCAACGGTGGACCGAAGGCGGGAGCGAGCGGTTCGAAGCAGAACGTGCGCTCGCTCCCGATCGCTGCCTCGAGCCCGGCGTATGACCACGTGGCGCTCCCCGATTGCGTCGACGAGCTCGCGGCTCCGCTGAGCACCGATCAGCGCGGCTTCGATCGGCCCGGCGCTCTCGAGCAGCGTCTGTGACGCGGGTGCGTTCGAGTTCACGGACGCCGACCTGGACGGGGTCGAGGACGGCGGGGACAACTGCCCCGCCGACGCCAACCCCGGCCAGGACGACGACGGTGGGGACGGTCTCGGCAGACGTCTGCGACAACTCGCCTCCGGCCAACGCCAACGCGGCGACGCCAGGCAACGACGCCGACGGCGACGGCGTCGGCGATGCTCTGACGACAACTGCCGCGCGCCAACGGCCAGACCGACTCCGACGGCGACGGCGGCAACGCCAGCGACTCCGACGGCGACGGCGTGGGCAACGTACGCGACAACTGCCCCGCCGACGCGAACCCCGGCCAGCCCGACACCGACGGCGACGGCATCGGCAACGCCTGCGACGGCGCCGCCGACGATCGCCGGGCTGAAGCTGCGGCGTCTCGGGCAAGCGCAAGGTCAAGGCGGGCAAGCCGATCGTGCTCAAGGTCCGCTGCCCGAAGGAGGACTGCGCGGTCTCCGGCCGCGGGCAGTTCAAGCTGCACAAGGGGCATCCGCAGGTTCAAGCTCCACACCAAGCGCGTGCACAAGTCGCTGCCGGCCGGCAAGAAGAAGCGGCTGAAGCTGCGGCTGCGCCACAAGGACGCGCGCAAGCTCAAGCGGCTCACCCACAAGCGCAGGGTGCGCAAGCACGCGAAGGTCGTCGCCAAGGTCAAGGCCACCGACTCCGGCGGCGACAAGACGAAGGCGAAGAAGAAGCTGAAGCTGAAGCGCTGAGCGCCGGGCTCAGGGGGCGGCGGCGCGCACGATGGCGCGCTCGCGCAGCCAGCCGCCGATCGCGCCGAAGGCGGAGCCGAGGATCGCGAACAGCGGCACGAGCAGGATCGCCGGGTGCGGCAGGTCGGTCTTCGGGTCCGCGCCGCTGATCTCGTGCGCGAGCAGGACGCCGGTGGCGAACAGCGTCCCGCCGAGGACGCCCCGCTTGCGCGCCGGCGCCCGGGCCCACGTGGTCGAAGCCGGCGCCGATGCCGCCGACGATCGCGAGCACCGAAAGGATCGTGTACGCGGCGGCCGAGACGCCGAGGAAGTACCCGGTCAGCCCTCCGAACAGAAGCGGTAGAACGATCGCGAGCAGTACCTGGATCGATCGAGGGTGCTCTTTGAGCAGTGGTGCCTTGTTCATCGGTTCCTCCCGGGCGGTCCCTTCGTGAATGGTTGTTGCTGCGCCGTCTCCGTTCCCGGCGAGCGTCGCGCAGCAGCCGCTCGGGGCTTCGTATCATCCAGCACGAAGATGGAGAGGAGAGCTGCGATGGAAACGATGAGCCCGCTCGATGCGTCGTTCCTGCACATCGAAAACAGCGTCACGCACATGCATATCGGCTCGGTCGGGATCTTCGAGGGCCCGGCGCCGGAACGAGGCGAAGTAACCAGGGCGGTCGCTGCGCGGCTGCCGGCGGTGCCCCGCTACCGGCAGCGCGTCCGCTTCGTCCCGCTCGCCCTCGGCCGACCGGTCTGGGTCGACGACCCTCATTTCCGGCTCGACTACCACGTGCGGCGCACCGCCTTGCCGAGCCCGGGTGGAGACGAGGAACTCCGCCGGCTCGTCGGCAGGGTGATGTCGCAGCAGCTCGATCGCGACAGGCCGCTGTGGGAGATGTGGGTGGCCGAGGGTCTCGGCGACGGTCGCTGGGCAGTGATCTCGAAGACCCATCACTGCATGGTTGACGGCGTCTCGGCGACGGACCTGCTCAGCGTTCTGCTCGATTCGAAGGCAGACGAGCACCACACGCAGGAGGAGGGCGACTGGAGTCCGGCGGCTGAGCCGAGCTCGGCCGAGCTGGTCTCGCATTCGCTTGCGCTGCGTGCGGGCAGTCCGAACGAGGCTCTGCGCACCGCGATGTCCGCGATCCGGGGTCCGCGGCGGGTGGCCCGCGAGGCGCTGCGGGCCGGCAAGGGCCTGACGAGCCTCGGCTCGTTGCTGCGGCCGACGGACGCGAGCTCGCTCAACGGCCCGATCGGCCCGCACCGGCGCTGGGACTGGGCCCGAGGCAGCATTGCCGACGTGAAACGGATCCGTGAGCGGCATCCGGCGACGGTCAACGATGTGGTCCTGACGGTGATCGCGGGTGGCTTTCGGCGCCTGCTCGAGGGCCGGAGCGAGGCCGTCGCCGGCCGCACGCTGCGCACCCTCGTCCCGGTCTCGGTTCGTGCCGAGCACGAGCACGGCACCTACAACAACAAAGTCTCAGCGATGTTTGCGGAGCTCCCCGTAGGGATCGAGGATCCGCTCGAGCGGCTCGCCTCCGTGCACGAGCAGATGCAGCACCTGAAGCACTCCGGGCAGGCGGTCGCGGCGGAGCGCCTGACGGCGCTCGGTGGCTTCGCGCCGGCGATGCTCCTCTCGCTCTCGGGCCGGGTCGGCACGCGGCTGCCGCAACATTCGGTGAACACCGTGACGACCAACGTCCCCGGCCCCCAGCAGCCGCTCTACCTGGCGGGCAGCCGGATGCTCGAGGCGTTCCCCTTCGTGCCGCTGGGTGGTTCGGTGCGCATCGGCATCGCGATCTTCTCCTACGACGGCGCGATCAACTTCGGCGTCACCGGGGACCTCGACACCACGGCTGACATCGACGTGCTCACGCGAGGCATCGAGGCCTCGATCGCCGAACTGGCGGAAAGCGCATCGGCCGACGACCGGCGCCCCGCCCCGACGCCGGGCTGAGGACCGCTGCCGGCGTCGCCCCGCCTGTGGCTATGCCGGAGCGCTCGGGGGCTGCATCTATCCTCCGGCGCTCGTGCCGTACTACGTCACCACGCCGATCTACTACGTCAACGCCGAGCCGCACCTCGGCCATGCGTACACCTGCATCGCCGCGGACATCCTCGCCCGGCACAAGCGCCAGCGCGGCGAGGACGTCTTCTTCCTGACGGGCACCGACGAGCATGGCGAGCCGGTCGCGCAGGCGGCCGAAGCGCTCGGACTGACGCCGCGCGAGCTCGCCGACCGCAACTCGCAGCGCTTCCGCGACCTGATGCCGAAGATCAACGTCTCCAATGACTTCTTCATCCGCACCTCCGACCCCGAGCACGAGGCCGCGGTCGGCAGGCTCGTGCAGCTCGTCCACGACAACGGCTTCGTCTACGAGGGCACCTACGAGGGCTACTACTGCCCTCGTTGCGCCGACTTCAAGTCCGAGCAGGAGATGGGCCCCGGCCACAGTTGCCCGATCCACGAGATCGAGCTCGTCTGGGAGACCGAGCAGAACTGGTTCTTCAAGCTCTCCGCCTTCCAGGAGCGCCTCGAGCAGCTCTACGCCGACCGTCCCGACTTCGTCCAGCCCGGTTTCCGCGCCAACGAGGCGCTCTCGTTCATCAAGGGTGGTCTGCGCGACGTGTCGCTCTCGCGCGCACGGCTGCGCTGGGGCGTTCCCGTCCCCTGGGACCCCGAGCAGGTCGTCTACGTCTGGTGGGACGCGCTCCTCAACTACTACTCGGCGCTCTCCTATGCGCGTGAAGGCGAGGATCTGACCGAGCGCTTCTGGCCGGCCAACTACCACGTGATGGCCAAGGACATCATCAAGTTCCACGGCGTCTACTGGCCCGCGTTCCTGATGGCGGCCGGGCTCGAGCTGCCCGGAGCACCTTTACGTCCACGGGTTCCTGCTGATGGGCGAGCGCAAGATGTCGAAGTCGCTCGGCAATGTCCTCGATCCGTTCGAGGTGATCGATCGCTTCGGCGCCGACGCGCTCCGCTTCTACTGCTTCCGCGAAGTCAGCTTCGGCCAGGACGGCTCGATCAGCCCGGCCGGCTTCGAGTCGCGCTACGAGAGCGAGCTCGCCAACGACTACGGCAACCTCGCCTCGCGAACGCTGGCGATGATCGACCGCTACCGCGACGGCGTCGTGCCCGACGCGGAAGTCGACCCCGCGGTGGCCGGGGGACCCGACGGCCTCGAGGGGCTCGAGGGCGCGGTCTCCAAGCTGCTCGACAAGGCTGAGATCACGCAGGCGCTGGAGGCCGTCTGGTCGCGCGTCCGGCGTCTCAACCGCTACGTCGAGGAGAGCAAGCCCTGGGAGCTCGCCAAGGACGAGGCGCGCGCCGGCGAGCTCGACCGCGTGCTCTACAACCTCGCCGAGGGACTCCGCATCGTCACGCTCGCGCTCCACGCATACATGCCCGAGGCGACGGCGAAGCTGCTCGCGGCGCTCGCCGAGGAGCGGACCGAGCTGTGCGCGTTCGGCTCGCGGGGCGGCGGCCAGCGGATCGAGCGGATCGAGCCACTCTTCCCGAAGCTCGAGAAGCTCGAGTCGTAGGCACCGTTGTCGGCGTGACGGCTGCCCTCTCGATCCACGAGCTCTCGAAGACCTATCCGGGCGGCAAGCAGGCGCTCAGCGGCGTCGGGCTAGAGGTCGGCGAGGGTGAGCTCGTCGGGCTGCTCGGGCCGAACGGCGCCGGCAAGTCGACGCTGACGAAGATCGCCTGTGGGCTCGTCCGGCCCAGCGCCGGCTCGGCCGCCGTCGTCGGTGAGCCCGCCGGCAGCGCCGCGGCCAGGCGGGCGACCGGGTATCTGGCGGAGCTCTTCCGTTTCCCCGTCTGGCTCTCGGCGCTCGAGCTCCTCGATCTGCACCAGCGTCTTGCAGGCTCGGCGGGAGGGAGCCGCGAGCGCGAGGAGTTGCTCGAGCTCGTCGGGCTCGCCGACGCGCGCGAGGTGCGAGTGGGCGCGATGTCGAAGGGCATGCAGCAGCGGCTCGGGATCGCCCAGGCGATGGTCGGCTCGCCGCGGCTGTTGCTCCTCGACGAGCCGACCAGCGCGCTCGACCCCGCGGGCCGCCGCGTCGTCCGCGAGCTGCTCGTCGAGCTGCGGGCGCGAGGGGTGGGCGTATTGCTCAACTCACACCTGCTCGGCGAGGTGGAGCTCGTCTGCGACACGGTCACGATCATCGACTCCGGCCGCGTCGTCGCAGCCGGGGCGCCCGCCGAGCTTGCCGGGCAGCGGGCGGTCGAGGTGGAGACCGACGCCGGGGTGGTGCGCCGTGAGGGCCTCGGCAGGGACGCGATCCCAGCGCTCGTCCGCGAGCTCGTCGCCGCCGGCCGGGACGTCTATGAGGTGCGCACCGTCGGCAGCACGCTCGAGGACGCCTACGTCGAGGTCGTTGCCGGCGGCGACGCGCGGCTGCGGGAGACTCCGTGAGCGCGCCGGCTGCGCTGCGGGGAGGGTCCGTCGGCCAAGGCCTGACCATCGTTCGCTACGCCCTGCTCGAGAGCCTGCGCAGGCGCGTCCTGCCGGTCGTCGCCGTGCTCACGCTCGCTTTCCTCGTCCTCTACTGGGCCGGCGCCCACTTCGCCTTCAAGGAGGTCGGGCACAACGGCCACCTGGGCTTTCAGGGCCAGATCGACGACGTCAGCCTCGCCGGGGCGACGCTGCTCGGCCTGGCGATGTTCGCAGACGCTCTTCCTCGGTGCCGTGATCGCCACCTTCCTGACGCTCGGCGTCATCCGCGGCGACGCCGAGTCGGGCCTGCTGCAGCCGATCGCGGTGCGCCCGGTGAGCCGCGAGATGATCCTCGTCGCGCGCTTCGCGGCCGCCGGCGCGGTGTCCGTCGTCTACGTGCTGGTCGTCTTCGTCGCCGCGATCCTGATCACGAAGGCGACGGGCGGCTGGACGCCCGACCGGCCGGTCGCCGCGTGCCTGCATCTGGCAGGCGCCGTCCTCGTCCTCGCCTGCATCTCGGTGTTCGCCTCCGCCTTCACGTCCTCGACGGCCCAGGGCATCACGGTGCTGATGTTGTTCGGCGCCGGGCTGACCGCGGGCTTGCTCGGTCAGATCGGCGACACGCTCGACTCGACGACGCTCGTCGAGCTCGCCAGCTTTGCCGGCAAGGTGTTGCCATTCGAGGCGCTCTATCAGGGCGGGCTCTACGACCTCACCGCGGACATCAGCGGCACCACCGGCTTCATCCTCTCGCTCGGCCCGTTCGGTGGCGCCGCGGAGGCCGGGCTCGGGCTCTTCGCGTTCGCCGTCGTCTACTGCGTCGTGATGCTCGCCGTCGCGGCGGCCGTCTTCCGGCGCCGCGACCTGTAGCCCACTAGCTCTCGAGTGGCTTCTCGGGTTGGACGCCGGCGCTGAGCAGCGTCCCGGCGAGCATCTCGTAGTGGCCGGCGAGCATGCAGAGCTCGATCAGTTCCGGGTGGGTCAGATACTCGCTGACCCGGGCCCAGGTGCCGTCAGAGACGAAGCGGTCGTTGTGGAGCTCCTCGACGAGCTGCAGGATCGCCGCCTGGCGTCCCGTCCAGCCGCTCGCCTCGGGGCCCGCGGCGACCCGCTCGATGTCGGTCTGGCGGAGCCCGGCCTGACCGCCGATGCGGACGTGGTGGTCCCACTCGTAGCGGCAGCGGGTCAGGTAGGCGACGCGCAGGATGACGAGCTCGGTGTCGATCCGCGGCAGCTTGCCGCGCGGCATCAGCCGCCCCGCGAACGGCAGCCAGGAGACGAACAGCTTCGGGTGACGGGCAAGCGTGGTGAAGATGTGCGGCGGCGGGCCCCCGACGGCGCGACCGGCGAACCAGATCAGCGGCCGGATGAGGACGTGGATCTCCTCGTTGGAGGCGGGCGGGATACGGGGTGTGGGCTGCTCTCGCCAATGCTCGGGATCGATGCCGCTCGGCGCCGGGGCAGGTACGGGGTCGCTCATCCTCCGAGCATAACCCCGAATCGGGCGGCGCCTGCATACATACTGCGAGCGATGATCGATAGCCACGCGCACCTCGGATCCTGTGAACCCGCCGACGGGGACCTCGTCGCCGCCGCCGCCGAGGCGGGGGTCCACAGGATCCTCACCGTCGGCATGGACGAGGCCTCGAACCGCGGGGCGATCACTGCCGCGCGGGAGCACGGGGCGGTCTTCGCCGCGATCGGCCGCCACCCGAATGCCGCCGCCGGCTTCGACGACGATGCCGCCGCGGACCTGCGCGAGCTCGCCGCCGACCCGCACGTGCGCGCGATCGGCGAGACGGGGCTCGACTACTACCGCGAGGGAGCCCCGAAGGGCGACCAGCTGCGCGCGTTCGAGACGCAGATCGCGATCGCCCGCGGCACCGGGCTGCCGATCGTGATCCATGTGCGCGATGGGGCCGGGGTCGAAGACGGGGCCGCGGCCGCCGACTGCTTCGAGCTGCTCGCCGCCGAGGCCGAGGGGGTCGAGGTGATCCTCCACTGCTTCAGCGCCGGCCCGCAACGAGCGCAGGAGGCGGTTGATCGCGGCTGGTATGTCTCCTTCGCCGGCAACGTCACTTATCCGAAGTCGGAGGCGCTGCGCGAGGCGGCGGCGCTGGTCCCCGACGAGCTGCTGCTGGTTGAGACCGACAGCCCCTACCTGGCGCCGCAGCCCGTGCGCGGCAAGCGCAACGAGCCCGCCAATGTCGTCATGACGGCGGCCGTCGTCGCCGAGGCGCGCGGCGCCGATCCGGCTGCCCAGGAGGCGGCGATCGAGGCGAACGCGACGAGGCTCTTCCGCTGGTGATGGTCCGGCTCGGGCAGAACTTCCTCGCCGACCCGAACCTGCTCGACGCGATCCTTGCCGACGCCGCGCTCGAGCCCGGCGACGTTGTGCTCGAAGTCGGCGGCGGCGAGGGGGTGCTGACCAAGCGCCTTGTCGAGAGCGGCCGCCGCGTGCACCTGATCGAGCTCGACGAACGGCTGCGGCCCGAGCTCGAGCCGATCGAGGCAGCCAACGAAGGGCTCGAGATCACCTGGGGCGATGCGATGCGGGTCGATCTCGGGGCGCTCGAGCCGCCGCCGACGGCGATGGTCGCCAACCTGCCCTACTCGGTCGCGACGCCGCTGATCCTGCGGACGATCACCGAGCTGCCGACGCTCGCGCGCTGGACGGTGATGGTGCAGCGTGAGATCGCTGAGCGCCTGCGTGCGCGACCCGGCAGCCGCACTTACGGCTCGCCGAGCGTAGTCGTGCAGATCTCCTGCGAGGTGCGGATGCTGCGTACGGTCGATCCCGCCGTCTTCGTCCCGCGCCCGCGGGTCGACTCGGCGCTGCTGGCGCTGCGCCGGAGACCGGGCGTCGAGCTCGATGCACGTAGCGCCGAGCTGATCCGCGACTGCTTCGCCCACCGGCGCAAGGCGATCCCGCGCTCGCTCGAGCTCGCCGCCCGCCGTCGCGAGCGCGAGGCGCTCGACGCGGGTGAGCCGGTCCCGCGGCCGCGGCCGGCGGAGCTGAGGCACGCGGCCCGCGAGGCCCTGCGCGGCCTCGGCATGCCCGAAGATGCGCGGGCGGAGATGCTGCCGCCGACCACCCACCTCGAGCTCGCCAAGCAATTGCAGTGATCGCCCCGGCGAAGCTCAACCTCTGCCTCTACCTCGGCAGCGTGCGCGAGGATGGTCTGCACGAGCTCTGCTCGGTGTTCGCGCCCCTGCAGCTGGCGGACCGCTTCACCGTCGAGGAGCTCCCCGAGGGAGCCGACGATGAGGTCCTCTGCGAGGGCGTCGTCGGGCCGAACCTCGCGGCCGACGCGCTCGCCGCCCTGCGCGATGCGGGTTGGCGGCGGGCTCCACTGCGGATCACGATCGAGAAGCGGATCCCCGTTGCGGCCGGCCTCGGCGGCGGCAGCGCCGATGCGGCCGCCGTGCTGCGGCTCGCCGTCGGCGAGGTCGCGGGGATCGAAGAGATCGCCGTCGGCCTCGGCGCCGACGTCCGCTCACAGCTCGAGCCCGCCCTGGCACTCGTCGAGGGCTCGGGCGAGCTGATCACGCCGCTGCCGGCCGGCGGGGAGTGGGGATCGGTGCTGATCCCCGATCCGCGTGGGCTGAGCACGGCCGACGTCTACGCGGAGGCGGACCGGCTCGGGCTCTGCCGCGACCGGGCCGCGCTCGCCGGCGCTCGCGATCAGCTGCTCGCGGCGGCGGTTGAGGGCGCCTCGCCGATCTCCTACGCGGAGCTGCTCGTCAACGACCTCGGCGAGGCGGCGATCTCGCTGCGGCCCTCGATCGCCGAGGCGCTCGAAGCCCTGCGCGGAGCCGGCGCCGACCACGTGCTGGTCACCGGCTCCGGCCCGACCGCCGTCGGGCTGTTCGAGGACTTTGCAAAGGCCGACGCGGGCGCGTCCCGACTCGGCCCGCGCTACTCGAACGCGATCGTCACCGGACCGGCGGCGGCCGAGCGCCTCTGAGCGGGTAAGGGCCGAGCGATGCACTTGCCGAAGGACGCAAAGGGCCGCGCGAAGCTGGCGCTCGCGATCGCCGGCGTCGCAGTCGCCTACTTCCTCTACAAGCGCTTCTTTCCCTCCATCCACCCGCAGGAGGTGCTCGATCGACGTGTCCAACGCCCTCGGGCAGTGGACGTACCTCGTCGTCATGCTCTTCGCCTTTCTCGAGACGGGCGCTTTCGTCGGGCTGATCGCGCCCGGCGAGACCGTCGTCGTGATCGCCGGGGCGATCGCCGGGCAGGGGACGACGAGCGTGCTCCTGACGATCGCCCTCGTCTGGCTCGGGGCGTTCGCCGGTGACACGGCGTCCTTCCTGCTCGGCCGGCGGCTCGGCCGCGGCTGGGTACTCGAGCACGGCCCACGGCTGCGGATCACCCATGAGCGCTTCGCCCAGGTCGAGGCCTACTTCGACCGTCACGGCGGCAAGACGATCCTGATCGGGCGCTTCATCGGGCTCGTCCGGGCGCTGGCGCCGTTCGTCGCCGGCAGCTCCGGGATGCGCTACCGCGCGATGGCTCCGTACAGCATCCTCGGCACCGGCCTGTGGGCCTCGTTCTTCACGCTGCTCGGCTACTTCGCGGCACAGAACCTCGACGCCGTCTTCAACGCCGCCGAGCGCGGCTTCTTCTGGTTCGCCGTGCTCGTCGGCGCCATCGTCTTCGTGATCGTCGCGGTGCGCTGGCTGCGCGTTGCCGAGAACCGCGAGCGCGCGGTCGCCGAGATGGAGCAGCGCCGGTGGTTGCGACCGCTGCTTCGCCTTGCGCCCGCAGGCCCGCTTCCTCTACGAACGGCTCACGCCGGGCGGGCTCGGGATCGAACTGACCGCGCCGCTCGCGGCGCTCGCCGTCGGCAGCTTCGTCTTCTTCGCCTACGCGATCGTCCTCTCGGGCGACCCGTCCCCGACCGCCGGCGATCAGACCGCGATCGACATCGTCGACAGCATCCGGGCCGGGTGGCTGACCGAGGTCGCCAAGGTGATCACGGCGCTCGGCTCGAGTGTGGTCGTGATTCCCGTCACCCTCGTCGCGGTCGTTGCCTTCGCCCGAGGCGGCCACCGGACCGAGATGTTGATCCTGATCGCCTCCATGTTGATCATCCTGTTCGGCTCGCACGAGGCGAAGGCGATCGTCGACAGGCCGCGGCCGCCCGACCCGCTCGTCCCGACCGAGTTCTCCTCCTATCCGAGCGGCCACGCCGCGCATTCGGTCCTCTACGCGTGGCTGGCGATCGCGGCGACGCTGCGTCTCCGGCCGGGCTGGAGCGGCGGCGCAGCCCTGCTCACCGCGGGGATCGTGCTGACCGCGCTGATCGGGCTCAGCCGCGTCTATCTGAACGCGCACTACATGAGCGACGTCTTCGGCGGCTGGGGGCTCGGCGTCTCAGCGTTCGCGATCGCGACGGTGATCACCGTCGTCGTCGGCCACTTCAGGCAAAATCACACTGATGCAGCCTGAGGTGATCGTCTTCCTGGGCGCCGGGCTGATCAGCCTGGTTGCCTTCACCACCTTGATTCTCGTGCCGGCGATCGGCTCGTTCGGGCGCGGCTGGGAGAAGGCGACCGCGGTGGTCCTCTCGCTGATCGTGCTCGTCACGCTGATCGCGATTGGAATCGCGCTTGGCGTGGTGATCGTCTACTACTGGGACGACATCTCCGCGCTGTTCACCTGACCGCGCCCTCGGTCGGCCCGTGCCTCCGTACTATTTCGGCGGTGGCAGCCAAGCGCGGAGCCGAGGCACCGGCCCAGCGGAGTTCCTCGACGCCCTCGTCGGGGCGCGGATCGGCGTCCAAGGGCGACCTCGAGGCGCTCTCGGAGGCGATCGAATCCGGCGCCGGCCTGCCGGCCGTCGCCCGTGCGGCCGCCGCGGCGCTCGGTGCGAGCATCGCGCTGATCGACCGCTCGAGCGCCGTGCTCGCCGTAGCCGCCGCCTCCAGCTCCGAGGAGGAGAAGCTGCTCGCCGCCGAGTCGGGGGTCGAGACGGCCGAGCTGCGGGTTGCCGACGCCGTCGTCGGCGAGCTGCGGATCCGCCCGCGCGGGAGCGGCGATCTGCCCGCCGCGACGGTGCGCATGGTCTCGACGCTGCTCGGACTCGAGGTCGAGCGCGCGCGGGCGCCCGAGTGGGCGAGCGATGAGGCAGCCCACGACTTCGTGGCGGCGCTGCTCGAGCGGCGGCTTACGGATCCGGACGACATCGTCGCGAGGGCCGCGGAGCTCGGCACCGATCTGGCGGGGGGAGGAGGCGTTGTCTACCTCCGCGCGCATCCGGCGGCGGCACAGCCGGGCGAGTGGCGCGAGCGGCTGCTGATGCTGACGCTGCGCGCGGTCCGCTCGGGGGGCACGGGCGCGCTCGCCTACGCCTCGCACCACGATGCCGGCGAGGCGGGGGAGGTCGCGGCGGTGATCCCCACCGACGGCGTCGAGCACCTGGCGCGGGCCGCGCACGAGGTGCAGAGCGAGCTCCAGCATGCGCTGCAGGGCTTCGAGGTGACGGTCGGCTTCAGCCGCCACGCGGACGGACCCGCCGAGCTCTACCGGGCCGGCAAGGAGGCGCTGCTCGCGGTCAACGTCGGCGAGGCCGAGGCACGCTCGCCGCTCGCCTTCGAGGAGACGGGCTCCTACCGCCTGCTGCTGCCGGCGATGAGCGAGGACCCCGGCGAGCTCGAGCGCTTCTACGACGAGACCGTCGCCCCGCTCGCCGGCTACGACGACCAGTACGAGACCGAGCTCGTCGCCACGGTCGAGGCCTACCTCGAGAACGACGGCAACGTGACGCCGACCGCCGAGACGCTGTTCACCCACCGGCACACGGTCCGCTACCGGCTCGAGCGCGTACGCGACCTGTCCGGGCACGACCTGAGCTCGACCGAGGGCCGCGAGAAGCTCGGCCTCGGCCTGAAGGCGATGCGCGTCCTCGGCATTCCGTCCCCGCGCGGGCCGGCGATGGAGTCGCGGCGCAAGCGCCGCGGGGCCGAGAGCAGTTGACGCTACGAAGAAAGTCTATTTCCTGATTCCGGAGGGAGGAATCGAACCTCCGCTTTCAGGACCAAAACCTGACGGGCTGCCTGGCTACCCCACTCCGGACCGGCGGCCCCGAGTCTAAGTCCTTCGTCCGACCGGTTCCGTCCGAGGAGTATGCGAACGTACGTTCGTGTCAGGACGGCGCCAGATCGAATTCTCAGAAGCGGATCTGCGTGATGCCATCGCCCGATCGAGGAGCTGGGCCGAGACTCTGCGGAACCTCGGGTACTGCCCCGGCGGCGGCAATCCGCGCACCGCGAAGAAGTACGCCGCGCTCTGGGGAGTCTCCACGGCTCACTTCGATCCTGACGCGGTTCGCGACGAGGCCTTGAAGAGGGCCAGGGGCGCCAGGCCGCTGGCTGAGCTGCTCGTGCCCGGCTCCACTTGTACCCGCGCGCATCTCAAGCGCCGGCTGTACCAAGAGGGGCTCAAAAGCCCGCAGTGTGAGATGTGTGGGCAGGGCGAAATCTGGAACGGCTCACGGATCACTCTGATCCTCGATCACATCAACGGGGTCCGGGATGACAACCGACTCGAGAACCTGCAGATCGTCTGTCCAAATTGCGCTGCCACACTGCCCACGCACTGCGGGCGGTCGCTGAAGAAACCCGTCTGGCCGAGGCCGTGCGAGCACTGCGAGGAGGAGTACCGCCCGTTCCACGCGCGGCAACGTTTCTGTTCGCGTCGCTGTGCCGCTCACGCGCGGGGGAAACGCGTGCAGGGGCGGTCGAAGCCGGAGTACCGCAAGGTCGAGCGCCCTCCCTACGAGCAGCTGATCGCCGAGATCGAGGCGACCAGTTTCTCCGCCGTCGGGCGCAAGTACCGCGTCTCCGACAACGCGGTTCGCAAGTGGGTGCGCTGGTACGAGCTCGAGCGGGCGCGGGCTGAGGAAGAAGCCGCGTGACCGGGACTCGGTGAGCACGTGACCCGGCGCCCGCCACTACGATGCCCGGCGTGAGCGCGCCGACCGTCCTGATCATGGCCGCGGGTCAGGGGACGCGGATGAAGTCCGCGATCCCGAAGGTCCTGCACCCGGTCTGCGGGCGGCCGATGGTCGCTTGGCCGATCGCTGCCGCGCAGGAGGCGGGGGCTGGGCGGATCGTCGTCGTCGTCTCGCCTGACCGTGACATCTCGGGCGCGCTGCCCGATGGGATCGAGTTCGCGACGCAGGAGGTTGCCGACGGTACGGGCGGCGCCGTGCGGGCGGCGAGCGAGTTCGTCGCAGCCTCCGAGACCGTGCTGGTCCTCTCCGGCGACGTGCCGCTCGTCTCCGCGGAGATGATCGAGGCGCTGCTCCGCGCGCACGACTCCCTCGGCGCGGCCGCGACGCTCGTCACTGCCGTCCTCGACGACCCCGGCACCTACGGACGCGTCGTCCGCGGCCCCGGCGGCGACATCGAGCGGATCGTCGAGACGAAGGCCGACGGCGACGCGACCGAGGCCGAGCGCGCGATCGACGAGATCAACGCCGGCATCTACGCGTTCGACGGGCCCGCACTGGCGGCGGCGCTCGATGCGATCAGCAACGACAACGCCCAGGGCGAGTACTACCTGCCCGACGTGCTCGCGCCGATCCGCGAGGCTGGCGGTCGCGTCATGCCCTTCGTCTCCGACGACCCGAACGTCATCCTTGGCGTCAACTCGCGCGTCGACCTCGCCGTGGTCGAGGCCGAGGCCCGCCGGCAGATCCTCGAGCGCCACATGCTCGCCGGCGTCACCGTCGTCGACCCTGCCTCGACCTGGATCGAGATCGATGTCGAGATCGCATCCGACGTCCGCCTCGAGCCCGGCTGCACGTTGCTCGGGGCGAGCCGGATCGGGACCGGCACGGTGGTCGGGCCGCACACGACGATGATCGACGCCGAGCTCGGCGCCGAGTGCAGCGCGGCGCACTCCTACCTGGTCGAGTGCTCGGTCGCCGACCGTTGCTCGGTCGGTCCCTTCGCCTACCTGCGGCCGAAGGCGCGGCTCGAGGACGGCGCCAAGGCCGGCACCTTCGTCGAGATCAAGAACTCGGTGATCGGGGCCGGTACGAAGGTCCCGCATCTCTCGTACGTCGGCGACGCCGACGTGGGGGAGGGCACCAACCTCGGGGCCTCGACGGTGACCGCCAACTACGACGGCTTCAACAAGAATCGGACGAAGATCGGCCGCAACGTGCGGACGAGCGTCGACACGACGCTCGTCGCGCCGGTTGAGGTCGGCGATGACGCATACACTGGCGCCGGTTCGGTGATCGACGAGGACGTGCCGCCAGGCGCACTCGGGATTGCCAGGCCGCGACAGCAGAACATCGAGGGCTACGCGGAGCGCAAGGCGGCCGCGCAGCAGGGCAGCAAGGAGCCGGACTGAAGGTGAGCACGCTGGAGGACCGTCCACGGGCGGAGAGCTCGCTCCCGCAGGAGTACACGAAGCGCCTCATGGTCTTCGGCGGCCGCGCGTCGGGGACGCTCGCGTCGGCGATCGCCCAGCGCCTCGACGTCGACCTCGGCCAGGTCGACCTGCGGACCTTCTCGAACGGCGAGGTCTACTGCCGCTACGGCGAGTCGATTCGCGGCGCCGACGTCTTCATCGTCCAGTCGACGGCCGCCAACGAGCGCACGGACATGACTCCGAACGACGCGCTGCTCGAGCTGATGTGCATGATCGACGCGGCGCAGGGCGCCTCCGCGCACCGGATCATCGCCGTGATGCCCTGGTACGGCTACGCGCGTCAGGACAAGAAGTCGCAGCCTCGCGAGCCGATCTCGGCCCGCGTCGTCGCCAAGACGCTGGAGGCGATCGGCGTCGACCGCGTGCTGACGATGGACCTGCACGCCGGCCAGGTCCAGGGCTTCTTCCAGGTGCCCGTCGACCACATGACCGCGATGCCGATGCTGACCCAGTGGTTCATCGACCAGCAGTTCGACGAGGACCTGGTGATCGTCAGCCCGGACGCCGGCCGCGTCAAGGTGGCGCGCAACTTCGCCCGCAAGGTCGGCTGCCACTGGGCCGTGATGGAGAAGGAGCGCCCCGCCCAGCAGGTCGCCGAGATCGGCTACGTGGTCGGCGACGTCGAGGGCAAGACGGCGGTGCTCGTCGACGACATGATCGACACCGCCGGGACGCTCTGCGCTGCCGCGAGCACGGTGCTCGAGGAGGGTGCCGCTCGCGTCATCGCCTGCGCCACGCACGGTGTCTTCAGCGGCCCGGCCTTCGAGCGGCTCGCCTACGAGAACTCGCAGATCGAGCGGATCGTCGTCACCGACACGATTCCGCTCGCCGAGGGTGCGCCGCCGAACATCACGGTGCTCTCAACGGCGCAGACGCTTGCCGACTCGATCCGCCGCATCTTCACCGACGACTCGGTCTCCGAGATCTTCGCCGGCGAGAACCAGCTCTTCTGAATTCCCAGCCCGCGGGCACTTGACAATCCCAATAGGTTGCTCCCGTGAGCTCGGCTGATCAGGGCGCGGTCACGGACACGGGGATGGGGGAGAGGAAGCTCCCTCCGGGAACGACGATGGCACTCGTCGCGATGGGCCTTGGCGTCTTCGTCATCGCCAATGACTTCACGGCACTCAACGTCGCCCTGCCCTCGATCGAGAAGGACTTCGACGTCGACGTCGGCACCGCGCAGTGGGTGATCAACGCTTACGCGCTCGTCTTCGGCCTCGCGATCGTCACGGGCGGCCGGCTCGCCGACATGTACGGGCGCAAGCGGATCTTCTTCATCGGCTGCGCCTGCTTCGCCAGCTTCTCGCTGATCGGCGCGCTCGCGCCCTCGATCGGCGTGCTCGTCGGCGCCCGCGTCGGCATGGGGATCGGCGGCGCACTCACCTGGCCCGCGGTGCTCGGCATGACCTACGCGGCGCTGCCGCCGAGCAGGGCGGCGCTCGCCGGAGGACTCGTGCTCGGCGTCGCCGGGATCGGCAACGCCGTCGGCCCGATGCTGGGCGGCGCCCTCACCGAGCTGATCAGCTGGCGCGCGATCTTCTGGCTCAACATCCCGATCGCCGCGATCGCCGTCGCCGTCACCGCCGCCAAGATCCACCAGAAGGAGGATCTGCAGCAGGAGCGAGTCGACTGGCTCGGCATGGCGACCCTCTCGCTCGGCCTGCTGCTCCTCTTGCTCGGGCTCGATCAGGCGAGTGACTGGGGCTTCGGCGACCCGCGGATCATCGCCATGTTCGCCGGCTCGGTGATCTTCATCGGCCTCTTTGCGGCGATCGAGCCCCGGCTCGGCAACCGCGCTCTGGTCCCCGCGGCGGTGATGCGTAACCCGAGCTTCCGCGCCGCCTGCCTCGCCACCCTGCTGATGTCCGCGGTCTTCTTCGTGATCGTCCTCTACGTCCCGCAGTTCCTGATCAAGATCCTCGACTACTCGGCCTTCAAGGCGGGCCTCGGTTTGCTGCCGATGATGGGGACCTTCGCCATCACCTCCTTCTACGCCGCCCGCCTTTACGAGCGCTTCGGCCCGCGGATCGTGATCACCGCCGGCTCGGTGCTGCTCGTCGCCGGCACCCTCGCCCTCTCGTTCCTCTCCGACTCCGGCGGCTACAGCTCGCTCGTCGTCGGCCTGTTCATCACCGGGGTCGGAGTCGGGCTCTTCTACTCGGCGGTGACGACCGCCGCCGTCACCTCCCTGCCCGACTCGCAGTCGAGCCTCGCCGGCGGGCTCGTGTACATGTTCCAGATCGCCGGCGGCGCGATCGGCCTCGCCGCGATCACGACGATCTTCACCAAGGTCTCCGAGAACGACCTCGCGAACAAGGCGGCGGATGCGGGGACGCCGCTGACCGATCACCAGGACGCCGTGCTACATGGCGTGCTTGCCGGCACCGATGCGGCGGTCGCCGCGCTCGCTCAGCTGAGCAGCTCGGCGCAGGCGGAGATCGTTGCGATCGTCCGCGACTCGTTCGTGCAGGGCCTCGACACGAGCCTCAAGGTCGTCGCCGGAGTCGCCTTCTGCGGACTGCTCGTCGCCGTCCGCTCCATCCGCGGCGGGAAGGGCGCCGGCGAGCCGGAGCCGACTCCCGACGCGGAGCCGGCACCTTCGGGCATCGCCCACCACCGCGCCGCCGCCTGAGAGGATTCGCCCTATGGACCCCGTCCTGCTCGACCGCTTCGAGTGGCTCGGCCGCACCCTGATGTGGGCGGCCGTCGCCGTCCTACTGCTTTCGATCGTCGGCGCGATCGCAGTCGCCACCTCGAGCACGACGCTCCCCTTCGCCGAGGACGTCCAGCGCCAGGGCCGGGCGCTGATCGCGATTGCGACGCTCGCCGGTGGCTTCGCCGGTTCGGGGATCCTCGCCGGGCTCGGAGCGATCGTCTCGATGATGGTCGTCGACCGCCGCGAGCGCTCCGGCAGCCAATGAGCCGCGCCGGCGTCCAGGCGCTACGCCGCGTCGGCCACAAGGGGGCCGACGTGCTCGTTCCCGGGAACACGCTGGAGAGCTTCGAGGCAGCCGTCGGGGTCGGCGTCGAGATGATCGAGTTCGACGTCCTCCGCCTCGCCGACGGTGGCCCCGAGCTGCCGGCCGCCGAGCGCTCGCCGCTCGTCATCGCCCATGACTGGCACGACGCGGGGTCGAGGCGGCCGCTGACGCTCGAGGAGGCGCTCGAGGCGTTCACCCGCCCGCCGCTCGACGCCGTCGAGATCGACTGCGACCTGAAGCTTCCCGGGCGGGAGGAAGAGCTGGTCGCGGCGTTGCGCACGCATGGTCTGATCGATCGGGCGATGGTCTCGACGATGTACCCCGAGAGCCTCGAGGCGCTGCGCCGGCTCGAGCCGGCGCTCCGTCGGGGCTGGACCTATCCGAAGGTGACCCGGCCCTGGGACCGCAAGCCGCTCGCGCGACCCGCCGTGCTCGCCACTCTGGCGCTGATGAAGGCCCGACTGCCGCGGATCCTCGCTACCGGCGTCGCGCGCGTCGGCGCGAGCGCGGTCTGGGTCTACCACCCGCTGATCGGTTCGCGGCTCGTCTCGCGGGCGCACGAGCTTGGCATCGAGCTGATCGCCTGGACCGTCGACGATGCCGCCCGCGTGGCGGAGCTGCGCGAGCTCGGCGTCGATGGAATCTGCAGCAACGATCCCCGGCTGCTGTCGCTGTAACCGGGTGCCGCGGAGGACCGGCGGTCGCGCATGCGGCGTCTGACCGAGCTTCCGGGGCGCGTCCTCTATCCTGCCGTCCCCCATGGCTACCAGCAGACCCACTTTCAAGGTTTCCGAGCGCTCTGAGTTCGGCTCCCGCACGGCGCGCCGCCTGCGTCGCGAGGGCCAGGTTCCCGGCGTCGTCTACACGTCCGGCGACGCCGCGCGCGCCTTTCAGGCCGACGCGCACGACATCACGCTCTTCCTCGCCGAGGGCCACGCCCTCTTCGACCTCGAGATCGAGGGCTCGGATGCCGTCCCGGTCGTCGTCAAGGAGCAGCAGCGCCATCCCGTGCGCGGCGAGCTCGTCCATCTCGACTGCCAGCAGGTCGACCTCGCGATCTCGATCCAGTCCGACGTCGCCCTCGAGCTGACCGGCACCGACGATGCCCCCGGCGTCAAGGAGGGCGGCATCCTCGAGCACATCCTGCGCGAGATCACGGTTTCGGCCCTGCCGACCGACATCCCCGACTCGATCGAATACGACGTTTCCGCGATGGTCATCGGCGACACGATCACGCTCGACGAGGTCACCCTCCCCGACAACGTCACCCTCGTCGTCGACAACCCCGAGGAGTGGACGGTCGCGACGCTCAACCCGCCGCGGATCGTCGAGGAGGACGAGCCCGAAGTCGAGGAGGAGACGGAGCTGATCGGCGAGAGCGATGCCGCTGCCGAAGGCGGCGAGGAGGCCGGCGAGGACGCCGGCGGCTCCGGCGAGAGCGACGACGGCGGCGACGAGGGCTGAGCCCTGTGGGCCTCTTCCGCCGCCGCTCGGCCGCGGATGAGGATGACTCCCGCTCCGCCGCGATGGACGCCCTGATCATCGGGCTGGGCAACCCCGGCAGCAAATACGCGGCGACGCGCCACAACGCCGGCTTCGAGGTCGCGGAGCTGCTGATCGAGCGCTGGGGCCTTCCCCGGGCGAAGAAGAAGTTCGGCGGCCTGATCACCGACGGCCGTACGGGCCCCGGCGGGCCGCGCGTCGCGGTCCTGCTGCCGCAGACCTTCATGAACGAGTCCGGCGACGCGGCCGGCCCCGCCCGCGGCAGCTTCGGGCTCGATCTCGATCGGGTGATCGCGCTGCACGACGAGATCGACATCCCCTTCGGCGAGGTGCGGACGAAGCTCGGCGGCGGGATCGCCGGGCACAACGGTCTCCGCAGCCTCGATCGCGGGCTCGGCGGCCGTGACTTCTGGCGTGTGCGGATCGGCGTCGGCCGGCCCGACAGTTCCGACCCCGAGGTCGTCTCGAGCTACGTCCTCGGCCGCTTCCGCGAGGATCGGGAGAGCGTCCGCGCCCTCTTCGAGCAGGCGGCCGACGAGACCGAGCGGCTGCTCGAGCAGATCACGACCGACGCAGAGACCGGCTGACGAACGAGTTGAGCAACGAGATGAGGAGCGACCGATGCCCGAGCTGACCCGCTACGCCGTCGACGAGCACGGAGTCGGGCTGCTGCAGCTCGACCGGCCCGAGGCCCGGAACGCGATCAATACGCCGATGCTCGAGCAGCTGCTCGCCCATCTGGCGACCGCCCGCGAAGACGAGAAGCTGGTCGTGCTCGTCATCTCCTCCACCGACCACATGGGCCTCTCCGCCGGCGCCGACGTCAAGGAGGACCTCGATCGCGACGGCGCGGTCCGCAAGATGGAGCTCTTCGCGCAGCTCTATGACGAGGTCGTGGCCTTCCCGCAGCCGACGATCGCTGCCTGCCATGGCGCCTGCGTCGGGGGTGGCGCGGAGATCGCTGTCGCCTGCGACCTCCGGGTCGGCGGGTCCAACATGAGGCTGCGCTTCCCCGGCGCGGCCCTTGGCGTGCCCGTCGGTCCGGCCCGCCTGGTCACGCTTTGCGGCCTCTCGGTCGCCAAGTACGCGCTGCTCACCTCGAAGGAGATCTCCGCCGAGCAGGCGCTGCGCTGGGGGCTGGTGCACAAGGTCGCACCCGCGCAGGCGACCGAGGAGGCCGCGCTGACGCTCGCCGCGCACATGTCGACGATGCCGCGGGAGTCGCTGCGCCGGATGAAGTCGATGCTGCACTCGTGGGACGACGTCGTCGGCCGCTCGGCCGACGAGGGCCGCGGCCAGGTCGCCTGGCAGAGCGAAGGCCCCGGGCTCGGCTACCGGGAATAGATAAAGCGCGCACGTGCTCCGCTTCGCGTCCGCGCGTGCGCGATGCAGGGCGAAAGTGCGGCGCCGCGTAGATACCGCATCCCTTCGGGCTGCGGGGAGTGCTGCGGCGCCTTTGCGTGCTCCGCTTCGCGTCCGCGCGTGCGCGATGCCTGGCGGAAGTGCGGCGCCGCGTAGATACCGCATCCCTTCGGGCTGCGGGGAGTGCTGCGGCGCCTTTGGACAAGCCGCGCACGTGCTCCGCGCGTGCGTGATGCTCCGGGCGCCGGGCGGCTCCCCCTAAGATCGATCGTGGCCCGCCGGACCATGTCCGGGCGGCGCTTGTGCCCGCCCTGCGAGCCCGATTCTCCAGCATGTCGCTTCGCCCGCTCATCGATCTGATCGCCGACGACCGCGCCCTTGGCGCCCTTGCGGATGCGATCGCGTCCGACGAGCGGCCGGCGGCGCAGATCTCCACCGGCCTGCGCCCCCTGCTGCTCGCGGCGCTTGCCGAGGACGAGCGCGCCTTCGGCGGGCGGCCCGTGCTCGTGGTCGCCCCGGACGATCGGGGTGCCCGCGATCTCGCCCGCGATCTAGGCGCCTACGCGGCGCCGCGCCGGGTCCGCCTGTACCCCTCCCGCGGGACCGGTTACGAGTCCCATCTGGCGCCGCCACCGCACCTCGTCGGCCTGCGGATCGCCGCTCTCGACGCGCTCACGGGCGCCGGCGAGGAGGACTCGGCCCCGATCGTCGTCGCCAGCGCCGTCGCCCTCGCTGAGGCGGTTCCGGAGGCGTCGCTTCGTCCTGCTGGATTCGCCCTACACGTCGGTGAGGAGATCGACCTCGGCGACGTCGCCGAGCTGCTTGCCGGCGCCGGCTACGAGCGGGTCGAGCAGGTCTCCGACCGCGGCCAGTTCGCCGTCCGTGGCGGCATCCTCGACGTCTTCGGGGCGACCGAGGACCGCGCCGCCCGGGTCGAGCTGTTCGGCGACGAGATCGAGTCGATCCGCTGGTTTTCGACCTTCACGCAGCGCTCGCTCGGCGACGCGGCGCTGGTCGAGCTCGATCCGGCCGCGGAGATCGACCCCGATCACCGCCTGCTCGCCGAGGCGGCGCTCTCGGCCGCCGAGGAGGAGGGCGAGTCGCGGCAGCCGCTCGCCGAATTGCTGCCCACCGACCAGTTCTCTCCGTTCCTCGAGCTGATCGCCGCCGAGACGGCAGTAGTCCTCGCCGGCGAGGAGGAGCTCGACGGAGCGCTCTCCGACCATCTGACCGACGTCCGGGCGGCGATCCACGACGAGGACGTCGGCGCCCTCTACGTCGAGGTCTCAGCGGCGCTGCGCGAGCGTGCGACGCTGACCGTGGCCGGCCTCGACGCGGGGCAGGAGCACGCCTTCCGCGCCTCCGCTCCGGTGAGCGCCGCCAGGACGATGGCCGAGGCTGAGTCCGA
This sequence comes from uncultured Solirubrobacterales bacterium, assembly GCA_963774395.1. Taxonomy (GTDB): domain Bacteria; phylum Actinomycetota; class Thermoleophilia; order Solirubrobacterales; family 70-9; genus CAXMST01. Next base: position 241,450 of record CAVZET010000011.1, on the reverse strand, counting down.
GCTCGCCAAGCAGCTCAATTCGGGCTACCTGACGGTTGTCGCGTTCGAGCGCTGGGGCGAGGCAGAACGAGCCCGCTACTCGTTCGACCGGATCACGCCGGCGATGATCAGTCCGTCCGGCGACGTCCGCGCGATCAGCTCCGACCCCGCCGTGCACTTCGCCGAGGCCACGCTCAGCGAGGGCTTCGTCGCACCGTCGCTGAAGCTCGCCGTGATCCCGATGCGGCGCCTCGTCCACCGGCGCCGCGCCGCCACGCCGGCCCCGGGCCGGGGCCGGCTGGCGACGATCGGCGACTTGGCCGTCGGCGAGTACGTCGTCCACGAGGACCACGGAGTTGCCCAGTTCACCGGCTTCGATACGCGCACCGTCGCCGACATCACCCGCGACTACCTCGACCTCTCCTACCGGGACGGCGACAAGGTCCTCGTCCCCGCCGAGCAGCTGGCGAAGATCACGCGCTACGTCGGCACCGGCGAGGCCGCGCCCGAGCTCAGCAAGCTCGGCGGCAAGCGCTGGAGCAACCTGAAGACGAGGGCCCGGCGGGCGGCGCGCGAGATGGCGGGTGAGCTGCTCAACCTGTACGCCGAGCGGCAGGCGCGCAGCGGCTTCGGGTTCAGCCCCGATGGCGAGTGGCAGCTGCGGCTCGAGGAGTCGTTCCCCTATCGCGAGACCGCGGATCAGCTCGAGGCGATCGAGGCGGTCAAAGCCGACATGGAGTCGGAGCGGCCGATGGACCGGTTGATCTGCGGTGACGTCGGCTACGGCAAGACCGAGGTCGCGATCCGTGCGGCGCAGAAGGCGCTCGCCGATTCCAAGCAGGTGATGGTGCTCGTCCCGACGACCATCCTCGCCGCCCAGCACCTCGGCACCTTCCGCGAGCGGATGCGTGACTTCCCCTACGAGATCGAGATGGTCTCGAGGCTGCGCAAGCCGGCCGAGGTCAAGCAGGCGCTCGAGCGTTTCGCGGCGGGCGAGCTCGACATCCTGATCGGCACCCACCGGCTGCTCAGCCGCGACGTGCGCGCCAAGGACCTCGGCCTGCTCGTGATCGACGAGGAGCAGCGCTTCGGGGTCAAGCAGAAGGAGTTGCTGCGCCAGTTCAAGCTGCGCGTTGACGTGCTGTCGATGTCCGCGACGCCAATCCCGCGGACGATGCAGATGAGCCTCGCCGGGATCCGCGACATCTCCGTGATCGAGACGCCGCCCGAGGGCCGCCGCCCGGTGCGCACCTACGTCGGGCCCTACGACGAGGAGCTCGTCCGCGTCGCGATCGAGCGTGAGCTCGCCCGGGAGGGCCAGGCCTTCTTCCTCCACAATCGGATCGACACGCTGCACGAGACGGCCGAGCGGCTGCGCGCGCTCGTCCCGCGGGCACGGTTCCAGGAGGCGCACGGTCGCCTCGACGAGGCCGAGCTCGAGGAGACGATGCTCTCCTTCCTGCGCGGCGAGGCGGATGTCCTCGTTGCGACGACGATCATCGAGTCGGGGCTCGATGTGCCCGCGGCCAACACGCTGATCGTCGAGCGCGCCGACCAGCTCGGCCTCGCGCAGGCGTACCAGATCCGTGGCCGCGTCGGCCGCAGCCGCGAGCGCGCACATGCCTACATGCTCTATCCCTCGGAGGAAGGCGTCAGCCGCGAGGCGGCGGCGCGCCTGGCGACGCTCTCCGACCACACGGAGCTCGGTGCCGGGTTCCGGATCGCGATGCGCGACCTGGAGCTGCGCGGCGCCGGCGACCTGCTCGGCGCCGAGCAGTCGGGACACGTCGCCGCGGTCGGCTTCGAGCTCTACGTCGAGATGCTCGAGGAGGCCGTCGAGGCGATGCGCAGCGCCGGCGACGAGGGGGCCGGCGAGTCCGAGGTCCGGGTCGACGTCGACGTCTCGACCTACGTGCCGTCCGAGTACGTCCCCTACGAGACGGCGAAGATCGACGTCCACCGCCGGATTGCCGGATCCCGCCGGCCGGGCGAGCTGCGAGCGCTCGCCGACGAGCTCCGCGATCGCTTCGGGCCGCTGCCCGAGCCGGTCGAGGCTCTGTTCGCGGTGCAGTCGGCGCGCATCGCCTTCGCTCGCGAGGGCGCCGCGGCGCTCAGCGTCCGCGGCGGGCTCGTCGCCGTCGCCGGGATCGAACTCGACTCCGAGCGGGTCCGCGCGATCCGCGACGCGATTCCCGAGGCTGTCTACTCCTCCCGCGAGCGTTCGCTCACGCTGAGGGTCTCCGATGGGGGCGAGTCCGAGGGCTCGCGGCGGGCGACGCTCGAGGCCTTGGCGGACGCGGTTGCGGCGAGCCGCGAGTCCGGCGTCCCCGAGCCCGTCTGAGCGTCGGCGGCGCGGGGCCCGCCGTCGGCCCGAGATCGGTCGGGCCGACGACCGCCTATCGGTATTGTCCCCGCCCGTGACTGCACTCGCACCCTCAAGGAAGCGGCTCGTGATCCTCGTGCTCGCGATCGCGCTCGTGATCGCGCTCGTCCTCGCAGCGGTGACGACCGGCCTCGGCCGACCCGGCATTCCGGGTGACGCCGTGGCGATCGTCGACGACGTCGACAACGGCGTCGTCACCCACGACGCATACGAGCACGCGCTCGATCAGACGATCGCCCAGCTCGGCGTCAAGAAGGTGCCGCCGCCCACCGATCCGCAGTACGCGCAGATCAACGACCAGACGATGCAGGGCCTGCTGCTCGCGATCTGGGCCCGGGGCGAGGCCTCCGATCTCGGCCTCTCGGTCACCGACCAGGACGTCCCGACCAGCTCGACAGCATCAAGAAGAGCTTCAAGACCGAGGCGCAGTTCAAGCAGGTCGTGCAGCAGTCGAAGTTCTGCACCGAGGAGGAGATCAAGGCGAACACGCCTCCGGAAAAGTGCGCCGACGTCCTCAGCCAGGCGCGGCTGCTGGCGCTCGAGCAGAAGCTGACCGACGCCTGGTCGAAGACGCCGACCGTCAGCGACCAGGACATCCAGAACTTCTACGACCAGAACAAGTCGAGCTTCGAGACCCCGGCGCAGCGCAGCGTGCGCATCATCCTCAACAGCGACCAGGCCAAGGTCCAGGCCGCCAAGCAGGCGCTGTCGGGGATCGCCCCGGACAATCCTGACTTCGCCAAGACCTGGCAGCAGACAGCGGCCAAGTACTCACAGGACCAGGCCTCGAAGAACCGCGGCGGCCTGCTCGAGGGCCTGACCCAAGGCCAGGGCGACCCGCAGCTCGACGACCAGGTCTTTTCGGCTGCGGTCGGCCAACTCACAGGTCCGTTCAAGACCGACCGCGGCTACTACCTGATCCAGGTTGTCGACGACACGCCGGCCAGCACGCAGTCGCTCAACGACGCCAAGGCCGCGATCAAGCAGCAGCTCGTCGCCGCGCGCCAGCAGGCCCAGCAGCAGCAGATCCAGACCGACTTCATCGACAAGTGGCAGCCCCGCACTCAGTGCATCGAGGCGGTCATGATGCAGTTCTGCAACGGCTACGTCGCGCCGAAGTCGACGACGCCGGGTCAGCCCGAGCCGCCGCCCGTGCAGTCGACGAGGCCGATCGAGCCGGGCACCGCGACCTTCTCGGTCGACGGCACGACGCAGACCGGCCTGCCGCAAGGACCGAAGGTCTACGTCTCCAAGGAGGCGCAGGCCGCAGCAGCCGCCGCCGCAGGCGGGCTGCCCACCGGCTCGGTTCCGTCGGGGGCGGCTCCGGCAACGGGCGCCCCTCCGGCAACGGGCGCCGCTCCGGCAACGGGCGCCGCTCCGACGACACCCTGATCGGGCGGCGGTGACGCCCGACGGGGGAGAGGGCGGACCGCAACCGTCCCGCGCGGAGGCTGCCGCCGCCGAACGCTCCGGGGCTGCGATCGCCGCGCTCGACGCGATCACCCGAACCCTGCGCCGCGAGTGCCCGTGGGACCGCGATCAGGACGAGCGCTCGATCGTCCCCCACACGGTGGAGGAGGCATACGAGCTCGCCGACGCCGCCGGCTCCGGCGATGATGCAAAGCTCGCCGACGAGCTCGGCGACGTGCTCTTCCAGGTCCACTTCCTGAGCCTGCTGCTCGAGGAGCGCGGCGCGGGCGACATGGCGACGGTCGCCGAGCAGATGCAGGCGAAGCTGATCCGCCGCCACCCACACGTCTTCGGCGAACTCGACGCGGCCGATGCCGGGGCCGTGTTGCAGAACTGGGACCGGATCAAGCGTGAGCAGGAGGGCCGGGCGGGCCTCTTCGCCGACGTACCCGAGGTCCTGCCGGCCTTGTTGCATGCCCGCAAGCTGCAGCGGCGTGCCGTCAACCGCGCCCCCGACGACGCCGAGCTCGGTGTCGTCGGCGCCCCCGACCCGGTCGCGGCTGCGGAGCGGGCGGCGACGTTGGCGGCCGAGCTCGGGGCGGCCGCCGCGACCGGTGCGGACGGCGGGCCGACTGCGACGCCCGAGGAGCGCTCGGAGATCGAGCGGCTGATCGGCGAACTGCTCTTTGCCGTGGTTGACGTTGCCCGGCGCCTGCACACGGACCCAGAGCTCGCCTTGCGGGCCGCGTCGGCACGCTTCCGAGCCGATCTCGGCGACTCGTGAAAGACTCCCGCCTCCGTGAACGCGATCAACAACATCTACGCCCGCCAGATCCTCGACTCCCGCGGTAATCCGACGGTCGAGGTCGACGTCAACCTCGAGGGGGGCGCGCACGGCCGCGCCGCAGTTCCCTCCGGCGCCTCGACCGGCGAGTTCGAGGCCACCGAGCTCCGCGACGGCGGCGAGGCCTGGGGCGGCAAAGGCGTCTCGAAGGCCGTCGCCAACGTCAACGGCGAGATCGTCGACGCGATCTGCGGCGCCGCGGCAACCGACCAGGAAGCGATCGATCGCAAGCTGATCGACCTCGACGGTACGCCGAACAAGTCGAGGCTCGGCGCCAATGCAATCCTCGGCGTCTCGCTTGCCGTCGCTCGTGCCGCCGCAGCCGCGAGCGGCATGCCCCTCTACCGCTACGTGGCGACCCTGTACGAGGACGATCCCGATGCGCGCCCGACGCTGCTCCCGGTGCCGATGATGAACGTCCTCAACGGCGGCTCGCACGCCGACAACTCCGTGGACTTCCAGGAGTTCATGATCGTCCCGGCCGGCGCCTCGAGCTTCGACGAGTGCCTGCGGATCGGCGCTGAAGTCTTCCACGCGCTGAAGGCGCACCTGCACGCCCAGGGTCTGGCTACCGCGGTCGGCGACGAGGGCGGCTTCGCCCCCGATCTGCCCTCCAACGAGGCGGCACTCGACGTGCTCGTCGCCGGCATCGAGGCCGCCGGCTATGCGCCGGGCGAGGATGTCTACATCGCCCTCGATCCGGCGACCAGCGAGATCTTCGACGCCGGCAGCTATGTGCTCGAGCACGAGGACCGCAGCCTGAGCGGCGCCGAGCTCGCCACCTACTGGGCGGACAAGGTCGACCGCTACCCGATCGTCTCACTCGAGGACGGCATGGATGAGGAGGACTGGGACGGCTGGAAGGCACTGACCGACGAGATCGGTGAGCGCTGCCAGCTCGTCGGCGATGACCTCTTCGTCACCAATCCGGCGCGCCTGCAGCGCGGCATCGACCTTGGCGTGGCCAACTCGATCCTGGTCAAGGTCAATCAGATCGGGACGCTGACCGAGACGCTCGAGGCGGTACGCATGGCCCGTGCGGCCGGCTACAGCGCGGTGATGTCGCACCGCTCCGGCGAGACCGAGGACACGACGATCGCCGACCTCGCGGTTGGCACGGGCTGCGGGCAGATCAAGACGGGCGCGCCGTCGCGCTCCGATCGCGTGGCCAAGTACAACCAGTTGCTGCGTATCTCCGAGCAGCTCGGCGGGGCGGCCACGTTCGGCGGCCTCGACGTCTTCACCGGTCGCTGAGCCTCGGATCCCGCGCAACCGCCAGGCCCTCGGCGGGGGTCCTGTCCCCGCACCCGCGGGTGCGGGGATACGCAGGCGCTCGCGGGCGAGGTGCTTGGGGTGGGACGAGGGGTGAGGGGGTGACTGCTTCCTGGGAACGGAGGCTCTTGCGGGGGCCTTTGAGGGCGAGTGGTCACGAAGCACCGCAGGTTGCGGTGGAACGTGACCAGTCGTCTCCCGTTGGGTCCCGTAGACCCGTCCCTCACTGCTAACGCCGGTGGAAGGCCGGCTTGGCGCCGGCGGCGCAGGGGTCCGCAGAACTCGATCGACCAGGACCCGCGGGGCCGAGGACCGCGCGGGCAGGAACGTCCGTTCGCCTTTCTGCAGGTGGCCTTGCAGGGGGCAGGAATGCAGGCACGGAGGGCGTGGGGTCGAAATCCCCTGCGATGGCCGCCACGACCGTTCGCAGCCGCCGCTACAAGGCCCGCGTCGCCCCGCGCAGCGGTGCCTCACGCAGCGCCGGCAGCCGGATCCAGTGGGACAGGCTCGCCCGGATCGCGCTCGTGCTCGTCGTCTTCGCAGTGCTCGTTTCCTACGTCAAGCCGGTGATCAGCCTGATCGACACCTGGAAGCAGGAACGCGCCTCCCAGCAGCAGCTCCAGGAGCTGCAGGCCACCAACGACAAGCTCACGCACAGGGCCGAGCAGCTGAAGACCCCGGCCGCGGCGCTTCGCGAGGCGCGACGCCTCGGCATGGTCGGCCCCGGCGAGCAGGCTTTCAAGATCACCGGCCTCAAGTAACCTTCGCGGCGTCCTCCGACGCGGCGCAGGAGCGCACCCACTCGGGTTCACGTGGCGCTGCCACGCTTCACCCCGCGCGTGCACCCTCCTGCTTGGTCGGAGAACGCCTGAGACCAATTTCGCTGCGACGACTCGCGACAAACTTGCAGACTGCACTCGACATCGAGGCGGCAATCGACCGCGCCGACGACGACGAGGTGTTCAACCCGCCGTCGCTGCTCTTCGTGGGCGGAACCGGGCGCTCCGGCACGCACGTGGTCTCGAAGCTCCTCAACAACCACAGTCACTTCCGCAAGGTCCCGAACGAGGCCCGCTTTCACACCGACCCGGGCGGCTTCCCCGACGTGCTTGCGGGGCGCACCGGCCCGGATCTGTTCATATGGCGCCTGCGTCGCCACTGGTACCGGAACTTCGAGCCCGCCCGTTTCAGCTTTCGCGGGATCCACCGCTACGTGCCCAAGGCCCGCCTCGACGCCGCCTCGGCGTCCTTCCTGCGCCGTTTCGAGGACGAGCCCGAGGCCGCATGCAGGCAGTTGTTCTTTGATCTGCTGTGGCCGCTCGCCGCCGAGGAAGCGAAGGCCGGGTTGATCGAGCAGAGCTGCGACGTAGTCGCCGAGGCGCCGACGCTCGGACCGCTGTTCCCGGAGGCGAAGTTCGTGCACGTCGTCCGTGACGGCCGCGACGCGGCCGCCTCGCGGGTCGGGCAGGCGCGCTTCTTCGCGTATCCGCGCTCGATGACCCAGGGCCTCGAGTGGTGGGAGGCGCGCATCCGCAACATCGACGCCGGCGCCCGCACGCTCGAGCCGGGTCGCCTCTATCCGGTCAGCCTCGACGAGCTCGTCGGCGGCCAGCGGCGCCGCAGCTACCGGCTCCTTCGCCGCTTCACCGGGCTCCGCAATGAGAAGCCGATGCTCAAGTACTTCCAGAAGCGCGTGCACAACCGCAACGCGCACATGGAGCGCTGGCGCAAGAGCGTGCCCGAGCGTCGCCAGGAGGAGGTCGATGCCCGCTACCGCGAGATCCTCGAGCGGATGCGGGAGGATCACGTTCATTGCGCTGAGCTGTTGATCCGGGTCTACGAGGAGCGCAAGGAGGGGATGCTTTGATGGCGACGAGCGCCGAAGGCAAGCTCGGGCCGCGCCCCGACGATCCAGATCTGATCTTCGTCGGCGGCACCGGCCGCTCCGGGACCCACGTCGTCTCGCACCTTCTCGGCAGCCACTCTCGCTACGCGCGGGTGCCGATCGAGTGCCGCTTCCATTGCAATCCGCAGGGCTTCCCGGACCTGCTGGCGGGCTCGGTCGACGCTGACACCTTCCTGCGCAAGCTGAAGAAGTTCTGGTGGCGGCGGATCCGGGCCGGCGAGGTCGCACCCGTCGTCGCACGGCGGCTCGCCTTCGGCCGCAAGGTCAGAGGGCTACACAAGATCGTGCCCCGTGAGCGCTTCGACGCGGCTGTCGCCGAGTTCGAGCGCGCTTATCCCTCCGACCTCGAGCTGGCCTGTCGCAATCTGTTCCTCGACCTGCTTTGGCCGCTGACCGCCGAGCAGGGCAAGCCCGGGCTGATCGAGATGAGCTGCTTCACGATCGCCGAGAGCCCGACCCTGCAGCGGCTCTTCCCCGAGGCAAAGCTGATCCACACCGTCCGCGACGGGCGCGACGCGGGCTCCTCGAAGGTCTCCAAGCGGCAGAAGCGGTCACACCCGCGCGACGGCTTCGAGGGCCTGCGCTGGTGGGAGGGCCGACTGCGCAACATCGAGCGCGGCGTCGGCGCCCTCGAGGACCGTTCGAAGCTGCTCGTCATCTCGCTCGACGACCTCGTCACCGGCGACCGTGAAGGCGTCTACCGGCGGATCCTCGAATTCGGGGGTCTCGAGGACGAGCAGCAGATGCGGACGTTCTTCGAGACGGAGGTGAACGCCGGCGCCGCCCACACCCAGCGCTGGCGCGAGGGCCTCAGCCCGGAGCGGCAGGCCGATCTCGTCCGCGAGTACGAGAAGACCCTCGACCGGCTCGAGCGCGAGAACTTCCACTGCGCGCCCGTGCTCCGCGCCGCCTACGAGCGCCAGTCGGCGTGAATGGCGCGGCCGAGCCGGTCTTCATAGGCGGCACCGGCCGCTCGGGCACTCACGCCCTCGCCCGCCTGCTCGGATCGAACTCGAAGCTCGCCGACGTCCCGATCGAGGCGCGTTTCCACTGCAACAAGCGCGGCCTCCCCGACTTGCTCGAGGGGCGGATCACGCTCGCCGGCTACCTGGCGAAGCTACGCGGCTTCTGGTGGCATCGGGTGCGCGTCGACGGCCGCCCCCGCGGCCTCTACAACCTGCACCGTCGTGGCGACTTCGAGGCCGCCTGTGAGCGCTTCGAAACCGCCTACGCCGGCGATCCGATCGCGGCCGCCCGCGGCCTGGTCGGCGACCTGCTCGGTCCCGTCGCCGAGCGCGCCGGGAAGCCGCGGCTCGTCGAGATGTCCTCGCACAACGTCAAGGAGGCGCAGACCCTGCTCCGCCTCTTCCCGGACGCGCGCATCATCCACGCGCTCCGCGACGGCCGCGACTCGGCCGCCTCGGTGACGGGCAAGACCTGGGGCCCCGACAGCGTCAGCCATGGGATCGACTGGTGGCAGGCGCGGCTGCGCGAGATCGAGCGCGGCGTTCGGGGCGAGGAGGACGGTGCCCGCTACGAGATCCCGTCCGGGCGCTTCCGCATCGTCCTGCTCGACGACCTCGTGGGGCCGGAGCGTGAGCGCGTCTACGCGGAGCTACTCGACTTCTGCGGCGTCGCGGACGAGCCCGCCATGCACGAATACTTTGAGAGCGAGGTGACCGCGGAGGCCGCACACGCGGGCCGCTGGCGTCGGGAACTCGGCCCGCTCGGCCGCCGCCGGGTCGCGGGGCGCTACCGGCGCGCCGTCGCCGAGCTCGAGCGCGAGGGCAACCATGTTGCGCCGACGCTCGCCGCCGCGCTCGCACGGGAGCCGGGCACGTGAGCCCGCGGCGCGCCCGAGGTACCGGGGAGGGCGAAGCGAAGGTCCTCTTCGCGACGAGTAACGGGACGGGGCTCGGCCATCTGAACCGGGCGATGGCGATCGCCAGGCGCCTGCCGGAGGGCGTCGAGCCGGTCTTCTTCACGCTCTCGCAGGCGGTCGGCGCCGTCATCGAGGCCGGATTTCGAGCTGAGTACTTCCCGTCCTACAGGCGCCCGGCCTCGGGCTCCGACTGGCAGTGGAACATGCGCCTGCGTCACCGCCTCGAGCGGCTGCTTGCCGACGAGCGGCCGGATCTCGTCGTCTTCGACGGCGTCCATCCCTACCGGGCCCTCACGCACGTCCTTTCGGCCGCCGGGGCACCGCGTTCGGTCTGGTGCCGCCGACCGCTGTGGAGGCCCGGGTCGCCGTCGGCGGCGCTCGCCCGCAGCGGTGCCTTCGACGCCGTGCTCGAGCCCGGCGAGCTCGCCGCCGACGCCGACAGAGGCCCGACGGTCGCCCGCCGTGCCGAGGCGATCCAGGTCGATCCGATGGTCTATCTCGATCGCGCCGAGCTGCTCTCCCGCCGGCGCGCCGCAAGGGCCCTCGGGCTCGATCCCGACCGGACGACGGCACTCGTCAACCTCGGTCAGGGGGGCGCCGTCGACATCGCGACCGCCGCGGTTCTGGAGCGACTCGGTGCCGAGCCGGACCTGCAGGTGGCGGCGCTGCAATCGGGCATCGGGCCGGGGCTCGAGGTCCCGGCCGAGGTCGTGCTGTTGGACGCGACGTTTCCGATGAGCCGCTACTTCCGGGCCTTCGATCTCGCTGTTTCCGCGGCGGGCTACAACGCCTTTCACGAGCTGGTTGCCTTCGGCGTGCCCAGCCTCTTCGTGCCGATGCCTCGCAACACCGACGATCAGGCAGCCCGGGCACGCTGGGCCGCGGATCAGGACGTCGCCCTCGCCGTTTCCGGGCCCGAGGACGACGGGCTCGGCGAGTGCCTCGAGGAGCTGCTCGACGGGCGTCGTCGCAAGCGCCTCGCCGCGGGCTGCAAGCGCGCCTGGCGGGGTAACGGCGCGCTCGGGGCGGCCGAGCTACTCGCCGGGATGGCGCGCGGCGAGCGGCCGCCGAAGCGGGTTCGGCGGCGCGGCGCCCTGAACCGCTGGTGGCGCTACTCGAGCAACCCGGTCGGGCCGAGCCTGCCGCTGGCGCTGGCGTTGACCGGCCGCGACCTTGGACGCCACCCGGAGCGCCGGCGCCCGAAGGCGCTCGTCTACGCGCTCGGCGTCGCCGACGAGGACTTCGAAGCTGAGCTCCGCGAGGCCATTGCGGGTCTCGAGGTGCCGCCAGGCCGCGTCATGGTCGTGACCGACTCGCTGCAGATGGCGGCGATGCGCCGGCTCGGCGTTGCCTTCCAGCGGATCCCAGCGCCCGGGGAGCTCGGACTCACGTTTGATGACCGCGCCTACCGGCGCCTGCTCGACGAGCGCTTCGACGCCGCGATGTCGCCCTGGCACGGCCGCTGGCCGATGCGGAGGATTGGTGCCGGGAACGAGGTCCTCAGACAGGAGGCAGCGCGCGAGGCGGCCTCTGAGGATGTCTCAGACGCGGATCCGGAGGACGGGGGAGAGGGGTGAGCTCGCCCGAGGCTCCTCTATCCTCCGAGGCACCTATGGAGGCGCCGGTCCGGACCGAGTCGTCTGCCGGCGTGCAGGGGGCCGCCGGTGAGACCGAGATCAACCGTGCCCGAGGGTCGTCCTCGGGGCCGTCGACCTTGCCGAACCTGATCATCATCGGCGCCCAGAAGTGCGGGACGAGCGGCCTGCACTACTACCTCGGGCTACATCCGGAGGTGTCGATGTCGACGCCGAAGGAGCTCAACTACTTCATCGCCGAACGGAACTGGGGACGTGGCCCCGAGTGGTACGGGCGCCACTTCGACCCGGCCGCTCGGGTCCGCGGCGAGTCCTCGCCCAACTACACCGCCTTTCCGCAACACATGGGCGTCCCCGAGAGGATGGCGAGCGTCGTCCCCGAGGCGAAGCTGATCTACATCGTCCGCGACCCGCTCGACCGGATCGCCGCGCACTACGTGCACAACTTCGCCAAGCGTCGTGAGAAGGGAGATCTGCGGGCGACCCTGCTGCACCCGAACACCTCGTACGTGGCCCGCAGTCGCTACTTCAGCCAGCTGCAGCGCTTTCTCGAGCACTACGACCGCGAGCACATCCTCGTGATCGAGAACAGCGACCTGCGGGAGGATCGTGCGGAGACCCTGCGCACGGTCTTCGAGTTCGTCGGAGTCGACCCGGGCTTCGAGCACCCCAAGTTCCAGCAACTGCGCCACTCGACCTCGCGCAAGAAGCGCGCGACCCGGATGGGCATGAGGGTCCAGAAGATGAGCCGTACCCGGCTCGGCCGGCGGCTGCCGCGCCGGGCTTGGCTCGCGCTCGACGTCGCGCTGCCGCTCTCGAAGCCGATCTCCAAGCCTCCCCGCGAGGAGCTCGAAGCGGCGCTCGGGGACGAGGTGCTCGAGGTCTTGCATGAGGACGCCGACCGCTTGCGAGAGTTCACCGGTCGCAAGCTGGCCGGCTGGTCGGTTTGAGCTCGAAGGGCGGGGGCAACGGCAGCGGGTCGAACGGGGGGGCTCGACGGACGGGGGCAGCGTTTGGCACCCAGGTGATACGCCTCTCGGGGATTCACGGCCTGGGGATGATCGTCTCGAACATCCTCACGTTCGCCGCGGCGATCGTGATCGCCAACTTCGCGCCGCCGTCCGGCTTCGGTCAGCTCGGCCTGCTCCAGTTCTTCGCCGGCTTGATGACGTTGCTCTTCACGCTTGCGGTCAAGCAGGGCACGCTCAAGCGGACCTTCGGCGGCGGCGACGACGATGACGACGATGACGATGACGACGATGACGATGAGGAGCTCGCGACAACGCCGAAGCGCAGCTTCGGAACCGGCGTCTCGACGATCACGATCATCTCAATCATCGGCACGGCGCTGGCCCTGATCTTCCGCGTCCCGATCACCAACGTGCTGCTTGGTGGCAAGGCCGACCCGAACCTGCTCGTCTGGGCTGCGATCGCCGGCGGCGCCGGCGCCCTCTACCGGCTCACCTCGATCGCGATCTGGATCGAGCGCCGCCCGTACGCCTACATCATCGTTGAGACCGCGAAACCGATCTTCACGCTCGCGGCCGTCGTCGCGCTGCTCATCGGCGGTCTCGGCGTCGAGGGCGCGATCCTCGGTCACGCGATCGGCACGGTGCTCGCGATGTTGCTGTCGCTCTTCTTCCTGCGTTCCAGCATCGAGCCCAGCTTCGACCTGCAGGAAGCCAAGATGATCTACCGGCGCGGGGCGATCCGCGTGCCACTCGTGCTCTCGATGTGGGTCGTCGGTTACTCCGACATCTTCATCCTCTCGCGGTTCGTCTCGCACGCCGAGCTCGGCACCTACCACCTGGCCTCGAAGGCGGCATTCCTCGTGGCGGTGCTCCCGGGTGGCTACCGCAAGGCGCTGCGGCCCCTGCAGAAGACGCCGATGTTCAGGGCCGTCGAGGACGAGTACGGGGTGGGTACGGCGCGTGGAGTGCAGTTCGGCTACTTCTGGCTGATGCTCATGGGCACGCTGTTGGTGACGACGCTCGGCGCTCACGCCCTGCTGCGGATCGCGCCCGAGTCGTACTCCGCCTCCGCACCGCTGATCCCGGTGATCGCCGCCGGCCTGGTCGCGCCGACCGTCTACCGGATGATCAACAAGTCGGTCAAGTACGCCGACAAGCGCGTGCCGTTCATCATCGGCGCGATCTGCGCGATGTTCATCTTCATCGGGCTCTCGCTCGTGCTCGTCCCGCGGATCGGCGTGATCGGTACACCGCTGGCGATGATCGGCGCCTTCACGCCGCCGGCGATCTTCGTCTTCGCCCGCTCGCAGTCGGGGCGCAGCGCGATTCACCTGCCGTGGCGGATGATCCTCGTGTCGACCGGTGCCGCCGGCGTGATCGCCTACCTACACGGCCTCTTCACTTTCGGCACGCTCTTCCAGCAGACGATTCTCGGGCTGATCGCGATGGGGATGTGGGTCGCGGCGGTGCTCGCGTTCGGCGGCGTTCCGAGCGAGCACAGGGCGCCGCTGTGGATGATGTTCAAGGGTCTGCGCCGCAAGGGACGCGAATTCGACGGAGGCGCCGGGCTCGAGGGACTGAGCCCGCCCGAGCGGCGCGCGCTGCGGCGGGTGATCAAGCGGGGGATGAAGCCAAAGAAAGCGGCGAAGGTGCTTGGCAAGGAGCCGATCAACGAGCCCGACGGCAGCCCGGAGGCGATCCTCGTGCATCTTCTGCGGCGAGCGGCGGAGAGCGGCGGGGTGCCGGGCCTGCCATCCGGATACAGCAACAAGACGCGCCCACGGCGTGACCGCAAGATCGGCGAGTTCCTGTTCGCGCGGGGTACGGTCGCTGAACGTGATCAGCTCGGCAAGCGCCTGATCACGGAGGGCACCGCCGACCCATTCGACCTGCACGCGCTCGAGGTCGTGCTCGACACGCTGGAGGCGCTGCCGGGACCGCAGTGGCGCGGCGGCAGCTGAGCCTCCGGGTCAGTCCTGCTTGCCGTTGCCGCTGTCGGAGCGGCGGATGACGATCTGATCGGCATCGATCGTCACTTCCACTTGGCGGTGGCCCGCCCAGTGCTCGGCGTAGACCGGGTTGTCCTTGACGGAGGCGTCGAGCCAGAGGCCATAGCCGTCGTCGTCCCCGTGGTCGAAGGTGGCTTCGATGCGCTTGCCTCGCCGGCGGCCACGGCCACCGCGGCGGCGACGGCGGCGCGGGCGATCTTCTTCGCCGTCCTCGTCGTCATCGCGCTCGGCTCGTTCCTCGCCCCCATCGCCGTCCTCGTCGTCGGCCTCGTCCTCGTCCTCGTCCTCGTCGTCGTCGTCGGCGGCGAGGGTCGCAGCCTCGACTTCGGCCTCGATCTCGTCGCGGAGGTCGACCTCGTCCTCCGGCCCGGAGTCGGGCGAGAGACCGTGCCGGCGGCGGAAGTCACGAAGCTCGGAGGCCGGGACCTCGAGTTGATGGGCGATCCACGCATCGGTACGGCCCTCGCGGACCCAGGCGCGGATCTGGTTCAACTGTGCTCGGAGGGATCTACCTGCCATCGCGGGCGGCAGACTAGCAGCGCGCCCGTCATGGGCACGGCGGCGGCGGTCCTCTGACTGCCGAAACAACAACCAAAACTAGTGAAAAAAGTAACTGACGTTCTGTCCACCGCGGTGCAGTAGAGTCGTCCCCGCGTCTCGGCCGCTGGGATCCCGGGACCTCCCTCCGTCCGTTCCCGGAGGGGACTGCAACCGTTCAGCAGGCAGAGGCGACCAACCGTGCTGGTACTCACCCGCAAGACCAATCAGACCATCATGATCGGCGACGAGATCGAGGTTTCGATCCTGTCCGTCTCCGGCGACAAGGTCCGCATTGGCATCGACGCCCCCCGTGACGTGAGCGTCTTCCGCAAGGAAGTGATCGCGTCCCAGGACGGCATCGGCGCCAGGGCCCCCAAGGCCCAGGACGACGCCTAAGCCCACGGGCTCGGATGCGTACCCACACGGGGCTGCCGGGGGCAGCCCACGTCGAACCCTGCCCTTTTTCTGACTCTCGCGAGGTCGCGGGCGCCCGATCACGCCAACCGTGGATCTCGCGAGGTCGAGGGCGTGCTGATCAAGGAAGAGGGAGGCGCGGTATAGCAGCGCTATCCGCGCCGACCGATGACGCCGAGCAGCGCGCCCTCGACCCGCGAGAGCTGATCAAGGAAGAGGGAGGGGCGGGGCTATAGCAGCGCTATCCGCGCGCGACCGATGACGCCGAGCAGCAGTCCCGCAGCCCGCGAGATCAGCCGCCGACTATCCAGGCGAGCATCTCAAACATCACGATCACGACGACGACGGTCGTCGCCGTGAGCGCGAGTGCGAGCACGCCGAAGCGCAGCTTGCCGCTGCGCTCGGCCCGATCCATGCGGCGCGCCCGCGAGCGGTTCGCGGCGCGGCGGCGCAGTTCTTCGCGCCGCCTCTCTTCGACCGCCGCCTCGCGTTCGAATGCTTCCTCGAACTGCTCGTAGCTCAGGTGGCGGCGATCGAGAACTTCGTGGACCTCGGCCATGCGAAGGAGTTTACCTCGCGCTCATCACTCGGTTACAGACAACTCACGAAACGCGACCCGGCGCCCGACGGGCCGCTCGGTGCTACGGGATGCGGGAGACGCTGGAGAGCATGATCTCCTTGATCTGCTCGACGACCTCGATCGCCTCGTTCCACTCGCGCTGCCAGACGTTGCGGCCGTAGATCACGCCGGAGCCACCCGCCTGCAGGACGAAGCGCGTCTGCTGCAGGAGCTGCTCATCGTCGATCTTCGAGCCGCCCGAGAGGACGACCAGGCAACGGCCGGCCGACTCGACGCAATGCGCGATCGCGTCCTCCTGGGTGAACTCGCCGCTGTTGTACGGGGCGGGGGAGTCCTTGTCGCGCTCGGGGTCAATCTTCGGCATGTTGATCTTGACCACGTCAGCGCCCATCTCCATCGCCATCCGGGCCGCGTAGTCGATCGCGTAGAAGGAGCCTTTGCCGCCGACCTTTTCGATGGCCTCACCGCGCGGGTAAGCCCAGATGACCAGCGGCATGCCGTAGCGGTCGCAGTCCTCGCGCACGCCCTTGAGCTGGTGTAGGTCCTCGTCCTGGCGGGGTGAGCCGAGATACATCGTGTAGCCGACCGCGTCGGCGCCCAGCCGGACGGCGTCCTCGACTGATGCGTTCGTCGTCGACAGGGCCCGGTCGTCCGGCGGCACCTCGGTCTTGCCGTTGACCTTGAGGATCATCGGCACCTCGCCGGCATAGTCGGGGTAGTACTTCTCGGCAAAGCCGATCTGGCACGCGATCGCCGAGTAGCCCGCCTCCTTGGCAAGCTTGAACTGGTACTCGGGGTCCTTGGAAGCGGGATTCGGGAAGAAGTCGCGTGGGCCGTGTTCGATGCCCTGGTCGATCGGCAGCAGCATCAGCGTGCCGTTGCCAGGCCCGAACTCGAACAGCAGGCGGTGCAGACGTGCCTTCTTGCCCGGCGCGAGGACGTCGAGAAGGGACTTCTGCTCGGTGATGCTCTTGACCTCCATTGAGGTGTGCCTCCTAACGGCAATCGGTTGGTGCTCCGGCGGCGAGACATCCCGCCCGGCCGCGTGAAGACGGCCGCGGCGACCGTTTCGGCGCCGCGCGCCCAGTGTATAGCGGGTAGGCGGGCTACGATCGGGGCCGCCGGCGGCCCGGAGGGGCCCGCAGACTGAGACTCGTGCTCGAACACAACTTCACCGGAGAGACCTTCACGGTCGGTATCGAGGAGGAGCTCATGCTGCTCGACGCCGAGACGCTCGACCTGGCCAGCGGCATCGACCGCGTGCTGCCTGCGGTGCCCGGGCGCTATGCGGATTGCGTGAAGCCTGAGCTCTTTCAGAGCGTGCTCGAGATTGCGACTCGTCCCTGCGCCGGGGTCCCCGAGGCAGCCGCGGAGCTCGCCGATCTGCGGCGCGTCGTGGGCGAGGTGGTCGAGCAGGAGGGGATGCGGCTCGGTGCTGCCGGTACGCATCCCTTCGCGCGCTGCGACGAGCAGCGAATCGTGCAGCGCGAGCGCTACATCGAGCTCGCCCGTGAGCTCACGTTCATCGCCGATCGCGAGCTGATTTTCGGCACCCACGTGCACGTTGGCATGAGTTCCCCGGAGGAGGCGATCTACGTCGCCGATGGGATCCGCCGGTACCTGCCCCTGCTGCTTGCCCTCTCCGCCAACTCTCCCTTCTGGGAGGGCCGGAGGACCGGGATGCAGTCGGCCCGTACGCCCGTCTTTCGAGCCTTCCCGCGCTCCGGCATTCCGCCCCATTACGGATCCTGGGAGATCTTCAGCTCGCGCGTCGACCAGATGGTCCGCTCCGGTGCGATCTCCGACTACACCTATCTGTGGTGGGACGTACGGCCCCACCCGCGGATCGGCACCGTCGAGACGCGGATCTTCGACCAGGCCAACGAGGTCGAGGACACGGTTGCCTTCGCGGCGCTGACGCAGTCGCTCGCGCATCGCTTCGTCGCTGCCTACCGAGACGGCGAGCCGCTCTTCGAGGTGCCCTGGGAGCTCGTCGACGACAACAAGGTGCGCGCGGCCTTGCGCGGCATGGAGGGCCGGCTGCTGGACGTCAGCGCCGGCACGCATGTGCCCGCGACCGATCTTGCCGACCGCCTGCTCGACGAGCTCGCGCCGAGCGCCGCCGAGCTCGGCTGCAGCGCCGAGCTCGCCCGGATCCGCGCGATCCTCACCGAGGGGACGGGCTCGGTTCGCCAGCTCGCTCTCGCCGACGAGCAGGGTTCGGACCTGCACGCGGTCGTCCGCGACGCGTCGTGATCAGGCCCTAGATGGCGATCCCAGACCTCGCACCTGGACACGCTTCGCCGGATCGCGACCGTCGTGCTCACCGGCACCTGCGCACCGCCCCTCGGTGCCAGGCGTCCCGGCGGGCACGATCCCGTGGAGCTCGACGCGGGGCCCGGGCTATTCTCGCGGGGCATGAGCGCACCCGAGTTGAGCGTGGTCTGCAAGAGCTGCGGGTCTGAGGTGAGCCCGTACGTGACCGAGTGCCCGTACTGCGGCAATCGGCTCCGCAAGCGGGCGCCCGAGCTCGAGCGCGAGGGTGACGAGATCAAGGTCCGCCAGACCCGTCGCCAAAAGCGCCGGCAAGCGCGCGAGCGGCGACGCCGGGAAGGTGGCGAGCGGCGGCTGCGCGCGCCCGCCCTGCCGGCCGTCGGCGAGCGCCCGATGGCGACGGTCTCGGCCCTGCTGATCGCCGCCGTGCTGCTCGTCGTCGAGCGTGCCGTGCCCCTCTTTCCCTGGCAGGTGGGCGCGATCCTCGGGCCGGTCGGCGATGAGCCCTGGCGTTATGTGACGGCACCCTTCGTCTACAACGACATGGGCACGCTGCTCGTCGCCGGGGCGGGTATCGCGATTTTCGGCAGCGCCGTCGAGCGGCGCATCGGCACGCTGATGACGGCGACCCTGATCCTCGCCTGCGGCACGCTCGGGATGCTCGCTGCCGGCGCCGTGCACAGCGCCGGTCTCGGTGAGCTCACCGCCGGCGGCGGCAACGGCGTCGCCCTCGGCCTGCTGGGCGCCTGGCTGATGCTCTGGCGGGGTGAATCGCGGACCGCCTTCGCCGAGCCCCTCGACGTCGCCGCCGTCTCAGTGGCGGCCGCCGTCCTCCTCCTCCTTCCGCTCGTCGACTCGTGGGCAGATCCGGTCGCGGGCATCGTCGGGGGCATCGTCGGGCTCGGGCTCGGCTGGCTCGCCGCCGCCCGCGGTGCGGCGGAGGACTAGTGCCGGCCGTGGGCCCGATGCCGGAGGGTCGGCGCGGACCTCCTGCGGCTACGCGGACCTCGGCGCGGTCACGCTTCAGGAGCTGCGCCGCCCGGCTCGCTAGGCGGGAGCCCGGGCCGGATATGTTGACGGTATGAGCGCGCCCTACTCGGAGGAGCAGCTGCACGCCGCCGTTGAGGCGCTTGCCGACGCCGAGCGCTTCCACGAAGCCGAGCGGATCGTCGCGAGCGCGGCCCCCGGTCTCCAGCGGGTTCTCGCCGAGGCGCTCGCGAGCGGTGGCTGGTTCGAGGGCTCGCACGAGCAGGCGATTGCCGAGGCGATCGCCCGGGAAGACGAGGACGAGAGGGCCGCCCAGGTGCGAACTCTGTTCGCCGAGGAGAGCCGACTCGCGATGATGATCGGAGTCGCCGTCGGCTGGGCCCTTGCGGAAGAGCTTGCCGATCCCCCAACCCACGACACAGAACCGAAGGAGTGAGACGACAGATGACAGACATCCGCTTTCTTGGCCATTCCTGCTTCGAGCTCAGCGACGGCAATGCCACCGTTGTGATCGATCCTTTCCTGAAGCCGAACAATCCGGTTGCCAACGTGACCGCCGACGAGCTCGAGCCGGACACGATCCTCGTCACCCACGGCCACGTCGACCACCTCGCCGATGCCGTCGGCCTCGCGCAGCGGACGGGCGCGACGTGCGCGGCGATCGTCGAGCTCGCCAACTGGCTCGGCGAGCAGGGGATCGAGGACGTGCTCGACCCGAACCTCGGCGGCACCGTCGATTTCGACTGGGGCTGGGCGAAGCTCGTCCAGGCGTGGCACACGAGCACGACGCCCGGCTCCGACGAGGCGCCGTATTCGCCAACGTACGGCACCGTGATCGGTTCGGCCGCGGGCTGGGTCGTCAACATCGGCGGTACGACCGTCTATCACCTCGGCGACACGGCCCTGTTCGGCGATCTCGAGTTGATCGCCAAGCGCACGCCCGTCGACGTCGCCCTGATCCCCGTCGGCGGCCACTACACGATGGATCGCCACGACGCGGTCGTCGCCGCCCAGCTGATCGGAGCGCCGACGGTGATCCCGATGCACCACTCGACCTTCCCGCCGATCGAAACCGACCTTGCGGCCTTCAAGGAGGAGCTCGAGCGTGAGACCGACTCGACCGCGGTCCTGCTGGAGCCCGGCGAGACGCACTCGGCCTGAGGGCTAGCCCCGGCGGTTCCCCGAACACCTACGGCGCTGACGTCGGGTCACCCGCCCGGCGTCAGTCGTCGAACTGGCGCCCGATCTCGAACCATTGGCCGCGGTCGTGCCAGTCGTGCGCCATCAGCACCGAGCCAAGCAAGGCCCACTCGAGCCCTCCGCGCGGTGACATCCGGTGCACGACGCAGGCGCCGATGCCGGCGCCCGCGACCAGGGCGCCCGTCAGGCCGTGGTGCATTCGCTGGCCGCCGATCCACAGCCGGCGTCTTGTCGTGTCGTACTCGACGAGCCCGCCGGCCCAGTGCCGGACCGAGCGGCGAGCGACGTCAGTGAACGCGTCGATCTTGTTCGCAGTGTCCTCCATGGTCCCCTCCGCTGTCCGTGCCGGCAGTGGCCGGCTCGAGTGCGGTTTCCGATGACGGCCCACCCATCGGCTGTTGCGGATGCGACGCTGAGGTAGGACGGGGCCCTGCTCAACAAAACTTCGAGAGGAGGGCTAAACGAACGTCGTAGGCTCGACCGCCGGCGTTGCCGGGGTCTAGGGCTGCGACGCGATCCGGCGGTCAGTCCGCGGAGGTCGGGTCGATCGGTCCGGGGCTCGGGACCGTGGGGCCGGTGGGTCCGGTCGGGCTGGAGCCGCTCGGGGGGCTCGGGGGGAATGGGTCGGTCGCCGGCGGCGGCGTCGCCGGCGGAGGTGGCGGCGGGGGGGAGTCGGGCGGTGAGCCGGGGGTCGTCGTGCCGCCGTCCCCTCCGGTGTCCGAGCCCGAGCCGCTGCCGGTCGTCGTCGTCCCGTCGCCACCGGTGGTCGTATCGCCACCCGTGGGGTCGACGACGACGCCACCACCGTCAGCGGTGCCGGTGACGGCGACCGAGCCGTCGCCGGCCGGCGTGGTGGTGTCACCTGAGCCGCCGGCGGCCGGATTGGTGTCGGGAGTCGGCGGCGTCGTGTCGGTGGGCTGAGCGTCGGTCGTGGCGCCGGCCGTCGTCGGGATCGGCGGGCCGCTCGTTCGTGGTCGGCGCAGCGTGATGTCCGTCGGCGTGCCGGTCGGCCACCGGGGCGCCCGTGCGGCTGGCCGCGACTGCGAGCGTGTGGCCGAAGCTGTTCGAATCGTGCGCGACGGCGGCCTCCGCTGCGGCCGGCGGCGTGCTTGCGGCGGCCTCGGCGATGCGCGGCTGGGGCGAGGGGTCGGCCGATCCGTTGATGTGGTTGACCTCGACGGCGCCCGCGGTGAGCAGCGCGGCTGTGGCCATGCCGGCGACAGCCTTGGTGCCGATCGCGCCGCCGATCAGCCCGATGCTCGATGCCGTGGTCGTTGCGGCGGAGCCGCCGACGGCCGCGGTGCCTGCAGCGCCACCGGCGGCGGTGGTGCTCGCAGCGCCACCCCCGAACAGCTTGCCGAGGAACGAGCCCTTGAGCAGGACGAGCGGTCCGATCGGGAGGATCGCCGCCAGCGCCTTGTGGTCGCTGCGCAGTTGCTTGCGGAAGTTGGTGCAGCTCTCGCAGCTGCGGACGTGCATGCGGACGGGGCCGGTCGCCTTGGTCAGGCCCTCAGCGGCCTCGGCCAGGGTGACGCGGACCTCCTCGCAACTCAGGGTGCGCGCCTCGCTCGACTCGGCGAGCGTGATCCGGGCGCGGACGAGCAGCGACTTGACCGCCGGGATCGTCGTGTCCATCGCGACCGCGATCTCGTCGTAGGACATCTGATCGATCTCGCGCAGCAGCAGCGCCGTGCGTTGCGTCTCCGGCAGCGTGCCGACGTCGGCCAGCACCTGGCGCAGCTCCTCGCGATCCTGGACGCGCTCGGCGGTCGTCGCGCCGTTCATGTGCGGATGGATGTCCATCGAGTCCTGGCCCTCGTGGACGGGCCGGCGCAGGTGGTTGAGGCAGCGGTTGCGCGCGATCCGGTACAGCCAGGGGCGCACGTTGATCTTGCGCTCGTCGGCGAGCATCGCCGTGTGCGCGTTGACGAAGACTTCCTGGAGAACGTCCTCGGCGTCCTGACGGCTCTTCAGCATCGAGCTGCAGAAGGCGAGCAGACGCGACTGGTAGCGGTCGAAGAGCACCTCGAAGGCGCGGTCGTTGCCGGCGCGGATCAGTGCGACCAGACGCTCATCGCCCTCGAGCTTGAGGACGGGCGAGCGGCGGGCCAGAAGGCCGCGGCGAGACGCGTGTGAGAGTGCGGATGCTTCCATCGGGACGAGGTTCTCCTTACCTAACACCGTACTCCTGCCCTAGTTGCGCGCAACTAAACCCGACCTGAAAAGTCAATAAAGATCCGGCCGCACCCGCGCCGAATCGCTCGCCGGCGTCGCCGCGCCTACGATGCCCGAGCCCGGGTAGGCAAACCGGTAAAGCCCGCGGCCTTAAAAGCCGCTGTCCCTTCGGGGGCGTTGTGGGTTCGAGTCCCACCCCGGGCATCGCCTTGCGGCGGTGGAGGGCACGGCACCGGAGGAGGCCTGCGGCGCTAGGTTTCCACCGCATGGAGCCGGGCGCGCGCCAGCAGGACGAGGTCGGCGGCGGCGGTCGCGTCGAGTCCGAGGCAGCCAGCCGCTCCTACACCGAGCACGAGGGGCCGCGTCGCGCGGGCGGCATGGACCCGATCCACAAGCCGACGACGACACCCTTCCTCGAGCGCCGCCAGCCACGCTCGCCGTTCCCCTCGATCGCCGACTACGCGTTCCTCAGCGACTGTCATACGGGTGCGCTCGTCGCCCCGGATGGGACGGTGGAGTGGCTCTGCCCGCCGCGCTTCGACTCGGCCAGCGTCTTCGCAGCCGTGCTCGACCGCTCCGCCGGTGGCTGGCGGATCGGGCCCTCGAACATGGCCGAGCCCGTCGGCCGCCGCTACGAGCCGGGGACGAACATCGTCGAGACGACGTGGATGACGCCGACCGGCTGGATGATCGTCCGCGATGCGCTCATCGTCGGCCACTGGCGGGCCCGCGACGCGACGAAGGCGACGGCGCACACCCGGCCGCCCTCCGACCACGACTCCCACCACCTGCTGATCCGGACGGCCCGCTGCGTCCACGGCTCCGTCCAGCTCGAGATGCTCTGCGAGCCCGTCTTCGACTACGGGCGCCGCCCGGCGCGGTGGTCGCGGCCACAGGCGACGCACGGCGTCGCCGACGCCTCCGACGGCGAGACGTTCATGCGCCTGCACTCCGACGTCAACATGGGCATCGAGGGCGGTCTCGCCCGTGCCCGTCGCCGCCTGACGGCGGGGGAGGGCTGCTTCTTCGCGCTCTCCTGGTCGTCGCGGCTCGACGGCCCGGCGAGCTTCGAGGAGGCCGAGCAGGCGCTGGACACGACGTCCGAGTACTGGCGCTTGTGGCTCGCTTCCGGTGACTTTCCCGACCACCGCTGGCGTGAGCATCTGCAGCGCTCGGCGCTCGTTCTCAAGGGCCTCACCTACGGCCCCACCGGGGCGATGGTCGCGGCGCTGACTACGTCGCTGCCGGAGACGCCGCACGGCGAGCGCAACTGGGACTACCGCTACACGTGGATGCGCGACGCGACCTTCACCCTGCAGGCGCTGCACTCGCTCGGGCTTGAGTGGGAGGCGGACGACTTCATCCAGTTCGTCGGCGACGTCGACCGCAAGTCCGATGGCGGGCTGCAGATCATGTACGGGATCGGCGGCGAGAGGGAGCTGCCCGAGCAGGAGCTGCACCACCTGACGGGCTACGAGAGCGCCCGGCCCGTGCGGACCGGAAACGGCGCGTTCGACCAGCGGCAGAACGACGTCTACGGCGCCGTACTCGACTCGATCTACCTGCATCAGAAGGAGTACGGGCACAACTCGCCGCGCCTATGGCCGGTGATCGAGGACCAGGCTCGGTGCGCCGCTGCCGTCTGGCGACAGCCCGACCAGGGACTGTGGGAGACGCGCGGTGAGCCCCGCCACTACATCTCCTCGAAGGTCATGTGTTGGGTTGCCCTCGACCGTGCCGCGCGCCTTGCGGCGCGTCGTGGCTATGACGACCTTGCGGACGAGTGGCGCGTCGTCGCGAACGAGATTCACGCGGACGTGCTCGCCAACGGGCTCGACTCGCGTGGGGTCTTCACCCAGCACTACGACACCGACGCGCTCGACGCCTCCAACCTGCTGATCCCGCTCGTCCGCTTCCTGCCACCGGGCGACGAGCGCGCCAGGGCGACGGTGCTTGCGATCGCCGACGAGCTCACCGACAACGGGCTCGTGCTCCGCTACCGGACCCACGAGACCGACGACGGCCTGACCGGCGAGGAGGGCACGTTCCTGATCTGCTCCTTCTGGCTCGTCTCGGCCCTGCTCGAAATCGGCGAGCGGACGCGAGGTCGCGAGCTCTGCGAACGCTTGCTCAAGGATGCGAGTCCGCTCGGCCTCTACGCAGAGGAGCTCGATCCCGCCTCCGGGCGCCACATGGGCAACTACCCCCAGGCCTTCACCCACCTCGCACTGATCAACGCGGTCTCCCACGTGATCCGCGACGAGCGCGCGATCTCGACCGTCTAAGAGGAGAGGCCTCTAGCTCGACACGGTGCGCTTGTAGCGCCAGGTCGCCAGAGGGGCGAAGACGACGATCAGGCCGACCGACCAGGCGACGGCTCCCCAGATGCTGTTGCCCGCGGGAGCTCCCAGCCACAGCGCGCGCATCGCGTCGACGATCACGGTGAACGGGTTGACCTTGGCGAAGGCCTCCAGCCAGCTCGGCATCGAGTCGACCGGGACGAAGGCCGAGGACGCGAAGGTGAGGGGGAAGATGATGATGAAGCCGATCTGCTGGGCAGCTTCGGGCGTCGAGGACGACAGGCCCATGAGCGCGTAGATCCACGAGAAGGCGTAGCCCATGAGCAGCAGGAGCAGGACGCCGGCGACGATCTCGAGCGCGTTCGCGCTGAAGGTGAAGCCCACGATCAGGCCGACCACGATCATCACGGCGAGCGAGACGGCGTTCGTGACGACGTCGGAGAGCGTGCGGCCCGCGAGCACGGCGGAGCGTGCGATCGGCAGCGAGCGGAAGCGGTCGATCAGGCCCTTCTTCAGGTCCTCGGCAAGGGCAATCGCCGTGACGAAGCCGCCGAAGGCGATCGTCTGGACGATGATGCCCGGCATCAGGAAGTCGACGTAGTCGTAGCCGGGCGTCTGGATCGCGCCGCCGAGCACGTAGACGAACAGCAGGATGAACATGATCGGCTGCACCAGGAAGCCGACGACGAGCTCCGGCGAGCGTCGGAAGCGCAGGAGGTTGCGTTTGCCGAGCAGCATCGTGTCGCGGACCTGCTCGTACATCAGCTCTGCTCCGCCGCCGCCGCGGCGGCCTCTGTCTCGGCCTCTGCCGCGCGTCCGGTCAGCGCGATGAAGACGTCGTCGAGCGTCGGCCGGTGCACGCCGATGTCGTCGATGCCGATGTCCTCGCCGTGGAGCAGGCGGACCGCATCGGCGATCGCTCCGGTGCGCGAGCCGATCGGGACATGGACGATGCCGTCCTCGTCGAGCCGGGGCGGCTCGCTGGCGAGCTCGCCCAGCGCGCTGATCGCCCGCTCGCCGGCATCGCGATCGGCGAGCGTGACCTCGATCCGTTCGCCGCCGACGCGGTTCTTGAGCTCGTCCGAGGTTCCCTCGGCGATCACCCGACCGTGGTCGATCACGGCGATCGCATCGGCGAGCCGGTCGGCTTCGTCCAGGTACTGGGTCGTAAGCAGCACCGTCGTGCCCGCGGCGACCTGCTGTTCGATCGCCGCCCACAGGCTCTGCCGGCTGCGCGGGTCGAGGCCGGTAGTCGGCTCGTCGAGGAAGATGACCGGCGGCGCGGCGACGAGCGCCGCGGCGAGGTCGAGGCGCCGCGCCATGCCGCCGGAATAGGTATGGGCGAGGCGGTCCGCCGCATCAGTCAGATCGAACTGTTCGAGCAGTTCCCGGGCCCGCTGGGCGGCGTGGGCACGGGGCAGGTGGTAGAGCCGCCCGACCATGTCGAGGTTCTCGAAGCCGGTGAGGTTCTCGTCGATCGCCGCGTACTGGCCGGCCAGGCCGATCTTCGCGCGAAGCGCGGGCGCGTCGCGGACGACGTCGTGGCCGGCGACCGTGGCGCGCCCGCCGTCCGGCGGCAGCAGGGTGGTCAGGATCCGGACCGCGGTTGTCTTGCCGGCGCCGTTCGGCCCGAGCAGCCCGAGCACCGTGCCGGCCTCGACCTCGAGGTCGACTCCACAGAGCGCCTCGACATCGCCGAATGATTTGCGCAGACCCTCGGCCTCGATTGCACGCTCGCCCGCCATCGCGGGGCAGCCTAGATCAACTGCGTGGGGGCATCGTTCACGGCGACGGCCGCTCAGCCACCCGTTGCCGGGACGATCGGCACGGGGACGTCGGTCGTCGTCGCCGGGGCTGAACCGGAGCCGTCGGTGGTCGTCGTCGACGGGGCCGGATCGGGTGACGGCTCGGTGCCGGTAGTCGTCGAGTTGTCGCTGGGCGTCGTGGTCGTCTCGGCGGGGGGCGGGTCGGCGGGCGGGCCTGAGGGGCCGGGCGTGGGCTCGGTCGTGGTGGTCGTCGTCTTCCCGCCGTTCGTATCCGAGCTGCCGCTGCCTGCGCCGGAGTCCGGCCCGCCGGCCCCTGCTGAGCCGCCCTTCGAACTCTTGCCGCTGGTGTCCGGCTTGGCCGTGGCCGGGTCGATCTCCGCCTTGGCCTTACCGAGCTCCTTGGCCTTGTCGGCGCCCCAGCCTGTGATCGAGATCCCGTAATCGCCGTTGCCGACGTAGGGGACCCAGACGGCCGTCGAGCCGCCGCCCGGGCCGGCGCCGACCGTGCCCAGGTCCTGGACGCTGCCGTCGGCCAGGGTCGCCGTCGCCGTGTAGTGATCGGCCCCCTCGAGCCCGCTCCAGCTGACGTCGATTTCACATGTGATCCCCGACTGGGAGACACCGCAGCCGCCGAGCGATGCCGAGGCCGTGAGCGTGCCGCCGCCCGCATCACCACCGCCGAGGGCGATCGCCTGGATCGGGACGACGAGCGCGACGACGGCGAGCAGCCAATGCCAGGGACGGAGCGTCATGGGTTCGGGGTCTGCGTCGTCTGCTTGACGCCTTTAGCCGTGGCATCGGGGCGCAGTGAGGCGTGCATCGTTTCGATGTCGGCGCCGAGCTGTGGCTCGGCGCCGGGCTGCTCGACCGTCGTGAAGTAGAAGCGGTACTCGCCGGCGCCGCGCAGCGTCACATGTACGGGCGCGGTGACGCCGTCGGCGACCGGCGCCTCGGCGCGCAGCTCGGTGATCGTGCCCTCGATCGTCGGGCCCTCGACCCGGTCGACGACGCGCGGGTTGTCGGCGACCTTGCCGAGCTGGGTGAGCGATTGCTGCTCGAACTGGTGGAAGCTCAGGTCGGGCGCGCGCTCGATCCAGAGGGTCGCGGTCGCGAGCCCGTCCTTCGAACGGGCCGAGAAAGCGGCCCCATCAGGAGCGTCGGTCTGCTTCCAGCCGCTCGGAAGGGCGAGCGAGAAGCCCGAGCCACGTACGTACTTGGCGGCCGGTCCGGCCGCCTGTCGGGGGACCGGGGGTGGCGGTGTCGGGCGGCTCGATGATCCGCCCTGGATCAGCGCGAGGGCGGCGACGACCGCGAGGGCGGCGATCGGCACCGACGCCCACGTCCAGACCTTGGCCCGGTCGAGGCCCGCTGCTCGGTCGGCGACGGCGTCGCGCGCGTCGAGCACCCGATCCCAGGCAGCCTCGATCGTCGCGCCGGCGGCGGCAAGGGGCCCGGCCGGCATCGGCATCGGCGGCGTGTAGGCCTTGTGGCAGCGGTCGCAGACGAC
Organism: uncultured Solirubrobacterales bacterium; assembly: GCA_963774395.1. Taxonomy (GTDB): domain Bacteria; phylum Actinomycetota; class Thermoleophilia; order Solirubrobacterales; family 70-9; genus CAXMST01. The sequence continues at coordinate 213,456 of CAVZET010000011.1, read as the reverse complement.
CCGGTGGATCGCCGCCTCCGGTAGCGCTGCCGGAATCCGGATTCGGGTCACCGCGCCGCATTCGCGGTGCTCGCAGCGGAGCTCGCGAACGGGGGCGCCCTGTGGTGGCTCAGGCAACCCGCCGTTGCCGCTCCGCCGAGGCACGGCTTCTGTCCGTGTCGTCGGAAGCTGCATTGCAAGGATTGAATCGGAGTTTGGCCCCGATTACTTGAAAGTTGTCCGCGGCGCCGATCGCTTTGCAGCAGCGCCGTTCTCCGGGGAGAATGCCTCCGATGCGCGGCGTCTTCCTCGACTGGGCATACCGACGTCTCGGCCGGCACTACCCGCTTGCCTTCGTCGCCGTCGAACTGCAGGCCGGCTTCCTCGTCACCGGGGGCACCGTGCTGCTGCTCAGCTTCTACTACCACGGCACCGCCACTCAGCTCGCCGAGATCCTCGCGGTCACGCTGTCGCTGACGGCCGTCACGCTGCTCTACGGATACGTTCGCCTTCGGGGCCGGATCGCCCCGATCAGGTCCTGGATGGCCGGCCGGCGTGACGAGGCCGCGACTGCGCGCGCATGGGCTGCCGCGATCTCGTTGCCGCTCGATGTCGTCCGCGCCGAGATGCTGCTGCCGATCGGCGTCGTGATCGTGCCTGGCGTCATCGCCTCAATCGTCATCCTGGGCCTCGCCTGGACTGCCGCCTTACCGCTGATGGCGTTTGCGCTGGTCGCCGTCGGCTACGGCGCGATCCTCCACCACCTGACGGTCGAGGCCGGGATGAGGCCCGTGCTGATCGATCTCAACCGCTCCGCCGACGGCGCCTTCGACCTCGATGTCGGGGCGCTGTCGCTGCGTATGCGGCTGCTGGCCGCGCTGCCGATGATCAACATCATCACCGGTCTCGTCGTGGCCGCCGTCGCAGGGGAGGGGCAGGGTAGCCCCGACCTCGGTGCCACCGTGCTGATTGCGATCGGCGTCGCGACGACGGTCTCGCTGGAGCTCACGTTGCTGCTCTCGCGCTCGATACTCGTCCCGCTGCGCGACCTCCAGCAGGCGACGGAGCGCGTTGCCGAGGGGGACTTCTCGGTCCGCGTGCCGATCACCACCGCTGACGAGATCGGCGAGCTCGCGACTTCGTTCAACGAGATGGTCGCCGGGCTCGGCGAGCGGGAGCGGCTGCGGGAGGCATTCGGCACCTATCTCGACCGGGAAGTCGCCGACTACATCCTCTCGGAGGGCTTCGACGAACGGGGGGTCGAGGCCGAGGTGACGATCATGTTCTGCGACGTGCGTGGGTTCACGGCGTTCGCCGCCGAGGCGGGAGCCCGCGCCGTCGTCGCGCGGCTCAATTCGCTGTTCGAGGTCGTCGTCCCGATCATCGCGGCCGAGGGCGGTCACGTGGACAAGTTCGAGGGCGACGGCCTGATGGCCGTCTTCGGCGCGCCCGAGCGCTACGCCGACCATGCCGAGCGCGCCGTCCGTGCCGCGCTCGAGATCGACGCGCAGGTCAACGGCGGCCGCGAGCGCGATGACTTCGAGCTCGGCGTCGGGCTCAACACCGGGCGGGTGATCGCCGGTTCGGTTGGCGGCGGCGGCCGACTCAACTACAGCGTGATCGGCGACGCGGTCAATGTGGCTTCTCGTGTCCAGACTGCGACGCGCCTGACCGGCGACCCGGTGCTGATGACGGCGGCGACGCGCGAGGCGCTCGGTCCGCGCTTTGAGAGCGACGCGCGCGGTGCTCCCGAACTGAAGGGCCTCGAGCGTCCGATCGAGCTGTTCGCGCCGCGCCGTTCGGCTGACCGGCCACAGATCAGGGCGGAGGGCTCGCTCAAGGCGTGAGCCTCGGTGAACGGGCGGGCGGCCTCGAATGCAGCCGTGCTTTGCCCCGCCCGATCGCATAGGCTCGGTGGCGATGGCCACGGAGGAGAAGCAGGCCGGAGGCGTCGGCAACGCCGGCGCCTGGCACGGCGGTCGCCTGGCGGCGCGCACCCTCGCCGAGCGCGGCGTCAGCCACCTGTTCACGCTCTCCGGTGGGCACCTGTTCAGCCTCTACGACGGCTGCCGCGAGGAGGGCATCGCCGTCGTCGACGTGCGCCACGAGCAGGCCGCCGCCTTCGCCGCCGAGGGCTGGGCGAAGGCGACGCGGACGCCGGGCGTCTGTGCGCTCACGGCCGGGCCCGGCGTCACCAACGGCACCAGCGCGATCGCGGGTGCCAGCTTCAACGGATCGCCCCTCGTCGTACTCGGCGGCCGCGCGCCGGAGATGACCTGGGGTACGGGCCGGCTACAGGAGATCGACCACCTGCCGATCGTCTCCTCGATCACGAAGCACGCCGAGACGGTCAAGGATGCCGGCGCGATCGCTGCGGCCACCGCCCGCGCCGTGGACCTCGCGAGCGCCGCACCGAGCGGCCCCACGTTCCTCGACTACCCGCTCGACGTGGTCTTCACCGAGGGCGAGTACCAATCTCCGCCTGCGCCCGAGCCGGGCCCGTCAGGGCCCGCCGAGGGCGTCGAGCAGGCGGCAGCGATGCTCGCTGCCGCGGAGCGCCCCGCGGTGATGGCCGGCACGGGCCTGTACTGGGCCGGCGCCGAGGGCCGCCTCCGCGAGCTCGCCGAGCAGCTCGGCGTTCCGGTCTACTTGAACGGCATGGGCCGCGGCTGTTTGCCCGCCGACCATCCGCTCGCCTTCAGCCGTACGCGCGGCGCCGGGCTCGGCGGCTGTGACGTCGCCCTCGTGATCGGCGTGCCGCTCGACTTCCGGCTCGGTTTCGGCGGCTCGATCTCCGCCGACGCAAAGCTGATTCGCGTCGACGCCGAGCCGAACCGCCTCGAGCGCAACCGCGCCGCCGACATCGACCTCGTCGGCGACGTCGAGGCGACGCTCGCCGCTCTCGTGCAGGCCACCCTCGACGCCGGCGGCAGCGCGGAGCGGACTCGCCCTTGGGTCGATGGTCTGAGCGCGCAGGAGCGTGAGAAGCGCGATGCCGAGCGAGCCGATTTCGGTGACGAGCGCGCGCCACTGCACCCGATGCGCCTCTACGCCGAGCTCGCCGAGGTGCTCGACCGCGACGCCATCGTGATCGGCGACGGCGGCGACTTCGTCTCCTACGCGGGCCGCGTGATTGACACCTACGAACCGGGCTGCTGGATGGACCCGGGCCCCTACGGCTGCCTTGGCGCCGGGCCAGGACAGGCGATCGGGGCGGCCTGCGCGAAGCCGGGCCGGCAGATCTGCCTGTTGCTCGGCGACGGCGCCTTCGGCTTCAGCGGCATGGAGTTCGACACGCTGGCGCGGCACGGGCTGCCCGTCGTCGGGGTGATCGGCAACAACGGGATCTGGGCGCTGGAGAAGCACCCGATGGAGTTCCTCTACGGCTACTCGCTGGCGGCCGAGCTCCGTCAGGGCACCCCCTACGAGAAGGTGGCGGAGGCGCTCGGCTGCCACGGGGAGCTCGTCCGCGAGCCCGCCGAGCTGCGTCCCGCGCTGGAGCGCGCCTTCGCCTGCGGCGGACCCGCGCTCGTCAACGTCCTCACCGACCCCGACGTCGTCTACCCGCGCAAGGCCGTCCTCGCCTGAGCTGCCCGCGCCGCTCGCCGATGTCCTCCTCCGGCTACGCTCAGCGGCGCATGGGCCTGCGCCTCGGCCGTCACAACTTCACCCGCGTCGTCTACGACGATTCCTCCGACGTTCTCTACGCCACGCTGCCGGGTGCCGACCCCGCGCGCCGCGAGCCGACGCCCGAGGAGGATGTGTGGCTGTTCGATGACATCGGCCGGCTCGTCGGCGTCAGGGTGCTCGAGCCCCGCGCGCGCTGGGAGCGCGACGGCGCCGTTTGGATCAGCCTGCCGACGGGCGAGCGCGAGCGTGCGGCCGGGCTCGAGGCGGCGCTCCGCGCCAACCGTTGAGCCGGTCGCCCGGTGGCGGGCCGGGCGTGAGGATGATCTAGATTGCTCGCGTCATGCCGGAATTGGACTTGAACGATCGCGTTGCTCTCGTCACGGGCGGGGCGCGGGGCATCGGGCTCGAGACCGCCCGGGCGTTGCACGCCCGCGGCGCCAGCGTCGCGATCGTCGACCTCGATCCGAAGCAGTGCGAGGCGGCAGCCGCCGCGGTCGGACCGCGGGCGAAGCCGCTCGCCGCCGACGTAACCGACGAGGACGCCGTCGCGCTCGCCGTCGATGCAGCGGCGACTGAGCTCGGCGGCATCGACGTCGTCGTCGCCAACGCCGGAGTCGCGCAGACGATCCGGCCGATCAGCGTCGTCGACACGAAGGACTTCGACCGCGTCCTTGCGGTCAACCTGCACGGCGTCGTCCACACGGTTCGCCAGGCCCTCCCGCACGTGATTGAGCGGCGTGGTCACGTCCTCGTCATCGCCTCCGTCTACGCCTTCGCCAACGGGGTGCTGCAGTCGAGCTACGCGATGAGCAAGGCAGCAGTCGAGCAGTTCGGCCGCGCGCTTCGCGTTGAGCTCGCGCCACACGGCGCAAGCGCCGGCGTCGGCTACTTCGGGTTCGTCGACACGGAGATGGTCCGCAACGCGGAGCGGGACCCGGTCACGACGCTGCTCGAGAACCGGGCGCCGCAGTTCCTCCGTAAGCGGATCACGCCCGGCGAGGCGGGCGAGACGCTGGTTCGCGGGATCGAGGCGCGCGCCGCGCGGACGATTCGGCCCCGACGCTGGAACTTGTTGTTCCGGTCGCGCGGGCTGATCGCGCCGCGTCTCGACGAGGTGATGCGACGGGACACGGCGGTTTCGTCCGCCGTTCTTGCCGCCGAACGGGCAGGGAGCGGACAGAGCTGAACGGCGACGAGACACCGCACGCACCCGAACCCGAGGTCGGCCTCGAGGAGGACGACGAGCTGCTCTCGCGCTTCGTCCGTACGCGCGACCCGGACCTGCGCGAGGAGCTCGCAGTCCGCTACTCGCCGCTCGCCGAGTCGCTCGCGCGCCGCTACGCGAACCGTGGTGAGCGGCTCGAGGATCTACAGCAGGTCGCCTACCTGGGCATGCTCAAGGCGCTCGACGGCTTCGACGACATCCGCGGAACCTCGTTCCGGGCCTATGCGGAGCCGACGATCCTCGGCGAGCTCCGTCGTCACTTCCGCGACAAGCGTTGGGCGATGCGCGTGCCACGCGATCTCAAGGAGGCGCTGCCGAAGATCCGCGCAGCGGTCGACGAGCTCTCCAAGGACCTCGGCCGCGCACCCGAGACGGCCGAGGTTGCCGAAGAGGCGGGGATCGAGGAAGACGTCGTGATCGACGCGCTCGAAGCCGCGGAGGCCTCGCGGCCAGCGTCGCTCGACGCGCCCGTGGCGACCGGTGAGCCGGACGCGGCCACGATCGGCGATCTCGTCGGCTCCGAGGACGAGAACATCGACGAGGCGGAGTGGAACGTCCTGCTCGAGGAGCGCCTCGAGCAGCTCGACGACCGCGATCGCGAGGTCCTCTATCTGCGCTACGCCGAGGACCTGACCCAGCGCGAGATCGGCGAGCGGATCGGCGTCTCGCAGATGCAGGTTTCGAGGATTTTGAGCGCCGCGCTCGAGGCGCTCCGCGAGACTCCCTGAGTTGCCCCCTCGCCGGGGCTCGGTAGCCGGGGTTTGATCCCTGGGCTTCGGGGTAGGCGAGCGTCGTGGCGACGACCGACGAGGAGAGGGAGCGAACCGTCGACGTCCTGGGGATCTCGGGCAGCGTCAGCTCGCGCTCGCTCAACGTCGACCTGCTCGGCAATGCCGCGAACGAGGCTCCCGGCGACGTCGTCCTGACGATCTACCTGGAGCCAGGTCTGTGGACGATGCCGGCGTTCGAGCCCGGCGCCGAGCCGACCGATGAGGTCGAACGGCTCCGTGAGGCGATCGCCGCCGCCGACGCGCTCGTCCTCGCCACGCCGGAGTACAACGGCTCGCTCCCCGGTGGGCTCAAGAACGCGCTCGACTGGGCGGCGGCCTCCCACGGGCGCGGCTCGCCGCTTACCGACAAGCCCGCCGTCGTGATCGGCGCCGACCGCGGTCGGTTCGGCTGCGATTGGGCCGTTGCGGACGCCCGCAAGGTGCTCGAGGTGGCCGGAGCCCGGGTGCTTCCGGCGGGGCTTGCGATTGGCGCTGCCGAGACCGCCTTCGGCGACGACGGCACGCTGCACGAGTCGGAGTACCGGGCGCAGCTCGGCGCGCTCATGGAGCTGCTCGCGCTCGAGGCGCGGGCCGGCTCCGCACCCATCGCCTGAGCCGCGGTGCCAGGGGCTGGCTCAGACGAGCCGGAATCGACCGTCCGCAGAGAGCCGCGCGCGGGCGCCGAGGCAGTCCCGCTCGGCAAGAGCTCTGAGCGTCACCGGATCGTCGGCCTTGGCGACCGTGCGCCGGTGATCGACGACGAAGGTCGCGATACCGAGCTCGGGCGCTCCGGAGCGGTCGCAGATCGCCGTGTAGGCCTCGACCATCACGTTGCTCGCATCGGCCACCTCGACGATGTCGAAGCGCGGGCCGGCGTCGATCTCGGCCTGTGGGTCGACGTGCGCCCAGCCGCTCGCGGCATCGCCCGAGCGTTTGCCCAGCAGGGCGACGCCGTGCTTGGTCAGGTACCAGCTCACCGAGGTCGCCATGCCGACGCCGCCCTCGGCCGCGATCCGCTCGCAGAGGGCGGCGAGTGAGTGGGTGACGTAGTTGCTGCCCGGGCCGCCGGCGAAGCTGAGACCCCCGGTGACCGTCGGCGGCCGTCCCGGATCGAGCGGATCGATGCCGAGCTCCTGCGCCGCGACCTGTACGGCCGACGGGAAGCACGAGTAGAGGTCGAGGTGGCGGACCGCGTCGAGCCCCAGCCCCGCTCGCTCGAGCGCGCCACCCACGCAGGCGCGGAGTGCGGGGGAGCGGTCCAGGTCAGGCCGCTCGGCGACGAACCGGTGATCTGCCGCTGCCGCCGTCGCCAGCACCGGGATCCGGGCCGCCGCGGGGACGCCGGCCCGGTCGGCCGCTGCGGCCGAGCAGACGACGAGCGCGGCCGCCTGGTTCGTCTGGATGTTCGAGTTCATCAGCTTCGTGTACGGGATCGAGACCTGGCGGTTCTCCGGGCTTGCCTGCGCGATCCGCTCCGCCGAGGCCCCCTCTCGGTACCAGGCGTGCGGGTTGGTGGTCGCAACCGCCGCGAAGCGCGCCCACAGGTGGCCGATGTGCGCGCTGTGGGCCGCGGGGGGCGTGCCCTCCCGTTGACGGATGGCGGACTCGAACAGCGGGTAGTAGGCGACGGGCGCGATCAGCCCAGCGGCGAGCTCGACGGGGTGGCTGGGTTCGAACTGCGAGCCGACGAAGCGGTCGGGCTCGCTCGGAGACTGCTGTGTGGCGAAGCCGGGGTCGCGACCCTCCTTGCCGGCGCGCATGAGCACGTCGACGCACTCGACGCCGCCGATCAGCACCGCGTCGTGCTCACCGGCTGCGATCCGCCCGCAGGCGTCGGCGAGCAGATCGATCGGCGCGCAGCCGCCGATCCGCGAGCGCACGCTCTCGATCCCGGAGGCACCGATCGCGTCGGCAAGCATTCGCCCGGGGTCGGGCACGGGCCAGGAGACCGAGTCGACGACGGAGATACCGCCGAGCTCGCCGAGCAGCTCCGCGGCCGCGCCGCTGCGCTCGAGCGCGCCCCGGGCCACGGACGCGAGCATCGCGTCGGGCTGCGGCTCGCGCGCGGCCTTTGCGTCGCAGTGCTCGCTGAGCTGCGCCCAGCCGACGATCACCGGCTCCCGATCGGTGGCGGCGGCGGAAGCTACTCGCAGAACTCCTTCAAGCCCTCGGCGGCGCCCTTCGTCAGGAACTCCTTGACCTTGCCCTCGACCGGGCCGCGGAGCAGTAAGCCGAGCATCCGACCGGGGTCGGCCTCGAGCGAGTAGGTGGCGCGCGTGCGGCCATCACCGAGGTCCTCGAACCGCCAGTCGCCGACGAGCGACTTCGCGTCGCCCTTCTCCTGTGTCCAGGAGAGGCCTGTCGGCGGCGTGTACTCGTAGCTGAGGACCGTCTTCGACTTCTTGACGATCGCGTCGGCCTCGAGCTCAACGCGCGCCGCGGAGCCGTCCTCGTTGGTCTCGAGCACCTCGACCGCCTGTACCGAGGGCTGCCACTCGACGGCCCCGGGGACGTTTGCAGCGACCTCGTAGACGCGCTCGATCGGCGCCTCGATCTCGACGGTGTGCGATGCCTGCAGCAGGCCCATCGAGCGCACCCTATGGGAGGATCGGGCCAGCGTGCCCCGCCGCCCCGACATGCCGCCGCTGCGCCGCGCCGACCTCGGCGCCGATCCGATCGCCCAGTTCGGCGAGTGGTTCGAGCTCGCGCGCTCGGAGGTCCAGCTCGCCGAGGCGATGACCCTGGCGACCGTCGATGCCGACGGCAGCCCCGACGCGCGCATGGTGCTGCTCAAGGGCTTCGACGAGCGCGGCTTCCGCTTCTTCACCAACCGCGAGTCGGTCAAGGGCGAGCAGCTCGAGACAGGCGGGCGTGCCGCGCTGATCCTCTACTGGCGCGAGCTCGACCGCCAGGTGCGCGTGCGTGGCCCGGTCGAGCCGCTCGGCGAGCAGGAATCGGACGAGTACTTCGCGAGCCGGCCGCGGGAGTCGCAGCTCGGGGCCTGGGCGAGCCCGCAGAGCAGGCCGCTGGCCGACCGGGCCGAGCTTGACGCGCGCCTCGGCGAGATCGAGGCACGCTTCGGCACCGAGGCCGGGGGAGAGGTGCCGCGGCCGCCGCACTGGGGCGGCTACCTGGTCCGGCCCGAGGCGATCGAGTTCTGGCAGGGGCAGGTCGGACGGCTGCACGACCGCTTCCGCTACCGGCGCGAGGGCTCGGGCTGGACGCTCGAGCGACTGGCGCCTTAGGGCGCGGAGGCCGCGCTCAGCCGGCCGCGTCGAGCGCGGCGCCGAGCAGGATGTCGTTCTCGGAGACCTCGACCCGCTCGAGGGCGAAGGCGCGCATCGTCGCGATCAGGATGACGACGCCGGCGACGATCGTCGGCGCCCGGTCAGGGTGCAGGCCCCTCACCTCGCGGCGCTCGGCAAGCGGCAGCGATGCGAGCCTGCCGAGCTGCTGCTGCAGGAAGGCGATGCCGAGCTCGTGACCCTCCACGGCATCGGCGTCGTAGGGCTCGAGGCCGAGCTCGATCGCGGCCATCGACGTCGGCGTGCCGGCGACGGCGATCGCGTGCTCGGGCGTCGGACCGCCGTAGGCACCGCGCGCGGCCGCCAGCTCTCCGGCGATCGAGTCGGCCAGTGCCTCCAGCTCACCGGCATCAGGCGGATCGGCGCTGAGGAAGCGTTCGCTGTGCCGCACGACCCCGACCTGGAGCGAGGTGTGGAAGCGGATCTCGCCGGCCCCATCGCCGACGATCAGCTCCGTTGAGCCACCGCCGATGTCGAAGACGAGCGTCGGCCCGCGCAGATCGCGGCCGGCGGTCGCTCCCCGGTAGGTCAGGCGCGCCTCGGTCTCACCGTCGATCGCGCGGGCGCCGAGCGCGAAGCGCTCTCGCAGCTCCGCCAGAAAGGCGTCGCCGTTCTCCGCGTCGCGGACCGCCGACGTCGCGACCGCGACGACCTGTTCGACACCTAGGCCGCCGGCGAGCTCTAGGTACTCGCCGACGACGCCGCAGACCGCCTCGATGCCGTCGGCCCCGAGCCGTCCGGAGCTCTCGACCCCGCGGCCCAGACGGGTCACGGTTGAGCGCCGCTCGAGCTGGCGCGGGGGCTCGCCGTCGCCGAGTTCGACCACGAGCAGGCGGGTCGAGTTGGTTCCCATGTCGATCACGGCGACTGGCACGGCGCGGCGATCCTAGAGCGGCGGCGGCTCCGGTGCCGGGCGCCGTCCAGCGGCCTGCAGGCCTGCGGAGAGTGTGTGTGTTTAGTGATCTTCGTTAGGGGTATTCCTTTAGCGAACCCGAGAGATGACCAAGAGCGGGTGCCGGGGGGAAGTCAACTTCACAAGGCTTGCCAGGGATACCCGATGCCCCGGCAGGGAGTCGGACCCGCGCCCTTTGGGCCGCGGGTTTCGGCTCTTTAACGGGAGATCGACCGTGCCGCCGGGCGACCAGTGTCCGCCGCCGCGTTGCTAAGCTGCCTCGTTCCGCCGCGGGGTGGAGCAGTCAGGTAGCTCGCCGGGCTCATAACCCGGAGGTCGCAGGTTCAAATCCTGCCCCCGCTATATCTGTTTCCGGGGAAGCCGCTCGAGTTCACGTTTCGGGCAGGTTTTCCAGGTCCGCGCGGTCCTGTGCGCGAGCGGCTCGCCGCTTCATCCTGCGTAGGTGCGCGAGCGAGCAGACGCTGACCGGCGTCCCCTGCAGATGGGCGTCGTCCGCTGCGGCAGCCAGCTCCGAGTAGGGCGGTACCCCGGCGGCCATCTGGATCACGTCGAGCCCGCCAAGCTTGGTGCTCAGGGTCAGGTTTCTGCCCCGTTGAAGTGCTGCCAGGTCGGCTGCGGGATCAAACGGCCGATCCCCCGCGGTCGGCAAGGTCGCCTCGAGCTCGGTCAGCAGGCCTGCGAGCCGGCCGTGGTTTTCGCCCGACGGCTCGGGGACGATGTCGAGGTCTTCGGTTGCGCGCAGGTATCCGTGGGCGCCAACCGCCACTCCACCAATCACTACGTACTCGACGTCGTGGCTGTCGAGCGCCGCGAATAGCGCTCCGAGGTCGAACATCTCAACTTCGACGAGACCTTGCGGGTGACGCCGATATCCCGAGCTCGGTGACCTGCCTGCAGAGGGAGTTGAGCCGCTCGAGTCGCTGGTCCATCGTCAATTCGAGATCGCGCCTGCGGCGTATCCGAGCCGCCGCCGCCAACTCCGACTCGCTTCGGTCTTGGCTTGCTCCAGTCTTCCTGTCCACAGCCCAGAAGATACGCGTCCGCGCGGCCGGGGCGCCTCCCGTGACTTCGGGGTTGGTGGGTACATGAGACCCGAACGAGCACCTCAGCCCATCGCCGACTACGTCGCAGCCCTGATCCAAAGCGCTGCGCAGCTCAGCGCAATCATCGACCAGATGGAACGCTTCGCCCGGCGGGCCGGCCCTCGAACGAGGCCGACCGTCGCAGTGCTCTCCGAGCTGATCGAAGGCATCCTCACCAACCCCGAGGCCGACGTTGACCTGGCGGAGATCGATCGGGCGACGCAGTTGCTCGTCGAGGCCACGGTCGCCATCGGGCAGAACCTCTTCTTCGTCGACCCGGACGTGGTGGCTGAGGAAGGGTGGGATTGAGCTAGCATCATGATGCTAAGATGCCGACATGCCAAAGGTTCGCACCACATTGACGATCGATGAGGACGTCCTGCGGTCCGTGAAGGTGCGGGCCGCGCGCACCGGCAAAGGCGACAGCGAGGTGATCGAGGAAGCCGTCAAGCGGGGGCTGGGGCTCGATGTGTTCGAGCGCCTCTGGGAGAAGAACGATCTCTCCGAGGATGAGGGCATGGAGCTGGCGCTCGAGGCGCAATCCGCGGCTCGCGCCAACCGGTGAAGGCTGTCCTCGATCCGAACGTCCTCGTATCCGCGGCGATCTCACCGGGCGGGACTCCCGCCGAGCTGATCCGCCGTTGGCGTGCGGGGCACTTCGAGCTCGTGCTCTCCGAAGCGCTGCTCGAGGAGCTCACCCGTGTGCTCCGATATCGAAAGTTGCGATCCCTCATCGATGCGGATGAAGCGGCAGCGCTGATCGCCGCCCTGCGCGCGGAGGCGCGTGTCTATGAGCAGCCCCGGGAGCCGCCACCGCAGCGCTCTCGCGATCCCGACGACGATTACCTCATCGCGCTGGCCGCCGGTTCCGGATCAGCGCTCGTATCCGGCGATGCGGATCTGCTTGCCCTCTCCGAGAAGCTTCCCATCTTCTCGCCGGCTCGTTTCTTGGAGGGGCTGCACCGAGCGCCCTCGCCGGGCTCATAACCCGGAGGTCGCAGGTTCAAATCCTGCCCCCGCTATATCTGTCACTACCAGCCTCGAGCCCTCCGCCAGGAGGGCTCTTGCGTTTTCGAGGGCTTTGGTGACCGCCTCGGACGCGCAGCGCTGATCTCTACGCGGCGCCCCGCCTTCGCTGGGCAATTCCGCAGCGTGGAACGCATGCTGCGTCGCCGTCTTCGTCGGACAAGACGACCGTGGCTGGCTGCCGGCATTCGGTTGGTCAGAGTGCGTCCAGCAGGCTCGCGCGAAGCCGGCTGACCCTCGTCGGCGTTCCCTCCATCGGCATCGCCTTCGGATTCTTCTCGTACCAGGACGCGTAGCGGTCGGCGAGCGGCGAGGCAGTGACGCCGTGCAGCAGCACCGATAGTCCGACCGTCAGGTAGGCGGCCAGCACGATCGTGTCCTGCTGGGGCACGTTCGACTCCTCGATCACGATCAGCGCAAAGACGATCGACGCGATGCCCCGCGGTCCGAACCATCCGAGGAAGCCGAGGGTTGGCGCCCTCGCGCCCGAGCCGAGCATCGCGATCGCGACCGGGACCATCCGAACGATGGTCAGGCTGAGAACGGCGTAGAGCACGAGCGACGAAGCTGATCGCGCCGAGCGCCGGACCGAGCAGGATGGCGCCGAAGAGCAGGAACGTGACGCCGTTGAGTACGTTGCCCACCTCCTCGGCGAGACGGTTGCATTCCTCGGGATCGCGCCTCAGCGCAGCCCTGAAGACGATGCCCGCCACGAAGGCGGCGATGAAGCCGGAGCCGCCGAGCCCGGCGGCCAGGCCGTAGGCGAGGGCGGCGCCGGCCGCCGGGATCACCGGCCGCCACTTGTCCGCGATCAGCTCGCGGCGGTCGCCGTGGATCAGCACGGCCGCGATCAGAGCTCCCGCAACCACCCCGGCCAGCGCGCCGTAGCCGATCTCCTCGAGCAGCAGGGTGGTCGCGCTGCGGCCGCCCGAGATCTCCGACTCGACGTCGGCGATCGCCACCGCCGCGAACAGCAGGGGCACACAGATCCCGTCGTTGAGGCCGCTCTCGACATTGAGGCCTTGCCGGATCCGCCCGGGAACCCGCGGATTGGTGACGACGGCCTGCCCGAGCGCCGCATCGGTCGGCGCGAGGATCACGGCGAGGATCACGGCCTCTCCGAACGTCATCTCGTCGAAGAGCAGGCCCGCGGCAAGGGCGCCGCAGGCGATCGTCAACGGCAGTCCGATCCCGAGCAGCCGAATCGGGACGCCCGCCTCGCGCCGCAGCTCCCGCAGGTCGATCCGGGAGGCATCCGTGAACAACACGAGCGCCAGGGTGGCCTCGGCCAGCGTCCGGACCGTCTCGTTGACGGCCGAGAGGTCGACGCCGTCGAGGCCCTCGGGTCCGACGAGCACGCCGATCACCACGAACAGGATCGCGGCCGTGAGGGGTGTGCCCGACAGTCGCCTGGAGATTCCCGCGACGAGCAGAAACGCGAGAGCGACGATCGCCAGTGACCACGTCATCGGATTGCAGACTATGTGCGCGATGGGTCCCCGCGCTCGATCGTCGCCAAACAGGCCGAAGAGGAGGACCCACCACCAGACTCTGCCTCCCACCCGGCCGCTCGTGGGATCTCGGGGTGCCCGCAACCACAAGGGTTCGCGCACTCGCGGCCAGCACAGGGCCGCGGCGGCTGGAGACATATCGTTGAGCGGTGGCGATCAAGCGGATCTCACCGGTGGATGCAGTCTGGCTGTTGCTCGAGAGCCGGGACACGCCGATGCACGTTGGCGGGCTGCTCGAGTTCCGCAAGCCGCCGGGCGCGCCGCGCGACTACCTGAAACGGGAGTACGAGCGGATTCGCGAGGAGCACCGAATCCCGCGACCCTGGAACCTGAAGCTGATCAGGCCGCCGGGGATCGGCCCGCGGCTGCCGTTGATGCGCGAGGACCCCGGGATCGACGTCCACTACCACGTGCGTCACTCCGCGCTTCCGTATCCGGGCGGCGAGCGCGAGCTCGGCGTGCTGGTCGCCCGCCTGCACAGCAACCCTCTCGATCTGCACCGGCCATTGTGGGAGATGCACCTGATCGAGGGTCTCGGAGAGGACGGTTTCGCGGTCTACCTCAAGGTCCATCACTCGCTGATCGACGGGATCAGCGCGATGCGGATGATGCTGCGGACGCTCTCCACCGACCCCGAGGTCTCGACGCCCGCCTTCTGGAGCGTCGGCGAAGGCAGTCGCCCGGACCACCATCGGGAGGCTGACTCCGGCCGTCGGCCGGCTCGGCGGCCTGGCCGGCTCCGTGCGGGGCCCGACCGAGGCCGCAGCCGGACTCGGCGAGGCGCTCCTCCAGCTCGGTGCGTCTCGCGTTCGCGACAACCCGTTGACCGCTCCCTACAGCGCCCCGGGCTCGGTGCTCGACGAGCGGATCGAGGCCCCGCGGCGGTTCACCGCGACGGAGGTCGAGCTCGAGCGCCTCGGGGAGCTCGCCGAGGCCTGCGGCGGGACCGTCAACGACATCGTCCTGTACCTGAGCTCGAGCGCCCTGCGCCGCTACCTGCGCGAGCACGCCTCGCTTCCCTCCCGGGGGCTCACCGCCGGGATCCCGGTCAACCTGCGGGAAGCCGACGACGAGAGCACCGGGACCGCCGTCGGGATGGTCTGCACCGACCTCGCCACCAACTGCGCCGATCCGCTCGAGCGGCTGCGGGCGATCCAGGCCTCGATGGGCGAGGCAAAGACCCATCTCCGGCACCTGCCCCGGGGCGCCCAGACGCCCCTACACGCTGATCATGAACGGACCGTTCATCGCGAGCCAGATTGCCGGTCTCGGTGGTCGCGTTCAGGTTCCGTACAACATCATCGTCTCGAACGTCCCCGGCCCCTCGGAGCCCCTCTACTTCAGCGGCGCCCGGCTCGAGCGGATCTCACCGCTCTCGTTGTTGCTCCACGGCAGCGCCCTCAACATCACCTGCATCAGCTACTGCGGTCGCCTCAACTTCGGCTTCACGGGTGCCCGAGACTCGCTTCCGCACCTTCAGAGCCTTGCCGGATACGTCGACGAGTCGCTCGCCGAGATCAGCGAAGCGCTGCTCTGAGCCGGTTGGGGGAACGCCCGAGACGGACATGACGTCCTAGCCCTCGAGCGATGTGACGTGACCGGCGGGGCCGCCATCGCCGACACCCCCGCTCAGAAGCGGTCGCGGACCGACGCGAACAGGGCCTCGGCCTCCGAGGAGCCCGTGGCCCGATCGGTCCCGAAGAAGCTCTTCGGGCCGTAGACGGCGCCGACCAAAATCTCCCCCTGGCCGAGTCGGGCGGCCGCCGCGATCGCGCCGCCTCCCTTGGTCCTGAGTGCCTCGGTGGGGGCGATCGTGGCGTCGAGGAACGGGCCGCGGAATCTGTTGCGCTCGAGCACGCGGCCGGGAAGCTTCGGCTCGAGCTGCCGGACGCCTGCGGCGAGCGCCGCCTTGGTCTGCGCGGGCCCGCGGCCCGGGGCGGCGCCGGCGGGAACGCGCGTCAGTAGCAGGCCGGCCTTTCCGTCGGGCGAGGTGATTCCCTCGATCACTCCGCCATCGAGCTTGACGCGCTTCCAGTCCGGCGGGCTGCAGAGCTTGACGCCGGCGCCCTCGAGCAGTTCGGCGCCACCCGACTCGATCCCATCCGTGGTGTCGGCCGTTTCGGCGAGCCGCCCGTTCACATAGGCCTCGACCCGGTAACGGCCCGCCGGCAGACAGCGGGGCGGGACGGTGACGTCGAGCCGCTCCCTCCGCACGAATGCCTGGTGGCTGGAAGGGTCGAAGCGAAGCTCGCCGCCACGGACCGGACCCGAAAGCTCGGGCACGGTGACCCAGCCCCCGTCCCCGGTCTCGGCACTCACAACGAGGTCGAGCTTGTCCCGGGCCGTGCGGAATGCGTCCTCGCCGCCTGCGGCGCGCTGCGGTGAGGGGGCTGGCCAGCCGACCTCGACCGCCGAAGGGACGACGTCGAGCTCGAGTCGCCGGAACGCTGCGGTGGGATCGCCGCTCCCGGCTTCCGCGGCCTTGGTGCCCGGCTCAGGCTGCGATGCCCCGAGCTCGGGCCAGACGGCATCGAGCACGCCACCCTTGACCGCGGCAGCGCGATCGGGCTCGACGAGCCCATTCCGCGTCAATGCGTCGATGGCGGTCAGCGCACCGGCGACAAGGCTTCGCCGGCCGTCCTCGTCGCGGGGTTGGGAGCCGTCGTCGGTGACCGCCGCCCGGGAGTTCGCCTCGTCGAAGGCGCGATCCACATCCCGTGCGTCGGCGCCGGCGCCGAGCAGCGCAACGGCGAGTACGTAGCGGGCGTTCGGCTGCACGGGGTCGCGGTCGATCGCCTGCCGGGCAGCGTCCGCGGCACGGTCGAGCGCCGCGCGATCACCGTGTAACCCGACCAGCAGCTCGGCGGTCGCGAGCCCGAGGATCGCGTCGATGCTCTGCGGGTCGAGCTCGACGGCGCGCCGTAGGTCATCGCGTGCCATCCGCGCGTCATCCTCGCCGACGAGCCCCGGAAGTTCGTTGAACGCACCCCCGGCAAGCCCGGCCCGGATCTGTCCGCGCAGCGTGTGCGCGGCCGGATAGTTGGGGCGCAGGCTCGAGAGTCTCGTCGAGGGCGGCGAGCGCCTCGTCCGAATGACCGGCGGCGATCGCGACGCTCGCGTCGGCGAAGTGGGCCGCGGCCTCCTCGGGTGGGCGGTCGGGTCCGTCGAGCACGTTCGCGAGCGTCCAGACGGACGCTGCCGCAGCGATCGCGATGCCCGCGCCCGCGAACAGTCGCCGGTTGCGCTTCCCGTAGGGGGTGAGCGAGTAGCCGAGCAGGAAGACCGAGATTGCGAAGGCGGCCAGCGCCACGCCGAACGCTCCGACCTGCGCCTCTGCCCGATCGCCCTCGCGGTTGGCGGCGTCCCGGAGTGAGCTCAGCCGTGTCCCCTCGCGGCCGGCGGCCGTCAGATACGCGTTCGGAAAGGCCGGATCGGAGTCAGCGCTCAGGTCTCCTTCGAGCGGCGGGATCCCCTCCTCGGCCGCGATCCTGTCGGTGGCCCTGCGCGTCGCCGCTGCCGCCTGCCGCCAGCCGCGCTCCAGCGCCCGCGCCTCGGCCGGGTCGCCGATCCCGTAAGCGCTCTGCCTGCGCAGCGCCACGGCGCGCCGGGCGCGCTCATCCGCGAGCTGCTCGCGCTGGATCCGCAGCTCCGCGAGCGACTTGCTGCGCGCGACCGTGCCCAGCGTCTGGCTGGCGAGTCGCTCCGCTCGGACGGCCGCTTCATCGTCGGCGCGTCCCGCCACGGCCTGAAGCCACGCGGTCGTTGCGGCCAGCAGGGTGACCAGCACGATCGCGATCGAAACCACGCGGCCGAAGCGGTCGTCCTCCGCAGCATCGGTGATCTGCTGGATGTCGGGTGCGTCGGGGAAGTCGGGCATCAGACGAGCGCGAAGAGGACCAGCGAGACGACGAGTACCGAGGCGCCGGCTCCGGCCAGTCGGCGGGACGCCTGACCGCTGACGATCTCGGCCAGGGCGAGCAGGAAGGTCGCGCCGATTGCGAGCGCGGCGAGCGCAGTCAGCTGTTCGGACCGGATTCCGGCCGAGCGCGCCTGCGCGCGCAACGTGTCGGGCCGGAGCTGGCGGATGCGCGGATCGGTGAAGCGGTTGAGGATGGCGCGCGTCTGCTCGAGGTCGACGCTGGGGTCGCCCGTCTGCGGGTCGGGGCTCGGCAGCGCGACGAGCATCTCGGCACGGGCGCCTTCGGCCTCCGCCCGGTCGCCGTCGGCCTGCTCGCGCAAGCGCTTCGCCTCCGCTGGGTCCCGGCGTGCGATCCGGTCGGCGGCGAGCTCGCGCACGCGGGCGCTGAGGGCGGCGTCCTCATAGCGTCCGAAGGTCCGAAGATCGGAGACGATCGTGCTCGTGTCCTGCAGTCGCAGGGTCTCCGCCGTCACCGTGTTCTGCCGGGTGTCCTCGTCGGTGTTCCCGGAGAGCTCGCCCGCCCGCGAGGCCTGCCAGGCGAACAGCGCGCTGATCACCGAAGCGATCACGATGCCGGCTGCGACGCTGACGCGCCACTCGGGGTAGGCGCGCGCGCATCAGACCCGCCCGAACGGCGCCTTCTCGATCAGCGTCGCGAGGGTCGAGGGGTCGGCAAGCGCCGCCGCGAAGACCGGCCCGGTCGTCCACACGGCGCCCTCGGTTCCCTTGCCGTCATCGAGGTGGATCAACTTGCCGGAGCCGGCCGCGCCCTCGAAGTCCTCGGGCTTGCCCTGAACCTTGAACCCATGATCGGAGGCGAGCACCGACGCGTACTGCGCCGCGTAGGAACGCGCCAGGCGTGGCGTCGGAAAGCGGGCCAGGGAGACCGTCGCGCTGTCGCCGTCGTCGGTCACGTAGTCGAGGCTGCGCGCGTCTTCGGCCCCGAGCTGGCGGATCTCGGGGGCACCCTCGTGCCGGTCCAGCTCGAGTGCGCCGATCCGCTCGCTCGACAAGTCGGTCGAGCGGGCCTTCCGGCGGCGGTAGCTCGGCGCTCGTGGTCGTCCCCGTGGTGGTCGCGAGCCCGCCTGTCTCAGTCACCTGGCCGCTTCCACAGGCGACCGGGAGCAGGGCTCCCATGACCGCCAGAATCGACGCGGCCGCCGTTGCCCGCGCGCCCCTCACAGCGGCACCGCCGGGATGCGGCCGGCGTCGATCGCGCCGGCGGCCTCGTTCGGATAGGGGGGCAGGAAGAGGTCGGGGTCCGTATGCCTGGTGCGGAACAGGTCGACGACGAAGTTCATCCGGATCGAGCCGCTCGGTTTCGACCAGCGTGCGCTGTCACTTTGAGATTCCCCTTTGGTCACACCCAGCTCACCCTCGGTCATGCCCGACCCGAGGATAGTTACGCGCCCTTGGTGACGACGGGCGGTCGGCCGTTCCCTGCCTTCACATAGGCGCCGGACGAGCCAAGCGATCTGAACGACCACCGTGTCGCCGCCACTGTCACCTCCGGCTGATGACGGTGACGCCCGCGCTTCCTGCGAACTTGCCGCGCCGGGCAGGTGCCCTGGCAGCCGAGATCCTCTACCTCGCTTCCCTGGTGAGACCCGGCGATCAAGGCCGAGGGAACGATTCCCGATGTGATCGTCAACAACGCCGGAATCGGCCGCTGGCTGTTCCTCGAGGAGACCAGCCTGGACGAGATGCAGGCGGACATGGCTGTCCCGTTCTTCGCGGCCTTCGCCGTCACGAAGGCGTTCATCGCCGAGATGGCGGACCGGGGGAGTGGCAACGTCTGCAACGTCAACGGGCCGGGTGCCTGGTTTCCATGGCCTGCTTCGGTTGCCTACGCGTCGGCGCGCTGGGCGCTGCGGGGCTTCTCGACGGCCCTGCGGGTTGACATGCGGAAGACCGGCGTGACGGTCACGGATGTCGTGATGACCAAGATCAGCAGCACCTACTGGGAGAACAATCCCGGCACGGTGGAACGGATCCCATGGATCGACAAGGTTCTTCCCACCCTGACGCCCGAGCGCGCTGCCGAGGTCGTGACCAGGGCCGCCGAGCGTGAGCGCCGGGAGGCCACGGCGCCGTTCCTCTACACGGTCTTTCACCACTTCGGGCGCCTCTTCCCACGCCTTGTCCACTGGACCATCTACAAGGGCGGCGCGAAGCGACCTTCCTCCTTCGGCCCTTAGCCCGACGTGAGCCGACACCCGGCGGACGACGTAAACGGCCGGACTACGTGAACAGCGGCAGGCCGTCGATGTCGACGTCGATCGACGACAGTGATCCGTGCTCATCCTCGACGACGTAGATCCGCTTCTCGCCGTCGCGGCCGAAGGTCACGTTCGTCGGTGAGCGGCCGTCGACCGGGATCCGCTGATCGACGCTGCCGTCTGGGTTGAGAACGGTGATGTCGCCCTGCCCGAAGACGGCGACCCAGAGGCGGCCGTCGGAGCTGAAGGCCATGCCGTCGGGGCCGTGCAGGCCGGGCTCGTCGTAGGCCGGGTCGTTGACGTTGCCGAACAACTCCCGCTCGCCCGCAAGCTTGCCGTTGGTCAATCGGTACCGGTAAACGTTGCCCGTCAGGGTCTCGTTCGCGTAGAGCAGGCCGTCGGGGCCGAACGCGATCCCGTTCGTGAAGCTGAGTCCCTCGTCGATCATTGAGGCCTCGCCGGTGCGCGGGTCGTAGCGGAAGACGATCCCCTCGGTGGCCACGCTCTCCGCTCCCTCGATCGGCTTGCCGTCGATCAGGAAGTCGCCGACGTGGATCCCGGAGTCGGTGATGTAGAGCGCGCCGTCGGGACCGAAGCAGAGATCGTTGGGCCACAGCAGCGGCCGGCCCTCAACCTCGTACAGGTCCCGAGTGAACTCCCCCGACATGTGCAGATGGATGATCGAGGGCTCCAACGACTCGGCGAGCCAGAAGCTCCCGTCGGCTGCCATCGCCAGGCCGTTCGGACGCCCGGTTTTCGCGATCGGCTCGCGGACGCCGTCGGCCGTGATCCTCACGACCGTGCCGCGGCTGGTGTCGAGCTCCGTGACGAGCCACGATCCGTCGCCGAGAGGGACCGGCCCCTCGGGTAGCGAGAGGTCAGTGGTGATGATCATCGGTGAGACTCCTCCTGGTGTTGGTTGGGACCGGATCAGCCTTCGGGCAGGATCTGACCGCCGTCGAGGACGAGGGTCTGGCCGGTGATGTATCCGGCTTCTTCGGAAGCGAGGAACCGAACCGCCCAACCGACGTCGCCGGGCTCAGCGAGCCGGTGCATGGGAATCACGTCGACCATTCGTTGCTGCCACTCAGGCGGCAGCGCGTCGAAGCCGGGCGTGCGGACGTTGCCGGGCTGGATCGCGTTGATCGTGATCCCGTCGGCGGCCACCTCGAGCGCGGCGCTCCGCATGAAGCCGAGCATCGCCGCCTTGGAGGCACCGTAGGTCGAGTAGCCGGGGGCGCCGACCGCGGGCCCGGTTATCGATGACGTCAAGACGATGCGGCCGTAGCCGCGCTCGCGCATCGCCGGCAGGCATGCCTGGATCGCGAAGATCGCGCCCTTGACGTTGATCCCCATCACCCGGTCGAACAGCTCGCCGCTGATCTCACCGATCTCGGCCGCCGGATAGACCCCGGCGTTCGCCGCCAGGACGTCGATCTGGCCCCACCGCTCGACGACCGCGGCAGCCATCGCATCGAGCGAAGCGCGGTCGGTCACGTCGGCCGCGAATGCCTGCGCCTCGAGGCCCCGCTCGGCCAGCTCGCTCGTCAGCCGTTCGGCGGCGGCGGTGTCGATGTCGGTGACTGCGACCCGAGCGCCCTCCTCGGCGAGGACCGCGGCAATGCCACGGCCGACGCCGCTTGCGGCGCCCGTGACGACGGCGACGCGGCCGGCGAGGGCTTTCACGGGCCGACCCCGGCCGTGTCGGCGCCGTAGCGGCCGAGGATCGGCCAGACATCGACGACGCGGCCCTCGTCGACGACGAAGTAGCAGTCGTAGAGGTTGACCGTGGTCGGTGCGTACCCGGGCATCAGCCGCACCGTATCCCCAACCCCGATCTCAGGTTCATTCTCGAGCGAGAGCACCGAATGCTCTTCGTGGATGAAGTGCTCGCCGTGCTCGAAGCGGATCTCGCCGCTGCTGCCGAGCAGCTCCGGTACGGCCCGGTCGATGCCGATCGCCTTGCGGCCGCAGTCGATGACCGCAACGTCGCCGGTCCGCGAGATCACCGTCGAGAGCACCGAGAGCGCCGGCTCGAAGCCCGGCACAAGCCGGCGATGGAAGGCGTCCATGAAGACGTAGGAGCCGGCGTGGATTTCGGTGATCCGCGGGTTGGCGCCGGTGATGTCCCAGGTGCCGAGCCCGCCCGCGGCGACGATCTCGGTCGACAGGCCGGCCCGCTCGAACGCGTCGGCGAGCTCGAGCAGGACCGCGTTGGCCTGCTTCGCCTTCTCGACCCTGAGCTCGCGGTCCGGCTCGAGCATGCAGTGACCCTCGTAGCCGAAGGGGCCGCGCAGGCGCAGGCCGCCTTCTCCCTCGACGTGGCGGGCCAGCGCCACGGCGTCGCTCAGCTCACGGACTCCGGAGCGGTGCAGCCCGACGTCGAGCTCGATCAGGACGCCGATCTCGGTGCCGGCGCGGCGTGCGGCGGCGGCGAGCTCGGCGGCGTTGACCTCGCTCTCGACCAGGACGGTCAGCTCCGCGAGACCGGCGAGGCGTGCCAGTTCCTCGGCCTTGACCGGACCGACCACCTGGTTGCAGACGAGGATCCCGGAGATCCCCGCAGCGACCATCGCCGAGGCTTCCCAGACGGTCGCTGTGGTCAGCCCGATCGCTCCGGCCTCGAGTTGCAGACGCCCAACCTCGGGGCTCTTGTGGATCTTCGCGTGCGGCCGCAGGGCCGCGGGGATGCCGTCCATCCGCCGCGCCATCTCGGCGATGTTGCGGCTCAGCACCGCGCGATCGACGAGCAAGGCCGGCGTCGGCACGGCGGTCAGCTCACCGCCGATCAGGGCACGGGCGGGGTCGAGCCGGCCGCGGCTGGGACTGTCGTTTCCAGAACTCATCTGATCAGCTGTTGACAAGATACCTCTTCTCCGGCACAAGCGCGAGCTGTTTGATATGAATAGCGGGTGATCTGACCAGTTAGCGAGCAGACAGGAGGCCACAAGCATGGAGTCGAGGAATGTCGTGCGTTCCTACAAGACCGATTTCGACGTCGATGAGGATCCGATCTCCGAGGGGGGGATGTGGCTCAACGGCAAAAAGGACGCGATCGACTTCACGGATTGCACGATCACGAACGGGTTCTGCCACGGCGCGCCATCGCGGATGAACTCCCTCGAGAAGCGGCAGGAGCAGAGCCTCGTCGGCGAGGAGGCCGGCGAGGACGAGGAGCCGGAGGGCGACTACGACGATCCGACTGCCGTTCTCAGCGGCGAATGGGGTCCAAACCAGCACGGCAAGGGCACGGCGCACGTCGAGAACCCGACCGACGAGTGGTTTCAGGAGGTCCAGATCCGGCTGCGATGCACGCTCCGGCCGAACTTCATCTCCGGATACGAGATCTTCTTCCGCTGCCTGAAGGGGGAGCTGGGTTACGCCGAGATCGTCCGTTGGAACGGGCCGGTTGCCGATTGGACCTCCCTACAGCGTCAAACGGGGCCTGAGTACGGCGTCGAGCACGGTGACGTGATCGAAGCGGCGATCGAAGGCAACAAGATCACCGGCTACATCAACGGCGTCGCCAAGATCACGACCACCGACGACACATTCGCCTCCGGAGCTCCCGGCATCGGCTTCAACTTCGGGGTCGGCGATACCTACAGCGACCACGGTCTTTCGGCGTTCGAGGTGACGACCTACGAATAGCCGCTACGGGATCAGGCCCGTCCGCGCGCTCACGTCCGCCGCGCGGTCGAAGCCGGTGATCTCGACCCGGAGGCCGTGGTGGGGCTCGCCGGGAACGAATGCCGAGGGGCGCCCGCGGCCGCTGCCGAGGGTGACCGCCGGGGCGCCGGGGTCAGCCAGCCCGGCGGCGACCCCGACCACGTCCTCGGCGCCGAACGCGATGTGGTGCAGGCCTTCGCCGTTGGCCGCGATGAACTCGGCGATCGGGCTGGCATCATCGAGCGGCTCGACGAGCTGGATGAAGATGCTGCCGGCATCCAGGTAGGTGAGACGGACCCGCGGGGTCTCGATCTCCTCGCTGCTGGTGACCTCCAAGCCGAGCGTCCCGGTGAAGTATTCGAGGGCGGCGTCGGTGTCGGTGACGGCGACGGCGACGTGGTCGAGGCGGCGCAGGGGATTCATCCAGGTCCTTTCGTGAAGGCGCCGAGCTTGGCCTCGACGAGTTGAAGCACGGCGGCCGTCTGGGCCGCGTGCAGATCCATGACGCGCGCACCCTCGACCGCGGCGGGCAGCGACTCGCGCGTCGCGGTCAGATAGGCATCGCGAAGTTCGGTGTTGGCGTTGATCTTGCGGATCCCGAGGCTCACGGCCCGCCGCAAGTCGGCGTCGGCTAGCCCCGATGCGCCATGCAGCGAGAGCGGCCGCGCGCTGGCCCGCTCGAGCTCGCCGAGCAGCTCCCAGTGGAGTCGCGGCTCGCCCGCGTACCTGCCGTGCACGTTGCCGATCGAGACCGCGAGCAGAGCGACGCCGGTCGCAGCGACGAAGCGGGCCGCGTCGCCGGGGTCGGTGAGGCCGCCGCGCTCGGTTGCCGCGGCGACGTCCTCACCGCCGGCGACGTGGCCGAGCTCGGCCTCGACCGCGGCGCCGTGCTCGACGGCCCGGTGCTGCGCCGCCTGGACCAGGGCGACGTTCTCGTCGAACGGCAGCTTTGAGCCGTCCGCCATGACGGCGCCCGCGCCGAGCTCGAAGGCGGCCTCGATTAGCTCGAGGTCGGCGACGTGATCGAGCTGAACGCAGGCGCGGGCCGGCGAGAGCTCGGCGGCGGCGCGAACGGCGGCGAGCAGCTGCTCGCCGCCGGCGGCGGCGAAGGCTTCGCGGCTGATCAGCAGGACGACGCCGACGTCGTTGCGGGCGGCGGCGGCCAGGACGGCGCGGGCGACTTCGAGGTCGTAGCAGGTGAACGCGCCGAGGGCGCTTCGCCGTCGTTCGTGCTCGGCGAGCAGATCGCTGAACTGGGTCAGCATCAGAGTGCCATCAGTCGCTGAACGAGGCCGGCGAGCTCATCGGTGGCGCCGACGTTACCCGGGAAGACGATCGTCGGCCGGGGATCCTCGCCCTCCGGGAGGACGCTCCAGAGTGCGATTCCCGCCGACACGGGGCCGACGATCTGGGCGCGCCGGGCATGCAGGCCCTCGCGCACGTTGACCGCCGAGGTGATGCCGCCCTTGGAGAGCAGCACGTCGAATGCATCACGCAGTCGACTGACGATTGCGGCGAGGCCGCGGGCGACGCGCAGCCCGGCCTCGGCGCCGAGCGCCTCCGCTGCGAAGGTCCGGGGGGTTGCGACGATCGCCAGGCGCCTTCGCTCGAGCAGCGAGCGCGCCCGCTCCACGGCAACGGCGATCGCCTCCGGTGCGCCTGCACCGGCCAGCGTCGCGGCGTCGACCTCGACCAGCGAGTCGCCGTGGGTCGCGGTGAGCTCCGCGAGCTGTGCGCTGGACGTCGGCACGTGCGAGCCGACGACGACGAGCAACCCGCGCTCGACAGCCGGAAGCGACGCGAAGCCGTTCGCCGCGGCCTCGGAGAGAACGCTCGCAAACGCCGGCGCACAGCGGACGACGATGGCGGTGCCGGCGTCGCTCGCCTGGCGGACTGCGGCGGCGATCGTCACCAGATCGGCGGTCGTCTCAGCGTCGGGGACGACGACCGTCGCTCGCGGGTTGCCGGCGGCCGCGAGCAAGGCCCGGCGGATCGCTGCGGGGCCGTCCGCGGAGCGGATCTCGTCGAGCCCGATCTCGATCCCGTCGGCGGCGGCGAAGTAGCCCCCCGAGCGCTCCTCCGCCCACTTGGTCAGGCGTGAAGTCGAATAGGAGAAGCCGCCGTCGCGGGCGAATTCGGTCCGCGCGAGCGGCAGGCGCTCGCCGTCGCGAATCAGCCAGTGGACGCCGCCTTCGGTGACGCGACCGGCGAGCGGCAACGCGGGCACGAGCAGCAGGGGCGGCGTCGATCCGGGCCAGAGCACGTCGCGGACGGCCTCGTACTCGGAAAGGAGATGAGCGCGGAGGGTGCTGTCGCCGCGGAGCACGAACCGGGGCTCGGGGGCGGTCGCCTTGACCGCCTCGACCGCGTCCCTGACGATCGCGTAGGCGCCGTCGGCATCGAGGCCCCTGCTGTTGGTCAGCAGGTGCAGCGCCCGCGGTCGGTCGTGCAGAGCGGATCCGATCAGCTCGCGATCCCATGCGAGCAGCAGTGGGACGTTCGCCTGTCCCTGGGCCCCGGTCGGGTCGTCGTCGATGACGAAGAGCGGCGCCGCGGCCCCGTTCATGCCTGCTCGGCGAGGGCCGCTGCCACGTCGAGGATCATGTCCTCCTGACCGGTCACCGCGTGGCGCTCGCCCAGGGCGAGGATGATGCTGCGCGGATCGACGTCATAGCGCTCGCCAGCCCGGATCGCGTGCAGGAGGAAGCTCGCCGGCACGTTCGCGTAGCCCATCGAGGCGGTCAGTCGGTCGACGACGATCGGTCCGGGCATCAGCTCCTTACGGACGAAGCCGTCGGCCGCGTCCTGCAGGGCGAAGAGATCGACTCCCGTATCCACCCCGAGCCGCTCGAGAACGGCGACCAGGGCCTCACCCTGGCAGTTGCCGGCACCGGCTCCCATGCCGGCGAGCGTGACGTCCACGATCGTCGCGCCCTCCTCGATCGCCGCGACGCTGTTCGAGACGGCGAGGGAGAGGTTGTTGTGCTCGTGGATCCCGATCTCGATCTCCTCGCCGAGGGTCTCACGGAGTGCGCTGACGCGGGCGCGGACGTCGTCCTGCAGGAAGGCGCCGCAGGTGTCGACGAGGTAGGCCGCGGTGCTGCCGGCCTCGTGGACGATCTTCGCCGCCTCGACCGTCTGCTCGACCGATCCGATCGAGGCCATGTTGAGGTGGCTGTGGGCGGTCATCCCGAGCTCGCGGGCGAGGCGGAGGTGCTGGATGCCGATGTCGGCCTCGGTGATCACCGTCGAGACACGGACCACGGTTGCACCCGCGTCGTTCGCCGCCCGCAGGTCCTCCTTGGTGCCGATCCCGGGCAGCAGCGCGACGGCGATCTCGGCCCGCTCGACGACATCGGCCGCCGTGGCGAGCAGCTCCGCGTCGGCGTGCGCCCCAAAGCCATACTGGCGCGAGCTGGCACCGAGGCCGTCGCCATGGCCGACGGCGATCGCCCAGACGCCGGCGTCGTCGAGCAGCTTCGCCGCGGTGCTCACGTGCTCGGGCGTGTACTGGTGGGCGACCGAATGGGAGCCGTCCCGCATCGTCGTATCGACGAGCTTGACCTGGGGGCTCATGCCGCCGCTCCTCTCGCGACCCGCCCGGCCCGCAGCTCGGCGACGCCGTACGGCGGCGCTGGTCATGATGTCGAGGTTGCCCGCGTACTCGGGCAGGTAGTCGCCGGCCCCCTCGACCTCGAGCAGCACCGTGACAACGCCGTCTACGACGTTGGGCCGGGCGCGTCAGCCGGTAGCCGGGAACGTAGGAGGCGACCGCGGCGACGGTCTCCTCGATCGCCGCGATCACAGCCTCGATGTCGGCGTCGGGGATGTCGGCGTAGACCGCGTTCCTCATCAGGACCGGCGGATCCGCGGGGTTGAGGAGCATGATCGCCTTGCCCGTACTGGCGCCGCCGACGCTCTCCAGCGCGCGGGCGGTCGAGAGCGTGAACTCGTCGATGTTGGCGCGCGTGCCCGGACCGGCCGAGCGGGCCGAGATCGTCGAGACGATCTCGGCATACGGGAGCTCGGTGGTCGCGGCGATCGCGGCGACGACGGGCACGGTCGCCTGCGCCCCGCAGGTGACGAGGTTGACGTCGGTCGCGTCGGGGTGGGCCTCGATGTTGACCGCGGGGATCACCGCCGGACCGAGTCCGGCGGGGGTCAGGTCGATCGAGAAGATGCCGCGCTCGGCGAGGAGCCGGGCATGCTCGGCGTGCGCGTAGGCGGATGTCGCGTCGAAGGCGACGTCGACATCGGGCAGCTCGCTCGAGCAGATCTGCGAGGCCGCTCTGCGAGATCGCGACGTCCGCCTCAGCCGCCCGGGCGAGGCCGGGCGAGTCGGGGTCGATGCCGGCCATGCCGACGACCTCGAGCGCGGGACTCCGACTCGACCTTGGCGATCAGGTCGCTGCCGATGTTGCCCGAGCCGATGATCACGACCCTCACTGGTTCATCCACTTACGCCTCTCCTTCGGCGGATGCCTCGCAGTCGCCCGATCTCGAACGGGGCGAGGATCTCCGGCTTGTCGTCGTTGGTGATCAGCTCTGCCATCGCCTTGCCGGCCGGGGCCGCGAGGGTGACGCCCTGCATCGCGTAGCCGGTTGCGACATAGACGTTGGCGATGGCGGTCCGGTCGAGGACCGGCAGGCCGTCGGGGGTGATTGGCCGCATGCCCGCCCAGACGTCCTCGACCTCCGGGGTCTGCCAGGGCTGGAAGGACTTCCGCGCCGCGACGATGATGTCGTCGATCCGCTTGTGGTCGAGGCGGACGTTGAGCCCGCTGAACTCCATCGTCCCGCCGATCCGCATCCGCTCGTCGAACGGCGTGCAGCCGACGTGCACGTCGGCGAGCAGGATCGAGTGGTCCGGCATGACGCTGGGGCTGACCGAGAAGCTGTACCCCTTGCCCGCCTGCATCGGAAAGCGGACTCCGATCATCTTCGCGAGCCGGGGGGTCCATGCGCCGGCGGCGAGCAGGAAGGAATCGGCGGAGTAGTCGCCGACCGCGGTGCGAACGCCGTCGACGCGGTCGCCGGCCATCGAGAAGTCCGCCACCTCGGCGCCTTCGACGATCTCGACGTCCATGCGGCGCAGGGCGTCCGCGAGGCCGGCGGTGAAGGAATCGGGCCGCACGTGCCAGTGCTCGGACACCTCGAATCCGCCCAGGACCTCGTCGGCGAGCGCGGGCTCGAGCGCGTGCAGCTCGTCGGCGCTGAGGATGTCGTCGGGAAGGTCGTAGCCGAAGGCGCGCATCGGTTGCAACTTCTCGAGCTCGCGGCGCGCGGTCGCGGGCTCGCGGGCCACGACGACCATCCCGTCCCGGTGGAGCTCGAACTCGATGCCGTCGTCGCGCATCTCGTCGACGAGGTCGAAGACCCCCCGTCCCAGGGCCGCGAGGGCGGCGACGCCGCGCTCGTGGTCTCGCTGGTTGCAGTACGTCCAGAAGCGGAGCAGCCACGGCGCCAGCTCCGGGAACTTCGAGAGCTGGAAGTAGAGGGCCGAGTCGCGGTCGAAGAGCGAGCGGATCCCGTACCAGGTGAGTCCGGGCTCGGGCAGCGGTCCCGCCTGCGCCGGGCATACCCAGCCGCCGTTGCCCCAGGAGGCGCCGCTGCCGACCCGGTCGGACTCGACGATCGTCACGTCGATGCCCGCCCGGCGCAGGTAGTAGGCGGAGCAGAGCCCGGCGACGCCGCCGCCGACGACGAGCACCGAGCCCGGTGCGCTCACGACTGCACCAGAGCCGTCAGCTGCAGCTCGACGAGGAGTCCGGCGATCGGGAAGCCGGTGATCAAGGTGGTTCGCGCCGGTCGGGGTTCCGGAAACGCCGCCGCGTAGCCGGCGTTCCAGGCCGGGAAGTCGCCGCGGTCGGCGAGGAAGCATTCGACCCGGAGCACGTGTTCTGGGCCGGAGCCGGCGGCGTCGAGGACGGCGAGCGCGTCGGCGATGACGATCTGCAACTGCCCCCTGAAGTCGGTGGCTCTGAGCTCGCCCGTGAGCGGGTCGACGGGGGCGCGACCGGAGAGGAACAGCAGGTTGCCGACCTTCGTTGCGTCCGACATCAGGGGGGCCGCATCGCCGGCGCTGAGCGTCGTGCCGCGACCGAGCAGGAAGGTCTCACGGTGCGGCAGATCATCAGGTGGTCTGACCATAGGTTCACATGAAGGTAGCAGACCCCGATCCGTCCCGTCAACCGGCGGCGGGGGGGACCGATCGACCGTGGCGGTTTCCGCCCAAGGCGTGCGAGCCAGTGGTCAGATCATCAGCATGCTTTAGAGTCCGTCCCCTCGATGGAAGCGTCCCCACCGAAAGTCTCGCTTGAGCCTGCATCGCGGCGCAAGCTCTCCGAGACGGTCGCCCAGCAGTTGATGGAGGCCTTCAAGGACCTGCCGCCCGGCACGAAGGTTCCCTCCGAGCGCGAGCTCACCAAGGACCTCGGCGTCGGCCGGTCGACGGTCCGCGAGGCTCTGAACGGCCTGGCGGTCCTCGGTGTGCTCACCATCCGTCATGGCCAGGGCGCCTTCATCGCCGAGGAGGTGCCCGCGGCGGAGGCCGACGCGCCACAGTCGGTGCTGACGGGTGCCCTGCAGCGCGGCGAGACGCGGGAGTTCATCGAGGCCCGCCTGCTGGTCGAGGTCGAGGTCACGAGGCTGGCTGCCGAGCGCCGGACCGAAGAGGATCTGCAGCGGATCGAGGCGGCGCTCGAGATCCAGGAGCGCAGCCTCTCCGCGGACGACCTCGACACGACACTTGACGCGGCGACGTCATTCAACGCACTGCTCGCCGAGGCCGCGCACAACGAGGTGCTCGCGGCGATGATCCAGACGTTCGTCGAGCTGATGACCGAGCGCGGACCCAAGGTCTATGCGCTCGAGGGATTCGGCGACTGGGATCTGGCCGAGCACCGGGGCATCTACGACGCCGTTCGCGATCGGAACGGCGATCTCGCCGCCGAGCGGATGCGTCAGCACATCCTCCAGCTGGCTGAGCGGTACCGCGAAGCCGGCACCGGCTGAGCAAGCCGCCCTTTGTTCTCGCTGGTGGCGGGGCGCTACTGGTCGTCCTCTCATCTGGTATGATCACCAGATCATTGGATGCACAGACAAACGTCATCGACCCTGTGGGAGGAAAGTTTGATGAGTCCGTGGAGTGCTGAGAAATCATCACGGCGAGCCCGTGTTTGGACCCTGAGGGGGGCGGTCGTGGCCGCCCTGTTGAGCCTCGGCATTGCGCTCGCCGCGTGCGGCAGCGGCGACAGCACGGGAGGAACGGACTCCGCGAGCACGGCGGCCGGCGACCCGGTCGCCGGCGGCACGCTGACTTTCGCGCGCTCGCTCGACGCCGAGGCCGGTCTCAACCCGATCAACGCGCCGAACAACGGCTCGATCTTCACGATTCAGCAGATCTTCGACCAACTGGTCGAGGTTCAGGGCTCGGAGCTCGTGCCGGGGCTTGCCAAGTCGTGGTCGCACACGTCGGACGGCCTCGAATGGACCTTCAAGCTGCGTGACGCCCAGTTCTCGAACGGAGACCCGGTGACCGCGGAGGACGTCCAGTTCTCGATCGAGCGGTTCGCAGACCCGAAGATCAACGTCAACTACGCGACGCTCGGCTCTTCGATCAAGTCCGTCGACGTCGTCGACGATCACACGGTCAAGATCACGCTGAGCGCCACCGACGGCGCCTTCCTCGACAACATCGCGATGTTCGCAGCGGCGATCGTGCCGAAGAAGATCGTCGAGAAGGAGGGCGACAAAGCCTTCGGCGAGGATCCGATCGGCTCGGGACCGTTCATGGTCACCGAGTACAAGCGCGGCCAGGAAACCGTGCTCGAGCGCAACCCCCACTACTGGCGAACGGGCGAGCCCTACCTTGACAGCGTCGTCTTCAAGTTCGTTCCAGACGCCAACACGAGGACGCTGCAGCTCCGCTCCGGCGAGGCCGATGTGGCCGACGCGATTCCGTACAACCAGGTGCAGTCGCTCGAGTCGACCGACGGCATTAACGTCGAGGTCGCGAACTCGTTGAAGTGGGACTCGATCTTCTTCAACACGAAGGAGGCGCCGCTCGACGACGTCAAGGTCCGCCAGGCACTCAACTACGCGACTCCGAAGGACCAGATCCTGAAGACGGTCCTCTTCGGGAACGGCACGGTCGCCAACAGTCAGATTCCCCAGACCGAGTTCTGGGATGAGTCGATCGACCCGTATCCCTACGACATCGGGAAGGCTCAGGAGCTGATGTCGCAGTCGAGCGTTCCGGACGGCTTCGACCTCGAGCTCCAGATCCCGTCCGGGGACGCGGTCGAGAAGCAGACGGCCGAGATCATCCAGTCCGAGTGGGCGAAGATCGGCGTCAACGTAAAGATCGACCCGAGGGACTTCGGGACGATGTTCGGCGACTGGCTCGAAGGCAAGGGCGGACAGGCGGCGACGTTCCCCGGTGACGCCCTCTCCAGCGACACGCTCTCCGATGACGAGATCGCGGCGTTGATGTACGACCCGGCTGCCGGCCTCAACTCGCTCGGCACGTTCTACGACAACAAGAAGATCGTCCAGCTGCTCGCCGATGCCAAGGGCACGATCAACGAGGACCAGCGAGCCAAGGACTTCTCAGAAGTTCAGCAGATGGGGCTGGATGACCCTCCGGCGGTCCCGCTGTACTTCACGAAGTCGATCGCCGGATACCAGGACACCGTGCAGAACTTCCAGACCTACCCAATCGGCTGGTGGAATCTGCGCGAGGTGTGGCTCTCGAAGTAGCGAGCCACGATTGCCTGATAGACACGGACAACCGCTCGGGCGCTTCTCGCAGGCGCCCGAGCGAGTGCCGCTGCTGGGCGGATATGAATTCCGGGTCCCGTGAGCGAGTACGTCGTCCGCCGCATATTTCAGGCCATCCCGGTCCTGATCGGGATAACGCTCACCACGTTCATCCTGATCCACCTCGTTCCCGGCGATCCGGCCCGGATCGTGCTCGGCGCGCAGGCGACGCCGAAGGCCGTCGCCACCCTGCACTCGCAACTCGGTCTCGACCAGTCGCTGTTCACCCAGTACGTCAACTTCGTCACCGGCGCCCTCACCCTCGACTTCGGCGACTCGATCATCCAGAAGACCTCGATTGGACCGATTCTTGGCGAGCGGATCCCTGTCACCGGCTTCCTCCTGCTCTACTCGGTGGCGATCGCGATCGCCGTGGCGGTCCCGCTCGCAGTCCTCTCGGCGTTGAAGAAGAATCGCCCGACCGACCACGCGATCCGGCTGTTCTCGATGGTCACCTTCGCGATGCCGTCGTTCCTGCTCGGCCTGCTGCTGATCCTGCTCTTCGGCCTGCAGCTCGGCTGGCTGCCGACCTCGGGCTACGGCGAGGGCTTCACCGGCCACCTCCGAAGTCTGACGCTGCCGGCCGTGACGGTCGGGCTCTATCTGGCGCCGATCCTGCTGCGCACTTTGCGGGTGGGGATCATCGAGACACTCGACACCGAGTTCATCGAGGCGGGTCGGGCCCGGGGACTGAGCGAGCGACGGATCCTCTTCAAGCACGTCCTCCGCAACTCGCTCGTCTCGACGGTGACCATCCTCGGTCTCAACATCGGCTTCCTGCTCTCCGGCCTCGTGATCATCGAGAACGTCTTCGCGCTACCGGGCCTCGGCGGCGAGCTCGTCAACGCAATCCTGCAGCGCGACTACCCGATGGTCCAAGCGCTTGCCCTCGTCTTCGGCGTCGCCGTCGTCGTGATCAATCTCCTCACCGACCTCGCCTACGCAAAGCTCGACCCGCGGGTGCGGCTGTGAGCGCCGCGCCCCGCGATGGGGCGATCACCGCGAGCGCCCGCGGGGCGATCGCAGAGAGCACGGTGACGCGCCTGCGCAAGCGGGCTCACCGCGAGCGGCGCTGGGCCTCGATCACCCTCTGGCTCGGGGTCGGCATCATCGCTTTCATCGCCTTCGTCTCGATCGCGGCACCGCTGCTCGGCTTCCACAACCCGAACAAGCAGAACCTCGTCGAGTCCCTGCAGGCACCCTCCTCGGCGCATCCGATGGGCACCGACACGCTCGGTCGCGACATCCTCACCCGCGTCGTCTACGGAGGGCGGATCGACCTCAGCTTCGCCTTCATCACCACGCTGGTCCCGTTCGTCCTCGGTGCGCTCGCCGGCGCCTTCGCGGGCTATCGAGGCGGCTGGCTCGACACCACCGTCAACCGCTTCGTCGACACGGTCGTCGCCTTTCCGTTCATCGTCCTGATCCTTGCGATCGTCGCGATCACCGGCCCGGGCCTGACCGGCGCCTACATCGGTGTCTTCGCGGTCGGCTGGGCGCTCTACGCGCGCCTGACGCGCGGCGAGATGCTGATCGAGCGGGAGCGCGAATACATCCTCGCGGCCAAGACGCTCGGCTACTCGACGACGAGGATCGTCTTCCGGCACGCGCTGCCCAACGTGCTGCGCGCGAGCATCGTCTTCGCGATGGCGGACATCGTGCTCAACATCCTGTTGCTCTCCTCGTTGTCGTACCTGGGTCTCGGGGCTGTCCCACCCTCGCCGGAATGGGGCGCCCTCGTCGCCGAGGGCAAGGATGTGATCCTCACCGCCTGGTGGGTGGCGACGATGCCGGGGCTGGTGATCGTCGCTGTCGGCGTCGCCTTCAGCCTGATCGGGGACGGGATCGCCGACCGGCTCGGCAAGGACTTCACCCTGACTGGGGAGGACTGATGGCGGCGGCGAGCAGTTCCACGGAACCCGGGTCCGACCTCCTCGAGGTGCGCGACCTGACGATCGCGTTCCCCTCCGCCGAGAATCCGCTGCTTGCTGCCGATGGAGTCAACTTCTCGGTCTCCGCGGGCCGCACAGTAGGTCTGGTCGGTGAGTCCGGCTGCGGCAAGAGCGTCACGCTTCGCTCGCTACTCGGCCTCGTGCCACCGCCCGGTGAGGTTGTCTCAGGGCAGATCCGCTGGCTCGGTGAGGATCTGTGCGACGCCTCGAAGAAGCGGATGGCGCAGGTTCGAGGTTCGGAGATCTCGATGGTGTTTCAGGATCCGACCTCCTGCCTGAACCCGGTCTTCACCGTCGGCAACCAGATCATCGAGACGCTCAAAAAGCGCGCGAACCTGAGCGGCCGGGCGGCCCGGTCGAGGGCGATCGAGCTGCTCGACAGGGTCGGCGTCCCGTCTGCCGAGCAGCGGCTCAAGGCCTATCCGCACGAGTTCAGCGGCGGCATGCGGCAGCGTGTGATGATCGCGATCGCGATCTCCACCAGCCCGAAGCTGCTGCTCGCTGACGAGCCGACGACCGCGCTCGACGTGACCACGCAGGAGGAGATCCTCGCCCTGCTGGTCGAGGCCCAAGAGGAGACCGGG
Source organism: uncultured Solirubrobacterales bacterium (assembly GCA_963774395.1). GTDB lineage: Bacteria > Actinomycetota > Thermoleophilia > Solirubrobacterales > 70-9 > CAXMST01. Next base: position 178,852 of record CAVZET010000011.1, on the reverse strand, counting down.
ATGGCCGTCGTGCTGGTTTCCCACGACCTCGGCGTGATCGCCGAGACCTGCGACGACGTCTACGTCATGTACGCGGGCAAGGTGCTCGAGGCCGGTCGCGGAGCCGCGGTCATGCGCAGCCCCCGCCACCCGTACACGAGCGGGCTGATCCAGGCGATGCCGTCGCTGGAGGTCAGCGATGCGCCGCCCGCTGCGCCGATTCCCGGCCAGCCGCCCGACCTCGCCAATCTCCCCGCCGGCTGCCCGTTCTCGCCGCGCTGTCAGCTCAGCCGGCCGGAGTGCGACTCGATCCCGGTGACGCTCGACGGCGGGCTTGCCGAGCACGGCTCGGCCTGCCCGTTCGAAGGGACCCCCAGATGAGCGGCCCCGAGCCTCTGCTCGACGTCGTTGGGCTGACGAAGCGGTTCAGCGACCGCCACGGTTTCGCGGATCGTTTCCGGCACACGCCGCCACAGGTGCTGACGGCACTCGACAGCGTCGACGTCGCGGTCGCCTCCGGAGAGACGCTCGGAATCGTCGGCGAGTCGGGGTCCGGCAAGTCGACGCTGGCGCGTTGCATCATGCGCCTGCACGAGCCCGACGAGGGCTCCGTCACCTTCGACGGCACCGATGTTCTGGCCGCCGGCACGCAGCAGCTCCGCGCGCTGCGCCGTTCGATCCAGATGGTCTACCAGGACCCGTACTCCTCTCTGAGCCCGCGGGTCCGCGTCGGCTCGGCCGTCTCCGAGCCGGCACTGGTCCACGGCTTGATCGAGAAGGGCGAGGAGGACGACTACGCGGTCGAGCTGCTCGAGCGCGTCGGGATCAGGCGCGAGAGCGCTCGGCGCTACCCGCATGAGTTCTCCGGCGGTCAGCGCCAGCGCATCGCGGTCGCGCGTTCGCTCGCCGTCAAGCCGCGGCTACTGATCGCGGACGAGGCCGTCAGTGCCCTCGACGTCTCGATCCAGGCGCAGCTGCTCTCCCTGCTCGAGGAGATCCGACGTGATCTCGGACTGACGATGGTCTTTATCTCCCATCAGCTCTCCGTGATCTCGAGGCTCGCCGACCGCGTCGCGATCATGTACATGGGGAGGGTCGTCGAGACGGGCGCCACGGCCGATGTCTTCTCCGACCCGCGCCATCCCTACACCCAGATGCTGCTGGAAGCGCATCCACGGCTCGACGGGACCCGGGTCCGCAAGCCACGTTACGTGGGCGAAACTCCCTCGCCCTATGACCTGCCGTCGGGATGTCGCTTCCATCCGCGGTGCCCCCTCGCCGAGGACGTCTGCTCGAGAGTCGATCCGCCCGTTCTCGACGTTCCCTCTCCGCGAGGCGGCCACGGGTCGGCGTGCCACGTGATGCCCCGGCTCTCGAGCGAGGGGGAGGCGGACGCGCGGTGACGGACCCCCGAGACGACGCCGAGATCGTCCGGGACCTCGTTCTCGGCGAGCTCGCCGCCGTCAACGTCCAGAATCCCCGGGCACTCGCCGGGCACTTCGCCGAGGACTGCGAGTTCGTGGACCTGAGCGACGGCTCGCGCCTGTCGGGTCGGACCGACTTCCTCGCCGATCTGCTCGCTCTCTTCGCCGCGGTCCCGGACCTTCACGTGGTCGAACGCCGCGTGGTCGCAGACGGAGGCGTCGCCGCCGCCGAGATCAAGCTCTCGGGCAACCCCGTCAGCGAGTGGCGCGGGCACCTGCCGGCCGGCAGGCCGTTCGTCTGGGACACGTGCTCCTTCTACGAGCTCCATACGGACCGCAGGCACCTACTGCGCGAGCGCATGTACTACGACGCCGCCGCGATCGACCGTCAGCTCGGTCCGCCGGTCTAAGCCGCCGGGCGACTTGCCAATGGATCTCCGTTTCCGTCGTTAGGCTCCGGCACGCCGGCAACCTGGAGCCCCGGGCGGGGCCGGAGGCTCGTCGGCGATGAGCCTAGGCGTCGGGCGCGTGACGCTCGATGATCCCGGCGCGTCGATGCCCTTCGGCAGCGTGCCGAAGGCGCCGCCCCAGTCGCCCGCGAGCCGGCTGACGCAGAAAGCGTCGGCAACCGCTGGGTCGCCGTACCGAACCAGCAGCGAGCCTTGAAGGGCGAGCGCCATCCCCTCGACGAGCCGGCGCGCGCGACTCGAGCTCGTCGCCGTCTCCCAGTTCGGCGCGGACGGTTTGGAGGTGGCGGTCGAGACGCTTGTCTGCGCTGCGGGCCCGCTCGACCTCAGCGAGGAATGCGGCCACCGACTCCGGCCTGGAGACGATCGCCCGCAGAACGTCGAGCGCCTGCACGTTGCCCGCGCCTTCCCAGATCGACTGCAGTGGGCTCTCGCGCAGCAGCCGCGGCATGGGTGACTCCTCGACGTAGCCGTTGCCGCCGTGGCACTCCAGGCACTCGGCTGCGTGCCACGGGGCCCGCTTGCAGAGCCAGTACTTGAGCACCAGGGTGGCGATTCGGCGCAGGAGCTTCGCCTCGCGCGCCTCGCCTTCGTCGGTTGCAAGCGCGACGTGCGACTGGTCGTAGATTCGGCCGAGCCACATCGCCGAGACCGTCGCCGCCTCCGACTCGAAGATGTCTCCAAGGGCTCGATCGGGCGCAGCGGCAAGCTGCGTTGGCGCGCGCAGCAACGCTAGGGGCGGTCCGGAGGAGCGAACGTCGGGGCGGACCCCGCGGGGTCGCCGACCAGTCGACCACCTAGTCGTCCACCGCCCGCGGGCGCCGTTGAGCCCGTACGAGCCGTGGTCGCTCAGCTTCAGACGAGGCCTGCGTTTCAACCGTTGGAACGGAGATGATTTCGCGGGAAACATGCGGCAATCATCGGGAATTGAGATCTGGGACGATGGTCGACGTGACTGCCCTTAGGCATTCGGGCAGGGCCATTCTCGCAACCGCCGTGGTGCTGGCCGTGGCCCTAGCGGCCGTGTTCCTATCCGACGAGGCCCGGGGGTCGAGCGGGTGCCCAAGAAGCGGGGAGATCAGAACGGCGGATGGCTGCACCTCCTACGCGAAGGCGAAGCGTGCGATTAAGGACATCGTTCGAGGGACGGTCCGCAAGGAGGACCTACAAGCGGCGCTTCTGCGTGTCGACGTAGGGAACCGAAAGCTGGTCACCTCCTCTCCCGGCGAGTCGATGGCCGGGGTGCCCGCGACCATGAGGATGAACATCCGGATCGGGTCGGTCACGATTCCGTACGTGATCGACCTGCTGCTCCAGCTGCAGGACCGCGGTCGGCTGTCCCTCGACGACCATCTCGCGAAGTGGTTTCCGCAGCTCCCGAACGCCGATCGGGTGACCCTGCGCATGCTCGCGAGCGCGACGTCGGGGTACCCGGACTGGGTACAGGGCAATACAAAGTTCCAGACGGAGTTGCTTGCGGACGTGTTCCGGCAGTGGACGACGCCGGAGCTCCTGGGTGCCGCCTTCTCGCAGGACGTGATCTGCAAACCCGGCGAGTGCTTCCACTACGCGCACACCAATTTCGCGGTCCTGGGCAAGGTGATTCACAAAGTCACCGGCCGCCCGATCGTGAGCCTGCTCCGCAAGCGGGTGCTACGCCCGCTCGGCCTGCGGCACACCGAGATCTCGGGGCTTCCGGACATTCCGGCGCCCGCCTTGCATGCCTACACGGCCGAGCGCCCCTCCGGGTCCGATGACCCCGTCTACGAGGACTCGACCTACTGGAGCCCTTCCTATGGGCTTCCCAAGAGCATGCTGATGACGGCGACGATCGCCGATGTGATCAGGTCGGCAAAGGCGACTGGCACGGGAGCGCTGGTCTCGGGCAAGGCATCGGGGGAGCGCTTCGAGCCGATCACCGCCGGTCTTCCGGGAATCCCGGGCCCCCAGTTTGACCAGAACTACTACTACGGGCTAGGCATCGTCGTTCTCAACGGATGGCAGTTCCAGAACCCCCAGATCAACGGCTTCGCATCGATCGGGGCATACCTGCCCTCGCGCAAGATTTCACTCGCGGTGACGGCCACGGAGGGTCCTAAGGCTGCGAAGACCACCACCAACTACAGCGCTGAGCTCTTCCAGCAGATCTCGCTCTACCTGGCGCCCCACCATCCGGCTCAGCCCCCGGCCTGATCGGGAGCGCCAACATCGGCTGGGGTGGAGGCGTGCGCGGCCAGGCTGCATGCGGGGACGATTGCGGGAGACCAGCCGTGGGACTGGACTGAGCCGCTCCGCGGTTGATCAGCGGCGGCCGAGAATCGCCTCGGTAGTACTGACCGACAAATTGGCGAGCGCCATCGTCCGGGCGATCGCATCGACCGCCGCGAGCTCGGAACTTGTCAACCGTTCCGTCGCGTAGGCGGCGACGTCGGCCGGGACGGGCTGCCGAAAGCGTGCCTCCGCCGCCGCGGTTGCGTAGAGGACTGCGGCGCGGCTCCGCTCATCGAGCGCCGCGAGGTCGCCGAGGCCGATCGCCTCGAGCTCGTCGGCGCCTACTCCGGCGCGGAGCGCCCAGCGCTGGTGAACGTGAGTGCAGCCGCGGCAGGCATTCGTGCGGCTGACCGCGACCATGATGCGCTCCCTGATCTCTGGGTCGAGATCGCCGCGCAGGTAGATGCCGGCAAGCGGCACGGCGCGACGTAGGACGCCGGCCAGATCCCCCAGGGCCTCGCTCGCTGAGCTGAACGTGCGTGGGGCCGAGCTTGGGGGAGATGTGCTGACCGTCATTTGGCTTTCGCGTCGCCGCTCTTCATCCGGGCCAGGTAGCGGTCCGCGGACGCGCGGCTCTCGGGGTCGCGGAGCGCGGCGAGCAGGCCGTCGGCATCAGACCAGCTGTGGCCCGCGCCGGCCACCTCATCGGCGGCCACGTTGGCGTGGCGCTTCGTCGCAAGGAGCGCCAGCTTTGGCTTTTCCGCCAGGGACGCGGCCAGGGCCTCAACCGAATCATCGAGCTCAGCTTCAGGTACGACCCGATTGAGGAACCCCGCCCCGAGCGCCTCCGCCGCGTCGAAGGGGCGGCAGGTCATGACCAGCTCCTTGGTCAGCGCCGGACCGATCTCCCTCACGAGCCGTGGGATGCCGCCCCAGGCGAGCGGGATCCCGAGGTCGACTTCGGGGATCGAGAAGCGAGCGTCCTCGGCGGCGACGCGGAGGTCACAGACCCCGGCTAACACCACGCCACCGCCCACGCAGTGACCGCGGATCTTGGCAACCGTGACGGCGGTCATCCGCTCGAGCGCGTCGGCCATCTGCCGGCCCGCATCGGCGTCCAGCCGTTCCTCCCAAGCGCCCCTGGCCGACGGTTCGGCGAAGGCGGCCACATCGGCTCCTGAGGAGAACGAGCGTCCCCTGCCGGCCACGACGACGACCTTGAGATCGGGGTGGGCGTCGAACCAGCGCGCCGCCTCGACCAGCTCACGCAGGGCCCGTGCGCTGAGCGGATTGAGCTTCTCGGGGCGGTTGAGGTGGAGCTCGCCGCGCGTTCCCGTGACCGCGACCTCGATCTCCTCAAACGCCGGCTCATCCATCGCGTGTGATCCTAGGGAGCCTGGTGCCGGGCCGCTTCGCTGGATGTCGCGTGGATTGGCCCGCTCGTCAGCTGCAGGGACTCGCCGCTGCGGCCGCTGCGGGCCGCGATCACCTCGGCGAGGATCGAAACCGCGGTCTCCGAAGGCGTGCGCGCGCCGACGTCGAGGCCACAGGGGGCGTGGATCGAGGCGATCGTGCGCTCGTCGAGGCCGGCGGCGCGGAGGCGCTCGATCCGTCGCTCCTGCGTGCGCCGGCTGCCGAGCGCGCCGACGTAGCCCGCGCCACTCGCGAGCGCCGCCGTCAGGGCCGGCTCGTCGAACTTGGGATCGTGGGTGAAGACGAGGACCGCATCGCGCGGACCGAGCTGCTCACCGTTCAGGTAGCGGTCGGGCCAATCGACTACGACCTCGGCCCTGCGGGAGAAGCGCGGGCTCATCAGGAAGGGCTTGCGGGCATCGCAGATCGTGACCTCGTAGCCGATCTCGGCGGCCACGCCCGCGAGCTCGGCGGAGAAGTCGATGGCGCCGAAGATCACCATCCGCGGCGGCGTCGAGAACGCCTGTATGTAGACGGGCAGCTCGGCGCCCATCACCTCGCCGGCCGACCCGTAGCGTCGGATCCGCGAGACGCCCTCGTCGAGCTGACCGCGAGCGTCGCGTTCGACCGAGCGGTCGAGCAGCTCGCTGACCCCGAGACTGCCGACCACGCGGTCGGACAGGACCGTGATCGTCGTTCCGGCTCCCTCTCCCTCGAGCAGGGTCGCCATCGCCACGGGCTCGCCGGCGGCCCGGGCCTCCGCCGCGGCTTCGAGCGGCTCGAGCGCGCCATCGCCGAACTCGTGCACGAGGACGCGGACGGTGCCGCCGCACATCAGCCCGACTCCGACCGCCTCCTCGTCGGAGACGCCGTAGGTGACAACGCGGGCGTTCTCGCCGCCGAGCACCTTTGCGGCCTCAGCGACGAGCGCCGCCTCGACGCAGCCGCCGGTGACCGACCCTTCGACGTTGTTGCGGTCGTCGATCAGCATCCGCGCTCCCGGGTCGAGCGGGGCCGAGCCGATTCGCTCGACGAGGCTCGCGCCGACGACCCGCCGTCCCTCGCGCAGCCAGTCGGCCGCGATCCGCTCGGAACTCGAAACGCCGCTCATCGTCAACTCTCCTGAGTTGAGGCTATCGCCCCGTAGGCCCGGGCTACCGGCGGCTGAATTCCCCGTCCTTTCGCTCGCAGCGGGAGACGGATCGGAGCCGACTTGCGCCATTGGATAGTGTGAGCGGCGGAGGAAGAGCGAGTAGCACCACAGGAGATGATCGTGACGATCAGTCTGTGCAGATCCCGGAGGGCCGCGTGCTGACCGCGGCGACCGGATGGGCCGTTGGAATCGTTCTCGGCGTCGTCGTGATCGCCGTCGCCGCGGTAATCGTGATTACGATCGTCATCCTGGCGATGCGGATCTCGAGCCAGGCGGCCACGGCCGAGGAGGGGGTCGAGGCGGTTCGCAGGCAGACGGCCGAGCTCGGCGGGATCGACCGCATCAACGACTCCGGGGTGCGCATCCTGCATGCCGCCCGCGCCCTGCGCAAGGTGGCGGTGGGCAAGTGATACCGCTCGCGGTCACCGGTGAGACCTACGGCTGGGTCGCTCTGGCGATCGGCCTCGCGGCCGCCCTGGTGGTCGCCGCCCTGCTGATCGTGTTGCTCCTGCACACCGGCCGGATCCGTCGCTCCGTCGAGAACCTGCTCGGGATCGCGGGGCAGGTCGGCGAGAACACCGCGCACATCCCGAAGCTCGAGGCGACCGCCCCGGTGCTGGCCGCGATTGTCGATGAGGCGGTCGTCCAGGACGGCTACATGAACGCGCTCACCGACGGCTTCGGCCCGCTGCCCGAAGAGGCGGAGACCAACGGCGACTCCTCCGCCGGCAGCCCGCAGGCCTCGGCGGCCTCCGAGGAGGTCGGGGCGTGACAGACCTGCAGATCGTGCTCGCCGTGGTCCTCGCCGTCGTCGTAATCGTCGTGCTCGCGGTCGCGCTGACGCTGGTCCGCCGCGACCTCGAGTCGATCTCCGAGGGCCTGGCGACGCTGGGCAAGGCGCTCGGCGAGGTCGAATCCCGGCACCTGCGCCCGCTCGAGCCCGCGGTCAAGGCGATCAATGCGCAGTTCGACGTGATCCTTTCGGCGCTGCCGGGGATCGCGCGCAAGGCCGCCGTAGTCGCCGAGAGGAGGCCCCGGTGACGCTCTGGTGGATCGGCAGCTTCGTGCTGCTCGTCGTCATCTTCCCCGTCGTCGTCTTGCTCCTTCGTGGCGTGCTCGACGCGGCGCGGAGCATCGTGCCGACGGTCGACGGGATCGCCACGGTCGCCCGGGCTGGTTCCACGGACCTCGACTCCGCGGCGCTGCTGCTGCGTACCCAGGAGCAGGCGACGCAGACGGTTGCCGGAGTCGCCGACTACGGCGGTTCCCTCGACGTGATCCTCGACGACGCGCCCGAGGAGGATTAGGGGATGCCCGTGCTCGCCCTCGTCGGACCGGACGCGGTGATGATCGTCGCGGTTGTGCTGATCGTCCTTGCGCTCGTCTACTACCTCGTCGCAACGATCGTCGCCCTGCAGAAGATCAGCGCCGGACTCGACGAGGTGATCGCGGGGGTCGGCGAGATCGTCGACAAGAGTGCCCCCGTCAATGACGTCGTGATCGCGATCAACGAGCAGCTCGACGCCGGGGTCGAGGCGCTCGAGGGTCTGCTCGTCAAGAAGGCCGGCCTCGGCGACGCGGTCGGCCTGATCGAGGGCATCTACCCCGGCGCCGCGGCGGCCGGCCTGCGGGACTTCCCGGGCAGCGCCGAGGTGACGCCGCCGCGGATCGGCGAGGTCTACACGCGCGGCACCTTGACCCTCGCGCGGTTGGGGCGTGAGGCGCCGGTGGCGGCGGCGAGCCCGGCCGGGGGGGCGGTGCTGAGGAACATCGAGGGCGGCAGCCTGGCGGCGCGGATGCTGTATCCGTCGGAGCGGCACGCGGGCCCGCCGAAGCTCTCCCGCTCGCCGGTGATCGGCACCGGCGCACCGGTCCAGTACGAGCAGCGCGACGACATCGGCGCTCCCCGTAAGCGGCTTCCGGGCCGCCCGCGGACGAGCGGGGAGGAGTAGCGGCTTGCAGACGCCTGCACCATTCGAGTACGAGCGGGCGACGAGCGTCGACGGCGCGATCGCGGCCCTCGGCGAGCACGGCGCCGGGGCCCGCATCATCGCCGGCGGTCACAGCCTGCTGCCGATGATGAAGCTGCGGCTGGCAAGCCCCGAGCACCTGATCGACATCAACGAGTTGAGCGAGCTCTCCTACATTCGCGAGGAGGGCGGCGAGATCAGGATCGGCGCGCTCAGCCGGCACGTGGACCTGCTCCGCTCAGAACTGCTCGCCGCGCGCTTCCCGCTCTTCGCCGATGCCGAGCGCGTGATCGCCGACCCGGTGGTGCGCAACCGGGGCACGATCGGCGGCTCGCTCTGCCAGGCGGATGCCGCCGAGGACCTCTCGGCGGTCTGCTCGGCCGCGAAGGCGAAGGTGGTGATCCGCAGCGGCGAGGGCGAGCGGGTCGTCGGCATGGAGGACTTCCACGTCGGGCCGTTCATGACCGCGGTCGGCGCCGGCGAGATGCTGACCGAGGTGCGGTTGCCGTTGCGACCCGGCGCCGGCAGCGCCCACGAGAAGGTCGAGCGACGGGCGGGCGACTGGGCGATCGCGGCCGCCTCGGCGGCGCTGTGGATGGAGGGGGGCACGATCGCCGACGCGGGCGTCGCGCTCAGCGCCGTCGGGCTCACCACCATCCACCTGACCCGGGCCGAGGAGCTGCTGCGCGGGAAGGCGCCCTCCGAGGAGCTGTTCGCGCAGACTGGGGAGATCGCCTCCGAGGACTGCTCGCCCAGCCCCGACGGCCGTGGCCCGGTCGACTACAAGCGCCACCTCGCGGGCGTGCTCACGCAACGCGCGCTGCGCCGCTCGGCGGCGCGCGCCCTCAACCAGGAGGCCTGAACATGCAAATCTCGATGACCGTCAACGGCGAGCCCGTCACCCGTGAGGTCGAGCCGCGGCAGCTGCTCGTCCACTTCATCCGCGAGACCCTCGGCATGAAGGGCACGCACTGGGGCTGCGACACGTCCAACTGCGGCGCCTGCGTGGTTCTCATGGACGGACGGCCGGTCAAGTCCTGCACGGTCCTCGCCGCGATGTGCGATGGCCACGAGATCCGCACCGTCGAGTCGCTCGAGCGGGACGGTGAGCTCGACCCCGTCCAGCAGGGCTTCCACGAGCTGCACGCCCTGCAGTGCGGGTTCTGCACGCCGGGCATGATGATGACCGCGCGGGCCCTGCTCGACGAGAACCCGGATCCGACGGAGGAGGAGATCCGGACCGCGATCTCCGGCGGCATCTGCCGCTGCACCGGCTACAAGAACATCGTCGGCGCGATCCGCTGGGCCGCGGAGCACGAAGCCGGCGCGAGACAGGAGGCCTGAACATGGCGACCGTCGAGAACCTGCCGAGCCCCGGCACCGAGCGGCCGATCGGATTCGGGCGCCTGAAGCGCAAGGAGGACGAGCGCTTCATCCGCGGCCAGGGCACCTACCTCGACGACATCGAGCTGCCCGGCATGGTCCATGGCGCGATCCTGCGCAGCCCCTACGCGCACGCGAGGATCGTCTCGATCGACACCTCCGCGGCGCTCGAGCACCCGAACGTCGCCGCGGTCGTCACAGCCAAGGACCTCGAGACCCTCGGCCTCGCATGGATGCCGACGATCTCCTATGACACGCAGGCGGTGCTCGCGGGCGACAAGGTCCGCTTCCAGGGTCAGGAGGTGGCGTTCGTGATCGCCACCGATCCCTACTCGGCCTACGACGCCCTGGAGCTGATCGACGTCGAATACGAGCCCCTCGACGCCGTCGTCAACGCGCGCAAGGCGCTCGATCCGGACGCACCGCTGATCCGCGACGACAAGACCGGGCAGCGCGACAACCTCGCGAGCCCGACCTGGGAGGCGGGCGACGAGGCGGCTACCGACCGCGCCTTCGCCGAGGCGGACACGATCGTCGAGCGGGACATGATCTACCCGCGCTGCCATCCGGCGCCGCTGGAGACCTGCGGGATCATCGCCGACTTCAACCCCGAGAGCGGCCAGCTCGACATCTACAACGGCAACCAGGCGCCGCACGCGCACCGCACCGTCTACGCCCATGTGGCCGGCCTCGCCGAGCACATGATCCGGATCCGCTGCAACGACATCGGCGGCGGCTTCGGCAACAAGGTGCCGGTCTACCCCGGCTACGTCTGCGCGATCGCCGGCTCGATCGTCGCCGGCGTGCCGGTCAAGTGGGTCGAGAACCGGACCGAGAACCTGACCTCGACGGGCTTCGCCCGCGACTACATCATGCACGGCGAGATCTGCTCCAAGGATGGGAAGATCACCGGCCTGCGCGTCGACGCGATCGCCGACCATGGCGCCTTCGACAGCACCGCCCAGCCGACGAAGTTCCCGGCTGGCTTCTTCCACATCTGCTGCGGCTCCTACGACCTCGAGGCCGCCCACGTCAAGGTCAAGGCCGTCTACACGAACAAGGCGCCCGGCGGCGTCGCCTACCGCTGTTCGTTCCGGATCACCGAGGGCGTCTACCTCGTCGAGCGGATGGTCGACGCGCTGGCGATGGAGATCGGGGCCGATCCGATCGATCTGCGCATGAACAGCTTCATCGCGCCGGAACAGTTCCCGTACGAGACGACGACCGGCTGGACCTACGACTCCGGCGAGTATGCGAAGACGATGAAGGTCGCGATGGAGATCGCCGGCTATGAGGAGCTGCGCCGCGAGCAGGCCGAGAAGCGGCAGCGCGGCGAGCTGATGGGGATCGGCGTCTGCTTCTTCACCGAGGGCGTCGGCGCCGGTCCGCGCAAGCACATGGACATCCTCGGGCTGGCGATGAACGACGGCGCCGATCTGCGCGTGCACCCGTCCGGCAAGGCGGTGGTCAGCATCAGCGCCCAGACGCAGGGCCAGGGCCACGAGACGACCTTCGCCCAGATCGTCGCCGAGGAGCTCGGGATCCCGCCCGAGGATGTCGAGGTTCGCCACGGCGACACCGACAAGTCTCCGTACGGCCTCGGCACCTACGGCAGTCGCTCGACTCCGGTCTCCGGCGGAGCGGTGGCGATCGTCTCGCGCAAGGTCCGGGACAAGGCTCGCCAGATCGCGGCGACGATGCTCGAGGCACGGCCCGAGGACCTCGCCTGGGAGAAGGGCCGCTGGTACGTCAAGGGCGATCCCGAGCAGGGGGCCCTGATCGAGGAGATCGCCGAGCGCGCCTACAGCGGCGAGGCGCTGCCGGAGGGCATGGAGGGCGGACTCGACGGGCAGGTGATCTACGACCCGCCGAACCTGACCTACCCATACGGCGCCTATATCGCAGTGGTCGATATCGACCCGGACACCGCTCAGGTGACGGTGCGGCGTTTCATCGCGGTCGACGACTGCGGTGTGCGGATCAACCCGATGGTCGTCGACGGCCAGATCCACGGCGGCCTCGCCGAGGGCGTCGGGATCGCGCTGATGGAGCTGATCTCCTTCGACGACGAGGGCAACTGCCTCAACTCCTCCTTCATGGACTACCTGATCCCGACCGCGCTCGAGTGCCCTGACTTCGAGCTCGGTGCGACGGTGACGCCCTGTCCGCACCACCCGCTCGGCGCGAAGGGCGTAGGCGAGTCGCCCAACGTCGGTTCTCCGCCGGCGATCGTCAACGCGGTGATCGACGCGCTGCACGGCACGCACGGGGTCGACCACCTCGACATGCCCTGTACGCCGGCACGCGTCTGGGCCGCGATGCAGGGACGCGCAGCGCCACCGCAATGATCACCCCGGAGCTGTCGCGGCGATTGCAGGAGCTCGCGGCGGCCCGCGAGCCGTTCGTGACCGCGACCGTCGTCCGCGTCCAGCGGCCGACCAGCGTCGAGGCGGGCAGCGTCGCCGTGGTACTCGCCGACGGCACGATCGAGGGCTTCGTCGGCGGCGTCTGCGCCGAGCAGAGCGTCAAGGCCTACTCGCTGATCGCGCTCGGGCGCGGCGAGCCTGTGCTGCTTCGGATCCTTCCCGATCCCGAGGGCGCCGAGGACGACGACGCCGACCCCCTGGCGGCCGGCGTCGAGCTCCCCGGCGGCGAGGAGGGCGTGGTCACGGTCCAGAACCCCTGCCTGTCAGGCGGGGCGATCGAGGTCTTCCTGGAGCCGGCCCCACCGGCGCCGCGTGTGCTCGTCGTCGGCGATACGCCGACGGTCGCGGCGGCGATGCGGATCGGACCCGAGCTCGGCCTCGAGATGATCGCCGGCGACGGCCACGACCCCGAGCCGGCGCAGGGCGACCTCGCACTGATCGTCGCCGCCCACGGCCGCGGCGAGCTGCACGCGCTGCGCCGCGCGCTCGAGGCCGGCGTCCCCTACGTGGGCCTGGTCGCGAGCGAGAAGCGCGGGGCCGGCGTGCTCGAAGAGCTGCGCGCCGAGGGGGTCGGCGAGGATCTGCTCGAGCGGATCGATGTGCCGGCAGGGATCCCGATCGGCTCCCACAGCGCCGGGGAGATTGCGGTCTCGATCCTCGCCCGGGTGGTCGCGGTGCGCCGCGCCGCGCCGCCGCCCGAGGACTCAGCGGCGCCGCAGCGGCCGGCCGCCGGGCCGCGCGCCGCCGCCGAGAATGCGTCGGTGGCGGTCGACCCGATCTGCGGGATGACGGTCGCGGCCGTCGAGAGCACGCTCTCGGTCGAGCGCGACGGCGAGACGATCTACTTCTGCGGCGAGGGCTGTAGGGCCGCCTTCGAGGAGCGTGGAGAGCATGCCGCCGCCGGTCGCTGAGCGCGATCGGCGGGGCCGGGACCGCTTCGTCACCGGGCTCGTCCTCGGGGCCGGCGGCTCGAGCCGCCTCGGCCGCCCCAAGCAGCTGCTCGCCTACGGGGAGGGCACGCTGCTCGGACACGTGGTCGGGGTCGCGCGCGAGTGTGCCTTCGACCAGACGATCGTCGCGATCGGCGGCGCCGCCGAGGAGGTTCGGGCGAGCGTCGACCTGAGGGGCGTCGAGGTCGTCGTCAACGAGGGCTACGGACAGGGCTGCTCGTCCTCGATCGCGGCCGCGCTCGGCGCGCTGGATGAGCGCTGCGAGGTGCTCTTGCTGATGCTCGGCGACCAGCCGGGTGTGGAAGTCGAGACGGTCGCGGCGCTGCTCGCGGGGCGGGGCCGGGCGCCGCTGGCGATCTGTCGCTACGAGAACGGTCGCGGCCACCCGATCGCCTTCGGCCGGGAGACCTTCACGGCTCTCGCCGGCCTGCATGGGGACAAGGCCGTGTGGAAGCTGCTCGACCGGCGCGCGGCCGAGGTGCGCGAGGTGCCGGTCGCCGGCCCGATCCCACTGGACGTCGATACGCCCGAGGACTACGAGGCAGTCCTCGCCGAGCTGGTCTGCCGATGAGCGGGGGGCCTCGCAGACAGGACGAGCTGTCGGACGGCGAGGCCGCAGCCGAGATTGCGCGGATCGTCCCCGACGTCGAGACGCTCGCCCGGCGCCTGGCGGATGCCGACTACCTGGTTGAGGAGGGGCTCGCGACCTCGATCTTTCTCGGGCTGCGGCTGCCGCAGCCGCTGCTGCTCGAGGGTGAGGCGGGCGTCGGCAAGACGGAGGCCGCGCTGACGCTTGCGCAGGTGCTCGAGACGGACCTGGTCCGGCTCCAGTGCTACGAGGGGATCGACGCGGCCGAGGCGCTCTACGAGTGGAACTATCCGAGGCAGCTGCTCGGCATCCGGCTCGCCGATTCACGCGGCGAGTCGCTTGGGGAGGAGGAGCTGTTCGGGCCGGAGTACCTGATCCGGCGCCCGCTGTTGCGCGCGCTCGAGCACCCGGGGCCGCGCCCCGCGGTGCTGCTGATCGACGAGATCGACCGGGCTGATGACGACTTCGAGGCCTTCCTGCTCGAGCTGCTCGCCGACGCGAGCGTGACGATTCCCGAGCTCGGCACGGTGCGGGCGACGCACCCGCCGATCATCGTCCTGACCTCGAATCGGACGCGGGATCTGCACGATGCCGTCAAACGCCGCTGCCTGTATCGCTGGATCGACTACCCGGCTCCCGAGCGCGAGGTCGAGATCATCCGCCGTCGCGTCAGGGGAGCCTCCGAGTCGCTCGCCGTGCAGGTCGCGGACGCGGTCTCGCGGATGCGGGAGAGCGAGGTGCAGAAGCCGCCGGGAATCGCTGAGGCGATCGACTGGCTGGCCGCGCTCGAGCTGCTCGGAGTCGAGGCCCTCGACGCCGGGACGATCGAGCTGACGCTGGGCTCGGTGCTCAAGTACGACGAGGACCAGGAGGTGATCCGCGCTGCAGGCCTCGAGCAGCTCGTCTCCGATCATGGCTGAGGGCCACCCCGATCCGTCCGCCGAGCCGGCCTTCGGGGTCGAGACGATCCACCTCGATCTCGCGCCGCTGGCCGGGACCTTCGGCCGGCGGCTGCGCGAAGCGGGGCTGGCTGTCACCCCCGAGCGCTCGGCCGAGTTCGCACGTGCCCTGACCCTGGTTCGGCCCGAGAGCCGGCGCCGGCTGTACTGGACGGCGCGGGCGATCTTCGTCACCGAGCGCTTCGAGGCGCGGGCTTTCGACGCGGTCTTCGGGGAGGTCTTCGGCGAGGGCTCGGCTCCCCTCCCCGAGCCCGCCGACGACGCTGACGTCACCCCGGTGCCGGCCGACGAGCGAGCCTCCGCAGCCCGCCGCCGGCCGCCTGCCGACCGCGGCGCCGAGCAGCGCGAGCCGAGCGTCTCCTCGGCGCCGGCGGCCGAGCCGGGGGACGAGGAGCAAGCCGCCGAGCTGCCGGTGGCGACCGCCGCCGAGGAGGAGCGGCTCGCGGGGAAGAGCTTCGAGTCGCTCAGCCCCGAGGAGCTCGCCCGGCTCTACGCGATGATGTCGCGCCTCGAGCTGGCGACGCCACTGCGGCGCACGCGCCGCTTCGAGCGAGCTCGCCACGGACGCGGCGTCGACATGCGGCGGACGCTGCGAGGCAGCCTCCGGACTGCCGGGGACCCGATCCACATCGCGCGTCGCCGCCGGCGAGTCCTGCCCCGGCGACTGGTTCTGCTCTGCGACATCTCGGGCTCCATGGAGCCCTATGCCCGGGCCTACCTGCAGTTTCTGAGCGCCGCCGCCCGCAGCGGATCGCAGGTCGAGGCCTTCAGCTTCGCGACCCGCCTCACGCGCCTGAGTCGGGCCCTTGCCGCCCGTCATCCCGAGCGTGCGATCCAGCGCGCCGCCCGCGCCGCCCCCGACTGGTCCAGCGGGACCCGGATCGGCGCCGCGCTCGGGCAGTTCAACGATCGCTACGGCCGCCGCGGGATCGCGCGCGGGGCGGTCGTCGTGATCCTCTCCGACGGCTGGGAGCGGGGCGACCCGGCGCTCGTCGGCCGCGAGATGGAGCGCCTCGCCCGCCTTGCAAACAAGATCGTGTGGGTAAATCCGCGCCTTGCCGCCGAGGAGTTCGCGGTTGGCACGGCGGGCATGCGGGCAGCTCTCGGGCACTGCGACGCATTCGTCAGCGGCCACAGCTTCGAGGCGCTGGCCGAGGTCGTTGAGGCGATCGCGGCGCCGCCCGGCGAGGAGCGGTCGCCGCAGACCTTCGCCGGCGCCGCGCCGCAGGCTGCCGAAGAGGAGGAAGCCTGGCCGAGCGCCACGCCCCTGCAGGGCAGCTCGGTCGCGATGCCGAGCGGCTACGGGCCAAGCCGGGGGAGGACGACTCCGGGGTGGGGCCGCGATGGACGCTGAGCGGCGGATCTGCATCTATCCGGGCTGCGAGCGCCCCGCCGCCCCGCCGCACCCGGCGGGTGGGCCGCAGCCCGCATTCTGCGATCTCGAGGAGCACAACGCGCTGCGCGCCCACCAGGAGCGCCAGCGCCTCGAATCCGAGAGCCGAGCCGACCGAGACGAGGAGGATCAGTAATGGCTGACGAGGCCTACCGAGCAGTGTTTCTGCGCGTGCACCCGACCGGCAAGATGGTGCTCAGCCTGACAAGCGAATCCGACGGCCGCGAGGCCGACTATGCGGCGCTGGTCGCGGGCGAGCTCGGGGTACCGCCGCTCGACGTCAAGGTTGTGCCTGCCGACACCGACCGCTTCGGCGTCGGACACGGGTACAACACCGCCCCCTCGGCCGCAACCGCCGCCGCGATCGGCACCGTCGCCGGGCGGATTCGTGACAAGGCGCAGCTGCTGGCGGGCGCCGCGCTGAGCGTCGAGCCCGAGAGCCTCACCTGGGCGAACGGGGCCTGGTCCGCGGGCGACGGCAGTGATCCCGAGCGAAGCCAGACGGTCGAGGAGATCGCGATGTACGCGCACGGAACCGGCGAGCTGCCGCCGGGCGTAGAGGGCGGCCTCGACGCGCAGGCCGTCTATCGGGACTGAGTGGCACGCGGTGCGCTCAGAGCCGACCCTCGATCCGGACGACCACCTCGTCCGCGACCTTGAGCGCTCCGAAGAGGGCCGAGTAGGGCTTGATGCCCCACTCGCTTTGCGTGACGACGGCACTGGCCCGGAGCGCGCCCTCCTCACCGAGCTCGAGCTCGAAGCTCAGCGGCCCGCTGCGCTCGCCGATCGTCAGCTCACCCTCGACGCTGATCGTGCCGTCGCCGCCGGCCGTCGCGCGACTGGAGCGGAAGGCGATCTCGCGCCGTTCGAGCACCTCGTCGTCGATCGTCTGCTCGATGTTCGCCTTGTCGTCGTCACCGAGCGCCTGGATCCCGCCCTCGCCTTTCAGCACCCGCAGCGACGAGGAGTCGGCGCTCAGCTCGACGGTCGTCTCGGCCGGGTCCTCGCCGAGCACGAGCGTCGCCCGCCAGGATTCGACCCGCATGAGCAGGTCGTGGCCGGCCTTCGAGGCGGCTCCGCCGCGGCCGGTGTTGACCGTCAACTCGGCCTGCTCGGGTCCGAGCAGATGGGTGCCTGGCTGCACCGACATGAGCCGACAATAGCGTCCGGAACCCGACCAAGGAGGTAAGTCCGTTGGCCACCGAACTCGACCACACGTTCACGACCGACAAGCCGATCGACGAGAGCTTCGACGCGATCACCGACCTCGAGCGGGTGATTCCCTGCGTCGAGGGAGGGAGCGTTACCGAGACGACCGGACCCGACTCGGTCAAGGCGCAGATCGTGGTCGCCATGGGGGCGATGTCGATGAAGTTCGAGGGCACGGTCGAGATCACCGAGAAGGACCCGGACGGCCACCGCGCCGTGCTCAGCGTCAAGTCGCGGGAGGCGGGCGGCCAGGGGCACGCCAACGCCGAGGTCAGCTTCCAGCTCAACGAGGGTGGCGGCGATATCCACACGAGCGCGAAGATCACCGGCAAGGCCGCGTCGATGGGGGAGGGCACCGTGGTCGCCGTCCTCGATGCCCTGATCACGGACTTCACGGGCAAGCTGGGTGAGATCTAGGTCGATGGCGCGTATCGAGATGCGAGAGATACGCGAGGGCGAAGTCCCCCGCGACGGCGCGACGGCGCTGCAGGAGGATGCGGACCGGCCCGCGTTCAGCGGCAACGGTCCCGACGACTACGTCTGCGTGAAGTGCGGGAACGTGCTCGCCGCGTCGATGGACGAGATGCTGATGACCAAGAAGGTCCGGGTTCGCTGCGGACGCTGCGGGATCGTCAACGTGGCCCGCTACGACGAGCGCGAGGACGGCGGCGGCGGCCCGGGCAGGCGTCGCATCGGTGAGCGCCGCCAGCACGTGGGCAAGGGCGATCCCGTCGGCGATGCAGTGATGGATCCCGCGACGACCGCGGCGCCCCTCCCGCAACCCTCGACGGAGTGAAACCACCACAGGCGCCGCGCGCCCGGCGCGCCGGTCGGCGAGGCCGTAGCCTCGCGGTGTGGATGTCCTCATCACGGTCATCGGCGTCGCGCTGATCGCGGCGGCATTGCGCGACATCTTCGAGACGTTGTTCAACCCGAGCGGACGCGGCGTACTCGCGGGGTTGATCGCGCACGGGATCTGGACGGCGGCACACCGCCTGCACCGGGGACGCGGGGCACCCCTTTACGCCGGCCCGCTCGGTTACGTCTGCGTGCTCGCTGGATGGACCGTGATGCTGGTGCTCGGCTGGGCTCTGATCTTTCTGCCGCACATGCCGGACGGCTTCCACTTCAGCGGCGGTCTCGATCCGGCCGTGCACCACGCGCTCCCCGATGCCATCTACGTCTCCCTGGTCAACATCACGAGCCTCGGCTACGGCGACATCTCGCCGGAGGCGGGACTGCTGCGGATCCTCGGCCCGGTCGAGACCCTGTTCGGGCTCGGCCTGCTGACGGCCAGCATCTCCTGGCTCGTCTCGATCTACGGCGCGTTGCGGCGCAGGGAGGCGCTCTTCCACGAGGTCGCTCTGCTGCGCGAGGCGGAGCGGCGGCTCGGCGAGCCGCTGGCCACGGCCGAGCCTGAGCTGGCGGAGCGGATGCTGGCCTCGCTCGGAGAGCAGACCATCGCTGTGCGCCGCGACCTGATTCACCTGCCGATCACGAACTACTTCCAGTCGGCAGACGATCGGGAGGCCCGCGAGGACCTGCACCGGTTCCTGCGTGAGCTGATCGAGCAAGCAGCCGGCCGCGAGCGGCCCCGGGGGCTGTATCTGCAGGCCGAGATCATGGCGATGGCTCTCGACGACTTCGAGCAGACGCTCGAGGCCCACCGTGCTGTGCGCCGGTCTCGCCGTCGCTGAGGCTCGACCGGCAGCGGGTGCCTGCTCGCTCAGAGCGCATCATCGAGTGCGTCGAGCAGCCGTCGGTTGCGGGTGGTCTGCCAGCGGCGCCCCTCGCAGCGGTTGCAGACATAGGCGAAGACCACATCGCTTTCGGGATCGTGAAAGCCGAGTGAGCCGCCGGCCCCGAAGTGGCCGTAGGCGGCCGTGCCACTGCCCATTCGGCGGTCGGGCTGGGTGAGCTGAAAGCCGAGGCCGAAGCGCGTGTGCCGACCAAGGACGAAGTCGGGGCCATCAGACCAAGGCCTGGTCGCCTCGGCGAGCAGATCGGGCTCGAGCAGATCGGGGATGCGGGCGAAGACGTCGGCAAGGCCGCGAGCGCTCGCGTGCAGGTTGCAGCTCGGGATCTCGGCGCCGCGCCAGGCCGCGGTGTTGACCGTACCGATGCCCGACAAGCCCGGTGGGTTGAAGTAGGCGCGGGTGAACAGGTACCTGGCCTCCTCGCTCATCGCGGCGGGGACCACGTCCGATTGGTCGACGCTCGGCACGTCGAAGACGAACTCAGCGACATCGGCCTCGGGCCCGGCGCCGAACGTGACGCCGGCCGCGTCGCCGGCGAGCCGGGCGAAGTGGGTGCTCAGAGGTTCGCCGGTCTGCCGCCGGATGATCTCCCCGCAGAGGAAGCCGAAGGTGTTGACGTGGTAGCCGTGGGCGGTCCCCGGCGCCCACCACGGCTCCTGCGACTCCAGCAACCGGACCATCCACTCCCAGTCGTAGATCGCTTCCTCGGGGACGTCGGCGCGGATCGCCGGGTGCCCCGCCTGGTGGGCGAGGACCTGGCGCAGCGTGGCGTCCTGCCACGCACGGGCATCGAGGTCGAGCCCAAGCGAGAGAACCGTGACCGCGACGCAGGCCTTGCCGGTACTGAAGACGTCGACGATCGTTCCGGACCGCCAGGGGCGCGTGCGTGCCGCGTCAGCCCATCCACCCCAGAGATCGACGACCGTCGCGCCGCCGACTTTGACGACCACCGCGGCGCCGATCTCCTCCTCGAGGTTGGCGGTGAACGCGTCGCGCACCGCCGCGAAGCGCGGGTCGCAGGCGCCGTGGACGGTCCCGGTCACGTGGTTACGTTACCTGCGGTTGTCGGCAGCCCTTCAGCGGCTGCGATCGGGCACCCGCCACGCTCCAGCCTGAGGCGCGCGGGGCCGTGAAAACTGCGGATACCGACTCCCGGTCGGCTGCCTAAGCTCGTTCCCGTGGCCGCGACACACTCGATGTCACACGCCGACGCCGCTTGGCTCCATATGGACCAGCCGACGAACCTGATGGTGATCACCGGGGCGCTGTGGTTCGACGAGCCGGTCGACTGGGAGCGGGCTCGCGAGGTTCTGCGAGAGCGCCTGGTCGAGCGCTTCCCGAGGTTTCGCCAGCGCGTAGTCGAGGGCTCGGTGACCGGGCTCTCGGGTCCGCACTGGGAGGACGACGAGAACTTCGACCTCGACCTCCACATCCACCGCATGGCGCTACCGGCCCCCGGCGGGCAGGCCGCGCTCGAGGCGCTGGTCGCGGAGCTGATGGCCGAGCCGCTCGATCCGGCCAAGCCCCTGTGGCAGTTTCACTTCGTCGAGGGCTTTGGCGCCGGCTCGGCGGTCGTCACCCGCATGCACCACTGCATCGCCGACGGGATCGCCCTGGCGCGGGTGTTGCTTTCCCTCACCGACGAGCTCCCCGACGACACCGCCCTCGCCCCCGCGGCCGCGGATCACGAGGGCGGCGGGGTCCTTGGCTCCCTTCTGTCGCCGGTCGGCAAGGGCGTCTCGGCCGCGCGCGGCGCCGCCTCCGCACTGGCCCATGAGGCGATCGAGGTCACCCGCCATCCGCGTGAGCTGGTCGACCTTGCGGCGACGACGCGCGACGATGCCCAGGTGCTCGCCAAACAGCTGGTCGGCCTCCCCGATCCGCAGTCGCCGCTCAAGGGCGAGCTCGGCGTCGCCCAGCGGGCGACCTGGTCGCGGCCGATCCCGCTCGGCCCGGTCAAGGAGGTCGGCCACGCGGCCGGGGCAACCGTCAACGATGTTGTCGTCGCGGCCCTGAGCGGTGCGCTCCGCGCCCATCTCTCCGAGCAGGGGGGCGAGATCCACGAGGTGACCGCCTTCGTCCCCTTCAACCTGCGCCCGCCCGATCAGCCGCTTCCGGCCGAGCTCGGCAACCGTTTCGGCCTCGTCTTCCTGCCGCCTGCCGCTCGGGATCGAGGACCGTGACGAGCGGCTCGCCGAGGTGCATGAGCGGATGGCGAAGATCAAGGACTCTCCCGAGGGGCCCATGTCCTACGGGCTACTGGAGGTGATCGGCCGCACCCCCTCGGCCCTCGAGCACCGGATCGTCGAGATGTTCACCGGCCGCGGCACGGCCGTCGTCACCAACGTCCCCGGTCCCGAGCGGACGGTCTACTTCGCCGGCTCGCCCGTCCGCGGCGTGCTCGCGTGGGCCCCGCGCTCGGGCAGCGTCGCGATGAGCGTTTCGATCTTCAGCTACGACGGCAGCCTCCTCGTCGGCCTGATGGTCGACGCCGGCCTGGTCCCGGAGCCGGGCTCGATCATCGCCGCCTTCGAGAGCGAGCTCGAGGCTCTCGGCGTCGCGATCCCGTAGGGCTAGACCCGGCGGGGGAGCCGGTCAAGCCGCAAGCGTTCCGTCCAGCCAGTCGAAGGCGCGCTCGTAGAAGACCACCGCGGCCATACCCTCGCAGTGACCCTCGGCGCCCTCGGCCGCGGTGAAGCGGATGAACTCCTTCGGGCAGACGAGCTCGTCGTAGAGGCGTTTGCCCTGGCTGGTCGAGATCGCGTCGGTCTCGTTGTCGCAGACCAGCGTCGGGCAGGCGATCGAGGCTGCTCGCCCCGCGTTCGTGTAGTCGCCCATCATCCGGCAGTACTCCTGGACGCTCGATGTCCCGTGCGCGGTCATCCGGGGCTTGAACAGCCTGGCTCCCGCCGTGCTCTTGGCGAGCTCGTCGAAGGCCGTGCGGGCATCCTCGGAGTCCTCGTCGATTCGGTCCAGCAGTGCCTTGGGAAGCCGTTCCCGTAGGCCCTCGCCGAGGTCGTACTGGCCGGGGTCGGCGATCAAGGCGGCCAGGCGTGGTTCAGCCGAGGCCGCCCGCGGCGCGAGGTAGCCGCCGAAGCTTCGCCCCAGAATCGCGATGCGGTCGGAATCGACCGCCGGGTCGGCGAGCGCCGCGTCAAAGACGGGTCCGATCACGTTCTCCCAGTCGGGTCTCATCCAGACCCGCGACTCGTACAGCGTTCCACCCTGTCCGGGCCCGTCGAACGCGAGGACCGCGTAGCCGCGGCTCGTGCCGGCGAGCATCGTCGGGTAGAGCTCCTCGACCGTACTGTCGTAGCCGCCGGGCGCCAGAACCGTCGGGAACGGGCCGCCGCTCGCCGGCTTGGCCATGTAACCGCTGAGCCGGTCCGCTCCGAGCTGGATCGTGACCGGCTCGATCGGATGGTCGGCGAGCGGCGCGGCGGCCGCGAAGCAGTCGCGACTGGCGTGGTACGCCCGCTTGAGGCGCCCGTCGTCAAGATCGCTACGCAGATAGAAGGTCGCATTGCGGTAGTACTCGCAGGCGCGCAGGTAGCGGCTGCGGGCGCTCTCGCGATGCCCGGCCTTCTCGGCCTTCTCGGCCTCGTGTCTCAGCCGCGCGGCGAACTTCGAGAAGGCGTCATGCCACTCGACCGCCGAGCCCGAGCCGATCTGCGAGCCGATCCACAGGCACTCGCCGGCGTTCGCCATGCCGTAGTCGGACTTGGCCAGGGATCGCTGTAGCTGGTAGTCGAGGTCCTGGTCGTCGAGTGCGAGGTGCACGATCCAATCCTACTCCGACCTGCGAGGCCGCCACGTTGACCATACCGGCTGTACGGCTCTGGGCGACGGGGCTCCCGCGTAAACCGTTGAGCGTGGAGGCAGGAGCGGCTCACAGTCTCGGCAGAGGTGTTGCATAATTTCCGGGAACCATTCGATGCTGGCGGCTCCATCCGTGCTTGTGAGCGCCGCGGAATCACGGTTGCCCGTCGGTGGAGAGGAGAGGCAACGGTGGACGGACATCGAAGGCAGGCGGCGGCCGTCGCGCTCGCCCTTGGCGTGGTCCTCTTCGCGACGGCATTGCTCGCGCCCAGCTCCGGCGCAAAGCCGAAGAAGGTGGAGATCAGCGCCAGTTGCAGCGGTGGGGACCCGCAGCGCTGCGGGGTGCCCCAGGACGTAGGTTCCTGGCCGAGCCGGACGAAGATCTCGATCAGCTGGGCGGCGGCCGAGGGTTCGTGCAGCCAGTTCCAGGTGATCGCCCTGGTGGACGGCGAGGAGGTCGCCCGCAGCCCCTTCTCGCAGTCCGGCGCCGCGATCCCGACCTTCACCCTCCCCAACACGACAGCCAACACTCCGTGAGCCTCGACGCCGAGGGCATGGTGGGCGGCTGCAACCACGGCAAGCTCTACCTGTGGGGGGTCGAGGCCAGGATCCACACCAAGAAGCCGCCGGGGTTGATCCGCGGGGACATCATCGACTCGGACGGCGTCCCGCTCCCCGACGGTGTGGAGGTGACTGCCAAGAAGGCGTCGGGAAAGCACAAGCGCACGCTGCGTGCCAGGACCAACGTCGAGGGTCAGTTCGAGATCGAGGTTCCGAGCAAGGCCCTCGGCACCTACGTGGTGCAGCCACACGGCAAGCGGCTGCACTTCCACCCGAAGCGACGGCCGGTCAAGGTTCGCGCCGGCAGGAGGTCACGCGCCCTCTTCCGGCCGATGAGCACTGCGACGAGACCGGAAAGCCCGCGCCGCGGGTCATGCAGCGGGGGGCGGACGCGCCGCTCGACGGCCTGTACATCGACGAGAGCGCGGGCATCACTCTCAACTACTCCTGCCGTCCAGGGAGGTGGTCGTGCGGGTAGAGGTGCCGGGCGAGTCCAGGCGGTGCATCAGCGGCTGGGGCGTCCAGTTCCCGCAGGGGCCCGGCTCCGGTTGGGTCTTCTCTCCGAGACTGGGGATCTACTGCGGCAAGAACGCCCTCTTCACAAGCGTCAGCGCGGGAGCCCCGGCAGCTTCAGCGGCCGCTTCCTCGGCGCAAGAGGCCTACCTCAAGTGGCACTACGACGTGGTTCCCCCGACTGCCAGTACTCGCGGGAGTCGCACCAGATCCGCCATGTGAAGGATCCGCGTGGACTGGCGTCGCCCCCGTAGGTTGCTGCTCGTCGTGCTGAGCGGATCCGCAGCGTGCCAGCCGCGCACTACCACCTCAGCAACACTTCGTGCGGTGGCGGTTCTCGGTCGGCTTCAGGGCTGATTGCCGTTTCGCGGCAGGAGTCGCCCCAGGCAGCGGACCTCGGACGGCACTATGCCCCAGCGTTCATAGAAGCGAAGCGCATCGGTGTTGCCGGAGACGACAGCGAGCCCGATGAACTCGATGCCCGCAGCCGTGAGACGCTGCTCAACGCCCTCCATCAGCAGCGAGCCGACGCCCCAGCGGCGCAACTCCGGCTCGACGGAGAGTGCCTCGAGCTCGCCCATCCGCTCGCCGGTCTCGAAGCTCAGATCCCCTTCGCAGACCCGGAAGAAGGCGAAGCCGACGGGGGACCCATCACGCTCGGCAATCAGCAGCCGGCCCTGCCCGGCTCGCATCCAGTCCTCAAACTCACCCCGGCGACGTTGCCAGGAATGCTCCGAAGGTCGAAACGCTGCTGTGTCGCGAGCTCCGTCCGCGACCTCGGCGTGGTAGTCGTGCATGTCCCGCCACAGCGACTCGATGTCATCCAGCCGTTCAGTTCCAGCTTCGATGATCTCGACCTCGGGCGGGCCTGTCGGCGTGGGGGTCACTCCGTGAGTCTAGAGCCGGATCCCCGCGAGACCGGCGCACACTAGTCGGCGACGGCAAAGATCCGCCAGGGCCCAGGCACACCTTTGAGCTCGTGCTCACCGCGGTCGCTTAGCGTCTGCCCAGAGCCGACGACGAGGTCGCGGACCGTGCTGCTGACCAGCACCTCGCCCGGCCCAGCGAGGCTGCTGATCCGTGCACCGATGTGTACGGCGAGTCCGCCCACGTCGTCGTCCGGCAGCAGCTCGCACTCTCCGGTGTGCAGACCGGCACGGATCTCCAGACCCAGCTCACGGATCCGGTCGCGGGTGGCGATCGCGCTGCTGATCGCGCGGCTGGGACCGTCGAACACCGCAAGCGCTCCGTCGCCGAGCGACTTGACGAAGCGCCCGCGATGGCGCGCGACCTCCTCGCGCACTACGCGGTCGTGGCGCTCGAGCAGAGCCCGCCAGGGACCGTCGCCCAATTCTGCGGCCCGTTCAGTCGAGCTGACGATGTCCGTGAACAGCACCGTGGCGAGGACACGGTCGCTGAGGACCGGCGGCCGAACTCCCGTGAGGAAGTGCTGAATCTCTTCGGCGATCTCACTCTCAGAGCCGATCCAGAGCGCCCCGTCGCCGGGGACCTCGACGTAGTCGGCGTTGGGGATGTGGTCGGCGACGTAGCGTGAGTGACGCACGTCGAGGTAGGTGTCACCCTCGATGCGCAGCACGAGAGTCCGGCACTGCACGCTCGAAAGCACGTCGCGTACGTCGGTCTCGCCGATGGACGCCAAGTTGCTGCTGCGCCGGCCGGGCTCATGGCCAGACGCTGCATGCGGGCCCCTCGGCCCCGCATCCGCGCATCACCGCCTCCGAGCAGGGATGCCAGGGGGTTGGATCGCGAGTCGGTGCCCCAGGAGTCGACGATCTGCTCGACGAACCGAGCGCGCTCCTCGACGCTCGGTGCCCATTCGTATCCAGGCCCCGCCACGAGGCGCGGTTGGGGTGAGATGAGCACCAGCGCGCGTATCAGGCCCGGATGGGAGGCGGCGAACAACGCCGTCAACCCGCATCCTTCGAGAAAGGAGATCAGCACGGGTTGCTCGGCGCCAACCGCGTCGATCACCGCCTGTACGTCGTCGATCGTCTCCTCCAGCGGCGTGGCGCCGGCGATTCCGTCTGACATTCCGCTGCCGCGCCGGTCGAACAGGATCAGCCGCGAAAAGGACGAGAGTTGCCCGAACAGCCGCGCGAAGCTCGGCAGCTCCCAGAACAGCTCGATGTTCGAGAGGTAGGCCGGTACGAGGACCACGTCCAGGGGCCCTTCGCCCACGGCCTGATAGGCAATCTGCAGATCGCCGCTCCTTGCGTAGCGGGTCTCCGGTGCGTCCACGGCGTCCCACAGTACCCCGATCGAAGCAGGCGCCGACGTGGTCGGCTTGCACATCGCGCCGGCGCGCCCGAGGGGGTAGCCGTCGGTGACCACAACAAGGACGACCGGCGGGACTTCGTGGTCGCCAACCACGAGGACAGCGCGAGAGCCCGGCGACCGGCTCGGTCGGTCGTCGCAGCACTCAGTAGATTCGCGGGTCGTCCCATGGTGGCCCGCCTCCTCAGACCGGCGCCCGTCGCCGTCGCGGCCTTGGCCGTCGTCTCGATGCTGCTGCACGCGCCACCGGCGAGCGCCAAGGGGTCAGCCGCCCAGCAGCTCGCCGAGCGCTACGTGCCGGTGATGATGATTCGCAAGCAGGAGGATCCTCCCTGCGATACCAGCGAGGAGCAGTACCGGCCGACCAGCGTCGACACCGTGCTCGGGAACCCGGAGGTGACCCTGTTCCGGGCACCCGCGGGCCAGCCGCCCAGCGCCGTAACCAAGGCACCGACAGCCCACGACATCGCCGGTCTCGACAGCGATCACTATCTCGACCTGCCCGGGAACCCCCTCGGAGACACCTGCGTCTACGCGAAGGACTTCGCCCAGATGTTGGCGGCGGGGAAGGCCCCCTCGCTGGTCTACGCCCACATCGCCCGTGAGAAGGGGCACGCCGGCTTCACCCTTCAGTTCTGGTTCTACTGGTACTTCAACCAGTTCAACGATCTGCACGAGAGCGACTGGGAGGGCATGCAGATCAGCTTCGACGCTGCGACGCCCGCGCAGGCCCTCGGCCAGGATCCGGACGAGATCATCCTCTTCCAGCATGCGGGCGGGGAGCGGGCGCACTGGGGCGATACGAAGGTGCAGAAGGACGGCACGCACCCCATCGTCTACGCCGCGGCCGGCTCGCACGCGACCTTCTACGACTCGACCGTCTACGTCGAGAACGGACAGCACGGCTCGGGCGTCGGCTGCGACAACACGACAGAGCCGCTGCAGCGGCTCGAGCCCACCGCCGAGCTGCTCCCCAACGAGGCGTCCAGGCGCGGCCCCTACAAGTGGCTCAGCTACGAGGGACGCTGGGGCCAACGGCTGAAGGGCTTCAACAACGGCCCGACCGGCCCGGCGACGAAGCAGGTCTGGAAGACGCCGTTCAGCTGGATGGCCGAGCAGCGGACCACGAGCCCGCGCCTGCCGGGCGGCTCGATCGCCGGCCCTCAGGTCACCGGCGCCTTCTGCGGCGCGGTCTCGACGGTGACCGACCTGCTCAACATCGGCGACAGCTCTCTGCTGCCCCTGATCATCGTCGCCATCCTGATCCTGGTCGCCATCGGGCTGGTCGTGGCGCTGGCCAGCTGGAGTCCGATCGATCTCACGCACCTGCAGGTGCGGCGCTCATTCGGGCAGCTCGTCCGCACCGCGAGGCGGTTCTACGGTCGCCACTGGAAGGTGCTGCTCCCGGCGGGCGCGCTGGCGATACCGATCGTCGGCGGCACCAACCTCCTGGCCCAGTTGCTCGAGGGTGGTCAGGGAGTGAGCGATGCGGTCGGCCGCTCCGGGGTCGACCTGGCGCTCTCCGACCTCCTCCAGACCTTTGCCCGCCCGGTCGCCTCCGCGCTCGTCGCCGCAATCGTGATCGTCTTCGTCAGGGAGCTGTCACAGGCCCGCGCCGCCGGTCTTGGGGATGCTCTGAGCGGGGTCCGTGCGCGCTTCTGGCGGGTGGTCTCCGCACAGTTGCTGGCGACGATCGGGATCGCGCTGTTGGCACTCAGCGTGATCGGACTGCCATGGGCGATCCGAAAGCTGGTCGGCTGGGCGTTCGTCCAGCAGGAGGTCCTGTTCACCGACAAGTCGATCCGCGAGTCGTTCCGCGGCAGCTCCAAATTGGTCCGTGGGCGCTGGTGGGGTGCGGCGCGGACGATGATCTTCTTGTGGCTGATCACCGTCGTCACGGGCCCGATGCTCACCTTCGCGCTGATCTTCACGCCGCTGGCGCTCACCTGGGTCGATTTGATCGGGGCGGTCGTCTACGCCGCCCTGATCCCCTATGTCGCGGTCGGCCGGACGCTGCTCTACTTCGATCTTCAGGCGCGGGCCGCCGCCGAGCCCGAGCGAGAAGATGCAGCCCCCGAGCCTCGGGGCGGGGCGGCGGGGTCCGATCCAGCTCCGGCCTAGGTTCAGCGGCGCAAACGATCGATCGGCATCCCGGCCGAGCGCAAGACCGGCAGCCGGTAAGCGCTCAGATCGGTTCCGGTGGTGGCGGTGGCACCGGAGGCTCGGGATCACCCGGCTCAGGGGTGACGGTTGGGCGCGGCCCCTCGGGTACGTCGGTCGTAAACGCTCGCCCCTCGCCGATCCCCTTGAGGGCGTCCAGCACGTCGATCGGCAGCGGGAAGACGATCGTCGTGTTGTTGACGCCGATCTGGAGGAGCGTCTGCAGGTAGCGCAGCTGCATCGTCGCCGGGTTCTGGCTCATGATGTCGGCCGCGTCGGAGAGCTTCTGGGCCGCCTGGTACTCGCCTTCGGAGCCGATGATCTTCGCCCGCCGTTCGCGCTCGGCCTGGGCCTGCAGGGCGATCGCCCGCTGCATGTCCTGCGGCAGCTCGACATCCTTGACCTCGACCGTCGAGACCTTGATGCCCCACGGCTCGGTCTGCTCGTCGATGATCGTCTGCAGCTCCTGGTTGAGGCGCTCACGCTCGCCGAGCAGCGAGTCGAGCTCGGCCTTGCCGAGCACCGAGCGCAGCGTCGTCTGCGCAATCTGCGAGGTAGCGACCAGGTAGTTCTCGACCTCCGTGATCGCGCGGTCGGGATCGAGGACGCGGAAGTAGGCGACCGCGTTGACCCGGACGGTGACGTTGTCCTTGGTAATGACCTCCTGCGGCGGCACGTTCAGGGTCACGGTCCGCAGGTCGACCCGCACCATCTGGTCGACGATTGGGATCAGAAAGCGCAGGCCCGGCCCACGCAGCGCGATCAGACGACCGAGCCGGAAGACGACGCCCCGCTCGTACTCGCGCAGGATCCGGATCGACATACCCGCGATCAGCAGCGCGATGAGCACGACCGCCGCGAGAACCGCCAACGCCACCATCTAAGCCGCTCCCTCCGGGTCGCTTGCCACGTCGCCAGCGCTCGCTGGCGCCGGCCTGTCCTCGAGAGGGACCACCGAAAGCGCGAGCCCGTCGATGCCCTCGACTCTGACTCTATACCCGGCCTCGATCGGGGCGAGGGCCGGGTCGACCTGCGCCTCCCAGAGCGCGCCCTCCACGAACACGAGGCCAGTCGGTTCGAGCGCCGTCCGGGTCGTGGCGATCGAGCCGAGCAACTGTTCCTGCCCGGTCAGGATCGGGAGCCGCCAGGTCCGCAGACCCTTTCTCCCGACCCCGGTCGCGGCCGAGCGCGGCGCGGCGGCGGTGCCTCCGTTGACGATCAGCGTCAGTCCGTCGATCGCATCGACCGAAGCCTCGGCGCCGGCCTCGATTGGGCTGGCGTCCGCGGAGCGGGCGCGCCAAAGCGCTCCCTCGACCAGCACCTGGCCGACCGGATCGATCGCCGTCCGTACGACGGCGGTCGCACCGAGCAGTTGCTCCGCACCGGTCCGGACCGGGCTGCGGCGAGCGGCGAGCACGCGCCGGGAGACGAAGATGGTGCCGGCGATGAGCACCAGCGCTACTCCGACCGCCACGGCCGGGTTCACGGTCGGGCCGCCGTCGAACAACAGCATCCCGCCGCCGACCATCGCCGCGATCCCGCCGAGGCCGAGTAGCCCGCCGGTTGGCAGGTGGGCCTCAGCGACGATCAGCGCGACGCCGAGCACGAGCAGTGCGACGCCGTCTGCGGCGACCGCCCCCCTTCTCCCCCTTCCCTCTCTCCCCCTCCCCGTTGCTGTTTCTGCTCGTCACGTCCTGGCGCCCGGCGTCGCCGCAGTCGTGTCGAGGTCGAGGGTGACGTGGGTCGGATCGAGGTAGGTGACGCCGTTGACTGCGACGCCGCCGGTTACGGTCGCCCCGATCCGGTTCCCGACCCCGAGCCGGGATCGAAGAAGCCGCTGGCGGCGGTCGACGTGCCCGTGATCGTGGTGGTCGTGGAGCTCGAGCCTCCCGGCACAGTGTCCGAGGCCGCGTGCGGGGGCGGTGCCAGCAGGCGACGATCGCGGCCCCAGACGTTCGCCGAGGAGGAGGTGTACTCCTGGATCGTCCACATGGTCATGTCGTCGTTGGGGTCGACGCTGGTCATCGAGTAGTCGCCCCAGCGCCGGCCCCCGCTGCCGCCGGGGTCACCCGTCGGGTTGTAGGCGGCGGACGTGGCCGTGTACTCGGTCGGCGTATCCGTCTGCCCGGCGGGGTCGCTGCGAGGCGTCCGCTGAACCAGGCGTCCGCGTGATGGGCGAGGCCGGCGACGCTGCCGCCGATCGCCATCGTGCCCTGCCCGGAGACGGCCACGGTCGGCATCCAGTACCCCTTGGGTCGTCGCTGCGGAGTCGAACACGGTGCCGCTCTGAGTCAGCGCGGGGTGCCGGTGGCGTCGATCTCATACCAGCGTGATGCGTCACGGGCGCCGCGTGGCCGTCGAGGCCACGCCGCTCGTGTTGACGGCGATGTTGTGCGACGTCCACATGCGGCCGTTGCGCATCTGCGCCTCGTACAGGCGGTCATCGAGTCGCATCGAGTCGCCCGTTGTTCCCGCCGGTGTTGCCGAAATGATCGACGGGGTCGGGAAAAGGTCGTCCTCACACGGTCACGTTCTAGATTGCGCGGAGATCGTCGGCGTGCCACCTGGGTCGCTCACGCTGCGCACGTCCAGCTCGCTGAAGACGCGCGTTGTCCACGCCGATGAAGTAGCCCTTCGTCGCCGCCGGGTCGTAGTTGTCGACGCCCTGAGGAGCAAACGGCCCGGCACCCAGCGCCAGGCCCGTCGAAGCTGGTGACGACGAGCGGTCCGCCACCTCAGGATCGACGTCTTACGAACCACGTAGACGTTCGTCCTCGTAGGACGCCGGCCGCAGCGTGAACATGTTCGCCCCGATGTAGAGCGCCTTCGCGTCGATGCCCAGCGTCGGATAGTCGGCGAAGAGGTTGTCGGCGCCGCCTGCGTCCTCGATGAAGTAGAACTCTCTCCAGGCGGTCGAAGGTGTGATCGTCGGGCCGTCGGAGAGAAGCTCGACGGCACCCAGCGGCGGGACGACGAGGGCAACTGGACCGATCAGACCGGGAATGATCGCCCCCCGCGAGGCCGCCCCGAGCGCGATTCGATCAAGCCGACCATGAGTAGAAGGTAGGCGATGTACGGCACGAGCCGCTCGCGTCGGGCAGCTTGGGCATCAGCCAGGCCGGGGCCGTCCGCCGGCCTGGCGTCAGGGTGTGATCGGGCTCGTTGCTGACTGGCCGAGCACCTTGCCGTGCTTGTTCAGCGCGCGGACGGCGTAGACGGCGTACGTGCCCGGGACGGTCATTCCCGTCTCGAACCCGGTTGACTTGTGCGAGCGGATCTTCTTCAGCGAGTCCGCGGTCGCGCCGGCGCGGACGGCCCACTTCGCCACCTTCGTCGCGCCGTTCCAGCTCGCGTACACGATTGCGTGCCCGTGCGGGCCGGGTGTCACGGCGATCGCGGGATCAGTCTTCGGCGTCGCGGTCCACGGGAACCGGTAGACGCGGTAGCTGCCGTTGTCCGCCGGCTGGGTGGCGTCGAAAACCTTCTTGCCATTCTTCGTGAACTGGCTGAAGAATGGTGTCGAGCCGAAGCCGACGAAGCGGTCGCCTCCCTTCAGCTTCTGGACGCTGCCCTCGCTGTCGGCGAGCGTCTTCTTGTTGCGAACGTACTCGTGCTTGATCGTCGCCTTGCCCTTCTTCTTGTTCAGGCGAAGGACGAGCCCGCGTGAGTAGCCGGGGTCGTAGACCGGCGGCCCGGACGCGTCGTCGAAGAGGCTGACGCGGTTCTTCGACAGCAGCTGGGCGTCGTGCTGGAAGTTGAACTTCGCGTCGTGATTCAGCTTGAAGTCGCTGGCGCTGCCGCCGAGCGTCCAGTTGATCTTGCCGCTGGAGCGGTCGATCTTGTAGATCGCGGAGGTGTCGCGGAGCGAGGCGAGAATCTTGCCGTGCTTGAGGCTCTGGATCGAGTTGACGTGGAAGGCGTCGAACACGTGGCTGGCCGGGATGACAGTCGAGTCGGCGACGTCGATGTGGCCGAGCGCGTGCCACTCCCATTCGACGAGGCCCGTTTGCGGATCGACGAGCTGGATCACCGCATCCATCAGCGGCCAGTTGTTCTCGTCGGCGTCGAGCGGATTGCAGACCTCGGTCACGCAGACGGGTGAGTAGGCCTCGATGAGCGCGTCGCCCTTCGGGGTCAGGGTGAACTCGTGGAGGTCGGCCGAGTAGCCGTTGCCGGCCGTGAAGCGCTCGAGCTCCTTGTAGTGGTGGTTGGCGATCACGTTGTCACCCTCGCCGTAGGCCCAGCCACGGACCCTGCCCTCCCACCACGTCAGGACCTTCTTGCCCTGATACCGCTGCACGCGCAAGTTGGCCGCCTCGACGCTCGCCGGCAGCTGCCTGAACCAGACGAGGTTGCCGCTGCCGTCGATGATCATCGGGCCGCCGGGGCCGACCGGGTTGATGCCGATCACCGACGATCCGCCGCCGGGGTGCACGGTCGGCGAAGGCAGCGGCGTCAGGAACACCGAGCCGTCGGTGCTGTTCGGGTCCGCCTTCTTGACCGTGATCTTCGGTGGCACCAGCGCGGGCTCGGAGTCGAAGTGCTGCAGCTTGTCGGGCTGCCGCTCGGAGGCGTCCAGGAATGGGGCTACGAACGGGGGCGCGGTCATCACGGTGAACTTGGTCTTCGCGCTGCCGCCCTTGTAGGCGACCTTCGCGGACACGGTCTCGCCTTCGGCGAACGGCTCGTCTGGAATGAAGCTGGCGCCGGTGCGGGCCTTGTAGGAGTGGAGCGAGCCGGCGTGGTCGCCGGTCACCGAACCCGTCACGGCGACCGACTTGATCTGCTTGCGCTTGACGCCGAGGACGCTGATCTGGGTCTGCGTCGAGGCGTCCGGTGTACCGGGCAGCGGCGAGAGCGTGGGGTGGGTGTCGGCGCTCGCCGGCGACGCCGCAATCAGGCAGGCCGCAGTGCCACCGAGCAGGATGGTGCGTGCAACGGCACGGCGGGCCGCATGCGTGCGGCCGAAGCTTGGCCTCGTGAACTGCGCGTGGATCACGATCTCTCCTCCTGCCCGAATGGGCTCCCCGTATTGCCGCCAGTCAAGTCGTACGATCGACCTTGGTATCAGCCTACAACGTCGCCGCATCTCCTAATCAGCCTCAGTAGCTGCCGAAGTCGATGCTCCCTACGGCCTGCTTGGGCGTGTTCGAGGTGCCGTCCGAGCTCTGGCTCCAGAGTCCCCAATGGCAGCAACCAGGGCCGCGGCAATCGCGGCCCAGGCGATCAGCTGGTCGTGCAGGCGAAACACAGGCCGACAGAATGGCGGATCCACCTGACGCGCCTGCCAAGATCCGCGCATGGCGCCGCTGGCCGAGGCCGAACGCCCGCAGCACAGGCGCGTCGAGTTCGCCGACGGCGCCGCGACCACGGTGCACGTTGCGCGCTATCCGCGAGCTGCTTTCGGGGCCGCGGTGGCTCGCATCGAACCCCCTCTGGAGTTGGCCGCCTGGGCCAGCGCCCGCGGCGTCGCCGACGCGATCGTCGGTGGCTTCTTCATCCGAGCCGCCGGGACGCCGCTTGGCGAGCTGCGCGTCGACGGCGCGGCGCAGCCTTCGCAGCCCTTCGATCGCCCGTGGGATCAGATCCGTGCGTGTCTTCACATCGACGGCGCCAGCATCAGCTGCGGCCCCCGCGCTCAGTTCGAGGCGGAGGCGAGCGGCGACCTTCTGCAGGCGGGCCCATTGCTTGTCGCCGCGGGCGTCAGCCGTGTCGGCGCCGAGACCGATCCCGAGGGCTTCTCGGCGGCGGCCCACCAGTTCGACTCCGACATCACCAGCGGGCGCTTCCCGCGGGCGGCGCTCGGGATAACGCCGTCGCTGCTGATCGCCGTCGCCTGTGACGGTCGCAGCGGCAGCGACGCCGGGATGTCGCTCGCCGAGCTGGCGGCGACGATGATCGAGCTCGGGGCCGAGGACGCAATCAACCTCGACGGTGGCGGCTCGGCGTCGCTCGTGGTCGGTGGGGAGCTCGTCAACGTTCCCCGTGAGGAGCAAGGCTGCCCGCTTCCGGGAGGCCGCCCGATTTCGACTGCCGTCACCTTCACTCGCCGCTGACCCGCCTGCGCGCCATCAGCGGCGATCGCCGCATCGCGCTAGCCTCGGTCTCGATGTACAAAAACCCCATGTCGCTCCTGATGGGGTTCTACTTCTCACCACGGGGCGGCTCCGCTCACGCCTGCCGAGCGATCGCCACCGAGCTCGGGCGTCACCGGGTAAACGTCAAGTTGCTCGCCGGTTCACGACGGGACTTCGGCTCCCACGCTGACGCCAGCAGCTTCTTTGCGGGGCTTGATCTGGTCCCGGTCGACTTCACCGACTCCGTCCGGGCCGAGACGCCGCTTCGCTATGACGGTGGACTCGGCTGCGCCCCGATTCACGCCTCCTACGAGGACCGCCCCGGAGCGCAGGACCCCGTCTTCGCCAGCCTCGACGACTGCGCGTTCGAGCTCCAGGTCACGGCCTGGCAGCGCGCTCTTGACGCCGCCGGCGCCGGCCGGGCGGACATGTTGTACCTGCACCACCTGACTCCGCTCAACGAGGCCGCGGCGCGCGGCTACCCGGATCTGCCCGTGCTCGGCCACATCCATGGATCGGAGCTCCTGATGCTCGAGCGGATCGCCGCCGCACCGAGCCCGGGCTGGCCGTATGCGGAGCGCTGGGTCGAGCGCCTCTGCGAATGGGCCGCGGCGTGTGCGGGAATCGTCGTCAACAGTCCCGACGGTCAGCGGCGCGCTGCTCGCCTGCTCGATCTCGACCCGGCGCGATTCATCCTCATCCCGAACGGGTTCGACCCGGGTTTCGCCCCGCGACCGAGCAATCGCCCGGCGCTGTGGAGGCGGCATCTCGTCGATCGGCCGCAGGGATGGCGGCCCGGTGGTGGCCCGGGCAGCGTGCGCTACACGCCCGCCGAGCTGGCTCCGCTCGAGGGAACGACCCTGCTCTACAGCGGCCGCTTCACCGAGGTCAAGCGGCTGCCCTTGCTGATCGAGGCATACGCCGCCGCTCGGCCCGGCTTTCGCACGGCGACGGCTCTCGTGCTGCTCGGCGGCTTTCCGGGGGAGTGGGAGGGCGAGCACCCGGCCGAGACGATCGCGCGGCTCGGCCTCGACGATGTCTTTCTTGCCGGCTGGCACGAGCAGAGCGAGCTGCCCGAATTTCTCAACGCTGCCGACGTGATGGTCCACGCCTCCGTTCGCGAACAGTTCGGCCAGGCACTGATTGAGGCGATGGCCTGCCGGGTGCCGGCGATCGCTGTCGCTCGCGGCGGCCCGGCCAGCATCGTCGATGACGGCCGCGACGGGTGGCTTGTCGAGCCCGACGACGCCCACGCCCTCGCTCAGGCGATGCTCGAGGCCGTCAACGACCCGGCCGAGCGCCGTGCGCGCGGCAGCGCTGCGCGCGGCGAGGCCCAGCGCCGGTACACCTGGCGCGCGGTCGGTGCCGCCCTGGCCGGCGAGTTGCGGGAGATCGAGGCGGGCGCCGGCGCTGCCCCGCCCGAGCCTGCAGTCGGCACGAGGCTTCGGCCGGCGGCGTCTGCGGGCCAGTAGCTCTCTGGTCCTCCTCCGAGGAACCAGGGTCAGCGCGACAGGACCAGATTCGCCGTATCCGCGGGAGCGCCGTGGGCCCGGCCGCGAGCGCGAACCCGAATCTGCAGCGAGCCCGTTCCCGTGTGCGGCAGCATGGTGTGACCGCGGCGATCGAGCCGTAGCTTCTTCCACGATCCGCCGACCCGCGCGGCGGCCCTCAGGGCCTTCGGCGCCCGGCCGCGGACGCGGATCCGGGCGTCGTCTCCTTTGACTCGCACGAGCACGTCCCGGCGCGGATGCGAGCGCAGCAGCAGCGCTCGCCCAGGCCCACCCCCGCCGCGCTTGCGCGCCCGTGGGCGCTGCTGACAGCCGGCGGTGCCGTGGATCCGCAGTCGCCGTTCGCCGAGGATCGGAGTCGGCTTCAGCGCCTTGGAGCCACACTTGATCACCACGCCGCGCCCGCTCACGGCAAAGTCTTCGGGCCCCGGGACCGGCAGGCGCCCGTGCACGTTGGCGGCGACCATCCTGTACAGCGGCGCTCGCAGGTGCTGCGCGGCGCTCGCTCGCACCGGCCTGTGAACTGCTCGCACTCGCCGCCGCCGGCAGGTTGCAGGGCTCGGGTCCCTCGAGCAGCGTGTGCTGGGCAACCTGGGCGCTGATCTCGGCCTGGTTGATCAGCGTCTTCTTGCTCAGGAAGGCGACCGCGGCGCCATGGACGACGTCGTAGGTCCCCGCCTGGCGCAGGCCTGGAATCTCGGGGGCGGGGATCGGGTGGCCGCCGAGGTCGGCCGCGCCCCTCGCCTGGGCGCTGGCGAGCCCAACGAGTCCGTCGGAGGGCGTGTAGTAGCCGAGCTTGGGGAGTCCGAGGTCGAGGTGGTTGCCGGCGATCGTGCTGACCGGGCAGTTGCCGATCGACTGCTTCGGGTTCCACGTCGCAAGGAAGTCGTTGCCGAGTTCGCGCGTCGCCGTCGGCCCGAGCTTGATCATCACGAGATCGGCGAGGCCGAGCAGCACGTGGCAGGTCCGCTGCTCGACGGGGTTGCTGAAGTCGCACTTGCCGCCGTCCACCTCCACGGCCAGGTCGGCCAGGAACGATCCGGTGTGAGGCGTGCCCAGCGTCGTCAGGCTCTGGATCGTGACCCCCGGGTAGGCGCCGCTCTGGGTGATCGCGGCCCTCGACCAGAGGCCGCCGTCGGAGTGGGCGACGATGTGGAGGTCGGTGACGCCGTAGCTGTGGTGCAGGAAGGCGATCAGCTTCGCCAGGGCGGCACCGTTGTCATTCGTATCCCCGTTCGAGTTGACGACCATGTCCGCCGACGGCAGGGGCGTGCCCGTCGCCGGGCATGGATCCGGAACCGGAACGCCGGTGCGGGAGACCGGAGCCGTGAAGACCGCGTGGGGTGCGGCCGGGTCCTTGAGCGCCGCGGCGATGCCGTTGGGCAGGCCCCAGTCCGGTCCCTCCTTGCCCTTGCAGGCATCGTCCGGCGTCGTGAAGGGCGCCTCGGTCTGGAAGCCCGAGACGAGCAGGACCGCCTCGGGGTACGTGGTAGCCGAATGCGCCGCCGCCGGCAGCAGCAGGGCAGCGGACACGGCCAGCAGGATTGCGGCGTACCCGACCATGCGCCTCTGCCGTCCCGGCCCGAGCTCCCCCATCGAAGGTGAGTGTACGCACGCAGCAGCATGGCCCCGAAGCGGCCCGGCGCGATTCGGTCCGCGCATGGACCACCGCCCTTCGTGTTCTCGGCATCGGCGAAGCCGGCGGGCGTCCCGGCCGGGCTTATCCGGCGCTTTACCGGCGCCTTGCCCGCTGCTTGCCGTGGCCACCGGACAATCAGGGGCCGAGCTACCACCGACCTAAAGGCAAGACCATGACCAACATCCGAGCGAAGATTGCGACCGCGGCAACGATCGTCGGCCTCGCGGGCCTCGGCGGCTTCGCGATGGCATCGAACCCGGCCCGCGACGCGCCGGCCGGTGCGTCCGCGCAGATCGCCGCCGCCCAGACCGGCTCGGCCGCCGTCGCGCAGACCGGTTCGGCACCAGCGACCTCGCATCCCGTCGTCACCGGGACGAGCGGCGCCACTGCCACGACGGTCCCAGTGGCCAACACGCAATCCGCGGCCGTCACGCAGCCGATCCCCGCCGCGAAGCGGGCGGTCACGCACACGAGCGGTGGTGCCGCCGGCAGCGCTCACGGGCACACGTTCGAGCGCGATAACGCGCCGGCCCGTTACGAAGACTGACCGCTGTCAGCCGCCCCGCTTCAGGGCGGCGCAGCGCCTATATGGGTGATCCCGCGAGTTCGTGGAATCAACCATCTAGCCCTGCTGTTCGAACAGCTTGCCGGCGGCGATCGTCTCGGCCATCTCCTTGGACTCCGCCCGATAGGCGGAACCGTCGTCGAACTCGATCATCGGCAGCATCTGCTGGCCGCTGAGCCGGATCACGTCCTTGCGGCGGCCGCGCGGCAAGGTGGGCTCCTTGACGATCTCGTAGTCGATCCCTTGGTCGTCGAGTGCCTTCTGGACCTTCCAGCAGTGGTCCATGTTGTTGTGCACGAACGTGAACGGGCAGCGGTGCAGCCTGACTTTGGCCATGGGTTACCTCCTTGGTTGGTTGCAGCCTATGGCCTCACTACTCGCTGCCGCTACTGCCCACGGGTTGCCGGCCGGCCGCGGCCGGACGCCCGGCGGCCGGCAACCTGTCAGCTCTCCGTGGGGGTCTACGCCTCAGCCGTCGCTCGTGACGGTCTTCGAGACGTGCCGCGCGCTGCAGAGGGCGCCGCTGATCTTGTACCTCGGCTGCGACCGCGGCCCGGCGAATCTGGCCCCGCTCGAGGCGCTCGTAGCGGACGTCATGCCGCCGACCAGCTTGCCGTCCAAGCGGCCCGCCGCCCGGCGTTCGCTCGTCGCGCCTAGATTCCCGTTACACGAAGGAATGAGCTCTGCAGACGTGACCCGATCGTCATCCCTCTCCGAGCGCGAACCGCTCACGCGCCTGCTCGTTTCCTGCAGCGACCGCCCGGGGATCGTCGCCGCTGTGGCGCAGTTCCTCTTCGAGCATGGCGCGAACATCGTGCGCTCCGACCAGTACAGCTCCGACGCCGAGGGCGGCGAGTTCTTCCTGCGGATCGAGTGCACCCTGCCGCCGGAGCGCCGGGACGTCGTCGGCCGCGAGCTCGACGCCGGGATCGCGGACCAGTTCGGGATGAGCTGGCGACTGTGGGGGGCCGAGCAGCGCAAGCGCCTGGCGGTGATGGTCTCGCGCGAGGACCATTGCCTGCAGGAGTTGCTCTGGCGCTGGCGGCGCGGCACGCTCGACGCCGAAGTCGTCTCGGTGATCTCGAACCATTCCGACTGCCGCTCGGAGGTCGAGGCGCAGGGCCTCGAGTTCCATCACGTGCCGGTCACGGCTGAGACCAAGCCTGCTGCGGAGGCGCGGCAGCTGGAACTGCTCGCGGGCCGCTGCGACGCCGTCGTCCTCGCCCGCTACATGCAGATCCTCTCGGGCGACTTCCTCGATCGGCTCGCCGTGCCGGTGATCAACATTCACCACTCCTTCCTGCCGGCCTTCGCGGGCGCCGGCCCCTATTCGCGGGCGAAGGAGCGCGGTGTCAAGTTGATCGGTGCGACAGCCCACTACGTGACCGAGGACCTCGACGAGGGCCCGATCATCGAGCAGGACGTGATTCGCGTCTCGCACCGCGACGACGTCGAGGCGCTCGAGCGGCTCGGCGCCGACGTCGAGCGCACGGTCCTGGCCAGAGCGGTGCAGTGGCATTGCCAGGACCGCGTGATCAGGCACGAGAACACGACGGTCGTCTTTTGACCGCGGGCGCGAGCCGCGTGTCGAACGGAGCTAGGCGCGCTCGAGGACCACGACCGGGATCTCCCGGTCGGTCTTCGCCGCGTACTCGTCGTAGTCGGGCCAAACCTCGGCCATCAGCTTCCAGAGGCGCTCGCGCTCGGCGCCCTCGGCGACCGACGGCTGAACGGCAAAGCGCTCGTCCTTGACCTGGATCTCAACCTGTGGGTTCTCGGACAGGTTCAGGAACCAGTCGGGGTGCTCGGGGGTGCCGCCCTTGGAGGCGACGATCACGTAGCGGCCGTCGTCCACGCGGTGGATCAGGGGCGTCGTCCGCGGCTCGCCCGACTTGCGGCCGATCGTTGTCAGCAGCAGGATCGTCGTCCCGTTGCGCCACCGGTAGCCGCGCTCGCCGCCGGTCTCGCGGTAGACGCGGACGTGCTCTTCGCCGAACAGTGTCTCGTCGTCTGCGCTCATGCATCGAGACTACCCGGGCCGGGGCGCGGTCAGCGCACGCAGGCGCTCGGGCGGCGTCTATATAGGGTTGGTCTTCCGCAATCGCGAAAGGAGCTCCGATGGAGCACGAGCACACCGAACATGTCGCGGCCGCCCCGGATGACGTCTTCAAGGCGATCTCCGACCCGGCGAACCTGAGCCGCTTCGTGCCGCAGCTCACGGCCGTCCGCGCGGCTGGGGAGGAGCGGGTCGAGGTCGACGCGCGCTACGAGGGTCGCGATCAGCACGGCGACGCCTCGTTCCACATCGACGGCGATGCGCGGCGGATCGAGTGGGGTACGGACAGCGGCTACCGCGGCTGGCTGCAGGTCGATGGCGACGGCGAGAGTTCGCGCCTGACGCTGTTCCTGAACACCACCCACGCCGGCGAGAACGACCACGATGTAGCCGCGACGCTCGACGCAATCCGGATGCTCGTCGAGTCCGAGGTCTGAGCCGCCTTCGCCGTCACGGCGCCGGGGACTACTAGCGACCGAGCCGCGCCTCGAGCTCGAGGATCCGCTTGGTCGTCTTGACCACGGTGTCCGGATTGAGGCTGATCGAGTCGATCCCGAGCTCGACCAGGTACTCGGCCATGTCCGGGTAGTCCGAAGGTGCCTGCCCGCAGAGACCCGAGTGGATGTCGTTGCGATGGCAGCCCTCGACCGCGAGCTTGATCATTTCCTTGACCCCTTCGTCGCGCTCGTCGTAGTCGAAGGCGACGATCTCGGAGTCGCGGTCGACGCCGAGCGTCAGCTGGGCGAGGTCGTTGGACCCGATCGAGAAGCCGTCGAAGAGCTCCGCGAAGCGGTCGATCAGCAGCACGTTGTTCGGGATCTCGCACATCGCGTAGACCTTGAGGCCGTCCGCGCCGCGCTCGAGCCCGAACTCGGCCATCTTGGCCAGCACCTTCTCGGCCTCTGCGACGCGGCGCACGAACGGGATCATCAGGACGACGTTGGTGAGGCCCATGTCGTCGCGGACACGCTTCATCGCCTGGCATTCGAGCGCGAAGCCCTCTTCGTAGGCGGGATGCGCGTAGCGCGAAGCGCCGCGGAATCCGATCATCGGGTTCTCCTCGTCCGGCTCGAAGGCGGCTCCGCCGAGGAGGCTCGCGTACTCGTTGGATTTGAAGTCCGACATCCGGACGACGACCGGCTTCGGCCAGAACGCGGCTGCGATGGTCCCGATTCCCTCCGAGAGCCGCTCGACGAAGAACGAGGCGCCGTCGGAGTACGCGTACGTGAGCCTCTCGACCTCGGCCCGCTCGTCCGGGTCGGCGACGCGGTCGGGGTGCAGCAGCGCCAGCGGGTGCGCGCGGATGTACTCGCCGACGATGAACTCCATCCGCGCGAGCCCGACGCCGTCGTTCGGCAGGAACGACGTCTTGAAGGCGAGGTCCGGGTTCCCGAGATTGACCATCACCTCGGTCTTCGGCCGCTCGATCTCCCCGACCTCGGTGTGCTCCACCGAGAAGGGGACCTCGCCGTTGTAGATCCGGCCGGTGTCACCCTCGGCGCAGGAGACGGTGACCATCTCTCCGTCCGGCACCAGGGCGGTGCCGTCGTGGGTGCCGACGACCGCCGGCAGGCCCAACTCGCGCGAGATGATGGCCGCGTGGCAGGTGCGCCCACCGCGGTTGGTGACGATCGCGGCGGCGATCTGCATGACCGGCTCCCAGTCGGGTGTCGTGATGTCGGCGACGAGCACATCGCCGGCCTCGAACTCCGAGAGCTGGTCGAGGTTCTTGATGAACCGCGCCCGTCCCGAGGCGATCTTCTCGCCGACGGCACGGCCCTCGACCACGACCTCGCCCTCGCCGTCGAGTGAGTAGCTGTCCAGCGTCGTCGCCTTGCGCTGGGAGGCAACGGTCTCCGGCCGGGCCTGGACGATGTAGATCTTCCCGTCGATGCCGTCCTTGGCCCACTCCATGTCCATCGGCCGGCCGTAATGCCGCTCGATCTTGATCGCGAAGTCCGCCAGTTCGAGCACGTCGGGGTCCTCGATGCAGAAGCGTGCGCGGTCGGCCTTCGGCGTCGGGATGTTGCGGACCGTCTCCCGGGTCGAGCCCTCGACGTAGATCATCTTCACTGCCTTGTCGCCGATCATCCGCCGCAGGACGGCGCGGTGTCCCTGCTCGAAGGTGGGCTTGTGCACGTAGAACTCGTCCGGATCGACGGCGCCCTGGACGACGTTCTCGCCGAGCCCGTACGCGCCGGTGATGAAGACGACGTCGCGGAAGCCCGACTCGGTGTCGAGAGAGAAGAACACCCCGGAGGCGGAGAGGTCGGAGCGCACCATCTTCATCACGCCGATCGAGAGCGCGACCTTGAAGTGGTCGAAGCCCTGGTCGACGCGGTAGTGGATCGCGCGATCGGTGAACAGGCTGGCGAAGCAGCGGCGGCAGGCGTCGAGGAGGCTCGCCTCGCCGTGAACGTTCAGGTAGGTCTCCTGCTGGCCGGCGAAGCTCGCGGTCGGAAGGTCCTCGGCCGTCGCGGAGCTCCGCACGGCGAGCGTCAGGCTCTCCCCGTACTCGCTCCTGCAGGCTCCGGTAGCCCGCGAGGATCTCCGACGCCAGTTGCTCGGGCAGGCCCGCTCCGTAGACGATCTCGCGGCAGCGCTTGGCCCGTTTCGCGAGATCGGTGACGTCATCCGGCTCGAGATCGTCCAGCGCCTCGTGGAGCCGCTCCCACGCCCCCGACTCCTTGAGCATGTCCCGGTACGCGTCGGCCGTCGTCGCGAAGCCGTTCGGGATGCGCACGCCCTGGTCGGACAGCTCTCGGTACATCTCCCCGAGCGAGGCGTTCTTGCCGCCGACGATTGGGACATCGTCGATGCCGACCTCCTCGAAGAACCGGACGTACTTGAGTTGGGCCATTGCGTCTCCTCCGCTGCTCGTTTCGCGTTGGAAGCCAGTCTCGGGGTCGCCCTGCCGTCTGCGATTCGTGGCGGTCCGCGGCTTATGGGGGAGAAGTACTGACTGAGCGGCCTCTATGGCCTCTTACCGGCGTCGCGTCGCCGATCGCGCGACTCGTCCGCCTCTGGAGTCGTCTTCGCCCAGTCCGCGGCGAGATCCCGCGCCACCCGGCTCGCCGCCGCCTCGACCGCCGGGGCAAGTGGCAGGCCGAGCCCGAAGCTCGTGCCCTCGATTCCGATCACCTCGAGCTGGGCCGGCAGCAGGCCGAGCTCGCGGCCGAGCTCCAGCGTCTCGGCGAGGCCGAGCAGGTGCGTGGACGCCCGCGTCGTGAAGAGCGCCGGGAGCGGCTCGGCCACCGCGTCGAAGCGATGGACGCGGCCCGGCCGCTCGCCGGCGACGGCGTCGACGATGACGACGCGCCTCCGCCCGGTGAAGCTGTCGAGCAGGGTCAGCGGCTCGCCGTCGTGGCCGAAGGCCTCCACGCCGAGCTCGGTGAGCAGCTCGACGACGCGCAGCCCGGCGCCGTCGTCGCCGCGGAGCTCGTTGCCGATCCCGATCAACAGCGGCTCAGGCACGATCGACATCCAGCTTCAGGAAGTGGGCCGAGCACGAGATGCATGGGTCGTAGTTGCGGACGGCCTGCTCGCAGCGGTGCTGCAGCTCCTCTTCGCCGAGCTCCAGGTTGGCGGCGACGAGGCCGCGCAGGTCGAGCTCGATCGCGGCCAGGTTCTGGGAGGTTGGCGCGACGATCCGCGCCGTCTCGATCCG
This sequence comes from uncultured Solirubrobacterales bacterium, assembly GCA_963774395.1. Taxonomy (GTDB): domain Bacteria; phylum Actinomycetota; class Thermoleophilia; order Solirubrobacterales; family 70-9; genus CAXMST01. The sequence goes on along the minus strand of CAVZET010000011.1, from coordinate 134,709 downwards.
TCCCCCCTCGGCGAGCTCGTACCGGTGCCAGAGCATCCCGCGCGGCGCCTCGCTCCAGCCGCTGCCCGCGGCTTCGGGCCAGACGCCGGGATCGGGCGCCGGAGCGGGCTGCTCGTAGTCGTCGATCAGCCGCAGCGCCTCGTCCGCGGCGAACAGCATCTCGGCGGTGCGCACGAGGATGCTCCGGAACGGGTTGCGGCACACCGACTCGAGGCCCGCAGAGCGTGCCGCGTCGCGGACGGGGCCGGGCAGCAGGTCGCTGAACAGCGCCCAGCGCGCGAGCGGGCCGACGACGTAGGCGCCGCGCTCCCGGTGGTGGGAGTGCAGGGCCGTCGAGTGCCGCACGTGGGTCTCCAGGTACTCGTCCTCGAAGCGCTCGGCCGTCAGCGGGCCGGCCGCGGTCGAGTGCAGGGCGCCACGCTCGATCGGGTACTCGCCGTCGCCGCCGAGGGCGACGAGCTCGACATCGATCTCGCGATCGGGGAACTCCAGGGTCGCCGCCCAGGCGAGCGTCTCGAGCAGGTCCTCGCGGGCGACGCGGAGCAGCTCGGCGACATCGGCGAGCTCCTCCGGGCGCAGCGGTCGGTGAAAGCCGCCGACCTTGAGGTTGACCGGGTGAATCGCGCGGCCGCCGATCGTTCGCATCAGCGCGTTGCCGGCGCGCTTGATCCGCAGGCCGGCCTCGAACAGGTCGCGGTGACCGTCGCGGGCCATCTCGATTGCGCCGTCGTAGCCGAGGAAGTCGGGCGCGTGCAGCATGAAGACGTGCAGCGAGTGGCTCTCGAGCCACTCCCCGCAATAGATCAGGCGGCGCAGCAGCCGCGTCGGCTCGTCCACCTCGATGCCGAGCGCCGACTCGATCGCCGCGCTGGCGCTCACCTGGTAGGCGATCGGGCAGATGCCGCAGATGCGCGAGGTGACGTCGACCGCCTCCGCGGCGCGGCGGCCGCGGAGCATCGCCTCGAAGAAGCGCGGTGGCTCGAAGATCTCGAGCCGTACGTCCTCGACGGACCCGTCGCGGACCCGGACGTGCAGGGCCCCCTCGCCCTCGACGCGGGCGAGCTCGCCGACGTCGATCCGGCGGATCCGCTCGCCACTCATCGGCTGCTCCCCTCGCGATCCGCGATCGCGTCGGCCTCGGCCTCGAACGCGGGGGCGGCGGCATTGATGAACCGGTAGGCGTCGATCAGGTCGGGGTCGGAGACGCCGAGCCGCCGCCACCAGGCGCTGAGCTCGAGTCGTGTTCGGCGTCTCCTTCGGGCCGAAGCAGCCGTAGCAGCCGCGGTCGTAGGCGGGGCAGATCGCGCCGCAGCCGGCGCGCGTCACCGGGCCAAGGCAGGGGATGCCCTCGGCGACCATCACGCAGGCGTTGCCGCGCTCCTTGCACTCCATGCAGACCGAGCGGCCGCTGATCCGCGGCTCGCGGCCCGCGAGGAAGCTGCCGATCACCTCGAGCAGCTGTGCCGGATCCGGCGGACAGCCGGCCAGCTCGAAGTCGACGTCGACGTAGGCGGCGGCGGGTCGCGACGTCTCCAGCGAGGAGATGTATTCGGGCGTCGCGTAGACCGCGGCCAGCATCTCCTCGTGGCGGGCGAAGTTGCGCAGCGCCTGGATGCCGCCGGCGCCGGCGCAGGCGCCGATCGCGATCAGCAGCCTCGGAGTCGGCGCGGATCCGCTCGATCCGCTCGACCTCGGCCGGCGTCGAGATCGATCCCTCGACGATCGAGATGTCGAACGGGGGCTCGAGCTGAGCCCGCGTCGCCTCGGTGAAGTGGGCGATCTCGACGGCGTCGGCGAGCGCCATCAGCTCCTCCTCGAGGTGGAGGATCTGCAGCTGGCAGCCGTCGCAGGAGGTGAACTTCCAGACGGCGAGCTTCGGCTTCGTCGCCGCTCACAGCTCCCGCACCCCGATCCTGTCGGCGATCTCCGACCAGGCGAAAACGGGTCCGTCGCGGCAGATGAAGTCGCCGCCCCACTGGCAGTGGCCGCAGCGGCCGACCGCGCAGCGCATGTTGCGCTCCATCGAGACGTGGATGCGCTCGGCGGCGACGCCGCGGGCGAGCAGCGCCTCGGCGCTGAAGCGCATCATCACCTCGGGGCCGCAGACGAGCGCGGTCGTCCGCTGCGGATCGATCGCGGCCCTTTCGATCAGGCTCGGCACGACGCCGACCCGCCCGTTCCAGTCGACCTTGGCGAGGTCGACGATCAGCTCATATTCAAGGCCGCGCCGCCGCCAGCTCTCGAGCTCGGAGCGGAACAGCAGCTGCGTCGGCTCTCGCCCTCCGTAGAGCAGCCGCACCCGCGCGCCCCGGTCGAGCGCCTCGTAGACGGCGGGGCGCAGCGGCGCCAGCCCGAGTCCGCCGGCGACGATGAGCAGTTCTCCGTCGGGCTCCGGCACGCGCGGCCAGCCGCGGCCGAAGGGACCGCGGACGCCAACGCGATCGCCCTCGCGCAGCGAGCAGATGCTGCGCGTGGTCGGCGCCGACCGCGCGGACCGTCTGCACGAGCGCGCCGCTGGCGGCCGGGTCGCCGCTGACGGAGATCGGCACCTCGCCGGCGCCGAACGCGTAGAGCATCGTGAACTGTCCCGGCTCGTAGTCGAGCCGCTCGCCGGCGAGCGGCTCGAGCATGAGCGTCCGCGTGTCGTTCGTCTCCGCCCGGTTGTCGGCGACGCGGTAGGGGGCGGGGGCCTCGGCGATCGACGTGCGCTCATCGCCCGGTCGCCACCGCCCCGTAGACGTCGAGCAGTCGCAGCCTCGTTGCCTGCAGCCGGCTCGTCATCACCCCGGCGAAGCGCCGCATGAGCTCGTAGCCGAGATCGTGGTCGGCGTCGCACTTGCCGCGCAGGCAGGCGCCGTCGAAGGCGATCGCGCCGACCGCGCCGCGGGCGCGAACGTCGAACTCGGTCACGAACGGCTCGAACAGCCAGGAGAAGCCGACGACGTCGCCCGCCTCGAGCGTCTCGATCACGAGCGGCGGCCCGGCGGCCGGCACGAGCTCGATCGCCACGATCCCGCGCCTGATCGCGTAGAAGGTGGCGGCGCTGTCACCGACGGCCATCAGGTGCTCGCCGTCGGTGAAGCTCTCGTTGTGGCCGCAGCCGGCGATGAGCTCGCGCTGCGCGTCAGGCAGGCCGCGGAGCAGCCCGATCTCCTCGAGGAGCTCGGCGATCCCCCTCATCCGAGCTCCCCGTCCGTGGCGCGGATCGCGGCCGCTTCCTCGGTGATGTCGATCGCGACCGGGCACCAGCTGATGCAGCGACCGCAGCCGACGCAACCGACGCTGTTGTCGAACTGCTCCGTCCAGGTGGAGAGCTTGTGCGTCATCCACTGCCGGTAGCGGGAGCGGGTCGAGTGGCGCACGTTGCCGCCTGCCACGTGGGTGAAGGCGAGCGTGAAGCACGAGTCCCAGCGGCGCTGGTGCTCGGCCGTCTCACCGGCGAGGTCGACGACGTCCTCGACCTCGGTGCAGAAGCAGGTCGGGCAGACGCTCGTGCAGTTGCCGCAGCTCAGACAGCGCTCGGAGACCTCGTCGAAGCGCGGGTGCTCGAGGTTGCGCTGCAAGAGCTCGGCGAGCCCGTCGGTGTCGAGCTCGCGGCCCATCTGAGCCGTGGTCGCGGCGACGATCCGCTCGGCGGCGTCGACCGCATCCGCGCCTGCCTCGCGGGCGGGCAGCGCGGCGAGGATCTCCTCACCGGCGTCGCTGCCGGACTCGATGACGAAGAAGTGCTCGCCGCTCGTCGATCACCTCGGTGAGCGCCAGGTCGAACCCGGACTCGGCCCTCGGGCCCGTGCCGGTCGAGGCGCAGAAGCAGGTGCCGCCGGCGCGGCGGCAGTTGAGGGCGATGATCAGGCTGCGCTCGCGGCGGGCGCGGTAGCCGTCGTCGGGGTGCTCGATCCGCAGCAGCGCGTCGTCGAGCGCCGCGATCGCGTGCAGGTCGCAGGAGCGGACGCCGAGAAAGGCGAGTCGCGGGCGGCTCGGACTCCTCCGACTCGAAGCTCAGCTCGCCGCTCGGCTCGCGTCGCGAGCGCCACAGCGACAGCGTCGGCGGGTGCAGGTACCGCTTCCACGATTGCGGTCCGGTCGAGAATCCGAACAGGGCCCCGTCGCCGGCATCGGTGAGCCGGTAGGTGCCGCCGTCCTGCTCGTCGGTGATCCCGATCGGCAGCTCCTCGGCGGCGGTGATCGGCCCGAGCTCGATCGCCGCCGCAGTCGCGCGCGGGCCGATCACCTCGTAGCCGCGCTCGGCGAGGGCTTCGAGCAGCAGGTCGAAGTCGGCCCGCGGCAGCTTCCTCGGCGTGCTCGTCGGTGACAAGGGTTCCTCCTGCGTCGCGTGGTCGCTCGCCGCTGCGCGACGATCGAGCGGATTCCGAGGCTATTCGCCCTGCGGCCGGCGGGCCACGGCCCAATGCCGGGTGCCCGCTCCGTGGTTTCTACTGCTCGCGGGCTCCGCGCGAGTCCGTGCCGGCTACGGATTCGGTCGGGTAGGCCGACCCGTAGCTGACCGCGGACCGGGAACCTAGGTTTCTGTCCCGGTGTTCGAGATCAGGATCCACGGGCGGGGCGGACAGGGCGCCGTCACCACCGCCGAGCTGCTCTCGCTGGCGGCCTTCGACGCGGGCTGCACGCGCAGGCCTTCCCGAGCTTCGGCTCCGAGCGCAGCGGCGCGCCCGTGACCGCCTTCTGCCGGATCGACGAGCAGCCGATCCGCCGGCGCGAGCCGATCGCCGAGCCGGACGCGCTGATCGTGCAGGATCCGACGCTGCTGCATCAGGTCGACCTCTTCGCGGGCCTGCGGCCCGGAGGCGTCGTGCTGCTCAACTCGAGCCGCAGCTCGACTGAGCTCGGCCTGGCCGAACTCTCCTCGCGCGAGCGACCGCCGTTGCTGCTCACGGTTCCCGCCACCGAGATTGCCCGCGCCGCATCTCGGCCGTCCGCTGCCCGGCGCGGCGCTGCTCGGGGCCTTCGCGGCGACTCGACCGGCTCGATCACGCTGGAGGGCGTCGAGCTCGCGATGCGCGAGCGCTTCGCAGGCGAAGTCGGGGAGGGCAACGTCGCCGCCGCCCGGTGAGGCTTACGAGTTCATCCGCGCCGAGATCGGAGCGACCGCGTGCTTGAGTCCGGCCTCCGCCAGATCGAGGGCTCCCGCGCGGTCGCCGAGGCAGTCGCCTGCTGCCGGCCCGAGGTCGTCTGCGCTTACCCGATCTCTCCCCAGACCCATATCGTCGAGCGCCTCTCCGACCTCGTCCGCACCGGCGACCTCGAGCCCTGCGAGTACATCCCGGTCGAGTCCGAGTTCGCCGCGATGTCGGCGGCGATCGGCGCCTCGGCGGCCGGCGCCCGCGCCTACACGGCGACGGCGAGCCAGGGCCTGCTCTACATGGCCGAGGCGCTCTTCAACGCCTCGGGCCTCGGGCTGCCGATCGTGATGACGGTCGCCAACCGGGCGATCGGCGCGCCGATCAACATCTGGAACGACCACAGCGACGCGATGTCACAGCGCGACTGCGGCTGGATCCAGCTCTACGCCGAGTCGAACCAGGAGGCCGTCGACTTGCACCTGCAGGCATATCGACTCGCCGAGGAGGTCTCGCTGCCGGTGATGGTCTGCATGGACGGCTTCGTGCTCACGCATGCCGTCGAGCGCGTCGACTCGCCCGCACGCGAGCAGGTCGACGCCTTCCTGCCGCCGTATCGAGCCGCAGGCAGGTGCTCGATCCGGCCGACCCGGTGACGATCGGCGCGATGGTCGGACCCGAGGCCTTCTTCGAGGTTCGCGCGCTCGCCCACGCCAAGCAGATGGAGGCGCTCGACCGGATTCCGGCGATCGCCGAAGACTTCGAGCAGCCAGTTCGGGCGGGCCTCCGGCGGACTCGTACGCGGCTACCGGGCCGATGATGCGGAGACGATCGTCGTCGCGCTCGGCTCGGTGCTCGGCACGATCGAGGAGGTCGTCGACGAGCTCCGCGATCAGGGCAGGCGCGTCGGCGCGCTCGCGATCAAGTCGTTCCGCCCGTTCCCGCTCGAGGAGGTGCGCGCGGCGCTCGCCGGCGCGCGCCGGGTGATCGTCCTCGAGAAGGCGCTCGCGGTCGGCATCGGCGGCATCGTCGCCGCGAACGTGCGGATGGCGCTCTCGGGTATCGACCTCGACGGCCATACGGTGATCGCCGGGCTCGGCGGTCGGCCCGATCACGCGGGCCTCGCTGCAGCGGCCTGTTCGACCGGGCGGAGGCGGGGGAGCTCGGCCCGCTCTCCTTCCTCGACCTCGACACCGAGCTCGTCGGCCGCGAGCTCGAGCGGCTGCGCGCCGGCGAGGCGAGCGGCCCGCACGCCGGAGAGCATGCTTCGCGACGTCGGCATCGTCGCGGCGAGGCCGCACTGAGGAGGTACGACCGGTGGCCGACCAGGAGCAGAAGCTGAAGACCTACCAGGTGGGAACCCGGGCGGTGGGCAACCGACTGCTCGACGACGAGCGGCGCACCGTGCAAGCGAGCACCGACCGCTCGAACTCGCTCACTTCCGGCCACCGCGCCTGCCAGGGCTGCGGCGAGGCGCTCGGCGCCCGCTACGTGCTCGACGCGGCGATGCGGGCGAGCGAGGGCCGCCTGATCGCCGCCAACGCAACCGGCTGCCTCGAAGTCTTCTCGACGCCCTACCCGGAGTCGAGCTGGCAGCTGCCGTGGATCCACTCGCTGTTCGGCAACGCGCCCGCCGTGGCGACCGGGCATCGCGGCGGCGCTGCGGGCCAAGGGCCGCGAGGACGTGCGCGTGATCGGCCAGGGCGGCGACGGCGGCACGCTCGACATCGGCTTCGCCTGCCTGTCGGGCATGTTCGAGCGCAACGACGACGTGCTCTACGTCTGTTACGACAACGAGGCCTACATGAACACCGGCGTGCAGCGCTCGGGCGCGACGCCGCCGGCGGCGCGCACGGCGACCACGCAAGCCGGTCGGCCCCGAGCCCGGCAACGTCTTCGGGCAGGGCAAGAACGCGCCGCTGATCGCGATGGCGCATGAGATCCCGTACGTGGCCACGGCCACGGTCGCCGAGCTCGCGGACCTCGAGCGCAAGGTCGAGCGGGCGATGGAGATCCGCGGCGCCCGCTACCTGCACGTCTTCGTGCCCTGTCCGCTCGGCTGGGGCTCGGAGCCCTCGAAGACGATCGAGATCGCGCGGCTGGCGAAGGAGAGCGGCGCCTTCCCCGTCTTCGAGGCGATCGAGGGTGAGGTCGTCTCGGTCTCGCCAATCCGCCGCAAGGTGCCGATCGAGGAGTACCTGCGGCCGCAGCGCCGCTTCGCGCACCTGTTCGGCGATCCGCCGCGCACCGACGTGATCGAGCGGCTGCAGGCGATCGCCGATCGCAACATCCGCCGCTTCGGCCTGCTCGGTGACGAGGACGGTGAAAACCCGCCGGCCGCCGGGCTGATGGAGATGCTCGACTCCTCGGAGCACGGGCCGCAATGACGGAGATGCGCAAGCCCTTTGCGATCACGCTCGACGTCGGCTCGAGCCTCGCCAACAAGACCGGCAACTGGCGTACCGAGCGCGCCGTCTACGTCGAGCGTGAGGCTGCCCTGCGGGGGCGCCTGCCCGGCCGGCGAGGACGTGCAGCGCTGGCTTTACGAGGCCGAGTCCGGCGGCGAGGGCTACGAGCTCGCCTGGCGGCGGATCATGGAGCGCAACCCGTTCCCCGCGATCATGGGGCGCGTCTGTTACCACCCTTGCGAGACCGCCTGCAACCGGGCGCAGCTCGACGAGGCGGTCGGCATCAACTCGGTCGAGCGCTTCCTCGGCGACGAGGCGATCGAGCGCGGGTTGGAAGCCCGAGCCGCCGGCTCCGGACACGGGCCGCCGCGTGCTGATCGTCGGCGCCGGCCCCTCGGGGCTCTCGGCCGCCTACCACCTGCGCCGGCTCGGGCACGCGGTAACGATCCACGAGGCGGGCCCGGCGGCGGGCGGCATGATGCGCTTCGGGATCCCCTCCTACCGGCTGCCGCGCGACGTGCTCGACGCCGAGATCGCGCGGATCCTCGAGATGGGGGTCGAGCTCGAGCTCGGCCGCCATTGCGAGAACGCGCTCGACAGCATGCGCGAGGGCGGCTTCGACGCCGTCTTCCTCGCCGTCGGCGCGCAGCTCGCCAAGCGCGCCTACGTGCCCGCGGGCGAGGCGGCACGCATCGTCGACGCGGTCACGATGCTGGCCGGGATGGAGGGCGAGGAGCGGCCGCAGCTCGGTCGTCGCGTCGTCGTCTACGGCGGCGGCGACACGGCGATGGACGCCGCCCGGACCGCGAAGCGGCTCGGCGCGACCGACGCCGTCGTCGTCTACCGCCGCACCCGCGACCGGATGCCCGCTCACGACGTCGAGGTCGAGGAGGCGAGCGAGGAGGGCGTGCTGATGCGGTGGCTCTCGACGGTCAAGCGGGTCGAGGAGGGGCGGATCGTGATCGAGCGCATGGAGCTCGACGAGTCGGGCTTCCCGCAGCCGACCGGCGAGCTAACGGAGCTCGAGGCGGATTCGCTCGTGCTCGCGCTCGGTCAGGAGTCGGACCTCGCGCTGCTCGATGGGGTGGAGGGGATCGAGGTCGACGACGGCGTCGTCCGGGTCGGGCCGAACATGATGACCGGCCACGAAGGGGTCTTTGCCGGGGGCGACATGGTGCCTGCCGAGCGCACCGTGACGGTCGCCGTCGGCCACGGCAGGCGGGCAGCGGCCGAGATCGACGGCTGGCTGCGCGGTGAGCCGCACGAGGAGCCTGCCCAGCGCCCGACGGCGAGCTTCGAGGCGCTCAACACGTGGTACTACGAGGACGCTCCGCGCAGTCACCGGTCACGGCTCGAGGCGGCGCGCCGTAGCGACACCTTCGACGAGGTGGTGACCGGCCTGGGTGCCGACAACGCACTCTTCGAGGCCCGCCGCTGCCTCTCCTGCGGCAACTGCTTCGGCTGCGACAACTGCTTCGGGCTCTGCCCCGACAACGCGGTGCTCAAGCTCGAAGGAGTCGAGAACGGCTACGAGATCGACCTCGACTACTGCAAGGGCTGCGGGATCTGCGTCGCCGAGTGCCCGTGTGGCGCAATCGAGATGGTCCCCGAGGAGATCTGAGCCGGCTCGACGACGCGCGGTCGGTCCCGTAGGGTCCTCGGGCGATGGCACCGGACGATGACAAGGGGGTTGCTCATCGGCCGGCACCGCTGATCGAGCTGACGCTGCACGAGGGCCCGGGGCCGGAGCGGGCCGCTGGAGCGGCGGTCGCCGTGGTGGCGCTCGAAGCGGGCGTCGAGAGCGAGCGCGTCAGCGGGCTGCAGGCCCTGGTCGAGGAGCTCGCGCGCGAGTCCCTCGACCGCGAACACGCGGGGCCGCCGAAAGCGCAGCTCACGGTCGCCACCGAGAGCGGTCGCCTCGAGGTCGAGCTCTGCGACGAGGCGTTGCCCGTCGCCGCCCGCGACACCCGCCGCTTGCCCTCGCGGCGCCTCGCCGCAGCCGGGCTCGCCGACGAGCTCCACATCGCCGCGCACGGCCGCGCCGGCAACGTCGCACGCTGCGCGATCGCGCTCTCGCCTGGGGTCTCCGACGAGTCGGCGGCGCTCGCCGACGACCAGCTGCCCGAGGATGCGGCGCTCGCGGACGAGGAACTCGCCGCCGGGCTCGAGATCAGGCCGATGCGCGAGTCCGATGCGGCCGATCTCGTCCGCTGCATCTACAGGACCTACGGCTACACCTACAAGGCGGCGCTCATGTACGAGCCGCGCGAGATCGTCAAGGCCCTGCGGCGGGGGCAGATGGTGTCGGTCGTCGCCGTCACCCCGGCGGCGGGCGTCGTCGGCCACATGGCGATCTTCTTCGAGCACCCCACCGACGCCGTGCCCGAGGCGGGCCGGCTCGTCGTCGATCCGCGCTTTCGCGGGCATGGCATCGCGGGCCGGATGGCGGAGGTGCGGCTCAAGCTGGCGATCGAACGCGGTCTGCCCGGCTTCTGGTCGGAAGCCGTCACCAACCACCCTTACTCGCAGCGCGAGGTGATCTCCGAGGGCGGCGCCGAGGTTGGCTTGCTGATCGGAGGCTCCCCGCCGATCGCGGGGATGGTCGGCTTCGACGAGGCGAGCGCGACGTTGCGTGGCACCCTGATGGCCGCCTACACGCCGCTCGCCCCGACCCGCCGAGACGGTGCACCTGCCCGAACGGCACGCCGAGATCCTCGGCGAGCTGATCGACCGCCTGGGCCTCGAGCGCGAGGTCGCGCCGGGGACGGCGCCGGAGGCGACGGCGAACGACGAAGCTGACGAGCTCGGTCGAACCTGCCTACGGCCTGGCGAGCCTGCGCGTGCACGCAATCGGCGCCGACGTCCACGATCACGTCGCCGACCAGCTCGAGGCGCTCGAGGTCTTCGACATCGGCGTCGTCCAGCTCGACCTGTCGCTCGCCGATCCGGGCGCGCCGATGGCGGCCGAGGCGCTCGAGCGGCTCGGCTTCTGCTTCGCCGCATGGATGCCGCGCTTCGAGGAGGGCTCCGACGGCTTGCGCCTACAGCGGATCGGCAGCCATCCAGTCGAGACCGAGGTCGTCTGCGCACGCCCGGAGGGCGAGGCGCTGCGCGACTACGTCTTCGCCGAGTGGCACCGAGTCCGGCGACTCTGAGGCGCCGCGGCCCGACAGGATCCACATCCGCTACCGCCCGCGGTAGTGGATGTGACATCTATCGGTTGGCCGTCGCTTTCAGATCCGCCGGGTCAAGGACAACCTCGCGGCCGCGGACCTCGAGCGTGATCGCGACGATCCCGGGGCTGGCTGGATCGGCCGCGAACTCGATCGGCAGCTCGCCACCGGCGATCTCGCGCCAGCGGCCGCCGACTGCCTCGGGGTCGGCCACGGCCACCTTCAGCCCGCGGACCCCGCCCGGCACGCTGCGCCGCTCCCATTCGGGGCCGCCCCAGCGCCAGCTCGCCGCGGGCCGAGGCTCGCTGATCGAGACGATCGCGCCGCCGATCTCGGCCGGGTGGAGGTGCGCCTCGGTGATCTCGTCGAGCTCGACCTCGAAGACCTCTCGGATGCCGAGTCGCTCGGCCCGCGCCCGGGCGCTGGCGACGTCGTCGACCTGCAGCATCGCCATGTAGCCGCAGTCGCCGCCGCGCCTCTCGATCAGCCGGCCCGCAGCCGTCCCCTCGTCGATCGGCGAGACGAGCTCGAGGAAGGTGTCGCCGATCGCGAAGACCGCGTTGCGGAGGCCGAAGTAGGAGACGGCGGGGTCGGCGAAGGGCTCGCCGAGCCCGAGCTCGCGGAGCAGCTCGACGGCGGGATCGAGGTCCCCGACAGCGATTACGGCCTGGCGCAGGCGTGGCACCCCGCCAGTATCGATGACGGCTTGGCAGGCCGCCGATGCGGCGTGCGCCTGGCGACGTGAAGACGGGCGGGAGCGCGTTGGGCCCCGAGCCTGGATCCAGGCTCAGAAGCGTCCCAGCAGGCGCTCGATCGCGTCGGTGCCGAAGTCGACGGCGGCGGCCGGGATGCGCTCGTCGGGAGCGTGGATCAGCTGCATGAACGGCAGGTCGGCCGGCAGCGGCATCGGCAGGAAGCCGTACGTCTGAATCCCGAGCTTCGAGAAGAAGCGGCCGTCGGTGACGGCGGGGAGGACCATCGGCACGACCCTCGCCTGCGGATCGAGTTCGGTCAGGATTCCGGCGAGCCGATCGAAGAGCGCCAGGTCGGGCTCGGCGGCGACCGGATCGTGCTGGACGATCTCCACCTCTTCGAGCTCGACGCCCGCCGCCTTCTCGATCTCGGCGAGTGCGTCCTCGGCGGCGAAGCCCGGCAGCATCCGGCAGTCGATCTCGACCGTCGCCTCGGCCGGGATCACGTTCACCTTGGTGCCACCGCCGACGATCGTGGCGCTGGCGGTATTGCGCAGCAGCGGCTCGAAGAAGGAGCGGCGCTCGCCGACGAGGGAGAGGGCGACGTCGGTGGCCCGCGGCTCGAGCAGCGCCCTCAGCACAAGCTTTTGCGGCAGCGGCAGCTCGGCCGCCATCGCCTCGATCATCAGCCGCACCGGCGGCGTCACGTGGACCGGCAAGCGGTTGCTGTCGAGGCCCTCGAGCAGCTTGCCGAGCTTGCCGATCGCGCCGCCGCGGATCGGCATCGAGCCGTGGCCGGCCGGGCCGCGGAACGTGATCCGCAGCCACAGAACCTGCTTCTCGGCGACCATCACCGGATACAGCCGCTTGCCCGCGGCCTCCATCGTGAAGCCGCCGAACTCGCCGATGGCGTAGCGCACCCCCTCGAAGAGTTCGGGGCTCTCGTCGACGAGCAGCGCGGCACCACGGTTGCTGCCCGCCTCCTCGTCGGCGAGCGCGCAGAAGATCACGTCGCCTGGTGGCGGCGAATCGGCCGCCTTTGCCTTGGCACGCAGGAAAGCGGCGAGCATCATCGCGACGCCTCCCTTCATGTCGAGCGCGCCGCGCCCCCAGACGACGCCGTCGTGGACCTCACCCGCGAACGGCGGATGCGTCCACTCGCCGTCGGCCTCGATCACGTCGACGTGGCCCTGCAACAACAGTGGCGGTGAGGAGCCGGCGCCGGCGAGGCGCGCAACGAGGCTCGGGCGGTCGGGGTCGCCGACGAGCTTCGTCTCGCATGGCGGCCCGGGAGCCGCCGCGATCACTCCCTCGATCCAGGTGATGCACTCGCGCTCGTTGCCCGGCGGGTTGCTCGTGTCGAAGCGCAGCAGCGCCTGCAGCAGCTCGACGGGCCGCTCGCCCCATCTGCCATCGCTCGCCCGCGCTGTCATCGCCCGCATCATTCCATCCCGCCGCTCGGTATCTTCGCGTCCCTCAGATGAGGCCCTGAGGTAGAGGCACCGCCTCTCGAACCGCCGGAGGACGAACGGCTGATGGCTTCTTTCGCCTGAATCGCCGACGCGAAAGGAGCCCCGTGAGCAGATTTCCCTCGCCCGATCGCCGCGAGCTCGCTGCGATCTTCATCGGCGGCGGCGCCGGGGCGCTGCTCCGCGCCGGGCTCGCCGAAGCGTGGGCGCCGGCTGCGTCGGGCTGGCCGTGGGCGACGTTCGCCGTGAACATCGCCGGCGCCTTCCTGCTCGGCTGGTTCGTCACCCGCCTCGCCGAGCGGCTTCCGCTCTCCACCTACCGGCGGCCGCTGCTCGGCACCGGCCTCTGCGGAGCGCTGACGACGTTCGCGACGATGCAGGTCGAGTTGTTGCGAATGCTCGACGCTGGTCGCGTCGGACTGGCGGTTCTCTATCTGGGCAGCAGCGTCCTCGCGGGCTTCGTCGCGATGCACCTGGCGACCGCCGCGACACGCCGGGTCCGGGTGGTCCGGTGAACGCCGCGGTCTGGGTGTCCGTCGGGCTGCTCGGCGGGGCCGGCGCGATCGCCCGCTTCCTCGTCGACGGGGCGGTCGGCGCCCGCGCGGCAATTGCCTTCCCGATCGGCACGCTGGCCGTCAACGGCAGCGGCGCCTTCCTGCTGGGCCTGCTCTCCGGCGCCGGGCTGGCGGGCGATGCCTACCTGCTCGCCGGGACCGCGATGCTCGGCTCCTATACGACCTTCTCCACGTGGATGCTGGAGACGCACCGGCTGGGGGAGGAGGGGGCGCCGCAGGCGCTGCTGGTCAACCTCGCCCTGAGCGCCGCGCTGGGTCTGTTTGCGGCGCTCGTTGGGCGCGCGATCGGTGGTGCGCTGTGAACGACGGCTATCTGAAGCTGACGAGCTGGTTCAGCGAGCGTGACCGCGCCGGCGGTGTGCTGCGCGCCGACGCCCTGCTCGACCTCTACGCGCGCGCCGGAATCGAGACGAGCCTCGTCCTGCGCGGCAACGAGGGCTTCGGGCTCGAGCACTCTCTGCGCACCGACCTGGTGCTCAGCCTCTCCGAGGACCTGCCGGTCGTCGTTATCGCGGTCGACCGCCGCGAACGGATCGAGGCGCTGCTCGGCGAGGCGCGGGCGATCGGCGAGGGCGGACTGCTGACGCTCGAGCGCCTCCGCGCCGTCGGGCACGGCTCCGAGCCGATTGAGCTCCCCGCTGAGCTCGCCGAGGCGGCGAAGCTGACTGCCTGGATCGGCCGGCAGGAGCGGATCGGCCGCCGCCCGGCATTCGTTGCGATCTGCGAGATGCTGCAGCGTCACGGGGTCTCGGGCGCCTCCGTGCTACTCGGCATCGACGGCACCGAGCGCGGCGAGCGCCGCCGCGCGGGCTTTCTCTCCAGGAATGCGCGCGTGCCGATGACGGTCGTCGCGGTCGGCCGCGGCGCTGCGATCGCCGCTGCCGCCTCCGAGCTCCGCGGGACGTTCGAGCGGCCGCTGCTCACGCTCGAGCGTGCTCGGATCTGCGTCCGCGACGGTGAGCTGCTTGGCCGCCCGCATGCGCTACCGCCGAGCGATGCCGCCGGTTTGCCGATCTGGCAACAGCTGACCGTCTACACGTCGGAGGCCGCCCGCCACGAGGGCCACTCGATCCACGCAGAGGTGGTCCGTCGCTTGCGGGCTGCGGGCGTCGGCGGGGCGACGTCGGTGCGCGGCATCTGGGGTTTCCACGGAGACGGGGTGCCGCACGGTGATCGCCTCCTGGCGTTGCGTCGCCGCGTCCCGATCGTGACCACGGCGATCGACGAACCCGCCCGGATCGCCGCCGCCTTCGATGACGTCCGCGAGCTCACCGCCGAGCACGGGCTCGTCACCGCGGAGATGGTCCCGGCGCTGCGCGCCGTCGCCTCGCGCGGCTCACGGGGCGCGCTCGATCTGGCCAACCACAGCTACTGAGACCCGGCCGAAAGGAACTGGCTCGCGGCCGCGGCGGCCGGACTACATTGGACGTGTGGAGAGGTCAGGGACTCTGTACGGGGCTCTCGTCGGGACGTTGGCGATGCTCGCGCTCTGCGCTCCCGCCTCCGCATCGGCCGCCGGCTACGAGGTCGGCGCCGCCCGTGTGGACATCAGCCCGCCGCCGATCTCCGACGCGGGCGCGACTCCGGCCGCCTTCGCGACCTGCCCGGCAGCCGTCTTCGACGGCCCCCGCGAGTGGGCGTTCGAGGAGCCCTACGTCGACGCCGACGGCTCCGGTGCCTTCAACTACTCCGACGTCGGCACGCCCGAGCCGTTCTGCGACGCCAACGGCAACGGCCGCTGGGACGGGATCTACATCTCCGGTGGGGTCGACGACCGCGCCCACTCGATCCACGATCCGATCGAGGCACGCGCCTTCTCGGTCACCTCCGGCGGGCACACCGTCGTCATCGCCTCGGTCGTCGCCCAGGGGCTGTTCGAGAACTACACGGACGCGATCCGCAGCGAGGCCGAGGCGGCGCGGCCGGCGATCGACGACGTCCTCGTCAGCGCCGACCACAACGAGAGCTCGCCCGATCCGCTCGGCATCTACGGGGCACCCGCGGTCCCCGACGACGTGCCCGTGCTCGGCGGCGCCGTCGGCGTCAACTCGGGCATCAACGAGTACTACATGGACTTCCTCGAGCGGCGCACGGCGAAGGCGGCGACGGAGGCCTACGACGCGCGCGAGCCGGCGACGCTGCGCGCCGGCCGCTTCCCGATCCCCGGCGATCTCGAGGTGAACCTGTCGAAGAACTTCCCGACCACCGACGACAACGGCGACCCGGCGGCGATCGACCCGATCATCCGCACGCTCGAGGCCGTCGGCGCGGACGGCAAGCCGATCGTGACGGTGATGAACCTCGCCGCTCACAATCAGGAGATCGGCCACTCGGCGGCGCTCGCCGGCCAGATCTCCGCCGACTGGCCGGGCTATTTCCACGACGCTCTGGAGCGGCGCCTCGGCGCCGGCATGGCGATGTTCCTCGTCGCCGACAACGGCTCCGAGGAGGATCCGAGCACGGTCCCCGCGGTCTCCACCGACGAGCACCCGGAGTGCAGCAGCGGCTGCTACGCGCAGGCGAAGGCGACCGGTGAGGCGTTCGCGCGCGCGGTCGCGGGCCACCTCGACTCCGGACGTGAGCTCGCCGTGGGCCCGGTCTCGGTCCAGCGCGACTCGTTCTTGGTCCCGCTCGAGAACAACCTGTTCAAGGCGGCCGCGGCGGCGGGGCTGTTTGGGTCGCGGCAGACGTACCTCGCCGGCGAGCCCGCCGGTCGGCTCGGCGATCAGCTCCGCACCTACGCCTCGGTCATCGGCATCGGCCCCGACCTGCAGCTGATCGCCAATCCGGGCGAGGCCTTCCCGGCGCTGATCGACGGCAGCCCCTGGGGGATCGAGGACGCGGGCTGTCCGGAGCGGCCGAACCCGCCGGTCCCGATCTGGCATTCGAGCGCGGCGAACCGCTTCCCGGTTGGACTTGCCGACGACATGATCGGCTACGAGATCCCGGCCTGGGCCTTCAGCAGCCTGCCGGGCGCCTTCCTCTACAGGGGCTTGCCGGCGAGCTGCGTCAACGACCTCGACGACCACGATCCCGCCGGCCACCAGCACAAGCTCGAGACGGAGGGGGCCGGGCCGACGGCCTCGAACATGGTCGCCTCGCGCCTGACGAAGCTGCTCGACGCCAACGGCGACCCCGGTGCGCGGATCCGCCGCGGCCGCTACCTGTATGCGGACGGCTCGACGAGCCGGCTGCCGACGCGCAGCGTCGGGAAGGGTGACGCTGCGACGAGCGAGAGCGCGGTCGGGATCTGGCTCGCGGACCAGGGCTCCGGCATGCTGCGCCGCGGTCAGGGCACGATCGTCGCCCGGCGCGGCTACGACGCCTTCGGTGCCAGACCCGTCGATGCGCATGGCTCGTTCATCGCCTTCGACGGGCACGTGCAGGACGACGCCCGACATCACCACGCGGGGAATGGCGAGCGGCCGACGCGCCGATCCGGACCGCCGCTTCTACCTCAACCTCTACCCGGCGCTCGACGCGCAGCGCGCCGGCCCCGGGCTGCCTTACTGCAAGGACACGCGACCACCGCGCTCGCACCCGGTCGCCCGCGCCTCGAGCGCAGGCCGCCGGCACGTGCGGATCGCGGGGACGGCATCCGACTCCGGCTGCGCCGGCGACGCGGAGAGCGCCGCCCGCGAGGGACGCGTGCGGCGGGTCCAAGCGACCTTCGCCCGCCATATCCGCCGAGGACGCTGCCGGTACCTGCGGAGCAACGGCGCCTTCGCGCCGGCGCGCAGCTGCAAGCGGCGCGTCTGGCTGACGGCGAAGGGCGCTGCCACCTGGCACCTCGGAGTCAAGCTTGCCGGGCGGCTCGCGCCCGGTGCGTATACGGCGCGCTCGCGCGCGAGCGACGATTCCGGCAATCTCCGTGGCGGCGGTGGCTCGCCGGCGGTCCGTTTCGAGGTCCGCAAGCGCGGCCACGGGCACGGGCACCACAACCCGCACTGACCGACCGGAGGAGAGCCGATGAGCATCAGCGACGAGCTGCGCAGCAAGCGCGAGCAGATCGTGCGCGAGCACATGGAGTCCGAGAACACGCACGACTTCGACGTGACCATGGAGACGTTCGGGCACCCCCGCTACGAGATCGTGCCGACGGGGGACGTCTACGACGGGCCCGAGGAGGTGATGCGCTACTTCGAGGACACACGCGCCGCCTTCCCCGACCAGCGCAACGAGCTGATCGCGATGCACCACGCCGACGACGCGGTGATCGTCGAGTTCACGCTGCTCGGCACTCACGAGGGGCCGCTGCGCGGGATCCCGGCGACGGGCAAGGAATTCAGCTGCCGCTGCGTCTCCTTCTTCATCTTCGAGGACGATCAGCTCGTCTGCGAGCGCGCCTACTTCGACTCGGCGACGATCATGGCCCAGCTCGGCCTGATCCAGCCGGCGCCGTCGCTGATCGCCGACGAGGAGGAGTAGCCATCCCGATACGCTGCGCCCCGATGCGTCGACCCCGCCCAACACGATGATCGGCCCGCTCGAGGTCGTCGTCGTCCTGCTCCTGGCGCTGCTCTTCTTCGGCTACAAGTGGCTCCCGCAGATCGGGCGCTCGTCGGGCAAGGCCGTTCGCACCGGGACCGACAAGGCGAAGGATCTCGCCTCGAAGGCGAGCGACAAGGCCGATAGCGTCGACACCAAGCAGATCGCCCGCCAGGCGGGCGAGCACATGCGCGACGTGCGCGAGCTCAAGGAGGCCGTCACGGGCACCGGCAGCAGCAAGAGCGAGTCCGGCAAGGCCGCGCCGGCGAAGAGCGCGCCGGCGAAGAGCGAGCCCGCCTCGAAGACGAGCAAGGAGTCAAGTTGAGCCTCGACGACCCGGTGATCATCTGCTGCGCGATCTCAGGCGCGATCGCCAATCGTGATCAGTGCCCGGCGATTCCCTACACACCGGCGGAATACGCCGCCGAGGCGCGGCGGATCGTCGACGAGGGCGGCACGCACATCCACATCCACGCCCGCACTCCCGACGGCACTCCGTCCTACGAGATCGAGGACTTCCAGGCGATCAGCGACGCGGTCCGGGCCGAGGTCGGCACCGACGCCATCGTCAACTTCTCGACCGGCACGATCGGCGTGCCGGTGGAGAAGCGGATCGCCTACCTGGAGGCCTGCCGGCCCGAGGTCGCGGCGCTCAACATGGGCTCGATGAACTACGCGAAGTACTCGCGCTCGCGCAAGGACTTCGTCTTCAAGTTCGTCTTCGAGAACCCGATGGACGAGATCATCGAGCTGCTCGAGGCGATGAACCGGCTTGGCATCAAGCCCGAGCACGAATGCTTCGACACCGGCCACGTCGCGACGCTCGAGCCGCTGATCGACATGGGGGTCCTCCAAGGCCGTCCGCACGTCGACTTCGTGATGGGCGTCGTCGGCGGCGTTGCACCGACCGCGCGCAATCTTGCGGCGATGGCCGACAACGTCCCCGAGGGTGCCCACTGGGGCGTGATCGGGATCTCCCGCGCGCAGTGGATGCTGGTCGCAGCGGCGCTGACGCTCGGCGGCTCGATCCGGGTCGGCCTCGAGGACAACCTCTATCTGCCGAACGGCGAGATGGCGAGCTCCAACGGTGAGCTGATCGCCAAGGCGCGGCAGATGACCGAGGACGTCGGCCGGCGGCCGGCGACGGTGGACGAGGCGCGCGAGATCCTCGGCATCCCGACGCCGGCACTCACCTAGCCGACGCCCGGCCGCTCACCGCGCGCCGTTCGCCTCCGCGCATCCATCGGTGGGGCGACTTCCAGGCCGACAGCGCGCGGGTGGGTGGCACCAGCTGGCGGATCCGTGCCGGGTGTGGAGCGAAAGCCGCGCCGTGGTAGGAATCCCCGCGTGAGCGAGGAGCGGGAAACGAGCGGGCGACTTCTCTGGCAGCCCTCGGCCGAGCGGATCGAGCGGGCCCGGCTCACCGACTTCGGCAAAGCCCAGGGGATCGAAGGTCCGTACGACGAGCTGTGGCGTTGGTCGGTCGCTGACGTCGAGCGCTTCTGGGACTCGATCTGGACCTACTTCGATGTCCAGGGCTCCCGCGGGGAGGCCGTGCTCAGCTCGCACGAGATGCCGGGCGCCGAGTGGTTCCCAGGCGCCGAGGTCTCTTACGCCGAGCACATCTTCCGCGGCAAGGCCGACGACGCCGTCGCGGTGCGCCACGCCTCCGAGACGCGTGATCTGACCGAGCTCACGCTGGGGCGAGCTGCGCGAGCAGACGGCGCGGATCCGAGCCGGGCTCGAGCGGCTCGGGGTCGGGCGCGGCGATCGCGTCGCGGCGTACCTGCCGAACATCCCCGAGACGATCGCCGCCTTCTGCGCTTGCGCGTCGATCGGCGCCGTCTGGTCCTCGGCGGCGCCCGAGTTCGGTGCCCGCAGCGTCGTCGACCGCTTCGCTCAGATCGAGCCGAAGGTGCTGCTCGCGATCGATGGCTACCGCTACGGCGGCAAGGACTTCGACCGGACCGGGATCGTCGCGGAGATCGCCGCCGAGATCCCCTCGCTCGAGCGCGTTGTCACGCTCGGCTATCTGGACGGAACGGGCTGGCCGGAGGACTTCCTGCCGGACGGACCCGCTCCCGAGCTGAATTTCGAGCGGCTGCCCTTCTCGCACCCGCTGTGGATCCTCTACTCGTCGGGGACGACGGGGCTGCCGAAGGCGATCGTCCACTCGCAGGGCGGGATCCTGCTCGAGCACCTGAAGAAGATGCACCTGCATGTCGACGCCGGCCCCGATGACCGCGTCTTCTGGTTCACGACGACCGGCTGGATGATGTGGAACTTCCTCGTCGGCGTGCTGCTCACCGAGGCCTCGATCGTGCTCTTCGACGGCAACCCCGGCTACCCGACGCTCGACCGTCTCTGGGAGCTCGCCGAGGAGGCTCAGATCACGACGTTCGGGACGAGCGCCGCCTTCATCGCCTCCTGCATGAAGGCCGGGATCGAGCCCGCCGCCGGCCGCGATCTCTCGCGGCTCGCCGCCGTCGGCTCGACCGGCTCGCCGCTCAGCCCCGAGGGCTTCGACTGGGTCTACGAGCAGCTCGGCGAGGACACGTGGCTGTTCTCGACCAGCGGCGGCACCGACGTCTGCACCGCGTTCGTCGGCGGCGTGCCGACGCTGCCCGTCTACGAGGGCGAGCTGCAGGCCCGCTCGCTCGGCGCTGCCCTCGAGAGCTGGGACCCCGACGGCAGCCCGCACATCGGCGAGGTCGGCGAGCTCGTCATCACCGAGCCGATGCCGTCGATGCCGATCTTCTTCTGGGATGACCCCGAGGGGAGAAAGCTCCGCGAGGCCTACTTCGACCACTATCCCGGCGTCTGGCGCCATGGCGACTGGATCGAGATCACCGAGCGGGGCGGGGCGATCATCTACGGACGCAGCGACTCGACGATCAACCGCGGTGGGGTTCGCATGGGAACGAGCGAGATCTACCGCGCCGTGCTCGCCCTCGACGAGATCACCGACGCGCTCGTCGTCGATGTGCCGCGTGAGGGCGAGGAGAACTGGATGCCGCTTTTCGTCGTCCTCCGCGAGGGCGCCGAGCTCGACGACGGGCTGATCAAGCGGATCGCCGCCCGCGTTCGCTCCGACTGCTCACCTCGGCACGTGCCGAGCGAGGTCCGCGAGATCGCCGAGGTGCCGCGCACGCTCTCGGGCAAGGTGCTCGAGGTCCCGGTCAAGCGGATCCTGATGGGCACCCCGCCCGAGCGCGCAGCGAGTCGCGAGTCGCTCGCCAACCCCGCGGCGCTCGACCCGTTCGTCGAGCTTGCCGCGGCCTCTTAGAGGCCCGGGTAACGCAGCACGATCACCGGCGGCGCTGCGAGGGTCGGCGCCGCCAGCAGCGTTCCCCCGCGCCGAGCGTGATGGTCGTGCCGGCGCTTGCCGTGCCGCTTGTGCTTCTTCGTCCGGCCGTATGTCCACTTCGACTTCGCCGGCTTCGTTTCCGTGTTGCCGACGCTGTCGGTGGCGCGGACCGCGAAGACGTTGGAGCCCTTCGCCGATTTCACCTTGACCGGCGACGTGCAGGACCTGAACGGCTTGCGGTTGAGGCTGCACTCGAAGCTCGAGCCGGACTCGCTTGCCTTGAAAGCGACCATCGCCTGCCTCTTCTTCGTCTTGCCGTGCGGGTGCTTGGTGATCTTGGTCTTCGGCGCCTTGCGGTCCGGCGGGGCGGGTGATCTCGTCACCTTGAACTGGCGGAACGTCCCGTTCAGGTCGAAGGCGCCATCGGCATCGACGGCGATCGCACCGAGGATCCAGCTCCCCTTGCTCAACGGCTTCGTCGTATAGGTGGTGGGGGAGGCGCCGCAGTCGGTCAGCTCGATGCCCTCATTCTGCGCCTCGTCGAGCGTTGCGAGCCCGCAGTAGATCTGGCCGGCGGTCGGTTCGGAGTGGATCGCGAAGCTGGGCGTGTTGTCCGCGGTGCCGCCGGTCGGGCCCGAGTCGATGACAGCGTGGGTCACGTTCTCGTCGAGCTGCAGCTCGAACGTTCCGGTGGCGCCATTGGCGCTGTCGAGGGCGACGTAGTAAGTCGTCCCCGCGGTTGCTTGAAACTGAACGAGGCTCTGATTCGGCCATGTGCAGCTACCCGCGTAGGTGGCGCTGGAGTCGACCGGGGTCAGGTCGGAGACCGAGGTGCCGGGCGCGGGTCCGTCGGTGTAGACGCCGATCACGGACGAGAAGGTCGGCAACGCCGGGGTGCAGTCGAGGACCCAGACGAGCTCGTCGGCTGGGGCCGTCCAGGTGAACCAGACCGAATGGTTGGCGGCAACGCCGGCGTGCGCGGGCTCGCCGCTTTGCGCAGTCGCGCCGGCGATGTCGCCGCCGGCCCCGGCGACGGTCAGCGGCGCGGCGTTCGCGAAGTCGTCGTTGCCGGGCGCGGCGAACGCCGCGGGAGCGAGCGTCAGCGCCGCAAGCGCTGCTGCCACGGCCACGAGCGTCTTCTTCATTCCGAGCTTCCCTCCGCGCCTCGAAGACAGGATTCGAGCGGCTCGGGCCGCCTCGGCCCGGGGCTCGCCTGTCAAGGGTCAGTGCGCGACACAGTACCTGCGAGCATGCCGCGCCGTGACGGTTCGCAAGGAGATCACCGGCCGCGAGTTGCTCCTGCTGGCCCTCGGGTCGGTGTTGATCGCGGTCGTCATGGAGTGGCCCCTCGTCCTCCATCTCGGCCACTCAGTGCCGAAAGATCTCGGTGACCCGCTCGCGCAGGCCTGGCAGCCGGCGTGGGACGGCCACGCGCTCCTGCACCAGCCGCTGCACTTCTTCCAGGCGAACCAGTTCTGGCCGCTGTCCGACACGCTTGCCTTCTCCGACGCGCTGATCGGGTACACGCCGGCCGGCCTGATCGGGTCGGGACCGGAGGCGGCGATCGCCCGCTACGACCTGCTCTTCCTCTTCGCCTACGCGCTTGCCTTCGCCGGCGCTTACCTACTCGCCCGCGAGCTCGGCGTCGGGCCGGCCGGCGCCGCCGTTGCGGGTATGGCCTTCGCCTTCGCCCCGTTCCGCCTCGAGCAGGACGGACACATGCAGATCATCTCGAGCGGCGGCATCCCGCTCGCGTTGGCGCTCACCGTCCGCGGCTGGCGCCTCGGCCGGCCGGGCTGGATCGCGGCCGCCTGGGCCGTGGCGATCTGGCAACTCAGCATCGGCTTCTCGCTCGGGCTTCCATTCGCCTACCTGCTCGCCGCCATCGCGGTCGTCGTGCTCGTTCTCTGGTGGCGGCGCGGACACCCGCCGCTGCCACGCCGGCTCGTGGCTGCGACGGCGCTCGGTGCTCTCGCCTTCGTCGCGGCGGCTGCGATCCTCGCCCAGCCCTACCTCCGCGTCGCCGCGGATCACCCTGAGGGCAAGCGCAGCGCCGCAGACGTCGCGGCCTTCTCCGGCCCGCCCTCGATCCTCGCCGTCGCCCCCGATGAGAACTTCATCTGGGGCCCGATCACCGCACCGCTTCGCGACGGCCTGGAGAACGTGCCGGAGAAGACGCTCTTCCCTGGGCTCGCGATCCTCGTCCTCGCCTTCTTCGGAGCCCGCGCCGGGCCGCTGCCGCGGCAGCTCCGAATCGGCTTGGTGGTCGGCGCGGTCGTCGTCGCGATCCTCGCGCTCGGCTTCCGGATGAGCGCCGGGCTGCTCTGGCCCTACCGGTGGCTGTACGACTTCGCACCCGGCTTCGACGGGATCCGGACGCCGGGCCGCCTGATCACGTTTACGTCGCTCGCCCTGGCGTTGCTCGCGGGAGCGGGCGCCGGGCGGGCCTATTGGGCCGTGCGCCGGCGCAGCGGCGCTCGCGCCGGCGCCTTCGCCGCGTGCGGCCTGGCGCTGCTCGTCGCCGTCGAGGGCCTTGGCATCCCGTTCGATCCCTTCGACTCCCGGGCGCAGCCGATGGCGCCGGCCGAGGCGCCGGTCAGCTTCGCCTCGATTCCTTCCCCCCAGTTGCATCTGCCTGCGACCCGGCCCGAGGACAACCGGCGATATCTGCTCTGGTCCACCGACGGCTTCCCGGACATGGTCAACGGGCGCTCGAGCCTCGATCCGACCGTGACGGCGCGGATCTATTCAGAGGCGACGAACTTTCCCGACCGCGCCTCCGTGCGCGCGCTCCGTGCTGACGGGATCCGCTCGGTCGTCCTGCACACCTACCGCAGCGCCGGTACGCCTCAGCAGGGAGCGCAGCGCAAGCCGGTCGCCGGGCTGCCTCTGACGCGGCGGCCGCTCGGCAACGGCGTGATCCTCTACGAGCTCGACCCGAAGCGGCCCTCGCCGGGCTGAGGATCGGCTGAGGACCGCCGCCGAGTCCAGGTGCCGGCGACGGCGAGGGCGCGCTCGCGCTGGGCCCCTCGCCTGCTGAAGCGGGAGCCGGACGGCGAGCGCGCACGCTGCGCAGCCAAGCGTTGAGCCCGAACGCAACGAGTGCCGCCGCTCCGGCGACGATGAGCAGCGCCGGGCGCTCGAGCGGCGTGGTCTTGTCGTCGGCGGCGATCGGACCGAGAATGCCGAGTGCGAACCAGCCGGCGACGGTGACGTTAGCCCAGCGCAGATCGCTGCGTTCGAGCTCGAGTGCGGGCGAGGCACGCACGGTTATCCAGGCGGCGGCGCCGAGCAGCGCGAGCACGGGCAGGATCGCGAGCAGCGATCCGGTGACTCCGACCGCGGTCAGCAGGGTGTGCTCGAAGTTGGCGTCGAACAACATCTCGCCCCACTGTCCGGTGCCCTGTTCGCCGAGTAGCGGGAAGGTGATCGCGGCGACGGTCATCAGCGTCACGGAGGGGATCGCGAGCGCGATCGTCGTCGCGGGCAGGCGCCGGTACGCGTAGGCGAGGCCAACCGCGAGGAAGGGCAGCATCGGCGTCAGAAAGCGGGGTCCCGGCGTGCCGCCGCCGAGCGGCAGCCAGTAGCCGCGTGTTGTAGAGCAGGTACGCAACCGCCATCGCGACGATCACCGCCCACTCGGCTCGCCGTTCGCGCCGGCGCCACATGACGGCGAGCCCTGCGACGGCGGCGCCGAGCACCGGGGTCAGCGCGAGCAGGCTGCGGCTGCCGACGAGCAGCACGAGCCTGGCGTGCAGGTTGGGCACGCCGATGCCGAAGAACCCGCCCGAGTTGAGCCCCAGCACCGCGTGACCATTGAACCCCTGGATCGCAACGGCGGCGCTGTAGGCAAAGTCGGTCGGTGAGCCGAGGGTCCAGTCGTTGAAGGCGAGCGCCGGCAGGGCGCCGGCGACCGCGCCGGCCGCGTAGGCGGCGCCGCGCGGCAGCCGCCGGCCGGCGCCGAAGAGGGCGTAGGCGAAGAGGATCGCCCCGCCGATGGCCAGCGGGTATTCGGTGGTCACAGCGAAGCCGGCGAGCAGGCCGGCGCCGAGCAGCCACGGCGGCCGGGCACGCTCCTCGTCACGCTCGCGCAGCAGCACGGCGAAGGCCCCGAACAGCAGGCACGCGGAAAGCACGTGCGATGCGTAGATCGAGGCGAAGCTCATCACGATCGTCCCGGCGCCCAGCGTGAGCGCGGCCGCCGTCCCGTACCCGGGCACGAATCGGTCGCCGACCCAGCGGACGAGCAGCAGCAGGATCAGCCCGGGGATCGCCGAGGTGAGCAGCGCAAGCGCCCAGATGAGCGGCGTCTCGCGCTCGACATGGCGCTCTACGTGCTGGGCCCGGACGCGGCTGTAGCCGTAGCTCTCCCAGGGCCGGTCTTGCCGGGGGGTCCAGTTCGGCGACGCGGTTTGCGCGGCGTTGTGGGCCACGTCGGTGGCCAGCTCCTTGGCGCCGACGGCCTTCAGCGCTGCGTACAGAGGCGCACTCAGCAACGCCACGCCCGGTGCTTTGACGGAGTAGAAGTGCCCGTCGATCCAGCCCTTGTCCATCGTCTCCCATTGCCAGCGGTCGATCGTCCGCTCACCAGCGGCGATCGCGCGCGTCTGCGCGAAGTGCGATGTCTGCGCCCAGCCGGGCGTGTGCATCAGCGTCGCCCACGAGAGCGCCAGGAGCACCAACGCCAGGGTTCCCGATCTCGGCGAAAGGCTCGCGCGGAGTCGCCGGAGGGGACGATCAGACCGGGTCACTCCGCGATTGTAGGCGCGTGGCTAGCTGCTCAGCGGGCCTTGCACAGCGCCATCGACCAGGGCAGCGGCGCCCGCATCGCGATGACCTCGAAGGACGGCGCGAGCAAGCGCCGGAAGCCGCCGCGGCCGAAGTGGTTGAGATGGCCGGGCGTATTGCCCAGGTCGCGTACGTAGGTGCCGCGGGCCAGGTTGAGCGCCCGCCACAGCGGCTCGCGGGGAACGCTGAGCAGCGCCCACGGCTGTGCCAGTTCGGCGAGCCGGGCGACGCCGGCCCCCGGGTCGGGCAGGTGCTCGAGCACCTCGCAGCAGACGATCAGCTCGGCCCCGTCGCGACCCGGCTCGAGCTCCTCGATCGGCCGGCCCGTGAACTCGATCTGGAGGCCGCGCGCCGCCGCCCTGTCGGACGCCTCGGTACAGACCTCGGCGGAGGCGTCGCTGCCCCGCATGGCGATCCCGAGCCGCTCGGCGAGCAGCATCGAAACCTCACCCTCGCCACAGCCGACCTCGTGCCCGGCGGCGGCGCCGGTGCGGCCGGCAAGCTCCACTGCGGCCTCGAGGAAGTGGCTGACGAGCCGGCGCTCGATGGGGTTCGCGCTCGCGTACTTGTCGTAGGTGTTGCCGCCGTCTTGCACGAGGTCGGGGATCATGGCAGCGTGGAAGATCAGTCAACGGTCGCCGGCACGCCGGCCCATGCGGGCGACGCCGCGCCTCTCGGCGGCCGCCTGAGCGGCGAGGTCGTTCGCTACGCGTTCGCCTCCGCCTTCTCGTTCTTCTTCATCCTCGGCTGCTCGGCGCTGCTCGTCGAGGTCGCCGGGCTCGCCCAGCAGCTTGGCGTCGCGATCGCCCTGCTGAGCGCGCTCGTCGTCAACTTCACGCTGCTCCGCGTCTTCGTCTTCCCAGGCTCGGATCGGGCTCTCGGTGCCCAGTTCGCGGCGACGGCGGTCACCTCGGTCGGCTTCCGCGCCCTCGAGTACGGCCTCTTCCTCGTCCTCTCGGAGGCGGCTGGGGATCAACTACCTCGTCGCCACCGGCGTCTCGGTGATCTGCTCAGCGCTCGGAAAGTTCCTCGTCTACAGGAACGTCGTCTTCCGCCGGCCCGGCGGCGGCGCGGACCCCGGCCCCGTCTAGGTCCGAGTCCGCCGCGTAGCCCCCCGGCTCGTAGTGGGAGGGTGGGATGCCGGCGTCGAGCTCGAGCCTGCGGACGCGCTCGTAGATGCGCTGCGACATCGCTCGGTTGGCGGCGAGCGCGTCGCCGATCACGCCGAGCGCGAACATCTGCACCGCGATCAGGGTGAGCACGGCGCCCGCGATCAGCGACTGCAGGTGGCCGCTGCGGTCGCCGTTGACGATCCAGTCGGCGAAGAAGGGCATGAAGGCGAGCAGGGCGAGCACCGCGAATGCGGTGCCCGCCGCCCAGAAGACGCGCAGCGGCTCGTAGCTCGCGTACGCCCGAAAGATTGCGAGCGCGTTGCGCCGCACGTACTTCGGTGTGGAGTCGAACAGGCGCGAGGGCCGACTCACCTCGTTCGTCGAGATCGGCACATGGTCCACTGCGACGAGGTTCTGGCCGGCCTGGATCAGGCTCTCGAGCGTGTACGTGAAGTTGGAGACGACGGCGAGCTGCAGCGCAGCGTCGCGGTTGTATGCGCGGAAGCCGGAGGTCGTGTCCGGGACGCTCGTCCGGGACGCTCGCCGGACGACGAAGCTGCCGAGCCGCTGCAGGAGCTTCTTCGTCGCTGAGAAGTGCTCGATCTCCCGCACCTGCCGGTCGCCGACGACCATGTCGGCGCGGCCCTCGAGGATCGGCGCGACGAGCTTCGGGATCTCGGACGCCCGGTACTGGTTGTCGGCGTCGGTATTGACGATCACATCGGCGCCGAGCTTCAGCGAGGCGTCGAGCCCGGCCTGGAAGGCGGCGGCGAGGCCCTTGTTGTTGGTCAGCCGGACGACGTGGTCGATGCCGAAGGCACGCCCGACCTGCACGGTGCGATCGGTCGAGCCATCGTCGACCAGCAGCCACTCGACCTGCTCGAAGCCGGCAACCTGCCGTGGCAGATCGCCCAGCGTCTCCGGCAGTGTCGCCTCCTCGTTGAGGCACGGGATCTGGATGATCAGCTTCATCGCCTGAGCGGCAGCCATGGCTTCCGCGGGTCGGGGTGGACCGAGGGTACCGCGGCCCGTGCTTCAGGCCTGCGCGCGGACCATGCCGCCGACAAGCAGCCCGGACCCGAGGTGCGCTCCGAGGACCGGGCCGACCTGGGAGCAGAAAAGCGGCCCGAAGCCGAGGATCTCGGTGCCGCGGGCGACGAGCCCTTCGGCGTCCTTTGCCGACTGCGCGTGCTGGATGATCCAGTCGGTGGCGCCGCGGTCGGCGAGCTCCTGCAGATAAGCCTCCATGCGCTCGAGCGCCCGGGCCTTCGTCCGCACCCGGCTCACGGGGGTGATCTCGGTTCCGAATGTGAGGATCGGCTTGACCCGCAGCGCCGAACCGAGCAGCGCCCGGGCGGCGCCGATCCGGCCGCCGCGGCGCAGGTACTCGAGCGTGTCGAGGCAGAACCAGATGTCGAGCTGCGTGCGGGCGTCGGCGACCGCCGCCTCGACGCCCTCGAGTCCCGCTCCGGCCTGTGCTGCCTCGGCGGCGGCGATCACCAGGCAGCCGAGCCCGCCGGCTCCCGTCGCGCCGTCGACGACCTCAACCTTGCCGGCACCCTCGGCGGCCAGCGCGCGCGCTGCCTCGCTGGCGCTCTCGTAGGTGCCGGAAAGACCGGAGGCGATGTGAATCGAGTAGATGTCGTTGCCGGCCGCGAGCAGCGGCTCGTAGACGGTCCTGAAGTCCCCGATCGACGGCTGCGAGGTCGTCGGCAACGTCTCGCTGTCGCGCAGCCGTTCGTAGAAGCGGTCGAGGTCCTCGTACTCACTCTCGCGCCGCTTGCCCTCGTCCCAGCCGACGTACAGGTCGACGCGCTGGACGCCGAGCGAATCGAGCAGCTCCGCGGGAACGTAGGTCGTTGTGTCGGTGACGACCGCGACCGGGCGCGTGGCGGCGGGGGTGGGTGTGTCGGCGCTCGAGGACTGGTTCGGAGAAGACATGACGGCGACTGGGGCGGTACGGGGCGGGCAACGCGGTGCGTCATCCGGCCCCGGGGGTCCCGACCCTACCCTCTCCAGATAAATGCGGGCGGGCCGCGCAGTGTCGCTGGGCGCTGGGGTCGACATGCCCGCGGCGATACGCTCGCCCGAGCGATGGCACCCACGGCGCTCGCTGACGTCGACCTACCGGCCCTCACCTACCCCGACCCCGAGCTTCGGGGCGAGCGCTTCCACGAGGTCATGCTCGAGCTCCGCGATAGCGGCTGGGCCGCCACCTCGGCGATCGGCTGGCTCTTCGTACTCGATCGGGAGTCCGCGAACTTCTTCCTTCGCAGCCACTCCGTCGAGTTTCCCTCGAAGGTCGTCGCGGCGGCTTTCGGGATCACCGAGGGCCCGCTCGCCAAGGCGATCGCCGAGAACCTGATCTCCGTCGAGGGCGACGACCATCGGCGCCTCCGCAACCTGATCAACCCTGCCTTCAAGCCGGCGGAGGCCGACCGCCGGCGTCCAGAGATGCGCGAGCACTTGGAGCGGCTCTGGGTGGGACCCGCGGCGCGTGGTGAGTGCGAGTTCGTCACGGACGTGGCCCGCCACTATCCGTCGCGACTGATCGCCGGGTTCGTCGGCGCGCCCATCGACGATGCCCCGCGCCTGCAGGAGTGGGCTGTCGCCTTCCAGCGCCAATTCGACCCCGAGGCGATCCTCAGCTCGCGCGCCGAGATCGAGGCGGCGATCGTCGAGTTCCACGATTACGCCACCGAGCTGATCGAGGAGCGGCGCGATGATCCGCGCGACGACCTGATCTCTCTGCTGCTCGGCGCGACCCACGAGGGCGACCGGCTGAGCGACTCGGAGTGCCTGAATCTGGTCATGAACGTGATCGCCGGCGGCGTCGATACGACCCAGGCCCAGCTCGCCCATGGCGTGCGCCTCTTCGCCGAGCATCCGGAGCAGTGGGCGGTACTGCGGGAGCGCCCGGAGCTGCTCGAACGCGCTGTCGACGAGGTCCTGCGCTTCGAGCCGATCACGCCGTTCACCGCACGGATGACCACCGAGGAGTTGAGCTGGCGTGACGTCGTCGTGCCGGCGCAGACCGTAGTCATGATCTCGACCTGGACGGCAAACCGTGACCCCGTCGCGGTCGAGCGCCCCGACGTCTTCGACGTTGCCGCCGATCGGGGCCGGGCGAAGGTGATGACCTTCGGAGCCGGCATCCACAACTGCCTCGGCATGAACCTCGCCCGCGCCGAGCTGCAGGAGGCGTTCTCCTTCCTCGCCGAGCGGGTGGCCCACTTCGAGCTCGCCGGCGAGCCGGTCTTCGAGTCGGTCGGCGGCGTTTACGGGCTCGAATCGCTGCCGGTGCGATTCCGTGCCGGCTGAGCCGCCCGGGACGAATCTCCGGAAACTCCTGACGCCGCCCTTCACAAGGGCACCCGAATGCGTCACAATCATCTCGTGCGCCGCTGGGGGCTGCCAAGGGGAGTGTTTATCGCGGTCTGCGCGATCGCCGCCGTGCTCTGCCTGCCGGCGGCGGCCTCGGCCGCAAAGGGCCAGGTCCAGGTCCTGAAGAGCTGTCAAGGGCTACCCGGGTCAGTCGACGTTCAGCTGCCGCACGGACGCGATCCCGATCCACCCGGGGCAGAACATCAACGACATCGCGCTCACGCAGACGTGCCCGCACGCGCAGCGAATCAGCGGCCCGGTCAGCGCCGGCGTCTTCAACAAGGGCTCGAAGACGAAGGGCTTCATCACCCGGTTCAAGCCGAGCATGCTGGAGATTCACGACGACGGCTCGACGACGACGCCGCCCGTCTGGGATCTGCACCTGCATCACGTCGTTTGGATCGCCCCGAACGGCGGGCCCACCTTCGCTTCAGGCGAGGAGAAGACGATTCCCAAGCTGCCGCGCGGCTACGGCTACGAGGTTGCGGGCGGTGCCAACTGGGTGATCAACCAGATGATCCACGAGCTCAACGCCCGCGAGGGCCGCTCGGTCTACATCACCTGGGAGATCGACTGGGTGCCGCGAAACGCCGGCGACCCAAAAGCAGATCCAGCCGGCCACGGTGCGCTGGATGGACGTCGCCGGGCTGCCACACCTGTACCCGGTCTTCGATGCGACGAAGCGCTACGACCTCGACAAGGACGGCAAGTACGTCTTCCCCGACGACGTCCCGACGGACCCGTCGAAGCCCGGCTATTCGGAGCGGGCGAACATCAGCAGGAGTCCCAAGTGGGTCGTGCCGAAGAGCGGCGCGACGCTCGTCTTCACGGCCGGCCACATGCACCCCGGCGGCCTGCACACCGATCTCACGGTCTCCCGTGATGGGCCCGACCCGGGCTCGACGCCGGGTAACTCGCCGGGGGAGACGGTGCCCCTCTTCCGGTCGAAGGCGCACTACTTCGAACCCGCGGGCGCGGTCAGCTGGGACGTCAGCATGACCGCGACGCCGCCGCGACTGGCGGGTCCACCTCAAGCCCGGCGACGTCGTCGACATCAGCGTGACCTACAACGTCAAGCGCGGCGACTGGTACGAGTCGATGGGGATCATGCCGCTGCTGTGGAGCACGGCCCACGATCCTGCCGCGCGCGATCCGTTCGACAATCCTGTCCAGATGAGGGCGATGTACAAGGAGGGCGGCATCCTCACCCACGGTCGCCTGGCGGAGAACAAGGACACGGAAGCCCGCACGAACCTCAAGCTGCCTGACCCGCGCAAGCTCAAGAACGGCCCCAAGGTTCCGAAGTCCGGCGTTGACATCGACGGCTTCTTCTTCAAGCAGGGCGGTTACTCGGCTGTCAAGGGCTTCCCGAAGAAGCTGATGCGGCCGGTCGTCGTCAAGGAGGGCCAGAGCCTCACCTTCACGAACGAGGAGGCGCAGCCCGGCACCAGCAACGAGGACCAGGTCTGGCACAGCATCACGACCTGCAAGGCCCCCTGTAACAAGGGCTCGGGGATCGGCTACCCGCTCGCCAAGCCGACGCACGGCGGCCTCGACTTCGACTCCGGCCAGCTCGGCTACGGTAAGAGCTGGAGCAGCGAGGTGACGACGGGTTCCAACCAGTACACGACGCCCGTCCTCAAGAAGCCGGGCACCTACACGTACTTCTGCCGGATTCACCCGTACATGCGCGGGACGTTCCGGGTCATCAAGTCGAAGTCCGGCGGCTACGCCGTCGCGGCCGGCTCCGGCTCGACCTGACCGCGGCGGGCTCCGGCGCGGAGCCCGGACCCGGCCGCGGTCGGCCGACGCCGGTCGCTGTGAGGGTCGACTGCTAGCCCTGGCCCCACGGGCTCGGCGGCATTCCGCCTTGGCTCTGGCCTCCCTGCGGGCCTTGCGGGCCCTGTCGGGGCGCTCGGACCGCCGGACATCGGCGGCGCCGTGCCGTAGGCGGCACCCGCCCGGCCGCCGAAGTCGGGCGGGCCGTGGCCGTGCGAGTCGGCCGCGCCGACGATCACGGCCACCAGGAGGCCGAGGACGAGCACGCCGGTCGCCGCCGCGGTGGCGAGCAGATAGCGCACCTGGACGGTGACGGTCCGTGGGGAGGTGGGCGCGGCGCCGACGGGGATGGGTGCTTCAGCCGGCTCGCCGGCCGCTACCTCCTGCGTCTCGGCGGTCTCGCCCTCGGGGTTCTGTTCGTCTTCGGTCATCTCGGTTCCTTTCCCGGCCTCGTGGCCGGATCGCTCGGAACCGATTGCAGCCTCCGAAGCTCAACCGAGCCCCAAAGGGCGCTGAGAGCCGGATAAGAATCCGCGGGGCCTGGCCGGGCGGCGGGACCCGACCGCGCCGATCAGTCGGGGATCATCGCGAAGCGGTCCGGATGCGGGCCGGTGCGGCCGCCCTCGCCCTTGTCGAGCTCGGTGATCGCATCCATCTGCTCGTCGCTGAGCGCGAAGTCGAAGATCTGGAAGTTCTCCTCCATCCGCTCCGGCGTCACCGACTTCGGGAAGACGATGTTGGCGCGCTGAAGGTGCCAGCGCAGGACCACCTGGGCAGGGGTTCGGCCGACGTCGCCGGCGATCGACGCGATCGTCTCGTCATCGAGCACCTCGGCCTGGGCGATCGGCGACCAGGCCTCGGTGGCGATCCCGAGCTCGCGTCCGTAGTGGTCGACCGTGTGGTTGACGAAGTACGGGTGCAGCTCGATCTGGTTGACCGCCGGCGTCACGTCGCACTGCTCGGAGATCTCGTCCAGGTGGTGGGTCTGGAAGTTGGAGACGCCGATCGAGCGCGCGTACCCCTGCTCCTTGAACGACTCCATCGCCTTCCATGTCTGGACGAAGTCGCCGCCGTAGCGAGTCGGCAGCGGCCAGTGGATGAGGAAGAGGTCGACATGGCGCGTGCCGAGCTTCTCGAGCGTCTGCTCGATCGCCCGGTGGGCGTCCGCGGGCTCGTGGTAGCCGTTGTTGAGCTTGCTCGTGATGAAGACCTCGTCGCGGTCGATGCCGGCCTCGCGCAGACCGTCGGCCACGCCCTGCTCGTTGCCGTACATCTCGGCGGTGTCGATGTGGCGGTAGCCGATCTGCAGCGCCTGGGCGACCGCCTCCGCGGTCTCCTCCGGCGGGATCTGGAAGACGCCGAAGCCGAGCTGCGGGATCTCGTTGCCGTCGTTGAGGGTGATGTTCGGTACTTCGGCGTCCGGACTCGTCGAGCTCACTGGGCTCCTCTCGTTTGAAGTTCGATCCTCTCGACCTGAGTATTCCCGCCATTGCCGCCTCCGAACCGGGTGCCTACCATCGAGCGGGTGGATCGCCCGCAGATCAGTGCCGCTGCTCGTCGACCTCGATGGGGTGCTGTATGTGGAGGGTGAGCCGATCGACGGTGCGGTCGATGCGATCTCCGCGCTGCGGGGCGCCGGCATCGGGCTCCGCTTCGTCACCAATACGACCGCCCGCTCGCGCCGGGCGACGATCGCGAAGCTCGACGAGCTCGGCTTCGAGGTCGACCCGGGTGAGGTGATCACGCCGGCGCGAACGGCGCGCCGGCTCTGCGCGGAGCGCGGTCACGAGCGCCTCGCGCTGATCATGGACTCCGCCGTCAAGGAGGACTTCGACGGCCTCGAGGTCGTCGCCGGCGTCGACGAGGAGCCGGACGCGGTGATCATGGGCGACCTCGGCGCCGACTTCAGCTTCGAGATCATCAACGAGGCGTTCCGGATGGTCTTCGGCGGAGCCGAGTTGATTGCCCTGCAGAAGAACCGCTTCTGGCGCACCGCGGAGGGGATCACGCTCGACGCAGGACCGTTCGTCGCGGCGGTCGAGTACGCGAGCGGGGTCGAGGCCGAGGTCGTTGGCAAGCCTTCGGCCGCGTTCTTCGACATCGTCCTCGACTCGCTCGGCGCCGAACCCTCGGCCGCCGCGATGATCGGCGACGACATCGAGACCGATATCGGCGGCGCCCTCGATGCCGGCCTGACGGCGTTGCTAGTTCGTACGGGCAAGTTCGACGAGCGCTTCGTCGCCGACTCGGGAATCGAGCCGACGGCGACGCTCGATTCGATCGCCGAGCTACCCGGCTGGCTGGGAATCTGAACGCCGCGAGGCGCGTCGCCGGGCCGAGCGTCATGATGCCGTTGGCGACATCGGCGCTGCCGACCGTGCCGTCCTTGACGGAAGTAGCTTTCGCACACCTGAATGCGTACGTGAGCGATCCGCTGGGGATGCTCACACTTCCCTCACAAACTCTGTTACGCTGCCGCGCGACCTGCTGAATCGCCCGCCTACATAACGCGGGCTAGCGGGGGACCCACCTGTTTGGGGCGAATCACGACTTCTTGTCGCGTAGCGCCGGCTCTTTGGCGCGAGCCCGTCAGCTAACCCCGTAAGCGACTGAAAGAGCGTGAGTAAGTGAGTACCGATTTCCCCCGCGCGTCTGCGGGCTCGAAACCGAAGATCTTCGTCCTCGCCCTGCTGGCGGTGGCCGTGCTGATGAGCGCCATGACGACCCCGGCTCTGGCCGGCGGTGGCGGCGTGACCGTCGGCGGCACGTCGACGTCGAGGCGGCAAGCACAAGTCGCACAAGGCGCATGCGGCGAACAGCCACAAGTATGTGCGGCTCTGGCACAAGGTCTCCCGCAAGCACAAGCGCTGGGCCTCGCGCACAGCCGAATGCGAGTCCGGCAAGGACCCGAAGGCGATCGGCGGCGGCGGCCGCTACCGGGGCGCGTTCCAGTTCATGAAGACGACCTGGCGCAACTCGCCGCACTCGCCCGGCGGTGACCCGATCCGCTACGCCTACAAGACGCAGGCCGTCGTCGCCGTCGGCTTGATGAAGAAGCAGGGCCGGAACGCCTGGCCCGTCTGCGGCTGAGGCCGCGCGGAGGCAGCTGATCGGCTCCGTTCCCGCGGTCCCTTCGGGGGATCGTGGGAACCGGCTCCTGGACTGAATTCAAGCGCTACCTTCCTCCGTCCGATGGAGGGGAAGGTGGCTATCGACTTCTCACGTCCGCCGAGGGGGCGCCGCCGCGATCGCGGCCCTCTTCCTGCTGTTCGCGACCGTCGTCTCGCGACGTCGCCTGCTGCCGTGGCGAAGAAGGGCCACGGGCACAAGCACTCACCTCGCCCGGCGAAGATCGGCTACAACGACAACTTCAACCAGTTCGACCTGCACACGCCGAAGCCGCTCAACCCGCTGACCGGCCTTCCGCTTCCGTTCCCGATCGGTACCGGCGGCACCAAGCCGGGCCAGCCGACGCGCGTCCCCAGCGGCGGTGACGCTGATGCAGCTGGCGCGGGCGGGCGGCGCCGACGTGATCCGGTATGTCGTTCCGTGGGCCCGGGTCGAGCGGCAGCGGGGGGTCTACGACTGGTCGGTCGAGGATGGCACCTACAACCTCGCCCTGAAGGACGGGCCTGCGCCCGGTCATCGTCCTTTTCACCTCCCCCTGCTGGGCGCATGAGTCCGTCAAGTGCGACACCACCTACCGCGCCGTCCGCCCCGACCGCAACCACGTCGCCGACTTCGCGCGCTTCGCTCGGGCCGCCGCTGAGCGCTATCCGCAGGCGGCCGCGATCGAGGTCTGGAACGAGTCGAACCTCGAGCGCTACTGGGGGCCTTCACCGTCGCCCGTGCCCTACGTGAGGATGCTCGGCGCGGTGCACCGCAAGCTGGCCTCGGTCGACAACCACGCGCCGATTCTCTACAACGGCCTCTCGCCGAAGCCGCACTGGCAGCGGTACATGAAGCTCTCGCTGATCAACCGCCACGCCGGCAAGTACGTCGACGGCGTCGCCATCCACCCCTACGTCGGCAGCGGCGCAGTCAAGGCCGTGAAGGCGAAGGTCGAGGACGCCGAGCGGATCATCAACAAGGCGCACGCGCCGCGCAAGACGTGGATCACCGAGGTCGGCTGGTCGACGGCCGGCGACGTCGACAACGGCGTTTCTGCTGCCGGGCAGGCCGCCCGGATCGACAAGCTCGTCCGGCTCGCGCCGAAGCTCGGCATCAAGGGCGTCGTCATCCACC
Source organism: uncultured Solirubrobacterales bacterium (assembly GCA_963774395.1). Taxonomy (GTDB): domain Bacteria; phylum Actinomycetota; class Thermoleophilia; order Solirubrobacterales; family 70-9; genus CAXMST01. The sequence continues at coordinate 98,211 of CAVZET010000011.1, read as the reverse complement.
GGCTCCAGGACATCTCGGGCGAGAGCCCCTGGGAGACCGGCGCTCGGGGTCCTGAACCCCGAATCGCAGCCGAAGCCGATCTACTGCACGCTCGGGCCTCACCTACGGGCTCCAGCGCGCTTCCCGACGGCTGCTGAGCCCGAATCCGATAGAACACCGGCATGGCACTTCCTGAGCCCCGCAAGGGGGCAGCCGCACTGGTCACTGGCGCATCGGCGGGCATCGGGGAGGCGCTCGCCCGCGAGCTTGCTGCGCGCGGCCATGACGCTCGTCATCGTCGCCCGCCGCAAGGCCCGTCTCGACGCACCTCGCGGCCGAGCTCACCGAGCTGCACGGCGTGCAGGTCGAGACCCTCGGTTGTGACCTCGGCAAGCAGGCGTCGCGCGCGCGTCTGCCCGGACGCATCGCCTCGCTCGGCCTCGAGGTCGACATCCTCGCCAACAACGCCGGCTTCGCCACCGGTGGCCGCTTCGACGAGTCCGACCCCGAGCGCGAGCTCGAGCAGGTACGCGTCCTCTGCGAGGCGCCCGTGGCGCTCACTTCCGCGTTCCTGCCGGGAATGATCGAGCGCAAGGAGGGCGCGATCCTCAACGTCGCCTCGACCGCGGCATTCATGCCGCTTCCCTACTCGGCCGGCTACTCCGCCGCCAAGGCCCACTCGCTCGCCTTCTCGGAGGCCCTGCACGGCGAGGTCGCTGGTCGCGGCGTCACCGTCACCGCCCTTTGCCCGGGCCCGGTCAAGACGGAGTTCTGGGAGGTCGCCGGCGATCAGCCGATCGAGGCGACCGTCCCGGACCTCGTCTGGGTGACTCCCGAGGAGTGTGCGAAGGCCGCCGTCGACGGGTCTCGCCTCCGGCTCGCGGGTCGTCGTCCCGGGCCTGCCCGTCAAGGCCGGCTTCAGCCTCATGCGGATGCTCCCGAACGCGCTCAAGATCCCGGTTGCCGAACGGATGATGCGGCCCTAGCCGCCTTCAGGCGGTGTTCGGCGAGGGGCTCCCGACAGCCCTAGCCCTCGGCTCTTCTCCAGCGGTGGTGCGTCGTAGCCCAGCGCCTCGGCGAGTTTGCCGAGCGCCTCGGCCTCGGGCGCGCTGACGCGGGTGCCGCCGATGCCGAGAAAGCCGCCCTCCTTGTGGGCTTCGGCGGCGTTCAGCGCGACTGTGTAGATGAAGCGCTTGAAGTCGTCGGCCTCGACCGAGGTTCCCTTCGCCGTCAGCGTCTCGAGCGCTGAGCGGACGCGGGTCAGCCCCAGGGTCCCCAGCTCGGAGGGATCGCTGTAGCGCTTGGTGTCGAGCTCGGGCCGGTCGTTGACGATCGCGGCGAGCAGCTCGGTCGAGTCCGCATTCTCCTTCTCGGCCGCGAAGGTCCTGCCGATCGAGAGGCTCTCACGGATCGTTCCTCCCTTGCCGGCGGCGATCACGACCATCGCCGCGGTCGGCGCTGCTTCGAGGATCAGCGACCACTCCTCGGCATTGAACTCGGCCTTCCCGGTCATCTGATCCTCCTCGTCTCGGCGCTTGCGGTTGTCGGGCGCGATTCTTACCGGTGGGCGGGCGTGACCGCTTTTGCCCAGACTCCGTTTGCCCGCCGGGTGCGGTCGTTAGCCTTTCCGGTACGGGATGTCGGTTCGCTCGCGAGACAGGCGCCACCGGTCGAAAGGCTCGGTTGGCAAGAAGGTCGGTGCCGCTTTTGCGGTGCTGCTCGCGCTCGTCGCCCTGGCGGTCGGCGGCGGTGCGATCTGGGTGCTCAACGTCGCCGCCTCCGCGCCGTCGCTCGACAGCCTGAAGCCGCAGAAGAAGGGCGAGAACTCCGTGGTCTACGACGCGGCCGGCAACCGCCTCGGCTATGTGCAGGCGGACGTCCTTCGCGATCCGATCCCGCTCGAGAAGATCCCGCCGATCATGCAGAAGGCGACGATCGCGATCGAGGACTCGAGCTTCTACGACCACGGCGGCGTCGACTACACGGCGATCGCCCGCGCCGCCTTTGAGGACCTCAAGGCCGGCGGCCAGGCTCGCCAGGGCGCCTCGACGATCACCCAGCAGCTCGTCCGCAACCTCTATATCGAGGATCCCGAGGACACGATCCAGCGCAAGATCCAGGAGGCGAAGCTCGCGCAGGAGTACGAGAACGAGCACTCCAAGAACCAGATCCTCGACCAGTATCTGAACACCGCTCCCTACGGAACCAACGCGGGCCGCAGCGCGATCGGCGTCGAGGCCGCCTCCGAGGTCTACTTCAACAAGCACGCGAAGGATCTCGGCGTCAAGGAGGCGGCGCTGCTCGCCGGCCTGCCGCAGGCGCCGAGTGACTACAACCCGTTCAGCGATACGCACGCCGCGAAGGCAGCGCCGTAACGAGGTGCTCGACGCGCTCGCCGACCAGAACTACATCTCGCAGGCGAAGGCCGACAAGCTCAAGAAGCAGGGACTCGGTCTGGACGCAGGCAACCGCTACACGACGCGCAAGCAGCAGTACTTCTTCGACTACGTCCAGCAGGAGTTGATCGACCGCTACGGCCTCAAGACCGTGCGCGAGGGCGGGCTGCAAGTCCACACGACGCTCGACCCGAAGCTGCAGGCTGCGGCTGAGCAGGCGATCGCCAACCACCAGCTCGCAGGCGGCTCCGCCGCGGCGCACGCGCTCGTCTCGCTCAACGCTGACACCGGCCAGATCCTGGCGATGGCCTCCGACTCCTCCTACGACACGAGCCAGTACAACCTCGCCGTCGACGGCGAGCGGCAGCCGGGATCCTCGTTCAAGACCTACGTCCTGACCACGGCCGTCGACCAGGGCATCGATCCGGACACGACGACCTACCCGGCGCCCGCCTCGATGACGCTGGACATCGGCTACGGGCAGACCTGGCAGGTCAGCGGCGAGGGCGGCGGCACGATGAACCTCGATGACGCGCTGACCCACTCGATCAACACGGTCTTCGCCCAGCTCGGCATCGACGTCGGCCCGGAGAACTTCGACGCCATGGCCCACAAGCTCGGGGTCACCTCGAAGCTGCAGGCGGTTCCGGCCGAGGCGATCGGCGGTACCGCCGTACTGCTGCACCGTCCTCGAGATGGCCAACGCCTACGCGACGCTCGCCAACGGCGGCGTCCACCACGAGCCGACTGCGATCGCGCTAGGTCAAGTTCCCGGACGGCGAGGTCGACAAGCCGAATCTCGAGGGCGATCGCGTGATCAGCGACGGCGTCGCCTACACGGTCGACCAGGCGATCAAGGGCCCGCTCGAGTCCGGCACCGCGGCCGGCCAGGGCATCCAGTGCCCCGCCGGCGGCAAGACCGGAACCACCGAGCAGCAGTCCGACGCCTGGTTCGTCGGCTATCACGCCGCACATCTCGACCGCGGTCTGGACGGGCAACCCGGATGACCGTACGCCGATGCCCGGCTACGGCGCCGATCTGTCGGCGCCGATCTGGCACGACTACATGGCGGTTGCGGCGGCGCAGCCCTGCGACGACTTCCCGCAGCCGTAGCAGCCGGCCGATCTCTCGTCTTTCTAGCAGCGACCACTACGCGATCGGCGACACGACCGACAGCACTTCGACGACGAGCCCATACTCGACGGGCACGACCGACGACGCCGAGCACGGGCACCGATGCCAACGGCGACGGCTACCCGGACAACGCCTACGCGCCCGGGATCCAGACCGGCGGGAAGAAGAAGAAGTAGGGCGCGGCGTCGGCCGCTCAGCCCGACGAGCGGGCGAGGGAAGCTGCGTCGAGGCCGCGCAGGACCTCGACCGTCGTCTCCCAGTCCATGCACTTGTCGGTGATCGACTGGCCGTAGGTGAGCTTGCCGCCGAGGTCCTGGCGGCCGGCCTCGAGGAACGACTCGAGCATGACGCCGACGATCGCGCCGTTGCCTGCCGGCGACCTGTTCGGCGATCGCCTCGGCGACCGCGGGCTGGCGCTCGTGGTCCTTGCCGCTGTTGTCGTGGGAGGCGTCGACGATCACCCGCTCGGGTAGGCCGACGTCGCGCAGCTGCTCCAGCGTCCCGGCGATCGATTCGGCGTCGTAGTTGGGCTTACCGCGCCCGCCGCGAAGGATGATGTGGCAGTCGGGGTTGCCGGCGGTGTGCAGGATCGCCGAGGTCCCGGAGAGGTCGACGCCGGCGAACGAGTGCTGGGCGCCCGCCGCGCGCAGGGCGTCGACGGCGACGCCGAGGTTGCCGTCGGTGCGGTTCTTGAAGCCGACCGGCATCGAAAGGCCGGAGGCGAGCTGGCGGTGCGTCTGGCTCTCGGTCGTCCGGGCGCCGATCGCGCCCCAGGCGACGGTGTCGGCGATGTACTGCGGGGTGATCGGGTCGAGCCACTCGCAGCCGATCGGCAGCGCCGAGGTCGAGGATGTGCAGGAGCAGCTCGCGTGCCAGATCCGCAGGCCGGTGTTGACGTCGCCGGAGCCGTCCAGGTGGGGGTCGTTGATCAGGCCCTTCCAGCCGGTCGTCGTCCGCGGCTTCTCGAAGTAGACGCGCATCGCGACCAGCAGCTCCGGTGAGCTCGCCGCTGAGCTCCTTGAGCCGGCGCGCGTAGTCGAGCGCGGCCTCGGGGTCGTGGACGCTGCAGGGGCCGACGACGACCAGCAGGCGCGGGTCGTCGCGGTCGAGGATCGCGGCGATGTCGCGGCGGGAGCGCATCACGAAGTCGGCGAGCTCATCGGAGAGCGGGTAGTCGTGCAGGAGCAGCGCCGGCGTCGCCAGCGGGACGACCTGCTCGATCCGCGCGTCGCGCACGGACTGTGCATCGCTCAGGGACTTCGTCTCCATGGCCGGAAAGCTTGGCAGGTGCGGGCCGCCGCCGGAGTGGGCGGGGACGGCGCTGAACGCGGCCTGTCGCCGCGTCAGGCAGTCGCGGCCGGCTCAGGCACCCAGCCGGCGGGGAAGGCGCCTGCGGGGACCTCGCCGGCATAGTCGCCGAGGAACGTCGTATCGCGATCCGTTCCGCCGCGGTCCCGGCGAGCAGCGGGCGCAGGTCGCCGAGGCGAGCAGGACCAGGATCGTCGCGCCGATCTGCAGGTCGGCGGCGTTCGGCGCCTCGCCGCCGATCACGCCTTCTGCGGCGAAGGCCTCGATCCGCTCGAGCTTCTCGGGCAGCCCGGCGAGGTCCTCGGCGAGCCGCTCGCAGCTGATCCCGTGGTACTTCCAGGTGCCGCGGATCATGCGCATCGCGAAGTCGGTGCCGGCCGGGTCGAGCGGGCCGCCGCCGCCGAAGGTGCCGAGCGCCTCGGGCCGGAAGTGCAGGGCGCCCCAGGGCAGCCGAGCGCCCGAGGTCCTGGAGCTCCTCGTCGCCCCAGCGCTCTGCCTCGCGGACCCGATCGGCGATCGGCTCGGGGAACAGCGGCGGGCTCGCGGCTCGATCTGCTCGAGCCGCGCGAGGATCGGGCGCGATCCGTGCACCGGCTCGCCGTCGACGAGCAGGCCGGGCACGGTCGGCTGCCCTCGCCGTAGACCTTCTGCATCTCCTCGTTGTGCGTGCCCGGCGCCAGGTCACCGTTTCGTACTCGAGGCCCTTGAGCTCGAGGGCTGCGCTACCGTGCCGGCAGGGGTGGGAGGGAGGGAGGACGTGCAGTGTGAGCTCGGGCGCCATGGCCCGGACTCTATGGCGTGCGAGTTGCGTCGGTGCTGACGCCACCACCGCCGATGCCACCGCCACCGCCGCCCGTGGAGCCACCGCCACCGCCACCGCCGGTGCTCTGCCCGTACGCGTAGAGCTTCGCGAGCGGGACCGAGAGCTTGTCTTTGTCGACGTTGCCGTGGATGCCACGCACCCGGCCGTTGTTGGCGAACTGCCAGATCGACCAGCCCTTGCCGTGCCAGTTGCCGGCCGGCACCGAGGGCGAGCGGACGCCGAAGTTGGCCACCCAGAGGCGATAGCCGCGGCGTGCGAAGCGCACGGTGTCGCCGGTCTCCGCCCAGCTCGAGGCGTTCGTGTAGATGATCGGCTTGACGCCGAGCTTGCGCTCGACCTGCTCGAGCCAGGTCCGGACCCAGTAGCGCAGCCGGTCCGGGTTGAGCCGCGTGAACGGGGATCTCGAGATCGAGTGCCGGGACGAGGTCGGCCTTGCGCGACCTTGCCGACGCTCGCGCAGAACACGCGCGCCTCGCGCAGCGCGTCGCCGCCGGGCACGCTTGCGCGTGTTGCCGGCGGCGAAGGCCCGGTGATAGGCGCCGACGCGGATGCCCGCCGCCGCGCGCGCCCCTGTGGTTGATGTCGTAGTAGGGGTCGGCGCCGCATTGGGTGCTCGCGACCTTGCAGTCGCGGCCGCTGCCGCGGCTCGCCTGCACGTAGGCGAACTTGATCCTCGTCAGGCCGACGCTCGGCCAGGCGATCTCGCCCTGGAAGCGGGAGACGTCGATCCCGCGGGCTTTGCCGAGAGCGGCGTCGGGCGCCGCAACGGCGAGCGCGCAGAAGGGCGCAGCCATGACCGCCCCGAGTGCGACCGCCGCCGCGCGCAGGGGAAAGCGTCGCTTGCCGAGCCCGCCGCCCATCACCGCAGGATGACAGCCGTCGGTTGCGGGCGTCGGCGCTGGGACCCGGCGTGCAGGAGACTTGGCCGATGGATTCCGAGCGCGAGCGACGGATCATCGCTCTGGTCCACCGGATTCCGGAGGGTCTCGTCACCACCTACGGCGAGCTCAGCCCCGGCGCGCCGCGGCTCGCGGGCGCCGTGCTCGCCGCCTGCGAGGATCCAGCCGTCCCCTGGCAACGCGTCGTCCGCGCCGACGGCTCGCTCGCGCAGGGCGCTCGCCAGCGCCGCCTGCTCGAGGCCGAGGGAGTGCCGTTCCGTGGGACCCGCGTCGATCTCGAGCAGGCGCTCGTGCCGGGCGCCGAGCTCGAGCGGATCGGCTAGGTAGCCGTTCAGGCAGCCCGCGTCTCAGGCCGCCCGCGCCTCGAGCACCGAGACCCGCGCGGCCCCGCGAGCCGCGCCGGGCGCTTCATCGCCAGAGTGAATGCGAGCGCCGGCAAAGCCCGAGGCTTCGAGCAGGGCGATCGCGTCAGCAGGGTCGTCGCAGGGGAAGTGGACGCTGCCGCGCACGAAGGCGCCGAGCGCGAGCATGAAGCCGCGTTCCGGGACGCCGTCGTTGCCGTGGCGGAGGTTGAGGTCGGAGAGGTAAACGCCGGTCGGAAACTCGGCGAGCCCGGCCGCGATGCGCCCCCAGAGGTCTGCCACGGCGCCACGCGGAAAGTAGTTGAGCAGCCCCTCGGTGATGATCGCCGTACCGAGACCGGGGTCGAGCGACGCGAGCAGCTCGGTCAGGCTGCCGGCGCCCGAGGCGGCGAAGGCGTCGAGCTCGGCGACCCGGTGCGCCGCCCCGGCCCGCGCCAGCGCCGCCCGCTTGCGCTCGGCCATCGCCGGCAGGTCGGCCTCGACGTAGACGAGTTCGTCGAGGCGGCGCCCGAAGCGCAGGCCGCGCCCTGAGAGGCCGGCGGCGATCTCGACCACCTGTCCGACTCTGCCCGACTCGATCTCGGCTGCGAGCAGGCCGTCGATCAGCCGATGGCGGGCGAGCAGCGACGCCTCGAGGGTGCCGACCCCAGCGACGTCCGCCGTCGTCAGCAGCGGCCACAGGCCCGCGTAGAGGAGGCGACCCTCGAGCGTGCCGAGGGCGTCGTCCGAGAGGCCGTTGCGGCGCCAGACCTCGGCTGTGTAGTGGGCGGTCGGGCTGATCGCGTCGGGTCCGCGCGAGAACACCATTCGAGCCTACCCAACGCGGCCGCAAGCGCCGCCAGCAGCCCGTAGCACGCCGGCGAGGCCGTCCGGTCGGTCGCCGATGCCGCCGTCTACGGCGTTCGCTCGGTCGTCACCCGCGCGCAGACGGTGATACCCGGTAGCTGAACCGGGGTACACGCGGGAAACACTGCGCACCTGAGGCGCGTTGGCCCCAGCACGCCCCCGCCTCAATGAACGGAGGTGCGCTTGCGCCCGGGGCCGGTTCGCCGGCCCCGGGCGCTTTTTCTGGCGCGCCGATTAGGATCCGCGCCGATGGCGGAGGGGAAGGAAGAGGCGTCCGGCGCCGAGAAGCGGATCCCGCGCGATCGAGAGGACGACTACACCGACGACGCTGCGGCCGCCCGCCGGACCTTCGCCGCCGAGCGCACCGGGGCCTCGCTCGAGCACGTCGGCTCGTACTCGATCGATCCCGGCACGACGCGCGGCAACATCGAGAACTTCGTCGGCGTTGCCCAGGTGCCGATCGGTCTCGCCGGCCCGCTGCTGGTTGACGGCGAGCACGCCAACGGTGAGTTCTACGTGCCGATGGCCACGGCTGAGGGAACTCTCGTTGCCTCCTACAACCGGGGGATGAAGCTGCTGCGTGAGGCGGGTGGGGTGAAGACGACCGTGATCGACGACCGGATGCAGCGTGCGCCCTCCTTCATCTTCCCGAGCGCCCGTGAGGCCCGGGCCTTCGGCGAGTGGCTCGAGACGCGCTTCGAGCCGATCAAGGAGGCGGCCGAGGCGACGACTTCGAGCGGCAGGCTGCAGAACATCGAGCAGTACTCGGCGAGCCGCATCATCTTCACGCGCTTCAACTACACGACCGGTGATGCGGCGGGTCAGAACCTGACCGGCAAGGCGACGGCCGCCGCCTGTAAGTGGATCCTCGCCAACTACGACGGGATCGAGCAGTTCTTCCTCGAATCCAACTTCGCGACCGACAAGAAGAGCTCGCAGGTGAACATGCTGCGCACGCGCGGCAAGCGCGTCGTCGCCGAGGCGGTGATTCCTGATGACCTGATCGGCCGCAACATGCGTTCCGGCACCGAGCTCATGTTCCGCGCCCGCCAGGTTTCGACGCTCGGCGGCTCGATGGCCGGCGTCAACAACAACGGCTCGCACTCTGCGAACGGGATCACGGCGATGTTCATCGCCACCGGCCAGGACGTCGCCAACGTCGCCGAGTCCTCCGCCGCCTACGTCTACACCGAGCTGCGCCCCAACGGCGACTACTACTACTCGATCACGATCCCGGCCCTGATCGTCGCCACCTACGGCGGCGGCACCGGCCTGCCGACCCAGCGCGAGTGCCTCGAGCTGATGGACTGCTACGGCTCCGGCAAGGTCCACAAGTTCGCCGAGATCGTCGCGGCGACCGTGCTCTGCGGCGAGCTCAGCCTCGGCTCGGCGATCGTTGCCGAGGAGTGGGTAGAGGCCCACGACCTGTACGGCCGCAACCGCTGATCGCGGGCCCGGCGCCCTCTGACGCGGCGCCTGGCCGCACCCACTCGGGGCTTATGTGGCTCCGCCACACCGCGCCCCTCGGCGCCCCCTGACGCGGCGCCTGAGCGCACCCGTGGCCGGCTTATGTAGCTCCGCTACACCGCGCCCGCCCGTGCACGCTCATGCTTGGTCAGGGAGCGCCTTCGCGCTCGGTGGGCGGGGCGTTGCAGGCCCGGGGCTCCAGCCGGGGTGGGGGCTTGAATCGGGGCGATGAATGAACCGCTTGCCCTCGTCGTGGCCGCCCTCGCGGTCCTCGCGCTGCTCTGGACCGCTGTTGCCTACGCCCGCTACCGGGCCCTGCATCCCTATGACGAGGACGATCTCGAGGCGGCCCGGCGGGATGCGGCCGGGCGCAGCCGCGCGGTCGCGTCGCGGCCGAGCCGTCGAGCAGCTCGCGCCCTTCGCCCCCGAGTTCGCGGAGCGCTTCGACCCCGCCGACGCCCGCTTCCTCGGCGCGCCCGTCGACTTCGTCGTCTTCGACGGCCTCGCCGCCGGCGATCTACGCGAGGTCGTGCTGATCGAGGTGAAGACCGGACGCAGCCGCCTCAACGGCAACGAGGTTGCGGTCCGCGAGGCGATTGCCGAGGGCCGCGTCGCCTACGAGTTGCTGCGGCTCTGAGCGTCGCCCTCGCGTGGCGCGGCAGAGCGCGCTTGCGGGCGCCCAGATTCGGCGTAGGATCGGCCCATGGACGCGGAGGTGATCGGGAACTCCGAGGCGATCGAGGCCTGGAACGGGGTCCTCTTCGACCGCTTCGTCCAGTTCCGCGACATCGTCTGCACCGGTCTCGGCATCCATGGCGCCGCGGCGCTCGAGCTCTACCCGCCGGGCGCCGGTGAGCGCGTCCTCGACATCGGCTGCGGCTTCGGCGACGAGACGCGCAGGGTCGCCGGCCTCATCGGCACGGAGGGCCAGGCGGTCGGCGTCGACGCGGCGGAGCGCTTCGTCGATGCGGCTCGCGCCGAGGCGGAGCGGGAGGGAGTCACCAACGCCTCCTTCGAGGTCGCCGACGTGCAGCACGAGGTCCCCGGCTCCGGCTACGACAGGGTCTTCTCGCGGATGGGCACGATGTTCTTCGAGAACCCGGTGGCGGCGCTGCGGAACGTCCGCTCGGCGATGCGCCCCGGCGGCTTGCTGACGATGGTCGTCTGGCGCCAGAAAGTCGAGAACGTCCTCTTCTTCGAGGCTGAACGGATCACCGAGCGCTGGCTCACGCACCCCGACGAGACCGACGAGCCGACCTGCGGGCCGGGTCCGTTCTCGATGGCGAACGCCGACACGACGAGCGGCATCCTGCGGAGCGCCGGCTTCGACGGCATCACGCTGACGCGCAACGACGTCGACGATGCGTCAGGGCGAGAGCGTCGACGAGTTCGTCGACTTCATCACCGCGATCGGCCCCGCCGGCGAGCTGATCCGCGTCAACGAGGCCGAGGGCGAGCGCCTACGGCCGACGATCGAGCAGGCGCTGCGCGAGGAGCTGGCGGGCTACGAGACGGCCGACGGCGTCTACGCGCCGACCTCGACCTGGATCGTCGCCGCCCGGAACCCGGCCTGAGCCCCTCCCGCGCGCCACGCGTGTGAGCCGGTCACTAAAGCCGGCGACAGCCTTTTGCCAACATGCCCCGCGCGTGACCCCCCGTATGCGCACCGTCCCCGAGCACGCCGGCTGATGCGTCGGCTCGCTGCCCTCTGCACGCGCCGCCGGGGGCGCGTCTTCCTGTTCTGGCTGGCGTTGCTCGTCGGCTGTGGCTTCGCCGCCGGGGCCGCCGGCTCGAGCTTCTCGACCAACTTCGAGCTGCCTGATTCCGATTCGCAGCGGGCACTGGACCTGCTCGAGCAGCAGTTCCCCCAGCAGTCGGGCGGCGAGGTCCAGGTCGTCTTTGCGAGCAAGGACGGCAAGCTCACCGATCCCGCCGCCAAGCAGGCAGGTGCAGTCCGTGATCGGCCAGGTCGCCGATGTCAAGGGCATCGCCTCCGTCGACAGTCCCTGCGCCAAGGGGGCGCGATCTCCCCCGACGGCACCGTCGCGCTGGCGACCGCGCGAGCTAACGACCCGCTCCTTCGACGTCTCCGACGCGACCACCGACGCGCTCTTCGAGATCCGCGACAAGGCGAATGCCGAAGGCGGCCGTCGAGGTCGAGCTCGGCGGCGAGGCGATCCGCGACGCGCAGCAGTCGAACCAGCAACGCGACCGAGCTCATCGGCCTGGCTTGCGGCGATCATCGTCCTGCTGATCATGTTCGGCTCGGTCGTCGCGATGGCGCTGCCCGTCCTCACCGCCGTGATCGCGCTCGGCATCGCGCTCAGCCTGGTCACGCTGCTCACCCACCTCTTCGACACCGCCGACTTCGCGCCGCAGCTCGCGGCGATGATCGGCCTCGGCGTCGGCATCGACTACGCGCTCTTCGTCGTCACCCGCTTCCGCTCCGGGCTGCGGGCCGGCCTCGATACCGACGAGGCGGTGATCGTCGCGATGGACACCGCCGGCCGTGCCGTGCTGCTTCGCCGGGGCCACCGTCTGCGTCGCCCTGCTCGGCCTCTTCGCGGTCGGCGTCGACTTCCTCTATGGCCCGGCGCTCGCCGCCTCGCTCGCGGTGCTGGTCACGATGGCCGCCTCGCTCACCCTGCTGCCGGCGATGCTGAGCAAGGTCGGCCCGCGGATCGATCGCCTGCGGCTGCCCGGGCATGCAGGGTGCGACGCGGCGAGGAGGGCCGCCTGTGGTCGCGCTGGAGCGCCGCGATCCAGCGCCGGCCGTGGACCGCTGCGATCGCCGCCGTCGTCCTGCTCGTGTCCTCGCGATCCCGGTCCTCTCGATCGAGATCGGCAACGCCGACGCCGGCACCGATCGCCCGCGACCAGACCAGCCGCAAGGCCTACGACCTGCTCGCCGAGGGCTTCGGCGCCGGCTTCAACGGGCCGCTGCTCGTCGTCAGCGACATCACGGCGTCAGGGCGCGGCCGCGACGGCGGCCGAGCTCCAGCACGCGGTCGCCTCCGATCGACGGCGTCGCCGACGGCCGGCGCTGCCGGTGGCCAGCCGTCGGGCGAGACGTCCAGCTGATCCGCGTCTTCCCGACGACCGGCCCCCAGGAGCCAGGAGACCCAGGAGCTCGTCGACCGGCTCCGCGACGAGGCGCTCGTCCCCTTCGACGCGAAGACCGGCGCCGACACCCACCTCGGCGGCGAGGCGGCGATCACCGACGACTTCTCGACCTACGTCGCCGGCAAGCTGCCGCTGTTCTTCGGGATCGTGATCCTGCTCAGCGCGCTGCTGCTGCTCGTCGCCTTCCGCTCGGTCCTGGTCCCGCTCAAGGCGGTGCTGATGAACGTCCTCAGCATCGGCGCCTCGTTCGGCGTCGTCGTCGCGATCTTCCAGTTCGGCTGGGGCAACGAGCTGTCGGCATCTCCGAGACGGCGCCGATCGCCGTCGTTCCTGCCGGTCTTCGTCTTCGCGATCGTCTTCGGGCTCTCGATGGACTACGAGGTCTTCCTGATGTCGCGCGTCCGCGAGGAGTGGGAGCGAGCGCGGCGACGCCTCCGGCGCCGTCGCAGCACGGCCTCGCCAGCACCGGCCGCGTGATCACCGCGGCGGCGACGATCATGATCTTCGTCTTCGCCAGCTTCGCCCTCGGCGACGACCTGATCATCAAGCTGTTCGGCGTCGGCCTCGCGGCGGCGATCGCGATCGACGCGTTCCTGATCCGCAGCCTGCTCGTGCCGGCGATCATGGAGCTGCTCGGCGACCGCGCCTGGTGGCTGCCCGCCTGGCTCGACCGCATCGTCCCGCGGCTCCGGATCGAAGGCGAGGACGCCATCGACCCGGTCCCCACCCGCGAGGCTCAGACCTAGTCCACGCCTAGTACACGTCCGGCTTCCGCGCGCCGGGCCGGGGGAGCGTCGCGGTATTACGCAACCGTCGGTTGCGGAAATGTGCAATGATGCGCAACCATCAGTTGCATAACGCCGACGCAGGAGAGAGATATGAGCACCGAGCCGATCGAGCGAGAGACCGTGATCGACGCGCCCGCCGAGGTCGTCTGGGACGTAGTCACCCGACCCGAGCAGATCAAGCGCTGGTTCAGCGACGAGGTCGAGCTTGACCTCCGGGAGGGTGGCCGGGCGGCGTTCGCCTTCCCCGAGCACGACCACACGATCGAAGCCGTCGTCGTAGAGGTCGAGCGCCCGCGCGTCTTCGCCTGGCGCTGGATCCACACCGACGGCGACCCGCTCGACGACTCGACCTCCACCTACGTCCGGTTCACTCTGACCGAGGAGGGCTCGGAGCGGACGCGGCTGGCCGTCCTCGAGTCCGGCTTCGACAAGGTCGACTGGCCCGCCGGGCGGGACGGCGCGGAGGTCCGCGCCGGTCACGTCGAGGGTTGGGAGCGGCACACCGGCCAGCTCGAGGATCTATTCGGCGCCCACGACAGCGCGGCGCGATGAGCCCGGCGACGCTCGAGCGCGAGCGGCCGGAGGAGGCCGAGGGCCTGTGGGCCGCGATCGGTGAGCCGAGCCGGCGGCGCCTGCTCGATGTGCTGCTGGTCCGCGGCGAGTCGACGCCGAGCGCGCTCGCCGGCGAGCTGCCGTTCACCCGGCAGGCCGTCAGCAAGCACCTGGCGTGCTCGATCGCGCCGGACTCGTCGAGGGCCGCCGCGAGGGACGGGAGATGCGCTGGGCGATCCGGCCCGAGCGTCTCGACGTCGCGACGAAGGAGATGAGAGCCGTGGCCGACCGCTGGGACCGCCGGCTCCGCGCGATCAAGGAGATCGCGGAAGCGATCCACGCGGAGCAGAAGCAGAAGCGAAACGACGAGAGCACGAAGGAGAGAGCACGATGAACACACCACCGATCGTTGGCCCCGAGGAATGGGATGCCACGCGCGAGGGGATGCTCGCCCGCGAGAAGGAGTTGACCCGGGCGCGCGACGCCCTTGCCGCCGAGCGCCGCCGGATGCCATGGCAGGCGGTCGAGAAGGCCTACGAGTTCGACGGCCCCGAGGGGCGCGTCGACCTCACCGGCCTGTTTCAGGGTCGCCGGCAGCTCATCGTCTACCGGGCGTTCTTCGACCCGGACGTCGACGGCTGGCCCGACGCCGCCTGTCGCGGTTGCTCGATGATCGCCGACCAGGTCGCCAATCCCGTTCACCTGAACGCCCGTGACACGACCCTCGTGTTCGTTTCGCGTGCGCCGCAGGAGAGGATCGAGGCTCTCAAGCAGCGCTTCGGCTGGGGCTTGATTCCCTGGTATTCGCTGCTGGACGACTTCGACTCCGACTTCGGCGTCGGTGAGTGGCACGGGACCAACGCATTCATCCGCCGGGACGACTCCGTCTACCGCACCTATTTCATCGACAAGCGCGGTGACGAGGCGATGGGCGGTACGTGGGACTACCTCGACATCACCGCGCTCGGCCGCCAGGAGGTCTGGGAGGACTCGCCCGACGGCTACCCGCAGAGCGACGCCTACGCGTGGTGGAACCGCAACGACGAATACGACGAGGCGACGGTCTTCGAGAAGGCGTATTCGGAGGACGCCGCCTCGCAGCGCGGGGAGCGGAGCGTGCGGTTGTGAGCGCCGTGCTGCTTGCCCATATCGGCCCCTTCCCCGTGGAGGAGTTCGCCTACTTCGCGCCAACCGCGGGGCTGGCGCTTGCCGCGCTAGCCGGAAGCGGTCGTAGCCGATGGACCAGGGCGCGGCGCGCGCGGCGCCGCGACCGCGGTCGCTGAGCGACGCCGGCCCTTCCGGCGCTTGCGCCTGGTGCCGTCGGCGGCGATCGCGTCGTGCAGGACGCCGAAGGCGGGCTTTCGGCCGTAGTGGTCGTCGAGCAGGCCGACGGCGTCGAACAGGTCGGTCCCGTTCGAGTCGTTGTCGCGGAGGTTGAAGTAGCGGTAGTCGCTGATCCCGAGCTCGCCCGAGTACCGGTGCACCGCGTCCAGGGTCGAGGCGAGGTCACGTCCGCTGCGAAGCCTGTTCCGGCCGAGGTTGGTCGCGTAGCCGTTCTCGCTGACCCACAGGTCGACGCGCTTGCCGAGCCCGGCCTTCGGCATGTAGCAGGCGCGCAGCAGCGTCAGCGCCTCGGCGATCTCGCGGCCGGCGCTGCGTCCGGGAAGCGGCGCCGGCGGCCAGACGAGACCGGGGTAGACCTGCACGCCGACGTAGTCGAGGGCGCGGTCGGAAGCGCTTCGTCGCCAGCGCGCCGATCCGCTCCCAGAAGCTCGCGTCCTCGGCTCGGCAGCCAGCGCCACGCGACCGAGAAGCCGAGCTCGATGTCGCGGCGGCCGATCCGCCGCAGCTCGCGATCGGCGGCGACGATGCCCTTGACGACCGCCTCGCGGACGCCATCGAAGCTGCCGTCCGAGGTGTTCGGCGAGATCGGGAAGTTGGCCTCGTTGGTGATCGACAGAGCCCGCACCGACGGGCGGCGGCCGAGGATGCGGACCGCCTCCCGCACGTAGGCCTTCCACGCCTTCATGTCGCCCTCCTCGGCGGCGGTCGGGTGGTAGCGGACCTGCAGCTCGGTGTCGAAGCCGGCGCGCGCGTAGCGGTCGACGATCCGGGCGTAGTGGTGGATGCCCGCGCGTCCCGTCCGAGAAGAACATGCGGTTCAGCCGCAGGACGAGCTCGCGCCGCTTCGGCCGCAGGTCGTGAAGCGCGGCGAGCGACTTCGACTCGTCCTCGGGTGCGACGCCTGCCCTGCTGCTCGCCGGCGCTGCCGGCGAGCAGCGGCGTGATCCCGAAGCGGACGTCGTGCGGCGGCGCGCTCGGCGTCGGCGGGTCGGCCGTCAGGCAGTCAGTCGCGGCCGCGTGCGCGGCGGCGGGCAAGCAGCGCGAGCAGGCGCGACGCAGACCGCCGCCGCCAGCGCCGCCCCCCGCGGCCGCATCGCCTCAGCCGCCCGCGCCCGGCGCGCGCGCCCGGCCCGGGACGACGAACAGCGTCGTCAACCGCTGGGCAAGCATCACGTCGCCGCTCATCCGCAGGCGTCCGGCGATGTAGGCCTGCGGCGCGTTGAGCAGGCCCGTCGCAAGCTCCAGCAAGGTCGCGTGGTCGAGGCCGACCGTGGTCCGCGGCGCTTCGCCCGAGTCGCGGACTGCCCGCGCCCGGCCGTCGCGGATAACCAGATCCCAGACCTCGGGGCGGCTCGGCAGCACCGTCGTCCGTCGGGCCGACCTCCCAGCGGATCACGGCGTCGAGATCGCCACCACGATCGCGGTCGAAGCTGCGCGCCATGCCGCGGAAGATCTGCCCCGTGATCAGCTTGCCGGCGGGGCCCGCCATGGCCCGCGCGCGCAGCTTCGGAGAGGCCCTGCGGGTGCTCGCGACGAAGGCTTCGGCCGCGCGGCGCTGGAGGTCGTCGATCAGCACATACGCATCCAAGCAGCCCGGCTGCTGCGGGGCAATAGTTGAACTGCTGCTAGGGTTTCGCCCCGTCGGGTGATCCCCGCGCCGCCGGCCCCTAGAGGCCCGCAGGCACGATCATCCGAGAGGTTCAATTTCTTCGCATCCGCTCCACAGGCGCATCGGGGTCTTACGAATCTCCCCACGACGCCCACCCACAAGCTCACAAGGAGCCAAAACTTCCATGTCTGTTTCATTCGCCGATCTCGGCGTTTCACAACCTGTCGTGTCCGCGCTGAAGAAGCGCGGCATCACCGAACCGTTCCCCGTCCAGAAGCTCGTCATCGAGGATGTCCTCGAAGGACGCGACGTGCTCGTCCAGTCGCCGACCGGATCGGGCAAGACGCTCGCCTTCGGTATTCCGGCGATCGAGCGCCTCGACTCCAACGGCCCCCGTCAGGCGGTCCTCGTCCTGGCGCCGACGCGCGAGCTCGCGACGCAGATCGTCGACGAGCTGCAGCCGCTTTGCCACGCCAAGGCGCTCGGCATCGCCGCCGTCTACGGCGGCGTCGGCATCGAGCCGCAGATCAAGCGCGCCCGCAAGGCGCACGTGATCGTCGCCACGCCCGGCAGGCTCGAGGATCTGATCGCGCGTCGCGCGATCGACCTCTCCCGGGTCCGCATGCTCGTCCTCGACGAGGCCGACCGGATGCTCGATATGGGCTTCCGCCCGCCCGTCGACCGGATCGTCGCCCTGCTGCCGCGCAAGCGCCAGACGCTGTTCTTCTCGGCCACCCTCGAAGGTGCCGCCGGAGAGATCGCGCGGGTCTACACCTACAAGCCCGAGCGTCACGTGCACGCACCGGCGCCCGAGGCGCCGCTGGCGATCAGCCACGCCTTCAGCTCCGTCCCCTCGCAGGGCGGCAAGCTCGATGCGCTGCTCGCTGAGCTCAAGCGTCCCGGCCGCGGTCGGACGCTCGTCTTCGTCCGCACCAAGCGCGGCGCCGACCGGCTCACCAAGAAGCTCAAGGCCGCCGGGATCAGTGCCCTGGCGATGCACGGCGACCGGACCCAGGGCCAGCGGCAGAAGGCGCTGGCGCGGTTCGAGCGCGGCGATCTGCTGACGCTGGTTGCGACCGACGTTGCCGCCCGCGGCATCGACGTGACCGAGATCACCGACGTGATCAACTTCGACCTGCCCGGCGACGCCGAGACCTACACCCACCGCGTCGGCCGTACGGGCCGGGCCGGGGCAGAGGGTCGGGCCCTGACCTTCGTGCTCGCCGACCAGCACGACGAAACGCATGCGATCGCCCGAGCGCTCGAGCTCGAGGACGCCTTCCGCAGCGGCGTCGGCGCTCGTCCCGCGGGCGGCGGCGGATCCGCCAAGCGCAACGGCTCCAGCCAGCAGCGCAACGGTTCCGGCCAGCAGCGCAACGGTTCCGGCCAGCAGCGCAACGGTTCCGGCCGGCACAACAAGGGTGGTGGCGGCAAGCAGCGCCACAACCAGAACTCGCGCCAGCAGCACTCCAAGTCGGGCCAGGGCTCCACGGGCCGCAGGCGTCGCAGCTCCGCCAGGCGCGCTCCCAGCTCGCGCTGAGTAGAGCCTGAGCGATAGCCTGCGGGGCGTGCTGGGGCACGGACGGGATCGACCAGGATTGAGCCGGTGGGCGCTGGTAGCGCTCGCTGGTTCGCTCGTCTTCTTCTCGCTCGGCGTGCTCGCGCTCGCCGCCAAGGAGAAGAAGGAGCCGGTTGTCCGCAAGGCATTCGCCGCGTCCAACCACGTCCGCGGCGCCAAGAACCGGACGCTCGGCCTGCAGAAGGTCGTCATCCGGCCGGGGGCGAAGCTCGCATTGCACCACCATCCGGGCACCCAGATCGCTCGGATCGTGCACGGCACCCTGACCTACAAGGTGCACTCCGGCAAGGTCACCGTCCGCAAGGGCAACGCCGACACCGGCGGCACCAAGGTGCGCAAGATCAAGGCCGGTCAGAAGGCGCGCCTGCATCCGGGTGAGTGGATCGTCGAGCAGCCGACCGATCATCACAGCGCCGCCAACAAGGGCAAGGGCAAGGTCGTGATCTACCTCGCGAACCTGTTCCCGACCGGCGCGTCCGCCTCGATCCCCGGCTGAGCTCCCCGCAGGTCGATGGTCGAGGTCGACTCAGCCAGCTTCCTGGTGATCGTCGCCTCCGGCGGCCCTCGCCGCGGGGCTCGCCGCGCTCGCGCCGCGCCAGTTCCGCGTCCCGGTCGTCGTCATCGAGATCCTGCTCGGGATCATCGTCGGGCCCGCAGGTTCTCGCACCTCGCCCACGACGGACTCGTTCGTCGAGTTCTTCTCCAACCTCGGTCTCGGCATGCTCTTCTTCTTCGCCGGCTACGAGATCGAGTTCGAGCGGATCAAGGGCGAGCCGCTCGAAGCTCGCCGGCTCAGGGGCTGGGTGCTGTCGATGGTGATCGCCTACGCGCATCGCCTGCTTCGCGCTGATCGGCCCGTCGCACAACGGCTTCGTCTTCCTCGGCGCGGCGATGGCGACGACCGCGATCGGCACCCTGATCCCGATCCTCCGCGACGCGGGCGAGATGAACACCCGCTTCGGCACGCTACCTGCTCGCCGCCGGCGCGGCCGGCGAGTTCGGGCCGATCCTCGTCGTCACCCTGTCTTCTTCTCGACGCAAGCCGATCCACAGCGCCGTGATCCTGATCGCGCTTCGTCGCCGCTCGCGGTGCTCGCGGCGCTCTTCGCCGTGCGCTCGATCGGCCGCAGCTGGAACCTGCTTCGAGCGCACCCTGGAGACCAGTGGCCAGCTTGCGATCCGGCGTCACCGTGGTGATCGTCTTCGCCCTCGTCGCGCTCGCTTCCGACGCTCGGCCTCGACCTGCTGCTCGGCGGCTTCGTCGCCGGGCATCATCGTCAGCCTTGCGCTGCGCGGGCGCGAGGTCGACGATCCTCGAGTCGAAGCTCTCGGCGGTCGGCTACGGCTTCCTGATCCCGTTCTTCTTCGTCCACACGGGGATCAGCTTCGACCTCGACGCGCTGCTCGACGACCCGATGCTGCTGCGTCGGCGTGCCGCTCTTCCTGCTCGGCTTCCTGATCGCCCGCGGGCGTGCCGGCGATGCTGCTCTACACGCACGTCGCTCGATCTACGCAACCGGTTTGCGCTCGCCGCCTTCTGCTGCGACCGAGCTGCCGCTGGTCGTCGCGATCACGACGATCGCCGTCGAGACGGGAAGATGAGCTGGCGGCACGGCGGCTTCGCTGGTCGGCGCGGCGATGCTCTCGACGCGCCGTGCTGCCGATGGTCGCACTGCGCCTCCGCGAAGGGGCGACTAAGGTCTACCTCGATGACGTGGGTCCGGGGATCCCGAGCCCGCCAGGCGCCGGTCTGACCGGCGTCCATGAGTCGCCGCCCGATTCGGGACTAGCGACCACCCAGAGCCGACCCACCCGGGCACGCTCACTACCCCATTTGGGGTAGAAACTTGACAGCGCTTGGTAAGTTTTATGTGTCGGTTTGCCAATACACGGCGGCCGCCCTCTTTCCGTTGAGGCGCAATGAGTAGGCCCGCGCCTCCGGTTGTTCCCCTGTATCGACGCCTGCCAAGGAGTGACGAACCAACAATATGCCGCCGACCGCTGAGATGCTTCTTCCCACCGAGACCGATCCGAAGTCATCGCGAGCGCACCTGCGCCCGCTGTGAGATGACCACCACCTGGATTCCCCGCACCAAGAGCGAGAAGGTCCCGGCCAACTGGATCACCAAGAACGGCCAGGCCTACTGCCTCGCCTGCCGTCGCGAGCTCGCCGTCGATGATGCGCTCGAGGAGATGGGCGACGACGCGCCCGCCGCTCGCGCCAAGATCCGCAGCCAGGCCGTGGTCGAGTTCGAGATCCGCCGCGACCCCGACCGCCGCGATGGCGACATCGCCCGCGCCGCCCGCTGCTCGGTGATGGCCGTCAGCAAGGCCCGCAAGCGGCTCGGGATCAAGCGCGCCGCCTAGAGCGAGCGCCGCTTCGGCCTCGGGGAGGCCGACAAGCTGAGCCAACGGGGCGCCTACGGGCGCCCCGTTTGCGTTGTGCGGGGCGCTCGAACGGGGCTTCGCACGATAGATGCACATCGACCCCCTATTCGGGGGCGAATGTGCCACCGATCGGCCGCTCCGACCGCGCCGCGCTCGGCGATACTCCGCGCGTGCGGATCGCCGTCGCCGGAGCAACGGGATCGATCGGCCGCCCCGTGGCCGAGGAGCTGGAGCGCGCGCGGCCACGAGGTCCGCGGCGCTGAGCCGCCGCCCCAGGAGCTCCCGGTCGACCTGACGACCGGCGCCGGCCTCGCCGAGGCACTCGACGGCTGCGCGGTGCTGGTCGACGCCAGCAACGCGGGCCCGGCCGAGAAGCCGGCCCGCGCGGTGCTGATCGACGGCGGGCGCCGGCTGCTCGACGCCGCCGCAGGCGGCCGGCGTCAGCCACCACGTCTGCATCTCGATCGTCGGCATCGAGCAGGTGCCGCTGCCCTACTACCGCGTCAAGGTCGAGCAGGAGGAGCTCGTCCGCGGCCTCAGGGCTGCCGGCCACGATCGTCCGCGCGACGCAGTTCCACACGCTGATCGCCGGCCTGTTCGCCGCCGCCGCCCGCTTCCGGATGCTGCCCGGGGGCAGCGGCCCGGGTGCAGCCCGTCGACCCGGTCGAGGTCGCCGAGGCGATCGCCGACGTCGCCGAGGGCAAGCCAGCGGCGCCGAGCGCGTCACGGTCGCCGGGCCTGAGGTGCTCGAGCTCGGCGCCCTGGCCCGCACGTGGCGGCAGGCGAAGGGCCGGCGCGCGCCTCGTCGCTGCCGCCGCCGCTGCCGCCGAAGCTCGGCCGCGCACTCCGCGGCGGCGCCCTCACCGACGCCGCCCCGGACCGGCGGGGCGCGGTCGGCTTCGCCGAGTGGCTCGCTGCCGGTTCCGGCTGACGTCAGTCTGCCTCGCCCGCCTCCTTGCGCCGCCGGTCCTCGCGCGCGAGCGCCGTGAAGCGGCGCAGCATCGCGCCGTAGTCGGCGACGTCGCCGAGGTGCCCGAGCTTTTCCGGGTTGACGACCGAGTTGATCCCCGTGATCCGCTCGCCGTCGCTCTCGATGACCATGGCGCCGAGCAGGCTGCCGTCCTCGAAGCGCGTGATCGCGCCGGGCTGGCCGTTGAACTCGGTCGGCTCGTAGCGGATCCCGCCGAGCCGCCGGCCGGCCTTGAGCCAGTTGGTCATCGCCTTCGCGACCCGGCTGCGGCCGCTCAGCGGGCGGGCCAGCGCCGGCACCTTGCCGCCGCCGTCGCCCTTGAGCACGACGTCGTCGGCGAGCAGCGCCTCGAGCCGGCCGAGCTCGCCCGACTGGACGGCCTCGAAGAAGCGCGAGGCGAGCTCGCGCTGCCGCTCGGCCGAGCTCTGGAAGCGGGGCCGCTCCTCGTCGACCTGCCGCCGCGCCCGCGAGGCGAGCTGCCGGCTCGCTGCGGGGGTGGTGCCGATGATCGCCGCGACCTCCTCGTGCGGGTAGTCGAAGACGTCGTGCAGCAGCAGCGCCGCCCGCTGCTCGGGCGTGAGCTGCTCGAGCAGGACGAGGAAGGCGAGCGAGAGCGAGTCGGCGAGCTCCGCCTGGGCCTCCGGGTCCGGGAAGGCCGTGGCGCCCGCCGGACGCGCGGCCGCGTCGGCCGCCGTCGGCAGCGGCTCCGGCAGCCACTCGCCGACGTAGGTCTCACGCCGCACGCGCGCCGAGCGCAGCTCGTCGATCGCCAGCCGGGTCGCGATCGTCGCCACGTAGGCGGGCGGCGAGTCGATCGCTTCGCCCGCCTCGGTCGCCGAGTGGAAGCGGATCAGCGCCTCCTGGGCGACGTCCTCGGCGTCGCCGACCGAGCCGAGCATCCGGTAGGCGATCGCGAACGCGCGGCCGCGCAGCTGCTCGAGCTCTGCCGTCTCCGCCTTGCTCATGGCCCTCACAACGTAACCCTTTGCGGGATCGCTGCCTCGGGAACCCTCGTCAGCCCCTCCCGGAAGCCCTGCCGCCAGCTCGAGAAGTAGGGCTGCCAGCCGAGCTCGCGCTTCGCCTTCGCGTTCGAGGCGCCGCGCGACTCCTCCATCATCAGCGTCGTCATCGGACCGCCGAGCAGACGCCCGAGCCAGCGGGGGACGTGCCGCGGCGGCTTCGCCCCGATCGCCGCGGCGAGGACCGGCAGCGATCTCGCGGATCGGAGCCGGCTCGTCATCGGCGATGTTGTAGATGCCCGGAGCGCCACCCTCGATCGCAGCCAGCGTCGCCGACGCCGCGTCGGTGATGTGGATCAGCGACCAGTAGCCGGCGCCGGTGCCGACGATCGGGAACTGGCGCTTGCGCACCATCTTCGTCTGCTTGCCGTCGGGGTCGACGCTGAGCGACGTGCCCGGGCCGTAGAAGCCGCCGTAGCGGAGGACGATGCCCTCGATCGCGGGACCGGCGCCGGTGACCGCCTCCTCGAGGTGCCGCAGCGCCTCCAGGCCGGAGCGCGTCACGGGGACCGGGTTCGGGTCGAGCGGATCCTCCTCGGTCTTCACCGGCCCGCCGGTCCGCTCGTACGGCCAGCCGGCGTAGCTTTGCGCGATGAAGCGCCGCGTGCCCGTGGCGCGGGCGGCCGAGAGCAGGTGATCGGTGCCCTCCCTGCGCAGCCGGTTGGTCGGCCCGAAGGTGCGCTCGAAGCGGCGCAGGTTGAGATCGCCGGCCAGCGCCGTCAGCTGATGGACGATCACGTCCGGCTCGGCGCGCCCGACCACGCGGGCGACGGACGTCGGGTCGAGCCCGTCCATGCGCACCGCCTCGGCGCCCATTTCCTCGATCGCCTGACCTTTGTCGCCCCGCGTCGTGCCGATCACGTCATATCCACGCTCGACCAGCATCGGCACGAGTTGTCTGCCGATCGCACCGCCGGCGCCGGCTACCAGGACCTTCATCGGTTGCTCCTCTCGTCGGAGATTTCCAAGTCGCCCGCTGAGACGAGACAGCGCACGCCGATGTGACAACGACTTGAGCCGACAACGACGAACGCCCGGCGGGGAACCGGGCGTTCGTGCGGTCTGATCCGGAGGGGGCCGGTCAGCTCGCCAACGTGGCGCCGCCGAGCGGGGTGGACGACCCGAGGGCCGCATTGCTCATGACGGGGCCGCCGATGGGCAGCGTGTGCTGGTGCTGCGACTGATCGCTGCCCAGCGGGACTTGGAAGCTTTGATGTGGGGTGGAGGAGGGCATCGGAGACATCGGGTTCGTTCGATGCCTCCATGATCGGTGCCGGAGCCTGGCTGCGGCCAGAGACCCGGGGGCCCAACCCCGACCCGCGCGGGTGTGGTTCAGATCACCCCGGAGTGAGGGTTCCGGCTAGCCGAGGCCGTCGCCGAATGCGACCGCGGAGAGGGTGACGCTGCTGAACCGGACGTCGCCAACCTGTTCGTTGCAGACGACCCTGACCGTGTGGGACCCGGGCTGCAGTCGGCCCGGTCGGACCGCCGTTAGGGCGAAGCCATTCGCCTTGAAGATGTCACGTGCGTCGACGTCCCCGAAGCTGGGAGGAGCTGCTGCCAGTAGCGCCTGGTTGTCCACGGCAGAACCGACAGTTGCCCTGCGGCGCCGGCGTCGCCCGCTTGCCCGCCGCCGGCCGTGAGCATCAGCCGGCTGGGCTCCTCGAGGTTGAGCACGACCTTGGCGCATTGCACGTAGGCCGCGGAACTCGGATCGCAAGTGCCGAGGTCGCTGCCCATCTGGATCGAGTTCGGATCGCTCGGCGTGGGCGCAAGCTCGCGCTCGCCCACCGAGCCCGCGGCGAGATCCTTGCCCTTCAGGCTTCCGTTCCTCACGTCCTGACCCCGAACGGAGTCGTTGCGGATCTGGTGGCTACCGACGCTGTTCGCCTTGAGCGCAACCGCCGAGCCGCCCAGGGCGATGAACAGGGCGATGCACGAGACCACGTTCGCAAACGTAAGCCGCTCCCTCATCGTGCGCAGCCTAGCGCCGCCCGGCCCGATGTTTGCCGGATCCCCGCGGCACGACGGTGACCTTTCGCTTCGTCGAGCGGGTCGGCCCGCGGTAGGGCCAGCCGGTCTCCGAGGTCACCTTGAGCCGGAACGTGAACGTGACGCGCTGGGTGTAGAAGCGCCGGAACCGGTGCCTGATGACGACGTGTCCCTGTTTGTCCGTGCCGGTCGCGTGGCCGACGGTCGTCCAGTCCTTGCCGCTCTTGACCTGCACCTCGACGAGCTTGCCGCCGGGCGGGATCTGCGCGTAGTAGCGCTTCACCCGGCCGAGGAACTTGACCGCGTGGCCGGCCACGATGCGGCGCTTGGAGGTGCGGAATCCGGCCGCGCCGCGCACGTCGAAGTCGAGGCCGCCCTCCGAGTCGCCGATGTATCGCTTCGAGCCGTCGTAGCTCACCTTGACGTCCCGGGATGGCCCGCCGGGAAGCTTCGAGCGATACGAGCCGTCCGGCTCGGTCTGCACGGTCCGGACCCGCCGGTCGAGCAGCGACCCTGGAGCGAACGTCTCGGTGACGGTGACCGGGGCGCCGCCGATGGGGCTGCCGTCGGGCGCGCGCAGCCTGCCCTTCACCGCGCCCGCCTTGCGGAAGGGGACGAGCTCGGCGTCGGCGCCGTCGTCGAGCGAAGCCGAGAGCGCCGTCTCGGTCCGCAGCGGGAACTCGAGGACCATCGGCTGGCCGTTGTCGCGCTTCGTCGTCGATGCAGAGTTGCCGGCTTCGTCCGCGGCGCTCGCGCGGAACTCGTAGTTGCCCAGGCGGGGCGTTGAGCGAGTCGACGCGTGCCTCCATGCGGTTCCCGTCGAGGTGCGTCGGCAGCGGAAGCCAGTCGCCGGACCCGACCTGGCGGTACTCGATCGAGGCCGTCGCAGGGTCGATCCCCGAGGTCGCGTCCGAAGCCTTCACCGATATGCGCTCGGGGTCGCTCGCGTCCTGTGGGCGAGAAGCTGAGCGCGGGTGGGGTGTTGTCTACGTCGAGTTGTCTCGACCGCGCAAGTCCGGTTGGCGCCGGCACCGAAGTCCGACGCACAAGCCGTCAGAAGATTTGGGCCGTCCTCGAAGGGCGCCTCGGATGTGTCGAACGACGCCTTGGTCGCTGTGCGACTAGCGGGCACGGGGCAAGGCGCGCAGCCGCTGCTTCCCCCGGCGCAAGCTGACAGGCGGGCGGAGTGCTGCCCAGCACCGACGTCTCCGTTGAGCGTCACCTGAAATCGGCGCACACCGGAGCCTCGATCCGACGCCTGCGCGTCGAGATACGACTGGTCCAGCGCGCCCAGCCGTCGAGCAAAGCGACCCCGACAACTCCACCACCGGCGCCACCGAATCGTCGAGTTCGAACCTGATGTTTCGGATCGCCGTCTCGGCGTTGGCTCCGGTGCCCGAGATTGGGCAGTTGTAGGGGGCGTTGTCGCAGACGAGGGACGCTGCGAAGCGGGGGTAGGCGGGATGGCCGCTCGCCGGCCAGGTGTAGCGGGTGAAGTGCTGCGGTCCCGTAGAGCCGACGGCGAATCGGGCTTGCTCGACGCCGGCTGCGTTGGTCATGCTGAGCCGGGCGCGGTGCCCCTGTTCGGAGCGTAAGCGGGCATCGAGCGCGACGCCGGTGAACTTCGTGCCGTCGGGCGCGTCGAAGTGGACGCTCCCGTATTCGCCGTCGTACGCCTGCTCGAAGGGATGGATGCCGATCGCGTACTCGGCTGCCGCGTTCGCGCAGATGCCGCCGCCGGACTGGACCGCGTAGGGGCCGCCACTGCTGGGTGCGCTCAGGGCAGCAGCCTCATGCGATTCGTTTTGTGGTGCCGCGTGGTGGCACTCGAGGACGGTGTAGGTGCCGGCCCGGGCGGGTCGGGCGGCGACCAGGAGCAGGAAGGCGCCCGCGGCCGCGATCAGGAGAGCTCGCATATACATCGTGCTCCCATAAGCCCGGGGCACGAATCCGTGCCCCCCTCTGCCCACATCCGTGCGGTACTTGTCCCGACGCTTCACTCGACTCACCTTTGGACGAACCCTGCGAACGTAATCCGGCGGGCCCGGCGCAAGCAAGTGGGAACCGTCCGGATCTACGCAATTTGCACCCTTATGGAGCGGCCTGGAGGCAATAGGCTTCAGTAGCGATGGCTGAGCTGAAGGAGACGAGCCCCGAGACCCGCGCCTGCATCGTCGGCGCCGGCTCGTCGGGGATCGCCGCGGCCAAGGAGCTGCACGAGCAGGGGATCCCGTTCGACTGCTTCGAGCTCGGCGATCAGGTCGGGGGCAACTGGGTCTTCCGCAACGTCAACGGGGTCTCGAGCTCCTACAAGTCGCTGCACATCAACACCTCGCGCGAGCGCATGGAGTACTCCGACTACCCGATGCCGAAGTCCTATCCGGACTTCCCGCGCCACGACCACATCGCCGCCTACTTCAACGACTACGTCGACCACTTCGGCTTCCGCGACGACATCCACTTCGGCGTCGGCGTCGAGCACATCGGCCCGCGCGATGACGGCAGCTTCGACGTCAAGCTGACGAACGGCGAGGAGCGCGTCTACACGCACGTGCTCGTCGCCAACGGCCACCACTGGGACAAGCGCATGCCCGAGCCGCCCTTCCCGGGCGCGGATGACGTTCGAGGGCGAGCAGATCCACTCGCACGATTACGAGGAGGAGGCGCAGCTCGCCGGCAAGGACGTCGTCGTGCTCGGCGTCGGCAACTCGGGCATGGACATCGCCGTCGACGCCAGCTACCACGCCGAGCACACCTACCTGGCGCACCGCCGCGGCGCCCACGTGATCCCCAAGTACCTGTTCGGCAAGCCGATCGACCAGATCGGCGGCGCCGAGTGGATCCCGGGGCCGATCCGCTTCGCCTCGATGGGCCTGATGGTCCGTCTCGCGCAGGGCAAGATGGAGGACTACGGGCTGAAGAAGCCCGACCACAAGCTCGGCCACGCGCACCCGACGATCTCCGGCCGGATCCTCGACCGCCTCTCACACGGGGCGATCATCCCGAAGCCGAACATCGCCTCGCTCGGCAAGGACACGGTCCGCTTCGACGACGGCTCCGAGGTCCACGCCGACCTCGTCGTCTACTGCACCGGCTACCGGATCACCTTCCCGTTCTTCGACCCGGAGTTCTTCAGCGCCCCCGACAACCGGGTCGGCCTCTACAAGATGATCTTCCGGCCGCAGATCCCGCACCTGTACTTCGTCGGGCTCGTGCAGCCGCTCGGCGCGATCATGCCGATCGCCGAGCGCCAGTCGAAGCTGATCGCCGCCGACATCACCGGCGCCTACTCGCTCCCCGGCAAGCCCGAGATGGAGCACGAGATCTCGACCCGGATGGCGAAGATGCAGCAGCGCTACGTGCGCAGCAAGCGGCACACCATCCAGGTCGACTACGACGACTACATGAAGGAGTTGCGGCTCGAGCTCGAGCGCACCGGGACCCCGGTCGCCGTCTGATCAGGGCGGCCCGCCGCCTCCGACCGTCCTGACCGCCGCCACTCTTGGCGCCTTCGAGCGCCCAGAGGTCCGCGGCGGGTATTCCTGCTCGCCGGGCCGCTAGTGACGGTGGCGGAACTTGACCCTGCCCGCCACCTTGCGCATCCGGTCCGCCTTCTTGTTGAAGCGGGGCCCGTAGAGGTGGTTGGTGAGGCCCTGGTAGCCGAAGCTGGTGACCGAGCTGAGGAAGCCGCCGGGGATCGTCCAGCCGCCACCGCTCGCGCCCTCGGTCATGTCGCAGCCGATCCCGAACGGCTTGGGGCCGGGCTTCCGGTAGCCGGGATCGGAGCCGCCGTAAGGGGAGTCGCACTCCCACATGTCCAGGGTCTTGCCGCGGTTGAACGGGTAGCCGACGGCGGTATACGCCTTCTTCTTGACGTGGATGTTGTAGGCGAAGCCCTTCGAGCCGGCGACGTCCTCAACGGCCTGTCCGCCCAGCTTCTTGAGCACGATCGCGGCGTAGTCGTAGTTGTTGCTGCCGCGCTTGGCCCACTGCTTATGGACCAGGACCTCGTTGGCACTCCAGACGCCGAGCGGCGCCTGACCGCCGTCGTAGGCGGGGGCGAACTGCAGCTTGGTCGCGAAGGCGGCGCCCGGCTCCTTCACGCAGTGGCCCGCGGTGAACAGGGTGCTGTGGTTCTTGCCGTGGACGACGCTGGCCGAGCACGAATAGGTGCCCACGCCCGGGATCTTGCCGACGAGCTTGCCGTTCGTCGTCGCCGGGTAGACGGTCGGATTGCTGACCGCGTGCGAGCTGAAGTTGCCGAACCCGGATGCCCCGGCGCCCGCCCGGGCGACCGCCTTGGCGACGGCGCCGCCGGCGGGAGCGTGGCCGGCGACGTAGCCAGGCTTGCCATGCGCGCCGCCTGCTCCGGCGGCGGCACTCGAGGCGGGGGCGGCGGATCGCGGCAGGATGCGCAGCGGCAGCGGCTTTGCCCGCTCGATCGCGGCGCTGCTCACGCGCGCGCTCGCGCCGGAGTTGAGCTTGTGGACGATGATCTTCGCGCCGGCCGGCGCGGCGAGGGCGAGCGCGCTCAGCGCGACGACGACGATCGCCGCGGCGAAACCCCAGATTCCACGTTGCCCACCTGTGCGCGAGCCTGCTGCCCCGTGGCTCATGCAGATCTTTGTAGCAGAGCGGTGCTCAGCGGTCGAGCCGCGGCAGGGCTGCGATCCGGGCATCGCGGCTGACCGCGCCGATCTCTTCGGGCAGCTCGGCCAGCTTCACGTTCGCGATTGGCTCCTGCCCTTCGCCGAGCGGCACGAAGAAATCGTCGTAGTGCGTCGGCACGATCAGCGCGGGATCGAGCTTCGGGAGGATCCGCTGCCAGTAGTCGTCGGTGAAGTTGCGCCCCGCGATTCCGGCGAGGAATACGTCGATGCCACCGGCCGGCGGGCGCAGCGCCTCGTCGATCAGGTCAGCGCTGCCCTGGTGGTAGAGGCGGACGCCGCCGACCTCGATCAGGATCCCCCAGACCTGCCCGCAGCGGTAGGCGCCCGGCGCGAGCGAGTCCAGGTGATCGCAGGTGAGCTCACCATCGAAGGGGACCTTGGCGCCGAGCAGCAGCTTCGAGTGCCGGGACGGCGTGAAGGAGACCCGGAAGGGACCGAGCTCGTAGTCCTCGTAGGGGGTCACCACCACGGCCTGCTCGCCGAGGCCGTGCAGGCGCATGAGGCGGGCGAGCGAGTCGGAGCCGTACGCGGGGCAGCCGAAGCGGCGCGCGATCGCGGGCGCGTCGACTGCATGGTCGAAGTGCGTGTGGCCGACGAACACGCCGACGGCAGCGTGTCCCTCGCGCTGTGGGCAGTAGCGGTCGATCAGCGTTGGATCGGGGAGCGCGGTCCGGCGCAGCAGCAACGAACTCAGCGGCACCCGCGACAGGTAGGGGTCGATGAACAGCTCCTGGCCCTCGAATGTGAGCCTGTAGCCGGAGACGCCGAGCCACTCGATCTGCAAGCCGGTTGGTAGCGCTTCGGCGACGAGCGTCGAGCGCGCCTCGAGCTCGCGCGCCGCATCGGCGGAGGCCCGGTTCGATTCGGTGCGGCTCGGCACGTTGCGGACGAGCTCGGCCAGGTGATGTAGCGGCGAGGCGATGGCTCAGCGTACCCGGCCGCGCTGCAACCCGAAGGCAATTTCAGGAGTAGGCTCCAGGCGCGCTCGCGGTTCCTTGCACCCTTTCCGCGGTCGCCGATATGACCCCGAATCCTCCGAAACCGCTACGGCTGCTCAGCCTGCCCGTCAGCCTCTACAACGACTTTGCACGCTGGGCGCTCGAGTCCAGCGGCGTCGCCTACGAGGAGCGCCGCCAGGCGCTGATGGTGCACGTGATCAGCTCCCGCCTGCACGGCGGCGCAGGCACCACACCGATGCTGCTCGGCGCCGGCCGCAAGCTTGCCGACTCGACCGCGATCGCCGAGTGGGCCGACGCTCGGGCGCCCAACGGCCACCACCTCTATCCACGCGACGTCGAGGGCTACGGCGAGGCTCGCGAGTTCGTCGCCGGGCTCACCGGCGAGTTCGGCGAGGCCACCCGGCGCATGGCCTGGGAGTTCCTCCCCGACGACATCCCGACGCTGAAGCGGGTTTGGTCGGCCGGTGTGCCGAGCTGGCAGGCCCGGCTGATCGGTCCGATGGCGAAGAGCGGAAAGCCGCTCGTCAAACGGGCGCTCGGCCTCGACGCCGAGCAGTTCGCCGCGGCGCCGGCGAAGGTGACGGAGGTCCTGGACAGGATCGCCGAGCGACTCGCTGACGGCCGCCCGTTTCTCGCCGGCGAGCACTTCGGTATCCACGACATCGCCTTCGCCGCTATGGCCTCGCCCGCCATCTGTCCGACCGAGGGATACCCGGCTCCACACTTCCAGCCCGAGGACTTCCCGCAGGTCCACGCCGACCGAATCCGCGCGTTCCGCGAGCACCCGGCCGGCGCCTACGCGATGCGCATGTACGCCGAGCACCGGACGCCCGCGACGGCCGGCGCTTACGGCTGAGCCGCCGAGCGGCGGCCGCCGCTACTCCGGTTCGACCGGGGCCAGCGTCGGCCGCTTCGGCTCGATTCCGTCACCGGAGGAGATGCCGCGCAGTCGACGCAGGATCCACGGCGCGAGGTACCGGCCCATCCAAACGAAGTCGCCGGCGACGCGGATCGGCCGCGGCCGGGGCCGGTGCGGCGGCAACGCCGCCTCCCAGTCCGGGTCGAGCTCGTCGAGGCCGAGCTCGGCGGCAGCCAAGTCGGCCATTCGCTCGTGACCGGTCGAGCTCGCGTGCAGGCGGTCGGGCGACCACAGCGCCGGGTGGACGATGCCGTCCCGCTCGAGGTCGACGAGGACCGCGCCATTGCGTTCGGCGATCTCGCGAATCGTGGCGTTGAAGGCGGCGACTCGCGGGCGGAACCGTGAGCTGCCGATCGAGATCGAGGCGCCGAGGTCCGGGTAATTGACGAGCACCACCGTCGCCCCGGAGGCCCGCAGGCGGGCGACGATCGTGTCGAGATCGTCGGCGCGCGCGTCAAGATCGACCTCGCGGCGGAGGATGTCGTTGACGCCACCGAGGACGCTGGCGAGATCCGGCTCCAGCGCCAGGGCTCGCTCGAGCTGCTCGGCCCTGATCTGCGGCAGCTTGCGGCCGCGGATCGCCAGGTTCGCGTACCGGAGCTCCGGGTTGGCCAGCGCCAGCCGCTCGGCCAGTCGGTCGGCCCAGCCGCGGTAGCTGCCGTTGGGACCCGGGTCCATCAGACCCTCGGTCGTCGAGTCGCCGATGGCGACGTATCGGTGGAAGACGGTCTCCGCCACAGGCGGGTTTATCCCAAATTGGCGGTCGTTTCGTCCGCTCGTGGTGGACGTTCCTAAAGCCCGCGCCTGCGCCGTCCGATCCGGGGCTACATGGGGCCTGCACTTTCGATCGAGCCGAAGGTGATGAAGCAGACGACGCAGCCACCGCCCCCCAGCCTGCTTGGCGAGGCCGACGTCGCCCAGCAGTCGCTCGCAGCCGCGCTCGCCGCTCGTAGCTGCCCCGAGGTTCGCTTCCTCCACGCCCGCGCGATCCCAGGGGGCGGGCCCGAGATCGACCACCTGGCCGTCGCTCCCGGCGGCGTCTGGGTGATCGACGCGCGCCGGCATACCGGCGAGGCGCACGTCGTCGGTCGCGGCGCCGAGCAGGAGCTCTGGGTCGGCCCCGACAATCGCACCGATCTGCTCGAGGGCCTCGAGCGCAAGGTCGCGCTCGTCCGTCGTGTGGTCGAGGAGGTCGCGCCCGACGTGCGCGTGTTCGGCGCCATCTGCCTGGTCGACGCCGACCTGCCGCCCTTCCGCACCCTGACGGTCCGCGGATTCCCGCTCTGCTGCGTTGAGGCAATCGCCAAGCGCCTCAACGTCGCGGGCGTCGTCGACGAGCCCTGGGCCGAGCTGCTCAACGAAGAACTTGCGCGAGCGTTCCCAGCCTGCTGAAGCGGGGAGGAGACGACAGTGGAGGGACAGTCGTTCGGACCGCCCGGGGAGACGGGCTGGCCGACCTACGGAAGAAGCCGGCTGCAGGTGCCGCGCTCGCAGGGGGTAGCAGGAGCGGGGGCCCGCCGGCTGGCTCTGCGGCGCCGTAACCGCATGCCTTGGGAGAAGGGAGCCGAGGGCGAGGAGCGCATCGCCGAGTCGCTCGAGCGTCGGGTGCGCGCAGAGGTGCGCTTCCTTTGGGACCGGGCTCTGCCGGCGAGTTACGCGAACGTCGACCTGATCGCTGTCGCACCTGCGGGCATCTGGGTAGTCGACGCGAAGAACTACGAGGGCAAGGCCGAGGTGCGGCGGCGGAGGGGTGGCGAGCTTTGGATCGCCGGGCGCAACAGAACCTCGATGATCCATGGACTCGACAAGCAGGTCAGGATCGTGCGCGCGAGCGTGGAGGAGTTCGCCCCGGGAGTCCCCGTTTGCGGTGCTCTGTGTTTCCTTGACACCGGCCTACCCCTCCTGCGGACGGCATTCGGGGCGCTCGAGGTCTCCGGCTATCCGCTCGTCTGGCGCAAGCAGATGGCCCGCAAGCTGAACGCCAATGGACCGCTCGACGAGGCGTGGATCACCTACCTGTCCCGCGTTCTCGCCACGCGCTTCCCTGAGAATTAAGGGCCCGGCAGCCCTATTCCGCCAGCCTCTGGGCCAGGCGGGAGTGGCGGCTCATCGCGTCGGTGTTGGCGAGGGCGCGAGCTGTGGCGCGGCTGTCGCCGGCGAGGATGCAGAGCTTCTGCGCCCGGGTGACGGCGGTGTAGAGGAGGTTCCGCGAGAGCAGCTGCGGGGCGTGGGTCGAGTGCAGGCAGACGATCACGGCGGGGATCTCGAAGCCCTGCGCCTTGTGCACGGATGCGCAGAAGCCGCCGCGCAGGAAGCGCGCCTCGTCGTAGGGGAGGGTGAGTAGCTGGCCGAGCTCGGTCTCCAGGTACAGCAGCCGGTCGTCCTCGTCGGCGGAGTCGATCACGAACATCGTCCCGTTGGCGATCTCGAGCTCCGGAAGTGAGCGGGTGATCAGCACCTTTTCGCCGATCGAGAAGCGGCCGTCGAGGACGCGCTCGTTCGAGCCGCAGAGCTCCTCGCGGATCCGCGCGTGCAGGTTGTCGATGCCGACCGGGCCGCGGTACTGGGGCGCCAACACCTGAACCTCGCGCACCGGGTCGAAGCCGTACTGGGCCGGGATCCGCTCGGTCGCGATCCGGACGACGTCATCGGCGAGTGCGGCGGCGCTCGACTTGCGATGGATGAAGAAGTCGCGGTCTTCTTCGGGGGTGGGCTGCGCCCGGGGCTCGGAGCCACGCCGAATCGAGTGGGCGGCGCCGACGATCATCGAGCGCCGGGCCTGGCGGAAGACGTGGCCCAGACGGATGGTCGGGGCGACACCCGACTCGATCAACTCGCAGAACGGCTTGCCCGGCCCGACCGGCGGCAGCTGGTCCGCGTCGCCGATCAGCACGAGGTGGGTGTCCTCGTCGATCGCCGCGATCAGGTTGCGGCAGATCTCGAGCGAGAGCATCGAGGCCTCGTCGACGACGACCAGATCGGTCTCGATCGGATTCGACTCATCGCGCCCGGGGAAGTCACCGGGAATCCACTCGAGCGCCCGGTGGATCGTCTGCGCCTCGACGCCGCCCGTCGCCTGGGTCAGCCGCCGCGCCGCGCGGCCCGTCGGTGCCAGCAGTGCCAGCTTCAGCTTGCGCGCGTCGGCGAGCTCGGCGACCTTGCGGGTGAGGTGGGTCTTCCCGGTGCCCGGTCCGCCGGTGATGATCGACAGGCGGCTGGTGAAGGCGCCGGCGACGCCGTCGCTCTGCTCCGGCGTCAGCCCGTCGAGCTCGGCGGCCGCGGGCGGCTTGCTCCAGGCGGGCTTCGAGCGCGCCATCGCCGCCAGCGTTGAGGCGAGCCAGCGCTCTGACTCGTACGTCCAGTCGCGATAGATGAGCGTCCCGTCGGCGGTCAGTCCAGGGGTCGAGGTGATGCGGCCGATCGAGGGCTCGGTCTCGGGACCCAGCAGCGTGCGCATCGCAGCGATCAGCTCGCCGATCGGCAGGTGGGTGTGGCCGTTCTGCTCGGCCTCGGAGAGCGCGTGCACGGCCGCGGCCTGCTGCCGCTCGGGTGCCGACGGGTCGATGCCGAGCCCGAGCGCGAACCGGTCCGCGCTGGCGAAGCCCACGCCGTGCAGCGAGGTCAGGGAGTAGGGGTCCTCGGTGACGACTTCGACTGCGCGCTCGCCGTGCGTGCCGATGATCTCGGCCGTGTAGCGGGCGAGCCCGTGCGGGGCGAGCAGCGAGTAGAGCCGGCGCTGGCTGCGCCGCTCGACCCACGCCTGCGCCGCTTTGGCGGCCTTCACCTCGCCGAGCCCCGGCAGCTCGCGGAAGGTCGCCTCAGGATCGGCGTCGATCGCCTCGAAGACCGCGTCGCCGTGCAGCTCGACGAGTCGCGCCGCGCGCGAGGCGCCGATCCCTGGGATCGTCCGCAGGTAGTAGCGGGCGCCCTCGGCGCCGGCGGGATCGATCGGCTCGGCCTCGAGCGCCCGCAGTTGCAGCCCATGGGTCGCGTGCTCCTCGTAGCGGCCACTGATCCGCGCCCGCGAGCCCTCGTCGAGATGGCCGAGCGGCCCGACGACCGAGATCGGCGAGCCGTCGGTGAGCGAGACCTCGACGACCGCGAAGCCGCCGTCGTCGGAGCTCCAGCGCACGTTTTCGACCCGGACCTCGCCCTCGAAGGGATCGCCGGGGACGGGGTGGGGGAGGAGGGTGTCCGGGCGCTCGCTCATCCGTACGCACGCAACAGATAGCGATCGAACTGCGGGACGGTGAAGGCGGCCAGCCCGCGTGTCGGCGTGTAGAGCAGGCCCTTGTCGATCAGCCGCGAGCGCGTCGGGCCGAGTTGCTGAGCCGTGCGGCCGAGCCGGTCAGCCACCGCCACCGCCCGCTGCGGCTCGGCGCCGAGCTCGGCCATCGCCCGCAGATAGGCGAGCTCGAGCTCGCTCGCCCGCTCGATCCGGACGCGGAAGAAGCTCTCGTCGAGCTTCGCCTCGACGACCTCACGCGCGGCGCGCACGTCGGCGGCCCTCACCGGAGGCGCCTCGGTCATGTCCCAGATCGCTTTGCCGTACTCCTGGATGAAGTACGGGTAGCCGTCGGTGATCTCGGCCACCATTTCGGCGGCGTCGGGCTCGATCAAGACTTCGCGTCCTGCCGCCGGCGCGGTCAGCGCCTCGATTGCCGCCTCCCGATCGAGTCGCTCGATCGTCGGAAAGCGGAAGAGGCGCTCGGCATACGACTTGGCCTCGCCCGCCAGTCGCGGCAGTTGCGGCAATCCCGCCGCGACGATGGTCATCGGCAGCTGTCGCTGAACGGTCTTGTGGAGGGCGGCGATCACCGCCTCCAGTTCCTCGCGCTCGAGAAACTGAATCTCGTCGAGAAGGAAGACGACTCCGCTCTCGTGCGCCGCCGCGGCCTCGCCGAGGGCGACGACCAGATCGGTGAGGTCATCAGGCAGGTAGCCGCTGTCGGCGAGCCCCTCGTGTGGGTCGATCCCCAGCGACGCCGTTACGGCGCCCTCGCCACTGACGGTCAGCTGGAAGGAGGAGAGAACGGCGGCCGCCCGGCGCGCTCGCGACCGCCATCGCTTGCGCGGCGCGATCTGCAGCAGCGCCCGCCGCACGAGATGCGTCATCCGCCCGGAGAAGGGCGTGTGCCGCGTGATCTCCGCGTCGACCGTGGCCCACCGGAGCTGTCTCGCCTGCGTCTCGAAGGTGTTGAGCAGCACCGTCTTGCCGACGCCCCGCAGCCCGGTAATGATCATCGACTGCTCCGCGTGCCCGCGCCGCAGCCGCTCGAGCAGGACATCGAAACTCTCGATCTCGGCCGCGCGGCCGGCGAGGACGGGAGGCTGGGCGCCGGCGTTCGGCGTGTAGGGGTTCTCCTGCGACCGCATCGCGCCGGAAGTTAGCTCACTTATCGGAAGTTATCGATATGTGATAACTCATGAATACTTCGAAAATGCGGCCAACTTCGTGTCCTCGCGCGCACTCCGGGCGCAAGGCGCCCGGCGTCACGACCGATGGCTACTCTGCAGCTTCATGGCGATGGACGTTGGGATATCGGAGGGCGTGCTGCTTCGGCGCGCGCAAGGCGGTGACGAGAACGCGTTCGCGCAGCTCGTCGAGCCCTACCGGGGCGAGCTCAGCGCCCACTGCTATCGGATGCTCGGCTCCCTGCACGATGCCGAGGATGCTCTCCAGGAGACGCTCCTGCGCGCCTGGAAGGCGCTGCCGAGGTTCGAGGGGCGCAGCTCGCTGCGCTCCTGGCTGTACACGATTGCCACCAACACCTCCCTGAACGCGATCGAGAAGCGCCCCAAGCGCGTGCACCCGATCGACTACGCCCCGCGCTCGCAGGCCGACGGCGACGGTCCTCCCGGCCGGCCGGTTGTCGAGAGCGTCTGGATCGAGCCATTCCCCGACGAGCTGATCGGGATCGAGGACGGCACGCTCAGCCCCGATGCCCGGGTTGAGCAGCGCGAGTCGATCGAGCTCGCCTTCGTCGCGGCTCTGCAACTGCTGCCACCGAATCAGCGCGCCGTCCTGATCCTGTGCGAGGTCCTCGGCTACTCGGCGCGCGAGACCGCGGCGACGCTCGAGACGAGCGTGGCCTCGGTCAACAGCGCCCTCCAGCGGGCCCGCGCAACGATCGACCAGCGCCTGCCCTCGCAGACCCAGCAGGCGACGGCCCGCGAGCTCGGCGACGCCGAAATCCAGCGCGTGATCGACGACTACGTCGACGCCTGGGACAAGCAGGACATCGACGGCGTCATCGGCATGCTCACCGAAGAGGCCTGCTTCTCGATGCCGCCGCTCGCCACCTGGTACGGGGGCGCCGGTGGGCCCAGCGAGATGCGCGCCTTTCTCGAGGTCGGCCCGCTTTCCGGAGCGTGGGACTGGCACCACGTCCAGACGACCGCCAACGGCCAGCCCGACGCTCGCCTTCTACGCTTGGAGTGAGGCCGAGGGGGCCTACCTCCCGTTCGCGCTCAACGTGCTCTCGATCGAGGGCGGCAAGGTCGCCGACGTCACCTGCTTCATCTGCCGCTCGACCGCGAATCCGGACCCGGAGGCCTACCTGCGCTTCCCGGAGGAGCCGGTCGACGCCGGCGCCTACGAGCGCTTCTTCGGCCGCTTCGGCATGCCCGCGCGGATCGAACGCGACTGAGCTCCGAACGCTCCCCGATTAGTCGGGTCGCCCCCGCCGGTCTCAGCGAATGGAACCGGTCGCCGGTCGTTGGGGCCGCTCGGGCCAAGCCCGGGTCTACGTTGGACCGGCCGGCGTAAGCCGGCTGTCAAAGTCTTCCCAGGCGGTGCTTGCACGAGTGGTCACGACCCGGCAACCTGTGCAGCTTCGATCACCGATTAGTTTCGGTGGCGGCAGCGGTCCCAAGGGGAAATGTCCGATCCGCCCCCTGGAGCTCTCCTATGCAGACTGATTCGATGACAACCGAGATGGCCGGCGGCGCCGAGCCGCCGCGCGCCGAGCGCCACCACTGGGTCGCGCTCTACGTGTTGTGCGCGGGCATGCTGATGATCGTCCTCGACGTCACCGTCACGAACGTGGCGCTGCCGACGATCCAGGAGGACCTCGGCTTCACCCAGGCCGGCCTCGCCTGGGTCGTCAACGGCTACCTGATCACCTTCGGCGGTCTGCTGCTGCTCGCCGGCCGGCTCGGCGACCTGCTCGGCCACCGACGCATCTTCCTCGGCGGGCTCGCGATCTTCACCCTCGCCTCGCTCGCTTGCGGCTTCTCGCAGACACAGGAGATGCTCGTCGGGGCCCGCTTCATCCAGGGCATCGGCGGCGCCATGGCCTCGGCGGTGACGCTGGGAATGATCGTGACGATGTTCCAGCACCCCTCCGAACAGGCGAAGGCGATCGGTGTCTACGGCTTCGTCGCCTCCGCCGGTGGCACGATCGGACTGCTGCTCGGTGGTTTGCTCACCCAGGCGATCAGCTGGCACTGGATCTTCTTCATCAACGTTCCGATCGGAATCGCGACGGCGATCCTCGCCCGGCGCCTGATCGACAACAGGCCCGGCCTCGGCTTCGACAAGGGCGCCGACATTCCCGGCGCCGTGCTGCTGGTCACCGCGCTGATGATCGGCGTCTACACGATCGTCAAGCCCGCGGCCGAGCTCGGCTGGAGCGATCCGCAGACGCTCGGCCTCGGGGCCGTCTCGGCCGCACTGCTCGCCGCCTTCGTCGTCCGCGAGGGGCGCATTGCGAACCCGCTCGTGCCGCTCTCGATCTTCCGGTCGCGCAACGTCTCCGGCGCTAACACGGTGCAGGCGCTGCTCGTCGCCGGCATGTTCGCGCTCTTCTTCATGGGCGCCCTGTACCTGCAGAAGGTGCTTGGCTACGACGCCCTGAAAGTCGGCCTCGCGTTCCTGCCGACGACGCTGGTGATGGGCACGATGTCGCTGCGCTTCGCCGAGCCGCTGATGATGCGTTTCGGCCCCAAGCGGGTGCTCATGGTCGGTATGGCGATGACCGCGATCGGTCTCGCGCTGTGGGCCCGCGTGCCGGTCAACGGCGATTACTGGGTCGACCTGCTGCCGCCGCTGCTGATCTTGGGCTTTGGCATCGGCGGCTGCTTCCCGTCGCTGATGTCGCTGGCGATGTCCGGCGCGGCGCCCGAGGAGGCCGGCTTGGCATCGGGCCTGGTCAACACCTCGGCTCAGGTCGGCGGCGCGCTGGGCCTCGCCGTACTGGCGACGCTCTCGGCGACGCGCTCCGACGACCTGAAGGCCGCGGGTGACTCGACCGCGGCAGCGCTGACCGGCGGCTATCACCTTGCGTTTCTGATTGGCGCGGGGCTTGTCTGCGTCGCCCTGGCCGTCGCCGCCTTCGTGCTCGAGGCGCCGCAGCGGGTGCCCGCGATGGCGGAGGCCGGCGAGGGGGAGGGGCACCCTCATCTCGAGCACGGTCAGCCTGAGCCGGCGATGTCCGAAAGCTGAGCGACCTTGCCGCCGCTCGGACTGCCCGCGGGCGGGCATAGGGTTCGGGCGTGATCCCCACTCGTGATCTGACGATTCGCGGCTACGTCGTTGGCCAGACACCGAACGGGCCGCTGCTCGTCGCCATCGGCGCGGCGGCTGCCCAGCGGCGACTTGCCGATCAGGGCGCGAGGCGGATCGCGAGAGCGGTGCACTTCGCCGCCTTCGCCTGGTGGGCGGCGCTCGAGCTCACCCGTGGGGTCAACCTGCTGCGCCGCCTCGCCGGTCTGGCGATGCTGGCGCTGGTCCTCGCTCGCGTCTGGAACGAGGGCCTTTAGGCCCAGTGAATAGGTGGCACATTTTCCCCGGTTTCCGGGGGTCGATGTGCCATCTATCGATCGATCCTGGCGCTCAGCCCCCGGCGAGGCGCTCGAGCAGGTCGGCCGCCTTTTCGGTTCCCGGCGCGGCCCGTAGACGTGCCGAGACCTTCGCCAGCCGGTCGGCCAGCGCCCCGTCGGCGAGCAGGCCGTCGATCGCGCCGCGGAGCTCCTCCGGCGCGTGCCCGTAGGTCGACAAGCGCTTGCCGAAGCCGGTCTCGTCGATGCGCTGGGCGTTGTCGTACTGGTCCCAGAAGAGCGGCAGCAGGACCATCGGCTTGCCGAAGTAGAGGCTCTCGGTGACCGTGTTGTTGCCGCCGTGTGTGATCACGAGGTCGACCTCCGGCAGTAGCGAGGTCTGGGGCAAGAACTCGGCGCCTGCCATGTTCGCGGCGCCGTCGACGTCGGCCTGGAGCTCGGTGTGCTGCGGTCCCATCGAGACAATCACGCGGAACGGCGAGTCGGCGAGGGTCGCGATGAGGGTCTTCATCAGCCCGACGTCCGCGGAGCCGAGTGAGCCGAGGCTCAGGTAGACGAGCGGCGCCTCGCCCTCGAGCTCGGCCGGCAGTTGCCAGGCTTCGTCGGTTGTCCGAACGGCCGCCTCGAGGTTCGCCCAGGTGCCCGAGGCGCCGAGCGGCGTCGCGCGGGCGTAGTCGACCTCGGCCGGATAGAGGGTCAGGTTCAGGAAGGGGGAGGTGTGTTCGAGTTCGCGGTCGGGCAGCGGCCCGGCGCCGCGCTCGACGCAGAATTCGCTGAACGCCTTCTGCATCGGCCCGAGCGCCCGGTCGTACTCGGCCCAGTAGTCGGACCACCCGGAGCGGTCGGCGACCGGGTAGCCGGAGAAAGGGGGAGGGACGTCGGGATCTTTGACCTCGGCGGGGTTGCAGGAGACGATCCGCACCCACGGGATCCCCGAGGCCGGCAGCGCCGGGAAGGTGACGACGTTGTCCTCGACGAGCACGTCGGGCTTGACCTCGTCGATGATCTCGAGCAGGCGGTCGTCGACGTAGCGCGCGCCGTCGCAGAGCGCCTGGAAGGTCGGGCCGATGAAGCCCTCGAGCTGCTCGATCGTCGGCTTGCGGAAGACCGGGGCGGTCTCGCGGATGAAGTCCTTCCAGAACTGACCCGGGTCCTCGGCCGCCGCCTCCTCGCCCTCCGGCGCCGCCTCCGGGGGCGTCAGCCGCATGAGCTGTTCCTCGAAGCCCTTCTCTTCGAGCGTGCCCTTGAAGGACTCCTCGGCGATGAAGACGACGCGGTGGCCGCGGCTACGCAGGACGTTGCCGATCCCGACGCAGTTGTTCGTCGGCCCGTAGGCGCTCTCCGGGAAGAAGACGAAAGTGCGCTGCCCCATTGCGCGGCAATCTATCGCCGCCGGGCTCAGCTCGGCGGCAGGCCGGTGTCGTCGGCGTCCGTCGCGGCGGTCGGCTCAGCCTGCCGGTGCGGGCTCGGGCCCCCCGCCCGGCGAGGTGCCGGCAGGTGGTGCCCCGACCGCGACGAAGTCGCTGCGCTTGGTCAGCGCGAAGCCGAGCACGCCGCAGATCATCACGACGATCCCGCCGATCAAGAGGATGTCGTTGAAGCCCGCGCAGAATGCACTTTGGCCGGCGTTGACTGCCTGGCCGCGGATGTCCGGCGGCAACTGCGCGGCGGCCTGTTGGATCGCGCCGGCCGAGACCGCGTCGGAGAAGGTGCTGCGGAACTGGGCGGGGATCGCACCCAGGTTGCTGAGGATCTGCGACTGGAAGATCGCTCCGAGGCCGGCGACGCCGGTCGAGATGCCGACCTGACGGAACGTCGAGTTGATCCCCGAGGCCATTCCGGCCCGGGCGGGCTCGACGACGCCGAGCGCGACGTCGGCGATCAGCGGGTTCGTCATGCCGACGCCGATGCCGGCGACGATGAAGCCGGGCAACAGCGTCGTCCACTGATCGCCGGGCGCGACGCCCCGCATCAGCAGCAGGCCGACGCCGACGAGGATCATGCCGAGGCCCATCAGCCCCTGGATTGGGACGCGCTGCGCGAGGTTGGCCGAGATCGGCGCGACGACGAACGAGAGGACGCTGAGCGGCAGGAAGCGCAGGCCGGCCTGGAGCGGGGTGAGGCCGATCACGTCCTGCATGTAGAGCGTGATGTAGAGGAAGAGCGCGAACATCGTCGCCGACAGTCCCCAGGCGACGATCGAGGCGCCGCCGAACGAGCGGATCTTGAACAGCGAGAGGTCGAGCATCGCGTTCTTGCGCCGCGACTCGATCACGAAGAAGGCGATCATCAGGACGAGCGCGGCGAGTAGCGAGCCGACGATCACGGCCGAGCCCCAGCCCTCGGCGTTGCCGCGGATCAGGCCGAAGATGAGCGCGAAGAGGGCAAGCGAGAAGGTCGTGACACCGGCCCAGTCGATCGGGGCGGCGTCGGTCGCGGCGACGTTCGCGAGCTTCGTCTGGGTGAGCACCACGGCCGCGATGCCGATCGGGATGTTGACGAAGAAGATCCACTCCCAGCCGAGCCCGTCGGTGATCAGGCCGCCGACCAGAGGGCCGATCGCGACGGCGCCGCCGACGGTTGCGCCCCAGATGCCGATTGCCTTGCCACGCTCCTTGCCCTCGAACTCCTGCGCGATCAGCGCCAGCGCGGTCGCGAACATCGCCGCGCCGCCGACGCCCTGCAGGCCGCGGAAGACGTTGAGCACGGTGGCGCTCTGTGCGAGCCCGCAGAGCAGCGAGGCGAAGGCGAAGATCGCCAGCCCCGCAGCGAAGATCCGCCGCCGGCCGAGCCGATCGCCGAGCGAGCCGAAAACGAGCAGGAACGAGGCGAGGGTCAGCGCGTAGGCGTCGACGACCCATTGCAGCGAGGAGAGGCTGGCGTCGAGGCTCTTCTGGATCGACGGCAGCGCGACGTTGACGATCGTGATGTCCAGCAGCAACATGAACGTCGCCACGCAGACCAAGAGAAGGGTCCACCGCTTCCTGCTCATCCGGATCAGGTTTGCAGAAAAGCCGCAGCGGGCTCTTGAGGAGCGCGAGGCCCCGGGGGCGGCGTGAATGCGGAGCTACACTGGTCCGGCACCGGCGGGTGCAGTGGAGAGTGGGCGTTTGATGAGAAGCAGGTTTGCAGCGGCGGTCGGCATTGGGGCTGTCGTCGGCGCACTCGCGTTCGCCCCGAGCAGCGTCGTCGCGCGGGGCCGCAGCGGCGGCAGGTCCCGGGCGACCTCCAACGCCGCCAAGCTGTGTAAGAAGAAGGGCTGCTCGGCGCACTTCACCCCCGGCGACTACGCCTCCGGGCCGGAGCTGCCGGGAGCGCTGGTCCAGGGGGCCAACAAGCTGACGAAGGTGAAGCTGCCCAAGCACGCGCCAAGGAAGGCCGCCAGGGTCTACAAGCGGCTCGGGCGCGCTCGCAAGCACGCGCTGGGCGCGTTCGTCCACGCCCATCCCGTCTCCGGTGCCGCGAGCGCCGCGGCGACGAGTCGCAGGCGGGCCCCGGACACCGTGACATCGAGCCAGTCCGCGCCGATCAAGGGCACGGGCGGCACGGTCACCGAGTCGCTGACGCAGTCGCTCGTCGCCGGCGAGGTGGGGATGAAGCTCGATATCGGCGGCTCGTTCAAGACCGACAAGGGGCGCGGCCACGTGGACCGCAAGCAGGAGTCCTCGACGACCGGCTGTCCGCAGATCGGGGACGGGACCTACGGCTTCCGCTACGTGGCCGAGGAGTCGGTCGTCGGTCACGCCGCCGACGGAGGGCTCACCAGCCACGTCCGCGTGATCGTCGACGGCACCGTCCATGTTGGGGTCGACGGCGAAGTCGACCACGAGGACTACACGGTCCACTACCTGTACCTGAATCGCAGCGTGCCCCGGCGCGGCGGCAAGCGCGTCTTCAAAAAGCTCGACCTCTCGCTCGAGCAGGTGGTGGCCGTGCACGGCGATTCCTGGAGCCTGGCGCCGACGAACATCGGCGGCAAGAGCCAGGGGCTGACCCGCGCCGAGACGCTCGACCAGATGAAGGACCTGTTCAACGACGTCGAGCGCGATGTCGGCCAGATCGAGGCGACGTCGGCGGAGCGCTGCAACGTCTTCACCCAGGACATCTCGGGGTCGATCACGCAAAGGGACCCGGGATGGAGCGGCCAGGGCTTCAAGATCGGGATCAGTACCAAGTGGCCGACGACCACCCAGGCGGGCGCGATCTTCCAGAGCGGCCCGGGCGACGCGTACAGCGGCGTTGGCAGCTACACCGAGACCGCGTCGGGCAGCGAGACCTACACCGACACATGCGACACCGATCACCTATCCGGTACGAGCACCCAGACCCTGACAAAGGCGAAGCCCGGCAGGATCACCGTCCGCGGCTTCCACTTCGGCGGCGGCGCGACCTTCCCCGCGGCGCCGATCGTGCTCACCGACAACGACGTCACGGCGACCGACGGGTTCCCAGCCGAGTCGGGCATTGGCACGGCGCTCGCCGGGACTGCGTGCGAGCAGACGTTCCCACTGATCACGGAGAAGCTGTACTTGACGCTCGTCCTCAACCAGGGGCAGCACGGCGCGACGCCGCCGTACAAGTGGAGTCTGCAGCCGGGCACGACGAATGCCGACTTCGCGCACGGGACCTTCAAGCTCGGCGATCTCGCGATCGGTCAC
This sequence comes from uncultured Solirubrobacterales bacterium, assembly GCA_963774395.1. GTDB lineage: Bacteria > Actinomycetota > Thermoleophilia > Solirubrobacterales > 70-9 > CAXMST01. The sequence continues at coordinate 53,645 of CAVZET010000011.1, read as the reverse complement.
GAGAACCTCAAGGTGACCATCGCCCGGGTCCCGCAGCAAGGGGAGCGGATCGCGCTCGAGCCAATCGACAGCGCTTGAGGCCCCGGAGGGCCGCGCGGGCGGTCCTCTTGACTTCCGGCGAGGCTCACCTAGGCTGAAGGAATCAGGGCTTCACATTCAGTCATGGGAAAGCTCCGGCGTTCGGCCGTGGCGGTCCTCGTCGCGGCTGGGCTTGCCGCGCCGAGCGCCGCGCAGGCGACGCGCTCCGTTTACGTGACCAACAGCGGCACGCCTTGACCGGGCTTGCCCCCTTTGCGACCTCATCCGAGCGGGTCGCTGACGCCGGTCCGGTACTCCGGTCGCCGCCGGCGACGACGCGAACGGCGTGCATCGTCAGCCCCGATGCGCGCACGTCTACGTCGCTGAACACGGCCGACGACTGACATCAGCGCTACTCGATCGGCGCGGGCGGCAAGCCCTCACCCGATCGGGCAGATACCCCGCCGGCGGCAACCAGCCGACGGGCCTCGGGTTCACTCCCGGACGGGTCCTATCTTGTTCGCGACCAACCGCGATTCGACCGAGGCACGGCCCGTCGGTTTCCGCCTTCTCGATCGATCCCGCCAGCGGCGCGCCCGACCCGATCTCGAGGCTGCCGGTCGACGTCGGCATCTCGATCCGCGGGCGTGCCCGTCGTCTCTCCGGACGGTCGCTTCCTCTACGTCACGGCACGCCGCGGCCCGACGGCGGACCGGCCTGGCACGCCGACACGGCGATCGCCGTGCTCTCGATCGGCGCCGACCGGCTCGCTGACCCCGATCGCCGGCTCGCCCTTCTATCTGCTCGGCGAGTTCAACAGGTTCGGGGACTCGATCGCACCCGATGGCTCGCGCCTGTTCATTGCCCAGGGCAGCGCGGACGCGATCCACGTCCTCGACCTCAATCCGACGACGGGCGCGCCGAGTCAGGTCACCGGCTCACCTTTCGCCACGGGCGCCAATGCGCCGACCGAGCCCTCTGTCACCCCCGACGGCACGGCGCTCTATGTGACCGAAACGTTCGGGAAGGCGGTCGAGGGGTTCACGATCAACCAGTCGACCGGAGCGCTCACCCAGATCCCTGGCACGCCGCTCGTGCTCACCGGGCAGACGCACGGAATCGCGATCACCCCGGACGGTAAGGACCTCTACGCGCCGTTGCTCGCCGATCCCGGCGCTCGTTGCCGGTCTCGGCATCGGTCGCGACCGGCGGGCTGACGAGCGTCACCGGCAGCGCCGTTCGCCGACCGGGGGCAAGTTCCCGAGCTTCTTCAGTGCTGCGGTGACGCCGACGCAGACGCCGGTGCCGGCTTCAGCAGCACCGCGCGAAGGCGGGGGAGCCGACCTCCTTCGACGCCAGTGCAGACGACCGTGCCGCGGCGGCGAGGCGACGGCATTCGGTCTGGGACTTCGGCGACGGGACGACCCCACCCGGGCGGCCGGCGACACCGCACCCACACATACGCAGCCGACGGCACCTACACGGTCAAGCTCACGGTCACCAACGACTGCGATCCCAGCGCTGTGTTCACGGGCGACGTCGCGGCGGTCGGCAACGCCGTCTACTGCAACGGCCAAGGCAGAAGACGGTCAGCCACCGGTGACGATCGACTCGGTCGCCGACGGCAAGCTCAAGGCGAAGTCGACGCAGAAGCAGAAGGGCCACAAAATCGTCGTCGCGGTCAAGGTGGTCGCCGGCGAGCAGCTGACGGCCGCGCTCAAGGGCACGATCAAGCGCGGCAAGCACAGCTACAAGCTCGCGCCGAAGACGAAGTCGGTCGCTGCCGGAACCACGACGAAGGTGAACCTCAAGCCGAAGAAGAAGAAGGCGCGCAAGAAGCTCAAGAAGGCCCTGCGTAAGGGCCACAAGGCGAAGGCCAAGGTGACGGCGACGTTCACCGACGGCGCCGGCAACACCGCCACCGGCAAGGTCAAGGTCAAGCTCAAGCGCTGAGCGGCGGGCGACCCGCCGGCGGAGCTCCTACGAGGCGGCGAAGGAATCGAACCTTCCAAGCGGTGGGCTGCACCGCCCTGCTGGCTTTGAAGGCCAGATGGGCCACCAGACCCCTGCCGCCCCATGTGGAACTCTGGAACTCGGCGAAGGCTATGGCCCCCCGGCGTTACGGCTCGGCGGTTGGCGCGCGGCGTGGCAGGTGCCGGTCGCCCCGGCGTACCGTCAGGCCCTCGCGGTCGAGGTGTTCAACGAGCGCTTGGGCGTACTTGCGGCTCGTCCGCAGCTCGTCGCGCAGCTCGGCGAGCGAGATCGAGCCGCGCTCGGCGGCGAGCCCGACCGCCCGGCGCTCGAGCTCGGCCAGGGTCTCGGGCTCGATGTAGACGTCGGGGGCGATCCGCCGCAGGTGGCCCTCGAGCTCGAGCGCGGCGAGCACGGCGGTCGTCTCCTCACGCCCGATGCCGAGATCGTCGGCGAGGGCCTGCACCGAACGCGGCTCGGCCCCGTCGGCACGCAGCGCGGCGAGCGCGCGGACGGCGGTTGCCCGAAGGTCGGGTGGGAGCGGCTCGGGGGCGGCGGGCGCCGGCGGCTCTGCCTCAACGAGCGCGATCCGGCCCGATGCGAGCCGCACCTCGCCGCCCGCGACGAGCGCTCGGCTCGCCTCCCTCCAGGCGGCCTCGGGAAGGCGGGCGAGCGCATAGGCGAGGCGCGGCTCGCGGCGCCATGCGGCGGGCTCGTCGGGGAGGCCGCCGGGCAGCTCCGCGAGCGCTGCGAGCAGGATCTCCGCCGCCGTGCCGCGCTCGAGCAGCCGCAGCCGCTCCGCGTCGTGCCCGGGTCCATGGCGGCGCGGGTCGGGATCGATCACGATGGCCCCGCCGAGCGTGCCCGGGGGGAGATCGAGCGCAGCACGACGCGATCGCCGGCGCGTGCGATGAGGGGCGCCTCGAGCCGCAGCTGCGCGAGCCCATCGCCGAGCTCGAAGACGCGCGCGGCCGCATCGCGTGTCCCGTGGTGGACCTGCAGCCGCCGCGGGCAGCGGCGCGCGGCGGCCCCGAGCAGCCGCACGTCGAGCCGGTAGCTCGGTGCCGGGCTCTCGGGATCGACGCTGATCACCGAGCCCCTCGGCACGTCGGACCGGTCGATGCCGGTCAGATTGAGCGCCGCCCGGCGACCGCGGGCGGCCGACTCGACGCGCCGGCCGTGGACCTCGATCGAGCGGATCCGGGCTGCGGCGCGGGCGGGGAGGACCGCGACTCGGGCGCCGGCCTCGAAGGCCCCGGCGGCGACGGTGCCGGTGACGACGGTGCCGGCACCCGCGATCGTGAACGAGCGGTCGACGTGCAGGACGCCGTCGGCGGGAGGCCATGGCTCCGCGCCGGCGCCCGCCCGCTCGGTGATGACGGCCTCCGCCTCCGCCGCGATCGCTGCCCGCAGCCGCTCGATGCCCTCGCCCGTCCGGGCGCTCGTCTCGACGATCGGCCGCCCGGGCAGCAGCTCGCGCAGCTCCTCGGTGAGCAGCGCCCGCAGCTCCGCGTCGACGAGATCCACCTTGTTGAGGGCGACGACGCCCCGCTCGACGCCGAGCGCCCGCAGCGCCTCCAGGTGCTCACGCGTCTGCGGCATGACGCCATCGTCCGCGGCGACGACGAGCAGGAAGAGGTCGATGCCCGTGGCGCCGGCGACCATCGTCCGTACGAGGCGCTCATGGCCGGGGACGTCGACGAGGCCAAGCCGCGCGCCGCCTGGCAGCTCGAGCTCGGCGAAGCCGAGCTCGATCGAGATCCCGCGCCGGCGCTCCTCCTCCAGCCGGTCGGTCTCGGTGCCGGTCAGGGCGGCGACGAGCCGCGTCTTCCCGTGATCGATGTGCCCCGCGGTGCCCAGCGTCAGCCCGGGCGCGCCGGCGTCCGCCTCAGACAAGAGCGGCTCGGACCGCGTCGGCGGCTGCCTGCGCCTGCCCCTCGCCGAGCAGCGTTCGCGGGTCGAGGATCAGGCGACCGTCGGCGATCCGCGCGACGACGGCCGGCGTCGCCGCCCGCAGCCGGGCGGCGAGCTCGTCGGCGCCGACGCCACCGGGATCCACTGAGCAAACCGGGCCGGTCAGCTCGAGCGTCGGCAGCGTGCCGCCTCCGGCCCGGCCGCTGCCTTCTGTGACTTGGGCCGCCGGGCCGATCTGCTCCGCGATGAGCTCGGCCAGGCCCCGCAGTTCGGCCGCGCCGGCGGTGAGCATCGCCGCCGCGGGCAGCGCCTCGGGGCCGCGGTCCCGACGCAGCCGCAGGGTCGCCTCGAGCGCGGCCAGCTGCAGCTTGTCGATGCGCAGGGCGCGCGCCAGAGGGTGGCTGCGGCAGGCGGCGATCGCCGCCTCGGTGCCGGCGAGGATCCCGGCCTGGGGGCCGCCGAGCAGCTTGTCGGCGGAGAAGCAGGTGATCGCCGCCCCGGCGGCGAGCGAGGCGGCGACGAGCGGCTCGTCGCCGATCGGCTCGAGCGCTCCCGAGCCGAGATCGTCGACGACGGGCAGGCCGTGCGCGGCGCCGAGCTCGCAGAGTTCGGCGAGCGGCGGGCCCTCGGTGAAGCCGACCGTGCGGAAGTTCGACTGGTGCACGCGCAGCAGCGCCGCCGTGCGCTCGCCGATCGCTGCCGCGTAGTCGGCGACGCGGGTGCGGTTCGTCGTCCCGACCTCGACCAGCTCGCAGCCCGAGAGCGCGAGGATCTCGGGGATCCGGAAGGAGCCGCCGATCTCGACGAGTTGATCGCGACCGACGATCACCTCCCGCCCGGCGGCCGTCGCCGCCAGCGCCAGCATCACGGCGGCGGCGTTGTTGTTGACCGCGACCGCCGCCTCGGCGCCGGTCAGCTCGCGGAGCAGCGGCTCGACGTGGTCGGAGCGGCTGCCACGCTCGCCCGCCTCGAGGTCGAGCTCGAGGTTGGAGTAGGAGGCGCCGATTGCCGCGGCGGCATCGGCGGCCTCGGGCGCGAGCGGCGCCCGGCCGAGGTTGGTGTGCAGGACGACGCCGGTCGCGTTGATCAGCGGCCGCAGCGAGGCCGCCGCGAGCAGCTCCAGCTCGGCCGCGGCCGTGGCCCGCAGCGCTGCCGGGTCGGTCGTGGCCTCGAGTCCGGCGAGCAGCCGCTCGCGGGCGGCGCCGATCACGGCCCGCGCGGCGGCGACGCGCTGCTCGTGCGGGCCGTCGAGCTCGCTCGCGAGCTGCTCGACCGAGGGCAGCGCGCGCAGTTCCGGGTTGCTCGCGCGCTGCGGTGTAGCGGCCATGCCCGCAGGGTATCTTCGGCCGGTGGAGTCGCTCGCCCATCCGCGCCTCACCTCCCTCGCCCACGGCGCCGGGTGCGCGTGCAAGATCCCCCGCGACCGGCTCGCCGCAGTGCTCGCCGAGCTGCAGCTGCCCGGCCATCCCGACCTGCTCGTCGGCTCCGACGCGGCCGACGACGCGGCGGTCTTCCGGATCAACGAGCGGCAGGCGCTCGTCCACACCGCCGACTTCTTCACACCGATCGTCGACGATCCGCGTGACTTCGGCCGGATCGCCGCCGCCAACGCGCTCTCCGACGTCTACGCGATGGGCGGCACGCCGCTCGTCGCGATCAACCTCGTCGCCTTCCCGCTCGACGAATTGCCCGCCGAGCTGCTTGGCGAGATCCTCGCCGGCGGCCTCGAGTCGGTCGCCGCGGCCGGCGCCGTCGTCGGCGGTGGCCATTCGATCGACGATCCCGAGCCCAAGTACGGGCTCGCCGTCAGCGGCATCGTGGATCCCGAGCGGATGCTGACCAACGCCGGCGGCCGGCCCGGCGATGCGCTCGTGCTCAGCAAGCCGCTCGGCTCGGGCCTGGCGACAACCGCGGCGAAGCGCGATCTCGCCCCCGCCGCGGTCCTCGAGGAGGCCGTCGCCGTCATGTGCGAGCTCAACGCCGCCGCCGCCCAGGCCGCCGTCGAGGCCGGCGCCCACGCCGCCACCGACGTGACCGGCTTCGGCCTGCTCGGCCATCTCAACGAGCTCTGTTTGGCGAGCGGGGTCGGCGCCGTGCTCGAGGCTGACGCCGTGCCGGCGATCGGCGGCGTGCTCGAGCTCGCCGCCAACGAGCGCGCGATCGCGGGCGGCAGCCGGCGCAACCGCGAGCAGGCGCAGGCCTTCGCCCCTTTCGCCGATGACGTTGCCGAGGAGCGCCGGGTATTGCTCACCGATGCGATGACTTCGGGCGGGCTGCTGATCGCGGTCGAGCCCGAGTCGGCGGCGGCGATCGGGGCGCCGGTCATCGGCCGGCTCGTCGCCGAGCACCCGGGCAGGATCGAGGTCAGGTGAGCGAGCTGAGCCGCTCGCGCTGCGGGCCGACCGTGTAGGCGGGATCGGCGGCCGAGGCGAAGCCGGCGCGGTAGACGCCCCAGCGCTCGCAGAGGGCGCCCGCGATCAGCATTCCGGCGCCGGTAGCTGCGACCGCGCGCCGCTTGCGGCCAAGCGCCATCAGCGCCGCGCCGCCGGCGGTCAGCGCCTTCGCCGCCTTGATCGCCTTGCCCGATGCGCCGCTCGAGTAGGGCTCGCCGACGTGGCCGAGGGAGCGCTCCATTGCCTCGCCGGCGGCGAGCTCGGCGATCGCGCCGCCGATCGCCATCCGCCGGGCGGGGCCGGCCTCGACGCCGCCGCTGAGTAGCCAGGCTGCCGCGCCGGCGCTGGCGGCGCCGCTGCCGGCGAAGACGAAGGGCAGGTGTCGGCGCGCCTCGCTCCAGGCCGGGATCGCGCTGTTGGCGACGAGCACCGCCGTGTATGTGGTCAGCGCCGGCCCGGCGACGGCGGCCGCGGGCGCGCTCGCCCGCAGCACGAGCGGTGGGCGCCGCAGGAAGGCGGCAAGTGCGGCGCCGGTGACGACGCCGCCATTCGTCGCCAGGATCCACGAGCCGACGCTCATCGGCGAGGTGATCTTGAAGACGCGCAGCATGTTGAGGAAGCGCTCGGGCCGGCCGAGGTCGGAGATCAACAGCGCCGGGCTCGCCGTGACGCCGGCCAGCGCCAGCAACCAGGAGCGCCGAGCGAGCCGCTCGTTACCGACCAGCTGAGCGCCGTAGGCGAGCACCGTTGCGGCGCCCGCCATGCCGCCGGTGAAGAAGTAGGTCGGGATCTCCCAGGTCCAGACGGGTTCCTTGACGACGGGCCGGCCGTAGTAGCTGCGCGGCTTCTCGCGCGGGACCATCGAGCGCTCGCCCTTCATCGCCGCCCTCCGATGAAGCTCGCGGCGGCGCCGACGACGAGCGCCGTGCCGGCGAGCGCGGCGGCACGCCAGCACTCGGCCAGGTGCCGCGTCGGCACGACCGGGTCGGGTGGCAGGCCGTAGGTCTCCGGCTCGTCGAGGAGCAGGAAGAAGGCGCCGGCGCCGCCGACGCCATCGCCGTCATCGGCCCCGTACAGCCGGGCGCCCTCGACGCCGCGCTCCTGCAGGGCCTCGACCCGCTCGCCGGCCCGGCGGCGCAGCACCTCGAGCTCGCCGAACTGGATCGACTCGGTCGGGCAGGCCTGCGCGCAGGCGGGGGTCATGTCGTCCTGCAGGCGGTCGTAACAGAGGGTGCACTTCCAGACGCGGCCGTCGTCGGGGCGCTGGTCGAGGACGCCGAACGGGCAGGCGACGATGCAGTAGCCGCAGCCGTTGCAGATGTCCTCCTGGACGACGACGGTGCCGTGCTCGGTGCGGAAGATCGAGCCCGTCGGGCAGCCGTCGAGGCAGCCGGCCTCGGTGCAGTGCTTGCAGACGTCCGAGCTCATCAGCCAGCGGAAGCCGTCGTCATCGCTGTGCGTCGGCAGCCCCTCGTCGACGAGTTGCTGGCGCGAGGCTTCCTCGACCCACGAATCCGGGGCGGCATCGGCGACGCCACCGACCTCGACGCGCTGCTCGATGAAGGCGACGTGGCGCCAGCGGTTGGCGCCGAGGCCGACGCTGTTGTCGTAGGAGGTGCCGGTCAGGCCCTCGTTTTCGACCGGCACGTCGTTCCACTCCTTGCAGGCGACCTCGCAGGCCTTGCAGCCGATGCAGACGCTCGTGTCGGTGAAGAAGCCGACGCGCGGCTCAGCTGCCCCCGTGTTCGTCGCCGCGGCCATCAGCTCTCCTGCGATCCCGCCCGCTCGCGGTAGCGGGCGACGAACTCGGGCAGCTCCGGGCCGCGCGGACGCCGGCCGGCGACGATGTCGCAGGTCGCCGCCTTGGCCTCCTGGATGTGGACGTTGGGGTCGAGCGCGATCGAGAACAGGTCGTTGGCCGAGTCGCCCTTGCTGGCGCCGCGGAAGCCCCAGTGGTAGGGCAGGCCGACCTGGTGGACGACGCGGCCCTGCACCCGCAGGGGCCGCAGCCGCTCGGTGACGATCACGCGCGCCTCGATCGCCGCTCGCGAGGTGACGATCGTCGCCCAGCCGCCCTGCTCGAGGCCCCGCTCGCCGGCAAGCTCGGGGCTGACCTCGCAGAACATCTCCGGCTGCAGCTCGTTGAGCCGGCCGACGGTGCGGGTCATGGCGCCGGCGGTGTGATGCTCGGTCAGCCGGTAGCTGGTGACCACGAACGGGAAGACGTCGGCGCCGGCCTCGTCCGCCGTCGGGTTGTATGCGTTCTCGGGCCGCGGGAACTGCTCGCGGCCGGGGTTCGACTGCTGCTCGTACAGCGCGTTGGCGAACGGCGACTCGTGCGGCTCGTAGTGGGTCGGGAAGGGGCCGTCGGTGAGTCCGGAGGGGACGAAGAGCCAGCCGCGGCCGTCCGACTGCATGATGAACGGCTCGTCGCCGCGCAGCGCGTCCTCGGCCTTGGCGTCCTCGTCGGGAACGTAGTCGGGTGCCTTCGTCGCCTTGAAGTCGGGCACGTCCTCGCCCGTCCACTGCTCCTCCTCGGCGTCCCACCAGACGTAGCTTCTTGCGCTCCGACCAGGGCTTGCCGTCGGGATCGGCGGAGGCGCGGTTGTAGAGGATCCGGCGGTTCGCCGGCCACGCCCAGGCCCACTCGGGGGCGACCCAGCTCTGCTCGGAGCCGGGCACGCGCCGGGCCGTCTGGTTGGTCTCGTCCGCGTAGCAGCCGCTGTAGATCCAGCAGCCGCAGGCGGTCGAGCCGTCGGCCTTGAGCTCGGTGTAGCCGGGCAGCGCCTCGTCCTTCTCGAGGTCGACGCCGCCGACCTCGCGCAGCACGGCCTCGGCGCTCGGGTCGTCGTAGGGACCCTCGGTCGGGTAGTCCCAGGTCAGCTTGAGGATCCCCGCATCTCGCTTCTTGCGCGAGCCGGCGAGCTTCTCGCGGATCTTGCGGCCGAGGTGGTAGGTGAACCACAGGTCGGACCGGCAGTCGCCCTGCGGCTCGACCGCCTTGTGGTGCCACTGCAGCAGCCGCTGGGTGTTGGTGAAGCTGCCGTCCTTCTCGACGTGCGCGGCGGCGGGCAGCATGAAGATCTCGGTGCCGATCTCCTCGGTGACGAGCTCGCCCGACTCGATCTCGGGACCGTCGTGCCAGAAGGCCGCGCTCTCGATCTCCTGGAAGTCGCGGACGACGAGCCACTTCAGGTTGGCGAGGGCGAGCCGATGCAGGCGCGAGTTCGCGTTGCCGACGGCCGGGTTCTCGCCGAACAGGAAGTAGCCCTCGAGCTTGCCGTCGAGCATGTCGAGCGCCGACTGGTAGGCGGAGTGGCTGCCGTCGATGCGCGGCACGTAGTCGAAGCAGTACTCGTTCTCCGCGGTCGCCGCATCGCCCCACCAGGCCTTCAGCAGGCTGACCATGTAGGCGTCCATGTGGCCCCAGTAGCCGGTCTCGGCCGAGTTCATCTCGAGGTAGTCGTCGAGGTGCTGATGCGCGTGCGGGTGCGGCATCGGGATGTAGCCGGGGAGGATGTTGTAGAGCGTCGGGATGTCGGTCGAGCCCTGGATCGAGGCGTGCCCGCGCAGCGCCAGGATGCCGCCGCCGGGGCGGCCGATGTTGCCGAGCAGGAGCTGGATGATCGCCGCCGTGCGGATGTACTGGACGCCGACCGTGTGCTGGGTCCAGCCGACCGCGTAACAGAAGGCGCTCGTCCGCTCGCGGCCCGAGTTCTGCACGAGCGCCTCGGCGACCTCGAGGAAGGTCTCCTCCGGGACGCCGCAGATCTCGGCGACCTTCGCCGGCGTGTAGCGGCTGAAGTGCCGCTTCAGCAGCTGGAAGACGCAGCGCGGATCCTCGAGCTCCATGTCGAAGTGCGGCGGGTTGCCGTGCTCCATCTTGCCGCCCTGCGCGTAGTGGGCGCCCTCGCCGAAGACCGCCCCTTCCTCGCGCTTGCCCCCGGAGGCGAAGACCTCCATGTCCTTGTACTGCCAGGTCTCGATGTCGTAGGAGCCCGACTCCGGATCCCAGCCGCTGAACATGCCGGCGAGGTCCTCGGTGTCGACGAACTCGTCGCTGACGATCGTCGCCGCGTTCGTGTAGTGCTTGACGTAGTCGCGGAACTCGTGGCCGCCCTCGAGGATGTAGTTGACGATCCCGCCGAGGAAGGCGATGTCGCTGCCGGCGCGCAGCGGCACGTGCGTGTCGGCGACCGCCGAGGTGCGGGTGAAGCGGGGGTCGACGTGGATGATCTTCGCGCCGCGCTCCTTCGCCTCCATCACCCACTGAAAGCCGACCGGGTGGCACTCGGCCATGTTCGAGCCCTGGATGACTATGCAGTCGGAGTTCTGCAGGTCCTGCTGGAAGGTGGTGGCGCCACCCCTACCAAGCGACGTCCCCAGACTGGGGACGGTGGAGGAGTGTCATATTCGCGCCTGGTTTTCGATCTGGACGATGCCGAGGGCACTGAACAGCTTCTTGATCAGGTAGTTCTCCTCGTTGTCCAGCGTCGCGCCGCCGAGGCTGCCGATCCCCATCGTCCGGTGCAGCGTGCCGCCCTCGTCGGTCTCGTCCTGCCAGCCGGACTCGCGGCTGGCGATCACCCGGTCGGCGATCATGTCCATCGCCTCCTCGAGGTCGAGCTGCTGCCACTCGGTCGCGTGCGGCGGCCTGTACTTGACCTTGTACTCGCGCGAGGGGCTCTGCACGAGCGAGCGCGAGGCCGCGCCCTTCGGGCACAGGCGCCCGCGTGAGATCGGGCTGTCGGGATCGCCCTCGATCTGGGTGACCTCGCCGTCCTTGACGTAGACGCGCTGCCCGCAGCCGACCGCGCAGAACGGGCAGATCGACTTGACGACGTCGTCGGCCTCGGCCGTGCGGGGCCGCAGCGAGGCGGACCGGGCGGACCGGGCGGCGATCCCGCGCCCCGTCAGATCCCCATGGCGCAACTGGCGTAGGAGCGGGAGCGAGGTCGGGTCGAGCTTCGGGCTCAAGGCCTGACGAGCGTACCCCGCGGCGGTCGCCGTAAACCGTCGGGGCGCTGACCTCTTGCCAGCCGGAGCCCGCCGTCAGCGGTCTGACAAACCGTGCCCCGGGGCCGTTAGCCCGATGAAAAGCGGGTACCGGCGAATTGACCTTGCAAATCGGCGAAAGGACTCCGGGATGTCTCAGACAGTAGGTGCGTATCTGCTCCAGCGACTGCACGAGAACGGGATCGAGCGTGTCTACGGCTACCCGGGCGACGGCATCAACGGGATCCTCGGCGGCTTCCACGAGCACGGCGACGACGTCGAGTTCGTCCAGTGCCGGCACGAGGAGATCGCCTCCTTCGCCGCGACCGCGCACGCCAAGTTCACCGGTGAGGTCGGCGTCTGCATGGCGACCTCCGGCCCCGGCGCCGTGCATCTGCTGAACGGCCTGTACGACGCGAAGCTCGATCACCAGCCGGTCGTCGCGATCATCGGCCAGCAGAAGACCTTCTCGCTCGGCGCCAACTACCAGCAGGAGGTCGACCTCAACACGCTTTACAAGGACGTCGCCTCCGAGTACGTCCAGGTCTGCATGCACCCGGGTCAAGTCCGCCAGCTGATCGACCGGGCGATCCAGATCGCGAAGGCCTCGCGCTCGGTCACCGCCGTGATCATCCCCGCCGACATCCAGGAGGAGACCTGGGAGCCGCCGCCGCGCGAGCACGGCATCGTCTACACGACGCCGAACGGCTCGCTGCGCCCGCGGCTGATCCCGGCCGAGGCCGAGATCGCACGCGCCGCCGAGATCCTCAATGCGGGCGAGAAGCCCGCGATCCTGATCGGCCAGGGCGCCGCGGAGGCCGCCGACGAGGTGATCGAGATCGCCGACAAGCTCGGCGCCGGCGTCGCCAAGGCGCTCAACGGCAAGGCGGCGTTGCCTGACGACTTGCCCTTCGTCACCGGCTCGATCGGCCTGCTCGGCACCAAGCCGAGCTACGAGATGATCAGCGGCTGCGACACGCTGCTGATGATCGGCACGAGCTTCCCTTACGCGGAGTGGCTGCCGGAGCCGGGCCAGGCCCGCGCAGTGCAGATCGACATCGACGGCAAGCTCGTCGGCATGCGCTACCCGCTCGAGGCCACGCTCGTCGGCGACTCGCGCGACACGCTGCGCGAGCTGCTGCCTCAGATCGAGCACAAGGAGGACCGCTCGTGGCGCGAGGAGATCGAGGGTGAGGTCGAGCGCTGGTGGGAGATCCTCGGCGACCGCGCGATGCAGAAGACCGACGAGGGGATCAACCCCACGCGCGTCTTCCACGAGCTCAGCCCGCGACTGCCCGACGACTGCATCCTGACCGCCGACTCCGGCTCCGCCACCAACTGGTGGGCGCGGCACCTGAAGCTGCGCAAGGGGATGAAGGCGGCGCTCTCGGGGACGCTGGCGACGATGTGCCCCGGCGTGCCCTACGCGTTCGCGGCGAAGATGGCCTACCCCGACCGCCCCGTGATCGCCGCGCTTGGCGACGGCGCGATGCAGATGCTCGGCATCAACGCGCTGATCGACATCGCCGCCCGCTGGGAGCAGTGGCCGAACAAGCAGCTCGTGGTGGTCGTGCTCAACAACCACGACCTCAACCAGGTCACCTGGGAGCAGCGCGTGCTCGCCGGCGACCCCAAGCTCCACGCCAGCCAGGCGCTGCCCGACTTCGACTACGCCGGCTACGCCGAGCTGCTCGGGCTGAAGGGGATCAGGGTCGACGACGCCGAGCGCGTCGGCGATGCCTGGGACGAGGCCCTCGCGGCCGACCGCCCGGTGCTTCTCGAGGCTGTCACCGACCCCGAGTTCCCGCCGCTGCCGCCGCACATCCGCATCGATCAGGCGATGTCGATCGGCAAGGCGCTGCTCGGCGGTGACGAGAACTCCGGCCGGATCATCAAGCAGTCCTTCAAGGGCAAGCTCAAGGAGTTCACGAACCGCTGAGCGGCCGGGCGACCCTCGACATCGGGATGGAGTCAGTGGCGACAGCAACGACAGGAGCGCGGACCGGCGGCGGCCGACGGGTCAGCGTCGACGGCGCCGACGTGCGCGTCTTCGAGGTGCCGCTGTCTCAGCCCGAGAGCGACGGCACGCTGACCTGGGAGGCGACGACGTGCATCGTCGTCGCCGTCTACGCCGGCGACGAGCGCGGCCTCGGCTACACCTACGGCGACGCCGCCGTGGCGACGCTGATCGAGTCGAAGCTCATCGACCTCGTCCGCGGCGCCGACGCGATGCGGCCCGCGGCCGCCTCGGCGGCGATGCAGCACGAACTCCGCAACGCCGGCCGCCCGGGGATCGGCGCGATGGCGATCTCCGCGGTCGACATCGCGCTCTGGGACCTCAAGGCTCGGCTTCTCGACCTGCCCCTGGCCGAGCTGCTGCCGCGCTTCCACGAACGCGTGCCGATCTACGGCAGCGGCGGCTTCACCAACCTCGACGACGAGCAGCTCGGCGAGCAGCTGCGCGGCTGGGTCGAGGCCGGGATTCCGCGCGTCAAGATCAAGGTCGGCCGCGACCCCGACGCCGACCCGCGGCGGCTCGCCCTCGCCCGCCGGGCGATCGGGCCGCAGACCGAGCTCTTCGTCGACGCCAACGGCGCCTTCAATCCCAAGCAGGCGTTGCTGTGGGCTGAGCGCTACACGGAATGGGGCGTCTCCTACTTCGAGGAGCCGGTCTCCTCCGAGGACCGCGAGGGCCTGCGGCTGCTTCGCGACCGCGGCCCGGCCGGCGTCGCGATCGCCGCCGGCGAGTACGAGTGGGACTTGCCGCAGCTGTACGACCTCGCCGATTGCGTCGACATCCTGCAGGCCGACGTCACCCGGGTCGGCGGGATCACGAACATGCTGCGCGCGGACGGGATCTGCAAGGGCCGCAACATGGCGCTCTCCGCGCATTGCGCGCCGGCGCTCAGCGTCCATGTCTGCGCGGCGCTCGAGACGATCGCCCACATCGAGTACTTCCACGACCACGTCCGGGTCGAGCGACGAGCTCTTCGAGGGCACGCTCGAGCCCGACGGCGGCTACCTGCGCCCCGATCCGGACGCGCCCGGCCATGGCCTCACGTTGCGCGAGCGCGCCCGCGAGTACGAGGTGGCCTGAGGTGGCAACGCGCGAGCAGGCAACCGGGCGCCCTCGGCCACACCCCTTCATCGAGCGGTGGAAGCGTGAGCACCCGGACTGGCAGCCGGGCGGCGGCCACGGCACCCTGTCTCCCGACGGCGTCGGCTCGATCGACCGCGAGGCGCTCGCGGCCGAGCTCGGCGAGGCGGTCCGCGGCGAGGTTCGCTTCGACCCCGCCGACGTCGCGATCTACTCACACGACAGCTCCAACTACCGCCAGCCGCCGCTCGGCGTCGTCGTCCCGCTCGACGCCGACGACGTCGTGGCCGCGATCGAGGTCTGCCGGCGGCATCAGGCGCCGGTGCTGCCGCGCGGCTGCGCGACGAGCCTCTCGGGCGAGACGACCAACGTCGCCGTCGTCATCGACACCTCCAAGCACATGCGCGAGATCCTCGAGATCGACCCCGGGCGGCGGATCGCGCGCGTGCAGCCGGGCGTGATCCGGGACCAGCTCGCGTCGATCACCGAGGCCGAGCACAACCTGACGTTCGCCCCCGACACCTCGACGCACCAGTACGCGACCTTCGGCGGGATGATCGGCAACAACTCCTGCGGCGTGCACTCGGTGATGGCCGGCCGCACCTCCGACAACGTGCAGGAGCTCGAGATCGTCACCTACGACGGCCTGCGCATGCGGGTCGGGCCGACGAGCGAGGAAGAGCTCGAGCGGATCATCGGCGAGGGCGGTCGCCGCGGTCAGATCTACCGGGAACTGCGCGAGCTCCGCGACGCCTACGCCGACGCGATTCGCGGCGAGTTCCCCGACATCCCGCGCCGCGTCTCCGGCTACAACCTCGACGAGCTCTTGCCCGAGAACGGCTTCAACGTCGCTCGCGCTCTGGTCGGCTCGGAGGGCACGCTCGCGACCGTGCTCGAGGCGACCGTGCGGCTCGTGCACAGCCCGCCGCACCGCTCGCTGCTCGTGCTCGGTTACCCGGACATCTTCGAGGCCGCCGACCACGTGCCCGAGATCCTCGAGTACGGGCCCGTCGGCCTGGAGGCGATCGACCATCGGCTGATCAACGACATGCACCTGCGCGGCATGCATTCCTCGGAGCTGCCGCTGCTCCCCGACGGCAGCGGCTTCTTGCTCGTCGAGTTCGCCGGCGAGAGCACGGAGTCGGCAGACGATCGCGCCCGCAAGTGCATGGAGCTGCTCGAGGGCGAGGACTCAGCGCCGGAGATGAAGCTGATCGACGATCCGGCCGACGAGCAGAAGATCTGGGAGATCCGCGAGGCCGGCCTCGGCGCCACCGCCTACGTGCCGGGCGAGCGCGACCACTGGCCCGGCTGGGAGGACGCCGCCGTGCCGCCCGAGCGCCTCGGCGAATACCTGCGCGGCTACCGCGACCTGCTCCGCAAGCACGATCTGCGCGCCGCGATCTACGGCCACTTCGGCGACGGCTGCGTGCACTGCCGGATCGACTTCGACCTGAAGAGCGCCGGCGGCGTCAGCAACTATCGCGCCTTCCTCGACGAGGCCGCCGACCTCGTCGTCTCCCACGGCGGCTCGCTCTCGGGCGAGCACGGCGACGGCCAGCAGCGCGCCGAGCTGCTGCCGAAGATGTACGGGCCGGAGCTTTGCGAGGCGTTCGACCGGTTCAAGGCGATCTGGGATCCCGAGAACCGGATGAACCCGCACAAGGTCGTCGATCCATATCCGATCGTCTCGAACATGAAGCTCGGCTCCGACTACAGCCCGCCGGAGGTCGATACGCACTTCTCCTACCCGGCCGACGGCGGCAGCTTCGCCCACGCGACGATGCGCTGCGTCGGCGCCGGCAAGTGCCGCGACGACTCGACCGGAACGATGTGCCCGAGCTTCGTCGCCACCCGCGACGAGAAGCACACGACCCGCGGCCGCGCGCGGGCCCTGTACGAGATGCTCGAGGGCGGCACGATCACCGACGGCTTCCGCTCCGAGGAGGTGCACGAGGCGCTCGACCTGTGCCTCTCCTGCAAGGGCTGCAAGAGCGACTGCCCCGTCTCGGTCGACATGGCCACCTACAAGGCCGAGTTCCTCTCCAAGTACAACAAGGGGCGCCTGCGGCCGCTGCCCGCGTACTCGATGGGGCTGATCATGGTCTGGGCGCGGCTTGCCCAGCACGTCCCGCGGCTCGCCAACCTGCTCACCTCCGCACCCGGCCTCTCGGCACTGATCAAGCGCGCCGGCGGGCTCACGAGCGAGCGCGAGATGCCGCCCTTCGCCGAGGAGACGTTCAAGTCCTGGTTCGCAGGCCGCGGCGTCGTCCAATCCCGAGGGCGAGCCGGTGCTGCTCTTCCCGGACACCTTCAACAACTACCTGCACCCCGAGCCGCTCAAGGCGACGGTCGAGGTGCTCGAGGCGGCGGGCTTCCGGGTCGAGGTGCCGCAGGCAGCGCTCTGCTGCGGGCGGCCGCTCTACGACTACGGGATGCTCGACACGGCGAAGCTCTTCTGGCGGCGGATGCTGGACGAGCTGCGGCCGGCGATCCAGGCGGGCACGCCGATGGTCGGCGCCGAGCCGAGCTGCGTCGCCGCCTTCCGCGATGAGCTCCCGAACCTCTTCCCTCACGACGAGGATGCCAAGCGGCTGTCGCTGCAGACGCTGACGCTGGCCGAGTTCCTCCAGCGGCACGCGCCCGACTGGCAGCCGCCGAAGCTCGACCGCAAGGCGCTTGTCCACGTCCACTGCCACCAGGAGGCGACCGCCGGCAGCAACGCCGAGGAGTGGCTCTACGAGCGCATGGGCCTCGACTACGAGGTGCTCGACTCGGGCTGCTGCGGGCTTGCCGGCTCGTTCGGCTTCGAGGCCGACCACCACGACGTCTCGGTCGAGATCTTCGAGCAGCGGCTGGCGCCGCTGGTCCGCAACGCGAGCCCCGAGGCGATCCTGATCGGCGACGGCTTCTCCTGCAAGACGCAGGTGGAGCAACTGACCGAGCGTCGGCCGCTGCACACCGCGCAGGTGCTGAAGATGGCGATGGAACGGGGCCCGCAGGGGCCGAGCGGCGAGCGGCCCGAGCGTCACTACCCGGACGTCGACAACTACGGCGGCCCGCCGCGGGCGGCGGTGCTCGCCGGTGCGGCCGCGCTCGGCGCAGGCGTGCTCGCGTTGCTGGCCGTGGGGCGGAGGAGCTGAGCGGTGGCGATCCTCGGCAAGGACGACGGCGGCGGGATGAAGTCGACCTACGCGCGCGAGCAGCCCTTCCTCGCGGGCGAGACGGTGACCGGCGGCAGCTTCGTCTGTTCCCAGTGCGACTACCGGCTGGACAAGCAGCCCGGGAAGGTCACCAACCTGCCCGTCTGCCCCCGCTGTCAATCCGACCGTTGGGAGCCGGCTTGAGCGACCGCGCCTGCCGGCGGCGGGGCTGGGGCCGGACGAGATGAACGACACGACGGGCATCTGGGATCGACTGACCGCCGTCTACGTCCCGCTTGGCGCGGCCGTGCTCGTCATCGTCACGGTGCTCGTCGTCGTCATCGTGCTGCGCTGGCGGGCCCGCGAAGAGGGGCAGGCCGATGAGTTTCCCGGCGGGCGCGACGAACGCACTCGGGTCGAGCTCATCTACGGCGGCGTGCTCGCGGTGATCGCCGCCGTCCTCGTCTGGATCACCTTCGGCGCCGACGGCGACCTCAACGCGCAGTTCGACGCGCCCGCGACCGTCCACGTCAAGGTCACCGGCGCGCAGTGGAACTGGCGCTTCGACTACCCCGACGACGGCATCGTCGAGCAGGGCACGCGCAACCACTTCGCGACGCTGACCGTGCCCGCGGGCGAGCCCGTCGACTTCACCGGCACATCGCTCGACGTGATCCACAGCTTCTGGATCCCCGACGAGCGCTTCAAGCGTGACGTCTTCCCGGGCCGGCAGACCAACTGGCAGATGACCTTCGACGGCGAGCCGCGGATGATGTCCGGCGCCGGGCACTGCGCGGAGTTCTGCGGGCTGCGCCACTCGCAGATGCGCTTCAACGTCGAACGTCCTCTCGCCGGCCGACTTCCAGGCGTGGGAGCAGCGGCACCGAACCGCGGCCGCGGGCGCCGGCACGGGGGCGAGCTCGTGAGCGGCGCGACGCTCGCCCCGGCTCCGGCCGGTGCCCAGCGCGGTCTGCGCGGCTCGCTGATCGAGGCGCTGACGGGCACCGACCACAAGCGGATCGGCCTGGCGACCGCCGGCCTCGCGCTCTTCTTCTTCTTCGCCGGTGGCGTCCTCGCGCTGATCTTGCGCACCGAGCTCGCCCAGCCGGGCATGCAGATCGTCTCCGAGAACACCTACAACGAGCTCTTCACGATCCACGGCTCGACGATGTTCTTCCTCTTCGCCGCGCCGATGGCGGTCGGCGTCGGCGTCTACATGGTGCCGCTGCAGCTCGGCGCGCCGGCGCTCGCCTGGCCACGGCTGGCGCTCGCCGGCTGGTGGCTGTTGCTTGCCGCCGGGCTGATCATGTGGGCGGGCTTTCTGACCAGCTCCGGCGCCGCCCGCTTCGGCTGGACGGCGGCCTACCCGCTCTCCGACGCGAACGCGACGCCCGGCACCGGCACGGACATGTGGATCGTCGCCGTCGTGCTGGCGACCGCCGCCGTCTTCCTGCAGGCGATCTGCATCCTCGGCACGATCATCCGCCGACGCGCGCCCGGGATGAGCCTGCTGCGGATGCCGATCTTCTGCTGGAGCGAGGTCGTCACCTGCCTGATGGTCAGCGTCTCCTTCCCGATCCTCGTCGTCGCGATGATCCTGCTCTTCCTCGATCGCCACGGGGTCCCGATCTTCACCGGGCTCGAACGGGCCGGTCATCTTCCAGGAGCTCTTCTGGTTCTACGGCCATCCGGTCGTCTACGTCGTCTTCTTCCCGCTCGTCGGGGTCGTCGGCGAGGTGATCGCGACGTTCTCGCGGCGGCGCTTCTTCGGCTACCGGGTGACGGTGCTCTCGCTGCTCGTCTTCTCGGCGATCTCGATGAGCGTCTGGGGCCATCACATGTTCACGACCCAGGCGGTCTCCAACCACTACTTCTCGCTGACCTCGACGGCGCTGCTGGTCCCCGCCGGGATCGAGTACTTCGCCTTCCTGGCGACGATGGTCGGCGGCCGCATCCGGCTGGCCTCGCCGATGCTCTTCGCGCTCGGCTTCGTCCTGCTCTTCCTGGTCGGCGGCGTGACCGGGATCTTCGTCGGCTCACCGCCGCTCGACTACGACGTGCACGACACCTACTTCGTCGTCGCCCACTTCCACTACACGCTGTTCGGCGGCACGGTCTTCGGCATGTTCGCCGCGATCCACTACTGGTTCCCGAAGCTGACCGGCACGGCTGATCGAGCGAGCGCGCTGGCGCGGGCACAGGCGGTGCTGATGTTCGTCGGCGCGCTGCGTCACCTTCATCCCGATGTTCTTCCTCGGCGTCGATGGGATGCCGCGGCGCGTCGCCGACTACCTGCCCACCGACGGCTTCACGACGCTGAACCTGATCGCCACGATCGGCGCCTTCACGATCGCCGCTCAGCGTCCTGATCTTCCTCGTCAACCTCGTCCGCTCGCTGCGCTGCGGGCGAGCGCCGCCGGTCCCGATCCGTGGAAGGGGCAGACGCTCGAGTGGTTCACCGACTCGCCGCCGCCGCCGCGACGAACTTCGCCGCGCTGCCGCCGATCACGAGCTTCGCGCCGCTGCTCGACCTGCGCGAGCGCGGCATCGACCCGGCCTCGCTGCGCGCCGGCGACGCGAGCGGCCGGCCGAGGAGGTGCGGACCTGATGAGGAGCGCCGCTTCGGGATCGTGCGTCGTGCGCCTGGGGCGTGCTGCTCAGCGTGCTGACGCGCGGTCGCCGTGCTCGGCCTTCGACGCCGACACGCGCGACCCGGGCCCTGCTCGGCGGCGCCGCGGCGGTCGCGCTGCTCGGCGGGACTCACGCGTGCTGCTCGGCAGCCGCGACCCCCAGCGCGCCGCGGCTCACTCGAGCGAACCTCAGCCCGGCGACTGTGTGGCTCGCGGCGGCGATCGCCTTGCTGGCGCTCGGCGTCGTGCTCGGGCCGTGGCTGATGCTGGATCGGCGCCGGCATGCTGTGATCGGCGTCGGCGGGCTGCGTCCGTGAGCTGCGCGGCCGGACGTCGGCGTGCGAGGGCGGAGCGTCGACGCGGTGAGCGCTCGACCCTGCATCACCGTCGAGCTGGCCCTGGCCGGCGCCTCTCTACGTGTGGGCGACGCGGCGGCGTGCCGCGCTGGGAGCGACAGCGCACGGCCGCCTTCCTCGCCGGGCTGCTCGCGATCGCGGTCGCGCTCGGGCCGCTCGACGGCGCCGCCGACGAGCCGCTCTCCGGCGCACATGCTCCAGCACCTGATCCTGATCTTCGTCGCGCCGCCGCTGCTGCTGGCGGGCGCGCCGCTGCGGCTGGCGCTGGCGCGGTTGCCGGCCGCGACCGGCGCGTCGGCTCGTCCGCGTCGCCCGCCGGGGCCCGCTGCGGCTCTGCTCTTGCCGCCGGTGGCGCTGGCGGTCTTCGCCGCGCTCCTCCTCGCCACGCACGTCCCCGCCTTCTACGACGCTGGCGCTCGCGCACCCGCTGCTGCACGGGCTCGAGCACGTCGCTTACCTGCTCGCCGGGCTGCTGCTCTGGGCCGCCGGTGCTCGCGCCGTCGCCGCTGCCGCGGACGCTCTCGCCGCTGGGCCGGGTCCTCTACCTGCTCTTCGCGATGCTGCCGGGCGCGGCGATCGGCCTCTGGCTGATGACCGCGACCGGCCTCGCCTACCCCGCCTACGCGCCGAGGCGGCTCGGCGCGGCGGCGGCGCTCGCCGATCAGTGGCACGGCGGGGATGGTGATGTGGGCCGCGGGCTCGGCGGTGCTGTCGGCCGCCGTCGTCGGGCTCGGCTGGCGCGGCCCTCAGGCCGAGGAGGAGCGGCAGCGGATCCGCGACGCCGCACCGCGCCCGGGGGCTCGCCACCGCCCGGAGCAGGCGGACGGCGACGCGCGCTCGCGCCGCGATCGCGATGCCGTCTGCTGCCGCGGCCCTCGCCGTCGGCGCTGGCGCTGCGTCGGCCCGGCGCATCGCCCTCGCCGCGGCAGCCGGTCGCCGGGACAGGCCGGCCGACGCGGCGGCCGGCCGTCGGGGGCGCGACCGTCGAGCGCTGCGGTCGCGCGCGGCCGCGCGCTCTTCGAGCAGGGCTGCTCCGACTGCCACGGCCTCGACGCGCACGGCGATCGCGGGCGTCGCCCCCGACCTGCACGGCGTCGGCGCCGCCGTCCGCCGACTTCTACCTGCGGACCGGCCGGATGCCGCTCGCCAATCCCGATCAGCAGCCGGAGCGGACCGAGCCCGCCTACTCGAACCGACGAGATCGCCGACCTCGTCGCCTACGTCGGCAGTCTCGGCGGGCCCGCCGGTCCCGCGCGTCGACACTGCGGCGGCGAGCCTCGCCGCGGACTCGAGCTGTTCACCGAGAACTGCGCCGGCTGCCACCAGATCGTCGCGCGGGCGGCATCGTCACCGGGCGCGGTGGTCCCCGACCTGCAGCAGGCTCGACGCCGGTCGATGTCGCCGAGGCGGTTCGAGGTCGGTCCCTACGTGATGCCGCGTTTCACGCAGCTCAGCGACGCGGACGTCGCCGCCCTCGCCACCTACGTCGCAGTACACCCACGATCCGAGGACCGCGGCGGCTGGGGCATCGGCCACATCGGCCCGATTCCCGAGGGCATGGTCGCCTGGCTGCTCGCCGGCGTCGCGCTGCTGCTCGCGATCCGGCTGATCGGGGAAAGGACGACGCGATGAGCGCCCTGCGAACGGAGCATCGCCCGAGCTGCTTGAGGCTGCTCCTCGGCGCTGATCGTCGCCGCTCGTCTGGCGCAAGCGCCGCTCCCGTCAGGCGGCGACCGAAGGCGTATCGGCCGAGCCCGAGTCGCCCGACCCGCGAGCGGGACGCCGGCGCCGCGCCGCGGGCGACCGGCGCCGTCGCCGCGCTGCTGCTCGGCGGCGGCCGCTCGGCTTCGCCGGCTTCGTCGTCCTCTACGTCGTCTATCCCGGATACCCAGCTGCTCGGGCTCTGCCTCGGGCTCGGCGTGCTCGTCGTCGGGCGTGGCGCTGGCGCTCGCCGGCAAGGCGGTGGTCCCGCAGGAGCGGGCCGAGAGCGATTACCACGACTTCGGCGAGCCGCGCCGAGCGGCGAGCAGCTCGAGCGTCGACGATCCACGGCGGCGGCGAGGGGATCTCGCGGCGCAACCTGCTGCTCGCCGCCGGCGGCGCCGCGGCCGCGGCCGGCGGCGCCGCGGCCGCTGGCGCCGCTGGCCTCGCTCGGGCCGAGCCCCGGCCGCACGCTCTTCGCGACGCCCTGGCAGCCGGGGCGCGTCGGTCGTCGACACCGACGACGCGCCGCTGCTCGCCGCCGAGATCGGGGAGGCGATGATGCTCACCGGCTTCCCGCAGGGACGCCGAGCGCGACTCGTTCGGCGCGCCGCTGATCATCGTCAGGCTGCCCGTCGATGAGCTCGATCTGCTCCCGAGAGCGGCTCGCGGGCGCGCCCGAGGGGATCCTCGCCTTCTCGCGGATCTGCCCGCACGCGGGCTGCGCGGTGTCGATGTACCGGCACCCGAAGTTCGAGGCCGAGCCAGCCCGGTCCGGCGCTGGTCTGCCCCTGCCACTACTCGACCTTCGACCCGCGCACGCGGTGGCGCGCTCGAGTTCGGGCCGGCCGGCCGCGACCTGCCGCAGCTTCCGCTCCGGATCAACGACGCCGGCGAGCTCGAGGCGGCGGGCGACTTCTTCGATCCCGTCGGCCCCTCCTACGGTGGCGTCCGCTCAGGGCGACCCGGGCGAGGAGCAGCGGCAGTGAGCGGCGACCGCGCCGATCTGATCGAGGTCGCTCGACGAGCGCCTCGGCGTCGCCAAGCCGGCCGCAAGCTGCTCCGCTACGTGTTCCCCGACCACTGGTCGTTCATGCTCGGCGAGATCGCGCTGTACTCGTTCGTCGTCCTCGTCGGCACCGGGCATCTTCCTCACCTTCTTCTACGTGCCCAGCGACGCGACGGTCGTCTACCACGGCCCCTACGAGCCGCTGCAGGGCGTCTCGATGGGCGAGCAGTTCCGCTCGGTCATGCACATCTCCTTCGACGTGCCCGCGGGCCTGCTGATCCGCCAGACCCACCACTGGGCGGCGGACATCTTCGTCGTCGCGATCGTCGTCCACCTGCTGCGGATCCTGCTCACCGGCGCCTACCGCAAGCCCCGCGAGCTCAACTACTGGATCGGCGTGACGATGGCCGGCCTGGCGATCCTCGAGGGCTTCCTCGGCTACTCGCTGGTCGACGACCTGCTCTCCGGGATGGGCCTGGTGATCGCCTACTCGACGGCGCTCGCGATCCCGATCCTCGGCGACGACCTTCTCGTTCCTGGTCTGGGGCGGCGAGTACCCGGGCGTCGGACGCGTTCTGGCCGCGGCTGGAGATCGTCCACGTGCTGATCATCCCGGCCGCTGCTGGCGACGCTGATCGGCCTGCACCTGGCGCAGATCATGCGCCAGCACCACACCCAGTTCCCGGGCGGCGGGCGGCAGCGAGCGCAAGCTCGTCGGCACGCCGGCCTGGCCCGGCTACGCGCTGCGCTCGCTCGGCCTGTTCGCGATTACCACCGGGATCCTGCTGCTGCTCGGCGGGCTCGTGCAGATCAACCCGATCTGGGAGTGGGGGCCGTACGAGACGTGGCTGTCCGACCAACGGCGCCCAGCCCGACTGGTATCTGGGCTGGCTGATCGGCGCCCTGCGGATGATGCCGCCGCTGGAGATCACGATCGCCGGCTACACGCTGACGCCGAGCCCCGTTCTGGGGCGGGCTGCTGTTCCCGGGGATCGTCTTCGGCGTCCTGTACGCATGGCCGTTCATCGGCCGCCGCTTCTTCGACGCGCCCGGCAAGCACAACCTGCTCGATCGCCCGCGCGACAACCCGGCCCGGACGGCGACGGCGCTCGCCTTCCTCGTCTGGGTCTTCACGATCTTCGCCGCCGGCGCCGGCGACCGCCTCTACTTCCGCTCCTGCATCCCCTACGAGGGCCAGATCTGGTTCTTCCGGATCGCCGCCTTCGTCCTGCCCGGTGATCACCTTCTTCGTCGCCCGCGCGATCTGCCGCGCGGCTGCAGGCGAGCGGCGGCAGCCACCCGCTGCGCGGCTCCAGCGGCGGCGTCATGCGCCGCAACGCGGCGGGCGCCTTCGAGGAGCTCGCCCGCCCGGCCGAGCGGGCCCGGAAGGCGAAGGCCGGCGCCGGCAGCTCCGGCAGCGCCGAGCGCTGAAAAACGCAACGCGACGACGCGAAATCGAGCGCTCGGCGCCACGGCCGAGCGTGCGATCCGCTCCGCGTACGAGCGCCAGCGCCCGCTCCACGATCGCCGGGCCGTCGATTGCCGCGGGCAGCGTGCCGAAGGCCTTGTGGGGGTTCGCGGGATCGAGCCGACCGGCGCAGAAGGCGTCGGCGACGGCGGGCGGTGAGTGGCGGACGAGCTGGCCGGCCTGCAGGGCCAGCGCCAGTTCGCTCGCAGAGCGCCCGGGCCCGCCACTGGGCGAGCTCCGGGTCCGTGCAGGAGCGGACCTCGGCCGAGGGTCCCGAGGGCCCGGTCGAGGTGGGCGTCGAGGCGGGCGTCGGCGCCGCGAGCGAAGCGTCGAGCTCGCCGACCAGCGCCTCCTCCTCGGGGGCGGGCGCGGAGCAGTCGAGCGCCATGACGTTGCCGGATCCCTCGCCAAACTGTGCCGATCTGGATGTCGCGGTAGAACTGGGCGACGGGCGACTCGGCGGTCTCGCTGTAGCCGTTGCCGCCGAGGCACTCGAGCGCCGGCGGATGACGCACGTTCGGCGCGTTCAGCTGCGGGTGGCGGCGACCGTTGCGCCGGCGACGCCCGCCGCCGTTGCCGCGAGCGCCGTGCCGAGAGCCGGCGGTGGCGCGACGCCCACCACTGCAGCGAGTGCGCGTGCGCCTGTCGTCGAAGCGGCCGTGGGCGCCGGGATCGCCGCCGTGGGGGGAGAAGAGGTTGCCGTCGGAGTTCTTCGGCGTCGGCGGCGCGTCGGTCTGCTGGCCCTTGACCGCGGTCTTCGCCAGGTAGAGCTCGGCGAGCCAGGGGGCGAGCCGGTTGCCGATGATCGTGTAGGCGGTCGGGACCCCGACCCAGACCTCGCGGCGACGGTGGTGGGCGGCCCAGTGGACGGCGTCGGCGGCGACCTCGGGCTGGTAGATCGGGCGGCACCGGCATCGGGTGCTTGCGGCATCTTCGAGCGGCAGTGGTCGAACTGCGGCGTGTTGACGCCGGGCAGCTGGACCATCGTACGTGCACCTTCGAGCCCTTGTTGCGGAGCTCGCATGCGCAGCGACTCGACGAAGCCCTTCATCGCGTGCTTGGCGCCGCAGTAGGGCGACTGCAGCGGAATCCCGCGGTAGGCCATCGCCGAGCCGACCTGCACGATCGTGCCGCGGTCGCGGGGCTGCATCCGCTTCAGCGCGGCCTGCGTGCCCCACACGGTGCCCAGGTAGGTGACCTCGGTCGCCCGCTGGAACTCCTCGGGCTCGATCTCCTCGAAGAAGGAGAAGACCGTGGTCATCGAGTTGTTGACCCAGATGTCGATCGGCCCGTAGGCCTTCTCGACCGCGTCCGCGGCCGCGTCGACCGCGTCGGCGTCGGCGACGTCGGTCGGGCAGCACGAGCGCCTCGCCGCCGGCCTCCTCGATCTCGGCCTCGGCGCCTTCGAGCGAGTCCTCGTTGCGGCCGACCAGCGCGACCTTCGCGTCCGGGCCGGCGAAGCGCCGCGCGATCGCGCGGCCGATGCCGGAGCCGGGACCGGTGATGACGACGACTTCAGGAGTGGAATCGTTGTTTGCCATGGACGTCCGATTACCCCTTGGCATGCGGCCGATAACGCCATCCGTCCGCGATCTGACGAAACGACGCTCCGGTCGGCGTCAGCGCAGCGCGACGCGGGTATTGCTCCCCTAGATGTCCGAGCCCCACGAGAGTCGACGGCTACGCGCCGATCGCCGACTACGGCGTGATCGGCAACGAGCGCACCGCCGCGCTCGTCGGGCTCGACGGCTCGATCGACTTCCTCTGCCTGCCGCGCTTCGACTCCGACGGGGTCTTCGCGGCGGCGCTCGATCCGCGACCGCGGCGGCTCCTTCAGCCTCGCACCCGACCGTCCCCTTCGAGTCCTCGCACCGCTACCTGCCCGGGCACGAACGTGCTCGAGACGACCTTCGAGACGGCACAGGGCGAGGTCCGGCTCGATCGACGCGCTCTCGATCCCGCTTACCGGCCCGCCGAAGTGGGAGGAGCTGATCCGCAAGGTCGAATGGGTCGGCGGCAAGGTGCCGATGCGCTGGCGCGTGCGATCCACGGTTCGGCTGGGGCGCAGCGCCGCGGCACGATCGATCGCCGCGCCGGGGCCCACGCGATCCGCGATGGAGATCTCGAGCTGATGGTCCGCAGCTGGCACGCGGGCGAGCCGGCGCCCGACGGCGGCGCCCTCGCCGCCGAGTTCGTCGTCGAGGAGGGCACCGACGCCGCTGCTCGTCCTCGCCGCGCACGAGGACCAGCCCTGGCTCCTGTCCGACAGGCAGTCGGTCGAGAACCGTCTCGAGGAGACCTGCGAGTACTGGCGCCGCTGGCTGCAGGGCGGCAACTACGACGGCCCATGGCAGGAGCGCGGTCGAGCGCAGCGCGCTGGCGCTGGCGATGCTCGTGCACGCGCCCAGCGGCGCGATGATGGCCGCGGTGACCACTTCGCTGCCGGAGGCGATCGGCGGCAAGCGCAACTACGACTACCGCTACTGCTGGCTCCGCGACACGGCCTTCTCGCTCGAGGCGATCCAGCAGTTCGGCCGGGTCGACCAGGTCCACGCGACGCTCACGTGGATGCTGCGGGCGATCGAGACGCACGAACCCGAACCTGCAGCCCTTCTACGGGATCGACGGCTCCCCGCACAACGACCAGCACGAGCTGCCGCTCGCCGGCTACCGCGGCTCGGGCCCTGTCCGCTCCGGCAACGACGCCGAGGATCAGCTGCAGCTCGGCAACTACGGCGACCTGCTGCAGGCCGCGGCGATGTTCGTCGCCGGCGGCCACTCGCTCGGCCCGAACGCTGCCGATCGACTCGCGCGGGCGCTCGAGTACCTGGTCGAGGTCTGGCCGCACGAGGACTCGAGCATCTGGGAGCTGCCCACGCGGCGTCTTTACACGCAGGGCAAGCTCGCCTCCTGGATCGCCTTCGACCGCGGCATCTGGCTCGCCGAGAAGGGTGAGCTCGAGCCCGGCGATGAGCGGCTCGAGCGCTGGCGGGGGGCGCGTGACGAGATCGCCGCCTACATCGACGAGCGCTGCTGGTCCGAGAAGCGGCAGACCTACACGCGGTGCGCCGACGACGAGAGCGAGCTCGACGCCTCCGTCCTGCTGCTGGCCCGCTGTGGCTTCCGCGAGGGGCGGGAGGAGCGGCTGCGAAGCACGATCGACGCGATCGAGACCGAGCTCGGCGCGGGGGAGGGGCTCCTCTACCGCTACAGCGGCCAGCGCGACGCCGAGGGCGCCTTCGTCGCCTGTTCGTTCTGGCTCGTCGAGGCGCTGGTCGCCGTCGGCGAGGGCGACAGAGCGACGCAGGTGATGGACGAGCTCGTTGCCCACTGCAGCGATCTCGGCCTGCTCTCGGAGGAGATCGATCCGGAGAGCGGCGAGTTCCTCGGCAACCTGCCGCAGGGGCTCAGCCACCTGGCGCTGATCAACGCCGCCTACGCGCTCGCGGGCCAGGAGATCGGCACGTTCTTCGAGGAGGACGAGCCGGCCGCGGACGATCAGGCGGACCTGCTCAGATCTGGCGCCTGACGCCGGCCTCGTGCTCGATGCCGCGGATCTGCTCGTTGAAGTCACCGTGCATCGCGAGCCGGCCGCTGCCGTGACGCAACAGCGGTAGCACCGTGCGGTGCCGCATCGACTCGAGCTCGAAGGCGAGCGCGGTGTAGAGGCTGAGCAGCATGACGACGATCCCGAGCCCGCCGGCAACGCGCTCGACCCAGAGCGTTCCGGTGAGGGCGTAGACGGCGGCGACCGCGAAGCGCACGCCGGTTGCGGCGAGCACCGCGAACATCGCCCGGTTCGACAGCCACGCGTTCGCCAGCGGCACGACGAGCGAGATCGACGACCGCGAGGAGCGCGACGCCAAGGACCTGGTTGCTCGGGTTGGGCAGCACGTTGTCGACGCCGGTCGCGAGCCAGGCGCCGCTGGTCAGTGCCGACGCCGGTGCCGGCGACGGGATCGCGGGCGAGGAAGCCGAGGATCGCGGCGATCAGCTGGAACGGGAAGACGAGGCCGAGCAGGATGAGGCCGAGCTGGAGCGAGTCGGCGGAGCCGGTGCCGAGCCAGCCGAGCTCCTGCGCGGCGACGAGGAAGCTGCCCGTCGCGAGCGCCGTGAGGGCCAGCGGCAGCGGCACCCCGATCGGCCGCAGGACGATCCGCACGCGCTCGGCCGCCGCGGTCGCGACCGGGGTCTCCTGACGCTCGCGCTCGTCGGCCATCGCTACATCCGCTCCTTGATCCCGCGCTCGAGCAGCCACACGTTGACCGGATAGGCCGTGAGGAATCCGAGCGTCATCCCGATCTGCATCAAAAACCAGTAGGAAGCGTGATCGGGGGAGAGGTGGGGGCTGGTGAACAGTACGAGCTGCATCACCGCCATCCAGCCGAAGAGGCCGACCTCGAACGCCGTCAGGGAGAGCGTGTCGGCCTTCAGCGCGGCGATGGTCCCTGCGCGGAGCCCGAGGCCCCGCATCGGCGCGATCGAGAAGTACTGGAAGACGATGCCGAGCGCGAAGGCGAGCGTGAAGTCGGCGATGTACTCGGCCGGCAGCGCCAGGCCGAGTAGCTCGAGCGCCGAGCACGAAGACGAGCCAGGCGCCGATGATGTCGCCGAGCGTGCAGCCGGCGCCGCAGTGGCACACACCGACGGCGGCGTCGGCGCGCAACGACGTCTCGGGCGGCTCGCCCCGTTCGGCCTGCCAGCGCTCGGTCTTCGGCCGGCCCCAGCGCCCGTACCCCCACACCGCCAGCGGGCCGAGATACAGCGCGGTCACCGGCCAGACGGCCTCCATGATCCACATCTTCTGCCGGTAGCCCCGGGCGAAGATGTCGAGGAGGATCCATCCCGCGCAGGCGAAGGCGATCGCGAGCGCGACCCACGCGAGGATCTCGAGCCAGTCCGGGGGCACGGTTGCCTAGGGCGCCGACTTGCGGCGTTCGCTGCGCTCGTGCATCGCGCGGCGCGATGCGCAGGGGGAACATGCCGATCAACGGCGCGCGGCGCCCGATGTCCTCGCTGTCCTCGCGGTCGAAGGCGCGCGCGTAGCGGGCCGCGTCGGCGGCGCTCGCGTAGGTCTTCTCGCCGCCGGCGCCGCAGCCGCGCTCGCAGCGCCAGCGCATCGTCGCGCCCTCGCTCGAGAAGCGCATCCGATGGCCGATGAGCCGACAGCTGAGCACGTCAGTCATCTACCCGGACCTGGGGCTGCGCGAACTCATACGTATGTCCGATCCGTGACGGGGCCGCGATTTGTGAGCCGGATCAGCGGGTACCTGCCGGGCGGAAACGAGCGGCAGGAGGCGAAAAGCTGATGGAAAGCAGCGTCGTCGAGGACACAATCGAGACCGACGTACCGGCACGCCTGGACCGGCTGCCGTGGTCGAAGTTCCACTGGCTTGTCGTCATCGGGCTCGGCACGGTCTGGATCCTCGACGGCCTCGAGGTGACCCTCGTCGGCAGCGTCGCCGGCCGGCTCACCGAGAAGGGCAGCGGCATCGTGATCAACGCCGGGCAGATCGGCACCGCCGCCGCCTTCTACGTCGCCGGGGCCTGCCTCGGCGCGCTCTTCTTCGGCCAGCTCACCGACCGCTTCGGCCGCAAGAAGCTCTTCATGCTCAGCCTCGGCCTCTACCTGGCCGCGACCACGGCGACCGCCTTCTCCTTCGCTCCCTGGTACTTCTTCGCCGCTCGCTTCCTCACCGGCGCCGGCATCGGCGGTGAGTACGCGGCGATCAACTCCGCGATCGATGAGCTGATCCCGGCCCGCGTCCGCGGACGGGTCGACCTGATCATCAACGGCAGCTACTGGGTCGGCGCCGCCGCCGGCTCGATCCTCGCCTTGCTCTTCCTCGACGAGAGCATCTTTGCCGCCGACCTCGGCTGGCGACTGGCGTTCGGCACGGGCGTCGTCCTCGGCTTCTTGATCCTGCTCGTCCGCCGCAACGTCCCGGAGAGCCCGCGCTGGCTCTTCATTCACGGACGTGAGGAGGAGGCGGAGAAGGTCGTCGACGGCATCGAGGAGGAGGTCCGCGAGGAGACGGATCAGGAGCTCGAGGAGACCGACGAGACGATCGAGGTGCGCCAGCGTGAGCGGATCCCGTTCCGGACGATCGCCCGCACCGCGTTCAAGACCTACCCGAAGCGCAGCCTCCTCGGCCTTGCCCTGTTCCTCGGCCAGGCCTTCATCTACAACGCGATCACCTTCGACCTGGGCACGCTGATCAGCGAGTTCTTCGACATCGGCTCGGCCAAGGTGCCGCTCTACTTCGCGCTCTTCGCGGTCGGCAACTTCGCCGGCCCGCTGCTGCTCGGCCGGCTCTTCGACACCGTCGGCCGCAAGCCGATGATCGCCTTCTCCTACCTCGGCGCGGCCGCAGTCATGCTGCTCACCGGGATCCTCTTCGACAACGAGGTGCTCGGGATCTGGGGCTTCATGGCGCTGATCGGCGTCACCTTCTTCCTCGCCTCCTCCGGCGCCAGCTCGGCGTATCTGACCGTCAGCGAGATCTTCCCGATGGAGACGCGGGCGCTGGCGATCGCCTTCTTCTACGCGGTCGGCACCGCCGCCGGCGGGATCAGCGGGCCGCTGCTCTTCGGCCATCTGATCGGCTCCGGCGAGGCCTCCCAGGTCGCGCTCGGCATGTACATCGGCGCCGCGACGATGGCGCTCGGCGGCATTGCCGAGCTCGCCTTCGGGGTCAAGGCCGAGCAGGCCGCGCTCGAGGACGTCGCCAAGCCGCTCACCGCCGAGGAGGCGGAGGAGGGCGAGGCGCCCGACGGCGAGGAGCCGGCCGAGGGCGAGCGGAGCCCTCGGAGGAGAAGCCGCGCGAGCCGCGGCGCCGCCCGAGCCGGCGGTCGTCGCCGCCCGCCGGCGCGAGCGGATCGCCGAGCACGCTCGCCGCGAGAGCACCGGCTGGCGGCGCTACCGCCCCGGCCCGGGGCTGACCTGGGGCTCGCCGGGAATGGCGACCTCGGTGCCCGTGCCGGCCCAGCAGCTCGACCGCGAGATCGACATCGATCGAGCGCGCGCTCGAGGACCAGGGACCGGTGCCGCGCGACCGGCTCGCCGAGCTGGTCGGCGCCCGCTTCTGGGGTCCGGGAGTCTTCGGGCGAGCGCTGCGCGAGGCCGTTATCTCAGGCGAGGTTGCCCGGGTCTCCCGCCGTGGCTACGCCCTGCCCAAGTCGGGTGGAGACAGCGCGCAGAACCGCTGATCATCCGCCACGGGTTCCCCGGGTTTGAAATCCGCGATAGTGGGGAAGCCGCAAGGCAAGAGCAAGCTATTTCGTGGGGGTAATCAAATACAGGGGAATAGACAACCGATAATCGACGCGGATCGGGCGCTCGCACGGATTGCGCAGGCCCGTGGATGGGTCGGCGCGGCCAACGTCACGGGCGTGCCGGTCGAGGTGCCGCGCGGCCCGATCGATCCGCACGACCTCAACGACGGCGCGATTGGCTACCTCGTCACGGCCGGCCTCCTCGCCCGCACCGTCCGGATCCCCACGGCGTCCAGCCTCGAGCTGATCTCACCGGGAGATCTGATCCAGCCGGGCACGGTCGAGCCTCCGTCGTTTGCGACAACCTCCTGGGCAGCGCTCGAGTCGAGCAGGGTGCTGAAGCTCGACGAGCAGACCGCGGTCGGCCTCAGCCGCCAGCCAGAGATGCTCGCCGAGATCATGCGCAGCGGCGTCCGCCGCGCGCACACGCTCACGGTCAGCGCCGCGATCGAAAGCATCGTCGGCGTCGAGAACCGGCTGCTGATGGCGATGTGGCACCTCGCCGAGCACTACGGCACGGTCACCAGCGACGGCGTCGAAATGCCGCTCCGCCTCACCCACGAGCTCTTCGCCGTGCTGATCGGCTCGCGGCGCCCGTCGGTGACCGCGGCGCTCTCCTCCCTCGTCGACCAGGGCCTGATCACCCGCCGGCAGGACCGCTCCTGGCTGCTCAAGGGGGAGCCACCGACGAGCTGACGCAGCTCGCGGCACGGCTCAGTCTGCGTCCCGGGCCTCGTGCAGATCGGCTGCGGCGAACGCCGTCGCCGTGACCCCGTTGGTGAGCGCGAGGCGCCTGTGGCGACGGTCGACTCCGGCGAAGGCGAAGGCGGTCAGCGCGTGGATCCCGTCGATCGCGAACGAGACGAGGATCCAGTTGCGGCCGCGGCGGCGGCCGATCAGCGCCGCCTCGGCCAGATGCCGGGCGCCGAGGATGCGGGCGACGACGTCGGCCGGGTGATCGATGTTGCGGTGCGGCGCCGCGCGCAGCAGGAGCTCCGGGAAGCACAGCAACAGCGCTCCGAACAGCGCCCGGAAGAGCGCGACGGGCCGGGGGTAGGGCTGCGACTCCATCGCCGCCCGGTTACCCGCGGCTCGAGCCGCCTACACCCGCTCGTCGTGTCAGCGAACGGACGGGACGGCGCTCAGCCGAGCAGCTCGTCGACGCGCTCGGGTGGGCGGGCGAGGACGCCGCGGCCGTCGCCGGTGAGCACGACCGGGCGCTCGATCAGGCGCGGGTTGGCGCTCATCAGCCGGATCCACTCCTCGCGATTGGCGTCATCGCGGGGGAGCTCGTCGAGACCGAGCTCGCCGATCAGCTCCTTCTCCCGCTTGCGCAGCAGGTCCCACGGGCCGATCCCGAGGATCTCGAGCGTCTCGGCGATCTCGGCCGGGCTCGGCGGATCATCGAGGTAGCGATGGATCGTCGGCTCGATCCCGGCGGCCTCGATTCGGGCGAGCACCTTGCGCGAGGTCGTGCATTTCGGGTTGTGCCAGATCGCGATCTCCATCGGCGACGAACGTATCGCGCCCCGGCGGCGGGCGGCGTTCAGCCCGGCGCTCAGCGGTGAGCCGGCTTGTGCTTCTTCTTCGGGCCGGCAGCGGAAGGACTGCCGCGCCCGCGCGGCACTCGCCGTTCGGCTGCCGGCGAAGGCGGCCGTGACCCGGCAGGTGCGGCCCCTGGGGGCATCGAGCTTCTTCGCGAACGCGCCCATCGCGTCCGCCGCGACTTTGGCGTGCGCGACGGTGTGGAACCTGTGCCGCGTCTTTTTCGCCAGAACGAGCTTCACCTTTCGCTTTCCCGTCACGGGCGTCAGCGTGCCGTGCACCTTGATGTGCTTGCCGCGCGCCTTTGCCTCGACGCTCAGCGAGCTCGGCGCGAGCGGCAGCAGCGCCACGTTGGCGGCCTTGCTCAGGGCGCCGAGGTTGTCCTCGGCGACGACCGAGACCGTGCGGGCGCCGCCGGTCGCGTAATCGTGGGTGACCTCCGGGGAGCTCGTGATCTCGGTGTTGCCGTCGCCGAAGAGCCAGTGGTAGGCGGCCAGGTGGCGTCCTGCGAGCGGCGTCGCCGAACCGGAGGCGTCGAGGCTCGCATGCAGTCCGTCAACTGCGCCCGTCACCGCCGCCGTCGGACAGCCGCTCACCGTCAGCGACTGCGGCAGCACGACCGTGTGCGCGCCGATCGAGGTGATCCTCGCCGACCCGTGTCGTGCCGCAGTGGCGCGGCATCGCCAACAGGTCACGGGCGCGTCCGGCGGTGAGCCACCGTCGATGGCATCCGCCTGACCGTCGAGGTGCAGTGCGAGGGTGACGAGCGAATAGTCGGCGGTGCCGGCAGATGTCGCCGCCGACCCGTGCAGCGGGAAATTGATCGTCAGCGGTCCGCTCGAGCCACCAGAGGACGTGGGCACCGAGAAGTCCTCCTCGGTCTCGGGCGCTTCGATGCAACTGCCGCCGAAGTTGACGCAGAAGTGGAGGAAAGCGGTGAAGCTCGCGTGCTGACCGCTGGCGGGCGGGTTGACGTTGTCGATCCGGTCGATGCCGAAGTTGCCGGTCGTCGTCCCCCCGGGGTGCAGCGTGACGATCAGCGTCCCGTGGCCGGCGGTGCAGTCGTCGTAGGTGGGCGCGGTGCACGAGCCGCCGCCGGCGACGATCAGGCCGTCCGGCATCGCGGCGGAGCCGGTCAGCGTCGGTGCGTCGGTTCCCGCGCTGTCGAGCTCGAGGCGCGCCGACCCGAACCAGCGGTTCTCGTCGGCGGCGAACCCCGGCGAGGTGTTGGTCAGCTGCGCGTTGAAGCCGAAGGGCGCGGCGGCCCGAGTCGGATTCGCTGAGTAGGAGGCGGAAGCGCAGAAGGCGCCGGCTCCGCCGCCGGCGGGGTTGCAGGCCGAGCCGGCGTCCGCGGTGGCCGGAAGGGCGAGCGCGAGCAGCGCGGCGACCAGCAGCCCTGCCGGTAGTGCCGAGCCCGCGGCCACGATCCATTTGACCCGATGCACCATCTTGCGTGCGGCGCCGAAGCCCGGCGCCGATGTGTCGCAGCCTACCCTCCGACGGCGTCGGCCGCCCGATTCCGTAGGTTCGTCCAGGCTCGAATTCGACCGGGAGGAGTGCCGATGCTGATAGTGATCGGGAAGGTGGCATGCGCCGCCGGCCGGCGTGAGGAGTTCGGCGCGGCGATGAAGACGATGCAGGAG
Source organism: uncultured Solirubrobacterales bacterium (assembly GCA_963774395.1). GTDB lineage: Bacteria > Actinomycetota > Thermoleophilia > Solirubrobacterales > 70-9 > CAXMST01. The sequence continues at coordinate 18,487 of CAVZET010000011.1, read as the reverse complement.
GCCTCGCGGACCGAGCCCGGCTGCATCGACTACGGCTTCTACGCCTCGCTCGAGGATCCGGACGAGTTCATCGCCGTCGAGCTGTGGGCCGACCGCGACGCGCTCGCCGCGCACTTCGAGCAGGAGACGCTGGCGCGGTTCAGCGCCACGCTCGGCTCGGTGATCGCCCGCCCGCCGACGGTCGAGATCCACCACGTCGAACGGACGACGGAGTTCCCGAACCTGGATTGAGCGGCGCCCGGCTGGGAGCCGCGGAGCGGCCTACGGCCCCGGTGGGTCCTGCTGGATCGACTTCGTCAGTCCGGCGGCGAGCTGCTGCTTCTCGCTACTCGACAGGCGTGCGCTCGAGTGCAGGATCTTGTATTGCAGGGGCGGCATCTCGCCGCTCGTGATCGCGTTGGCGACCTCGCCGAGATCGGTCTGCTGGGGGTGGTCCCATTCGGAGAAGTTGAGGTGATCGCGGCCGCCGTTGACGTCGTTGACGACCAGCCACGAGAAGGGGGCGACGTTGCTGTCGAGCGGCCAGGTGGTCAGGTTCGAGTGGCAGTCCGCGCAGGCGCTCGTGAACAGGTCCTGCGTCTGCTGAGAGTCGAACTTCATCGCCTTCGTCACGGGCGGGTTCGTGTGGTTGTGGCCGTAGGGCACGAGCTGGATGACGACGAACAGGACGATCGCGCCGAGCAGGCCCATGCGCCACCGCGAGGCCGATGCCCATTCGCGGATCCTGCTCATGCTCGGCTCCGAAGTTCCATGCAGAGCACCCTCCCAGGCGGCATAACCCCGGGCCTCCGTAGTTCTCCGCCCCATCCAAGGGGCAGATCCACGGGCGCGAACCGCACCCGGTGGCTAGCGGAGCTTCTCGACCTCGCGGTCGATCTCGTCCTGGCCGATCGGCTTCTGCCCGTAGATCCCGTAGGCCTGCGAGACGATGCCGATGCCCCAGCCGGCGATCGGGAAGATCGGCCAGAAGAAGCCGGAGTCGGTGACCGCCCAGATCACGACGAGCAGCGCGTTGACGGCGACGTACCAGAAGATCTGCATCCGGAAGTCGCGCTTGCGCCTCAAGTTCTTCAGCGCCCGATCGCGGAGCTCCTGTTCGTTGCTCGCTTCCACGCACCCATCAAATCAAAGGCGCGCCCGGCTGTCACGTCCGCGAGCCGCCGCTCAGCCCGGCTGCTCGAACTTGCAGATCGACTTCGAGCCGCCCCAGTCGAGCCACTTGCCGAACTTGCCGCTACCCGGCTTCTTCTCGAACTGCGCCTGCATCTTCGTGTAGGCGCTGCGCTTGCTGTGTCCGCAGGTGCCGATCTTGTAGGCGCGCAGGTGGACCTTGACCGGCTTCGGGTAGTAGCCGCCGCTGGGCTTGAAGCCGTTGCCCTTGCCGTGCCCGCGAGCCGCGCTCGAGCCCCAGTGCTTCCACTTGATCTTGCTGACGAGCCCGTTCGGGTCGCCCCCGTTGAAGATTGTCTTCGGGTGGGGGTGGCCGAAGCCCTTGCCGTTCGGCGCGAACTTCTTCGCGCCGAGCACGACTCCGCCGCCGCCACCGTGCGCGGCGAACGAGGCGCCGGCGATGCTCATCGCGACCACCGCGCAGCCGAGCGCGGCGAGCGCCGCCACCCTGCCGATGCTGCCCTTGCCGCCGCTTCCGATCCGACTCGATCCCATTGAAAGCCACCTTCCTCGCTTGCTCGAACAAGGATGCCTGATCAGGCTCCCGGCCGCCACTGAATTTGTGCCTGGATCGTCGCCGCGGCGTCGCCCGGCTGCTGCGCCGGGACCCGGGCGCCGCGGCACCCTAAGGTCCGGGGCATGCCCGATCCCCGCGTAGCCCTCGTCGAGTTCCCCGCCGATGACACCGATCGCGCCCGGCGCTTCTGGGCCGGCGTCCTCGGCAGCGAGCCCGAGCCGCGCACCGAGGCCGAGGGCCGCGGCTGGGTGACGAGGGCGGGGGAGGGGGCCGCCGTCGGCGTGCACGAGCGCGGCCGCGGTCCCGGCGACAACTCCTCGCTCCCCTACATCGAGGTCGAAGCGATGGACGAGGCCGTCGCCCGCGTCGAGCAATTCGGCGGCGAGATCATCCACCCGGGCGAGCAGTGGACGATCTGCCGCGACTCGGAGGGCAATCCGTTCGCGCTGGCCCTCGCGGCCTGAGGCCTCCACGTACACTCCCGGGCCATGGGAGCTAATTGGAGGACGGGGGCAAGGACGGCTGCGGTCGTCGGAACATTCGTTGCGCTGCTTGGCGCGCTGGCGCTGCTGATTCCGGCCGCTGCGTCGGCGAACTACTGGACCAAGCACCGCGCGCTGAACATCACCCACCAGGGCGGGGAGGACGAGGCGCCGTCGGCGACGATGTACGCGTTCGAGCGGTCGATGAAGCTCGGCTCGGACATGCTCGAGGTCGACGTCAACGTGACCAAGGACGACAAGCTCGTGATCATGCACGACGGCTCCGTCGACCGGACCACGAACGGCACCGGGCCCGTCGCCGACTACACCCTCAAGCAGATCAAGAAGCTCGATGCGGGCTACTGGTTCTCGCCGCTGAACGGCTATCCGCACGACGGCAGCCCCAGCGACTACCCCTTCCGCGGCGTCCGCACCGGTGAGACGAAGCCGCCGAAGGGCTACGGCCCCGGCGACTTCCGCCCGCTGGAGCTCAAGGAGCTGATGGACCGCTACCCCGGCGTCCCGATCAACATCGAGATCAAGGGCGGCGTGCCCGAGCAGGACTCCGACTACCTCCACTGCGCTGAGGTCCTCGCCAAGTTCCTCAACGGCTACGGGCGGACGAAGGGGATCATGGTCGTCTCCTTCAACGACGCCGCGACCGAGCGCTTCCACCAGCTCGCGCCGGACTTCGACCTGGCGCCGGGAACGGCCCTCGTCGCCGGCTACGTCATAGCCGGCCAGCCGCTGCCCGAGGGCTACGCCGCCTTCCAGATCCCGAAGGACTTCAACGGCCATACCATCGTCACGCAGGACTTCGTCGATCGCGCGCACGGGGACGGCTACGGCGTTCACGTCTGGACGATCGATGACGCGCCGACGATGAACGAGCTCTTCGACATCGGCGTCGACGGGATCATGAGCGCGCAGCCGATGCGCCTCGAGCATGTGATGTGCAGGCGCGACGAGCCACGCCCGCCGCTGCCGGCCGTAACCGGGGGAGAGCACTGCAACCCCGACGCCTCGATCATCTGCAGCGCCAAGGCGCGGAATCTACGGCTCCACGGCCGCACCGCGAGCGTCGATGTCGTTCGCCGCGACGACCTCGACAGCAAGTGCGCGGGCACCGTCACCCTCAGCGTCAAGGGCAAGGTCAAAAAGCGCGTCAGCCATCGCTTCAACTTCGGCTGGCACTCGCCGTCGGCGGGCGGGCCGAGCGCGCTGTCGACCGAGCTGAGGCTGCCGCGCAAGCTCGCGCATCAGCTGCGAGCTTCCGGCGCCGCCGCCGTCAAGCTGCTGCCGTTCGCCGGGTTCGCGCGCAAACGGTCCGTGGCGCTGGGCTAACGACCCGCGTCGGCCGCGTCCGGCTCGACCGCGTGCTCGAGCAGCTTCTCGATCGGCACGACCTCGAGCGCCCGCTCATGGGTGGCCGCCAGGACGACGCCGGGCGCGTGGCCGGCCTGCTCCGCCTCGAGCCAGCGGGCCGCGCAGACGCACCAGCGATCGCCGGGCTCGAGGCCCGCGAAGCCGAACTGCGGCATCGGCGTCGAGAGGTCGTTACCGGCGAGCTTGCTGAACTCGAGGAAGTCCGCCGTGACGAGCGAGCAGACGGTGTGGCTGCCCGCATCCTCGGGTCCGGTGCCGCAGCAGCCGTCGCGATAGAAGCCCGTCAGCGGCTCGGTCGAGCACTCCTGGAGCTCGCCGCCGACGACGTTGATGTCCGGGTCCCGCGCCACGCCCGCAATTGTTACTTGTCACGGCGCTGACCCGGACCGCTCGGCGCAACCTCCGTGCATGTGAATATCGTGTTTCCGTGTGAGCGTGGCCGAAGGGGCAACGGTCGGGCCGAGCCAGGTAACCGAGCTCAGCTTTCCGTACTGGACGGCCGTGCGCCGCTGCGCGCTCGCCCTCTACGCCGTCGCGATCGTCCTCTGGAGCACGATCTACGGGATTCCGGTCCAGCGTGAGCTCGTCATCGCGATGATCTGCGGGGCGCTCGTCTGCGCCTCCCTCGGCCGCCCGCCGCGGGTGCTTCTGCAGATCTTCATCGACTGGCTGCCGCTGGTCATCGTTCTCGCGGCCTATGACATGACCCGCGGCGCGGCCGACTCGCTCGGCATCGGCGTGCACACGACGACGATGATCGACTTCGATCGCTTCCTCTTCTTCGGCCACACGCCGACCGAGTGGATCCAGTCGCAGCTCGGCGGCGCCGGCAGCCTGCAGATCTGGGACGTCGGCTTCTCGGCCGTCTACACCACCTACTTCATCGTTCCCTTCGCCCTCGGCGGCTGGCTCTGGGCCCGTGACCGCTTCGCCTTCGTCCGCTACATCCGCCGCCTCGTGACGCTCGCCGCCGCCGGCCTCGCCACCTACATCCTCTTCCCGGCGGCGCCGCCGTGGATGGCGGGCCAGCAGGGCCTGCTCGAGGGTGTGCACCGCACGACCTCGGAGGGCTTCCAGATGCTCGGCGTGCACACCGCCTCGCTCTTCACCAAGGGCCAGAGCGACGCCAACCTCGTCGCCGCGGTGCCCTCGCTGCACGCCGGCTTCACGATGCTCGTCGCGCTCGTGCTCTGGCCCCGGATCAAGAACCAGCGCCTGCGCCCGCTGCTGCTGCTCTATCCGATGGCGATGGCGATCACGCTCGTCTCCACCGGCGAGCACTACGCCTTCGACATCTTCTTGGGCTGGGCCTACGCCGGTGCCGTGATGGTGAGCCTGGAAGGCGCTGGAGGCGCGGAGCACGTCCCCGGCCACCTCGCCGGCGCGCGTCGCGGCCGCGGTTCCCGAGGAGGCTTGAGGGCACTCCAGGGGGGAAGGGGTAGAGGTCCGCAGCCGGGCCGCTCTAAGGTCTCTGTCATGCCGAACCCCTGCGCCGCACTCCTCGAGCTCCCCACGGAGGACCCCACCGGGACCGAGATGCCGCGTGGCTAGGCCGCCCGGCGGGCGTCCCCAGGCGCTTGGGCTGCTGCGGCAGCTGACGGGAAATCCCGAGGCCGAGTTCCACGAGGGCCAGTTCGAGGCGATCGGCGAGCTCGCCAAGCGTCACGGCCGCGTGCTCTGCGTGCAGCGCACCGGCTGGGGCAAGAGCGCCGTCTACTTCGTCGCCACGGCGATGCTCCGCGCCGACGGGGCCGGGCCGACGATCCTGATCTCGCCGCTGATCGCGCTGATGCGCAACCAGCTCGACGCGGCGGCGGCGCTCGGGATCAAGGCGGCGACGGTCAACTCCTCCAACCGCGACGACTGGGACGAGACCTTCGCCCAGATCGACGCCGGCGAGATCGACCTGCTGCTGCTCAGCCCCGAGCGCCTCGCCAACCCCGGCTTCCGCGCGGCCGTGTTGCCCGATCTGCTCGCGACGACCGGGCTCCTCGTCATCGACGAGGCGCACTGCATCTCCGATTGGGGCCACGACTTCCGGCCCGACTACCGGCGGATCGCCGCGATCGTCGACCGGCTGCCCGCCGAGTGCGCCGTGCTGGCGACGACGGCGACCGCCAACGACCGCGTCATCAAGGACGTCGAGGAGCAGCTCCGCACCCGCAACGGCAGCAACGGCAGCGCCGCCAGCAAGCTGATCACGATCCGCGGCACGCTCGATCGTCCGTCGCTGCGGCTCGAGGTCCGCGACCTGCCAAGCCAGGCCGAGCGTCTCGCCTGGCTGGCGACCTATCTGCCGCAGCTCGAGGGCAGCGGCATCGTCTACTGCCTGACCGTGCGCGACACCGCGATGGTCGCCGACTGGCTGCTCTCGCAGGACATCGACGCCGTCGCCTACACGGGCCAGACCGACTCCGACGAGCGCGTCCACATCGAACAGCAGCTCCTCGCCAACAAGGTCAAGTGCGTGGTCGCGACCAGCGCCCTCGGCATGGGCTACGACAAGCCCGACCTCGGCTTCGTCGTCCACTTCCAGGGTCCGGGCTCGCCGATCGCCTACTACCAGCAGGTCGGCCGCGCCGGCCGCGGGCTCGAGCAGGCGGACGCTGTGCTGCTGCGCGGGGCCGAGGACCGCGACGTGCAGGACTTCTTCATCAAGAGCGCGTTCCCGCCGCCCGAGCAGGTGAAGACCGTCCTTGGCCTGATCGAGGGCTCGATGAAGCCCGTCACGATCGGCCAGATCATGGACGACGTCAACCTCGGCAAGGGCCGGCTTGGCCTGATGCTCAAGCAGCTCGAGGTCGAGGGCGCCGTCCGCAAGGTCGGCTCGGGCTACCGGCGCAGCGAGGGCGGCTGGCTGCACGACGAGAAGCGGATCGCCGCGGTCACGGAGGCGCGCCGCGCCGAGCAGGCGGCGATGGAGGCCTATGGCAACGACGGCCGCTGCTTGATGGAGTCGCTGCGGATCGAGCTCGACGACCCCGGCGCCGAGCCCTGCGGCCGCTGCGCGGTCTGCACCGAGCCCAAGTTTGCCGACGAGCTCGACCGGGACCTGAGCCTCGCTGCGATCACGATGCTGCGCGAGCGGCCGATCGAGATCGAGCCCCGCCGCTCGACCCCGACCGCGAGCGGCGGCTTCTCGAAGCTGCCGCGAGACGAGCAGCTCGAGCCCGGCCGCGCGCTGTCGCTGCTCAGCGACCCGGGCTGGGGGAAGCTCGTCAAGCAGGGCCGCTTCGAGGACGAGCGCTTCGACGACGAGCTCGTCGACGCCGCCGCCGCGCTGGTCGAGGGCTGGGGCCCGGACCCCGCGCCCGCCTGGGTCACGGCCGTGCCCTCGCTCCGCCACCCCGAGCTCGTCGATGACTTCGCCCAGCGGCTCGCCGCCAAGCTCGGCCTGCCCTACGGCGCGGCGCTGCGGTCCGCCCGCAAGGCCGAGCGGCAGAGCAAGCTCGACAACTCCCGCCAGCAGTTCCTCAACGTCGAGCGCGCCTTCTCCATCGACACCGGCGCCGTGCACTCGAAGGAGCCCGTGCTGCTCGTCGACGACACCGTCGACTCACGCTGGACCCTGACCGAGGCGGGCACGCACCCTGAAGCGAGCCGGCGTCGTCACCGTCTGGCCGCTGGCGCTGGCCAGCAGCGGCCTCGGCGGCTGACGCTCAGCCGGGACGGCGCCCGTCTCCTATTTCGACCGTCGCCCGGCGCCGTGGATCGAGCGGGCCTCCTTCGCCAGGCCGCGGGCGATCTCACCTATCGACGCGTGTGCATCGTCAAGGATGCGCTCCTCCTGCCACGGAGATGGGAGTCGTGCGCGCGCGGAATCACGAGCCGTGAGGACCCTCTCCGACAGGGAGAGGAGACGATCACGCATCGCCGTCGGGCGGATCGCGAAGTCACCTGCCAATCGCTCCAGGTGGCGAGCCCGGATCCAGTCGACGCGGTACTCGCCGCCGATCTTCATCGCGAACTTCCGCGGCGCGCGGTCATAGACGCGCAGGGCCAAGAGGTCGTACAGCGGCGCGAACTCAGGAGCATGCTCCCCCTCGAGCACCAGCGAGTAGTTCTTGCTGTGGGCGTCCTGGTTGCCGATCATCAAGTTGAACAGGAGGGCATCGAGGAATCGCCCAACGTCTCGTGCAGGAACAGCGGAGACCCTGCGCAGCAGATCGACGCACTCTGAGACACCGGGGCCACCGTCCGCCTGGTACTTGACGGCGGGCACGTAGCCGAGGGCCTGGCAGAAGTCCTCTTGATGGATGCGGTGGACTTCCTCCTCGGAAGGGCCGACCGATCGGTCGTACCGACGCACGAGCAGGAAGTCGTGCCCGCCCGCCGACCTTGGATCCGCGATCGCCGCGTCAAGGCCGGCTTCCCTCGCCAGAGCGAGGCAGAACGCCTCGTTGGCCACCATCCCGGCGAGCTCCCGAACCGGCTGTTTGATGATGTGGGTACTTGGCGGGTTGCCGCGGGTAACGCCGATGGTCTCGGCCGTGCAGAGCACTGGAAGCTTGTCACGCGTACCCGCCAAAGAGAGACGAAACCCCTCGTCAGAGTTGGCCATCAACGGCCGAGACGGAAGCTCCTCGAGCAGGTCTCCGAGTTCCTCTTCGGTCAGCCACTTTGGTGACCTGCGATCCGCCGGCGGGGCTCGTCCAGGGGCGACGAGGGACACCGCCCCAGCGCACTCGCCGCCGATTGCGTCGAGCAGCGAGAAGGGGTTATCGGCCGAGACTTGGTGCGCTCGCGCGACTGCCCGCAGAAACTCGCCCTCGGGGAGCAGACCCGCGAAGAACGGACGGCACTCTTCATCGTCGTAGGGCTCCTCACGGATGTCCAAAGCGCAGGAAAGCGGCGACCCGCCATAGCCGGAGGCGTAGACGAACTGCAAACGCCCTTGACTGCGGCGCGCGAGGCGGCCGGCGAGCTCGTCGTGGAGGTAGACGTCGAGCTCGCTCATCTCTGCGTCCGCGCTTCGCTACGGGGCAGCAACGCCACCTCGAGCCCCAGCGCAGCGGCCACGGCGAGGGCGTTCTTCAGCAGCGGCTGGCGGGCGCCGCTCTCGAGCTCCGACACGACGCGACGATTGACGCCGGCGCTGAAGGCCACGTCCTCCTGGGTGAGCCCGAGCTGCTTGCGCCGCCGCTTGACCGTCGCCGCGAACTGGGCACTGTCGCCGACAAAATCCATGATGCAACTATGCATCATTTTAGGCCGAAAGGACGGTATAGGAGGAGGTGCGGCAACTATGCAGCATTTCACCCGCTTACCGGCCCCGGCTGGTCAAGATGCTGCCTACATGCAGCATGGCCTGCTCCGTCTGGGTCGACACCGGCAGCGGCCTCGGCGGCTGAGCCGCGCTCACGTCCCGGGCCCGAGCTTAACCCGCGGCTCCGGGGTACTGAGCTAACGTTGCGGCTGTGATCGACGCCAGCCCGCCAACGGAATCCTCCGTCGGCGGCCCCGCCACGGGCGCGGACTTCTAGCGCGTGATCTCAGCTCTGGGGGTCGGCGGCGTGACCGTGCTCGTAGTCGGGCTCGTGCTCGGTTGCCGTGAGCGGTGGAGCTCGATCTCGGCGCTGGTCCAGGCCGTTGGGCTGACGCTGGTCGGTGCCGCGGGGCTCGCCGTTCTGCTCGATGGGGATGCGATCGGGGCGCAGTTCACCGACGCGATCGACCCGTCCTTCGGGGTCGATGGCCTGAGCGGGTTCTTCCTGCTGACGACGGCGCTCGTCGGCGTGCCGGCGCTCGTCTACGCCCGCGACTACCTCGCCGGCGGCATGCGGGCGGCGGCCTTGACCGCGCTCACGGGGCTGTTTCTGCTCTCGCTGATCGGGTTCGTCGCCGCGCGAGATCCCTCGACCTTCCTTGGCTTCTGGGAGCTGATCACGCTGATCCCGGCGATCGCGATCCTCGTCCGCAACCACGACGAGTCGGTGCGGCGGGCCGTCTTCGTCTACCTCGCGATCACCCACGTAGCCGGTGTCGGCGTCTGGATCAGCATCCTCGCGCTCGCTCACTTCGGTGCCCTGTCCGATCCCGGGACACTGCTCGAGCACGGCACCGGCGTGCAGACCTGGGTGATCGTCGCGGCCCTGATCGGCTTCGGCACGAAGGCCGGTCTGATGCCGCTGCATTCGTGGCTGCCACGAGCGCATCCGGTCGCCCCCGCTCACTTCTCGGCGTTGATGTCGGGGGTGATGATCAAGGTCGCGATCTACGGCCTCGTTCGGGTGCTGTTCGAGTGGGCGGCTCCGGCGCCCGAATGGTGCGGGCTGGTCGTCCTCGCGCTCGGGCTGCTGTCGGCGCTCGGCGGCGTTGTCTACGCGCTCTTCCAGCACGATCTCAAGCGCCTGCTCGCCTTCCACTCGATCGAGAACGTCGGCATCATCGCGCTCGGAATCGGCGCCTCGATCCTGTTCGCGGCGCACGGCTCGACGACCTGGGCTGCCCTCGCCTTCGCCGCCGCCCTGCTGCACACGCTCAACCACGCGATCTTCAAGGGCCTGCTCTTCCTCGGCGCCGGATCGTTCGAACGCGCCGTCGGCTCGCTCGACCTCGATCGCCTCGGCGGGCTGCTGCGGCGGATGCCCTGGACCGGCGCCGCCTTCCTGATCGGTTCGATGGCGATCGCCGGTGTGCCGCCGCTGAACGGCTTCGCCTCGGAGTGGCTGACGCTTCAGGCCCTCGTGCACCTCGCGATCGACCCGCCCGTGGGGCTGGCCGTCGTCGGCGCGCTCGCCGCCGCCGGCCTCGCGGCGACGGCCGCGCTCGCCGTCTACTGCTTCGTCAAGGTCGTCGGGCTGGTCCTGCTCGGCGCGCCGCGGCGTCCCGAGGTCGAGGCGGCCGGCGAGGTCGCCGCCGGGATGCGATGGGCAACTGCGCTGCTCGCCTCGTTCTGCGTCCTGCTCGGCATCGTCCCCGGCCTGCTCGTCGGCAAGCTTCTGGAGCTGGCACCGGAGCCGGCCCAGATCCCGGCCGGCGCCGGGCTCTCGGTTCCGGGCACGGGCTCGCTTCCGTCGCCCTCGATCGCTCTCGGGCTGGCGCTGCTCATCTTCATCCTGTGGCGCGTACGCGGCGCCCGCCGCGCCGCGCCCGTGCCCGCCTGGGCGTGCGGGCAGCCGGTCGAGCCCGAGGTCGCCTGGACGTCGTCGAGCTTCACGAAACCGCTCCGGCTCGTGCTCGAGGTGGTCCTCAGGCCGCGGCGTGAGATCACCACCGTCGAGAACAACGGCCTCCTGCAGCGGGTCGACTATCGCGGTGAGGTCCCGCATCTGTTCGACACCCACGGCTACGAGCCGCTGCTGCGGGCCGCCCTCGCCGCCGCGGCCTTTGCCCGCCGCCTGCAGTCGGGCAACGTGCGAACTTACGCCGCCTACCTCCTCGGCCTGCTGCTCCTCGCCCTGCTTGCGATCGCCACCGGGGTGATCGGGTGACGGTGATCGCCGGCATCGTCCAGGTCCTCGGGGGTGCGTTGCTGGCGCCGCTGCTCGTCGGGCTGATCCAGTCCCTGAAGGCGCGCCTTCAGGGCCGCCGGGGCCCCTCGCCGCTGCAGCCCTACCGCGACCTGCGGCGCCTGTGGGGAAAGTCGGGCGCCGACCCGCAGCCGACGACGATCGTCTACCGGCTCGCGCCCTGCATCGCCGCCGCAACGGCAGGCCTCGCGCTGCTTTTGGTCCCGATCGCCGGCCGATCGCCCGACTGGTCGCTCGGCAACGACGCGATCGTGCTGATCGGGTTGCTCGCGCTCGGTCGCTTCGCGCTGGCGGCGTCGAGCTGGGACACCGGCTCGGGCTTCTCGTTGATGGGCTCGGCCCGGGACCTGATGATCGCCGTATACGCCGAGGCGTTGCTGCTGCTGGCGGTGATCCTCGCGGCGCTGCCCGCCGCGAGCACCGACCTCGTGCCGATGAGCGTCGCCGCGGGCGGGACGGCGCCCTGGGGAGAGGCCGGGCACTGGTGCGCGCTGGCCGCCTTCGCGCTGGTGATCGTCGTTGAGACCGGCCGCCAGCCGATCGACAATCCCGACACCCACCTCGAGCTGACGATGATCCACGAGGGTCCGCTGCTCGAGTACGCGGGGCGCGACCTGGCGCTGATCCAGTGGAGCGCCGCGGCCCGCCATTGGATCTTCCTCGTGCTCGGCGCCGAGCTCTTCCTGCCCCATTTCGGCGGCTTCGCGGCCCAGATCGCATGGCTCGCTGCGGGCGTCGCCTTCCTCTGCGTGGCGCTCGGGCTGACCGAGACGGCGCAGGCGAAGATGCGGCTGCTGCGGGTACCCGGGCTGCTCGGGGCGGGCGGCTTGCTGGCGCTGGTCGGGCTCGTCGCCTATCTCGGAGGCGCCTCGTGAGCGCCGCCGCGATAACGGCTCTGATCGGCCTCGCGCTCGGCGTCGTCGTCGTCCGCAGGCGCAGCTACGCGACGCTGCTCGTCGCCGCCCAGTCGCTTGTGCTCGGGATCGGCGCGCTGAGCCTGGCCGCGGGGAGCGAGCTGGTGGTCGCCGGGCTCGTCCTGCTCGTCCGCGCCGTCACGCTGCCGCTGGTGTTCGCGGTCATCCGCCGCCGGACTCCCGAGCGGCGGCTCGTCGTCGCGGCGGCGCCGGCTGCGGTGCGGCTGCTGATCGCGGTGCTCATCGCGTTCGTCGCCGTCAGCCTGACGCCGTCGCTGGGGCTTGGCGATACCACTGCCGAGCACGGGGCCGTCGCCCTCGTCACCCTCGGGATCGGCATCGTCGTCCTGCGCCGGCCGACGCTCTTTCAGGCGCTCGGCTTGCTCGTCGCCGAGAACGGCGCCTACCTGCTCGCCCTCTCCGTCGCCGGTGGGCTGCCGGTCGTGATCGAGCTCGGCGTCCTCTTCGACCTCGTCGTCGTGCTCACCGTCGTCGCCGCGTTCAGCTACAGGATCCACCGCGTCGTCGGCACCGGCGACACCGAGCTGCTGAGGGGCCTTCGTGACTGAGTTCGCCACGCCGATGGTCCTCGCGGTCGTGCTCGTGCCCGTCGTCTCGGCGGCGGCGGTCTGGCTGCTGCCGAGCCTGCGCGCCGCCCATCGCCTCAACGCCGTGACGGCGACGATCACCGCCGCGCTGGCGCTGCTGCTCGCCGGGACCGCGTTCGCCTCGGCCCCCGATGTCGCGGCCCGTACGGACTGGTACGTGGTCGACGTCGCCGCCGGCATCTTCGTGGCCCTGATCGCCGTCGTCGGCCTCGCCAGCGCGCTGCTCTCGGCCTCGTATCTGCGCCACGCGGGGCACAACTTCGTCAGCGCCCGGCGGGCGCGATCCTCCTACTACGCCGCCTTCAACCTCTTCTGGGCGGCGCTGTTGGCGATCCCGCTGACCGCCAACCTCGGCGTCGCCTGGCTGCTGGTCGAGGCGACCACCGCGACCTCGGCCCTGCTCGTCGCCTTCAGCGGCAAGCGCAGCGCGCTCGAGGCGGGCTGGAAGTACGTGGTGCTGACGACGCTCGGGCTCACCGTGAGCCTGCTCGGCATCGTCGTGCTCTTCGCCGCGGTCGGTGGCAATCCGAGCCTGAGGGCTCTCGACTGGCAGCTGCTCGCCTCGCGGGCGGACTCGCTGCCGGCCGAGACGACGCTCGTTGCCTTCGTCCTCGTGCTCGTTGGGCTCGCCGCCAAGGTCGGCTGGGCGCCCGTCCACAACTGGCTTCCGGAGGCTCACAGCGAGGCGCCGCCGCCGATCAGCGCGCTGCTCTCGGCGGCGCTGCTGCCGACGGTGCTGCTCGTCGCCTGGCGCACCGAGCTCGCCCTCGGCCCGGCAATCGGCGCCGGGACGGTGCGGACGCTGCTCGTCACGTTCGGGCTGCTGTCGCTCGCCGTCGCCGTTCCGTTCCTGTGGCGGCCGCTCCCCTGGAAGCGCCTGCTCGCCTATTCGAGCCTCGAGCACATGGGCATCCTCGCCCTCGGAGTCGGCTTCGGAACGCCGCTGGCGATCGCCGGAGTCGCCGTCCACCTGATCGGTCACGGCCTCGCCAAGGCGCTCGGCTTCTACGCCGCGATCCCGCTGCTTCGCGAGGATCCGGCTGCAGCCGAGGAGCCCGCCCAAGGGATCGCGCTGGTGAGCCGATCGACCGCCTTCTCCGTCGGCGTGCCGGTGCTCACGCTCGCCGGGATCCCGCCGCTGCCGCTGTTCGTCTCCGAGGTGATGATCCTGCTCGGCGGCATGGATGCGGGGCTGATCGGAGTCGTCGCCGTCGCCGCGTCGCTGCTCGCGCTCGGCTTCCTCGGCCTCGCCCGGGCGCTGATCGAGGGCCTGCTCGGTGAGCGCCGACGGGGCGGGCGCCGCTCGCGCGCCGCCCGGCCGGTTGCGTTGCTGGCGGGCGCGACCGCCGTCGCGCTGGTGGCGCTGAGCGTCGTCGCCTTCGGCCTGCCGGGGTCGGATATCGTCGACGGCCTGATGAGGAGTGGCGCCTGATGAGCGTCGCCTCGCGCCCGCGAATCGAGCTCGTCGCCGTCGACGCCGCCGCCTGGCGCGACGCCTGCGGCGCCGCGATCGCAGCCGGCGAGCGCTTCCTCGGCGCCTTTGCGGACGGACCGGCCGGCGGGGGAGGGGGGAGCTCGTGGAGCGCCCTGTTCGCCGCCGAGACCGGCGTGCGGGTGCTGCGGGCGGACGTCTCTTCGACCGTCGAATCGATCGTCGATCTCGTCCCCGCCGCCGACTGGGACGAGCGTGAGGCGGCCGACGCCTATGGCCTCCGCTTCGACGGGCACGAGCCGCTGCGGCCGCTGCTCCGCCACAGCACAGAGCTCGGCTCATGGACCGTGCCGGTGGCGGGCGCGGGCGTCAACCAGGTCGCCGTCGGGCCGATCCACGCCGGCGTCATCGAGTCCGGCCACTTCCGCTTCCACGTCGTCGGCGAGCGCATCCTGGTGCTCGACACGCGCCTCTTCTACAAGCATCGCGGGCTCGAGCGCGCCGCGGAGGGCGTCCCCGTCGGCGAGGCGATCGCCTACGCCCAGCGCGCCTGCGCGGCGTGCTCGGTCGCCAACTCGGTCGCCTTCGCGCAGGCGGCGGAGGCCGCCCAGGGTCTCGAGGCGGGCCGCGAGATGGCGCGGGCGCGGACGCTGCTGTTCGGAGCTCGAGCGCGTCTACAACCACCTGCACGACATCTCCGCGATCGGCGCCGGCGTTGGCTTCGCCACCGCCAACATGGCGTTCGCCGCGCTCAAGGAGCGGGTGATGCGGCTCAACGCGGAGATCGCCGGCCACCGCTTCCTGTTCGGCACCGTCGCCGTCGGGCGCAGCGACCTCGAGATCGACAGCGCCGCCGGCGAGAGGGCGCGCGGCGTCCTCGGCGAGGTCTGGGTCGATGCGGCGAAGGCCTGGCGCGAGCTCGAGTTCGCGACGTCGTTTCAGGCCCGACTCGACGGCGTCGGGCGGCTCAGCGCCGAGGACGCACGGCGGCTCGGGGCGGTCGGCCCGGCCGCGCGGGCGGCCGGGGTCGCGGGCGATCGGCGCGAGGCGTCCTTCGGCCTCTGCTACGAGGGGTTCGAGGCGGCGTCGCTCGAGGACCCCGAGGGCGACGTCTCGGCCCGGCTGCGGATCCGGGCGGCCGAGCTCGAGCGGAGCTTCGAGCTGCTCGACGAGCTCCTCGCCGAGCCGATCGAGAGTGGCGAGGCGCGCGCCTCCCGCGAGGGCGCCGATCCGATCGGGATCGGCCGCGTGGAGAGCCCGAGAGGGGAGACGGTCTGCGTTGTCGACGCGAGCGCCGGCCGGGTCCGGCGCTTGCACCTGCGCACCGCCTCCTACGCGAACTGGCCGGCCCTCGCGCACGCCTGCGCCGGCGA
The DNA here is from genome assembly GCA_963774395.1 of uncultured Solirubrobacterales bacterium. Classification (GTDB taxonomy): domain Bacteria; phylum Actinomycetota; class Thermoleophilia; order Solirubrobacterales; family 70-9; genus CAXMST01. The sequence continues at coordinate 3,133 of CAVZET010000011.1, read as the reverse complement.
GCTCCTGCCGGACTTCCCGCTGATCAACAAGAGCTTCGAGCTCTGCTACGCCTGCGCCGATCGCTGATGTTCGTGCTCCTGCGACAGCTCGATCGCGTCCGCCGCCGCGCTGCCCTGCCGCGCCGCCGCGACGTCCGCTCGCTCGCCCTGCGGCACGTCGACGCAGGCTCGTGCAACGGCTGTGAGCACGAGCTCACCGCCGCCTCGGGCCCTGACTACGACCTGCAGCGGTTCGGGCTCGACGTCGTCGCCTCGCCGCGTCACGCCGACGCACTGCTCGTCACCGGTGCGGTCACGAAGCGGATGGAGACGGCGCTGCGCCGGGCCTACGAGGCGATGCCCGAGCCGCGCCTCGTCGTCGCCCTCGGCGACTGCGCGCTCGGCCGCGGCGTCCTCGCGACCGGCGACGAGCTCGCCGCACCCCTCGACGAGCTGTTGCCCGTCGACATCCGGGTTCCGGGTTGCCCGCCGACGCCGGATGCGATCGCGTCGGTGATCCTCGCCGGGCTCGCCTGAGCGGCCCGCCGCCTGCAGCCGAACCGAGTGGCGATCAGGCCCCGGGCACGAGCTGGACCGTTGCGGCCCCGCCGGCAGCGATCCCGCCGGACAAGTAGTCCGGACCTCACCCCCTCCTGTGTGGCGACGTCCGGAACGCTCCGTCAGCGAGGCCGCCCTCCGGGCCAACACGATCGCCCCGCAGCTGGGCACTCCCGGACATGGTCCGGTCCGTAGATCGCTCGCGGCTGGTCGAGCGCTGGGGAAGGGTCCGCCCCGGGACCCTCGAGCAGGTTGCGAGCCGCGTGCGATTGCTGATCCGAACCTGAGTGCCGGACCCGCCGCGCCGCCCCTCCGCGGCCCATCGTGAAAAGGTAGGCGGGTACCTCAACGGAGGAGGAGAGATGGCAGAGAGTGTCTACCGAGTAACAGAGGTCGTTGGCGTCAGTTCCGATTCATGGGAGCAGGCCGCGAAGAACGCTGTCGAAGCGGTCGGCGGGTCCGTGCGCGATCTGCGGATCGCCGAAGTGATTCGCCAGGACGTGACGATCGAGGACGGCAAGATCACGGGGTTCCGCGTCCGCCTGGGCGTCTCGTTCAAGTACGAGAACGAGTAGGGCGGACCGACTGGATCGGCGGGCCCGGTCAGCGGGCCCGCCCGATCAGTCTCCGGCCGCCGAGCGGCCGGCATTAGGCGGTGGGGGTACCGTGTACGCACGGTCAGCGTGGGCATTGCGCTGAATAGTCCGGCTCCTGGGAGGAATTGATGTTGGATCCCCGCACTCGTTCGCGTCGTGCACCCCTGATCGCGCTGCTCGCGACGGCAGCGCTGATCGCCGCCCTGGCGGCAGCTCCCGCGGCGCCGGCGAAGGACGAGAGGGTTCACCAATGGCGTCGCCAGCGGTGACGTCGGCACGAAGTCGGCGATCCTCTGGGGCCAGGCCAAGAAGTCGGGCAAGACCCGCCTGCAGTTGAGCGCACAAGGGCGGCTTCAGCAAGTGCAAGCTGAAGAAGGCCAACAAGAAGCACGTCGTCAAGGCGAAGGGCTCGACCGGCCTCACCGTGCAGACCCGCGTCAAGGGACTGAAGCCCAACAAGTCCTACAAGTACCGCTGGTGCGCGAAGGGCAGCAAGCGCAGCGAGACCGGCAAGTTCAAGACGGCACCGAAGGCGAAGCAGGCGAAGACGATCCACTTCGCGCTGGCCGGCGATCAGGACGCGCGGCCGCTCGCCTCCGATCCGAAGGGCCCGCCCTACTGGAACAAGTTCCAGTCCTGGAAGCGGATCACCGCCCAGCACAACGACTTCAACGTCCTGCTCGGCGACACGATCTACTCCGACACCGAGGTCCCGGGCTACACGAACAAGGACATCGCCCTCTCGGTCAAGCAGAAGCGCGCCGCCTATGAGACGAACCTCGGCCAGAAGGCCTGGACCAAGGCCCGCGGCTCGGCCGCCTACTACGCGCACTGGGACGACCACGAGTTCATCAACGACTTCTCGCAGGAGGAGAGCGTCTTTCCGTACAGCAACGACGGCACGAGCTACCCGCCGACGAAGATGAGCGGCAAGAAGATCTACAAGAACGGCGTCAAGGCGTTCACCGAGCTCAACCCGGTCTCCTACTCGAAGAAGACGGGCATCTACCGCAGCCAGCGCTGGGGCAAGAACCTCGAGGTCTTCTTCCTCGACGAGCGCTCGTTCCGCTCCTCGCTTGCCGACTACAGCGGCGCCTGCGACAACCCCGCCGGCAGCGGCAATTCCGATCTGGCGCCGACCGCCCCGCAGAGCACCCGCAACGTGTTCGCGGCGCTCGTTCCGCAGCTCGCCAACCCGGTGCCGCAGGCCTGCCTCGACGCGATCAACGATCCGTCCCGGACGATGCTCGGCTCCAACCAGCTGAAGACGTTCGAGAAGGCGATCAAGAAGTCGGATGCGAAGTTCAAGGTGATCTTCAACGAGGTCCCGATTCAGCAGTACTACGCGCTGCCCTATGACCGCTGGGAGGGCTATGCAGCCGAGCGCGAGAAGCTCCTGCACTACATCGCCGACCACGTCGACAACGCGATCTTCATGACCACCGACGTGCACGCCAACCTCGTCAACGACGCCCGCTACAACACGCTCGGCGGCGACGGAGTCCAGGACTCCGGCATCCTCGACGTGACCACCGGCCCCGTCGCCACGCAGAACTACACGGGCGAGATCAACACCGCGACCGGCAATCCGGCCGCCGGCCCCCTGATCCAGAGCCTGTTCTTGAAGGCGCAGCCGCCCGCCGGCGTCGGCATGCAGTGCGCCGCCACCGATCAGTTCAGCTACGCCGAGGCGACGGTGACCAAGAAGAAGCTGAAGATCGACCTGCTCGACAGCCACGACAAGCCGGTGCTGGACACCGGCGACGTCGCAGCGAATCCCGACGCGACCCCGTGCGCGCCGGTCGTGCTCAAGGCGAAGTAGGGGACGGGGCGGCCCGCCAAGCGGGCGGCATTAGGTGGTGCCAGTAGCGTGTAGCTATGGCTAAATCGACCGAAGACCAAGTGATGGAGGCGGTCCGATCGATCGGTGGCGAGTTCACCCGTGAGGACATCGCCCGCAAGCTCGACGTGGATATCGCCGATATGCAGAAGAGCTGGAA
>CAVZET010000010.1:0-160758 GCA_963774395.1 uncultured Solirubrobacterales bacterium | reverse complement strand
CTTCATCCGATTGGCGCCGTTCGTGTCGATCGTCAGCCGCAGCGGGAAGTACCACTCGACCCCGTTGGCGGGCTCCTGGGCGAAGCCGTCTACGAGGTCGGTGGCGCTGGTGACACCGCCGTCGACCCAACCGCGGGGGCTTCCCGAGCCGGCCAGGTGGCCGGCGTTTACGTGAAGCAGCGCCAGCGCCGCGGGCGAGGTGTCGCGGTCGAAGGCGTAGGCGAAGTTCGCGAGGTTCGTCGCCGGCACCGGCGGCTTGAAGTCGGCCGGCAGCAGCGGGTAGTTGGCCAGCGTCGTACCCGGCTCGTTCGGCTCGACCTTGGCGAAGATCGCTCCGGCCTCGGCGAACAGGCCGGCAGCCTCGGGCTCGCCGACGTTGAGCAGATCGAGGAAGGGCTGATCGTCGAGCTTGGCGACCTGCTCTTCGGCCTGCTGCTTGTCGTAGGAATCGAAGCTGCCGAGCAGACCCCCGTCGATCATCACGATGCCATCGACGTCCTTGTAGCCCGGGTGGCCGTTGAAGTCCCAGGCGCCGTAGGCGGCGGCGAGCGAGGCGCCGAGCGAATGGCCGCCGATGTAGACCTTGCCGGCGCCGCCCTTGCGGGCCTTCTTGACGACCTTGCGGGCGTCCTGCAGGGCGGTCTTCATCCCCCACCGCTTGGCGAAGGGGACGGTCGAGGTGTCGAGGAAGTTGAAGTGGTCGGCGGGCTTGCCGCCGTTCGTGATCCAGCCGAGGTAGTAGTCGAAGGCCTGCTGCGGGGTGACCTTGCCCGCGAGCGCCCGCTTGAACTCACCGGTGTCCTCGAGCACCTGGCTGCGCCTGTCGATCGACCAGACGGCGAGCCCCTTGACCTTCTTCGTCAGCGTCTTGCCGATCGCAGTGAAGTCGCCCGCACCGCCCGAGGTTCCGGGCATCAGGACGAGAACCTTCTGCGGATGCCTGGGGCCGAACTGCTGGACGGTGACGTGGTCGAACTCCTTCGGGCCCGGGCCGGCGCTGCGCACGTCGATCGAGCGCGCACCGGCGGAGGTGGGCGCGATCCACAGCAGCGCCACCACCAGCGCGGCAAACAGACCCGCGGTGATCGTTCCCGTATGTCGCTCGTGCCCGCCCATCTGTCCTCCCGTTCGCAAACCCGGATCGGGCGCCCGAGTCGCGGTGCGCCATCGCGGGCAGCCTATTACTGGTGAACCCGCCACGGCCGGCCCCACTTCGGGTTAGGGTCGGCGCGCATGGCTGAGCAGAGCGACAACGGCACGCGCGAGCGCCTGCGCGCCTGGTGGTCCGAGGTCGGTCGGCGCGAGCGGTTGGCGATTGGCGGGGCGTTGCTGCTGTCGGCGGCGATCGTCGTCGTCTACGCGCTCGCGACCCGCCCGAACGGCCTCGAAGGCGATCAGTCCGTCTACGACACCTACGGCCGCCTGTGGACGGAGGGCAAGCTCTTCTACTCGGACCTCCCCTACGGCATCGTCCACGCCTCGACCTGGAAGGCGCCCCTGTATCCCGCCTGGGTCGGGATCATCTACGACGCGCTCGGCACCGCTCCCGTCCGCGTGCAGATCGTCCAGGGGCTCCTGCTGGCGCCGCTGACGGTGCTCGGCACGTGGCTCTTGGCCCGGCGCCTGTTCGGCATCCGGACCGGGATCGCGGCCGCCTTCGCCGTCGCCATCTTCCCCGCCTGCTGGGAGTTCATCGGCCTGCTCTACCCGGAGGCGCTGGCGGTCCCGCTCGCGCTGCTCGCGCTCAACCTCTTCCTCGAGCGCGAGCCGACGACGAAGCTGGCGGTCGCGACCGGGCTGGCGATCGGGCTTGGGATGCTCGCCCGCCCCAACATGTTCTTCCTCTTCGCCGGCGCGATCGCCGCCTGGTGGATCGCGGCGGGGCCGCGCCGGGCGCTCGTCGCAGCCGGCATCTCGATCCTCGCCGCGGTCCTGTTGATCGTGCCCTGGACGATCCGCAACTTCTCCGCCGCCGACGGCTTCGTGCCGATCTCGATCCAGGACGCCGCGGCCTACGGGACCTTCAACAGCACCGCCGCCAACGATCCCGACAACCCCTACCAGTGGCGCGCCTACATCAAGCCGATGCCGGAGATCTTCAGCGAGCGCGGCTCCAGCGACTACGAGGTCCACCAAGCGCTCGTCGGCGACGCGGTCGACTACGCGAAGGCGCACCCGGATTCGATCCCGAAGGCCTTCTTCTGGAACGGCCTGAGCCGGTTCTGGGACGTGCGCCGGCCCTCGCACGCGATCGACGAGATCGCTCCCAACGGGCAGAGCCGGGGAGTGGCGATCACCGGCCTCGTCCTCTACTGGATCGCGCTCGTGCTCGCGCTCTGGGGCCTGTGGCTGTTCCGCCGCCGCCCGGCGCTCGTCGTCCCGATCCTGCTGATCGCGCTGGCCGCCTCGATCACGGTGATCGGCGACGCCTCGACGCGCTACCGGGCGCCGCTCGAGCCGCTGATCGTGATCCTCGCCTGCGCAGCGCCCTCTCGCCGCACGGGGACCGCGACTCCCGACCCGGTAGCGTGTTCTCAGGTCGGCCGGGAGTCCGACCGGGGAATCACGAGAGGAGAACGAGGATGGGGCCTGTTGATGGAGTGCGAGTGGGTGCGCGCGGCAAGCGCGGACTCGCCCTGATCGGACTGGCGGCGCTCGCCGCGCTGCTGATGGCCTTCGCGCCCGCCGCGGCAAGCGCGAAGAAGATCAAGCAGGGGCCCAAGGGCCTCGCCTTCTACCAGCCCCCGGACAAGCTGCCGAAGGGCCACGGGAAGCTGATCTGGTACCGCAAGTCGAAGGGCCTGGTGCCGCTCCAGGGCGCCTCGATCAACGACAACGTGCTCTACACGTCGCGCTCGACGCAGGGCAAGCGGATCGCCGTCTCCGGCTCGATCAGCATCCCCAAGGGCAAGGCGCCGAAGGGGGGCTGGCCCGTGATCACCTGGGCGCACGGCACCACCGGTGTCGCCGACGTCTGCGCTCCCTCGCGCAACAACAACGCGAGCCCGGCCAAGGACTACATCTCCTACGTCAACCCGATCCTCAGCGACTGGCTCAAGGCCGGCTACGCGGTGATGCGCACCGACTACGAGGGCCTCGGCACCCCAGGCCCGCATCCGTATCTGATCGGCAAGTCGGAGGCCCGCGGAACGCTCGACATCATTCGCGCCGCCCGCCAGTTCGATCCCGCGATCGGCAAGCGGTACGTGATCGCCGGCCACTCGCAGGGCGGCCATGCGGCGCTCTTCGCCGCCGGCAACGCGAGCAAGTGGACGCCTGACCTGAAGCTGCGTGGAACGATGGCCTACGCGCCCGCCTCGCACATGAAGCAGCAGGCTCAGGCGCTGCCGGCGCTGACCACGCCGAGCTCGCTGACGGCGCTGGCGACCGACATCGTCTACGGAGCCGCGACCGCCAACCCGCGCGTCCATCCGTACGTGCTGCTCAACAACCCGGTGCTGGACTTCTACGGCCAGCTCGATCACACGTGCCTGGGCCAGCTCGGCGCGTCCAACAAGCTCGGTGGCATCGCGCCGGCGGACATGCTCAACAAGCAGGCGAGGACCGGGCCCCTCTACAAGGTGCTCGACACCAACAACCCGGCCGTCGTGACCTCGGCGCCGATCCTGGTCCTGCAGGGCCTCGCCGACACGACGGTGTTCCCGCGTGTTCACCAACTCGCTCGTCTCCGAGCTCGAGGCGAACAACGACAAGACCGACTACGTCACCTACCCCGGCGTCACCCACGGGGAAATCGTCTACGCGGGTGAGAATCAGGCGATGAAGTTCCTCGACCAACACCTGCCGGCGAAGTAGCGGCGGCAGACGGGTGGAGGGGCAACTGACGGACCGCGTGTCGAAGGCGAGCAGCGCTGGACGCCTGGCGCTGCTCGTCCTCACGATCGCCGTCCTCGCCGTGGCGCTGCTGCCGTCCGCGGCAGCGGCCGCGCGCAAGCCCGTCAAGGGGCCGAAGGGGCTCGCCTTCTACAAGCCGCCGAAGAAGCTGCCGAAGGGCCACGGCAAGCTGATCTGGCACCGCAAGGCGCCGAACCTCGTCGCCGCCTCCGACCACGCCCGCACCGACAAGGTCCTCTACACGTCGAAGTCCCCGCAGCGCAAGCGGGTCGCGGTTTCGGGGTCGGTCAGCGTGCCCAAGGGCAAGCCGCCAAAGCGCGGCTGGCCGGTGATCACCTGGGATCACGGCACGACCGGGATCGCCGACGTCTGCGCGCCCTCGCGGGCCGAGGACGGCACCGGCATCCGAACCGTTCATCGACACGTGGGTCAAGGCCGGCTATGCGGTCGTGCGCACCGACTACCAGGGCCTCGGCACGCCGGGCGTTCACCCCTACCTGATCGGCAAGGCGGCAGCGCGCAGCGCCCTCGACATCATCGGCGCCGCCCGCCAGTTGCATCCCCGGATCGGCAAGAAGTTCGTGATCGCCGGTCACTCGCAGGGCGGCCACGCAGCGCTGTGGACGGCCGGCTACGCGAAGCGAGTGGGCGCCGGGCCTGAAGCTTCGCGGGACGATGGCGTTCGCCCCCGCCTCGCACATCGCCGAGCAGACCAGCCTGCTGCCGGCGCTGACGACGCCGAACCCGCTCAGCGCGCTGGCTGCGCTGATCCTCAAGGGCGCCTCGACAGCGAGCCCGAGGGTCATCCCGTCGAAGATCGTCAACCCTGAGCCGCTGGCGCTGTTCCCGCAGGTCAACCAGAAGTGCCTCGGCGATCTCGGTCAGACGGACAGCCTCGGCGGCATCGCGCCCGCTGACCTGATCCGCGACGACGCCAACCTGGGCCCGCTCGAGAAGGTGCTCAACAAGAACAACCCGGACGTCGAGACCTCTGCGCCAATCATCGTCCTTCAGGGCCTCGCCGATACGACCGTCTTCCCGAGCTACACGAACGAGCTCGTCGGCGAGCTCGAGGATCTCGGCGACAAGGTGGACTACAAGACCTACGAGGGCGCCGACCACGGCGGCGTGATGAGCGCCGGCCTCGACGACGCGAACGCCTTCCTGGCGAAGCGGCTGCCGGCGAAGTAAGCGCCGGCAACGAACGCGGCACGGCGCCCGGCACGGCGCGCCCGCCTCTCTATCCTGCGCTGTCCCGATGGCCGCACCCTCCGAGTACATCTTCCAGATGCAGGGCGTCTCACGCCTGCATCCGCCCGATAAGCAGGTCCTCCAGGACATCAACCTGAGCTTCTACCCGGGAGCCAAGATCGGCGTGCTCGGCTACAACGGCGCCGGCAAGTCGACGCTGCTGCAGGATCATGGCCGGCCGCGACGAGGATTACCGGGGCGAGGCACAGCTGCACCCGAACGCGACCGTCGGCATGCTCGAGCAGGAGCCTGCGCTCGACCCCGACAAGGACGTGCGTGGCAACGTCGAGGACGGCGTCAGCGAGCTCCGCGACATGCTCGCCCGGTTCAACGAGCTCGCCGCGAACTACTCGGACGAGACGGCGGACGAGTTCGCCCGGCTGCAGGAGCGGATCGACGCAGCCGACGCGTGGAACCTCGACCAGATCCTCGACACGGCGATGGACGCGCTGCGGCTGCCGCCCGCCGACGCCAACGTGTCGGCGCTCTCCGGCGGCGAGCGCCGCCGGGTGGCGCTCTGCCGGCTGCTGCTGAGCGCGCCCGATCTGCTGCTTCTCGACGAGCCGACCAACCACCTCGACGCCGAGTCGGTCGCCTGGCTCGAGCAGCATCTCGAGGACTACAAGGGGACGATCGTCGCCGTCACCCACGACCGCTACTTCCTCGACAACGTCGCCGGCTGGATCCTCGAGCTCGACCGCGGGCGCGGCATCCCCTTCAAGGGCAACTACTCCTCCTGGCTCGAGCAGAAGCAGGAGCGCCTCAGCCAGGAGAAGCGCCAGGACAAGGCGCGCGCTAAGACGCTGGCGGCGGAGCTCGACTGGGTCCGCGAGAACCCGAAGGGCCGGCGCAAGAAGTCGAAGGCACGGCTCGCCCGCTACGAGGAGATGCTCGCCGAGGAGCAGCAGGTCAAGCTCGACGAGGTCCAGATCCACATCCCGCCGGGACCGCGGCTCGGCAACCAGGTCCTCGACGTCGAGAGCGTCCGCAAGGGCTTCGGCGACGTACTGCTGATCGAGGATCTGAGCTTCTCGCTGCCGCGCTCCGGGATCGTCGGCGTGATCGGCCCCAACGGCGCCGGCAAGACGACGCTGTTCCGGATGATCGTCGGGGAGCAGCAGCCCGACGCGGGCGAGCTGACGCTCGGCGAGACGGTCAACGTCGCCTACGTCGACCAGTCGCGCGAGGCGCTCGACGCCGAGGCGACCGTCTGGGAGGAGATCTCCGGCGGCCTCGACGAGATCGACGTCGGCGACCGCAAGATGAACTCGCGCGCCTACACGTCCGGCTTCAACTTCAAGGGCTCCGACCAGCAGCGCAAGGTCGGCACGCTGTCAGGCGGCGAGCGCAACCGCCTGCACCTCGCCAAGCTGCTGCGCTCAGGCGGCAACCTGCTGCTCCTCGACGAGCCCACGAACGACCTCGATGTCGACACGCTGAGGGCACTCGAGGAGGCGCTGCTCGCCTTCCCCGGCTGCGCCGTCGTCATCTCCCACGACCGCTGGTTCCTCGATCGCGTCGCCACCCACGTGCTCGCTTTCGAGGGGGACTCGCAGGTACGCTTCTTCGAGGGCAACGTGGAGGCCTACGAGGAAGATCGACACGAGCGCCTGGGCGTGGAGGCCGACCGGCCCCACCGGATCACGTACAAGCGGCTGACGAGGGGCTGACGATGAAACGAATCCGTGATCCCGATCGTGGCTTCGGCGCTGGTGGGCGCCGGGTTGCTGAGCTCGACGACGGCCACGGCACGCGACTGCACGATCGCCAACAAGTGCGCGGACATCTCGATCTCCGGTCACGCCGAGCCGCAGCCGATCCATCGCGGTCAGAGGACGACCCTGAAGATCACCGCGAAGAACAACGGGCCGACGAACTCCTACGGGGACTGGGTCCAGGTCGTCGTGCCGCACCAGCTCAAGGTCAAGCGCAAGTCGATCTCCGGCGACGGCAAGGACTACGGCTGCTCCGACAACGGCTACGGCTTCGTCAAGTGCTACACGGGCGACCTCGTCAAGGAGGAGCTTTCGGTCGTCAAGATCCGGGTCAGGGCGAAGAAGAAGGGCACGTACGTGATCCCCGCCCAGGCCTACGCAGACGGCAGCACCAACGACCCCAACGGCGGCAACAACCAGGTCAGCATCACCGTCGGCGTCCAGGGCCGGCACGGCCGCCACGGACATCACCGCCACTAATCACGTCATCCGGCGGACCCGCCGCCGACGGGCGACCTCAGTCAGCCGCCGGACAGCACCGCCGGCCTGACGTTGAACAGCGCCGCGAGGAGCACGAAGGCGCCGAGGACGACGAACGCCACGTCGCCGTCGCCCGAGTCGAGCAGGCTGCCGACCGCGGGTATCACGGGGATCCCGATCGCGGTGCCGGCGATCGTCATCAGCGAGGTCGGCCGCGAGGGCTCGCGCGGGAACAGCCGCTGCGCCTCGATCATCATCGTCGCGTAGGGCAGCGCGAAGCCCGCACCCATCAGGAGCACCGCGGCGGCGATCACCCCGGGACTGAGGTCAACGCCGATTGCCGCCAGCCCGATCGTGGCCAGAGCCGGCGCCGCTCCGGTCAACAGCGGCTGCGGCACGCCGCGCGCGGCGAAGCTGCCGCCCACCTGCCGCATCAAGCCGGACGTGGCGAAGAGGACGAAGGCCAGAGCGCCGGCAAGCGCTGGGCGGACGGAGCCGTCGACGGTCGCGTAATGGACGAACCAGGCGCCGAGCGTGACCGGGACGCCGAACAACGCCATGAACAGCAGCGCCAAACGCCAGATCGGCGGCGAGCGGAGCGCCAGCGCGAAGAAGCCGCGGACCGGATCGTGGCGCTCGGCGGGGATGTGCTCGCGCAGCACGAGCGGGATTGCCGAGAGCGCCACCGCCGCGGTGACGAGGAAGCCGACCCGCCAGGAGACGTCTGCGTCCGCGAGGGCGCTGCCGACGCCGAGGCCCAGCCCAATCCCGAGCTGGAACGAGGCGCCGAACAGACCAACCCGCCGGACGCCGCCCGTGATCCGAGCGAGCACGGGTGCCAGCCCCGCGACGAACCCGAGGCCGACCCCTGCGCCGACCCGCCCGGCGGCGGCGAGGGCGAATCCGTTGGCCGCCGCGAAGAGCAGGTTGCCGGCGCCGCCCAGTGCCGCCGCGAGCGCTAGTGCCCGGGTCAGGCCGAGGGCCTCCGCAGCGCGGGGCGCTGCGAGCAGCCCGGCGATCATCGCGGCGAGGAAGATCGTCCCCGAGAGCAAGCCGACCGACGCGAGGCCGATGCCGAACTCGCGCTCGAGGTCGGCCGCGACCGGCCCGATGTTGCCGGCGCTCCAGGCCCCGCCCGCACCGAGCAAGAAGACGGCCGCGGCGTCGACCCAGGTGCTTTCACGCCCACGGGCACCGGTCTCGAGCAGACCCGCATCGCCGTCCATCGGCGCAACCCTAATGGCCGCCTGGCAGTGATCGACGAGCCGGCACCGTTCCGCCGCCCGAACCTCACCGACTTTCCCAGCACATAGCTGGCAAAGTCGATGAGGAAGCGCCTAAGCCCAGCCCCCCGCCGAGCCGCCTCCCTCGTTGCCCTCGCAAGGCCACGCGCCTTTGCCGGCGAGAGTGGTGGCGCGGCGTAACGGCCGGACGTGCCGCCACCCCTCGCCGCCGGCCGGTTGACCGCCTTTGGGCACCGAGGGAGGGAGGCGGAGCGTGCAGATCAGCGAGGGTTGGTCCCCAATCCGGCGCAGTAGCAGCAGACACGTGCAGAGTGGGCCGACGTGTCTGCCGATATTGGTGCTGGGGAGCACTCTCAGCAGTCACGTCGGTGCTCGCGCGACGTGGCTGCTGTTGTTGCTCCACATCTGGTGTCTGGCGCCCGTCCGGGGCCGATGAGTCTCGCCGGTCCACCTCCCTCGGTGCCCTCGCAGGGCGCCGCCCCTTCGCCGGCGACGGCGACCGTGCGGCGGAAGCCGCCTGGACCTAGGTCGCGGCGACGGCGCCCGTGGCGAGTAGCAGCAGGATCAGCAGGCCGATCGCGACGCGGTAGACGATGAAGATCGAGAAGTTGTGGCCGGCCACGTAGCGGAGCAGCCAGGCGATCGTCGCGTAGGCGACGAAGAAGCTCGTCACGGTCGCGATCAGAGTGCCGGACCAGCCGACTCCGGTCGAGATGTCGCCGTGATGGCTGACGATCTCGAGCAGCGTGGCCGCCGTCAGTGCCGGAATCGCGAGGAAGAACGAGAGGCGGGTGACCGTGACCCGGTCGAGCCCGCGCATCAGTCCAGCCGCCATCGTCGCACCGGACCTCGAGACGCCGGGAACCAGCGCCAGACACTGGACGATGCCGATGATCAGCGTGTCGCGGCGGCTGACCTCGCGTTCGTGCCGCTCGAGTGTCGCGTTGACATCGGCGTAGTACATGACAACGCTCCACCCGATCAACGCGAGCCCGACAAACCAGAGGTTGCGGAAGGTGGTCTCGATCGTGTCCTTGAAGAGCAGGCCGACGATGCCGATGGGGATCGAGCCGATCACGACTGCGATCGCGAAACGCCACTCGCGGTCACGACGCTCCGGTTCGCGCAGCCCCCAGTAGAGGGCGGAGAGGATGTCGACGATGTCCTTGCGGAAGTAGATGACGGTCGCGACGATTGCGCCCATCTGGACGATCGCCGTGAAGGCGGTGACGTCAGCCGCGTCGATGTTGTAGCCCATCAGCTTCTCGGTCACGGTCAGATGGCCCGTGCTCGAGATCGGGAGGAACTCGGTGAAGCCCTCGATGACGCCGAGGACCAGCGACTGAAAGAGGCTCAGCGGATCGCTCATCGGCGCGGGCCCCTCAGCCCCTGGTTGCCGCTCGCGCCGCCCATCAAGCGGGGAAGGCTATCGGCGGCCGGCCCGATTGTGCGGGCGGCGGGCGCCGGATCGCTCTGACAAGGGCTCGCTTTGCTCGTCACAGGTGGAAGCGCCCGCGGTGGCGATGATGCGGCGGCACCTCGGCCGGGCCGGGCGGCTTCGGCCCGCTGACGAAGACCCACGTCAGGACCGTGCCGATAACCGTCAGCCCGAGCGGGAAGAGCAGGGTGTGCGAGAGCGCAAAGGAGAACGCTTCGTCAACGGCATGCTCGATCGTCTGCACCAGGTCGGCCGGCTGGTGGGCGAGTGCCGCCTGCGCCGACGGCGTCCCATTCGACAGTCCCTCGAGGTCAGCGGCGGCGCGCTCGCTGAGCCCGTGGGCGACGTCGGACTGAATCCGCTCGCGCAGCAGGCTGTGGAACGCCGAGGCGGTGATCGCCAGCGAGAGCGCTCCCGACATGACCCTGTTCATCGCCAGCACCCCCGAGGCGATCCCCGCCTTCGCCTGCGGCATCGCCGCCATCGCGGCCGTCTGCATCGGCGCGTAGACGAAGCCGAGCGCGACGCCGAAGAGCAGGAAGCCCGCGAATAGATCGCCGTAATCACTGGCGGCGTCGACCCTCGTCATCAGCGCCAGCCCGATGGTGCCGGCGATCATGCCGCCGCCCATCACGGCGCGGGGACCGAAAGCCCCCACGGCGCGATCGGCGAACAGCGAGATGACCACCATCGGCAACGTGATCGGCAGGATCAGGAGCCCGGCGACGGCGGGCGAGTAGCCGAGGATGTCCTGCAGGAACTGCGGCTCGAAGAAGACGACGACCCAGTAAGAACCGACGAGCGCAAAGGCCGCGGCCGACGCGCCGAAGTAGGGCTTGTTGCGGAACAGGTCGAATTCGACGATCGGGTTCGCGACCCGGTGCTCGACGAACCAGAAGGCGGCGAGCAGCGCCAATCCCGCGCCGATCGTCGCGATCGTCGCCGGCGAGCCCCAGCCCCACGACTCGGCCTGCGCAAAACCAATCGTCAGCGAGCCGAGGCCGGCGGAGAGCAGCACGACCCCCGGAAGGTCGATCGACTCCGCGCCTTCGTCACGGCTCTCGGCGGCTGCCCAGCGCGTCAGCACGTAGCCGACGGCGACGATCGGCAGGTTGATCCAGAAGATCAGGCGCCAGTCGGCCTCGGCGAGCACACCGCCGACGATCGGCCCGAGCGCCAGGGCCAGCGAGCTGACCGCCGCCCAGATCCCCATCGCGCGGCCGCGCTGCTCGGGTGGAAAGGCGTCGGTGACGAGCGTCAGCGAGAGCGGCAACGTGCAGGCAGCGCCGACGCCCATCACGATTCGGGCCGCGATCACCGTCTCCGGGCCCTGGGCGAGGCCGCCGAGCGCCGAGCCCGCGCCGAACGTCACCAGGCCGAAGAGGAAGACGCGGCGGCGCCCGACGATGTCGCCGAGGCGCCCGGCCGTGACGACGAGCGTCGCGACGACGAGCAGGTAGGCGTTCGGGATCCACTGCACTTCGGTCGTCGACGCGTCGAGGTCGCGCCGCAGCACCGGCAGCGCGACGTTGACGACGGTCGAGTCGAGCATCAGCACCATGAGCCCGCAGCAGGCGCCGGCAAGCACCCACCAGCGGCGATCGGAGCCGGCCTCAGCCATCGGCGCCGAGCTGCCCCATCAGCTCGGCTACGCCGACCACGTCGACGGCCTCGGCGATCTCGCCGTCGCGGATGCGGAGGACCGCAGTCGACGGAAAGGTCACGCTCCGGCCAGTCGCCGCGACCCCGAGGAAGGCGCCATCGTGCGTGCCGCTCCAGCTCTGGTGCGCGGCGACCAGGTCGCCCTCCCCCAGGATCAGCAGGATCTCATTGCGGAGGTCGGAAAACCCGCCGAGGAACTCCTCGACGGCCTGCTTCTGGCCCTCGCGCCCGCGCTGCTCACCGTTGTGGACGAAGTCCTCGGCCAGCAGCCGGTCGATGGCCGCAACGTCGCGGCCGTTGATCACCTCCGCGTAGAAGCGGCGGACGAGCTCCTTGTTCTCGTCGCTCCCCATCCGGCGCGCGACCATATCGCGCCGCGTCCGCGCTGCTCCGCTAGGAGTCGATCGCCTCGCGCAGCAGGCGCGCCTGCTCGGGGTCCGAGCGAGAGGGGAAGAAGACGAGCTCGTCGCAGCCGACGGCGTCGAAGGCGGCGATGTACCCCTTGACCGTCTCGGCGTCAGTCGCCGCGCTGGCCGCGATCATCCCGGCGGTCTCCTCTCCGAGGAACGCGTAGTAGTCCTTCAGGTAGGCATCGGCGGCCGCCTGCGGGTCATCGCCGAGCGAGAAGTAGGCCAGCGCCGCAAGCCGGGGCTCGCCGTCGCGCCCGGCGGCGCTCCACGCCTGCCGCACGTTCTGCGCCGCCTCGGCGAACGCGTCGGGAGTCGAGCCGCCGGCGATCCAGCCGGCGCCAAAGCGCGCCGCACGCTCGAACGAGGCCGCGACGGTGCCGCCGATCGAGGATCTCGGGGACGCCGCTCTGCCGAGGCCCGATCGCCTCGTCGGCAAACGTCCGCTCGACCGCCTCGAGGAACGCATCCATGCGCTCGCCGCGCTCCGACATCTCCACGCCGGATGCCTTCATGTCGTCCCCGCGACCGCCGACCCCGATGCCGAGCGTCAGCCGGCCGCCGGAGATCTCGTTCACGGTCAGCGCCTGCTTGGCCGTCTGCACGGCGTTCTTGCGGAGCGGGCCGAGCATCACCGAGGTGAGCAGCCCGATCTCGCTCGTCACGGCCGCGGCCGCGGCCAGCGCCGCCAGCGGCTCGTGATTGCCGTAGACGATCCGGTCGATCGTGCCGAGGCTGCTGAAGCCCTGCTCCTCCGCGGCACGGGCGAAGCCGATCAGGTCCTCCCCGCTCGTTAGGGGCACGGCGTTCGGCAGTCCGATTGCGACCTTCATTGCGGCTCCTTCCGGTTCCGACCGGGGTTCGTTGCGATTGCAAGCTTCGTGCTCACCATAGCGGGGCGGGATCGGGCCCTCAGGCCACGAACGGCGCGCCCGGCTAGCCGCCGGCCCCGGCGCTCGCCGGCTTGCCCTCCGCGCGCGTCCGCTTCGGGCGGCGCACGAGCAGCGAACCCGGAATCAGCAGCGTCGCGGCGAACGCGAGCGCCAGGCCGGCGGCGGAGACAGCAAAGGCGACGCTGAAGCTCGAGTCCGCGGGGTAACCGCCGGCGATCAGCTTCGAGGCGACGATCGCCGCCGCGACCTGACCGCCGATCGCGCCGCCGATCGTTCGCATGATCGTGTTGATCCCCGTCGCAATCCCGGTCTGGCTCTGGTCGACCGCAGCGACGATCAGGTTGGCAACAGCGGCGAACGAGAAGCCCACGCCGAGACCGAAGAGGGCCGCCGAGGCATACACGGCCCACCGGTGATCGTGCTCAGCCGCGAGTAACACGAAGGCGAGCGAGGCGACGCCGGTTCCGATCGCCATCGGCAGCTTCGATCCGACCCTGTCCCCGAGCCAGCCTGCAACCGGGCCGGCGAACAACATCACGGCCGTCGAGGGCAGCAGGAAGAGCCCGGCCTCGGTGACCGTCGCGCCGAAGCCGTAGCCGGAGGCCGCCGGGACCTGCACGTACTGCGGGATCAGGATGAAGGAGCCGAACATGCCGAAGCCGAGCAGGAAGCCGGCCAGGTTGGTCGTCCAGACGCCGCGCGCCCTCATCATCGTCATGTCCACGAGCGGCGCCGGGTGGCGCGTCTCGTAAACGGTCCAGTAGGCGAGCACGGCGAGCCCACCCGCGACGAGCAGGATCACCCGCCCGGAGAGCCAGCCCCAGTCGTTGCCGTTGCCGACCGCGATCAGGACGGAGGCAAGCCCAAGCGAGAGCAGAGCCGCCCCGCCCCAGTCGATCTTCGCCTTGACCCTGACCGGCGACTCGGGGACGAAGAAGTGCGCCATGACGACGGCGAAGGCGACGACCGGCAGCGCCAGCCAGAACATCCACTCGTAGGAGAGGTGGTCGACGATCAGCCCGCTGAGCACGAGGCCGGCGCCACCGCCGATCCCAAACGTCGCGCTGATCAGGCCGATCCCGGTGCCGACGCGCTCGGGCGGAAACTCGTCGCGGATGATCCCGAAGGAGAGCGGGAAGATCGCGCCGGCGACACCCTGGATCACTCGGCCGACGATCAGCAGGCCGATCGAATGCGAGACCGCGCAGACGAGGGAACCGAGGCCGAACGTGATCAGGGTCAGGACCAGGACCCGCTCCTTGCCGAACATGTCGCCGAGCCGGCCGATGATCGGCGTCGCGATCGAGGCGCTCAACAGAAAGGCGGTGAGCACGTAGGTGATCGCCGTCGTCGAGACGCCGAGGGCGTGCTGCATCGCCGGGATGGCCGGAGCGACCATCGTCTGCGACAGCGAGTACGAAAGCGCTGCCGTCGTCAGGACGAGCAGCGTGATCCCGTAGTGCCGCCGGGCCGGCGTGTCCGGCCCGGCGCTCGCCTGCGCGTTCACAGGGCATCCATCCCTTCGGCAAGGCTCTCGAGCAACGCAGCGGCTGACTCGCGGTCGGCGGGCTCGAGCGATTCGTAGAGCTGGCGGCGCCGCGCGTCGAGGCGGCGCGCGGCGCGGCGGCGCGCGGTCCTGCCGGCCTTGGTCAGCTCGACGGTAACGGCGCGGCGGTCGCTCGCTGAGGCGTGGCGCTCGATCAGACCCTCGCGCTCGAGGCCGGTGATCATCCGCGTCGCGGTCGGCGGCGCCACATCGAGGTAGGTGGCGAGCTCGCCGATCCGCGGCGGATCACCCTCGACGAGCGCCTCGAGCAGCTTCAGCTGCGAGAAGGTGAGCTCGCCCGCCGGCGTGTTGGCGGCCGAGCGTCCGCGCGCACGGCGCAGAGCGTGGACGAAGTGGTCGAGTCCCTCCCAGAAAGCTTCATAGGCGAGATCGCCGGCTTCCCGTTCCGACCTCTCCCGAGCCGGGGCCTGAGCGCCGTGGGAATCCATAGCCCGCTAATTGTTAGCAGGCTAATTGTCGGCGAGCTCGATCCGGTCGCCGACCGCGATCGCGCCTGGGACGACGACGCGCAGATTGACACCGCGCAGCCGTAGCTCGCGGCCGCGCTCGGAGTTGACGAACTTCATCGCGTCGACGCCGAAGCGCCGTGTGAACTTGCCACAGCCCAGGTGCGGCTCGGCCGTGACCTCGAGCAAGGCCTCCCCGATCGCCAGCCGCGTGCCGGCCGGCAGGTTGGCGACGCTCAGGTCGAGGTCCGCGAAGAGCTGGTCGCCGGCAGGCGCCCACGCGTCGTGCTCGCCGACGCCCGCGACGAGCGCGGCGGCACGTGAGCTCATCATCGTCACCTGCGCGTCCGGGTTGGGCGCGCCGGTCTTGCTGGTTGGCCGGCGGCTCCACATGTCGCCGATCAGGCCCAAGTCGACATCGAGCCGCGCGTGCTCGAGCAGCTCACGCTGCTCCTCCTCAGGCCGCCGCACGATCAGCTCGAGGCGACCGCCGTCCGGCGGGGCGCCGAGCACGGTGTCGAGTCCGGCTTCGAGCATCTGCAGGGGAATCGCGGGCATGCCGCGATGATCGCATTCGCGCCGGGGTGCAGCAATCTCAGGTGGATCGAGGCTCGGAGCCGCCGAAGGCCTCCGGCGAAGTGCGGTCGATCGCGGGCCAGCCGAAGTCGCGGGCCCG
The DNA here is from genome assembly GCA_963774395.1 of uncultured Solirubrobacterales bacterium. GTDB lineage: Bacteria > Actinomycetota > Thermoleophilia > Solirubrobacterales > 70-9 > CAXMST01. The sequence continues at coordinate 145,124 of CAVZET010000010.1, read as the reverse complement.
CAGCTCCTCCTCGGCAGCGACACCGCCCCGCAGGCCGAAGAGCCGCTTGGCTGCCAGCAGATAGGCGACCACCGCGATGTTGACGATCAGGGCGACCACCTTGAGGAAGCGAACCCCGTCGATCAGCTCATAGATCTCGAGCGGCAGCAGCGCCGTGGTCGCAATGAACGTCAGATACTCGGCCCAGCGCTTCTGCATCCAAAGGCCGATCGCCTCGGCGCCCTCGACCAGCGCATAGACCGCGAGCACGACGCCGATCAGATGCAGCTTGCCGGGCGAGAAGTTGAGGACGTCGTGGATGCGCCCGACGAAGCCGCCGCTTGAGCTCGTCGAGCCGCCAAGCGTGCCGTGCAGCGCGTCGAGTACCGCGTAGAAGCGGTCGCGGAGCACGTTCTGGTCGGAGGCGATGAAGAAGATGGCAACCGAGGCGACGCCGAGGACGAGGAAGTGCAGCAGGCGGTCGATCGCGATCGCGCGGAGCACGATCTTGTCGCGCAGCGGCCGCCCGCGCAGCGGCAACTCGATCTCGTCACGGGCCGGCAGCGCACGGCGCTGCGGTGTGAGGGGTGCGGTTACCGGCACCCAGCTGTCGCAGCGCAGGCAACGATGCCAGCGAACCCCGTCAACGATCCGGGCCAGCCCCGGATCGGCACCCTCGAGGTGGGCGCTGTCGACGCCGACGAGAGCGTGCCCCCGGATCCCGCAGACGAGTAGCTCGTAATGGAAGCGGGTACGTACCCGAGAGACGCCGGGGAGCTCGGGCTTGACCGTCGGCGTGCCGTCCACGCGCCGGGACCCTACGCCTGCGTTGCCCTGCGCGAGTTGCTTGACTGGGCAAATGCTCTCCTCCCCCTCGCCGCGGCTCGCCGGCGGCCTCGTCGCCTTTGCCTTTGGCGTGGCGATGATGAGCACGACCCTGCCGACGCCGATCTATCCCGTCTACGAGGCAGAGTTCGGTTTCGGCAGCCTGATGGTGACCGCCGTCTTCGCGACCTACGCCCTCGGCGTGATCGCGGCCCTGCTGACGCTTGGCCACGTTTCCGATGTGGTCGGCCGCCGGCCGGTGCTCGCCGCCGGCCTCGCCCTCGCGGCTGCCAGCGCCGTCGTCTTCCTGCTCGCGACCGCAACCCCAACGTTGTTCGGCGGCCGCATGCTGTCCGGCCTGTCGGCCGGCCTCTTCACAGGCACGGCGACGGCGTTCATCGCCGACCTCTTCGGCGAGCGGCGGACGGAGGCGGCACTCCTCGCCACGGCCTGCAACATCGGCGGTCTCGGCCTCGGCCCGATCGTTGCCGCGATCGCCGCCGACCTCGCCCCCGGCTCGCCGCTGCGGGCTCCCTACTGGGTCGACCTCGCACTGCTCTCAGTCGCCGTCGTCGCGATCGCGCTGGCCCCCGAGACCGTCCCCCGGACGGGCAAGGCGCGCCCGCGGCTGCAGAAGCTGAGCGTGCCCGAGAACGTCCGCCCCGTCTTCGTCACCGCCTCGATTGGCGGCTTCGCCGGCTTCGCGATCCTCGGCCTGTTCACGGCGGTCGCGCCGGGCTTCTTGGCGACCGTTCTGGGCGTCCACTCCCGGATCGCAATCGGCTGCATCGTCGGCTCGATATTCCTCACCAGCGCCGCCGCGCAGGTCGCCTTCCACCGGCTGCCGCCACCGCGCGCCCTGACGAGCGGCCTCGTGCTGCTGATCTGTGGACTGGCGCTGATCACAATCGCCCTCCTTGCCCGGACCCTCCCCCCGCTGATCGCGGGAGCGCTGATCGCAGGCGCCGGCCAGGGGCTGACGTTCAAGGGCGGCATGGCCTCGATCGCCTCCCGGCTCGCGCCCGACAACCGGGCGGCCGTGATCTCAACCTTCTTCGTCGTCCTGTACACCGCGATCTCGCTGCCCGTCGTCGGCGTCGGTGTGCTCGCCGAGCTGTTCAACCTGCGCGACGCGGCGATCACCCTCGCAGTGCTCGCCGGCGTTCTGGCCAGCTTCTCGCTCTTCCGCCTGCGAACGCTACAACGGGACGAGGGCGTCGCATGAGTGGCCCATCCCAAGGCCCTAGAGGCTGAGACGGCCTCTAAGCTCGAGCCGATGTGGGAGCAGCGAACGATCGAGCTGCGGGCGCGGGCGCGCGGCTTTCATCTCGTCACCGACGAGGTCCTCAGGGGGCTCCCCGACGTGCGCGGGATCGACGTCGGGCTCCTGCACCTACACATCCTGCACACGTCCGCCTCGCTCGCTCTCAACGAGAACGCGAGCCCCGACGTTCGCGCCGACCTCGAGAGCTTCTTCAACGACGTCGTCCGCGAGGACGCGCCCTACTGGCGCCACACGCTCGAGGGCCCCGACGACATGCCGGCGCACGTCAAGTCGGTGCTGATCGGGCCATCGCTGACGCTGCCGATCTCGGCCGGCCACCCCGCGCTCGGCACCTGGCAGGGGATCTACCTGTGTGAGCACCGGGACAGCGGCGGCCCACGCCGGCTGATCGCGACGATCCAGGGCGAGTGAGACCCGACCGCCTCGCGATCGAGCTGCTCAGTTGGAACGTCGCCGGGCGGACGAAGCTGCTCGACGAGCAGATCGCCGCAGTTCGCCGCCGAGACGCTGACATCGTCTGCCTGCAGGAGGTGCGGGCGAGCACCGTGGGACCGTGGTCGGAGGCGCTCAGCGACGAGGGACTTGATGAGATCCTCGACTCGAGCCGCTTTGCTGACGGTCGGCGGCTCTTCAACCTGACCGCGAGCCGCTGGCCAATGACCGAGCTCGCGCCGCTCGGACTGCCGCAGCCCGAGCGGGTGCTCTCGGCGCTGGTCGACTCGCCGGCGGGCCTGGTCGAGCTCCACAACGCCCACATCCCCCCTGCTCCGTCGAACGGGCTCGTCAAGGTGGAGACGTGCGAGGCGCTGACGAATGCGCTCGCCCGGCCGGCACCTGGCGGCCGGCACCGGATCCTGTGCGGCGACCTCAACACGCCCCGCCGGGAAACGCCGGACGGCGAGGTCGAAACCTTCGCCTCCAACCACCCCGGCGACGAGCAGCGCTGGGACGCGGCGGAGCGCGGGCTGCTCGTCGGCCTCGCCGAGTGGGATCTGCCCGACATCTTCCGCACGCTCAACGGCTATGACCGTGATGACGTGAGCTGGGTCATGCATACGAGGGCGCGCCGCAAGGCAGCCCACCGGCTCGACCACGTGCTCGCCTCGGCCGCCCTCGCGGCGGTCCGCTGCGATTACGAGCAGGGCTGGCGCGAGGCCGGGCTCAGTGATCACGCGGCGATCGAGGCCAGGTTCGAGCCGGCGCGTGTGACCGGCTCCGCCGCGAGGAGCGCCGGCGCATGATCGCGATCGTCTCCGATACGCACATGCCGAAGGGCGCTCGCGAGCTGCCGCCGCGGTGCGTCGAGCTGCTCGAGTCCGCCGAGCTGATCGTGCACGCGGGCGACTTCTCGGGCGAGCAGGTCCTCGACCGCTTCGAGTCGTTCGTTGCCGAGCTCGTCGCCGTGCACGGCAACGTCGAGGCGCCGGAGGTGCGGGCGCGGCTGCCCGAGACGGCGAGCTTCGCCCTCGGCAACCACGAGGTCGGCGTCGTCCACGACGCGGGCCCGCGCACGGGCCGGGCGGCGCGCATGCGGCGCGCGTTCCCCGGCGCCTCAGCAGTGATCTACGGCCACTCGCACATCCCTCTGCACGAGCACGAACCAGACGGGTTCCAGCTCTTCAACCCCGGCTCGCCGACGGAGCGCCGGCGCGCCCCTTCGCACACGATGGGACTCCTCGACCTCGACGCGGATGGAGAGCTGCAGTTCGAGCTCATCGAGCTCTGAGGCGCAGACCACAGGGCCGACGCCGACGGGACCTCATGTCCGTCATGCTCGCCAGCACGCGAGCGAAGAACGTGAAGACGAACCAGGAGATCGAACGCAAGTACCTGCTGCCCGCTGCTCCCGTGTGGCTCGGCGAGTGCCGCTGTGAGCGCATCGAGCAGGGATACCTGGCGCTCGAGGCCAACGTCGAGGTGCGCCTGCGGAGGATCGGCAAACGCCGGCTGCTTACGGTCAAGCGCGGCACGGGCCGCGAGCGCGAAGAGCGCGAGGCCCAGATCCCGCAAGAAGCGTTCGAGGAGCTTTGGCCGCTGACCGAGGGCCGCCGCGTGAGCAAGCTGCGGCACTATCGCGAGACCGAGGCAGGCTGCTTCGAGGTCGATGTCTACGCGGGCAAACTCGAGGGGCTGATTACGGCCGAGATCGAGTTCGCCTCGGCGCCGGAAGCTGAGCGCTTTCCGCCCCCGGAGTGGCTCGGGCGCGAGCTCACCGACGAGCCCGGCTGGGCAAACCGTGATCTGGCCTTGGCCGGCCGACCGGACGAGGCGGAGAGATGAGCGACCGCGGCATGGAGGCCGTCTCAAAACCCCACGCACCCGGATGACGCCCGGGGCGCGTCGCCAACGGGCCGGTCGGCGCGCGCCGACAGCAGCTGATCAGCGGGTGAAGCCGAGGATCAGCTCGGCCGTCTCGGCCGGCACGTCGAGCTGTGGGCAATGCCCGATCCCCTCGAGCTCGACGTAGTCGGCGTTCGGCAGCCACTCCTCGCGGTAACGGCGGATCGCCGCGGGCAGCACGAGCAGCCGGTCGGCGCTGCCCCAGACGATGCGCACGGGACATTCGATCGCAGCAGCGTCCAGGTTCCAGCCGTACTCGCGCGCGTATTCGATCAGCGGGACGACCGCGTCGCAGGCGGCAGCGCCGACCATCTGGTGGGCGAGTAGCTCGGGCGGGATGTGCTCGAAGTTGGTGACCAGGAACTCGCTCGCCCGCCGGCGCCCCTCCGGCGTCGCGACGATCGCATCGGCGTGTGCCGCGGCCGTCTTCAACAGGTCCTGCATCTGGGTGAAGTAGTCGAGCGTGCGCGGGATCTCGGGGTCGTCCGCGAGCCAGCCCCCCGCCGGCGCGAGCGCGACGACGGAGCGAGCCCGGCCTCGTGCAGCGAGCAGCAGCGACAGGTAGCCGCCGAGCGAGTTTCCGGCGACGTGAGCAGTCTCGAACCCGGCCTCGTCCATCGCCACCTCGACGGCGTCGACGAGCGCCGCGTCATCAATCGAATCGCCCTCTAGGCGTGGGCCGCCGGCGTGGCCGAGCAGGGTCGGCGCGAGCACGTCGTGATGCTGCTCGAGCGCCGGCAGGACGAGCTCCCAGCTCCGCCAGGTATCGGTGAAGCCGTGCAGGAGCAGCAGCGGCTCACCGGCACCGCCGCGGTGCAGCGGCGTGAACGTTCGCGGACCCACCTAGCCCCCGACCGCCTTGCCGATGTGCACGCGCTCTGAGTACTGAGTCGTCGTGACGCCAGCCCGGTACTCCTGGCCCGCGTTTGCCGGCCCGAGCCTCACCTCGATCCGCAGGCGGCCCTTGCCGTCAGCCCGAACCGAGCCCTCCGCATCGCCCACCCGGATCGGATGCGAGGAGCGCGGGACGAAGCGCGGCGGCGTCCGCACCGTCGCCGTGCCGCTACCCCGAACCGTGAACGAGTGACGGCCGGCACGGCGCAGCTCACTCCACTCGGCCGCCTTGCGCGCCATCGAGACGTGCCAGCCGTAGACCGAGTAGCTGGGCTCGACCGAGCGGTAGCTGAACGGGCTCGGGTGTGGACGTGAGCGTTTGAACGTCCGCATGATCCGCGGCAGGTCCTCGCGCAGGTCGCGTTGCCAGTAGGGCCACGAGTGCGTCCCAGGCCCGTAGTCGTCGTATGAGTTGGCGATCCCGAGCGTCTCGAGCCGCTCGTGGAAGATGCGGCTCATGTCGTGGACGCCGTACTCGATCGCGTCCGGCGTCGCGTTGCTGTCGTACGGCCCCGGCGTCCCGTTGCCGGTGTGGATCGAGAGCTTCATCCCGGCCAGGTTCGAGGCCAGATCCCAGGGGTTGTGGCCGCGCCAGAACACCTCGTCGGTGAGCCTCGGGCCCCAGATCGAGTCGGGCGTCGCGCCACCATCGGCGAGCGCCTCCGCCTGAATAACCGGCCACGAAGGCGCGTAGTTGGTGTCGACCGCGCCCGAGAAGGAGGAGGCCCAGGCGAAGAGATCCGGATGCCGGGCGGCGTAGCTCATCGCGCTGAAGCCGCCCATCGACAGGCCCGCAATCGCGCGGCCCTTGCGGTTCGCCCGGGTGCGCAAGTGCGAGTCGACCCACGGAATCAACTGCGAGATCGTGAACGTCTCCCAGCGCGGCGGTCCGAAGTTGCCCTCGTTGCGCCAGTCGCTCGCCCAGCCGCCGGCGTTGCCCTTGCCGGCTGCGGGCGGCATGACGACGATCAGCCGCCTGCCCGCGGTGATCTTCTCGGCGTCGCCCTTCGTCGTCCACGAGGCCGAGGTGTCGAAGGAGCCGTGCAGGAGGTACAGCACCGGATAGCTTCGGTGCGGCTTGCGCCGGTAGCCGGCAGGCAGCAGGACCCGGACGGTGACCGGGAAGTCGAGGGCCGGCGTACTCATCGTCAGCTCGCGCAGGCGCGAGTCGAGGCGCTCGGACTTGGTCAGCTCGAGCTTGTTCGTGGCCGCCGCGCTCGCCGCCGGAAGCAACAGCACGGAGGCGAGCAGCGCGGCTCCGGGTATCGCCCTGCGCAACCTCATCCCCGCGGCTTGGCACGCGCCGCGGTCGCGACGAGCTGGTCGTTGAGCAGGCGCATGATCAGCCTGTACAGGGGCGGGCAGTAGCGCTGCAGCCAGAACGCGGCGCGAATATCGGGCGAGGTGTACACGAGGTAGCGATCGCGCTCGACGCCGGCGATGATCTTGGCGGCGACCTTCTCGGGCGCGACCGCGTGGCGCTGGAAGCGCTTCGTCATCTTCGCCATCGCGGGCGCGTCGCGATCGACGCCGACGATGTTGACGCTGCCGACCAGCGGCGTGTCGACGCCACCCGGGCAGACGAGGCTGACGCCGATCCCGTGGCGGCGCAGGTCAAAACGGAGGACCTCGGAGACGCCACGCAGGCCGAACTTCGCGGCGCTGTAGGGCGCGTGCCAGGGCAGCCCGAGCAGGCCCGCCGCGGAGGAGACGTTGACGAGGTGGCCGCCGCGCCCCGCCTCGATCATCTTCGGCACGAACGCCTCGATCACGTTGACCGGCCCGAGCAGGTCGATGTCGATCGTCCGCTGCCAGTCGGAGTGCCCGAGGTTCTCGACGGCTCCCCACGTGGAGATGCCCGCAACGTTCATGACGACGTCGAGGCTGCCGTGTTCCGCGTGGACGCCCTCGGCGAAGGCAATGACCCGCTCGTGATCGGTGATGTCGAACGCTTCGGCCGCCAGCACCGTCCCGCCGGAGGCGCGGATTCGCTCGGCAGTCTCGGCGAGCTGCAGCTCCTGCACGTCGGTGAGCGCCAGCCGGCAGCCGCGCTCAGCGAGCGCGAGCGCCGTCGCCCGGCCGATGCCGCTGGCGGCGCCCGTGACGAAGCAGCTGGTTCCCTCGATCCTCACCGGCCCGCAGCCTAAACGCCGTGCCGCGCCCCGGAGGAGGTTCTCGCCCCAGCGAGCTGAGGGTCAGGAAGCCGCGGCGATCGCGGCGTCGATCTCGGCGTCCGGACTCCGCAGGCCGGCCCCATGGCCCGGGGCGAGCATCGTCGGCTCGAGTGCGGCGAGCGCCCGGGCGCTCTCCAAGGCCACCTCCGGCGACCAGGTCGCCATCGCCGGCAGCGGAAAGCGCCAGTTGAGCTTGCCGCTGACGGTCGTGCCGCCAAGCGTGTGGAAGGCGTCGCCGCAGATCACGGCGCCGTCGCGGCTGTCGCGGAACGCGACGTGGCCGGGCGTATGCCCGGGGGTGGCGATCACCTCGAGCGAGCCGACCCGATCGCCACCGGAGATCAGCGTGGTGGGCTCGGTCTTAACCCGAGGCCAGCCGCCGCGGAGCTTGCCGCGCGCCGACTCCTCGGCCGTCAGATCCTTGTCGCCGGCCATGATCGGGGCGTCGCGCGCCGGCACGATCACCTCGACGCCGTCGAGCTTGTCCGCGAGCGCGTCGAGGGAGCCGACGTGGTCGGTGTGCCCATGCGTGAGCGCGATCCGCTTGATCGGTGCGCCGACCCCCTCGGCCGCGGCGACGATGCCGCCGGCGCCGGCCGCGACGCCGGTGTCAACGAGGGTCAGCCCATCATCCTCGGCGACGAGGTAGACGTTGACCATCCGCAGCCGCGTGAGCTGGATGATCGCGTCCGTCAGCCGTGCGCTCCTCATCGCTTCGCAGTAGAGCAAATTGGCTGCTGCTACGCCGGTCGGGTGCTGTCCGGGGCCTGACAGCCCGCAGCCCGGCGGCCGCCCGGACTCAGCGCAGGATCTCGATCAGCAGGACCCAGGCGTTGGCTACCGAGCCCATCGTGGCGAGCACGATGCCCGCCACAATCCAGTAGAGCCCGCCACCGGATTCCGCGATCAGGCTGACGCCGCCGATCAGAAAGGGCACGGTGCCGAGGGCGATCACGACCCAGCGCCCCGACAAGCCGCCAGGCTGGCCGGGGCCGGGGACAACGGCGCGCAGCGTCAGCCCGCTGCCGATCACGGCGAGCGCACCGAACGCCATGCACTCGACTCCGAGCGCCGTTGACGACTGCCCGGGGGCGAGCATCAAGATCGAGATCACGACGACGACGATCAGCTGCCCGAGCGCCTGCAGCGCCCGCTCGGGCACACCCTCGAGCTCGAGGATCCGGTCGACGTTGATCGACACGGCAACGAAGATCAATCCGGCGAGCGCCGCCGATGCGCCCGCCGATGCGACGAACAGGTCAGTCCACTGGGATGGGTCGTAGGCGGTCATCCGCGGAAGAACGGGTTCTTCGCCGAGCGGTCGTCGGAGAGCGTCGCGCGCGAGCGCGTCGTCAGGTTCTCGATCGCGTCGGCGAGGTGGATCTGGGCGATGTTGTAGTCGCCGCGCTCGACGCGGAGCTTGTGCGCCTCGAGCAGCACGTCAGCGTGCGTGTGGCCGGCCGGCGGCTCGAAACGGTAGGCGGCCAGCTCGATCAGCAAGCCGAGCGGGTCCTCGAAGTAGATCGAGTCCATGAAACCACGGTCCTTTGGCCCACTGTGCTCGATCCCGCGCTCTTCGAGGCGTTCGATTGCCTGATCCCAGGTCGCCTTCGAAACCGCGAAGGCAATGTGGTGCACGCAACCGGGATCCATCGGAGTCCGGTCACGCGTGCCCGTCCGACCCTCGTTGGTGAAGATCGTGATCAGGCGGCCGTCGCCCGGGTCGAAGTACAGGTGGCTCTCCTCGGGCCGGTCGAGATTCGGCTGCTCGAAGATGAACGGCATCCCGAGCACCCCCTCCCAGAAGTCGATCGACGTCTGCCGATCGGCGCCCGTCAGCGTGATGTGGTGGACGCCTTGGCTTTGCAGCTTGCGCATGGGCGGACTAAACCACTTTGGGTCTGCTCGTGCCGCGGCCCTGCCGGCGCCCTCGCTTCAGGCGCTTGCAGTCGCAACTCTGGCTCGCTAATCTAATTGACGTGAACGTAAGGAACAGCTTGCTGGCGTCCGCTGAGAAGGCGCCCGCCTCCGTCGCTTCACCGGACACGGATCCGTCCACCGTCGCCGAACGTAAGCGGCGGATCGGCGTCGAGGCCGACCACCCCCACTACAAGTGGTGGGCCCTCTCCTGCACCAGCCTCGGCATGCTCCTCGCGACGATCAACTCGGGCACGCTGATCATCGCCCTGCCCGATCTCGAGCGCGAGCTCGGCACCAGCGTCCTGCAGCTCGTTTGGGTGATCCTCGCCTACATGATCGCCTCGACGGTGCTCGTGCTCACCGCCGGCCGGCTCTCAGACCTGTTCGGTCGCAAGAGCGCCTACGTCGGCGGCTTCGTGGTCTTCGCCCTCGCCTCGCTCGGCGCCGGCTTCGCAGGCGGCGCGACGACGCTGATCCTGTGGCGGATCCTGCAGGGGATCGGCGCCGCCTTCCTCTTCGCCAACGCAGCGGCGCTCGTCACCGACGCATTCCCCAAGGAGCAGCTCGGCCTGGCAATGGGCACGAACACCATGGTCGCGGCGGTCGGGCTCGTGCTCGGCCCGGTGCTCGGCGGTGCGCTCGTCGCCGTCTCCTGGCAGTGGGTCTTCTGGTTCAACGTTCCCTTCGGCCTCTTCGGTGCGCTCTGGGGCTGGCGCATCCTCACCGAGCTCTCGCAGCCGGACTCGATCCGCGGGCTCGACCTGATCGGCACAACGACGTTCGTGCTCGGGCTTACGGGACTGACGCTTGGGATCTCGAAGGGCGGAATCTCCGGCTGGGACGACCCAGTCGTCGTCGCCAGCCTGATCCTCGCCGCGATCCTGTTGCCGCTCTTCATCCTGATCGAGAGCCGCCACCAGGCACCGATGCTCGACCTGAGCATCTTCCGCAACCGCCTCTTCGCCGCCGCCTCCGCGGCCGCCTTCATTAACGGCCTCTCGCGCTTCGCGCTGATGTTCGTCTTCGTCTTCTACTACCAGGGCGCCCAGGGCGACGATCCGATCACCGCTGGGATCAAGCTCGCTCCGCTGGCGATCGGGATGCTGATCTCCTCCCCTCTCGCAGGGATCTGGGCCGACCGCCACGGCTCGCGCATGCTTGCCGCCGGCGGCATGCTGACGACGGCGATCGGCCTGGCGCTGATGACCACGCTGCAGGCCGACAGTCCCTATTGGGAGGGCGGCCTGTGGATGCTGATCGTCGGCATCGGCTCGGGGATGTTCAACTCGCCGAACACCGCGGCGATGATGGGCACCGTCGCCGCCAAGCGGCGCGGGATCGCCGCCGGCGCGCGGATGATGATCCAGAACACGGGCGCGGTGCTCTCGATCGCCTTCGTGCTCGCCGTGATCACGGCGGCCGTGCCCGAGGACGTACTGCTGAAGATCTTCTCCGGCCTCGCCGCGGGCCTCGACAGCGCCAAGCTCGACCCGTTCATCTCGAACATGCACACCGCGCTCTGGTGCCTGTCGGCGATCTCCTTCGCAGGCATGTTCGTCTGCCTGCTGCGGCCCAAGGGCCAGCACGTCGACGCGCCCGAGGGCGCGGCGCCGCAGCTTGCGACCGTGACGGAGCGGGGCTGATGGGCGACCGGCTGCGGATCGGGGAGGTCGCCGAGCAACTCGGCACCACTCCGCGCACGATCCGCTACTACGAGGAGTACGGCCTGCTGCCCGCCGGCGAGGACCGGCCCGCCGGCGGCCACCGAACCTACGGGCCAACGGAGATCGAGCGGATCCGCGAGCTGATCAGGCTCAAGGAGTTGCTCGGCATCTCGCTCGACGAGTTGCGCGAGCTGATCGGTGCCGAGGAGGCGCGCGCGGCGCTCCGCGCCGAATACCACTCGGGCGGGGCGAGCGACTCCCGGCGTGAGGAGATTCTCGAGCAAGCGCTGACCTACATCGGCGAGCAGCTCGAGCTCGTTCGCCGCCGCCGGCGCGAGCTCGAGCGCTTCGAGTCCGAGCTCGTCGCGCGCCGGCGCCGCGCCCAGCGCATCCTGCGCGAGATGCGCGATGAAGCGAAGGCCTGATCCAGGCCGCTGGTAGACGGGTCTACTGGAAGGCGCCGGCGATCGTGTCGCCGAGCAGGTAGAGGTTGAGCCCGCTGATCACCACCGTGATCAGCGCCATGGTCCAGTTCGTCAGCCGCCGGTTGCGCATGTCTCCCATCACCTCGGGCCGGCGCGTGATCAGCAGCAGCGGCACGAGCGCGAACGGGATGCCGAACGAGAGCACGATCTGCGAGAGCACGAGCGCATCGGTGGTGTTGGCCGCGAGGGCCAGGACGAGCAGGGACGGCAACATCGTCAGGGTCCGGCGCAGAAAGAGCGGGATGCGCCAGTTCATGAAGCCGGCCATGACGACCTGGCCGGCGTAGGTACCAACGCTCGAGGACGAGAAGCCGGAGGCCATCAGCGCGATGCCGAAGGCGAGGGCTGCGCCGCCGCCGACGAGCGTGTCGAGGTGGTCGTGGATCGGGCCGATCTCACTGATCCCCATCAGGCCGGGCTTGTGGAAGAGGGCGGCCGAGATGCAGAGCATCGAGAGGTTGACGAGCCCGGCGATGCCGAGGCCGACGATGACGTCGAGGCGGTTGTAGCGGAGCAGGGTCTTGCGCTCCGCGGCATTCACCGGCTGCACACGGTCCGTCTGCAGCGCTGAGTGCAGGTAGATGACGTGCGGCATCACCGTCGCGCCGATGATCCCGACGGCAAGGCCGAGCTGGTTGCCACCGCCGAGGCTCGGCACGAGGCCGCCGAGGATGCCACCGACGTCCTGATGGCCGACGGCGAACGAACGTGTAGAGGAAGCCGAGGCCGACGATCCCCAGCAACGCCATGATCGCGAGCTCGAACTTGCGGTAGCCACGCTGCTCGAGCGCGAGGATCGCGAAGGCGACGACGGCGGTGATCAGCCCGGCCGGGAACAGCGGGATGCCGAAGACGAGGTGCAGGCCGAGCGCCGCGCCGACGAACTCGGCCAGGTCGGTGGCCATCGCGACGACCTCGGCCTGGATCCAGAGCATCAGGTTGGCGCGCCGCGGGAACTGCTCGCGGGCGCAGCTCGGGCAGGCTCCTCCCCGTCGACAGCCCGGCCTTCGAGGTCAGGTACTGGACGAGGATCGCCATCAGGTTCGCCATCACGATCACCCAGACGAGCTGGTAGCCGTGCTCCGCGCCCGGCGGCGAAGTTGGTCGCGAAGTTGCCCGGGTCGATGTAGGCGACCGAGGCGACGAAAGCCGGCCCGAGCAGGGCGAGCCCGCCGCGGACGCGCCCGCGGGCGAGGACCTCCTGAAGCTGGCTGCGCGGGGCGGCGGGCGGTCGCGCATCCGGGAGCACGACCGGGCCCGTCTCGGTGGCGAGCGCGGGCCGCAGCGCCTCGTGCTCGGACGACGCCGCCGTTTCCTCTCGTCCGCCGCCGCTCACGCGGAATCGTCAGCCCCTGGTGGGCCGGATGTTGGTTTCGTTGCCAAATTCAGAAGTTTGATTAGACTAACTCTAAATGAGTAGCCAAGCAAATAAGAAGTCCTCGCCGGCATCTACCCGCCTCGCGGCGGGCTAAGATCGCGACGGCGAAGATGGGAACCCTGGAGGAGATCCCCTACTCGGCCTCGGTCGAGGACTACGTGAAGACGATCTACTCGCTCACGCGAGGCGACCTCGGTGCGGCCTCGACGAGCGAGCTCGCCGACAAGCTCGGGATCTCGGCCGGATCGGTCTCGACGATGGTCAAGCGGCTCGCCGCTTCGGGCCTGCTCGAGCACGAGCCCTACCGCGGCGTGCAGCTGACCGAGGCCGGCGAGCGGCTGGCGCTCTCGGTGATCCGCCGCCATCGACTGCTTGAACTATTCCTCGCAACGAGCCTCGACATCGCCTGGGACGACGTACACCGCTACGCGGATTCGCTCGAGCACGCTGTCAGCGACGAGCTCATCGACATCATTGCCAGCAAGCTCGGCGACCCGACCACCGATCCGCACGGCGACCCGATCCCGACCCGCGAGCTCGACATCGACGACCGCGCGACGCGCTCGCTGGCCGAACTCGAGGCGGGCGAGCGGGCGACACTGGTTCGGGTCTCCGATTCCGACCCGGAGAAGCTGCGCTGGCTCGCAGCCGAGGGGATCTCGATCGGCGACGAGCTCGAAATGCTCGGCCGGCTGCCGTTCGAAGGACCCTGCGAGGTCCGAATCGGCAAGCATGAGCACGCGCTGGGCCTCGGCCTGGCGAACGCGATGCGCGTGCGCTGAGCCAAGGGCGAAACCCCTGGAGCCGGCCGGCGGCTTCCAGCCACGAGGGGCGGATAGCCGTCCGCCAAGTGCCTCGAAGAGACACTGCACCCACTGACCCGTTCTGTCCGGATCTGGCCCCCGCCCTGGGGGACAAACGCGGACAGAACCGCTGGGCCGGTGTCGCGCGAAGCGCTGCCGCGGTATGGATCGAACGTCCCTGGCTGGTTGCCATGGCCGTCCCTGAGGGACGTTCGAGTTCGCACGACCGCCTCAGGACGACGCCTCTTAGCCTGCGAACCTTGAGCTTCAGCGCATCAGTGGCACGGGTGGGCCGATCAGCGGTGTCTTCAGCGGCGCGGCGGCGCCTACGAGGACGACCATCTCATAGCCGCCCGGGTTGTTCTGGATCGGGACGAGCTTCCAATTGTTCGTCGCCCAGACGTTGCCTGAGGGGTCGATCTCGACCGACGTAAGCCGGACGAAGCCGTCGAAGAAGTAGCCGCGGCCGTCCGGGGAGATCGGGTCGCCGACCTGCGAGCCCGGCCGGCAACTGCGCTTACGGGCCCCGCAGAGCTCGGAGATGCGCTGTTGGGCGAAGTTGGAGACCCAGACGTTGTCGGCGCCGTCCACGGCAATACCCCACGGAATGGTCATGCCGCCGCCGGTGAAGCCCCGCCCCTTCGTCACCGGCTGCCCGTCCTTGCCGAGCAGCGAGACCGAACCACCCTTCGCCGTCAGGTCGATCGAGATCGGGCCCGGGCAGGGCAGATCGACGAGGCCGGAGTTCGCGATCCACATGTTCCCGCGGCTGTCGGAGGCAATCCCCATCGGCCGGTCGAGCCCAAGCGCGGCCTTGCCGAGCAGGGCCGTCTGGGTGCCGTCGTTGTCGAAGGTCGCGAGCTTGCTGTTGCCGAGGCCCGTGACGAAGGCCTGGCCGTGCTTGTTGATGGCGACGTCGAACGCCTCCTGCAGGCCAGCGTCGATCCCGACGGCGGAGTCCGGGTCGTCCCCGGGCATCCGCGTGACGACGCCATTGCCGCAGTTGGCGATCCAGATCGTCCCGTTCTGGTCAGAGGCGGTGCCCTGCGGCCAGTACAGGTCGCCGGCGCTCCAGCCGTCCGCGACCCGGGCCTTGCCGTGCGGGCTGAACTGCGAGACGGTGTTGTGCGGCGGCTGGTTCGCGCAGTTCGGCGCGGCGAAGCCGTAGTTGCCGACCCAGACGTCGCCGTTCGGATCGAGCGTGATCCCGTAGCCCGCGCCGCTCAGGCCGCCGCCCGTGAATGGGGAGTTCTTCGCGTAGCTGCCGTCGGGCTTGAACTTCGGCAGCTCGTCGCTGCCGCACGCCGGCACGCTCAAGTCGCGGCTGTAGGCGTAGTTGTTGGCGACGTAGGCGTTGCCCTTCGCATCGAAGACCGTGTTGCCGGGCCCATCGAGCGACTTGCGGTCGCCGTCGAAGCGGACGGGCATGATCCAAGACGACGGCATGTCGCTGGAGGCGAGGGTGCCGCCGTAGGGGGTCGGGGCGCTCGTCCCGAGCCGGTACAGGCGACGCACGTTCTGCCACGGATAGCGGGCGATGTTGGCGACCGCCTGCAGCGTGCCCCGCGGCCGGCGCCCGTCGGGCGTCGCCGTCAGGTGGAAGAGACGCCCGCAGCGGGTCAGCGAGCGGGCGCAGCGCGGCAACATGTCGGCGACCGTCTTGAAGGTCGCCAGCGTCGTCGTCTGCCCCCCGTTCGGATGCGTGCGCAGAACCTTGCCGACCTTGCCGGTGCGCACGTTGGCCAGGTTCGCCGCCATCAGCGCCGCGTTCCTCGGCCCCGGGCTGGGACCGGCGATCCGCCGCCCGCCGATGAATTGGGCAAAGGCGTATCCGGTCGCCGTCGTGGTCAACTCGTTGACGACCACGCTGCTCGGCACCGGCGCGGCGCCCAGCGTCGCAGCGAGGCGAATGCCGGAGTGGCTGCCCACGGCCAGATAGACGACCGCGTCGCCGCTCTTCGGCTCGCGCACCCGCATCGAGAAGCGCCCGCGACCGTCGGTCGTCGTCGCTCCAAGCAGCCTCGTCTGGCCACCGCCACCGCCACTGCGGTAGGCCTTGACGCGGGCGGAGTCGAGCTGGGTGTTGCCGCTCTCAACGACGCCGTGAACGCGAGTCGACGACGCGGCAGCGGACGCGCACAGGAGCGCGCACAGCGAGAGCACCGCGGCCGCCGCTCCCAGCACCGCTGATCCCCGTTGCGCCACGAGCCCCACCCTATTGGGCCTCGGCGGCAAGCTCAAGCCGCGGTCAGCCGGCTGACATTGCGATCAGACCGGCGAACGCAACCGACGGTGACGCCCGGTCAGGGCTCGAAGGTGCAGGGCGGCCCGCAGTGGCATGATCGGGGCAATGCGATCCGTCACGTGCACCAACGCAGTTCTCGACGTCGTCGAAGGGCCGGCCCCGACGCCGGCTCCGGGGCAGGTCCGGATCGAGGTCGTGCGCTGCGGGATCTGCGGCTCGGACCTGCACGCCCGCCACGGCATGGACGAGTGGGCCGGCCTCGCCGAGACGCTCGGCTATGACCGCTTCGCCCGCTCCGACCAGCCCGTCGTCTTCGGGCATGAGTTCTCGGGCACCGTGGCCGAATACGGCCCCGGGTGCCGCGAGGAGATCGCCACGGGACAGCCCGTCGTCGCCCTGCCGATCATCCGCAACCCCCACGGCGTCGACACCACCGGCCTCTCGGTCCACGCGCCCGGCGCCTACGCCGAGCAGACGATCGTGCAGGAGTCGCTGATGATCCCGGTGCCGAACGGCCTGCCTGCAGACATCGCCGCGCTGACCGAGCCGATAGCCGTCGCCTGGCACGCGGTGCAGCGCAGCGAGATCAGCAAGAAGGACGTCGCGATCGTGATCGGCTGCGGTCCGGTCGGCCTCGGAGTGATCCTCGGGCTCAAGGCGAAGGGCGTGCGCACCGTCGTCGCCGCGGACTTCTCCCCCGGCCGCCGGGCGCTCGCCGAGCGCTGCGGCGCCGACGTCGTGGTCGACGCTGGAACCGACTCGCCGTACGAGGCGCGCGGCGGCGATCACCTGACGACGGCGCCGGCGGTCTTCGACCTCGCAATCGACACTCATGAGAAGCTCACGAAGCTGCCCTTCGGTCCGTGGCCGGTCTGGCGGCTCGCCGACCGGCTCAATATCACGCCGAAGGCCCCCGTCGTCTTCGAGTGCGTGGGCGCACCCGGCGTGATCGAGAGCATCGTCCAGCAGGCGCCCGTCTTCTCCCGGGTCGTCGTCGTCGGCGTCTGCGTCGGTGAGGATCGCTTCACACCTGCCATGGCGATCAACAAGGAGATCGACTTCCGGTTCGTCCTCGGCTATACGCCGCTGGAGTTCCGCGACACGCTGCACATGCTCGCCGACGGCAAGATCGACCCGCGCCCGCTGATCACCGGCGAGGTCGGCCTCGACGGCGTCGACGCAGCCTTCGAGGCGCTCGGCGACCCCGAACAACACGCGAAGATCCTCGTCGATCCAAGATCGGAGGCGACGGCGCCGTAGGCGCCGGCCCGCGGCTGCGGCCCGGCGCTCGCCGCTTGCTGGTACGAATACGCACATCCGCGTACCAGCAAGCGAGAGGTTGTCACCGTGGCGGAGGAGCTGAAGACGTACTGCCGGATCTGCGAGCCGCTCTGCGGCATGGTGGCCACGGTCGAGGACGGCAAGCTCGTCCAGTTGCGGCCCGACCGCGACCACCCACTCTCGAAGGGCTTCGCCTGTCCGAAGGGGATCGCCTTCGCCGACGTCCACAACGATCCCGACCGCGTCCTGCACCCCCTGCGGCGCACCCCCGCCGGCGATTTCGAGCGCGTCGACTGGGAGACGGCGCTGACCGACATCGCCGCCCGCCTCGGCTCGATCCGCAGTGAGCACGGCGGCGATGCGATCGGCGGCTACTTCGGCAACCCCTCCGCCTTCAACATGGCGCACTCGCTCTGGTTCCTCGCGTTCATGAAAGCGCTCGGCTCGCGCAATATCTACTCGGCCGGCTCGCAGGACGTCAACAACCGCTTCGTCGCGAGCGAGCTGCTCTACGGCTCGCCCGTCACCGCGCCGATCCCCGACCTTGCCCGCACCGAGTTGCTCGTCATCGTCGGCGCCAACCCGCTCGTCTCGCACGGCTCCGTCATGACGGCGCCGCGGATCAAGGACGAGCTGCACGGGATCGTCGAGCGTGGTGGTCGCGTGCTCGTCGTCGACCCGCGCCGGACCGAGACCGCGAGCGCATTCGAGTGGATGCCGATCGACCCCGACGGCGACGCCTGGCTACTGCTCTCGCTGCTCAACGTCCTCTTCGAGGAAGGGCTCGCCGATCAGGCGGCGCTGGCTCGGCAGGCGACGGGCGCCGCGCGCCTGCGCGAGCTCGCGGCACCGTTCGCGCCCGAACGGACCGAGTCGTTGCACGGCGTGCCCGCCGGGGACGTCCGCTCGCTGGCCCGCGATCTGGCGAAGACCGAGCGCGCCGCGCTCTACGGCCGCACCGGCACCTGTCTGGGCCGCAGCGGCACCCTGACCACCTTCCTGCTCGACGCGGTCAACGTGGTCGCCGGCAACCTCGACCGTGAGGGCGGCTCGATGTTCGGCACGCTCGGGGCACCGGGTGAGCGACGCGCGACGAAGGCGGCGCTCGGCCGCATCGTCAAGACGGGGGCAAGCCGCTCGCGCATCGGCGACTTCCCCTCCGTGCTCGCGACGATGCCGGCGGCGGTCCTCGCGAAGGAGATCACGACCCCGGGCGAGGGTCAGATCCGGGCACTGGTCCTCTCCGCCGGCAATCCGGTGCTCTCGGTCCCGAACGGCGACGAGCTCGAGGAGGCCCTGGATCAACTCGAGCTGATGGTCTCGATGGACCTCTACGTGAACGAGACCAACGCGCACGCCGATTACGTGCTGCCGGCAACGACGATGTACGAGCGCGACGACTTCCCGCTCCCCTTCCAGACGCTGTTGACGACGCCGTTCCGGCAGGCGACGCGCGCCGTCGTGCCGCCCGCGGGCGAGGCCCGCGAGGAGTGGACGGTGCTCGATGACCTGCTGGGCCGGATTGCCGGAGCAAGCGCAAAGCTGCGCGTAGCTCGGCACCGCCAAGCGCGCGCTCGGCCCGCTCGGCCGCGCTGTCAGTTCGCCGATGCGGCTTGCCGACGCGATCATCCGGATGGGCCGTGGCGGCGACCGGTTCGGCCTGCGGCGCGGGGGCCTCAACCTGAAGAAGCTGCTCGATGAGCATCCGAGCGGCGTTGTCGTCGCCCCCAACCTCGAGCCCGGGGCGCTCGGGACGATCGCCTGGCACGCGGACCGCAAGGTGCACCTCGATGCGCCCGGGATCGCTGAGGAGATCGAGCGCCTCGGCGAGCGCCCGGCGGATCCAAGGCTTCCCGCTGCGGCTGATCGGGATGCGCGAGCTGCGCTCGGAGAATTCGTGGATGCACAACTCGCCGCTGCTCAACCGTGGCGGTCGCACGACAGGCGGCGCGGGTCCACCCGGCCGATGCCGAGGCGCTCGGCGTCGCCGAGGGCGACCGTGTGCGGATCATCTCCGCCCATGGCCGAATCGAGCTCCCGGCGATGCTGACCGACCGACGTCAAGCAGGGCGTCGTCGCGGTCCCGCACGGCTGGGGCCACAAGGGCAGCGGCGGCTGGCGCGTCGCCAACGACGCCGGCGACGACGCCGGCAACGGGGCCGGCCCCGGCGGCGCCAACGTCAACCTGCTGATGTCGACCGAGATCTCCGACGTCGAGCCGCTCGCCGGCATGGCGCATCTGAACGGCGTTCCGATCCGCCTCGAGGCCGCCGGCCGCGAGGCGGCAGCAAACGAGGCAGCGGGAATCGCCGCGGCTCCCTCCGCGTAGCCGCCCGTCCGTCCCGGGGGACGGCGGGGCGCTCTCACCGCCAGGCGAAGACGGGCTCCTCGTAGCGATCCACCCGCTCGCCGTGCCGACCGAGCATCGCGACCTGCCGGAACTGGTAGATGATCGCGCCGGTCGGAGCATGGATGAGGTCGTTGCCGAGCGGCAGTTGCAAGACCGGCCGCGGGCTCTCGGGGATCGAGATGAGGCGCGGCTCACCGTCCCGAAGCGCATGCAGGCCGACCCGGTAGACCGCGAATACCTCGTCTGGATCGGGAGCAAGATCCGGATCGTGCTCGCACCAGAGGACCACCGGGCGTGATCACGAACCCCGAGCGCGTCGCATAGTCGTCGAGCCACCCGACCACGGTGTCCGCCCCGAGGCTCAGGCCAAGCTCCTCCTCGAGCTCGCGCAGAGCAGCGTCGAGCGGCGCCTCGCCGTCATCCAGGCGACCGCCGGGAAGGGCCCACTGGCCGGGGTGCCGTCGCATCCCGGCCGAGCGGCGGCAGAGCAGGAATGAGGCGCCGCCGGCGACGCCGACCATCCTCCCGTCGAGAGTCCGGCCGTCCTCACCTCTGAGATCGCCGGGTACTCCCGACATGTCGATGGAGCCCGCCGGAACCGGATCGCGGTCATCGCGCTCAGGATCGCCGCCCAGGATCACGAGGGCAACCGCGGCGTGACGGCGACCCTCCAGCGGCAGCCGCCGCCGGTCGTGCGCGCGCAGGTTCGAGGCGAGCTCCGTACGTAGCCCTTCCTCGAACTCGATCATCTTCCGATCCGGCCGCTCAGCGCGCTTTCGAGAGCTTTGCTCACACCGGCGCGATCAGTCTCTGACGACCGGGAAGGAGCGCTGCCAGGGCCGGTCGGGGTCGAACAGGTGCATGCCGAACTCGCGCGAGAGCTCCTCGAAGACCCGCAGGCCGCGGACGCTGTTGCCGTGCTCGTCGAGGCGCGGCGAGAAGACGGCAAGCCCGCCGACGCCGGGGATCACGCCGACGATGCCGCCGCCGACGCCGCTCTTGGCGGGCACGCCGACCGTGTAGGCCCACTCCCCCGCGTAGTCGTACATGCCGCAGGTGAGCGCCACGGTGAGCATGTCGCGGACGACCTCGGCCCGGACCACCTGCTCGCCGGTGCGCGGATTGACGGCCGTGGTTGGCAAGCGTCGCCCCGATCAGCGCGAGGTCGTCGACGGTGACGAGCACCGAGCACTGCGCGAAGTAGAGATCGAGCGTCTCCTCGACGCGATCGGCGACGATCCCGTTCTGCAACAGCAGGTAGGCGATCGCCCGGTTGCGGTTGCCGGTCGCCCGCTCGGAGTTCCAGACGTCCCTGTCGATCTCCGGCCGCCGGCCGAGGTAGAGCTCGTACATCGCGGCGACCCTGTCGAGGCGGGTCTGCAGGTCGTCACCCTCGACCATGTCCGTGACCGCGATCGCGCCGGCGTTGACCATCGGGTTCGGCGCGCGACCCTCGTTTTCGTCGAGGTGGATCGAGTTGAAGCTCTCGCCGGTCGGCGCGACGCCGACGCGGGCGAGGACGTGGTCGCGCCCGTGCGTCTCGAGCGCGAGCCCGTAGAGCAGCAGCTTCGAGATCGACTGGATCGTGAACAGTTGCTCGGCATCGCCGAGGGCGATGTGGCGATCGTCGATGGTGACGCCGCCGATCGCGAAGAGGTCCGGATCGACGGCGGCGAGCTCGGGGATGTAGGAGGCGGGCTCGCCCTCCCGCATGCCCGCGTGGCGGGCGTGCAGGCTCTCGCAGACGCCCGCGAAGAAGCCGAGCCGTGCCTGGCGCTCCTCCGCGCTCAGCGAGGGTGCGGTGCTCACCGGCGGCACCGGTCGCAGAGGCCGCGGAGGACGACGTCGTGCTCTGCGACCTCGAACGGGACCTGTTCGGCAACGCTCGCGATGGCGCGCTCGAGGGCGCGGTCCTCGAACGGCTCCATGCGCCCGCAGCGACTGCAGATCAGGTGGTGATGGTGGTGGCCGCTCGGGTCCACCCGCTCGAAGCCGGCAACCCCCCGCTCGACTTCGAGCCGCTGAATCAGCCCCTCCGCCTCGAGCAACTCGAGCGCCCGGTAGATGCTGGCCCGGCCCACCCGCGAGTCGCGCTCGCGCAGGTCCTGCTCGAGATCGAGCGCCGTGACGGCGCAGTCGTGAGCGGCGAGCGCTTCGACGACGGCGGCCCGGGCGCCGCCCCGCCGGTGCCCGGCCTCGTCGAGCAGTGCCATCGCATGCTCCGCCCAGTCCGTGTCGGCGACCGTCGCCATCAGCCGATCGTAGCCTCCGCGGGAGCCCGTGATCCGCCCCGGCCCCCCGACCGGTCGAGCGCCACGCGCAAGGATGCGGCGATCCCGTACGCGACCACGATCGCGATCGCGACCGAGGCCCCGGCGGCCGTGCCCGCGTACCAGGAGAGGTACAGGCCGGCGACCCCGCAGGCGACAGCGACCCCGGCGGCGGCGAGCAGCATGGGCACGATCCTGTGCGTCAGCTGCCTCGCCGTCGCCGCCGGCCCGACGAGGACGGCGACGACGAGCAGGTTGCCGAGCGCCTGCACCGAGACGACGATCGCCGCTGCGAGCAGCACCAACAGCACCGCCTCCGTCGCCGCGGGGGCGGCGCCGAGGGACCCCGCGGCGTCGCGGTCGAAACCGGTCGCGAGCAGCCGCGGGTGCAGCACGGCGAGGGCCACGAAGGTGGCGGCCGCGAGCGCGGCGGCGGCAAGCAGGTTGCCGTCCGAGACGCCGAGCAGGTCACCGAAAAGCAGCTCGCCGATTCCAGGTGGGGAGTCGGGAGAGAGAGCAAGCAGGACGCCGAGACCGAAGAGCGTTGTGACGACGATGCCGACGGCGACCTCGCGACTCAGCCCCCGGACCCGGGAGACGAGCGGGATCGCGAGGCCGGCGATGATGATCGCCGGCGCGCCGCCGAGGATCAGCGGCACGCCCGCGATCGTCGCAACCACGATCCCGGGAAGGATCGAGTGGGCGAGTGACTCGGCCGCGTAGGAAAGCCGGAAGAGCACGACCCAGCAGCCGATGGCGCCGCCGGCGATCCCGATCAGCGTGATCTCAGCGAAGGCACGCCGCATGAACTCATCCGAGAACGGATCGAGCATCTCAGTCCCCCCCGCCGTGGTCGTGCGCGTGGCCGTCGCCGTGGTCGTGGTGGTGTGGGGGCAGAATGGCGCGAGAACCGGAGCCGGGCAGTTCGACGATCGCGCCGCCGTAGGTCGACTCGAGCACGGCCAGATCGAGCGTCCGTTCCGGCGGGCCGAACGCGATCTGAGTGCCGTTCACGCAGAGGACGGTGTCGAAGCGCCGCGCCTGCTCGAGGTCGTGCGTGGCGACGACGATGGCGCGGCCCTCGGCTGCGAGCGAGTCGATCAGTCCCTCGAGGCGCTCGGCGCTCGGCCGGTCGAGGCCCGAGAACGGCTCGTCGAGCAACAGCACGCGGGCGTCCTCGACGAGGCTGCGGGCGATCAGCACGCGCTGGCGTTGCCCGCCCGAGAGCTCGCCGAAGGTCGCACCCGCCTCCTGCTCGAGACCGACACGACCGAGGGCAGCCAGCGCCCGCCCGCGCTCGGCGTGACCCGGTGGACGCCACCAGGGCAGCCGCGCCAGCGCGCCCATCATCGCGACGTCGAGGGCCGAAACCGGGTAGTCGAGCTGCGAGCGCTCGGTCTGCGGAACGCTGGCGCAGCGGGCGCCGAGGCGGAGCTCGCCGGCGAGCGGCGGCAGCTCGCCGAGCAGCGCGCGCAGGAGCGTCGTCTTGCCGCCCCCGTTGGGCCCGAGCAGCGCCAGCCTCTCCCCCGCGCCGAGCGCGAAGGAGACGCCGGTGAGGACCGGCGCGGCCTCGTAGCCGACGCTCAGCTCGCGCGCCTCGATCAGCGGCTCGCCGTGCATCCCCGTGCTCCCGCAGTCAGCCCACGCACGATCGCGTCCGCGTTGTCCTGCTCCATGCCGATGTAGGTGGCGGCGCTCGAGCCGACGGGCCCGAGCGTGTCGCCGTAGAGCGAGTAGGCGGCGGTGCCGCCCGTCTGCCGTGCGATCGCATCGGCGACCTTGCCGCTCAGCGAGGACTCAGGGAAGATCGCACGCACGCCCTCGGCCTCGATCTCGTCGATCAGCGAACTCAGGTCCGCCGCCGACGGCTGCGCCTGGGTCGCCTGCGAGGGGATCACAGCGCCGATCACGTCGAGCCCGTAGCGGTTCGCGAAGTACCCGAAGGCGTCGTGATCGGTGACGAGCTTGCGCTCCGCCGGCGGGACCGAGCCGATGCAGCGCGCGATCCGTGCGTCGAGCTCCCGCAGGTGCGCCACGTAGGCCGTCGCGTTGGCGGCAAAGAACGCCCGCCGCGACGGTTCGGCCCCGCCCATTGCCCGGCCGATCTGACGAACGGCGGCCTCGGCGTTGCGCGGATCGTGCCACCAGTGCGGATCGATGCCGTCGCCGCCGGCCGCCGGCAGCCGGACCGGGACGCCCGCCCCGAGGTCGACGAGCGGCGCGTTGCTGCCGCTGTCGGAAGCGAGCTCGTGCGCCCACTGGTCGAGATCGTCGCCGCTCGTCAGGATCAGGTCGGCGTTCGCTGCCGCCTCGACGTCGGACGGGCGCGGCTCGTAGTCGTGCGGATCGGTGTTCGGCTCGAGGATCTGCTCGACGTCGACGGCGTCGCCACCGACCTCGCGCGCGAAGTCGCCGAGCTGCGTGGTCGTCGCCACGACGACGAGCCTGCCGGAGCCGCCGGGCGGCGCGGACCCGAACGCTGCTCCGGCCCCGACGGCCAGAGCCAGCGCCAGGGCCACGGCGGCTGCCGCGGGCAGCCCGCTCGGCGGGCGCGCGACGGCGACGACCGCAAACACCCCTCCTGCCACGCAGGCGATCGTCGCGCCCGGCGGCGCGTCGGTCCGCACCGAGAGCCACAGCCCCACGACGCCCTCCGCAGCGACGAGGCCGATGCTGACGAGCTGCCAGCTGCGCAGCCGGTCGGCGAGTAGGCGCGCGGTCACAGCCGGGATGAGGAAGAGTGCCGTGACGAGCAGGGCGCCGACGACGGTCAGCGCCGCGGTCGTCGCGAACGCGAGGACGAGCAGGAGGGCACCGTCGAAGAGCAGTGCCCGGGGCCGCGACGCCTCCGCCGCGGCCGGGTCGAAGCCGGCCCGCAACCAGTGCCGGCCGAGCAGCGTCCCGGTCACGAGCGCTGCGGCGCCGGCGGCCGCCGCGAGAGCGAGATCGCCACTGTCGACGAGCAGCAGGCTGCCGAAGAGCAGCGTCTCGACGTTCGCGCCGGAGCTGAAGACGTCGCTGGCGAGGATCACGCCCGCGGCCAGACACCCGGCAAGGACGAGGGCGACGACGGCGTCCTCGCGACTGCGGCGACCGCGGCGCGCGGCTGCCGTCGCCGCCGTGAAGGCAAGCGCCGCCCCGAAGGCGCCGAGCGGCGCGGCGAAGCCGAGCCCGTCCGCGAGCACGAGCCCCGGGAAGGCGGCGGTGCCGAGCGCGTGCGAGAAGAACGCGAGGCGGCGGAGAACCACCCAGGTGCCGAGCAGGCCGGCGGGCACCGCGAGCAGCAGCAGCTCGGCAAGTCCACGCTGGAAGAACGGCAGTCCGAAGGGATCGAGCACCTCTCCCAGTCTATTGAGAATGAATCCCGTTTGCATCTAGACCGCCCTTGGCGGCACGCTTTTCTGCCTTCGGCGCCGCCGCTCGCCCATAGACTCGCGAGCCAATGGTCGGCTCCGCTGAGATCGACGGCTTCGAGGTGCTGACCCTGGCTTCAGCCGACGGCGAGCTCGAGGCCTCGTTCTGCCCCAGCGCCGGCATGATCTGCGCTTCCCTCCTGCACCGCGGGGAGCAGGTCCTCGGGCTACGCGGTGGGCTCCGCAGCTACGCCGAGCACCGCTCCACGATGGGCATCCCGTTGCTCTACCCGTGGGCGAACCGCCTCTCCTCGCCAGCGCTTCGAGGTCGCCGGACGGGAGGTCGACGTCAGCGCCGCCGCGCCGCCCCCGAAGGTCGACGACAACGGGTTGCCGATCCACGGATTGCTGACGGCGATCGATGGCTGGCAGGTCGACAGGCACGAGACCGACGGGCATCGGGCCGAGCTCGCCGCGAGCTTCCCGTTCACCGCCGCCGGTGGCCTCGCGGCGGGCTTCCCGTTCCCGCATACGCTGCATCTGCTGGCCGTCGTCTCCCCCACCGGGCTGTGGATCACGACCAGCGTCACCGCCGACGCGGGCTCACCGGTACCGATCGCCTTCGGCTTCCACCCCTATCTCGCGATCCCCGGCACCCCGCGCGCCGAGTGGCGGATCGAGGCGCCGCTTCCGGTGCGGCTGACGCTCGACGAGCACGGCATCCCGACGGGAGAACGCGAGCCCGCCGGGCCGCTGGATGGACCGCTCGGCGAACGCACCTTCGACGATGCCTTCCTCGCCCCGCGTCAGGGCGACGCCTTCGCGCTCAGCGGTGGCGGGCGCCGGATCGAGGTTCGCTTCGACGACGCCTACCCGTACGCGCAGCTCTATGCGCCTGCCGGTCAGGAACTGATCGCCTACGAACCGATGACGGCGCCGACGAACGCGCTCGTCAGCGGCGACGAGCTGCCGATCCTCGAGCCCGGCGAGCGCTTCGAGGCGGCGTTCGAAATCCGCGTCACGCCCGCCTAGCCGCCTACGGCCCCGTGAAACCGCCGGCGTAGCAGGGGCCAACGCCGCAGACGTTCGTCACGGCGCCGTCAGGCTGCAGGAAGTCCGAGATCAGGTGGACCGCCTGCGGGGCGCCGCGTGGGGCGCCGTGCGGATCCTCGCCGAGCCGGTTCGGGGTGTTGGTCAGCGGCGGCGGCGGTACGCCGATCGTCTCGCCCGGGTTGCCCGGATCCGGTCGCACCGGCCCGATGTCGCCATAGACGGCGGCGGCCGGGCCGTCGTAGGGGAACGAGCCGATCCGCGGCACGCCCCACATGATCGCCACGCCGGGCCAACGCCCCTTGTAGAGGATCGGCGCCCGAGTCTGGGCGCCGATCGTGCGCGCCTCGACGTCGGCTTGGAAGTTGGTCACCTGGTGGTCGCCGAAGGCGATGTTCATCAGCACCTTGTGGGCGGGCGTGTCGGGCAGCGGGTTGGTGGTCATCCGGTGCGCGTAGCCATTCGGCTCGCCCCGATCCCAAAGCATCTGCATCAGGTCGAGCGCCAGCGGCCGCTCCATCTCCGAGTACTGG
Source organism: uncultured Solirubrobacterales bacterium (assembly GCA_963774395.1). GTDB lineage: Bacteria > Actinomycetota > Thermoleophilia > Solirubrobacterales > 70-9 > CAXMST01. The sequence continues at coordinate 118,295 of CAVZET010000010.1, read as the reverse complement.
GCGTTGATGAAGACCGCGAACTCGTCGTAGTCGACCGAGCGCGGCAAGAGGACCGAGTAGTTCATCGCCGGCACGTTTAGGACCGAGCGCGTGAAGTCGGGGGCGAGCGCGGTCAGCGCCCCGCCCATGATCCCGCCCTGGCTCGCGCCGATGTAGTAGTTCTGGCTCGCGTCGATCACCGAAGGCGTCCCCAGCGTCCCGTCCTGGTGGAAGGCGGGATCGGAGGCGAAGCCGTCCGGGTGGATCATCAGCCGGCTCAGGAAGAGCTCGTCGAGCAGTCCCTGCTGCAGGCGGTCGGCCATCATCGGGAAGTTGGAGAGGTCGCTGAGGACGTTCGTGACGGTGTTGACGACGTCGCCGCCGGACATCCCGATCTCGTCGGTCGCGCACATCACGAAGCCGTACTGGTCGGCGAGGTCGCGGTTGGTCTCGCTCCCGTAGACCTCGCCGGCGCTCCCGAAGAGGCCGTGGCCGTAGATCGCCGGCCGCACCGCCTCCGGCCCGGGCGCGCCCACAGCGCGCTGGGGAATCATGCAGACGAAGTTCGCGGTCCAGTCGCCGTTGCGTTGCGGCATGCCCGCTGAGTTGAGATCGAAGGTGCCGCCCGGACCGCAGTCGGGCTCCAGGTAACAGGGGACGGTGAAAGTGCCGAAGACGCGGCGCGCGATCTGCGGGTCCGAGGGCACGTCGCGTGCTCGTCACCGTGAACGACGGAGAGTTGCCGTCGACATGCCCGTCGGCGAGGTTGTGGTCGCCGAGCGTGCCGAAGGCGTCGTTGCGCATGTGCAGCGCCCGGTCGGCGATGTTCTCGTCGCTGGCAACGGTGAAGTCCCAGGCGAGGTACAGGTTCGAGCGCTTGACGCCGGCGTCGCCGAGCGTCGCGAACAGCGAGTCGAAGTGGTCGCGCCGGGCGTTGATCGCTGCCTGGTCGGAGGGCAGATCGTCGCGGTAGTAGCGGAACCCGGCCGGGGCCGGGAATCGTCGTCCCGTTGGCGCTCTTGAGCCTGCGCATGGCAACGATGTAGCGGTGCCCGGAGGCGTAGTCGACCGCCGGGTGGATCTCGAGCAGCGTGTTCGCGGCGCTGCCGCCGTTCGAGTCGATCTCGACCCAGATCGGAACGCGCTTGCCGGTCTTCGCGTCGATGACGACGATCGGCGCATCGGGGCGCGCGTACTCGCCGATGTGATCGATCGGCGCCGCGTCCGTTGCCTTCAGCGCCGCCGGGTTGTCAAGCCCGGGAACGCGGGCGAGGATCGTCTCGCCGGGACTGAAGCCGTCATTGAGCGAGTAGGGGCCGGGAGCGATGTGCTTGCCGCTCTTGTTGTCCGGCATCGCTGCAGCGTGCAGGTCCACCAGGCGCCCGGTCGCCGAGCTCGGGTCGGACTTCGTGTAGTAATCGTCCGGGAACGGCAGCAGGCAGGGCGAACCCCCTTGCTGGCCGATGAAGTCGCAGTTGCGGGCTGTGCTCAGATCGACCGGCTGCGGCGCGCACTCCCCGGTCCGCACGAGCTCGGCGGTGGCGGTGTGACGGCGGATCCGGGCACGGATCGTGCGTGGACCGCAGTTCGCCAGGCGCGCCCTTCCGAGCACGCTGGGCTCGACCGTGATGATGCGCTTGCCGGCGCGCCCGATCTTGATCTTCTGCGGCTCAGCGAGCGGGGAGAAGTTGGGCTTGTCAGGAGTCGCCGAGCTCAGCTTGAGCCGCACCGTTCGGGCCTTGACCTTGCCGTGTCGGCGGTGGCCGTGTCGCACGGTGACGCGCACGCGGACGCCCTGCTTGGCGATCGAGTCCTGGTCTGCGCTGAGGATCTTCAGCGCCAGCTTCGGCTTGCCCTTGCCTTCTGGACGCCGTAGCCGGCTCCGCAGCCGTCGCCGGCGTCGCTGCGCAGGCCACGCACACCGCCAGCACTCCCAGCGCGACCGCCTTCCTCATTCCCCCGTCCCCTTGCTCTCTCCGAATCCGGGGCGTGGCCCCGCTACCTCTCCGCCCCGAAGCTTACGCCAACCAGACCCTGCTGCGGTCGCCGGGACCCGAAGTCCAAGAGAAGAAGGGAGTACTCTGATTCGCTGCATGTCGTTCCCCATCGGGTCCTCGCGGGTACGCCTCGCCGTCGCGGCTGCGGCGGTCGCCGCGGCACTGCCTTCGCATGCCCTTCGCAGCCGGCTGGCAGCCGATCACCCCAGCCGGGCACGACAACACCGCAGAGGTCGGGCTGTCGCGCGATCCCGGCGGCACCCTGCACAGCGTCTGGACGCGCCCGAACCCCGCGCACCCGGCTCTCGACGACCTGTTGACGACCCCGATCACCGCGGCCGGCAAGGTGGGCGCAGCGGTGCCGATCGTCTCCAACTCCGTCCTCACATCTCGAACCACCCGGCGGTCCTCTTCGCCCGGCGCCTTCCCGCTGGAAACCTTCTTCGGCGGGATCAGCGGACACGAATCCGCCACCCGAGCACGACGGCCTCGTCGAGGGCATGTCGACCAACGGCGGCAGCCTCTGGAGCATCCAGGCCGGAGCGGTCGACGGCGGGGTCACGGGCGCACCCGGAGGGTCGGTCTCGGCGATCAAGGGCCTGCAGGCCTTCGACGCTGCCGGGGGCGTCTACGTGAACCGCACGGGAGTCGGCGCCGCCGAGCTGCAGCACCCGCGTCGGCGGCTGCTGCGGGTACTTCCCCGGGCTTACCGGCGATGGCGTCCACACCTTCGTCGCCTGGTACTCGAACGCCACCCCTAACCCAGGGGTCTTCGCGCAGCGGATCGACCCGTCCACGGGCGCCCCCGTCGGCGGGCCGATGAAGATGCCGGGCTCGAGCACCAACTACCAGGGCAGCCAGCAGAGCGTGCAGGGCATTCAACGCACGCCCGTCTTCTCCCAGCCGGCCTACAGCGCGCCGGAGCTCGCGGGCCGCTGGGTCGTCCTACGGCGGGGGCTACCCCGCCGCCCGGTCGTGCTTCTGTGGAAGATCGGCAGCAGCAAGGCAACGACGGTCCACAAGCTCCCGAAGGCGGCCGGGAACCTTCCCCGTGACCGGTACCGCGGATGCCGCCAGGCGGATCTGGGTCGTCTGGTCGGAGTCCGTGAAGGGCAAGCCCTACCTGTGGGCCGAGCGATCGAACGGCTCGAAGGAGCCACTTTCGTTCAGCCCGCCGCTGAAGATCGCGCCGCCAAAGGGCGCGGTGCGAAGTCAGCGAGGCAGACGCCATCCCCGCGGGCAAGGTGGCGCTGGACGGCATCAGCGAGGGTGGCCTCGACTTGTTCCGCCAACTACGCAACCACGAAGTCGAGCCGGATCTACTACCGGCGCGTCTACCCGCCGCTCGAGCTCAAGGCCCGGCCCTCGACGCTCGAACGCCGCAACAAGGGTCACGGTCGAGTTCGACGTCAGCGACGCGGGGAGCCCGCTGGGGGGCGCGAAAGTGAGCGTAGCCGGCAAGCACGCCGTGACGAACGGCAATGGCAAGGCATTGATCTGGCTCGGCCCCTTCCCGAAGTCCAAGAAGACGCTGAAGGCGAAGGCGACGCGAGCTCGTCTCGCCGGGGCGCACGAAACTCAGGCTTCGGCACTGAGGCCGTCGGCCGGCTCCGGGCCGAACCGCTCCCAGCCCTTCTCCAGTAGCGCGGCCATCACCTCCGTCGGCTGCGCTCCCGTGCCACCCATCTGACGCTCGACCGCGAAGAAGGGGACGCCCGCGACGCCGAAGCCGAGGGCGAGCTCGCGCTCGGCCTCGACCCGATCGGCGAACTCGCCGGAAGCCAGCACCTGCTCGACGCGATCGGCCGGTAGCCCGACCTCCGCGGCCAGGCGGGCGAGTGTCCCGTGGTCGCTGATCGAGCTCGCCCTCGGTGAGATAGGCGCGCATCAGCCGCTCCTTCATCGCGTCCTGGCGGCCCAGCGTCGCCGCGAGATGGACGATGCGATGGCCGTCGAGCGTGTTCGCGGGGCGGATCCGCTCGAAGTGCAGGTCGAGCCCCTCGGCGGCGCCAAGCGCCGTCATCTCCGCGACCATCGCCTCGGCCTGCTCGTCGGCGACCCCGTACTTGCGGGCGATCAGGCCGACGTAGTTTCCGGGCCGCTCTGCCGGCGCCGCGGGATCGAGCTGGAAAGCGCGCCAGGCGACGTCGACCTGATCACGGTGCTCGAAGCCGGCGAGCGCCCGCTCGAAGCGGCGCTTGCCGACGTAGCACCAGGGGCAGGCGATGTCCGACCAGATCTCGACGTGGAGCGGCACTGCCGCAAACGTAGAGCCTCAGGCCGCCGGCCTCAGCCGGCGGGCCCGCTCAGGGGCCCGTCCAGCCGGCCGCGTAGCAGGGGTGCGGGCCGCACGGATCGATGATCTTGCCGCCGTCGACGGGCCGCTGCAGGAAGGTCGCGATCTGATCGCGCGTTTCCGGCGTCTGGCGGATCACCGTGTCATGCGGGTCGACCCCGAAGCTGTCATTCGGTGCCGTGTTGGTGATCGGCGGCGGATCGGTCCCGTAGTCGGTCCGACCCACGTCGCGCTTCGGGCCGATGTCCCAGACGAACATCCCGTTGCCGTTCGCTGCCGGGCCGCTCAGGTCGCCGAGCGGCGGCATGTCGAAGTACGGCTGGTCGAAGCCTGCCGGCAGGCGGTTGGAGTCGAGCGTCGGCGTGCGCAGCGGCGCGCCGATCGTCCGCGCCTCGACCTCGGTCGAGACGTTCGCCACCTGGTGGTCGCCGTAGGCCATGTCGATCAGGACCTTGTGGCTTGGCGTGCCGTTCAGCGGGTGGCTGGTGATGTGGTTGGCGTAGCCGTCGGGCTCGCCGCGATCCCACATCGACTGGATCATCGAGAGCAGCAACGGCCGCGCGCTCTCGTCCGGGTAGGCCGGGTAGAGAATGCTGCGCGTAATCCTCGAAGTCGACGCTGCGGGTGAGCAGCAGCGAGTAGTTCATGCCGGGCACGTACAGCACCGTGCGGGTGATGTCGGGCTCGATCGCGGTCAGCGCACCACCGGCGATGCCGCCCTGGCTGTTGCCGTAGTAGAAGAGCCCCTTGTCGGTCGAGAGCGCCGAGGTGCCGTTGAACTTGAAGGACGGGTCCGAGGCGAGCCCGTCCGGCGCAGCGAGCAGCCGGCCGAGGTAGACGAAGTCGAGGTAGCCCTGCTGCAGCCGGTCGGGCAGCGGCGTGAACTTCGACATGTCCTGCAGCGCCGGCAGCGCCTCGGGGAGCACGTCGTCCTCGTACATGCCGATGAAGTCGCTTCCGCATGTGATCACGCCGTGGTCGGTGCCGAGCGTGCGCACATCCGTGGTGTGGACCTCGGTGTAGTCGCCGAACAGGCCGTGCCCGTACATCGCCGGCCGGTCCTGCGAGACGACGTCGTAGTCGTTGGGACCGGGTCCGACGTGGGTCACCGCGGACTGCGGGATGTTGCAGGTGAAGCGCGCGTTGTAGTACTTGCCGGCGCCGGTCGCCTGCGTCGGGTTGCCCTTTGCGTCGTAGGCGAACTGGCCGGCCGTCGGCGCCTCGCAGTCGGGGTGGATGAAGCACGGGACCTGGATCGTGCCGGTCACCTCGCGGACGTTCTGCGTCGCATGGCTGCCGAGCGGATCCGTGTTCGTGTCGACGGGGTAGTCCGCCGTCTTTACATCGGTGATCGTGTAGTTCGGCGCGTGGCCATCGATGACGCCGTCGCCGGGGGTCGAGTCACCAAGTTGCTGGAGGCCGGCGTTGCGGATGTGGAGCATCCGCCCGGCGATGTTGCGCGTGCTCGCGACGGTGAAGTCCCAGGCGATGTACAGGTTCGAGCGATCGATCCCGGCCCACCTTGAGCTTGCTGAAGATGTTGTTCATATCGCCGCGGCGCTTCTCGATCGCCGGGATGTTGGTCGGGATCTTGTCCCGGTAGAGGCGGAAACCCTCGGGCGCGTCGAGCGTCTTGCCGGAGGCGTCCTTGAGGTTGCGCATGGCGACGATGTAGTGGTGGCCCTCGAGCAGGTTCTTGCCCCAGTGGATCAGCAGGTCGGTCCCGGCCGGCGAGGTCGCGTTCGAGTCGAGCTCGGTCCAGATCAGCTGGCGCTTTCCGGTTCCGGCATCGATAACGACGATCGGCGCGTTCGCCTTCGTGTAGTCGCCCATGTTGGTCAGCGGCACGGGGTTCGTCTTCGCGAACGCGGCGGGCGTGTCCATCCCGGGGATGTGGATCACCGCGCCGGCGCCGGGGCTGAAGCCGTCGCTGGTGTTGATCTCGCTCGGGTCGACGTTGACGCCGTGGTTGTTCTGCGGCGTCGCCGTCGGCTTCAGGTCGAGCCGCAGGCCGGTCGGCGTGCTCGGATCGGCCTTCGTGAAGTAGTTGTTCGGGTACGGGAACAGGCACTCGCCCGAGTCGATCGGCGCGATCGGGTCGCACTTGGCTGCATCAGCAACGTCGACGCCGACGGGGGTCGAGCCGGCGCAGCGCGAGGGGTCGCGGTCCATGGAGCCGCTCACGTCGGCCGAGCGCCGCTTGCCGGCAGCCCGGTAACGCCCCTTGAAGTCAACCGTGGTGTCGATGCAGCTCTGCACGAGCCGGCTGCCGCGCGGGGAGAGCGGCACGCTGACGGTCTTCTTGCCCTTCTTCGGCGCCTTGACGGTGGTGCGCGGAGCGATACGGCTGGTGTCGCCGCCCTGCTCGACGGTCCCGAGCAACCGCACCCTGCGCGAGCGCCTGCCCTGCGCCTTGATCTGAACGTCGATCGCACCGTCGCCGGCGATCGTCGCCTGCGAGACGTCGGGAAGGTTGAGCGAAAGCTTCGTCTTCGAGCCCTTGTGCTTCTTTTGGTGGTGCTTGCCGTGGGCGCCGGCAGGCGCCGTAAGTAGGGCAGCAGTGGCGAGCGCCGCGAGCAGCGCGAGTCCGATCAAAAGCGACGTGCGGGTCCGGCTCGACCCGTCAAGGCTGCGAAGTTTCACTTCCCTTTTTCCCCCAATGTGGTTCGGCCGGATTGCGGTCCGGACGGTCTCTCCTTGATGCGAGCCTATCAACGTCGGATGCCCGGCTCATGTCGGACGACCGCCCAAGCGGCCATCGACACCCCCGACACGAGACCCGTGGATGGTGGGTCGCAGGTCGATATCCGCCGTTCACCCGACCGGGGTGATGTGCGCGCCGGCGGCGGGGGCTTGGATGTCGCCTGAAGCAACCGCAAGCCGGAGGTTCAGGATGGGTGGCGAGGAGAAGGAAACGAGCGATCTGATCGGCGCCGAGGCCGCGGTCTGGACGGTCGCCTGGGTGCTCTTGATCCTCGCGGCCTTCTTCTGGATCGGCCCGATCGTCGGCGTGATCGCGGTGATCGTCGCCGTCGTCCTCTCGGCTGGCTGATCGCGCGGGCGATCGGTCGCAACGACGAGGCCTGAGCCGCTAGCGACGAGACGATCAGCTCGTTCGGGGGACGATCAGCGCCCGCCAGCGCAGCAACCAGGGTCCACGGACGGTACCCGGCATCGGGCGCGGGCAAGTGCGCCCGCCGCCGAGGCGACGCGTGCGTACTTGCCGCCCTTGCCGCCCTTGCCCTTGCGGTTGGTCACCTTCTTCAGCTTGTAGTGCGGATCGCTCTTGATCTGCTTGCCGGTGAAGAGCATCGGGATGAACTTGCTCTTCGAGAACTGCTTGGTCTGATCATTGAAATGCTTGCTGTCGGTGCTTTCCGACTGCGAGTAGGTCAACAGCCAGTGCGCCTTCGGGCCGTTCGGCCGGAACTCGGTCATCTGCACCGTGCTCGAGCCCGCCGAAACCAGCCCCGTCGAAGCGTCCGCGTAGATCGCCTGCCAGCAGCCCGTCGAGCAGCCGTGGATCGGGATCTTGCCGCCCTTGCGGCTCGGCGTGTACTGGACGTCCCCGTAGCTCGCGTCGAGCGGTATCCCCTGGTCACGGAGATCCTGGACCGCCTCGCCAAGCGCCTCGATCGATGCCGGGTCGCTCTGGTTGAGCGTGTTCGGCGTCGTCAGGGGTGCGCCGCGTCGAACGGCTCGCTCCAGAACGTGCCGGAGCCCGAGAGCCCCCACCACGCGTTGAACAGCCAGCCGCCGGGCGAGTCGAGCTTCCCCGTCTTGTTGTAGTTGTGCAGGATCGGGCAGGCGGCGCTCACGTTGACGCTCCCCGACGGCGTCGAGATCACCGGGTTTGCGTCGCACAGCTGGGCCAGGCTGGAGGAGGTCAGCTCCGCGCCGAGGCTCCGATCGCCCAGCCACATGTTCTGGAGGTTGTGGAGCGTGAAGCCCGGCTTCTTGCCGAGGCCGTCGCTCGCGGCCATCCGCTGGGCGACCATCTCGTGGCCGAGGCGCGTCCGCAGGCCCTGCTCGACAGTCCTCGCAACCGATGATCGGGCTGAAGCCCGTCAGCGGGGCCTTCGCGTTCGTCTGCCAGTACGAGTCGTTGGCGTTGAGCACGTAGTCCTTGCGGAACGTGATCGGCAGGTTCGAGGGACCGAAGATCCCCTTCACCGCGGCGTCGGAGTCGTTGCCCCAGCCGCAGGCGGAGGTCGAGCCGTCGAGCGGGATCAGGCCCGTAGCGGCGTGGATCGCCGCGGAGAGGCCGGGCTTGATGCACGAGTCGATCTTGTCGCCGTCGACGTTGGGGACGACGGAGTCGTCGGCGTAGAAGGCGGTCCCGGTGTCGTCGGCGCCGATCGTGTTCACCCAGGGATCGCCCTGGAACTTCGACTGCGCCGCGACCAGGTCCTTGGCGCTCTTCGCGCGATCCATGTGCATCCAGGTATCCGCCGCGCGCAGCTGGTCGTTGGCGTCGCTGAGCGCGTACACCGTCGAGTTCGTCCAGCTGAGGCCGGCGCTCGGCCGCGCGAGGACGGGGCCGAACTGCGAGTACCAGAACGTCTGCGACGCCTTGTCGCCGCCCTTGACCGGAACGGAGACCGTGCGACTCGTCATCGGCACCGACTTCCCGTCATACATGTAGTGCGTCGGGTCGGACGGATCGAGCGAGAGCTCGAAGAGGGTGAAGCGCTGCGCCGTCGAGACCGTGTGGCTCCAGGCGACATGGCGGTTGTGGCCGATGTTGACGGCGGGGAAGCCCATCAACGACGAGCCCTCGACGTTGACCTGGCCGGGGATCGTCAGGTGCAGGTCCCAGAAGCGGTCGATGCCGTGCCAGGGGAAGTGCGGGTTGGCGAGCACCGAGGCCGTCACCGCTACGCGAGTCCTTGCTTCCAACTCCAAGCGCGTTGGAGCCCATGCTCGCCGTCTCCCGCTCGGTGCGGCGGACGTCGTAGGGCGTGCCCCGCAGAGCCTTCGCAACCTTCGCGGGGTCGGACGGCGGTGCGGCGGCCGCGGCGGCCGAGCCCGGTGGCTGCGCGGAGATGAAGTCGGGGATGAAGTTCTGCGCGCTCGCGAGCAGATCCGCCTGGTAGATCCGCCGCCAGACGTCGATCGCCTTGATCGGCTTGACCCACCTCTTGCCGGCACAGCTGGAGTCCGGGATGTTCTTGACCCCGACCTTCTTCAGGTACGCGTCGTAGCCGGCCGCGTAGCCGCGGATGGCCTGCTTGGCCTTCTTCGAGGGACTCTGCACGCCCTTCGCGTGCAGCAGGTGCTCGATCCGGTGGGAGTCGATGACCGACTGCCAGAAGAGGTCCGAGTCGAGGTTGTTGACCGAGTCCGCGGCGCTCGCCGGCGTCTCCTTGTTCGGGCCGAAGTACTTGGAGCGGCGCGCAGAGGTGGTCACGTTGTTGTCCGCGAACGTGCAGATGTTCTGCGACGCGAACGCATAGCCGACGCCGAAGCCCGCCGACCCGTAGTTGGCGGCCTTGACGTGCGGGATCCCATAGCTCGTCGTCCTGATCTTCGCCTTGTAGGCGGAGGCGGAGGCGCTCAACAGCAACGCCCCGGCAATGACGGAAAGCGCGGTCAGCGCCGCCTTGACGGGCATACGGAAAACGGTCACGGGCTCCTCCTTTGCCGCGGCGCTCGGCTCGGTACGAGCCCCCCGGTCTCCTCCTGTGACCGGCCCCGAGCCGGTCACGTCTCGGCCGCCACGCTATCAACGTGGCTTCGCCGGCGGCCGGTGGAGAGTGCAGCGACGGCGTCCGTGCGCCATGCTCGCGCCGATGGCATCGAAAGGGACCGCGGCCACGATCGAGGCGGATGGGCGCGAGGTTCGCGTCTCGAGCCCCGACCGGGTGATCTTCGACGCGACCGAGCGCACCGGCGAGGTCACGAAGCTGCAGATCGCCGAGTACTACGTCGCCGTCGGCGAGGGGATCATGCGGGCGCTGCGCGAACGGCCGACGACGCTCGAGCGCTGGCCGAAGGGGGTCCACGACGATATCGTCGTCGCGACCCGGGAGAGCCGCGAAGCGGCGACGCCTTCTACCAGAAGCGGATGCCGAAGGGCGCTCCTGACTACGTCGAGACCGCGCGGATCGAGTTCCCCTCCGGCCGCCACGCGGACGAGATCTGCCCGACCGAGCTGGCGGTCGTCGCCTGGTGCGCGCACATGGGCACGCTCACCTTCCACCCGTGGCCCGTGCGCCGCGCCGACGTCGACCACCCCGACGAGCTCCGCATCGACCTCGACCCACAGCCCGGCACCGACTTCGACGACGCCGCCCGCGTCGCCGCGCGAGGCGCGGACGCTGCTCGGCGAGCTCGGCTACGCGGGCTTCCCGAAGACCTCGGGCGGCCGCGGCATCCACATCTACGTCCGGGTCGAGCCGCGCTGGACCTTCACCGACATGCGCCACGCGGCGATCGCCTTCGGCCGCGAGCTCGAGCGACGGATGCCAGAGCAGGTGACGACGAAGTGGTGGAAGGAGGAGCGTGGCGAGAAGGTCTTCGTCGACTACAACCAGAACGCGCGCGACCGGACGATCGCCTCCGCCCTACAGCGTCCGGCCGAAGCCCGGCGCGACCGTCTCCGCGCCGCTGCTCTGGGACGAGGTCAGCGAGGTTCAGCCCGAGGACTTCACGGTCGAGTCGATGCCGGCCCGCTTCGCCGAGGTCGGCGACCGCTTCGCCGCGATCGACGACGTCCACCACTCGCTCGAGCCGCTGCTCGAGATGTACGAGCGGGACGAATCGGAGGGCGAGGGCGACATGCCCTACCCGCCCGGACTACCCGAAGATGCCGGGCGAGCCGAAGCGCGTGCAGCCCTCGCGCGACCGGGACCGCAAGAGCTAGACGCGGCCCCGCTCAGGCGCTCACGCCGCCGCCGCCTCCGCCGGCGGATCGGCCCCGGCGAACAGCTCGGTCGGCAGGTTCCGCGTGCCGAACAGCGAGGCGAGCATCGGAGAACGCCGCGAACAGGAAGGCGACCTTGAGCGCCGTGAGCTGCGCGTCCTGGTAACGCGCGACGAGCGGGCCGACGACCTGCTGGTCGACGCCGAGCTCGTTCGCTCTCGCCTCGACCTGGTCGGCGGAAACGAAGCTGGCGCCGGAGGCAACCTCGAGCTGCACCTGGGCCTTGACGTCGGGCGGGATCGCGGGATCTGACTCGACGTTGCTGACGAAGGCGGCGATCAGTCCGGTGATCACGACGGCGCCGAGCAGCGCCGTGCCCAGCGAGGAGCCGAGTTGCTGCGCGGTGTTCTGCAAGCCGCCCGCTTCGCTGCGATCGCGCTCGCCAACCGACGACTGCACGACGTTGCCGAGCTGTGAGATGACGAGCCCCATGCCGACCCCGAAGACCCCCATCGCAATGAGGAAGTCGGCGTGTCGAGCGTCGCATCGATCGTGCCGAGCAGCAGCAGCGTCGCGACGAAGGTGACCACGAGGCCGACGCGGACGATCGGGCGGGCGGGATATCGGGCGGAAAGGCGCGAGCCCGCGAGGGCGGCGACGAAGAGCCCGGCTGAGGCGGGGAGCATTCGCACGCCGGTGTCGAGCGCGTCGAGGCCCTGGACGATCTGCAGGTAGAGCGGGATCGTGAAGAAGATCCCCATCAGGATCAGGTTCTGCACGAGCAGCATCGAGAGCCCGCCGCGGAGCACCGGTTTGCTGGAGCAGCCCGAGGTGGACGAGCGGGTCGCGCCCGGCCTCCTCGCGGCGCCGCTGCCAGGCGGCGAAGGCGGCCAGAGATCAGGCCGCCGGCGGCGATCACGAACGGAGTCAGGGAGAGCCCGAAGGGTTCGATCGGCGATGCCGGCTGCGGGCGCAGCCAGCCCCAGGTGCTCGCCTCGAGCACGCCGAGCACGAGCACGGCGAGGCCCGTGGCCGCAAGCACGGAGCCGACCCAGTCGAGCTCGGGGCGCTTGTCGGTGCGCTCGGGCTCCCGCAGCAGCCGCGTGCCCACCAGGATGCAGATCGCGACGACGACCTCGCCGACGAATACGACCCGCCAGGTGAGCTCGGTCGTCGCCCAGCCGCCGAGGATCGGGCCGACGGCGATCCCGGCTCCGGCGACGCCGCCGAGGGCGCCGTAGACGATCGCGCGATCGCGCGCCCTGGTAGTTGCCGGCCGCGAGCGCGACGAGGGCGGGCAGGACGAGCGCGGCTCCGATCCCCTCGAGCACCGACCAGCCGGTGACCAGAGCGGGCACGCTCCACGAGACGGCGGTGAGCGCCGAGCCCAGCCCATAGATGACGAGCCCGATGCGGAACGCGCGGCGCCGCCCCCAGAGGTCACCGAGCTTGCCGCCGGTCAGCATCAAGGCCGCCATCACCAGCGCGTAGAGAGCGATCACTGCCTGGATCGTCGTCACGGTGGTGTCGAAGTCCTCGACGAGCTGCGAGATCGCGACGTTCATCACGGCCTGGTCGAGGACCATCAGAAACTGCGCGGCCGCGAGCACGATGAGGACGCCCCACTTCGCCATCAGGCGCCGCCCCGGATCAAAGCCTCGATCACCGTCTCCTCGAATAACACTGAGCAGAGCCTGACGCGCGGTTCGGGAGGCGCATCACCCGTTTCGCGTGAACTCCCCACTTCAATGCGCCGCCAGGGCCTTGAGCAGGACGAGCAGCGCGCCGAGGATCGTGAAGGCGATGCCGGCGGCGATGCTGCGTCCCATCGTGCTGCCCGAGATCCGATTGGCGAGGAATGCGTAGCGCCGACAACGCCGACGCCCGTCCAGATCGCGGCCGTAAATGCAGCATCGAGCCCCATGATCCCGATCCAGGCGAGCACGAAGAAGAGCACCGGCAGGACCGCGGCGAGGAGGCCTGCGGCAGCGTTCTTCGCCGTCTCCACGCGCTCGACCGCGGTCGGCACCCGCGCCTCGCGGATCATTCCGGCGAGGTGGTCGGCATAGACCTCCGCCAGCACGGTCGCAATCGCGGCGGCGAGTACCGACTCGACCACGGCCCGCGGACGGACGTCGGTGCCCTCGAGCGCGATCACGACGGCGAGCACGATCACCGAGCCATAGACAGCATGGCGGGCCCGAGCGGCGAGCCTCTCCCGATTCAGAGCGCGCATCTGGGTGCAGCCTATTCGGGCAGCCGGGCCTCCCGGCTACGCCGACTCCGGGCCGAGATCAGTAGCGGAACCAGCGAGCCGCAGGCGACGGCGCCGACGAGGACGGCGGTGTGGCTGAACGCGCTCGCCTCGGGCAGCCCGGCGGGAGGCACGAAACCGACGGCGAACGCGGCGACCGAGAAGGCGATGCCGACCCAACAGACGATTCCAACGCCGAGCCGGCCACCGGGAATCGCGAACGGGCGCTCGACGTCGGGGCGCGAGCGGCGCAATCGCATCGCCGAGGCGAAGAGCATCACGTACATCATCAGGTAGAGCTGGACGAGCATCGCGCTGAGCAGCCAGAACATGCTCGCGACGCTCGGCTCGAAGATGAAGAGGAGGCTGATCAGCGAGCCGAGCACCGCCTGGCCGATCAGGACCGGCCGGGCCGATCCGCGCTCGTCGCGCTCGGCGAAGCGGGCCGGCAGATGGCCGTCGCGGCCGGACGTCGCCATCGCCACCGGCGTGCTCGCCATCCAGCCGGCGATCTCACCGATCGAGTCGACGTAGATCGCAAAGGCGAACAGCGGCACCAGCCAGCCGACGTGCCAGACGTCCTCGACGACGGTCTGCATCGCCTGCACGATCCCCGCGGTGATGTTGATCTGATCGTGCGGGACGAGCACCGCGATCGCGAGCGTCGCCGGGATCAGCAGCACCGCGATCATCACGACCGAGATCAGGGTCGCTCGCGGATAGACGCGTCCGGGATCGCGCACCGACCCGATCCGCGTCGCCATCACCTCGACCCCGGCGAAGATGACGATCGTCGAGATCCCGAAGGTGATGTTGTCGGGCTGCGAGAGGTCCGGGACCAGGTGCGTCCCCTGCCCGGTGATGTTCGAGGGATCGCCGCGCACGAGGTAGACGGCAGCGAATGCGATCAGCGCCGCGCCGGGGACGATCGTGCCGGCGATCGAGCCAAGCGTGCCGAGCGCGCCCGAGGTGCGCAGCCCGATCAACGTCAGCCCGGTGATCATCCAGATCGTGCCGACGACGACCGCGGCGACGTACAGCTTGTCGTCCGCACCCGCGTTCCAGTGCAGCGAGATCGCAATCATCGCCGCCGAGCTGGTCAGGATCACCGTCCAGAAGATCACGTTCTGAAGCCACTGCAGCCAGGTCGCGACGAAACCGGCGCGCGGGCCGAAGGCCTCCTTGACCCAGACGTAAACGCCGCCGTCCCGGCGCCAGCCGGTGCCCAGCTCAGCCGCGACGAGCGCCGCGGGAATCAGGAAGAGGACGATCGCGGCAACGAGGTAGAAGACGGCGCCGAGCCCGTAGGTGGCCAGCGGCGACATGCCGTGCAGGCTGGTGATGATCCCGAAGATCAGCATCACCACGAGGAAGATCCCAAGCGGGGGCGAGCCTCCCCTCTCCCCCGGGCTGCTCGAACTCCCTGAGCCCGGGCTCCGTCGCATAAGCCGCCCCCAAGCTATCCGACACCTGGGCTGCATCGAGTCGGAGCGGCTCGCGGCCCGGTAGGGTCGGTTCAGGGACCGAGCGGCCCGATCGCGCCGCGGCCGGAGGAGGAAGAAGATGGCGAACCCGCTTACACCGCTGACCGAAAAGATCGCCGACGGGGTATGGCGCCACGCCGGCGACCTCCGCCAGGGCATGAACGTCTATCTCGTTGCTGAGGAGGATGGCAACGGTGTCTTCGCCTTCGACGCAGGCACCAAGGCCATGGCGAAGGGAATCAAGGCCGCCGCCGACGAACTCGGCGGCCTGACCCGCGTGATCCTCGGCCACAGCCACGTCGACCATCGCGGCTCGGCGGCGAAGCTCGGCGTCCCGATCCACTGCCACGTCGACGAGTTGGCCGACGCCGAGGGCGACGGCGGCGTCCACTACCAGCGCGTCAAGGATGTTCCGGTCACCTACTCGCGCTGGCTCTACAGGGTGGTCTTTCCGATCTGGGACTCAGGTCCGCTGAAGGTCGCCGGCACGATCAGCGAGGGCGAGCGGATCGGTGAGTTCGAGGTCATCCACCTGCCCGGCCACGCTCCCGGGCAGATCGGCCTATGGCGCGAGCGCGACCGGCTCTGCCTGTGCAGCGACACCGTCTACCTGACCGACTCGATGCGACCGCTCGGCCATCACCCCGGCGTCTACCCACCGCACCCGGTCTTCGACCAGGACGCCGAGCAGACGCTGGCGAGCGTCCGCAAGCTCGCCGCGCTCGAGCCGGAGCTCGTCGCCCCTGGGCACATGGAGCCGCTGCGCGGCAAAGCCCGCGACCTCCGCGCCCGCCTCGAACGCGCGGCCGATCAGCGCACCGGCTGGTAGCCCCGCTGCGACAAGGGCTTCGCCGGCAGCTCGGCCTTTGCAAGCGGGAAGACGTCGCCGATCACCCAGGCCTCGAGATCGTCCGGCAGCTGGGTGCCGGCCGGCAGCCGGAGGTCGACGCCGGCGATCTTGCCGTGCTCGATTGCGCACGGTCGTCAGCCCGTTGTAGTCGAGCGGCAGCGGCGCTTCGGTCTTCGCATCGCGGAGCATCACGTCGGCGGTGTGGCGGCGGGCGCCGAAGTGGGCGTCGCGTGAGAGCGCGAACCGCACGGAGACCGCGCCCTCGGCGCCTGCCGTCGGCCGTTCGAGGTCGACCGAGCCGCACCTTGACCCCCCGCGGGCGTCGGTTGGCGGGCCCCCGGTAGCCGTCGGTCAGATAGGTGCCCGAGGCGATCAGCTTGTCCTCGTCGTTGCAGAGGCCGGCCGCCATGCAGCGCCGCCGCCGAGGTTCGGCACCTCCGGGCAGTTGACCTCCCCGTAGACGGAGGCGCCCGGGCCGATCGACGCGGTCGCCGTTCATCCGGCCGCGGAAGGCAAGCTGCTCGAGCGGCACCGGCCCGAACGTGAAGAGCAGCTGGAAGCCGCGCTGGTCGAGGATCAGATCGCGGCCCCGCGCAGCGGCCGCTGAGCGGGAAGGCGAACTCGCTCGCCGGGTCGGCCACGCCGGCGGCCGCGGTTGTCCTCGCGCGAGCCGACGACCCAGAGCAGGACGCGGCCCCGGCGGCCGTGCGCCGGCCCGGGTCCGCTCGAGCGTGCCGGCGATCCAGTCGTAGCTGTCGAAGCCGATCTGGTCGACCGAGGGCAGCAGCGTCGGCAGCGGCAGCGCCAGCCGGCGCAGGTTGAAGGCGCGCGACGACGTTGTCGTGGCACCGCGAGCGGGACGGCGCCCTTCGAGCGCTTCGGTCCGGAAGGTGATCGTGTCGGCGAAGCTGCCGCTCGCCGCCGCCGTCGTAGGCGCCGGCGAGCTTCACCCGGTACTTCGTGTCGGGCTTGCAGGAAGCCGTGCGGGAACGATGTGCAGGTCGCGACCGTCGGCCGAGAGCTGCGCGGAGAAGTCGAAGCGCGGAGCTGACGCGAGCGCACCAGCGACGCCGCGTCGCGGCGCGGGCACCATCGTGGCCCGCTGGGTCTCGCCGTCGCGGCGGACGACGAGCCGGGCCGTCAGCGTCGTCGCCGTCGGCAGCGCGCCGCGGGTAGCCGTGAAGCTCGGTCGAGCCCCCGGCGGTGACCGGGATAGGTGCGCGCGAGGTTCGTCGCCGAAGCGCTCGCCGGGGCCGCGTCTCGCAGCGGTCGTCGTCGCCGACCCGGGGCCGAGGCAGTAGTCGTAGGGGACGAAGTGCATGGCACCGTCCTCGCCACCGATCCAGATGCCGCGGCGGCCGAGCGCCGGGCTGCCGTTGAGGTCGTTGCGGTCGCGCGAGCGCCTGGCTCGCCGGCGTCGTGTCGTAGGACCAGCGCCGCGCAGCCGTCGGCGGTGTCGATCGCGTAGAGGCGCCCGTCGGAGGAGCCGACGTAGAGGATCCGGCCCCGCTCGCCCTGCGGAGCTCGGCCGAGGACCGGCGAGGAACGGATCGCGTCGCCGGTGTCGTAGCTCCAGACGAGGCTTCCGTCCGGCCGTAGCTTGTAGATCGAGCCGTCCGCGGAGGCGGTGTAGATCGGCGACGGTCTCCCGGCACGGTTCTCCTCGCAGCGCCGCCGAGGGGTAGATGTGGTCGCCGGTCGCAAAGCGCCAGCGCTCGGCGCCCGTCGCCGGGTCGAGCGCGTAGAGGTTGCCGTCGAAGGAGCCCATGTAGACGGTGCCGTCACTGCCGATCGCCGCCGAGGCGGCGTTGAAGCCGATCGTCGACTTGCTCCACAGCCCGTTGCCGTGCGAGTCGATCCCGTAGAGCGAAGCGTCGACCGAGCCGAAGAAGATCCGCCCTTGATCGTCGATCGCGGCCGCGGACCAAAGCGCGTTGCCGGTCGGGAAGTTCCAGAGCTCGCTCCCGGCGCGGCTGATCGCGTACATGCCGCCGCCGGTGTTGCCGGCGTAGAGCACGCCGCCGGGGCCGGTGACGACGTTGCCCTCCCACCAGTTGACGATCTGCCCGCCCTGCGGCGGCTTATCCGTGTGGAAGCGCCAGACGATCCGCTGCCGGCGCGTGAGAGGTGGCGGCGCCCGGGCTCGCGGAGCCGGTAGATGTGCTCGTCGGCGGAGCCGAAGGTGACCGTCGGCGAGCCCGCCCGCTGGTCGTGGCCGCCGAGCGTCGCCGCCGAGTCGATGATCTCCCCCGTCTTCAGCTTCCAGCGCAGCTTTCCACAGCGGTCGACGGCGTAGAAGCGGCGGTCGGCGGAGCCGAAGTAGGCGGTGTCGTGGCCGTCGAGCACCGGGGTCGAGAAGACGCCCTTGCCCGTGCGGAACCGCCACGGGCGCAGCATGCGGACGGAGATGCGCGCGGATCGGCGAGGAGCCCGTGTTGCGCCGGTCGCGGCGCATCGCCGGCCAGGGCGAGCGTCTTCATCACCGGCGTGTCGTAGGTGTAGGTGCGGGCCGCAGCAGCACCCGTGGCCGGGCCGGCGAGCATGCTCACGACGAAGAGTGTGAACGCCGGCGCCCACAGACCGATTCCCCTTGCAGACATCGCCGCGAAGGTGGCCCCGTGCTTGGAGCGACAGGCAACACGGGCGTGGCTCATCGCCTGCGACTGTACGGTTGCCCGCCGGCGCTGCCATCCGGAGCAACCCTGCACGCTCACTGCGGGTCTGCCGCAGGCTGGCCCGGCGCAGCGAGACGTACCGCCGAGTCAGATCAGCGTAGGATCGCGCCGTGAGTCGCCACGCATACACCGTCGACGCGAGTCCCGCGAAGGTCGAGCGTGACGGCGGCCGCCGCGTCGACGTGACGGCGGCGCAGTTGCCGCTGCTCGATGGGATGGCGCTGGCGACGCTCGTACTCGAGGCCGACGCGGTCCGTGAGCCGCACTGGCATCCGAACGCGGCGGAGCTCAGCTACTGCATCGAGGGATCGGTAGCGATGACGATCGTCGAATCGGGTGGCGCCCACGTCGAGATGGCGGTCGGAGCCGGCGATCTCGTCTTCGTGCCGCCCGGGCTCATGCACCACATCGCCAACACCGGAACCGGCGACGCCCGCTTCGTGATCTGCTTCAGCCACGAGCGCTACGAGGACCTCAACCTCTCCACCAGCATGGGCGAGATGTCGCCCCGGGTACTGGCGTCGACCTTCGGCTCGGACCCGCACGCGTTTGACTGGGTCGCTCCGGTCGAGCGGCCGGCGTTCATCAGCCGGACCCCTACTCCCGGCGCAGTGCCAACCGGCGACGGGCTCGCCCTACCGCCTGTCGCTCGAGAGCCTCAGGCCCGACCTGGAGAACGAGGGCGGCTCGGTGATCTTCGGGCGCGCCGACGACTTCCCGATCCTCGACGGCCTCGCGATGTACTCGCTGCGGATCGCGGGCGACGGCGTCCGCGAGCCCCATTGGCACCCGAACGCCGCCGAGCTCAACTACGTGATCGAGGGCTCGGTGCGGCTGACGATCGTCAGCCCCGGCGGCGACGTCGAGACCGTCGACCTCGGCGCCGGCGAGATCAGCTACATCCCGCGGGCCTACTTCCATCACATCGAGAACCTCACGGGTGAGCCGGCACGGCTGGCGGTCTTCTTCGACGACTCACAGCCACAGGACAACGGCATCTCGGCCGCGCTCGGCGCCTACCCGGCGGCCCTGCTCGGCGGCGTCTTCGGCCGCCCGGCTGACGTCTTCAGTTCGCTCCCGGCATTCGATGAAGACGTGCTGATCAGCCCCGGTCAGCCCCGTCAAGAGGGCGGCGAAACCGGCTGATTGCCTGGGCCTTCCGCTGTCCGCTTGCGGGAGATCACGGACGCCCGCCGCGCCGCCGGCACTAGTGGACCCGTCCGTAAGTTCGATCAGTCCCCGGCGAGTGAGCGGGCATGGCTGACGGTGCACGGTGGCCGCCCGCATGCCGGTTGGTATGTGGGCGGACGGCGGGTGCCGTCAGGCGGGTCCGGGCGCCGCCGGGGGCGATCGTAGTTGCGGTCGGGTCCACTAGGCTCGCCCCATGCACCTGTTCGGCGAGAGCTCGGAGGCGACGTGGAAGTCGAGGTAACGGCGAGGGGCGACGTCTCCGACGAGGCTCGCGAGCTCGCCGCAAGCAAGATCGGTTCACTCGACCGATACGTGAACGCGCACCTGCTGCGCGCCCGCGTCGTACTCAGCGAGGAGGCGAACCCGAGGATCGAGCGGGCAGCACGGGCCGAAGGCGAGGTGCTGCTCGACGGGACGCGGATTCGTGCGCACGTCGCCGCCTACGACATGCACGCCGCCGTCGACCTCCTCACCCACCGGCTCGAGCGCCAACTGCGGGCGTTCGTCGAGCGCCGCGTTGCCGAGCGTAACCGCGGCACCTCGGGAGGGGACGGCGAGTGGCGGCACGGCGATGCTCCGGCGGAGCGCCCCGATCACTACCCGCGGCCGCCCGAGGAACGTGAGGTGGTCCGTCACAAGACCTTTGCGATCGGTGAGATGGATGTCATCCGCGCGTTCGAGGAGATGCAGCTGCTCGATCACGACTTCTACCTCTACCGCGAGATCAAGCCCAAGGTGGACGCCGTCATCTACCACCGCGACGATGGCCGGATCGGCGTGATCGGCCCGGTCGGCACCGGCTGGTCAGGGCCCGACGAGCTCGGCTTCGTTCGCGAGGAGAGTCGCGGTCCCGAGCCGCGCAGCCTCAGCGACGTGGTCGCCGAGATGAACGAGCTCAACCACCGCTTCCTCTACTTCGTCGACGCGGAAGCGGGGCGCGGGCGGGTCATCTATCTGCGCTACGACGGCAACTACGGCCTGATCGAACCCAGCGACGAGTCCTGACCCGCGCCGTCCGCCGGCCCGGTTGGCCCCGCCAGGTTCGTCTGTGCGGCGGCGCGCTCAGGACGAGAACCCCGGACCAAGCCGCTGCAGGCAGCCCCGCTGGCCGTGGCTGACTCCGACGAGCAACGCGTGCCGGCGCTCGCCCGCGCGGCCGTGCGCGGAGGGGTTCGCCCACGGCACGCCGCGCGGGTCGGCGACGTTGAGCAGGCCGGCGGCGAGCGCTCGGTAGTCGACGTTGTGGAAGCGCTTCACCTTGCGGTTCATCGCCTGGAGCCAGGCCCCCGCGAGACAGTCCGCGTTGAGCTCCGCCTCGATCGTCAGCGGGAACTTCCTGGCGATCCCGAGCCGGTCCTGGACGAAGTGCCCGTATTCGTGTGCGAGCAGGAAGCTGACGGCCGCGTCGCCGAAGGCGCGATAAAGCCTGCCGAAGACCCAGTTGCCGTCCCAGGCGATCGTCTGCGTCGGCGCGCAGTACTGGGCGTTGCGGGGCCCGGCCGGATGGCCCGCGCAGCCCGGATCCTGCCTGCGGTTCCAGTAGGACACGAGGCGCTTCGGCTCACCCCGCTTGACACCGAGATCGGGAAGCTGGTTGTTCCAGAAGCGCTCGAGCTCGGTGAAGGTCGCAGCCAGCAGGTGTCGGTAGCGGGGCGGGCCAAAGTCGTGCTCGATCGTCGGTGCCGGCGGGGTCTCGGCGGTGGCCGCGGTCTCGGCCGGCACCCTCCCGTAGGCGCCACAGCCGGCGAGCAGGACGACCGCAATCAGTGCGAGCAGCGGCCGTCCGACCGACGGACCCCCGAAATCAGCCCTGATCATGTTGGGACGATACCGCCGTCAGCCGGCGACGAGATCGTATGAGTCCTCGATCATCTCCCTCACCATCCGCTCCGGGAGCGAGCCGTCGATGATCACGGTGTTCCAGTGCCGCTTGTTCAGGTGGTAGCCGGGGATCACGGCCTCGTGCTCGGCTCGCAGCACCTCAGCGAGCTCCGGCTCGCACTTGACGCTCACCCGCAGCGGCGGCTCCGCGGCGAGCTGCGCCAGCGCGAACATCTTGCCGGCCGCCTTGAAGACCGAGGTGTTGGGGCCGAACGGAAAGGTCTCCTCGGACCCCTCGAACGAGAGGCAGAACTCGCGCAGCTCAGCGGGCGTCATCGGACCTGCCTCGGCGCCGGCCCCTACCAGTCCCCGAAGAAGGCAACGATCAGCACGGCGAGGCCGATCATGAACAGCAGCGGGTGGATGAAGGTCCCCGCGAGGACCGCGACCAGGACGATCACGATGCCGAGGGTGATCATTGTGCCGCGGCTCATGGGCGGAGCCTATCCGCAAGCGGCGCGGACCGGGAGCCAATCCCGCCGGCAGCGCGGAGGCGACTGGCGTGCCGCGGTGCATTTATCCGCGATATTGCACATGACGTGCTGGGCAGAGGAAGCCAACGACGGGTAGGCGCAACGTCGCGCATCGTCTCGGCGGCGGCGTTCGTCGTTGCCCTGCCCGCCTGTGGCTGGCTCGCCGGAGCGGCCCACGCGAACGAGGCGCGGATCACCGACGCCGAGCACCTCACGAATCGCCTGGTCAAGCTGACGATCTCGACGCCGGCCTTCGCAGAGCCGACCAACGTCGACGTCGGGCTCCCGGTCGGCTACGCGAAGCACCCCCACCGGCGCTGGCCGGTGACCTACTTCACCGCAGGCACCATGAACAACTACGACGCCTTCTACACCGTCGTCGACGGCGAGAAGCTGACGAGCCACTACCCGGCGATCATCGTCTCGCCGGATGCCAACAGCGGCTATTGGAGCGACTGGTACAACGACGGCGCCGGCGGACCCCCGGAGTACGAGACGTTCGTCATCGACCAGCTCCTCCCGCTGATCGACAAGCGCTTCCGGACGCTCCCCAACCGCGCCCATCGGCTCATCTTCGGCATCTCGATGGGCGGCTACGGCTCGATGATGCTCGCCGCCCGTCATCCGGACAAGTTCTCCGCCGCCGCCACGCTGTCGGGCGCCGTCGACAGCAACATCGCCGCCAACGGCGCCGTCCTCTCGTTGAGCTCGACCTTCGACGGGGCGCCGCCCGACGCGATCTACGGGCCACGGGCGACCCAGGAGGTGCGCTGGCGCGGCCACAACCCGACCGACCTCGCCGAGAACCTGCGCCCGCTCGATCTGCAGGTGCGAACGGCGAACGGCATCCCGAACCCCGCGATCGGCGAGAACCCGGCCTCGCCCGACAGCGCCTCGTGCGTCGTCGAGGGCGGCGTGCACGGCGCCAGCATCGACCTCCACCGCAAGTTCGGCGCGCTCGGGATCGAGCACCAGTGGCGGGACTACGGGCCCGGCTGTCACACCGTCCCCAATTTCACCCGCGAGATCAAGGACACACTGGCAACGTTCAAGCCGCTGCTCCGCGACCCGCCGAAGCGGCCGGCGACGTTCGACTATCGCTCGATCGAGCCGCACTTCCAAGTGTTCGGGTGGAAGGTCTCCGCGGATCCCAAGCGAGCGCTCGAGTTCCTGCGAATGAAGGACGCCGGGAGGACCGGCGTGTCGTTGAGCGGATCGGGAACGACGGCCGTGCGGACGCCGCCGTGGTTCCGCGGGCTGAAGGCAGTCGACGTCGTCAGCCACGACGGGCGAGCGAAGGTGATCCGCCCGGATCGCCGGGGCCGCCTGCACTTCGATGTCGACCTCGGCGCGCCGCACCCCGATCAGCAGTACACCGCCGCCTCGCGGGCCGCCGGCGAGGGGGCCGGCGGTTACTTCGCGACGCGCTCGGTGTCGTTCGCGCCCCACGCCCGCGTCCGGCTCGCGGCGCCGCACCTGCGGCACGGGCGCGTGATGGCCTGCGCACACGCCCGGGGCGTCTCCGTCGCGCGGCTGCGGTTCTCGCTCACCGACCCTCGCGGGCACGCGGCCGGCAGCAGCCACCGTTTCGCGATGCCCGTCGGCAGGCGCTGCGTGCGGGTGCGGGGCCGCGGCCTCCGACACCCCGACCGCGGCCGCTACAAGCTGAGGGCCTACGGCCGCGACCGCTTTGGGCATCGCGTCGCGGCAACGCGCCGGGCGCGAATCCGCTGAGGGCTGCCGCCGTCGACCCTATGGGTGCACGAACTCGAGCACCTGCTGGAAGGTCGGCCGGTTCGTGCTCGGGAACTTGATCGGCAGCAGGCCGGGGGTGAAGCCGGTCCGGTCGGCATCGCCGCGCCAGCTCGCCGGGTTCGCGCTGCCGAACTCGGACTGCAGGTCGGCGGCGGTCCCGTCGACAGCCGACCACAGCGCGCTGCTGCACTTCGCCATCGAGCCCCTGCCGCAGTAGGACAGGTTGAACTTGCCCTTCACCTTGCGGCCGAGCAGCGTGCGCAGGTCCTTGTCGACATATGACTCGCCGGAGAAGCTGCCGAGGCTGCGGACGTCGTTGACGTCCGCGACGAGCTGGTTGCTGAGCCGGCCACCCATCACCGCTTCGGCAATCGGGCGCCAGAGCTGGTCCATGATCGTCGGCCCGGCCTCGTCGAAGGTGCCGTCCTCGTCGGCGTCGAGGCGCGGCGCGGCGCGCTTCACCCAGTTGTCGAGCAGGTCGACGACCTGCTGGTCGCGCGCGTTCGGCGCCGTGCCCTTGCGCAGCACCGCGCTGACGATCGGCCAGACCGGCGCCCGCCCGTCCTCGCTCGCAGCCCGGTTCATGATCCCGACGTTGTCGGTGATCTTCGCCCGCTTCGGCCACTGGTTGAAGAGCTCGACGCGCTGGACCGAGCCGTAGGGCTCGTCGTCGCCGTGCATGAAGCCCGGCGCCGAGCGGTTGTTCCAGTTGAGCAGCAGGCCGTGCGGACCGCCGACGGCGTGCGGGTGCTGGTTGCGGCTTCAGATAGCCCTTCCACTCGTAGCGGCCGGTGCCCAGGGTCGGCAGCCGCCGGTCGAGGTGGCGAGCGCGCACCGGCAGCCGGCCGGAGCTGAAGTAGGCCGTCTTCTTGTGCGAGGCGTAGGCCCAGTTGAAGGTGAAGCCGAACTTGTTCGCGGTCTTCCAGAACTTCTTCGGCGTCTTCGCCCTGCCGCCGGTCATGTCGTGCAGGGCCGCCAGGTTGAGCGCGTCGCGGCCGAAGGTCGAGCGCTCGCGCGAGAGCGCGTAGGGCTTGCCCTTGACGGTCGCGGTGGCGAACACCGGGCCGTGCACCGAGACGTAGTAGGAGATCGGATTGCCGTCGAGCTCGCCGGCGTCGAAGTGCTTCAACGCCCGGCACTTGCCCTTGTAGACGTAGTGCGTCGAGGCGCGCGTCGGCTTGCTGCCGTCGGGCTCGCAGAGTCGCTCGGCGAAGACGTCGCGCACGTCGTGGCCGGCCGAGGTCAGGCTCCAGGCGTAGTCGGGCGTGCGGCCGATCAGCACGTACATCGCCAGACCGGGGACCGTCGCGCCCTGGGCGTGGATGCCGGGCCCGTGCAGGTCCATCTGCTCGACGATCTCGGGGTAGTAGTAGCCGAGCTGCGGGCCCATCACGGCGAGCGAGTTGCCGCTCGCCGAGCGGTTCGGCGAGGCGACGAGGAAGTTCGAGGCGCGCTTGCGGGCGGGCGCCGCCGCCGCCTGCTGTGGCCGAGACGGCCGGAGTCGGTGCTCTCGATCGAGTCGGGGTCGAGGGTCAGCGAGCCCTTCACCTTGCCGCCGGTCTGCGGCGGGTAGGAGAAGCGCTTGTGGATCGTCGTCGGCGCCTCGGGATCGTTGGCGAGCATCACGTCGTCCCAGGCCTTGTGGCCCGCGGACCTTGCCCATCGACTGCTGCAGCTGGGCGAGCAGGTTCGAGTTCGCCGCCTCGCGCACCGCCGCCGGCGCCGAAGATCGAGCCGATGAACGCGGTGACGGCGAAGACGTCGTTGACCGTCGCCGGCGGCTGGTCGACGTTGTTCGCCTTCCAGTAGGCGTTGATCCCGGCGGCGTAGGCGCGGGCATCGCTGATGATCTCCTGGCCCTTGCGGCCGTAGGTCTTGAGCATCAGCTTCCTCTGCTTGCTGACGAGCGCCTCGGTCGCGGCGCTCGGCGTGAAGGTCTTCGCGCTGGTCACGAGCGAGAAGGCGTCGAGGTTGGGGATGTCGGCGACCGCGGCCCGCGCCGGCCCGCGCCCGAGCTGCAGCAAGCAGGCCGCGATCGCGTGCCGTCGCCCAGCCGGCGCCGAAGTCGACGTCGTCGCGGGTCTTGCCGTAGATGTGGGGGATCCCGTAGGAGTCGTAGATCAGGCGCAGCCCCGCACGCCCGGTGTTCTCCTCATGGGTGGCGCCGATCGGCGAGAAGTTCTCCGGCAGGAAGTGCGAGTTGATGTCCGCCATCGAGATGTTGTCGCGCAGCGGCGTCAGCCCGCTGTAGAGCGGGCAGCTGGTCGGTCGAGTTGTCGGTGAACGGCAGGCCGCCGTAGTTGCCCGGCGGCAGGATGTAGCGTGCCGTGTCGTCGCCCGCGGCGGACGCGGCGGCCGGCGCGAGCGCGGCGGCAGCAGCGCGCAAGCCGCAATCAGGACAACCCACAAACGGCTCATATCTATCCCTCTCCCCTCCGGCCGACGCCGGGTTCATGCGGTGCCCGCTGCAGGCTATTAGCCGCGGCGCCTCGGCGCGATCTCGGGTAGACGCGGCTGCAGTGATAGCGTGCCCCGGCGCGTTCGGAACAGCCCGGGCGCAAACCACTGTTTTCAACGGGGAGAGAACGACCTTGCACAGGACCTTCCGGCTGTTCGCAGCCCTGCTTGCTCTAGCGCTCTGCGCGACCTTTGCTTCCTCGGCCTTCGCGGCCGACGCGACTGCGGCCAAGGTGAAGAACAAGGTGACCGTCAAAGTCAAGGCCACCGACCAGGAGAGCATCCTCGGCAAGGGCCTGAAGGTCCAGCTCAAGGCGAAGGGCAAGAAGGGGAAGAAGGCACATCGCCGCAAGGTCAAGGTCCGCGCCCTGTCGAAGACGTTCGACGCGCCCCATTACGCGACGCTCGCGAAGACGAAGAAGGTCAAGGTCAAGGCCGGCAGCAAGCGCACGGTCACGTTGAAGCTGACGGCGGCCGGCAAGTCCGAGATCAACTCGTGCGACGCGCGGACGATCCGGGTCAGGGGCAAGGGCACCAGGACCCAGGTCGACCTGACCCGCAACACGGCCGACTGCAAGCCCGCAGCCGATCGATCTCAGCAAGGCCGACCAGTGCGACTTCATCGGCGACCAGAGCAGCTCGCGCTGCCTGCTGCCGTTCCCCGACAACTACTACACGGCAGCGGACAAGAGCTCCGCCACTGGCCTGCGGATCGACATGAAGACGGCCGCCACCCCCGCAAACAGCATCGGCGCGCACATCGCGGGCTCCGCATACGCGGCAACGACGGCTTCAGCCCCGGGCAGATGATGGTCGTCCGCGTGCCGGGCTCGACACGCCACAGGCGTTCCAGCAGACCGGCGCCGTGCCGCTCACCAACCTCGGCCAGTACATGAACAAGGACGCCCCGGTCGTCGTGATCGACGCCAATACGGGTAAGCGCTGGCCGATCTGGGTCGAGATCGACTCCAACGCGACGACCCCCGCGGACACCGCGATGCTGATCCACCCGGCGAAGAACTTCGCCTCCGGACACCGCTACATCGTCGCGATGCGCAACCTCAAGAACGCCGCCGGCGACACGCTCTCAGCGCCGCAGGGCTTCCGCTACTACCGCGACGACCTGCCCTCGGACGAGGCTCAGATCAACGCCCAGCGGTCGCGCTTCGACTCGATCTTCAAGAAGCTGCACAACGCGAACATCAAGCGCTCGAACCTCTACCTCGCCTGGGACTTCACGGTCGCCAGCGACGAGAACATCGCCAAGAACATCCTGGCGATGCGCAATGACGCCTTCGCCCAGCTCGGCGACACCAACCTCGCCGACAACGTCGTCCAGGGCACCGCGCCGAGCTTCACCGTCGACCTCGGTGCAGGACTACCAGCGACCTCCGGCGGTCCGCCCCGAGGACCCCGACATGGCGCGCCGCGTGCAGGGCACCTTCCAGGTCCCCTGCTACATGACCGCGCCCGCCGGCGGCAACCCCTGCGATCCGGGCGGGACCCTGAACCTCGAATGCAAACGGCAAGCCGATGCAGAACGGGGTCTGGACGGCGAACTTCAACTGCATGATCCCGTACGCGCGCCCTGGCTTCCCCGGCCCGGCCCCAGATCTACGGCCACGGCCTGCTCGGCAGCGCCAACGAGGCGACCTCCTCGCCGCAGAAGACGCTCGGCAACGCGCACAACATCATGGATTGCGCGACCGACGAGATCGGCATGGCCGAGAGCGACATCGTCAACACGATCGGGATCCTCAAGGACATGAGCAAGTTCCCGCAGCTCGCCGACCGGCTCCAGCAGGGCATGCTCAACGGCCTCTACCTGGGCCGCCTGCTCGACAACGACGACGGCTTCGTCAGCGACCCGGCCTTCCGCGTCGACGACGCCGGCCCCGTCTGGCGGCGAACCCGCCGGTGATCGACACCTCGCGCCTGTACTACAACGGCAACAGCCAGGGCGCGATCTTCGGCGGCGCGCCTGACCGCGCTCTCGCCCGACTTCACCCGGGCTTCGCTGGGCGTCGGCGGGATGAACTACTCGGTCCTGCTCAACCGCTCGGTCGACTTCGACACCTACGCGGCGTTCCTCGATCCCGCCTACCCGGACGAGATGAGCCAGCAGATGGTGCTCTCGATGGTGCAGATGCTCTGGGATCGCGGCGAGTCGAACGGCTACGCGCAGCCGTGATCACCGGCAACCCGCTGCCGAACACCCCCGCCGCACAAGCTGCTGATGGACATCGGCGTCGGCGACCACCAGGTCACCAACTACAGCGCCGAGACCGATGGCCCGCACCGTCGGGGCGCAGATCCACACGCCGATCGTCTACGACGGGCGCTGGCCGGGCTTCGTCGTCGGCTGGGACATCCAGCCGATCTCCAACTACCCGTACAACGGCTCGGCCCTCGTCTACTGGGACAGCGGCCCGATCCGCGCCGATCCGGCTCGTAGACCCGGCCGACCGAGCTCGGCACCAACGTGCCGCCGGTCGAGAACCTCCCCAACCGGGAGGGCGAGGACCCGCACGAGCTGCCCCGGCGAACGCCGGAGGAGCAGCAGATGGTCTCCGACTTCCTGCAGCCGGACGCGGCGCGAGCCACATCACGGACACCTGCTCCGGCGTCCCCCTGCTACGACTTCACGTTCTCGGGGCCGTAGCAGCGGGCTGACAGCCCGAAGAGCCGCGGGGCGTGAGCCCTCGCGGTGCTACTGGCTGTACAGCCAGTACGCTGCGGATCGCGCACGCGCCGCGCACCGACGGCGTAAATGAGGAGGACGAGCAGATGCCCATCGGGATTCAGGACCAACTCGAGCTGCCGCTCGATCAGCTGGCCCTCGCGGGCGAGGAGCTGTGGACCGACGGCCCGCCGCACCCGTACATGAAGCGACTGCGGAGCGAGTGCCCGATCCACTGGAGCGAGCTTCCCGATTTCCCGAACGAGGACGGGTTCTGGGGCGTCTACAAGGCCGCCGACGTCCGGACGGTCTCACTCGACTGGCAGACGTACTCCTCGCACGTCGGTGGCGTCACCGCCCTCACCCATGGGATCCCGCTGGAGCTCATGCAGTCGATGTTCATCGCCATGGACCCGCCCAAGCACGATCGGCTCAAGCAGCTCTTCCAGCGCGGCTTCACGCCGAAACGGATCGCCGCACACGAGGACGCGATCCGAGCGATCACCACGCGCGTCCTCGACTCGGTCTCCGATCGCGGCCGCTGCGACCTGGTCGCCGACGTCGCGCAGCCCGTCGTCTCGCGCGTGATCGGCAGCTTCATGGGCATCGACGAGACCGACGACAGGGTCTGGGCCGAGCTCATGAACACGACCCTCGGGGCCGGCGATCAGGCTTTCAAGCCGGAGGAGATCGAGCGGATCATGGCCGAGGTGTTCCCGGAGATCTTCCGCCGTTGCACCGAGATGATCGAAGCTCGCCGTCAGAACCCGACCGACGACCTGACCAGCGTCCTCGTCCACGCGGAGATCGACGGCGAGAAGCTCGCCGATCACGAGATCGTGATGGGCTTCTTCCTGCTCGTCGCCGCCGGCAACGACTCGACGAAGGCCACGTACACGAGTGCGATGCGGGCCTTGATCGAGAACCCGGACCAGCGCCAGCTGCTGCTCGATGACCCCGAGCTGATCCCGGGCGCGGTCGAGGAGGCGCTCCGCATGTTCCCCGCCTTCGCCCACTTCCGCCGCACCGCGACGCGCGATACCGAGCTCGCCGGCCAGCCGATCAAGGAGGGCGAGAAGGTGGTCATGTGGTACGTCAGCTCGAATCGGGACGAGGACGAGTACGAGGATCCCGACAGCTTCCAGGCAACGCGCAATCCCGACCACCAAGCCTTCGGCGCCGGCGGGCGCCACTTCTGCCTTGGCGCCGCGCTCGCCCGGCTCGAGCTCAAGGTGCTGCTCGAGGAGACGCTGAAGCGGTTCCCGGAGATGGAGCTCGACGGCGAGCCGGTGCCCGTCGTGTCGCCCTTCGTCAATCAGCTGCGGACGCTGCCGGTCCGCTGGTAGCGACGGGGCGGATCCCCGTCCGGGAGCGGCTCCGGCTCGATCCGCGAATGATCTCGACGCGCGCGAGATCGTCCCACAGGCGCCCCGGCCGCGCTGGCTGGCTGCCGGCAACAGCGCCGGCGGACGATCGACCGGACGCCGCCCGCGGGCGGCGACGGCCCCTCAGCGCTTGACGCGAACGCGCAGCTCGGCCGAATCCGAGCCGGCATCGTCGGAGCGCAGCTGCAACTGCACGGGCGCGGGCCCGCGAGCCCTCCGGTTCCGCCGAGCTCGGATCCGAACGGCCATCTCCTCGGCCGCGCCAGCGCCGAGCGTCGGACGCTCTGCGCACCGAGACGACGCGAGCTTGCGCCGAGTGGCGCCGGAACGCACCACGCAGAGGCTGAGCCCGTTCGCCGCCGCATCGCCGCCGTTGCGGACGAGCACGCTGATCCGCCGGAAGCTGCCGCGGGACACGCCGACGCGCTGGCGCACCTGCTCGATTCGCACCGCGGCCGCGTCGCCCTGCCAGAAGCCGATGCTCGGCGCGCCCTTTGATCCGATCGGAGTTCCGAAGAAGTCCCTGGTCGCGCTCGCCGGGATCGCCGCGCCCGTCCGATAGGCCGGCGAGCTCGAGCGCAGCTTGAAGTCCTTGCGCGGGGTCGAGGAGTCGTAGGGACCCGAGCCGACGAAGTCCGGCTCGGCGACCGTCGCGTTGCTGCCCGCCGCGGGGATCCCGGAGAACAGGTTGTCGTGGCAGTCCGGCTCGCAGGTGAAGCCACGGCCCGAATCGGTCGCGACGAGAATGTTGTTGAAGAAGGAGAGGCTCTCGGGCCCGTAGAGCTTGTTGGTCGGGTGCCCGATGGTGCCAACGCCTGGGTCGGGCGCCACGATCGTGTTGTTGTAGATCTGCAGGCCGTCGTAGCTGCCGGCGGGGCGGCCGCAGGGGGAGCTGACGAGGGAGAAGCCGTCGTTGACGCTGAGGTTGAAGCCGACATCGGCCTCGCGCGGCTGATCGTCGGTGCAGAGCAGGATGAAGCCGCCCTCGTTGTCGTGGCTGTAGTTCGACTGCACGACCGTTCCGTCCTGGTCGTAGTCGACGTCGAAGCCAGTGCCGTCGCAGCCGTTGTACTGCATGTCGGCGACCTCGTTGTGCTTGATCAGCGTGTTGTTCGCGTCGAATGCCCAGATCCCCGCGTTGCAGATCATCCCCGCCGGATCTGGTCAGTCCGCGACCGCCGAGGTTGCCGGCGACGACGAGGTTGCCGGCGACCAGGGCGCCGTCGGTGCCGACCGCGACGATCCCGTCGCCCTGGACCCGGCGGATGCGATTGTCGAGCACGCGGACGCCGCTGGAGGCCTCCGGCCAGGGCTCGCTCGCGAGCGGCCGGCCGCCACCCGAGACGCCGACGACGAAGATTCCGCTGCGGCTGACGGCGGTTATCCGGTTGTCCTCGATCACGAGGTCCGCGAAGCGCCCGACGCCGGGCCCGTTCGAGTCGACCTGGATGCCGCCGCTGCCGCCGTTGTCCTTGTCGAGGTTGCCGCCGACGCCGTGGATCTGCATCCCGCTCACCGTCACCCCGCTCACCGTCTCCCCCTCGGCGATCAGGTGGACCCCGCGCTTCTTGCCGGAGCCGTCACCGGGGTTGGTCACGTCGAGCTGTTCGAGCGTCGTGTAGGGGGTGTTGTACAGGCGGACCCCGTCCTCCCCACTCGCCTTGATCCGCGGCGCCTCGCCGCTGCCATAGGCGGAGACGAGCGCCGGCTGCTGCTTCGAGCCCCCGCCGCTCAGATCGAGGGTGCCGCTGCAGGACGAGCCGCGCCGGAGCAGCAGTCTCGAGCCCGGCTCCAGCGGTATCGCCGATGCATCGGCGAGCGTGGTCAGCGGGTGCGCCGCCGTTCCGTCGGCGCCGGCCGAGGGGGCACCGCAGTCGACGTAGGTGGTGGCCGCCATGGCGGCAGGCGCCGTCGCGCAGATCGCCGCCGAACAGGCGGCAGCGAGCAGCAACGTTCTCACTCCCCAGGCGCTCACGGAGACCCACCCTATTGAGTGCGGCAACCGGGCTGCCGGAACACTACGGCGACCATTCCGGGAGAAGTACCGACAGCGAGTTTGACCGGGTCGCCTAGCGTGCGCCCTCGCCGCAAAGGGGAGGCCAGTCGGCCTTCGCAAAAGAGGGGAATCGCATGCTCAGGCCGTCAACTCGTATCGCCGCTGCCCGCAGGCCGTTCGTGATCGTCGTAGCCGCGCTGCTGGCAGTCGCGCTGCTCGGCCTTGCCGGCGCAGCCG
Source organism: uncultured Solirubrobacterales bacterium (assembly GCA_963774395.1). GTDB lineage: Bacteria > Actinomycetota > Thermoleophilia > Solirubrobacterales > 70-9 > CAXMST01. The sequence goes on along the minus strand of CAVZET010000010.1, from coordinate 85,840 downwards.
CGAAGGCCGAGGCCGCGGACACGGTCAAGATCAGCGGCAACGCCTACGCGTTCTTCAACATCGACGATCGCGTCCCCGGCTCCGTGGTCCGGGTCGAGGAATACCCGAACATCTCAGACGCTGTCGCCGCCGACGGCAGCTACGAGATCAAGGTCCCGGACGACGCCAACGTGACGCCCTACATCGAGGTGCCTGCCGGCTACCGCGGTATCTACCTGCAGACCTTTCACACCTCCGGCCAGGACCTCGAGCACGTCAACTTCCAGGTGGTTCCGTCCGGGATCTATACGGCCCTGGCGAACCTGCTCGGCGTGCCCCTGGATGAGAGCGGTCAGATCAAGGAGTGCGTGATCGTGTCCACGTTCTCGATCCACGAGGCCCGGGACGCGACCACCTTCGACCCGGGCTTCAAGGACGTCTACCCGCACGGGCTCCCGGGCTCGACTGCGACGATCGACCCGATCGCCGGCAACACGCGGGGTCCGATCTACTTCAACGAGAGCGTGATCCCTGATCCCAGCGCGACCGCGTCCTCCGTCGACGGCGGCGTGCTCTGGGCCGAAGTGCCGCCCGGCTACTACTGGCTCGAGCCGAGCAACCCCACCCAACGGCTCGCCCCCTTCCTGGCGCACTGCGAGGACGGACGCCTCGTCAACGCCAACCCGCCCTGGGGCTTCTACGAGCTCAAGGCAGGCGAGCAGCCCGATCCCGCGGTTCTCGCTTCAGCGCCCGACGACAGCCTCGACGGTATCGCGACCGCTCGGGGTAAGCAGAAGCAGAAGGGCCGCAAGATCGTGGTCAAGGCCAAGGTCAAGGCGAAGGAGGACCTCAAGGCGAAGGGGACCGGCAAGGTTGTGGTCAACAAGCACTCCTACAAGCTGGCGCCCGTCTCCAGGTCCGTCTCCTCAGGCAAGAGCAAGCTGCTGAAGCTGCGGCCGAAGAAGCGCAAGGACAAGGCGAAGATCACCAAGGCCCTGAAGAGGGGCAGGAAGGCAAAGGCGAAGCTTGAGGTCAAGCTCTCCGACGGAGCCGGCAACGCGAAGACCGAGAAGCTCTCGGTGAAGCTCAAGGGGTAGCCGCCCAGGGGCTCGGCGCCAGCCGGAGTCCCGCCGGCCGATGAGCCCAGCCGCCGGAGCCGCTGGGCGTCAGGTCAGCCGCCGCGGTTGAGGTCCGCCGCCGCGCGGACGAGGTCCTTGAACGCATCCTCGTCGAGCTCCTCGCCCTCGAAGATGTCGATCGCCCGGCGCGTATTGCCGCCGAAGCCCGAGTTGAAGAGTGCCGCCGGATCTTCGAGCAATGCGCCTTTGGCGAACGTGAGCTTGACCTTGTCCTTGTAGGTCTCGCCCGTGCAGATGATCCCATCAACCGACCAGACCGGCACGCCGTCCGGGCTGGACGGCTTGCGCCACTTGATCTCCTCGATCGCCTCGGGCTCGGCCGCCTCGATCAGCTGCCGGACCCGGCCGAGCGCCTGCTTCTGCCAGTCCTTCTTGGCCACGACCCAACCCTTTCAGAATCGGACGGCCCCACGCGGCGCCGATCCGCGGGCGGCGCCCAATGCAGCCGCCTCAGTGGGTCGCAGCGAGCGCGGCGGCGGCCTCGAGGAGACCCGCCTCGCCGAGCTCGGCGCCGAGATGTTCGGCGAGCTCGGCGGTCGCAGCTCCGCCCGCCACCACGAGCGGGGCACCAATCTCGGGAGGAGGGCGGCCGGCCAACGCCCGGGCGCAGTCGGGCGAGGTCAGCGCGAGCACCACGACGGCGGGATCCAGCCGCTGGGCGGTCATAGCGACCGTCTCAATCGGCGTGTTGGCGCCGAGGAAGTCGACGCGCCAGCCTCGGGCCCTGAGCAGGAGCCCGAAGGCCACGAGGCCGAGGTCGTGCATCTCTCCGTCGGGACAGGCGAGCAGCGCCCGGGGCGCACCCCCGGTACCCCAACCCCGCCCGAGTCCGAGGAGGCGCCCCCGGATCAGGGCCGTCGCAAAGTGCTCCTCGCCGACGCTCATGTCCCCCTCCTGCCAGAGCTCGCCGATCCGCTGCAGCACCGGCAGGATCAGCTCCCCGACCAGCGTCTCCACGCTGTAGTCGGCGACCGCCCGGTCGATCGCGGCATGGGCTCCGGCTTCGTCGAAACCGCGAAGGCTCTCGAGGAGCCGATCCCGTAGACCGGCGCTGTCCGGTCCCTCGGGTTCATGCCGCGCGCGGCCGCCAGCTTCCCGGCGAACCCGCGCGCGTACGCGACCTGCCGCCTCGGCGGGGGCCGCGCCCGCGGCGATCAGCGCGACCATCTCCTTGAGCTGATCCTCATCGGCTTCGGAGTAGAGGCGGTACCCCGACTCCGAGCGGATGGGCTCGAGGATTCCGTAGCGCCGCTCCCATGCGCGCAGGGTGGACACTGGAATGCCGGCACGGCGCGCCAGCTCACCAATCCTGAGAGGCGGACCGGGGCTTGCGGAGGTCGTTCCCGTAGTCATGCAAAGATGATACAGATCCTGTACAAACCCTGTGCAGTTCTGCTACCTTTCCGCGCCCGGACAACCCTGAGGAGAAACGATGAGCAAGCAAGAACCCGAAAGCGCTGCCCGAGCGCTGATCCTGATCGCGGCGTTCCTGTCCTTCTGCCTCTCCGTCGGCCTGTTCTTCTTCGGCGACAAGGAGAACGGCATCTTCGTCGGACTCTGGGTCCCGTCGATCCTGGCCCTCGGAGCCTTTATCGCCCCGCGCCGCGGGGATGGTGGACGGCGATGAGCGAGGTCGCGATCTTCACCTACGGCCTGGTGGTGTTCGCCATCGTCAGCGCTGCCTGCTGGCTGATCGTCTGGGGCATCTACCAGGAGCGCCGCGATCGACAGCAAATGGAGGGGGAGGCTTCACCGGAGTCGACCACCTCGCCCTCGGCCAGAACGCTGGCGAGTGGCACAACGGTCGGCGCGCCGCCAGGCGCGGGCCGCAGATGAGCGCCCTCCTCGACGCGGCGGACTGGGTGCTCGATCGCACCGTCGTCGGCGGCTATACGAAGGTCGGGTATCAACTCCGGGGGCTATCGCGCCGGCCGGTCGACCCCGAGCAGCAGCTCGAGGGGGCGCGCGTCGTGATCACCGGCGCAAGCTCCGGGATCGGCGCGGCCGCGGCGGAGTCCTTTGCCGCTCTCGGCTCCGAGGTCCATCTCGTCGTACGAGACGCCGCGCGTGGAGCCGAGGTGCGGGACGGGATCGCCAGGCGCACGGGAAACGACCGCCTGCGGGTCTGGATCTGCGATCTCGCCGACCTGGATTCAGTCCAGGCCCTCGGCCGCGAACTCGATGCCGAACTGGAAGTGATCGATGTGCTGGTCCACAACGCCGGTGCGCTGCACCAGGATCGCCAACGGGCGGCCGACGGTCACGAGCTCACCTTCGCCGTGCACGTGCTCGGCCCGTTTCTGCTCACCCACCTCGTCCGACGGGGTCTTGCCGCGGCGGAGGGCGGACGCGTGCTCTTCGTCGTCTCGGGCGGCATGTACACGGCGCGGCTCGAGATCGATGACCTCGAGCTCGACCGTCGCCCGTTCGACGGCCCCCACTTCTACGCCCACGCCAAACGAGCGCAGATGGTGTTGGTGGGTGAGCTGCAGCGGCGGTTCGGCGGCAGGCCGAGCTTCCACGCAATGCACCCCGGCTGGGCCGCCACCCCCGGGGTCGAGACCTCGCTGCCCCGCTTCCATGCGCTCACCAGGCCACTTCTGCGTCAGCCGTCGGAGGGTGCCGACACGATCGTCTGGTTGGCTGCCGCGCGGGAGCCGGCGGCGAATCCCGGACAGCTGTGGATGGACCGCCGGAGCCGGCCCCAGCATCGCGTTCCCTGGACCCGGGAGCAACCTGGTGAGCCCGAGCAGCTCTACGCAGCATGTGCGGCGATGACCGGCCTCGAGCCCGCAGACCTGGTGGACCCGCAGCACCCTCAGCTAAACCACGCGGCGACGGGTTAGCGCTCATGGCCGACTACAGAGCAGTCGTGACGACCGAGTGGCCGATCGAGGTCGCATTCGAGTACCTGGCGAGGTTCGACAACGTCGCCGAGTGGGACCCAGGGGTCAGCGAGGCTCGCAGCCTCTCCCCCCGAGCGCCTGCCCAAGGGGCGAAGTTCGAGGTGATGGCGAGCTTTCTGGGCCGGTCGGTCCCGCTCGTCTACGAGACGCTCGAACTGTCGGCGCCCAACCGCGTGGTGCTGCGCGCAGAAACGAGCACCGTCACCTCCCTGGACACGCTGACGTTCACGCGTCGCGACGGCGAGACCGAGGTCGTCTACGACGCCGAGCTCAGCCTCAAAGGGCCGCTGAAGCTCGTCGATCCGCTGCTTTCGCTCGCCTTCGGCCGACTCGGCGACCGGGCCCGGGACGGCCTGGCGCAGCGTCTTCGAGGAGCCCCTCCGCGCTGAATCTGCTCACCCGGGCGATTCTGCGAACCTCTCCGCAGAATCCGACAAAGGAGAAGTTTTTCGTGCTGTCCTGGCGAACCCGTTGGAAGCTGATCGAATACGTCCGCAACAGCATCTGGATCGTGCCGGCGATCTTCAGCGCGCTCGCGATCGCCATGGGGCTGATCCTGCCGGGCATCGACGAGCGCACCAAAGATGTGGTCGGAGTCTCGTTCGGCGCCAGCTCGGCGCAGGGCATCCTCGGGGCGCTGGCCGGCGGGATGATCACGTTCACGGGATTCGTCTTCTCGATCCTCCTGCTCGCCGTTCAGTTCGGCTCGAGCCAGTTCTCGCCGCGAATGCTGCGCCGCTTCCTCCGCGACCCGACTACGAAGATCGCGCTCGGGATGTTCATGGCCACCTTCATCTACGCGCTCCTCGTGCTGAGGAAGATCCAGCCGGCCACCAACGAGGACTTCATCCCCGATTTCTCGGTTCAGATCGCACTCTGGCTGCTGCTCTTCAGCATGGTCCTGTTCCTGCGCCTGATCAGCCGCACGACCCAGGGGTTGCGGGTCGCGGCGGTGTTGCGCGACCTCGGTCGCGACGGTGCCAAGGTGATCGATCGCGTCTACCCGCAGGAGGTCGGTGAGGGCGATGCTCCAAGCGAGCCCCGGGACGAGCCAGCTGCAGCGGACGCCGCACCGATCGAGGTGGTCGACTACGACGACGAGCCCGGGATCCTGCAGAGCGTCGACTCGAAGGGCATCGTCGAGATCGCGCGGGCGTCCAACGCCGTGGTTGAGCTCGTCCCGCCGATCGGCGACCTCGTCGCTCCGGGGCTGCCTCTGTTCCGCGTTCACGGCAAGGCGGGCGCGATCCCCGGACGGAAGCTCAGGGACTCCGTCGCGGTCGGGGACGAGCGCACGATCAAGCAGGACCCCGCGTTCATCTTCCGGCTGCTCGCCGACATCTCCTCCAAGGCGCTCTCGCCCGGCGTCAACGATCCGACGACCTCGGTTCAGGCCCTCGACCAGATCGAGCTGCTCCTGCGACGCCTCTCGAACAGGCGGCTGACCCCGGGCGAGCTCCGCGACGCCGACGGTGTGGTCCGGTTCCGCTATCCGGCTCCCTCGTGGGCGCGACTTCGTGAGCATCGCCATCGATGAGACGCGCATCTTCGGCGAGGGGTCGGTCCAGGTCAGCCGGCGGCTCCGTGCTCTGCTCGAGGATCTCCTCGAGACCGTGCCGCAGGACCGGCGAACGGCCGTCCTGGCTCAGCTCGCGGCCTTGGATTCGAGCGTCGGCCGGACGTACGAGGGCACCGAACGCCAGATCGCCGCCGGCAGGGACCGCCAGGGGATCGGCTCGCCGTGGAAGAAGCGATCGGCCTGATCCGCCGGCCGCCTAACCGGTCTTGTGGATCGCTACGTCCCGGGCGAGGACGAAGCCCTGCCGGTGGTTGTATTGGATCTGGTAGTAGACGGACTTGCCCGTCGAGACGTAGTAGTTGCTCAGGTCGTCGAACAGATCGGTGACGTAGCGGTCCGTCGGCACCGGTCCGGTCACGGTGTACTTCTGACCCTTCGGGACCGCGTAGCCGAGCGTCAGGTTCTGCAGCTTCGACGGGTAGGCGGCGCCCCAGACCGGGATCGGGTTCTTCGACTTCCTGACCTTCGCGTAGCGCCCCTTCGTGGGTGACGTGTTCGCGCCGCCCGGGTTGTAGAACCACGCCTTCTGGGAGCCGTACCAGACCGCGGTCCAGTCGCCCTTGACTCCGGCGACCATGAACACCTGCCCGGCGACCGCCTTGTCGCCCCAGTCGTCGGCCTGCGTCGTGCCGATCCCGTCGGGCTCGGCCGAGGTGCCGGAGAGGAAGGTGTCCGAGAGGTAGGGCGAGCCCTCCCTGTGGGCCGTGTGCAGGTAGACGAAGTTAGCCGGCTGCGCGGGGAGGTCCGTGCACTTGGTCGTGCCGTCCACGGTCTCGCAGCTCGATACCGGGGGCTCGTTCTTCCGGTAGTGAGGTTGGATCACGACGGCGTCTCCGACTTCGGGCGCTCCGCGAGCGGGCGCGTTCTTGGCGCCGGCGAGTCGCATCATGCGGTTCCAGTTGAAGAAGGGCCCGGGATCCCAGTGCATGCCCGCCTGGTAGGTCAGGTTTGGACCGGGCACCTGGTCGTGACCGACTACGTGCCTGCGGTTCAGGGGGATGTCGTAGCGCTTCGCCAGATAGGCGACCAGCGCCGCGACCGACTTGTAGACCTCAGGGGTGTAGTACGTGTTCCCCTCCAGCGCGTAGCCCTCGATCTCGATCCCGATCGAATGCTCGTTGTAGTAGTAGTTGCCTGCCTGATAGGCGATGTCGCGGAGCGGAACCATCTGCGTGACGAAGCCGTCGTGGGAGCGAACGACGTAGTGCGCGCTCACGTAGCTGCTCGACGTCTCGAAGATGCTCAGCGTGTCGGCGTAGCTCGCCTCGGTGTCGTGGATCACGATCCGGTCGATGTCGAGCCCGTCACCCGGACGCTTGGCGAGGTCGTAGTTGCCCCAGTCGGTCGGGCCCGAGTTCTCGGCGTAGGCGGCCGGGACGAAGTCGCAGCTCAGGCTGGACGGGCACTTCGGCGACGAAGACGTCTTGCGCGGCGCGGGCTGCTTGGGTCCGGGAGCAGGCTCGACCGGGGCGCGAAACGGATCACCCCGCTCTTCGTCGCTCGCACGGGCAGCCGGCACCGCAAGGAGCAGGAAGCTGAGCAGGACGAGTACCCCAAGTCGGCGCCGCACTGCCGCTGAGTCTAATCCGTCCTCGCCGTCTCCCTTCCGCCGAGATCGGCGCTTGCCAGCCGGCCGAATACCATCGCGCGACGATGACGGCAACTCCGGACCAGGGCGTGACCGCCGACGTGCTGAGCTCGACGCCGCCGAGCTTCGGCGAGGCCGACGCGGCGACGCTCGCGGCCGACCTCTTCGGCGTCAGGGGAACGGCGACGCCGCTCGACAGCGAGCGCGACCAGAACTTCCTCATCGATGACGGCGCCGGCGGCCGCGCGGTGCTCAAGATCTCCAACGCCTCCGAGCAGCAGACCGTGGCGGAGATGGAGATCGCCGCCGCCCTCCACGCCAAGCGCGTCGACGGCGACCTGCCGATCGCGCTGCCCAGGCGGGCGCCCGATGGGAACGGCGAGGGGCCGGCCGGCTACCTCGCCACGGCAGAGGGTCCCGGCGATGCGCGGACATTTCGTCCGCCTCTACGACTTCATGCCCGGCGACGCGGACGTCGACCCGAGCACGCTCGACGACGACGCGCTGTGGGACTTCGGCCGCGTCCTCGCGCGGCTCGGCCGTGCGCTGCGCGGCTTCTTCCATCCGGCGGCCGGCCGGCCGCTGCTCTGGGACATCCAGCACGTCCCCGAGCTGCGGCCGCTGGCGGCGCGCGTCGCCGACCGCGACCGCCGCGAGCTGCTCATCCGTTCGATCGACCGCTTCGAGCAGCGGGTGCTGCCGCGCTGGCCGCTGCTGCGCTCGCAGGTGATCCACGGCGATCTGAGCGTCAACAACGTAACCCTCGACGGCAGCCACGAGGTTGCGGGAATCATCGACTTCGGCGACATGAGCCACACGGCGCTGATGGCCGACGTCACCGCTGCTTGGGCTTCGGTGGTCTGGAGCCGCCGGGGGGAGGATCTCTACCGGGCCGCGGCTGCGCTGCTCGACGGCTATCGCAGCGTCACCCCCCTCGAGGAAGTCGAGCTCGAGCTGCTGCCGGAGCTGTTCGCGGCCCGGGCGACCGCCTGCGCCTCGATCTCCGCCGTCCGCGTCGCCGAGAATCCCGGCAACGAGTACATCGCGGGCTTCGACGTCGACGCCTGGCCGCTGCTCGAGCTCTGCGACGAGCTCGGGCCGGAGGAGACGGCGCGCCGCTTCGGCTTCCGCTCGTTCACGCGGGCCAAGCCGATGGGAGAGCTACTGCGTCGGCGCAGCGCGGCACTCGGCTCGGCGCTGATGCCGCCCACCTACGCGCGGCCGCTGCAGATCGTCGAGGCCGCCGGCGTGTGGATGGCCGATGCCGACGGCCGTCGCTATCTGGACGCCTACAACAACGTGCCCGTCGTGGGCCACTCGCACCCACGCGTCGTCGAGGCGCTGGCCCAGCAGGCCCGGACGCTGAACACGAACATGCGCTACGTCCACGAGGCCGCAATCGAACTGGCGGAGCGCCTGCTCGCCTCGATGCCCGCCGACAGCGGTCTCGACACCGTGATGTTCGTCAACTCGGGCAGCGAGGCCAACGACCTCGCGTGGCGCATAGCCACCGCGTTCACGGGTGCCGGCGGCGGGCTCTCCTCTGAGTACGCCTACCACGGGATCAGCGCCGTGATCGCCGACCTCTCACCGGAGGGCTCGAGCGCCCCGATGGCAGCCAACATCGAGCGCTTCCCCCCGCCCCGCGCTGACGGCCTAGGCCCGGGCGGCGGCTACCGGGCTGCGCTCGAGCGCCTCGCCGAGCGTGGGTTCGCCCCCGCGGCCGTCTTCGTTGATGGGGCTTTCACGAGCGACGGCGTCTTCCCGCCCAACCCTTCCTACCTGGAGGAGATCCTCTCCCTCACCCACGAGGCCGGCGGCCTCTACGTCGCCGACGAGGTCCAGGTCGGGCACGGCCGCACGGGCGACGACCTGTGGTCGTTCGCCGCCTCCGGGATCAAGCCGGACATGGTCACGATGGGCAAGCCGATGGGCAACGGCTACCCGATCGCGGCGCTCGTCACCCGCCGGGAGATCGTCGACCGCTTCGCCCAGCTGCGCGAGTTCTTCAGCACCTTCGGCGGCAATCCGCCGGGAACTGTGACGGCGCTGACCGTCCTCGACGTGATCGAGGAGGAACAGCTCGTCGCGCGCGCAAAGCGGGTCGGGGCGGAGTTGCGGACCGGCATCGAGGAGCTCGCCGGCGGCCATGCAGGGATCGCCGCGGTGCGCGGCTGGGGGCAGCTGACCGGCGTCGAGCTGGCCGGCGAGGACGGCTCGCCCGATCCCGCCCTGGCCGACCGGGTCAAGAACGGGATGCGCGAGCGCGGCGTTCTGATCAGCACCACCGGGCGCCAGGACAACGTGCTCAAGATCCGCCCGCCGCTGCCCTTCGACTCACGCCATACCGACCTCCTCCACACGGCGCTCGCGGAGACTCTCGCCGCCGAGGGCGAGTAGGCCCCTGCGCCGCGATGGCTGAGCGCATTCCGGAGGATCCGGCGAAGAGCTCCCAGCAGCCGCTGCCGGCTGGGGTGATCACCGGCTTCGATCTCGGCGCCACCAGCGTGTTCGCCCTCGAAGGGGCGCTGCTCGGGCTCGATGCAGGCCTTGACGTCCTCGGCATCGTGGTCGCCGGATTCGTCACCGCACTCGGCGGCGGGATCCTCCGCGACGTGCTGCTCGGCGACGTACCGCCGGCCGGGCTTCGCTACAAGAGCTACGTTGGCACCGCGGCGTTTTGGGGGCTGCTGGTCGCAGCGTTCTCTGGGCAGATCAGCGACGTCCCGGCCGACCTCCTGGCCGTTCTGGACGCTGCGGGCCTGTCCGCCTATGCGGTCGCAGGCGCCGGCAAGGCGCTCGACTTCGGGATGAACTCGCTGACCGCGGTGCTGATGGGCGTGCTGACGGCGGTGGGCGGCGGACTGTTGCGCGACGTCCTGCTCAACGTCGTGCCGGCGGTCCTGATCGCCAACTTCTACGCCACCGCGGCCCTCGCGGGCGCGCTGCTGATGGTGGTCGGCGTCCGGCTCGGCCAGCCGGCGGTTCGGATGATGTACGCCGGGGCCCTGTTCTGCTTCGCCCTCCGGCTGGCCGGCTACTTCGGCGACTGGGCACTCCCGCATCCGTGAACGAGCGAAGTGCCGCGGGGTGACGAGCATGTAGCTGCGCCAGGTCTGGTCCGCCGCCTTATGGCCTGGTCCTCCGGGGCGCCAGGTAACGGACCACGTCGAGCGAGCCCGAGCGGAGACGAACCATGTCGTGGGAGCCCGCATTTGCCCGCTTCGGGCCGAGCAGGGTGACCAGGTTCACGTACATCCTCCGCCTGGAATCGCGGCGGATCTTGATGACTCCGACCTTGTGGCTCGTGCAGCCGCCGAGCGGCAGGATGCAGTTGAAGCCGTTGCTCTCGCCGATCTCACCGTTGAGCTTCCCCACTCGCCGCGCTCGGCGATCGGGCTCAATGGCGTCAGGCCGCGAGGCGAGAACCAACTGCGCCGTCTGTCGCACCGAATAGGGAAGGTGGGAGATGGAGGTGCGTACAGCCGCGGATACCTCGAGGCCGTCGCCCTTGTTCAGGTGTCGCACCGGCACGGCCATGACACTGCGGCGGCGGAGATCGGGCCTCACGGCCGGCAGGCGGAGCCTCGTCGACTTTCGGTACTTCGCCGCCGGCCTGCCGCCCCGGATGTGGACGAGGTTGAGCCGACCGCGGTCCTGCGGAACGTAGCCGTCGGGCCGATTTCCACCGAGCATGATCCGGTCGCCGTGCCCCGCCGCATGGTCATGGGCGCTGAATACGAGATTGAGCCGGCAGTGGCCCGAAGAACAGAGCGACGCAGGATCCTTGAATCGCCGCTGCCTGGCCTTGATTACGAGCACGCAGTGATGCTCGCGATAGGGCTCAGCTTGCCCGCAACGCTCGCGACCACGAGCCAGCACTATCGCCCGCTCCGGCGTTGGATCGGTGCCTGTGCTCAGCTCAATTCTGGCTTCGATCCGGGGGCTGTACCTATAGGGAGGCCCAACGCAGCGCGGCTTGGCAGATACGCAGTTGTTCGTCAGCTGCTGCTCGGCGCTGACTCGTAGCCGATCCCCCTTCACCGGATCGTGCAGCTGCCGCGGCTTCAATGAGGCCACGACACGCGGTCGCTGCCAGGCCGATCGCGTGATCGGCAGTGTTCGATGACGCTCGGAATGATTACCGCTCGTCGTCACCCAGACCCTGCCACGGCCCTTGGCAACGTCGCCTCCGCCGCTCCCCTCGCCTACCTCAGCGCCGAGCCACTCGACCGCCGTAATCAGCGCCGCGGTGGCCAGGATAAGTAGGCCGAGCCGCCTGCATCCGAGCAGGCGAAGCTGGATCTACCCGTGGGTTGCTGCGCGGGTTCGTCATGCCCTTAGCCTCGCCGCCCGGGCGCTGTGCTGAAACCGTGTTGGGTACGGAGACGCCTACGTGCAGGGCACTGGAAGCGAGCGACGCACAACGTGAACCTGCTGACCAGACCTAGCAGCTGCTCGAGCGTTCCAAATGCATCCTGGCTTCGCCCGGCGGCATGACGCCGCCGGGCTCGCCCCGATCAGGATGCGCGGGTCGTCGCCGACTTCGCCGCGCCGCAGATTCCGGCACCCGCGCCAAGCCCTTGGGCCCGCGTCCGGGCGTAGTAATAGCCGGGGGCTACGGTGCCATGCGGTGAAACCGACCAGCCCCCGCGCTTGTTGCTGATGCCGTTGCCGACCGCCTTGTCCTTGCCTCCCTGCTTCAGGATAGACGGTGATCTTGCGGCCTGCGAGGCAGGCCTGCTCACGTGATTTGACCGTGCCCGAAAACCGGCCGCCCGCAGAACGCGCGTAGGCAATCGAGAGCTTGGTGCGGAACTTGGGGGCGGCGCTCGCGGCTCCGCCCGCGAACGGGGCAAGAGGTACGAGCAGGCCGGCGACGAGCGCCAGCGAGAAGAGCCGCTTCATTGCTGTCTCCTTCTATTGGGACCGTTGGGAGATCGACGGTAGGACGCCGATGCCCATCAACCGGCAAGGCACGGGCAAGGTTTTCGTAAAGCCGATCGGCCGGTCGCCGAAGCCCGTCAGGGGCGGTGCGATGGTTCGGGAACTGAGGACGTCACCGACTCCGCGCGTCCGGCGAGTCTCACCACCCAGACTTCCGGCGGGTGAGCTCCTGGAAGTAGCCCCACAACGAGATCGGGGAGGAGAGCACCTGATAGAGGAGGACATAGGCGAGGAAGCCGAGCGGATTGCGACGCTCCTGCAGATTCACCTCTGCGAAGACCCTGTTCTGGCGGATGTACATGACGCCGGCCAGGAGCATGTTGAGGGGCAGCACCGCGATCGTCATCGGGCCGACGATCGCGAAGTTTCCGGTCAGCGCCAAGATCAGGCCGGGAAGAAATGCGAAACAGAAGGCGGCATCGACGTAAGGGAAGGCATAGTCGACGAGGACGCCGTGGGCGAAGGCCCGGTGCCGGGCGAGCAAGCCGGGGCCGAACTCTCGCAGACCCTCGATCATTCCCCGCGCCCAGCGACGCCGCTGCCGGGCGAAGCGCGTGAGCTCGCTCGGTGTCTGGGTGAAGGCGATCGCCGTCGACTCATACAGGGTTCGCCCGCCCTCCGCCATCAACGCCCAGGTCAGCACGATGTCCTCGCCGATCCGGCCGTCCTCCCAGCCGCCGACCCGGCGCAGGGCGTCTGCGTCATAGACGCTGAACGCCCCCTGGGCGACGAGCGTCCCCTGGTAGAGGGCCTGCTGACGCTTGATCGTCGCAATACCGAGGAAGTAGTCCCACTCCTGCATGCGGGTGATCAGGTTGCTGCGCGAGTTGCGGACCAGCACAGACCCGGCGACGGCGACCGTGTCCGCCGGCGAGGCGAGCAACCGCGCGACCGCGCGGTGCAACGACTGCGGCATCAGCAGCGTGTCCGCATCGACCGTTGCCACGATCTCGGTCGTGACTCCCTCGAGCGCGGCGTTAAGCGCTACCGCCTTGCCGCCGTGCGGCACCGTCAGCACACGAATCCGGCCTTCGCGGCGGCCCTCGCGCTCGGCCACCGCGGCGGTCGCGTCCGTCGATCCATCGTCGACGACCACGATCTCGATCCCCCCCGGGTAGTCCTGAGCGGCGATATAGGAGAGCGTCTCGGCGACGGTCGGCTCCTCGTTGAAGGCCGCGACCAGAACGGTCACGCGCGGGAAGCGGAGTTCCTCGACGCCGGGCAAGGGCGGCGGACGATCGAGGACGACCGCGGCCAGCAGGTTCGCGTTGAGGTAGCCGGGGATCAGCGCGATTCCGGCGACGACGACGATTGCCAGTGGCAGCGTGATCGCGTCGGCGAGATCCTGGATCCAGGGAATCGCGATCCAGGTCGAGACTGCGACCCAGAGCGAGCGAGAACGCGATCGTGACCGCGATCCGCAAGCGCAGCCGCATGTAAGGCAGGGGAAGCAGCGTCTCCGTGTCGCCACGCACAGCCGCGTTACGCCGCAGACGAGTACGGGCGACGATCGTCCTGCTGCCTGACCCGTTCGCTCACCGGTAGTTCCCGGCCTCACCCAGCCCGCCCTGCTCGAGCTCGCCGCGCTCCCCCGCCGCTCGCTGCGCCAGGACCAGCCCGGTGACATCGCGGACGATCGACAGGTGCCGGCCGGGAATGAAGTTGGCAACCGAGCTGAACTGAACCGCCCGCCGCGACCCATCGGGCCAGGTGGCCTCGAAGATCCCCTGGGCGCGCTGGCCGGTGAGGAGATTCTGCATCAGCTTCGCCAGCTCCTCGCGCTCCTCCGGGCCGACCAACTCGCCGGCCCCCGAGCCGATCAGCTCTTCCCGCGTAGTGCCGCTCAACTCGACGGCGGCACCGTTGGCGTCGGTGATCGTGCCGTCGTCATCCAGCACGTAGATCGCATCCCCGGCGCTCTCAAAGAGCGCGTGGAACTTCTTCTCGCTGAGCTCGAGCTGCTCGACTGCCGCGCGCTGATCGGTCACGTCCCGGAGCGCGATCAGAAACCGGTCCGGCGGGAAAGCGGTGCTCGTGAACTCGAGCCACCGAGCCGCACCGTCGGGCAGCGCGATCTCGACCTCGCCCGCATCCTGCTGCCCGGCAGCCTCCCCGGTCAGCATCCGCGCTACCCGCTCGGCGTCCCGCTCCCTGAGAAACTCCCAGATCGAGCGCTCTCGCATCTGCGTGATGGAAAGGCCCGTGAGCCGGCATGCCGCCGGGTTCGCATCGACGATCCGGCCCACCGGGCTGAGCATGAGGAGCGGGTCGGGGGCGGCCGCGAAGATCCGGGTCAGATCAAGCTCGCGCTCCTCGACCCTGCGCTCGGCCTCGGCCAACGCCTCGTCGGGACCCGCGAGGGCGGCAAGACCGGGCTCGAAGACGGTCACCCGGTCGCGTCCCTCGCGCTTCGAGCGGTACAGGGCGCGGTCGGCATTCTCGATCAGCGAGCGCTGATCTGCGGCGGCCGCGGGATACAAGCAGGCGCCGATCGAGGTCGAGACCGGGAGATAGCCCGCCTCGACGCTGTCGGAGGTCGCAAGCCGGATCTCGGCGACGGCCGCATGGACCCTTTCGGCGACCGCGGCGAGGCTCTCGCGTCCACCTCAGGCAGGATCACGGCGAACTCGTCACCACCGACCCGGCATGGGGTGTCGCTGGGCCGGGCGTTCGTCCGCAGGACGCTGCCGATCTCGCTGAGCAGGCGGTCTCCCCCAAGATGCCCAATTGTGTCGTTGACGTCCTTGAAGCGATCGATGTCGATCGCCAGTAGGCCGACCGAAGATTTCGCGCGCCGGGCCCGGGCGAGCTCACCGTCCAGGCGCTCGCGGAAGTAACGGTGGTTCCTGAGTCCGGTGAGCGCATCGAAGGCGGCCCGCTCCTCAGCCGCCTCGCGCAGGCGCCGGTTCTGGCGCACCGCCATCGCCAAGCGCGCCAGGACCAGCAGCAGGACGCCGGCGGCGGCCAGCGTCACGGCATCGTCCTGCTGGCCGGAGAGATCGAGGGAGAACGCCACCGCCGTGACCACGATCCCGGCGATGTACGGCATCAGGTCGATGAGCAGAGGCCGCGCGGGATTGCTCAGCTTCTCGGGCACGGTGTCGCCGCTCCGCCTTCCTCACGGCAACGAACCCGGCTCCGCCAAACGCAAGGCCGGTAACCGTATAGGCGACGTCCGCATAGGTCGCGCCGGTGCTGAGGTCTGACGCCCAAAGAACGTCGCCGGCGAGGAGGGCAAGCAGGCCGGTAGCAAGCAGCCCCTGCTCGCTGTCCCAGCGCGAGTTCGTCCGGTAGATGCCCCGCAGCAGCATCCACAGCAGTGCTGCGTCGGCGGCGGGATAGGCAACGCCGACGACGGTCTCGGAGACGGGGACGCCGGGCTCGAACAGCCCCCCGAGCACGAACCTGCCGACCACGACCCCGAACAAGCCGATGACGATCAGCGAGTCGAGGAGGCCCTCACCCCGGGCCGAGACCGGCGTGCTCTCGCGCGCCCGGATCAGCAGCCCGAAGAACAGGGGAGGAAGCGCAGCGAGCCAGAAGATGTCGGCGAGGGAGTTGCCCAGAGGGCTCCGGTCCGACCGCCACTTCGACCGCCCAGGTCAGCTCGCCGAGCAGGTAAATGATCCCTCCCGCCGCGAGCCAGGACCAAGAGCGGCGGGCGTCGCCGGAGGTGCGGAGGGCGGCGGCGATGAAACCGGCGCAGGCAAAGAGCATCGCGGCTGAGGTCAGGAGGTCCCCGAGCGAGTCTCCGGCCTTCCCCGGGGAGGCGCTGAGCCGGTAGGTAGTAAGAGCGATCCCGGCGAGGCCCAGAATCACCGCCGCCAGCACGACGAGCGGCGACCGGCCGAGGATCGAGGCGTGCCTACCGTCATCGACGTGCGGCCGCCGGTCCCTATTACGTGCGTCCATGCAAGGCCCTCCAATCGGGCGTCACTCGGGCGGCCCCCCACTGCTGCCCTCCCCAGTCACTGTAGCCCCTCGGTGAGGACGACTGCCTCGCCCGGTGCACGACGATCCGGCGCCGCTAACGCTCGGTGTCGTCGGGCAGCAGAAACGGATAGGTGCGCCGTCGCACGCGCTGCTGCCAGGCGCGGTCGAGCCGGCGGATCCGCAGCAGCGCCTCCCAGAGTCTGCTGTCGCTTCGGTAATAGCGCTGCACCTCGTCGACCGTGAGCGGGTCCTCGAGGTGGGTGTTTGCCCCATCGACGAACGGCGGAAGCCAGCCGTCCAGGCGCTCCTTGAGCAGGTTGCCGCAGAGGTCGAGGTAGACCTTGCGCAGGTCGCGATAGGTGTCAAGGATGCCGGGGGCCACGAAGCGCGTCAGCGCCCCGCGCAGAACCCACGGAAACGACTGGGCGATCAGCTCGAGATCGAGCAGCGCGCGCCCCTGGGCGTCCCAGATCAGCGGCGTCGAGACGTCGATGTAGGTCAGCCCGGAGCCGTCCCAGACCCAGTTGGCGAGTTGCGCGTCGAGCCCGAGCCGCGGTCCGACCGTCTCTGCAGCGAGGTCGACGACGGCGCCGACGAGCGGATGCCCGACGGCCGGGTCCGCGCCGGCCAGCACCTGCGGCGCCAGACCCTCCGCCGCGAGAATCGGCTGCACGACGTAGCCGGCGACCTTCCCTCCTGGGAGCGCCGCGCCGCGCAGCTCGGTCGCGACGACGCCGACCCCGGCCCCAGCGAGGGCGCGAAGGTAATCGTCGAGCACGCGACCGTAGGCGTCGAAACGCTGCTGCGAGGGGAAGACCGGCAACCGCTTGCAGGCGAACTCCGGTCGCTCGGGTGGCCACGCGAGCACGAGCGAAATCTCGCCGTGGCCGAGCTTCGGCAGCGCGTCCTCGTCACGACGAGCGAGCGCGTCCTCGACGAGCTCCTCGAGCTCGCGTCAGAGCGACGTCGCTGAGGTGGCCGGGCGAGGCGCGACCATCCGCGCTCACGCCAATGCCTCTCCGACGACCTCGATGATCTCGTCCGCCTGCTCGTCGCTGAGGATCAGCGCCGGCTTGAACTGGGTCACTCGATGATCGTGCTCGGCGTAGACGGCGAAGACGCCGGCGTCGATCAGCCTCTTCGCGGCGAGCACCCCGCCCGCCTCCTCCTCGAAGCAGAGGCCCATCGTCAGTCCTCGGCGCCGAAGCTCGAACGGCAGCCCGGCAAAGCCTTTCTCGAACCGCTCGCCGAGCTCCGAAACGCGGGAGAGGAATTGGGGCTCCAGGACCTCGTCGAGGACCGCGCCGGCAACCGCGCACCCGAGCTCGGCGCCGCCGAAGGTCGAGACGTAGGCAAACGGGTTCTCGTCGAAGAAGGACTCGATCTCGGCACTGACCAGGGCGGCGC
Organism: uncultured Solirubrobacterales bacterium; assembly: GCA_963774395.1. GTDB lineage: Bacteria > Actinomycetota > Thermoleophilia > Solirubrobacterales > 70-9 > CAXMST01. The sequence goes on along the minus strand of CAVZET010000010.1, from coordinate 68,362 downwards.
TGATCGGGTACACACCCCCGCCGAGCCCCTTGCCGGTGATCACGACGTCGGGCTCGACCCCCTCCTGCTGGAAGTACCAGGGGCTGCCGGTGCGACCGAGGCCGGTCTGGACCTCGTCGCAGATCAGCAGCGCCCCATGCTCGTGGGCGAGCTCCGGCGACCGCGTTCATGTAGCCGGGCGCAGGAGGCGGGAAGCCGAGCGTCGCGGGGATCGACTCGAGGAGCACCGCCGCCGTGTCGGGACCGATCGCCGCGCGCATCGCCTCGAGGTCGTTGTAGGGGACGTGGTCGAAGCCGGGCAGGGTGAAGCCGAAGGGCTCCGCCCAGCGCGGGTCCGACGCCGCCCAGGCCAGGCCGGCGTGGCCGTGGTAGCCGCCGAGCGTGGCGACGATCCCCTCGCGGCCGGTGCGGGCGCGGGCGAGCCGCAGCGCCAGATCGACCGCCTCGCTGCCGGAGGGCGTGAAGATCGCGAAGGGCAGGGCGCCGCCGGTGCTGTCGGCGAGCTGCTCGCCGACCCGCGCGCGCCAACCGCTGATCAGGTGGTGGTTGCCGACGTCGATGTGATCGAGCGCATCGCGCAGCGCCGCGACCACCCGCGGGTGCCGGTGGCCCGAGGTTGAAGACTCCCCCGTTCGAGTGGCAGTTCCAGAGCCAGCGGCCGCTGTAGGCGTCCTGGAAGCGCGGACCTGCCCGCTCGCCGATCACGATGTCCACCCCCAGGGCCTGTAGGGCCCGGGCCTTGCCGCGGTTGACGTGCTCGGCGAAGGCCTCCGTCGTCGTCCCACGGTCGGGATAGGGCTGCTCTCCTCCGGCGGTCTCCGGGCGACCCTCCATGTGCTCAGAGTAGCCGTACGCTGCGGACGGGGCGCCGTGCGCTGCGGGGATTCGAAGTAGCGTCCAGTCGATGAGCCTCGACGCACCCGTATCGTGACGGCGACCTCCCCTGTTGGCGCCCGCCTGTCGCGGACGAACCGCTTCCTGCCACTGTGGATCGCGCTCGCGATGGCCGGTGGGCTGGCCCTGGGATCGGTGATCCCGGGGCTCAACGACTTCTTGGACGAGCTCAAGGTCGGCACGGTGAGCCTGCCGATCGCGATCGGCCTGCTGCTGATGATGTACCCGGTCTTGACGAAGGTCCGATACGAGGACCTGGGCACGATGCGCGGCGAGCGGGACCGCCGCATGTTCGGCATCGCGCTGTTTCTCTCCTGGGTCGTCGGCCCGGCGCTGATGTTCGCGCTCGCCTGGCTCTTCCTCGCCGACGAGCCCGCTTACCGCACCGGCGTCATCGGCGAGCGGCTGATCGAAAGGCTCACCCGCATCCACCTCGAGGAGCTCGGACGGATCAGTTCGTTCGTCCTGCCAGACGCGTGTCAGCACCTTGTGGGCCGACGTGCCGGGTAGCGGGCGGGCGGCGGCGACCCCCCAGCGGTATGGGACTTTGGGCCGGGGGTTCGGATAGCGTGCTGCGCGTCGCGCCGGGATCGTTGCGGCGGGCTTGAAGGGAAGGGTGTGTGAACCTCCTGCGGATCACGATCAGGACGCTGCTCCTCGCGGGCCTCGTCGCGCTGCTCTTCGTCACCGGCTGGTTTCACCTATTCACGCTGTTCCTCTGGCAGCACCCGATGCTGGGCTGGCTGCCGTTGCTCGCCTTCTTCGCGATCGGCTATCTCGCCGGCGCAATCCGCCTCGCGCTCTCGGCACGCCGCGCCGCCCAGGCGCCCCCGGTCGAGCTCTCCCCGCTCGCCGTCGAGCAGACGGAGGCGGTGAGCTCCCCGCTCGAGGCCGCACAGGCGCAGGCCACGAACGTGCCCGGGCCACCGCCCCCCGCTGGACCGCCGGGGAGGTTCGCCTTCGGCTGGGCCTTCCTTGCCTTCGCCTTCATCCTGGTGACCGGACTCGTGACGACGCTGTTCGCCACGCCACGGATCCCACTCAGCGAGATCGACTACGAGATGGTCGACACGCTGCCGCAGTCGAGCCAGCCCCGCCTGCTGCCGCGGACCAGCGTCAACGACGACCCGAACTTCCGCGACACGAAGGAGATCCACCTCGCCCGCAACCCGCAGACGGGCGAGCTGCTGTGGACGGCGGAGTGGGAGCCCTCTTGGATGAGCGGGCCCTCGTCCGGGGTCTCACTCAAGAACCTCGACAAGATCCGGGGCAGCTCCGCGATCCTGCGCTCCGGCTTCGACCACTCCGTCTCCGGCTTCGGCCCCGGAACGCTCAAGTGGGAGGGGAAGTGGAAGCACCCCACGAGCCGCATCCAATATCCGGTCATCGTTCCCTCGACCGGCGACGAGCCCGCCTTCGCGATGGCGCCGTACGTCGGCTTCCACGGCTTCCCCTACAAGACGCCGTACTTCAAGGGCGTCCTCGTCTACCACGAGGACGGCACGATCGAGGACCTGACGCCGGAGGAGGCCGCCGCCCGGCCTGAGCTCGTCGCCTCCGGTCGTATCTACCCGGAGGCCCAGGCGCGCGCCGAGGCCGAGGCGATCGCGGACAAGCTCGGCGGCGAGATCAAGGACGCGGAGGGCAACAGCCAGCCGTACCTGACGTCGCTCGACAAGCACACGACCGACTGGGTGACGGTGATCAACGGCAAGGGAGCGAACTCGGGCGTGATCGCGGTCGTCCTGCAGGACTCCTCGACCGGGCACATGCAGGTCTGGCAGCCGCACGACGGCGAGGAGCTCGTCTCCACCCGCTACGTGATCGACTCGGCCCGGGCCCTGCCGATCCCGTTCGAGGCGACCCGCTGCTGCGACTCCGACGGGGCCAGCTACACCGTCAAGATCCGCGAGGTCGTCGAGCCGCGCCTGGCCTTCAAGGACGGCAAGCCGTACTACCTGGTGACCGTGGCGCCGACCGACGAGCTGGCCCTCTCCCGCCAGATCGAGTACACGCTGCTGATCAACGCCCGCACCGGCAAGACGATCAAGACGTTCGACCACGTCCGCGATCCCAACGCCGACGAGGACCTCGCCGCCTTCTTCCGCTGAGCGAGAGCATCGCGACCGACCCGCGGCGAGGCACCCACTCTCTTGCTGGTGAACTTCGGCTTCAACCGAATAATATTCGGTTCCGAGTCAACGGACGAAGGGAAGCCAGACGATGGGCATGTACGCCGAGACCTACGAGCGGGGCCGCGACGCCGGGCATGAGGCGGTGACCGTCGAGCGGATCGACCCGGCTGCGGCGATCGTGACGATGAGCGAGCCCGAGCACCTGAACGCGCTCAGCGCCGCCATCTGCGTGCAGCTCAACGAGGCCCTGCGCGAGCTCGACGCCGACGACAGCATCCGCACGGTAATCCTGACCGGCGCCGGCGCCGGCTTCTCGGCCGGGGGCGAGATGCAGATGATGCGCTCGGCTACGGAGCGGGTCACGGAGCCGGCCGGCTCGACCGACGTCTGGCGCTGGATCCGCGGGCAGTTCGGTGCCGCCGTGCGGACGATCGCCCGCTCCGAGACGGCCTTCATCGCCGCGATCAACGGGCCCGCCGCCGGCGTCGGGCTCGCCTTCGCGCTCGCCTGCGACCTTGCCCTCGCGTCCGAGCGGGCGAGGCTCGTGCCCGCCTTCGGCCGGATCGGGCTGCTGCCCGAGGTCGGCACGAGCTGGGCATTGAGCCGGCGGCTCGGCTACCAAGGCGCCTTTGCGTTCTATGTCGAGGGCCGTCACCTCGACGCCGAGCAGGCACACGAGCTCGGCCTCGTCCACGAGGTCGTCCCCGCCGCCGAGCTACTCGCCCGCGCCGGGGAGTGGGCCGAGCGGGTCGCGGCACTGCCACCCCATGCGATGGCGATGACGAAACCGCTCTTGCGCGCCGCCGTCGACAGCACCTGGGAGACCTCGCTGACGATGGAGGAGTACGCGGAGGCGAACTGCTTCACGACGGGGCCCTTCCGTGATGCGGTCGCCGGCTTCGAGGCCGGTGCGGCGACGCGGAAATGAAGCCGGCCGCGGCAGCATCCGACGCCGCCGGGCGCCGCCGGATCCTCGAGGCGGCGACCGAGCGCTTCGCCCGCGACGGCACGATCCAGACGCGCCTGGCAGACATCCAGGCAGACGCCGGCGTCTCGATCGGCGCGATCTACCATCACTTTCCCGACAAGCAGGCGCTCGCCGAGGCCACCGTCGAGCACGCGCTCGGCAGCTATCAGGAGGAGTTCCTCGCCGAGCTCGAGCGGCACGAGGACTCCCGCGCCGGGATCCGCGCGATCGTTGCCTTTCACATCGAGTGGTGCGGGCGCCGCCCCGGTGCGGCGAAGCTGCTCTTGCAGGGTTCGGCGCCCGCCGCCCCCGGACCCAACGACGCCTTTTTCAGACGGGTGCTGCGTTGGTACCGACGGGGTATCGGTGCGGGTCAGCTGCGCCGGCTGCCGATCCGCACCCTCTACGCGCTTTGGCTCGGCCCGGCCACCGTGATCGTCCGCGACCGGCTCGAAGCCGGCGGCCGCGGACCGACACGCAAGGACGTTGAGGTGCTGTGCGACGCGGCCTGGCAGGCACTCTCGGCCGGCGCGGGGACCGGCGGCGTGGCGCGGCGCGGCGCACGCTCGGGCAGCGGCACCGAGAGCACGCCGATCCCATAGGCGCCGCGGGCGCGCCGCTGCAGGAGAGCACCAGTCCAGTCTTCTCCCGCTCACTCACCGGTGGGTTGCGGCCGACGGCGGCCGCGAACCCACTTCTCGAAGCCGACCACCGCCCAGAGGATCAGTGACACAGCGACGATGCGCACCCACGCCCCGACATCGATCGGAGCCGAGTCGAAGAGTGAGTTCATCGTCGGCACGTATGTGAAAAGTGCCTGCAGCACGAGGCTCACGACGATGCCGACGATCACCCAGCGGTTGGCGAAGAAGCCGATCCGGAAGCTCGATCGCTCGAGCGAGCGACAGTTGAGCAGGTAGAAGAGCTCGCTGACGACGAACAGGTTCACGGCCACCGTCCGGGCCTCCGCATCCGAAAGCCCATCTGCCTGCGCCCACTCGAATAGGCCGAACGAGCCCCCCAGCAGCACGGCCGAGACGAGCAGGATCCGCATGATCAGCTCGCGGGTGAGCAGCGGGCGCGACGGATCCCGCGGCGGCCTGACCATGATGCCCGGCTCGTTTCGCTCGAAGGCCAGCATCAGACCGAGGGCGCCGGCGGTGGTCATGTTGATCCAAAGAATCTGGACCGGAACGATCGGCAGCGTGAGCGCAAAGGTGATCGCAACCAGAATCAGCAGGCCCTCCGCCATGTTGGTCGGCAGCGTCCAGACGACGAACTTCGTCAGGTTGTCGAAGGTCCGCCGCCCCTCCTCGACCGCGGCCTCGATCGAGGCGAAGTTGTCGTCGCTAAGCACGATGTCCGCCGATTCCCGGGCGACCTCGGTGCCGGCGAGCCCCATCGCCACCCCGATGTCCGCCTGCCTCAGAGCGGGCGCGTCGTTGACGCCGTCACCGGTCATGGCGACGATCTCTCCCTGCCGCTGCAGTGCCTCCACCAGCCGCAGTTTCTGCTCCGGCGTGACGCGCGCGAACACCACTGAGCGATGGGCGAGCTCCCTCAGCTCCGCTTCCGAGCAGCGGGCGATCTGCTCGCCCGTGACCGACGCGTCGCGCGAACGTTGCGAAGGCCCGGCGAGCCCGAACCGGTCGGCCACGGCGGTCGCGGTCGCAACGTGGTCGCCGGTGATCATCTTCACCGCGATCCCCGCCGCCCGGCAGTTCGCGACCGCCTCGATTGCCTCCGAACGCGGCGGATCGATCATCCCCTGCAGCCCGAGGAAGGTGAGAGATCCCTCCAGCACGTCGGGATCGAGCCCGCCGGCGGACTCCGGCAACTCGGCCCTCGCGAACGCGAGCACGCGCAGACCGCGGGCTCCGAGGCGATCGGCCTCGGCCGCAAGCCGGTCGCGGTCGAGGGCCTCCGCGCGACCGTCGGGGCCGAGCGCCTCCCGGGACATCGCGAGGATCCGCTCGACCGCGCCCTTGACGTAGATCCTGCCGCCGGCCTCGCCCTCGTGCAGCGTCGCCATGTACTGGCGCTCCGCCGCGAACGGGAGCTCGTCGAGGCGCCGCCGGCCCGCGCGCAGGGACTGCTCCTCAACGCCCGCCTTGCGAGCGGCGACCAGAAGCGCCGCCTCGGTCGGATCCCCGACGATCTCCCATTCCCCCTCCCGCTCGGCGAGCGCGGCATCGTTGCAGAGCACTCCCGCGGTCAGGCAGGCGTCGAGGGCGGCCGCGCCGGCGACGCCGTCGCTCGGGCTCGATCTCGCCGTCCGGTCGGTAGCCCGTGCCGCCGACGGCGTAGCGGGCGCCCCCGGCGACGATCGCCTGCACGGTCATCTTGTTCTCGGTCAGGGTCCCGGTCTTGTCGGAGCAGATCACCGTCGTGCTGCCGAGCGTCTCGACGGCTGGCATCTGGCGGACGACGGCGTTGCGCCGCGCCATGCGGCTGACGCCGATCGCGAGCGTGATCGTGAGCGCGGCCGGCAGGCCCTCCGGGATCGCCCCGACCGCCAGTGCCGCAGCGGCCAGCAGCAGGTCCTCGGGCGACTCCCCCTGGAGAAGGCCGATCGCGTACGCAGCCGCGGCGAGGGCAAGGATCACCCACATCAGCAGCGTGCTGAACCGCGCCATCTTCTTCGTCAGCGGGGTCGCGATCTCCGGTGCCTCGCCGACGAGGCGATGGATGAGGCCGATCTGCGTCTCACCGCCGGTCGCGACCGCGACACCGAGACCGTCGCCACGCGTGATCAGGGTCCCAGCGAAGGCCATGTTCGACCGGTCCGCGACCGCGGCCTCGGGCGACAGCACGGCCTCAGCCTTGGCCGCCGGCAGTGACTCCCCCGTAAGCGCCGACTCGTCCGCCTCGAGCTCGCGGATCGAGGTCAGCCGCACGTCAGCGGGAATCGCGTCGCCGACGGTCAGGGCGATGAGGTCCCCGGGCACGACCCCGACCGAGTCGATCCGGCGACGCGCCCCGCCCCTGATCACGGTCGCCTCCGGCGAGACCATCGCGGCCAAGGCCTCGAGGGCCTGCTCGGCTCTCCCTTCCTGGATGAAGCCGGCCACGGTGTTGACCAGTACAACCCCGAAGATCACGCCGGCGTCGACGAGCTGGCCGATCGCCATCGTCACAGCCCCGGCCCCGAGCAGGATGTAGATCAGCGGATGGTTGAACTGGGCCGCGAACCTGGCGAAGGCGCTCTTGCGCGGGGCTCGCGGGAGCGAGTTCGGACCAACCCTGGCGAGACGGCGCGCGGCTTCGGACTCGCTGAGCCCGGCCTTGCGGTCGGTCTCGAGGAGGAGAACCGCCTCGTGGACAGGCAGATCGTGCATGCGGCAGGCCTATCGTCGCATTGTGCGCGCTACGAGCAGCGCGGGAGCGCCCGTGGTCGCCTCGGCCGGTCCCGCTGCTCGCGGCCCCTCGGGCGCGGGTGCACGGGCGTCACGGCGATCCGGCGCCGCTACCTCGAGGAGCTCGGACGGATCGGTTCGTTCGTGCTGCCAGACGCGCCTTCAGGCGTCGCCGACCGCCGTTCAAGCACGCGGGCCACCCCTGCAACGAGACCCGCTCATAAGCCGCTTCTAACGGTTCCGATAACCGCCTCTTACGGTTGCCGATTCATACTGGGAGACGTGGAACACCGAGTTGAGACACGGTCCGCTCATGCGGTTCGCGACGCGCGGCTCCTCACCCTCTCGCGGCTTCGTCGCGCCGTCGCCGTCGGCTCCGTCGCGCTGGTCAGCGGCTTCGCGGCTTTCGTGGCGCACGCCAAGCCCGGCAAATCGACGAGCGCAGCTCCCAGTGCGCACTGCTCCAGGGAAGTCGAAGTCGCAGCCCCGATTCGCCCAGGCCCCGCTGACGGCCGCACCGAGCTCGTCGACCGCGCCCTCTCTGGCGGCCCCACCCCAGGCACCGACCGCCGCTCCACCGGCCCCCGCCCCTCAACCGACGGTCGTATCCGGAGGATCATGAGCCTGCCGGCGTCCGCGTCCTTTCGGGCGCTCGGGACGCATGCCTCGGTTCTCGTCACCGAACCGACCCAGCTGCCACGGGGAAAGGCGCTCCTGACGGATGAGCTGGAAGCCATCGACACCGCATGCAGCCGCTTCCGCGAAGACTCCGAGCTCGCCGCGATCAACCGCGCCCGAGGGCACTCGGTTGGGGTCTCTGAGCTCCTCCTACAGGCCATCGAGGTCGCCTTGCGGGCGGCTGAGGTGACTGGCGGCGCAGTCGATCCGACCGTCGGGCGGGCGATGCGGGCGATCGGCTACGACCGGGACTTCGACCTGATCACCTCCCGCTCACGCGAGCTCGAGGCCGTACACGCAACCTGCACTGTCGGCTGGCGCGCGGTCGACGTCGACCGCGCGAACGCCCGGGTACGGGTCCCCTCCGGGGTCGAGCTCGACCTCGGCGCGACGGCCAAGGCGTTGGCCGCCGACAGGGCCGCAGAGCGGATCGGTGCCGAGACCGGATGCGGCGTGCTGGTCAACCTCGGCGGCGACCTGGCGATCGCCGGCGAGCCCCCCGAGGGGGGCTGGACCGTGCGCGTGACCGATGACCACGCGGCAAGCGCGGCGGCGCCGGGTCAGTCGATCTGTCTGCGGGAGGGCGGACTCGCCACGTCGAGCACCACCGTTCGCCGCTGGGATGGACCGTCCGGGACGGTCCACCACATCGTCGATCCGCAGACCGGCGAGCCCGCCGAGGAGGTCTGGCGAACGGTGAGCGTCGCGGCGGCCTCGTGCGTGGACGCCAACGTCGCCAGCACCGCCACGATCGTCGGCGGCGAGGCGGCTCTCTCTTGGCTACGGAGTCAGCGACTGCCGAGCCGTCTGATCCGTCGCTCGGGCGAGGTCGTCGTGCTCGCCGGCTGGCCCGCTGAGGAGCTCGCGTGGACATCCTGATCGCGAGCGGGCCGAGCGCCTTCTGGTACACGACCCGAGGAGCGGGAATCACGGCCCTGCTTCTGCTCAGCGCCGCGGTAGTCCTCGGAATCCTCGACGTGTCGCGCTGGAACTCCCCGCGCTGGCCGAGGTTCGTACTCGACGGCGCTCACCGCACCGTCTCGCTGCTCGCGCTGTCGGTGGTCGTGATCCATCTGCTCACCACGCTGCTTGACGGTTACACCCAGATCAGCCTTCGCGACGCCTTTGTCCCCTTCCTCTCGAGCTATCGCCCGATCTGGCTCGGGCTCGGCGCGCTCGCCTTCGATCTGCTGCTCGCCGTCGCGCTGACCAGCATCTTCCGGCAACGGCTCGGCCACCGGACCTGGCGTGCGGTCCACTGGGCCTCCTACGCCTGCTGGCCGGTGGCGCTGATCCACGGGCTCGGATCGGGGACCGACTCGGCTTCGATCCTGATGCTCGCGCTCAGCGCCGGATGCGTGCTCGCAGTCCTCGCCGCCCTCGCGTGGAGGATCACGGACGTCTGGCCGGCCGGAGACGGCAAGCGGGCGCTGGCGATCAGCGCGCTTGGAGCCTCGCTGCTGGCAGGGACGTTCTGGCTGGCCGCCGGCCCGCTCGGCTCCAACTGGGCCGCCCGCGCCGGGACGCCTCCAGCGCTGCTCGGCGGCGCCGCGGTGGCCGATACGACGAAGGCGGCGCCCGCGGCGCCGGCGCCGCACCTGTCGCTGCCGTTCACGGCCCGGCTGAGCGGTTCGGTGAAGCAGCGCCCGCAGGCTGAGTCGGGTTCGGTGCTGCTCGATATCAGGGCAATCCTGCACGGCTCTGTTCCGGGGACGATGGAGATTCAGATCCAAGGCCAGCCCGTGAGCGGCGGCGGGGTGGCGATGACCAAGAGTGAGGTCTCGATCGGACCGCCCGGTGACCCACTGCTCTATCGCGGCCGGCTCACGTCTCTGCAGGGCAATCGGCTGCTGGCAACGGTTTCGGCGGGGAACCAATCGGCGGACCTAGATGTAGTGGTGTCGGTCGACCAGGTGACCCAGCAGCTCAGCGGAACCCTCCACGCAAAGCCTTCGGGGGCGAGCTGATGATCGGCGCCTCCGCCCTGCCGCGACTACTGGCCGGCGCGAGCGGTCGCGCCCCGACGTCGCTGGCGCACCACCTCGAGCTGCACGGGCCGGCCGCACTCCCGGAACGACGCGAGGTCGCCGGGCTGATCGAGAGCGTCGAGCAAAGTGGCCTGCGTGGAAGAGGGGGCTCGGGTTTTCCGGCAGCGGCCAAGATCGCTGCGGTCAACGCGACGCCGCGGCGCCGGCGCAGGATCGTGCTCGCCAATGGCGTCGAGGGTGAGCCGACGAGCGAGAAGGATTCCTCGCTGCTGAGCCTCTCGCCCCATCTCGTCCTCGACGGCGTCGCCCTGGCCGCCGCCGCCGTGAACGCGGACGAGTCGATCATCTGCGTCAAGTCCGGCGACGCCGAGGCGCTCGCCGCGCTCGCGGGCGCTATCGCTGAGCGCGCCGCCCTCGACCGAATCACCCCGACTGTGGTCGCGGTCCCCAACGGCTACCTCGTCGGCGAGGAGAGCGCACTCGTGAACTTCCTCAATACGGGATCGGCGCAGCCGACCTTCGTGCCGCCCAGACCTTTCGAACGCGGCGTCGGGGGCCGCCCGACCCTGGTCCACAACGTCGAGACGCTCGCTCACCTCGCCCTGATCGGTCGCCACGGCCCCGACTGGTTCAGGGCGCTCGGCACGGCCCGGGACCCGGGCTCAACCCTGGTGACGATCAACGGAGAGGTCGGCTCGCCGGGGCTTTACGAGATTCCGGGTGGGCTGCCGCTCAAGGCGCTCGTCGATCACGTCGGCGGTATCACCTCCCCGCCTCAGGCCTTCCTCATCGGGGGCTACGGCGGCACTTGGGTCTCGGCCGATCGCGGCGGGGAGGTGTCGCTCGGCTACGCGGCGATGCGGGCCCTGGGCGGAGCATTTGGCCCCGGCATCGTCACCGCATTCCCCGCCGATGCGTGCGGAGTCGCCGAGACCGCGCGGATCGCCCGCTACCTCGCGGAGCACTCGGCCGAGCAGTGCGGACCGTGCACTTTCGGGATGCCCGCGCTGGCGGAGTCGCTCGAAGATCTTGCCGACGGCTACGAAGGCGCCGCGCGCAGCTCGGTGCGGCACTGGTCCGCTCGGATCGCCGGGCGTGGTGCCTGCCATCACCCCGACGGGGCGGTGCGCATGGTGGCGAGCGCGCTGGACGTGTTCGCCGAAGACATCCACCAGCACGAGCAGGGCGGGGAATGCATTGCCATGAGCGCCGGAGCGGGGCCGGGCCGCGCGCGTCAGAGCGGAACCCCGATGAGCAAGATCCGTGTCAACCCGATCGCGTGCGAGGCCCACGGGCTCTGCGCTGAGCTGCTCCCCGAGCGGATCGCCCTCGACGAATGGGGCTACCCGATCATCGATGACCGCCCGGTCCCCGCGAGCGCGGCCGACCATGCCCGGCGTGCAGTCGAAGCCTGCCCGACGCTCGCGCTGATCCTCGAGCGCGAGGCCCGCGAGGGTCGACCACCTCGTTGAGGGCGGACCCGGCCGCGCCGGCAGTCGCTGGAACCGCGGCGCTGTATCTCGCCCACCATGCGAGCACACCGGCCGGCACCGGGGCCTGGCTCAGCGCATCCGGCGCAGCCGCTTGGCCAGGATCGGCACCGAGGGGGACCCGAGCCCGGTGACGTCGTCGTAGCCGGGGCGTGGTCGCAGGGTGCCGAAGGCGCCGCCGGTGTAGAGCCCCACCGCGAAGCCGTCGTTGGCGTTGAGGAAGTTCGCGTATGTGATCGGTGCCGCCACGGCCGGGTGCGGAGCCGGGCCGACCCGGCGCACCGCCTTACGGCCGGCCTTGTAGAGCGGCGGACTCAGGAAGCCGAGCCGGCCACCGTTCCGGTCCACCATCAGGGCGACGAGCCCGGCGAGCACCGGCGATGCGACGGAGGTGCCGCCGACGTTGTGGTGCGTGACGACCTCCGCGCCGCCCGGAGCGATCGCCGTCTGCACCAGCCCGGGCCCGCTCATCGGATCACCGATCAGGCCGACGTCCGGCACGACCCGTGCACGGCCGCCGAAGTAGTCCCAGTACCGCCGCGGCACCTTGCGCTTCTGCCAGCCGGGTTGGCGGAAGACGCGACTGGTGCCGCCGGTGCTTCCGCCGAGGTAGGGCCCGGGCAGGCCCGGCGCCCACTCCCCGGTCGCTTGGTTGAGCGTCGCGGCGGTCTCGCCCCAGCCTTGCTCCCAGACCCGGTCGTTGCGCGGCCCTACGTTCAGGGTCGTGCCACCGACCCTGTCACCCAGGGACTCGAGGACGGGTACTGAACGGTGCGGATCCCGAATGAGTCGATCCCGTCCCCCTGATCCCCGGAGGAGAACAGCATCGTGATGCCCTGGGCGGCCGCCTGCATGAACGTGTCTTCCGCGAACCGGAAGTAGGACCGCGTCGTCCCACTCTCGGCCCCGCCCCATGAGTTGGAGATCAGATCGACCTTGTTCCGGTCGATCAGCTCCGCGTTGGCCTGAACCGCCTTCGCGAGGCTGTCGGGGCCCGAGTAATGGATCCGCGCCCCCGGCGCCATCCCGTGCGAGACCTGGACGTCTAGCGTCTGCTCCGTGTAGGAGTCCCAGATGTTCTCGGCGCTCGTGGGCGTATAGCTCGGGGGCCGCGTGATCCGGAGCCGGGTGTTCGGGATCTTGTTCTCCTCCGAGTAGCCGTCGAGGTCATCCTGCAGCGTCGGCGACACGTAGGCGGTGACGATCCCGATGTCGATCCCAGAGCCGTCGGTCCCCTTGCGGTAGAGCTTCTGCGCCCCGTATGCGGAGCGGATCTGCTTGGCGCTGTAGCCGCAGATCGCGAGCAGCGGCGACTGCCCGTAGGCCTTCGGCAGCCCGTCGGCGAACTTGGCCGCCCAGAAGTTCGAGCAGTACTCCTTCGGCTGCTCGCCGACCAGACCGTCGAAGCCAAGCGGCGGCGGACCGGGATCCGTGGTCCCTCCCGCGCCCGCCGCACGCGCGAGATCCTCGGCACCGGGATCGGAGCCCGCCCCGACGAAGTCTGGGCTCAGCGGCTCCTCAGGTATCCCGACGGTACCCTCGATCAGGCCGGAGAGGCGCCGCGGCACCTCCAGCTTCGCGCGGGGCGCAATCAATTCCTGCCCGTACGCGTCGTAGGTACGCAGGCGGGAGCCGAAGGCCTCCTCGAACTGCGCCGCCGTACCCGAGACCGGCAGAACGTCCCGGTTCCGCGTCGGCCTGGCGACGCTGAAGCCGTGGCTGCGAAGCCAGCTGACCACGGGCCGGAGCTCGACCCGCCGATAGGAGAAGCGGCGACGAAACTCGGCGGCGGAGACGAAATCGCCATAGGAGTCGCTGCTCGGATCGGAGACCGACTCGGCCAGATTCCGCGCCCCCGCCCGATCGGCGAGGCCGAGGACCACGCTGAAGCTCACCCGCGCGCACCCGCGAGGAAGCCGCGTCGGACTCGGTGTAGGCGGGAGCCGAGCCGCGGAGCTCGACCCGGTCGGCGGCAGCGGCGCCAGACGCCGGCAGCGCGAGGGCGAATGCCACGAGTGCGGCGAGGCGGAGGGGGCGGCGAACGGTCGCGATCACTGGCGGAGGACGCTATTGAGCCGTTCCGGCGGCGTCAAGAGAGGGCCATCTACGCGCCGCTCAGCCTCGCCCGCGCAGTACCCGCGGGAGAGCAGACGGATCGGCAGAACGCACCCGACAGGATTCGAACCTGTGACCTTCGGTTTCGTAGCCGCGGCAGTCAGGCGGCGAGCTCAGCCAGCAGCTGCTGCGGGCTCAGGATCCGCAATCCATCGACATCGTCGAGTGGCAGTAGGTGTCGGCGGTCTCCGCTGACGAGGACGTCCGCATCGGCCGCGAGCGCAGCCGCCAGGATCCGGTCATCGGCGGGATCCCCGCTTCGGGCTTCGGCGCTCGCCGGGGTGTCGATGATCCGTGCCGGCAGCTCCTCGATCAGAAGCAGGAGCCGCCGAACGCTCTCACGCCCGAGGCCGAGCTTCTCAGCCAGGACCCGAGCCAGTTCGCGCAGGACCAACTCGGGGACGATCAACTCGATGCTGCCCTCGCCCGCGCGCTCGAGCAGCCGCCGGGGAGGGCCGTCTGCGATCGCCGCGGAGACGAGGACGTTGGTATCGACCGCGACCTTCAGCCGTCTGACCTGAGCTCATCGACGAGGCGCTCGACGTCCTCGGGCCCCCGCCCTCGGCGCTCGGCTTCGGCCTCGGCCTCGCGACTCGCGTCCCGCCAGCGCTCCCTCCACAGGTAGCTGCGCAGCGCGTCGCGAACCACTTCGCTGCGAGTGCGTCCCTGGGCGGCCGCGAGATCGTCGGTGCCCTGGCTGAGCTCGTCGGGCAGGGACACGGAGAGCAGCTTGCTCATGGATATGAAGATATCATAGGGCAGGCCTGGTGCCCGGCACACCCTCGGCCGGCCGAGGATTGTTCGCTCTGAACGGAGCCTCACGCGAAAGTCCTCGCCTCCGAACTGCCCGCGATCCCTTTGCTCATGCGGGTGTCGCGCGATAGTGCGTGTCAGCGGGAACGCCAAGCGATCGCTACTTGAGCTTCACCTTCAGCTTCTGATTGCTCGGATTACCCGCGGCATCGGTGAACTCGAGCTTGACGTTGGCGGTCGCCTTGCCGCCCTTCTTGACCAGCTTCTTCAGCTTCTTCGCGGCCTTCTTGTCCTTCGGCTTCAGCTTGAGAACCGTCCCCGAGGGTCCGGTCTCGCCGCTCACCGTCTTGTACTTGACCTTGAGCTTCTTCTTGCTCGCGGCGAGGGCCCGCCTCTTCTTCTTCTTCTTGGGCTTTCCGGTCGCCTTGCCGTTGCCGATCACGGTCGCGGCCTCGTTCGCCGAGACCTCGATCTTCAGTGGCTTGCCGGCCTTCGGCCTCCCCTTCACGGCAGCCACCCCGACGGGCGCCGTGGTGTCGGGGCCACCTCCGCCTCCACCTCCACCGCCTCCACCTCCACCGCCGCCACCGCCGCCGCCGTCCTCGGCAACGGTCCAGGTGCGGCTGGCGGGGGTCTGGTCGCGGTTGCCGGCGGCGTCGCGGGCGCGGACCTCAAAGGTGTGCTGACCGATGCTCAGGCCCTGGAGCGTCCTACCCGCCGCCGGGCAATCGCTCCAGGCGCCGCCGTCGAGCCTGCACTCGAACCCAACCGTATCGCCGGCGGGCAGGCCGGAGTAGGTGAAGCTCGCCGAGCGCTCAGTGGTCTGCCCGCTCGGGCCCGAGTCAATCCGGGTGTTGGGCGGAGTCGTGTCCGGCGGCGGCTCCTCCTCGATCGTCCAGGTGTAGGCCGCCGGACTGAGGTCCTCGTTGTCGACGGCGTCGATCGCGCGGACCTCGAAGGTGTGCTCGCCGAGCCCGAGTCCGTTGTAGGTCTTGCCGCCGTTCGGGCACGCCTCGAAGCTGCCGTCGTCGAGCTTGCACTCGAAGCTCGCCGTATCGCCGGCCGGGATGCCCGAGTAGGTGAAGCTGGCCGAGGTCTGAGTCGTCGTGGCGCTCGGGCCCGAGTCAATCCGGGTGTTGGGCGGGAGTCCGATCGGTGTCGTCGATCGCGACGCCCGCGTCGATCCCGGTGGTCGCGGTGCTCGCGTTGACGGTCACCGCCGTCGCGTCGCCCTCGTCGGCGACGTCGTCGTAGTACTCGGTGACGACGCCGATCGGGTCGTTGCTGCAGTCCGAGAACTCGACTGTGTAGTCGCCCGGCCCGAGCCTGGAGACCTCGTAGTGGCCGTCGGCGTCGGTCCGGGCGCCCCTCACGTCGGAGCCGCCCATGCGCGCTGAGACGCAGGCCTGAACCGGGCTTCCGCTCTCGTCGGTGACGGTGCCGCTGATACTCCCCGGCGTCGTCCGTCAGCTGGCCGCTGATGTTAGGCGTGTCCTCGCCCGCGTTGACGTTGACGGGGTCCGCGGTGGCGACGGTGGGCTGATCGTCGTAGTACTCGCCGGTCAACTCCGGATGCTGCAGGAGACAGTCGTAGAACTGAACCTTCCACTGCCCCGGGGGGACCCCGCGGATCGTGTAGGTCTCGGTGGCCGCTTCGACGAAGGCCAGGGGGCCGCCCTCACCCGTCGCCGCGTCGATCGCGTGGGCGCAGTAGCCGACAATCGCGCCGCTGAGGCGGCCGGCCCACACAGCCACGCGATACGTTGCCCCCGCGTGACCGAATCCGGATCCACCGAGCGGGACGGACGCGATCGGGGCCGGCTCGTCGCCGCCGCCGCGATCAGCGTCTCGGCGCTCGGCTGGTTTCCGACGACGGCGCTGGTCATCGCGCTGCCCGATGTGCAGACCCAGTTCGGGACCTCGGTCACCGAGCTGGGCTGGGTGCCGAACGCCTACACGCTGGCGGTCGCGGCGACGATCATCGCCGCGGGACGAATCAGTGACCGGCTCGGGCATCGGCGCTTCTTCATCGTCGGCACGCTGGGCTTCTCGGCGGCGATGGCCCTCGCCGCGATCTCGCCGGGCTTCGTCTTCCTGCTGGTCGCGGTCGCCATCGCGGGCGTCGCCGGGGCATTCATGTTCACCTCCTCGCTGGCGATCCTCAAGGCGCGCTTCAGCGGCCGGGCGCTGACCCTGACGATCGCTCTGTGGGCGGCGGCCAGCGGGCTCGGCCAGGCGCTCGGGGTTCCGCTCGGTGGCCTGCTCGAGGACTCGGCGCTCGGCTGGCGCTCGATCTTCTACCTCTCGATCCCGTTCGGGCTGTTCGCCGCCTGGGTGGGCATCCGCCGGGTCCAGGAGTCGCGGGAGGCGACGACGGCCCCGCTCGACGTGGCAGGCGCGGTGGGGGTCGGCGCGACCGTAGTCATGCTCGTGATCGCGGGGATGCAGGGGCCCGACTGGGGCTGGCTCGCGCCCTCGACCCTCGGCGTGATCGCCGGAGCGGCGCTCGCCGCGGCCGTTCGCGGCGCGAGCGGTGCGGAGGGCGAGCGAGCCGATCCTCCCGCTGGAGGCATTCCGGGATCGCGGCTTCGTCGGCGGCATCACGATCAACTCGGTCGCCAACGTCTGCCTCTCGGGCGTGCTCTTCTCTGGCGCCGCTCTTCCTGGAGGACGCGCTCGGCGACAGCCCCGGCTCGGCCGGCGTCTCGCTGCTGGCGCTGACCGGCACCCTCGTGATCGCCTCCGTCGCCGGCGGGCGATTGGTCGGCGTGGTCTCGGCCCGCACCCTGCTCGGCGGCTCGGCGGTCCTGCTCGTGATCGGGTTGCTGCTCGCGGCGCCGATCGAAGCCACCACGACCTACCGCGACCTCGTCCCGGGCTGGATCGTCGCCGGCTTCGGCATCGGGCTGATCGGCTCGGTCGCCCTCAACGTCGCCCTGGCGAACGTGTCGCGGGCCACCGCCGGCTCCGCCGGCGGCGTCTTCTCCGCGGCGGCGATCCTCGGCGGCACGTTCGGGGTGACGGCCGCCTCGGCCCTCTTCGACGCCTTCAGCGGCGACACCGACCCGACCGGGGGCAACGCGACGAAGATCGCCGAGGGCGCCTCCGGGGCGATGTACGCGCTGGCCGCGATCGCGGGAGTCGTCGTGATCCTCGCGCTGACCATGCTGCGGGGCAGCCGGCCCAGCCCGGCCCGGGAGGCCGGCGCGCCGGATCCCGCCTGAGGCGGCGGATCGCGCTCAGCGCGGGTGCAGGCGGGAGACGATCAGCCGCCCGGGGTCGAGGTCGTCGACGATCCCGGCGAGTCGCGCCACGTTCGCTCCCCAGAGGGACTCGGGGCCGTCGTCGCGCTCGCAGTAGTTGATGTAGCGGCCGCCGGTCAGGTGATCGCCAAGGGCGCCGCGCAGCTCCGCCAGCGCCCGCCGGCGGGGCTCGGGATCGTCCCGGCCGGGGTCGGCGTGCTCGAAGAGCTCCCACTCGTAGAGGAAGCGGGTGCCACGATGAACGAACGCGGTGGCGTCCACCGGCTGCTCGCGGACCGCCCCGTCGGAGGGCTCGATCACCAGGCCCCCGCCGTTGAGCTCCGGGTCGGTCTGGAGCCGGTCGACGAAGGCGACGATCGCCTCCGCCCGCTCGCGATCTGGGTAGTCGCGGGCGAAGTCGCTCTGCACCCGGACCGGCCGGAGGGTCGGCGGCGCCGGGTCGTCGTCGACCACCACGGGGATCTCCTGCAGCACCGCGTCGTGGTAGGAGACCTCGCTCGACCTCGCGGGTGCGCACGATCTCCGGATCGAGCAGCGGCGCGAGCATCTCGAGCGCCTCGTCGAGCGGCCCGAGCAGCTGGCCCTCGATCTCGACGAAGGGGGTACCGGGGAGCGACCCGGGCGGGCCGTCGAGCGTGGTGTCGATGTAGCGGCCGGGACCGGTGGTCCGCAGGGCGAGCTTCAGGTCGAGCGTGTCGGGGGCGGCGGCGAGCACCTCGCAGAAGCGCGTCACCACCTCGGCCGCCGCCTCCCACTCGAACCTGAGCGTGGCACCCGCGACCGACTCGACCGCCGCAGCCTCGACCACGAACTCGGTCACCACGCCGGCGCTTCCGCCCCCTCCCCGCGTCGCCCAGAACAGCTCCGGGTCCGACTCCGCGCTGCAGCGGACCACCTCGCCCGCGGCGGTGACGACGGTCGCCTCGACCAGCGAGTCGCAGGTCAATCCGAGGCCGCGAGTGAGGAAGCCGAAGCCGCCGCCGCTCGCGAGGCCGCCGATGCCGACGCTCGGGCAGTTGCCGATCGGCACCGCCAGCCCGCGGTCGGCCAGCTCGAGGGCGACCGCCTTCACCCGGGCGCCCGGCCCGAGCGCGACCCGGTTGCGGTCGCGAACCTCGACCGCCGTCAGGCCCTGCAGGTCGAGCAGCACGCCCCCGTCGGGGACCGAGAACCCGTCGAAGCTGTGGCCGCCGGAGCGGATCGAGATCCGCTCCCCGACCTCACCGCGCCCAGCGCATCGCCTCGGCGACGTCCGCGCTGTCACGGGGGACGATCACCGCGGCCGGTCGGCGCTGCCGGGCCGCCGGGTAGAAGACCCGCCTGGCCTCGGCGGACGCACTCGAGCCGGGCCGACCGACACGTCCCGGCAGCCGGGACTCGAGCAGTTCGATCGGATCGCCCACGGGCCTGACCACCGGATCGTCGATCAGCCGTGCGGGGAGTGAGCGCGGTGCAGGTGCCCGAGGATGGCGCCGATCGTGCTCCGCCTCCGCCTCAGCGCCGCCGCGGGCGGCCCGGGAGCATCAACGCCGCGACGCCCGCGCCGAGGACGCCGACGGCCGCGGTGACCTTCATCCCCGCCGAGAGCCCGTCGATGAAGCTCGAGGAGGCGTCGAGAAGCTCACCGACGACGGCCACGCCGATCACGGCGCCGAGGTAGCGCATCATCACGAGGATCCCCGCGGCAAGCCCAGCCTTCTCGGCCGGGGCGGCGGTGACGCCGACGGTGCTCATCGGGATGATTGCGAATGCGTTCGCGACCCCGATCGCGGCGGCCAGCACGATCACAAGCCAGTCCGGCGTCCCCGTGCCGACCTCCGAAAGACCGGCGACGGCGACCACCATGAGCGCCATCGCCCCGACCACGGCCGCGCGCGTACCGACGCGCGCAACGACGGCGCCCACCCGCGGCGCGACCAACATGAAGGCGAGGGCGTAGGGCGCGAGCCGCAACCCGGCCACGAGGGGCGAGTCTCCCTCGACGGTCTGAAAGTAAAGGCCGAACAGGAAGAGGAAGGCGAAGACGACCCAGAACACGACGAGACAGCCGATCCCCGCCGCCGTGAAGGTGGGGTTCCGGAACATCGCGAAGTCGACGATCGGCTCCTGGACGCGACGCTCGAGCAGCCCGAAGGCGACGAGCGCGACGAGGCCCACGCAGAGCAGGCCGATCGTCAGGTTCGAGCCCCAGCCCCACTCGCTCGACTGGACCACGGCGAGCACGACCGCGGCGAGGCCGGCTCCGAGCAGGAGAACGCCGGGCACGTCCAGCCTCCCCGCGTCCGGGTCGCGCGACTCCTCCACGTAGACGCGGGTGAGCGCGATCCCGAGCACCGCCAGCGGCAGGTTGGCCCAGAAGATCGCGCGCCAGGAGAACAGGTCGACGAGGACGCCACCGAGAAGCGGCCCGAGCGCCAGCCCGAGCGCGGCGAGGGTCGCGTAGACACCGATCGCCCACTGCAGCCGGTCGCCGGGGAAGCCCGCACGCAGCAACGCCAGGCTGACCGAGAACAGGATCGCGCCGGCGCTGCCGAGCAGCAGCCGCCCGACGATCAGGACCACGTCCCCCGGGGCGAGCGCGCAGACCACCGACGCGAGCATGTATCCGGCGAAGCCCCAGAGGTAGACCCGGCGCCGACCGAGCAGGTCGGAGAGCCGGCCCATCGTGACCACAACCACGACCAGCGCCAGCGTGAAGGCGTTGACGATCAACTGCAGCGACGAGACGTTCGTGTCGAGATCGCGCTGGATGTCGGCCAGCGCAACGTTGATCGCGGTCGCGTCGAGCGCGGTCAGCATGATCCCGAGACCGCAGGCGGCGACGAGAGCCCATCCGCGCGCGGAGATCGTGCGATCGTCCATCAACGGGGATCTTCCCAGCCGACCCGGTGGAGGAACGTCCCGGCCGCCCGCGAGCGCGGAACCCCTAACGGATCATGTAGAGACATGCCGGCCGCAGATGAATCGGCCTTCGACGGTCACGGCTTGAGCAGCGCAGCCTCCAACGCGGCTTGAGCCCACGCCGCCCAGAGCTCGTCGCTCCAGGCTCCCTCCAGGACGAGCGAGCGATACGTCTCTGGATGGCCGATCGCGAAAATCGCGGCGGCCGCCTGATCAGTGGTCAACCCGGCTCGCAGCGCGCGGCGGTCGGCCAGAAGCTGCGCCGCCTCCCCGTAGTTGCGCAACCGCTGGGCGGCGCGAGCGCGTTCCAGCTGGGCAGCATCAGGGTCGACGGCGGCCGCGTCGCGGATGATGCGGAACACCGGCGCCGTGCGCGGCATGGCACCGCGCCAGAACTCGACCAGCTGGGCGACTATGGCGCGCGGATCGGGCTCACGCTCGGTCTGTTCGCGCATGAATACCGGCACCGGCACCGGTGCGCGCTCACCCGCAGCGGCGAAGTCGAGGACCCGCGAGAGGATCTCACTCTTTGACCCCACCGAGTTGTAGATCGTCTGCACGGCGACACCGGCCTCGGACGCGATCCTGGCGATCGAGGTCGCGTGGTATCCCTGCTGGACGAACAGCAGCGCCGCCGCCTCCACGATCGCCCGCTGCGTCTCCTCGGCGGCGATCTGCTGTCTCGTCTTGACGGGGCTCATGCTATTAGGATAGGCTTCCAGTTGATGGAATGACATTCTAAGGAGGCTCGAGATGACCGCGGAGGAGCTCAAGCTACGGGCGCGCGAGGGGTTCGAGCGTATGTTCAACGAAGGGGACCTCGGCCATGTCGACACCGCGATTGCGCCTGGTGCGATCGACCACCAGGAGCCTGATGGCACCGACTTCGTCGCCCAC
This sequence comes from uncultured Solirubrobacterales bacterium, assembly GCA_963774395.1. Classification (GTDB taxonomy): domain Bacteria; phylum Actinomycetota; class Thermoleophilia; order Solirubrobacterales; family 70-9; genus CAXMST01. Next base: position 46,925 of record CAVZET010000010.1, on the reverse strand, counting down.
CTCAAGGATGTGATCACGACTCTGCGCACGGCCTTCCCCGACCTGCGTTTCGACGTGAATGAGATCCTCTGCGAGGGCGACATCGTCGCGTGTCGCTCCACCATGACCGGCACGCACGAGGGTCCGCTCAACATCGGGCCGATGGCGGCTCTGCCGGTAACCGGCGAGCGTGTCGAGGTTCCGCATATGCATTTCTTCCGTTACGACCCCGAGGGCCGCGTGACCGATCTCTGGCACGTATGGAACACGCTCCTGCTCGCGCGCCAGCTGGGCGCGCCGGCACCCGACCTGCGGGTGAGCGCGTCCGCATGACCTGGGCGTCCAGCGGAGGAAGAGGGACTCGAACCCGGACCGGCGTACCGGTCGACGGCTTTCAAGGCCCAGATCACCGTCTGCTCTAGTTCGCGCGTCTCCGTAGGGCCGAGCTGCTCCGGGTAGAAGTCCCGGATTCCGCGAGCCTGCCCACGCCTAGACTCCGCACGGAATCAGACCAACCGCCACCGGAGATTTGGGGGAGATCGTGAGCAGGAAAGTCCGTACGGCGCTGATCGGTGCCGCTGCCGCGCTGGCGGCGACCGTCACCGTTGCCCACGCAGACCCCTCGGGTGCCGCCGCCGGCTCGTCCAACCGGCTCAGGTTCAAGCTGAACGAGTTCAGGATCAGCCCCAAGGCCGCCAAGGCGAAGGCGGGCACTGTGCGGATCAAAGCCAAGAACGCCGGAGACGGCGAGCACGAGTTGGTGTTGGCGAGGACGAGGCGCAAGCCGGGCAAGCTGCCCACGAACAAGAACGGCGACGTCAGGGAGGGCGCGATCCACGTGATCGGCGAGATCTCCGAGCTATCGCCGGGGGAAGCCGGGAAGACCAAGCTTCAGGTCAAGTCCGGCAAGTACGTGATGTTCTGCAACGTGCCCGGCCACTATGCCCAGGGCATGTACGGCAAGCTCACCATCAAGTAGCCGCCCCGGCCGACGCCGGCCGTCCCTGAGCGATACCTCCGCGAGCACGACGGCACCTTCGTCGGCGAAGGCGGGCCGAGCGGCGACAGGATTCGAACCTGTGACCTTAGGTTTCGTAGATCGGATCAGGCTCTGCACCCAGCAGGCCCGCCGCCGACCTAGGCTGATCAGGTCTCGACCGGAGTCTCCGGATCGCTTCCCCACTCCGACCAAGAGCCGTAGTAGACGGCCACGTTCGTGTATCCCATCTGTTCCACGAGCGCGAACGCAACCTGGCTCGCCCGGTTCCCGATTGTGCAGTAGGTGACCACCCTCCTGCCTGGCTCAACGCCCAGGCTCTCGCATGCCCGGCGCAAACTCTCACCGTCGGCCAAAGAGTCGTCCTCGCGCCGCACCAGGTCGACGGGAACGTGGACTGCCCCCGGCAAACGACCCGGGCGACCAGCGCCCTCGAGGGCACCCGAAGGCCAGAAACGCTCGCCCGCAAACTCCTCCCGCGAGCGCACGTCCATCAGCACCGTCCCCGGATCGCCGAGCATCTCCTCGACCTCGTGCCGTCCGACGACCAGCTCGGGCTTCTCGCCCGAGCGCTGATAGACGGACGATGCCGGCTGGGGGAGCTCCGTGCTCCACTGATAACCGGCGCCCTGCCAACTCTCGCGGGGACCTTCCATGATCCGGATCCGCTCGTGGCCATGGCGGTCCAGCAACCACAAGCCGAGATATGGGGCGTACCCGTAGAAGACAACGGTGGCCTCGGCCGCTATCCCTGATCTCGAGAGCAGCGCGTCGAGCTCATCCGGGCCGATCGGTGCGTAGTCGGGGTGGCGCAGATCCCGATAGGCATCCCAGAGAATCGCGCCCGGGATGTGTCCCGCCTTGTAGGCGGCCGGGCTCACATCCACCTCCACCACCCGGACAGCGGGGTCATCGAGGTGCTCGGCCAGCCAGTCAGGATCGACCTGCACATCCGGTCTCATCGAGCCTCATTATCCCATCACGGCACTTGCGCCGCAGGCGATATGTCAACCCGAACCCGCCGGGGGCTGGCGACGCTCGCTCGCGCGGCAACGGCGCGTCAGACCTGGTTCGTCGCAGGTAGTACCGGCGTCAGCCCGTGGCGGCCCATGACCTCCGCCAGTGCGGAAAGGCCGGGTGGACCGCCTGCGGAGGCAGCCAGAACCTCGCCGACCTCGTGGAAGTACGCGGGTCCGAAGACGCCGGGGCTGGCGATCGCGAGGAACGTCGCATCGACGCTGCCGCGGTTCTCGAAGCCATGGATCGCGCCGCGCGGCACGCAGACCGCATCGCCGACCCCGACCTCGACCGACTCGCCGTCGATCGTCCAGCTCGTTGCACCCTCGAGCCCGTAGATCGTCTCCTCGAACGCGTCATGGCTGTGCGGCGCCGGCATCCTCGAGTTCGCCGGGACATAGCACTCGAAGACGCTGACGCTGCCATTGGAGTCGGCGTCTTCGACGAGGAAGCGGACGCCGAGCTGACCGACGGTGATGGTCTCTGTGGTGACCTGGTCCATAGCGATCTCCTTCTTCTGCGGTCTGGTTCGATAAAGTCGCTTGACGACTATAGGCGATCCCCAACCTTTGTCAAGTCACTTGATTCACTCCCAGAACCAGCCAGAGCCGCTTGGCCCGCCGCTGATCGGCGCCCTGCTGCGTGTGCCGTGGGAGATCGTGCACGAGCGGATGCTCGCCGACCTGCACGAGCGCGGCTACGACGATCTGATCGCCGCGCATCTGAACGTCCTGCAGTACCCGGGGCCCGAGAACATGCGCCCGTCAGATCTCGCCGCGCGCATCGGCGTGAGCCGACAGGCCCTCAACTACCTGCTCGGGCAGATGCAGCGCCTCGGGTACCTGACTCGCGACGAGGACGACGCCGACCAGCGCTCCAAGCGCATTCACCTGACGCCCCGCGGACGGGCGGCGAGCATCGCCATGCGCGAGATCGTCCTCGAGCTCGAGGCCGAGTGGGCGCAGAGGCTCGGGCCCCGGAGATTCGCTGAGCTGCGTGAGCTTCTGGTGGAGCTGAACGCGGCTACGTCCGACAGCCGGCGGAACGTGACCGCCGACGACCGGTGAGGTCATCTTCACGGCAGGACGCGACTCGGCTCCACGGTGCGCACGGAGCGAGACGGTGAGTTGCCGCGACGAATGCGACAGCCGACGAGGCCGATGTCAAAGCCCGCGAGCTGGATCTGGACTCTTATGACTGTGTTGCTATCGCAGCCATCTGACCAGCCGCCCACAGGACGACTAGGATCGCCGTGTGGGTTTCTTCTCGGGAGGCGCCTCCCGGCTTCAAGGGTTTTGCCCCCGGTCGGCCCTGTACGTGTTGTCCCTTGCGCTGGCCATCGGCCTGCTCGCGGGCTGCGGTGGGGGCGACGGAAATTCCTCTACCTCGGCCGAGCACGAGGAGGCGCACTTCGGGTACGGGGCGGCCGATGGCCCCGCTGAATGGGCTTCGCTCGATCCGGCCTACGCCGAGTGCGGTTCGGGCAATCGGCAGTCGCCGATCGACCTCAAGAACGGCACTCCTGCGCAGCTGCCGAGGATCGACTTTGCGCACACGCCTTCCGCGATCGAGGAGGAGAACAACGGCCACTCGATCCAGTTGGACTATGAGCCCGGCAGCTCGATCGAGATCGGCGGCGTCAAGTCGGAGCTACAGCAGTTCCACTTCCACGCGCACAGCGAGAACACCCTGAACGGGCGGACTCTGCCGCTTGAGTTCCATTTCGTCTACGAGGGCGCTGCGGGCAAGTCGACCGTGATCGCCGTCTTTGCCAAGACGGGGGCCGAGAACTCCGCGTTCAATCAGGTCATCGATGCCTTCCCGCAGCTCAAGGAAGACGGCGATCACGTGGCGCTCAACGACGTGAACCCGGAAAAGCTGATGCCCCCGAACGCGGGTTCCACGCCGCGTTGGTCCTATCAGGGCTCATTGACTACCCCGCCGTGCACCGAGGGGCTGAGCTGGCAGGTCCTGAATCATCCGGTCGAGATGTCTCAGGAGCAGATCGACCAGTTCACGAGCCTGTATGACCACAACACTCGCCCCGTACAGCCGCTGGACGGACGCCAGGTCCTCTTCGGCGGCGCCTGAGGGGCCTTCGCCACGCTGGTCTTGAAAACCAGTAACGGGCAACCCCCGTTCGTGGGTTCGAATCCCACCCCCTCCGCTGGACGAACCCAGGCGTCGGCAGCTGTGCCGTAGGCTCCCGTCCGAGGGCCCTTCGGGGCGAGAGCAACAAAGGGGAGTAGGGATCGTGGTCACAGTCCGCACGGGCATCGCCCTCGCACTGGTCGCCGCGTTCGCATTCGGGGGCACCGCCCTCGTCACCGCGAGCGCCGCTGACGTCAGCGTCGAGTCAGCCAAGAACAAGAAGAAGGCCTTCAATCCAAAGCAGTTCGCCGGCAAGTGGAAGGGCAAGTGGACCAACCACACCTTCGGCACCAGCGGCAAGTCGACGATGGATCTGAAGGCAAAGGGCAAGCGCAAGAAGCAGAAGTTCATCGGCACCTTCGACCTCGCCGGCACGGCCTTCGGGTGCCCCGATCCCGACCCTCGCACGGTCAAGATGAAGAAGGGCAAGGGCGACAACACCTGGAGCAAGAAGGGCTTCCAGGTGGGCTACGACAACGGCTTCGGGCCGATTTCGCTGGTCTACGACTACAAGAAGAAGAAGGTCTCCGGCTCCGGCACCTCGCCGTGCGCGGCCAACATCACCTACGACTTCGAGGGCAAGTTCACGCCGAAGAAGCTGAAGGGCGATACCGACATCTTCCTCGACGGTGAGCCGTTCGCCCAGTCGAGCCTGCTCGTCAAGAAGCAGAAGTAGCCCGCGGCGCGGCGCGCTGCCGCGGCGGCCACGCCCGATCCGGCGGAAAACGGAGGGCCCACCGCGCTCCGCATATCCATGCGGTGAGTGCCCGGTCTCCCCAACGCGCCCGACAGGATTCGAACCTGTGACCTTCGGTTTCGCCGAAAGACGCGCTCTTCTTCTCGAAGACCACTCAGTCTTGGGCCGTTTGGCCCATTGACGCGCTCCCGCCCTCGAGACACACTCCGAGAGGCAGGGGCTGGCCCCGGGCACTTGGGCTGGGCGATCACTTCAACGAGAGCCGACGAACGGGAGCAGCGGATGAACGAGGACGGATTCACTGGAGCACCGAGCGGTAGCCGCAGCGGCGGGACGGGCCGTCGTGATGAACGACGCTCTGGCGCGCGCCGGCTCACGGCGGCGGTCGTCGGCGCAGGAGTACTCGGGACGCTCGGTCTCGTGGCGGCCGCCGGCCCGGTGGGCGCCTCCTCGTCGGGGTCGGAAGGCAAGGCGAATGCCGCCCGGAAGTCGACCAAGTACAAGTCGGTGAAGAAGACTTGGAAGGACGGCAAGGATCTCCAGAAGGACGCAAAGGTAGTCGACGCGACCCAGAACAGCTGCGCCCTTTACGGGAGCGGGGACGCATCCACCTACCTGAAGGCGTACGACTTCAAGTCCGGATCCTTCAAGCTGAAGAGGAACAAGGTGACGATCACGGTCGCCTTCTACGGCCCTTGGGTGATCGACCCCGACTCCAGCCTCGCCGGAAAGACCAAGTCGCTGACCTCGGAGAAGGCCCAGAAGCAGCAGGGCTACGCCACCACCCAGCCACTCGAGAGCCAAGTGCTGAGCAGGCAGCTCTGGTTGACGATGTATGCGAACCCGGGCAAGAAGACACCGAGCTGGGGAGGCCACCAGCGCCTGAACACGTACTTCGGCCTCTCCGGCTCCAAGGGTTCGGGGGGCTCCTTCCGGTATGGCTCCTTCCTCGTCGCCAGCACGAAGACCGGGCAGGGTTGGCAGAGCAAGGACCTCGGCGCGGTCAAGGCGGAGATCAGCAAGAACCTGCGTGAGTTCAGCGTCAGCTTCCCGCTCTCCAAGATCACCGCGGAGCTGCCCAAGACGAAGCAGGGCAAGCAGAAGGAGCTGAAGCGCCTGGCCCTCGGGATTCGCTCCGACTGCGGCGACGGCGACGGCGACGTGTTCCCCGGCGGCACCGCGCAGCAGTCCGCCGGCGGCGACGGCGGCCCCAGCTTCGAGTTCCTCGGGGACACGGACTTCGGTCTGATCAAGACCCGGGTCCAGAAGCACCGCTGAGCCGGGAGCAGACGAGCGGGCGACGGCTCAGCTGGCTCCTGGAGCGACCGCACCGCCCTGCGCGCACGAACTGCTCGTCAGTATCCGCGCCGACCGCCTGGAGAACCTGCCGACACCCTTCAATCGCCTTGCCCGAGGCGATTGAGGAGCGCGCCCGACAGGATTCGAACCTGTGACCTTCGGTTTCGTAGTCGCCACGGAGCGCCTCGCTAAGGGCCTCGTCGATGTTCTTCGGTCCGCTTCGCTCGCCTCCGGCTCGTCGTGACCTTGACCGCGTCGTACGGCTCAATGAGCGCCAAGGGCGCGCCGTCTTCGTCCCCTTTTCAGCCACGGCCCCCATCACGCTGAAGACCGAGCGACTCATCTGCGACCTCAGCCGACAAGGGCGGCTCAGAGCGGGGCTAGCCCTTCGGCCTCAAGATCAGTGACGTTGACCACGGGCAACCCGCATCACTACTACTCGCGTCGAATCGCCCCTCTCCGGTGGAGTTGAGCTGAGCCCGGGGAAAACGACCTTATCGGCGGAGATTGTGACTTTCGCCTCCGGGATTTGAACCAGCAGCCGTTGCCGACTAAATATTCCGCTTATCATAGTAGAAGTTGATGATTCCCTGTGCGTTTTGGGGATCTTCGCATTTCCGCGTAACGATCCACTTATTGATAAACAGAGACTGACCTCGGGTTGCGCTGTCGTTCCAGGTCATCTCGACCCTGGAGTAACACTTTGCAGTCCCCTTGTCGCCCCACCAGTCCCCCGGCCTAACGTTCGTCGCCGCGCTGGCGCTGGCGCTGGCGCTGGCGCTGTCCTTGAATCCGCAAGCCTTGAAGTCCGCCCTGGCCTTCGACTTGTTCTTCAGGTTCACGCGCTCCTCGCCCGGCGAAGTCTTGAACAGACCGGCATTGGCGGAGACCTTGTACTTGCCCTTCTTGACGTCGATCTCGAAGTGGCCGCTGGTGTCGGTCCTGGCGTTGTAGCTGCGCGCCGCGCCAGCCTTGCCGCCGCCGCTCTCGGCCTTGATCTTGACGTCGTGGACCGGACGGAGTGCAGGACTGATTGCCCTTGCAGCGGAGCATGACCGTGCCAACGATCTGCGGCTTGCCCTTGATCGTGAAGTTCGCGCGCGCGCTCTCGCCCGGCTTGACCTTGACCCTGCGGCTTTCGGGCTTGAACTTGGCTCTTGCCCTGCTTCGGCACGACCTTGTAGGTCTTCTTCGTCTCGGGGACGTCGATCGAGTACTCGCCGTCGGCATCGGTGCTGTCGCTGCCGGCGCCCTTGGCCGTGACGTTGACGCCGGAGACGCCGTCGCCGGAGGAGTCTTTGACCTTGCCGACGATCTTGGCGTTGAGCTCGACGGTAATCGACCAGCTTGACGTCGTGAGCGCCGCCTTCTGGTGGCCTGGATCTCAGAGCAGTCGGGCGGTGGCCAGTTCGGGTTGGCGTGGGAGCCGTATCCCCCCGTGAGCAGGTGCCAGTGTCGACCCTTGCCCGGCGTCGCGTCGTAGGGGTCCCTGTCCAGGGTCTCATCGTCGAAGGGGGGCTGAGACCGGTCTTGCGCGGGTCCCCGTTCCACTTGTAGTGGACGACCCAGCCGACCGCGTCCTCCTGCTCAGGCCAGGAGGCCATACCGACCGAGTAGCACTGGAAAGGGGACCCGTTGCCCAAGAACCACTGCATGGTCGCCGGGACCTCGATCTCCTTGGTCTCGGCGCTGGCGCGCGGCGCGATCACCAACAGCGCGAGCAACGCTGCGGCGGTGCAGAGCGCCGCCACGGCAGCCACGAGAACGGTTGCAGCACGCAGCGGGTTCACGAGCTCACTTCATCAGAAGAGCGTCGTTCTTCAGGATGACGCCGGTCGCCTCGAACCGGCAGCCCGGCGCCACCGCGTGGGCCTGCGAGATCTCGCCCCGTCCTGCCTGGTGGATGAAGCCGCTGAGGCTCGCGGACTTGCTGATCGGGTTGTTGAGCGTTCCCGTCGTGGAGAACTCCACCTGCGCATCGTTGACCTGCTTCTGCTGCCCGGGATAGGTCCCGGGGAGCACCAGCCCGGAGACGAGTAGCGCCGCGTCAGCGGCGCTGGCGTACGTCTTGCCGTCCCGCACGCACTCCGGCACACCCTGCCAGACGACGATCAGGTCGCCCCGGTCGCGGTCGTACTCCACGGTGAACTTGTTCCGGCAATCGCTCAACACGGATCGCTGCAGGCCACTCTCCCACGTCCCGGAAGGGACAGCGCTGGCACTGGCGCCGCCGTTGGCCCCGCATGCTGTGAAGTTCGCCTCCGCGGGCTTGCTCTTGACCTTGACCCGCTTCTCCTTCGGCGAGGTCTTGAGCATGCGCGCCTTGGCCGAGACCTCGTACTTGCCCTTCTTCACCTTGATCTCGTAGCGACCCTCGGTGTCGGTTTTGGCGCTGTAGGCCTCGGCCGCGCTCGCCTTGCCGCCGAGCGGCTTGGCGGTGATCTTGGCGCCGGAGACCGGCAGGATGCTGCAGGAGGCCTTGCCCTTGCAGTCGAGCCTGACCGTGCCAACGATCTGCGGCTTGCCCTTGATCGTGAAGTTCGCGCGCGCGGTCTCGCCCGGCTTGACCTTGACCCTGCGGCTTTCGGGCTTGAACTTGCTCTTGCCCTGCTTCGGCACGACCTTGTAGGTCTTCTTCGTCTCGGGGACGTCGATCGAGTACTCGCCGTCGGCATCGGTGCTGTCGCTGCCGGCGCCCTTGGCCGTGACGTTGACGCCGGAGACGCCGTCGCCGGAGGAGTCTTTGACCTTGCCGACGATCTTGGCGTTGGGCTCGACGGTAATCACCAGCTTGACGTCGCTGAGCGCCGCCTTCTGGTTGCTCTGGATCTCAGAGCAGTCGGGCGGTGGCCAGTTCGGGTTGGCGTGGGAGCCGTATCCCCCCGTGAGCAGGTGCCAGTGTCGACCCTTGCCCGGCGTCGCGTTGTAGGGGTCCCTGTCCAGGGTCTCATCGTCGAAGGGGGGCGAGACCGGTCTCTCGCGCGGGTCCCCGTTCCACTTGTAGTGGACGACCCAGCCGACCGCGTCCTCTTGCTCAGGCCAGGAGGCCATACCGACCGAGTAGCACTGGAAAGGGGACCCGTTGCCCAAGAACCACTGCATGGTCGCCGGGACCTCGATCTCCTTGGTCTCGGCGCTGGCGCGCGGCGCGATCACCAACAGCGCGAGCAACGCTGCGGCGGTGCAGAGCGCCGCCAGCAGCCACGGTGCGGGGGCGCCGCCCCTGCCCTGCAGTCCTCCGTCGCTGAAGGACGCGTATCCCCGATGGCCCACTTGCTCAGCCCTCCCGCTGCGCTTGGTGACGTTCTCGACGAAGTCAAGCCGCCCCGGCGCTGTCCGTCAATGGGCCGAACGGCCCATCCTCAGGCGGCTGAGCCCAGAGCCTCGGCGCTGGACAATGCCAGAAGATCTGGCTCTGCCATTGGCCTACTCCTTTTTTCCGGCCCCGGCCTCACCCAGGACGAGCGCCGCGTGAGCTTCCGTCAGGTCAAGTTCGTCGAGGACCGTCTCGATCAGCTCGGCCAGCTTCGCGCCCTGCTTCTCAGCCCAGCGGACAGCGGACGCCTGAACCCCGCTCCCACCGCTCGGCGTTCGGCTCGTATGGCCCGGCTCATTCGAACAGCTGACGGAGTAAACGGCGGGGGCGGTACGGGGGCGGACTTCATCAGCCCTGAAGTCCGGCTGAAGCGGAAGCTGGCGACTACCGGCGGTTTCCGCAACGCGCCCGACAGGATTCGAACCTGTGACCTTCGGTTTCGTAGACCGACGCTCTATCCAGCTGAGCTACGGGCGCGGGTCGCAGGAGTCAAGACGCCCTGCGGCGGGCGATTGTAGTGGCAGCGCGAGATCCCGAGGCTGAGCGCAGCCGAGCCCGGGCCGACGCCGCGTCTCGATGGCGCGCAGTTCAGGTCTCGATAGGATCAGGCGTGGGTGAGCGAGCAAGGAGGTCCAAATGTTGGATGAGGTCGGCGAGAACGCAGCGAGAACGCAGGGAACGACGCGGGCGAGGGGTCCGCAGAGAGCGCGATCAGCCCGGACCTGCTTCGGGGGCTGACCAGTGCCCGTCTCTCACGCCGCCGCTTCGTGCGCGGCGCCGCCGGGATGCTCGCTGTGGCACCGCTCATCGGCGCGCTCGAGGCCTGCGGCGTCTCGGGTACGAGCAACACGGGCTGGAAGGACGGCTTCGACTGGACGGCCTGGTGGAAGGACCAGAAGCCCGAGGCGGTCTTCGACTTCGCCAACTGGCCCCTGTACATCGACCGGACGAAGAATGGCTCGCCGACGCTGAACGCGTTCTCGAAGAAGAACGGCGTCAAGGTCAACTACCGGCCGGTGATCCAGGACAACGCGTCCTTCTTCTCCAAGATCAGCCCGGTGCTCTCGGCCGACGAGTCGATCGGCTACGACCTGATCGTGATCAGCGACGGCTGGGAGCTGACGCAGATGATCAACAACCACTGGTTGATCCCGCTCGACCACTCGCGCCTGCCGAACTTCCAGAAGTACGCGGCCGACGACGTCAAGGACCCCTCCTACGACCCGGGCAACAAGTACACGGTTGTCTGGCAGTCGGGGATCACCGGTATTGGGTACGACCCGGATAAGACCGGACGCGAGATCAACTCGGTCAAGGACCTCTACGACAAGGAGTTCGCGGGTCGCGTCGGGATGATGTCCGACGACACCGAGCTCGGCAGCAACGCGATGCTGGCACTCGGCATCGACCCGGCGACTTCGACGCCCGCGGACTGGAAGAAGGCCGCGGACTTGCTCACCAAGCAGCGCGACGAGGGCATCGTCCGCCAGTACTACGACCAGAGCTACATCGAGGCGCTGAAGCGCGGCGACACGATCATCAGCATGGCCTGGTCGGGCGACGTCTTCCAGGCGCAGGTCTCAGGCAACTCGAACCTGAAGTTCGTCGTGCCCAAGGAGGGCGGCATGTTCTGGCACGACAACTGCATGATCCCCTACCACGCCGCTCACCCGGTCAACGCGATCAACTGGATGGACTACAGCTACCGGCCCGAGGTACAGGCGAAGATCACCGACTGGGTCGAGTACGTCTCCCCCGTGCCCGACGCAAAGCCGATCGTCGCCGGCCAGCTCGACGATCCCGCGGTCGCCAACAGCGAGCTGGTCTTCCCGAGCAAGGCAACCACGGACAAGTTCGTCGACTACTACACGTTCAAGGGTGTCGACGACCACGATGAGTACACCTCGACCTTTGACCCGATCATCCAGTCTTGAGTGCATGAGCCTTGCGGCCGTGGCGCCCTGCCGGTTCCTGAGCCGATGAATCCGCGGCTGCGGCGCACACTCGTCCCGTACCTGCTGAGCCTGCCGACGGCCCTGTGGCTCGCGATCTTCTTCGTGATCCCGCTGCTCGCGATCCTCGTCGTCTCGCTGATGACCGGGAACGCGGTCACGGGCTGGACGCTGAGCTGGAACTTCTCGATCTTCGGCGATGCGATCAGCACCTACGGGACCCAGTTCAGTCGCTCGTTCCTGTACGGGGGGCTGTCGACGGTGATCGCACTCGTCGTCATGTATCCCGTGGCCTACTGGATCGCCTTTCACGGCGGTCGCTTCAAGTCGGCGCTGCTGTTCCTGTTGCTGCTGCCGTTCTTCGTCACCTTCCTGATCCGGATCCTCGCCTGGCAGTTCATCCTCGCCGACGACGGGACTGGTCCTCGGCACGCTCAAGGACATCGGCCTGCTGCCGGACTCGGCGCACGTGCTCTCGACCCCGGGCGCCGTCGTCGCCGGGCTCACCTACGACGCACTGCCGTACATGATGCTGCCGCTGTATGTGGCGCTGCAGCGCATCGACCCCGCGCACATCGAGTCCGCGGCCGACCTCTACGCGAGCAAGGCGAAGCGCTTCTGGACGGTGATCCTGCCGCTCTCCTCGCCGGGCATCTACGCCGGCATCGTGCTCGTCGCGATCACCAACATCGGCGACTACGTCAGCGCCACGACTGCTCGGCGGCCCATCGACGACGATGATCGGCAACATCATCCAGGTTCAGTACGTGCAGAACGCGAACTACCCGCTGGCCTCGGCGCTGGCGCTGATCCTGATGGCGACGCTGCTGGTGGCGATGGCCATCTACGCCAAGGTGTTCGGGACCAGGACGCTGCAGGAGTACGCCTCGTGAGCGGCACCGCCCGGACCCTGCCGACCGCCGCCCCGCGGGCGGCACGCCGGCCGGCCGGGCACAAGCCAGCGGACAACAGGCCACCGCTGTGGCGCCGGGCGCTACTGCCGACCTACGTCGCCTTCGTGTTCGCTGATCACGCTCGTACCGATCTTCGTGATCATCCTCTACAGCTTCAACCAGGCGACGAACGAGCGCCTCAGCTTCGTCTGGAAGGGCTTCACGACGGAGTGGTACCGGCACCTGTTCGACATCCCGGACCTGACCTCTGCCCTGATGCACTCGCTCGAGCTCGCGGCCGCCAGCACGGTGGTCGCGGTCGCGCTCGGCACCCCCGCGGCGATCGCACTCGCGCGGTACCGGTTCCGCGGACGCGGAACCGGTGATCTGGTGATCCTCGCCAACATCGCCGCGCCCTCGGTCGTAGTCGGCGCCTCGCTGCTCGGCTTCTTCGTCTACCTCGGCATCCCGCGCGGCTTCGGGACGATCCTGATCGCCCACATCGCCTTCAACGTCGCCTTCGTCGTCGTCGTGCTGCAGTCGCGGCTACGCGACCTCGACCCGTCGCTGGCCGAAGCCGCGCGCGACCTCGGCGCCAACCCCTGGCAGGCCTTCTGGCAGGTCGTCCTGCCGGTGATTTGGCCGGCGATCCTCGCTGCCTCGCTGCTCGCCGTCGCCCTCTCGATCGATGACTTCATCATCACGCAGTTCGTGGCGGGCCCGATCCTGACCTTCCCCCTCTGGGTTTGGGGCTCGGTCAAGGTCGGGATCCCCCCGCAGGTGTTCGCGATGGGCACGCTGATCTTCGCCGCCGGCGTCCTGATCGCGCTGGCAGCGGTGATCGCCGCGCGCAGGTCGCCGCGAACGAACTGATTAGCCGAGAGCTGCGGTAAACGTCAGGAGGCCGCCGCGCCGACCGGCAGACCCGCCTCGCGACAGGCGCTGAGGACACCGCGGCCGTAGGCCGTCTCCTCGGTCGCCTTGTTCGCGCACAGGTACTTCGCCTGCTCGCCACAGCGATTGAAGGTCTCCCCGCCCATTACCCAGGGCACCGTTGCTGAGATGCATCCGGGTGACGGCGGGGCGACCTTGTCTCCTACGTGAAGCAGCAGCACGCCGGCGATCACGAGGGTCGTCAATAGACCCATCACGAGGCCGACATTGCGCTCTCGGGGCGTCAGCGACCTGATCGGCGTGTTGACCCGCTCCCATTGGCCTTCCATTGGCATAACGCGGCACCTTAGAGGCGGGTCTGCGCGGTTGGATATCGACACCGCGGAGAAGCTCGGCGACCGAATCTTTAGACACACGGAGGGACACGGCCAATCCGGCGCAACCGATCATGGAGCGCGCCAAGCGACGGGGCGACATCTACGGGCGTGCTCGATTCCGTGTCTCCTCGAGGAACGGCCCCGTCGATTCGAAAGGGAAAGGAACCCATAAAACAATGGATTGGTTGAGCGCAGGCGATAACGCCTGGATGATGACCGCGGGGACGCTCGTCGGCTTGATGAGCTTGCCCGGCCTCGCCGTCTTGTACGGCGGAGTCATGCAGAAACGCTGGTCGGTGAACTCGATGATGATGACCTTCGTCGCGTTCGCCCTCGTGGTCGTTATCTGGTTGCTCTGGGGCTACAGGATGGGATTCGGCTCGCCGGTCCACATCTTCGGTGCCGACGGCGGAAGCTTCTTCGGGAACTTCATCGGGAAGCCGGGTTCGTCGCTGTCTCACGACACGCTGCTGAGCCAGGCGTCCCTACCGGCAGTCGGCGCCAAGCTGTCGATCCCCCAGCCGACGCTGATGTATTTCCAGCTCGTCTTCGCGGGCATCACCCCGATCCTGATGCTGGGCTCGGTCCTCGGCCGGTTCAATTTCAAGGCCTGGATCCCGTTCGTGGTCATCTGGATCTCGACGACCTACGTCGTCAACGCGTTCATGATCTGGGGAGGCGGTTACTTCGCCCAGCACGGCGCGCTTGACTTCTCGGGTGGATACGTCATCCACCTCGCTGCCGGGGCCTCCGGGTTCATTGCAGCCGCGGTGATCGGACCGCGTCTCCAGCGCGATCGCGAGATCGACGCGCCGAACAACCTCGCCATGGTCGCCGTCGGTGCCGGGCTGCTCTGGATGGGCTGGAACGGGTTCAACGGCGGAGATCCGTATTTCGCCGGCAAAGACGCCTCGGCAGCCTTGCTGCTGACGAACCTGGCGGCCGCCATTGCACTGTTGTCCTGGATCGGCCTCGACTACCTGACGGGCCGCAAGCCCAGCCTCATCGGCTCGGTCAACGGCATCATCGTCGGCCTCGTGGCGATCACGCCGGGAGCCGGCTTCGTCAACGGCTGGGGTGCGGGAGCGATCGCGCTGATCGCGACCGTGATCGTCTACCTGGCGTACCACTACCTGAGCCGCATGCGGCCGTTCCGCAATGTCGACGACACCCTCGGCGTCGTCTACACGCACGGATTCGCCGGCCTCACCGGCGGCCTGCTGGTCGGCGTCTTCGCCGACCCCCGAATGGTCACGGCCTTCGCGCTGCACGCGAAGGGCCTGGTGTTCGGAGGCGGTTTCGAACTGCTCAAGTGGCAGTTCCTGGCCGGGCTCTGGGTGATCGTGTTCTGCTCGGTGATGACGTTCATCATCCTCAAGATCATCGGTCTGGTCATCCCGCTCGCGATGAGCGAGGAGGAGATGGAGGAAGGCGATCTCGCGGTCCACGGCCACGAGGTCTACCCCTCGGACGTCCCGTCCCTGGGCGCCATCCAGTAGACCGAACCGACGACCCCGTAAGCGACGCGGGCTGGGCCTTCGGGCTCAGCCCGTCGTCGTTTCGGCGGCCGTCGTCTCGGGCGCGGCGTTCGGGTCCGGCGTACGACCCGAGTAGCGGTAGGCGCGCGAGACGGTCCGTAGCGCGTCGATCATTGCCGCGACCGGCGGCTCCACGCGGCCCGGGGGCGTGCCGGCGATGACCGTGCGCAGTGGGCTCTTTCGGCCGAGCGACCGAACGACGATGTCGGAGCGCACGGTGGTCAGCGCGAGTTGCGGGATCAGGGCGACGCCGACCCCGGCGGCAACCAGCCCCTGAACCGTCTGGTAGTCGTCGCTTTCGAAGGAGACCTGCGGCTCGAAGCCGGCCGCGATGCAAGAGCGAACGACGTGCCGGGCGCAGGCGCTCGCTTCCGAGCTCTGCACCCAGGACTCGCTGCGGAGGTCCTCGAGCTTCAGCCTGCGCTTCTCGGCGAGCGGGTGGCCCTCGGGCAGGGCAAGGCGCATCGGATCCTCGAGCAGCTCGACCCGCTGCGCTCCGGAGACGTAGCGGCGGCCGACACCGTGGAACTCGAAGAGCAGGGCGAGGTCGAACTCGTGCGCGCGCAGGCGCGGCGCGATCTCCTCGGGCTCGCCCTCGGCGAGGCTGAGCTCGACCCCGGGGTTGGCCTCCGAGAACGTCGCCACCGCGAGTGGGATCAACGTCGCCCCCGCGGTCGGGAAGGAGGCGAGGCGCAGCTTGCCCTGGCGCCCGCCGGCGATCGCGTGCACCTCGTCCTCCGCCGCGTCGAGGCGGGCGAGGATCGCGCCGGCGTGCTCGATCAGCGCCGCGCCGGCCGGCGTCGGCCGGGTGCCGCGGCGATCGCGCTCGAGCAGGACCGTTCCCGCCTCCGCCTCGAGTGCGGCGATCGCCTGCGAGACGGCCGACTGCGTGTAGGAGAGGGACTCCGCGGCAGCCGAGAAGGAACCCGTTTCGGCTACCTCGCGGAGGATCTTGAGCCTGGGGACACTAAGCACAGCTAATACATAACGTTAGCAACATTGCTTGTGCTGATGGCAGGATTAGCCGATCATGCCCTCGAACTTCAACACCAACCCGAATCACTTGAAGGAGGTAGAGCAATGACCAAGACGATCATTTCCTACGACGGCACGGACAACGACCGCGACGCGCTTGCCCTGGGCAAGGCGCTGGAGAAGGTCAGCCACCTGGCGCTCGCCTACGTCTCGCACACCGGCGGCAACGCCCGCGAGGAGGCACACGCCGCGGAGCTGCTCCGCAAGGGCGCCGACGCGGTCGGGCAGACCGAGGTCGACCAGCACGTCGAGCTCAACGCCAGCACTCCCGACGGCCTCCGCCATCTCGCCCAGCGCGAGGGCGCCGACCTCGTCGTCTTCGGGTCCGACTACCGGACCGCCGACGGCTCGGTCAACCCCGGCACCTCGGCCCGCCGGCTGCTCGACGGCTCGCAGCTCGCGGTTGCCGTCGCCCCCGCCAACCTGCGCTCGCGCGGCGACTACTCGATCCGCACGATCGGCGTCCTCGCCGAGGCGGGTGACCAGGCTCCGGCCGAGACCGCTCGCGCCCTCGCCGGCGCGCTCGGCGCGACCGTGACCGAGCCCGGCCACGGCCCGGTCGACCTGCTCGTCGTCGGCTCCCGCGAGGGCACGCCGGACGGCAAGGTTCGCCTCAGCGCGACGGCCGACTACGCGATCGAGACGGCTTCCTCGGCCGTGCTCGCCGTCCCCCGCGGCAAGGTAGTCGGCTTCGGCGCCAACGCCGCGGTCGCCGCCCAGGGCTGACGCGGCACCCCCGTCGCTCCGGCCGCAAGCCGGAGCAGGCGGCTCAATCAAGCCCAAGTATCCGGAGGCGCTCGGCCACAAGGCCGAGCGCTTCCTCGTTGTCGATCGAGACTCCGTCGAGGGCCGCGAGGTCGCCGAGCAGTCGGGCGGCGATGCGCTCCGTCCGTGGATCGCCGTCCCCGGCCGCTGACGGCGGCGGGCGCCGTCGGCGCCGGCGCGTCGGGGACCGCGGCCGGTGTAGGCGCTGCGGCGGCCTTTGCCTCCTCGAGGATCCGGCGCGTCACGTTCTCGGCCGTGCGCTCGGCTGAGTTCGGCCCCTCGCCGAGGCCGAGCTCGTTGCCGACGAGCCGGCGGCCCTCGAGGATCCGTAGCTCGGCGAGGCGCGGCTCCCAGTCCTCGTCCGCAAGCTCGAAGGGCACCTGCGCGAGCCATGGGCCGATGACCTCGGCCTGCAGGCGCTCGCGGGACATGTTGAAGACCCATACGCGTCGCATTCCGCGGCGGGCATGGACGTTCACGTGGTAGACGAGCTCCGAGCTCACGGCGCGAAGCCTAGATGGTTGATCCCACCTTAGATGGCCGGCGCGGCGGCGGCCGATGGGCCGAGCCAGCGGATCGGCGCGTAGTGGTGCTCGCCCGTCGCGAGCAGCTCCTCGGTGCCGCCGGGCCAGCTCCGCAGGCGCAGCTCGACCACGCCGAGACGCTCGGCGCTCTCCTCGTAGCTGAGCCAGAAGAGCGGCGCCTCGGCACTCGCCCTCTCCCCCGCCGCCTCGATCGTCGCCGCGATCCGGGCGGTCACGTCGGGCGGCGGGTAGATCCAGAAGACCGAGTGGAAGACGACGGTCGCCCGGCCGGGCGCCGGCTCCGCGAGCCGCTCGGCGATCCACTCGTCGGCGCTCGCCCGATCGACAGTGGGTGGATGCTCGGCCGCGACGGCGAGGGCGCCGCGCATCATCTCGACCCGGGCGAGCTCGTCCGGCATCACGTAGGCGAGCAGGTCGAGCCGGCCCTCCTCGGTGGCGGCATCGATCGGGTCGATGTCGCAGCCGCGCCGCTCGGCGATCTCGAGCGGCGAGTCGAGCGGCGGCACCCCGCCGAGCCAGTAGTCGCTGAAGCGGACCGGCGAGTCGGCGGGGCCGGCGCTCAGCCCGCCCGCCTCGTAGCGGTAGCGGTCGAGGTTCTGGTTGAGGCCGGCGCTCGAGCCGAGCTCGAGCGCGCGGATCGGCATCCCGGCAGCGGTCGGCGATCACGTGGAACCCGGAGGCAAGCGGGCCGCAGCGCGAGGTCTCGTTCGTCTGCAGCGGGTGGCGTAGATCGCCGATCACCTCCGGGCTGTGGGTGGCGAGGGCGGCGAGCACGCCGGGCCAGGCCGCGGCCGCATCGCCGTCGCCGCCCGCCGACGGGTAGTAGGCAGCCAGATCGGGGGCGCTGCCGTCGAGCACCATCTTGTGGACGCCGGCGAGGGCGCGCAGGGCGAAGAACTCGGTCGGCGGCTCGAGCGCGAAGGGCTCGAGCAGCTCCCAGACGGGACCGGCGGCGCGCACGTCGTCGGCCATCCGGGCGAGCAGCTCGACGTAGAACGGCGACTCGCCGGCGAAGATCTCACCCGAGTACGCCTCGAGGTCGGCGATCAGCTGCTCACGCGGCTCGATCCGGCCACCCGCCTCGACCGTCGCGCCCCGCCGGCTGCAGTCAGCTCAGCTTCACCGAGCCGGACTTCACCGACAGGCAGGTGTTCTTGTTGCCGGACTTGCCGATCTTCGTCTTGTTGACCTCGGAGAAGTACTTGCCCTTCTTCGGCGGCTTGCCGCCCAGCTTGATCGAGAACTTGCCCTTGTTGTTGGTGTGGTCGCCGCCGAGCTTCTTCTTGTTGCCGTTCTTCTTCCGGTAGAGGACGACCTTGCGATCCTTGACGCAGTTGCCCTTCGTCGAATCGATCTTGCCCTTGAAGTACGACTTGCCGTTCTTGAGCTCGTACTTGAACTTCGTGTAGACGGTCGGGTAGCTCTTGCCACCGGCGAGCGCTGCAACCGGCATCGCCAGACAGGCGAGCGCGAGGCCGATCGCAAGTGCGGATCTGTGGATCTTCATTCCGGGTCCTCCCTGGATGCTCAGGACTGCTGGCCGTCGCGAAGTATCCCGCAATGCGTTGCCGTGGCAAAAACTGGCCACGCAGCCAGTCGAGCCGGTAGGCTCCCGGGCGAACCGCACCGCGGACTGGAGAGGACGGACCACGTGGCAGCCGAGAACCGGTCAGAGCCTGAACGAGATCGACATCGCCGATCGCGAGTACTGGGAGCACGGGCCGCCGCACGAGCTCTTCCGCGGATGCGCGCCGACGAAGTGCCCGGTCCACTTCTCCGGAGATCAACGAGTACCCCGACGAGGCCGGCTTCTGGTCGATCGTCAAGGCCGAGGACGTGCACACCGTGAGCCGCGACTGGCGCACCTTCTCCTCCGAGCGCGGCGGCTGCATGGCGCTCACGCACGCGATCCCGCTCGAGCTGATGACCTCGATGTTCATCGCCATGGATCCGCCCAAGCACGACCGGATCAAGGCCCTGTTCCAGCGCGGCTTCACGCCGAAGCGGATCGCGATGCACGAGGAGGAGATCCGCGAGATCGCCCGCCGCGTGCTCGACCGGCTCGACGGGCGCGAGGAGCTCGACGTCGTCGACCGACATCGCCCAGCCGGTGGTCTCGCGCGTGATCGGCAGCTTCATGGGCATCGACGAGGAAGACGACGAGGTCTGGGCGACGCTGATGAACACGACGCTCGGGCGTCGGCGACGAGGACCTCGCCCCCGGCGGCCTCGAGAAGGTCCTCGCCGAGGACCTGCCCGAGGTCTTCCGCCGCTGCCAGGAGATGGTCGAAGCACGGCGGGAGAACCCGACCGACGATCTGACGAGCGTCCTCGTCCATGCCGAGATCGACGGCGAGAAGCTCTCCGACCACGAGATCGTGATGGGCTTCTTCCTGCTCGTCGCCGCCGGCAACGACTCGACCAAGGCGACCTTCACGAGCGGCATGAACGCGCTGCTCGAGCACCCCGACCAGATGCAGGAGCTGGTCGCGGACCCGGCGCTGATCCCGGACGCGATCGAGGAGTGCCTGCGCATGTTCCCCGCCTTCTCGAACTTCCGCCGGACGGCGACCGACGACACCGAGATCCACGGGCAGAAGATCGCCGAGGGCGAAAAGGTGCTGCTCTGGTACGTGAGCTCGAACCGCGACGAGGACGTCTTCGAGGACGCCGACGTCTTCGACATCCACCGCAAGCCCGAGCACCAGGCGTTCGGGGCCGGCGGCCGCCACTTCTGCCTCGGCACGGCACTCGCCCGGCTCGAGCTCAAGGTCCTCTTCGAGGAGACGCTGGCGCGCTACCCGAACATGATCCGTGACGGCGAGCCGAAGCCGGCCGTGACGCAGTTCCTGAACCAGTTCAAGACGCTGCCCGTACGCCTCAACGGCTGAGCGCCGAGCGGGCGTCGCATGGGCACGCTGGACCGCCTCGGCAAGCCGATCGATCTCGACGCGGCACCGCCGCGGGCGGTGGTGCGGGCCGGGCTCGCCCTGCGCCGCAGGCTGCGCGCGGCCGCCGACGCGCTGTTGCCGCCGCAGATCCTCGCCTACGAGGAGACGACCGCCTTCTTCCGCACCCGTGTGGCCGGAGCTCTGGTCGAGCTCGGCGTCATCGACCGCCTCGACGCCGGGCCGGCGAGCAGCGCCGAGCTCGCCGTCGAGCTCGAGCTCGACGAGGAGACGCTGCACCGCGTGATGCGGTTCGCTGCCGCCCAAGGCCTCCTCAAGCTCAGCGCCGGACGCTTCTCGCTCGCCCGCGCCGGCCGCGGGCTGACCTCCACGGCCGATCCGACGATCGCCCACTGGGCCAAGCACATCAATACGGCCGCGGTCCAGGAGCCCTGGGCCCAGCTCAGCGAGAGCATCCGCACGGGCGAGCCCCTCTTCCCGGCGACGATGGGGAAGTCGGTCTGGGCCCACTTCGCCGAGAACCCGGACGAGGAGCGGCTGTTCGCGAACTCGATGCGGGAGATGAGCCGGCTCGTGACCCCGTGGATCGTCGCCGGCTACCCATGGCCCGAGCAGGGCACCGTTTGCGACATCGCCGGCGGCTCCGGACCGGTTCTCGCCGCGGTCCTCGCGGCCCGGCCGGGCCTGCACGGCAAGCTCGTCGAAGCGGCCGGGAGTGCTGCCCGAGGCCGAGCGCTACCTCGCGGCGGCCGGCGTCGGCGACAGGGTCGAGCTGCTCGAGGGCAACATCTTCGAGGGCATCGAAGCCGCGGGCGATCTCTACCTGCTCAAGGACATCGTCCACGACTGGGACGACGAGCGCTCGATCCGGATCCTCGAGACCGTCGCAGCCGCGATGCCGCCCGGGGCGAAGCTGCTGATGATCGAGACGCTGATCGACGCCGACGACACCGACCCGATCGCAACCTCGGTCGACCTGCAGATGCACGCCATCTGCGACGGCGGCAAGCAACGCTCCGCGGCGGAGCTGCAGGCACTCGCCTCGGCGGCGGGCCTGCGGGCCGGCGAGGTCCACCTGACCGGCGGCCCGGCCCTCATCGAGGCGATCCGCTGATCGCCGCCGGGCGCCCGCTCAGCGCCCGCTCTTCCCCTTGTGCCCGTGCTTGCCCTTCCGATGGTGCCCGTGCCCGCGCTTGTGCTTGCGCTTGCCGCACCTGGGCTTGTTGAGCACGTCGGAGCCGAACGGCTGCAGACCGTCGCGGCCGGCGTAGCCGAGGTGGGCGAGGCCGAAGTTGTCCTCGACCGAGCGCAGGAAGCTGTAGTGGTTGTAGGCGGTCTCGGTGCGCGTGCCGGGACGGATGCACGGCGAGAGCAGCACGGCGCCGGTCCGGCCGCCGCCGGGACCCGGATCGAGGAAGCCACCCGGGGCGAGCGTGTTGGGCCCGCGTCTGCTCGTCGCAGCAGGCGCTCGAGTCGCTCGCG
The DNA here is from genome assembly GCA_963774395.1 of uncultured Solirubrobacterales bacterium. Lineage (GTDB taxonomy): Bacteria > Actinomycetota > Thermoleophilia > Solirubrobacterales > 70-9 > CAXMST01. Next base: position 25,079 of record CAVZET010000010.1, on the reverse strand, counting down.
GCCTCGTCGAAGGTGACGACGATCATCCCGTGGTCCTTGTAGGCGGGCGAGTGCAGGATCGGCGGGATCGCCTGGCGCAGGAAGCGGTTCGTCGAGACGAGCCCGCCCGGCTCGCCGTCGACGCAGGGCGAGTCGTGGCCGTCGTGGCAGAGGTTCGGCGTGATGAAGCTGTATGCGGGGGTCTTCCTACGCTTCTTCAGGTCCTTGGCCAGCTTCGTGTAGTCGACGACGTGGGTCTTGCAGCTGCGCGCCGCATCGATGATCGAGTGGAAGTACATGAACGGGTTGTGCCGGGTCGCGTACTGATCGCCGACCTCGGCGGCCTGCGTGTCGTCCCGCGACCCGATCTCCGGATGGCGGCAGGCCGACGGGCTCGCTCGGGGCCTTGGCCGCCATGTCCTCCATGTACCCGCGCCAGCGCAGGCCCTTGGCCTGCAGCTGATCGGCAACCGTCTCGACGCTCTTCGGGTAGACGCAGCCGCTGCCGATCACCTGCCCATCGGCGGCCGGGATCCCCGGCGTGAAGTCGCTGAAGAACTGGCAGTCGAGCTGCGTCTGCGGGTTGGGCGCCTGGCCGCTGATCATCGAGATGTAGTTGTCGAGGCTGAAGTGGCCGGTCGCGTAGTAGTTCGGAATCAGCAGGCCCTTGGAGGGCAGCTTCTTCGCCAGGTATTTGGGAGCGTCGGGGCCGAACGTGTCGTCGGCGTTCTCGTTCTCGACCACGATCGTGAACAGGTGCTTGATGTGCGGCAGCTTCCTGGCGCCCTTCGCCTCGGCGCTGCCGGGCGAAGCGCGCGAGCAGGCCGGCGAACGCCACCGTTGCGCAGAGGGCGACTGCGAGCACGGCCGCGAGCCGCGGGCGGCCGGACGTCTCTCCCGCCGGATTCATCATTCGAAACGGTACCCGGGCGGGCGCGAAACTTGTGCAGTTCGCGTTACCGGGATCCGCAGCGGTCCGCGTGCCGCCTATCTTGCGAGCGATGGGCTTGTTCGATCGATTCCGCGGAGCGGACCGCTCCGGCGAGCTGCACGTCGGCGACCCCCGCTTCGACGACTGGGAGGTCGTTCGTGAGTTCGACGACATCGACGCCGCGCGGGCCTGGCGCCGCCACCTCGAGCGAGGCCGGCATCGAGGCGGTGATCAGCGCCGACTCCGCGCCCGACCGCTTCGGCCGCGGCGACATCTACCTGCAGGTTCCGCCCGGCTCATGGAGCGAGGCGGAGGAGTTCCTCTCCAACCTCGATCTCGACTGACGCGGCGGCGACCGCCGGCGCGCCGTTCAGCCTCCGCGCAGGAAGATCCGCGGCATCGAGGTCGGGCGCTCGCGCAGGGCCTTGAGGACGAGGCCGCCGATCTCGCGATAGGTGCCGTCCCGGCGGACACTGCGGCCAAGCTCACGCAGCCAGGCACGCCCGGCGCCGTGGCTGATCAGCCCGGCGGAGACGTCGACGAGATCGGCGCGGCGCAGCAGCTCGACCTCGAGGCCCGGCCGCCCACTGCGAGCGCAGCTCGTGGTGGCGCTCGATCGCGTCGAGGCAGCGCCGCACGCGCTCGGCGGGCCAACCCTCGCGGCCGGCGAGCAGCCCGCTCGCGTATAGCGGCGCCGTCGCTGACGTAGACGCCGCCCTCCGAGGCGCCCTCGTAGAGGCCGATGTCGTGCAGCAGCGCGGCGACGAGAAGCAGCTCGCGGTCGACCTCGGCGCCGCGCAGCGAGGCGAGCCGCAGGCAGATCAGATAGCAGCGCAAGCCGTGCCGCTCCATCGGCCCGTCGCTCTCGCCCGTGACCGCTCGCAGGCGCTCGAGCGCCTCGAGCTCGAGCGCCGTCTCGGCGACGTCGTCGGCCCTGATCGGGCCTGAGAGCAGCGGTGCGGTGGCCATCGGCGCTGATCCTCGCACGGTCGGCAAGCCCGGTGCGGAGAGGTAGGGTGCGCCGCGGTGAGCAACTCCGAGCCCCTCTCGGGCGCCGACATCGCCTCGCTGCACGCCGAACAGGGTGCGATCCACGTGCACGTCGGCGGCACCGCGATCTTCGGGGGCAAGCCGCCCGACTTCGAGGCGCTGCTCGCCCACGTCGAGCAGCGGCTCAACCTGATCCCGCGCTTCCGCCAGCGGGTTCGCCACCTGCCCGGGCCGGGTCACGCGGCCGGTCTGGGAGGACGACCCGATCTTCGACCTGCGCCGGCACGTGCGCCGCTCGGCCCTCCCGCTCCCCGGCTCCGACGAGCAGCTCAAGGACCTCGTCGGCCGGATCATGTCCGAGCCGCTCGACCTCGAGCGGCCGCTGTGGCAGATCTACCTGATCGAGGGTCTCGCCGGCAAGCGCTTCGCCGCGGTCTCGAAGACCCACCACGCGCTCGTCGACGGGATCGCCGCGATCGACGTCGGCGCCGTGATCCTCGACCCGGACCCCAAGGGCACCGATCTCGGGCTGCCGAGCGAGCCGTGGACGCCCAACACCTCGCGGGCCGACCAGATGATCCTCAAGCGCGTGGTCGGCGCGCGCGAGCGCTTCCTCGGCCTCTCGCGTGAGACCGCGTCGCGGCTGACGCCGCTCGGCGCCGCCTCGACGACGATGGAGGCCGGGCGCACCGCGCGCGGCTTCGTCGAGCTCGCCCGCAACACCGAGCCGGTCAAGCCGACGTTCCTCAACGAGGAGATCGGCCGCGACCGCCGCGTCGCCTTCGGCATGACCCCGCTCGAGGAGGTCAAGCAGGCGGGCCGGCGCTTCGACGCGACCGTCAATGACGTGATCCTCTCGGTCTCGACGGGCGCCCTGCGGCGCTACTTCGAGCTTCGCGGCGAGCGCCTGCCGAGCGAGTTCACGGCGCTCGTCCCGATGAGCATCCGCCGCCCCGAGGAGGAGGGCGAGCTCGGCAACCGGATGACGACCCTGCTCGTCCCCCTGCCGCTCGCCGAGCGCGACGCCCGCCGGCGCCTCGAGATCATCCGCGAGACGACGAGCCGGCTGAAGGCCTCCGAGGGCGCCCGCGCCGCGTCGCTGATCATCGAGGCTTCGGGCTGGGTGCCGCCGACGGTCAACCGGCTGCTCGGGCAGATGAACGCGGCCCTGGCTCCGGTCAACCGCGTCGTCGGCGAGCGCCTGCCCTGGAACCTCGTGATCTCCAACGTTCCCGGCCCGCCGATGCCCGTCTACCTGCTCGGCCGCCGGCTGCAGGCGATCCACCCCTTCGTCGCCCTCTCGCCGCAGAAGCGGGCGCTGTCGATCGGCGTTCTCTCTTACGACGGCAACATGATGTTCGGGCTCGTCGGCGACCGCGACCGCCTGCCCGACCTCGACCGGATGTCGGACTTCCTCGACGAGGCGATCGCCGAGCAGTACGCGGCACGGTGAGCCCGGGGGCACGCTGTCGCCCGGCAACGGAGAGGGAGGGATTCGAACCCTCGAGAGAGCTTGCGCCCCCTACTCGCTTAGCAGGCGAGTGCCTTCAGCCGCTCGGCCACCTCTCCGGGTAGGGCGGCCCGCTGGAGTCCCGGGGCCGCTGGAAGTGGCGGATTGTAGAGGCGGTCCCGCGAGGCAGCGGATCAGGGGAGCGGGCCGAGAGGTGGGGTACGCTCGCCCCGCTTTGGACGCCGAGTCGCTCTACGCCCGCTACGAGGCCATCTTCGAGGGGATCGAGGCGCCGTTCGCCTTCGTCGACCTCGACGCGCTCGCGGCGAACGCCGGCGAGATGCTCGGCCGGGCCGGCGGCAAGCCGATCCGGGTCGCGAGCAAGTCGGTCCGCTGCTGCGACGTCCTGCGCCGGATCGAGGCGCTCGACGAGCGCTTCCGCGGCCTCCTCTGCCTGACGCTGCCCGAGGCCCTGCACCTCTCCGAGGAGGGCTTCCGCGACCTCGTCGTCGCCTACCCGACCGTCGACAGGCACGCCGTCTCGCGGCTCGCGAAGCTGGCGGCAGAACGGGGAAGCTCGGATCCGGGCGCGGTGCCGACCCTGATGGTCGACGACGTCGCCCAGCTCGACCTGATCGAGGGGGCGCCCGGCGCCGCCGGCGCGCCGATCAAGGTCGCGATCGACATCGACGCGGGCTACGAGGCGTTGCGGGGCTCGATGCAGATCGGGCCGAAGCGCTCGCCGCTGCGCACGCCGGAGGCGGCGCGACGGTTCGCCGAGGAGATCGCCGCGCGACCGGGCCTCGAGCTCGACGGGCTGATGGCCTATGAGGGTCAGATCGCGGGCGTCGGCGACGCGACGCCCGGTGCGGGCGCGCGCAACCGGGCAATCCGCGCTGATGCAGAAGCGCTCGGCGGCCGAGCTGCGCGAGCGCCGGGCCGCGGTCGTCGCCGCCGTCGAGCAGGTCGCGCCGCTTCGTTTCGTCAACGGCGGCGGCACCGGCAGCCTCGAGCTGACCGCGGCCGAGCCCGCCGTCACCGAGCTCGCCGCCGGCTCCGGCTTCTACGCCCCGGTCCTCTTCGATCACTACTCACGCTTCCGGCTCACGCCGGCCGCCTTCTTCACCGTGCCCGTGGTCCGCCGGGCCGCGCCCGGTTCGGCGACCGCGCTCGGTGGCGGCTACGTCGCCTCCGGCGCGCCCGCCGCCGACCGGCTGCCTGAGCCCTACCTGCCGGAGGGCCTGCACCTCGATCGCAGCGAGGGCGCCGGCGAGGCGCAGACGCCGCTGCTCGGCGAGAGCGCCCTGCGGCTGCGGATCGGCGATCGCGTCTACATGCGCCACGCGAAGGCGGGCGAGCTCTGCGAGCGCTTCAACACGCTCTACCTCGTCGCCGGGCGACGAGATCGTCGCCGAAGCCCCGACCTACCGCGGCGAGGGCTTCGCCTTCCTCTAGGCGTCCTCTGACGCGGCGCCTGAGCGCACCGCAGTCGGCGCTCATGTGGCTCCGCCACACCGCGCGCCTCCCGCGCACGCTCAGGCTTGGTCAGAGGACGCCTAAGACCCGTTCGGTATAGGCGTTGGCGAAGGCGCCCTCCGGGTCGAGGCGCTTGCGGACCGTCTGGAAGGCGGACCAGCCGGGGTAGCGCGGGGCGAGCGTGGCCGCGGTCTGCTCGTGGCGCTTGCCCCAGTGCGGACGGCCGTCCATCGCGGCAAGCACCGACTCGACCTCGCGGAAGTAGACGGGCCAGTCGAGCTTGCGGTCTTGATGGACGGCGATGTAGCAAGTGTCCCGGCCCTGGCTTGGGCTGAGCAGCGCGTCGTCGCCTTTGACGAAGCGGACCTCGACCGGGAAGACGCAATGCATCTCGCGGCCGCGAAGCGATCTCGAGCACGCGCTCGATCGCCTCCCGGGCGCGCTCCCGGGGGAGGCCGTATTCCATCTCGGTGAACTTGATCCGGCGCTCGGAAGCGAAGACGCGGTAGCTCTCGTCGAGCTTGCTCGAGTTCGCGAAGGAGGCGGCGGCGGCGCCGGCTAGGCGCGGACCCATCGAAGGCACATTGCGCGCGATCGCGGAGAAGGCCCCACTGACCCAGTTCTCCAGGACGACGTCGCGCAGGTAGTCGGTCGCCGGCGAGGGCGGATCGGCCGGCGCGGCGGTCCGGGTGCTCTCCCGGCAGAGCGCCGTCTCGGTGTGCGGAAAGACGAAGAACTCGAAGTGGTCGCTCGCGTCCGCCCGGTCGTCGAGTGAATCGAGCACCTCGCTAAGTGGGAGCGGATGATCGAGGCGGTCGAGCCGGTAGGCGGGCACGGTCCGGATCGTGGCCGCGTAGATCGCGCCGAGCGCGCCGAGGCCGACCCGCGCGGCCCGCAGCGCCTCGCCGTCGCGGGCGCCGATCACGGTCGTCTTCCCGTCGGCGCCGATCAGCTCGAGCGACTCGATCTGCGAGGAGATGTTGCGGAACCCGGTCCCGGTCCCGTGCGTGCCGGTCGAGATCGAGCCCGCGAGGGTCTGACGATCGATGTCGCCGAGGTTCTCGAAGGCGACGCCGAGCTCGTTCAGCCGACGGCTCAGATCGCCGAGCTGGGCGCCTGCCTCAACCCGGACCAGACCCGAGGAGCGGTCGAAGTCGAGGATCCGGTCGAGCGCCTCGATCCGCAGCAGCGTGCCCCCATCGGGCACCAGCGGCGCCTCGCTGAACGAGTGCCCGGAGCCCGCGACCTTGACCTTGCGGCCGGCTTCGTGGGCCTCGACGATCGCCGCGACGAGCCCTTCCCGGGTCCGCGGCCGGACGATCGCATGGGGCCTGCAGACCTGCTCGCGCGACCAGTTGCGCCAGGTGAGGGGCTCCTCGAGCTGCTCTTCGGACATCGGCGAGAGCCTACCCCGGGCTCGGGTCGCTCTACGCGTCGCGCGACGGCGCGTCCTCGTGGACGAGTCCGCTAGGTCGGCGCGGCCCCTGAGTTCTCGCCGGCCGATGGCTCGAGGAGTCGCTGGCCAAGCAGGTAGACGAGCGCATGGTGGGCGATCGAGAGGAGCGCCAGCAAGGCGCCGAGCAACGGGCTGCCGGCAACGGCGAGCGCCACGGCGGCGAGCGCCGAGATCGCGAGCTCCTCAATCAAGCGCAAGGTCTCGGCGTGGTTGCCCGCGCCGCGAAAGTCGACCGCGCCCCACACCCCGAAGCCGACTGCCGGCGCAGCGATACCGAGCACGACCTTGCCGAGCGTGCTGTCGCCGGTCCGGATGCCCCAATAGGCGAAACCCGCCACGACGCCGAACTCGACGAGGGCCCGCAGCGTCAGGTTGAGAACGCCGGCGGCGGACATTCCGGCGGCAGCGGGCGGCGTGGATTGATCGGGCATCTCGACCTCCCGAGTAGCTCAGCGACCGAGTCTAGGCGCGGCCACGCCGACGGTCGGGCCGCCTGTCAGGCCGCTGACCAGCCGCGCTGACGTTCTACGCTGCGAACACCCGGAGGGGTGGCAGAGCGGTTGAATGCGCTGGTCTTGAAAACCAGTGACGGGGTAATCCCCGTTCGTGGGTTCGAATCCCACCCCCTCCGCTCGGGCGGCGCCCGGCACGAGCCTGGCGCCGGGCTACGATCAGCCCGCCTCGATGATCGCCCGCCTCTGCACAGCCTCGCTCCTCGCGCTCGCCCTGGCACTCATGGCCGGCTGCGGGTCGGGCGCTCGACTCGAGCACGACCCCCGTCCTGACTACGGCTGCGATGACGAAGTCGACGGGCGGCGCCGCGCCGGCGCTGAGCATCTACTCGGACAACGACGAGAAGGGCGATCCGCAGCTTGGACCCGACCGGATCCGGATCACGCCGCAGGGTCTGTGGACGCCGGTCTACTCCGTGGCGCTCAAGGACCTGGCGCAGGGCGAGGAGATCATCGCCGGCGCCGACATCCAGATGACGAACTGCCGGCCCTCGGACCTCGCCGCGGGCTCCACCTCCTCCTGCAAAGGCACCGCGCCGTACAACCTCAACCCGAAGATCGAGACGCGGCTCGTGCTCTCCGGCAAAGGCAAGGACGGACGTCCGTCGTTCGACGGTGAGGACCTCGGGCCCGGCGACGAGCTCACCTGCACGATCAAGCTCCACCACTGCGTCGCGGCGCAGTTCGGCAAGGGCGCGGTCCCGAAATCGGAAACGGGCGACCGGACCGTCAGCCTCTTCGTCCGCGCAACGGACCCGAAGGCGAAGCCCTGCAAGCCAGCGGTGCCGGCGAAGTGCAACGTCTTGCAGCTCACGCACGGACAGGGGCGGCTTGGGGTCGCCCGGGAGCGCCGTCCGGGGCTCGAGCCGCCGGTGAGCGCGACCGGGGACACGCTGGTCCACAGCCTGCCGCTGGCGAAGACGAAGTCACAGAAGCAGAGCGACCGCAAAGTCGTCTACTCACTCAAGCTCGACAAGGTCGGGCCCGTGCTGATCAGGGCCTCCCTGCTCGCCGAGTTCGGCCTCGACTACCCGACTCCGCCGCTCGTCAACAAGGAGTTGATCCTCGCCAACTCACCGAAGGCGACGACGGGGAAGACGGTCGAACCGCAGAACGGTGAGAACTGTCAGGGCGAGTGCCACTACATCGAGCTCGGTCTGCTCCCGTGCCTGACTCAGGCAGACCTCGATGCCGGCAACGGCTACCTCAACCTGGTTGCTTTCTCATCGCGCGCCTCGGCCTTCGCCAGTCCCAAGGACGAAGTCAAGATCCGCGACGGCGGCTACCTCGGCGTCCGCCAATACGACGCCAGCCTGGCGCCCCAGGCCTGCGCGAGCTGAGCGCGTTCGCTGGCAGAAGCCCCTTTGCGGGACGCGGACCCGCGGGCCCGAGGGCGCCCCGCCGCCCTCGGGGGGCACGGAGCCTCAGAACTGATCCGGGGTATCGATCAACTCAGCCACTGTGACGTCGGGCTCGCCGCTCGCACCCGACGCGGCCATCACCTCGCCGATCGCGTCGCTGCCGCCGAAGAAGGCCATGAACGACGCGGCATCAGGCCACTCGTCGACGACAAGCATGAAGCCGTCGCCGAGCGCGAAACGATGATGAATCGCGCCCCGCGACTTGCCTTCGTCGCCGATCGCGACCAGCTTCTCTCCGTGCTCAGCGACGTAGCGCTGGAACGCGTTTGTGTCACCGGGAATCTTGACTGTGACGAGAACGCTCATGCTCACATCTCCCGCTCGATGACCACTTCGCAGCGATCGACCGACAGGCGATTGCCCGGCGTGTCGCCGGTGTCCATCGCACCGAGGACCGCATCACCCGCCGCCATGTCCTCGGCAGAGTCGAAGAAGGCGACGAACACGGATGTCTGCTGGTCCGCGTCGTAGAACATCTTCATCGACTTGGCGGGGACACCGGGTGGGGGGCCGCCTTCCTCCTCGATCCGGGCGACGAGCCCGTCGATCGTCTCCTGGCTTACGCCATCGAAGCGGACTACTCGAGCGTGCATCTGGGATGCCTCCTATGTATCGACGTCCCGCCCCTCTCAAGGTGAGACTACACCGGATTTTGCAGTCTGCAATTGCTTTTCGGCCCGCCCCTCGACCAGGGTCCAATAGGCTCGGGCGATGGCTTACGAGACGATCCTCTACACGGTCGACGATGCGGTCGCGACGATCACGCTGAACCGCCCCGAGCAGCTCAACACGATCGTGCCGCCGATGCCCGACGAGATCGAGGCGGCGATCTCAGCGGCGACGAACGACCCTGCGGTGCGAGTGATCGTCCTGCGCGGCGCCGGCCGTGCCTTTTGCGCCGGCTACGACTTCTCGGGCGGCGGCACCGGTTGGGACGAGCCCGGCTCCGACCCGCGCGAGTGGGAGCCCGGCGACGACTTCCGCATGGTCACCCAGCCGCAGACCGGGCCGACGCCGAAGCAGATGAGCATCTGGACGACGCTGAAGCCGGTGATCGCCCAGGTACACGGCTGGTGCGTGGGTGGTGGCAGCGACATGGCCCTGTGCGCTGACCTGATCATCGCCAGCGACGACGCCGTGATCGGCACGCCCTATGCCCGCATGTGGGGCACGTATCTGACTGGGATGTGGATCTACCGCCTCGGGCTGACGAGAGTCAAGGAGCTGGCGCTCAGCGGCCGGCCGTTGCAGGCTCCGAAGGCGGTCGAGTGGGGTCTGATCAACCAGGCCGTGCCGTTTGCCGAGCTCGAGGAGACCGTCGCCGCCCGGGCCCGCGAGATCGCGGCGCTGCCCCCCTCACAGACCGGCGCGATGAAGCTCGTCGTCAACCAGGCCTTCGACAACATGGGCCTGGCCAGCACTCGGACGCTTGGCGGCATCCTCGACGGGCTCATGCGCCACACGGCCGAGGCGCACGAGTGGCTCGACAAAGTCCAGGACGACGGCGCCCGCGCCGCGATCTCCGAGCGCGACGCCCCATTCGGCGACTACAGCCAAGCGCCGCCGGAGCTGCGACCGAACCCGGATCACGTAATCGAGCCCTGACGGCGCCGAGGGCCGGGGGGCCCACCCCACGGTTCACGGCCGGGCCCGTGAGCGCTCACCGATCGGTCCACCGAGCGGCCGCCCGCAACCCCAAGGGGGGCGAACATGCGGCGTCCGCCCCTATAGGTAGGTATGAGGGACGTTCGCATCGCAAGTTTGGCCGGCCGTCAGTTCAACCGCATCTCGCTCGCCCAGTTACAGGGGCTCGGGGTCAGCGAGCGGGCGTTGCGGCACCGGCTCGAACAAGGTCGCCTCGTGCGCGTCGCGCATGGCGTCTTCGCCGTGGCGCCAGTGGACCCAGCAGACGACTGGGGCAAGTGGAGCGCGGCCACCCTGGGGCATCCCGCGAGCGTCCTCTCCCATCGAAGCTCCGCCGCTGCCCGCGGCTTCTGGACGCTCTCGCGGCCATTCGAAGAGGTCACCAGGCCCGGAAACGGCGGCCAAAGGAGGCACGGAAACCTCTGCATCCACCACAGCGCGAGTCTCGACGGGTGCGTAGAGGAACTTCGTGGCATCCCCATCACCTCGGCGGCACGGACGCTTCTCGACCTCGCGGGCATGGTGAGCCCTCGCGCCCTCGCCTGGTGCGTCCGCGAATCGGTCAGGCTCGGCGAAGTCGACCTCGGGCCCCTCGCCGACTTCCTCCAAAAGAATCGCGGACGGCGAGGCGCCGCGCGCCTGGGGGCGACGATCGCCGCCCACAGCGGCCTGCCGCTGGAGCGGGCGAGGAGCGGCGCCGAGGTGCGCGCGCTCATGATCCTTCGCGACGCTGGTCGCCCAATGCCCGCGTTGAACGTCTGCAGAGCCGGCGAGGAAGCCGACCTGAGCTGGCCGGCCCATCGGCTGATCATCGAGATCGACGGCGGCCCGTTCCACCTGGATCGCGGTGAGGACGCCCGCAAGCAGGCGCGGTGGGAGGCCGCCGGATGGCTCGTTCGCCGAATCGATGCCGACCGAATCTATGACTCCCCCGGGTCTCTGTTGGCGATCTCACCGCCGAACGTGCCCCGATCCGCCCCATAGGGGCGGATGCCGCACGTTGGGCGCCGAAGCCGGGGGGCGAGGGGTAGGGGAGCGGCCGGACGGGGGGCCGGCAGGCGGCGCCGTGCCCCTACCATCCGCCGCCCCCGTGAGCACCGCCCGCCCCCACGACACCGGCAGCCATGTGCTGCACGCAGCGACCGGCAGCGCCACGCGCGCCGAGCTGCGCAACCTCGCGATCGTCGCCCACGTCGACCACGGCAAGACGACGCTCGTCGACGCGATGCTGCACCAGTCCGGCGCCTTCCGGGACAACGAGCAGATCGCCGAGCGGGTGATGGACTCGATGGACCTCGAGCGCGAGAAGGGGATCACGATCCTCGCCAAGAACACGGCGCTCGACTACGAGGGCGTCAAGCTCAACATCGTCGACACGCCCGGGCACGCCGACTTCGGCGGCGAGGTCGAGCGCGGGCTGACGATGGTCGACGGCGTGCTGCTGCTCGTCGACGCCTCCGAGGGACCGCTGCCGCAGACGCGCTTCGTGCTGCGCAAGGCGCTCGAGGCGCGGCTGCCGGTGATCCTCGTCGTCAACAAGGTCGACCGCCCCGACGCCCGCATCGCCGAGGTCGTCGACGAGGTCTACGAGCTCTTCCTCGACCTCGACGCGGACGAGTCGCAGATCGAGTTCCCGATCGTCTACACGAACGCGCGCGCCGGCTGGGCCGCCCTGGCGGAGGGTGAGGAGGGCTCCGACCTGCGGCCGCTGCTCGACCTGATCGTCTCCCGCATCCCCGGCCCCGCATACGACCCCGACGCGCCGCTGCAGGCCCACGTCACCAACCTCGACGCCGACGACTACGTCGGCCGCCTGGCGATCTGCCGCGTCTACAACGGCACCGTCCGCGCCGGCGCGCCGATTGCCTGGTGCCGCGCCGACGGCTCAGTCGAGCGGGCGCGGATCTCGAAGCTGTACGTGACCGAGGCGCTCGCGCGGGTCGAAGCCGACGAGGCCGGCCCAGGCGAGATCATCGCGATCGCCGGGCTCGACGAGGTGACGATCGGCGAGACGATCGCCGACCCCGAGGACCCGCGGCCGCTGCCGGTGATCACCGTCGACGAGCCATCGCTGTCGATGGTCGTCGGGATCAACACCTCGCCGCTCGCCGGGCCGCGGCGGCGGCGACAAGCTGACGGCGCGCCAGATCAAGGACCGGCTCGACCGCGAGCTCGTCGGCAACGTCTCGATCCGGGTCGGCACGACCGAGCGGCCGGATGCCTGGGAGGTCCAGGGCCGCGGCGAGCTGCAGCTCGTCGTCCTGCTCGAGCTCATGCGCCGCGAGGGCTACGAGCTCACCGCCGGCCAGCCACAGGTGGTCACGCGCGAGGTCGACGGCCGCACCTGCGAGCCGGTCGAGCGGCTGGCGATCGACGTACCCGAGGAGTACGTCGGCGTCGTCACCCAGGCACTCGCCGTCCGCAAGGGCCGGATGGAGCAGATGGTCAACCACTCGACCGGCTGGGTCCGCCTCGAGTTCCTCGTCCCCGCCCGCGGGCTGATCGGCTTCCGCACGGAGTTCCTCACCGAGACCCGGGGCACGGGCCTGATGCACCACGTCTTCGACCGCTGGGAGCCGTGGGCCGGCGATCTGCGCACGCGCCCGACCGGCTCGCTGGTCGCCGACCGGCAGGGCAAGAGCGCGAGCCACGCCCTGCACAACCTGCAGGAGCGCGGGACGATGTTCATCGGCCCCGGCGAGGACGTCTACGAGGGCATGATCGTCGGCGAGAACTCGCGCCCGGACGACCTCGACGTCAACCCGACGAAGGAGAAGCAGCAGACGAACGTGCGCGCCGCCTCCGCCGACATCCTCGTCCGCCTGATCCCGCCGAAGCTGCTCTCGCTCGAGCAGGCGATCGAGTTCCTGCGCGCCGACGAATGCGTGGAGATCGCCCCGGACGTCGTCCGCCTGCGCAAGCTCGAGCTCAACGCCACCGAGCGCGTCAAGGACGCCCGCCGGGCAAAACGCGCGGCAGCCGAATAAGTTCCGTGTCGATGAGCGTCATCGATGAGCTGGTCGAGAACGCGCGCCGCTACGCGGCCGACGCCGACGGCTACCACGCGACCGAGAAGACCGCGAAACCGGGCCGCCGGCTGGTGGTCGTCGCCTGCATGGACGCCCGGCTGCATCTCTTCTCGCTGCTCGGCCTCGACGAGGGCGACGCCCACATCATCCGCAACGCGGGCGGCATCGTCAGCGACGACGTGATCCGCTCGGTCTCGGTCTCCCAGCACCTGCTCGACACGCTGGACGTGATGGTCATCCAGCACACCGACTGCGGCCTGACGAAGTCCACGGACGCCGACTTCGACGAGCTCATGCGCGAGCACGCCGGACACCGGCCGACCTGGGGTCTGCGCTCGATCAGCGACCTCGAGGCCAACGTCCGCGGGCTCCCTGAAGGCGCTCAACGACAGCCCTTTCCTGCTCAACCGGGGCGAGGTGCGAGGCTTCATCTTCGACGTCGCCGACGGCTCCTTGCGGGAAATCACCTGACCTCCTGAAGCAAGACGCGATTTTCGTCGATCATCCGATCGGATGATTTCGCTCAACCGTTCGGCCGCGCTTCCGATGAATTCCGGGAGCATGGATTCCCTCCTCCCCAGGTCCCGCCGCTGGGTCGCGATCGCGATCGCGCTGCTGATCGCAACCGCCGCCGTGATCGCGGCGCCTGATGCGAACGCCGGCAGCAAGCACCACCACGGCCAGCCACAAGCACCACCACGCGGCAAGCACGGGCACAAGGGCGGCAAGGGGCACAAGGGCGGCAGCTCCGCCTACCTGCCCCCGAAGGGCAAGACGCTTCGCCGGCGTCTCCGACACCGGCCAGGGCTCCGACTACCGTCAGTACCGGGACGACGTGCGGGCGCACCCGGCCGTCATGCAGTCGTTCGAGGGCTGGGGCCACATTCCGCAGGAGTCGATCGACCGCTGGTCGGACAGCCGCACGCGCGGCATGCTGAGCCTTTCGACGAAGGCGTGCTGGGAGTGCGATCCGAAGATCAGCACGGGCAGCATCGCCAACGGCAAGGGTGACGGCTACCTGCTCTCCCTCTCGCAGGCGCTGGCGAAGCGCGGCAAGCCGACCTACATCCGCCTGTTCCCGGAGATGAACGCCGACTGGAACCCGTACAGCGCCTTCGAGCACGACGGCGACCCCCGCGGCAAGCTCCACTCAACCGCGACCTTCAAGGCGGCCTGGAAGCGGATCGTGCTGATCCTGCGGGGCGGCAAGTTGGCCAAGGTCAACCACGAGCTGAAGAAGCTCAAGCAGCCGAAGGTGCAGGCCGAAGCGAAGGCGAAGCTGCCGGACCCGAAGGTCGCCTTCGCCTTCGTGCCCCAGGCGAAGGGCTCGCCGGACGTGCCCGGCAACGCGCCCCAGAAATACTTCCCCGGCAAGCGCTACGTCGACTGGGTCGGCGGCGACGTCTACGGCAAGTTTCCGAGCCTCTCGGGGCTGACCTCGATCTATCGCAAGTTCGGCAAGCTGCCCTACGTGGTCGGCGAGTGGTCCCCGTGGAATCGCGACAAGCCGGCCTTCGTGAACAAGCTCTTCCGCTGGGCGAAGCAAGCATTCACGGGCACGCATGCTCGTCTACTACCAGGGCTTCGGCGAGGGCAAAGCGAATGACTTCGAGATCACCGACTACCCGAAGTGCCTGCGGACCGTGCGGAAGCTGCTGAATTCGAAGCGCTACGCAGAATTCGCCCCCGAGGAGCAGAAGCACAAGGGCAAGCACCACGGCGGCAAGGGTCACGGCCACAAGCACCATCACGGCGGCAAGGGCAAGGGCGGCAAGAAGCGCTGAGTGACCGGCCAGGCCGGCGGCGGCGAGTCCGCCGAGCTTGGTCGGGTTCAGGGCAAGCAGTCCGGCAGACGGCGATCGCGAGAACCGGGGCGCCGATCCCGAGTTGGGCCCAGCCTATTGAGCTGCATCTCAATAGTTATTGACAGTGGTCTCACTAATTGCTACGGTGCTGCGCGATCGCTCGCCAAACGGTGCGAAGCGGAACGCGAGATCCAGTCGGAGAGACGATGGGACAAGCAGACAACTTTCCGGTGGCGATCGCCGGTGGAGGCGCCGTCGGCGTGACGCTGGCGCTGATGCTGGCCCGGCGGGGCGTCCGCGTCGTCATCTTCGAGCAGGGGATGGAGGCTCAGACCCTGCCGCGAGCCCATGCGGTCAATCCGCGATCGATCGAGATCCTGCAGGAGCTCGACATCACGTATGCGGGGCTGCAGGCGGCCGCAGCCCCGCCGGAGCTGACGAGCGAAGTCCGGTTCGTGACCACGTTGACCGGCCACTGCTTCGGAACGCTCGCGTATGAGCGGCAGGACGAGGACGTTCGCGCGGCGACTCCATACCCGCTGCTCAACATCCCTCAGCCCGCGCTCGAGGCGCTGTTGTTCGAGCGACTCGAGGCAGAGCCGCTGGTCGATCTTCGCCGCGGGCACAGGTGGACGGGAGCGTCGATCGAGGAGAACGACTTCATCTCGGCGGCCCAGACGCCGGACGGGGACGTCACCGTCCGCTCGCGGTATCTCGTCGGGGCCGATGGCGCGACCAGCCCCGTGCGCGAGCACCTCGGCATCGGTATGTCCGGCCTCGGAGACCTCGCCTCGATGCTCACGATCACCTTCGAAGCTGATCTCACCGACGTCGCCCGAACGCGGCCGGGTGTCCTGCACTGGCTCTTCGGCCCGCCTTTGAAGGGGACGTTGCTGGCGTACCTGCCGGATCGCCTGTGGACGTACAGCATCGTGCAGCCCCCCGGCCGGATCGACATGGCCCCTTCGGGCCCGCGCGCGTGCGCGAGCTGGTGCGGGAAGCGCTCGGGCCGGGCGCCGCCGGCGTCCCCTTCGATGTCGTTGCCGCCACCCCGTGGAAGATGCGGGTCGAGGTTGCCGACGCCTACCGCGCCGGCAACGCCTTCCTCGCCGGTGACGCAGCGCACCGGTTCCCGCCCACCGGTGGCCTCGGTCTCAACAGCGGCCTGCAGGACGCTCACAACCTCGCATGGAAGCTTGCCGCCGTGGTCGCGGGAGAGGCGGCGGATCCGCTGCTCGACACTTACGAGCGCGAGCGTCAGCCGGTCGCGCGTCGCAACGCCGATCAGAGCCTCGCCAACGTTCAGGCGCTCGCCTCGCTGATCACCGCCGTCGACGAGGGCGCTGCGCTCGAGCAGGACGCGCCGCGATTTGCCGAGTGGCTGGCAGCGCCGGGACGTGCCGAAGAAATCAGCTCGGCCGTTGCCGATCAACGAGGCCACTTCGACAGCCTGGCCCTGCAGCTCGGATTCTCTTACGACCCCGACGACGAGCCGATCACGGAGGTGAGTGACTTCTCGCCGCGGGCCGTCGCGGGCCGGCGTCTGCCTCACGGGTGGCTCGAGATCGATGGCGAGCAGGTGTCGGTCCTGGATCTGCTCGATCCACACCGGTTCACTGTGCTGCTCCTCGGCGATGTCGAGCCGCCGAGCCTGACCGCGGGACTCGGCGCCACGGTCGTCCGGCTCGACCGCGCCGAGCGGGACGTAGATCAGTGGATGGAAGCGGTGGGCCTGGCCGACGCTGTCGGCGTCCTGATCCGGCCCGACGGACATGTCCTCAGCGTCGCCGGCGAGCATGCTCAGGTTCAGCAGTTCGAGACCGACGTCGCGGCCCTGCTCGGCATGGAGCAGGAGGTCGCGCGATGAACGCACTTTCCTCGTGGCCGACTCTCGGCGTCGCCGCTGCACATCTTGTTACCGCCGCCGAGGGGCGGCATCCATTCGACCCTGCCGATCGGCGCTGGGTCATCGACCAGAGGAGGACGTAATGTCACTTCCGAAGCCGGCGGCCGCGCCGCCGTTCAACATCACCCGACTGAGCCACGTCGTCCTGCACGTGCAGGATCTGGCGGCCAGCCGCGCCTTCTACGAGGAGCTGATCGGGCTCGTGCCCTCCGCGGCCGACGATCGACGCGTGTACCTGCGAGGTGTGGAGGAGGCTGCGCATCACAGCCTCGTCCTCGTCGCAGCGGACGCTCCTTCCGCCGGGCGCCTCGGCTTCCGGGTTGCCTCCGACGGCGATCTCGACGCCGCACACGACGCCCTGACGGCGCAGGGCACCGACTGCGAGTGGGTAGAACCTGAACATCAAGGGCGCACGCTGCAGTTCTCCGATGTAGCTGGTGTACCGATGGAGCTGTGCGCGTCGATGCCTGTGGAGCGACGCATGCTTCTGGACGATGACCAGCTTCGCGGCGCCGCTGCCGCCCGGATCGATCACCTCCAAGTTCACGTGCCGGACGTCTCGTCGTGGGCTGCGTTCCACACCGGCAATGGCTTCCGCATCTCCGAGTACGTGACCCTGGACGGCACGCCCGACGGGATGTTGGTCGGCGCGTTCCTGGCGCGCAAGGGTGACCTGCTGGATCTCGTGGGGGTCGGCGGCCTCGGCCCGCGGTTGCATCACTTCGCGTTCGTCGTCCACGATCACGCCACGACTGCCAAGCGCGTCTGCGATCTGGCTTCGGCGAGCGGCCGGCGGGATGCAGTCGAGTACGGCCCCGGCCGTCACGGCGCCGCTCCCCAGAGCTTCCTCTACCTCCGCGATCCCGACGGTCATCGGGTCGAGCTCGTCAGCCACGGGTACCAACTCCTGGACCCCGAGGTGGAGCCGGTCGGCTGGTCGCTCGCGGATCCCCGCAGCATCGCGACCTGGGGCCCGCTTCCGACGACGGAATGGTTCGTCGAGGCGTCCGAGTTCGAGGGCATCGAGCCCAGCGCCCCTGCCACGCCCGGTGAGGAGCCGGAGCCCGCCCACTCGTGATGGGCAGCTTCGGAGAGCAGCGCCGATGAAGCTCCGGATGACTCCCGAGGGGCTGATCTGCTTCGACCCCGGACGGGACCGCTGGGTCCGTCTCGCGGGCGAGCGCGACCTGCTGGCCTTTCTGGCTGAAGGCAGGCCGGCGCGGGACCGGGCTGAGGCCGCGATCGCAGCCGCGGACGCCGTCGTGGCGGATCCTGACGGCGCCGGGCTGCCGTTCCGGCCGCGGTCGATCCGCGCCTTCATGCTGTGGGAGTCCCACGTGATCGGGTCGGGTCGGATGCTCGTCAAGCACTTCTTTCCGAAGCCGGCGTGGATGGCAGTTGCCGCCTTCGAGAAGACGGGCCGGACCTTCCCGGCCCTGAAGCCGAAGCGTGGGTTCTACGAGCACCCGATCTTCTACATGGCCAACCACACGATGGTCCTCGGGGACGGTGAGGAGATGTGGTGGCCAAACCACACCAAAGCCCTGGACTTCGAGCTCGAGCTGGCCTGCGTGCTCACGAAGCCGCTCGTCGACGCCACGCCTGAAGAGGCCCGTGAAGCGATCGGCGGGTGGTTCGTTCTCAACGACTGGACGGCCCGCGACGTGCAGGCCGACGACGCCCGGCACAACGCCTTCGGGCCGGTCATCAAGTCGAAGACGTTCGCCAATTCGATCGGCACGGATGTCGTCACCGCCGACGAGTTCGGCGACTGGAGAGCCGCCGTGGGGCGCGTTCGCGTCGATGGCGAGGAATGGTGCGCGGGCGCCACGGCCGATCCAGCGCATGACGTCGGCGAGATGATCGCCTACGCCTCGTCGGGGGAGCGGCTCGACGCAGGCGACGTGATCTCGACCGGCACCATGCCCGGCTGCTGTGGGTTGGAGCTCGAGCGCTGGATCGAGCCCGGCCAGACGGTCACCCTCGAGATCGATCGGATCGGAACGCTTGCGAATCGACTCAACGCCGACGCCGGGCCGACCACGGCCGTGCCCGCGTGATCAGACGCGCGGCTGTCACCACCAATCGACCGAAGGACGAGGGCATTCAATGAAGCTGGGAATCGAGGGCCGCAGCGCGATCCTCTGTGGCTCGAGCCGCGGCCTCGGCCGTGCGTGCGCGGAGTCACTCGCCGCCGAAGGGGTCGACATCGTCGTCAACGGCCGCGAGGCCGAGCAGCTGCAGGGAACGGCCGAGGAGTTCGCGGCGCGGTTTCCGCGGGTGCGTGTCCAGCCGATCGTTGCCGATGTCACGGATCCGGCCGGCCGTGAGGCGCTGATCGCAGCCTGCCCCGATGCCGACATCCTGCTCACCAACAACGCCGGGCCGCCGCCCGGACCGTTTCTGCAGTGGGAGGAAGAGGATTGGGCGGCCGCCCTGGATGCAAACCTCACCGCCGCACTGATGATGATTCGCGCTGTGCTTCCGGGTATGCGGGAGCGGCAATTCGGGCGAATCCTGAACATCGGCTCGGCGATGGTGACGACGCCGCATTCCCTGATGGCCCTCTCGAGCGCGCCCCGCGCCGGGCTGCTCGCGGTCAGCAAGGGGCTCGCGCGTGAGGTCGCCGCGGACAACGTGACGATCAACACGATGCTGCCGGAGCGGTTCGACACCGATCGGCAGGTGTTCCATGGCCAGACGCTCAGCCGAAGCGCAAGGGATCACCTACGAGGAGGCACGCGAGCAGATCGTCGCGACGCTTCCCGCCCGGCGGTTCGGACGGCCCGAGGAGTTCGGTGCGATGTGCGCGTTTCTCTGCGGCGAGACCGCCGGCTTCGTCTCGGGTAACGCGATCCACCTCGACGGCGCGAGCTACGCCGGGCTCGTCTGAGCGGGCTCGGACGAGTGTCGCGTCAAGCAGGATCAGCGGCAGGATCCGCAGGCGCCTGGTTCGGCGTCGTACTCAAGGGCGTCGGCTCCCATGCACCCATGCGCCGGCGCACCGTCTGCGTGACCGAGGCCGCACGCCTCCTCGCGACGCCGAGCAGTCGCAGTTGTCCGGCGGCGATGAACTCACCGACGTCGTCCGGGTCCTGCCCGGCCAGGACCGAGCGCGCCCCGACTCCGAACATTGCGATGAACACTCCGACAAAGCTCCGAGGCGGGGCGTCCACGGGAACTCGCCGGACTCTGCGCCCTCGCGGATGTGGTCCGCGAGTTGCACTGCCGCCTCCTGAAGAAGGGCATTTCGCCTCTCGAAGTACTCGGCCAGGATCGACCCCACTTCGTGATTTGCGCCGACCGTTCTCATCACCCCGAACGCACCGATCGCGATGCGCTCGGCGCCGCTTTGATCACGCTGCATCTCCTCGAGGGTTCGGCCCAGTTCGGCTAGGACGATGCCGCCGATCGCATACTCGAGCTGTTCCTTGTCGTCGAAATAGCGATAGAAGGTCCCGTTGGAGACGCCGGCCGCCTGAGTCACCTGGAGCACCGAAGTCTCAGCGATGCCCTGCTCCTCGAAGACCGTCATCGCGGTCCGGAGGAGGTGCTCGCGTCGGGCCTCTGGGTCCAGACGAGACCGCTTTGTGCGCCCACCGTCCCCGGATGCGTTACTACCCCGTCTACCCTTGCGCGGGCCTACAGCTTGCGACACGCGAAGAGGGTACCAACCCAGACGCCCCTAAATGAGGGCATTATCAACAACGGCTCGCCGGGCTCGTTACCCGTCGGCCCGTTCGCTTCCGCTCACGCTGCTGAGCCGTGTCCGTGCCATGCACGCATCAAGGGAACCGCCGCCTGGAATCCGCGTTCTGCCTTCGCCCGCCCCGGCCGCCTCCCCAGGCTCGCGCAGCGCCGCCCGCCCCTCGGCCAGGCAGCGGTTCACCTTGGTGTAGGTCCATCCTGTGATCGCCTGGATCTCGGCGTAGGAGCAGCCGGCGGCCTGCAGGGCGAGCGCCCGGCGCTCCTGCGGCTTGAGCCGCGAGAGGCGCTCAGCGGCGGCGGCAAGGCGCTCGCGCCGCTCCAGCTCCTCGCTGGGGTCGGGCGCAGGGGAGCGCACGAACTCCGGTTCGAGCGGCAGCCGGCGCTCGTCAGCCCGCCGGCGCGAGCGGCTCAGGCCGAGGGCCTCTCGGCGCGTCACCGTCCGCATCCATGCGGCAAGGGCCGCGGGCTCCAGATCGGGGGCCTTGCGCAGCAGGATCTCGACGGCGCGACCGAGGGCATCGTCGGCGTCCTCGGGACGGGCCGAGAAGCGGCGCGCCGTGCGGGCGAACTCGGGGCCGCAATCGACCATCAACGCGGCGGCCCGGGTAATCCGTGAGCTCGTCTCGGTGGCGGCGATCGGGGTCGGCCCGGGTCCATGCATGACCCCCCAACCCCGGCCCGCACGGCGGCGCCCCGGCGCGACGAGACCGACCTGGGAAAAGCCCGGATCGGCCCCGGTGGTTCGCTACTTGTTCTTCTTCGACTTGCGCAGCACCTTGACGTCCGTCTTCAAGCCGGCGACCTGCTTGCTGAGATGCGCGTTGTCCGTCGTCAGTGTGGCGACTTCCTTCTTCAGCTTGTCGACCTCGTTGGTCAGGGACGAGATGCTGCTCGCGTTCGCCTTCGACTGTTTCTGAGCCTTTTTGGCCTTCTGGAAGCCCTTGCCGGCCTTGGTGTCGGCCTGGTCGGCCTTTGCACCCGCCCCCACGGTCTGCTTGAGGCTCTCGTTGACCCCCGCCTTGAGTTCCGCCTCCTTCTGGGCGAACTCCTGGTTGATCTGCTGCGAGACCTCGGCATCCGACTGCGAGTTGTTGTTCGCCGTGATCGCGATCACCAACGCCACGATTCCGATCACCAGCCCGATTACGCCGAAGGCCGCAAAGACCTTCTCCCTCGTGTCCATTTCCACAACTTCCTCCTGACGATTCCGGCTAGGTGAATCCTGCGTGCCGAGCGCAGGCTACCCGGCGCCCCATCCGGGAGCCCGCACGCTCTCCCGCCCCACCGCAAGGCCGCGCCCCGCCTGCGGGACCTGTCGAGCGACGGGCGATTCGCCGCTATCCTGAGCGACCCGTGAGCACCTGTGTAGTCACCGGCGGCGCCGGCTTCCTCGGCTCCCACCTCTGCGACGCCCTGCTCGGTGCCGGCCACCGCGTGATCTGCATCGACAACCTCGATACGGGCTCGCTGCGCAACATCGAGCACATCACGCAGCTCGGAGTTCGAGTTCGTCAACCAGGACATCACCGAGAAGGTGGAGATCGCCGGCTCCGTCGACTTCATCTACCACCTCGCCTCCCCCGCCTCGCCGATCGACTACGCGCGCCTGCCCCTGCACACGCTCAAGGTCGGCTCCTACGGCACCCACCACATGCTCGGCGTCGCCAAGGTCAAGCGCGCCCGCTTCATGTTGGCCTCGACCTCGGAGGTCTACGGCGACCCGCAGATCCACCCCCAGCCGGAGAGCTACTGGGGCCACGTCAACCCGATCGGCCCGCGCGGCGTCTACGACGAGGCCAAGCGCTACGCCGAGGCGCTGACGATGGCCTACCACCGCCAGCAGGGCGTCGACACCTGCATCGTCCGCATCTTCAACACCTACGGCTCGCGCATGCGCCCCCACGACGGCCGCGCGATCCCCACCTTCCTGCGCCAGGCCCTTCAGGACAAGCCGCTGACCGTCTTCGGCGACGGCAGCCAGACCCGCTCCTTCTGTTACGTCGACGATCTGATCCGCGGCTTCGTCAAGCTCGTCGAATCCGACGTCCACCTGCCCGTCAACATCGGCAACCCCGACGAGAAGAGCCTGCTCGAGCTCGCCGAGGCCGTCATCGAGGTGACCGAGTCGCGCTCTGAGATCGTCCACGAGGCGCTGCCGATCGACGATCCGCAGGTCCGCCAGCCCGATACCTCCCGCGCCTCGGAGCTGCTGGGCTGGAAGCCCGAGATCGAGCTCACCGAGGGCCTGCGGCGGACGATCACGGACTCGGGCGTGGAACGGCTCGTCGGCGCGGTCGACTGAGCGTTCCGTCGACGTGCAGGCGCTCCGGGTCGCGCACCTGACGGCCACCTTCCCGCCCTACCCGGGAGGCGCCGGCAACACCGCTTTCCGGTTCGCCAAGGGCCAGGCAGAGCGCGGCCACCACGTCGAGGTCTTCACCGCCGACGCCGAGGGCGAGGCGCCCGATCCCGGCGACGCGATCGTGCACCGGATCAAGCCGCGCTTCGCGATCGGCAACGCTCCGCTGCTGCCCGAGCTCGCCCGACTCGACGGCTTCGACGTCGTCCACATCCACTACCCCTTCATCTTCGGGTCGGAGCTGACGCTGCTCGCGCGGCTGCGCAAGCGCCGGCGGCGGGCGGCGCTGATCGTCCACTACAAGAACCGTTTGCTCGGCTCAGGCCCGCGCGGTGCGCTGTTCGAGGGCTACGAGCACTCCGTCTCCCCCGCCCTGATCCGGGCTGCCGACCGGATCCTCGTGCTCAGCGCCGACCACGCGCGCTCGGTGTCCTACCTGCGGAAGACGCTCGAGCACACGCCGGAGCGGGTCATCGAGATGCCGAACGGCGTCGACACCGAGCTCTTCTCCCCCGGTCGGGACACCGAGGGCGTCCGGGCGGAGCTGGGTATCCCGGGCGACGCCGTCGTCGCAGCCTTCGTCGCGACGCTCGACCGCGCCCACCACTTCAAGCGGCTCGACGTAGCGATCGAGGCGCTCGCCCGGGCGCGGTCCCGCGAGCTGCACCTGCTCGTCGCCGGCGGCGGCGAGCTGCTCGACGGCTTCCGCGCACTCGCCCGCGAGGCCGGCCTCGGCAACCGCGTCCACTTCCTCGGCTCGGTCCCGCACGAACGGCTCCCGAACGTACTTCGCGCCAGCGATCTGTTCGCGCTGACGACCGAGCCGCCCGAGTCGTTCGGCATCGTGCTGATCGAGGCACTCGCCTGCGGGCTGCCTGCGGTCGCCACCGACTACCCGGGCGTGCGCGCGGTCATCGACGAGGGCGAGACCGGCTTCCTCGTTCCCGCCGGCGACTCGGCCGCAGCGGCGGAGGCGTTCGACCGGCTCGCCGGCCTCGGTGAGGACGGGCGCAGGCGGATGGGCGACGAGGGCCGGCGCCGCTGCCTGGAGCGCTGGGCGTGGCCGGCGCTGCTCGACCGCATGGACGCCGCCTACGAGGAGGCGATCACCGCGCGCCGGGCGAAGCTCGGAGCGCCGAGCGTGAGCGCCCACGCCGGCGCCGCGCGGCCGCTCGATCCTGCTGATCTCCTACTTCTTCCCGCCGACCCGCGACACCGGCGCCCAGCGGCCCGCGGCGATGGCCAAGTATCTGGCCCGACTCGGCCACCGGGTGACCGTGCTGACGACGACGGCGTTCGGCACCGGCGGCGCCGGGACCGGGGCTCGAGGAGGTCGAGGTGCTCCGCGCCGGCGATCTGCAGGCGTGGCGGGCGAAGCGCGCCGGGCACGAGCGGATCGACTCGTTGTTCGACTCCGACACCTACTCCGGCAAGCCGCACCCGCTCTCCTACGCGATCCACCCTGAGCCGCTGCGCCTCGCCTGGGGCCCGTTCGCCCGCCGGGCCGCGCTCCGCGCCCACCGCCGGCTCGGCTTCGAGGCGGTGATCTCGACCTCGCCGCCGGAAACGGCCCACCTGATCGGCCGGGCGCTGCACCGCCGCGGCGTGCCCTGGGTCGCCGACGTCCGCGACGCCTGGACCTTCGAGCCGCTGCGGCCCGAGTTCCCGCTGGCGGCGCAGCGCCGACTGGATGCGCGCATGGAGCGCAAGGTGCTCGGCGCCGCCGACCGCGTCGTCTGCGTGAGCGAGCCGGCGGCGACCGATCTGCGCGAGCGTGGCATCGCCGACCCGGCCGTCATCGCCAACGCCTGGGACCCGGACGCCGAGCCGGGCGCCGAGGCGCTCGCGGCGACCGCCGGGCTGCTCGATCCCGAGCGCATCTCGCTGCTCTACGCGGGTCGCTTCGGCTCCTACGGCCGCGACCCGAAGCCGCTCGTCGAGGCGATCCGCCGGCTCGCGCGCGAGCGGCCCGAGCGTCGCGGCAAAGCTCGAGCTCGCGATCGCCGGCCCGCTGCGCGACGACGAGCGCGAGCTCTTCGCGACGCTCGCCGACGGCAGCCGTGAAGCTCACCCTGCTCGGCAGCCTCGAGCGCGAGCGCTCGCTCGCCCTGCAGCGCCACGCGGACGCCCTGCTGCTGCTCGCCCAGCCGACCCGCAGCCAGCTCGTCAACTTCAAGCTCTTCGAGTACCTCGCCGCCCGCCGACCGATCCTGGCTCTCTGCGCGGGAACCGAGGCGGGCCGGATCCTCGGCGAGGCGAGGACGCCGACCGTCGCCGCCGACGACCCGCGGGCGATCGCAGACGCGCTGGCACGCATGACTGAGCTCGAGGCGCCGGACCCGGCGCTCGCACAGCGCTACTCGTACCCGGCCGCCGCCGAGGCGATGGCCACCGAGATCGAGTCGGCAATCGC
>CAVZET010000009.1:0-17132 GCA_963774395.1 uncultured Solirubrobacterales bacterium | reverse complement strand
ACTTCGGCCGCGCGGTCGGCGACGGCAGAGCGGAGGGCGCGCTCCAGCCGCTGACCGGAGCGCGCCTGCGCCGTTTAGAGCGTCCGTGACCGATCACCGGCCGGCTCCCTTCGGCATCCACCTACCCGATGCCGCCGGGCATTCTGGCCGATTTCGGCGCGGTTGGCGCCACCGGGGCCGGACGTCGCTGTGGACGCGAGCAGTGTCCGCCACGAGTCCAATTGAAGGCAGTGGCTGGTCCGGTCAATAGAACATCCAACGAGCGTTGGATATTGAAGGTCCATTTTCCCTACCCCCTGACCCTCCAATCAGCCTGGATGGAGACCTCATCCGCATGCTGTCGGACGCGCAGATCGAACTTGGTCGCTTGGATGGCGCGGTCAGGGTCATTCCCGATCCCGACTTCTTCGTGGGGATGTATGTGCGACGTGAGGCGGTCCTCAGCTCCCAGATTGAGGGAACCCAGAGCACCCTGGAAGACCTCCTGGAGCAGGAACTGGACGACGACAAGCCCTCCAAGTCGGACGTTGGCGACATCGTCAACTACGTACACGCAATGAGGTACGGGCTGGATCGCCTTGAGACTCTCCCGCTCTCCCTGCGATTGATCAAAGAGATCCACGGCGAGCTGTTGAAGGATGGGCGGGGGGCACAGGCCACGCCCGGAGAGTTCCGCAGAACTCAGAACTGGATTGGGCCCCCTGGGGCATCGCTGAGCAGGGCCACGTTCGTCCCTCCGCCCGAGGCTGACATGAAGGATGCGCTGTCGGACTTCGAGGGCTTCCTGCATACGGAAGAAGCGCCGACCTTGATCGACGTTGGACTAGCCCATGCTCAGTTCGAAACCATTCATCCGTTCCTGGACGGAAACGGCAGGGTTGGTCGCCTCCTGATCACCTTCCTTCTCGTGCACAGGGGGATCATTCGAAAGCCGCTCCTCTACCTCTCCTACTACTTCAAGCTCCATCGAACCGAGTATTACGACCGACTCATGGCGGTCCGTCACAAGGGAGATTGGGAGGGGTGGCTCCGGTTCTTCCTGACCGGGGTGGCCGACACTGCACGCGAAGCCACCGATACAGCGGAGCAGATCTTCGAGCTGCGCGAGCGTCACCGGCAACTCGTCCTCGATGAGGGCCTTCGAGGCAACGGACTCGAGCTGCTGGCGGGCCTTTTTCAACGCCCTCTCATCAACGTGAACCTGGCGATGAGCTTCATCGACTCAACATTCCCGACCGCGAATAAGCTCGTTGGACGATTCGAAGAACTTGGCTTGCTGCGAGAGATCACAGGCCAGCAGCGATCACGCGTGTTCCGGTACGAGCCATATCTCGCGCTCTTCGATGACCCGGCGTACGAGGGGCCAGAGGGCGAAGAGCTGGAGATCACCGAGTCAACGGACTAGCGGATCTAGCCCGGCCCGTGCGCGGTGCCCGATCGACAACCAGCAGTTGACGCCAGGAACGAGGAGACCCCCGCCGCAGCAGGGTTTCCCTTGAAGCCCGGTGTGGGGGTTGAACCCACGACCCCTTCCTTACCATGAAGGCCCGCGCAGCGGCGCCGGGCGCTAGGCCTAGCTCACCCAGCCCGCAGGAGGCTCAGCACTTCTTCTTCTTCTTCTTCTTCGCCTTCTTGTACTTCTTGGCGGCCTTCTTCACCTGCTTCTTCAGCCGCTTGATCTTGCCCTTCGAAGCCTTCTTCTTCTTCGCCTTCTTGAGCGCCGACTTGGCCTTCTTGAGCTTCTTCTTGGCGGCGGCGACCTTCTTCTTCGCCTTCTTGCAGGCGGCGCTGTCGGTCGGATCGGAACCGCTGCTCGCGCCGAGCCAGTTGACCGAAGGGCCGATGTTGAGGCTCGGGGTCAGGTGAACGGGGGTGGCGGGGGCGCCGACGGTGGCCGCCATCACGTAGATGCCGACGGTGTCAAGTCCGCCCTGTCTGCGGCTGTAGAACGCGATCTGGTCTCCATCCGGTGACCAAGAGGGCTGCACGTCGTACCCGTCGTTGCCGGGCTGTCCCGCGGTTAGATCGGTGAGAACCGGGTCCGGATCTCCCGGATCGGGGTCCGGGTCGGGGACGTCGATCGTCATCAGGTGGGAGCCCGGCGGGTAAGGAAGACCGTACTGTTCGACGTCCAGCGAGAACACCAGCTCGAGCCCGTCGGGCGAAAAGGAGGGGTGTGTGGCGCTGATCCATGGGCTGCCGCCGGTCGTGTGTGTGAGCTGCTTGACGCCGCTCCCGTTGGGGTTCATCAGAAAGATCTCGTTGCCGCCGCCGTCACCGGGGCTGCCAGAGAACGCGATCCGGTCGTCCCCGACGGGCTCGTAGGTCGGGTAGTAGCCCTGAACCCCGGTTGATTTCACGCCCGTGCCGTCCCCGTTCATCGTGTGGATGGTCGGCTTGGAGGCGATGTAGCGGATGAAGACGATCTTCGAGCCGTCGGACGAGAACTCAGCGTCGTAGACGTCCGTGGCAAGCGGCTTGTTGTTCTTGCCGTCAGCGTCCATGATGCGCAGCGTGCCGACCCCGGTGGATTTGACGCGCTCGGTGTAGATGATCTGCTTTCCGTCGGGCGTGCCGGCGGGTCCGCTGTGCGTGTCCGGGTACGTGGGGGAGCTCAGGTGCTTGAGGCCGGTGCCGTTAGGCGCCGCACTGAAGATGCCGCTCACGTTCGCGGTGCTCGAGTTCGCCGCTTGATCCCAGATGACTCGGCTCGCTGCGGCGGCGAGCGGGGCGAGGATCAAAAGGGCCGCAAAGGCGACGGGCAGCGCGACGAGCGTGACGATGCGAGGGCGCACCGCGATGCCACTAAGCCCGACCCCCCTTGAACGATCCACGGCGGTGAGCATATCGGGGATCCGGCAAACGCGCACCCGCGCGGGATGGCCGGCGCTTCCACCCGTTGGAGCGACCGCGCGAAAGAGCCCGGTGTGGGGGTTGAACCCACGACCCCTTCCTTACCATGGAAGTGCTCTACCACTGAGCTAACCGGGCGCGAGAAGGTGAGGTTAGCGGGCGGGGGCTGAGGCTAGGCGGCGGCGGGCGGGCTCAGTGGCCGGCGGCGGCGGACGGCCTCAGTGGCCGAACTTGATCGCCATCTTCTTCGTGACCTCGCCGCTCTCGCCGTTGCCGTCGCTGACCTTGACGGTGGCGAGCACCTTGCGCGCCTTCCGGTTGGTCCGCAGGAGCTTCAGCTTGCGGCCCTTGACCTTGACCTTGGCGGCCTTGGTCGCGCCGGCGGGAATCCTGGTCGGCTTGCTCTTGGCGAGCTTGATGCTTGTGCTTGCGGCCCTTGTGCTTGCGGGAGTGGCCGTGGCCGAGCTTGAAGGCCTTGCGGGTCGTCAGCTTGAGCTTCGCGGTGCAGGGGCCGGGCTGGGCGTCGGCGGCGGGGCAGGCGAGGTCGGACCGCGCCCTTGCCCTTCTTGTTGAGCTTGACCTTCTTGCCCTTGATCTTGAGCGTCGCGCCGTCTGGGGTGTAGACGCGCTCGAAGGCGCCGGCGTCCTCGCGGACGATGCCGTCGCCGTTGCCGTCGGCGAGGCGGGGGTTGCCGGCGAGGTCGGTGGGGCCGCGGGGGATCAGGTCGGCGCCGCCGATGTCGACGGCCGGGGAGTTGAGCGGCAGGCTCAGGTCGGGGAGCAGGCCCGGGTCGCCGCCGCGGTTGCCGCCCGTCTGGTTGCCGCCGAGGGTGGCGGCGCCGGGGCCCGTGTTGACGATCGTGCCCGGGCCGAGCGGCACGTTGGAGAAGTTGATCGTCGCGGTTGGATTGGTGCCGAAGTTCTGGTAGGCGAGGGTGCGGCCGAAGCCGTCGGCGAGGACGTGGCGGGCGTGGATGTAGGTGACGGGCGTGGCGCCCTGGCCGGCGACGGAAAGTGCGGTCGCGTTGGCGTCGCCGTTGCCGATCATCGTCACGCGGTCGAGGGTGAGGCCGGCGGGGCTGGGGGCGCGGCCGTCGTAGGCCGTGATCGCCGAGCGGGAAGTACTCCGGATTGGAGGGCATCGACGAGGCTGCCGAGGAGACGTCGATGACGGAGTCGCTGATCTTGAGGAAGCCGTCCGATAGCTGAACGGGGTCGGCGGAGGTGACGCGGAGGCGCTTCGCGTCGACCGTGACGGGGCCGGTCATCGTGTCGGCCTGCGGGACGCTGAGCAGCGGCCGTGGGGACTTGATCGTGACGTCGGAGAGGCTTGGGCTGCCGCCGATGTGCCCCACGCGAAGGCCATGGACGTCGGCGCCGGCCGGGAGCGTGATGAGGGCGTCGCGGAGGGTGCCGTTACGCAGCAGGACTCCCTGCGCGTCGCCATCGTTGTCGCCGGGGCCGAAGGTGGAACCAACGGCGTCGACGCGGATGTTCTCGGCGAGGCCGTCGTTGATGTCGAGCCCGGTGTACGTGGAGTTGCCGGCGGTGACGGCGGAGGGAATCCGCACGGTCAGGTCGCTGATCTTCGACATGTAGCCGGAGATGACCGTGCGCCCGGTCCCCGGATCGGAGGTAGGGAAGGCGTCGCCGGTGACGATCGTCTGGCCGACGCCGGCGCCGTGGATGTCGGTGTCGGGCGAGCCGACCGAGACGCCGGTGCCGACGTTGAAGGTGCCGGGCCCGATCGAGACGGTGTCGGGGCCGGTCGCCGTGTCGGCGGCGGTGATCGCGTCGGCGATGGTCGCCTCGGGCGTGCCCGGGCTGCAGGGTGCGGGCACGCAGTAGACGGTCGCCTTGGCAGCGGCGGGCGTGGCGATCAGCGCGAGGACGCAGAGGCCGAAGAGGAGCGAGATCCGGACACTCACCGGGTAGGACACACAAGCCAGCCTACTCCGAGATCGACAGGATGCAAGTGGCGTGGACGGACGGCTTATCGGGTCGACGGGACGCCCTGGCGCAGGACCCGGGGGCGCTCTCGGGGCTGCTTCGCAACAAACCGCAAACGAATCTGTGCCGACTCCGTAACACGGGCCCGAAAAGGGGCTTTGCCGGCCGGGGGCGGGGCTACGTTCGGAGCATGGGAATGACCCCGCGCGAACAGGGCGACATCGGCGAGTTGTCTGCGATGCAGTGGCTCGCTGCGCAGGGTGCGCGCGTCTTCGTGCCACTCGGGCACAGCCCGGACGTCGACATCGTGGCGGAGGTGGAAGGGCGGCTGCTCCGTGTCGAGGTGAAGACGTCAACCCATCGAACCTCAGCAGGCCGCTGGGGCGTGCTCATCTCAACGCAGGGCGGAAATCAGAGCTGGAGCGGGAAGGTCAAGTACTTCGAGCCGGAGAGATGCGAGTTCCTCTTCGTCCACGTCGGGGACGGGCGGCGCTGGCTGATCCCGACCGCCGCGCTCGACTGCCGAACCAGCCTGACGCTCGGTGGGCCCAAGTACTCGGAATTCGAAATCGCACCCGGCCCACCGCTCCGTAGTAGCGCCGGATCACTAGAATCGCCGTCCCCTCAGGGGGAGTACCGAAGCGGTCAAACGGGATGCGCTGTAAACGCATTGGCTCCGTCCTTCGTAGGTTCGAATCCTGCCTCCCCCACTCCGGTCGCGGCGGCCAAGCCGGTGCGGCCCACGAAACGGGATCGCGGCTTGGGCAAGCAGGGCCGCGCGATCATCAATCAGAAGCGCCGCATGACGATCCCCCAGGCCGCATTCTTCGAGGCGGGATTCCTGAACGAGAGCATCGTCGCCGTCCGAGCGCTCGGTCCTGGGCGAATGATCGTTGAGCAGGTCGAGCTGCCAAGCTGGGCGCCTCAACGACGGCAGCACCCTCCCGAAAGCGAGGAGCAGTAATGCCCAAAGTCAACATCGCCGACCCTGAGATCAGTTGGGACGCCGACGACCCCGAGGGCTTTCGGGTCGGGATGTTCCGGCCGGGGCCTGGACTTGGGGCCGCCGCGACCGGCAGCTCGCTCTACGTCATCCCGCCGGGGCAGTCGATCTGCCCGTATCACTGGGAGGCGGGCGAGGAGGAGTGGTGCCTCGTGCTGACCGGGCGGCCGACGCTGCGGGAGCCGGAGGGCGAGACCGAGCTCGGGCCGCTCGACCTGGCCTTCTTCCCGGCCGGGCCGGAGGGCGCGCACAAGATCAGCAATCGCACCGACGAGGAGGTGCGGGTGCTCATGTATTCGGAGATCAGGTTCCCGAGCGCGACCGTCTACCCGGACAGCGACAAGGTCGGCGTCTGGGTCGCGAAGGACAGCGAGGAGAGTCGCATGCTGCGCGGCAGCCCGCGGCTCGAGTACTACGACGGGGAGTCGGGCGCGGCGGCCGGCGGCTGAGGCGGCGCGCCGTGCGAGGCGCGTGCTGACATAACGGCCGTCGCGGCGGGCGACCCCTGGGAGCCCGCGGCTGAAACCAGGGTCGAATACAGGGTCGGTCCCTGTATTCAGATCGGTGGAAGTCGGGCAAGGTCAACGGCGAGGGCGGCCTCCAATGCCGCCTGAGCCTGGACCGAGGAGCGATCGAATCGCGGTCGCCGCGCCAGGGCCCAACCGAAGGGAGCGCCATGAGCCACGAGACCCGCCGAAAGCCGACGAGCGAAGACGATCGGAGCATGCATCCGCGCCCAGGGGGCGCCTGGTTGGCGCTGGTGGCGGCCCTCGCGGTCTTCCTCGCCGCGGCGGGCAGCGCCTGGGCGCTGGGCCGCAACTCGGTCGGGCCGCGGCAACTCAAGCGTGATGCGGTGGGCTCCCGCCACGTCAAGAACGGGAGCCTCCGCTCCCAGGACATCGGCAAGGGCCAGATAACCGCAAAAAACGTGGCCCGCAACGGCCTGACCGGCAAGCAGATCAAGAACCTGAGCCTGACCGGCTTCGACATCTTCCCCAACTCGGTAACGGGCGCCAACATCAACGAGTCGACGCTCAAGAAGGTCCCCAACGCCGACAAGCTGGACGGGCTCAGCGCCTCTCGCTTCTGGAAGCTCGGCGGCAACGGGGGCACCACCGGGGCCAACTTCCTCGGCACGACCGACAACCAACCGCTGAAGCTGAAGGTGAACGGTGAGCAGGCGCTGCGAATCGAGCCGACCGCCAAGCAGCCGAACCTGATCGGCGGCTTCTCCCAGAACACTGTCACCGCCGACGCCGTCGGGGCGACGATCGGGGGTGGCGGTGCGCCGGAAAACGAGATCTCCCTGCGGGGCCCCCAGGTTGTCACCGACAACTACGGGTCGATCGGGGGTGGAGTCGGCAACCAGGCCGGCGACAACGACGGCGATGCGACGAGCGCCGCCGGCTCGACGATCGGCGGCGGGCGGTTCAACACCGCCAACGCCGCCGACACCACGGTCGGCGGCGGCATCCTCAGCAGCGCCGCTGCCAAGTATGCGACCGTCGGCGGGGGCTACAGCAACCACGCGAACGGGCGCGAATCCGCGATCGCCGGCGGATACAGCAACGACACCGAAGGCCAACAGGCCGCCGTCGGTGGCGGTAACAACAACGTCGCCCGGGCCGCCGCCTCCACGATCGCCGGAGGAGACCACAACGAGACGTGGGGCAGCAACTCGATCATCGCGGGCGGTGAGAGCAACGAGGTCCACGCCGATCGCGGGGCCTTGCTCGGCGGCTACAACAACTCGATCCTCGACTTCGCCACCGCATCGACGATCGGCGGCGGCCTCGCCAACCAGACCAAAGGCGGGTACGCGACGGTCGCTGGAGGCCGGGGCAATCAAGCCGAAGGGTCTCACGCCACCGTCGGCGGTGGCGCAATCAACAATGCGACGGGCTCGCACGCAACGATCGGCGGCGGGAGCTCGAACACGGCGAGCGCAAACAGCAGCACGGTCGCCGGAGGCGCCGACAACGAGGCCTCGAACAACTACGCGGCGGTCCCCGGCGGCCGCAACAACGTTGCGGACGGCTACGCGAGTTTCGCCGCCGGCAACCACGCGAAGGCGAAGCACAACGGCTCGTTCGTCTGGGGTGACAACTCGACGAGCAGCGACATCAGCGACACCGCCCCGAACCAGTTCGTGGCGCGCGCGGACGGCGGCTACACGCTCTACACCCGCTACAACAAGTCAAGCGGCGCCACTCTGCCGCAGGGCTCGGGCTCGTGGAGTTCGCTCTCGGACCGCCACGCGAAGACCGCGATCGAGCAGGTCAGCGTCGCGCGGGTCCTCCGGAAGCTGCGCGCGATGCCGGTCCGCAGCTGGCAGTACAAGGGCCAGAAGGCGGGCGTCCGCCACCTCGGGCCCATGGCGCAGGCCTTCCACCGCGCCTTCGGCCTCGGCGAGTCCCGGCGCTACATCTCCGACGTCGACGCCCAGGGCGTCGCCCTCACGGCGATCAAGGCGCTGGCGAAGAAGGCCCACGCCCAGCGGGAGCGGGACCGCTCGCAGTCCGACCGGATCGCCGCCCAGCGGCGGCGGCTGCGCTCCCAGGGCAAGCGGATCGCGGCGCTCGAGCGGCAGCTCAAGCGGCTGGCGAAGCGCTGAGCGGCGAGTGCCCGCGCCGGCCGCCGAGCCGGTGCGGGCACCCGCAACTGCAGCCGTTGTCCGGCGGCGCCACCTCGCGCGCCGCTACGCCAGCTCGCGCAGCTTCTGCGCCTCGGGCAGGCGCTTGAGCTTGCGCAGGGTGTTGGTCTCGATCTGGCGGATGCGTTCGCGGGTGACGCCGAAGGCGCGGCCGACCTCCTCGAGGGTCAGGGGTTCGGAGCCGGTGAGGCCGTAACGCATCTCGATCACCTTGCGCTCGCGCTCGGGCAGGGCGGCGAGGGCGCGGACGACGTCCTCGCGCCGTAGGGTCGCGGTCGCGCGGTCGAACGGCTCCTCGGTCGACTCGTCGGGGATTAGGTCGCCGATCTCGGCAGTCGCCGTCATCGCCGACGGGCTTGTCGAGCGAGACCGGGTTCTGATTGAGGCGCTGCATCTCGCGCACCTCGCCGACGGTCATCTCGAGCTCGGCGGCGACCTCGGCCGGCGTCGGCTCGCGGCCGAGGCTCTGGACGAGTTGGCGCTCGGCGTGCTTGACCTTGTTGAGGCGCTCGACCATGTGAACGGGGATGCGAATCGTCCGCGCCTTGTCGGCAAGGGCCCGCGTGACCGCCTGGCGGATCCACCAGGTGGCGTAAGTCGAGAACTTG
Source organism: uncultured Solirubrobacterales bacterium (assembly GCA_963774395.1). GTDB lineage: Bacteria > Actinomycetota > Thermoleophilia > Solirubrobacterales > 70-9 > CAXMST01. The sequence goes on along the minus strand of CAVZET010000009.1, from coordinate 8,065 downwards.
TAACCCCGGCGGTAATCGAACTTCTCGACGGCGCGGATCAGGCCGAGCGAGCCCTCCTGGATCAGGTCGAGGAACGTGAGCCCGCGGCCGAGATAACCCTTGGCGATCGAGACGACGAGGCGCAGGTTCGCCTCAACCATGTGCTGTTTGGCGGCCATGTCGCCGCGCTCGATCCGCTTCGAGAGCTCGACCTCCTGCGCAGCGGTGAGCAGATCGACTTTGCCGATCGAGTGCAGATAGAGCCGCAGCGAATCCGTCGGCGGCTCGACCGTCGTGCTCGACGCCCGAGGCGCGCGTCTCGCCGACGGCCTTCGCCTCCTCCTTCTCCGGCGGGACGCGCTCGTCGGCGATCACGTCGATGCCGACGTCGACGAGATGCGCGTGCAGGTCGCGGATCTGCTCCTCGGTGACCTCGACCTCGGCCAGGGTCGCCGAGATCTGGGTGAAGGTGAGAAAGCCCTTGTCGCGGCCGGCCGCGATCAGGTTCGTCAGCTCCTCGACCTCCCCGAATGGAGTCGCCGTGTCCGGTGCGCTTCCCCCGGACTCACCGTCGGCGTCGGGCGCGCCTTGGTTCCCGTTCACGTCTGTCAGTCAAAACGAAATGCCCCGGCCCCTTCTCCGGCGCTTTCTCCAAGTCGACGAGTATGACAAGCGGGGCACACAGGAAGGGCCACCGGGAGACGCACGCAGGCGCGGCTTCGCTCGCGTTCGCTGCCCGGCTCGGCATCGCACCCGCTGCGGGCGCGCCCAGCTAGCCTTCCCCGGAGCATGAACCAGCCCCCCGGAATGCTCTCCACGTCCACCGTTCCCGACGTCCAGGCCGGCAGGCCGCGGACCGAGGTCAGCCTGACCCGCGTCGGTGTCACCGGCGTCGAGAAGGTGATCCGCGTCGACGCCGCCGGCGACGGAGCCGGTCCGCAGCTCTTCTTCGCCCAGCTGCAGTGCTTCGTCGACCTCAACCCGCGCCAGGCCGGCGCCCATATGTCGCGCTTCGAGGAGGTCGTCAACGAGGCGATCGACGAGGTCGTGCTCTCCCAGGTGCTCAAGGCCGAGCAGCTCGCCGCGGCGATCGCCGAGCGCGTCCGCGACCGCCAGGGCGGCCTGCGGGCCGAGGTCGCGCTGACCGCGCGCTACCCGGAGACGGTGCCGACGCCCGTCACCGACAACTCGACGCAGGAGATCTACACGCTGTACGGGACCGCCGTCGCCTCCGAGCACGGCACGCGGACGCTGACCGGCGTCGAGGCGCAGGGGATGACCGCCTGCCCGTGCGCGCAGGAGCTCGTCTCCGCGACCGCCCGCGAGCGGCTCGCCGAGCTCGGCTACACGGAGGCGCAGGTCGACGAGATCATCGACGCGGTCCCCGTCGCCACCCACAACCAGCGCGGGATCGGCACCCTGCACCTCGGCCGGCCCGAGGGCCTGGAGCTCGATATCGACGCGCGCGATCTGCTCCGCATCGTCGAGAGCTCGATGTCCTCGGAGATCTACGAGCTGATGAAGCGCTCCGACGAGCAGCACGTCGTCGAGAAGGCGCACGCCAACCCGCGCTTCGTCGAGGACTGCGTGCGCGAGATGGTCCGCCAGGTCGCCGAGGCCTACCCGGAGCTGCGCGAGGGCGGCTTCCTCGTCGCCCGCCAGGAGAACCTGGAGACGATCCACCGCCACAACGTCGTCGCCGACCGCTCCGGCGAGCTCGCCGAGATCCTCCGCGAGCTCGAGACCGGCGAGCACTCCCGCCATCACCTGACGATGCGCGAGTGGCTCGAGGCCCCGGCGGCCGAGCTGAGGTCGCGCCCGCGCCGCGGCGGCGGCGGCCGGCGTCCGGCCCGCGCCACCCGCACCGGCGGCGCGGCCTGCGGCGGCCGACGTTCCCGGCTCCGGGTTGTCCGGGGTTTGCCACGCATCGCGTAGCGAACTCCGGCGAACCTCCCGCGCGTGCCCGGCGCGTACCCGGGCGGCGCGCCGGCGGCGGCCGCCCGCCCGCACCGGCGGCGCCGGGGCCTGCGGCGGCCTACCGACCGTTCCCGGCTCCGGGTTGTCCGGGGTTTGCCACGCATCGCGTGGCGAACTCCGGCGAACCTCCCAGCGCGTGCCCGGCGGCCGCCCGGGTTCTCCGGCGTTCCCCACGCGTCGGGTGGCGAACTCCGGAGAACTCGACGGGAGACGGGAGGAGCTATGCGAGGCCGATGCGGGCCACGCACTCCGCCAGCGTCTCCTCCCGCCGCTCGAAGACGTCTCCCCACGTGTAGCGGATCAGCTCATCACCGCGTCGACGAGCATCGGCGTCACGCCGTCGGTCTCGCTCCCAGGCCTTGCGGGAGCCGTGGAAGCGGTAGCTGTCCAACTCGATCGTCAGGTGGAGGTCGGGCCAGCGCATATCCACGATCCCGATGCCGACCTCACGGTTGACGATGGGCGGGAGCCGCACCCCGCCGGCGCGCAGCATCGAGAGGAACGCGCGCTCGAGCTCGCTGAGCAGCATCGGGTCGTCGCCAAGGAGGACGCGCAGGAGGCGGCGTCGACCGCGCGCCGCCGGCATCTCGGCGAGGAGCGCGGCGATTGCGTCGGGGCGGCAGCGCTGCGTAAACGCGCGGTGGCAGGCCCAGGCGAGGGCTTCATCGTCGAGCAGCGGGGCGGCGTCGATCAGGGTGCGCGCGATCGTCGCTACCGGGATTCCCTCGACCAGCGTCCTCGGTATGCGACGGTCGCGGACCCGACGAGTCCGGATCCCAGGCACATGCCGGTCCTTCGGCGTCAGCACCTCGATGACTTTCGGCCGCCAGCGAATGAGGCCGTGCAGGTGGGCGGCCGCGAGCCCGCCGAGCGCTGCTCCCGGACCGCAGGCCTTGACGGCGGCGAGGTAATCGGCGAGGTGGCTCGGTGCCAGATGACCGAGGCGGAAGACGCCGCGATGGACCCGGATCAGGGACCCGTTGCCGATCCGCCAGTCGATCTGGCGGTCGGTCACTCCGGCTCGCCGACCCTCTTCGCGCGTCACCACGCCGTGCTGCTTGGCGGCGATGCCCGCCAGCCGGCGCTCAGCACTCGGCTTGGCCCCGCGACTTCTCCGGCTCTTGCCACCCATACCGTCGACAAGCCCGGAGCACCGATCGGCGCCCCGTCTTGTCCCCGGCCTAGGTCTCGAACAGCTACACGGACGGCGGCTGTGCGGGCAGCTCGGTTGCGTCGGGGTCGGCGGCGGCGGCTGCGGCGGCCGTCTCGGAGAGGGTGCGGCGCAGGTCGAAGAAGTAGATGGCGCCGGAGATGACCGTGACGGCGGCGGCGACGTAGACGAGGACGTCGACCCAGGCGGGCGCGGGGTCCTCGGCGATCAGGGCAAAGATCGCGGCGATCTGCAGCGTCGTCTTGACCTTGCCGTGCCAGCGGGCGCTGACGATGACGCCCTGTTCGGCGGCGATCGTGCGCAGGCCGGTGACGGCGAGCTCGCGGGCGATGATCACCATCGCGATCCACGCCTGGAGGCGGCCGAGATCGACGAGGCTGATGAGGGCGGCGACGACGAGCAGCTTGTCGGCGAGCGGGTCCATGAGCTTGCCGAAGTTCGTGACCTGGCCGCGGCGGCGGGCGATGTAGCCATCGAGGCCGTCGCTGGCGGCCGCCAGTGCGAAGACGGCCGCGGCGATGACGTCACCGTGGTCGACCTCCGAGAGCAGCGCGACGACGACAACCGGCACCGCGAGGATCCGCAGCATCGTCAGCGCGTTCGGCAGGTTGAGCGGGATCACGTGCTGGGCCGATACTAGGCGGCGTCGGGCACTGCGGCGGGGTCGAGACAGCCTCTTAGGCGATACTTGGCGAGCCCTCCCCCCGCCCCCATGGCCCTCGACTACGTCTTCCGCATCGATCAGCCGCACATCCGCGGCCAGCTCGCCCAGGTCTGCAACGCGATCGCGGACGCGGACGCGCTGATCGGCGACATCGTCACGATCACGATGGGCCGCGACCGCTCGGTCCGCGAGATCTCGGTGGAGGTCCACGACCGCAGCCACGCGCCGACGGTCGCCGAGCACATCGAGGCGCTCGAGGGCGTGCACGTGATCTCCTTCTACGACCGGGCGCTGAACGCGCACGAGGGCGGCAAGCTCGAGATCGGCGCGATCGAGCCGCTCGAGACGCTGCAGCACATGCGCGACGTCTACACGCCCGGCGTCGCCCGCGTCTGCGCCGCGATCAACGACGACGCGGCGCTCGCCTCACGGTTCACGATGATCGGCCGCACGGTCGCGATCTGCACGAACGGCACCCGCGTGCTCGGCCTCGGCAACATCGGCCCGGTCGCCTCGATGCCCGTGATGGAGGGCAAGGCGCTCTTCTACGACCAGATGGCGGGGATCTCGGCGATGCCGATCCTGATCGACACCACCGACATCGACGAGTTCGTCGAGACGGTGATCCGCATCGCCCCGGGCTTCGGCGGTATCCACCTCGAGGACATCCGCGTCCCCGACTGCTTCGAGATCGAGCGCCGGCTCAAGGAGGAGCTGATGGAGCCGGTGATGCACGACGACGTCCACGGCACCGGCGTCGCGACGCTGGCCGCGGCGCTCGCCGCCTGCGAGCAGGTCGGGCTCGACCTGGCGAGCGCGACCGTCGGCCAGATCGGCCTCGGCGCCGCCGGCTTCGGGATCGCCGCGATGATGGTCGACGGGGGCGCCAAGCAGGTCCTCGCCTCCGACCCGAACGAGGCCTCGCACGAGCGCGCCCGTGCGGCCGGGATCGAGATCGCCGACTACGCGCGGATCATGGCCGAGTGCGACCTGGTGATCGCGACGACCGGCGTCACCGGCCTGATCAAGCCGACCGACATCCGCCCCGGCTCGGTGATCTTCGCGCTCACCAACCCGCACCCTGAGATCGAGCCCGACGCGGCGGTCGCCGCCGGCGCCGCCTACGCCGCCGACGGCACCTCGGTCAACAACGTGCTCGGCTTCCCCGGCATCTTCCGCGGCGCTCTCGCCGCCGGCGCGACGGAGATCTCGAAGGGGATGAAGCTCGCTGCCGCCTACGCGATCGCCGGCCTGACCGCCGAGTCGGAGCTGGTTCCCGACGCGCTCGACCCGGCCGTCCATCACGCCGTCGCCGCCGCCGTCGAGGAGGCCGCGGAGGCCGAGGGCCTGGCCCGCCCCGAGCGGATCCCCAGCGGGCTTTAGGCGGCCTCGCGCCCGCCGAGAGCTGAATAACGCAACGCCACGTCGCGTTCTTCAGCGTTCGGCGGCGAGCTCGACCGCCCGCGCCAGCACGGCGTCCGTCATCGGCTCGGTGAGCTTGCCCGTGAAGGTGTTCTGCTGGCTCGGGTGGAAGCAGCCCACCAGGGCGTAGGGGCCGACCTCGGCCTCCGCGCCGTGGCCGAACTTCGGGCGGGGCCGGGGGATCGCCTCAGCGACGCCGGGCATCGTCGCCAGCACGCGCAGGGCGCCGTCCCAGCCGAAGCTGCCGAGGCAGAGGAGGACGCGAACGCCGGCGAGCAGCTCGAGCTCGCGGGCGAGGTAGGGCAGGCAGGCGTCGCGCTCGGCCGGCGTCGGCTTGTTGGCGGGCGGCGCGCAGCGGACCGCGGCGGTGATCCAGGCGCCGTCGAGCTCGAGCCCGTCGCCTGCGTCGGTGGAGGTGGGCTGGTTGGCGAGCCCGGCGCGGTGCAGGGCCGCGTAGAGCCAGTCGCCGGAGCGGTCGCCGGTGAACATGCGGCCCGTCCGGTTGGCGCCGTGCGCCGCCGGGGCGAGGCCGACGAGCGCGATCCGGGCGGCCGGGTCGCCGAAGCCGGGGACGGGCCGCGCCCAGTAGCTCTCTCCGCGGAAGCGCTTCGGTGGGTCCGCGGCAGCCGCTTCGCGCCACTCGACGAGCCGCGGGCAAATCCGGCAGGCGGAGATCTCGGCGGCGAGCTCGTCCAGCTGTCGCCGCGCCGTCATCGCGCGGCAGCATTGCAGGCATTCCTGACTTTGCCTCGCGTGAGAGGGAGAAGTCCGGAGTACCTCGCGCGACGGAGGGCGTCGGCGGCCGGCGTCGGTGAGGCGAGGCGCGGTGTGGGAGCGGCGAGGCGTGGGCGCGGCGGTGGCGTGTGCGTGGGCGTCGGTGAGGGCGAGGGGGACTTGGCAGTCCGCGTCCCGGTGCCTTCCTAAGATCGGCACGTGCTCCCACCTCCCATTCCTCCGCGGCGCGGCCTGCGCCGCCGCGAGGCGCTCGCGGCCGGCGCCGGGGCCGCGCTCGCCGTCGGCCTCGCCGCGTGCGGCGGCGGTGGCGACGAGACCAGCGCCAGCCAGCCGAACAGCGAGCTCAACGCGCTCGCCGACCTGACGGCCCTCGAGTACCTGGCGATCAAGACCTACGCAACCGCGACGCGGTTCAGCCCGCCGGGGCAGGCGCGCGAGCTCGGGATCCTCTCGCGCCAGGCAACCGACCACGTCGACGCGCTCGATGCGCTGATCGCCGCGGGCGGCGGTATGAAGCCACCGGCGACCCCGGCTCCGGGGGTCGTCTTCGTCGACAGCGCCGAGACGGCGCGCAGCGAGTCGCTGCGCGTCGCGACCCGGCTCGTCCACTCCTATTCGACGGCGATCCCGCTGCAGAGCTCGGCCGCGACCCGCTCGCAGCTGACGACGATGCTCGCCAACAACGCCCAGCATCAGGTGATGCTCGGCGGGCTCGGCCAGGCGCGGGTGCTGCCGGGAGGCGTCGATGTCGGCGCCTGAGCCCGCCGCCGGGGCCGCAGCCCCGGGCGAGCAGCCGATCAGCCGGCGCGCCCTCGCGGCGCGCGGCCGCGAGGCGGCGCTCGCCCTCGGCTCGGGCTCGGTACTCGCCGCCGCGGCGCTCGCTGCGGCGCGCGCGGCCGCCGCGGGCACCGGCGATGCCCAGGTGCTCGCCGCAGTGCGCATCCAGCAGACGCTGCGCACGATCTACGGCGTCGCCCTGCGCAGCGGCAAGCTCAACGCGCACGACCGCAAGCTCGCGGCGAAGTTCCGCGCGCAGTCGCAGGCGCACGCGAAGCTGCTCGCCGGCCTGCTCGGCCCCGGCGCGCGGTTGCCAAAGCCGCCGAAGCCGAGCGCGGTGCACGGCCTCGGCGATGTTCGCAACGGCCACCGCTACCTCGATCTCGCCCTCGGCTTCGAGGACCAGGCCTACCTGGGGTTGATCGACGCGCTCGATTCGTTCTCCGATCAGCAGCCTGTCCTGGTCCTCTCCCAGCTGGCTGCGAGCACCGCGCAGCACCTGGCGCTGCTGCGGAGCGCACTCGGGCAGGCTGCCCGCGCCGAGCGCCTTCGAGGCCGGCAACGGCTGAGAGATCCGCTCCCCGAGCGGGCAGGCGAGGCCTCACCACGCGTCTCGACCGCTACCGTGATCAGCAGCAGATGAGTGCAACCACCTCCAAGCTGCGCAAGCTGGCCATCGTGCCGGCTTACAACGAGCAGGAGATGGTCGGTCGGGTCGTCCGCGACATCCACCGCCACGCTCCGGGCTTCGACGTCGTCGTCGTCGACGACGGCTCCCTCGACGCGACCGCCGCTGCGGCCGAGCGCGCCGGCGCGACGGTGCTCCGCCAGCCCTTCAACCTCGGCATCGGCGGCGCCATGCAGGCCGGCTACAAGTACGCGCTGCACCGCGGCTACGACGTCGCCGTGCAGGTCGACGGCGACGGCCAGCACAAGGCGGAGTACCTGCCCTCGATGCTCGAGGCGCTCCACACCGTCGGCGAGGAGGCGGACATGGTCTACGGCTCGCGCTTCCTCGGCGACCCGGGCTACAAGGTGCCGTTCATGCGCAAGCTCGGCAACCGGATCTTCGGCATCGTGCTGACGACGATCTGCCGGCAGTCGATCACCGACCCGACCTCCGGCTTCCGGATGGTCAACCGCAACGGGATCGAGCTCTTCGCCCGCGACTACCCGCACGACTACCCCGAGGTCGAGGCGATCCTGATGCTGCACGCGCACAAGCTCAAGATCCACGAGGTGCACGTGCGGATGAACGCGCGCGGCTTCGGCGAGAGCTCGATCGACTACTTCAGCGCCGCCTATTACATGGTCAAGGTGATGCTCGCGATCTTCGTCGG
>CAVZET010000008.1:0-19763 GCA_963774395.1 uncultured Solirubrobacterales bacterium | reverse complement strand
GCCCGGGGCGCACCCGCCCGATAGATGTCACATCGACCCCCGGAAACCGGGGAAGATGTGCCACCTACCGCTGCAGGGCCAGCTGACGCCTACGCCGGGCGCTCGGCGATCAGGATGTCCTGACCGAAGCGGCTTGGGTCCCCGGGCCTCGACCAGCGGCCATGCAGGACCTCGACCACGCGCAGGCCGGCGCGCTCGTGCTGGGCGCGGACGAACTGCTCGTCGATCGCGATCAGCTTCTCAGGGGTGTCGGGATCCGAAGTGCGAAAGGCGTTGCCCTGCTCGTCGGTGAGCTCGGCGTCGAGGCTCAGCGGCCGCGACTGGGCCGAGGACGCCGGGGCGCGTCACCCGGCCCTCGGCGAGCGCCCGCTCCGCCTCGTCGTCGATCAGAAACCAGGTGCCGACCAGCCGGCCGCCGGGCTTCAGCGTGCGCGCCGTCTCCTCCAGGTAGCGCTGGCCCTCGAACGGCTGCAGGTGGGTGAAGAGCGAGGCCGCGACGGCGACGTCGAAGCTGTCGTCGTCGTAGGGGAAGACGAACTCGGAGGCACGCTGGCGCCGCCGACGGGTTGTACTCGGCGTTGTGGATGTCGGCGAGCAGGAAGCGGAAGTTCGGGAAGCGCTTGGTGATCGCCTTCGTGCACCAGTGCGATCGACTTGGGCATCACGTCGAAGCCCTCGTAGCTGGCCGACGGGCTCAGCCGGCGGGTCAGCGCCGCCGCCGTCCGGCCCGGCCCGCAGCCGATGTCGAGCACGGCGCGTCGCGGCCCATGCCGCCGCGCTCGGCCATGAGCGTCGACGAGGCGATCCCCGACGGCGGCGATCTGCGAGGCAGGTCGAAGCGCCGCGGCGGGATCAGCGGATCGCGCTCGCCGAGCGCCAGTCCTGGAAGTCGAGCCGCGCGCGCAACGCCCAGCGCCGGGCGCGGCGCAGACGCCGTCGCGCGGGCACCGTGATCGGCCGCAGCGCTTTGCGGACGGCGGCCATCGGGGGCGGAAGGCTACAGACGGCCAGGGGAGCAGGTCCCGCGTCTGCGCCCGCCGCATATCCTTGACGCGTGAGCAGCCAACGACACCTCTCCCGCCGCCGAGGACACCACCTACCGCTACATCGCCCCCGTCGTCGGCCCCGACGACGAGCGCCGGATCACCGACTCGGGGATCGAGATCGACCGCCTCTACGACGCCGACGACGTCGCGCCCGGCCTCGAGGAGCGGCTCGGCGAGCCCGGCGCCTATCCCTTCACCCGCGGGCATCCACGAGGGCATGTACCGCGACCGCCTCTGGACGATGCGCCAGTACGCGGGCTTCTCCAGCCCCGAGGACACCAACGAGCGCTACCGGTACCTGATCGAGCACGGCTCGACCGGCCTGTCGATGGCCTTCGACCTGCCGACCCAGCTCGGCCGCGACTCCGACGAGCCGATCTGCGAGGGCGAGGTCGGCCGCACCGGCGTCCCGATCGACACGATCGAGGACATGCGGATCTGCTTCGACCAGATCCCGCTCTCCGACGTCTCGACCTCGATGACGATCAACGCGCCGGCCGCGGTGCTGCTGCTGCTCTACGAGCTGGTCGGCGAGGAGCAGGGCGTCGACGTCCAAGGCGCTGCGCGGCACCGTCCAGAACGACGTGCTCAAGGAGTACATGGCGCGCGGCAACTACATCTACCCGCCCGAGCCGACGATGCGGCTGACGACCGACATCTTCGAGTACTGCGCCGAGAACGTGCCGAAGTGGAACACGATCTCGATCAGCGGCTACCACATCCGCGAGAAGGGCTGCTCGGCCGTGCAGGAGGTCGCCTTCACGCTCTCCAACGCGATCGCCTACGTCGAGGCGGCGCTCGCCCGCGGCCTGACGATCGACCAGTTCGCGCCGCGGCTCGCCTTCTTCTTCAACGGCCACAACAACGTCTTCCAGGAGATCGCCAAGTTCCGCGCCGTGCGGCGGATGTGGGCGGAGATCGTCCGCGACCGCTTCGGCTCCGACAACCCGAAGTCGCAGATGATCCGCTTCCACACCCAGACCGGCGGCGTCACCCTGCAGGCCCAGCAGCCCGAGGTCAACATCATCCGCGTCGCCCTGCAGGGCTTCGCGGCGGTCTGCGGCGGCACCCAGAGCCTGCACACGAACGGCTTCGACGAGGCCCTGGCGCTGCCGACCGAGCGCTCCGCCCGGATCGCGCTGCGCACCCAGCAGGTGCTCGCCTACGAGTCCGGCGCCGCCGACACCGTCGATCCCGTTCGCCGGCTCCTACTTCGTCGAGTCGCTGACCGACGAGATCGAGCTGCGCGCCAAGGAGCTGATGGAGCAGGTCGCCGACCAGGGTGGCTCGGTCGAGGCGCTCGACTTCATGCAGAAGGAGATCGAGGAGTCCGCCGCCAGCTACCACGAGCGCTACAAGACCGGCCAGGACGTGATCGTCGGGGTCAACAAGTTCGTCACCGACACCCCCGACGAGGTCGACATCCTCAAGGTCGACCCCGAGGCCGAGGTGCGCCAGGTCAAGCGCCTGAAGGAATTCAAGGAGCGCCGCGATCAGGGCGCCGTCGACGAGCGGCTGCGGGCGCTGCAGGACGTCGCCCGCGGCGAGGGCAACATGCTGCCCGCGATGAAGGAGGCGCTCCGCGCGAACGCCTCGATCGGCGAGGTCTGCGGCGCGCTGCGCGACGTCTTCGGCGAGTACCACGGCGGCGCGTTCTTCTAGGCCGCAGTGAGCGCACCCACGACCGCCATCGACTGGACGGACGACGACGACGAGTTCCGGATCGGATCCGTCGCCTACGCCTGCCGGCCGATCACCGACCCCTTCCCGTCGAGGCCCGAGCGCTTCTGCCTGCGCAAGCCACGCGAGGTCGTGCTCAGCTACGAGGCGCTGCTGCAGCGCCTGCAGCCCGAGCGGATCTTCGAGGTCGGGCTCTATCAGTGCGGCAGCACCGCCCTGATGGCCCAGCTCGCGCGCCCCGAGAAGCTGATCGGCATCGACTTCGACGAGCGCGGCGTGCCGGCGATGGGCCCGTTCGCCGCGGCGGAGGGACTCGAGCGGTCGCTGAGCCTCCACTGGGGCGTCGATCAGGCCGACGGCGCCCGCCTGCGCGAGATTCGCGCCGCGAGATCGGCTCGGCGCCGCTCGACCTCGTCGTCGACGACGCGTCGCACCTGCTCGCTGAGAGCCGCGCCACCTTCGACGCCCTCTTCCCGCTGCTGCGCCCGGGCGGCGAATACGTGCTCGAGGACTGGGCCTGGGCGCACGTCCCGATGTCGGTCTGGCCGCACAAAGCGCCGCTCAGCGCGCTCGTCATGGAGGCGACGATCGCCTGCGCGCACGTGCCGGGAATCGTCGCCGCGGTCGAGATCGATCGTCCCTGGGCAGTGATCCGGCGCGGCGAGGAGCCCGCCGACCCCGAGACCTTCTCGATCCGCGGCGGGATCGGAGAGCGCGGGCGTCGGATGGTCGACGGGATGGTCGCCGCCGGCAGCGATCCGGACGCCGAGCCGGTCGGAGAGGCCGCTCCAGCACTGACGATGGCGCCCGCTCGAACCCCCGAGGCGGACGAGTTCCGGCGCCGGCTGCGAGCCAGCCACCCCCCGTTCCTGACTGCGGTCCTCGCCGACGCGCGGGCGACCTCCGCGAACCGGGGCCGGCCGCTCACCGATGCCTCCAAGCGACAGGTCGCCCGGGTGGCCCTGCAGCTCGCCTGGGAGAGCGACGCCTTCGCGGCGCAGGCGATGTATCGGGCTAAGGCGCGGCTGCAGGGACTCGGCGTGCCGATCCTGCCCCGGATCCTGCACCGGCTCGCGATCATGACCTCGCAGCTGTACATCGGCGACCCGGTGTTGATCAAGCCCGGGGTCCACCTCGCGCACGGCTCGATCGTGATCGACGGGATGGTGGTCGTCGGCGCGGGCGCGACGATCTTCCCCTTCGTCACGATCGGCCTGCGGGCCGGCGACTTCAGCGGCCCGACGATCGGGCCGGGGGTCACGATCGGCTCCGGCGCCAAGGTGATCGGGCCGGTCACGGTCGGCGCGCGGGCGACGGTGGGCGCCAACGCGGTCGTCGTCGACGACGTTCCCGAGGGCGCGACGGTCGTCGGGGCCCCGGCACGGGCCGTCGCCTGAGCCTGATCCCGCACGGCCATTGCTAGCGTTCGGGGTCCAGGAAGGGACGATTCTTGACGTGGTCGGCCGGTGCGGGCCGCCTCACCCCCGCACCAGCCCAGCAACGAAAGGTCCAATTCGTATGAGTCTCAAGGAAGCGATTTCGAGGCGGTTCAGCGGCAACGGCGAGGCCGAGCCAGTCGGCCCGCCGCTCGAGCAGATCGAAGCGCTGACCGAGCGCAACCGCCGCTCCCCCGACAAGAAGCGCGAGAGCCGACTGGTGAAGCTTCGCAATCTCGCCTTCGACGACCTCGACCGCGAGCGCCCGGCCTCGGCGCCCGAGATGCTCGCCGAGGTGCCCGAGAGCGCGAAGCGCTACGAGATCGTCGATGGGCTGCCGACGATCGACGCCACCGATGTCGACGCCGACGTGATCCGCGCCGCCTTCCTCGAGGCCGGCTGCCTGATGGTCCGCGGCCTGATCGACCCCGAGCGGGCCGCCCAGCTGAAGGACGGCATCGACCGCGCCTTCGACGGCCGCGACGACTACATCGACGGCAAGAAGAAGGTGGCGCAGACGGCGCCTTGGTTCGAGCCCTTCGTCCCGGCCGAGAAGTACCAGACGACCGGTAAGGAGTGGAACCGCCACGTCAAGGGCGGTGGCTCCGTCTGGGCGGCCGACTCGCCGCGGGTCATGTTCGAGATGCTCGACACCTTCGAAGACGCCGGCGTCCTCAAGCTGACCGAGGAGTACCTCGGCGAACGCCCCGCGTTCTCGATGAAGAAGGCCGTGCTGCGTCGCGTCTCCGCGGAGTCCGGCTCGGCCTGGCACCAGGACGGAGCCTTCCTCGGCGACGAGACGATCCGCACGCTCAACGTCTGGGTCGCGCTCACGCGCTGCGGCGACGAGGCACCTGGCATGGACATCATCCCGAAGCGCATCGACCACATCGTGCCGACCGGGACCGAGGGCGCCCTGTTCGACTGGGCGGTCTCCGACGCGCTCATCCGCGAGCAGTTCGGGGACCCCGTCCGGCCGATCTTCGAAGCCGGCGACGCTCTGCTGTTCGACCACCTGTGCCTGCACCAGACGGCGGCGGAGCCGTCAATGAAGAAGCTGCGCTACGCGACCGAAACGTGGTGCTTCGCGCCCTCGACCTACCCCGGTCAGCAGATCCCGCTGGTCGTCTGAGCGCTGCCGGGGGGCCTCCGACCGGGGGCTCGGCGGCAGCGCCGGCATCTACAATCGCCGGCATCTTCGCCGCACTCGAGAAAACGAAGAGGTTCGCCGCGAACCTGCGCAGCGGCACGGCGGAGAGTCGGTCGCCGAGCGCTGCGCCGCCCGGACCCACCGGGCGAGCGACCGATGTTGCACCGGCGGAGCCGCTGCCCGCGGTCGGCCAGGCGCCGGTCCCGGACGCCGACCTCGAGTCGCGCGTCTGCTGGATCTGGGGGTCGCCGCGCTCGGGCAGCACGTGGCTACTGCAGCTGCTCGCCTACCCGCTCGAGCCCGATCCGGAGGTTCCGCTCGGATTTCGCCTCCCCCCCACCGGCCCCCCAGACGCCCCGATCGAAGCGATTCCGGTCGACGAGAGCTTCATCTCCAACCATCTGGCTCCGGCGCTCGCCGATCCGCGGATCTCCGAGGGCCGCTGGGTCCCCGGCACGATCAACAACCTGATGCGCCCGAAGCCCGCCTACGCCTTCGCCGACGAGTACGCGGACGTCTGGCGGCCGGCGGCCCGTGACTTCGCGCTCGCCCGGCTGACCGGCTTCATCGAACGGGCCCGCGCGGAGGGGCTGACGCTCGACCCGCGCTGCCGGGTCGTGGTCAAGGAGACGAACGGCTCGCACGGCGCCGACGTCGTGATGGAGCGCGATGCAGCGCTCCCGGTTGCTGCTCCTGATCCGCGACGGGCGCGACGTCGTCGACTCGCTGCTTGCCGCATACAAGCCCGATGCGTTCATGGCGAACAAGCTCCAGTACTCGTTCTCGACGGCTGACGAGCGGCGCGAGGGACTGCTCTGGGCCGCCCGCCTGTGGGCCTGCAACACGGACATGACGCTGAAGGCGATGGAGGCTCACGATCCCGGAGCTGACCCGCGTCGTCCGCTACGAGGATCTGCTCACCGACGGCGCCGGTGAGCTCGCCGGCCTGTACGAGTGGCTCGGTCTGGAACGCGACTCGGAGTGGATTCGCGACGCGCTCGATGCACGCTCGTTCAAGCGCATCCCGGAGAAGCAACGCGGCGAGCTGACCAGAAACCGCTCGGCGACGCCCGGCCTCTTTCGCGAGAACCTGAGCACCGAGGAGATCGCGACGGTCGAGGAGATCTGCGGTCCGCTGCTCGAGAGGTTCGGATATGGGTCCTGAGGCCGTCGCAGAGGGCAGGACCGAGGCGAGCGCCGCGCCCGCCGGCGAGCGGCCCGGGGTCGCCCCGACGCCGCTCGGCAGCCAGGCGTTCGATCCCTTCCTGGTTACGTGGCCCGCCGGCGGCGGATCCGGGCGCGCGCCAGGCCGCCTGGACGCTGGCCGTGATGCTGCGCGAGCAGGTCCGCGACGCGATGGCGTTCGCCGACGGTCCGATCGACGTGCTGATCGCCGGTGCCGGAATCGGCTGGCTCGCCCCCCAGCTGCTCGCCTGGGGCGTGCGCCGCGCGACGGTCTTCGACCCCAACCCCGCCCGCCTTGCCGAGGTCGGCGCGCTGGCCGAGGCCTCCGCCCCCGGCGCCGGGCGGCTGCGGCTCGCACCCGAGCTGCCGGCACGAGGTGACGCCGCGTTCGCGCTCGTCGTCGCCGACGGCCGTCCCGAGGCGTCCTCCCTCGAGCTCGCCGCCCTGCTCGAGCTGGCGCCGGCGCTCGCGGTGCTCACAGCGGCCCGCCTCCAAACGCGCGCCGCGCTCCGCGAGGCGGGCGCCGAGCAGGTCAGCATCGTCCGGCCTCCGGTCGACGCCGAGCGACGCTTCATCGCACGCGAGCTCTCGCTGCTGATCGCCAACCGCCCCGCCGGCGACGGCGAAGAACCGGGCGGGGAGCAATGAAGCGCGACGTCGACTTCGAGCGCCCGAGCAGCGCCGCGTTTGCCGCGGGCGATCGCCGCGGGCCGGCCATCGCCGCTCCACCTCCCGGACTCGATTGGGACCCGGACGGCAGCATCGCCGAGCTCACCGCGGAGCATCGCGGCACGCTCGCCGACGCCGAGGCGCGATGCCGGTCACCGCTGGGCGGCGGGCGCCGTCGCCGGCCGTGACGTGCTCGAGATCGGCTGCCGGGACGGCAGTGCCACGCGCGTCCTGCTCGAGGCGGGGCCACGCTCGCTCGTCGGCGTCGACTCCGACTCCGCGGGTGTCGAGATCGCGACGAAGCGACTGGCAGGCGAGGCCCGTTTCCTGCAGGCCGACCCCCGAGGCGCTGCCGTTCGCGGCAGGCAGCTTCGACGTCGTCGTCTGTCTCGAGCTGGTTGAGCGCGACCCCGACCCCGCCGAGCTGCTGGAGCGGATCTCGAAGCCGCTGAAGGAGGACGGGATCCTGCTCGTCTCGGTGCCGACCGAGCCAATCCGCGACGAGATCGACGGGCACGTGATCGCCGAGGCGCGCCCCGCCGGCGACTGGAGGGACCTGCTCGCCAAGCGCTTCGCACACGTCCGCGCCTTCCGCCGTCGGCTCTCGCTCGCCGCGACGGTGATCGACGAGGAAGCGCCGGACGGGAACGAGGGACCTGAGTCGGTGCACTGGCTCGGCGCCGATCCCGCCGAGGACCGCTCCGTGCTGCTCGCGGCCTCGGCCGAGCCGCTGCCGGCGTTGCAGCCGGCGGCGACGCTGATCGGCGGGCGCGACCTGCGCGCCTATCGATCGACGGCCGCGGCCTGGGAGCAGCGTGCGCGTCGCGCCGAGGCCGACGGCTCCGCCAAGCACTGGGAGCTCGTCGCCAGCCGCGAGGCGCAGCGACGCCTCCGCAAGCGCCTCTGGGACCTCGAGCATCGGCCGCTACGCAGGCTCGTCCGGGTGCTGCGCGGCAAACCGGCGAAGCTCAACGCCGGGCCCCCGCTGCGCCCGCCCGAGACCGACGACCCCGACTGGGCTTAGCCCGGCTGGCCGTCTAGGAGCGCCGACGGGCCGCTGGCTCGGCGGCCTTCTCCGAGCCCGAGAGCTCCTTCTCCTGGGCGCTCTTGTGGTACGGCGGAAAGGGCAGCACCGGGGCGCGCAGCATCCCGCGCCGCTCCCACTTGCGGCGGAAGGCGATCTGCGCCCGCAGCCAGTCCTCGCGGTAGTGCGAGGGGCCGACGCTGTTGCGGTGGTGGGCGACGTCCATCGTCACCGCGATCACCTTGCGGCCCCGCTCGCGCGCCTGAAAGCAGATGTCGGCGTCGTAGCCGTGGAAGCCCGGACCGAGCGTCTCCTCGTCGAAGCGCAGCTCCTGCATCGCCCAGCGCGAGAAGCACGAGCAGGTAGCCGTCGACCATGTCGACCTCGCCCGAGCTGCCCATTCCCGAGACCTCGCAGCCGCTCGAGCAGCTCGGTCTCGTAGAGCACCTCGGGGTCGATCGGCTCGAGCACGGTCGAGCCGATGCCGTAGTCGTGCACCCACCAGTCGATCCCCTGCACGCCGACGGCGCCGATCGTGCCGACGATCGCGACCAGCGGGTCGTTCAGCGCCCAGCGCATCTTCTTCTCGAAGCAGGCGGTCGCGGATCTCGGTGTCCTCGTGCAGCAGGACAGCCGACTCGACCCTGCGGGTCGGCGGCGAGCTCGTCGAGGATCTCGTTGTAGGCCGTGAAGATGCTGTTCCGGCCGCGGATCTCGACCAGCGGCGCCTCGCGGATCGCGGAAGCGCTCGATCCCGGGCAGCGCGAACTCTCGGTACTTGTCCTCGGAGCCGATCGCGACGCCCCAGCCGATCACGCTCGGGCCCGTCGCTACTGACCGCGGTGGTGCTCGTAGAACCGCTGTTCCTGCACGTCGCGGTTCTCGGAGCGGTTGCCGCGACCGCCGCTGGGCCTCGGCCTTGCGGCGTGCGGTCGCGCCAGGCGAAGTAGTGCGAGAAGCCCGGAACGCCGCGCAGCTTCTTGTAGAAGCGGTACGGCTTCGACCCGGTGAACCGGCGCAGGCGGTTGCGCTCGCGGTTCAGCAGCCGGTTGCGCTCGGCGAGCAGCTCGCCGCTGGGCGCTGATCTCCTTGAGCAGGCTCTCGATCGTCATCTCCTCGCGCCGGCGGACGAGGTCGGCCTCGACGTGCGTCTGCTGCTCGCGCTTGGTCGCGTTCTGCAGCGAGCGCCGCAGCTCCTCGACCTCGAGGTCGGGCACGCCGGCGTTCTGCGGTCAGGTCCTCGATCGCGTCCTCGGGCGCCGGGGTCGGCGTAGGCAGGCCCGACGCCGCTGAGCTCGAGCGAGCCGGTCAGGAAGTGCGGTGGCCGGGCGGCCGCGGCTCGCCGGCGCCCTCGCGGACGCAGCGCAGGTAGCCGCGCGGGTTCTGGGTCAGCAGGTAGCGCTCGTGCCAGCGGTCGGGACGAAGGGCGGCTCCTCGCCGAACCAGGCCTCGAGCGCCTCCGAGGGGCCCGGGACCGCCTCGGGCCGCACCGGGCGGCCGCCGAGGAAGCCATCCTCGACGATCAGGTAACAACCCGGTGATGACGAGCGGGCGAAGGTACGCAGCTCCTCGAGCACGTGGTGCGCGCGGTGGTCGGAGTCGAGGTCGACCATCGTCCGCTTGCCCTCGGCCTCGGCGCGGATCTTCGAGACGATCTCCGGGTCGACCGAGCTGCCCTCGAGCAGCTCGATGCGCGGGTGCGCCTTCGCCTTGTCGCGAACGGCCGCGAGATCGATGTCGACGGCGATCACCTTGCCGTCGATTCCCAGGGCGTCGAGCAGCGTCGCGAACATCAGCGCGCTGCCGCCCAGGTAGACGCCGGTCTCGACGATCAGCTCCGGACGCGTCTCGGTGAGGATCTGCTGCATGACGATCATGTCGTTGGGCGTCTTGACGAGCGGCACGCCCAGCCATGTCGTGGTCGAGAAGGTCTGCTTCTGCAGGCCGTGGAAGACCTGGGTGAACTCGCGGGAGACGCGCTCGACCGTCTCGCGGTCGAGCGCGATGTCCGCCTCGGGGTCGGACCCGTTCTCGTGCGGCTCCGTAATACCCTGCGTCTCCGGCTCACTGCTCATGGCGGCGGATTCTGGCACAGCTGCCGCGACCGACGATCAGGCCCTCGCGGCCCACAGCCACTCCGGCGGCCTATGCTCACGCGCGTGCAACAGCCATCAAACGCGGATCGCGACCCGGCCCCGGGCGGTGGCCCCGGCCTCGGCCGGCGCCTCGCACGCAGGGCTCGGGGCCTCACTTCCCTGACCCGCCATCCGACGCCCGGCGAGGCGCGCGGCATGTATCTCGACCTGGTCGAGAAGGCGCTCCTGCACACGCTCTACGACCCGCCCGACACGCAGCCGGCACCGGAGTTCTTCCAGGAGGCGTTCACGGCCGCGCTCGAGGAGGCGGAGCTCGACGCGAGCGCGCTCAACCTGAAGAGCACGCCGGCCGAGAACCGCGCCCACGGGCGCGACTGGCCGATCTACGCGCAGACGATGATCGGCGCCAAGCGCCTGCGCAACCTGCGGCGCTGCATCCAGGAGACGCTCCTCGACGGCGTTCCCGGCGACCTGATCGAGGCCGGCTGCTGGCGCGGCGGAGCCGCGATCATGATGCGCGCGACGCTGAAGGCCCACGGCGCCCGCGGTCGCAAGGTCTGGGCGGCGGACTCGTTCTCGGGTGTCCCCGAACCCGACCCGGAGCGCTACCCGGAGGACGCGGGCGATCTCAACTACACCTCCGACGCGCTCGCGATCCCGGTCGAGGAGGTGAAGGCGAACTTCCGGCGCTATGGGCTGCTCGACGAGGGGGTCGTCTTCCTCGAAGGCCTGTTCAAGGACACATTGCCGACCGTCCGCGAGAAGCAGTGGGCGGTCGTCCGCCTCGACGGCGACCTTTACGAGTCGACCCGCGACGGCCTCGAAAACCTCTACCCGGGCCTCTCAGCCGGGCGGCTTCATGATCATCGACGACTACGGCTGGGACAACTGCCGGGCGGCCGTTGAGGACTACCGCCGCGAGCACGGGATCAGCGACCCGATCCAGCGGATCGACTGGGTTGGCGCCTACTGGCGCCGCAGCACCTGAGCGCGCCGTGGACGCCGCCGCAGGCGCAGCGATGATCGCCCCGGGGCTGATGATGCGGTTCGTCGCCGCCGTCCCCGACGCGCGCTTCGTGCAGATCGGCGCCAATGACGGGGTCCACTTCGACCCACTCCGCCCCCACATCCTCCGCCACGGCTGGTCCGGAGTGCTGGTCGAGCCCGTCCCCTACCTGTTCGAGCGCCTGCAGGAGACCTACGCCAACGTTCCCGGCGTGCGCCTGGAGCAGGTGGCGATCGCCGCCGAGACCGGCACGCGGACCATGTACTTCGTCCGCCCCGGCGCGCGAAGTGATCCGGACGGCGCCGGCCTCGCGCAGTGGGCGGAGCAGCTCGCCTCCTTCGACCGCGAGCACGTGATCGAGAACATGGGCGAGGTGAGCGACCCGGATGCACTGATCGCGAGTGCCGAAGTCCCGTGCATCACCTTTGATGAGCTCTGCGAGCGGTGCGGAATCGAGACGCTGGACTTGCTCATGGTCGACACCGAGGGAGCCGATGCCGAGATCGTCGGCTCGGTCGACCTCGAGCGGCACCGCCCGCGCATGCTCGTCTACGAGCACGCCCATCTGAGCGTGGACGAGCGCGCCCGCTGCGAGGCGCGGCTTCGCGGCCACGGCTACGAGCTCGCTCGCCGACGGCCTCGATACGTGGGCGCTCGACGTCGCCGTCGACGACGAGCTCAGCCGCGGCTGGCGCGAGACGCTCGCCGGCCGCGGGAGCCGATGAACGACGTGGGCGCGGGCGCGCGGGCGAATCGAGATCGCCTGCGCCGCGCGCGCTGATTACCTGCCCCACGTGGCGACGATGCTCGCCTCGGCGGTCGCCAACGCTGGTCTTCCGGTCAGAGCACACCTGCTGATCGGCGACGATGTCGGCGAACCCGCGCTCACGGCACTCGCCGAGGCGCTCGCCGCCGCCGGGGGTGAGCTCGCGCCCGTCCGGATCCGGCCGGAGCCGCTCGCGGGACTGACCGTCACCGGCAGCCTGCCACTCGCGCACTGGTACCGGCAGCTGCTGCCGGAGCTCGACGAGCTCGCCGCCCTGGAGCGGATCCTGTATCTGGATGCGGACCTGCTCGTGCTCGCGCCGCTCGCTGAGCTCTGGGAAACGCCACTCGGCGATGCCGCCCTGGCCGCCGTCGACAACGTCTTCCCCGATCCGGCCACCGGTGCCCGCTACTGCGAAGCGCTCGGCATCGACCCCGGCAGCTACTTCAATACTGGCGTCATGCTGCTCGACCTTCCCAGCCTCCGCCGGCTCGAGAGCTTCGCCCGGATCGGCGAGTTTGCGCGGGCGAGCGAGGTGCCCCTGATCCTGCCCGAGCAGGATGCGATGAACGCTGTTCTCGCCAACCGCCGGCTGCGGTTGCATCCGCGCTGGAACGCGATGACGGCGCTGGCCGTCCTGCCGCACGCACGTGCGCAGTTCCCGCCGGGTCAGGTCGATGAAGCGCTGGCGAAGCCCGCGATCAGGCACTTCGAGGGGAGCGTCAACAAGCCCTGGTCGGCCGCCGCCCCGGCGGAGGATCGCGAGCTGTGGGGCCGCTGGGCCTCGCTGATTCCGGCCGGCCTGGGGGCATCGTGAGCGGCAACGGGAGCCTGATCGGCTGCACGGTCGCCTCGCCCGCCTACCACGGGCACGCGCGTGTGCTCGCCGACAGCTTCCTCGCCCATCACCCGGGAAGCCGCTTCGTGATCCTCGATCTCGCCCGCGCGGGCAACGGCGCCGCAGCCCCGCTCGAGGATCTCGGCGAAGGGATCGAGACGCTCGGTCCGGCTGCGCTCGAGGACGAGCCGGGCGAGCTCGAGCGGGTCGGGCTCGCCTATTCGACGCAGGGGCTCGCGGGCTGGGCCAAGCCCCGCATCCTCCGGCACCTGCTCGGAGTGCATGGCGGCCCCGTGGCGCTGATCGACTCCGACATCTTCGTGCTCGGCAGCCTCGACGACCTCGGGGCGCGCGCCCGTGCCGAGGGCACGATCGCCACGCCGCACCTGATCACCCCCCATCCGCAGGCGGAGCGGCCGACGCTCGTCGCCGGAACGCTCAACTCCGGCTTCGTCGTCGTCGCCGAGCCATCCGCCCCGCTGCTCGAGTGGTGGTGTGCGCGGACCCGACGGGATTCGATCTTCCGGCCGGCGGAGGGGCTCGTCTGGGAGCAGACGTGGCTCGGCCTCGCGCCCGCGTTCTTCGACTTCGTGATCCTCCGCGACGCGGGCATCAACGCGATGACGCGCGAGTTGCTCGCCGCCGACGTCGAGTGGCGCGACGGGCAGCCACTGCTCTCAGGGCGCCCGCTGCGCGCCCTGCACTTCAGCGGCCCCTACGACCCGCAGGATCCCGAATGGCTGCTCTCGCAGGCGGACGAGGGGCCCGGCGTGGTCCGCAGGCCGGGGCCCGCCGGGGGCGAGCTGCCGTGGCTGTCGCTCGCAGAGCGGCCCGGCGCGGGGCGCCTCTCGCGCGAGTACGCGGAACGGCTGCTCGCAGCGGGGGCCGTCGAGCGGCGGGGCGCGCCGGCGCCCTTCGGCAAGTTCGACTTCAGGGCCGGTTCGCTGCCGATCCACCAGGGCTTTCGCTCCGCTTATCGCGAGGGCCTGATCAGGGCGGAGAGCGCGGGCGCCGAGCCGCCTCCGAACCCCTTCGCGGGCGCGAGCGGCGAGCAGTTCGTCGAGTGGCTCGCCGAGGCGCCCTCGCCCGAGGCGGAGCGCGACGGCCTCAACCGCTTCCTGCTCGGCATGCGCGCCGCGGCCTCCGCGATCACGGCCTTCCCGCAGGTTCCCGGCGCGGACGCCGCCGAGTACCGCGCTTGGGCCGCCAAGCTGCTCGGCCGCAAGCCGCTCGGCATCCCTTCCCAGCTGCTCGCCGGGCTTGCGGTGGACGCGCCGAATGGGTCGGCCGGTCGCAGCCGCCGCAGCTGGAGACGCAGGTGAAGCTGCTCTTCGGAGGAGCGAGCCCGCTGCAGCTCTCAGGCGGGACGATCATGGCGTCGCTGATGATCGCCGCGGCGCAGCGGCAGGGTCACGAGGTGACAACGCTGACCTCCGAGCCCGCTCCAACCTGGTGGCCAACGGCGGTGCCGGTCCTCGTCGGTGACTACGAGGACGTTCCCGACCTGGGGTCCTACGACGCAATCGTCACCGGTGGCGAGCTGATCCCCGCGGCTGTCGCCACCGGTCACCCGACCGTCGTCCAGTTCTGCGCCGGCTACGAGCCTGACCTCTGGCCCCTGGTCCCCGAGCGCTTCGAGGCGATCTACCGCCTGCCCACGCTGAAGGCGGTGATCGCCCCCCACATCAAGCGGTCGATCGAGCGGGACTACGGACTGGACGCGGTCGTCGTCGGCAGCCCCGTCGACCTGGCGCGGTTCAGCCCACCCGCCGCCGGACGAGCGCGACGACGACCCCGGCCGGCCGCTGAGGGTGCTCACCGTCGGACCCGAGCCCGACGAGCCGTTCGCGCCGGTGCCGTTCAAGGGCATCGCCAACGTGCTCGAGATCGTCCGCCGCGCGCGCGAGCGGGGGCTCGAGCTGACGCTGGTCCGGATGACGCCGTACGCCGACTCGCTCAATGAGTCCGAAGGGCTCGACGAGGTACACGTGGGCGTCCTGCCCGCCGACACCCCGGCGGTCTATCGGAGCTGCGATATCTACCTCGGCGCATCGACACCGGCCGAGGGTCTGGGCATGCCGCCGTTCGAGGCAGCCTGCTCGGGCGTCGCCTCGGTGGTGCCGGCGATCCCATCGTTCGTCGACGTGCCCGCCCTGCGTCGCAGCGCCCTCTTCTACTCCCCGGGGGAGCTCGACGAAGCGGTCGAGCAGCTGCTCCAGCTCGACGGGGATCGGGCCTCGCTGCGGCGGCTGCAGGCCGCCGGACCGCAGAGCGGGCTGCGCGAGTACTTCGACCCCGATGCGGTCGCCCGGCGCCTCGTCGAGGCCATCGCGACGTACCGTGCGCAGCCGCCGACGGGAGCCGACCCGGAGCCGGATGCTTCATAATCGGCCGCCCATGGCGGAGACCCTCGAACTCCCGCCGGACGCGAGGGAAGCGGGAATCGAAGGCGAAGCCTCCGAGCCCGAGCACGTCCTTCGTGAGATCACCGGCCCCTCGGCATTCGGCGGCGATCGCCGCCGATTCCTCGACCTGCTCCGGCTGATCACCTCGAACGAGTTCCGCGCCCAGTACGCGACGACGACACTCGGCTTCCTGTGGACGATCATCCGCCCGATCGTCTTCTTCGGGGTGATCTTCCTCGTCCTTCGAGGAGTCCTCCGCTTCGGCGCCAACATCCCGAACTACGGGCAGATGCTCGTCGTCTCCCTGATCCTCTTCACCTACTTCCAGGAGTCGACGTCGCGTGGCGTGCGCTGCGTCGCGGCCAAGGAGGGGATGGTCCGCAAGATGCGCTTCCCGCGGATCATCATCCCGCTCTCGGTGAGCATCTCGGCGATGATGACCCTCGTCCTCAACTACGCCGCGGTCTTCCCGCTGATGATCATCTTCGGCCTGCGGCCGCGACTGGGAGTGGCTGCTCTTCCCGCTGCTGCTGATCCCGCTGGCCGCGCTGACGACCGGGATGACGATGATCCTCGCCGTCCTCTTCATCCGCTTCAAGGACACGGGGCAGATCTGGGGCCTGATCTCGCGCATCCTCTTCTACGCGTCGCCGGTCCTCTTCCCGATCGAGACCTACGCAGAAGCTTCCCCACTGGGTGCAGTGCATCATCTGCGCGAACCCGCTCTCGCCGATCCTCGAGCAGGCGCGCATCTGGGTGATCGATCCCACGCGCGCCCAACGGCGTCGACCAGGTCGGCTGGCTCTTCGGGCTGATCATCCCGGTCGTGCTGATCGTCGTGATCAGCATCTACGGCTACGTCCTCTTCAAGCGCGAGGCCCCGAAGGTCGCGGAGGCCCTGTGAGCGCGCCCGCCGGGGCGGCAGTCTCAAGCCCAGGAGCGATCCCCGCCTCGCAGAGCGGCCTCGACCCAGGCAAGGAGGACCGCGCCGAACGCGGCCTGCCGATCATCCCCGCGCTCGATGGCTTCCGGGCAACGGCGATCTTCGCGATCGTCCTCCTGCACCTGCTCGCCGTGTTCGTCAACCCGACCGGTGACGCGGGACGGATCTTCACCTACGGGCCGCTGCCGAACGCCGTCGACGTCCTCTTCATCCTCTCCGGATTCGTCGTCTTCTTGCCGACCGTCGCCCGCGGGGGAGACTTCGGCCCGGTCATCCCCTACGCGATCCGTCGCGGCGCCCGTCTGCTGCCCGGCCTACTGGCTCGCGATCGCGCTCGTCGTCGTCGATGATCGTGCTCTGGCCGATCGAGCCAGGCGCCCGTGATGCCTTCGGTCGGCGAGGTGCTCGCCCACGTCTTCACCCTGCACGTGCCGATCCATCTGTTCGATCAGGACTTCCTGATCGGGCTTGGGATCGACCAGCCCCTGTGGACACTCGTCGCTCGAGATCACCTTCTACATCGTGCTCGCGTTCGTCGCCGGCTCCTTCTACAGGCACCCGTTCTGGGGGCTGCGGCATCGCCGTCGCGATCACGATCGCTGGAAGGTCGCGGCGCACAACATCGGCGAGCGTCACCGACTTCCTCGGCATCTCGGCCTCCCCACAGCAGCTTGCGTACTCGCAGACCGCTGCCTACAGCCAGTTCCCGGCCTTCACCGCGCAATTCGCGATCGGGATGATCGCGGCCTGGCTGTTCGTCAAGCTGCCGACAGCGGTACAGCACGGCACGCCTCGCACGTCTCGCTCCCCCCGTCCAGGTCCTCAGCGGCCTCGCCTTCCTGGTCCTCTCCTACGTCTTCGGCCGCTACGCGATTCGACTTTCAGGCGCTCGGCCCCGGGCGGGCACGGGCCGAGATCCTGCTGACGCTCGCAATCCCAGCCCTGCTCGGCGCCTTCATGCTGGCCACCGCGTTCGCGCCGCGGCGCTGGCAGGTGCCGTTCGCGCTACCCGCAGCCCGCTCGCTCGGTGACATCTCCTATGGCGTCTACCTGATCCACTTCCCCCTGATCCTGCTCTACACGGACGTCGTCTCCCGCACCGGGGCAGCAACGTACTCGGCAGCTTCTGGGTCGGCGCGCCGCTCGTCCTCGCGGCGACGATCGCCTACGGCTATCTCTCGGCGCGGTTCCTCGAGCAGCCGATCCGCCGCTGGGCACATCGGTTCGGCACCCGCTGCTGCGCGGCCTGCGGTCACCGCGCCGGAGGTCGGCGCCGGATGAACCCAGCGGACGCAGACGCGGCGCTCGCCGGCCGGCTGGTCTGGATCTTTGGCTCGCCTCGGAGCGGCTCGACCTGGCTCTCGCGGCTGCTCACCGCACACCCCGAGACCGTGCTGGTCGGCGAGCCGCACATCGGTTACCACCTGGCACCACTCTCACCTGGGCTGCTCGACAGCCGGCCGCTCGTCTATCCGGAGGTCCAGCGTGACCGCCCCGACTACTTCTTCAACGACCGGACGCGCGACGCCTGGGGACCGGCGACGCGCGAGCTGATCCTGCGCCGCATGGAGGCGGAGGGAATCGGCCCCGGCAAGCTTGCGATCGTCAAGGAACCGCACGGCTCGCAGGCGGCGGAGACGATCCTCTCGCTGCTGCCCGAGTCGCGCCTGATCTTCCTGCTCAGGGACGGCCGCGACGTCGTCGACTCCGAGGTCGCTGCGTACGAGCCCGAGGGCTGGCTCGGCCGGAGCATGAAGGTGCAGGTGCCGCGTCTGCAGCTCGTCGAGTTTCTCGCCCGCACCTGGCTGCTGCGAACGGAGATCGTCGAGCGCGCCTATGGGCGACACGATCCCGAGCGGCGCCATCTCGTCCGCTACGAGGAGCTGCTCGCCGACACCGAGGGGCAGTTGAGCGCCGATCGAGCGGACGCTCGGGCTCGGCGCCGAGCCGGAGCGCATCGCGCGCACGGTCGCCGATCTCGCCTTCGAGAACGTGCGCGATACCGGCCCCGCCCACTTCCACCGCAGCGCGACGCCCGGCGCCTGGCGCGAGAATCTGACGCCTGAGGAGCAGCAGCTGCTCGGCGAGCTGCTCGGCCCGAAGCTGAGCGAGCTCGGCTACCCGGAGGGTTGAAGCGGGCCGCGTCCCGTCATCCTTACGCCATGACCGCACCACTGGCAATCGAGGTCCGCGACGTCGTCAAGACGTTCCGGATCGAGCAGGACCGGGCCAACGGCTCCCTGTGGCACCAGATCAACCCGTTCCTGCGACTGCCGTCTCGCCGGCTCGAAGTGCTCAAGGGGATCTCCTTCGACGTTCACGAGGGCGAGTTCTTCGGCGTCGTCGGCCGCAACGGATCCGGCAAGAGCACGCTGATGAAGCTGCTCGCCAGCGTCTACGGCGCCGACGCCGGCCGCATCCGGATGGCGGGCAGGCTGGCTCCCTTCCTCGAGCTCGGCGTCGGCTTCAACCCGCAGATGGGCGCCCGCGAGAACGTCGTGCTCAACGGCGTGATGATGGGCCTCAGCCCCGACGAGGCGAAGGCGCGCATCGACGACATCATCGAGTTCGCCGGGCTCAGCGACTACACGGACCTACCGCTGAAGAACTACTCGTCCGGGATGACGGTGCGCCTCGCGTTCTCGGTGATGGTCCACGTCGACGCCGACGTGATGCTGCTCGACGAGGTCCTCGCCGTCGGCGACTCCGAGTTCCAGGAGAAGTGCGAGGCGGTCTTCGACGAGTGGCGCCGGGTCGGCAAGACGGTCGTCCTCGTGACCCACTCGATGCAGGCCGTGAACACCTTCTGCGACCGCGCGATGCTGATCCACGATGGGGTGATCGAGGCGATCGGCGGACCGCTCGGGATCTCGAACCGCTACATCGAGATCAACATGCGGGCGGCCGCGGCGGCCCGCGGAGACGAGACAGCGGCCTACGCCGAGCGCTTCGCCGACGTGATTGCCGACCCACCGGTGCGCATCGTCGACGTCTGGATGCTCGACGAGAACGGCACGCACGGGACCGTGGTGCCGTCCGGAGCGCCGATCGAGATTCGCGTCACGGCGGAGGTCCTGCGCGAGATCGAGGCGCCCGGCTTCCAGTTCCGGATCGACGACGAGACCGGCCGCGTGCTCTGCCGTGGCGGCGCAGCCGACCTCGAGCTCCCGGGCGGGCGGGCGCTCCCCGGCGAGGAGCTCGAGATCACCCTGCACGTCGAAAACCCGCTGAGCGCCGGCCGCTACATCTTCGCCGGCGGCGTCTCGAAGCTGATGCCGAGTGGCGACAGCGAGCCGGCGACGCCGATCGTGCCACTCACCTTCGACGTCACCGGCTCCGAGACCGACAGCTTGCTCGAGCTCGAACACGAGATCTCCATGCAGCGGGTCGGGGCGGCGGCCGATCCGTCGACGTCGCCGGGAAGATGAGCGGGCGGCAGGCACCCGCGGCAGCCCGGCCGCGCGCGTCCGAGCACCTTCGCGTCGATTCGCGGAGCAACCCGTTCCGGCACATCAACCT
>CAVZET010000007.1:0-929828 GCA_963774395.1 uncultured Solirubrobacterales bacterium | reverse complement strand
ACATCGGCCTGATCGGCTCGCTCTCCTCCTACGCGGAGATCAGCGAGTTCGGCTTCGTCACCACCCCCTACCGGCTCGTCAAGAACGGTGTCGTCACCGACGAGATCGTCCACCTCGACGCGACCCAGGAAGAGGAGAAGGTGATCGCCCAGGCGAACGCCGAGGTCGACCCGAAGACGAACAAGCTGATGGGCGACATCGTGCTCTGCCGCGCCCGCGAGGGCGAGGTCCAGGCGGTCGCCGCCCAAGGACGTCGACCTGATGGACGTCTCCCCGAGCCAGATCTGGTCGGTGGCGACGGCGCTGATCCCGTTCCTCGAGCACGACGACGCCAACCGCGCCCTGATGGGCTCCAACATGCAGCGCCAGGCGGTCCCGCTCCTGAAGACCGAGGCGCCGCTGATCGGCACCGGCATGGAGCGCCGCGCCGCGATCGACTCCGGCGACGTGATCGTCGCCGAGGAGTCCGGCAAGGTGACCGAGCTCGATGCCTCCGCGGATCGTCGTCACGCGCGGCAACCAGAAGGACACCTACAAGCTCGAGAAGTTCATGCGCTCGAACCAGGGCACGGTCATGCACCAGCGCCCGATCGTCGACGTCGGCGACGACGTCAAGGCGGGCGACGTGCTCGCCGACGGCTCCTCGACCTCCGAGGGCGAGATCGCGCTGGGCAAGAACTGCCTGGTCGCCTTCATGTCCTGGGAGGGCTACAACTTCGAGGACGCGATCATCCTCAGCCAGCGGCTGGTCAAGGACGACGAGCTCACCTCGATCCACATCGAGGAGTACGAGATCGACGCCCGCACGACGAAGCTCGGCGACGAGGAGATCACCCGCGACATCCCGAACCGTTCCGAGGACTCGCTCCGCAACCTCGACGAGCGCGGCATCGTCCGCGTCGGCGCCGAGGTCGACGTCGGGCGACCTGCTGGTCGGCAAGGTGACGCCGAAGGGCGAGACCGAGCTGACCGCCGAGGAGAAGCTGATCCGCGCGATCTTCAAGGAGAAGGCGCGCGAGGTCCGCGACACCTCGCTCAAGGTCCCGCACGGCGAGGAGCGGCGTCGTCATCGACGTGATCACGTTCAACCGTGACAACGGCGACGACCTGGCGCCCGGGGTCAACGACCTCGTCCGCGTCTTCGTCGCGACGAAGCGCAAGATCGCCGAGGGCGACAAGCTCGCCGGCCGTCACGGCAACAAGGGCGTGATCTCGAAGATCGTCCCCGAGGAGGACATGCCCCACCTCGCCGACGGCACCCCCGTCGACGTGATCCTCAACCCGCTCGGCGTGCCGAGCCGGATGAACATCGGTCAGATCCTCGAGACGCACCTCGGCTGGGTCGCGGCCAACGGCTGGTACGACGACGGCTCCGACTCCTACAAGGAGCGGGAGAAGCTCGGCGAGCAGCGCCCGCGTCAACGTCGCGACGCCGGTCTTCGACGGCGCCACCGTCGAGGACGTCGACGAGGCGCTGGTCAAGTGGCAGGAGCGCACCTTCGAGCAGCGGGGCATCGACCTCGGGCTCGACATGAAGGCGCGCGAGGGCACCCGCTCGGCCGGCCGCGCGAAGCTCTTCTCGGGTCGCACCGGCGAGCCGTACGAGGGCGACGTCACCGTCGGCTACATGTACATCCTCAAGCTCCACCACCTCGTCGACGACAAGATCCACGCGCGGAGCACCGGCCCCTACAGCCTCGTCACCCAGCAGCCGCTGGGCGGCAAGGCGCAGTTCGGTGGCCAGCGCTTCGGCGAGATGGAGGTCTGGGCGCTGGAGGCGTACGGCGCCGCCTACACGCTGCAGGAGATGCTCACCGTCAAGTCCGACGACACCGTCGGCCGCGTCAAGGCCTACGAGGCGATCGTCAAGGGCGAGAACATCCCCGAGCCGTCGATCCCCGAGTCGTTCAAGGTCCTGCTCAAGGAGATGCAGGCCCTGTCGCTCGACGCCAACCTCGTCACCGAGGAAGGCGCCGTCGGCATGGAGGAGGAAGAGGACGAGCTGCTCCGCGCCGCGGAGGAGCTCGGCATCGACCTCTCCGGTGTCCGCGCCGACAACGGCGACGGCGCTGCCGACGAGTCGACGACCGCCGAGTCCAAGCCCGATTCCGAGCCGGAAGGCGAGGCGGAGCCCGAGGAGGCGGAGGCGAAGTAACGCCTCCGTCCAATCGGACCGCTCCCGCCCCTTTCACGCGCACGGCGCATAGATCCAAGTAAGGAACGCATCACATGGACATCAACAATTTCGACGCCATCGAGATCGGGCTCACCTCACCGAAGAAGATCCGCAGCTGGTCCTCCGGTGAGGTGACGAAGCCGGAGACGATCAACTACCGGACCCTGAAGCCTGAGAAGGAGGGTCTGTTCTGCGAGAAGATCTTCGGCCCGACCAAGGACTGGGAGTGCTACTGCGGTAAGTACAAGCGGGTCCGCTACAAGGGCATCGTCTGCGAGCGCTGCGGCGTCGAGGTGACCCGTTCGAAGGTCCGCCGTGAGCGCATGGCGCACATCGATCTCGCCGCGCCCGTCTCCCACATCTGGTTCTTCAAGGGCGTTCCCTCGCGGATCGGCTACCTGATCGACATGGCTCCGAAGGAGCTCGAGAAGGTCCTCTACTTCGCCGCCTCGATCGTCACCTGGATCGACGAGGAAGCTCGTCAGAAGGACATGACGAAGCTCGAGAAGGAAGTCAACAAGGTCCTCGACGCCTACAAGGGCGAGAAGGAGGAGCGCGTCCAGGAGCTGAGCGAGTCGCTCGAGCGCCGGGTGGAGTACATCGCCAGCGGCGAGACCCCCGCCAAGTGGAGCCCCGACGACGAGCTCTGGGCCGAGGGCGTCGGCTCCGTCAAGAAGCTGAACAAGGAAGACAAGTCGAAGCTCGACCGTGAGACCCGCAAGGAGCTCAACTCCGAGATCGCCGACACCGAGGCCTACATCGACGACGCGATCGAGCGCATGGAAGAGGTCTGGAAGCTCTTCCAGGAGATGAAGGTCAAGGACGTGATCCCCGACGAGGCCGCCTTCCGCGAGCTCAAGGACCGCTTCGGCTCCCAGTTCGGCTGGGGCGAGTACTTCCGTGGCGGCATGGGCGCCGAGTGGATCCGCGACCTGCTGGGCCAGATCGACCTCGAGGCCGAGTGCGAGGAGCTCGAGCAGACGATCAACAGCTCGAAGGGCCAGAAGCAGGCCCGCGCGGTCAAGCGGCTCAAGGTCGCGAGCTCGTTCCTGCACTCCGACAACAAGCCCGAGTGGATGGTCCTCGACGTCGTTCCGGTGATCCCGCCGGAGCTGCGCCCGATGGTCCAGCTCGACGGCGGTCGGTTCGCGACCTCGGATCTCAACGATCTGTACCGGCGCGTGATCAACCGCAACAACCGCCTCAAGCGGCTGCTCGACCTCGGCGCTCCCGAGATCATCGTCAACAACGAGAAGCGCATGCTGCAGGAGGCCGTCGACGCGCTGTTCGACAACGGCCGCCGCGGCCGGCCCGTCACGGGCCCGGGTAACCGAGCGCTGAAGTCGCTGTCCGACATGCTCAAGGGCAAGCAGGGCCGGTTCCGCCAGAACCTGCTCGGCAAGCGCGTCGACTACTCCGGCCGTTCGGTGATCGTCTCCGGTCCGAACCTGAAGCTGCACCAGTGCGGCCTGCCGAAGCTGATGGCCCTGGAGCTGTTCAAGCCGTTCATCATGAGCCGGCTCGTCGAGCGCAAGGCCGTGCAGAACATCAAGGCCGCCAAGAAGATGGTCGACTCGATGATCCCGGAGGTCTGGGACGTGCTCGAGGAGGTCATCCAGGAGCACCCGGTGCTGCTCAACCGCGCGCCGACGCTCCACCGCCTCGGCATCCAGGCGTTCGAGCCGCAGCTCGTCGAGGGCAAGGCGATCCAGGTCCACCCGCTCGTCTGCTCGGCGTTCAACGCCGACTTCGACGGCGACCAGATGGCCGTCCACGTCCCGCTCAGCGCCGAGGCGCAGGCGGAGGCGCGGATCCTGATGCTCTCCTCGAACAACATCCTGAGCCCCGCGCACGGCGCGCCGCTGGCGACGCCGTCGCAGGACATGGTGCTCGGCATCTACTACATCACCTACGGCAAGCCCGCCGAGGAGCTCGCCGAGCTCGACGCGTCGCTCAAGGCCAACAAGTGGGACGAGAAGAAGAACGGGCCGCGCCCGCGCACCTTCCGCTCCGCTCAGGAGGCCGAGCTCGCCTACGAGAACGGCCTCGTCAAGCTCCACGAGTTCGCCGAGTACCGGCGCCCGGAGCACGAGCACTTCCTGACCACGGTCGGGCGGATCATCTTCAACGACCGCGTCGAGCGGGCGTTGGCAGAGGCGCTCGAGGACGAGTACGACTCGGAGAAGTTCATCTTCGTCAACGATTCGCTGAAGAAGAAGGACATCAACGCGATGGTCGCCGGCCTCGTCGAGGCCTACGGCGCCCCCGCGGTCTCGCAGGTGCTCGACGCCTACAAGGAGCTCGGGTTCCACTTCTCCACGCAGGCCGGGATCACCGTCTCCAAG
The DNA here is from genome assembly GCA_963774395.1 of uncultured Solirubrobacterales bacterium. Classification (GTDB taxonomy): domain Bacteria; phylum Actinomycetota; class Thermoleophilia; order Solirubrobacterales; family 70-9; genus CAXMST01. The sequence goes on along the minus strand of CAVZET010000007.1, from coordinate 925,307 downwards.
AACGACGTGATCTCGCCTCCGAACAAGGAGGAGATCCTCGACGGCTACGAGAAGAAGGCCGCCGACATCCTCGGCCAGTACAACGACGGCTGGATCACCGCGGAGGAGCGCAAGGATCAGGTCACGAGGGTCTGGGACGAGGCGACCGAGACCGTTGCCAAGGCGATGGAGGACAACCTCGACGAGCTCAACCCGATCTTCATGATGGCCGACTCGGGAGCGCGCGGATCGTTCAAGCAGATCCGTCAGCTCGCCGGCATGCGTGGCCTCATGGCGAACCCGAAGGGCGAGATCATCGAGCGCCCGATCAAGGCCAACTTCATGGAGGGCCTTGACGTGCTCGAGTACTTCATCTCGACCCACGGCGCCCGCAAGGGCCTGGCGGATACCGCGCTGCGGACCGCCGACTCGGGCTACCTGACCCGCCGTCTCGTCGACGTCGCGCAGGACGTGATCATCAACACGGAGGACTGCAAGACGAAGGACTTCATCGAGATGCCGGTCTACCGCGAGGACGGGTCGTTCAACCCGAACCTCGAGGGTCGTCGCGTCGCGAAGAAGATCGAGACGAAGCGTGGTCGCGAGCTGATGAAGCGCAACCACACGATCGACAAGCCCGAGGTGGCCGAGCTGGCCGAGGCGTTCAGCGCCGAGGACGGCGAGGTGATCCCCGTCCGCTCGCCGCTCAAGTGCGAGCTCGAGACCGGGGTCTGCCAGGCCTGCTACGGCCGCGCGATGGCGACCGGCTCCGACGCCGAGCTCGGCGACGCGGTCGGGATCGTCGCCGCGCAGTCGATCGGCGAGCCCGGCACCCAGCTGACGATGCGGACCTTCCACACCGGTGGTGTGGCCGGCCTCGACATCACGCAGGGTCTGCCGCGGATCGTCGAGCTGTTCGAGGCGCGCAAGCCGAAGGGCCTCGCCCAGCTCGCGCTCGAGGACGGCAAGGTCGCGATCGAGGAGACCGACAAGGGCATCAAGCTCGATCAACACCGACGAGCGGGCGAGGAGCACAGCTACTCGTTCCCGGCACGGACGGTGATGCTGGTCAAGCACGGCGCCAAGGTGACGAAGGGCCAGCAGCTCAACGAGGGCTCGCTGTACCCGGCCGAGATCCTCGAGGTCCGCGGCCGCACCGACACCGAGCAGTACCTCGTCGCCGAGGTCCAGAAGGTCTACCGGGCCCAGGGCGTCGACATCAACGACAAGCACGTCGAGCTGATCGTGCGCCAGATGCTGAAGAAGGTGCGCGTCGACTCGAAGGGCTCGACGAGCCTGCTCCCGGGTCAGCTCGAGGATCGCGTCAAGCTCCAGCAGCTGAACAAGAAGGTCAAGGCCGACGGCGGCACCCCCGCCAAGGGCGAGGAGGTGATCCTCGGGATCACCAAGGCATCGCTCGCGACCGAGTCCTTCCTCTCGGCGGCCTCCTTCCAGGAGACGACGAAGGTGCTCACCGACGCTGCCCTCGAGGGCAAGCGGGATCGCCTCGTCGGCCTCAAGGAGAACGTGATCATCGGCAAGCTGATCCCGGCCGCGACCGGCCTGCGTCGCTACCGCACGATCGAGATCGAGCCGGTCGAGCCGCCGCAGCGGCCCGACGAGAGCCTCGACGACGCGGAGCTCGCCGCCGAGCTCGGACTCGAGGGTGAGATGGAGACGCCGCAGGGCGCCGACGTCGAGGGCTTCGGCTCCTCCTTCGCGACCGAGCTCGAGGAGCTCGCCTCCGACATCGAGCCCGAGGCCGAGACGGCCGCGGAGGGCGAGCCCAAGGACGAGTAGTCCTCGGGCGCGCCGCTTCGCCGGCGCCGCAAGAGCAAACGTTGGAGAGGGCGGCCCACGGGCCGCCCTCTCTCGTTGCAGAGCACTCCGAGGGTCACCACCAGCCCGGCGCCTCGGGATCTGAGCTGCCGGGTTTGAGTGGCGAATTTCGCCCACCTGGCGAGGGGTTTTCACCGCTCAACCCGAAGCATTTCGCGCACGAGGCGCGCGACGCGGGCTGGCTCACCGTTCACCTGCCGGTAGGTGAAGCGAAGCACCGTCCAGCCGAGGGCCGTGAGCTCCTGATCGCGCGCCCGGTCCTCCTCCTGGGCGATCACGTCCGTATGGTGGCCGCGGCCGTCCGTTTCGACCACGAGACGGGCGTCGGGCCAGTGGAAATCGACCTGCAGACTCCGATGTTCGAGGTGGATCAATCCATTGACCACGGGTGGCGGGATCCGATAGAGGCGGCAGAGGCGAAGGAACGCCTGCTCGAGCCCACGGCGAGCGAGGCCTCCGGCCGGCCTCAGGTCGGCGGTCAGCTCGCGGAGGATCGCCACGCCCCGCCGGCCGCGTGAGCGTTCGACCAGCGCCTCGAGCTCCGCCGCCACCAGCAACCTCTGGCGCTGTGCTCGCGCGGCGGTCTCCCGGAGATCCGCCTCTCCGGCGGTGGCTCCGAGGTCGAGCAGCGTGCGCGCCATCGAAGCGACCGGAATTCCTTCCCACACGCCGAGGTCGGCGGACGTGAGGTGACTCACGCGCAGCGTTCGGATCCCGCGTCGTTGCCGATGCGTACCGAGGGGAACCAGGACCTGAACCGGGCGGACTCCCTCGTGGCCGAGCCCACGCACGGCCGCGGCGCTGACGCCTGTTGCCGCAGATCCCGGACCGGTAGCCAGCACGGCTGCAAGCACCTGGCCGCGCTCATCCACTGCCCCGTGGCCGACTGCAAAGACGCCGGCATGTATCCGCAGCAGGCGGCCGCTCACGGCCCAGCGCTGCGTGGCGGAAGGTGTCTGGCCCAGCCAGCGCAGCTGCCAGCCGGCGACGACCCCATGCTGAGAGCCCGCGAGGTGGGCGACCTTCGCAGTCAGCGCCCTTCCCAGCGAGCGGGCCGCGCGGGCGTGACGGATCGGCGGCCACTCTGGATCCCAAAGTCCGAGTGGCGAACTTTGCTCGCCAGGTGGGTGTCTTTCGCCACTCGGCATCGTGGAACGGACGTTGAAGGCCGCGGTGCAACAGCTGGCGCACGGCGTGTCACGTTTGTGTGACGGAACCGTGCGTCTTGTGCGCACCGGAGCGCGCGACAGCACGCTCACGGGGCGTCGAGCGAGCCGGGTCGCCGGGTGCCGAGCGGCGGGACGCGGGGCCTCTTCGGCCAAGTACGCGCGCTGATTCGGCATTCCCGATTCGCAGTGCTTCGACCTGTTAACACGGCCCTTCCGGCCGCATATCCTGCCTCCGCGACCCGCACCCAGCCCGGGTTCCGGTTCTGCGCCGGCGCCGGTCCCTTGAGCCGGAGGACGACAAGTGAAGCGCCAACTCACACGAGCCGATCTCGAGGCTGCCCTCGAGTTCGTCGGCACCGTGCAGGGGGCCGAGGACCTCGATTCCTATCGGCACGCGGTGCTTGGTATCGACGCCCTGGTGCCGGGCAACATCGTCTCCTACAACGAGATCGAGGCCGGCGGCAAGCGGCTGTTCTCGGTCACCCGGCCGCCGGTGCTGAACGAGGAGAACATGGCGGTGTTCGGCCGCTACCTCGACCAGAACCCCCTCTACACCTACCACGCCGCGACCGAGGATCCGGCGCCGAAGGCGCTCTCGGACCTGATCAGCGCCGAGCGCTTCCATGCCACCGACATCTACCGGCAGTTCTACGCCCAGTGGGGCATCGAGGATCAGATCGCGATGCGCCTGCCGGCGCCGCCGGACACGGTGATCGCGGTGGTCATCAACCGGACGAGCCGGGGCTTCGAGCCGCGCGAGCGCGACCTCCTGGAGTTGGTGCGCCCGCACGCGCTGCAGAGCTTTCGGATGGCGGCGGCCGCGGAGCACAGTCGGCGCGAGATCGCGGAGCTGCGCGCGCGGGTCGGGCACCGGCCCCCGGCGGTCGAGGCTGCCCTCACCCCGCGGGAGCGCGAGGTCCTCGAGCGGCTCGTGGCGGGTGCTTCGACGGCGGAGATCGCCGGACAGCTTTCGATCAGCGCGGCGACCGTTCGCAAGCACATCGAGCACGTGCGCGAGAAGCTCGGGGTCCACTCCCGCGTCGAGCTCGTCGCGCGGCTGCTGAGCGGCGAGATCAGCATCTGAAGGCAGGTAACGGACCGGTCCGCTCGGCGGCCGGAAGCGAGGACACGCGCCGCGTCGAAATTACGCAATCCGTGTATTGACAGCCCCAAACCCGAGGAGTTGACTCATCGGTATGTGGGGGCGAACTACTCCGTGGCCGCTTGCGGCTATCGCGACGGGCGTCGCGGCCTTGTTACTGCTGCTCGCACCGGTCGCCTCGGCCGCCGACCCGACCGTCTCCATGGTCAAGGACGTCGCGCCGGGGGCCGACTCGAGCGGTCCGACTGAGCTCACCGACCTGAACGGGACGCTGTTCTTCGTGACGACGACCCCGGGCGCCCCGACCTTCGACCTGTGGAGCAGTAACGGCACGGCCGCGGGAACGAGCGAGGTGAAGGCGCTGGTGCCGGCGGCCTCGAACGCGGTGCAGGACATGATCGCGGCCGGCAACCGACTCTTCTTCGTCGCCGACGACGGCTCGAGCGGGCAGGAGCTCTGGACGAGCACCGGAACCGCGGGCGGCACGGGCATGGTCAAGGACATCCGGGCCGGCGCCGGCAACGGCGCCTTCCCGAACCTGACCGACGTCGGCGGCAAGGCCTACTTCACCGGCAATGACGGGGTCCACGGCTATGAGCCGTGGAGCAGCAACGGCACCGCCGCGGGCACGACGATGGCCAAGGACGTGTGCGCATCGAGCGACGGCGACGGGATGAAGCCACTGTCTTACCCGGACATCGGCAACCTCAACGGCATCGCCCTGTTCAGCGGTCGCGACTGCCTCGGCGGCACGGGGGACGAGCTGTGGCGCAGCAACGGGACCAGTGGCGGCACCACGTTGGTCAAGGACATCAACCCCAACAACTCGAGCCCGACGAACCCAGGCAGCGGTCCCCAGAACTTCATCCAGTTCGGCGGCAACGCCTACTTCGATGCAGGCGACGGCAGTGCGGGCCAGCCCGGAGCTCACGGCGGCGAGCTGTGGAAGACCAACGGCACGGGCGCCGGCACGGTGATGGTCAAGGACATCAACCCCGGCGACGGCGGCAGCGGCCCCGACGACTTTGCGATTGCGGGCGGCAGCCTCTTCTTCCGCGCCGGCGACGGCAGCCACGGCGCCGAGCTGTGGAAGACGGACGGCACCGGGGCCCATACGACGATGGTCGCCGACATCAACCCGGGTTCGGGCGCGAGCAACCCGACCCTGCTCACGGCCGCCGACGGCAAGCTGTTCTTCTTCGCCAACGACGGGACGCACGGGCTGCAGCTGTACGTGAGCGACGGCACCGGGGCCACCCGGCTCACGGACGTGGCGCTGGCGAACGGGGGCGGCGCCGGGCTCGTCGCGGCTAACGGCAGGGTCTTCTTCGACGCCGTCGACACGTACGCCGCCGGCGGGCACGGCGACGAGCTGTGGATGAGCGACGGCACCGCCACCGGCACGAAGATGGTCGCCGACATCAAGCCCGGTTCGAGCTCGAGCCTGCCCGGCGGGCTGTCCGCGGTCGGCAACACCCTCTACTTCAGCGCCGACGACGGCAGCCACGGCACCGAGCTGTGGAAGGCGACCGTCCCCGCCCCCCCCGACACGACCCCGCCCCAGACCACGATCACCTCCGGCCCCGCCAACGGCGCCGAGATCTCCGATCCCAGCCCCAGCTTCGCCTTCAAGGCCAACGAGCCCGCCTCCTTCCAGTGCCGCGTCGACGGTGGCGGCTGGAGCCACTGCACCTCACCCGATCAGCTCGGCCCGCTCGCCGGCGGCACCCACAGCTTCGCCGTCCGCGCGATCGACACCGCCGACAACGTCGACCCGACCCCCGCCGCCCGCAGCTTCACGGTCAAGACCGACACCGGCCCAAGCGCCGCCTGCAAGAAGGCCAAGCACAAGCTGCGCAAGGCGAAGAAGAGCCTGAAGAAGGCGAACAAGAAGCTGAAGAAGACGAAGAAGCACGGCAACCACCGCAAGCTCAAGAAGGCCAAGCAGAAGGTCAAGAAGGCGAAGAAGGCCGTCAAGCACGCCAAGCACAAGAAGGGGAAGGAGTGCTGAGCTTCGCGACCCACTTTCGGGGCGACTGATGCCGCTGGTGGGAGAGCTGCCCTGGCCTACCCACTCCGGCCCCCGGGCCTTGTTTTCGTAGCGATATAGTGCGGCGCTGTCGCGGCGGGACGCGATGAGCAGATAGTCGATGAAAGGGGACCCGGGGTAGATGTCTGAGCGCGCGATCAAGCGGTGGAGCACACGTGAGCGCAAGCGCTTGGCCCGCCGTCGCAAGACGATCGCGGCGACTGCGGCAGCCGGCGCGGCAATCGCCGTGGCCGCACCCGGCGCGGCGGATGCCGCCACCTTCGAGGTCACGAACCTGAACGACAGCGGGGCGGGCAGCCTCCGCGACGCGATCTCGCAGGCGAACGGCGCCGCCGGCGCGGACACGATCACCTTCCAGAGCAGCCTCAGCGGCACGGTCAACGTCGGCTCGCAGATGGACATCACCGAGGATCTGGCGGTCCAGGGCCCCGGCTCGGGCGCCGTCACGCTCGACGGCGGCGACGCCAACCGGATCCTCGTGACCGACTCGAGCAGCGACCTCGACGTCTCCGGGTTGACCTTCACCAACGGCAACGCCGGCAGCAACAGCGGCGGCGCGATCGCCGCCTACGGTCAGCACCTGGGTCTCGACGACGTGATCATCAGGGGCAGCTCCGCGTATCGGGGCGGCGGCGCCTACCTCTCCGGCAACGACGTCGACATCAAGAACTCGGTCTTCGCCAACAACTATGCCTCCTACTCGGGCGGCGGCTTCACCAGCGACGGCGACTCCTCGGCGGACGGCGCCAGCCAGAAGGTGTCGATCAGCGGCAGCACGATCACCGGCAACCGGTCCGTCGCCAACGGCGGTGGCCTCGCGCTGTACGACAACTACGTCCCCACCTACGTCGACTCCTCGACGATCTCCGGTAACACGGTGATCGGCAGCGGCGGCAAGTACGAGGACGGCGGCGGCATCTGGTTCGAGGACACCTATTACGGCTATCCGACCACGCTCAGCAACTCGACCGTGACGGGGAACTCGACGCCCGACTCGGGCGGTGGGGTCTCGTTCGGCGAGAACTTCTACGGCCCGACGTCGGTCATCAACTCGACCGTGGTGGGCAACTCGGCGGACTTCGGCGGCGGCGTCCAGTTCGCGGACCTCGACAATTCCTCCTACGACCCGTCGTCGACCTTCTCGCTCGCCAACTCGACCGTGACCGGCAACGACGCGACGACGGCGGGCGGCGGCGTCTGGCTCGGCTACGCGATTACCGGGTATCCCTTCGGAACCGACGGTGACCTCGACATCTCGAGCTCGATCGTTGGCATCAACACGGCCCCGGACTCTCCGGACCTCGGCGCCAACCCGTATGTGACGGGTTCGATCTCGGTCGGCAACTCGCTGCTGTCGAGCACCGCCGGCGCGACGTACACCGCGACTCCGGCCGGCACGATCATCACCGGTGTGCAGCCGGCGCTCGGGCCGCTGCAGGACAACGGCGGGCCGACGAAGACGAGGCTGCCCTCCGCCACCAGCCCGGTTGTCGACGCCGGCCTTGCCAATGGCCTCAACAAGGATCAGCGCGGGAGGGACCGGACGGTCGACTATCCGGGCGTCCCGAACACGCTCGGCTCCGACGGCACGGACATGGGCGCCGTCGAGCTCTCGGCACCGCCGAACACCGTCATCAACTCCGGGCCGGCCGAGGGGGAGACGATCGGCGTCCGCAACGCGACCTTCGAGTTTGCGGGTGTGCCCGGCGCGGACACGGCGAAGCTGCAGTGCAAGCTCGATTCGAAGTCGTTCAGCGACTGCACCTCGCCGAAGACGTTCTACCGCCTTGCCGACGGCGAGCACACGGTGGAGTTCAGGGCCGTTGACACGAACGGCAACGCCGACCCGACGCCGGCCACCCGGACCTTCAACGTTTTGGTCGACAAGGAGATCACCGACCCCTTCCTGAAGATGAAGGACCCGCAGGTTCAGAGCGGCGGGAAGATCACGATCAAGGTCCGGGCGGGAGCCGGCGAGGACGTGACCGCGATCGCCGGCGGCCGCGTGCGGCTCAACCACGGCAACGCAGTCAAGCTGCAGTCGAAGAAGGTCGCCACCGGCAAGCGCGTGACGCTCAAGCTCAAGCCGAAGGCCGGCTCCGGCGGCAACCGCCGCATCAAGAAGGCGCTGGCCAAGGGCCGCAAGGCGAAGGCCGAGGTCCGCGGCCGCCTCAAGGACGCCGCGGGCAACAAGTACGCGAAGGCGCTCACGGCGCGGCTGAAGCTGAAGAAGTAGCGCCGCTGCTGCGAGCCATACCCGCCGCTCAGCCGGGGCGGAGCAGCGCGGCGGTGAGCGCTGCACGGCCCTGGACGCCGGCGCGGGCGTAGATGTTCTCGGCGTGGCGCTTGACGGTGCTGGCGCTGATCTGCAGCTCGGCCGCGATCTCGGCGTTGGTCCGGCCCGCGGTCAGCAGGCGGGCAACCTCGGCCTGGCGCTCGGTGAGTCCGAGCTCGGCGATCCGGCGCTCGAGTACCGAGCCTGCCGGAGGCGCCCCCAGCGACTGCGCCTTGATCAGCGGCAGCTCGGCTCCGTCCCCGTCGGCGATGCGCTCTGCCTCGGCGACCCAGCGGTCCCGCTCGTCCGCGTCGGGCTCACCCTCGCGTCCGGTCAGCAGGTCGATTGCCGCCTGCGCGCGCCAGACCGGCGCCCCGATCCGCTCGTAGGTGCCGATTGCTGCGGCAATCGAGCGCTCACCTCGGGAGTCCTGGCCGAGCGTCAGCTCGAGCCGGCCGAGGGCGTGCCCGGCGAGCCCCCAGGCGCTCACCGACGTCGAGACGAGACGGTTGCGATAGGGCTCGAGCAGAGGGTGGAGGATTGCCGCCGAGGACCGGTCCCCGAGCTCGGCCGCGGCGTGCGCGTAGGTCGCCACCGCCGCGAGCCAGACTGGGTCCCGGGGGAGGCCCTCGAAGCGGTCGGCGGCGGCGGCGCGGACGACGGCCGCGGCGCGCTCGGAGTTGCCGCCGAGCGCGTTGGCGAGCGCCACCAGGGAGGCGAAGGACGGCAGCCCGGGGTTCTGCTCGAGCGCCGCGTCGAGCAGCGGGGCGAGCTCGGGGAGCCGTCCCTGCTGCCATCGGATCGCCGAGATCGAGGAGGCGTAGAAGGAGGCGCCGTCGGGCTGCGAGCTCTGCTGCGCGAGGCCCAGAGCGCGGTCGGCAGCGCTCTCCGCCCCGCGCAGATCGCCCCGCAGCGACAGCAGCAGGGAGCTGGCGCACTCGCAGAGCCACTCGGCTGTCGGATCGCCGACCCGGGCGGCGATCGCGACCTCCTCGTGCAGCGCGCGCTCGGCAGCGGCGACGTCCGCGTTCTCGAGCTGCGCCGCGGCACGCCAGTGGAGCCCGTGGAAGAGGTCGAGCTGCTCGCCCAGCTCGGAGCTGATCGCGATGCTCTCGTCGGCGGCCGCGATCCGCTCCCGGGTGTTGTCCGGCCCCCAGCCGGCGATCAGATGCCGGATCAGCACGCGGGCGAGGATCCGCTGGTCGCCGATCTGCCGTGCCAGTGCCAGCGCCTCGCCGGCGAGCGCGCGCCGCGATTCGAGGTCGGCCGAGAAGGTCCGCTCGAGCGCCAGTTGGGCAAGTACGAGGCAGCGCTCGGGCCCGGGCTCGCTGAGCCGCTCCGCCGCCCGCTCGAGCATCGCCAGCCGCTCCCGGTCGAGGCCACCGACGAGGCTGACGAAGCCGCGGTGGTTGGCAAGCGCCGCCTCCGCAAGCCGGCTTGGATCGTCGAGCTCGTCGGCGAGCCGCGCGGCCTCGAGCAGGATCTCGCGATAGTCCCCGTCGCCGCTGAAGCGCCGTGCCCGGCCGAGCCCGATGAGCAGATCGCATTTGCCCTGCTCGGTGCCCCCGCCGCGCTCGTGCAGCTCCAGCGCACGGGCGAAGCTGTCGGCCGCGCGCTCGTGGTCGTAGGCGTCGAGCGCCCGCCGGCCGGCCCGCGCGTAGAGCTCGGAAGCCCGCGCCTCGTTGCCGGCCCCGGCCCGCTGCCAGTGGCCTGCGAGCCGGGCGGGATCGGTCTCGGCCGCGTTCTGGCGCTCGAGCGCGGCGGCGATCCGGCCGTGCAGCTCCGCCTGGGCGAGCAGGCCGATCTCGTCGATCAGGCTGCGGGCGGTGATCGCGTGGGTGAACGTGCAGGAGCCGTCACCCGGGTCGACGGTGAGGAGCCCGGCGCGCTCACCTCGGCCGATCGACTCGAGCAGCTTGGCCTCGTCGATGCCGAGCGCGGAAGCGACGACGTCCGGCTCGAAGCGGCGTCCGGCGACGGCGGCGGCGCTCAGATGCTCGAGCGTTTCACCGCCGAGTCCGCGGGTCCGCGACACGATCAGCACCCGCAGCGACCGCGGCGGTGGCCCGGCAGGCGCGGGGCCATCCGGCAGCCCGCCGCGCAGCAGCTCGCAGGCATAGAGGGCGTTCCCCGCCGTGTCCCGCCCCGTCGCTTCGGCGGCGCTCTCGAGTTCGTTGCCGTCGGCGTCGGGCGTGAGCGCAGCGGCGATCCCGACGAGCGCGCGCTCCGGCAGGCCGCCCAGCTCCAGGTGCAGGGTCCCCGAGCGCGAACCGAGCTCGGCGATGATCCCCGCCTCGCGGTCGCGCGGGTCGAGGTCGGTCGGTCGGTAGGTGGCGAGCAACATCAGGCGCATCGAGGGGGCGGCGCGAGCGAGCCGTTCGACCAACTGCAGGGAGGCGCGCCCGCAGGCGTGGAGGTCGTCGATGACGACGAGCAGCGGCTGGAACGCGGCGAGCCGGCCGATCCCCTCGATCGCCGAATTGAAGAGCGCCCCGCGCTCGTCGCCCAGGCTGTCGGCGAGCGCCCGTCGCTCGTCCGGGCTGCCCAGCGTCACCCGCCCCAGGGGGGAGGCTCGCAGCCGCTCGGCGAAATCGGGGCTCCGCATGCCGAGCGGCGTCGCCGAGCGCCTGGGCGAACGGCGCGAAGGGCGCGTCGCCCGACTCCTCACCCGATCCGTACAGGACGAGGCCTCCCGCGCGGTGGATCTCGCGGGCGGCTTCGGCGGCCAGGCGCGACTTGCCGCTGCCCGGCTCGCCGGCGAGCAGCGTCAGCGAGCCGCTATCCCCGGCAGGCCCGCGCCCAGCGACCGGCGAGCAGATCGAGCTCGTCCTCGCGGCCGAGCAGTGCCCAGGGGCGATCGAGCGCCCCCTGGACCGGACCGGGGAGGGGCAGCTCGATCGGCCGATCGTCGCCTCCTCCGGCCCAGTGCAGCGCGACCGCCCCGGCGCCGGCCGGACTGCCTGCGATCCACTCCTCGTCACCGAGCAGAGCCCTCTCGGCGATGACGGCTCCGGGCGGTGCGTCCGCGGCGAGGCGCTGAGCCGCGGCCAGCGCCTCCCGGGCGCTGCCGGCGGCGGCAACGGCGAATGAGGCCGGCGGCGTCGCCGGTGCGGGCGAGACCGCCCCCGACCAGCGACGCAGCTGCATTGCGGTCCGCAGCAGAGCTGCGGGCTCGTCTCCCTGGAGGCTGATCGCGCCGGCCTCGATGCGGGCGTCGGGAAGCTGGCTGCGGGCGACCGCGGCCAGTCCGGGTGCCGCAGCGCTGCTCGCCACGGCGATCGAGTTTGCGAGCACGGTCTCCCCTGGCTCACGGTCGGTTGCGGTTGCGTGCTCCCTCAGTCCTCCGCCTGCGGCTTCGGCCGTTGCGATGGGTTGCGCCGCGGCGGTGACGTGAGGCTAAGAACCTAACCCTTCATGGGCCCGGAATGCATCTGGAGGCGGAATTAGGCTGCCGCTATCCGGCGTCTCTTATCGGGTGAGGCCGGCATGCCGGCGATCCTCGCCGCCGGCGCGCCGCGTCACGTTGCGAGTCCCTCAGACCCAGGTGATCGCCTCGGCGACCGCGGTATCGCCGCCGACCACCTCGATCACGTGGCCGGCCGCGGCCTCGGCGCGCAGCGCTTGTGAGAGCACCGCGGCGACGTCCTCGCGCGGGATCTCGCCGTAGCCGACATCGGCGCCGGCGCTGACCCGGCCGGAGCCCTGATCATCGGTGAGTCGACCCGGGCGGACGATCACGTACTCGAGTCCGCTCGCGATCAGCGCCTCGTCGGCGCGGCCCTTGGCCCGCTGGTAGACGTCGTAGGTCTCGTCGCCCTCGCGGTCGGCGTCGGCGCCCATCGAGCTGACCATGACGTAGCGGTTGACACCGAGCCGCTCGCCCGCCTCGATCATCTTCGCGGCGGCCCCGTAGTCGACCGTCTCCTTGCGCTCGCTGCCGCTGCCCGGCCCGGCCCCGGCTGCGAAGACGATCGCGTCGGCGGCACCGATCGCCTCGGCGATCTCGCTCGGCGCCGGCCTGCTCGAGGTCGATCACCAGCGGCTCGCCGCCGGCGGTCTCGACGTCGCCGGCCTGCGCCTGGGTCGCGGATCAGCGAGACGACCTCGTCGCCGGCCGCCTCGAGTTGTTTCGTCAGCAGCAACGCGATCTTCCCGTGGCCGCCTGCAATTGCTACGCGCACTCGCTACTCCTTTGCTCGTTCGTCCTGAAGCTACCCGGGTGGACGCCCGCGAACCATCGCTCCGGCCGAGCCGCGCGGCCGCGCGCCTGCTGAGCTGGTACCGCGCCGTATTCGCGAGACATGGGTTCGTGCTTTAGAGTCAGGTCTGAACCCGGGTGGGTTCCAAGGGAGGTTGAGTTGGTGATGAACGTCCGTTTCACTGTCGTCGTTGTCGGCGTTCGTTTCGCTGTTGCTGGCTTCCGCCGCGCACGCCTCTTCGCTCGGCTCTGGAGTCACCGTCGAGCGCGCCGCCGACACCGGCCTGGTCAGCATGATCGGGACCAAGCCCGGCGCGACGATCGCCCGCCCGGCCGGCCTCCCTGCCTCGGCCGGCGCCCGCCGGAGCGCCCTCGCCTACGCCGACGAGCTCGGCCCGCGTCTCGGCGTCACCGGCGGTGCCGACGATCTCAAGGTGAGCAGCGTCGCCCCCTCGATCGCCGGCGGCGACACGGTCCGCCTCCAGCAGAAGATCGACGGGCTGCCGGTGATCGGCGGCGAGCTGCAGGCCAACCTCGACAGCAACGGTCGCCTGACGTCGCTCAGCGGCGAGGGCGAGACGGAGCAGCCGGCCGGCACCGAGCCGGGGATCACGCCTGAGCAGGCGCAGGAGGCCGCGATCGCGGTCGTCGCCAAGCGTCACCAAGTCAGTGCGAGCAAGCTCGCTGCGAGCAAGCCCGAGCTCTCGATCCTCGACTCCCGCATCCTCGGCGGGCCCGGCCTCGAGCAGCCCGAGCTCGTCTACAAGGTGGAGGTCGGCGACACCGGGTCAGTGCAGACGATCAAGCGACTTCGTCGCGATCGACGCCCAGGTCGGCTTCGTCGCCGTGCACTTCCCCGAGATCGAGCAGGCGTGGCCAAGCGCGGCCGTCTGCGACGCCGGCAACACCGACCACCCAGCGTGCCCTGCAACGCGCCCTTCAACCGTGCCGACGCGAGCCTCGGTGGCGCCGACGGCGGCGACGGGCGATTCGGACGTCGACCGCGCCTACGAGTACGCGGGCGACACCTACGACTTCTACGCCTCGATGGGCCGCGACAGCCTCGACAACCATGGCCTGCCGCTCAAGTCGACGATCCGACTACTGCGACCCCGCGCGCACCTGCCCCTACCAGAACGCCTTCTGGAACGGCGCAGCAGATGGTCTACGGCGACGGCTTCGCCGCAGCCGATGACGTCGTCGGTCACGAGCTCACGCACGGCGTTCACCGACTTCAGCTCGCACCTCTTCTACTACTACCAGTCGGGTGCGATCAACGAGTCGCTCTCCGACGTAATGGGCGAGCTCATCGACCAGACCAACGGCGACGGCACCGACACCCCGGCGGTCAAGTGGCTGCTCGGCGAGGACGTCCCCTCGAACTTCAACGTCTGCGGATCGAACCCGCACATCATCCGCAACATGAAGAACCCGGGCGACTGCGGCGACCCCGATCGCACCGGCTCGCCGAACTGGAAGGTCTACCCGAACGTCGACTTCGCGAACGGCGACAACGGCGCCGTGCACACGAACAGCGGCGTCAACAACAAGGCCGCCTTCCTGATGACCGACGGCGGCACGTTCAACGGGCAGACGATCACCGGTATCGGCATCGACAAGGTGAAGCGGATCTACTACGTGGTCGACAACTCGCTGCTCGGCTCGGCCTCCGACTACCAGGACCTCGGCAACGCGCTGCGCCAGGCGTGCTCGTCGCTGGCCTCCGCGCACGTGGCGGGCATCACCGCCGCCGACTGCGCGCAGGTCAACAAGGCCGTGCTGGCGACCCAGATGGACAAGCCGCCGGCGAAGCAGCCCTCGCCCACCGACCCGCCGGCATGCACGAGCCCGGACAAGCCCGCGCCGACCCTGACGGAGAACTTCGAGAACTCGATGAGGTCACCAGCAACTGGGGGACGATGACTGGCACGGGCGCCTCCTGGTTCTATCCCGGTGACAACAACCCGTTCGGCTTCGACGCAACGTATGCGACGAGCGGTACGCGGAACCTGTGGGGCTACGACCAGGGCGGGATCTCGGACGGGTCCGTCGTCCGCACGGCGCCGATCAACGTGCCGACGCTCGGCTCGCCGCGCCTGCGATGGGCGCAGTCCTACGGGTTCGACGCCGACTCGAGCGGCACCTACGACGGCGGCGTGGTCGAGATCTCGATCGACAACGGCAACACCTGGAACGACGCTTCCGGCGCTGTTCATCGCCAACGGCTACTCGGGCACGATTGCCGGCGGCTCGGGTAACCCGCTCGCGGGCCGGCACGCCTTCGTCGGCGAGAGCGGCGGCTATGAGACGTCGATGCTCAACCTTGCGCCGCTCGCCGGCAAGAGCATCCTCGTCCGCTTCCGGATGGGGACCGACCAGGCGGTCGACGACTTCGGCTGGTTCATCGACGACTTCCAGGTCTACAGCTGCAAGAACACGGTCGCGCCCGATACGAAGATCACGAAGGCACCGAAGAAGGTGAAGACGAAGAAGAAGGTGGCCAAGGTCAAGTTCAAGTTCACGGGATCCGACGACGTCGATCCGCCCAAGGCCCTGAGCTTCCAGTGCGACTTTGGCGACGGCAACTGGCAGGCGTGCCGCTCACCGCTGAAGGCGAAGGCGAAGGCGCGCAAGGGCAAGGGTGCCAAGTACAGGCTCAAGGTCCGCGCCGTGGACAGCTCCGGCAACCCCGACCCGACGCCCGACAAGGCCACCTTCAAGGTGATCAAGAAGTCGAAGAAGAAGAAGCACCACAAGCACCACAAGCACCGGCACCACGCTGCGCAGGGCGGGGTCGACTTCTCCTAAGCGGCCTGTCGTATCCCCCGGCCCTGAGCCGCATCTGCGACGCGCCCGCTATCGAGGCGGGGCCTGAGGCGACTATCGTGCCGCCCTCATGAGCGGCGACGAGCAGCGCGACAGCGACCACCCCAAGCCGATCCTCGCCGTCGATGTCGATGGCGTCATCAGCCTCTTCGGCTTCGAGGGCCAGCCTCCGCGTGAGGCGGGGCGCTTCCACCTGATCGACGGGATGCCGCACATGATCTCGGCGCGGGCCGGAGGCTGCCTGCGCCAGTTGCTTCCCCACTACGAGTTGATCTGGGCGACGGGCTGGGAGGACAAGGCCAACGACTACCTGCCCAACCTGCTTGGCCTGCCGGAGTTGCCGGTCCTGCACTTCGGTCCCGACGCCCGCTTCGGCACCGCCCACTGGAAGCTCGGGCCGATCGGCTCCTACGCGGCGGGGCGCCCGCTGGCCTGGATCGACGACTCGCTCAATGACGAGTGCCGCGAGTGGGCGGCGAGCCGCAGCGAGCCGACGCTGCTCGTCGAGACCACCTCGACGCTGGGGATCGAGGATGGCCACGTCGAGGCCTTGATCCGCTGGGTCGACGATGGCTACACTCCGTAGCGATGAGCTCAGGGCTGGGCATGTATCATCCTCATGGGTGTGATCCTCAAGATCCCGCTCGCCTTCGCCTGCTGGCTCGTCTGGTGGGCGATCAAGTCCGAGCCGGACCCGGCCGAGGCTGCACCCGAGGACGATGGCGGTCAGCGCCGCCGCTTCCGGCGTGAGCCGAAGCGGCCCAGCGGCCCGCGCCGCGGTCCGCACTCGCCCGACGCCGTGCCCGTGCCGTGTCCGGAGGACGGCGGCCTGCGCATCACGCGCCCCGTGGTCGCTCGGCCGCTGACCGCGCATCACGCTCGCGATCACCGCGACTCGCAGCGCTGAAAACCCGCATCGAAAGTGGATTCGCGCTAAACGGAGCGGATCGCTACACTGCGCCGCCGTGCCGACCACCAGTCAGCTAGTTCGAAAGGGCCGTAAGCGCCCCCGCAAGAAGGTTGCGACCCCGGGCCTGAAGTCAGGTCAGGGCCGCAAGCAGCGGATCGCAGCGCCGCAGCGCCGCGGCGTCTGCACGCGCGTCTACACGGCGACGCCGAAGAAGCCGAACTCGGCGCTCCGCAAGGTCGCGCGCGTCAGGCTGACGAACGGCATGGAGGTCACCTCCTACATCCCCGGCGAGGGCCACAACCTGCAGGAGCACTCCGTCGTGCTCGTCCGCGGCGGTCGCGTCAAGGATCTGCCGGGTGTCCGCTACAAGGTCGTCCGCGGCACGCTCGACGCCTCCGGCGTCAGCGACCGCAAGCAGTCGCGCTCGATGTACGGCGTCAAGGCTTCCTGAGGCCGCTCGGGCTGAGCACCAACTTCCATGCGTCGTAACCGAGCAGCCACCCGTCCCCTCGCCCCCGATTCGCGCTACCGCAGCCGGCTCGTGCAGCAGGTGATCAACAAGGTGATGCTGCACGGCAAGAAGTCGACCGCTGAGACGATCGTCTACGACGCGCTCTCGATCGTCGGCGAGCGCACCGGACGCAACCCCACCGACGTCCTCGACGACGCGATCGAGACGCTGACCCCCCAGCTCGAGGTCCGCTCCCGCCGCGTCGGCGGTGCGACCTACCAGGTCCCGGTCGAGGTTCCGGCGCGCCGCGCCCGCACCCTCGCCGTCCGCTGGCTCGTCAGCTTCGCCCGCTCCCGCGGCGAGAAGGCGATGTCCGAGCGCCTCGCCCGCGAGATCATGGACGCCACCCAGCAGCAGGGCGGCGCCTACAAGCGCAAGGACGACATTTACCGCATGGCGCAGGCCAACAAGGCCTTCGCCCACTACCGCTGGTAATCGGCGGCGGGACGAGACGCCGCAGCTCGGCGTCCCCGTTCGCTCACGTGCGGAGCACGCTCGCTCACGGCTCCTTGATCTGCGACGTCTCGTCCTCGCCGTGAGGGTTGACGCCTGGCGGCGGCGGGCTGGGAGCGCCGATGGCGGCCGTTGGGGTCGCTCACGTGCGTCGCACGATCGCTCCCGCTAACGACCGCCCTCGACGCTCCCAGCCTCGCCGTGCGCGTTGACGCCCGGCGCCTCGCCGTGAGGGGTTGACGCCGGCCGTCGGGGCCCTTCGGGTCTCGCAATGGGCCGAACGGCCCATTGCGCAACGCGGTGGGGGGTGGTTGTCTTGCTCGCTGAGCGAACGCCGCCGGGACAGACCGGCATGGCAAAAGGGGTCAACGGGGATGAAGAAGCTGATGGTGGTGGGACTCGCCGTCCTCGCCCTTGCCGGGGTTGCGCTCGGAGGTACGGCGCTCGCCGGCAAGCATGGGCGCAACGCCGTCGTCAAGGACGGCAGGGACAGCGGCAAGCTCTACGACGCGTCGACTTACGCGGCCTGCGACATCCGCGAGGTCAAGGCCCAGGTCAAGCGCCGCAAGACCCTGATCGTGAAGACGACGGTGCGCGGCAAGCAGGACTTCCCCAACGTCACCCTGTTCCTGAACGTAAGCGGCAGCAAGCACTCCGACCCGGAGTTCACCGTCTACCAGGAGTCGACCACCAAGAACGGGAAGAACCCGAAGGACGTCAAGAACGCGGCCACGGTGAAGCTCCAGAACCACGGCCACTCGATCCGCTACGACGTGAAGCTGAAGAAGGTCGGCCGGCCGAAGAACAAGGTCGGCTTCCAGGCGAAGACCTGCGGTGAGGGCGCGGTCGACATCGCGCCCGGCAAGAACTACTTCGACGACACGAAGTGGACGGGCGAGATCGACTACCAGTACAAGAACATCAAGGTCGGTTGAGCGCCAGCGCCGCCGACTCGAGGGGAGGAACGATGAGAGGCAAGTTCAAGCGGGCGGTCGGCCGGGTGCGGATCACGCCCGCGACGGTGATCGCCACCGTGGCGCTGATCGTGGCGCTCGGCGGCGTCGCGTACTCGGCCGTGCCGGGGCCAGACGGGCAGATCTACGCCTGCTATCTGATCGATCCCGACCCGGACTTCAGCTACCTGTACATCACCGAGCACAACGTTGACTGCCAGCCCGGGGAGAAGCGCATCACCTGGAGCCAGCAGGGCGCCGACCAATCGCAGGTCGCCGCGGCCGCGACCGCCGCAGGCGGGATCAACCCGAATCTGCTCAAGCAGCTGAGCGCGCAGCTGACGGAGACCACGAAGAAGCTCGCCGCTGCGCTGCCGCCGAAGATCGGCATTCAGACGACCAAGGTCCTCAAGGGCTTCAAGGGCAAGCAGGACAAGAGCCTGGGCACCCTGCTCAAGGAGATCAAGACGAACGACCGCAAGCAGGCCCGCTACAACGCGCTCATGAGACAGATGTTCGAAGGCGTACAGAAGCTGAACGCGCAGGCGGCGAATTCCCAGGTCTCGATCGACGACACGATCCAGAAGCTGATCAAGTCCGTTCGGATCGGCCTCTGACCGGCGTCGGCTGCGTCCGCGCTACGCCGGCGCCGCCCTGCTTGGGCAGGAGGGCCTGCTCGCGCGAGAGTCGGAGCAGAACCGAGTCGAGGGAGGCGAGCGTCTCCGCCTGCCGCTCGCTGACGTCCTCGTCGGAGTAGCGGAGGACGGTGTAGCCGAGGGCGCGGTGGACGCGGTCGCGCTCCGCGTCGTGGGCGCGGTCGACGGAGGTTCGGTGCCACGGGTCGCCGTCGATCTCGACGATCAGCATCAGCTCGCGCCACAGGAAGTCCGCCTCATAGCCACCGACGTGCACGTTGACCTCGGGCAGTGGGCGGCGTCGGCCGGTCTGCAACAGCTCCCAGAAGTCGAGCTCCAGGCCGGATCGGAACCGCCCGGCGATCCCGGCGTAGCGCTTGAGGATGCGACGTGCCGCCGCGATCCCGGGGCGCCCCCGCTGCGGGGGCAGTGAGGAGAGCAGCCCGGGCGCGTCGAACAGATGCTCGCGCTCCGCCACCCGCAGGGCCCCGCGCAGCCGTCGCTCGCCGACCATCGCCGCAATGTCGAGGAACGTCCGCTCCGGGCTGGTGACGGGGATGCGGTCCCGGATGCGCACGTCGTGACGGGGGAGATGGCGCGGCCGGTGGACGCGGATGCCGCTCGGCGGCTCGTGCGCGGCGGGGGAGCTGATGTCAATGACGCGCGGATCGACTTCCAGCATGCCCCAGAGGACTGCGGCGCTGAGGTGGCTCAGCACCGCACCCGCGCCGATCGCAAGGACCGCCGCCATCCACCGTCCCTTCGCGGCTCAGCTGTGAATGTCCGACGGCATAGACCCCGCGGTACAGGCGAATGAGCCGGCCTGATGCAGCCCACTTCGTCGCGAGTTCACGGGTTGATGCCCGCCCCCGCGAACTGCCACCGAGCCAAGACGTGGTGCTGACTGCTCGCGAAGCGCACGGCCCGCCGCCAAGCCTCGCTCACCGAACCGCTCTGCTTTCAGGCCCGTATCTGGGCCCAAAGTCGTCGCAGAACGTCCATGTCCCGAGGATCCCCGCCGAAGCCGCACCCGTGGCACCCCGAATGCGCCGAGAGTGCAACGAAGGTGCAGCGAGGCAGCCGAACGCCCCTCGCCGGCCCACTCCCCTCGGTGCAAACGGCGGCCCGAACGGTTCGCCGGCTGGCGGCCCGCCGCGCCGGCGGCGCCCGCCGGCCTATCCCGCTGTGCCCGGCCCGCCGGCCTCGCCGTCGACGGGGACGGGCTGCGGCTCGGCCGTCGCCTTGCCCCGGCGGCGCTTCGGCTTCCGCTCGACCTTGGGGTCCTTCGCGTTCGCCTTGTCCTTCCGGCCCTCGGCCTTCGCCGCCCGCTTCGCCGCGCGCCCCTTGCCCGCCCCCCGGAAGCGGGTCAGCGGCGTCTGCAGCTGCTCGGGCGTGAGCGTCGCGAAGGCGCCGCCGGCGAAGGCGAGGAAGACGGCGCCGATTGCCTCCAGCCAGAAGCCGGACTGGGGCACGGCCTTGGCGCTGGCGAAGCCGCGGATCGGGTCCTCGAGATCGCCGAGCTTGCCGGCGTCGGGCAGGTCGATGATCAGGAAGAGCAGCAGGGCGACCGCGCCGAAGCCGGCCACGGCGTAGGCGGCGGCGCGGGCGCCGGTGCCGATCGCGACCCCGGTGGCGACGATGGCACCGACCGCGAGCAGCAGCATCGCGTAGTGGTGGCGGTCGACGTTGCTCACCTGCTTCAGCGGTTCGCCGCCGGGCGGCGTGAACTGGAAGGCGGTCATCAACTCGCTCGCGGCGAGCACGATCGCCGCGAAGACGATCACGATCGGCAGGACGATCTCCGCGCGCGGCAGGCGGCTCACGCGCTCGCTCCCTCGGCCCCGGACCCGCGGCGGGCACGCCGCGGCTTGCGATCGGCGGCCTTCTTCGTGTCGGCGGAGCCGCGCCCGCGCATGGGCAGCCGCAGCGGCCGCTTCGAGCGGTCCGCGCCGGCGCCTTGCCGTTCGCGGCGCAGTTCGCTGCCGAGCAGCAGGGAGGTGAGCGCCAGCCCGGCGCCGGCGAAGACCTCCATCCAAAAGCCGCCGAGCAGGTGCGCCTCGACGCCGTTGTAGTCGAGCCGCAGAGTGCCGACGTCGAGGCCGGCGGGCCGGTCGACGAGGATCGCCACGGCGATCACTCCGAGCCCAAGCAGAAAGACGAGTCGGCACAGCTGCCAGCGCTTCGTCCAAGCCGCGACCGACGAGCAGGACGATGGCGACGATCGCGACCGGGATCATCGCGTAGCTGTGGGCGCTGCCGAGCGCCGCACGGCCGACCTCCGGCGCCGGCGCGACGGAAGCAATCGAGGGGGCGTAGTCGGCGCCTCCGATCGAGATCCCGCGGTAGTCCGCGAACTGCGAGAGGGCGAGCAGGATCGCGCAGCCGATCGCGGCGACGAGCAGCCCGCGGACCGGCGTGACGAGCTTTGACACCGCGTGCAGCGCGGCCGCCACGCGGCGCCCGGCCTTGCGGAACGGCGGCGTGATGACGCCAAGCGCGCCCTTGATCAGCGAGTAGATGCCGACGAGGATCGCGCCGAGGATTGCGAGGACCCGCGCGAAGGCCGACTCGATCGGCCGGACGACCTTGCCGATCGCGCCGCGGGCGCTCGCCAGCGCGGCACCGGCACCGGCCCGCCGGCTGCGCCGTGGCTGCTTGCGGTCGGACTTGCGGCGCGATCGCCGCCGCTTCTCCCGCCGCTTCTTCGGGGGCGAGTCAGGCGAGTCATCCGTCTGCTCGTCGCGCTCACCGTCGCTTTGATCCGCGGCGGCGTCCAGGTCCGGCTCGGACTCCGACTCGGGCTCAGAAGGCTCGGCTTCGGCGGCCTCGGGCTCCCCCTTGGCGCGCTTGCGGGCCTTGCGCTCGCGTCGCCGCGACGCCTTGCGCTCACCCTTGGCCGGCTTCTCGCGCCGACGCCGAGACCGGCGCCGTGGCGACTCGGGCTCGGCTTCCTCGCCGCCCTCCTCGTCGGGCTCGTCGCTGCTCTTCGGGGTCCGCTCTGGCGCCATCTGTTGGTTTGTGGGCGTCAGGGGCCCCCGTGGTCCCAGCGGCCCCTCTCACCTCGCCCGTACTTTACGCCCAGCGGAACGCGGAGTCGGCGCTCGCCGCCGCGCGTCGGGTGTCCGCGACCAGCGCCGCGGAGGCCCCGTTCGGCGCCGCCCGAAGCGCCGCGCCGAACAGTCGGAATCGATCATGAGCACCGCCAACGCTCTGCTAACATGCCGCTCCGCTCGCGGCTGCCGGTGACGGCTGCCCGGGCATTGAGCTTCACCCATGGTGAGCAGCAGAACATAGGCAACTTCCGGGTCGCTCGAGGCGCGCGATGCGCTGAGGCCCGCAAGGGCCTTTTTTCTGCCCGCGACCCGGACGGCCTCCGCGGCCGGTGAAACTCGACGAAGCTCGCGAAGAGCGGGCCCCGCCCCGACCGAATCCGACCAGCACCACGGCACCCACACATGGCACGAAACTTCCCCCTCGACCGCACCCGCAACATCGGGATCATGGCTCACATCGACGCCGGTAAGACGACGACGACCGAGCGCATCCTCTACTACACCGGCCGCACCCACAAGATGGGAGAGGTCCACGAGGGCGCTGCCGTCATGGACTGGATGGAGCAGGAGCAGGAGCGCGGCATCACGATCACCTCCGCCGCGACCGCATGCGAGTGGAAGGACCACCGCATCAACATCATCGACACGCCCGGCCACGTCGACTTCACGGTCGAGGTCGAGCGCAGCCTCCGCGTGCTCGACGGCGCGATCGCCGTCTTCGACTCGGTCGCCGGCGTCGAGCCCCAGTCGGAGACCGTCTGGCGCCAGGCCGACAAGTACAACGTCCCGCGCATCGCCTTCATCAACAAGATGGACCGCGTCGGCGCCGACTTCGACCGCGCCGTCGAGACGATCCGCGACCGACTCGGCGCCAACCCGCTGCCGATCCAGCTGCCGATCGGCGCCGAGGATCAGCTGCGCGGCGTCATCGACCTGGTCGAGTACAAGGCGCTCGTCTACAAGGACGAGCTCGGCACCGAATTCGACGTCGAGGAGATCCCGGCCGAGCTCACCGACGCTGCCCACGAGGCGCGCACGCACCTGATCGAGGCCTGCGCCGACTACGACGACGAGCTCATGGAGATGTACCTCGACGAGCAGGAGATCCCGCACGAGCGCATCGCCAAGTCGCTGCACGCGGCGACGATGGACCTCAAGGTCACGCCGGTGCTCTGCGGCTCCGCCTTCAAGAACAAGGGCGTGCAGCCGCTGCTCGATGCGATCGTCGAGCTCTTGCCGAGCCCGCTCGAGGTCGAGCCCGTCGCCGGGCTCGAGCCCGCCAAGAAGGGCGAGGAGGAGGCCACCCCCTCGACCCGGCCCGCCGACGACGACGGCCCCTTCGCCGCCCTCGCCTTCAAGGTCATGTCCGACCCCTACGTCGGCAAGCTCACCTACTTCCGCGTCTACTCCGGCAAGCTCGAGGCGGGCAGCCGCGTGCTGAACACCTCGAACGGCAAGACCGAGCGCATCGGCCGGCTGCTGATGATGCACGCGAACACGCGCGAGGAGATCGAGCAGTGCTACTCCGGCGACATCCTCGCCGGCGTCGGCCTCAAGCAGACCTCCACGGGCGACACCCTCGCGGCTCCGGACGCGCCGATCCTGCTCGAGCAGATCGTCTTCCCCGAGCCCGTCATCGACGTCGCGATCGAGCCGAAGACGAAGGCCGACCAGGAGAAGCTCAGCAAGGCGCTGCAGTCGCTCTCCGAGGAGGATCCGACCTTCCGCGTCCACACCGATGACGAGACCGGACAGACCGTGATCGGCGGCATGGGCGAGCTCCACCTCGAGGTGCTCGTCGACCGGATGATGCGCGAGTTCAACGTCGAGGCGAACGTCGGCAAGCCGCAGGTCGCCTACCGCGAGACGATCCGCCAGGAGGCCAAGAAGGTCCAGGGCAAGTTCGTCCGCCAGACCGGCGGCTCGGGCCAGTACGGCGACGTTGTCATCAACGTCATGCCGAACCCCGGCGAGGGCTTCGAGTTCGACTCGAAGATCAAGGGCGGCGCGATCCCGACCGAGTTCATCCCCTCGATCGAGAAGGGGATCGTCGAGGCGCTCGCCTCCGGGATCAAGGCCGGCTACCCGATGGTCGACGTCAAGGTCGAGCTGATCGACGGCTCCTACCACGACGTCGACTCCTCGGAGATGGCTTTCAAGATCGCCGGTTCGATGGCGATTCAGGAAGGGGCGAAGCGCGCCAAGCCGGTGTTGCTCGAGCCCGTCATGGAGGTCGAGGTCGTGACGCCCGAGGAGTTCCTCGGCGACGTGATCGGCGACCTCTCCAGGCGGCGTGGCAAGGTCGAGGGGCAGGAGCCCCGCGGCAACGCGCTCGCCGTCAACGCGATCGTCCCGCTGAGCGAGATGTTCGGCTACGTCGGCGACCTCCGGTCGGCGACCCAGGGGCGCGCTGCGTACACGATGCAGTTCGCCCGTTACGAGGAAGTCCCCGGCAGCATCGCCGAGGAGATCGTCGACAACAAGAGCGGAGACGGATCAGGCAAGACCTGATCGGCACCGACGAGCGATACCTGCCATATTCCCCGGGTTGCCCGGACCGGCTCCGGTCCTGTTGTGCACCCAGTTTGAAAACTTAGAAGAAGAGCAAGACGTAAAAGAGACCATTCGATCGGGAACCGCCCGAGAGAGGAAAAGCGAGACAGAGAAATGTCGAAGGAGAAGTTCGAGCGCGACAAGCCGCATGTCAACGTCGGAACCATTGGCCACATCGACCATGGCAAGACGACGCTGACCGCTGCGATCACCACGGTTCTCGCCGAGGCCCAGGGTGGCGAGGCGAAGAGCTTCGAGGAGATCGACAACGCTCCCGAGGAGAAGGAGCGCGGGATCACGATCGCGACCTCACACGTCGAGTATTCGACGGACAACCGCCACTACGCCCACGTCGACTGCCCGGGCCACGCGGATTACGTCAAGAACATGATCACGGGCGCCGCCCAGATGGACGGCGCGATCCTCGTGGTCTCCGCCGCCGACGGCCCGATGCCGCAGACGCGCGAGCACATCCTGCTTGCCCGTCAGGTGAACGTGCCCTACGTGGTCGTCTTCCTCAACAAGGTCGACATGGTCGATGACGACGACCTGATCGAGCTCGTCGAGGAGGAGGTCAAGGACCTGCTCAACGAGTACGACTTCCCGGGTGACGACACGCCGATCATCCGCGGCTCCGCGCTGAAGGCGCTGGAGGGCGACGAGGATGCCAAGAACGCCATCCTCGAGCTCGCGAAGACGCTCGACGAGTACATCCCCGAGCCCGAGCGCGATCTCGACAAGCCGTTCCTGATGCCGGTCGAGGACATCTTCTCGATCACCGGCCGCGGCACCGTCGCGACCGGCCGCGTCGAGCAGGGCATCATCAACTCGGGCGACGAGGTCGAGATCGTCGGCATCAAGGACGAGGTGCAGACCACGGTCGTCACCGGCGTCGAGATGTTCCGCAAGATCCTCGACGAGGGTCAGGCCGGCGACAACATCGGCGCCCTGCTGCGAGGCACCAAGCGCGAGGAGATCGAGCGCGGCCAGGTCCTCTGCAAGCCCGGCTCGATCACGCCGCACACCAAGTTCAAGGCCGAGGTGTACTGCCTGAAGAAGGAGGAGGGTGGCCGTCACACGCCGTTCTTCTCGGGCTACCGCCCGCAGTTCTACTTCCGGACCACCGACGTGACCGGCGTCGCCAACCTGCCCGAGGGCACGGAGATGGTGATGCCCGGTGACAACGTCGAGATGTCGATCGAGCTGATTCAGCCGATCGCCATGGACCAGGGCCTGCGATTCGCCATTCGTGAGGGTGGCCGGACCGTCGGCTCCGGGGTCGTTACCGAGATCATCGAGTAGCGACATCGGGCGGGGTGCCCGAAGGCGCCCCGTCCTTCCCGCCGCCCGGCCCCGGGTTTCAGGGGCAGAGAGGGGCGACGGGTAAAGCAAAGACATACGACCGGAGCGCAGCTCCCTCGGACCGATCGAACCGCGCCCAACAAGGGGCTCAGGCGACCGGGATGGAGTATCGCGCCCGCAAACGGACCGCCCTCGGGCAACCGTGACGACCGAAACAGACCGACCGCAGCGACAGAGACAAAGACAGGACGTAGGAACCAAAGGTGTCAACGATCACCGCAGCAAAGATCAGGATCCGGCTCAAGGCGTACGACCACGACGCCATCGACCGGGCCGCCGGCGAGATCGTCGAGACGGCGCAGCGCACCGGAGCGAGCGTTTCCGGCCCCGTGCCCCTGCCCACGTCCAAGAACGTCTACTGCGTGATCCGCTCGCCGTTCAAGGACAAGGACTCGCGCGAGCACTTCGAGATCCGCACTCACAAGCGGCTGATCGACATCAACGACCCGACCCCGAAGACGATCGACGAGCTGCAGCGCATCGAGAACCTGCCTGCCGGCGTCGACGTCGAGATTCGCCTCTAGGCGTAGAGAGTCCGACCCAGCACCAGTGACCATGCCCGCGATCCTCGGCAAGAAAATCGGTATGACCCGGATCTTCACCGAAGACGGCGAGGCCGTGCCCGTGACCGTGATCGAGGCCGGCCCCTGCCGGGTGACCGCAGTCCGCGAGGCGGACGCCGATGGCTATGCCGCCGTCCAGCTCGCCTTCGGCGAGGTCGGCGAGAGCAAGCTGACCAAGCCTGAGCTCGGTCATCTGACGAAGGCCGGCGTCGGGCCGATGAAGCACCTGGTCGAGTTCCGCGACCTCGATCGCCCGAGCGAGATCGGCGACGAGGTCACCGTCTCGGAGTTCGAGGAGGGCGAGAAGGTCAAGGTCTCGGCGACCGCGATCGGCAAGGGCTTCCAGGGCACCGTCAAGCGCCACAACTTCGGCCGCGGCCCCGTCTCGCACGGCTCGCACAACGTCCGCGCGCCAGGTTCGATCGGCGCCTCCGCCGACCCCGCCCGCGTCTTCAAGGGGATGAAGATGCCGGGTCGCATGGGCGGCAAGCGGGCCACCCAGCGCGGCCTCGAGATCTTCCGCATCGACGCCGACCGCAACCTGCTGATGGTCCGCGGCGCGATTCCCGGCCCGAAGAACGGCACCGTGGAGGTGCGCTCCGATGCCTGATCCCAAGGTCACCACGATCGGCAAGCAGGCGAAGAGCGCCGTGCCCGAGTCCGTTTTCGGAGAGCCCTTCAATGAGACGCTCGTTCACGAGACGGTCCGCGCCGAGCTCAACGCGCGCCGGCAGGGCACGCACTCCAGCCTGACCCGCGGCGAGGTCGCGATGACCGGCGCCAAGGCATGGCGCCAGAAGGGCACCGGCCGCGCCCGCGTCGGCGCGCTCAGCGTCGGGCATCGCCGCGGCGGCGGCCCCGCCTTCGGCCCGAAGCCGCGCCACTACATCGCCAAGGTCAACCGCAAGGCGCGCCGCAAGGCGCTGCGAGCGGCACTCTCGGTCCACGCTGCCCGCGACACGCTCGCCGTGTTGCCCGCCGGAGCCTTCGCCGAGCCGAAGACCGCGCAGGCGGCGGAGGCGCTCGCCAAGTGGGGCGCCGCGACGCCGACGCTGATCGTCGTCGGCCCCGAGGAGTCCGCCGTCGCGAAGAGCTTCCGCAACATCGACCGGGTCAACGTCGCCGGCGCCGAGGGCGTCGGTGTCGCCGAGATCATCGGCGCCCGTTCGGTGATCATCAGCGAGGACTCGCTCGCCGTACTGGAGCGGCGCGCCGCCGCGGTCTCCCGCGGTAACGGCGCCGAGGCCGGGGCCGAGAACGGTGGGGAGGAGGCCTGATGGACGCCCGCCACATCGTCATCGAGCCGGTCATCTCCGAGAAGTCCTACGCGCTGATGTCCGAGGGCCGCTACACCTTCCGCGTCGCCGACCGTGCGCACAAGACGCAGATCCGCCACGCGGTCGAGGAGATCTTCGACGTGCGCGTGGTCGAGGTCCGGACCGCGCGCGTGCGCTCCAAGCCGAAGCGCCGGGGCGTGCACAACGGCAAGACCCGGGCCTGGAAGAAGGCGATCGTCCAGCTCGCGCCCGGCGATCGCATCGAGCTGTTCGAAGGCGCGGCGACGGAGTAGTCATGGCGATCCGCAAGACAAAGCCCACCAGCCCCGGTCGCCGCTTCGCGACCTACCAGGACCGCGCCGAGGTCACGACCTCGCGTCCGCACAAGAAGCTGACCACAGGCAAGAAGTCGACGGGCGGCCGCAACTCCAACGGCCGCGTCACCGCGCGCCATCGTGGTGGCGGCGCCAAGCGGCGCTACCGCGTGATCGACTTCAAGCGGACCAAGGACGGCGTGCCGGCCAAGGTCGCGACGATCGAGTACGACCCGAACCGGACGACCTACATCGCCCTGCTCAACTACGCGGACGGCGAGAAGCGCTACATCCTCGCGCCGGCGGGGGTTGGCGTCGGCGACGCGATCGAGTCCGGCCCGGACGCCGATATCCGCGCCGGCAACGCGCTGCCGCTGCGCAACATCCCGACCGGCACCGTCGTCCACAACGTCGAGCTCAAGCCCGGCCAGGGCGGTCGCATGGGCCGCGCCGCCGGCACCGCGATCCAGGTAGTCGCCAAGGACGGTGACCGCGTGACGCTGCGCCTGCCCTCCTCGGAGATGCGCCTGGTCGAGGCGAGCTGCCGCGCCACCGTCGGCACGCTTTCCAACGCCGAGCACCAGAACGTCGTCGTCGGCAAGGCCGGGCGCTCCCGCCACAAGGGAATCCGCCCGCAGAGCCGCGGCATCGCGATGAACCCGGTCGACCACCCGCACGGCGGCGGCGAGGCCCACAAGGGCCCGGGCGGCCACCCGAAGACCCCGTGGGGCAAGCCGACTCTTGGCTACCGCACGCGCAAGAAGAACAAGCAGTCGAGCGCGATGATCGTCCGTGGTCGGCGTCGCGGCAAGAAGAAGGGACGCTAGGTGAGTCGCTCCAGCAAAAAGGGACCGTACGTGGAGGAGCGCCTGATCACCCGGATCGAGGCGATGAACTCCTCCGGCAGCAAGCAGATGGTCAAGACCTGGTCGCGCCGCTCGACGATCTTCCCCGAGATGGTCGGGCACACGATCGCCGTCCACGACGGACGCAAGCACGTCCCCGTCTTCGTCAGCGAGTCGATGGTCGGCCACAAGCTCGGCGAGTTCGCCCCGACCCGCACCTTCCGCGCCCACTCCGGCTCGAAGAAGGGCGAGTGAGCTGACGATGGCCGCCAGGACCGAAGCCGAAGCCCCGGTCGTGCGCGCATCGGCGCGCTACGTCCGGATTGCGCCCCGCAAGGTGCGCGTCGTCGCCGACCAGATTCGCGGCAAAGAGCTCGAGCAAGCGCTCGCCCTGCTGCGCTTCAGCCCACGCGGCGCCTCCGAGCGCGTGCTCAAGCTCGTCGAGTCCGCCGCCGCGAACGCCGAGAACAACTTCGACCTTGACCCCGAGGAGATGACGATCAGTCAGATCTCCGTCGACGAGGGACCGACGATGCGCCGCTACCGCCCCCGTGCCCGCGGCCGCGCGACGCGCATCGACAAGCGCACGTGCCACATCAACGTGGCGCTGACCCCGACCCCCGAAGAGGACTGACTTAGCAATGGGACAAAAGATCAACCCCGAGGGCTTCCGGGTCGGCTACATCCACGACTGGAAGTCGAACTGGTTCGACGAGCGCAACTTCTCCGACGCGCTGATCGAGGACGTCAAGATCCGCGGCCACATCGAGGGCAAGCTCTCGCACGCCGGCCTTTCCGACATCGAGATCCGCAAGCAGCGCGGCGAGGTCACGGTCGACATCCACACGGCTCGGCCGGGCATCGTCATCGGCAAGTCGGGCTCCGAGGTCGACGCGCTCCGCAAGGAGCTCCACAACATCACCGGCAAGCCCGTGCGCGTCAACATCCGCGAGATCAAGCGCCCCGAGCTCGATGCGAAGCTGGTCGCCCAGTCGATCGCCGAGCAGCTCGAGAACCGCGTCGCCTTCCGGCGCGCGATGAAGCGCGCGCTGACCTCGGCGATGCGGTCCGGCGCCAAGGGCGTCAAGGTCCAGGTTTCCGGCCGCCTCGGCGGTGCCGAGATGGCGCGGACCGAGGGTTACTCGGATGGCCGTGTGCCGCTGCACACGATGCGCGCCGACATCGACTACGGCTTCGTCGAGGCCAAGACCACGACCGGCCGGATCGGCGTCAAGTGCTGGATCAACAAGGGCGAGATCATGCCCGAGGGCTACGGCGCCGGCCAAGAGGACGATCTCGGTGGACGCGCCCGTCGCCCGGGTGGCCGCGGTGGTCGTCCCGGTGGCGGCAACGGCGGTCCCGGCGGTCCCGGCGGCCAGGGTCGCCCGCGCGGCGGCCAGGGTGGCGGCCAGGGCCGAGGCCCGGCGCGCCAGCAGCAGAAGCCGCCCGCCCCGAAGCAGGCGACTCCAGCTCCCACTCCCGCTCCCGCACAGGCCCCGCAGCCGCCGGCCGACGCCCCCCAGGCGACGCCGGCCGTGAGCGAGCAGAGCGATCAGCCGACGCCGACGCCGGCCGCTCCGCAGCCGCCCGAGGCCGCCGAGCCCGCGCCGCCGGCCGCCGAGCCCGCGCCGGCCGCCGAGGCGCCCGCCACCGAACCCGCGCCCGCCGCGCCGGAGCAGAGCGAAGGCGGTGAGGGCTGATGCTGAGCCCGAAGCGCGTCAAGCACCGCAAGCAGTTCCGCGGCCGCATGCGCGGCAACTCGCGGGGCGCGACCTCCGTCAACTTCGGCGAGTACGGCCTGAAGACGCTCGAGCGCGGCTGGATCACCAACCGCCAGATCGAGGCCGCCCGTGTCGCGATGACCCGCAAGATCAAGCGCGGCGGCAAGGTCTGGATCACGATCTTCCCCGACAAGCCCTACACGAAGAAGCCGGCCGAGACCCGCATGGGCAAGGGCAAGGGCAACCCCGAGGGTTGGGTCGCCGTCGTCAAGCCCGGGCGGATCATGTTCGAGCTCTCCGGCGTACCGGAGCCCCTCGCCCGCGAGGCGATGGAGCTGGCCGGCCACAAGCTGCCCGTGAAGACCAAGTTCGTGACCAAGGATTCGTGATGAAGGCAAGCGACGCACACGCGATGGGCGACGGCGAACTCGTCGAGCACCTCAAGAATGCTCGCGAGGAGGCCTTCAACCTGCGCCTCAAGCACGCCACCGGCGAGCTCGAGGACACCTCCCGCCTGCCGCTTTCCAAGCGTGACGTGGCCCGCCTGCTGACGATCGCCCGCGAGCGCGGCATCGACCTCGACAAGGAACTGAAGAGCTGATGAGCGAAGAGACTGAGAACCCCGAGGCGGTCGAGGAGACCGCCGAGGCCCCCGCCGAGGAGGCCACGGAGGCCCCTGCCGCCAAGCCCCCTGCGCCGACCCCTGCCGCTGAGCAGGAGCCGGCCGAGGTGCTGAGCCCGAAGGAGGCGCGCAAGCGCGCCCGCGGCGCCCATGCCGGCGAGGCCGGCCCCGAGCGCGGCGGCGAGCAGCGCCAGGCTGACCGGATCGCCGCCCGCAAGGCGAAGGCGGCCGCGCGCTCGCGCACCCGCGCCACCGCGAAGGCGAAGCGGGCCGAGAAGGGGACGGGCACGCCGCCGGCAGAGCGCGTCGAGGGCACGAAGAAGGTGCGCCAGGGCATCGTCACCTCGGCGAAGGCCGACAAGACGATCACCGTCGCCGTGCAGAGCGCCCGCCGTCACCCCTCCTACGAGAAGATCGTCCGCCGCTCGAAGTCGCTGCACGCGCATGACGAGCGCAACGAGGCCGGCGAGGGCGACACCGTGCGCGTGATCGAAACGCGGCCGATGTCGCGGACCAAGCGTTGGCGCCTGGTTGAGGTAGTCGAGAAGGCGAAACCATGATCCAGCAGGAATCGAGACTCAAGGTCGCCGACAACTCCGGCGCGCGCGAGATCCTCTGCATTCGCGTCAAGGGCGGTCATCACCGCCGCTACGCCTCCGTGGGCGACGTGATCACCGCCACGGTCAAGCATGCGACCCCGAACGCCGGCGTCAAGAAGGGCGAGGTCGTGCAGGCCGTCGTCGTTCGCACGGTGAAGAAGCTCGGCCGTCCCGACGGCACCTACATCAGCTTCGACGAGAACGCCGCCGTGCTCATCGATCCGCAGAACAACCCGCGTGGCACCCGCATCTTCGGCCCCGTCGCCCGCGAGCTCCGCGACCGCAACTTCATGAAGATCATCAGCCTCGCCCCGGAGGTGCTCTGACCATGGCGAAGAGCATGCGCATCCGCACCGACGACACCGTCCTGATCCAGGCCGGTAAGGACAAGGGCAAGAGCGGCCGCGTGATCCGCGTCGACCCCTCGCGCCGCAAGGTCTACGTCGAGGGGCTTAACATCATCAAGCGGCACCAGCGCCCGCGCTCGATGGACTCGACCAAGGCCGGAGCGGCCGGCGGCATCATCGAGAAGGAGGGTCCGATCGACGTCTCCAACGTGGCGCTGCTGGATCCGACCGACAACAAGCCGACGAAGGTGGGCGTCAAGGCCGCCGACGACGGCAAGCGCGTCCGCTTCTCGAAGCGCACGGGCAAGGCGATCGACTGATCGACGCCACGAGCGAAACGACGAACGAAGACATGGAAGCTGCAACCGACATTCCCGAGAGCCAGAGCCAGGCGGCCCCGCCGCCGCGGCTGCGCGACCGCTACCTCAACGAGGTGCTGCCGGCGCTGACCGAGAAGTTCGGCTACACGACCCCGATGTCCGTGCCGCGGATCACGAAGGTGACCGTGAACATGGGCGTCGGCGAGGCGAGCCGCACCTCCGGCGTCATCGACGACGCGATCGAGGAGCTGGCGACGATCACCGGCCAGCGCCCGAACGTGCGCCGTGCACGCAAGTCGATCGCCGCGTTCAAGATCCGCGATGGCATGCCCGTCGGCGCGGCCGTGACCCTGCGCGGTGCGCGCATGTGGGAGTTCATCGACCGGCTGATCTCGATCGCGACGCCGCGCATCCGCGACTTCCGCGGCTACAACCCGCGCGCCTTCGACGGCCGGGGCAACTTCAACCTCGGCGTCCGCGAGCAGGTCATCTTCCCCGAGATCGACTATGACGCGGTCTCCGAGACGCGCGGCCTCGACATCGCGGTCTCGACGACCGCGGCGAGTGACGAGGAGGCCTTCGAGCTGCTGCTCGGCCTTGGCTTCCCGTTCGCCCAGGAGGGCCGCCCCGGCGCTGCAAGCGCCGAGGAGGAGGAGTCCGCCGAGGAAGAGGCTCGCAAGGAGGAGGCCCGTCTGCGGGCCGAAGCCGAGCAGGCCGCCCTCGAGCAGCTCAAGGAAGAGAACCCCGAGGCCTATGCCAAGCCGGAGCCGACCGATGAGGAAGGCGCCGAGGGCGAGGGCGACGGCGAATCCAGCGGCAGCGGCGAGGAAGAAGAGTAGGAGACACCACCCATGGCTAAGACTTCACAGCGCGTCAAGCAGGAGAAGGGGTCGAGATTCAAGACCCGCAACTACAACCGCTGCCGAAAGTGCGGACGGTCGCGTGCCGTCTACCGCAAGTTCGGCCTCTGCCGGATCTGCCTGCGCGACGCCGCGCACAAGGGCTACATCCCCGGCATGACCAAGTCGAGCTGGTAACGAGGGACACCGAGAGATGCTGACCGACCCCATCGCCGATTACCTGACGCGCATCCGCAACGCGCTGCGCGCCGACCTGCCCGAGGTCGAGATCCCCTCTTCGCGCCTGAAGAAGGAGCTCTCGCGGATCCTCGCCGAGCAGGGCTACATCACGAGCTTCGAGCTCGAGCCGACCGCCGTGGGCGAGTCGATCAAGATCCGCCTCAAGTACACCGAGGACCGCGATCCCGTGATCAGCGGCCTGAAGCGGGTCTCCCGACCCGGCCGGCGTCGCTACGTCGGCGGCACGCAGCTCCCCAAGGTCCAGGGCGGCATGGGAACCGCGATCATCTCGACCTCCTCCGGCGTGATGACCGGTCACGAAGCCCGCGAGAAGGGTGTCGGCGGCGAGGTAGTCGCCTTCATCTGGTGAGAGAAAGAACGACCCGAATCTTCCAATGAGCCGCATCGGCAACAAGCCAATCACGATCCCCGAGGGCGTCACCGTCTCGGTCGGTCCTGGCCGCGTCACGGTCAACGGGCCGAAGGGCGAGCTGAGCCAGGCGATCGACGCCGACATGACGGTCTCCCAGGAGGACGGCGTGCTACGCGTCTCGCGGCCGACCGACCGCGGTCCGCACAGGGCCCTGCACGGTCTCACGCGGAGCCTGATCGCGAACATGGTCGAGGGCGTCACCAACGGCTTCGAGAAGCGGCTGGCGATCCAGGGCGTCGGCTATCGTGCTCGCGCTCAGGGCAAGGGCCTGGAGCTCTCGCTCGGTTACTCGCACCCGATCAGCATGGACGCGCCGGACGGGATCGAGTTCGAGATCCCGCAGCCGACGGAGATCATCATCCGCGGGATCGACAAGCAGTTGGTCGGCGAGATCGCGGCTCAGATTCGTCGCAAGCGGCCGCCGGAGCCATACAAGGGCAAGGGTGTGCGCTACGCCGACGAGCAGGTTCGCCGCAAGGTCGGCAAGCGGGCCTAGGTAACGGGTCCAGAGAGAGAGTTTCAGGAGCAGACGGATGGCAGTTCAGACACCACAGCAGAGAAGGCTTCGCCGGCGCCGCCGCGTGCGCGCCAAGGTCCGCGGCAATGCGACGCGGCCGCGCCTGTCGGTGTTCCGCTCCAACCGCGGGATCTCCGCGCAGCTGATCGACGACGACGCGGGCAGCACGCTCGCCGCCGTCAACTGGACCGAGGACGATCTCAAGTCGCTGACGCCCGCCGAGCAGGCTGCCAAGGCCGGCGCGCTGCTTGCCGAGCGCGCCAAGGCCGCCGGCGTCGAGACCTGCATCTTCGACCGTGGCGGCTACCGCTACCACGGCAACGTCGCCCGCCTCGCCGACGCCGCTCGGGAGGGCGGCCTGGCCTTCTAGCCTGCACGGGCGGAAATGGAACGGATTCGATGAGCATCACCAGCTACGAAAAAGTCAGCGCCCAGGGTCTCGACCTGCAGGAGCGCGTGATCGAGATCAACCGCGTCGCCAAGGTCGTCAAGGGCGGCCGCCGCTTCTCCTTCACCGCGCTGGTCGCCGTCGGCGACGAGCGCAACGTCGTCGGAATCGGCTACGGCAAGGCGCGCGAGGTCCCGCTCGCGATCCAGAAGGCGGTCGAGAACGCGCGCAAGGACCTGATCAAGGTCCCGCAGTACGGACAGACGCTGCCGCACTTCGTGATCGGCAACTTCGGCGCCGGCCACGTCGTCCTGCGCCCCGCCTCCGAAGGTACGGGCGTGATCGCGGGCGGTGGCGTGCGCGCCGTACTCGAGCTCGCCGGCTACCGCGATGTGCTCACCAAGTCGATCGGCACGAACAACCCGATCAACCAGGTGAAGGCCACGATGGCCGGGCTCAAGGCGCTGCGCAAGCCCGAGGACGTCGCCGAGCTGCGTGGCCTCTCGATCAGCAAGGTCCTTGGCCTGCAGAAGAAGGCCGCCGAGACGCCCGAGGGCGAGAGCGCCGACGGCGAGGCCGCCGTCGATCCCGTCGCCGTCGCGACCGAGGAGGCGCCCCCCGAGGAGGTCGCGCTGGCCGAGGATGCCGCGACCGGGGATGACAGCCCGGCCGAGGCGCGCAGCCGAGGAGAAGTCCGATGGCTGATCTCTTGATCAAGCAGGTGCGTTCCGCCAACGGCGCGAGCCCGAGGCAGCGCGACACGCTTCGCACCCTCCGCCTGGGCCGGATCGGCGCGCAGACCAAGCGCGCCGACTCGCCCGAGCTGCAGGGGCTGCTGCGCAAGGTTTCCCATCTCGTCGTGATCGAGGGGTCGGGCTGATGGCGCGCATCGAACCTGAGGACGTCGGACTCGACAACCTGCGCCCGAAGCCGGGCAGCCGGAGCAACCGTAAGCGGCTCGGCCGAGGCAAGGGCACGGGCCAGGGCAAGACCGCGGGCCGCGGTCACAAGGGCTACGGCTCCCGCGCCGGCAGCAAGCGCAAGGCCGGCTACGAGGGCGGTCAGAACCCGATCCACATGCGCATGCGGAAGCTGCGCGGCCCGAACCGCAAGATGTCGATGCCGTTCGAGCAGTTCCGGACGCACACGCAGCCGGTCAACGTCGCGACGCTCTCCGAGCGCTTCGACGCCGGCGCCGACGTGACGCCCGAGTCGCTGCGCGCCGCCGGGCTGGCAAAGGGCTCCGACCCGGTCAAGATCCTCGGCAACGGCGACCTCAGCAAGAAGCTGACGGTCCGCGCCCACGCCTTCAGCGCCACCGCGCGCGAGAAGATCGAAGCGGCCGGCGGCACGGCCGAGACGATCGACTAGCCTCAGGTGACCGACCCCGGAACCCCGCACGCACGGATGACCCGCCCGCCGCTTCGCATCTCTTCGTCCTCGGACTTGCCTTTGCCCCCGGCAAAGGCTGCGCCCTGCGTCCTCGATCTGCTCGAGCAGTCGGGCCCCCGCACGCACGGGGCTCCCGGCGTCGATCACCTAGCAGCTGATGCTGCGCACGATCGCCAACTCCTTCGCGATCCCGGAGATCCGGCGCAAGCTCGCCTTCACGGCGGCGATGCTGGCCCTGTACCGGCTCGGCGCCTACATCCCGGCGCCCGGCGTCGACGCGAACGCCCTCGACCAGATCCAGGGCAACTTCGCGGGCGGCAACATCCTCGGCTTCCTCAACGTCTTCAGCGGCGGCGCCCTGAGCCAACTGTCGCTGTTCGCCCTCGGGATCATGCCCTACATCACGGCATCGATCATCCTGCAGCTGCTGACGGTGGTCGTCCCCTCGCTCGAGAAGCTGCAGAAGGAGGGCGAGGTCGGCCAGCAGAAGATCACGCAGTACACGCGCTATCTGACCGTCGCCCTCGCCTTCGCCCAGTCGCTCGGCTACGTCTTCCTCTTCGACTCCTTCGGCGGCGGCGGCGTCAGCGTCGTCGGCGGCGCGCTCACCTTCCCGAAGGTGATGCTGATCGTGATCTCGCTGACCGCGGGTTGCGTGCTGCTCATGTGGCTCGGTGAGCTGATCACCCAGCGCGGCATCGGCAACGGCATCTCGCTGATGATCTTCGCCTCGATCGCCTCCCGGCATTCCCGGCGGCATCCAGGCTTGGTGGACGAACCCCGATCAGGTCTTCGTCGTGATGATGCCCTTCATCGCGATCGCGGTGATCGTCGGCATCGTCTACATCCAGGAGGGCCAGCGCCGGATCCCGGTCCAGTACGCCAAGCGCCAGGTCGGCCGCAAGATGACGACCGGCGGCTCCACCTACCTGCCGCTGCGGGTCAACATGGCCGGCGTCATCCCGGTCATCTTCGCCGCCTCGATCATGGCCTTCCCGCCGACCGTCGGCCAGCTGCTGAACACGCCGTGGGCCCTCGGCTTCGCCGACTTCTTCAGCCCACAGAGCTGGGCCTACATCGTCGGCGAGGTGCTCTTCATCATCCTCTTCACCTACTTCTACACGGCGGTCACCTTCAACCCGGTCGACCAGGCCGACAACCTGAAGAAGTACGGCGGCTTCATCCCCGGCGTCAGACCCGGGCGACCTACCGCCGAATACCTGGATCGGATCCTGACCAGGCTCACTTTCGCCGGCGCCCTCTATCTGGGCGCGGTCGCGGCCCTGCCGACGATCCTGATCAGTCAGACGTCCGCCAACTTCTTCTTCGGCGGAACCTCGATCCTGATCGTCGTCGGCGTGGCGCTCGACACGGTCAAGCAGCTCGAAGCGCAGCTGATGATGCGCAACTACGAGGGCTTCCTGAAGTAGGCGGCGGGCTGGGAGCGCCGATGGCGGCCGCCCGGGTCGCTCACGTCCGTGCGGACGATCGCTCCCCTAACGACCGCCCTCGACGCTCCCAACCTCGCCGTGGGACCGTCACGCCTGGCGGTGGTTGGCCCCACCTCACCGACTTTCCCAGCACGTAACCGGCAAAGTCGATAGGGAACGCCCCGCGGCCCGGCGCAGCCCCCTCGCCGCCGGCCCGTTGACCGCCTTTGGGCAGTGAGGGGAGCGCGCCGTGGCCCGGCGGCCAAACAACGCGCCTGACGTCGGCGTCAGCCCGACGTGTGGCGCCTTAGTTCGCCTCAGGCGAACCAATGCGCCGGACCCCCTCTCTGCGGCGAGGTGTGGCGCGTTGTTTCGCTGCGCTGCCACCGGCGAGCTCCGCCCGCCTTCGGTGCCCACGCGCTGCCACGCCCCTCCGCCGGCGGCGCCGGTCCGCGCGGCGTGATGGGGTCGCCGGCGACGCAGCGCGGCGCGGACCCATCTCGAACCACTAACCTGCCGCCTCTATGTCCGAGCTCAACCTCATCCTGCTCGGTCCTCCGGGCTCAGGAAAGGGAACGCAGGGAGAGCGCCTGCAGGAGGACTTCCACCTGCCCTATTACGCGACCGGGGACATCCTCCGCGCCGCGGTCAAGGACGGCACCGAGCTGGGCCAGGTCGCCAAGCAGCACATGGACGCCGGCGGGCTCGTCCCCGACGACGTGATCATCGGCGTGATCTGCGAGCGAGTCGAGAACCCAGAGGCCGCGGACGGCTTCATCCTCGACGGCTTTCCGCGGACGATCGGCCAGGCCGAGGCACTCGGCAGCGAGATGGAGAAGCTCGGGCGCTCGATCACGGCCGTCGTCCTGATCGACACCGACGACGCCGAGGTCCAGCGGCGGCTCGGCGGGCGCCGGACGTGCGCCAAGAACGGCCACATCTTCCACGTCGAGTTCGATCCGCCGAAGAACGAGGGCGTCTGCGACGTCTGCGGCTCGCGCCTGATCGTCCGCGACGACGACAAGCCCGAGGTCATCGCCAAGCGGCTCGACACCTACCACTCACAGACCGAGCCGCTCGTCGACTACTACGACCAGCGCAACCTGCTGAAGCGCGTCGACGGCGCCCAGAAGCCGGATGAGGTCGGCGACCGGATCCGTGCGATCCTCGCGACGCTGAAGCTCGAAGAGGAGCTCTAGCCCTGGGCTACGTCATGTACCGGGGGACGATCACACCGAAGACGCCCGAGCAGGTCGAGAAGATGGCCGCGGCCGGCAGCATCCTCGCGCGCTGTCACAAGATGGTCAAGAAGAGCGCCCGGCCCGGCGTCACCACCGCCCACCTCGACGAGATCGCCGAGAAGTTCATCCGCTCGCAGGGTGCCGAGCCCGCCTTCAAGGGCTACCGCGGTTTCCCGGGCTCGATCTGCGCCTCGCCGAACTCGATGGTGGTGCATGGGATTCCCGGCACCTACGAGCTCAAGCGCGGTGACGTGCTCTCGATCGACATCGGCGTGATCAAGGACGGCTGGGTCGCCGACGCGGCGCAGACGTACGGGATCGGCCCGATCGGCGAGCCCGCCCAGCAGCTGCTCGAGGTGACCAGGGACGCGCTCTTCAGCGGGATCGCCGAGGCGAAGGCCGGCAACACGCTCGGCGACGTCTCGCACGCGGTCCAGGAGCGGGTCGAGTCTGACCGCCTGCACGTGATCAAGAGTCTCGTCGGCCACGGGATCGGCCGTGAGATGCACGAGGAACCGCAGATCCCGAACTTCGGGGACGCCGGCACCGGTCCCACTCTGGAGGAGGGGATGACCCTGGCGATCGAGCCGATGGTCAACATCGGCACCGACGAGATCCGGATGGGCTCCGACCACTGGGCCGTCTACTCGGCCGACGGATCGCTGGCGGCACATTTCGAGTTCACGGTCGCCGTCGGCGCCGACGGTCCCCGCATCCTCACCCCCTGGCACGTCGACTGACCGACGGCGACGGCGCCGATGCCGGCCGGCGCCATACAGGCCCGGCGTTCAGCCGTGGCCGCTGCCGATACCGGCGGGCAGCTCGCTACGCGCCCGCTGGGCGACCGGGGCGCGGCGCAGCGCCTTCGGCACGTGGATCCGTTTCCAGTTCGTGCTCAGCGGCTCGTTCGTAAGCAACGCCTCCCATGTCGCGGTGCCGACCCGCCCGGTCGCGCGCAGCTCCTCGTCCTCCTGGAAGCGCAGCACGGCCCGCTCGGTGCGGGCGTCGAAGACGCCGCTCACCACGGTCTGCCGCCCGGCGGCTGCGAGCAGCTCCTGCGCGTACACGACGGCGTCGCTACTGGCGCCGCGCTCGAGCTTGGCGATGCCCGTCTCCGGCTCGTAGCCCGGTACGCCCTTGACCCTCTTGCGGCGCACGATCTTCCACTCGCTGCGGGCCGTCTCCTGCCACGAGTACCAGCTGATCCCGCGCGCGCCGTACTCGCGCGCGTAGCGGCGGAAGTCGAGCAGCTCGCGCTTGCCCGGGTCCTCGTAGGTCTGACCGACCGGGAAGATCGGGTGCCCGTAGAGCCGGTTGAAGCGGTAGGTGTGCTCGAAGGCACGGCGGACGGAGGTCCCGATCGCGTGCCAGTAGACCTGCGGCACGTTGAAGCTCGCGCCGTCGTTGCCCAGGAAGACGGAGTACGGGAACGCGGGGTGATAGTCGGTGTAGGGGAAGCTGCTCAGGCCGAGCGGATAGCGCGGGCCAACGAGCTTGCGCAGCTTGTGGATGTAGGTGTAGGCCTGCTTGTAACGGCCCTCGTAGCTCGACTCGGCATCGATCACAATGCAGTCGGCGCCGAGCTCGGCGGCGCGTGCTGAGGCCTTCGCCTCGCGTCCCGGATCATCGCCGTAGACGAAGGGCCAGGCGCAGACCTTGATCCCGCGCTTGTGCAGGGCGCGGACGAGCTTCGAGCTGAACTGGCTCCAGGGGTTGGTCCCGTCGGCGCTCTTCACGTAGACCGTGTCGAGCCGCTCGCGCTTGGCCTTGCGAGCGACTGCCTGGGACGAGCCACCGGAGCTCGACAGCTCCCAGATCCATGATCCGTTGCCCTTCAGCGGGTTTGCCCCGGCGGGGACGGCGGCGAGCAGCAGCAGGGCTGCGACAGCCGCGAGGAGCAGCGCCGCCGATGCCGCGCGACTCCTCCGTGCGGTCATCCGCTAGCCCGCCTCGCGCAGCTTGTAGTGGCCGCCGAGCAGATGGGTCAGGGTGACCAGCTTGTAGCCGCGCTTCTGCAGAGTCTTGACAATCTTCGGCACGGCCGCGACGGTCTCGCTGCGCGGGCCGCCGCCGTCGTGCATGAGCACGATCGAGCCGCTCTTCGCGGAGATCGCCGTCGCCTCGATCGAGCCCGTCCCGGGCAACTTCCAGTCGTTGGTGTCCCGATCCCACAGGGCGACGGACATGCCGAGGCTGCGAGCGGCGGAGACGGTGCCCGAGTTGTAGTTGCCGTACGGCGGCCGGAAGGCGCAGGGCTTGAAGCCCGTCGCGCGCTTGATCAGCTTCTGCGTCGTCCGCATGCTCGAGACGCCGGGGTAGTTCTCGTGGTGCAGCGAGTGGTCGCCGATGTCGTGGCCGTGGGCGATCAGCTTGCGCATGATCGACTCGCGGCCGGAGATCTCCGAGCCGACCTCGAAGAAGGTGCCCTTGGCGCCACGCCGGTCGAGCTCGTGCATGATCGAGAGCGTGTAGGAGCTGGGTCCATCGTCGAAGGTGAGCGCGACCTGCTTGCGCTTACTGGGCCCGCTGCGGTAGGCGCCGGCGTCGCCGATCGAGCAACCGGTGCGAACTACGTTGCGGATGCGGCCGCGCTGGCTCCCCTTCGCGGGCCAGCGGTCGGTGCAGCCCGCCTCGGCGGCGCGCCGCCGCGCCTTCGCGGGCGGAGTCGTTGCGCAGGCCGGCCCGTGCCAGCCGCTGACTCCGTAGAAGCGGAAGTGGCCGGTGCGGAAGCCCGCCTCGCTCAAGCCGAGCTCGAGCTTGATCACGCTCGGCTGCGGCCGCTCGAACTTCGCCTTGACCCCCCTGATTTTCTTCAGCCGGCCGCTCTTGTGCAAGCGCGAGATTCCGACGCGCACCTTGTTGCCGCGCGGCTTGCCGCCGATGCAGAGCACGCTGTTGTGACGGACCGCGTGCCCTGAGGCGGCGACGCACATGTGGCGCTCGGTGGAGTGGGCGGCGTCCGGGTACAGGGTCAGCTGGCTCAGCTTCGGCAGTGAGCGGACGCCGGAGAAGGTGAGAGCGAGCTTGCGCACGTGCTGGTTGATCGCGACGCGCTTGAGCTCGACCGGGCTGTGTTTGGTGGCCGCCGTCTGCGCCCGGCCCTGCCGGGTCCCGCCCGAGCGCGCAGCGGCCGGCTCGGGCGCGTGCAGCCCGATCACGGCAGCGGAGAGGGCTACCACCGCAACTGCGGACGATCGCCGCAGGTCCCACCGACAACGCTCCACCATCGCCGTCATTGTCGCCGATCGGGCCGCGGAAGGTGAACCGCCCGCTGTGCGGGGCGCCGCGGACGCAGTGCCAACCGAGCGACGCCCGCGGCCGGGCCGCGGGCACCGGCGGTCGCCAAGCGGCGACCGCCGGTGCCCGGTGAGCCTTGGCCTGGGCACGACTACTTCTGGTACTTGGCGACGAACTTCTCGTTGTCGCCCTTGCAGCCGGCAGTCGAGTACTGGACCTTGCCCTTGGCCTTGTTCTT
The DNA here is from genome assembly GCA_963774395.1 of uncultured Solirubrobacterales bacterium. Lineage (GTDB taxonomy): Bacteria > Actinomycetota > Thermoleophilia > Solirubrobacterales > 70-9 > CAXMST01. The sequence goes on along the minus strand of CAVZET010000007.1, from coordinate 882,876 downwards.
GCTGACGAACTTGCCGCTCAGCTTGATCTTGACCTTGTCGTCGACGACGTTCGCCACCGTGCCGTGGTAGCTGAACTTCCCGTTCTTCTTGATCTTGGCCTTGTAGATGACGGGGACCGGCGAGCAGTCGTTGTAGTAGCTCGGGGTCAGCGTCTTGCGGTTCTTGGCCACCGCCAGCGTGATCACGCTGCGGTTGCCCTTGGTCTCCACGTACGTGCCGGCCTTCGGCTTCGCCGCGAACGCCGAGACCGAGAGCACGATCGCGAGAGCGACGGCGCAGATGCTGCCGTTACGAATGATCCTCATTCGAGTTCCCTTCCGGGCTCCCCGCGTAGCGGGGCACCCCCTTGTGTCTGTGATAGGCGGATAGGCTGCGCGCCGTCGTAGACGCCCCCGATTAAGCCTGGTCCCGCTGGTATGGGCAAACTACCGAAGCGAGGAGCGCCACGTCGCGCACCCTGACCGGCGGCGCCGTCCTGGCGGGGCCAAGGGCGGACGCACAGTCATCGTCCGCAGGTGGGCACGTCGGCTTGGCGCGCCGGCGCTCAGTTGCTAGTATCCCGGCTCTCGGCCTGAGGGCCGTCCCTGTTTGCCTGCCGCCCGATTCATGGGGTGGCTGGGCCACCTAGTCAGATACGAGTTGGAGACGATGAAGGTTCGTGCGTCCGTAAAGCCAATGTGTGAACGTTGCCAGGTAATCCGGCGGCGCGGCCGCGTGCTCGTCATTTGCTCGAACCCCCGGCACAAGCAGAGGCAGGGCTAGGACATGGCGCGAATCGCGGGAATCAACCTGCCGCTCAACAAGCGGGCGGTCGTCGGCCTCACCTACATCCACGGGATCGGCAGGTCGACCGCGGAGAAGATCGTTGAGACCACGGGCGTCTCGGGGGACACGCGGATCGGTGATCTCACCGACGACGAGGTGATGAAGCTCCGCGAGGCCGTCGAGGGCTTCCAGGTCGAGGGCGATCTGCGACGCGAGCGTTCGCAGAACATCAAGCGCCTCATGGAGATCGGCTCCTACCGGGGGCTGCGCCATCGCCGTGGACTGCCGGCCCGCGGGCAGCGCACGAAGACCAACGCCCGTGGCCGCAAGGGCCCGCGCCGGATGAGCGTCGCGGGCAAGAAGAGGGCTCCGACGCCCAAGTGATCGACAGCTTCAGGAACGAGTAGATGCCACAGCCCAAGAAGGGGCGCACCAAGCGCCGGGTCCGTAAGAACGTTCCGTTCGGACAGGCCCACATCAAGACAAGCTTCAACAACACGATCGTCACCCTCACCGACCCCGAGGGCAACGTGATCGCCTGGGAGTCCGCCGGATCGGCTGGCTTCAAGGGCTCCCGCAAGTCGACGCCGTTCGCCGCTCAGGTGACCGCCGACAATGCCGCCCGCAAGGGCATGGAGCACGGCCTCGAGCGCGTTGAGGTGCTCGCCAAGGGCGCCGGCTCCGGCCGCGAGACCGCGATCCGCGCGCTGCAGGCCGCCGGCCTGCAGGTGACGACGGTCAAGGACGTTTCCCCGCAGGCCCACAACGGTTGCCGCCCGAAGAAGCGGCGCCGGGTCTGAGGAGGCTGCCGAGATGGCTCGAGACACTTCCCCGCAGTGCAAGCAGTGCCGCCGCGAGGGCACCAAGCTCTTCCTCAAGGGCGAGCGGTGCCTGACCGACAAGTGCGGCGTCGAGCGGCGCTCGTACCCGCCCGGCGAGCACGGCCGCGGGCGACTGCGTGCCTCCGAGTACCGCAACCAGCTGCGCGAGAAGCAGAAGGCGCGCCGCTACTACCAGGTGCTCGAGAAGCAGTTCCGCAGCTACTACGAGAAGGCTTCGCGGCAGGACGGCGTCACCGGCGAGAACCTGCTGCGCCTGCTCGAGCGGCGCTTCGACAACGTGCTGGTGCGGCTTGGCTTCGCGGCCTCGCGGCGCCAGGCCCGGCAGATGATCCGCCACGGCCACTGGCTCGTGAACGGTCGCCGGGTCGACATCCCGAGCTACCAGCTCAAGCCTGACGACATCATCTCGATCAAGGCCGGGTCCTCGGTCGAGACGACCGTGAGGGTCGCCACCGAACTTATCTCCACTGTGCCCCCCTGGCTGCAGGCCGATCACGATGCGCTGACCGCAAAGGTCCTGCGTCTTCCCGAGAGGGACGAGATCGACTCGCCGGTGGAGGAACAGCTCATCGTCGAGCTGTACTCCAAGTAGGGCAACCGAAAACCCGCCGACGGAAGGACGCGCAATGACCACCCTGGCCGAATTTCAGGAGCCCGTAATCACGAGCGAGGACAGCAACGAGACGAACGGCACGTTCGTCATCGAGCCCCTCGACAAGGGCTTCGGTTACACCTACGGCAACAGCCTTCGTCGCGTGCTGCTCTCGTCGCTCGGTGGAGCGGCGATCAAGTCTGTTCGCATCGAGGGCGTCGCCCACGAGTTCTCGAACATCGACGGTGTCAAGGAGGACGTGACCGACATCGTCCTCAACCTCAAGGACATCGTGATCAAGATGCACACCGACTCCGATGAGGTCGAGGTGCCGCTGGTTGCGAATGGTCCCGGCGAGGTGACCGCCGCCGACATCGACCTGCCCGCAGGCGTCGAGATCCTCAACCCCGAGGCCCCGATCGCAACGCTCGAGAAGAAGACGAAGCTCGAGATGTACCTGACGATCGGCAAGGGCCGCGGCTACTCGCCGGCCGAGGACAACAAGGCCGACGATCAGCCGATCGGTGTGATCCCGATCGACTCGATCTTCTCGCCGATCCGCCGTGCCGCCTACAGCGTCGACTCCGCCCGAGTCGGTCAGCGCACCGACTTCGACAAGCTGACGCTGGAGATCGAGACCGACGGCTCGCTCGAGCCCGGCTCGGCGCTGCGCGAGGCCGCGGAGCTGATGATCAAGGCCCTGGCGATCTTCACGGACGCCGACCGCCTCGAGGAGCTCACGCAGACCACCGGCGCCGTCGTCGGCGCCGAGGTCGCCGCGGCGAGCGAGGGCGACGACCGCCTGATCGAGGAGCTCGAGATCGGCGTCCGCGCCTACAACTGCCTGAAGCGGGCCGGCGTGCAGACGATCGGCGATTTGACGAGCAAGTCCTTCTCGGAGCTGACCGCGATTCCGAACTTCGGCGAGCGGTCGATCGAGGAGGTCGTCGAGGCGCTGACGTCGCTCGGTCTCTCGCTGCGCGACGAGTAGTCCGACGATGCGCCACCGTCGCAACAGGCACAAGCTGAGCCGCGACGCGGCGCATCGCAAGGCGCTGCTCCGCAACCTCAGCAAGCAGCTCATCGAGCACGAGCGGATCCGGACCTCGCAGGCGAAGGCGAAGGCTGTCAAGCCCGAGGTCGAGAAGCTGATCACGCTCGCCAAGCGCGGCGATCTGCACGCGCGCCGGCAGCTGCTCAGCAAGCTCGGCCAGGACAAGTTCACGGTCCACAAGCTCGTCGAGGAGATCGCCCCCCGTTACGACGGGCGCCCGGGCGGCTACACGCGGATCGTCAAGCTCGGCCCGCGCCGTAGCGACTCGACCGAAATGGTCTTCCTCGAGCTGGTCTGATCGCGGCCTCGGATGACGCTGCCTCGGGCGCCGATGCCGGCGTCCGCCGCGGCTTGCGTGCTATAGCCGCGGCGCCTTGTGCGTCCTTGGCCTGCGACGTCCGAGCCTCGCGATCCGGCCTCGTCAGACTCCGAGCTCGTCAGCCCGGCGCCGGGCGGCCAGCCGGCCGGCGATCCGCGCGGCGACCCACAGCGGCTGCTCGGTGATCTGCAGCCAGGTGAAGCGCATGACCTCGAGGCCGTGGGCCTGCAGCTCGGTCTGCTTGCGCCGGTCGCGCTCGAAGGCCGCGCGGCCCGAGTGGAAGTCGAAGCCGTCGACCTCGACGACGAGGCCCGGCGTCGGGCCAGTAGGCGTCGACCTCCCAGCCGTACAGGCGCACGTTGCGCTTGGCCGGCAACAGCCCCGCCTCGCGAACCAGCCGCCACAGGCGCAGCTCCGCCTCCTTGCGTGAGAAGCCTGTCTCGCGGTCGGATGCGAGCAGCGGCCCGAGCACGCCCAGCCGTGGTGACCAGCGGTCCGTGCGCGCAAGGCGTCGAGCTCCGCTGCGGGTAGCAGGCGCTCCGCTCGCAACTCGTTCAGGCCGCCCGCTCGATCTCACCCGGATCACGCGCCCATCGCGGAGTCGAGCAGCGACCGGGCGGGCGAGGTGAGCGGGATGTAGTCGAGCGCGCAGAGGTCGTCGGGGTGGAGGGCGGCCGCGGTGTGTCGCAGATCCGCGGTCGGGATCGACGAGCCGGCGCGATGATGTGCGAGGGACCGTTGGCTCGGCGACGGCTCCCCAGCAGCCAGAGCGCATGGCCGCGCGAGAGCAGCGAGTGGGGTTGCGTTGCGAGGACGGCCGCGAGCGCCCCGGCCTGGCCTGAGGCTGACGGCTCGCCCGAGCAAATAGACGCCGCTGTAGACGCCGCGTCAGCCGCCCGGCGCCGACGGCGGAGTTGACCACCGAGCGGCGTGAGGCCGAGCAGGCTGAGCTGCGGCGAGGTCAGCGAGGCCGTGCTGCAGCTCCGCCAGGCGACGAGCGCCGCTCGCCTCCTCTGTCTCCAGCGCGAAACAACGCGCCGACGTCTACGGGTGCCCGACGTCCGGCGCGAATGTTCGCTCTGGCACGAAGGCAGACATGCCGCGGGACGTCGACGTGTCCGCTGATTGGCCCACGTGTGGCGTCAGTTGCTCAGCGCCATCTTCGCCCCCACAGCCCAGAGCCGCGCTTCCGGACGGTGCCCCGCCCCGTCACGCGATACTCCGCCGCCGGATGACCACCTACCGGCTCGACATCGCCTACGACGGCACGGACTTCCGCGGCTGGGCCAGGCAGGAGGGGCTGCGGACCGTGCAGGGGGAGATCGAGGAGGCGCTGGCCAAGCTCTTTGGGCCGACCCGCCTGACCGTCGCCGGCCGGACCGACGCCGGCGTCCACGCCTCCGGGCAGGTCGCGAGCTTCAGCGCCGGCCAAGGCGCCGCCGGAGAACCTGCGGCGGGCGCTGAACGCGCTCACGCCGGCGGACATCGCGATCACGGCGGCGGCGCCGGCGCCCGACGACTTCGACGCCCGCCGCCGGGCGCTCTCCCGCCGTTACCGCTACCGCCTGCAGCTCGGCCCGGCGCAGAGCCCGTTCGAGCGCCGCTACGCGGTGCACTGGCCCTACCCGCTCGACCGGGTGCTGCTCGACCGCTGCGCGGACGCGATCGCCGGCACGCACGACTTCACCGCCTTCACGCCGACCGAAACCGAGCACGTGCGATTCGAGCGCGACGTGCTCGACGCCGGCTGGTCGGGGCCGGAGCCCGGGATCGGGCCTGAGGAGATCCTTAGCTTCGAGGTGGAAGCTGATGCATTCATGCGAAACATGGTCCGCGTACTCGTCGGCACGATGCTGGAGATCGGTGCCGGGCGGCGCGATCCGGAGTCGCTGCCGCAACTGCTCACCGGCCGCCCCCGCCCCGAGGCGGGGGAGACCGCGCCCGCGCACGGCCTGTGGCTGATCGGGGTCCGCTACCCGTGAGCCGCCGAGCCCCAGCTGCCCGGCCGCTCGCTCTCGTCGTGCTGCTGGGCGCGGCGCTGGTCGCCGGTGGCTGCGGCGGCGGGCAGTCCTACCCGGACGTCAGCGTGACGACGCCGGAGGTCCGCGGCGCAGGCCCGGCGCTGAGCATGGCCGAGTGGCGCAAGCGCGTTGGCGCGATCTGCCGGCGGGCCGCCGTCCGCGTAACCCGCGCCTCGGCGAAGCTCGCCGGCCAGGTCGACCGATCCGAGCGACGTCGGCGAGGTCAGCAGGCGCGCGTTCGAGATGGGCGAGCCCGTGATCGAGCGGCAGCTGCGGGCCCTGGCGCGACTGCGCCCGCCGCCGGCGATCGCAGCCGGCTACCAGGACTTCCTCTCGACCCTTGCCGACGAGCTCCGCTGGACCGGCCGGATCGCGCTCATGGCCGACAACAGCAACGCCGACGACGAGCTCGCCGAAGCCGACCGTCACCTCGCCGCGCGCGCCGCCGAGGTCCACCGCTTCGTCGGTGAGCACAGCCTGCTCGGCTGTCTTCCTGCCGGGTCCGCGCAGCCCTGAGCTCCGCCCGGGCGTCGCCTCCGCCCAGCGACGCCCGGCACTCGCCATTTCCGGGCGAACGTTCCTGGACGGTCCACTAGATTGGCCCCGTGCGGGTCCTGCTCACCAACGACGACGGCATCCAGGCGGCCGGGCCTGCAGGCCCTGCGGCGTGCGCTGCTCGCGCTCGACGGGATCGAGCTCGACGTGATCGCCCCCGACTCGAACCGCAGCGCGACGGCTCGCTCGATCACGACGCGCTCACCGATGTGGGTCCAGGAGGTCGAGTTCGAGGACGGCACCACGGGCTACGCGACGGAGGGCACGCCGGTCGACTGCGTCCGCTTCGCCGATCTCGGCCTGCTCGGCCACAAGCCGGACCTGATCGTCTCGGGGATCAACCACGGCTCCAACCTTGGCGACGACGTCACCTACTCGGGGACGGTCGCCGCCGCGCTCGAGGGAATCGTCCTCGGCATGCCGGCGATCGCCGTCTCGCAGCAGTCGCCGGAGCGCGAGATGGACTTCCGCGCCGGCCGCGAGTTCGACTTCTCTCACGCGGCGCCCTTCACGGCCGCGCTCGTCGCCCGGATCGTCGAGCACGGGATGCCGGAGGGGACGCTGATCAACGTCAACGTTCCCGGCGGCGAGCCCGCCGGCGTCGAGGTGACGAAGCTCGGCAAGCGCCTCTACGACGACGAGCTGAAGCTCGTCGACGAGAGCGAGGAGGAGGGCCGCAAGCGCTACCGGATCTACGGCTTCGAGCCGTCCTTCGAGGACGAGGAGGGCACCGACCTGGCCGCGCGTCGCGCGCGGGCCGATCGCGGTCACGCCGATCCACTTCGACCTCACCGACCACGGCGGCCTGGAGGAGCTCGGCGGCTGGGGACTGGAGGGAATGCTGGGGGCGCGCCAGTGAGCCGCGGCGGCGGCGAGGCGGGCCGAGGAGCTGCGCGGCGAGATCGCCAAGCACGACCAGGCGTACTACGTCGAGGACGACCCGACGATCTCCGACGCCGACTACGACGAGCTCCTCAACGAGCTCCGCGACCTCGAGGCCGAGCACCCGGAGCTGCTGACGCCCGACTCGCCGACGCAGCGCGTCGGCGGCAAGCCGCTCGACAAGTTCGAGCAGTACGAGCACGCCGAGCCGATGCTGTCGCTGGCCAACGCGCGCAACGCGGACGAGCTCGCGGCCTGGGAGCAGCGGATCCGCAACCTGCTCAAGCGCTTCGACATCGCCGCGGAGGAGATCTCCTACGTGACCGAGCCGAAGATCGACGGGCTCGCGATCTCACTCACCTACGAGGACGGCGTCTTCGTCCGCGGGCTGACGCGCGGCAACGGGACGATCGGCGAGGACGTCACCTCGAACCTGAAGACGATCCGCTCGATCCCGTTGCGGATTCCCGACCCGCCGCGCAAGATCGAGGTGCGCGGCGAGATCTACTTCCCGCGCTCGGGCTTCGACCGGCTCAACGAGCAGCGGGCCGAGGCGGGCGAGTCGACCTTCGCCAACCCCCGCAACGCCGCCGCCGGCACCCTGCGCCAGCTCGATCCCGCAGCTGGCCGCCTCGCGGCCGCTGCAGATGTGGACCTACGGGATCGGCTTCCGCGACGGGGTCGAGCATGCCTCGCACAGCGAAGAGCTCGAGTGGCTCCGCGAGCGCGGCTTCCGCGTCAACGGCGACATCGCCCACCATGAGAGCGGCGATGAGCTCGTGCCCCGCTGCGAGTGGTGGCAGGAGCGCCGCGACGAGCTCGACTTCGAGATCGACGGCGTCGTCGTCAAGGTCGACGAGCGGCCCCTGTGGCGGGAGCTCGGCGTCGCCGGCCGCGAGCCGCGCTGGGCGATCGCCTGGAAGTTCCCGCCGACGACGGTGACGACGAAGCTCAACAAGGTCGTCTGGAACGTGGGCAGGACCGGGCACCTGGTCCCGTTCGCGATGCTCGAGCCCGTGCACGTCGGCGGCGTCACCGTCTCGACCGCGACCCTGCACAACGAGGAGGACCTGGCGCGCAAGGACGTGCGCGAGGGCGACGAGGTGATCGTCACCCGCGCCGGCGACGTGATCCCGCGTGTCGTCGCGCCCGTGATCCAGCGCCGCAAGGGCAAGCGCCTGCGCAAGTCCAAGCCGCCGAAGGAGTGCCCGATCTGCGGCACGCCGACGGTCAAGCCCGAGGACTCCGTGTGGACGATCTGCCCGAACCGGACCGGCTGCCCCGGCCAGACCTTCCAGCACGTCAAGCACTTCGTGGGCCGCGGGATGATGGACATCGACGGCCTCGGCGAGAAGCACGCCTACCGCTTCCTCGAGGACGGCCTGATCAACGACGCGGCCGACATCTACGACCTGAAGGCCTCCCAGCTCGCAGGGGCTCGAGGGCTTCGGCGAGACCTCGGCGCAGAACCTGATCGACGCGATCGAGGCCTCCAAGCAGCGGCCCTTCCCGCGCGTGCTCTTCGCGATCGGGCCTCGCCGGCGTCGGCTACGTCACCGCCGAGGCGCTCGCCGGGCACTTCGGCTCGATCGACGAGCTGATCGCCGCCGATCCGGAGCGGATCACCGAGGTCGACGGCGTCGGCCCGATCCTCGCCGAGCAGATCACCGAGCAGCTCAGCGACGAGCGCGTCCTCGACCTGATCGCCCGCCTGCGCGAGCGCGGGCTGCGCTTCGAGCTCGACTCCGTCCGAGCGCCGCCAGGACGGCGGCGCGCTCGAGGGCAAGACCTTCGTCCTCACGGGCACGCTGCCGGAGCTGACCCGTGAGGAGGCGACCGCGATGATCAAGCGCGCCGGCGGCAAGGTGACCGGCTCGGTCAGCAAGAACACCGACTACGTCGTCGCCGGCGAGAGCCCCGGCTCGAAGCTCGCCAAGGCCGAGGAGGTCGGCACCGAGATCCTCGACGAGGACGGCCTGCGCGAGTTGCTCAGCGGCCCGGCTGCCGGCTGACCGCCCGCCAGCAGGCACCGGCGGTGCGTTCGAGCTCTCCCCGGGATAGCTCGATGCCGCGGGCGGCGAGCCGGACGGCCGGGGCGAGGCCGATCTCGTAGAGGACCTCGAGTGGCAGGCGCTCGAGCTGCTTGGCGATCTCCGGCGCGGCCGCGGCTGCCATCAGCGGGTCGTCCTCGCGCGCCATCGCGGCCTCGTGCGCGGCCTCGGCGTAGGGCGATCCCTCGACCTGGATCAGAAAGCGCGCTTCGCCCGGGTCAGCCGCCAGGTGCCTGTAGATGCCGAGCCACATCGCCCGGAAGACGTCGGCGGGATCCTCGGCCCGGGCCGCGGCCGCAACGGCCGCCTCGCCGAGGCGCCGCTTGCTCTCCAGGTAGGCGGCGATCACGAGCTCGTCCTTGGAGCCGTAGTGGACGTAGGCCGTGCCGGTTGCGACGCCGGCCTCGCGTGCGACGGCTGCCATCGAGGCGCCGTGGAAGCCGCGCTCGGCGACGAGCGCGCGCAGCGCTCCGCGGACCGCGGCGGCCCGGTCGGGCGCGACGCTCGCCGTCGCGCTCACGCGGCGCTCGCCGTCGCGGGCGGCGCGACGACGAGCGCCTCGCCGGTCTCGCGCTCGGAGACCTCCCAGAGCTTCGCGATCGCCGAGTGCATGCCGACCACGCGGAAGATCGGCTTGCGCACGGGCGGGCCGGTGTTGACCCACAGCGGCCCGTAGAACTCGCCGCCCTTGGCGGTCGGGTCGGTCGCGGCGCGCAGCTGCGAGAGCGCGCCGTAGGCGGGGGCCATGCCGCTCGTCGTCGTCATCTTGTGGAAGAACTTCCCCCAGAAGTCACCCTCGTTCTCCCGCGTCGTCCGTGCCTGCAGGTCGGTGTTCGAGAGGCCCGGGTGGGCGATCAGGCTCTGCGCGCTGACGCCGGCCCGCTCGAACTCGCTTCTGGAGACCGAGCCCGAAGTGGAAGTTGGCGAGCTTCGACTGCCCGTAGGACTTCCACGGCCCGTAGTTGCCGTCGAGGTGCGGGTTCGACGGGTTGACGGCGCGGCCCATGTGGTGGGCGGTGCTGGTCACCGTGACGACGCGCGGCGCCGGCGCCCGCAGGACGGCCGGCAGCAGCCTGGCGGTCAGCATCCAGTGGCCGAGGTGGTTGACGCCGAACTGCGTCTCGAAGCCGTCGGCGGTCCGGCCCTCAGGCATCGCCATCAGCCCGGCGTTGTTGATCAGCAGATCGAGCCTCTCGTGCTTGGCAAGCGTCGCATCGGCGGCGGCGCGGACGGAGTCGAGCGAGCCGAGGTCGAGCTCGATCACCTCGAGCGAGGCATCGGGGAGCTCAGCGCGGATGTCGGCCTCGGCGGCCGCCGCCTTCTCCTGGTTGCGGGCGGCGATCACGACGTGGGCTCCCTTGCGGGCGAGCTCGCGCGCGGTCTCCTGGCCGAGGCCGCCGTTGGCGCCGGTGACGAGCGCGGTACGGCCGCTTTGGTCGGGGATGTCAGCTGCAGTCCAGGCCATCGTGGGGTCCTCCCGGGGGTCGAGGCGGGACGCTCGCGTGCGGCGCGCCTGAGTGAATGTTCATTCAGTCTAGCCGTTTGTTGAGCTGCCGAGCGGACGAATGACGAGTCCGGGGTTGACGAGCTTCGTCCAAGTGTTAGTGTCGATTGACATCCGAGGTGAGGAGCGGTGCAGCAATGTGCCTGGCCATCCCGGGTCAGGTCCTCGAGATCATCGACCCGGAGACGAGAATTGCGAAGGTGGACGTGGCAGGCGTCCGCCGCAACGTCAATATCGGCCTGCTCGATTCCGAGCCCGGTGGCGTCGAGGTCGGTGACTGGGTGCTGATCCACGTCGGCTTCGCCCTCTCGAAGGTCGACGAGGAGGAGGCGCGGCAGACGCGCAAGGTCCTCGAGGGCATGGGGGCCGACTACGAGGCCGAGCTCGAAGAGCTGAAGGCGAGCGTGATCGAGTGAGCTCCGAGCCCGCCCCGCAAGTCTGCGAATCGGGGCCGGGCTGCATCACCTGCGGTGACGTTGCCGTGCCGTTGCGGGTGGCTCTGATCGACGCCGATCGCGGCCTCGCGCTCTGCGAGGACGGCGACGGCCGCCGGGAGACCGTCGAGACCGCCCTCGTGCAACCGGTCGCGGTCGGCGACGAGCTCCTCGTCCACGCGGGAACGGCGATTCAGACGCTCGCGGGGCCGCCGCCCCCGCGCACGCGCGGAGGCGGACGCGAAGCGGAGCACGTGCAGGATGTATCCGGGGATCCACCAATTCCGGCATCCCCGCAGGGCGCAGCCCGAGGAGATCGGACCCTGGCGACCCCCCCGCGCACGCGCGGACGCGAAGCGGAGCACGTGCGCGATGTATCTGCCGATCCTCCATCTCCGGCATCCCCGCAGGGCGCAGCCCGAGGAGATGCCGTGGTCTGGGGATCGGCATGAGATTCGTCGACGAGTTCCGCGATCCCGAGCTCGGCAGGGCGCTCGCCGGCGAGATCCTCAACCTCGTCGAGCCCGGCCGCGAGTACAAGCTGATGGAGGTGTGCGGCGGGCACACGCACTCGATCTACCGCTACGGGATCGACGACCTGCTGCCGGAGAACGTCGAGCTCGTGCACGGGCCCGGCTGCCCGGTCTGCGTGATCCCGATGGGCCGCGTCGACGATGGCATCGCGATCGCCCGCAACGAGGAGGTGATCTTCACCTGCTTCGGCGACATGATGCGCGTCCCGGGCTCGGAGCATGAGCTTCGGCGAGGCGAAGGCCGACGGCGCCGACATCCGCATGGTCTACTCGCCGCTCGACGCGCTGCGGATCGCGAAGGCGAATCCCGACCGGACCGTCGTCTTCTTCGCGATCGGCTTCGAGACGACGGCGCCCTCGACGGCCCTGACGCTGAAGCGGGCCCGGGCCGAGGGCATCACCAACTTCCTGACGCATCTGCAACCACGTGACGATCGTGCCGCCGCTGCGGGCGCTGCTCGAGTCGCCGGACCTGCGGCTCGACGGCTTCATCGGTCCTGGTCACGTCTCGACGGTGGTCGGCGCCAAGCCCTTCGAGTTCATCCCCGCGGACTACGGGAAGCCGTTGGTCACCTCGGGCTTCGAGCCGCTCGACATCCTGCAGGGCATCCAGATGATCCTCCGCCAGATTGCCGAGGGCCGCTGCGAGGTCGAGAACCAGTACGGGCGCGTCGTCCCCTACGACGGCAACCCGGCGGCGCTCGCCGTGATGGCGGAGGTCTTCGAGCTGCGCCCCCACTTCGAGTGGCGCGGCCTGGGCTTCATCAGCCAGAGCGCGCTGCGGCTCTCCGACGCCTATGCCGACTTCGACGCCGAGCAGGTGTACGAGACGCCGGGCGTCCGCGTCGCCGACCCGAAGGCCTGTCAGTGCGGCGAGGTGCTCAAGGGCGTGATCAAGCCCTGGGAGTGCAAGGTGTTCGGCACGGCCTGCACCCCCGAGCACGCGATCGGCACCTGCATGGTCTCCCCGGAAGGGGCCTGCGCGGCTTACTACAACTACGGCCGCTTCGCCAGGGAGCGGGAGGTCGTCTGATGCCGGAGACCCGCGAAAGCGAGCCCGTTTCCGACCGCGAAGCGCGCATCCTCGAGATCATCGAGACGACCCGGGCGAAGCGCCCGAAGTTCAAGGCCGAGCAGGTGACGATGGCGCACGGCGCCGGCGGCAAGGCCACGCAGACCCTGATCGAAGGCCTGCTCGTGCCGGCGTTCGACCCCGAGGGCAGCGGTCTCGCGGAGATGGCGGACGCGGGCCTGGTGTCGCTTGGCGAGGGCACCCCGCCCGTCGCCTTCACGACGGACTCCTTCGTCGTCAAGCCGCTGCGCTTCCCGGGCGGCTCGATCGGTGAGCTGGCCGTCAATGGAACCGTCAACGATCTCGCGGTGGCCGGGGCGCGGCCGCTCGCGATCACCGTCGGGCTGATCCTCGAAGAGGGGCTCGAAGCCGAGGCACTGCGGGCCGAGGTTGAGGCGATCGCGGCGGCCGCGGAGGCGGCCGGCGTCAACGTCGTCTCCGGTGACACGAAGGTCGTCGAGCGCGGTGCCGCCGACGGCATGTACGTGAACACTGCCGGGGTCGGGATCGCCGACCCGCGCGCCCGGCTCAGCCCGGGGGCGCTCGAGCCGGGCGACGCGGTGATCGTCTCCGGGCCGATCGGCGAGCACGGCACGGCGATCATGCTCGCCCGCGACGAGTTCGAGCTCGACGCGGACATCGTCTCCGACACGCAGCCGCTGTGGCCGGCGGCCGACGCGCTGCTCGGGTCGGCGGGAGCGGACCTCCGCTGCATGCGCGACGCGACCCGGGGCGGGGTCGCCACGGTGCTCAACGAGTTGGCCCGGGCGAGCGGCGTCGCGATCGTCGCCCACGAGGCGAAGGTCCCGGTGGCACCCGCCGTCGCGGGCGCCGCCGAGATCCTCGGCATCGACCCGATGTACGTCGCCAACGAGGGGCGACTCGTCGCCTTCGTCGCTCCGGAATCTGCCGACGCCGCGCTCGCGGCGTTGCGCTCCGTACCCGGCTCCGAGGGCGCCGCCGTGATCGGCGAGGTCCGCACCGAGCCCCCCGGCATGGTCCTCGTCGAGACCGCCTTCGGCGGCAAGCGCGTCATGGACCTTCTCGCCGGCGACCCACTGCCGAGGATCTGCTGAATGAGGCGGCGCCCGCACACGCCTGAGCGCACCCAGCGCCCGTCGACGTGCCACCAGCACGCCGACGGTCCCCGTGCACGCTCAGCCGAGTCCGGGCACTCGCCTCACGTCCGCTGGTCCATCAGCTTCCTACCCCGACAAGTTCCGACACCTACCGGGCCAGCGCCGCCCGGGGAAATGAGTTGACATGGCAGCCACTGAGTTCATCCCCGACCAGCACGCGACGGAGGCCGTCGAGGCACACGTCCTCTGGATGACGACGGGCCTCTCCTGTGACGGGGACTCGGTGGCGATGACCTCGGCGGTCAACCCAAGCCTCGAGGACATCATCACGCAGTCGATCCCCGGGATGCCGAAGGTAATCGTCCACAACCCGGTGCTCGCCTACGAGAACGGCGGCGAGTTCATCGAGTGGTGGTTCCGGGCCGAGCGGGGCGAGCTCGACCCGTTCGTGCTCTGCGTCGAGGGCTCGATCCCGAATGAGAACCTCGCCGGCGAGGGTCACTTCGCGGCAATCGGCAACGATCCCGTCGACGGGCCAGCCGATCACGACGAGCGAGTGGCTCGACCGGCTCGCGCCGAAGGCGGCGGCCGTCGTCGCGATCGGCACCTGCGCCACCTACGGCGGCATCCCGGCGATGAAGAACAACCCCACGGGTGCGATGGGGGTCGCCGACCATCTGGGCTGGAACTGGAAGTCGGCGGCGGGGCTGCCGGTCGTCAACATCCCGGGCTGCCCGGCGCAGCCCGACAACATGACGGAGGTGCTGCTCTACCTGGCGCTGCACCTGGCGGGCCGCGCCCCGGTCCCGGAGCTGGACGAGGCGCTGCGGCCGAAGTGGTTGTTCGGGCGGACCGTGCGCGAGGGTTGCAACCGCGCCGGCTACACCGAGCAGGGCAACTTCGCGACCGAATACGGCGACGACCCGCGCTGCCTGGTCAAGCTCGGCTGCAAGGGCCCGGTGGTCAAGTGCAACGTGCCGGTCCGCGGCTGGGTCGACGGCTACGGCGGCTGCCCGAACGTGGGCGGCATCTGCATGGCCTGCACGATGCCGGGCTTCCCCGACAAGTACATGCCCTTCATGGACGAGGACCCGTACGGCAAGGCGGCGGCGCGCTTCGCCTCCTTCACCTACGGCCCGGTTCTCAAGTACTTCCGCGAGCGCAACATCAAGAAGAAGTACGACCACGAGCCCGAATGGCGCAAGCCGGGGAACACGCTGCTCTCGGGCTACCGATCCGCGGTCGTCGAGCTACTCGCCGCCGGGGTCCTGATCGGCCGGGCGCGCGCAGTTCAGCAGGCACCACAGGTTTCAGAGCGAGGAGAGAGCAGAGATGGCATCCACAGAGACACCCCGGTCCGACCAGAACGTGATGGTCAAGGAGATGTCGTGGGATCCGATCACCCGGATCGTCGGCAGCCTCGGCATCCACACGGAGATCGACTTCTCCAACCAGAAGGTCAACAAGTGCTACTCGACGTCGATGATCTTCAGGGGATTCGACATCTTCATGAAGGGCATCGACCCGCGCGACGCGCACTTCATCACCAGCCGGATCTGCGGCATCTGCGGTGACAACCACTGCACCTGCAGCTGCCTCAACCAGAACATGGCCTACGGGGTCAAGCCACCGCCGCTCGGCGACCTCGCGTTCAACCTGGCCGAGACCGCCGACTACATGTTCGACCACGCGATCTTCAACGACTGCATGGCGAACGTCGACTTCTGCGAGCAGATGGTCAAGGAGACGAACCCGTCGCTGCTGCAGAAGGCGGAGTCGACCTCAGCGCCGCACTCCGACATCCATGGCTACAAGACGATCGCCGACATCATGCGCGGGCTCAACCCGTTCACCGGCGACTTCTACCTGGAGACCCTGCAGGTCGCGCGCTACACGCGCGAGATGTACTGCCTGTTCGGCGGCCGGCACACGCACCCGTCGACGATCCTGCCGGGAGGCTGCAGCGCCCAGATCACGCACCAGACGCTGACCGACTACTACGTGCGGCTGATGCGGTACTTCGAGTACTGCAAGCGCACGGTGCCGATGCACGACGACCTCTACGACTTCTTCCTGCAGGAGATGCCGGGGTACGACATGGTCGGCTATCGGGACACGAACCTGGTCTGCTGGGGCAGCTTCGACGATCCCGACTACGTCGACTACTGCTACGAGCGGATGGGTGAGTGGGGCAACAAGCGCTACATCACGCCCGGGCTCGTCTTCGACGGTGAGCTGATCACGACGGACCTCGTCGAGATCAACCTCGCGATCCGGATCCTGCTGGGCTCCTCGTACTTCGACGACTGGACCGACAGCCAGCCGCCGTTCGTGACCAAGGACCCGCTCGGCAACGACGTCGATCCGCGCCACCCGTGGAACAAGGTGACGCTCCCGAAGCCGCAGAAGCGCGACTTCGCCGACAAGTACAGCTGGGTCGTGAGCCCGCGCATGTACGACAAGCGCAACGACAGCTACGTCGCCTGCGACACCGGTGGCGGTCCGTTCGCGCGCCAGTGGGTGACGGCGAAGGCCGGCCTCGTCGACTTCGGCTACTGCAAGGCGACCGGCGAGAGCATCCAGATGGTGCTGCCGCGGACGCCCGACTCGCCCGAGACGGAGCTCGAGTGGAAGGTGCCGGAGAAGTCGAACGCGATCGAGCGCGACCGCGCCCGCTCCTACCACCAGGCCTACTCGGCGCTCGTCGGCCTGCACTGCCTGGAGCGCGCCTTCAAGGAGGTGCGGGCGGGGCGGACGAAGTCCTGGTCGGACTTCAAGGTGCCTGACAGCGCGGTCAGCTGCGGCTTCCACGAGGCAGCCCGCGGCGTCCTCAGCCACCACATGGTGATCGAGGGCGGCAAGATCGCCAACTACCAGCCCTACCCGCCGACGCCGTGGAACGCGAGCGTCCGCGACACCTACGGGACTCCGGGCCCCTACGAGGATGCGGTGCAGAACACGCCGATCTTCGAGGAGAACGGTCCCGACGACTTCAAGGGCGTCGACATCATGCGCGCGGTGCGCTCGTTCGATCCCTGCCTGCCCTGCGGCGTGCACATGTACACCGGCAGCGGCCGGGTGCGCAAGGTGATGCACACGCCGACCGGGATGAGCTGAGGGGAGGTCCGGTGCAGCGGAGCGAGGAGGTCGCAGGGCAGCCCGAGGCGCTCGTCGAGCGCTTTCGGCGAGCTCAACGAGGAGCTCGAGCGGATCGCCGATCCGGTTGCCCGGGCGCGGGCGGAGGAGATGATCGGCGTCGTCATCGACCTCTACGGCGAGGGCCTGCGGCGGATCTTCGCGACGCTCGAGGGCGCCGGCGAGGCGACCGAGGCCGTCCGCGAGGCGCTCGCCGCCGACGGCGTCGTCGCCAGCCTCATGCTGATCCACGACCTCTACCCGGTCGAGATCGAGCAGCGGGTCGAAGAGGCGCTCGACAGCGTCCGCCCGTACATGGAGTCGCACGGCGGCGACGTCGAGCTGCTCGGCGTCGACGAAGGCGGCGTCGCCCGGATCCGGCTCGCCGGCAGCTGCGACGGCTGCCCGGCTTCCGCCGCGACGCTGGAGCTGGCGATCAAGCAGGCGCTCGACGAGCACGCGCCCGATCTCACCGGACTCGAGGTCGAGGGAATGGAGGCCGCCGCCGGCCCCGAGCTCGGGGCCGACGCCCTCGCCCTGCCGGTCGTCCAGGCCGGACCCGGCGCCGCCGACGGGAACGGCAACGGGGCCGCCGCCGGCGGACTCGCAGGGCACTCAAGAGCTGCCGTCCTGGTTCCCGGCGGGCGAGCTCGCGGGCCTCGAGGAGGGCTCGTTGCGGACGACGACGCTCGCCGGCCGCGAGCTGCTCGTCGCCAACGTCGACGGCTCGCTGCTCGCCTACATGGACAGGCTGCGCGGACTGTGGCTCCGGGCTCGGCGCGAGCACGCTGGTCGAGGGCGTCCTCTGCTGCTCCGGCTGCGGGCGGCGCTACTTTCTGCCGCGGGCCGGCCGCTCCCTGGACGACGACGGCCTGCAGCTCGACCCCGTGCCGCTTGCTCGCCCGCGACGGCTCGGTCAGGGTGGCGCTGGCGGGATGAGTGCCGCCGGGGCGAACGGCAACGGGGGCAACGGGCGTGAGCGGCTCGGGCAGGCTCGCGCGAGACGTGCAAACGCGGAGCTCGTCAGCGGCATGCGCGGCCTCGCCGGCCGCAATCGCAGGCGCCCCCAGCCCCCTTCGCAGGCCGCGGCGGCCGCCCCGGGAGCCGCGGGCGAGGAGCACTGCGAGCTCTGCGGCGCGCCCCTGCCGCCCGATCACCGGCATCTGCTCGAGCTCTCCGAGCGCCGCATCGTTTGTGCCTGCGAGACGTGCTGGTCGAGCCGCTCCGGCGATGCCACCTACCGGCCGGCGGGCGTCCGCGTCGTCTGGCTCCCCGAGCTCGACATGCCGGACGAGGCCTGGGCGGCGTTCAACGTGCCGATCGGCCTCGCCTTCTTCCTGCGGACCGGGGCCGAGGGGGAGCCGGGTCGCGTCGTCGCCTTCTACCCGAGCCCGGCGGGGGCGACCGAGTCTGAGATCGACGCCGAAGCGTGGTCGCGCCTCGAGCGCCTCAACCCGGTGCTCGCGGGGCTCGAGCCGGACGCCGAGGCGATGATCGTCGACCGTCTGTCCGAGACCCCCCGGGCCGTGATCGCGCCGATCGACGAGTGCTACAAGCTCGTCGGCATGATCCGCGTCAGCTGGGAGGGGCTCTCCGGAGGCGATGGCCCGGCGCGGGCGATCGCCGAGTTCTTCGCGCAGCTCGAGGTCCGCAACCCGCGTGCCACCGCCGGCGACGCACGGATGCCGAAAGCGGCGGGCGCCGATGCCTGACCCGGTTCCGCCGACGCGGCCCGACCCGTCCTTCACCGTGCTCGGCGCCGAGCCGGTCCCGCGGTGCGCGACGCCGACGATGCGCTTCCGGATCGGCATCGAGGATGCCTCCGGGTTCGAGGTCGAGCTGATCGCACTCACCGTCCTGATCGTGATCGAGCCCGGCAAGCGCACCTATTCGGCCGGCGACCGCGAGCGGCTCACCGAGCTCTTCGGCGAGCCCGAGCGCTGGGGCTCGACGACCGGCTCATTCCGCTGGACCCAGCAGCAGGCGCTCGCCGGGCCGTTCTCGGGCAGCGTTCTGCTCGACCTCGACGTGCCCTGCACCTACGACCACGAGGTCGCGGCGGCGAAGTACTTCAGCGGCGTCGACGCGGGCGCCTACCCGCTGCAGTTCCACTTCAACGGCACCGTCCACTTCCGCGACGCCGCGGGCAGCCCGCAGATCCTGCCGCTCGCCTGGGACCGCTCGGCCCGCTTCGAGCTACCCGTTGAGACCTGGCGCGCGATGATCGACGCCCACTACCCCGGCGGCACCTGGGTGCACCTCGAGGAGGAGACGATGCACGAGCTCGGACGGTTGAAGGCGCGCAGCGGCTCGCCGACCGTCGACGCGGCGATCCGCGGCTTGCTCGCGGCCGCCGAGGACGATGTCGGCGGCGCGGATGCCGAGGCCGGGGAGACGCCGATCGAGGGGGCGAGAGGATGATCGACGCGGCCGCCGAGCGCCTCGCCGATTCGCTGCTCTATGAGGGCTACGCGCTGTACCCGTACACCCCCGGCGCGACCAAGAACGCGACGCCCACGCCGTTCGGCATCGTCTACCCGCCCGCTTACGCGGCGCGCCGCGGCACGACCTACGACCACCTGCAGATCGAGTGCGTGGCGCTGGCGCCGGGGGCGGCCGAGCTCGATGTTGCCGTCGTCTTCCTGCAGGCGGCCGGCAGCCGTCATCGCGCTGCCGAGCAGCGGGTCGAGGCGCAGGCCGGCCTCGAGGCGCTCACGCACGGGATCGTCGAGCAGCCCTTCGTCTTCGAGGCCGGGGCCGAGCTCGGCGTGAGCACCGGCGAGCCGCGTTCCGGCGAGCCTGAGGTGCTCAGCGGCAGGCTCCTGCTCTCGGCCGAGCGGCTCGAGTTGGCCGGTGAGCTCGGCGGCGAGGCCTGGAAGGTCGCGGTGCGGGTCGAGAACACGACGCCGCTGCCCGACCTCAAGGAAGCCCAGCTGGACCGGGCCGGCGCCCTGTGCCGCTCACTGCTCTCCACGCACGTGCTCGCCGGTCTCGATGCGGGGCAGTTCGCCTCGCCGCTCGAAGACGCCGGTCCGATCGGCGCCGCGGTGCGCGAGTGCGAGAACGTCAACAGCTGGCCGGTGCTCGCCGCGGCCGACGACAGCGCGGTGCTCGGCGCCGCGATCCTGCTCCCCGATCACCCCCAGATCGCCGCGCAGAGCAAGGTCAACATGTTCGACAACACCGAGATCGACGAGGCGCTGACCCTGCACGTGCAGTCGCTCACCGATGCCGAGCGGGCCGAGATCGAGGCCGCCGGTGACCCGGTCGTCGAGGAGATGATCGAGCGGGTCGACGCGACGACGCCCGAAGAGATCCTCGAGATGCACGGGCGGATGAAGCCGGCGGAGCTCGGGGTGCCCGACTTTCCCCAGTGGAGCGAGCCCGGCGGGTGGCCGGCGATGACGGCGCTCGGGCCCCCGCCTCGGCCCCGGCCGGGCTCGACCCGGCCGACGTGCCCGGCGAGCGCGAGGTGCTGGTGGGAGGCCGCCGCTTCGCGCGCGGCGGCAAGGTCGTACTGCGGCCGGGCAAGGGCGGCGACCCCTACGACACGATTCTCGACGGCCAGGCCGCGACGATCAGGCGGATCTACGTCGACTACGACGGCCGCGCCTACCTCGGTGTGACGGTGGACGCCGATCCGATGGCGGAGGTGCTGCGCGAGGCCGGGCGCTATCTCTTCTTCTTCGCCGACGAGCTCGAGGAGGCATGATGGACGCGATGCCGCAACCGCCGGTAAACCCCGGTTCCGATGCGGGGGCCGCCGGCCCCGGCAAGCGCATCCTCGTCGCCGGCATCGGCAACGCCTGGATGAAGGACGACGCCTTCGGCGGCAAGGTCGCCGAGCGGCTCGAGGGAACGCTGCCCGAGCAGGCGGCCGTTTTCGACTTCGGTACGGGCGGGCTCGATCTCGCCTACGAGGCGATGCGCGGCTACGACGCCTTGATCCTGATCGACATCAGCCGTCAGGGTGGCGAGCCCGGGACGCTGTACGTGATGGACGCCGAGCCCGACGACCTCGAGCCGATCGCCGACGGCGAGATGCTGAGCCCGCATGGGATGGATCCGGAGACCGTGTTGCGCTTCGTCAAGGCGGTCGGCGGCTGGCCCGGCCGGGTCCGGATCGTCGCCTGCGAGCCGGCCGCGGTCGAGGAGATGGGGCTCGAGATGTCGCCGCAGGTCGCCGCCGCGGTCGAGCGTGCCGCCGCCGTCGTCCGCGAGACCGTCGATGAGCTGCTCACCGACGAGGCCTACGCCGATGCATGAGCTCTCCGTCTCATCGGCGATCGTCGACACCGCGATCCGGCATGCGCGCGGTCGGCGGGTGAGCGCCGTCCACATCCGCGTCGGCGCCCTGCGCCAGGTCGTCGAGACGTCGTTGAGCTTCTACTTCGGCGTGGTCAGCCGCGGCACGCTGTGCGAGGACGCCCACCTCGACGTGACCGCCGTGGGCGCGCTCATGCACTGCCGCGCCTGCGGTCAACGAGTGGGACCCGGCGCCCGACCCGCTGCATGACGAGGGCCTGCTCGTGCTGCCGCAGTTCCGCTGCCCGCTCTGCAACGAGGCGGGCGCCGAGGTGATCGCCGGCGACGAGCTGCTCGTCGACTCGATAGACGTGGAGGAGACCGACGTGGCCGCCGAGGTCGCGGAACCCTATGACCCGGACCCGGACCCGGCTGCGGCCGGCCGCCAAGGAGCCTGAATGCACCAGACCAAGGTCAAGGTCGCCGAGGACGCGCTCGACGCGAACACGACGATCGCCAACGCCAACCGCGGCGACTTCGACCGCGCCGGCGTCGCCGTCGTCAACCTGATGAGCGCTCCGGGGGCCGGCAAGACGACGCTGCTCGAGCGCGCGCTCGAGGCGCGGGGCGAGGTCAGCATCGGCGTCCTCGAAGGAGACGTCCAGGGCTCCTACGACGCCGACCGGCTCTCGATCCTGCACGTGCCCGTCGTCCAGGTCAACACCGACTCGGGGTTTGGCGGCGAGTGCCACCTCGACGCCAACATGGTCCGCTCGGGAATCGCCGACCTCCACCTCGATGAGCTCGACCTGCTCGTCGTCGAGAACGTCGGCAACCTCGTGTGCCCGGCCGAGTTCAAGATCGGCGAGGACGCCAAGGCGATGATCTGCTCGGTCACCGAGGGCGAGGACAAGCCGCTCAAGTACCCGCTCATGTTCCGCTCCTGCGAGCTCGTCGTCGTCAACAAGATCGACCTGCTCCCGCACCTCGACTTCGACCTCGAGCGGCTGATCGCCAACGTCGACCGCGTCAACCCCGAGGCCGAGGTGATGACCCTCTCCGCCCGCACCGGGGAGGGTTGCGAGGCCTTCAACCAGTGGCTGTTCGAGCTGCCGGAGCGAGTGGCCTGATCGACGCCGCGGTCGCCGCGCGCGTCGAGGCCGGCCACGCCTTCTTCGAGGCGGAGGCGCCCCGGATCGCCCGCTGCTGTCACCGGATGGCGGAGCGCTTCGCCCGCGAGGGCCGGCTGATCGCGCTCGGCGCGACCCCGGCGGCACGCTCCGACGCGCGCCACGTCTCAGTCGAGTTCGTGCACCCGGTGATCGTCGGCAAGCGGGCGCTGCCGGCCTTGGCGCTGACCGCCGAAGGCGGTCCCGTCGATCGTCAGCTCGAGGCCCATGCAGGCCCGGACGACATCGTCATCGGCTTCGGCCTCGACTCCCCCGGAGCGGGTGCGGAGGAGACCGCTCGGGCGCTGGCAATTGCCGCGGGACGCGGCTGCATGACGATCGGCTTCGGCCCCGGCGTCGCGGAAGGTGAGGGCGGCGGCTGGACCTTCGCCGCGCCCGGCGCCGACCCGGCGGTCCGCCAGGAGCTCGTCGAGACGCTGTACCACGTGCTCTGGGAGCTCGTCCACGTCTTCTTCGATCACCGTGGCCTGCTCGAGGGCCGCAGCGCCCGCCGCACCCACGACAGCGGCGCATCGAGCTTCCTCTATCCGTTCCTCGGCGAGCAGGAGGCGGACCTCGATGCGGTCCTGCGCCGACGTCGAAGGCTCCGTCCGGATGAAGGCGGCGGAGGTGGGGGAGCTGCGCGCGCAAACCGTGAGCGGCTCCCGCGAGGCGCTCGCCGCCGCCGCCGCGACCCTTGCCGAGTGCTTCCGTTCGGGTGGGCGAGTGCTCGCCTTCGGCAACGGCGGCTCGGCGACCGACGCGATGGACCTCGTGGCCGACCTTCGTGACACCGAGGGCCTGCCGCCTCGGCCGGCGATCGACCTGACCGAGGACACGCCGATCATCACCGCCGTTGCCAACGACATCGGCGTCGAGGAGATCTTCCAGCGCCAGCTGATCGCCTGGGGGCGGCCCGGCGACGTCGCCGTCGCCTTCTCGACCAGCGGCGGCTCGGAGAACCTGATCGAGGGACTCGCGCAGGCGCGCCGGATGGGGATCGGGACGGTTGCCTTCGTCGGCTACGACGGCGGCCGGATCGCTGCCGAGGGGCTCGCGGACAACGTGATCATCTCGCGCTCCCAGCACATCCCGCGGATCCAGGAGGCGCAGGCCACCGCCTACCACCTGCTGCGCGGGCTCGCCGAGTCCGAATCGCCGGCGCGACCATGAGCGGGATCCGCGCGGCGGCGCTGCGGCGGGTCGCGATCCGGGTCGAGGGCACCGTCCAGGGGGTCGGCTTCCGGCCGTTCGTGCACCGGCTTGCGGGCGAGCTTGCGCTTGCCGGCTTCGTGCTCAACGACGAGCACGGCGTGCTGATCGAGCTCGAGGGGCCGGAGGCGGCGCTGGCCGAGTTCGACGCGCGCCTGCGGGCCGAGGCGCCGCCGATGGCGCGGATCGAGCGCGTCGTCACGACGGCGGCCGAGCCCCGCGGCGAGCGCGGCTTCCGGATCGAGCCGAGCCGCGGCGGCGGCCCGGCTGCGACGCAGATCAGCGCCGACGCCGCGACCTGCGACGCCTGTCTGGCGGAGCTGCGCGACCCCGCTGACCGCCGCTTCCGCTATCCGTTCATCAACTGCACCGACTGCGGCCCGCGCTTCACGATCGTCACGGGGATCCCCTACGACCGGCCGGCAACGACGATGGCGGGCTTCGCGATGTGCGACGCGTGTCGCACCGAGTACGAGGACCCCGCTGACCGCCGCTTCCACGCCCAGCCCAACGCCTGCCCCGAGTGCGGCCCGTCGGTTCGGCTGCTCGGCACGCGACGGCGGCGAAGCGCGGCTGCCGGCCGGCGGCGACGCCGTCGCGGCAGCGGCCGCGGCCCTGCGCGAGGGTCGGATCGTCGCCGTCAAGGGCCTCGGCGGCTATCACCTCGCCTGCCGGGCCGACGAGGATGAGGCGGTCGCGACCCTGCGTCGGCGCAAGCGCCGCGAGGAGAAGCCGTTCGCGGTGATGGTCGCCGACCTCGAGCGCGCCGAGCGGCTCGTCGAGCTCCGCCCGGCGGAGCGGGCGCTGCTCGCGGGCGTCGAGCGCCCGATCGTGATCGCCCGGCGCCGCGAGGGAGCGCCGGTCGCCGACTCGGTTGCGCCTGGCAACCCGGATCTCGGCGTGATGCTCGCCTACACGCCGCTCCACCACCTGCTGCTCGCCGACGCGGGGCTCGATCTCGTCATGACCTCGGGCAACGCGAGCGACGAGCCGATCGCCTTCGACGACGACGACGCGATCGCGCGGCTGGCGGCGATCGCCGACCTGTTCTGCGTCCACGACCGGCCGATCCGCACCCGTACCGATGACTCGGTACTGCGCGCGCTCGGACCCGAGCTCGGCTCCGCGCCGCTGATCATGCGGCGCTCGCGTGGTTGGGTGCCTCGCCCGATCGCGATGCCGCTCGCCGTGCCGGAGCCGCTCGCTCGCCTGCGGCGCAGAGCTGAAGAGCACCTTCTGCCTCGCCCGTGGGGAGAGCGCCTGGCTCTCGCACCACATCGGCGACCTGAAGAACTACGAGACGCTCGTCTCGTTCCGGGACGGCGTTGAGCACCTCGAACGGCTGCTCGAGGTGGAGCCGGTCGTCGTCGCGCACGACATGCACCCCGATTACCTGTCGACGACCTACGCGCTCGAGCGGCCGGCGCGCGCCCACATCGCAGTCCAGCATCACCACGCTCATCTCGCCGCGACGCTCGCCGAGCACGGGGAGTCCGGCGCCGCCGCGGCGGCGATCTTCGACGGCACCGGGTACGGGACCGACGGCACCGTCTGGGGTGGCGAGCTGCTCGTCGGTGACTGCGGCGGCTTCGAGCGCGCCGGGCTCCTGTTTCCGGTGCGCCTGCCCGGCGGCGAGGCCGCGATCCGCGCCCCATGGCGCATGGCACGCGCCTGGCTTGCCGCGCTCGGTGAGGAGCGCGGCGGGTTGCCGCCACGCCTCGCCGGGCATGTCGGCGAGGCGGAGTGGGACGTGGTCGGCGCGCTCTGCGAGAGCGGACTCAACTCGCCGCTGACGACGAGCGCCGGCCGCCTCTTCGATGCCGTCGCGGCGCTCTGCGGGATCCGCGCTGAGGTCAGCTACGAGGGCCAGGCCGCGATCGAGCTCGAAGCTGCGTCGGCGCCCTTCGCCGGCGCCGCCGAGCCGTACCCGCTGCCGCTGATCGACGAGGGCCCGGGCCCGTTGGTGCTCGACGCCCGCGAGACCGTCGCGGCCGTCGCTGCCGACGCGGCGGCGGGTGCCGAGCCCGGCCTGATCGGCGCCCGCTTCCATCTCGGGCTCGCGGTTGCGACGGCGGCAGCACTGCGCCGGGTTGCCG
The DNA here is from genome assembly GCA_963774395.1 of uncultured Solirubrobacterales bacterium. Taxonomy (GTDB): domain Bacteria; phylum Actinomycetota; class Thermoleophilia; order Solirubrobacterales; family 70-9; genus CAXMST01. The sequence goes on along the minus strand of CAVZET010000007.1, from coordinate 857,315 downwards.
CGGGCGCCGGGCTCGACGCGGTCGTCCTCTCGGGCGGCGTGTTCGCCAACCGGCTGCTGCTCGAGGCGACGGCGCGGGCGCTCGCCGACAGTGGCCTGCGGCTGCTCGTGCCGCGGGCAGCTCCGCCGGGCGATGGCGGCATCGCCCTCGGTCAGGCCGCGGTGGCCGCCGCCCGCCTCGGCGGAGGGGCCGGCGTGAGCGCCGGCGAGCCCAGCCCGGAGGCGCTGCTGGCCGAGCAGATCGCGACCCCGTCCGGCTACCGCGCGTTCGGTGAGTTCACGGTCGCCGACGTCGAGGCCCGCGCCGACGAGCTCGGCGCGGCCGCGCAGGTGCCCGCGATGGCGCAGCGCATGGCGCCGGTCGCCGCCGCCTGGCGGGGACTGGCGGCGGAGATGCGCCGCGAGGGCGCGGCGCGGGTCGCCGACCTCGGCGCGGAGGCGATCGCCGAGCGGGCCGGGCGCCTGTGGATCGTGCCGCCCGGCGGCAGCCTCCTGTGAGTCGCTCGATGGTTGACCGGGCGTGCTTGACAGCCCCGGCGCGCCGGAGTACAACGCGGCACGTGCCGGGCACCCCCGAGAGCGAGCGGCCGTGACGGTCGCGCCCCGCAGCGAGGCCGTCGAGGCGCCGGACGTCGAGGCCGCGATGGCGCTGCTCCGCGAGCGCGGCTACCGCGTCTCCGCCTCGCGCCGGCTCGTGCTCGAGGCGCTCTACTCGGCGCCCGCGCCGGTCTCCGCCGAGCAGATCGCTGAGGGGCTCGGCGGCCGGCTGCCCGTCTCCGAGCCCGCCTCCGTGTACCGGAACCTCGAGACGCTCGAGCTCGTGGGTCTCGTCCGCCACTTTCACGCCGGCCACGGCCCGGGTCGCTATGCGCTCGCCAACGACTGCGAATACGTCGCCTGCGAGCATTGCGGCGAGGTCCGCGCCGTGCCCTCGGCCCAGCTCGACGAGGTTCGGGAGCTGATCGAGAGCCGCTTCGGGCTACGCGCCCACTTCGACCACTTCCCGATCGTCGGGCTCTGCGAGCGCTGCCGCGAAGGCTGAAAGGCACAACGCCGCGTTGCGAAATTCAGCTTTCGCCGGGGCAGGCCTGCCGGCGCGGCCTCGGGGGCGTCTTAGCCGAGGATCATCTCGAGCCAGCCGTCGGCGATCTGCTCGGGGGAGAGCTGGCCGCGGGGCCGGTACCACTGCGGCAGGTGGTTGACCATGCCGAGCAGCGCCAGCCTCCGGAGGTCGGGATCGGGGGCGCCGGTGGCGGTAATCGCCTCGGCGACGAGCAGCTCGAACTCCTTGCGCGCGTCGCGCACCGAGCGCCACTCCTCGCCGTGGTCGATCACGTGACGGACCTGGGTGAAGACGAGCAGGTGGTGGCGGTGGGTGGCGACGTGGGCGACCCACAGACGGATGAGCGCGCGCAGGCGCACGCCCGGCTCCTCGCCTGCCGGCAGCTCCCGCGCCGCGTCCAGCAGTGGCTCGGTGAGCTCGTCGCAGATCGCGATCAGCAGCTCCTGCTTGCCGCGGAAGTAGTGGTAGAGGGCGCCCGTCGCGAGCCCGAGCTCATCGGCGAGCTGGGCGACCGAGGTCTCGGCGTAGCCGCGCTCGGCGAAGACCCGTGCCGCGCCGGCGACCACATCGCCGCGGCGGCGGTCCCAGCGCTCGCGCAGCGCGGGGCGGCTCGGTCTCGTGCCGGTGGCCATCGCTGCAGACTGTAGCCCATCTTCCGAACGAATATTCGGACTTTGAACGATCCTTCGGTATATTGGCGCGCGTGCCCGGGCCGTATGACCTTTCACCGCTGCTGATCGCCAACCGCGGCGAGATCGCCGTGCGCGTCGCTCGCACGGCGCACGCTCTCGGCCTCCGAACGATCGCGCTCTTCACGGACGCCGACCGCGGCGCGCGTCCACGCCGAGGCGGCTGATGAGGCGCTGCACGTCGCCTCCTATCTCGATTCCGAGGCGATCGCCGCGGCGGCGCGCGCCGCGGGCGCCCGCGCGCGTCCACCCGGGATATGGCTTCCTCAGCGAGAACGCCGAGTTCGCCTCGGCCGTCGTCGCCGCCGGGCTCGCTCTGGGTCGGCCCGCCGGCCGAGTCGATCGCGCTGATGGGGGACAAGGGCCGGGCCAAGCAGCTCGCCACCGAGGCCGGAGTCCCCGTCGTTCCCGGCACCGGCGGCACCGAGGCGGACGCGGAGGCGATCGCCGCCCTTGCCGGCGAGCACGGCTACCCGATCGTGATCAAGGCGCTCGCCGGTGGTGGCGGCAAGGGCATGCGCGTCGTTCGCTCCGAGAACGAGCTCGAGGGTGCGATCGCGGCCGCGCGCCGCGAGGCCGAGGCGGCCTTCGGCGACGGCAGGGTGCTCGCCGAGCGCTACCTCGAGCGCCCCCGCCACATCGAGATCCAGGTGCTCGCCGACGCGCACGGCAACGTCGTCCATCTCGGCGAGCGCGAGTGCTCGCTGCAGCGCCGCCACCAGAAGGTGATCGAGGAGGCGCCCTCGCCCGTCGTCGGGCCGCGGCTGCGCGAGCGCATGGGCGCCGCGGCCTGCGATCTCGCTCGGGCCTGCGGCTACGAGGGCGCGGGCACGGTCGAGTTCATCGTCCCCGGCGCTGCCGCGCCCGACGAGGGCGAGGTCGGCTTCTACTTCCTCGAGATGAACACGCGTCTGCAGGTCGAGCACCCGGTCACCGAGATGGTCTGGGGCGTCGACCTGGTCGAGCAGCAGCTGCGCGTCGCGGCCGGCGAGCCGCTTGCCTTCGCGCAGGCCGATCTCGCGGCCGCGCGGCCACGCGATCGAGGCGCGCCTGTACTCCGAGGACCCCGCCGCCGGCTTCCTGCCGGCGATCGGCACCGTGCGGCGCCTGCGGCTCCCGGAGGGGCCGGGCGTCCGCGTCGACGCCGGCATCGCCGAGGGCAGCGTGATCGGCGCCGACTACGACCCGATGCTCGGCAAGGTGATCGCCCACGGGCCGGACCGCGAGACGGCGATCGGCCGCCTCGACCGGGCGCTCGCCGGCCTCGTGCTGCTGGGCGTCGCCCACAACGCCGCCTTCAGCCGCGAGCTGATCGACCGCGAGGAGTTCCGCAGCGGCAGCATCGACACCGGGCTGCTGGAGCGGATTCTCGACGAGGGCGGTCTCGGCCTCGAGCGTTCCCGCCGACCTCACGGCCGCCGGCGCGCTGGCGCTCTGGCTCGGCGACACCGAGGACGAGAGCATCGCTCCCGGTCCGTGGCTGCGCCGGCTTGCCGCGATGGGCGACGTGCGGATCGGACCCGGCTGGCTCGAGATCGCGGGCAAGCGCTCGGCCGCTCGGGCGCGCCGGCGTCGCGACGGCGCCGTCGCGGTCGAGCTCGAAGGCCTCGAGCGCGCCTACGAGACGGTTCGCGACGGCGACTCGATCTGGGTCGGCCGTGACGGCTTCGTGCTGCTCGTCGAGACCGAGGAGCCGCTCGCCGCGGGCACCCACGTGGGCGAGGGCTCGCTGGAGGCGCCGATGCCGGGCAAGGTGCTCGCCGTCGAGGTCGCCAACGGCGATGCGGTCGAGGAGGGCGACGTGCTGTTGATCCTCGAGTCGATGAAGATGGAGCTGCAGATCGCGGCGCCGCGGGCGGGCGTCGTCGCGGGCCTCGACCTGGTCGTCGGCGATCAGGTGACCCCCGGCCAGGCGCTCATCGCCGTCGGCGCCGGCGAGGGGGATGGATGAGCTACCGGGAGGGTCACGAGCAACTGATCGCCGATCTCGCCGAGCGCCTCGAGCGCGCCCGCGGTGGCGGCGGCCGAAAGGCCATGGAGCGGCACATCGCCCGCGGCAAGCTGCCCGCTCGCGAGCGCGTCGAGGTGCTCTGCGACCCAGGCGCCCCGTTCCTCGAGCTGGCGCCGCTCGCCGCGGAGGAGATGTACGGGGGCGACGCGCCGGCCGCCGGAGTCGTTGCCGGGATCGGCGTCGTCGCCGGCCGCCGCTGCGTGATCGTCGCCAACGACGCGACCGTCAAGGGCGGCACCTACTACCCGATCACCGTCAAGAAGCATCTGCGGGCGCAGGAGATCGCGTTGCAGAACGAGCTCCCCTGCATCTACCTCGTCGACTCGGGCGGCGCCTTTCTGCCGATGCAGGACGAGGTCTTTCCCGACCGTGAGCACTTTGGCCGGATCTTCTTCAACCAGGCGACGATGTCCGAGCGCGGCATCCCGCAGATCAGCGCCGTGATGGGCTCCTGCACGGCCGGCGGCGCCTACGTGCCCGCGATGAGCGACGAGACGGTGATCGTTCGCGAGCAGGGGACGATCTTCCTCGGCGGCCCGCCGCTGGTCAAGGCGGCGACCGGGGAGGAGGTGAGCGCCGAGGAGCTCGGCGGCGGTGACGTGCACGCGCGGCTCTCCGGCGTCGTCGACCACCTCGCCGACGACGATCGGCACGCGCTCGGCGATCGTTCGCGAGATCGTTGCGACGACGCCCGCCCAGCCCGCACCGGAGTGGGAGCGGCGTGAGCCGCGGCCGCCACAGCTCGATCCCGACGGCCTGCTCGACGTCGTGCCGCTCGACGCCCGGACGCCCTACGACGTGCGCGAGGTCCTGCGCCGGATCGTCGACGGCTCCGAGCTCGATGAGTTCAAGGAGCTCTACGGGACGACCGTCGTCTGCGCCTTCGCCCACATCGACGGCCACAGGGTCGGGATCGTCGCCAACAACGGCATCCTCTTCAGCGAGTCCTCGCTCAAGGCGGCGCACTTCATCGAGCTCTGCGACCGGCGCCGGATCCCGATCGTCTTCGTCCAGAACATCACCGGCTTCATGGTCGGCCGCGAGTACGAGGCGGGCGGCATCGCCAAGGACGGCGCGAAGCTCGTCACCGCCGTCTCCTGCGCCCGGGTGCCGAAGCTGACCGTCGTCGTCGGCGGCTCGCACGGCGCCGGCAACTACGGCATGTGCGGTCGCGCCTACGGGCCGCGCTTCCTGTTCATGTGGCCGAACGCGCGGATCAGCGTGATGGGCGGCGAGCAGGCGGCAACGGTGCTGGCGACGATCCGCCGCGAGCGCGCCGAGGCGGGCGGCGCGGAGTGGCCCGCGGACGAGGAGGAGGCCTTCAAGGCGGAGCTGCGTGAGCAGTTCGAGCATCAGGGCAACCCGATCTACTCGACGGCGCGCCTCTGGGACGACGGCGTGATCGACCCGCGCGACACCCGCGACGTCCTCGCCAAGGCCCTCGCCGCCTGCGCCCCGGCCCGGCTCGGCGAGGTCGGCTACCTCGGTGACGTCGGCTACGGGATCTTCAGGATGTAGGCGGTCAGGGCTGGGGTGAGGTGACGGCACCCCCGCGGATCGGCGTTCAGGACCAAGATGGGCCGTTCGGCCCATCGACGTGCGTGGCGGGAGTTGGTTGAATGCCTCTGCTCTGGCCTCGCCGTGGGCCGATCGAGGCAAAGGGAGACAGCTAGGGGGCCGGCTATGGGACCAGAAGGCACGGAAAACATGAACGGGAGCAGGATCAGGCGCGTACTCGGCTCGCTGCTCCTGTTTGGCGCTCTGATTGCTGGGCCGGCGGCCGCGTCGGGTGCCGAGGGATCACAGTCGAGCGAAACCGAATTCACCGAGCCCCTTCAGATCTCGCTCCCGCAGGCCCCGGACATCCCCGAGGCCGACGTGCTGTCAAACCGCCTGGCGACGCTTTCGACCCGCCCGCGGTTCGAGGAGGCGGGTCCTCAGGGTTCAAGCCAACGCCGTGAGCCTCTGCGCGTAACGGGTCGCTGGCAGCCTGCAGCGGGTCGGTGGCAAGCTCATCGTCCAAGCCCGCGTGGAGCAGTACGTCAGCCTCAACCGATCAGCGCGCTCGAGGATGCTGGCGCCGACATCCTATTCGTCAGCCGCCGATACAAGACCGTCGATCTCGCGATCGCCGAGCAGCGACTGCGCGATCTGGCCGGCGTCCCGGGGGTTGAGTCGGTGGTCGGAGCTGCTGGAACCGATGACCAACGCTTCCGGCGCGGGCTCCCAAACCAATGTCGCAGCTCCCTGCGGCTCGGTGATCTCCGAGGGCGACACGCAGCTACGTGCCGCCGAGGCCCGGTCCACCTACGACGTCGACGGTACCGGCGTCAAGGTCGGCATCGTCTCCGACTCCTATGACGTGGCGCAGCAGCGCGGCGACCCGGGCGTCGCAGGACGTCGGCAGCGGCGACCTGCCCGGTCCCGGGAACCCATGCGGTCGCACGACCCCCGTCCAAGTCACGGCCGAAGGCGAGGCAACCGACCTCGACGAGGGCCGCGCCATGGCTCAGATCGTGCACGACATGGCTCCGGGGGCTGCGATCTCCGTCGCCTCGCGCGGTGCCTCCGAGCAGGAGATGGCGAACAACATCCGCGCGCTCAGCGGCGGCGGCGCGAACATCATCGTCGACGACGTCACCTTCTTCGTCGGAGCCCTTCTTCCAGGACGGCCCAATCTCGGTCGCCGTACAACGACGTCGAGTCAGCGGGACGGACCTCCTACTCGTCTGCCGCGAACTCGAACATCAGGGTCAACGGCAAGAACATCGGCTCGTTCGAGGCGCCGGCCTTCCGGACCACCAACCCCGGTGGGTCGAGTACGCCTTGCCTGAACGGAACGGGCGGGCGCGACGGCATCGGGTGCATGGACTTCGACCCCGGAGCCGGCACGGACATCTGCTACGACTTCAGCGCCGGCAACGGCTCGCTCAACATCAACTTGCAGTGGGCCGAGCCCCGCAACGGGGTCGGGACCGACATCGACATGTACCTGTTTCCGACCGACGGCGCGGGCAACATCACAGGCGGCGCCCTCGCCGCGAGTCAGGAGGCGAACGGGACCACAGGTATGCCGTTCGAGCTGCTCCAGGGCAATCAGGGCGGCGGCAACTACTGCATCCTGCTCAACAAGGTCTCTGGTGGCAGCAGATCCGCGCGTCGAAGTTCATCTTCCAGGGCGGGCCGATCACCGTCGAGTGCAGCCGCAGCAGCGGCAACGACGTTGTTGGACCGTCGATCTACGGCCACAACGGTGCCGCCAGCGTGGTCAGTACAGCTGCGGTTCCCTACGACAACAGCGGCACCCTCGAGGACTTCTCCTCCTACGGCCCGGTCGTGCTCACGCATGGCCCGGTCAACGGGACCACGCCCGCCGGGCCGCTGTCGGGGCCGCAGACGATCGCGAAGCCCGACCTCGCGGCAACCGACAACAACCGGACCACGTTCTTCGTGCCGACCGGCGACCCTGGCGTGTTCCGGTTCTCGGGCACCTCCGCCGCGGCTCCGCACGCGGCAGGCGTGGCGGCTCTGGAGGCGGCATGCGAACCCGAGCAGCGACGCCCGCATCAGATCAAGCAGCGCCCAGTTCTCGACAGCGCGGGCGATCGGCTCGCTACCCGCGAGTGGAACGGGCGCGGGATTGGTCGACGCCAAGGCGGCCGTCGGGAGCCTCGTGCCACCACCGCCGCCACCACCGCCGCCACCACCGCCGCCACCGCCGCCACCAACGCCCGATCCTCTGAGCGTGAGCGTGAGCGCCGCCAAGAGGCAGGTGGCCAGCTCGCTCGCCGTGACTGCGGACTGTTCGAACGACTGCAGCCTGACCGTTACGGCGACCGGAAAGGCCGTCAAGAAGGCCAAGGGCAAGAAGCACGGGAAAAAGCACAAGGGCCACAAGCGCGGCAAGCACCACAAGAAGCGGACGTTCCTGAAGAAGAAGCACCACAAGAAAAAGAAGATTCGCTTCAAGGCCGAAGCATCGGCCGATCTGCAGGCCGACGTTCCCCGCAGGGTCCCTGTGCCTCTGCCGCGGCGCAAGGCGAAGCAGCTCTCGAAGCTGCGCGGCCAGGTGACGTTCCAGGTCAGGGCCGTCGACGAGGACGATCAGATCGATACGGACAGTGTCAGGGCCAAGCTGAAGCCCAAGAAGGGCAAGAAGAAGCGGAGCTGATCCGCACCGGTCAGGGTCCCGTCGCCGCCCCCTGCGCCGCTGCTCGGCGCGTTGCGTGCGGCGGCGGAAGCCGGCTGGGATCAGTCGGCTAAGGCCGGTACTTGGCGATCGCGACGACCATCTCGTCCTGGATGTGGTGGGCGGCATCCAGGTTGGAGACGCCGTTCATCAGCAGCGAGAAGGCGACCCGGCCGTGGCCGGAGTTGCAGTAGCCGGAGAGCGTCGAGACGCCGGTGATCGTTCCGGTCTTGGCGCGGCAGCGCTTCGCTGCGGGGGTGCCACCCATGCGGTCGGAGAGCGTGCCCGCCTTGCCCGGCTGGGCAAGTGAGCGGAAGTAGGGCTTCGCGTCCTTGCCGCGGTTCATCGAGACGAGCAGGCGGACGACGTCGCGCGGGCTCGAGAGGTTGTTGGCGGTCAGGCCGGAGCCGTCCCGCTGCTTGATGTCCGAGCGCTGGTTGTGGACGAAGTTCTCGACCGCCCGGACGCCGCGCTTCGTCGTTCCCGTCTTGCCGCTTTCGGCAGCGAGCCGCTTGAGCAGCATCTCGGCGTAGAAGTTGATCGAGTCGTGGTTCATCGCCTCGACCAGCGCGGCGATCGTCGGCGAGCTGTAGGCGGCGATCGGGTTTGACCCTGCGACCTTCTTCGGCGTCCGGCCGACGCGAACCTTGCCCTTGACCTTGACGCCCTTCTTCTTCAGCTTCTTGACGAACGCCTGGGCGGCCTCCTTGGCCGGGTCCTCGTTGTAGGTCGAGCCGTTGTAGACGAGGCCCGAGAGCGGGGCCAAGTACGGACTCGGGCCGTAGTTGGAATCCGGCACGCCGCGCAGCCGGTCGAAGATCGTGTCGTCGCCGATCACGTCGCCCTTGACTCGGCGGATGCCCGAGCGGGCAACCCCGCGGGCGAGCTCGCGGATGCCGCCATCGCCGAACGAGGGATCGCCGTCGCCGACGAGGTAGAGGTTCCCGTGTAGCCGCCCATTCTTGACGCTGCCACGCCGGCGGACGACCGTCTCGAGCCGTCCCTTCGCGCCGAGCCGATGCAGCGCCGTCGCCGAGGTGAAGAGCTTCGTGTTCGATGCGAGCCGGCGTCGCTTGCCCTCCTTGCGGTCGTAGAGCACGTGCTTGCCCTTGCCGCCGATGTCGTAGACGTAGAAGCCGCTCGCCCCCGGGGCCTTGCGCGGCGAGCCGGGCGAGCTTGCGGTGCAGCTTGCCGCGGCTCAGCGCGGACGAGTGCGCGCTGGCGCGCGCCAGCGTGGGGGAGGAGCTGCCCGGCAGGTCGGGTCCGGGCAGCCGGCTCTGGGCCGCGCCCGTCGAGGGCGCCCAGAGGGCACCGAGGGCGGCCGTCAAAGCGATCAGTCCCAGTCGCTTGCGCACGCCGCGGGATGGTAGATGACCGCACCTCCGGCGCTTGCGGGATGCCCGCAGTTAGCACAGTAGTGGCCACTCGATCGGGTTTGGCTGGCTGGCAAGCCTGATAGCTTGGATTGGCTGTGAGCGAGGTCGTCAAGCTCGATCCGGCCGCTCGCAGAGCAGGCGGCGGCCGCCGTAAGGCCCAGTCGAAGACCGCGCTCGTTCTCGGGGGCGGAGGTTTCACCGGTGCCGTCTACGAGATCGGCGCGCTGCGCGCCTTCGACCTGCTTGCCGTCAACCGGACGGTGAACGAGTTCGACGTCTACGTCGGCACCAGCGCCGGTTCCTTCGTCGCCGCCGCAGTCGCCAACGGCGTCACGCCCGAGGAGATGATGCGGGTCCTCAACAAGAACCTGCCCTCGCCGCTGCGCGACATGGATCTCGACATGCTCCTGCGGCCGAACTACAAGGGCTTCGTCGGCTCCGCGGCGCTGCTGCCGTTCCGGCTTGCCGGGATGGCCCGCCAGGTCCTGTCGACGCTCCGCGACGCGTCGATGATCGACGTCGTCCAGGGTCTCGCCGCAAGCCTTCCGAACGGCATGTACACGGGCGAGGGGATCGAGGACTACGTCGAGGAGATGCTCGGCGACCCCGATCGGACCGAACGACTTCCGGATGCTCGACCGCGAGCTCTACCTGACCGCCACGGACCTCGACACGACCGACCGGCTCGTGCTCGGCGGCGGGGAGTGGCGCGACGTGCCGATTTCGACCGCCGTCGCCGCCTCGACCGCGCTGCCGCTTGTCTACGACCCCGTCGAGGTCAAGGGCCGGGAGCTGATCGACGGTGGCATCCGCTCGACGACGAACGTCGACATCGCGGTCGAGAACGGCGCCAAGTTCATCGTCGTCGTCAACCCGATCGTCCCCTTCGTCAACGACTTCACCAAGCGCGTGCCGACGGTCTTCGGCTCGCGCGTGCGCCGCGTCTCCGACATGGGCTTCGTCGCGATCGCCAACCAGGCGATGCGGATGATCGCCCACGACCGCCTGCACCGGGCCGTCGAGGAGTGGGAGATCCGCTATCCCGGCGTCGACATCCTGCTGATCGAGCCGGAGTTCGACGACGAGATCATGTTCGGCACCTCGATCATGGACTACTCGGCGCGCCTGCAGATCGCCAAGCACGGCTTCGAGTCCGTCACCCTGCGCCTCGCCCGCGACTACGACCGCTACCGCACGATTGCCGAGCGCCACGGCATCGAGATCTCCGCCCGCCGCATCAAGCACGTCCTCGACCAGGTCGAGCGCGAGCGCGAGGCGGCCCCCGCCTGGCGCCGCGTCTTCGAGCAGACGACGAGCGCCCTGCTGCGGCAGTCCGGCGACGCCTCGTAGGGCGCTCGGCTTCGGCCGGCCCCGGCCCGGGGTCCTGTTGCAAGAGAACGCCACGCGGGCGCCCTGGCGGCGTCGCCGTCACGCCGCGCGGGCGGCGCCGCAGGCGAAGGGGCGTGGCCCTGCGAGGGCAGTGAGGGAGGTGGGTTGGCGAGGGAGCTGGACCCGCGGCGTTCCGTATCGACTTTGCCAGCTATGTGCTGGGAAAGTCGGTGAGGTTCGGGCGCGGCCGCAGGTTGGGGGGAAGGGCCCGGCCGCCTGTCGCCGATGGGAGGTGCGAGGGCCTGCGGCGGGCAGGACGAGTGGCCGGGGGTGGGCGCTACTTCTTGCGCGGGAAGATCTTGAACTTGATCGGGATCTCGCGCGTCGTGTTTGCCGACGTGTCGGTTCCCGAGAGGCGGGCGACGTACTTGCCGGGCTTCGCCTTGAAGTGCTTGCGCTTCTTGCCGAACCGCAGGTGGTTGTAGCCGACGTGGCCGGGCTGCCAGTTCGAGTAGCCGACGTACTTGGGCTTCTTGCCCGGCCGCTGCTCGTAGAAGTCGGCGGAGAGCCGGGCCTTCTCGTTGAGCGAGTAGTTCAGGGCCGTGCCCTTGCGGCCGAAGGAGTAGGCGTGCAGTGACGGCGTGCCGAGGTTCGGGGGCTTCAGGTCGACCTGGCTCTTTGGCACTGGGTCCGGCTCACTGTTCGGGTTGCCCTGCGCGGGGCCGACCGTAATCGTGCCGCGGACGCTCGAGTGCAGCTTGCACTGGAACGTGTAGACGCCGGGCTTGCTGAAGTCGACCTTGAAGTTGTCGCCGATCTGGTGCTGCGGCTCGTTCGTGTTCGGGTCGGAGTCGACCCCCTTGTCGTTGCCGCTCGTACCCGTGACCGAGTGCATCGTGTCGGGCCCGACCCAGTACCACGTGACGTGCTCGCCCTTGTTGATGTGGATGTTGGGATCCGACCACTGGTAGTTGCTGATCGAGATCCGCCGGTTCGAGGCGCCGGCGAGGCCGGGCAGCAGGAGCGAGATCGCAAGGGCGGCGACGAGGGACGAGCGGCCGACGCGCACGCGGCTCATTCGACGACGTACCACCCGTTCATCCCCTGATGCAGGTGGCTGAACACGTGGCAGTGGTAGAACCAGCGGCCGGGATTGTCCTCGATGTACGTCGCCCTCATCGAGTCGCCCGGGCCGAGCGTCTGGTTGTCGATGATCCTGCCGCTCGGGTCGACCCAGCGGTGGCCGTGAACGTGGAACGTGTGGAAGTCGTTGTCCAGCGCGACGACGTGCCAGGCGACGCTGTCGCCGACCTTCGCGCGGAAGGTCGGCGTGCTGCCCGCGTAGCTCTTGCCGTTGATGCAGTACAGCGGCGCCGGCAGCCCGGTCGCGACGGGCTGGAAGGAGTGGAAGAAGACGAAGAACTCGCGGTCGGGCACGGCGTTCGCCCTTGGCGCGGACGATCAGCGGCCCGAAGAGGCCCTTGAAGACCGGCACCGGATCGAGCGGGCCGTGATCGTGGTACAGCCACGTTCCCTCGGTGCCCTCGTCGGCCTCCCAGACGTACTGGAAGGTCTCGCCCTGCTGGACGAAGCCGCCGGGGTCGGTGTACTTGCCCTTGTAGGCGCCGTCCATCTCGTCCGTGTAGTGGATCCCGTGCGGGTGCACGGTGACCGGCCCAGAGAGCGTGTTCTGGAAGTTGATCGACGACGGTGTCGCCGACCGCGGCACTGGATCACCGGGCCCGGGATCGTCGGCTTCTTCGTGATCGGCTGGCCGAAGTTCGCGGTGTAGGCGCGGTAGCCGTAGGCCTCGAACTTGGACTTCGCCTTGATCTTCTTGCCGGTCATCTCGTCGTGCGAGCGCGGGGATCGCGTTCCAGTGCATCGCCTCGGCCTTGATCCAGTACTCGCGCCGGGTGCCGTTGGCGCGCTGCGCGGCGAGGACCGTCTCGGTCTGCGGCGTCGTCGGCGCTCCGGTCAGCTGCCGCTGCTTGGCGGCCGCGACCTTCGGCGGTACGTCGAGCCGCGAGGTGAGCGCGTCGACGTCCGCCGGCTGGCCGTTGTTCAGGCGCTGGCCCGCCAGCGTGCAGAGGACGAGTCCGCTGCCGCCGACGGCCAGAAATTGCCTGCGGTCTAGGTCACGGCCCGCCACCGGGCGCCTCACTCTCTTGACCTTGACGGTCTCTTGCATCGTCGTCGGGTGGATCGTGCAGATGAACGTGTAGGTGCCCTTCTTCTTGAAGGTGGCGCTTGAACTTGATCCGATCGAGCCGGTCGGCGGAGCTGAAGTTCTTCTTGTCCTTCTTCTTGAGGCTCTTCGGGCCCTTGGTCAGGGTGACGTTGTGGGAGTCGCTGGTGTCGAGTCCCACTTCCACTTGACCTTGTCGCCCTTGTGGATCTTGAGCGTCGTCGGCGAGAAGTAGTCGTCGCCGACCTTCGACTTGTAGGTCTTGCCCTTGTTCTTCTTGTGGTGCTTCCGGTGGTGGTGGTTGCCGTGGTGCTTGCCGGCCATCGCCCCGCCCGCGGGCAGCAGCACGATCATCAGTGCTGCTGCGGCGGCGACGGCGAGAAGCGCCAGTCCCGTTCCGCTTCATGTTCGTACTTCCCTTTCTCAGCTATGGCAGCTCGGGTCGCTCTGGGTGGCGTCGATCGGCTTGTAGTCCTTGAACGCCGGGTGCGGGTGCTTGGTCCCAGTTGCACGCCATGTTCTGCGGCGGGGTCGGAGCCGGCGTAGTCGAGGAGCTCGGCCGACTGGAGCGGGTCGCCGGTATGCCGTGCCCGTGCCGGCGCTGCCCGGCGCCGGGCAGCTCGGGTACAGGAACGCCTCGGTGCGGCGGCGTCGCCGCCGCTGGGCTCGAACGTCGAGCTGGCGTGTTGCCCGAGAAGCAGTTGCCGCTGCCCGGAGCCGTCGACCCAGAAGTCGACGCCGTTGGTGTCGGTGCCGCCGCGACCGTTCGTGTTGTCCGTGAACTTGTTGTTCTGGCTTGACCGCGTCGTCGCGCCGTCGTTGAACGGATCCGAGAACGCGGCCGAGCCCCACTTGAAGTTGCCGAAGATCTCGTTGTTCGTAGACCTTCCAGCCGTCGGCGCCGAACAGGATCACGCCGATCCCGGTCGGGTAGTTCAGCGTCGTTGCCGCCGACCTCGCCGAGACCGCCGGAGACGGTCTGGACCGGCGAGTCAGGCAGGTAGTAGTTGAAGTTGTTCCAGAAGATGTTGTTGTTGTGGATCTTCGCCGGTCGCGGCCGGCTCGAACGGCTCGGAGTCGAGCGTGTTCGGGACGACGCCGGCGCCGTTGTTGTAGAAGTCGTTGTCGCTTGATGTTGACGTACTTCGAGTTCGTGCCGGAGTAGCCGAGCACGTTCTCGTACATCGTCGTTGTGGTCGATCGTCGTCCAGTCGGGTTGCTTCTGGATCGGGCGTGCCGCCGATGTAGATCGCGGAGTCGCCGTGGCCGTAGCCGACCGACTTGGTCGATCCTGCCGCCGGCGCAGCCGAACGCGTACAGGCCGTAGGAGCGGTTGTAGGACGGCGATCAGGTTCTTCATCAGGTAGTCCTTGCAGTCGATCTTCGGGTCGTCGGCCGGATCCGAGTCACGGACGAAGAACCCGTTGGTCGCGTAGTTCTTGCGCCGTCATGTTCTTCATCGTCAGGTCCTTGACGTCGATGCCCTCGATCGCCGTTCTGGGCGAGGCCGCCGGGGCTCTTGGCGTTCTTGCCCTTGAGGACGACCTTCTTGGCGTTCTTGCTTGGTGCCCTTGATCGTCAGGCCGTCGTACTTGTGGCCCTCGACGATGACGCCCTCGACGTACTTGCCGGGCTTGACCTTGATCGTCGAGTTCTTCTTCTTGACCTTCTTGACGGCCTTGCTGATCGTCTTGTACTTGCAGCCGTGCTTGCAGACGGTGAAGGTCTTCTTGTTCTTCTTCTTGCCCTTGTTCTTGCCCTTGTGCTTGCCCTTGCCCTTCTTGTGATGGGACTTGTGCTTGGCAGCGCTCGCGCCGGTGGCGGAGGCTGCGGTGGGCAGCGAAACGGCAATCGCAAAGATCGCGACAATCGCGACGACTGCGGCAAGAAGCTTCTTCATCTTTCCCCTTCAGACGAGACCGGGCCCCATGCCGCGGTCGATTATGGGCTCGCGAATCCCGCCCCAGCGGGTATCGGGCAGGAAACCTACCAGACGACCGAACCCCTCCCTCGTCAGAGAGTTGCGGTGTCGGCCGGGAAATATCCCGCGACTTCGCGAGCCGGTCTCAGCCTGGGTCCAGGCTCAGCCGGCGTAGAGCGACTCGATCTCCGCCGGCGTACTTGTCGGCGACGACGTTGCGCTTGACCTTCAGCGTCGGCGTCAGCTCGCCGCCCTCCTGGGAGAGGTCGGTGGGAAGGATCCGGATCTTCTTGACCTGCTCGACGCGGGCGAACTTCTCGTTGATCTGGTCGACGTGGGCCATGATCGTCGCCTTGACGTCGGCGTTCGCGGCGAGCTCGCCGGCGTCCGCTGGCAGCCCGTGCTCGCGATGCGAACGTGGCCGCCTCCTCCGGGTCGAGCGTGACGAGGGCGATCAGGTAGGGGCGCCGGTCGCCGATCACCACGCACTGGCTGACCAGCGGGTGCTGCTTGATCTCGGCCTCGAGGTTGGCCGGCGTGATGTTCTTGCCGCCCGCGGTGATGATGATGTCCTTCTTGCGGCCGGTGATCTTCAGGTAGCCGTCGGCGTCGAGCTCGCCGATGTCGCCGGTGTGGAGCCAGCCGTCGACGATCGTCTCCGCCGTCGCCTCGGGGTTCTTGTAGTAGCCCTTGAAGATGTTCGGGCCGCTGATCAGGATCTCCCCGTCGGACGCGATCTTGATCTCGCAGTCGTCGAAGGCGCGGCCCACGGTCCCGAACTTGAAGTTCTCGGGCGTCGAGATCGTCGCCGCCGTCGAGGTCTCGGTCATCCCGTAGCCCTCGAGGACGAGGACGCCGGCCGCGTCGAAGAAGCGCAGGATGTCCGGGTTGATCGGCGCCGCGCCGGTCACGCACTGGGTGACGTTGCCGCCGAACAGCGCCCGGATCTTGCTCAGCACCTGCTTGTCGGCGAACGCGTACTGGCGCTGCAGCAGGAAGCCCGGCTTGCGGCCGGCGCGCTCCATCTCGCGCACCTTCGAGCCGACGCCGATCGCCCACCAGAAGATCCGCTCGCTGGATGCCGCCCTCCTTGGCGATCGCGCTCGTCGCCGTCGTGTAGATCTTCTCGAAGATCCGCGGCACCGAGGGGAAGTAGTGCGGGTGGACCTCGGAGAGGTTCGGGACGATCTTCAGCGGGTCGCGCTCCCAGTAGGCGATGACGCCGCCGATGTCGAAGCTGCCGAGCTGGATCAGCAGCGCGAAGGAGTGCGCGAGGGGGAGGAACAGGTAGGCGATCTGCCCGGGCTCGAGCACGGTCGCCTTGTCCGTCATGTCGAGCATCGCCCGGTAGTTGCCGTGGCTGATCACGCAGCCCTTCGGCGGCCCGGTCGTCCCCGACGTGTAGATGAACGTGCAGGCGTCCTCGCCGCTGACGCCCTCGTAACGGGCTCGCCACTCGGCCTCGTCGTGGCCGTCGCCGCGGGCGGCGAGCTGCGCGAAGGAGATCGCGCCCTCGGCCTCGCCCTCCATGATCACGACGTGCTCGAGCGCCGGCAGCCGCGCGCGGATCTCCTCGACCTTCGCGAGCTGCTCGGCATCCTCGACCATCGACGACCTTGGCGTCCGAGTTGTCGAGGACGTACTGGCACTCCTCGGGCGAGTTCGTCTGATAGATCGGGACGACGGTCGCGCCTGCCGTCAGCGCCGCGAAATCCGCGTAGGTCCACTCAGGCCTGGTGTTGGCGAGGATCGAGACCCGGTCGCCGGGCTGGACGCCGAGGTCGATCAGCCCGAGAGCGAGGCGCCGGACGGTTTCGCCGACGTCAGCGAAGCTGCGCGTGATCCACGTGCCGCCGCCGTCCTTGAACTTGACGGCTGGCGCATCGCCGTACTTCTCGACCGCCCGCGGGAGCAGGTCGGCGACCGTCGCGCTCCCCGTCCCCTTCTCGCCGCCAACCGATGCGGTAGCCGCCTCCATCGCTCGTCTCCTCGCTCCGCTGTTGCTCGGCCGTCCTCGAACAGCCCCGAATTTCGGGCCCTGCGGACCCGTTGACGAGTGTATGGGGCGCCGCCCGCCGGCGGCTCTCCGGCTCGGTCCGGGGCGGCCTCAGGCGGGCCGCTTGAGCGGCGTTGCGGTCAGCTGCTGCATCGAGGTCGCGAACAGCGTCTTGTCGATGCGCCCGTGCAGGATCGGTATGCCCATCTCCATGCACTTGGCGATCACCTCCTGCCGCTTCATGTGCGTTTCCTCGGCGAGCTCGGTCGGCGTCAGGTGGTTGGCCAAGGTCGATCTCCTCCTGTCGGTACCTGCAGGGTGGGTTCTATCGCTTGTGCCCGGTGTGTCAAGGGAAAAATCCGCGGGCAGGCGCAAAGTGCGGGCCCGCGACCCGGGCCGAGGCAGCGCCTCAATACGATTGCTGCCTTGACCGCAGCCGCGGACAGCCTCGGGCACGACGCGGGCTCCGACTTCGTCGAGTCGCTGATGGACACCGACCTCTACTCGATCGGTGCCTACTTCTGCGACCGGCATCCGGAGCTCGTCGACGAGGTCGTGCAGCGGGGCGGCGAGATCGAGGGCGCCGGGCTCCGGGCCTGGGCGGATCGTGAGGGCATGGAGGTGGAGGAGGCCTTCGGCATGCTGCTCACGGGTCTCGCGGTGCGCTACTACAAGGCCGTGACGGGGTAGTGGACCCGTCCGCAAACACCGATCGAACTTACGGACGCGTGCACTAGTGCCGCGCCGCTGGATCCCGATCACAGTGCTTGGCGTGCTCGGCGCGATCGTGCTCGCGATCATCGTCTCGATCTCGGTTGGCGAGCACAAGGAGGGCCAGATCGAGGTCGGGGGCGTGAGCCAGGTGCAGTCGCTGCTCGGCGGCATCCGTCAGCTCGATGACCGGCTCGGCGACGACAACGCGCCGATCACGATCACGCTCTTCACCGACGTCCAGTGTCCGCGCTGCGCCGACTTCCAGAACGAAGTCGTCGACCCGCTGATCGAGAACTACGTCCGCACCGGCAAGGCGCAGATCAACTTCAAGAACTTCCCGCTCGGGGTCAAGGACGTGACGGTCGGGGGCATCGCTGTCGAGGCCGCGGCCCAGCAGGACCATGGCTGGCAGTACGCGGAGCTGTTCATGAAGAACCTCGACAAGGTGCCTGAGAAGGGAGTCGATCAGAACTTCCTCGACGCGGTCGCGGCGGGCACGCCGCAGCTCGACACGGCCCAGTGGGAGAAGGACAACGGCTCCTCCGACGCCAAGCAGAGCGCCAAGCAGGACGTCGATCTGGCAACGAACCTGCGCCTGCCGGCAAACCCGATCCTCGTCGTCGAGGGGGCTTCCGGCTCGGAGACGCTCGAGGACGTACCGAGCCTGCAGGACGTCGAGGACGCGATCGCCCGGGTCGGCTGAGCGGCGTAGTCCGGGCGGTGACCGAGAGCGCCGCCGAGGGCCCCCCGCCTGCCATACTGCGCGCTCCTCGGGGCGTGGCGCAGCCTGGTAGCGCGCACCGTTCGGGTCGGTGAGGTCCCCGGTTCAAATCCGGGCGCCCCGATGTGCTCGGGCCCGGGCCGGCGGTCGCCGGCCCGGCCCGGCGACCAGCCCTGTGGATGAGGGCTCCGAGGTGACCCGGAGAACTACCGATGAGGTCCGCTCCGGCCGTTGGCATCGTCCGGGCGGTGGAGACGACTGACACGGGCATTCCCGGGACAGCGCAATGAGCGCTCACCCACCGCTGCTCATCGGGCTCGACCCCGAGCACCATGCGGAAGATGTGCTCAGGCTCGGCCTCCTACTGACTTCGATCATCGCTGCGCCGCCGCTCGTCGTCAGCGTCGCCGAGTGGCCGCGCCTCGCCGCCTGGACAAGCGAGATGCAGCGGTCGTTCGAGGAGGGCCTCGCCGAGCCCTTCGCCCGGGCCCGCGAGCGCCTGGAGGAGCCGGGCGCCGAGACCCGGGCGTTGCACGGCGACTCGGTTGCGGGTGCACTCGAGCGGCTCGCCGAGAGCGAGCAGGCGGCGGCGATCGTGATCGGCTCCTCCCACCGCGGGCCGATTGGCCGTCTGCTCGCCGGATCCGTTGGCGCCTCGCTGATGCAGGCGGCGCCGTGTGCCGTCGCCGTCGCTCCCGCCGGCTACGGCAGGACGGCCGGCCCCGGGCCGGCTCGGCGCATCGCCGTCGCGTTCGACGGCACCGAGGAGGCGTGGGTCGCCCTGCGCACCGGAAGCGGTATCGCAGCGCGAATTCACGCCTCGCTGACGATCGTTGCCGTCTCGGATCCACCTAGGGCCGGGTACACCACGGGCCTCGAGGTCCTGCTGGGCGAGGGGCTCGTCGATCAGGACCGCCAACGCAAGGAGGCCCTTGCGGAGGAGGCGCTGGCGAGCCTGCCCGAGGGGCTGCGCAGCAGCGCCGTCCTGCTCAGTGGCAAGGCCCCGGTCGAGCTCGTCGCGGCGAGCGCCGACTTCGACTTGATGCTTGCCGGATCGCGCTCGCTACGGGCCTCTCCGCCGGGCGCTGCTCGGGTCCACGACGAGGGCCCTGGCGGGTTCGGCGCACTGCCCGCTCGATGATCCTGCCGCGCGGGAGCGGCGACGATCCGCTCGCGGTCGAGTCGCCCGGCGACTCAGGCCGCCGGCCGGGAGCGGTCGCCGTAGAAAGCCGCAGGCAGGTCTCCGGTTCGCGCACTTGCGCGTACCCCCGGGGAGGCGTAGGTTCGCGGGCATGGGCATGAGCGCAGGTGGATCCCGCACGGTCCTGATCGCCGGTGGCGGCATCGCCGCCCTCGAGGCGCTGCTCGCGCTCCGCGCGCTGACCGATGGCGACGTCGAGCTGACGCTGCTCAACCCCGAGCCGGAGTTCCTCTACCGGCCGATGCTCGTCGTCGAGCCATTCTCGCCCGAGCTCGCCGAGCGTCGCGACCTCGCCATGATCGCTGCCGAGCAGCGTGCGACCTTCGTCGCCGACTCGCTCGCCGCGGTCGATCCGGCCGAGCGCATCGCAACCACCGGCGATGGGGACCGGCTCCCGTTTCGCTTTGCCGTGATCGCGACCGGCGCGCGGATGGCAGTGCCGCTGCAGGGTGTGCACACGTTGTGGACGGGTCAGATGCCGGTCCCGATCGACATCATCCTCGAGCGCGCCGCCGAGCGCGGCGGGCTCGAGCTGATCGTCCCGGACGGGATCACGTGGTCCCTGCCCTTGTACGAGTACGCGCTGCTGGCGGGCAGGCGCCTGATGGAACGCGGCGAGCACACGCCGATCCGCATCTTCACGCCCGAGCCGGAGCCGCTCGCGGTCTTCGGCGCCACCGCCAGCGAGGCCGTGCGGGAGGTGCTCGCTCGACGGGGGATCGAGGTCGTCGCCGGAGGGCGCGTCGCCCGCGACGAGCGTGGCGAGCTGCGCGCCGGCCCGGTCGAGCTGACCGGCTACCCGATCGCCTTGCCGGTGATGGAGGGTCGTGCCCATCCCGGCCTGCCTGCCGACGAGCATGGATTTCTACCGATCGACGAGCACGCCCACGTGATCGGCACCGATGCGATCTACGCGGCGGGTGACGGCACCAATTTCCCGATCAAGCAGGGCGGCATCGCGACGCAGCAGGCGGATGCTGCCGCTGAGGCGATTGCCGCGGCACTCGGTGAGCCGATCGAGCCGCACCCCTTCGATCCCGTGCTCCGTGGTCGGCTGCTCACCGACCACGATCCGATCAACATGCTGCACACCGATCCGGGCGGCTCGGCGCCCGGGGAGGTCGGGGCCGACGCGCTCTGGTGGCCGCCCCACAAGGTCAGCGGCAGGCATCTCGCACCGTGGATGGCGGGCGGCGCCGCCGGTGATCTGCTCCCTCCCGAGCGGTCGATCGAGGTCGAGGTCGGGATGCCCTACGAGTGGCACGGGGCGCCGCACCTGCGGCCCGCCGACGGCCGCTTCGGGGACTGACGACAGCCGGGTCGCATGGGTCAGATCCTGCTGCTCACGGTCCTCGCGACCGGGACGGCGGTGGCGACTGGGGTCGGCGCCATTCCCGTCATCCTGCTCGGCCCGCGAGTGGAGGATTGGCGACCGCTGCTGCTCGGCGTGACCGCGGGCGTGATGTCAGTGGCCGCCGTCGTCGGCCTGCTGATGCCCGCCCTCGACGAGGCTTCAGTAACGGAGGTGGCGGTTGGAGTCGCGGTCGGCATCGCCTTCCTCGCCCTCGTCAAGTCGGTGCTCAACCACCGTGCTCATGCGCGCGCGGACGCAGCCCGGCGGACATCGCTGCTGGTCTTCGTCGTGCTCTTCGCCCACAGCCTGCCGGAGGGGTTGGCGGTCGGCACCGCGTTCGCATCCACGGTCCAGGGGCTGAGCGCCTTCGTCATCGTTGCGATCTCGATCCAGAACGTCCCCGAGGGGACGAGCGTCGCGATTCCGATGGCGCTCGCCGGCGAGAGCGGCGCACGCCAGTTCGGCGCCGCCGTGCTGAGCAGCGCGCCGCAGCCCGTCGGCGCCGTGCTCGCCTACCTGCTCGTCGAGCAGGTAGCGGCGCTACTGCCGTTCTCGTTCGCGTTCGCCGCCGGCGCGATGCTCGCCCTCGTCGTCGCCGAGATCCTCCCCGAGGCTCTGCGACGGGGGCCGGCGCAGGCACTCGCGGGCTTGATCCCGGGCGCGGCGGCGATGTTGCTGCTCAGTGCCCTGCTTGGGGTCTGAGCGTCTCCGCGGAGACGCTCACCGTCGCAGCGGAGCGGATCCTGGCCGCGATCTCCTCCGGCGGGGAGTCCTTGCTCACGTACTCGGAGCCGGCCCTCTTCACCGTGCGTCGTGCGATCTCGGCACCCCCGTATAGACCAGTGAACACCAGCCCGACCTCCGGATACGAGGTGCGCAGCGTGCGCATCAGGGGACCGTCCTGTCCGTCGGCGAGCGCCATGTCGATCAGCAGCACTGACGGCCGCTCGCCGGCAAGCAGCTCGAGCAGGCCCGGCACAGTGCCGGCGCAACCGGCGAACTCGAGCCCCGGCTCGGTTGCGAGCAGGGCCTGCACTGCGTGGCAGAACGGCAGGCTGCGGTCGGCAACCGCTACGCGTACCGGGCCGGCTTTATTGTGCGAGTCAACCATCCTGTCTCAGGCTAGGCGTCGTCGCAGGCTGTCGTTCCGGGCGATATGCGCGACCCGGGCCGAGAAAACTACGACCCACCAGGGTCGCTAGATTCACTGTCAGGAGCATGGACCGAGAACTCCCCGACCCTACGGTGCGCCGGCTGACCGGCGTCGGCCAGGACCTCGTGGCAGAGCTCGACCTCGAGCATCTGCTCGACACGATCTTGGAGAGGGCCGTCGAGATCACGGGGGCACGCTACGCGGCCCTGGGCGTGCTCGACGAGTCCCGCAGCGGCCTCGAGCGCTTCCTGCATCGCGGTATCGACGATGCGATCCGCGAACGGATCGGCGACCTGCCGAGCGGCCGCGGTGTCCTCGGCGCTCTGATCAGCGACCCTCGCGTGCTGCGCCTCCGCGATGTCTCCGAGCACCACGACTCGTTCGGCTTCCCGCCGCACCATCCGCCGATGAAGACGTTCCTCGGCGTTCCGATCAGCGTCTTCGGCCAGCCGTGGGGGAACCTGTACCTGACCGAGAAGGAGGGCGGGGCGGAGTTCACGCGAGCCGACGAGGATGCTGCGGTGGCGCTCTCACGGTGGGCGGCGATCGCGATCGGCAATGCCCGGTCGGTGGCTCTCGACCGGCTCCGGTTCGCGATGGAGGCGGCCGAGCAGGAGCGGGTCCAGTGGGCTCGTGAGCTCCACGACCAGACCCTGCAGGGGCTCGCCGCGATCCGCCTGCTGCTGGCGACCGGTCTGCGCAGCGGCGACTCGGAGAGGCTCAGCGAGGGCGCCGAGCCGCGCGATCGAGCAGATCGACACCGAGATCGCCTCGATGCGGGCGCTGATCACCGACCTTCGCCCGGACTCGTTGGCCGAGCTCGGCGTCGCCGCGGCGCTCGAGGCCCTCGCCCAGCGGATCCGCGAGCGCGTCAACGGCGCCGAGGTTGCAGTCGAGATCGGCCCTCGGCGTCGCCGAAGCACCTTTCCGACCCGGCGGCGGTGGCCGCTCTATCGCGTCGCCCAGGAGGCGATGAACAACGCGGTCAAGCACGGCGGCGCCGCGTCGATCAAGGTCGCGTCCTCGGTTGAGGGGGCGGAGGTCGTCCTCCGGGTCAGCGACGACGGCGCCGGCTTTGATCCCGGTTCGGCGCGTCAGCGGCTTCGGGATCAGGGGGATGCGCGAGCGGGCGGAGCTGGCCGGCGGTCAGCTCGATCTCGACTCGGCGCCGGGCGCGGGCGCGACCGTGACGCTCCGCGTCCCGGTCGCCTGACGGAAGGCCAGCCTCAGCGCGGCCCGGGCGGGCCGTTGACCATGTCGTTCTCGAGCGCGTAGCCGACGAGCTCGGCGCGGGTCTGCAGGCGCAGCTTCTGCTGGATGTGGGCGCGGTGGGACTCGACCGTGCGGACGCTGAGGAAGAGCTGCTCGCCGATCTCCTTGTTGGTGTGGCCGAGCGCGATCAGCCGCAGGACCTCGGCCTCGCGCTCGCTGAGCCCGTCCGGGGGCCAGCTCGCGGGCGGCTCGGCGGCGAGCCGGGCTCCGATCGCGGGCTGCACGTAGCGCTCGCCGACGACGGCCGCCTGCACTGCCTCGAGTAGATCTGTGTCGGCGGCATCCTTGAGCAGGTAGCCGTTCGCCCCTCCGCGGAGCGCCTCACGGGCGTACTCGGTCTCCGTCTGCATCGTCAGCACGACGACGCGCGTCTCAGGCGAGGAGGAGCGGATCTTCTCGATCGACTCGAGACTGCTCTCGCCCTTCATGTTGATGTCGAGGACGAGGACATCGGGCTTGTAGGCGCTGAGCTTGCGGATCACCTCGGCCACGTCCTCGGCCTCGGCGACGACCTCGAGCCCGGGATCCTCCTCGAGGATCGCCCGCAGCCCGCTGCGGACGACGGCGTGGTCGTCAGCGAGGACGATGGTCTTCGTCTCGGTGGGCGCTTGCGGCGTGTCGGTCTCGGTGCCGGCCATCGTGCGGAAGATAGCGCCGGGCGGAGGCCTCGCAGGAGGTGACGAGCCGCGGAGCGATTGCGGTCAACTACCGAGCCGGGCCCCACCGTAGTTGTCCGTGCACCAATCGGGGCACGCGCGGATGAAGCCGTGCGGGCTGCGGCTTACCTTCGCCGAGTGATCGATCCGGCTGCACGCGCTACGCCCGCTCAGCACTCTTCCCCGAACGCCGACCGAGACCGCGACCCGTTCGAGCGCCGGGTCGAGGAGATCATGACCCGGGGGGTGATCAGCTGCCTACGCGACGACACGCTGCTCGACGCCGCCGTCGCAATGACCGTCAACCGCGTGCACGCGGTTGCCGTCCACGATCCGGGGGAGGAACATCGCTTCTCCGTGCTCTCGGACGGCGACCTGCTCGAGGCCGTCGGCCTCGGCGCGGGGTCGGCCGATGACGCGCTGGCCAACCTCGCCGCGACCGAGCCGCTGACGATCGCCGCCGCCGCGACCGCGCGCGAGGCGGCCGAGCTGATGCGTGAGCACGAGGTCAGCCACCTATTCGTGGTCGACCCGATCGATGGCCGGCCCGTCGGCGTGCTGTCCAGCCTCGACGTCGCAAGGCTGCTGATCGGGGCCGCCGGGCGGTCCGTCGACGGTCCCGCGCGCGTGCTCGTCGGCCATGACGGCGCGGCCGGTGGCGATGACGCCGTTGCGCTCGCGCGCCTGCTTGCCGGAGAAGGTGGCGAGGTCCACGCCCTGCTTGCCGTCCCGGTCCCGCCGCGGCAGACGGGCGAGCCGCCGGTTGCCGCACCTCCGGACGAGCACGACTGGCTCGCGTACTGCGATGCCTTGGTCGAGAGCGGCAGGCGCGTACTCGAGCACCGCGCGCTCGAGCGCCTGCCCGGGATCGAGGCCTACGGCGACGTCGTCATCGACAACTCACCCTCCGCGGCTCTCGCCGGGGTGACGGAGAGGGAGCACCCGGACTTCGTCGCCGTCGGCTCGAGCGGTCACGGCAGGCTCGGCCGGGTACTCGCAGGAAGCACCGCCGAGCGGCTCGCGCAGGGCTCGCCGAGTCCCGTCGCGATTGCGCCGCGCGGCTATGCCGCGATCGCTCCCTCCGGGGTCGAGAGGATCGCGGTCGCCTGCGCCGAGGGCCGCGAGTCGGAGCGGGCGTTCGCGCTCGCGGCCGGCCTCGCGCGTCGCTTCGGTGCCGAACTCCGGCTGATCACTGTCGCCGAGCCTTCGATCCGCCAGGCGGCGCTGCTCGAGGACGAGCGCGACGTGCTCGCCGGCCGCGGCCTCGGGGCCAGCCCCGAGGCTCGGGCGCGGGCCATCGCCGACGCGCTCGCCGCCGGCCACGACGATGACCTGAAGTTGCAGATGGAGATCGCCCGTGGGCCGGCCGTGGCGACGATCCTCGAGACGTGCCGGCGCTCGCAGCCCGATCTGCTCGTCGTCGGCTCGCGCCGGTACGGGCCGCTCGCCCGGGTCCTGCTCGGTGGTACGGCGATGCGGCTGATCCGCGAGGCTTCCTGCCCCGTCGTGGTCGCCCCGCGCGCCGCCGTCTGAGCGCCGAGCGGACCGCGCTCAGCGGTTGGCGGCGGCTCGCTCGCGCCACTCGCGGCGGCGCTCGTGGTAAGCCTCGGGCAACGCGATCTCGAGGGCTTCGGCGACGTCGAGCCAGCGCAGGGCGCGGTCGTATTCGCCGTCGCGCGCGTCGAGGTCGGCGCCGGCGAGCGCGATGGCGAGAGCCTCGGCGTGATCGGCCGTGCGCTCAGGGTCCGGATCGAGGTCGGTGAGCTCCGGGCCGTGCCGTTCGACCGATCGCGCGAGGTATGGCGCGAGCAGGCGCCCGGCCACCTTTGCGGGCGGCCACCACAGCGGCGCCTCGTCGCTGTCGACGTGGTCCTCCGTGGTTCGCAGGTAGCGCGGGCCCTCGGGCGTCATCAGCGCCGCGCGGATCACGGGCCGGAAGGTCGAGGGCGCGCCGAGCCGTGGCGGCAGGCCCGCGAGCGTGCCGATCCCGGCGGCGGCGACGTCCGCCTGGGCGGCGGCGATCCCACCCTGCTTGATCGGGAACCAGCTTGCGTCACCCGCGGCCCACACGGGTCCGGCGCCGGGCACACGCATTCCCGCATCGGTCGGGATGAACCCATCCCTTCCCTGCGGCAGGCCGGGAATCTCCGGCACGTCGAGCTCCGGCAGCGTCACCCGCAGCGGGTCTCGGCGCGCGGACGCCCCTTCGCGAACGCTGCTGAAACGGACTCCGAAGCCGTCGAGCAGCGCCGCGACCTGTTGCGAGGCTGTGGGGCCCAGGCATTCGAGAGGCTCGGCCTCGGGCGTGACGATGCCGACCCGGGCGCGCGTCGCCCGGAGTTCATGCGCGGCGAGCATCGCCAGCTCGTAGAGCGGCAGCGGCCAGCTCGGACCCGCCGGGACCTCGAAGCTCAGCTCCCCGTCGGCGCCGTGCGCGTCGCGGACCAGCCGGCGCACGTCCGCAACCCGCTCGGGGCCGGTGAAGACGAGCGCTCGCTCGCCGCCGGAGAGCGCCAGCTCGGCGCGCGGCGTGTTGCGCCGAGCGCCGGGGCAGACGACGAGCGCGTCGTAGGGCAGCTCGACGCCGCTCTCCGTCAGTGCGCGCTGCTGGGCCGGCCAGATCTCGGCGAGGCGATCCCGCCTGTGTGTGCAGGCCTGCTCGCGGCAGAAGGCGGCGAGCGTGATCGACGGCGGCGGCTCCGCGCCGAAAGGCTCGTTGACGGAGAGCGCGGCGAGCCGGAAGCGCTCGGCATCGGAGAGCAGCTCGATCTCGATCCCGGGGCCGAGCTCGCGCAGCGCCAGAACCAGCTCGAACGCCGCGACGCCGCCGCCGGCGATGAGGACGCGGAAGGCCTCGCTCTCGTCGCCCTGCGGGCCTTGGTGTGCTGCCTGCCCCTCGGTCATCACGTTCTCGAGCCTATGGGCGGGCGTCCGCCCGCGGCGTCCGCCCCGACTGCTCATTGGCGGCCTCGGAGAACTACGGCGCTGTGGGGAACTACGGAGCGAAAATCGCGTCAAGCCACGAACGGGCAGGCCCGCCGCTCAGCGAAGCTCGGCGCATGAACTCGCTCGAGCTCGCGCGCTGGCAATTCGGCATCACGACCGTCTATCACTTCATCTTCGTTCCGCTGACGATCGGCCTCGCGCTGACGGTCGCGGTCTTCCAGACTCGCTGGTACCGGACGGGCGAAGAGCAGTGGCTCCGCGCGACGCGCTTCTGGGGCAAGCTGATGCTCGTCTCCTTCGCGATGGGCGTCGTCACCGGCATCGTCCAGGAGTTCCAGTTCGGCATGAACTGGTCCGACTACTCCCGCTTCGTCGGCGACATCTTCGGCGCCCCGCTGGCGATGGAGGGGCTCGCGGCCTTCTTCGTCGAGTCGACCTTCCTCGGGCTCTGGATCTTCGGCTGGGGGCGGCTGCCGCGCAAGGTGCACCTGGCATGCGCCTGGCTGGTCGCGGGCTCGACGGCGCTCTCCGCCTACTTCATCCTCGCCGCGAACTCATGGATGCAGCACCCCGTTGGCTACGAGATGGTCGGCGGCAAGGCCCAGCTGACCTCGATCTGGGCGGTGCTCACCAACAGCACCGCGCTGTACGCCTTCGCACACACGATCTTCGCCGCGCTGATCACCGCCGGCATGGTCGTGATCGGCGTCTCCGCCTGGCATCTGCGGCGCGGCAACGAGCCCGACGTCCACCGCCGGACGATCGGCATGGCGCTGCCGGTGGTCACCATCGCGGCGCTCTTGACGATGATCGTCGGCCACTTCAACGGGATCCTGATGACGGATCAGCAGCCGATGAAGATGGCCGCCGCCGATGCGGTGTTCGAGACCGGCAACGGCGTCGGCATGTCGCTGTTTGCGACCGGCGACTTCAAGTCGAACCCCGAGGGCCTGACCCGCAACGTCGAGGTGCCGAAGGCGCTCTCGATTCGTCGCCACCGGCAGCTTCAACGGCCAGGTCGAGGGCATCAACGACATCAACGCCGAATACCGGGCCAAGTACGGCCCGGGCGAGTACGCGCCGATCGTCGCGGTCACCTACTGGAGCTGGCGGGCGATGATCGGCATCGGCACGCTGATGCTGCTCTTCGCGGGCTACGGCTGGTGGCTGGCGCGCAAGGGCCGGCTCGAGAGTTCGCGGCGCTTCCTGCGCTGGGCCGTGCCGGCGGCGGCGCTGCCGTTCATCGCCAGCGCCGTCGGCTGGGTCTTCACGGAGATGGGGCGCCAGCCCTGGGTCGTCTTCGGGTTGCTGAAGACGAGCGATGCGAACTCGCCGTCGGTCTCGACCGCCGAGGTGCTGATCACCCTGATCGGCTTCACCCTGCTGTACGGCGTCCTCGCCGTCTTCGCCGGCCGGATCTTCTTCAAGATCGCGCGCAAGGGAACGCCCGATGCCCCCGAACCGGACGACGGCGGCAAGCCCGACCTCGTCCTCGCCTACTGACGACCGCGACGCGAACGGAGATCTCCGATGGAAGACGTCACCACCCTGCAGTTCATCTGGTTTCTGCTGATCTCGATCCTCTGGCTCGGCTACTTCGTGCTCGAGGGCTTCGACTTCGGCGTCGGCATGCTGCTCGGCTTCGTCGCTCGCGACGACGACGAAAGGCGTGCCGTCCTGCATTCGATCGGCCCGGTCTGGGACGGCAACGAGGTCTGGCTGCTGGTCGCCGGCGGCGCCACCTTCGCCGCCTTCCCGGAGTGGTACGCGACGCTCTTCAGCGGCTTCTACCTGGCGCTGTTCCTGATCCTCGTCGCGCTGATCGTCCGCGGTGTCTCGTTCGAGTTCTGGGGCAAGCAGGACAACCCGACCTGGCGCCGCCGCTGGGAGCTGGCGCTCGGCGTCGGCAGCTTCCTGCCGGCTCTGCTCTGGGGCGTCGGCTGGGCGAACATCGTCGGCGGCGTGCCGATCGACGCCTAGCGGCGAGTTCACCGGCACGCTGTTCACCTTGCTCAACCCCTACGCGCTGCTTGGCGGCCTGGTCACGCTGTCCCTGTTCCTCTGCCACGGGGCCTCGTTCCTGGCGCTGCGGACGACCGGGGCGATCGCCGAACGCTCGCGGGCCTGGGCGCAGCGCACGGCTCCGGTCTCGGCGCTGCTCGGCGCCGGCTTCGTCGCCTGGACGATCGCCGACATCACGGGCACCGACGTGCTCGCAACCGTGCTCGGCGTGCTCGCAGTGGCGGCGCTCGTCGCGATGAGCGTCCTCGTCCGCCGCAGCGCTGCGGCCGGCTTCGGAGCCGGGCATTGGCGCGATCGTGCTGCTCTTCAGCTCGCTGTTCGCGGACCTGTACCCGAACGCGATGGTCTCGAGCACCGACCCGGCCTTCAACCTGACGCTGAACGCGGCCTCCTCCTCGCGACTACACGCTGACCGTGATGACGGTGGTCGCCGTGCTGCTCGTCCCGGTCGTGATCGCCTACCAGGCGCTGGACCTACTGGGTCTTCCGGCACCGGATCGGCCCCGAGGACTTCGGCGACGTGCGCTCGCCGCTCGATCTCGTCGACAAGGCGACGCGCGACTCGGAGAAGACGCCCGGGCCGCCGCCGACGGAGGGGCTCACGGGCGGCCAGCGGAGGCTCCTGAGCCGGTGGGCGGTCTGCAGCGCAGGCTGACGAGGACGGGCGGGGCCGCCAGCCGCCAGCTCGTCCTCACGGTCCTCATCGGGCTTGCGGGACCGTGTCTGATCATCGCGCAGGCGACGCTGCTCGCCCACGTGATCGCGGCGGCCTTCGGTGGAGCGGCGGCGGCGGCGCTGACCGGCGCGCTGATCGCTCTGGTCGCTCGTCGCCGCCGGGCGCGGGCTGCCGTCGGCCTTCGCCTTCGAGTGGACGGGCCGGACGGGCGCCGCCGCGCGTCATGGAGGAGCTGCGGGCGCAGCTCGCGCGGCAGCTGCTCGAGCGCCGGCCCTTCGATCCCGAGCGTCGCGCCGGGGCCCTCGCGGCGTCGGCGGTCCAGGGCGTCGAAGCGCTCGAGGCGTACTACGCCCGCTATCTCCCGCAGGCGGTGCTGGCGGCGCTGGCGCCGCCCGTGATCCTGGTCTGGATCGCTACCCCGGGACTGGGAGGCGGCGCTGATCCTCGGCGTGACGATGCCGCTGATCCCCGTCTTCATGATCCTCGTCGGCAAGCTCGCGCAGCGCAGCATCGATGCTCGCTGGCAGACGCTCAGCGGCCTCAGCGCCCACTTCCTCGACCTCGTCCGCGGGCTCGAGACGCTGCGCGCCCTCGGTCGCGCGGAGGACCAGGGAGAGGCGATCGGGCGCGCCTCCGACCGCTACCGCGTCGAGACGATGGCGACCCTGCGGGTCGCCTTCCTGTCCGCGCTCGTGCTCGAGCTGCTGGCGATGATCGGCACCGCCGTCGTCGCCGCGACCGTCGGCGTCCAGCTCGCGATCGGGTCACCTCGGCTTCGAGGCAGGGGCTCGCGGTCCTGCTGCTCGCCCCCGAGCTCTACATGCCGCTGCGCGCGGTCGGCGCGAACTACCACGCGGCCAACGATGGGCTCGCCGCCGCCGGCGCGATCTTCGAGGTGCTCGACGCCGAGCCCTCGGTGCGGGTCACGGCCGAGGGCGTGCCGGCTCCGGATCCGCGGCGCGAGCCCGTCCGGCTCGAGCGCGTCCGCTTCGCCTATCCGGGGCGTCCGGAGCCCGTCCTCGACCGGCTCGACCTCGAGATCGGTGCGGCCGAGACGGTCGTCCTCACCGGGCCGAGCGGCGCCGGCAAGTCGACGCTTGCCTCCCTGCTGCTCGGCTCGCGGATCCCGACGAGGGCACCGTCGTGCTGCGGGACGACCGCCCTCCAGCGGGTCCGGCCCGACGAGTGGCGCCGCCGGGTCGCCTGGATCCCGCAGCGGCCGACCATGTTCGCGGGCTCGCTTGCCGAGAACGTCGCCCTCGCCGAGCCCGATGCAGCGCCGGAGCAGATCCTCGCGGCGCTCGGCGAGGCCGGCGCCACCGGCTGCTCGGCGAGCTGCCGGAGGGACTCGAGACGCGGCGTGGGCGAGGGGGGCGGAGGCTCTCTGCCGGGCAGGCACAGCGCGTCGCGCTCGCCCGCGCCTTCCTCAGCGACCCGTCGCTCGTCGTCCTCGACGAGCCCACCGCCCACCTCGACCCAGCCACCGCCCAGTCCGTCGGCGCCGCCATCGCGCGCCTGCTGGCGGGCCGCAGCGGCCTGCTGATCGCCCACCGTCCGGACCTCGTCGCGACGCTCGAAGAATCGGGCGCCCGGGTCGTCGACCCTCGACGGCGGGCGGATCGCCGCCCGCCGGGAGTGCCCACCGGCGCGGCCCCGAGCCGGGCTCGCGGAGGTCGCGGCATGAGTGCCGTGCAGCGCCTGATCGCCGTCGCCCCGCTCAGCCGGCGCGGGCGCCTCGGGCTCGCCGGCGCCGTTGGCCTCGGCGCGGTCGCCGTCCTCGCCGCCGTCGGACTGCTGACCACCTCCGGCTATCTGATCAGCCGGGCGGCGCAGCACCCCGAGATCCTCTCGCTTGCGATCGCGATCGTCGGCGTCCGCTTCTTCGGGTCTGCTGCGCGCCCTCGCCCGCTACGGCGAGCGCCTCGTCAGCCACGACGTCGCGCTGCGCTCGATCGGCGCGCGTCCGCCGCCGCTTCTTCGCCGCGCTCGTGCCGCTCGTGCCCGCCGGCCTCGGCACTCATCGTCGTGGCGAGCTGCTGAGCCGCTTCGTGGCCGACGTCGATCGCCTCCAGGACGTCTATCTGCGGGCGCTGCTGCCGCCCCTGATCGCGCTCGTCGCCGGCGCCGGCGCCCTGATCGTCGCCGTGCTGCTCTATCCGCCCGCGGCGCTCGTCCTCGCCGTCTCGTTGCTTGCCGGAGCCCTGCTCGTCCCTGCGCTGACGCGCCGCGCCGCTCGCGCCGCGAGCCGCAACCAGGCCGCCGCTCGGGCCGAGCTGCAGCCGGCCTGGTCGAGATCTGCGCCGGCGCGGGCGAGATCGCGCGTCGCCGGCCGCGAGCGCGACTGGATCGAGCGCAGCGACAACGCGTCCGCTCGGCTCGCGGCGATCCAGCGCCGCGACGCCGTCGGCGGCGGGCTCGGCTTCGGGTTGCAGGCCGCGTTGCTGACCGGCACCGCGGTCGCGCTCGCCGCGGTCGCGATCCCCGCCGTGGGCAGCGGGGCGCTGCCTGGCGTGCTGCTTGCGGCCGTCGTTCTGCTCGGCATCGCGGCGCAGGAAGCGGTCGTGCCGATGCCTGCCGCAGCTGCGTCGATCGACACCTGCTCGGTTGCAGCCGAGCGCGTTGGCGAGATCGTCGATGCGCCCACCCCGACTATCGAGCCCGCCGACCCGGTGCCGCTTCCCGCCGGCGGGCCGATCGTTGCCGACGGGGTCAGCTTCGCCTACCCCGGCGGCGAGCCGCTGTTGCGCAACATCGACCTGCGCTGGGAGGCTGGGCAGTCGGTTGTGCTCAGTGGCCCGAGCGGTTGTGGCAAGACGACGCTGGCTGAGCTCCTCGTCCGCTTCGCGGACCCGACGGAGGGATCGCTCACGCTCGGCGGCGTCGATCTGCGTGAGGTCGACGAGCGCGAGCTGCGCCCGGCCGTCCTGCTCGCCGCCCAGGACGCCTACGCCTTCTCGGTCTCGCTGCGCGAGAACCTCCTGCTCGGCAACCCCGATGCCGATGACGTGGCGCTCGTCGTTGCGCTCGAACGCGTCGGCCTCGGTTCCTGGTTCGCCACGCTGCCGGAGGGTCTGGGCACGCGCCTCGGTGAGCAGGGCGCGACGATCTCCGGCGGTCAGCGCCAGCGGATTGCCGTCGCCCGGGCACTGCTCTCGCCGGCGCGCTTCCTGATCCTCGACGAGCCGACGGCCCACGTCGACCCGGAGGCGGCCGTCGCCCTGCTCGACGAGCTGCGTCGCGAGGCTGAGGCCGGGCGCGGCGTGCTCGTGATCACGCACGAGCCGACGGGCACCGAGGACTTCGACCGGCACCTGCGCCTCGAGGGCGGCCGGCTGCTTCCGGCGTGAGCGGCGCCCCGGCGATCGAGGCGCGCGGGCTCGACAAGCTCTACGCGCCGGGCGTCGGAATCAGCGGCGTTGATTTGACCGTCGAACGCGGCGAGGTGTTCGGATTCATCGGGCCGAACGGGGCCGGCAAGACGACCTTCATCCGCACGATGCTCGACCTGATCCGCCCGACGGCGGGCACGGTCTCAGTCTTCGGACTCGACAGCCGGCGGGAGAGTCTTGAGGTGCGGCGCAGGTGTGGATACCTGCCCGGCGAGCTGAAGCTGGCCGGACGCGACACGGGCCGCCAGGTCCTCGAGCACCTGGCCCGGCTCCGGCGGGCCGACCCCGGCTCGGCCGCCGGCCTGATCGCGAGGCTCGGCCTCGAGCCCGACCGCCGCATCGCCGACCTCTCGAAGGGCAACCGCCAGAAGATCGGCCTGATTGCGGCGCTCTTCGGCGATCCCGAGCTGCTCGTCCTCGATGAGCCGACGAGTGGGCTCGATCCGCTCCTGCAGGAGGAGGTCCATGCGATCGTCCGCGAGCACGCGGCCGCCGGCCGCACCGTCTTCCTCTCCTCGCACGATCTCGACGAGGTGGAGCGCGCGGCCGATCGCGTGGCGATCATCCGCGCCGGGCGGATCGTCGATGTGCAGGCGGTCGCGGAACTGCGCACCAACCGACCCCGGGAGACCTCGGTGCTCCTCGCCGAACCCCTCGACGAAGCCGCCCTTGCCGAGCTCGGCCGGCTCGAATGCGTCCGCGAGCTGACCGCCGACGGCGCCCGCCTGCGCTTTGCGACCAGCGGCGAGATCACCGATCTGATCCGCCTGCTGGCCAGCCGCCGGGTCCTCTCGCTGACGAGCCGCGAGCCCGAGCTCGAGGAGCTCTTCCTGCACTACTACGAGGGCAGCGACGTGGCCAGCGATGGAGGGAACGGTTCGTGATGGAGCTGACCCGCGAGTCGCTGCGCGGACATCGGCGCTCCCTCCTGTGGTGGTCGCTCGGGATGGTGCTGCTGATCGGCATCATCGTCGCCTTCTACCCCTCCACGAAGGACGCGAGCGGACTCAACGACTACGCGAAGGAGCTGCCGAAGGCTGTGCGTGGCCTGTTCACCGGCGGCGAGCTGGACTTCACCAGTCCGGCCGGTTACCTGAACTCGCAGCTGTTCGCGCTCATGGTGCCGCTGCTTCTTCTGATCTTCTCAGTCGGCTTCGGCGCCGCCGCGATCGCCGGCGACGAGGAGCACGGTTTCCTCGACTTCCTGCTCGCTCAGCCGGTGCCGCGTGAGGCGGTCGTCTGGGCTCGGGTTGCAGCGCTGGCGGCCCTCTGCGCAGGGCTTG
This sequence comes from uncultured Solirubrobacterales bacterium, assembly GCA_963774395.1. GTDB lineage: Bacteria > Actinomycetota > Thermoleophilia > Solirubrobacterales > 70-9 > CAXMST01. The sequence continues at coordinate 823,167 of CAVZET010000007.1, read as the reverse complement.
GGGTGGTCGTCTTCGCGGCCACGGTGCTCGGCGACGCGATCGTCGGCCTCGAGATCGGTGCCGGGGCCGTGCTGGCGGCGACCGTGAGCGCCGTGCTCTTGGCCCTACTCTTCGGCACGCTCGCGCTCGCCCTCGGAGCCTGGCGTCCGGGGCGCGCGCGGGCGGTCGCGATCAGCGCCGCCCTCGCAACTGCCGCGTGGCTTGTCGATGGCCTCGGCCAGGTCGTAGACGCGCTCGACGTGCCGCGGGCGATCTCCCCTTACCGGCGCCTGATCGGCGTCAACCCGCTCAGCGACGGCGCGCCCTGGGGCGCCTGGCTCGCGGTGGCGGTGCTGATCGTCCTGCTCGCGGCCGTCGCCAGCATGCTGCTGCGGCGCCGCGACGTGCTCCAGTAAGGGTGCGGCTCAGCGCGATGCGGCCGCCGGTTTCGGGTCGCCGATCCAGTAGCGCGGGCCTGCGCCGCGCGCGCCGGCACGGTCGCCCGGATTGGCGAGCTCGCAGCGCTCCAGCGACAGGCAGCCGCAGCCGATGCAGTTTCCGAGCCCCTGGCGAAGGCGCTCGAGCTCGGCGATCCGCTCGTCGATGCGCTCGATCCACGAGGCGCTCAGCTTCTCCCAGTCGGCGGCCTTCGGCGTACGGTTGCCGGGCAGCTTGTCGAGCTCGGCGCCGATCTCGGCGAGGCTCAGGCCGACACGCTGGGCGAAGGTGATGAAGGCGACCCGGCGAATCGTCGGCCGCCTGTAGCGACGATGGCCGCCCGTATTGCGCTCGGAGCTGATCAGGCCCCGCTCCTCGTAGTAGCGCAGGGCTGACGCCGCGACGCCGCTGCGGTCGGCGAGCTCTCCGATCGTCAGCTCGGTTGGAGGGCGGGAGGCGATGCGCTCAGGGTCGCAGACCGCGGCCTTGACTTCAAGCGCGCTTGAAGTTGCACAATGCCGGAGGCGGACGTCCCGTGTCGCCCGCGCGGCGCGCGGGTATAGATTCCGAAGGACCCGCTACCCCACGAAAACCGCGACAGACAACGAAAAGGAGGCCACCCGCATGGCTTACTCCGTTCCCGACCTTCCCTACGCATACGACGCCCTCGAGCCGCACATCGACGAGGCGACGATGAAGGTTCACCACGACAAGCACCACCAGGCCTACGTCGACAAGGCGAACGCCGCCCTCGAGGGCACCGAGTGGGCCGACAAGGACGTCGACGAGGTGCTGCAGAACCTCGACAGCCTGCCCGCCGACAAGCAGGGTCCGGTCCGCAACAACGCCGGCGGTCACTCGAACCACACGTTCTTCTGGCAGATCATGAGCCCGGACGGCGGCGGCGAGCCCAGCGGCGCGCTCGCCGAGGCGATCGACTCAGCCTTCGGCTCCTTCGACGAGTTCAAGGCGAAGTTCAAGGCGGCCGGCGTCGGTCAGTTCGGCTCGGGCTGGGCGTGGCTGGTGCACGACGGCTCCGGGCTCGCCGTGACCTCGACCGCGAACCAGGACTCGCCGGTGTCGGCCGGCCAGACGCCGCTGCTCGGCGCCGATGTCTGGGAGCACGCCTACTACCTGAAGTACCAGAACAAGCGCCCCGACTACCTGGACGCCTTCTGGAACGTCGTCAACTGGGACGAGGTCGCCTCCCGCTTCGAGGCTGCCGCCAGCTGAGCGCCCCGCGGCGACACCCCGCCTGATCTGCGGCCCGTCCGGTAGCCCCGGGCGGGCCGCAGACGTTGTCCCCTCGGCGGGGGGCTCTACATTGACCCAATGGCTCGGCCCGCCACAGGGGCGATGATCGCGGCGCTGGTCGCGACGCTGGCGCTCGTGCCGGTCGCCGCCGGCCGCGGCCATCGACACGCCCACGGGCCGTACTGCCTGGGCCACCGGGCGACGATCGTGGGCAGCGGCCACCACGACAAGCTTCGCGGGACGAAGGGGGCGGACGTGATCGTCGGCCGCGGCGGCGATGACAAGATCAGCGGCCGCGGTGGCGACGACCTGATCTGCGGCGGTGGGGGTGCGGACCGGCTTGATGGCGACGGCGGCGACGACCAGCTCGACGGCGGCAAGGGCGCGGACAGGCTGGCGGGCGGGAAGTCGGCTCGCGATTACCTGATTGGCGGCCCGGGCGGCGACCGCTACGACGGCGGCGGCGGACGTTGGGACGTTGCCTCCTTCCCGCAGGCGCCCAGGCAGGGTGTCGAGGTCTCGCTCGAGGCCGGCACTGCGTCGGGCGAGGGGCACGACCGGCTCACGCGGATCGAGGGTGTCTATGGCTCGTCGGGGCCCGACCGGATCACGGGATCGCCCTCCGCCGACTACCTGCTGGGCCTTGCCGGCAACGACGTCCTGATCGGCGAGGCGGGTGCCGACTACCTTGGCGGCGGTAAGGGCGACGACGCGGGCGCCGGCGGACCGGGGAAGGACCGCTGCAAGTCCGTCGAGCTGCGCTCGTCCTGCAGGCCCCTCTGACAGCCCGGCTCGGCGCCGGGCGAGCGACCGCTTAGAACTTGACCTGGACCGGCTCGCGGTCGGCGGCGTTCTCGATCTCGAAGAACTCGCGGGCGGTGAAGCCGCCCATGTTGGCGATGATCGAGTTCGGGAAGACCTGGATCTTCGTGTTGTACGCCTGCACGTTCGAGTTGTAGATCCGGCGGGCGGCCTGGATCTCGTCCTCGATCTCGCTCAAGCTGCGTTGCAGCTCCTGGAAGTTCTCGGTCGCGCGCAACTGCGGGTACTGCTCGGCGACGGCGCGCAGGTCGGTCAGTGCTCCGGAGAGCTTCGCCTCGGCCTGCTGCGTGGCCTCTACGGAGCCGGCCTTCATCGCCTCGGCTCGCGCCTCGGCGACGTTCTGGAAGGTCTGCTGCTCGTGCGTCGCGTAGCCCTTGACCGTCTCGACGAGGTTCGGGATCAGGTCGTGGCGGCGCTTGAGCTGGACGTCGATCCCGCTCCACGATTCGTCGACCTTGTTCCTCGACCCGATCATCGAGTTGCGGGTCAGGACGAAGATCAGTCCGACGAGCAGGATCAGGGCGATGACGATGATTGCGACGACCATTTGACGGATCCTAGCCGCTCGGCGGACATTGCGTTCGGTGATCGTCAGCAGGGCCCGAATGGCGCCTGATCAGCCGCTGACTAGACCCTTAACGCCAACTCAACGCAGGGCTGCCGCCTATCACGTGGAATGGGTATCCAGGCCGGTGGGTTGTCCTTTGACAAGCCATCTGGACCGGCTGTAGGTTCGAGTAACCGTGAGGGACGCCTCGCGGCAAGTCGGCAGCACGGACTAACGGGTAGGAGATTGCAAGCCTCATCGGCACTTGGGCGGGTTATCGCCGTCGTCGCGTTGATCGCGGCGGCGGTCGTCGTCTTCCTGCTGCTCTCCGGCGGCGGCAGCAAGTACGAGGTCACCGCCCACTTCGAGAACGCCTCCCAGCTCGTCAAGGGCAACGTCGTCACCGTCGGCGGCACCGCCGTCGGCGGCATCGACGACATCCAGCTCGGCGCCCACGGCGAGGCCCTGGTCGACTTCCACGTCGACTCCGACTACGCGCCGCTGCCGCGCGGCACGATCGCCACGGTCCGCTCCTTCTCACTCTCGGGCATCGCCAACCGCTCGATCCAGCTCACCCTCCCCCCGACGGCCAGCAGGGCGAACCGATCCCCTCCGGCGGCGATATGTCTCAGTCCGAGACCGTCAGCGAGGTCGATCTCGACCAGATCTTCAACACGCTCGACGACCGCACCGTCGCCAACCTCAAGAAGGTGATCCAGGGCTTCGACACCTCCACCGAGGGCGTCGGCAAGCAGTCCAACCGCGGCTTTCACTACCTGAACCCGCTGCTTTCCACCTCCAACCGCCTGTTCAGCGAGCTCACCCTCGACGAGCGCACGCTCGAGAACCTGATCGTCGATGGCTCGCGCCTGTCCGGCGCCGTCGCCCAAAAGCGCGACGACGTCGCCGCCCTGGTCTCCAACCTCAACCAGACCACCGGCGCCCTCGCCCGCCAGCGCACGGCGCTCGCCGAAGCGGTCAACCGGCTGCCCTCCTTCATGCGCAACTTCAACACCACCGCGGTCAACCTGAGAGCCACCCTCGACGACCTCGATCCGCTCGTCAACGCCTCCAAGCCCGTCGCCAAGAAGCTCCGGCCCTTCTTCAGCCAGTTCCGCGCCGCCTCCCGCAACCTCGTGCCGACCCTGACCGATCTCGACCGCGTGATCGAGGCGCCCGGCCCCGACAACGACCTCGTCGATCTGACCAAGCTGCAGAACCCGCTGACCAAGATCGCGATCGGCCCCGTGCACCGGCACGGCAAGAAGCGCCGCGGCGCCTTCGGTGAGTCCGTCGACTCGCTCGACGGCTCGCTCAAGCAGCTCGCCTTCTTCCGCGCCTACTCGCCCGAGCTGACCGGCTGGTTCGACGACTTCGGGCATTCCGGGATCGTCGACGCGAACGGCGGCATCGGCCGCGTCGCGACGACCTTCAACACCTTCACGCTGAGCCCCAACGGCCTGCCCAACCTGCTCGGCGGCGTGCAGACCCCGCAGGCGCAGATCGCCGGCATGAGCACCGGCAACCTCGAGCGCTGCCCGGGCTCCAACGAGCGCCCCGCCGCCGACGGCACCAACCCGTTCACCGAGAACGGCTCGCTCGACTGCAACCCCAACCAGATTCCGCCGGGGAACTGACGTGCGGCGGATTCTCCTGATCGCAGTTCTCCTCACCGGCATCGCCGCGGTCGTCGCGACGACGGCGAGGAGCGACGACTCGCATACCTACTTCATCGAGTTCGACAACGCCTTCGGCCTCGTCAGCGGATCGGAGGTCAAGGTCGCCGGCGTCCAGCAGGGGACGATCGACCAGCTCTACATCGACTCGGCCAAGCGCGCCGTGGTCAAGGTGACGCTCTCAGGCCCGCTCAGCGTGCTCGGCAAAGACACGGTCTGCTCCTCGGAGCCGCAGTCGCTGATCGCCGAGTACTTCATCGACTGCATCCCGAAGGGCCCGCCGCTGACCGAGCATACGGGCAGCGACGACGCGCGCACGGAGAACCCCGACATCCCTGTGCAGCAGACGCGGCAGACCGTGCAGAGCGACCTCGTGCAGAGCGCTCTGCGGATGCCGTACCGCGACCGCCTGACGATCCTGATCGACGAGTTCGGCACCGGCCTCGCGGGCAACGCGGAGAACCTCAACTCGGCGATCAAGCGCGGTGCGCCGGCGCTCACGGCCGCGCACAAGGTGACCTCGATCCTTGCCTCTCAGAACCGGATCATCCGCGACTTGAACGCGAACTCGGACGAGATCATCGGCAAGCTCAACGCGCGCAGCGCCGACGTCGTCAAGTTCATCCACAACGCGCGCGTGACCGCCGAGGTCTCCGCTTCACAGCGCGAGAACCTCTCGAAGAACTTCGGCGAGCTCGACAACTTCCTGGCCGAGCTGCAACCGACGATGGCGAAGCTGAACCAGCTCGCCGTCACGCAGACGCCGCTGCTGAAGAACCTGCACGCGGCGGCACCCGGCCTCAATCAGCTCTCCCGTGATCTGCCCGACTTCAACCGCGCCGCGACGCCCTCGATCAAGTCCCTTGGCAAGGCCGCCAAGGTCGGCAAGGTGGCGCTCAACCACGGCCAGAACGAGATCCACCAGCTGGCGAGCTCCTCGAAGAAGGCCTACCCGCTCGCCGACAACCTCGCCAAGTTCCTCAAGGACATCGATGACCCGCGCCGCGCGGTCGAGATCGACAGCCGGGTCAAGGGCGCCACCGGCCGCAGCAACAGCACGCCGGGGAAGAAGGACACGATGGGCTACACGGGCATGGAGGGGCTGCTCAACTACGTCTTCTACCAGGCGGGTGCGCTGACCCAGTTCGACCAGGTCAGCCACCTCCTGCACTTCTCGATCTTCGAGGTCGGCAGCGGCCCGTGCGCCAACTACAACGCCGGGCCGACCGTTCCCGACAGCGGCGGCAGCGGCCAGACGACGGACGCGACGAAGATCAACCGCTGCGTCTCCTGGCTCGGCCCGAACCAGCCCGGGATCAACGCCGGGCCCAAGCTGCCCCCGTATGACCCGGCAGCCTGCCCCGACGGCTCGACGGATACGAGCCTCTGCGACCCGAACGGGACCAGCAGCACGAGCGCCAAGACGGGGCTGCAGCGCTCGGCGAAGAAGGCTGCCGACGCGCGCAGCGGCGGCCACGGCTCCGGCGGCGGCCACGGCTCCGGCGGCGGCAATGGATCGGGCGGCGGCCAGCGGCTCCGGCGGCGGCAACGGCGCCAGTCCGCCGGATCTCGGCGATGTCGGCACCGGCGCCGGCGCGGGCGATGTGCGCGACCACCTCGGTGGCGTGCTCGGCGACGCCGGCAAGATCGGCAAGAGCCTCGGCGGGATCCTGCACAAGCGGTCGGGTTCCGGCGCGCGGGCCGGTTCCGGCGGCCCTGGATCGGGCACGGCGGGCTCCGGCGCTGCGGCAGCGACCAACGACCTCCTCGGCTACCTCTTCGACAACTGATGGCGGCGGGACTCGACAAGCGCGTATGGACCCGGGAGGCGCGGCGATGAAGCGGCGCAGCCCCCTGCAGGCGCTCGCCTCCTCGCCGACGATGGTCGGCGCGATCACGACGCTGATCGTGATCGTCGCCGTCTTCCTGGCCTACAACGCGAACAACGGCCTGCCGTTCGTGCCCACCTACCGCGTCAACGTCGACGTACCCAACGCCGCCCGCCTCGTCCAGAACAACGAGGTCCGGATCGGCGGGCACCGCGTCGGCGTGGTCGAGTCGATCACCGCCGTCCGGCGGCCGACCGACCAGCGTCAGGGCACGGTCAGCAACAAGAACAACGAGGTCAACGCAGACACCTCCGTCGATCCGGCCGGCGACGTCGTCGCCAGGCTCGGGCTGAAGCTCGACCAGAGCGTCGCGCCGCTGCCCGACAACTCGGTCTTCCGGGTCCGCTACAAGTCGGCCTTCGGGCTCAAGTACCTGGAAATCACCCGCGGCGACGGCCCGGGCGTGCCGCAGGGCTACACGTTCGACGGGACCGACGACAACGACAGCCCCAACGACAACGACAACCAGATCCTCTCGCTGAGCGAGGTCAAGGACAACAAGGCAGCCGACAACGGCACCTTCATCGACCAGACCGAGTTCGATGACATCGGCAACACCTTCGACCAGCGGACCCGCAACGCCGGTCGTCAGAACCTGGTCGGCTACGGCGACGCGCTCGCCGGCCGTGGCGGCTCGCTGAACCAGGCGATCGAGGCGCTCAACCCGCTGCTCACGAACCTGAGGCCGGTGGCGAAGGCGCTGATCGCCCCCGAGACCCGCTTCGAGAACTTCTTCCCGGCGCTCGGCCGCGTCGCCAGCATCGTCGCCCCGGTCTCGACCCAGCAGGCGCGAGCTGTTCACCAACATGGCGATCACCTTCGGCGCGATCAGCGCCGATCCGCAGGCGCTCGCCGACACGATCGCGGGCGGCCCGCCGACGCTCGAGACCGGGATCCGCGTGCTGCCCGCCCAGCAGCACTTCCTGGCCGAGTTCACGAAGCTCTCGCAATTGCTCAAGCCGGGTGTGCGCCAGCTCCGCTACGCGGTCCCCGACCTCAACCACGCGATCAGCAAGGGCACCCCGGTGCTGCGCCGGACGCCGCGCATGAACCGCGACCTCCGCACGGTCTTCAAGCAGCTCGACAACCTCGTCTCGCAGCCGACGACGCTGACGACGCTGAAGCGCCTGCACGAGACGTTCGGCAAGGGCGACAAGCTGGCCAAGTTCGTGACGCCGGCGCAGACGGTCTGCAACTACTGGAACTACTGGATGACGCTGCTGCCCGAGCACCTGACCGAGAAGGACTCGACCGGCTACACGCAGCGCGTCTCGCTGATCACGACTCCGACCGGCTCGCTCACGCTCGCTCGGCAACGTCCCGACGACGATCCCCGGCGAGGTCCAGACCGGCCTCTCGGCGGCGGGCTACTCGGGCCTGCAGGCGAACGGCAAGGCGGGCCCGCTGCCGAACCCGCTCAACGACGGCGTCTTCGACCCGACGCTGCCGATCCTGCACGGCAACCCGGCCGGCCCGACCGGCCAGGACGGCAGCGACTGCCAGGCCGGTCAGGCCGGCTACCTGCAGGGCCGGCTGGCGCTCCCCGGTCAGGGCCCGTCCAACCCGGCGATCGGCGTCCCGGACATACCTGGCAGCCGCGGCATCACGACCGCGTTCTGGAAGCAGAACGGCGAGCGGACCTACATCGACACCCGCCGGAAGGCGAGGCAGCCCTGATGCGCAAGAGCGAGAAGAAGCGGATTCCCAACGCCGTCCTCGGGCTGATCTTCGCCGTCGTGCTCGCGGTCGCCTCCTACTTCGCCTTCACGAAGGACCTGCCGTTCACGGGCGGGACCGAGTACAAGGCCGTCTTCGCCTCCGCCCAGAACATGCGCGTCAACTCGCCCGTGCGGATCGCCGGCGTCGAGGCCGGCAAGGTGACCGAGCGTCGAGCCGCTCTCGCCGCAACAGGCACAGGACGAGTTCGCCAGCTCGCAGGACTCGCAGAGCAGCGCGCTCGCCAACGGCAAGGACCTGAGCCAGGGCGGGGCGCTGGTGACGATGGAGTTCGACGACTCGGCGCTGCCGCTGAAGACCGACGCGACCTTCACGCTCCGCCCGCGGCTCTTCCTCGAGGGCAACCTGTTCGTCGACGTCCATCCGGGCAGCCCGGGCGCGCCCGTGATGGATCCGAACGGCGCGCCCTTCCCGCCGGATCAGACCGCGAACTCGGTGCAGCTCGATCAGATCTTCACGACCTCCTTCCAGTCGGATGCCCGCAAGGACCTGCAGGTGTTCCTCGACCAGTTCGGCAGCGCGCTGATCGACCACGGCGGCGCCAAGTCGCTGCAGGAGCTGGCCCGGACCTCCGCGGGCTCGTTCAAGTACACGTCCGAGGTCAACGAGGCGGTGCTCGGCGAGAACGCGCATGACCTCTCCGGGTTGATCGCCCATCTCGACCAGGTGATCCGCGCGCTCGACTCGAACGAGCCGGCGCTCCAGGACCTGATCGTCAACTTCCGGACGGTCACCGGCAGCTTCGCCGCCGAGAGCCAGAACCTCGAGCGCGCCGTGGCGCTGCTGCCCCAGGTCGAGCGCGCCGCCCAGCCCGCCTTCGACAACCTCAACGCAGCGTTCCCGCCCCTGCGCGCCTTCACCCGCGAGATCCTCCCCGGCGTCCGCTCGACGCCGAAGACGCTCGATGCGGCGACGCCGCTGCTGCGCCAGGTGCGGCTGCTCTCGCGCCCGCAGGAGCTGCGCGGCCTCGCCCATGACCTCGTGCCCGCGGTGCCGGCGCTCGCCAACCTGAGCAAGAAGACCCCGGCGTTCCTCGAGCAGGCGCGCTCGCTGGCGAGTTGCTTCAACAACGTGATCATCCCGTGGTCGGAGGACTCGGTCTCCAGCAACGACCCGACGTACCAGCATCCCGCCGTCGGCCCCGTCTACAAGGAGACGGCTTACGGCCTCGCCGGGATCGCGGGCGAGAGCCGCTCGCAGGATGCGAACGGCCAGTACATCCGCGTCGAGGCCGGCGGCGGCACGAACACCGTGACGACGCTCGGCCAGGCCGGGCAGACGCTCGCCGGCCTGACCCCGTTCCCGCTGCTCGGCGCGATGCCTGGCCCGGGTTCCTCGGCGAAGACCCCGTTCCGCCCGGGCGCCCCGTGCGAGAACCAGGATCCGCCCAACCTCGAGGGCGACCAGGGCCCGCCGCCGACGCAGTCGCGGGCCCCGGCCGACTTCGGCGCTTCGGCGAGCGGCAAGGCGGGCAAGATCGTCAAGCAGCACGAACTCGATCGTCGACCAGCTGAAGAGCTTCGCGAGCGCCTACCAGCAGGATCCGAAGAGCGCCGAGACCAAGGACGCCAAGAAGAGCGCCGACAAGAAGGTCGAGCGCTTCTACAAGAGGTTCGGCGGCTGATGAGCGTCGCAATCAGAAAACACGCCCGCGACTTCGCCGCGATCGCCTTCCTGCTCGTCGCCGGGATCCTCGTCTCCTACATCATCGTCCAGCAGCAGCGGCTGCGGATCCCGATCCTCGAGCAGCGGCCGTTCGAGCTCAAGGCCGACTTCCAGACCGCCCAGGCGGTCGTTCCCGGCCAGGGCCAGACGATCCGGGTCGCCGGCGTCCAGGTCGGGGACGTCGAGGACGTGAAGCTCGTCGACGGCAAGGCCGAGGTGACCTTCGGCATCAACCGCGACTACCTGCCGATCTACAAGGACGCGACGATCCTGATGCGGCCGACGACCGGCCTCAAGGACATGTTCTTCTCGCTCGATCCGGGCACGCGCTCGGCCGGCGAGATCTCCGAGGGCGGCACGATCCCGCTCGAGAACACGGCGCCCGACGTCAACCTCGACGAGATCCTCAGCAACCTCGACGGCGACACGCAGTCGTACCTGCGGGTGCTGCTCGTCGGCGCCGGCAAGGGCCTGCAGGGCCGCGGCAAGGATCTCGGCAAGGTGCTCGGCTCGCTCGGCCCGATCAATCACGACTTCAAGCGGCTCAACAAGGAGGTCGCCCAGCGCAAGGAGAACCTGCGGCGCCTGGTCACCAACTTCAACCAGCTGACCGGCGCGGTCGGCCGGGCCGATGACGACCTGAAGCGGCTCGTGACGAGCTCCGCGACCTCGCTCGGCGCGATCGCCGAGCAGGACCCGAGCGTGCGTCGCGCCGTGCAGCTGCTGCCCGGCACGCTCGCGCAGTCGAAGGTGGCGCTGCAGCACGTCGCCAGCTTCGCCGCCGAGCTCGGCCCGACCGTCAACGATCTCCAGCCCTTCGCCCAGAACCTCGACGAGGTCAACTCCTCGACGCTGAACCTCGCCAACCAGGTCACCGGCCCCGTCAAGAACGAGATCCGGCCCTTCGTCAAGGCCGCCCGCAAGCCGATCCCCGACCTGACGAAGGCGGCGAAGCGACTCGGCAAGGCGACGCCGCCGCTGACGACCGTCGGCGGCGAGATCAACCGCCTCGGCAACATGGCGGCGTACAACCCGAACGGGGCGGAGCCGGCCGGCACGCCCGGCCGCGACGAGGGCTACCTGTTCTGGGCCGCATGGCTCGGCCACGACGGCAACTCGGTCTTCTCGACCGGCGACGCGAACGGCTTCGAGCGCCGCATCTACCTGACGATGGGCTGCGACGAGGCGCTGGCGCTGCTCGGCTCGAGCCCGCTGGCGCCGCTCGTCACCGGCCTCGGTGCCCTGTTCGATCCCGGTGGACCCTTCAATGGAGCGTGTTGAGGTGAGCGACTGATGCAGAAGTCCGCACCCTCGATCGGCCGGATCCTCGTCGCGGTGGGCTTTGCGCTCTCCTGCTTCGGCCTGCTGCTCTTCCTCTGGGTGGCCTTCGGCGGCCCCGTGCCGCTCAAGTCGAAGAGCTACCAGATCACCGCCTACTTCCCCGAGGCCGTGCAGCTCGCCAAGGAGTCCGACGTGCGGATCGGCGGCGTCTCGGTCGGCAAGGTCAAGTCGATCGAGCTGGCGCCGCCCTCCGACCGTCTCGACGGGCAGGACCTGACCGAGGCGACGATCGAGATCGAGCCGCAGTTCGCGCCGATCTCGACCGACGCGCGGGCGATCCTGCGCCAGAAGACGCTGCTCGGCGAGACCTACGTCGAGCTCACCTCCGGCAGCAAGCCGACCGACGGAGCGACCAAGGACACGGCGTCCCTGCCCGCGGTCTCGCTTGGCGCCGCCGCGCACAACAGCGACGCCTCGACGCAGGGCGTCCAGTCGATCCCCGAGGGCGGCTCGCTCGGCATCAGCCAGACGCAGAACCAGACGCAGATCGACGAGATCTTCAACGCCCTCGACGAGCAGACGCGGGCCTCTTTCCAGCGCTGGCAGCAGAACGCGGCCGTCGCGATCCAGAACCGCGGCCAGGACCTCAACGACGCGCTCGGCAACCTCGGTCCGTTCCTGACCAACGCCTCCGACGTGCTCGGCATCCTGCGCCGCCAGAAGACCGAGCTGAAGGGGCTCGTGCGCGACACGGGTACCGTCTTCGACGCGCTCAGCCAGGACTCGAACGCGTTGCACGGCGCGATCGTCAACTCGAACGAGGCCTTCGACGCGCTCGCCTCCCAGCAGCAGGCGCTGCGCGACACCTTCCAGATCTTCCCGACGTTCGAAAACGAGACGCGGTTGACGCTGGACCGCCTCGACTCCTTCCAGCGCAACACGCTGCCGCTCGTCAAGAGCCTGCAGCCGGTCGCCCGCGACGTGAGCCCGACGCTGCACAGCGTCCGCCAGCTGTCCCCACACCTGAGCTCGATCTTCGATGACCTCAACGACCTCGTCCGCGTCTCCAAGCGCGGCTTCCCGAACCTGGCGAAGTTCCTGCACGGGGCGAAGCCGGTGCTCAACTCGCTCGACCCGTTCCTCTCCAACCTGAACCCGGTGATCAGCTGGCTCAGCTACTACCGGAGCTCGGTCACCGACTTCCTCTCCTCGCCGCCGGCGGCGCTTCGGCCACACGCTGCGCCCGGAGAACGGTCAGCCCGCCGCCCGGCACTCGCTGCGCCAGCTCGGCTACGTCTCGCAGGAGTCGCTGGCGATCTATCCGAACCGCCCCGTCACCAACCGCGGCAACGGCTACATCAAGCCGTTCGACAAGATCCTCAACGGCGGCAAGGCGGGCAAGTACGGGGCCTTCCCGAGCTTCGATTGCAACAACTCGGGCGGCGAGCGCTTCGCCGGCGACGGCAAGTCGCCGGCGGTCGGGGCGAGCTTCGCGCCCTGCTGGCTGCAGTCCGACTTCGCCAAGGAGTTCGGCGGCGGGCGCGGCCCGGACGTGGTTGCCGACGCGGCTCCCTGAGACAGCCTCTGAGACCGGCGATCGTCGCCGGCTACCCCCGCTTCGCGCAGGCGCCTGCCGAGCCGGCCGCCCACTACGATGCGGGAGTGCGGTCGGCGAGCGCAGATCGGAAGGCTGGGGAGTGAGCTGCTTTGCCGATGCCGAGGACCTCTACGGGACGCTCGGGCAGCTGTTCAGCGACGCGCTCGACGACGAGATGCTCGGCCCCCTGTTCGCGCGAGCGAACACGACGACGCGCTGGAGCTACGTCAACCCCGAGGCGACGATCACGATGCGCCTCGCCGACGGCGAGCCCTCGATCGTCGAGTTCGGGCCCAGCGACCTCGTGCCCGAGGTGACGCTGACCATGGATGCGGATGACGCCAACAGCTTCTGGCTCGGTGACCTCAACCTCGGTGTCGCGCTCGCGCGCGGGCTGATCGTCGCCGACGGGCCCGTCGACAAGTTGCTGCGACTGATGCCGCTGGCGGCGCGCGTGTTCCCGCGCTACCGGCGCCTGCTCGCCTCCCGGGGCAGGCTGCCCGAGGGTTCGCCGACGCTCGACGCGACCGCCGTATGAGCGCAGCCGACGAGCGCGCGGCCTGGATCGCCGCGGTCCAGGCGGTGGCCGCCGAGCGCGATCTCCGTTACGAGGCGATCGGCGGGCTCAACCCGCGGGACGCGCCGCCGGCGCTCTGCCCGGGCGGCAGCAACCGCCTGGTCGGCGAGCTCGTCGAGGGCTTCTGGGGCGCGAGCTGCGATGGGCTCGAGCGCGAGACCGGTGGTCTGCTGCGCAAGACGGTTCTGCCGGACGCCGTTCTCGTCAAGGCCCACATGCCGGATCTGACGACCGTCGTCCCGGCCTTCGATGTCGAGTCGATCGAGGCGACGCCCGAGGAGCAGCTGCGCAAGCACACCGCCCGCCGGGTCGAGTTCGAGAGCATCGAGTTCAACGAGCGCTTCCTCGCAACGGTGCCCTCGCAATACGACCCGATCGCGCTCCGCGAGCTCTTCAGCCCCGGCTTCCTCGCCTGGTGCACGACGATCGATCGCGAGGTCGACTTCGGCGCCACCCAGGGGCAGATCTACTTCATGTGGCGGCTTCGCGAGCGCAGCAAGGATGAGCTCGAGCTTGCCCTGCTCAACGCCGGCAAGCTCTTCGCCCGCGTCCAGCGCGAGCTGGAGGGGGAGGGTGTTGCCACCTACCGGGCCGGCCCGTGGAACGCGGGGCTCGAGCCCTTCCCGCCGGGCGGGCCGGCGGCTGCCGCCGCCGGCGCGGCGCCTCAGTCGTCGTAGCCGGGCTCACCCGGCAGCACGATCCGGAAGTCCTCGGGTGTGCCCACCGGACGCGGCAGGATCGGCTCGACGACGCGACCGGCGGCCGCGGCCACGACCTCGTCGGCGGTCGCAAAGCTCGTCAGCTCCTCGAGGTGACGGATCGGTCGGGAACGAGATCTCGAGCTCGCCGCGCGCGCCAGCGTCGAGCGCCTCCTGCGGGCCGATCCAGCGCGCTTCGTCCATCTCGCTGCGATCCGGCTCCGGCTTCGAGTGGGCGGGGGCGAGGCCGACGTAGAAGCGCGTGTCGAAGCGCAGCGGGACCTGCTCTGGCGTGATCCAACGCGACCATGGCGCGAGCACCTCCGGGCCGATCGCGATGCCGCCCTCCTCGCCGAGCTCGCGGGCGCCGCAGACGCGGTGCGCCCACTCGTCGGCGTCGGCGCCGGAATCGGCCGGGGGCTTCTGCTCCCGGTCCGCCTCCTCGACGACACCGCCCGCGAAGACCCAGACGCCCGGCATGAAGCGCGCCTGCGCGCCCCGCCGCAGCATCAGCAGCTCCAGCCCGCGGTCCGTGTGCCGGCCGCCACGCCGCAGCAGGATCACTGTCGCAGCGGGCCGCGGCACCGGCGGCTCCGCCGGCGGTTCGAACTGCATCTCGGGCGGCCTCTCCTCGATCCCGGGACTGTAGTCGGGGCGGAGGGCAGCCGCGGAAAAGCCCCGGCACGGCCCCTCGCTCGATTCATTAAGGTGCGCCCTGATGGGCACCACCGAGACCGAGCAACTCTGGATCTGCACCTCCTGCGGCTACGTCTACGACCCCGAGGAGGGGGACCCCGACGGCGGCATCCCCGCCGGCACCCCCTTCGCGGAGATCCCCGACAGCTGGTTCTGCCCGGTATGCGGGGCCCGCAAGGCCGACTTCGAGCCCTACGAGGACTAGGCGGCGGGCTGGGAGCGCCGATGGCGGCGTCCCCGTTCGCTTACGTGCGAAGCACGTGCGCTCACGGCTCCTTGCCCTCGACGCTCCCAGCCTCGCCGTGGGACCGTCACGCCTGGCGTTGGCCGGCCGAACCTCACCGACTTTCCCAGCACATAGCCGGCAAAGTCGATACGGAACGCCCCAGGCCAAGCCCCCTCGCCAACCGACCTCCCTCACTGCCCTCGCAAGGCCACGCACTCTGCCGGCGACGCGGCCCGCGCGGCGGCACGCCTCGCCATGCCGCCACCCCCTCGCCGCCGGCAGGCTGACCGCCTTTGGGCACCGAGGGGAGCAGGCGAAGCGGCCATAACAGCGGACACGTGCAGGGCGGGCCGACGTGTCTGCGGATACTCGTCCTGGGGAGCAGTCTCGGCGGTCACGTCGAGGCTCGCGGGACGTGGCTGCGATATGGTTCCGCACGTCGCGTCGCGCGTCCGGCCTTGCCCAGCCCCCTCGCCAGGCCCACCTCCCTCACTGCCCTCGCAGGCCGCGCCCCTTCGCCGCCGGCGCCGGTCCGCGCGGCGTGGGGGCAGCGCCGCGCGGCGCCCCGGCTACTCGTCCAGCGCCCGCTCGCGGCCCCGGCGCCGCCAGGCGATCGTCAGCCACCCGACCAACGCCACCAGCGCGACGATCGGCAAGCACGATTGCCGCGCCGACGAGCATCACCCCGGCCACCGTTTTCAGTGCGTTGAGCGCATCGGAGGCGGCGTCGCCGAGGGTCCAGCTGTCGCCCTTGGAGTTCTCGGCCGCCGAGCCCTCGATCCGCAGCGAGACGTTCGCCATCCGTGCCCGCCTGGCGACCTTGGCGAACGCCGCCTTCTTGCGGGAGATCTCGTGGCGGACGTCGTCGAGCTGCTTGCGGATCGCCGCCAGCCTCGGTGTCCGAGGTCGGCGTTGCCGAGCGCCTCGAGCAGCTTCGCGCGCTGGGCGCGGGCGTCGCGGAGCTCGTCCTGGGCGGAGACGAAGGGCTGGGTGATGTCGGTCGACGCCTCGTTCAGCGAGGCGACCGTCGCCAGGTTCGTGAGCCGGTCCAGCGTCGAGTCGAGGTCCCGGGTCGGGATCGAGAGCTCGAGCTGCGCCGTCGCCGCATCCTTGGACTGGCTCAGCTGCGAGCTCGTGACGACGCCGCCGACCGACTCGGTGATCTGGATCGCCTGATCGGAGACGTCGCCGACGTTGTCGGTCCCGGTGCGCAGCGTCAGCGAAGCGCTCCGGTCCTCCTGCCGCTTCGACTTGCCGGGGGCGATCTTGCCCGAGCTGCGCGAGAGCGTCGGATGTGCCGAAGTTCGTGCCGTGGACGGTGGGCGTCGCGTCCTTGAACGCGGGAAGTTCGGCGGTGAGACCCGGCTCGCCGGCCCCGTCTCGGCGCTGCTGCGACGACTGGCCGAAGTCGTCGCGTCGCGGCACGGTGCAGGCCGAGCTCGGGCCTGCCGAGGCCCCGCCGCCGGCCGAGCCGGAGCTGCCGAGCATCGCCGCCGGCCGCTGCTGGCCGGCGTCGCGCTCCAGCGCTCAGCGGTGAGCCCGCGTCGCTGCTCGCGCCTTCGAGCTCTCCACTCACCCCGACCCCCACCGCCGCCACGACCGCCAGCGTCGCCAGCGCGCCTGCCGGCAGCAGCAGCGAGCGGACCCGGAAACCGGCGAAGCGTGCGCTCAACGGCGAGGATGCGCCGCCGCCGAAGCCGGCGGCGGCGCGGCGGTCGAGCTCGGCCGCCCACTCGGCGTCGGGCTCGGGCCGCTCCTCGCGCAGGTCGGCGACGAGCGTCGCTACCGGCGCCATCTCCTCGTCGACCTCGAGGCCGGCGAGCGCCCGCTCGATTGCGTCGAGCTCGCGCTCGACCTCGGGGTCGAGGCTCTCGCCCTCGTCAGACCGCTTCATCGCAGGCCCTCCTCAGCTTCTCGATCGTCCTGTGGATACGGGTGCCGGCATTGGTCGGGCTGACGCCGATCACGGCGGCGATCTCGGAGTTGCCGAGTCCGGCGAAGAACTTGAGCGCGACGAGCTCCCGCTCCCGGGCGTCGAGCGAGGCCATCGCCTGCCGCAGGGTCGCCCGCCGCAGGGTCGCCTCGACCTCCGCGTCCGCCGGGCGAGCCTCGACGTCCTCGGGCTCCGCCGCGAGCTCGACGCTGCGCTTGCGGCGGCGCAGCTCGTCGAGCGCCGCGTTGCGGGCAATCCCGAACAGCCACGCTCGCCTGCTGCCCCGCGCCGAGTCCCAGCCGCCACGTTTGCGGTAGGCGCGCTCAAAGGCCAGCGCCGTCACGTCCTCGGCCGCCGCGCGATCGCGGAGCAGCCCCATCACGTAGGCGTAGACGTCGTCACGGCTCGTTCGGTACAGGGCCTCGAACGCCGCGGTGTCCGATTCCTGCTCCGCCGAAGTCCGAGCCCTGGGGGCCGCCAACGTTCCTTGCATGCCCCTACTACGGGCTCTCCGCCCTCCCGTCACAGGCGGATTATCGACGTAGGAGTCTCAGCTCGGCAGCTTCATCGCCCGGCGCATGGCCGCGTCCCAGAGCTTGTCGGGGAGCAGGCGCGAGGCCCACTTCAGCCCAACGGCATCGCGGCCGACCAGGTAGCGGGCGCGAGGCCGGCGCACCGTGAGCGCCTTGTGGATCACGCGGGCGGCCTCTTCGGGCGGAATGCCGCGCGCGCCCATCTCGGTGCTGGCTCGGATCATCTTGTCGAGCGCCGGCCCGTAGAGCTGCTCCGCCTCGCCCGGCATCCGCTCCCGCGCCGCGGTCGCGTTGGCAATGCCGCGGTCCCAGATATCGGTCGCGACGCTGCCCGGTTCGATCGCGATCACCTCGACCCCCCAAGGCCGCAGCTCGCTACGCAGGCAGTCGGAGACCGCCTCCAGTGCGAACTTCGAGGCGCTGTAGGGGGCCATGAACGGCGTCGCGACGAGGCCGCCGACCGAGGTGATGTTGACGATCCTGCCGCCGCTTGCCCGCAGCATCGGCAGCATTGCCTGCGTCACCGCGAGCTGGCCGATCAGGTTGACCTCGAGCTGCGCCCGGAAGTCGTCGAGGTCGATGAACTCGAGCGGACCGGAGTGGGCGACGCCTGCGTTGTTGACGAGTGCCGTCAGCCCGGAGCCCGCCGTCAGCTCGCGGATCCGCTCCACCGCCGCCTCAATCTGACCGGCATCGGTGACGTCGAGAAGCAGCGGCTCGAGCTCGCCGTGGGCCTCCGTTTGGACCGACTCACCGTCGCTGGGGCGACGGACTCCGGCGAGGACGGTGAAGCCGCTGCGGGCGAGCAGCAGCGCCGTCGCCCGGCCGATGCCGCTCGAGGCGCCGGTTACGAGGGCGGTCCGCTGCGACATCGCCCGCCGACCCTCAGGCTGCTCGCGCAGCGCGGCGGGCGGGGGCTGGGGGTGGGGCGGTCGGCGGCAGCACGCCGAGCCGCTGTGGCTCGGTGCCCGGGTAGGCCTCGCGCCACGCTGCGGCGATCGACTCGGCGGTGATTGAAACGAGCCGCTGCAGGTCCTCCTTGCTGATCGCCAGCGGCGGCACGAGCACGATCGTGTCGCCGAGCGGGCGCACGATCGCGCCGCGCTCGCGAGCCTGCACGGTGACGCGGTGACCGAGGCGCAACGAGGGGTCATGCTCGCCGAGGTCGATCCCGACCATGAACCCGCGGCCGCGAACCTCGGCAACTTCGTCCATCTCGGCGAGCTCAGCGAGCGCCTCAGCCAGCAGCCGGATCTTCGGCTGCAGCCGCAGCAGCGTCGACTCCTCCTCGAAGACCTGGAGGCTGGCGATCGCCGCCGCGCAGGCGAGTGGGTTGCCGGTGAACGTGTGGCCGTGGAAGAAGGTGCGGAACTCCTCCTGCTCGCCGAGGAAGCCCTCGTAGACCCGCTCGGTCGTCAGCGTCGCCGCGAGCGGCATGTAGCCGTTGGTCAGGCCCTTGCCCAGGCAGAGGAAGTCGGGCGCGACGCGCTCCTGCTCGCAGGCGAACATCGTCCCGGTACGACCGAACCCGGTCGCGACCTCGTCGCAGATCAGCAGCACGTCGTGGCGGTCGCAGAGGGCGCGCACCTCGCGCAGGAAGCCGGGCGGCTGCGGCTTGATCCCGGCCGCGCCCTGAACGAGCGGCTCGACGATCACCGCGGCGATCTCCTCGTCGTGGAAGTCGAGCACCGCGGCGAGCCCTTCCACATCGCCCGGCGCAACCTCGTGGCTGGAGAAGAGCAGCGGCTCGTACATCGAGTGGAACATCTCGATCCCGCCGACTGCGACCGAGCCGAGCGTGTCGCCGTGGTAGGCGTCGGTGAGCTTGACGAACGACGTGCGCCGCACGTGCTGGCCGCCGCGCTGGTTCCAGTACTGGAAGGCCATCTTGACCGCGATCTCGACGGCGGTCGAGCCCGCGTCCGAGTAGAAGACGCGGTCGAGCCCGGGTGGGGTGATCGCGACGAGCCGGTCAGCGAGCTCGGCCCCCGGCTCGTGGGTGAGGCCGAGCATCGTCGAGTGGGCGACGCGGTCGAGCTGCGTACGGATCGCGTCGTCGACGGTCGGGTGCCGGTGGCCGTGGACGTTGCACCACAGCGACGAGGTCCCGTCGATGTAGCGGCGGCCCTCCTCGTCGATCAGATCGGTGCCGTCAGCGGCCGCGATGACCAGCGGCTCCTCCTGCGCCCAGCCGCGCTGCTGTGTGAACGGATGCCAGAGATGGCTGTGGTCGAGCTGGGCGGTCGTCCGCATTTGTCCCGGATGAATCTAGGCCGCTCTCCGGTCGGAACGGGGCCGCCCGGACTCCGCAGTTTGCGACCCGGTGACCCCGAGGGCCGGCCACGAGGCGGGCTCGGCGAGCTCGATTTCTGCCAGCGTCAGCACCTCCACCTCACCGAGTGCGGCGATCGTCGCCCGGTTCGAGAGTTCGAGCTCGCCTGGCTCGCTGGGCCAGCGACTGAGCACCACCGCCCGCACCGCAAGCCCCACCGCTCGCGCCGCCTCGAGCGTCAGGAGCGTGTGGTTGATCGTGCCGAGCGCGGGGTCGGCGACGACGATCAACGGCAGGCCGAGCTCGACGGCGAAGTCGCGCACGAGCCAGCGTGGGGTCAGCGGCACGAGTAGCCCCCCGACGCCCTCGCAGACGAACAGATCGGTGCCGGCAGCAGCCGTGCGTGCCCGCTCGAGGACGAGCGCCGGGTCGATCTCGACGCCGGCGAGTTCGGCGGCGAGGTGGGGGGAGACGGGCGGGCCGAACGAGTAGGGCGCGATCTCCTCGAGCGGTCGCGGGTTGCCGGCCGCACGCCGGAGCAGCTGCGGGTCGCTCTCGCCCCCCTCGTCGAGACCGGAGACGGCCGGCTTGAACACGCCGACCCGCAAGCCGGCCGTCGCTGCCTCGCGGGCGATCACCGCCGAGACGACGCTCTTGCCGACCTCCGTGCCGGTACCCGTGACGAAGAGGCCGCTCACTGCGGCGCGGGCGCGGGCGACGCCGGATCCGCGGCCGCAGGGGGCGGGATCGGCGCTCGTCTGGGGCGCCGCCGGGAGATCGAGATCTCGCCGTCGGGGTCGGCCTCGGAGGCATCGAGCCGGTCGATGTCGAGCTCGATCGCCCAGTCGCCGTCGGGCGAGACCGCCCGGATCGCATCGGCGATCACCGCGGCGGCCTTGCGCAAGTCCGCCGGCCGGTGCTCGGACATCACCGCGAGGCGCAGCCGCGACGTCCCCTCGGGAACGGTCGGCGGCCGGATTGCCTGCGCGAAGACGCCGGCCTCGAGCGCGCGAGCGCAGGCGGCTACCGCTCGCGCCGGGTCGCCGATCAGCACCGGCACGATCTGGCTCCGCGCCTTGCCCGGCTCGATCCCGCGTTCGCGCAGCGCCGCCCGAAGCACGGCGGCGTTCTCCTGCAGTCGCTCGACCCGCTCGGGCTCGGCCTCGATCACGGCGAGCGCTGCCTCGGCCGCAGCGACGCAGGCGGGTGGCAGGCCGGTCGAGAAGATCAGCGTCCGGGCGCTGTTCGTGAGCAACTCGCGAAGCGGCTTCGAGCAGGCGACGTAGGCGCCGTAGCTGCCGAGCGCCTTGCCGAGCGTGCCGACGACGATGTCGACCTCGCCCTCGAGTCCGGCGGCCGCGACGGTGCCGCGTCCGCCGGGTCCGAAGGCGCCGACCGCGTGCGCGTCGTCGACCATCAGGGTCGCGCCGTGGCGGCGGGCTAGCTCGAGCAGCCAGCCCAGCGGGGCGACGTCGCCGTCCATCGAGAAGAGCCCGTCGGTCACGATCAGCGCGGCGCGATCGCCGGCCTGGTTGAGCCCCCAGGCGAGGTGCTCGACATCCCGATGCCGATAGATGAAGCGCTCGGCGCCGGCGAGCCGGCAGCCGTCGACGATGCTCGCGTGGTTGAGCTCGTCGGAGAAGACGACGCCGCCCTTACGCGCGAGCGCACCGATCGTGCCGGTGTTGGCCAGGTAGCCGGAGCCGAAGAGCAGGGCCGCGGGCTGGCAGTGGAAGGTGGCGAGCCGCCGCTCGAGCCGCTCGTGCGCGGTCATGTTCCCGGAGACGAGTCGCGAGGCGCCGGCCCCAGCGCCCTGGTCGCGGTAGGCCGCGGCGCCGGCGAGCCGCACGTCGCGGTGGCCGGCGAGACCGAGGTAGTTGTTCGAGCAGAGCAGCAGGACGTCGCGGCCGTCGAGCATCACCCGCGGGCCCTGCGCCCCGGCAATCGTCCGCATCCGCCGCAGCAGGCCCGCCTCGCGCAGCTCCGTGAGCCGCGCCCGGGCGTCCGCGTCGGCCGCCGCGCTCACGCCGCCTTCGGGTAGGCGGGCGGCTTGCCCTTCTTCTTGACGACCCGCAGTTGCGTCGACGGATCCCAGAAGCTGGCCTCCGACTGGCTGTCGATCAGCTCGTCGACCGGCGTCCGCGGTGCGGCGCCCTCGAGCCAGCCGTCGCGATTGTCGGGGCGCGGGTTGGCGCCGTTGTCGGGCTGGCGGGCGACGTTGAGGCCGTGCTGCTCGAACATCGCCCGGTCGTCGGCAGGCTCGGCGCCGAGCGTCGTCAGGAAGTTGCCCATCATCACGCCGTTGAGCCCGGCGCGAACGGCCAGCGGCTGCAGTTCACCGAGGTTCTCGACGCGCCCGCCGCAGAGGCGGAACAGCGCGCCGGGGATGATCAGCCGGAAGATCGCCACCCACTTGACGACCTCCCAGGGATCCATCAGGTCGCGATCGCCGAACTTCGTGCCGGCGCGCGGGTTGAGCAGGTTGATCGGCACCGAGGTCGGGTTGATCTCCGACAGCTCAAAGGCCATCTCGACCCGCTGCTCCGGGCTCTCGCCGAGGTTGAGGATGCCGCCGACGCAGGTCTCCAGGCCCGCCTCTCTGACCGCCGCGATCGTCCGCATGCGGCCCTCGTAGCGGACCGTCGTCGTCACCTCGTCGTAGTAGGAGCGCGCGGTCTCGACGTTGTGGTGAACGCGCTGGATGCCCGCGTCGGCGAGCCGCTTGGCGCGGTCGGCGGAGATGTGGCCGATCGAGGCGCAGCGCTTCAGGTTCGTCTGCTCGGCGACGAGCTTCGCGCCCTCGACGATCTTCTCGAAGTCCCGCTTCGACAGCCCCTGACCCTGGGTGACCATGCAGAAGCGGTGGGCGCCCGCCGCCTCCGCCGCCTTCGCGTGCTCGAGGATCTGCTCGGGGTCCATCATCGCGTGCATCGGCGTGTCCGCCTCCGCGTAACGGCTCTGCGCGCAGAAGCCGCAGTCCTCCGAGCAGCCGCCCGACTTGGCGTTGACGAGCGAGCACATGTCGGTCGAGTCGCCGAAGTTCTCCGTCCGCACCTCCCAGGCGCGCTCGACGATCTCGCCGATGCCGTCGTGGTCGGTAACGGCGCCGAGCTCGAGCGCCTCTTCGAAGCTGATCAGGGACGGCATCCGTCTCCTCCGGGTCTCCGGGACTGGGGTCTCCGGGGGAGGCTAAGAAGGCGGCCGGACGGCTCAGCCCGCGGGCGCGTCCGCAGCCGCCGGCGCGTCGTCGCCTGGGCGCTGCCGTTGCCGCTCGTTCTTGCTCTGCTTGTGGCGCCCGTGCTCGGGCGGATGGTCGGGCTGGCACTTCTTCAGCGCGCGCGCGTAGAACTGCATGTAGCGCTTCCAGTTCGAGTTCCAGTACGAGGTCTCGTGGCCGCCGTCTGCCCTCGTAGAAGCGAACCCGGGCGCCGCCCGCCTGCAGCGCGCTCTCGAGCTGGCTGTCGGCGTCGAGGAAAGGGTCCTCGTCGCCGGCGTCGAGCCAGACCCGCTTGCCGGCGAGCGGGCTGGCCGGGGGACCGACCTCGGAGATCACGTC
This sequence comes from uncultured Solirubrobacterales bacterium, assembly GCA_963774395.1. Classification (GTDB taxonomy): domain Bacteria; phylum Actinomycetota; class Thermoleophilia; order Solirubrobacterales; family 70-9; genus CAXMST01. The sequence goes on along the minus strand of CAVZET010000007.1, from coordinate 799,791 downwards.
GTGGGCGTTGAAGTCGGACTCGTTGTCGAAGGCGCCCGTCCGCCGTGTCGGAGGCGCTGCTCCAGATCGCCGGCGAGTGGGCGCCGACCGCGCAGAAGCGGCCCGGGTCGCGGGCGGCGATGTCGAGCGCGCCGAAGCCGCCCATCGAGATTCCGCCGATCGCGATCCGCTCGGGCTCGATCTCGAAGCGGCGCGCGATCTGCGGGATCACCTCATCGAGCACATAGGAGCCCCAATTGCCGCTCGAGCGGTCGTGCCAGTAGGAGTCGGGGTCGCCGCGCGGGAAGGCGACGACCGGTGCCTTGCCGCCCTGCTTGCGCAGGGCCCTGAACATCGCCTTGGTCAGGTAGCTGCGCTCGTTCTCGCCCCGGCCGTGCAGGAAGACGAGCAGTGAGCGGCGGCCGTCGCGGGCACCCGGCGGGATGACCACCTCGACCGGCATCTTGCGGTCGAGCACCTTGCTGTCGATCGTGTAGGTGACGACGCGGGAGCCGGCCGTGCCGCTGCCTCCGCCTTCATCGACGAGGTCGCGGAGGGCGATTGCGGCGACGACGACGAGCGCCGCCGCAAGGACCCGCAACACGAGCCCGAGCGTCGAGTGTCCGTTGCGCACGCGCGCCTCCATGACTGAAGATTCGCAGGAGCGGGCGCGGGGCCTGCCCGGCCGCGGCCGAGTCGCTGTAGGAAGTAGTAAGTTCTACTTCCTACTTTGGGCGCACTCACTTCCCGCATAGACACGGGCTCGGAGCAGTACGCGATCAACCGCGAGAAGATGCTCGAGCGGCTCGAGAAGCTCGCCGCCGAGCAGGAGCTGGCGCGCCTCGGCGGCGGCCCAGCCAAGATCGAGCGGCACCACGGGCGCGGCCGGATGCTGCCCCGCGAGCGGATCGAGACGCTGATCGACCGCGACTCTCCCTTCCTCGAGCTTGCGCCGCTGGCCGCGTACGGCTCCGAGTACGAGGTCGGCGCCTCGCTCGTCGGCGGGATCGGCGTCGTCGAGGGCGTCGAGTGCATGATCACCGCCTCCGATCCGACCGTGCGCGGCGGCACCTCCAACCCGTACACGCTGCGCAAGAGCCTGCGCATGCAGGAGATCGCCAGGGTCAACCGCCTCCCACAGGTCGGCTTCGTCGAGTCTGGGGGCGCCGACCTGCCGCGCCAGAAGGAGATCTTCGTGCCCGGCGGCGCGACCTTCCGCAACCTCACCCAGCAGTCGGCGCGTGGCGTGCCGACGGTGGCGCTCGTCACCGGCAACTCGACCGCGGGCGGCGCCTATCTGCCCGGCATGTCCGACTACACGGTGATGGTCCGCGAGCAGGGCCTGATCTTCCTCGGCGGCCCGCCGCTGGTCAAGATGGCGACCGGCGAGGAGGCCGAGGAGGAGGCGCTGGGCGGCGCCGAGATGCACTCGCGCGTCTCCGGCGTCAGCGAGTTCATGGCGGCCGACGAGGTCGACCTGTGCCGGATCGGCCGTGAGATCGTCCGCAACCTGAACTGGCGCAAGCTCGGCCCCGAGCCGCGCGGGACCGGAGCCGCGCCGCTGCACGACCCCGAGGAGCTGCTGGGCATCGCCAGCCACGACCTGAAGATCCCGTTCGATGCGCGCGAGGTGATCGCCCGGGTCGTCGATGGGTCGCGCTTCGACGAGTTCAAGCCGGGCTACGGCAACCAGATCGCGACCGGCTGGGCCGAGCTCTGCGGCTACCCGGTCGCGATCCTCGCCAACAACGGCGTGCTCTTCAACGAGGACGCCGAGAAGGCCGCCCACTTCATCCAGCTCGCCGACCAGGTCGACACGCCGCTGCTGTTCATGCAGAACACGACGGGCTACATCGTCGGCACCGACTACGAGCAGCGCGGCATCGTCAAGGCCGGCGCGAAGATGATCAACGCCGTCGCCAACGCCGGCGTGCCGAAGCTGACGCTGATGATGGGCGGCTCCTACGGCGCCGGCAACTACGGCATGTGCGGGCGCAGCTTCGAGCCGCGCTTCATCTTCGCCTGGCCCAACTACAAGACGGCCGTGATGGGTCCCAAGCAGCTCGCCGGCGTGATGGAGATCGTCATGCGCGCCGGCGCCGAGCGGCGCGGGATCGAGGTTGACGAGGAGCAGCTCGCCGCCGGCACGAAGGCCGTCGAGGATCAGATCGAGAGCGAGTCCGACGCCTTCGTCTCCTCCGGCGAGCTCTGGGACGACGGCATGATCGACCCCCGCGACACGCGCACGGCGCTCGGCATCGCGCTCTCCGTCTGCCACTCGAACGAAGTCGCCGGCTCGCGCCGCTTCGGCGTTTTCAGGATGTAGGGCGATGGCCGAGCGCACCCCGATCACCAAGGTCCTGGTCGCCAACCGGGGCGAGATCGCCAGGCGCGTCTTCGCCGCCTGCCGGCGAATGGGGCTGGCGACGGTCGCCGTGTATTCGGAGCCGGACTCGGAGGCGCCGTTCGTGCTCGAGGCCGACGAGGCGGTCGCGCTCGGCGGTACGACCGCGGCCGAGTCGTATCTGCGGATCGACGCGATCATCGAGGCGGCGCGGCTGACGGGCGCCGACGCGGTCCATCCCGGCTACGGCTTCCTCGCCGAGAACGCACCCTTCGCCCGCGCTGTCGGCGACGCCGGACTGGCCTGGATCGGGCCGCCGCCGGCGGCGATCGAGGCGATGGGCTCGAAGGTCGGCGCCCGCTCGATGATGGAGGCGGCCGGCGTGCCGGTGTTGCCGGGCGCCCACCTCGCCGACGACGCCGACGAAGCGCAGATCGCCGCCGAGGCCGAGCGGATCGGCTTCCCGCTGCTCGTCAAGGCCTCGGCCGGAGGCGGTGGCAAGGGCATGCGCACGGTCGCCGAGGCCGCGGCGCTCGCCGACGCCGTCGCCGGCGCCAGGCGCGAGGCGGAGAGTGCCTTCGGCGACGGCACGGTCTTCCTCGAGCGGCGGCTCGTCGATCCCCGGCACGTCGAGATCCAGGTCTTCGCCGACGCCCACGGCAGCACGGTCAGCCTCGGCGAGCGCGAGTGCTCGATCCAGCGGCGCCACCAGAAGGTCGTCGAGGAGGCGCCCTCCCCGGTCGTGGACGCCGAGCTCCGCGCCCGCATGGGCTCGGCCGCGGTGAGCGCCGCCGAGGCGGTCTCCTACGTCGGCGCCGGCACCGTCGAGTTCCTGCTCGACGCCGAGGGCGACTTCTACTTCCTCGAGATGAACACGCGGCTGCAGGTCGAGCATCCGGTCACCGAGATGGTCACCGGCCTCGACCTCGTCCGCCTGCAGCTGCTCGTCGCCACCGGCGAGCCGCTGCCGCCGGAGGCGCACGGGGTCGAGCCGGATGGGCACGCGATCGAGGTCCGCCTCTACGCGGAGGATCCCGCGAACGACTTCCTCCCGCAGACGGGGACGCTCGTCGGGTTCGGCTTCAGCGGCCTCGACGGCGAACCGGCTCCGGCCTTCGCCGCCCCCGACCGCGCGACTCCGTCAGCGGGCGTCCGCGTCGACTCCGGCTTCGAGGCCGGCGACGTCGTCTCGCCCCATTACGACCCGATGCTCGCCAAGGTGATCGCCTGGGCGCCGAGCAGACCCGAGGCGGCGGCGGCGCTGGCGCATGCGCTGCGCGCCGGGCGCGCCGATGGGCTCGTCAACAACCGGGACTTCCTCGTCCGCGTCCTGACCCACCCGGCGTTCGGCGCGGGCGAGACCGACACCGGATTCCTCGAGCGTCACCAGGGGCTCGCCGAGCCGCTGATCGCCGGCGAGGCACTGCGCATCGCCGCCGCCGCGGCCGCCCTGGGAACCGCCGACGCCGAGCGGTCCGGCCCACTCGGCTTCGCGCCACGCGGCTGGCGCAACAACCCGTCGGTCGGCACCCACCGCGCCTTCGAGGGCGCCGACGGGGCGATCGAGGTCGTCTACCGGCTCGACCGCAACGGGGCGGTTGCCGAGCTGCTCGTCACCGGCGAGCCGCTCGCCGGCGCGGCGCTTGCCGCCCCTCCGCTGCCGGCTCCGCCCGAGGGCCGGGGCACGGTCGAGCTGGTGGCCGACGGCGTCCGCCGGACCTTCGCCGTCCACCGCACCGGGGGCGTCGTCTACGTCAGCGGGCCGGATGGCTCGGCCGCGCTGCGCGAGCTGCCGCGCTATCCGAGCGAGGAGGACGCGGTCGGCGAGGGTGCGCTCGTCGCGCCGATGCCCGGCAGGGTGATCCGCCTGCCGCGCAGCTCCGGCGACGAGGTCGAGCGCGGTGAGGTGATCGCCGTGCTCGAGGCGATGAAGATGGAGCATGAGCTGACGGCTCCCGCTGAGGGGACGATCACCGAGCTGCGCGTCGCCGAGGGAGAGCAGGTCGATTCCGGCGCGATCATCGGTGTGATCGAGCCGCGAGAGTAGGCTCAGTGACAGATTTGTGAGCAGTTGCTAAGCTTCTGCTAACAGCGATTCATGCGAAGTCCCCTTCGTGTATATTGCTGCGTTGGGGGCGGTGTTTGCTCCCCTTTAACCGCCCCCATTCTTGGCAGTCGAGGTCCCCGTCGCGCGCGCCGTGGCGGGGACCTCGGCGCATTTTTCGGAGCCGCCGGGCCGCCGCCGTCAGCGCCCGTTCAGGCTCCGGGCAGCTCCGCGTGGACGGCTTCCCACAGATAGATCGAGGCCAGCGTCCGGTGTGGCCGCCAGCGCTCGGCAATCGCGACGCACTCGTCCGGGCCGGGCGCCTCGTCGAGGTCGTGCAGGATGCGGATCCCGTTGCGCAGCCCGAGATCGCCGCCGGAGAAGACGTCCGGGCGACCGAGGTTGAACATCAGGAACATCTCCGCCGACCAGCGGCCGAGGCCCTTGAGCGCGGTCAGCGTCTCGATCACCTCCTCATCGCCGAGATCGGCGAGGCCCTCGGGGTCGAGCTCGCCGGCGACGATCGCCGCGCCGATGCCGACCACGTAGGAGGCCTTGCGTCCGCTCAGGCCGCAGCCGCGGAGCACGTCATAGGACTCGGCCGCCTCCTCAGGCGTTGGCGGCCGGCCGCCGAACGCGTCGCAGATCCGTCCCCAGATCGTCCGTGCCGCGGCGGTACTCACCTGCTGGCCGACGATGATCCGCGCCAGGTCCTCGAAGTGACTGCCGCCGCGCATCCGATCGCCGATCGACTTCGGCCCGACGCGCTCGATCAGCGCTGCCATCTCCGGATCCGAGGAGGCGAGCTCGCGCGCGGCGGCGCTCAGTTTCCCCGCCACACCGGGTCCCGCTTCTCGGCGAACGCGCGGACGCCCTCGCGGAAGTCGTCGGACGCGAAGCATGCGCGGCGCAGCTCGATCAGCTCCTCCTCTTGGCGCGGACTGAGCCGCGGGAAGCGGGCGAGCATCTCGATCGCGCGCTTGTTGCCCGTCATCGAGAGCGGCGCGTTGGCGGCGATCTCGGCGGCCAGCTCGAGCGATACCGCCTCGAGCTCAGTCGCTGGATGGACCTCGTGCACCAGGCCGATCTGCTCGGCGCGGGCGCCGTCGACGGTCTGGCCTCGCAGGAAGAGCTCCTTCGTCCGCGGCACGCCGATCGCCTCGATGAAGCGCTCGAGCCCCGTGTGGCCGTAGACGAGGCCGAGCTTCGCCGGCGGCATGCCGAGTTTCGCCTCGGCTGCGCAGAGACGCAGGTCGCAGCGGATCGCGAGCTCGAGGCCACCGCCGAGGCAGTGCCCGTTGATCGCGGCCACGACCGGGTAGGGGTGGGCGCTGATCGCCTCCATTGCCTCGGTGAACGGATGCGCGACGAGCGCTTCGGCTTCGACCTCGAAGGTTTCGTCTGGGATCCCGCCGATGTCATAGCCGGCCGAGAAGGCGCGGCCCTCGCCCGTGATCAGCACGCAGCGGACGTCGATGCCGTGGTCGAGCTGCGGCAGCGTCGTCGCGATCGCGTCGAGCACGGGGTGGGAGAGCGGATTGCGCTTCTCGGGGTTGGTCAGGGTCAGCCTGGCGACCGCCGGCCGCGGGAAGTCGAGCCGCAGGGCGCCGTCGGCAAGCATTCGGGGTTCGGTCGTGGACACGGGCGGGAGGCTATCGGCGCGGCGTGGGCGGTCGCGTGCGGCACTTGACTTGTAGGGTGCGGCGGCGGACACTGTCCGCGACAGGCCCGTGGGGGAACCATGGGGGAGGAGTGGACGCTGGCGGAGCCGGCTGAGATCGACATGGACGTCAGAATCGTTGCGGTCGACGACGATCCTGCAAGCGTGCTGCTCCTTCGCCGGATGCTGGAGCGGGCGGGCTACCGGGGCGTTGTCACGACGACCGAGCCGGACAAGGCGGTGGATCTCTGCACCGAGGCGCCCACGGCCCTACTACTGCTCGACCTGCACATGCCGGGTTGCGACGGCTACGAGGTCATGTCGGCGGTCCGCCAGCGCACGCGGGACCTGGCAATCGTCGTCCTCACCGGGGATGCCTTCGACCATGTGGCCGAGCGGGCCCTGCGAGCGGGGGCGGCGGGCGTGCTCGTCAAGCCGTTCACCTACGACGAGCTGATCGAGCGGGTCTCCGATCTCGTCGCGGAGGGTGTCCGATGAGCGAACGGGTCGAGATCGCCGACCCGCCGCCGCTCGAGCGGGGCATGCCCGTCGGCGCGCCCCGCAGCGACTTTCCCTGGCTTCTGCTCGCGGCCGTCCTCTTCGTCGCGATCTTCATCCTGCGCGTCCTCGTCCCCGGGACCGAGCACCCGATCGCGCTGCTCTACGCGATCCCCGTCCTGATCGTTGCGATCGAGCGCGGCGCCGTGGCCGGCGTCGGCGCGGCATTCACCGCCGTGCTGCTCGCCGCGATCTGGGACTTCGAGCTCAGCTCCGAGGGTCCGCACGCCTTCGAGGAGTACGTGATCAGGGCGGCGGTTGTGATCGTGCTCGGGGCCTCCGTCGGCATGCTCGCCAATCGGCTCCGGGCGAGCGTCGAAGCGCAAGCGAGGTTCTGGGATCTCTCGACGGACCTGCTCGCGACGGCCGACATGAGCGGTCACTTCACGCACGTGAGCCCGTCGTGGACGCGGCAGCTCGGCTGGGGTGCTGAAGAGCTGGCCGCCCGTCCGTTCGCCGAGTTCGTCCACCCCGACGACCGCGAAACGACCTTCGCCGAGTTCGTGCGGGTGCTCGAGACCGGCGAGGGCTCGGACTTCGAGAACCGCTACGTGTGCCGCGACGGCAGCTACCGGGCCCTGCAGTGGCGGGCCAAGTTCGAGCCGGTCACGGGTCAGATCTATGCGGCCGCGCGCGACATCACCGAGCGTGGCGAGAACCGGCGCCGGCTCGAGGCGGCCGTGCGGACCGCGACGGAGGCGAACGAGGCGAAGAGCGAGTTCCTCTCGCGGATGAGCCATGAGCTACGGACGCCGCTCAACTCGATCCTCGGCTTCACCCAGCTGCTCGAGCTCTCCGACCTCGCACCCGAGGATCGCGAGGCCGTCATGCACATTCACGAGGGCGGCAACCATCTGCTGCGGCTCGTCAACGAGGTGCTCGAGATCTCGGTGATCGAGACCGGCAACATGAAGATCTCACTGGAGCCCGTTCCCGTGGCCGCCGTCCTCGAGGAGGCGCTCGCCCTGATCGAGCCCCTTGCCGCCGAGGCGGAGGTCGAGCTCAGCGGCTCGTCCGAGCCGGGGCTCGCCGTCCTCGCCGACCGTCAGCGGCTCAGCCAGGTGCTGATCAACCTGATCAACAACGCGGTGAAGTACAACCGGCCCGGTGGCACGGTGACGGTCACCTGCGAGGTGACGGGTCCGGCCCGGGCGCAGTTCGTAATCACCGACGATGGGCCGGGCATGGACGCGGAGCAGATCAGCGCGGTCTTCACGCCGTTCGAGCGGCTCGGCGCCGAGCGCGGCCGGATCGAGGGCACGGGGCTCGGCCTGCCGCTCGCCAAGCGGCTCGTCGAGCTGATGGGGGGGACGCTGGACCCGTCCTCCGAGCCCGGACGTGGCACGACGATGCGGGTCGGTCTGGCGGTTGGCGAGGAGGCGGCGAGCTCCGCGGACACGAGGCCGGCCCCGCCCGTGCCGATCTCGGAGGCGAGGCGGCTGGGCAGCCGGCCGCGGACGATCGTCTACGTCGAGGACGACGACGCCAGCACCGAGCTCGTCGAGCGCGCCCTCGAATACGGAGACGGCGTGCGGATGATCTCCGCCGTCAGCGGCGCGCGCGGGCTCGAGCTCGTCCACGAGCACCGCCCGGACCTCGTCTTGCTCGACCTCGATCTGCCCGATCTCGGCGGTACCGAGATCCTCAGCCTGCTCAAGCAGGATCCGCGCACGGCGACGATTCCGGTGATCGTCGTCAGCGCCGCGGCGACCGAGGGCCAGGCCGACCGCCTGCTCGCGGCCGGCGCTACCGCCTACCTATCCAAGCCGGTCGAGATCCCGCGCCTCCTCGAGCTCACCTTCGAGGTCGGCGCGGAGCGCGAGTGGGAGACCAGACCCCTGTAACCTCGGCGCTTCCGGAGAGGAATCAACAGGAGGCACCGTGGAGCCCACCAGCGCAGCCGAGAAGACCGCCGAGACGAACGGCAAGCCCGCCGGCAAGACCGTCGAGGTACACAACCCCGCGACCGGGGAGCTGATCGGCACCGTTGCCGCTTGCAGCCCCGAGGACGTCGTCGCCATGGTCGATCGAGCCCGGCTGTCGCAGCCGGCCTGGGAGGCGCTCGGCTTCGACGGTCGCTCGCGAATCCTGCGGCGCATGCAGAAGTGGGTGCTCGACAACTCCGAGCGGATCATCGACACGATCGTCAAGGAGAACGGCAAGACCTACGAGGACGCGCAGCTCGCCGAGGTCTCCTACGCGGCTTCCGCCTTCGGCTTCTGGGCGAAGAACGCGCCCAAGTACCTCGCCGACGAGAAGGTCCGCTCCTCCTCGCCCTTCGTGCTCGGTCGCAAGCTCGTCGTCCGCTACGCGCCGGTCGGCGTCGTCGGCGTGATCGGTCCCTGGAACTACCCGCTGACGAACAGCTTCGGCGACTGCATCCCGGCGCTCGCCGCCGGTAACGCGGTCGTCCTCAAGCCGGCGACGCTGACGCCGATGACCTCGCTGCTGCTCCGCGACGGCATGCTCGAGTGCGGCATCCCGGAGGATGTCTTCCAGGTTGCCGTCGGCGAGGGCTCGGCGATCGGCAACGCGCTGATCGACGCCGTCGACTTCATCATGTTCACCGGCTCGACCGAGGTCGGCCGCAAGGTGATGGCGCGGGCGGGGGAGACGCTGACCGGCTGCGCGATGGAGCTCGGCGGCAAGGATCCGATGCTCGTCCTCGCCGACGCCAACCTCGAGCGCGCCGCCAACGCCGCCGTCCACTATTCGATGCAGAACGGCGGGCAGACCTGCATCTCGGTCGAGCGCGTCTACGTCGAGGAGCCCGTCTACGACGAGTTCGTCGCCAAGGTGACCGAGAAGATGCGCGGCCTGCGCCAGGGCGTGCCGGGCGGCCCCGCCGTCACCGACGTCGGCGCGATGACCTCGCCCTCACAGACCGACCTCGTCGAGGAGCACGTCAACGACGCGGTTGGCAAGGGCGCCCGGGCGGTCGTCGGCGGCAAGCGAGGCGCCGGGCCAGGCGACTTCTTCGAGCCGACGCTGCTGCTCGACGTCGACCACTCGATGGAGGCGATGACCGAGGAGACCTTCGGTCCGACGCTGCCGATCATGAAGGTCGCCGACGTCGACGAGGCGGTCCGCCTCGCCAACGACTCGCCCTACGGCCTGCAGGCCTCGGTCTGGACCAAGGACACGACGAACGGCGAGCGGATTGCCCGTCGGCTCGAGTCCGGCGTCGTCTGCATCAACGACGCGCAGCTCAACTACGTCGCGCTCGAGCTGCCGATGGGCGGCTGGAAGTCCTCGGGAGTCGGCTCGCGCCATGGCGCCAACGGGATCCGCAAGTACACGAAGCAGCAGACCTTGCTGGTGACGCGCTTCGCGCCGACCAACAAGGACATCCACATGCTGCCGTACGACAAGGCCTCGATCACGAAGCTGCTCGGCCGCACGTTCAAGCTGCTCTGGGGCCGCGGCAAGAGGGACTAGGCTGCGGCGCCCTCTGACGCGGCGCCTGAGTGCACGTCTGGGGCGCTCATGTGGCTCCGCCACACCGCGCGCCTTAGCCGCGCACTCATGCTTGGTCAGAGGACGCCTTCGGGCGCGGCCGGCGGGAGTGGGTCGTTGACAACGCGGAAACGGCTTCAGCCCCTTACCCACGGAGAGGTCCTCCATGCCTGACCGTGTCGCCGTCGTCGCCGCCCGTAACGAGGCCGACCGGATCGCTGACACGATCGCGGCGCTGAAGGCCGCGTTCGGCGGGATCGACGTGATCGTCGCCGACGATGCCTCCGACGACGGCACCGGACGCATCGCCCTCGCCGCCGGCGCCGAGGTGGTGACCCGCAACCGGCCGCACGGCAAGGGCGACAACATGACCGCCGCCTGCCGGGCGGCGCTGACCGGGCGAGCGCCGCGACGCGGTCGTCCTGCTCTGCGATGGCGACCTCGGCGCCAGCGCCGCGCGGCTGGTGCCGCTGGTCGAAGCGGTCGAGGCAACGAGTGCGACCTGGCGATCGCCGCCTTCGCGGTCAAGGTCGGCGGCGGCGTCGGCGCCGCCAAGGGCTTCGCCCGCCGCGCGATCCGGCGGGCCTGCGGCTTCGAGGCGCGCGAGCCGATCTCGGGCCAGCGGGCGATGCGGGCGGCGACGCTCGACGCGCTGCTGCCCTTCGCCCCGCGCTACGGGATGGAGACCGGGATGACGATTGACGCGGTGCGCATGGGATCTCGCGTGGCGGAGATCGAGCTCGACCTGAGCCACCGGGCAACGGGCAAGTCGTTCGCCGGCTTCATCCACCGAGGCCGCCAGCTGCGCGACATCGCGGCGGCGTACTACGCCCGCCGTACCTAACCCGAAGGCGTCCTCTGACCAAGCCTGAGGGCGCGGCTAAGGCGCGCAGTGTGGCGGAGCCACATAAGCGCCCCAGACGTGCGCTCAGGCGCCGCGTCAGAGGACGCCATACGCTGGCGGCATGATTCTCGCGCTCGATCAGGGCACGACGGGCTCAACCGCGCTCGTCTTCGACGCCGAGGGGCAGATCACCGGCCGCGGCTACTCGGAGTTCCGCCAGCACTTCCCGCGCCCCGGCTGGGTCGAGCACGACGCCTCCGAGATCTGGGAGGTGACGAAGGAGGTCGGCCGGGAGGCGCTGCGCGACGCCGGCGTCGAGGGCGCCGAGCTCGACGCGATCGGGATCACGAACCAGCGCGAGACCGTCGTTGCCTGGGACCCGCGCAGCGGCGAACCCGTTCACCGGGCGCTCGTCTGGCAGGACCGCCGCACCGCGGCTCGCTGCGACGAGCTTCGCGAGCAGGGGCACGAGGAGCTGATCCGTGAGCGTACCGGCCTCGTCCTCGACCCCTACTTCTCCGGGACGAAGATCGAGTGGCTGTGTAAGAACGCCGGCACGGCGGCCGAGGGCGCGGTCTTCGGGACGATCGACTCCTGGCTGGTGCTGAAGCTCTGCGGCGAACACGTCACCGACTACTCGAACGCCTCGCGCACGATGCTGTTCGACATCGCCAAGCTCGACTGGGACCCTGAGATCTGCGGGCTGCTCGGCGTCGATCCGGAGCGACTGCCGCGCCCGCTGCCCTCCGCGCACGTCTATGGGACGACGAACGTCTTCGGCGGTGACGTTCCGGTTGCCGGGATCGCCGGCGATCAGCAGGCGGCCCTCTTCGGCCAGGCATGCCACGCTGCCGGCGACGCCAAGAACACGTACGGAACCGGCAGCTTCGTCCTGCTCAACACGGGCGCCGAGCCGCCCGAGCCGCAGGAGGGCTTGCTGACGACCGTCGCCTGGGGGCTTGGGGAGGCGGCCGACCATCGCGCCGACTACGCGCTCGAGGCGGCCGTCTTCGTCACCGGGGCCGTCGTCCAGTGGCTCCGTGACGGGCTCGGGATCATCGAGCAGGCAGCTGAGACCGAGCAGCTCGCGGCTTCGCTCGACGGCAATGACGGCGTCTACTTCGTCCCCGCCCTGACCGGCCTCGGCTCGCCCTGGTGGGACCCGTACGCGCGCGGCACGCTCGTCGGCCTGACCCGCGGCACGACGCGCGCCCACATCGCCCGGGCGGCGCTCGAGGGCATCGCCTACCAGACGGTCGACGCCGTCCGCGCCCAGGAGCGGGCCTCCGGCGAGACCCTGGCGGCGCTCCGCGCCGACGGCGGCGCGGTCGCCAACGAGTGGCTGATGCAGTTTCAGGCCGACGTCCTTGGCGCCCCCGTGATCGTCCCCGAGATCTCGGAGACCACCGCGCTCGGCGCCGCCTACCTGGCCGGGATCGCGACCGGCGTCTGGACCCCGGAGGGCGTGCGCGCGATGTGGCGCGAGCGAGCCGTTTACGAGCCGCGGATGAGCGCCGACGAGCGCCAGAGCCTGCACGGGCGCTGGCTCGAGGCCGTCGAGCGCTCGCGCGGCTGGGCTCGCGACTGAGCCCCCGTCCGACGGCCGTCAATAGCCTCCCGCCCATGAGCACCCACCTGCTGACCGGGTTTCCCGGCTTCATCGGCCGCCGCCTGGTCGCGCAACTGCTCGCCACCGATCCCGAGCTGCGCGATCGTCGCGATCGTCGAGGAGCGCATGCTGCGCGTCGCCGAGGCGGCCGCAACCGAGATCGGCGCCGAGCGGATCGAGCTTCTGGCGGGCGACATCTCCGCGCCGCGGCTCGGCCTCGAGGCCGCCGCATACGAGCGGCTCGCCGCGGAGGTCACGGTCGTCGAGCATCTCGCCGCGATCTACGACCTGGCGGTGCCGCTCGAGATCGCGCAGAAGGTCAACGTCGACGGGACCGGCAACGTGCTCGACTTCTGCGAGGCCTGCGACGGCCTCGAGCGCCTCAACTACGTCTCGACCGCCTACGTCGCGGGCGACCGGACCGGCGTCGTCTACGAGCACGAGCTGGCTCTCGGCCAGGGCTTCAAGAACCACTACGAGTCGACCAAGTTCCAGGCCGAGGTCTGGGTCCGCGAACGCATGGATCGCGTGCCGGCGACGATCTACCGGCCCGCGATCGTCGTCGGCGACTCGGCCACCGGAGAGACGCAGAAGTTCGACGGCCCCTACTACGTGCTCCGCTTCATCGACGCCTCGAAGAGGCGCCACATGCCGATCCCGAACATCGGCCGGGGCGCGGTGCCGTTCAACGTCGTGCCGGTCGACTTCATCGTCGACTCGCTGGTCGCACTCGCCCGCGATCCGCGCGCCGCGGGGGAGACGGTGCACCTCTGCGATCCGAACCCGCTCAGCGCCCACGACATGTTCGGCTTGCTCTGCCGCCTGCACGCCGGGCGCGATCCGGCCTACACCGTCCCGGCCGGCCCGGTGGCGGCGTCGCTGCGCTCGAAGGCGATCAGCCGCTTCTTCGGCGGCGTTCCCCGGGAGACGGTCCGCTACCTCAACCACCCGGTCCGCTACGACACGCGCAAGGCGACCGAGCTGCTCGCCGGTGCTGGGCTCACCTGCCCGGGCTTTGCCTCCTACGCGCCGGCGATGGTCTCCTTCTTCGCCGCCCACAGCGACGACGAGGCGTTACTCGGCCGCCGGGCGTAACGGCGTAACCGTCCTCTGGGGCGGGGGTAGTCCCGCGTGTCCGGCACGACGCCGGGCACAGGGAAGATGAGCAGCGAATTGAAGCCCCAGAACTACCGGGACGATCGTCCACCCGAGAAGTTCATGCCGTTCCACGAGCGGGCGCGGACCCATGACCCGGGTTGGACCTACGACCTCGTCCGCGTGCTGATCACCCCCTTCGCGATGGCCGCCTACCGGACGCGGCCGATCGATATCGACAACGTTCCGGCGACCGGTCCCGTGATCCTGGCCGCCAACCACTTCTCGAACATGGATCACTTCCTCGCCGGCGTCTACCTGCGGCGCAAGATCCGCTTCCTCGCCAAGTCGCAGCTGATCGGTAACCCGATCGGCGACTTCATCTTCAGGATCGGCGGCGTCATCCCGATCCGTCGTGGACATGAGGACGAGGAGGCGTTCAAGACGCTGCGCGCTTCCTTCACACGCGGGGGGTGCGTGATGATCTACGTCGAGGGCGGGCGATCGCGCAGCGGCGAGCTGGGCCGTCCGCGACCCGGCGTCGGCCGCGCGGCGCTCGAGTCGGGCGCTCCCGTCGTCCCGGTGGCGATCCACGGTTCGCAGAAGATCCGTCGCTGGAAACGCCTCGTCTTCCCCAAGGTCGTCGTCCGCTTCGGCGAGCCGGTCAGCTTCCCGGTCGTCGAGGAGCCGACCCGCGCGCAGCAGCTCGAGGTCGCCGAGGAGGTCTTCGCCAAGGTGCGCGGGATGTATCGCGCGCTCGAGCGCGAAGGGCGTCAGTCAGCGAGCGCGCCCGATGTGGGCGAGCGCGAGGCGGAGCGCGTTCGTCGCGCCGCCTGAGCGGCTACTCGTAGCGCTTTGCCAGCGCTGCGAATGCCTCGCGGTCGTGGCCGGGACAGACGATGGCGTCCGGGTAGCGCTCGGCGTAGCGCTGCACCTCGCGACGGGACCGCCGCCACTGGTGCATGTCCTCCGGCCGCGACGGCTCGGTCGCGCCGCGCACCTGCCGCGCGGTGTAAACGGAGTCGCCCGCAATGACGAAGTCGCGCGTCTGCAGGTGCGCGACGACCGCCATGTGCCCCGGGGTGTGGCCCGGAGTGAAGGCGAGCCGCACGGAGCCGTCGCCGAACAGGTCGAAGGTGCGCCCGAAGCTCGCGTAGGAGTCGATCAGCGGGCCGTCGAAGTCGACGGTCCGGTAATCGAACAGGTAGTCGAAGTGGCTGCGCCGGTATCCGTGCAGGGCCGGCCGGTTGACCGTCGTCGCGAAGTCCCATTCGCGCGCGGCGATGATGAACGTCGCGTTCGGGAACTCGGAGATGCCCGACGAATGGTCGAAGTGCAGGTGGGTCATGATCACGGTGCGGATCGACTTCGGATCGGCGTCGAGGTCGCGGAGCTGGGCGAGCAGGTCGCCGTCGGGCATCCGGTAGTTCGTGCCCGAGCCGAACAGGCGGCCGAGGTTGGCGGCGGGCTTCGTCTCGACCGAGGGGTGGAGCGAGGTGTCGACGAGGATGGCTCCGGCCTTCGGATGGCGGATCAGGAAGGCGGGCACCGGGATCCACTCCCAGCGCGACTTCGGCACCCCGATGCCCAGCGCCCGCGCCTTGGCGATCCGGCCGTGCCCCTTCGCCTCCAGCATGCCCGGAGGGGCCTGGCACTCGCCGCCGAGCAGGGGCTCGACCGTGACGCTCGTTCCGGGTGGGCCGCCGCCCGGCAGGGTGTCGACGAGCGGCTTCGTCTCAGCTTTCATCGTCATCGCGGATCAGGCTAGTGGACCCGTCCGCATCGGCATGGGGGTGCGGAAGGCGACCGCACGGGCGTTTGCCTGCGTCCCGGCCGACTCGCCGGCGCGTGTAGCTTGCACCGGGTGACGGTGGCGATCTCAGTCAGGGGGCTGCGCAAGGCTTTCGGCGACTTCGAGGCCGTGCGCGGCGTCGATTTCGAGGTCGAGGCGGGGGAGGTCTTCGGCTTCCTCGGCCCCAACGGTGCAGGCAAGACGACGACGATCAACATGCTCTGCACGCTGAGCCGGCCGACCGGCGGCAGCGCCAGCGTCGCCGGTTTCGACGTCGTCCGTGAGCGCGATGACGTCCGCCGCCATATCGGCCTCGTCTTCCAGGACCCGACGCTCGACCACTACCTGACCGCCGAGCAGAACATGCGCCTGCACGCGGAGCTCTACGGCGTCGAGAAAGCCGCCGTCGAACCGCGCATGCGCCAGCTGCTCGAGATGGTCGGCCTGTGGGAGCGCAAGGACACGCAGGTGCTGACCTTTTCGGGTGGCATGCGACGCCGGCTCGAGATCGCCCGCGGCCTCATGCACTCGCCGCGCGTGCTCTTCCTCGATGAGCCGACGATCGGCCTCGACCCGCAGACGCGGAGCTCGATCTGGGGCTACATCCGCGAGCTCCAGGAGACCGAGGAGATCACGATCTTCATGACCACCCACTACATGGACGAGGCCGAGTTCTGCGGGCGGATCGCGATCATGGACAACGGCGAGATCGTCGCCCTCGACTCGCCGGCGCACCTCAAGGAGCAGGTCGGCGCCGACCGGGTTCGGATCGAGACCGACGACGACGCCGCCGCGATCGATGAGATTGATCGGCGCTTCGGCCTCGAGGCGGTCGTCTCCGAGGGCGCCGTCACCTTCGCGGTCGCCGAGGGCGAGGAGTTCGTTCCGCGGCTGTTCGCCGAGCTCGGCGTGCCGATCCGCTCGGTCAGCGTCTCGCGGCCGACGCTCGACGACGTCTTCATGTCGCACACCGGAACCACGATCCGCGACGCCGAGCAGGACGGCGCCCAGGCCCGCAATCGCGTCGCGGCACAGATGATGTCGGGGGCGCGCCGGTGAGCGCCGCCGCCTCGCCCGTCGTCCGCGTTCACGTGCCGGCCCGCAGCTGGCGGGGCGAGCTGCGCGCGGTGAAGATCGTCTGGCGCCGTGAGCTGATCCGCTTCGCCAACGACCGGATCCGGATCGTCACTTCGCTGATCCAGCCGCTGCTCTTCCTCTTCGTGCTCGGCGCCGGCCTGCAGCAGCTCTCGGCACCGAGCACGCACGGCCTCGACCTGAAGACGTTCATCTATCCCGGCGTGCTCTGCATGGCGGTGATGTTCACCGCGATGTTCTCGGCGGCCTCGATCGTCTGGGACCGCGAGTACGGCTTCATGCGCGAGATGATGGTGGCGCCGGTCCGGCGCAGCTCGATCATCGTCGGCAAATGCCTCGGCGGCGCCACGGTCGCGGGCTTTCAGGGCGTGATCATGATCCTGCTCGCACCGGCCGCCGGCGTGCCCTACGGCATCGCCTTCATCCTCGGCGTGTTCGCCCTGCAACTGCTGCTCGCCTTCAGCATCACCGCCTTCGGCGTCATGGTCGCCGTCCGGATCACGCAGATCCAGGCGTTCATGGGCGTCATGCAGCTCGTGATCATGCCGATGTTCTTCATCTCCGGCGCCCTGTTTCCGGTCTCCGGGCTGCCCGGCTGGCTTGCGGTCCTCAACCGCCTCGACCCCCTCACGTACGCCGTAGTGCCGATGCGGACCCTCGTCTTCAACCACCTCGACCTGAGTGCCGCCGCGAAGCAGTCGCTGAACCCGCCGATCACCTGGTTCGGCTGGGCGGTCCCGGTCGGCCTGGAGATCTTCACCGTCTTCGCGCTCGGCATGACGATGCTCGCGATCGCGATCTGGGAGTTCTCCGCGACCGAGTAGGGCGTCGGCGCCCTCTGACGCTGCGCCTCGCCGCACCGACTCGGGGCTTGTGTGGCTCCGCCACACCGCGCCCGGCGTCGGCGCTCTCTGACGCGGCGCCTCGCCGCACCGACTCGGGGCTTATGTGGCTCCGCCACACCGCGCCCCTCGCCGGCACGCCGATGCTTGGTCAGAGAGCGCCTCTGGTTTTCGCCGGCGGCGGTCCCCCCGCCCCGCCGAGGCCGTTCTGCGTCATCTAGCACCCCGAAACTGGGTGCTATCTGACGCAGAACGCAGAACGTGCCCCCATCCCGGGCCAGCCACCTCCCTCGATGCTCTCGCACTGCCGCGCCCCTCGCTGGCACGCCGAGGGTTGATCAGAAGAGCGCCTCTGGTTGACGCGGGCGAGAGAGATGGGGTGGTCGGGGCGTTCTGCTCTGCTTTTGGGTCCATATAGGGCCCAAAGTCATCGCAGAACGGCCGCCCGGCGCAGATGCACGGCCACCGCATCCCTCGCTGCAACCGCCGACCGTGGTTGTTGGCAAACCTCGGGCATGGCGGCGGCCTCAGCTGCTGCGCTCGCGGATCACGTTCGCGATCTGCAGCCGGCGCAGGGCGCGGACGCCCGGGATCTGGGAGATCAGCGCGACGATCACGATTGCCACCGCCGCGAGGACCATCGTCGATGTCCGCATCTGCAGCGCGAAGCTGAACTGGTCGTTGCTGAACGAGTCCATGAAGCCGGCGGCGGCGAGATAGCCGAGCACGAGGCCGGGCACGATCCCCAGTAGGACGACGAGCAGGTTCTCAGCGGTGATCAGGCGGGCGAGCATCCCGTGCCGGGCGCCCGCGGCGCGCAGGGTCGCCATCTCGATCCGGCGCTCGGAGATGTTCGAGCTCATCGAGTTGTAGATCAGCGCAAAGGCCATCGCGCCGCCGAACAGCAACATCACGCCGACGAATGCGTAGAAGAGACCGAGGTAGTTGTCGACCTGACTGCGCAGGGTCTGCGAGCCCTCGTAGGCCGTAACGCCCGGCAGCCCGCTGAGGCGTTCGCGCATCCGATCGGGGTTGGCGTCCCCGTGAATCGGACGAGGACCGTGTTGGGCCGTTGCGGAGCGCCTTGCTTCGCGGCCGACCGCTCGAGCGCTGCGAGGTCGGCGTAGGCGTAGGTCCCGAGCACCTCGTCGAGGAAGCCCTCGACCGGCGCGGCACCCGTGAGCTGCTCGTCGGCGGCGCTGACGCGAACCTCGGCGCCGGTTCCGATCGAGAGCTGGCCCGCGAGCGCCTTGCCGGCGAGCAGCCCGCGCCTCGGCAGCGTCGTCGTGTCGCCGTTGGAGAGGACGAAGCTGTGCATGGTCGTCCCCTGCTCGAGACCGACGAGAACCGTCTGGTACCGGCGGCCGTTGGCGCTCAGCGTGACCGGCGTCTTCAGGGCGGGCTCGGCGGCGGCAACTCCGGGCGTCTGCCGGATCCGGCGCAGCTGCGGCTTGCCGGTCCCGCCCTGGTAGGTGAGCGTCGCGTCCTGGCGCTCGATCTCGCCGAACTGGCGGTTGACGAGGATCTGCACGGTGTCGACCATGCCCCAGGAGACGAGGATCAGGACCAGTGCGAGGACGACGCCGGTCACGGTCGAGAGCACGCGCCGGCGGTTGCGCCCGAGCGCCCGGATCGTCATCAGCCAGCGTGCCGGCAGCCGCCGCAGCGGCGGCAGCAGGCGCTCCGCCAGGCTGATCGAGCCGCGGCCGGCGGGGGCGATGCTGCGCATCGCCTCGGCCGGCGGGACGCGCGAGGCGCTCCACGCAGGCAGCCCCGCCGCGAGCATCCCGGTGAGCAGGCCGAAGGCGACGCCGGCGATCGCCGTCAGCGGCCGGAAGCCGGTGACGGTGAGCGGGATCGAGAGCTCGCTCGTGTACGCGTCGGTGATCGCCCCGGCGAGCAGTACCCCGACGAGCGCTCCGGCGACGCCGCCGATCGCGCCGGTCAGCAGCCCGTAGCTGAGGTAGTGGCGCAGCAACTGGCGCCGGCTGAAGCCCGATGCGCGGAGCGTGCCGATGATCGGCCGCTGGCTTGCGATCAGGCGCCGCATGAGCACCGTCGTCGCCAGGGCGGCGGCGGTCAGGAACAGCAGCGGGAACATGACCGAGAGCTCCTGGAAGCCGCTCACGTCCTCCTGCAGGGCCGAGTTCGACGGTTGCTGAGCACGCGTCATCACGTCGGTGGCCCCGGCCCGCTCAGCGGCACGGCCCAGCCTCGCGTCGAGCGCCCCCGCATCGGCGCCGGGCTCGTAGTAGACGAGCACCTGGTTGGGCCCGTTGAGGCCCGCGAGCGCCAGCGCCCGCTGCTCGGCCATGAAGATGACGCCGAAGTCGTCGGCGGAGATGAACAGCTGCTGGCGGCTCGGCGCCGGCCAGAAGTATTCGGTGGACGCCGCGGTGCCGACGCTGGTGAGTCGCCGGCTCGTGCCCTGCGCATCGCGCACCGACAGCCCGTCGCCCGGATCGAGGTCGAAGTGGTCGGCCATGTGCTGTTCGACCAGGACGCCGTCCGGCTCTCGAGCGCGAGAGGTAGCTGCCGTCGAGTACGTCCACGCGATTGACGGCGGGCTGACCTGCGGCCGGCATGCCGACGACGCGGCCGATCAGCTTCGTGTCGCCGATCTGGAACGGAACGTCGGCCTGCACCCGCTCGCTCACGTAGGCGACGCCGTCGGTTGCCCGCGCCGTTGCGGCGATGGCATCGGTGTCGCCGCCGGTGATCGTCAGATCGGCGAAGCGGAGGTCGACGAAGGCCTTGTCGTAGGAGGACTCGAGGTTGCGGTAGGCGTCGTAGCTGGCGGCGAAGAGGGCCACGCCGAGGAAGATCGTGATCGCGATCGCCACGAACTGGCCGCGCTGGCGGCGCGCGTCGCGGCGGAGCTTGCGGCTCAGGATCCGCACGGCGCCGCCCTACCAGCTGAGCTCGCGTCGGCGGCGATCGGGTCGGAGTTCGTCGTCGTCGTCGACGATCTCGCCGTCCCGCATCTGCAGGACCCGGTCCGCCATGCGGGCGATCACCGCGTTGTGGGTGACGAGCAGCACCGTCTGCGAGAGCTCGGTTGCGACCTCGCGCAGCAGCGCGAGAACCGTTCGGCCGGTTTCGAGGTCGAGGGCCCCGGTCGGCTCATCGCCGAGCAGCAGGCGCGGCCCGCTGGCGAGCGCCCGGGCGACGGCGATCCGCTGCTGCTGACCACCCGACAGCTGCGCCGGGAAGTGATTGGCACGGTCGGCAAGCCCGACCCTCTCGACCATCTCCACGGCCCGCTCCCGGTTCCCGGTCAGCTCGGCGATCAGCTCGACGTTCTCGGTCGCGGTCAGGGTCGGGATCAGGTTGAAGAACTGGAAGATGAAGCCGACCGAGTTGCGCCGGAACCCCGTTCGCCCCTCCTCGTCGAGCCCGTCGAGTCGACTTCCGTCGACGACGATCTCGCCGGCGGTAGGCGGCTCGATCCCGCCGATCAGGTTGAGCAGCGTCGTCTTGCCGGAGCCGCTCGGGCCGAGCATGACGACGAAGTCGCCGGCGTCGAGCTCGAGGTCGACGCCGCGGACGGCGCGCACCTCGGTCGCGCCCTCCCCGTAGGTCTTGCTCACGCCACCTAGGAAAACAGCCGGCTCGACCGACATTGCGCGCCTCCTTCCGGCTCTCCCCGCCGGCGATCCGGGGTAGGGAGTAGTAGACTGAACTGATGGTCAGCCTATCAAACAGTTGTTCAGTATGGACCCTGATCTGACCGCGAAGGCGCGGATCCGCGAGGCAGCGATAGCGCTCTTCGCCGAGCGTGGTTTCGGCGTATCGATGCGTGCTGTGGCGGAGGCCGCCGACGTCTCTCCGGCCTTGGTCGTGCACCACTTCGGCTCCGGCGAGGGCTTGCGCGCGGCCGCGGACGAGGCGGTGCTCGGCCGCCTCGCGGGCATCGTCGCGGCGCAGCCCCCGGCCGAGACGCTCACCGAGCTCGCCGACCGCTGGCGCGGCGTCGGCGAGGCGTCCAAGGACGAGCGCGCCCTGCTCGACTACGTCGCCCGAGCGCTCGTCGTGGGCGACAGCCACAGCGCCGAGATCTTCGACGGGATGCTGGCCCAGGTCGCCACGGAGCTCGGCCTGCTCGAGCAGCGTGGCCTTGTCCGCACGAGCGCCGATCCCGAGGTGCGCAACCTGATGTTCGCGTTGCTCGACCTCTCCTCGATGCTCTTGCGGGCCCACGTCGAGCGCGGGCTCGGAGCCCCGCTGGACGGGGCCGGCGCCGAGCGCTGGGTCGGCGGGCTCGTGGAGCTCTTCAGCCCGCCCGGCGCCCCCTGACGCTGCGCCTGAGTGCACGCACTCGGGGCTCATGTGGCTCCGCCACACAGCGCCCCTCGCGCGCACCCTCATGCTTGGTCAGGGGACGCCTCCGGTGACAGCCAAGGGCGGCGGTCCCCCGGGGAAAGGGCCGCCGCGCTTCGGGTGCGGGGTGGGGAGGAGCGTCAGGCTGCGACGGTCGTCGCGGGCTCCGGCTCGAGCGCGAGCTCGAGCACCTCGCCGATCGTCATCACCGGGTGGAACGTCATCGCCTCGCGGACCTCGTCGGGAACGTCCTCGAGGTCGGCGCGGTTGCGCTCCGGGCATGATCACGTCGGTGAGCCCGGCCGCGTGCGCGGCGAGCACCTTCTGCTTGAGGCCGCCGATCGGCAGCACCCGGCCCTGCAGGGTGATCTCGCCGGTCATCCCGACCGTGTGCTTGACGGGCCGGCCGGTGAGCAGCGAGGCGAGCGCGGTCGTCATCGTGATCCCGGCGCTCGGGCCGTCCTTGGGGATCGCGCCGGCGGGGACGTGGACGTGGAACTCCTTGCCCTCGAACGCCTCCTCGCCGATGCCGATCGCTTCGGCGTGCGAGCGCACGTAGGAGAGGGCGATGTGCGCCGACTCCTTCATCACGTCGCCGAGCTGGCCGGTGAGCTGTAGGCCCGCGTTGTCGCCGGAGCGGCCCGCCATCGACGTCGCCTCGATGAAGAGCACGTCGCCGCCCGCGCCGGAGACCGAGAGCCCGGTCGCGACGCCCGGGATCGCCGTGCGCTCGGCCGCCTCCTGGTAGAAGCGCCGGCGCCCGAGCGCGTCGCGCATCGCGTCGGCGTCGATCGCGACCGGGGCCTCCGCCTCGCCGGAGGCGATCCGCGTCGCGGTCTTGCGCAGCAGCTTGCCGAGCTCGCGCTCGAGCTGGCGCACGCCCGCCTCGCGGGTGTACTCGCTGATCGTCGGCGCGCAGCGCCTCGTCGGTCGATCGTCACCTCGTCGTCGAGCAGGCCGTTGCGCTCGAGCTGGCGCGGCCACAGGTAGCCCTGGGCGATCGCGAGCTTCTCGTCGGTCGTGTAGCCGTCGAAGCGGACGACCTCCATCCGGTCGAGCAGCGGGCCGGGGATCGTCTCGGCGACGTTCGCGGTGGCGATGAACATGACCTGGCACAGGTCGAGCTCGACGTCGAGGTAGTGGTCGCGGAACGAGTGGTTCTGCGCCGGGTCGAGCACCTCGAGCAGGGCGGCGCTCGGGTCGCCGCGCCAGTCGGCGCCGACCTTGTCGACCTCGTCGAGCATGATCACCGGGTTCATCGTCTCCGCGTCGCGCAGGGCGCGGACGAGCCGGCCCGGCAGCGCGCCGATGTAGGTGCGGCGGTGGCCGCGGATCTCGGCCTCGTCGCGGACGCCGCCGAGCGACATGCGCACGAACTCGCGTCCGGTCGCGCGGGCGATCGACTCGCCGATCGAGGTCTTGCCGGTGCCCGGCGGGCCGATCAGCGTCAGGATCGCGCCGCCGTCGCTGGTCGTCCTCGACGCCGCGCTCGAGGCGCAGCTTGCGCACGGCGAGGTACTCGGTGATCCGCTCCTTGACGTCCTCGAGGCCGGCGTGGTCGGCGTCGAGCACCTCGCGGGCGCGGACGGGGTCGAGGACCTCGTCGGAGCGCTCGCTCCACGGCACGGCCAGCAGCCAGTCGAGGTAGGTGCGGATCATCGACGACTCGCCGCTCTGCTCGCCGGTGCGCTCGAGCCGCGCCGAGCTCGCGCTCGGCCTGCTCGCGGACCTCGTCGGGCATCTCGGCCTCGTCGATCTTCGTCCGGTACTCGTCGATCGACGGAGCCCTCGTCCTCGCCGAGCTCCTTGCGGATCGACTCCATCTGCTTGCGCAGGAAGTACTCGCGCTGCTGCTTCTCGGCGCCCTCGGTCGACGTCGTCGCGGATGCGGCGGCGCACCTGCAGCTCGGCGAGCCGCTCGCGCTGGATGCTCGAGCGCGCGCGTCGAGCCGCTCGGTCACGTCGAGCGTGTCGAGCAGCTCGCGCTTCTGCTCGAAGCGGAGGTCGGGCGAGTAGCCGGAGGTGTCGGCGAGCTCGCCCGGCGTCGAGATCGAGCGCAGGAAGCCGCGGATGCGCTCGTCGGCGCCGCGCAGCTCGAGGATCTCCTCGACGACGGCGCGGTAGTTGCGCTCGAGCTCGCGCACGCTCGTCGGTGTCCGGGGCGGGGTCGTTGTGGGGAAGCGGCCTCGACCCGCAGGCGGCCGTCGGCGCCGGTCGTCGCCGCGCCGGGGCGGCGCGCTGTAGGCCGCGTGACGGTCGCCGCGGCGATGCCGCCGGGCAGCCGCCCGGTCTCGACGACCTCGGCGATCGTCCCGACCTCGGCGTACTCGTCGTCGACGCGGGGAACGACGAGGACGCGCTCGGCGTCGCCGACGTCGGCGGCGATCGTCACGGTCATCGCCGGGGAACAGGACGGTGTCGTCGAGGGGGATCAGGAGAAGCTCGTTCATGTCTGCACTCCGGTTGTCGTGGAAATCGATTATCGATGATAACAGTTGTCCTTGATAAGGTTCGCTCATGGCAACCGTCCAGGTCACCGTCAAGCGCGCCCGGCCTGCAGACACGAACTGCGGCAGCGAGAGCTGCGGTCTCTTGCTCAGCCGGCTCGCCCGCGCCGCGAACAGCGCCCTCGCCGGCGCCCTCGAGCGCATCGGCCTGCGTGCGATCCACTTCGCGATCCTCCACCGCCTCGCCGAGGGCGGCCCGAGCTCGCAGGCCGACCTCGCCGGACCCTTGCGGTTGCAGCCGAGCAATCTGGTGCGGGTCCTCGACGAGCTCGAGGACGCAGGGCTGATCGCCCGCGAGCGCGATCCGGAGGATCGCCGGCGCCAGACGGTCGTCCTCAGCCGCGCGGGTGCCGCCACCCTCCGCAAGGCCGAGTCCGCCGCCGAGCGCGTCGAGGCCGACCTCCTCGCCGCACTGACGCCGGCGGAGCAGGCCGAGCTCGGCCGCCTGCTGGGCCGCGTCGCCGCGCACGCCTGCGCCCGCGGGTGCGGGTAGCCGACAGCCGGCAGATCGGCTGTAGGGTGAGCCGCCGATGGCCCTACCGCCCGGCCCAAGAACGCCCTGGCCGCTGCAGGCGAGGCAGTTGCTCCGCGATCCGATCGGCTTTCACGAACGGCTTCATCAGCGCTACGGGCCGGTAGCCCACGCACGCTTCATCAGCGGCGAGCACGCTGCCTTCATCATGGACCCGAAGCTCGCCCGCAAGGTCCTCATGAGCGACCCCGGCAGCTCATGCGCGGGGGTCGCGCGGGCCCGATTCCTGGAGCCGCTGATCGGTAGCCACACGCTCTTCACCCTCGACGGCGAGAGGTGGCGGCGTCATCGCACGATGCTTGGCGGCGCCTTTCACTCCTCGCGGGTCGACGAGTACACGGAGCAGATCACCGAGATAACGCGGGCTGAGGTTGCCACCTGGCGCCCCGGCGAGATGGCATTGGACCGCGCGATGACCGGTATCACCCTGGCCGTGATCCTGAGATGTGTGTTCGGGGTCTCCGATCCGGGCCGCTACGCCGCCCTGACCGACCTGCTGCCCCGGATGCTCGACGCCGCGCCCGTCTTCGCGTTCTTGCCCCCGGTCGTGCGAGATGGAGTCCGTGGCGCGGTCGCTCGCGGGATTCCTTCGGCGGTCGTTCCGGGAGGTAGGTTCGCACGACTACGGGCCGAGGTCGATCGCGTCCTGATCGAGGAGATCGCCGCCCGCAGGCTGGAGCCGGACCTGGACGAGCGGAACGACACGCTCTCGGCGCTGATCGTCGCTCGGGACGACGAGGGCGTCGGCTTGAGCGACGAGGAGCTCCGGGACGAGCTGCTCTCGCTGCTGGTTGCCGGCTACGAGACCACTGGCTCCTCCCTCTGCTGGGCGTTCGAACGGCTGGTCCAGCACCCGGATGCGATGGCGGGCGTGCAGGCCGGCCTCGAGGCGGGCGATGACACCTACCTGCGCGCCGTCGTTCAGGAGACGCTCCGCTATCGCGCGGTTGGGCACATCGTCAACCGGGTGCCGGCTGGGCCCTACTCGATCGGTGGCTACGACATCCCGGAACACTGGCACCTGGCCGTGAGCACCGCAGCAATTCACTGTGACGCCGCGAGCTGGCCCGACCCGCACGAGTTCCGGCCTGAGCGATTCCTCGAGGGCCGGCCCACGATGACCGCGTGGATCCCGTTCGGGGGCGGTCGGCGTTACTGCGCAGGCGCCCCGCTGGCGCTCGTCGAGATGCGGGCGGTGATCGGCGAGGTCGTGCGATCGATCGACCTCGAGCCACCCGCCGAGCGCGAGGCGACGCGAATCAAGCACGTGGTCGTGCAGCCCTCCCGCGGCGGCCGGGTCACCGTGCGAGGCCCGCGCGCCGTCGGCGGCGTCGGCGCTCTCTGACGCGGCGCCTCGCCGCACCGACTCGGGGCTTATGTGGCTCCGCCACACCGCGCCCCTCGCCGGCACGCCGAGGCTTGGTCAGAGAGCGCCTCTGGTTGAGGTTGGTGGGCTGGGGGCCGGCGTCCTCTGACCTCGGCGGGCGGATAGGCTCGGGTCGTCGTGTCCGAGCAGGAGTCGCCGGAACCAGGGCCCGCAGGGCCCCTCGAAGATCTTTGCCCCCGGCTTGCTCGACGGGCAGGTGGCGTTGATTTCGGGCGCCGGCTCGGGGATCGGTCGCGTCACCGCGTTCGAGCTCGCCGGCCTCGGCGCGACGGTGATCGGCTGCGGCCGGCGGATCGAGCCGCTCGAGGAGGTCGCAGCGCTCGCCGCCGAGGCGGGCTCGCGCTTCGAGCCCGTTGCCTGCGACATCCGCGACGAGGAGGCGGTGGCCGAGATGGTCGCCGGGATCTGCGAGCGGCACGGCCGCATCGACACGCTCGTCAACAACGCCGGCGGTCAGTTCCTGAGCCCGGCCGAGGGGATCTCGGCGAAGGGCTTCCGGACCGTGACCGAGCTCAACGTACAGGGCACCTGGAACATGACCCACGGGGTCGCTTCCGCCTGCTGGATCGGGGAAGGCATGGAGGGCGGCAAGGTCGTCTCGATCACCCTCTCACCGCACAACGGGATGCCCGGCATGGTCCACTCGGGCGCCGCCCGCGCCGCCGTCGAGAACATGATGAAGACGCTCTCGATCGAGTGGGCGCGGTTCGGCATCCGCTGCGTGGCGGTCGCCCCGGGGCAGATCGCCACCCACACGCTGAAGACCAAGTACCCGCGCCAGATGGTCGAGACGCTGGAGACGACGGTCCCGCTCGGCCGCCTCGGCGAGCCCGAGGAGGTCGCCTGGCTGATCGCCTACCTGGCTTCGCCCGCCGGCGACTTCTTCAGCGGCACCACGATCACGGTCGACGGCGCCCGCGATAACTGGTTCGGCGCCTGGCCGCCCGAGATCGGCCAGCAGGACGGCAAGCCGCTGGCCGAGGAGCGCAAGCCGAAGGGCTGATGGCCCTGCCGTGAACTAGGGGACGCGTCCGTAAGTTCGGTCAGATGCCGGCGAGTGGCCGGGCGTGGCTGAGGGTGCACGGTGGCCGCCCGCATGCCGGTTGGCATGTGGGCGGACGGCGGGTGCGCTCAGGCTCCTCCGGACGCCGCCGGGGCTGATCGTATTTGCGGACGGGTCCACTAGGGGCGGGCGCCGCGGATCGCGGCGATCGCCCACTCGCGCAGGTCGGGGGCGAGTGCGGGCAGGTCGGGCCGGGCGCCGTCGCTGCGGTCGAGCTCCTCGCGGATCAACTCGCGGATGCCGAGGACCATGCCGCGGTAGGCGACGTCGGAAAAGGCCCGGTGCTCCGGCCGGCCGGCCGCGAGTGCCCGGTGCCAGCGGGCGAAGAGGCCGGCGAAGGCGTCGATCCCGGCACGCTGGCGGTGGCGGGCCGGCGGGCCGGCGGCTTCCATCTCGACGATCAGCGCGCGGGCCGCGACGATGTCGCTGTCGAGCGTGCCCAGATACGTGTCGACGACGCACCCGATCGCAACGTCCCAGGCGACCGGCTCGGCCAGCGCCTGAGCCAGCTCCGCGACGAGCGAAGCAGCGAAGTCGTCGTAGGCGGCGAGCATGCATTCGTCCTTGTCGGCGAAGTGCTCGTAGAACGTTGCCCTTGAGACGTTCGCACGCTCGACGATGCCGGCGATCGTCAGCGAGCGGTAGCCGTCACCGGCGAGTTCCTCGATGAGCGCTCGCTTGATCCGCTCACGCTGGGAGTCGGCCACGTGCTCGCGGCTGAGCCGGTGTCGCCCCCGTGGGAGGGGCTCGTAGCGGCTCGCGCTGGTCTCTTTCGGGGCGGTCGTGGACATTTATGAACTTAGTAGTACATTAACGGACGCCGGAGCGGCAGCCGCCCGGTCTGGAGCGAGTTGGAGATCGAGGTAGGTGGGAGTGATGAGAGGACGTAGCTCGGCGATCGGGATGACGATCGCGCTACTCGTATTGCTGGTCGTGGGCGTGCTCAGCTAGCGCGGCGGCCGGCGCGGCCGATGGGGCGCCGCCTCTGCCCGACGACGATCCCTTCTACGCGCAGCCGCCGAAGAAGCAGCTGCGCCAGGCGAAGCCGGGGACGATTTTCCACACGCGCCGCGTTGCGATCGCGCAGAGCTCGCTTGGCTCCGCGGCCAAGACGTGGCAGGTCCTCTACCGGACCAACGACGCGAAGGGCAAGCCGGAGGCGGCCGTGGCGACGCTCTTCCGGCCGACCGAGATCAGCGATGATCACGCGCTGATCGCCTACCAGCCCGCCGAGGACAGCCTCACGCGCCGCTGCGCCTCCTCGTACACGATCAGCTCCGGGACGTTCGGCGACGGCGGCAGCGTCAACCAGTTTCTCGCCCGGGGCTGGCCCGTGGTCGTCAGCGACTACGAAGGCCCCGACGCGGAGTGGACAGCTGGGGTTCAGGCCGGGCACGCTGTGCTCGACGCGATCCGCGCCGCTCGCCACTTCCACCGCCTTGGGCTGCCGCGCCGGCCCCGGGTGGGCATGGTCGGATACTCGGGCGGCGGGCAGGCGACGAACTGGGCGGCTGAGCTCGAGCATCGCTATGCGCCGCGGCTTGGCATCGATGGTGCGGTCGCCGGCGGTACGCCCGTCGACATGGCGCTAACCGCCCGCTCCGTGGACGGCCACCTCTTCGCGGGTGCCTACTTCGGCTCCGCCGTTGGTCTCTCGCGGGCCTATCCCTAGATGCGGATCAACAAGGTCCTCACGCCGGATGGGCGCAAGCTGATGAAGCAGGTCGGGGAGATGTGCCTGGCGGATCTCGTCACCCTCGCCAACAAGCGGATGGCCGACTACACGACGGTCCCCGATCCGCTCGAGGTCCCGCGGATCAAGCGCGTGATCGAAGCGAACTCGCTCGGCCACCACATCCCACGGGCCCCGCTCTTCTACTTCAACTCGACCGACGACGAGCTCAACCCGATCTCCGGCGCCGACAAGCTGATGCGCAAGTACTGTCGGCGTGGCGCGCCCGTCACCTACCTGCGCCTGCACGGGTACAGCCACGTCGAGAGCCTGGCGCCGGCGACCGACCGCCTCCTCCACTTCCTGGACCGCCGGATGGCGGGCGAGCCGGTTCACAGAACCTGCTGACGGCCCGGCTCAGGGCAGGTTCGGCAGCACGGCCTTCTCGGCCAGCAACCTGTAGCCCTCGAGCGACGGATGATCGCCGTCGATCGTCCACCGCGGCTTCATCGTGCCCGGCCTGGCCGGATCCTCGAGCGTGTCGTGGAAGGGCAACAACGGCACCTCCTCGTCCGCAGCGATCGCGCGGATTCGCCGGTTGAGCTCGGCGATCTTCGCGTCGGCGGCGGGATGGCCGTTGTTCCACGGCAGCACGTCGGTGATCGCTACGTCGAGCCCCGCGCCGAGCCCGGCCTCGACCATGCCGCGCAGGTTCGCCGCCGCATCTTCGATCGAGGAGCCCTGGGCGATGTCGTTGATCCCGCCCTGGACGATCAGCATGTCGGCGCCGTCGGGGCCGGCGATCGCGACGCAGGCGTCGAGTCGCCGGGCGATCTCGTCGGTGCGCTCGCCGAAGACGCCGCAGTTGCTGAACCGCAGGCGGCGGTCCTCCTTCTGTGCCCAGTACTCGAACTGGCTGCGCTCGTCGAGCGCCGGCCCGATCTGCCGGCGCACGGCGGGCTCCGGGTCCCACAGGGGCGAGCCGGCGGTGATCGAGTCGCCGAGCGCGGCGACGCGGAGCGGCTCGGCGCCGGCCGGCCTCGTTGGTGTGTCTGTGGTCGCGCCGCCGGAGCCGCAGCCCGCGAACAGAAGCGCGCCGACGGCGGCCGCGAGGACGGCGTTTGCTCGCATGCCTGCGATACGCCGGCCCCGGGCCGCTGGATCAGCGCCGGCACATGCTCAGGAGTACATGCCGGTGAACTGGCCGCCGGTCACGTTGATGACCTGGCCGTGCACGAAGTTGCCGAGATCCGAGCAGAGGAAGAGGACCGGTCCGGCGGCCTCCTCGGGCTGCGCGGCGCGGCCGAGCGGGATCATCATCTTGCCCATCTCTCGCATCTGCTCGGGGATACCGAGCGCGGTCTTCTCGCCGGTCTTCGTCTCCAGCTCCTCACCCTTCTCGCGGGCCTGGGTGAGCCGCGTCTCGACGAAGCCGAAGGCGACCGCGTTGACGTTGATCTTGAACTGGCCCCACTCCTTGGCCATCGTCTTTGTCAGGCCGGTGACGCCCGCCTTGCCGGCCGAGTAGTTGGCCTGCCCGGCGTTGCCCATCGTCCCCGAGATCGAGGAGATGTTGACGATCTTGCGGAAGACCTCCTTGCCCTCGTTCCGCTCGGCCTTGGCCGCCTCGCGCCAGTGCGGGGCGAGCGCCCGGATCACGCGGAAGGGGACGACCGTGTGGATGTCGAGCATCGCCTGGAACTGTTCGTCGCTCATCTGGTGGATGACGCCGTCCCAGGTGTAGCCGGCGTTGTTGACGACGCAGTCGACCGAGCCGAAGGCGTCGTAGGCGGCGGCGACGAGCTTGTCGGCCGCGTCGGGCTCGGTCAAGTCGCCGCTGAAGACGGCGGTCTCGCCGTCGATCTCGGACGCGGCCTGCTCGGCCACGTCGCCGTCGATGTCGTTGATCAGCACCTTGGCGCCGTTGGCGACGAACAGCTCCGCCGTCGCCCGGCCGATGCCCCGCGCCGACCCGGTGATGATCGCTGCCTTGCCGTCAAGAAGTCCCATCTGCTCTTCCTCTCGATCTGTAGCTTTGCCCGCCGCTCGTGGGCGCGGCGTCGGGGCCGGACTCTATGCGGGTGACGCCGCCGCGCGCGGCGTCCGCAGCATCACGTAGACGTCGGGGCCGCCGTGCGGGAGCCGCGCTTCGGCGACGACCTCGAAGCCACGACGCGCGTAGAAGGCGACGTTCTCGGCCGTATGGGTGTCCAGGCCCGCGGCTTCGCCGGCGGCGTCGAGCGCCGCGAGGTCGTGATCGAGGAGGCGGCTGCCGAGGCCTCGGCGCATCGAGGCGGGCTCCGTCGCGAGCGTGTCCAGATACCAGTAGTCGCCGTCGGGTCGCAGCGAGGCGAGTAGCGCGTCGCCCTCGCGCAGCGCCTGCATCCGCTCCCCGAAGAGGGCATAGGCGTCCTCGTCGCGGCGCTCGCCGAAGGCAGCGGCCTCGGGATGCGAGGGCGGCGGGCACCAGAGGCTGACCGCGGTGCAGGCGATCGTCGAGGCGCGGCCGAGGGTCAGGAAGCGCTCGTTGATGTCGGCGGCGACCATATTCCGCAGCGTCGCCTCGCGGGTGCGCTCGTCAGGCAGCGCCCAGGCGCCCCAAGGTTCGTGCCAGGCGAACGCGGCGGCGACCGCCGCCGCGGCGCGCTCCGCTTCGCCCGCGCGCAGCGGGCGCGGGTGCTCGTCGGCAGCGCTCATCGGATTGCCACGTCGACCCGCAGCAGCTCCGCGCCGAGCAGCTCGACGAGCCGGGCGAGGGCGGAGGGGCTGTAGTCGAGGAAGAGCGAGGGCTCGATCAATTCGAGCTCGAGCACGGTTGGCGTGCCCACCTCGTCGCGCAGCATGTCGACGCGTGCGTAGAGAGGCATCGCGAGCTCTGCGGAAAAGCGCTCGACGACGGCCTGCGCGAGGCGCAGTTCCTCGCCGCTCGCCTCGCGCAGCGACATCTCCTCTTCGCGGAAGAGACCTTGCTCGAGGCCCTGACCGAGCTCGAGCAGGGGGCCCTTGCGCATCGCGTGTACCGGCTCGCCGCCAAGCAGGACAACAGCTGTCTCGGCCTCGGTCTCGACGGAGGTAAGGAAGGGCTGGACGATCACGGTCCGCCCGGAGGCGAGCAGATCGCGGCCGTGAGCGAGGGCGCGCTCGCGTTCGCCGTCGCCGGCTGCGACGTAGCGCGCCGTGTCCTTCGAGCCGGCCGAGACCGACGGCTTGAGCACGTATTGACCGGTCTCGGGGAGTGCCGCGACGAGCGCCTCATCGGCACGGCCGGGTTCGGGCTCGACGAACGCGGTGGGGACGACCGGGAAGCCCCAGCCCTCGAGCACCGCCAGGTAGTGCTTGGACAGGTTCCAGCCGATCGACCTCCGGCCGATTCCGCAGCCGGCGGCCGATGCGTTCCGTCCAGGCGCGGAACTCGCGCGGCTTCGTCGGGTAATCCCAGGTCGAGCGGATCAGGACGAGGTCGTAGCCGTCCCAGTCGACGCCGGGCTCGTCCCACACGACCGCCTCGGTGTCGATCCCCGCCTCGCGGCAGGCGCCGGCGAGCAGCCTGCCTTCGGGGTCGAGATCCGGGACCTCCGCGCAGGTGGCGAGCGCCAGGCGCGGTGCTCGGGGCCCCGGCTCAGAGGCCGAGGCCACGGCCGACGATCTCCTTCATCACCTCGTCGGTGCCGCCGCCGATCGGGCCGAGGCGGGCGTCGCGCAGGGCGCGCTCGATCCCGTACTCGCGCATGTACCCGTAGCCGCCGTGGATCTGTAGCGCCTCGTCGGCGACCTCGACCGCGGCGCGCTGCGTGAACAGCTTCGCCAGCGTTACCTCGCGCAGGGCGTCGTGGCCGGTGTGGAAGAGGCGTAGGGCGTTGTAGGTCATCGCCCTACCCGTCTCGAGCTTCAACGCCATCTCGGCGACCTTGTGGCGGATCGCCTGGAAGCGGCCGATCGGCCGGCCGAAGGCCTCACGCTCGGACGCGTACTCGAGCGTCCGCTCGATACACCACTGCATGCCGCCGACGGCGCCGAGCGCCATCAACAGCCGTTCCCACTGGAAGTTGGCCATGATCAGGTAGAAGCCGCCGTTCTCCTGTCCAAGAAGGTTCTCGGCCGGGACAAAGACGTCGGTGAAGGCGAGCTCGCCGGTGTCGGAGGCGTGCCAGCCCATCTTCTCGAGCTTCGAAACGACCTCGTAGCCCTCCATGTCGCGCTCGAGCACGAGGAAGCTGATCCCGTGGTGGCCGCCCTCGGGGGTCGTCTTGACGGCGCAGACGAGGAAGTCCGCGCGGACGCCGTTGGTGATGAACGTCTTCGAGCCGTTGACGAGGAAGCCGCCGTCCACCTTCTCGGCTTTGGTCCTGATCCCCGCCACGTCCGAGCCGGCGCCTGGCTCGGTGATGCCAAGCGCGGCGATCTGCTCGCCGGCGATCGCCGGCCGCAGCCAGCGCTCCTTCTGCTCGTCGGTGCCGAACTTCCAGATCGGCGGCGTCGCGATCCCGGTATGGGCGCCGAGCCCGGCGCCGACGCCGCCGCACATCCCCGCTGCAGCGATTTCCTCGGCCCAGACCGCGTCGTGCAGGTAGTCGCCGCCCTGTCCGCCGAGCTCGACCGGGTACTTGAGCCCGAGGAAGCCGAGCTCGCCGGCCCGTGCGTAGAGCTCGCGCGGGAACTCGCGACGTTCCTCCCACTCGTCCTGATGCGGCACGACCTCGCTGCCGACCCAGCGGTTGATCGTCGCCCGCAGCTCGGTGTGCTCCTCGCTCGAACGGGGGCAGGAGCGCACGCTCACCGGTGTCCTTGACGACGGTCACCGTGCCGGACGCTACCGCGAGTGCGCGCGGTCCGCGGGCCGCCTCAGGCGGGTTCGATCGCGCCGCGCAGCAGGTCGCGGATGCGCTCGAGCAGCGTCCCCGCGTCGAATGGCTTGTCGATGAACGACGTCGACCCGGCAGTCGGCCCGAGGTCGAGGGGCGGGGCCTCCTCGCTGTAGCCGGACATGAACAGGACGCTGAGCCCGGGCCGCATAGCGACGGCCCGGCGCGCGAGGTCGTCACCGCGCATGCCTGGCATGACGATGTCGCTGAGCAGCAGGTCGACATGCCGCCCGGGCTCATCGAGCATCTCGAGCGCCTCCGGGCCGCCGCCGGCGGAGCTCACGGTGTAGCCGGCGCCCGACAGGATCCGCTCTGCGACCCGGCGCACGGCCGGATCGTCCTCAGCGATCAGTATCGCCTCGCCTCGCCCCGCAGGCGCGGCTCGCGTCGGCTTCGTCGCCCTTGCCGGCCCGAGCGTCGTCGCCGGCAGCTGCACCTCGACGCTGGTTCCGACGCCCGGCTCGGAGGTCAGGCTGACGGTGCCGCCGCTCTGGCTGACGATCGTGTAGACGGTCGCCAGACCGAGGCCCGTGCCCTCGCCGGAAGACTTCGTCGTGAACATCGGCTCGAAGGCCCGGGCGGCGACCTCGCTATCCATGCCGATGCCGGTGTCGGAGACGACGCAGCCGGACGAAGCGGCCGGGCTTGACGGCCGGCTCCGCGAGCGTGTCGGCCTCCGTCAACTCCGCGTTTTCGGTGACGAACGTCAGGGTGCCGCCCTCGGCCATCGCGTCCCGGGCGTTGACGGCGAGGTTGATCAGGATCTGCTCGATCCTGGCCGGGTCCTCGGAGATCGGCCACAGGCCCTGCTCGAGCCGCCGCTCGACGCGGATGTGCTCGCCGATCGTCGAGCGGAGGAACCCGTCCAGACCCGGTGATCAGCTCGTTCAGGTCAAAGACCGAGTCCTCGCCGGGCTCACGCCGCGCGAGGATCATCAACTGACGGACGAGGCCGACGCCGCGCTCGGCCGCGCGCCGGATCTCCTCGATGTCCTCGGCGGCGGGCGAGCCTGCCGGGACGCCGCCCGCGGCGAAGCGGGCGTAGTTGATGATCACGCCGAGGATGTTGTTGAAGTCGTGCGCGATGCCGCCGGCGAGCTGCCCGATCACCTGCAGCGGTGACTCGATTTCCGTGGCTGGCTGCCGCGGTGGCTCCGGCGGCGGGTTGTCCGCGGTCACTCGAGCAGGCCCCACCGCATTGCCGTCGCCACGGCGGCCGCGCGGTCGGACACGTCGAGCTTCTCGTAGAGGTTGTGGAGGTGGGTCTTGATCGTCGCCTCCGACAGGTGCAGCTCGTTGCCGATCTTCTGTGCGGTGCCGCCCTCTGCCAGCAGTCGCAGGACCTCGCCCTCGCGCTCGGTCAGGGCCGGCCTGTCGGTCGTCTCTCGGAGCTGGATCTCGGTCGCGATACCGGCCGCGAACTGCGGCGCGATGACGGTCTCGCCGCGGGCTGTGGCGACGATGGCGTCGCAGAGTTCCATGTTGTCGGAGGCCTTCGAGACGTATCCAGCGGCGCCGGCTGCAAGCGCCTTGTAGGCGGCGCCGGAGTCCTCGTAGCCGGTCAGCAGGATGACGCGCGTCTTCAGGTCCTCGCGCTTGACGGCGCCGACGATCTTCAGCCCGTCGAGGCCTGGCATGCGCACGTCGACGATCGCCACGTCGGGCGCCGAGGCCATGATCCGCTCGAGCGCGTCGCGGCCGTCCTCGCAGGCCGCGACCAGCTCGAGCTCCGCGCGCTCCTTGATCGCACGCGCGAGTCCCTGGCGATAGACCGGGTGATCGTCCGCGATGAGGACGGACAGGCGTTTACCCCTCTCACTCATATGGGGGGGATTCTCGCATGCGCAGGGGTCGCGACGGAGTCGGGGCTGCGCCCGCTGCGGGGGCCTCTTGTGCGCCTCGTCCGATCGGTTGAAGGCAGTCTGGACCGACCGGTTGGCACGGCTTCAACCGAAGCTCCGCCCACACGGCTGATATGCGCGGACGCCACGCTCGCGGAGGATGTCACTCGACACGGTTGTCCCCCCGGCGAGGAGGCCGAAGGCGTGGGCTTCATGCCCGATTCAGATACATCGCCCTCGGGCTCCGCGCAATCTACGGGAGGCGGAACGGCGGAGAGGGCGGCGCGGGAGCGTCGCCCTCTCCAGCTCTCTTCACCGCCGCTCAGCTCCCCGACGCTGACGCTCGATCGCGTTGCGGCACGCGAAGCGATCGCCGAGCTTTGGCACCTCTCCCCGGGCGAGCCCTCGAGTTGGCGCATCGATCGCTTCGGGGCCGACCTCGCGACCTCGCTCGAGAACCTCGCTTCGGTCGTCTTTGCCCCGCAGCGAGGTCTCGTCATCGGGCCCCCCGTGGAGGTGCGCGTCTATCCGGTCACGGACTCTCACGCGCAACCCCTCCTCGTCTGCGTCTCGACGGGGGAGGGTCCGATGCTCTGTCGTGGCATCGACGATCTGACTCGGGCCCTGCCGGATCCATGGGGCGCTGGACCTGAGAAGGTCCTTGATGCGCTGCAGACGGTGCTCGACTTCGCGGCCGCGGTACTCGCACCGAGGCCTTCGCGCGCCGCCCGCGGACGGCGCCGTGCCCGAGCCGGCTCGGGCCCTGCCGTCGGCGATCAGCCGATCGAGCAGTAGCGGCAGCAACCGGCCGTCTCGAGTTCATCCCCACGATCCGCCGAGCGGGGGATGTCGCTGTCGTGCCCGAGGGACGATGCTGACGGTAGACCGGGATTCGGTTCGAAGAGTTCCGGGGTACTTCCGGAGCAGTTCCGGGAGCTGGGCGATGGGCACGGAGGCTCGGCCCGGACCGCCACCTGAGCGCAGGGATGCTTCCGCAGGGTGTGGAGAACGTTGTGGGGCGTCGCAGGGATGCGGCGCCCCTCACCACCCGCCACCTCGGCTTGACCGCAACTTGGCCTCTGGGGGCAGAGCCAGCGAGTCATCCGATGGGATGAGGCAGCGTCAACCGATCGGATCTTCTCCGCGTCACTCCCCTCCTTCCGGCGTCCGCCCGATCCAGCCGGGGCTCATTCCGGAGAACCTAGCCCTGCTCTGACATACGGCAAGGAGGCCGGAGGATGGGGGGCAAGGATGCCCCGAACCGTCGGTTTCGCGGCCCGGGTGTTTTGCCCGGGCCGCGAGCCGGCGGGTATGCGGATCAGGAGCAGAGCGCGGATCGCGGATCCGGGCTCGTGCAGGGTGGACGCGGACGTTCGGGCGGTGCACGCCGTCCGGCGTTCCTGAAGCACGCCGAGCCGTTGCCGCGCGGGCCGTTGTTGCCCAAGCAGCGGGGTCCCGATCCGTCACGACGAGCGGACCGGGCGTTCGGGCGCGGGGCGGTGCCGATCGGCACCGCCCCGGTCCGGGCCCCGGACGCGACGGCCGCCGTGCCGATCTCCCCCGCCGGCCACCGCCGGCGCTCGAGGAGGGGCACGCTGAAGGCCATCGTGCTCGGCGCGGCTGCATTGGTCGGCGTGACCGCGGTTCTTGCCCCTTCCGCGGGCGCCGACCGAGGCCCGGTGGTGTCGCCTGGGCCCTCCACACTCGGTGGCTTCGTCAAGGTCCGTAAGGGGGGTTTCTTTGCCGACGGGCGACCGTGGAGCGCCGTTGGCTTCAACGACTACAGGCTCGCCGCGATCCCCGGCGGCTACGTCTGCGACGGGAATGCCGGCGCAGTATCCGACGATGAACTCGGCGCGCTGCTCGACCGGGCGGCGGCGTCCGGCGCGACGACGATCCGTACCTGGTTCTTCCAGTCGAGCTGGGACCCCGACGGCGACGGAAGCGGCGACTGGAGCGCCTTCGACCGGATCGCTCGACGCCGCCGCTGCGCGTGGGCTCCGCGTCGTCCCGGTCCTTGCCAATCAGTGGGGCGACTGCGAGAACGGCGAGCCGGACAAGGATCTCTCCTTCTACGCAGGCGGCTACCGCGAGCCACAACACCCGTACGCGGTCTCGTATCTCGACTACGCGACTCAGGTCGCCGCCCACTATGCCGACTCGCCCGCGATCGCCTACTGGCAGCTGATCAACGAGCCCGAGGCACCGATCGGCGGGCACCTGCGACGAGGCTGCGGCGGCCGACGCGATCTCCGGGTTCGCCGCCGCAGCCGCTGCCGCGATCCGGGCGTCGATCCCAACCACCCGATCAGCCTGGGAACGACGGGCAGCGGTCAATGCGGCACGGCCGGGGCCGACTACCTCCGTGCCTCCTCGGCGGTCGACGTGTGCGAGATCCACGTCTACGACGGACCCGACACGGGGACGAGCCCGGCGACGCCGATGCCAGGCGACGCGTACGAACGGCGTCGCCGCCCGGATCGACGCGTGCAATGCGGCCGGCAAGCCGATCGTCGCCGGCGAGCTCGGCTTCGCCGCCGACCTCGACGCCGAGGGCCGGCCGACCGGCAGCGTCACCGCCCAGACCCTGGCGCAGCGGGCGGCGTTCCTCGCAGGCCCGAGTCGCGGCGATGGAGGCCGCGGGCCTCGATGGCTACATGGTCTGGCAGCTCGACTCCCGCGAGCCGCTCACCGCCGGCGCCGACACGTACGCGGTCGGCCCCTGCGATCCGGTTGACACGGTCATCGCCACATCCGGCGGCGCGGAAGCCGATCGACTTGCCGCGGCGCCGGGCTGCGGTCCCGAGGCGGCGCAGGGAAGCGCCACCTAGCTCCTCCCCCACGGAGCAGGGATATACGTCGCCGGCAGCGGCGCACCATCCGTTGTCCTTCCGCAGGATGAGAGCGCGGCCAACCGATAGTCGAGCGTGCGCTCATCCGGTCGGGGGAGCTTCGCTCCCTTGCAGGTTCATTCAGCCGGTGCTACGGGGGCCCGCCAGGCGCGTCGATGGTCCTCGTGAAGGGCATAAGGCGACAGGAGCCCCGGTCGGCAGGATGCCGATCCCCCACAGCTGAGAGGCCAACGGGGCCGGGGCCAGTCGCCGGACTTACCGGCAAGGAGGCTGGTGGATGGGCACGGAGGCCCGCAGTGGTCGGCGCGGCGCGCCGCTACAGGCAGAACTGCGAAACGGCGCCCGCGCCGATCTCGGCGCGGGCTCCGCGAGGACGCTGCATGCCCTGACCGCGCGGCTGCGCAGGCGGGCGATCCTCGCGATCTCCCTCTTGGCGGCGCTGGCACTGGCCGGTTTTCTGTTTGCCGAGGCCAGCAACGCGGATCCGCCGGCGACGGGTGACCTCGAGGGCCTCGTCCATGCGGAGAACGGGACCTTGACGCTTGCGGGCGCCCCCTGGCCCGCGGTCGGCTTCAACGACTACAGGCTCACGGCCACCGACGGTGGCTACGTCTGCGACTCGGGCGCCGGAGCCGTCTCCGACGATCAGCTCGCGGCGATCATGGACCGCGCCAAAGCAGCGGGCGCGACCGTGATCCGCACCTGGTTCTTCCAGTCGATGTGGGATCCGGGCGGCAACGGCAGCGGAGACTGGGGCCCGTTCGATCGTGTGCTCGAGGCAGCCGCGGCGCGCGGGATCCGGGTCGTCCCCGTGCTCGCCAACCAGTGGCAGGACTGCGAGAACGGCGCTCCCGAGCGCGACCTCGGCTTCTACTCCGGCGGCTACCGGGAGCCGCGCGACCCCTACGCACTCTCCTATCTCGACTACGCGACGACGGTCGCCGAGCACTATGCGGGCTCGCCGGCAATCGCCTACTGGCAGCTCATCAATGAGCCCGAGGCCGGCACGGGCGGCGCCTGCGATGAGGCGGCTGCGTCCTCGGCGCTGGCGGGCTTCGCATCCGATGTCTCCGGCGCGATCCGCGCCGTCGACCCGCGGCACCTGATCAGCCTGGGCACGATCGGCGGCGGGCAGTGCGGAACGGCCGGGTCTGACTATGCGCAAGTGCAGAGCGCGGTCGATGTCTGCGAGATCCACGTCTACGACGGCGCCGACACCGGCTCCAGTCCGACGACGCCGATGCCCGCCACGGCGGCTGACGCGATCTCCTCCTGCACTGCCGCCGGCAAGCCCGTCGTCGCCGGTGAGCTCGGGTTCGCCGCCGACCTCGATTCCGCCGGTCAGTCGACGGGAGCCGTGACCGACGAGACGCTCGCTGACCGGGCGCGGTTCCTCGCCGCCAGGGTCTCGGCGATGGCCCAGGCCGGCCTCGACGGCTTCATGGTCTGGCAGCTCGACACGCGCCAGCCGCTCAGCGATGGCGCCGACGCTTACGCAATCGGGCCTTGCGATCCGGTCGACACCGTGATCCGCACGGCTACCGGCGAGAACCCGTCACAGCCTGCCGCAGCAGAGGGCTGCGGCCCCCCGGCGGCGCAAGGAAGCGCCGCATAGCCCCCCATCCAAAGCGGCCGGTGTGCGACAAGGAAGTCGCACACCGGCCGGCCCTTCGGCGGCGGCGGACTGGGAGCGCCGAGTGCGGGCGCGCCGCTCGCTCACGTCCGCGCGGACTATCGCTCGCGTCGCGCCGGCCCTCGACGCTCCCAGCCACGCCGTGGGACCGCTCGACTACGGCGGTTTGGCGGCGGACTGAGACGCCGCAGCTCGGCGTCCCGCTTCGCTCACGTGCGAAGCACGCTCGCTCAGCGCTCCTTGATCTGCGACGGCTCAGCCTCGCCGTGGGATCGCTCGACTATGGCGGTTGCGGGCCGTGAGGCTTACCTAGATTCCGTAGGAGCGGCCGATCACGTCGAGCATTACCTCGTCCGTGCCGGCGCCGATCCGGTTCAGGCGGGTGTCACGGTAGGCGCGCTCAATCCCGTACTCCTTCATGTAGCCGTAGCCGCCGTGGATCTGGATGCACTCGTCGGCGACCTCGCAGGCGATCCGCGAGGCGTAGAGCTTCGCCATCGTGATCTCGCGCACCGGGTACTCGCCGTTGTTGAAGCGCCAGGCGGTCGAGTAGGTGAGCTGCTTCGCGGCCTCGATCTTCATCGCCATCTCGGCGAACTTGTGGCGAATCGCCTGAAAGCGCCCGATCGGACGGCCGAACGCCTCGCGCTCCTTCGCGTACTCGAGCGTCTTCTCGAAGCAGCGTTCGGCGCCGGCGACCGAGCCGACGGCGCCGACCAGGCGCTCGCCCTGGAGCTCCCAGGAGATGTGGTAGAAGCCCTTGCCCTCCTGCCCGAGCATGTTCTCCGCCGGTACCCGGACGTCCTCGAAGGCGAGCTCGGCGGTATCGGAGGCGTGCATGCCCATCTTTTCGAGCGTGCGCGAGACCGAGAAGCCGGGGACGTTGTTGCCCTCGTCGTCCTTGAGGTCGACGATGAACAGCGTGATCCCGTCGTGGCGTGCCTTCGGGTCCGTCTTCGTGACGAGCACGATGAAGTCGGCCCGGGCGCCGTTCGTGATGAACATCTTCGAGCCGTTGATCACGTACTCGTTGCCGTCGCGAACCGCGGTCGTGCGGATTCCGGCGACGTCAGAGCCGGCGCCCGGCTCGGTGATCCCCAGCGAGCCGATCTTCTCGCCCTTGATCCCGGGGACCAGGTAGCGCTGCTTCTGCTCTTCCGTGCCGAGCATCTCGATGGGCGGCAGGACCATGTCCGTGTGCACCGCGAGGCCCATGCCGAGGCCGCCCGACCCGGCGTAGGCGAGGCACTCGGCGCGGACGAGCGAGTAGTAGTAGTCGCCGCCCTCGCCGCCGTACTCCTCGGGAAAGCAGAGGCCGATGAATCCGAGCTCGCCCATGCGCTGCAGGGCGGAATCGGGCCAGAGCGTCTCCTCCCATTCGTCGGCGTGGGGCGCGAGCTCCTTCAGCACCCAGGCCTTCATCGACTCCCGCAGGT
Source organism: uncultured Solirubrobacterales bacterium (assembly GCA_963774395.1). GTDB lineage: Bacteria > Actinomycetota > Thermoleophilia > Solirubrobacterales > 70-9 > CAXMST01. The sequence continues at coordinate 758,368 of CAVZET010000007.1, read as the reverse complement.
CATCGTGCTCGTCGGTGAAGATCATGTGCTTGCGGGACGCGGCGTGATCGGGCTTGATCACGTCCCCTGAGTTCGCTGAGGAATCGGCGGCGACGGTCGTGGACACTTCGGGTGCTCCTCTCGATCGGGCTGAAGGCTCGGTTATGAAGTAGACAGTACCGCTTCCTACTTCCTACTTTGGGTGCTCAGCTGCATGCCAGTCCGTAGTTCCCCGCTCCGCGCCGTCGCCTTGTACATTTGCTGCGTCGTGTCGGTTCCGTCCCGGAGTACCGACGGGCACCGTGTCAGGGGTTCCAGCGATGAACGACAACTCGAGTACGACGCCGCTGCGCGTCCTCGACAACGACGCCACGCCGAGGCTGCCGCCCGGCTCGCGGCGGCCCGGAAGCGTGCAGTCGCTCGACTGGTTCCGCGATCCGGTGCGGTTCATGGAGCGCAATCGCAAGGCCCACGGAAAGCTCTTTTCCGTCAAGCTCGGGCCGCTGCGGCGGTGCACCTTCGTCGCCGATGCGCCGCTCGCGTGGCAGGTGCTGACGGGCGATCCCGCGCTGATGCGGATGGGGTCGACGAACGGGATCTTCCGGCCCGTGCTCGGCGACGGCTCGCTGTTCCTGCTCGACGGCGCCGAGCACCGGCGCCATCAGTCACAGATCCGGCCACGGTTCGCGCGCAGCCGCGTCGCCCGCTTCGCCGGCCTCGTCTCAGAGCTCGCCGCTCGGGAGCTCGCGAGCTGGCCGGTCGGCGAGCCCTTCGCGATTCAGGAGCGGATGCGCGGCGTGACCCTGCAGCTCATCCTCCGGACCGTCCTCGGGATCGTCGATCCAGCTCGCGACGAGCGCTTGCGCGAGCTCGTGCACGAGCTCCTCGACCAGGTCCAGAGCCCGATCGCGGTGCTACCGGCGTTCCAGGTCCAGCTCGGCGGGCGCTCGCCCTTTGCTCGCCTGATGCGGACCGTCGCCGCGATCGACGAGCTGCTCTTCGAGGAGATCGGCGAGCGCCGGTACGACCCGAGCCGGCACGACCGCGACGACATCCTCTCGCTGCTCGTGACGCCGCAGCCGCACGAGGACGGCTTCCTCAGCGACCGCGAGGTTCGCGACGAGATCCTGACGCTGCTGATCGCCGGTCACGAGACGACGGCGACGGCGCTCTGCTGGGCGTTCGAGCGACTGCTCCGCAACCCGGACGCGCTCGAGCGCTGCCGCGCAGAGATCGAGGGCGGCGGCGGGGACGAGTACGCCGACGCCGTCGTCCGCGAGACGCTGCGTCAGCGGCCGGTGCTGCCGGTCACCGCACGCAAGCTGACCCGCCCGATTGCGCTCGGCCCCTGGACATTCCCGAAGGGGTGGACGCTGATGCCGTGCATGTACCTGATCCACAACGACCCAGAGGTCTTCCCCGAGCCCGAGCGCTTCCGTCCTGAACGGTTTCTCGCACCCGAGAGCGTCTCGACTCGCGTCTGGCTGCCGTTCGGCGCGGGACCGCGCCACTGCATCGGCAACGGGCTGTCGCTGATGGCGATCAAGGCCGTGCTGCGGACGGTTCTGGCGCGCGCGGAGCTGGCTCCCGACCGGCCCGAGGCGGAGCGTGTGGTGCGCCGCAACTTCACCCTCGGGCCGGAGCGCGGCGCTCGGCTGATCGTCAGGCGCCGCCTGGAGCACCCGGTGGCGCCGCACGCGCCCGTGGTCTGAGGCGCCCAGCGTGCCCGGGAATGGGGCACGAGCGGCAGAGCGGGTTTACACTCGAGAGGCGGTGCAGGATGCCCCGGTCCGCCGAAGTAGGGACACATGACGTATGAGCGTGAACGCAGTGTGTAGAGGGGGTTGGTGACGGTGGGTCTGGTCCCTCTCGGCGACGCGCACAAGCGGGACGCCCCACCGACCGGAGGCGTGCTGTTCGACGCGGCCGACCACCGTGAGCGCGATTCGAGCGCACTCGCGCGGGCGCAGGGCTACATCACGCTCGGCGGCGTCTCCCTCGGCTACCTGGGCATCATCCTGCCGCACCCGGCGAGCTTCAACGTGCCGGCGCTGCTGCTCACCCAGACGTTGACGCTGATCGCGGGCATTGGGATGATCGTCTTCGCCTCGCGGGTGCCGCCGCGGGCGCTCTCCGTGACGCCGGTGTTCGGCTCGATCTCCGCGGCACTCGGCGTGATCTTCAGCGGCGATCCGACCAGCGCCTACGTGCTGTTCTTCCTCTGGCCACCGTTCTACGCCTTCTACTTCCTCAGCCGCCCGGCGGCGATCGTCCAGTTCGCGCTCGTCGTCGTCCTCTACGGCGCCGCCATCCTGATCACGCCGGGCTCGATCGACGGCAACGTGGTCCACCACTACGTGATCATCTGCGGCTCGCTGCTCGTCGCCGCGGTGCTGATCAGCTTCCTGCGCATCCGCATTGCGAATTTGCTCGACCAGCTGGCAGACAGCGCGCGCTCCGACCTGCTCACCGGCCTGCTCAACAGCCGCGGCTACGCGGAGACGCTCGGCGGCGAGCTCGAGCGAGCCCGCATGGGTGCGCACCGCGTCAGCGTCCTCGTGATCCAGCTGACCGGCCTGCGCGAAGCGCAGAAGAGTCTCGGGATGCGCGAGAGCGATCAGATGCTGTGCGAGTTCGCCCGCCTGCTCGACGACTCGACCAGGCGTATGGATGCCGTCGCCCGGACCGGCGTCGCGGAGTTCTCGATGACCCTGCCGGAGACCGACGAGGGCACAGCGTTCCTACTCTCCGAGCAGATTCTGAGCCGCTGCCGCCGCGCCTTCCGCGCTCGCAATGTCGCCGTCTCGCTCAGCATCGGCATTGCGGCGTTCCCGAAGCACGGCGCCAGTGGCGGAACCCTGACCCAGGCGGCGGCCGCGGCCGCCGACGCCGCCCGCATGCTCGGCTCCGACCGCGCGGTCGTCTTCAGCGCCGAGCTCGATGAGGTCCTCGCCGCCGGCCCGGGACGCGAGCTCAAGGAGCAGCGCACCCACCTGAGTACCGTCCTCAGCCTCGCCGAGGTGCTCGAGCTGCGCGATCCGCGCACCGCCAACCACTCCGCCGCAGTCGGCCGATACTGCGAGTTGATCGCCGGCGAGCTCGGCTTCTCCGCGCACCGGACCCAACGGTTGCGGCTCGCCGGCCTGCTGCACGACATCGGCAAGGTCGGGGTCGCCGACTCGATCTGGGAGAAGCCGGGTCCGCTCTCGCCGAATGAGTGGGACGAGGTCCGGCGGCACCCGGAGCTTGCCGCGCGGATCCTCGGCTCGCGCGAGCTCGCCGATATTCGCGAGTGGATCCTCTGCCGGCACGAACAGCCGGACGGCCACGGGTACCCGCGCGGGATCAGCGGCGACGCGATCCCGATCGAGTCGCGAGTCCTTGCCGTCGCCGAGTCCTACGACGCGATGACCTCGCCCCGGCCGTACCGCGAGCCGCTCGGCGCCGAGGAGGCGATCGCTGAACTCGGGCGCTATGCGGGTATCCAGTTCGACGGCGCCGTCGTTGATGCGTTCGTGCGGGCGCTGCAGGGCGCCACGCCCGTCGGCGGCGAGCACATCGCTTGATGTCCGCGGGCGGCGCGCCGCCGGTCGGCAGGCTCTGGCCCGCCCGCGCCTACGTCGCCGAGGCCCCGGCGATCCGCGCCTATGCCGAGGCCGTCGGCGAGCGATCTCCGATCCATCACGACGCTGCCGCCGCGCGGGCGGCAGGGTTCGAGGCCCCCGTCGCCCCGCCGGCGTTTGCCGCCGTCGTCTGCGCGGCTGCCGTCGCTGCCGTGATCTTCGATCCCGAGGTCGGCCTGTTCGATCCCGAGGTCGGCCTCTCCTCCTACCGCTTCGTGCACAAGCGCCAGCGCTTCCGCTGGCACCGGCCGATCGTCGCCGGCGACGAGCTCGAGACCCGCGCCTCGCTCGCCGATGCCGGCAGCTCCGCCGACGGTCGCCCGCGCCGCGTCTTCGAGTCGGAAACGGTCGACGCCCGGGGAGAGCCCGTGGTCAGCGGTCGGTACGAGGGCGTCGTGCCCTCCTTCGGAGGCTCGCGGAAGCGCCCGAACGGCGGCGGGGAGCAGCCCGCTGCGCCGGTCGAGCCGGTCGCGCGCCCCGCGGCCGCCGGCGATGGCTTCCCGCCGCTCGAGATCACTCCCGGGCCGCAAGCGACGCGGCGCTACGCCGAGGCGAGCGGCGACTTCACGCCGTTCCACCTCGACGACGAGGCGGCGAGGGCCGTCGGGCTACCCGGGGTGATCCTCCATGGTCTCTACTCGTACGCGCTCATCGCCCGCGCCCACACCGCGCCGTTCGGCTCCGACCCGCGCGCGCTCGCCGAGCTCTCCGCCGGCTTCCGGCGGCCGGCCTTTCCGGGCCGCCCGCTGCGCGTCCGGCTCGAGGTCTCGGCGGCCGAGGAGGGGCGGCTCGAGACGAGGGGAGAGTTGCTGCAGGGCGGGCGCTCGGTGATCGACGGCGTCGAGGGCGTCGTCGTGCCCTGCTGATCAGCGTCGCGAGCCCGCCGGGCCGGGCCACCAGGCGCGCGGTCCAGCCAGCTTCAACGCTGCCGGTACGAGCACGCCGCGGACGACGGTTGCGTCGAGGAGGACCGCGAAGGCGACGGCGAGCGCGAACTCCTTGACGATCACGAGGTCGCTGAAGATGTTGGCGCCGACGGCGACGGCGAAGATCACCGCGGCTGAGGTGATCAGCCGCCCCGTGCGGGCGAGCCCGCCGGCAATTGCTTCGCCCTCGGAGGCGCCCTCGCGGCGCGCCTCGGCGATTCGCGAGAAGAGGAAGATCCCGTAATCGGTCGAGAGGCCGAAGACGACGGCGAAGGCGAGCGCCGGCATCGAGACGTCGATGCCGCTCTGCGTCGTCGTGCCGAGCAGATCGGTGACGGTGTGGCTGCCGAAGGCGGCGACGATCAGTCCGAAGCTGGCCAGCACGGTGAGCGCGTTGAGCGCCAGCGACAGCAGCGGCAGCAGCAGCGAGCGCAGAAGGACGAAGACGAGCAGCAGGTTGGTGGCCACGACGATCGCGATCACCAGCCACGCCCGCGAGCCGATCGCGGCGCGCTGATCGGTGAGCTCGGCCGCACGGCCGGAGACGAGGGTGCCTGCCGGCCACGGCAGGGCGCGGACCTCCTTGACCACGTCCTGGCCGGCGTCGGAGAGTGGGTCAACCGCGGCCGTCAGGTGGATGTATGTGGATCCGTCCTTGAGCTCGTAGGGGGGTCCGCTCTCGACCTCGAGCGCCGAAAGCCGGCGACGCGCGGCGGCCGCACGGGTATCCGCGCCCGGCGGCATCAACACGCCGAGGCTCGTGGCGCCGGCCTGCGGGAAGTCGGCGGCGATCCGCTCGGCGACCGAGTGTGCGCCGGCGCTCTCCGGCAGCGAGCGTGCGTCGGGGGTGGTCAGCGATCCGCCGAGCACGGGCAGGGCGATCGCCCCGATCAGGACCAGAGCCGCCGTCGCCCAGGGGATCGGCGCCCGCATCACACGCGCTGCGACGCCGCGCCAGAAGTGGGAGCCTCCGCTCAGCGGATCGGGCGGGGGGGCGGTGCGGTCGGTGGCGCGCTCCCAGCGCGGATCGACGCGCGGACCGAGCAGCGCGAGGACAGCCGGCAGCACGACGAGCGCGGCGATGCCACTCATCAGCGCAACGAGGCCTCCGGCGATGCCGGTAGAGCGCAGGAACTGCTCCGGGAAGGCGATCAGCGCCGCGAGCGCCGCGGCGACCGTCAGCGCCCCGAACATCACGGTGCGGCCGGCGCTCGCGATGGTGCGTTGCTGCGCAATGCGGTAGCCCTCACCACGCCTGATCTCGATCCGATATCGGGCGAGGACGAAAAGGCTGTAGTCGATTGCGAGCCCGACGCCGAGGCCGGTGACGACCTGCAGCGAGAACACGTCGATGTCGATCGCTCGCCCGAGCAGCGAAAGCGCCGCCAGTGAGGTCGTGATCGAGAAGCCGGCGAGCAGCAGCGGCAGCGCCGCCGCCAGCGGCGAGCGGAAGACGAAGAGCAAGAGCAGGAGCAGGATCGGCGCCGCGAAGACTTCGATCCGGCGCGTGTCCTGCTCGGTCTGCTGGCCGATCTCGAAGGCGGCCACCGCAACGCCGCCCGCCACGACGCCCGGCTGCCCCTCGAAGGCCGTCTTCACGTTCTCGCCGAGATCGACCCTGTTGACGCCCGCGGCCGAGCGGCCGAGGACGAGCACCTCGCTTCCGTCGGCGCTTCGCAGGTGTGGGTCGTCGGCGGGCCCGTATGCGTCGGCGACGCCGTTGACGGCAGCGAGCCGGCGCTCGACGTCGGCCGTCCGCGCCGCGGCCGGCCCGCTGACGAGCAGGGCGACGTCGGCGTCGCTGACCACGCCCTGCGCGTGCTCGTAGGCCGCGTAGGCGCGCTCGACCTCGGAGTTGGGGTCGTTGATGTCAAAAGGGCGCACGTGGTCGAAGACGCCCGCCGCCAGCGGCAGGGCGATGGCGAAGACGACGGCGGCGGCGATCGCCACGACGCCGGCGCGCAGGTATGTCCAATCCCCCAGGGGGCCCACTCTCCTACCTCCACCCGGCGGCGCCGGGCGAGGCGCAGAGACTACGGGCTTGCCCGTCGACTGCCAAGCGGGTAACGGGGCCCGCAGCGAAGCGTGCGCGCGGTTGCGGTGAAAGTACGCAGCATCACTTCCTACTTCCTACGCTGGTAGCCTCGGATCGCCCCTCATGCCCGACCCATCCGGCGCATACCAGCAGCTCGCCTACGAGGTCTCGGGGGGCGTCGCAACCCTGACGCTGAACCGGCCTGAACAGCGCAACGCGCTGAGCACGACGATGCTGACCGAGCTCGTCGACGCGGTGAAGCGTGCGGGCGCCGACGACGACGTCCGCGCGATCGTCCTCACCGGCGCCGGCGAGAAGGTCTTCTGCGCCGGGGCGGACCTCGGCGGCTTCGCTGCCGACGTGCCGCTGACCGAGAAGCACTTCGCCAACGACCTCTTCCTCGAGTTCTTCCGCACGATGCCGCGGCTCGGCAAGCCGACCCTCTGCGCGGCCAATGGCCACGTGCTCGCGGGTGGGCTTGGCCTGGCGCTGAGCTGCGATCTGCTGATCGCCAAGGAGGGGGCGACGTTCGGCACGCCTGAGATCAACATCGGGGCCTTCCCCTACATGATCATGGCGATCATCTATCGCAACGTTCCCCGCAAGAAGGTGAACGAGATGATGCTGCTCGGCGAGCGAATTCCGGCCGAGGAAGCCGTCGCCCTCGGGCTCGCCAACAAGGTCGTCCCGGCCGCGGAGTTCGACGAGGCCGTCGCCGACTGGGCCGCGAAGCTGGCCTCGAAGTCGCCCCTGCTGATGCGGCTCGGGCACGACGCGATGTACCGGCAGCAGGACATGGCGCTCGATGACGCGCTCGAGTTCCTGCGCAGCCAGCTCACCCTCACCTTCTCGACCGAGGACATCCTCGAGGGGGTCAGCGCCTTCTTCGAGAAGCGCGAGCCCGAGTGGAAGGGCCGGTAGTGCGTCGGCCCCCGGCTCGGCCGGGCGCCGGCCCCGGGCGGGGGGTGGCGGATGGCTGACGATCGGGGCCGGCTGAAGATCAGTGAGCTGGCCGCCGAGGCGGGCGTGCCAGTCGCCACAGTCCGCCACTACCTGCGCGAGGGGCTGCTCCCGGAGGGGGAGAAGACGTCCCGCAACATGGCTTACTACCCGGCCGATCTCGTCGATCGGATCCGGCTGATCAAGCGCCTGCAGGAGGAGCGCTTCATGCCGCTCCGCGTGATCGGCGAGCTGCTCGAGGGGGATCCCGAGGAGCTCGATCGCGTCCGCGCCGCGCTCGAAGCCTCCGACCGCGTCTTCGAGCTGGCGACCGCGACGGGACCGCGGATTGGTGCCGCCGACCTCGCCGAGCGCTCCGGGGTGCCGGCTGAGGTGATTGCCGCACTCGAGGGGGTTGGCGTGATCGGTCCCGAGCGCGACGGCTACTCGGAGCCGGACGCCCGCATCGTCGAGGCCGTCGCGCGCTTCCGCGCCGGCGGCTACGACGAGCGCATCGGCTTCACCGTCCACGACGCGGCCCGCTTCCTCGAGCCGCTCTCCGACCTCGCGGGCCGCGAGCTGGGGATGCTCGCCGACAAGCTCGTCGGCCGCCACGACCCCGAACGGGTCGTTGCTCTGTACGAGGCCGGAATCGAGCCCCTGCGGGCGCTGATCGCGGCAATGCATGACCGCGCCCTGCTGCGCGAGGTCGAGCGCCGCCGGCCTGCCGCCGGGGCCGGAGGCGACCCGTGAGCACCCGGCGCCGGGTGCTTGAGCTTGGCGCCTGGGCATGCGGCGCGCTGGCGCTGCTCGGCGCCTTTGGCACGTTCTTCGCCGACGGCCCGTACCTCTCCGCGTCGAAGGGCGTTGAGCCCTGGGTCGCCGTTTGGGCAGTGGGGCTGTTCGGGCTCTTCATGTACGCGCCGTTCGCCCTGCACGACCGCATCAACCCCTCCGAGCGGGATCGGGACCGCCGCTGGGAGATGGCAGTGCTCGGCTGGGGCGCGCTCGCGCTCGCGCTGACCGTGGTCGCGGTCGGGGTGATGTGGGTCGGGCCGGGGCCTTCGCACCCGCTCGGGGCGCTCGCCCTCGTGCTCCTGCTCGAGTCGGGATTGATCCTGTGCGCCGTCGGTGCGGTCATCCTGAACAGCTGAATTTGGGCTAGATTGACTGGTCAATCAGCCAGCCCGGCCGGAGCAACCCGCACCCAGCTCCGCCCGGGGGAGCCCTCCGATCGGGAGAGGGGGGAGATGCGGGCAGCCGCGTTACAGCTCAACTCAACCGACGATGCGCCTCGCAACATCGAGCGCGCTGTTGCGCTCGTCGCCGAAGCCGCAGGGGCGGGCGCCGAAGTCGTCGTCCTGCCCGAGAAGTGGACGTTGCTCGGCCCCGGCTCGCTGCTCGCCGAGCGGGCGACGCCGCTCGAGGAGAACGAGGGCATCGTCGCCTGCCAGGCCCTCGCGCGCGAGCATGGGATCACGATCGTCGCCGGCTCGGTCTCCGAGCGCGTCGGCGACCGCGAGCGGGTCGCCAACACCTCGGTGCTGATCGACCCCGACGGCGCGATCGTCGCCCGCTACCGCAAGATCCACATGTTCGACGTCGACGTCGGCGGTGTCACCTATCGCGAGTCCGAGTTCGAAATACCCGGTGACGAGGTCGTGCTCGCCGAGATCGACCTGGGCGGCACGCCACTCCCGGTCGGGCTCACCGTCTGTTACGACCTGCGCTTCCCGGAGCTCTACAGGACCCTCGCCCTGGCCGGTGCCCGACTGATTTCGATCCCCTCGGCGTTCACCGCAGCGACCGGTGAGCCGCATTGGGAGGTGCTCGTCCGGGCCCGTGCAATCGAGGACCAGCTCTTCGTCGTTGCCGCGAACCAGGTCGGATCGGCGCCCCCGCACTACGAATCGTGGGGGCACTCGATGATCTGCGATCCCTGGGGTCGGGTCCTGGCCTCCGTCGAGGAGGGCGAGGGCGTCGCCATCGCGGAGCTCGACTTCGATGAGCTCGAGAGCATCCGCGAGCGCCTGCCGGCCCTCGCCAACCGGCGTCCCGACGCGTACCGGGAACCGCAGCGACCGAGGAGCGGTGCCAGTGCCTGAGGCGGCTGAGCGGCCGGCCACGGTCGACAAGCGGCGCGCGATCCTCGATGCTGCGATCCGCGTCTTCGCCCGCCAGGGCTACCACGCAACCCGCGTCGCCGACATCGCCGATGAGGCGGGCGTCGCCTACGGCCTCGTCTACCACTACTTCCGCAGCAAGGAAGCGGTGATGAACGAGCTCTTCACCGAACGGTGGTCGCTGCTGCTGGCCGCGGGCGAGCAGGTCAAGGCCGGGCCAGGCACCCCGCGCGAGAAGCTCTCCGCGATCGCCGGCTTCATCATCGACTCCTACCGCGCCGACCCCGAACTGATGAAGGTGATCATCATCGAGGTGACCCGGGCCGCGAACTCGTTCGGCCGCACCCATCTGCCCGAGATCCGGCGCGCCTACGACCAGGTTTCCCAGATCGTCGCGGAGGCCCAGGCCGCCGGCGCCTTCCGCGCCGAGATCGACGCCGACTTCGTCGGCATGGCCTACTACGGGGCGGTGGAGCAGGTCCTCAGCGGCTGGGTCTTCGAGCTCGGGCCGACCTCACCCGAGGAGTTCGACAGCGCCCGGACGATGATCGTCGAGCTGATCTGCGGCGGCCTCGAGCGCCGTGACTGAGCGCCACCTCACGCCTGCAAGCAACTGCCCGGCCCAGTCGCGATAAGGTCGCAGCCCCGAAACCGCCTGTGGCGCTTGCGCAGACGCGGGAGCGGGTAGGAGATCCGAGATGGAGAACGACGTCGTCAGAAAGCTGATCTGGTCAGGGATGCTGGCCGCCTCCGGGGCGCTTGCCTCGATCGCCGCAGCGCGGCTTGCGGCGCTGCTCTACCGGCGCATCTTCGACGAGGACCCGCCTGAGTAATGGCAGGCGGACCTCCCACACCGCCGGGTGGGCCGACGTCGACCGAGTCGGACCGCTCCGTCGGAGAGCTCGTACTCGACGTTTCCGAGCGCGTCTCGATCCTCGTCCGCGAGGAGATCGAGCTCGCGAAGACGGAGGTCACCGAGAAGATCTCCGAGCTCGCCAAGGGCGGCGCCGTAGGCGCGGCGGCCGGCGTCTTCGTGCTCTGCGCCTTCGGCATGCTGATGTTCTTCTTCGCCTTCCTGATCAACGACATCCTCGGCGTCGAGACCGCGATCTGGGCGGGCTTCCTGATCGAAGCGGTGATCTTCCTGATCATCGCCGCGATCGCCGGGTTCGCCGCCAAGAAGGCGATCGAGAAGGGCTCCGCCCCGACGCCGACGATGGCGATCGAAGAGGCGAAGCTGACCAAGGAGACGCTCTCCGGAGGGGACGGATGAGTGGCGTGACGCCTTCGCCGAACCCGCGCCCCGGGGCACCGGGGCGCTCCGCCGAGCAGATCCGGGCCGACATCGAGGCCCAGCAGCTTCAGCTGGCGAGCTCGGTCGATGCCCTGCGCAGTCGCGTCACCGAGCTCACGGACTGGCGCAAGCAGGTCCGTGATCATCGCGAGCAGATCGTGAAGGGTGCCGTCGTCGCCGGTTTCGTCGTTGGCGGCCTCGTCGCGCTCCGCGCTTTGCGCCGGCGCTGACGCCGGCCTGCCGGGATCAGTCGATCAGCTCGCGGGGCAGGCCGCCGATCCCGAGTAGACCCGGCCCGGTGTGGGCACCGATCACCGGACCGATCTCCGAGATGAAGACCGGGTCCGAGCCGAAGATCCCGCGCGCCTCGGCGGCGAGCCGCTCGGCGTTCTCGGGGTCCTGGATGTGCTGCACCACCCAGCCGTCGGCCCCCGCTTCCGCGAGCTCGTGGCCGTACTCGGACGAGCCGTTCGAAGACGCGCCGCCGGGTGCGGACGCGCTCGACGGGGGTGATCTCCTCTTCGAGTGTGAGGATCGGCTTGATCTGCAGTGCTGAGCCGAGCCAGGCGCGGGCGGCGCCGATCCGCCCGCCCCTGCGCAGGTACTCGAGCGTGTCGATCGCGAACCACATCCGCAAGCTCTCGCGGGCCGCCGCGGCGCGCTCGATGACCTCGACGGCGCCGGCCCCGTCGGCTGCCGCCTTCGTGGCGGCGAGCACTGTCATGCCCATGCCGCCGCAGGCCGAGCGGCTGTCGTAGACCTGGATCGAGGACTCCGCGGCGCCCTCGGAGACGAGTTGGCGGCGGGCCTGGTCGGCCGACTCGAACGTGCCTGAGATGCCGGCTGAGAGGTGAATCGAGGCGATCTCACGGCCCGCCTCGAGGTGCGGCCGGAAGACGTCGATGAAGTCCCCGACTGACGGCTGGGACGTCGTTGCGCCCTGGTCCGATGCGCGCAGCCGCTCGAAGAAGGCGGCGTAGTCGCCGATCTCCAGCTCCGGCTTCTGCTCGCCGTCGAGGCTGACGTAGAGGCTGACGCGCTCGATCCCACGTTGCTCGACGATCTCGTCGGGCAGGTAGCAGGTGCTATCGCAGACGACGGCTGTTCGGGGGGCGCTCACCGCTGCTGGTTGTATCAGTGTCCGCAAATGCAGCCGCGCCCGGTCACTCGCCGGGGACTGATCGAACCTTACGGACGCGTCCGCCGGCCCCGGGATGGGTCGTGATCTACGATCAACGCGCCGATGCCACGAACCCTGATCACCGGCGCGACGGGCTTCATCGGCTCGCACCTGACGCGCGCCCTGGCTGCGCGTGGCGATGAGCTTTGCCTGCTCGTCCGCAGCTCGGAGGAGACGGCGCACCTCGACGACCTCGAATTCGAGCGCGTCAACGGTGACGTCACCGATCGCCGCGCCGTGCGCCGCGCCGTCGCCGGCGCCGATCGCGTCTTCCACGCCGCCGGGCTCACGTCGATGCGGCGTGAAGACGGCGAACAGGTGATCTCGACCAACGTAGGCGGCACCCGGATCGTCTGCGAGGAGGCGCTCGACGCGGGCGTCCAGCGCCTCGTCCACACGTCGTCGGCGGCCGCTCTTGGGCCTGCGTCCGAGGGCGGCCGAGCGGACGAGAGCGCAGCGCTTCAGCGCCGCCGCGCGCGGCATCCCCTACGTGCACTCCAAGCACGAGGCCGAGTCGGAGGCGCTGCGCGTCGCCGCGCACGGCCTCGACGTGGTGATCGTCAATCCGACCTACGTGATCGGGCCTGATGACCCGCTCGGGAATTCGATGGTCGTCCTCCGGCGCTTCGTCGAGGGCGAGATCGCCGCCTACGTGAACGGCGGCATCAACATCTGCGACGTGCGCGACGTCGCCGCCGGCATGCTGCTCGCCGACGAGAAGGGTGGAGGAGGGGAGCGCTACATCCTCGGCGGCCGCAACTTCACCCTGCAGCGGCTCTTCGCCGACCTCGCCCGGATCTCCGGCCTGCCCGGCGCCCACCGTGAAGCTGCCCGCGAGCGTCCTGCTTGCCGGTGCGGAGGTCGTCGAGCGGCTCGGGCTGCCCGTTGCGATCTCGGCCGAGGAGGCCCGCGCCGCGGCGCTCTGGTGGACCTATTCGCCGGCGAAGGCGAGGCGCGAGCTCGGCTTCAGCGCGCGCCCCCATGAGGAGACGCGTCAGCGACGCCATCGACTGGCTGATGGCCGAGCTCGGCGGCGGCGCGCGCCGTGAGCCCGGGCTCGGCGAGCAGGCCCTGTCGGCGGTCGCGGGCGCCGCCCGCGCGGCCGGGAGGCTGCTGCCGCTGTGAGCGACGAGATCGTCTTCTACCGGTGCCCGACGCCGACGAACGTGCTCTGCCCGTGCGGCTCGGTCGCGCGGCGACTGAACCGCTACGACCTCGCCTACCGAACCGAGCGCGTGCCCTACCGGCGGACGGGCGTCCCGAGATCGTCGAGCTCACCTCGCAGAAGCGCGTCCCCGTCCTGATCTGCGGCGACGAGGTGATCCACGACTCGAAGCGGATCATCGAGTACCTCGACTGGCGGTTCGGCGACCGTCCGGACGCCGGAGCTTGACGGGGCTATACAATCTGAAGCGATCATGGACACTCCTGACTCAGCGATCAACATCACCGACGTCGCCGCGGGCAAGCTCAAGGAGCTGCTCGCCGGCCAGCAGGACGCCGAGCAGGTTCTCCGCGTCGCGGTCAAGGGCGGCGGCTGCTCGGGCTTCCAGTACGCCCTCGCCCTCGACAAGGCGAAGGAGGACGACCACGTCTTCGAGCACAACGGCGTCTCGGTCGTCGTCGACAAGCTCTCGATGCAGTTCGTGTTCGGTTCCGAGGTCGACTACGTCGAGGGGCTGCAGGGCGCCGGCTTCGCGGTCAACAACCCGAACGTGGTCGCCGCCTGCGGCTGCGGCTCGAGCTTCCAGGTCCGCGACGACGCGGACACCCCCGCCGGCGCTACGGCTTAGCTGCGGACCTGCTGCCGAGGATCTCGGCCTCCGACCTGCCTCGCTGAAGGCGGGCGGGTGATCTTGCGTGGGCTGCCTCGGGGCACCGAGGGAGTTGGTGAGCGAAGGTGTCACGGAAGGCGCCCGGGCGTTTGGCTTTCGTAGTGGTTCCCCGGGGCCCCTCGGACGAGTGGTCACGTTCCGCTCCTAACTTAGGATGCAACGTGACCAGTCGCCAAACGGCGCCCTTTCGGACGCCGGATTCCGCCACGAGAGGCGCGCACAGGCTCACGGAAGGCGCAGCCCGCCACCTCTCCCTCACTGCTCTCCGCATGCCGGGCGCTAGCCGGCGGCGGTCGAGCCTTCCGCGCGGGCGGTAGGCCCGCGCCGAAAGCGCCTCAGTTCGTCTCGATCTGCATCGGCGGGCTCTGGTACGGACCCTCGTCCGCCGGAGCCGCCTCTTGAGCCGGCGCCTCGGTTTCTGGCCGGCTGCTCGACGCCGAGCATCTGGGCGAGCTCGCCCGAGTCGAACATCTCCTCGACGATGTCGCAGCCGCCGACGAGCTCGCCGTTGACGTAGAGCTGCGGGAACGTCTCCCACTCGGAGAGCTCGGCGGTCACCTCGCGAAGTGGGCCGAGGATCGGCAGGACGTCGATCGCGCCGTACTCGACCCCGACCTGCTCGAGGACGCCGACGGTGCGCATCGAGAAGCCGCAGCGGGGCGCCTCCGGGGTGCCCTTCATGAAGAGCAGGACCGGGTTCTGCTCGATCGCCTGCTCGACCTGCTCGCGAAGCTCGGGATTGGCTGCCATCAGTCGTCTGCCTCCTGGTCGGATCGCTTCCGGTGGGACGTTCACCCTCAGGGTAACCGGAGTACGGCGGCGGCCCGCTGCGGCAGTCAGTCCGGTGTCGCTCGTGGTCAGCGAGAGCGCGTGGATCGAGCCGTCGTCGAAGCGGGGTTTGACCGCCGCCTTGACGAGCCGGTGCTGGTCGATCCGCGAGCGGCCCTCGAACTGCGGGGCCGCGACGATCGCCCGCAGGTGATCGCCTCCGCCCTCGTCGATCACCTCGACCTCGGCCCCCGGGAGGGCCGCTTCGATCATTGACTTGAGCTCGGCGAGGTCGGCTGCCACGAGGAGGGGATCGTAGCC
The DNA here is from genome assembly GCA_963774395.1 of uncultured Solirubrobacterales bacterium. Lineage (GTDB taxonomy): Bacteria > Actinomycetota > Thermoleophilia > Solirubrobacterales > 70-9 > CAXMST01. Next base: position 743,345 of record CAVZET010000007.1, on the reverse strand, counting down.
AGCGGCGCGGGTTCACCGAGGTGATAGCCCTGGCCGTGGTCGACGCCGAGCTCGCGGAGGCGTCTCGCGGATCGCCTCGGAGCTCGACGCCCTCGCCGACGGTCTGCAGACCGAGCTCGCGGGCGATCGTGACCAGCGAGCGGACGATCGCCTCGTCGGTCTCGGAGTCGTCGAGGCCCTGAACGAACTGCGTGTCGATCTTGATCTGGTCGAAGGCGATGTTCTGCAGGTAGGTGAGCGAGCCGAAGCCGGTGCCGACGTCGTCGAGGGAGAGCCTGCAGCCGAGCTCCGAGACCCGCTCGGAGAAGCCGCTGAGCGCCTCCAGGGAGGGCGTCGGGCCGGTCTCGGTCACCTCGAAGGTGAGCAGCTCGGGGCTCGTCGCAGGACGGGCCGAGGCCGCGGGCGACGATCTCGGTGATCTCAGGGTCCGGAATCGACGCTGCCGACAGGTTGACGTTCACCGGCCGGCCGCTGCCGGCGACCTCCGCCGCCCGGGCGACGACGAAGCGGTCGACCCTGTTGATCAGCCCGAACCGTTCGGCAGCCGGCACGAACCGCTCGGCGGCGATCGGGGGTCCGTTCGGAGAGAGCATCCGGACGAGCAGCTCCTCGGAGCCGAGCTTGCCCGTCTCGGAGGTCGTAGATCGGCTGGGCGTAGACGGTCAGCCCTCCGGATTCGATCGCCGCCCGGACCCGGCTCACCCATTCCGTCCCGAGCTCCTCGCCGCCGCCCTCGACCGTGATGCGGTCTCGGCCGCCGCGCTTCGAGCGGTAGAGCGCGAGATCGGCGGCGACGAGCAGCTCCGCCGGCGAGCGGGAGGCAGCGAGTGGGACGGCGCCCGGCGCTCGTGGTCAGCCGCATCGGGGCGGGCACCTCGGCGAGTCCCGAGACAAGCTCGGCGAGCTTCGCCCGCACCTCGGCCTCGTCGGCCGCGGACAGGTGGATGACGAACTCGTCGCTGGAGAGGTGGGCGAGCAGGGCGTTGGGGCCGCACAGTTCGGCGAGACGCTCCGAGGCCGCACGCAGGAACGCGTCACCGGCCGCGTGGCCGTAGCCGTCGTTGAGGCGCTTCATGTGGTCGACGTCGAGCACGGCGACGAAGCCCGCTGGCCCCTGCATCGAGCGCGGCGCCGAGCCGCGCTTCGAACCCGCGCCTGTTGAGTAGCCCGGTAAGCGCGTCGTGCTCGACATCGTGGCGGAGCCTGATCTCGGCGGCCTTCTGCGCAGTGACGTCGACCATCAGACCCTCGACGACCACCTCGTCACCGGCGCCCTTGGGCGGGCTGGCGATCGCCGCGCGATCGCGGACCCAGAGCAGGCGGCTCGTGCTTGTCGTACATCCGGTACGTGACGTCGAGCGCCTCGCCGGCGGCCGCGCACCGGACTTCCTCCTTCAGCACCCAGCTCAGATCCTCAGGGTGGACGTGGCCGTCCCACCAGTGAGGATCCTCGAGGCACTCGCGCGACCGTGAAGCCGAAAACCTCCTCGACCTGAGGCGAGACGAAGTGCCAGCGTCCCGCCGGGCCGAGTCCGGCGGCATACGTGATCGCCGGCAGGCGCTCGATCACGCGGCGCAGCCGCTGCTCGGTCTGCGAGATCGTCGCGACGAAGCTCTCGCGCTCGAGCGCGCTGGCGACCATCAGCGCGAGCGATGCGAGGTGGGCGCTCTCGCTCCTGCGTGAAGACGCTGCCGCGCCGAGCGGTGCCCGTGAGCACGCCGAGCGTCACGCCGGAGCCGCTGACGATCGCGGCGACTCCGGGAGCTCCCCGCCCCTCTTCGGCCTCGCGCAGCTGTGGCCCATCGAGCGGATCCGGGAGTAGGCGGTCGCCGAAGACGATCGGCTCACCACCCTCCCGCAGGGCCTCGGCCAGGCGCGAGCCCGGCGCGGGCTTGAGCCGTAGGTCCGGCAGGGCGCCGCCGAACCGGGGACCGATCGCCGAGTGCAGGATCAGCTCCCCGGTGTCGTGATCAAAATCCCACAGCTCGCAGGATTCGAGCCCGCGCGTACTCGGCCGCGACGGCGACGTATGTCCGCGAGCACGCGCTCGAGATCCCCGTGGCCGAGAACCATGCGGCCAAGCTCGTTCACGGCAGCGCGCCGGCGCGCATCGGTCGCGAGCTGGACTTCGCGGTCGCCGCGCTGGCGACCGTCGGCCAGGTGGATCGCGAACAGTTCGGCGCCCGATGCCCAGCTCAGCGTCATCTCGACCGCGATCTCTTCGCCGCTGCGGGTGACGGCCGTGATCTCGATCGCCTGGCGAGCCGGCTCGCCCCAAGCGGCACCGTGGCTTGCGATCACCGTCTCGAACGCCGCGTGCAGGCGCGCGGGAAAAAGCAGTGTGAGCAGGTTGCGACCGACGACCTCGCGGCGGCTGTAGCCGAGTAGCCGTTCGGCTGCCGGGCTCCAGTCGACGATCAGCCCGGAGTCATCGAAGAGCACGACCGGTTGCGGTGCCGAGCGCAGGACCGCGGCGATCGTCCGCGGGTCCGAGGTCGGGTCGGCCGCGGACGCCTCGCCGCCACCCGCGTACCAGCTCGACCCCCGGTGGTAGCGCTCAGCACCTGGCCCAGGGCTCGGCTGCTCGGCGTCCGTTGCGGTCGGCTGTCGGCCGCTCGGACTCGGAGTCAGGCTGTCGGTGCGGCGACGGGAACGATCGAAGATCGGGAACAGGGGGGACAGTGGCGCCTTCCTTGGCGAGCGACGAGATCGATTGTCGGCGGAGGCCGCCGTTACGACCCCTATCGGCACCGGGCAGTCCTTGGTTTAGCCCATTTGGCGGAACCAGAAATGCATTTCTGGTGTCTCCGGAGCCGCGCTCAGCGCTTGCGCGCGGCGGCGACCATCTCTTCGATCGCGCGTCAACTTCACCCGCGGGCGGCCGTGCGGCTCGCCGAGGCCGCGCTCCATCGCGTCGATCGCCTGCCAGCCGTCGTACTCGACGTACTGGGTGCCGCGCCCGTCGAGCAGCTCCGGCAGCGCCTCGCGCGCGCATCGCCGCTCGGGCAGCCGGCCTGCGGCGGCGTCCTCGAAAACCGCCTCGACGGTCTCGGTCGGCGTCCTTCTTGTTGGTGCCGATGACGCCGCTCGGGCCGCGCTTGATCCAGCCGACCACGTAGTGGCCGGGGAGGCCGACTGCCGTCCTCGTCGAGGACGCGCCCGCGGTCGTTCGGGATCACGCCGCTGTGCGGGTCGTGCGGAACGCCGTCGATCGGCGTCCCCAGATAGCCGATCGAGCGCAGCACCAGGCCGCATTCGACCGTCTCGGTCTCGCCGGTCTCGCGGGCGCGGACCGCTCCGCCCTCGTCGAGGTAGAGCTCGTTGACCGCCGAGCACGATGCGTTCGACCCGGCCCTCGCCCTGGATCTCGACAGGGCTGCGAAGGAAGCGCAGCTCGACCCGCTTCGGCTTGCGGCCGAGCGCCTCGCCCTCGCCGAGATGCTCGCCCGCCGCGAAGCCCGGGAAGCTCTCGACGTTCTTGCGGTTCGTGGCGTCGGCGCTGTCGCGATTCGAGGAAGGCGGCGCTCGCCTCGTCGATCTCGGCCTGCTCGGGGTCGATGATCACGTCGGCGTCCGTGAGCTCGCCGAGCTCGCGCACCTCCGGGTTGGTGAAGGCGGCCTGGGCGGGACCGCGGCGGCCGAGGACGAGCACCTCGCGCACCTCCGAGCCGGCCAGCGCATCGATCGCGTGGTCGGCCGTGTCGGTGCCCTCGAGCTCGTCGCGGGGCAGGACGAGCATCCGGGCGACGTCGGCGGCGACGTTGCCGTTGCCGATCACGACGACGCGCTCGCAGCCGAGCTCGAACTCGCGCTCGGCGTAGTCGGGGTGGCCGTTGTACCAGGCGACGAACTCCGTCGCCGCGTGCGAGCCCGGCAGGTCCTCGCCGGGGATGCCGAGCTTGCGATCGGCGCCCGCGCCGTAGGCCCAGATCACCGCGTGGTACAGCGAGTCGAGCTCCTCCGCGGATACATCCTCGCCGACGGCGACGTTGCCGAAGAAGCGGTAGGCCTCGTGGCCGGCCGTCTTCTCGTAGCGGCGGATCACGTTCTTGATCTTCGGATGGTCGGGGGCGACGCCGAAGCGGACGAGACCGAACGGGGTCGGCAGCCTGTCGATCATGTCGACCTCGATCTCGAGCTCGGGATGCGCGAAGAGCGCCTCGGCCGCGTAGAAGCCGGCCGGGCCCGAGCCGACGATCGCGACCCGGATGGGTCGTCGCTGCTGCCGGGCGGGCTCAAGCTGAGATCGGGGCGGGCTCGGTGCGCGAGGTCGCGGCGCCGTCGAGGGCGTCGAGGGCGCGTCCGAACGACATCGCGATGCAGGAGAAGATCGGCACGTCGCGCAGCGTCCAGGCGCTCGACTCGGTCGTCCGCAGCTCCTGGACGAGGTCGAGGAAGTCGCCGGGCTCGTCGCATTCGAAGGAGACGACGAACTCCTGGTCGTCGATCCCGAACGAGTAGGCGGTGTTGATCGTGATCTGCGGGTAGCGGCGGCCGGTCTCGATGTGGCTGCGCATGATCCGCATTCGCTCCTCGCCATCGAGCCCGTACCACTCGCGCTTCTTCTCCATCGGGTAGATGAAGGCGTACTTGCGGCGCGAGACGAGCAGCTCCTCGCGCGACTCGGCGTCCGAGTAGGGCGAGGGCTTCGTCATCGCCAGGTACGAGTACGGGATCGTCGCCCACTTCGCCAGGCCGCTCTGTGCAAGGACGACGTGGAAGGTGTGGATGTCGTCGAGGGTCGGGCTCTGCGAGACGAGCAGCAGGTCGGTGTCTCCTCGGGTCCCTACCGTGGAGTAGGCGCGCAGCGGCCGGTCCGTTGCGTAGTCCTCGCAGGCGGCGAGCAGCTCGCGTTTATCCTGAGCGCGCTCGTCGACCGACCGGCGCTGCCAGGCGGGGTCGATCTTGAGAAACGTGAACTTGATGAAGGTCCGCTCGGCCATCGCGACGATGCTAGCGCTAGCCGGCGTGCTGGCTGCGTCGGCGACGCCGGCCCGGGCAGCCGATTCCGGCTCCGCGAAAGCCGTCCGGGATGCCGGCGGTGACGATTGCCGTGCTGCCGAGCGGGACGACTGTCAGCGAGCTCGCGTCGCTCTCGCCGCGCCTTGCCGTGGGGACGATGAACGCCGGCTTCGGCTCGGTCCGCGCCGACCAGACGTTCCTGGACATCAGCCAGGGAAACCGGCTCACCGAGAGCCTCTACCCGGACAAGCTTGGCCCGCTCGAGATTCCGCCGTCGGGCGGGCGGATCGCAGGCTGGCAGCAGGCTGTCGAGCGTGCCGACGGTGCGCCGGCGCAGATCTACCCCGGCCTCCTCGGGGGAACGCTGGCCGACGCCGGGATCCCGGTCGGTACGGCGCTGCCGGCCCGCGCGGGAGCGCTCGTCGCGGCCCGCCCCGACGGAACCGTTAGCCCGCGCCCCCACTGCGCGGCGGGCCGTTGTCCGGGCCTCACGGCGGTCCAGGTCGATCTCGCGGGGCTACGCCGGATCATCGACCGCGCCCGGCCGGATGACCTGGTGATTGCGATCGAGCGGCCCAGCGGCGACGCCGACCCGGTCTCTGCGGCGATCGTCGGGCGTGGTTTCGCGGGGGTGCTGAGCTCGCCGAGCACCCGGCTCGAGGGGTTCGTGCTCAGCACCGACATCGCGCCGACCGTGCTTGACGTCTTCGGCGTCCCCGTTCCGGACGGCGTCGACGGCGAGCTGCTCAGCTCGATTCCGAGCGCGAACCGGGCGGCGCCGGCGGAGCTCGAGGCGCGGCTTGTCGAGGTCACCCCCCGGCGCGGCCCGGTGCTTGGCGTCAACGCCTGGATCTGGGCGCTGCTGGCTGTGGCCGCCTGCGTGGTCGGCCGCGGCCGGGGTGCCCGGCTGATCTTCCCGCTGCTCGCGACCGGCGTTGCGCTCGTGCCCGCCCTGCTGCTCTTCACCGCGGCGATCGAGCCGAGCCTGCTGGTGGAGCGGCTGATCGTCGGCGTCGGCGGCTTGCTGCTCGCCGGAGCGTTGCTCGCTCTCGCCTCGGGACCCGTCCGCTTACCGCCCGCGCGGGCCCGCTTCGCGGCCTTCGCGGCCGCGGCGACCCTGTCGGTCGTGGCGACGGGCGTCGACATGCTCTTCGGCTCGCCGCTGACGGCGCTCTCGGTGCTCGGGCCGAGCCCCGCGCTTCGGCGCCCGCTTCTTCGGCATCGGCAACGAGCTCGAGGCGATGATCGGCGCCCTGCTGCCACTCGGCGCCGGGGCGGCCGTCGACTGCCGCTCGGGCCGGCCGACCCGCGCCGCGCCGTCGCCATCACCGCCGCGGTCACGACGGTGCTCGCCGTCGCCGTCTTCGCGCCGGGGCGGTTCGGCGCCGACGTCGGGGCGGCGATCACATTCCCGGCGGCCGCCGTCGGCGTCGCGCTTGGCTGCGCTCGGGGCTCGGCCGCCGGCGCGTGGCGCTGCTGATCGCCGCGCCGGCTGCTGCCGTGGCGGCGCTGGTCGCGGTCGATCTGGCGAGCGGCGGCGACTCGCACCTGTCCCGGTCGGTCCTCGACGCCGGCGGCCTCGACAATGTCGGCCAGGTGCTCGAGCGCCGGATCCGGCTCAGCGCGGCAAGTTTCCGCCGCTTTCTGCACTCGGGGGTCTACGCGACGGCGCTGGTCGTGATCGTCGCCGGCATCATCGCCCGTAAGCGCGTGCTCGCCTGGATGGAGCCCTTCCCGGCGGCGTTCGCCGGCTTCGTCGGCGGCGCCGTCGCTGCCGTCGTCGGCGCCCTCGCCAACGATTCCGGCGCGACGCTGCCTGGTGATCGGCACTGCGCTGCTCCTCGTCTTCGGCGGGCTGTGCTGGTCCGCCCATTACTTCACATTGGGAAGCGACTCCCGGTAGAGTTTCCCGACCACATGCGAATCGCTCTCGTCACGCCATATTCGTGGACGTACGAGGGGGGCGTAAATCGGCATACCCAGGCGCTCGCCGAGCACCTCATCGCCCGGGATCACGAGGTCAGAGTCCTGGCCCCCTGGGACCCGCCCGATCGCCTCGCTCGTACGCTCCACCGCGGTGCCGAGCCGCGCGTCCGGCCTCGCCCGGACTACGTGATCCCGCTCGGTCGCACGGTCGGCATTCCCGCGAACGGCGCCGTCTCCAACGTCTCGATCTTCGCCCGATGCGATCACAGGCATGCGGCGTGAGCTCCGCGCCGGCAACTTCGACGTCGTCCATGTGCAGGAGCCACCCGCGCGCGGTGCTCGCCTGGGACGCCTGCTCGTTTCCGGACGCTCCGGTCGTCGGCACCTTCCACGCCTACTCGACGAAGGCTGGTCCGAACCGGATCGCCAACGTGCTCGGCGCGCAGCGCAAGTTCAACCAGCTGCACGAGCGGATCGCCGTCTCCGAGGCCGCCGCCTGGACCGGCCGGCGCTGGTACGGCGGCACGCTACGAGATCGTCCCCAACGGAGTCGACCTGGCAATCGGCGACGGCGCCGGGCGCGAGCCGGGCCGCGGTGAGCGGCTCGAGGTGCTGTTCGTCGGCCGCGCCGAGGAGCGCAAGGGCCTGCCCGTCCTGCTTCGCGCCTTCGAGGCCCTCGCCGAGCACATTCCCTGCCGGCTGACTGCGATCGGGGTCGACCCCGCCGAGCTCGAGCGGCATCTGCCCGACCCGGAGATCGGCGAGCTGATCGACGCGCGCGGGCGGATCAGCCAGGCCGAGCTCTGGCAGGCGTACCGCGATGCCGACGTGCTGTGCGCGCCCTCGCTCGCCGGCGAGAGCTTCGGCATGGTGCTGACCGAGGCGTTCGCGGCCGGCACGCCCGTGATCGCCTCCGCAATCGCGGGCTACTCCGACGTCGTCAGCGACGGCCGCGACGGGATCCTGGTTCCCCCGGGCGATCCCCAGCGCCTCGCCGAGGAGCTGCTCGCGCTCCACCACGAGCCGCATCGACTGCAGGCGATGTCCGAGTACGCACGTGAGTCGGCCGCCCGTTACGCCTGGCCCCGCGTCGCCGCCCGGGTCGAGACCGTCTACGAGCGGGCGCTCGCCGCGCCGCAGCCGCACGGCAGCGCGGACCGCCTCGCCCGGCTGACCGGGATGATGCCCGCCGATGGCAGCGAGCCGGTGCCGGCCGAGCGCCTGCCGTCACTCGATCCACCGCCCGACCGCGGCTCGCGCCGGCGCCGCGTCGCGCGCCGGGTCGGCGTGCTCGCCGCGAGCATCGTCGGCGCCTTCCTCACCTACCTGGCGGCGCAGAAGATCGGCTTCAACAACGTCGTCGACAGCGCCGTCCGCTCCAACTGGGCCTGGGTGCTGATCGCCGCCGGCCTGATGGGCCTCTCGCTCTTCTTCCGGTCCGCGACCTGGTACCTGACGGCGCGCTCGGCGCTGCCACGGGCGATCCTCCGCCGTCGCGACTTCACCTCGGCGACGATGATCGGCGTGCTCATGTCGGCGACGCTGCCGGCTCGCCTCGGCGAGCCCGCCAGGGCGATGATCATGGCCCGGCGGATCGGCCGCGTGCGCGAGTCGTTCCCGGTGCTGCTCGGCACGCTCGTCTCCCAGACGGTGCTCAACATCGTCGCGCTCGTCGGGCTCGGCGCGATCATCGTCAGCAGCACCGACCTCTTCAGTCGCAGCTCCGAGCACCTGTTCCTGGTCAGCATGGCGCCGGCGCTGCTGCTGGTCGCGGTGCTGATTGCGCCGGCGCTCGTCCGCCGCTCGGGCTCCGGCCGGATCGCGCGGATCGCGGCGCTGGCGCGCGAGTCGCTGCTCAAGGTGCGCTCCGGCCTCGCCGTCTTCCGCGATCCCCGCCGCGGGCCGCTCGCGGCCGTCGCGCAGCTCACCGCCTGGGCGATCCAGGTCGCCGCCTGCTACGCGCTCGGCACCGCGATGGGCCTCAATCCGGCTGATGGGTATCGGCGGCGCCGCCGCGGTGCTCTTCGCCGTCAACGTGACCGCGGTCGTGCCGGCGACCCCGTCGAACATCGGCGTCTTCCAGCTCGCCGTCGTCAGCGTGCTCACCACCGGCTTCGGCGTCGCCGCCGCCGACGCGCTCGCCTACGGCGTGATCCTGCAGGCGGTCGAGATCGCGACCGCGGTCGCGCTCGGCCTGCCGGCGCTGGTCCGCGAGGGCATGACCTGGTCGGACGTGCGCCTGCGAACGATGAGCGCCGCGCCGGTCCGCCTGCAGCCCGGCGTCCGCCCCCGTCGCGAGGAGACCGTTCCGCGACGGCGTCGCCGGTTGAGCCGCGCTCGCATCTTGAGCCCCTCGCTATGCTGGATTGACCATCCAGAGCGGCCGGTGCTCTCCACCGAAGATCCGCTCCGGACCTCTGATGGCGAGCACGACGAGGGACCCGGACCTTCGACGCCGCCGCAACCGCAGCCGCTCCCAGGGGCGACGCACGGTGCGACAGCCGGGACCGATGGAGGTGACGTCAACTCGATGAGTGAAGAACGGGACATACTCGCGGCCGCCCGCGAACGCATCGTCGTCTTCGACGGCGGCATGGGCGCGACGCTGGAGCCGATGGAGCTCACCTCCGAGGACTACGGCGGCCTGCAGGGCAAGTGCCACGAGGCGCTCGTGCTGAACCGCCCCGACGTGATCGAGGCGGTCCACGACTCGATGCTCGAGGCAGGCGCGCAGGTCGTCGAGACGGACTACCTTCCAGGGCTCGCGCCTGAAGCTCGAGGAGTGGGGGCTGGGCGAGCACACGCTCGAGATCAACCGCAAGGCGGCCGAGATCGCCCGCAAGGCGGCGGGCCCGGACCGCTTCGTCGCCGGCTCGATCGGCCCGACGGGCTTTCTGCCCGCCTCCGACGACCCGACCCTCGGCAACATCACCTTCGGGCAGCTCGTCGAGGTCTTCGACGAGCAGGCCGGCGGCCTGGTCGAGGGCGGCGCCGACCTGATCATCATCGAGACGGCGCAGGACATCCTCGAGGTCCGCGCCGCGATCGTCGGCGCCCGCGAGGCCTTCAAGCGGGTCGGCCGCAGCGTGCCGATCCAGGTCTCGGTCTCGCTGCTGCCGAACGGCGGCAAGATGCTGCTCGGCACCGACATCCAGGCGGTGCTCGCGATCGCCGAGGGGATGAGGGTCGACATCGTCGGCCTCAACTGCTCGACCGGACCCGAGGACATGCGCGACGCGATCCGCTACCTCGGCGAGGCGAGCCCGCTGCCGGTGCACTGCATCCCCAACGCCGGGCTGCCGATCCAGGGCCCGGACGGCGAGACGATCTTCCCCGAGACGCCCGAGCAGATCTCGAAGGTGCTCGGCGAGTTCGTCGAGCGCCACGGCGTCGGCCTCGTCGGCGGCTGCTGCGGGACGACCCCCGAGCACATCGCCGCGATCGCCGAGCGCGTCGAGGGCGTCGAGCCCGGCGAGCGGCCGGCGCCCGGGCCGCCGCGGGTGGCGTCGATGATGACCGCCTCCGACCTCGTCCAGGAGCCGGCGCCGACGCTCGTCGGCGAGCGGGTCAACTCGCAGGGCTCGCGCAAGGCGAAGGAGCTGCTGCTCGCCGACGACTACGACGGCCTCGTCGCCGTCGCCGAGGACCAGGTCAACGGCGGCGCCCACGTGCTCGACCTCTGCGTCGCGCTGACCGAGCGCTACGACGAGGACGTGCAGATGGCCGAGGTCGTCAAGCGGGTCTCGCTGACGCCAGCCGGCCGCCGCTGCAGATCGACTCGACCGAGCCCGAGGTGATCGAGGCCGCGCTCGAGCAGAACCCCGGCCGCGCGATCGTCAACTCGGTCAACCTCGAGGCCGGCCGCGACAAGCTCGACAGGGTCGTGCCGCTGGCGATCCGCCACGGCGCCGCGCTGATCGCGCTGACGATCGACGAGGTCGGGATGGCGAAGACCGCCGAGCGCAAGCTCGAGATCGCCAAGCGGATCAAGCGAGTACGCCTGCGACGAGCACGGGCTCGACCCCGAGCTGCTGATCTTCGACGCGCTCACCTTCACGCTGACGACGGGCGAGGAGGAGTGGAAGCCGAGCGCCGTCGCGACGATCGAGGGGATCAGGGCGATCAAGGAGGGGCTGCCCGGCGTCAAGACCTCGCTCGGCGTCTCCAACGTCTCCTTCGGCATCGGCCAGCCCGCCCGCGCGGTGCTCAACTCGACCTTCCTGCACCACTGCGTCGAGGCCGGGCTCGACCTGGCGATGGTCAACCCGAACCACATCACGCCCTACGGCGAGATCCCCGAGAACGAGCGCGAGCTCGCCGACGACCTCGTCTTCAACCGCCGCGAGGACGCGCTCGAGCGCTTCATCGAGCACTTCGAGAGCAAGGGGCCCGAGGAGGAGGCCGAGGCCGAGGACCCGACCGAGGGCATGGAGCCCGAGGAGGCCCTGCACTGGCACATCCTGCGCCGCAAGAAGGACGGCGTCGAGGACTGGATCGACCGCTCGGTCGAGAAGATCGGCGCGGTCCCGACGCTGAACGAGGTCCTGCTGCCGGCGATGAAGGAGGTCGGCGACAAGTTCGGCGCCGGCGAGCTGATCCTGCCGTTCGTCCTGCAGTCGGCCGAGGTGATGAAGCGCGCCGTCGCCCGGCTCGAGAACTACCTCGAGCGGATCGAGGGCCACACGCAAGGGCAAGGTCGTGATCGCGACCGTGTTCGGCGACGTGCACGACATCGGCAAGTAGCCTCGTCAACACGATCCTGACCAACAACGGCTACACGGTCGTCGACCTCGGCAAGCAGGTGCCGATCGACGCAGATCATCGACGCCGCGGTCGAGAACGAGGCCGACGCGATCGGCCTCTCGGCGCTGCTCGTCTCGACCTCGAAGCAGATGCCCGCCTGCATCGGCGAGCTGCACGAGCGCGGGCACGAGTTCCCGGTGCTGCTCGGCGGCGCCGCGATCAACCGCGACTTCGGCCGCCGCGCGCTCTACCCGAAGGGCAAGGACTCCGACGAGGTCTACGAGCCCGGCGTCTTCTACTGCAAGGACGCCTTCCAGGGCCTCGACACGATGGACGCGCTGTCGACGGCGAGGCGCGCGAGGCGCTGCGTCGCGAAGATCCGCGACGAGGCCGAGACGCTGCGCAACAAGCCGGTCGATGGTCGACGACTCGCCGCCGACCGACGACGACAGCGTGCGCTCGGCGGCGCGCACCGACGCGCCCGTGCCCGAGCCCCCGTTCTGGGGCGTGCGCGAGGTCGACGTCGATCTCGACGAGGTCTTCCCCTACCTCGACCGCCACGTGCTCTTCAAGCTGCACTGGGGCGGCCGCGGCAAGAAGGGCGAGGATGGCGCCAGATCGTCGAGGGCCACGACGGCGAGGAGGGCTTCGCTCCGAAGCTCGAGCGGATGTGGAGCGAGCAGGACTACCTGCACCCGAGGGTCCGCATCGGCTACTTCCCCTGCAACGCCGACGGCAACGAGCTCGTGATCTTCGACCCCGACGACCACGACCGCGAGATCGAGCGCTTCGTCTTCCCGCGCCAGCCCAAGCACGACCGGATCTGCCTGGCCGACTTCTACCGGCCGCTGACCGAGGACGGGCGGCGAGCGCGACGTGGTCGCGCTGCAGGGAGTCACGGTCGGCTCCGAGGTGACCGAGCGGATCGAGCAGCTCGAGGCGCGACGGCGAGTTCGCCGAGCAGCTCTTCGTGCACGGGCTCGGCGTGCAGGCGGCCGAGGGCCTGGCCGAGTGGAACCACGCCCGGATCCGCGTCCGAGCTCGGCATCGAGCCCGGCCAGGGCCGCCGCTACTCCTGGGGCTACCCGGCCTGCCCGGATCAGTCCGAGCACACCAAGCTCTGGAGGCTGCTCGACCTCGAGCGAGATCGGGATGACGCTCTCGGACGGCTTACGCCGTCGAGCCCGAGCAGTCGACGGTCGCGATCGTCGCCCACCATCCGCAGGCCGTCTACTTCGGGATGAAGTCGGGCTTCATCCCGAAGGAGCCGAAGCCGGACGAGCTGATCGCCGGCACCGACCGCGGCGGCGAGCTGCCCCCGGACGAGGAGTTCGAGGGCGACGGCACGATCGAGGCCGAGGCCGAGGGCGGCCGCGCCGGCGCCGCCGCCGAGCCGACCGGCGAGCCTGCCGCGGGCTGAGCCCGCCGCGGCCGTCCGCCTCCACCGATGTTCGACCAACACGACCTCGTCGCAGCGACGGTTGAACTGCCCGGCGGTCCACTTGCGTTGCAACAGCCTGCGCAGTGGGCGGACCTACCCGACGACGGCGGCTTCGAGTGGGCTCCGATCGCCCCCTACTGGGCCGTGCTGTGGCGCAGCGGTCTGGCGCTCGCCCGCCACCTCGCACGAGAGGATCTGACCGGCATGCGCGTGATCGAGTTCGGGCTGCGGGCTCGGCGTGCCCTCGCTGGCGACGGCCCGTGCCGGTGCCGAGGTGCTCGCCACTGACTCCGACCCGGATGCGCTCGAGTTGCTCGTGCGCAACGCGGCGGATCTCGGCCTCGGCGTGGCGACCGCGCAGTTCGACTTCCGCGACTCCGCGTCGACGCCCCCCGGCGCCCCCTTCGACCTCGCGCTTGCCGCCGACGTCCTCTACGAGGAGGAGAGTGTCGGGGCGCTGGTCGAGCTGCTGCCGAAGCTCGCGACGAAGGCGATCGTCGGCTCGCCCGAGCGGACCCCGTTCGAGCGCTTCACGGCCGAGGCGCGGCTGCGGTGGGACGTCAAGACGACGGTTGACGGCGTCGTCGAGCTGCTCGAGCTCGACCTGGAGCCAGAGGCCGTCCCGCCCGTCCGGCGCTTCAGCGCTTGAACGGCTTGTTGGGCAGTTCTTGGTAGTTGCGGCAGGGCTCGCCGCGCAGGCCGGGGCAGTCCGGGTAGTCGGTCGGTACGTCGACGCCGGGGTTCACCGGCAGCACGAGCCGTGAGCGGTGCTTGCGGTCGTGGGCGATCGCAACCCACGGCTTGCCCCTCGGATGGGTCGCCGACTTCGCGAATGCCCAGATCGGCTGGTCCCCGCTCGGCGCCTGGATCGTGACCCTGATCCGGGAGCCCTTGCGGTAGCCGTGGCCCTCGTAGTAGAGCGGTCACGCGCACCTTCACCCACTTGTTCCGCTTCAGCTTCCGCAGGTCGCTCTTGCGTAGGTCGGCACCGGGTTGCCGAGGCTGCTCTCGCGCTTGTCGAGCTTGCGCGACTGGGTTCGCAGCCAGCCACCCTGAACGAAGGTCTCCTTGCCGTCGGGGCGGACCTCGCTGACGGTCGCCTGCAGGTCGACGTTCTTCGCCTGCGAGCGGACCCAGAGCTGCACCTCGCCCGAGCCGAGCACGGTGGTGTCCTTGCTCAGCGGCTTGGTCGCGTAGCTGACCGACTTGCCCTTGACGGGCTGGCTCCAGTCGTAGTCGGGGTGGTCGCTCCACAGCTTGCCGGCGCCGGTGTCGCCGGTGAAGTTGGTGGCGGGACGCGCCTTGACGTTCCACTTGAATTCGTCGGCGCCCTTGCTGTGCTTCGCGCCGGCCTTGCCCTGCACCATCTTGCCGCCCTTGGACAGGTACCAGGACTTCTGCACGTTCGTCTTCGGCGGGAACTGGTTGAAGCCCTTGATGTAGCCCGGCACGGGCTTGTAGGGCTGCTGCCGGCACCGTTGTCGAACAGCACGCGCACCTCGGGCTGGCCCTCGAAGGCCTGCTTGGCGGCGGCGAGGTCGGCTCCTGCTGGATCGGGTCGGGGGGCATCGTCAGGCCGGACACGCCGATCGCCTCCTGATACAGCAGCGGCGCGGCCGCCTGGATCGTCGCGGAGCCGATGACCGGGGCCTGCTTGGCGACGTAGATCTTGAGGAAGTCGTACCAGCGGTTCAGGGTCTCAGGGTCGAGCGAGTCGGTGTGGACGCCGTTCGTGTAGGTGAACCACTTGCGGCCGGTGCCTGTGAACTGCGCAGCCAGGGTCGGACAGTGTCCGCCGGTCTGCTCGTCGGTCCACTGGCAGGCCATGAACGTCGGCACGTTGATCTTGTGCACGAACTTCGTCGGATCGAGCGGATCGGCTGCGGCCGGGCGGTAGAACTTGTTGCGCTTCACCTTGGCCAGCAGATCGACCGCCTCGGTGTGCGCCGCCTGGTTGTCCTTGCAGGTCTGATCGCCCTCCTGGATCCGCTTCCAGGCCCAGGCCTGCCCGGCGTCCGGGCCGGCGGGCAGCGCGTCATGCACGCGCTCCTCGGCCCAGTTGTAGGCGAAGCCGGTGTTCAGCAGGCCGCCGGGATAGAGCGTCGTCTGCGTGTTGTCGATCACCGACAGCGGTGAGATCGCGGCCAGGCTGGGCGGCCGGTACTGCGCCGTGAAGAGCTGCGAGATACCCCCGTAGGAGATGCCCATCATGCCGACCTTGTGGCCGTCGACCCAGGGCTGGCGGGCGACCGTCTCGATCACGTCGTAGGCATCGAGCCCCTGGAGCGGCTCGAAGAAGTCGAAGGCGCCGCCCGAGCAGCCGGTGCCGCGCATGTTGACGTCGACCACGGTGAAGCCCATCAGGTTGCCGATCAGCTGGATCCCGCTCTGGGGGCCGGCCGGGTCCGCGTAGCCGTAGCCCGCGTACTCGATCAGCGTCGGCAGCTTGCCGGAGGGCGGCGTGGGGATATCGATGCCGAGCAGATTCGCGATGTCCTGCGGCGGGTGGACGTCGAGCGCGAGCTTCGTGCCGTCCCGCGTCTTCAGGTAGCCGTACCCGTCAGCCGGGATCTTCTGGTTGTAGATCTTGGTGCTGCGGGGCTTCGGGCGCGTGCTCATCACGCTCACCGGTCCGGCCTTCGCCTTGCCCTGCTTGACGAGGTAGCCCTTGCCGGGCTTGACCTTCCGGAAGACCACCGCGCCGAGGTCGCCGGCCTTGTCCTTGTCGACGAGCTTGCCCCTGCGCAGCAGCTTGACGGTCTTGCCCGGCTTCGCGTCGAAGACGTGCACCTGCTCGACGCTGCCCTTGGCGACGAGCGAGCTCTTCGCCGATGCGCTGCCCGGCAGCAACAGGAAGAGGGCGACGAGAATCGCCCCCAGCAACAGTCCCGCTACTCGCTGCCCCTTCACTCGAGAGTGGATCATGTCAAATCGAGGCGCCCGCGTCGAGGGGGATCCGTCAGGCGTGCGGATGCTCGTACGCATCAGGGAAGTCGAGCAGCATCTGCGCGATCCGTTCCGGCACCTCGACCTGGGGGCAATGGCCGACGCCGGGGATGATCTCGATGTCGGAGTAGGGGACGGTGCGGAGGACGCGCTCGGCTCCGGTCGTGTAGACCATCCGATCGCGTTCGCCCCAGACGAGCAGCAGCGGGCAATCGATCCGCTCGAGGTCGAACGGATCGCGTAGCTCGGGCAACAGCCGGCGGCCGAGCTCGAGGATCTCCGACCCACGCGAGACCGTCGGGATGTGCGCCGCGAACGAGGCGATCGCCTCACCCGTCGCCTGGGCGGGGCTCGAGAAGGCGAGGTTCGAGTAGACGCGGCCGACGACCTCGCGGACGAGGAACTGGGGTACCGGCAACGGTGAGAGCTCGAGCAGGCGGAGGAGGCGCTCGCCCTCGATCGCGCCGAACCAGCGAGCCATGTCGAGGCCGGCGGGGGCGATCGGGACGATGCCGGCGACCGGCAGTTCGGCGCGCTGCGCCGCGCGGATCGCGAGGCACCCGCCGAGCGAGTTGCCGACGATGAAGACGCCGCCCCCACCGCTCGCTGCGCTCAGACCTCGGACGGCGTCGGCGACCATCGCGTCCCACTGCTCGAGCAGGCCGTGGCCCGGGCGCAGCCCCTCGGCGGTGCCGAAGCCAGCGAGATCGATCGCGGCCGCCGCGCGACCCGCAGCGGCGAGCTCGGGCAGCAGCCAGCGCCATGTGTCGGCGCTGTCGGCGAAGCCGTGAATCAGGAGGAAGGGGATGCCGGCGCCGCTCACCGACAGGCGGCGGGTCGAGACCCCGCCGAGCTCGACCGTGGGCTCGACGGCGATTACGTCCTCAGCGGCCGGAGTTGGTGTCACGGGCGCTCCCATGGCCGCCGACGCTTCTGGCGCCGCTTCTTCGAAGCACGATCACAAGGGGACTTTCCACGGCCGCTCACCACGTCCTCTCGGGCGGCAACAGCCGCGCAACAACGAGGGCCGCGTCGTGTTTCAGATTGGGCACGGCGCAGACCGGGATTTGAAACAAGAGTTTCATCAGCAGAGTGTGAAGGTTTGCTAACGTGCCTACCAATGGACGAGCGAACCACCGAGAGCACCACCGTCGCGGCCGGGCAGCCGGGCGCCGGTCGGCCCAATGTGGAGCTCGAACTTGGTGACGGATCGCGCCTCGTCCTCGACAGCGCCGAGGCCTCGCCGATCATCTGCCGGCTCGAGGACACGCCCGACCGCATCTCGCTCGACGACGCCATGCAGCTCTCGGGCCAGCCGTTCGCGGGCTTCAAGCTGCTGCGCTGAACTCGGTCGGCCGTGCGGCCGGCGACGGAAACGGACAGGGCCGGTCCCGGCTCAGATTCCGAGGCGACGCCGGATGCCGCGTGCGTTGAGGGCCCGGAACATGCGGTTGACGAAGCGGCGCTTGCGCGGCGTGTAAGGGAACCAGGTCAGCTCGTTCTTCGCGATCGGCCCCTTCGGGCTGACGATCGACGAGCTGCGCACGAACTTCTGGATTCCGTAGGCGCCGTGCCGGTAGCCGATCCCTGAGGTCTTCCAGCCGCCCATCGGCACCTCGACAGCGAAGTAGTTGACCATCGAGTCGTTGACGTTGATCGAGCCGGCCTCGATCCGCTTGGCGACCGCCTCGGCCCGCGTCACGTCGCCCGAGAAGACGGAGGCCGAGAGGCCGTAGGTCGTGTCGTTGGCCAGCCTGATCGCTTCCTCGGCGTCACGCACCTTCATCACCGGAATCACCGGGCCGAAGGTCTCCTCGCGCATCACCTTCATTGAGTGGTCGGCATCAGCGATGACCGTCGGCTCGTACCAGTCGCCGGCACCCTCGCGTGAGCGGCCACCGGTCAGGATCCGGGCGCCGGCGGCGCGCGCGTCCTCGACGTGGTCGGAGACGATTGCGATCTGGTTCGGCGAGGTCATCGCGCCGACGTCGAAGCCGTGCTTGAGACCGTCGGAGCCCTGGCGGATTTCGCGCACCTTCGCGGCGAGCCGATCGACGAACTCGTCGTAGATCGGCTCCTCGACGTAGACGCGCTCCAGCGACATGCAGATCTGACCCGTGTTCGCCAGCCCGCCCCAGGCCGTGCCGTTGACGGCGCGCTCGATGTCGGCGTCGGCGAGCACGATGGCGGGGTCCTTGCCGCCGAGCTCGAGGCTGACTGGGGTGAGAGTGTCGGCGGCGCGGCGCATGACTACCTTGCCGGTCCGCTCGGAGCCGGTGAACTGGACGTAGTCGACCGCGTCGATCAGTGCGCCGGCCGTATCGCCGGTGCCGTTGACGACATCGAACACGTCGGGCCCGCCGATCTCCCGCTTCCACGCGTCGACGATCCGGTTCACGGCCAGCGGCGTGAACTCGGACGGTTTGAGCACCGCTGCCGAGCCCGCCGTCATCGCCGCGAGCGCGTCCTCGAGGCCGAGGATCACCGGGAAGTTCCACGGGCTGATCGCGCCGACCACTTCGTAGGGGCGGTAGGCGACGGTCAGGCGCTTCGCCTTCGTCATCGGCGTGCGGCCCTTGATCACCTGCTCGGCCAGATACTCAGCGGCGTTCTCGCCGTAGAAGTTGATCACGCCGGCCAGGTAGGGCCCTTCGAGATCGGCGTCGGCCTGAACCTTGCCGGTCTCCTCCTTGAGCACCGCTGCGAGCTCGTCGGCGTTGTCGAGGAGCCAGTCGCGTAGGCGCCCGAGCCAGCGGTAGCGCCCCTCGATCCCGAGCGCCTCCCAAGCGGGCTGGTTGCGACGCACGCGGGCGACGACGGCCGCGACGTGCTCGGGCCCGTCGATCGGCAGCGTCCGGATCAGCGTCCCGTCGGCCGGCCGGTGAACCTCGATCGTGCCGGGCTCGGGTGGGGCGGAGGTGTCGTTGCGCGGCGCCTGCGGTTCGGTGGCAGCTTCGGTCTCGGGCGCGGTCTTGGCTTCCATCGGTTCCTCTCCGGACGGGTCTGGCTCGGCGCCACTGTACCGCGACTGGCCGTACGGCCAGTATGTAAGTGGGCGCTGTCGATCAGCCCTTTGGGACGACCTCGGAGAGCGCGCCGCTGTTCACATGCGTCACGTAGAGGTGCCGGTGGGCATCGACGCCGAAGCTCGAAATGCCCGATTGTTTTGGCAGCCCGGCCGAGCGGTCGTCGCGAGCGCCGTTCGTGCGCGGAATCAACGAGCGGATCTGGCCGGCGCAGAAGTCGCTGTACACGTAGCGGCCGTACAGCGAGGGAATCCGGTGGTCGCGCACGACGTAACCGCCGGTGATCGCGCAGCCGCCGCTCGCCGCGTGGGTGTAGTCGAGAATCGGCCTGATCGTGTGCTTGGGCGGCGGGCTCGCGTCGGGGGAGTCGAAGGGCTTGCTGCCCTCGAAAGCATCCCAGCCGAAGTTGCCGCCATTTGCCGTCCCGAGGCGCTCGTAGTCGACCTCCTCGCGCGTGTCCTGGCCGACGTCGCCGATCGCGATCCGCCGCTTGTCGAAGGAGAACCGAAACGGGTTACGCAGTCCGTAGCTGAAAATCTCGTCGGCACCCTTGCGGTGGACGAACGGGTTCGAGCGCGGGATCGTGTAGCCGCGGCCGCCCTTGCGGTGACGCTTCGGCTTGCGCGGGTCGATCCGCAGGATCTTGCCGAGCAACCGGTTCTTGTTCTGTGCGTTCTCGGGCGGGTCCCCGCCGGAGCCACCGTCGCCGGTCGAGATGTAGAGGTCGCCGTCGGGGCCGAACTGCAGCTGCCCGCCGTTGTGGTTGGCGTTCTTGCGGTGCCGGATCCGGATCACGGTGCGGGCGCTGCCCCGCTTTGCCTTGCGCGGATTGCGGCGCGACGTCCTGTATTCCTGCACCGTCAGATCGCCCTTGTGGCCCGTGAAGAAGACGTAGAAGCGGTGGCTGCGCGCGTAGGAGCGGGGGAAGGCGACCGAGAGCAGACCGCGCTCGCCTCCGGAGGAGACCTTGTCGCGGATGTCGAGGAAGGCGCCGCCAAGTTTGTGGCCGCCCTTGACGAGCCGGATCACGCCGCGCTGCTCGACGACGAAGAGCAGGCCGTTGGCACCCTTGGGCCCGTTCACGTAGACGGGCGAGTCGAAGTTGCCGACCCTCTTCAGGCGGAAACCGCCGCGGCCGTCGCCGACGCGCGGGGTCTGCTTCGAGGCGGTGAGCTGCGCCGACGCAGGACCTGGAAGGGAGGCCGCGAGCGCGATGAGCAGCCCGACGAGAAGGGCCGCCCCGGCAGCGAGGCGACGATCCGAGCGGCGCCGCTCCTGTTCCTCTCCCGCCATGCGGTCAGGGTACCGGCGGCCGGGTCCCGCTCCGTGGTCAGCGCGGGTCGATCCGGTACACCGGACCGTCGAGCGACGCGACGTAGACGCGGCCGCTCTGATCGATTCCGAAGCTCGACAGGCTCGGCACGGTCGGCCCCAGCGCGCTGTCCCCGGCCGCCGGGACGCCGGGCCTGGCGATGAAGCTGCGCAGCTCGCCCGTCGCAGAAGTCGCCGTAGACGTAGCGGCCTTCGAGGCCCGGCAGGCGCGGGTCGCGGACCACGTAGCCGCCGGTGATCGAGCAGGCGCCGCCGTCGTGCGGGTAGGTGAGGACGGGCGGGACCGCGCCGGGTGCGTCCTGGTCGGTCGTTGAAGCGGCTGTCCCCCTCGAACGCGGACCAGCCGAAGTTCGCGCCGCGCCGCCGTCTGCGGCGTTACGCCGTCGACCTCCTCGAACTCGTTCTGGCCGACGTCGCCGATCCACAGTTCGCCGTGTCTCGCGGTCGAACGAGAAGCGCCACGGGTTGCGCAGGCCGTAGGCGAAGATCTCGGGCATCGCGCCGGCGGGAGCGCCGCGGCCGGCGAACGGGTTGTCCGGCGGAATCGAGTACGGCTTGCCCGCCGGAGGGGCGGGGGTCGATCCGCAGGATCTTGCCGAGCGGCGAGCTCAGGTCCTGCGCGGTCGCGGTCCGGATCGCCGCTCGCTGCCGCCGTCGCCGAGGCCGATGTAGAGCAGCCCGTCGGAGTCGAACTGCAAGCTGCCCGCCGTTGTGGTTCGGGTACGGCTGGTCGACTTCGAGCACAGTCGCGGGCGCTCGCCGGGTCGCCACGGCTTCCATCCGCCGTCGTCGCGTACTCGACGACCCGGGTGTTGCCGTCGGCGTCGGTGTAGTCGACGTAGAGGAGGCGGGAAGTGCCGCGGATCGGGCGGGAACGCAACCGAGAGCAGGCCCTGCTCGCCGCCCGAGCTGATCTCGCCGGAGACGTCGAGGAAGGTCGAGGTGGAGCCGTCGCGGGCGACGCGGATGATCCGGCCGCCCTGCTCGACGACGAAGAGCGTCGGCGCCGGGCCCGCTCGCAGGCGGCCGTCACGTAGACGGGCGCGTCGAAGTCGCCGATCTTCGTCAGCCGGACCGCTTGGCCCTGCCCCGGTCCTTCTGTCTGGGCCCCGCTCGAGGTGCTGCCGCCGGCGGACGAAGCGCCCGTCGTCTGTGCCGATCCGCCGCAGCCCGCGACGGCGATTGCGCAGAGCGACACCGTGAGCAGCGACGCGGCACTCGGGGCCCGCCGCCGGCGGAGCACGCGCTCAGCCGCCCTGCGTGACGACCTTGCCGGCGTTGTTGACCCGCGCCCGCGGAGGCTTGTCGGTGATCTTGACGACGAACTCGCCCTTGACCGGATCACCGGTGCCGGTGACCGCCTTGGCGTTGCCGTCGAGCCCGGCGGCGACCTCGTAGTGGAGGTCGTAGGTACCGGCCTTGACCGGTGTCAGGCGCCAGACGATCGTCTTCGTCTCGCCTGGGTCGAGGGGGCCGAAGCCGAAGGTGTTGGTCTGCGCGCGGAAGCCGCCGGAGAGGCCCTTGGGCGGCGGCGTGTTGATCGGCCGCGGGTACTTGTTCTCGAGCACCCAGACGGGCCGGTTCGGGTTGGCGAGCCCGGGCTGGTCGGAGCGGTAGTTGAAGGATCCGTCGGCGTTGCCCTTGCCCGTGTAGATCGTGAAGGCGAGCTCGGGGAGCGGTTGGTCGCCGGTGTTCTTGACGCCGAGCACCAGGTCGGAGGTCTCCGCGAGCCGCTGCTTGGTCGGGAACTGCGACCGCACGACCTTGACCGGGTAATCGCCGCTCGGCTCGTTCGCGTCCTGTGAAGGGGAAGAGCCGCATGCACCGAGAGCGATCGCCGAGGCGATCGCGAACACGGGAATAACTAGCGAACGAGGCACAGGAAGTCGATGCACACTGGGTCTCTCCCCCAAAGCGCGGGCAACATACCACGGCCCGACCCGGCTCAATACGAAATGGCGCATGAGGCACGGTGGATGCGCCGGTGTGGAGTGCGCGACCCCGATCGCGGCCGTCGCGGGACGGCGCCGTTCATGCGCTCGCCGGTTGCGAGTGGCGCACGACCGTCCAATGGACTAAGTTTCACGCGCCGGGTGCCCTTGGGACTCAGGGGCCGCCCGCCTGGAGGAGTCGATGGTCAGATCTGTAGCCGACAGGGCGTTCCTACCCGCGAAAAGCCTCTTCGAGCAGGTTGGGAACATGATGATCCTGACCGGCAAGACGATCACGGCGTGCGTCAAGCCCCCGTACCCGTACGGCGGCGAGTTCGTCTCCCAGTTCCTCTTCGCCCTGCAGCTCGTGCTGGTTCCCGCTGCTGATCAGCACCGTCGCCTTCGGCTTCGGCGCACCGGGCCTGCAGGCCGCCAACTTCCTCAGCCTCTTCGGCGCCCTGGACCGCCTCGGCGGCTTCTTCATCCTCGCCTCCGTCCGTGAGTTCGCCCCGTTCGTGACCGCCGTCGTCGTCGCTGGCGTCGCCGGCACCGCGATCACCGCCGACCTCGGCGCCCGCAAGATCCGCGAGGAGCTCGACGCGCTCATGGTGCTCGGGCGTCGATCCGATCAAGAACCTCGTCGTTCCCGCGCTTCCTCAGCCTGATGATCATCACCGGGCTGCTCAACATCTACGCGCTGCTCTTCGGCATCACCGGCGGCATCTTCGCTGAGATCGCCTACGGCCAGCCGCTCGGCGGCTTCTTCGCGACGCTCTTCAATAACGCCTCGGTCACCGACCTGTGGGGCTCGGTGCTGAAGACGACCCTGTTCGGCGCGATCATCGCGATCGTCTGCTCCTACAAAGGGATGAATGCGTCCGGAGGTGCGCAGGGCGTCGGCACTGCCGTCAACGAGGCGGTCGTGATCGCCTTTATGGGCGTCTTCGCGTTCAACTACGTCTTCACCCAGACCCTGCTCGCCACCCATCCGGAGATCAGCACCATCAAATGACCGGCTGGCTGACAGTCCCGAGGGACTGGTTCGCCTCCCTCGGCGAGATCGCGCGCTTTTGCGGGCGCGTCATGGGCCTCGTCTACTCGGGCCGCGTCTTCCAGTTCTTCGGCGAGACGCTGCGCCAGGCCGGCATCCTGATCCTCGGCTCGACGATCGTCATCTGGGGCCTCGTCTTCATCCTCGGCCTGACCTGCGGGATCGAGGGCGCCTACTTCAACCGCTCGGTTGGCTCGCCGGCGTACGCGGGCGTGTTTGCTGCCTGGTGCGACCTGCGCGAAGTCATCCCTTACGCCTTCGGCTACATGATGTCCGCCAAGGTCGGCACCGGCATCGTCGCCGAGCTCGGCGCGATGCGGATCTCCGACGAGATCGACGCGCTGGAGGTGATGGGCATCCCGCCGGTCACGTTCCTCGCCGCGACCCGCCTGCTCGCCGCCTGGATGACTGCTGCCCTTCATGTACCTGGCCGCGATCGGCGTCGGCTTCTTCGCCTCGTGGCTTGCCGTCGTCCAGCAGATCGGCGAGGTCTCCTCCGGCGGCTACCTGCTGATCTTCTGGATGTTCCAGAACCCGCCCGACCTCTTATTCAGCGTCATCAAGGCGATGGTGATGGCCACGGCCATCGTGCTCGTCGGCTGCTACTACGGCTACACCGCCTCGGGCGGACCGGTCGGAGTCGGTACGGCGACCGCGAAATCGATGGTCCTCAACATCGTCTTAGTCCACATCATCGGGATGATGGGCACCCTGGTCTTCTGGGGGGCCAACCCGAGAGCACCGATTGGTGGCTAGGTGGTCAGTCGCTTGACCCTGCCCGCACTTTCGACACGAGGAGAGAGCTGATGCCCGGAGGATCCTGGGATCCCGAGATGGAGAACGATCCGCGCGAGGATCGTCCCGGCCACGAGGACATGTACGAGGAGCAGAATCCCGAGGACGCTCCCAGCGGGCCCCTGGACGTTCCGGCGAACCGCGATCCGGACGCTGCCGCGCCCGAGCTCGGCCGGCTCAACAAGGACTACACGATCCCCGGCGTCGAGCCCGACGACAGCGACCCCTACCGCTGGCACACCGGCCAGAAGCGCGATCACGGCGGCGAGGACGCGATCGAGGTCATCGACCTCGTCAAGCAGTTCGGCCGCACGCGGATCCAGAACGGCCTCAACCTCGGCCTGCCCGACAACGAGGTCTCGATGGTCCTCGGCCCCTCGGGCACCGGCAAGTCGGTGCTGATCAAGCTGATCGTCGGCCTCCTGTACCCGGACGCCGGCGACATCCTCGTGCACGGCGAGTCGGTCCCGAGCATGACCGACGACGAGCTCTTCGAGATGCGCAAGAAGTTCGGCCTGCTGTTCCAGGACGGCGCGCTGTTCGGCTCGATGAACATCTACGACAACACCGCCTTCCCGTTGCGCCAGCACACGGACAAGTCGGAGGACGAGATCGCCGAGATCGTCAACCGGCGGCTCGGCGAGGTCGGCCTCGCCGAGGCCCACTACAAGATGCCGAACGAGCTCTCGGGCGGCATGCGCAAGCGCGCCGGCTTCGCCCGGGCGCTGGTGCTCGACCCGGCGATCGTCTTCTTCGACGAGCCCGACTCGGGCCTCGACCCGGTCCGCACGGCGCTGCTCTGCGAGCTGATCCGCGAGATCCACGAGGAGAATGGCGGCTGTTATCTGGTGATCAGCCACGACCTCGGCACCGCCCGCCGGATCGCCGACTTCATCGCCGTCCTCTGGAAGGGCCGGATCGTCGAGAGCGGGCCGAGCGAGGAGCTCTTCGACTCGCCGAACGACTTCGTCCGCCAGTTCCTCAACGCAGAAGTACAAGGCCCCCTGACGATGGACTGAGGGGGGCGGCGGGCTGGGAGCGCCGATGGCGGCCGTTGGGGTCGCTCACGTGCGTCCGCACGATCGCTCCCGCTAACGACCGCCCTCGACGCTCCCAGCCTCGCCGTGGGAGTTGAGGAGTTGCGCCGGTGGGGCGGGTGCGGGTCCTCTACGGCGCAGGTCCTCTTCGGGCAGCGGCCGACCGCCTTTGGGCACCGAGGGGAGCGGCTGACGGTGCAGTATCAGCAGGGACGTCATCCGCCAAGCCACGTCCCTGCCGATACTGGTGGCCACGACCACTACGAGCAGGGACGTCGGCTTGGGCCAGACGTGGCTGCTCTTGCTGCTCCACATATAGCGTCCCGGCCGTTGGCCACGGCAGCCGAGACGTTCGGCGGCTCGGCGATGGCCCGCGCCGGCCGCGGAGGCCCACCAAACGCACCTGCCTCACTGCACTCGCATTGCTACGCCCTCTCGGGCGGCGCAGGCCCGGCGACGCACCCCGCTCAGTCGCCGGCCTCGGCCTTGGCCTTTGCCAGTTCGGCACGGACGGTCGGGCGCTGGTCCGGGAACTGGAGGCGCTTCTCGAGGTACGGGATCGCCTCCTCGGGGTGTCCGGACTGGCGGAGGGCGGAGCCGAGGTTGTAGAGGGCGTAGGCGTAGGTGAGGCCGTCGCTCTGGTCCAATGAGTCGACGGCGCGGCGCAGGATCGGGACGGCCGCGGCGGCGTCGCCCTGCTGGAGCAGGGCGTAGCCTTGGTCGTTGAGGGCGCTGCCGTCAGCACCGGCTGCGGGCGCCGGGGCCGGAGCGCGGGTCGGCGCCGGGGTGGTGTCGGCGGGCGCCGGGGCGGGCTCCGCCGGTGTCTCGTCGCTGGGCTGGGCCTCCCGCTTGTCGGTGTGGCCGTTGGCATGCGAGTGCTTCGACGCTTGATCGTGGGACTTGCCGGACTGCTTGCCGGCGCCGGTCGAAGCGCTCTGCTCGCCTCGCGTATCGCCGCCACCGCCGAGGGCGACGAGGAGGACGACCGCCACGGCGGCGACCGCGAGGAGGCCGGCGGCAAGGGCGCGGGGCGCGGGGCCTGCAGCCGACCCGGCTCCGAGCGGCCGGCGTGGTGGCTCGGCGGGCGGCTGATCCGGCGGCATTGGCCCGGTAGGCCCAGGCTCGGCTTGGGGATCGAATTCGACCGGCGGCGCCGCCGCCTCCACCGTCGTCGGTTCGGCCCCATTCATCGCCTCGGCCCGCCCGCCGGATTCGATGCCGGCGATCGAGACGAGCGCCAGGCGGGCGCTCTCCGGGCGCTCGTCGGGGTCGGCGCTGCGTAGCCGGCGGCTCAGCCGCGCGAGCGGTGTCGCCTCGGCGCCGCACTCGGCGAGCAGCACGCCGAGCGAGTACAGGTCCGAGGCCGGTGTCGGGGCGCCGCCGCCGCGAACCTCGGGGGCCATGTAGCGGCGGGTGCCGACGACCATGCCGGTCTCGGTGATCGAGGAGTGGGTACCGGTCTCGAGGATCCGGGCGATGCCGAAGTCGGTCAGGCGGATGCGGCCGTCGTCGCCAAAGAGCACGTTGGCGGGCTTGATGTCGCGGTGCACGATCCCCGCCTCGTGCACAGTCGTGAGGACGTCGAGCAGCGTCCGCGCGAGCTCTGGCAGGTCGACCGAGTCCTCGTCGCGGTCGAAGCGCTCGGCCAGGGTCTCGCCCTCGACCAGCTCCATGACGAGATAGGGCCGCTCCCGATCGAAGCCGAGGTCGTGGATACCCACCAGATTCGGGTGCGATAGCCGTGCCGCGATCCGCGCCTCCCGCTCGAAGCGGCGGACGAAGTCCGGCTCGTCGGCGAGCCGCTCGGCGATCACCTTGACCGCCACCGGGCGGTCGAGCCGCTGATCGCGGGCGCGCCAGACCGACGCCATCCCACCTCTGCCGATGCGCCCTTCGAGCTTGTAGCGGCCGCCGATCAGGGCGCCCGTTTCCACCAATGCCTGCATCGCCGCTCCATGCCCGCTTGCGGGCATCCGCAATCACGGCGCGCTGAGGCGCGATCGGAGGAGCCGGCGCGTTCAGCCGGTCTCGGCGAAGAACTTGGCGTGGATGCGCTCGATCGTGTTCTTCGTCCGCGTGGTCCCGGGCCCGATCACGCCGGCGACGGCGTCGAGGTCGAGATCGCTCTCGGCGTAGCCGCCACTCGGCAGCCAGTGCAGGTTCGGGCCTTGGAGCTCGAGCAGATCCTCCTCGGTCGCGAGCCCGAGAATCTCCTCCGCCTCACCGGCGCTCGGCGCGGAGCCGAGGATCACGACCTGGTGCTTGCCGGCGGAGGCGCCGAGCTGCTCGTCGGTGAAGGGCCGCGCCGCGGCGAGCTCGGCGATCGACTCGGCAGTCCGCAGGAAGGTCTTCGACTCCCAGCCGAACTCCTCGGCGATCGCATCACTCGATCGCGCCTTCGATCGTCGCCGGCTTGCGCCGTCGCTCGTCGGTGAAGACGACGTTGCCGGAGGCGAGGAACGACGTTGCGCCGACGATCCCAGGCACCTTCTCGAAGGTCCCGGCGAGCGCCTCGCCCGAGACGCGGCGGCCGCCGACGTTGATCCCCCGCAGGAATGCTGCATAGCGCTGTGGCACGGACCTCATCTTGCCCGAGATGGTTCTGGATGCGGCGATGCATCAGCGGGCGGCCTGCAAAGCTTTCGCGCGTGAGGAGATTCCTGGGCAGGGTCAGCGAGTGGTCGGTGACCCATCCGACGCAGACGATCAGCGCCGTAATCGCGATCGTCGCCATCGTCGGCACGGTCGGAGCGCTGCGGCTGACGCCCGACGCGGGCACGGACAAGCTCGTCGACAACGGCTCGCAGCGCCTACCAGGGCACGCAGGAGTTCCGCCAGCGCTTCGGCGACGAGGCGATCGTCGTCCTCGCTCACGACGACCTCCGCAACCTGCTGCTCAAGCAGAGTCAGATCGGCCAGCTGCTCAAGCTGGAGGCATGCCTGTCGGGCAACGCGCCCGCCAACGATTCGAACTACCCGCCCGTCTGTCGGCGAGATCCGCGACCTCGGCGCAACGCGGGTCGTCTTCGGTCCCGGCACGTTCCTCAACCAGGCGGCCGAGCGCTCCGCCGATGTGCTCCGCCAGCAGATCGGCGCGACCTATGCGGGTGCGCAGCAGGCAGCGGCGGCGGCCGCCAAGCAGGCGAAGAAGAAGGGTCTGACCCCGATCCAGCAGCAGGCGGCGGCGACCGCTGCACAGCAGGCCGTCGTCAAGGGCGCTCTCGCCAAGTACGGCGGCCTCGCTTCGCAGATGAGCAGCATCGGCTTCCCAGCCGTAACCAACAAGCTCTTCGTCGAGGCGATCGTCTTCGACTCGCGCCTGCCCGCGGGCACGCCGAAATCGAAGTTCGGCTACCTGTTCCCATCGTCGGACGGGGCGCTGGTCTCGATCCGGCTCGCAGCCGGACCTCGGCGATCAGACGCAGCGCAAGGCGATCTCGCTGATCCGCGAGGCGATCGCCGACCCCGCCTTCAAGCTCGACGGCGGCAGCTACGAGCTCAGCGGCGTGCCCGTGGTCGTCCAGGGCCTTGCCGACGAGCTCGGCGGCGAGATCGTCCTGCTGCTCGGCGTCGCGCTGATCGTCATGGCACTCACCCTGATGGCCTCCTTCGGGCCGCCGCTGCGGCTGCTGCCGCTGTTCGTCGCGCTCGGCGGCTCGGCGATGGCCTTCGGCCTACTCTCGATCATCGGCGGCACGCTGACGATGGCCTCGGTAGCCGTCCTGCCGGTCGTCATCGGGCTGGGCGTCGATTACGCGATTCAGCTGCAGGCGCGCTTCCGCGAGGCGGCGATGTCGGGCCAGCGGCCGGCGGCCTCGGCGGTCACCGCCGCCGTTCGCGGCGGCCCCGTCATCGGGACCGCGGCGCTGGCGACGATGGTCGGCTTCCTGTCGCTACTGCTCTCGCCGATACCGATGGTCCGCGAGTTCGCCTTCGCGCTCGTCGTCGGCATCATCTCGGCGCTGGCGATCTCGCTCACCGCCGGACTCGCGGCCCTCTCCAGCGTCGACCCCGAGCGCGCTCGCCGGCCAGGGGCGGCGGGCCGCCGGCTCGGCGGACGGATCGCGAAGAGCGGCGGCAAGGCGCGGGCCTCGTTTTCGACCGCGGGCCGCCGGGCGCATGAACTCGGCGCCGCGATCCGCCGCCGCACGGCGTCCTTTGGCCGCTCGGCGCTGGCGCTCGCGATCTCGGCGCCCGGCCGCGTGCTCGGCGATCGCGGCCCTGCTCGCCGTGATCGGCTGGGGGGTCGGCACGCAGACCGAGGTCGTCTCCGACGTGCGGCAGCTCGTCCCGCAGAACCTGCCGGCGCTGCAGTCCGTCGACGCGCTCGAGAGCGTTACCGGCGTCTCCGGCGAGCTCGACGTGATCGTCCGCGGTGACGATGTGACGAGCCCGGCCGCGGTCAAGTGGATGTCCGACTTCAAGCAGCGCGTGCTCACCGAGCACGGCTTCAGCGGCGAGTTCCCGGACTGCCGCGCGGACGGCACCGAGATCTGCCCGGGCCCGGCGCTCGCCGACCTGCTGCCCTCGGACGGGAAGCTGACGCGCTCGCGGATCAACAGCGTGCTGAAGATCGTGCCGCCGTACTTCCTGCAGGCGATCCTCTCGCGCCCGAAGGGCTCGGAGCAGGTCGCCAACATCTCGTTCCTGATCCCGGTCATGTCGCTCGACGACCAGAAGGCCCTGATCGACGACATCCGCAGCAAGCTTGACCCTCCGGCCGGTCTCAGCGCCGAGGTCGTCGGGCTACCCGTGCTCGCCGCCGACGCGAACTCGGAGCTCTCGGGCTCGCGCTACTGGCTGACGCTCGTCAGCCTCCTCGCCGTTGCGCTCGTGCTGCTCGCGGTCTACCGCTCGCCCCGCCGGGCGCTGGTCCCGCTGATCCCGATCGCCCTGGCGACCGGCTGGTCGGCGCTCGTGCTGGTGCTCGTCGGGATCCCGCTCAACCCGATGTCGGCCACCCTCGGGGTGCTCGTGATCGCGGTCGCGACCGAGTTCAGCGTGATCCTGTCGGCCCGCTTCAGCGAGGAGCGCGAGCTCGGGCGCAGCCTTGGCGAGGCGCTCCGCAACACCTACGAGCGCACCGGTACCGCAGTGCTGGCCTCGGGGATCACCTCGATCGCCGGCTTCGGCGTGCTGATCGCGAGCCGGATCACGATGTTGCGCGAGTTCGGTCTCGTCACGATCGTCGACCTGACGGTCGCTCTCGCCGGCGTCATGCTGGTCCTGCCGGCGACGCTCGTCTGGGCCGAGGGCGGCTTCCGGCCACTGCCCGCCATCCGCCGCCGGCTGCGGCCCTCACGCCGGTCCCCGGCACCGCCGCCCGCCGAGTCCGAGCCCGCCGGCTGAGTCGGCCGTCGTGGCGGAGGGCGATCAAGGCGGGGGCTGGTGGCCGGAGCGAAAACCGGAGCCGGACGCCGGCAGCGAGCGGCAGGAGGAAGAGCCGGAGACGTCGTCCGCGGAGGACGGCGGAGCAGCCGCCGGGGATCGGCTGCCGGACCGGCCGAAGCCGCCGCGCGGGCTCGCCTCCCGCGAGCGGCCGAAGGTCGCCTCGCGCTATTCGCTGTTCGTCGGCCTCGCCTTCGCGGCCCTGGTCATCGTCGCCGTCGTGAATGCGATCGACTCGAACGGCGGTGGCATCCTCGGCGCCAACCCTGACGCCCGCAACGGTGTGCCGCTGCCGGAGTTCGCGGTCCCCGACGTGCGCGGGCCGCTGCAAGGCGACGCGAACGTCTTCCAGGACGACTGCGACTCCTCGCGCAACCCGTGCCCTTCGGGGGACGTCCGCAAGCCGGCCTGTGAGATCCACACGGTGGGCGCGATCCGCGACTGCGACCTCTTCGATAAGCCGCTCGCGATCTCGTTCTGGTTCACGCGCGGCGGCGACTGCCTGCCCTCCCAGGACGCCTTCGACAAGGTCGCCAGGCGTCGTGGCGACGATGTCAACTTCCTCTCGATCAACGTCCTCGACGATCGCAGCTCCGTCGAGCAGATCGTCCGCGATCACGGCTGGACGGTGCCCGTCGGCCACGATCGCGACGGCGCGGTATCGAACCTGCTCGGCGTCGGCGTCTGCCCGACGATCGTGCTCGCCTATCCCGGCGGAATCATCGACGATGCACAGATCAAGCCGGGCAACTTCACCGAGCCCGAGATCGAGTCGCTCGTCGACGACCTCGTCGCCGACAGCGCCCGACGCGATCCGGCCCCGTCGCCGGGGGCGGGTTCCGGGGGCGGAGGCAAGGCATGAGCGGAGGCGGTGAGCCGGGTCCCGTCCAGAGCGGGTTCGTCGATGCCGAGCTCGCGGCCGAGCTACCCGGCATCGGTCTGCGCTGGGCGGCCGTCCCGCACGGCTCGGGGCGCAGCAACGATGGTCTGCGCACCCGGCTTGCGATTCTCGCGGACCGGTTTACCGGCGCGCAGGCGATCGAGCTGCGCAGGCGCCCGATCCCCTGGGCCTACCGGGTCTTCTTCCGGCATATCGGGCTCGACCCGGACGAGCAGCTGACGCCCGTCGAGGCCCTTGCGCTCGAGCGCCTGCGCAAGGGCGGTTTCCCGAGCCAGAACCTGCTCGACGACGCGCTGACGATCGCGATCATGGAATCCGGGGTTGCGCTGCGTCGCCTTCGACGGCGATCGGGTCGAGCCGCCACTCGGGATCCGGCCGAGCAGGGCGGGCGAGGAACTCGACGGCCGGCCGACGCCGCTGCCTGCCGGGACGCTGGTGATCGCCGACTCGCGCGAGCCGGTCTCGATGCTCTTCGGGGCGGTCGGCGAGGGTCGCGGCGTCAACCCACGGACCCGCCGCATGATCGTCGCTGCACTGCAGGTCGCCGGCGTGCCCGACATCGCCGTCGAGGAGGCGCTCTGGCTGCTTCTCGGCGCCCTCGTCGAGGACGGTTGAGGTCGGCTGAAATCGGCGCCCGCCGGGGCTACAATGGCCCGGAAGTCGAGCGAGGAAAGGGACCCAAGGGTGCCGGAGCTTCTCGAGGCCGGGCCAGGAGAGTTGAAAGCGGAGGTCGCCAGCGGCGGCGCGACGGTCCGTGAGCCGCGCAGGCTCGAGCGCGGCGCTGCCAAGCGCGAGCTGCGCCGGCAGATCGCAAAGCTCGAGCGCGAGCTCGCCGACACGCTTCGTCACCGCCTTCCCGCGCCGCGGGATCGAGGTCGGCCGCCTCGGCCGTGCCGGCGGCGGGCCGCGGATGCTCGGCCTCGCCGAGCTCGAGCGGATTCGCGACGGGCTCGCGCTGAAGTTGAGCGATGCGCGGGCCGAGCTCGGCGCGCCGCGTCGACGCCGAGGAGGCGAACCGGGGCCTGCGCGAGCGCATGATCGCCGACCCGCAGGCCTATCCGTTGGGTCCGCATCTCGAACGAGGACGTCGGCGAGCGCGGTTGCGGCCACTACCACTCGCGACCGCGCTGGGGCATCCTCGGGATGCTGCTGGGCTGGTGGCGGGTCAAGGTCTCCTCCGGTTGTCCGTTAGCCACCGGGCGTCGCGCCGCGGCGCCCGCCCCGAACTGACCCCGAGCACCCCGGCAGGCTGAACATGGCTTCGAAGGCCGAGAAGCGCCGTCGCAAGCGCCGCCTCGTTCACCAGGGCGCGGTTCCCGCGGACGAGCAGGCCTCGGAGGCGGCCGGCACCGGGGAGGTTGCTGAGACCGGCGGCGAGCAAGCGGCCGAGAAGCCGCGTCAGGCGAGGGGCGCACGGAGGGCAGAGCGCAACGTCGAGGACGAGCGGCCGCCGGCCCCGTGGGGCAGCTTCCCGCTGATCGAGATCTCCGTCGCGGTCGGCCTCGTGATGATCATCTTCGGGCTGATCTTCCTGCGACAGCGAGCGCGGCGCGATCCTGGTTGCGGCCGGCGTCGCGCTGGCCTCGATCGGCGGGCTCGACACTGCGATCCGCGAGCACTTTGCGGGCTACCGCTCGCACACGTTCCTGCTCGCCGGGGTGCCGGCGGTAATCGTCCTCGCGGTCCTCTTCTACAAGGGTCCCGAGGGGATGAGCAGCGGTATCCGGGCCGCGATCGGTGCCGGGGTCTTCGTCGGTGCCGCGGCGCTGCTGCTGCGCGTCTTCCGCAGCCGCTCCGGGGGTCGCTGGTTCCGGCTCAGCAGCTTCCGCGGCTAGATGGCCGATCCCGTCGCGCCCCCTGAATGCAGAACGGCCCGGGTCGGTGGACCCGGGCCGCGCTCAGTCTGTGGATGGCGGGGGCCGACGGCTCCCGTCTCCTCCCTTTCGAGAATTCAGTGGGTCTGCCGGGCCTTGACCTCGAGGGCTCCGGCGAGCATCTCGCGCTGACGCAGGGTCAGTCGTCCGATCTGGCGGTTCTCGCTGACCGCCAGCGGGCCGAGGAACTTGCGCGTCCTCGTGCGCCCCCACCGACTCTGGCTCCGGAGCAGCTCGGAGACGGACATCGTCTCGGCTTCCCAGGGGCAGGATCGGACCACATCGTGAGCCTCCACATTGCCAACGCGCACCGCCCGCTTCAGAGCCGCCCGGGCGAGGCGAACACGATTCGCCTGTTCGAGCGCTTCGATGTGTTGCGGGATGACTACGGGCGCAGCCGCAGAGGCAGCTTCCATTCTCACTCCTCCTTGTGAGTTCTGACGGGCTATGGGTGTTTGTGGCGCCTGGCGCCGGGCCGGCTCAAGGCCGGGACGAGGGGATGGGCGGTGGGTGATCCGCTCCGATCCCGCTCCCTGCCCCGGTGCGTTCGGTGCGCTGGGCACCCTAGTCGCATCGGTCCGAGCGATGGGCAGGCGGACGGAAGATCACCCCCGTCACGTTCGCTAAGAGCAGGGTTTTTCTGCGTCGCCTGCGCGCTAATCCACTTGTGAAGAATTGGACAAGTCGAATCTACCCAAGCAGGGGTAGGCTCGGGATGCATCAAAAGACAATAACTACCGGAATAGAATAGCCTACGTTTGACGGTGGGCAATGAGGTCGGGTCGGCGCCGGTGGGCCGTCCGGCCGGCGTCCTCAGGTCGCGCGGCAGCTCGTCGAAGTCGGCGGTGACCTGCTCGAAGATCGCGAGCGCGCGGTCCAGGTGCGCACGCTCGTGGGTCGCCATCAGGCTCGTCCGCAGCAAGGCGCCGCGACGGCGGCACCGCCGGGTGAATCGCGACGTTGGTGTAGACGCCGGCGTCGTAGAGCGCCTTCCAGAGAGCGACCGCGAGCATGTCGTCGCCGACGATCACCGGCACGATCGGGGTCAGCGCCTCGCTGTCCGTCCGGCATCTTCGTCGGCTCGACGACCCGCAGGCCGATCTCGGTCAGACCGTTGTGCAGATAGGCGGCGTTGTCGGCAAGCCTCGCGAGCAGCTCCGGCCCCTCCGCGCTGCGGAGGATCCGCAGCGACTGCAGCGCGGCGCCGACGGCCGCGGGCACCGCCGCGGCGCTGAAGAGGAAGGAGCGGGCCGCGATCCGCAGGTACTCGATCACCTCGGCCGGGCCGGCGATGAAGCCGCCGCAGGAGGCGAAGCTCTTCGAGAAGGTGCCCATTCGCAGATCGACCTCGGACTCGAGCCCGAACAGCTCCGAGGCGCCGGCGCCGCGGGCGCCGATCGCGCCGGCGCCGTGCGCCTCGTCGACCATCAGCCGGGCGCCGTAGCGCTTGCAGAGCTCGACGACCGGCGGCAGGTCGCAGATGTCGCCCTCCATCGAGAAGACGCCGTCGACGACGACGAGCACGCCGCCGCCGTCGGCGGCCGAGCGCTCGAGCATCTTCTCGAGCTTGTCGAGCGGTTGTGGCGGAAGGGGCGCAGCTTCGCGCCGGACAGCCGGCAGCCGTCGAGGATCGAGGCGTGGTCGCCGGAGTCGCAGATCACCGTGTCGCCGGGTCCGAGGATCGTGCCGATGCAGCCGACGTTCGCCTGGTAGCCGGTGGTGAAGACGAGCGCCGACTCGGTCCCCATCCACTCGGCGAGCTCGCGTCTCGAGCTCGACGTGGAGCGGGATCGTGCCGTTGAGCAGGCGCGAGCCGGTCAGCGCCGTGCCGTAGGTCTCGAGCGCGTCGGCGGCCGCCCGCTTGACGCGCGCGTCGCCGGTCAGGCCGAGGTAGTTGTTGGAGCCGAGCATGATCGTCTCCCGGCCCTCCATCTCGACGACGGGCCCGGCCTGCGAGGTGAGCAGCCGGAAGTAGGGCAGCATGTCCGCCTGCTTGGCGAGCTCGAGCTGCTCGCGGCGGTCGTGGTTGCGCGCCTTCTCGAAGAGGTCGTGCTCGATCTGGGGGTGGGATCGAAGTCTCCATCGACCGCAATTGTCCACAGAGCGCGGAAGCCGTCATCGCCGCCGCCCTAGACTCGCGCGGGTGCAGGAAGAGGTACTCGAAGGCGAGGCGGTCGAGGAGCCGCCGTCGAGCGGCGCGCCGACGGCGTCGACGACGACGACGTGCGGCCGCTGCCGCGAGCGCCGCAGCGCCGCCGAGCTCGACGCCTGGCGCGGCGAGGTCCGGACCGTCGCGATGGCCGCCGCCGGCGGGATCGCCGCCGGTGCCGCGACCGTCGCCGCGGTCAGCGCCGTCCGCGCCCGCGCCGAGCGCAAGAAGCCGACCCGGCGTCCTGCGCCGCGGCGGCAAGGCCGAGCGCGTGCTCGCCAGCCGCTCCTTCCTGATCGACGTCCACGTTCTCGACCGCTGATGCGCGGCGCGCCCGCGGCCTGTCGGCGACGGGCTCGTCGTCGACGTCAGCGCCGCCCTGGCCGTTCCGGCTCGCCCGCCGGGCCGGCCCCGACGGCGTCTCCCGGGTCCGCGACGGCGTCTTCGAGCGCTTCCTGCACGTCGAGGGCCGCCCGGTGCTCGTCCGCGCCTGGGAGCGCCCGTCGCGAAGACGCGGTCCGGATCGCCGCGATGCCGGCCGAGCCCGCCTGGCTCGAGGCCGGGCGCGAGGCAGTCGAGCGCTGTCGCGCCGCCGGCCGCCGGCGGCCGCACGGCCCGCGGAGCCCAGCTGGCGCCGCGCGCGGCAGCCGCCGTCGCAGCCGCTGCGCGCCGAGGCAGCCGCACCTGCGGATCGCGATCGAGCGCGACCCGCAACGCGCTCGGCCTCGACGACGACTACACCGACTTCTACGCCGCGCTTCCGCGCCGACCCGCTGCTCGGCCCCGCGATCCGGCGCGTCCCCTGGCTGCGGGCGCGGCGCACGCGTCTGGCCCTGGGAGGCGCTCGCCTGGGCGATCACCGAGCAGCTGATCGAGGTCGAGCGGGCGCACGTGATCCAGCGGCGGATCGTCGCCCGCTGGGGCGCCGCCTGCCTGCCGCCCGACCGCGAGCGGCCGCTGCGCGACGTGCCCGGCCCGGAGCCGATCGCCGCGCGCTCGCCCGGCCGAGCTCGCCGCGCTCGACCTCGCGCCCGAAGCGCGCGGTGGCGAT
Source organism: uncultured Solirubrobacterales bacterium (assembly GCA_963774395.1). GTDB lineage: Bacteria > Actinomycetota > Thermoleophilia > Solirubrobacterales > 70-9 > CAXMST01. The sequence goes on along the minus strand of CAVZET010000007.1, from coordinate 706,791 downwards.
GATCAAGGTCGCGCGCGAGGTCGCCGCCGGCCGCATCGACCCCGGCCCGCCGCGAGCACGACCGGCGCCTGCTCGCGATCAGCGAGATCGGCCCGTGGACCGTCCAGGTCCTCGGCCAGCAAGGGCCGCGGCGACCCCGACTCGCTGCCGGCCGGCGACCTCGCCTACCTGAAGCTCGTGCCGCGGCTGACCGGGCATGGACCGCCGCGCCACCGTCGCCGAGGTCGAGGAGTTCTACGCCCGCTTCGCCCCCTACCGCGGCTGGGCCGGGCCTCTTCACCCTGGTCGCCGCAAGCGCGCCGCCGGCAGCGCCGGCAGGCCGCTCCGCTACCACCCGCCGCGCCCCGAGAGCGAGGACGCGGCGTAGGCGCACCACCGTTCGCGGCCGCGCGAGGTCGTTCGTCCGACAGGCGGAGGCGAGGGGTGAGGCGGTCAGGGCTCGCGCCTCGACTTGCGTCTTCGGTGCGTCTCGCACCGCCACCCGGGTCGAACCGCACGATTTCCCATGGCATGCATGGCACATCGTGCGTCTCGACCTCGAGGGCAGCTCGGGCCACCGCCGACGTCGCTGCGGCCGGCGCCTGCGACCTCCTACTCCGGGATCTCCCCGGGCAGCAGGTCGTTGGTGAGCAGCTCCGCGGTGCCGAGGCGCTCGGATCTGGCCCTGGTCGGCCATGAAGCCGGCGAAGCCGACCCACTCGCTCGGGTCCATGTAGCCGAAGGGCTTGCCCTGCGGGCGGCTCGAAGTACGGCAGGGTCTTGCGCGACCTCGGCCTTCGTCAGCTTCGCGGTCGAGCTCGGGCGAGGCCTCGAGCAGCGCGTCGGTCGCGGCCTGCGGGTTCGGCCTCGGCGTCGGCGGTGCCGCGCTCGAGCGCGGCGATGAACAGCCGGATCGCCTCGGGATCCTCCGGCGACGCGTCGCCGTTGGCGACGAGCACGAGCTCGTCGTAGGTCGGGATGCCGAGCTCGTCGACCGGCTGCACGATCGGGTGCTTGCCGTCCGCTCGGCAGCTGCACGCCCTCGATGTTGAGGAAGCCGCCGAACATCGCGTCGGCGCTGCCGCTGAGCACGGGCTGCAGCAGGTTGAGGCCGACGTCGGTCTGCTTGACGTCGGTCGGGGTTGACGCCGTTGTCGCGGAGGATCGTGTCGAGGTAGGCCGTCTGGTACGGGATCCCGGCGGTGACGACGCGCTTGCCCTCGAGATCGGCCGGCTTGCTCGATGCCCGCGCGGGCAGCGAGATCAGCGAGGTCAGCGGCCGCTGGATCAGCGCCGCCGACGGCGACCACGTCGAGGCCCTGGTCGCGGGCGAGCATCACCTCGGGCTCGTAGGAGATCGCGAGATCGGCGCGGCCGGCGGCGACCTGCTTGATCGGTGCCGAGGGATCGGAGGGCACGCGGGGCTTGACGTCGAGGCCGGCGTCGGCGAAGTAGCCGTTCTCGAGCGCCGTGTAGATCCCGGCGTGGTCGGCATTGACGTAGAAGTCGAGCGCCAGGTCGAACGGCGTCGGGCTCGCGTCGCCTCGTCCTCGGACTTCTCGCCGCAGCCGAGCGCAAGCAGCGCGACCGGCCGCGCAGCGTCGCAGACCGCGAGCGGCCGATGCGTACGGTCGCGTCTCGGTTCGGTCTCTCAACGTGTCCTCCTTCCGTTCATCGTCGGTCGTTCGAAGCTCGGTCGCGGGTCAGCCGGCCGCGTCGCTCGCCGCCACCAGCCGAACCGCCGCTCGATCAGCGCCGAGCGCTCCGAACAGGGCATCGCCATCAGCGAGAGCACGAAGATCGCCGCGAACAGGCGCGGCACCTCGAGCTGGGCGTTGTCGACGAGCATCAGGTGCCCGAGCCCCTGGTCGGAGCCGGCCCACTCGCCGAACACGGCGCCGATCACCGCGACCGCGATCGCGATCTTCGCGCCGCTGACCAGGTAGGGGAGCGCGGCCGGCAGCTCGAGCCGGCGTCAGGATCTGAGTTCGGCCGGCGCCGAGCGAGCGCATCATCTTGCGCTGCGCCGGCTCGACCGACCCGAGTCCGTCGAGGGTGTTGACGGTGATCGGGAAGAAGCAGATCAGGGCGATGATCGCGACCTTCGGGCCGATCCCGAAGCCGAACCAGACGACGAGGATCGGCGCGACGACGATGATCGGCACCGTCTGGCTGGCGACGATCAGCGGGTAGAAGGCGCGCCGCAGCAACCGCGAGAGTGCAGGAGCAGGGCGAAGCCGACGCCGATCAGGAGCGCCACGGCGAAGCCGGCGAGCACCTCCCGCAGGGTCACCCAGGCGTTGTCGGCGAGCAGGTGCCGAGTTGTCGACGAGCGAGGCGGCGATCTCGGTCGGCGCCGGGACCAGGAAGGGCTCGATCCCGAGCGCGTTGGCGAGCAGATCCCACTTCGCCGCGGCCTGCCAGAGCGCGAGCAGGACGAGGACGAGCAGCGATCGGCGCCGACGATGTCGAGCCAGCCGCCGCCTCATCGACGCAGCTCTCCGTGGCTCGAGCCGAGCGCGTGCAGGGCCGCGCTCGCGGGCGCTCACGAACCCAGGCGCGGTGACGACCGCGGCGCGGTCGGTCGCCGGCCCGATCGGCCGCCGGCCCGAGCCCTGCCCAGACGGCGCGCCCGGGCCGCGGCGAGAGGACGACGACGCGGTCGGCGACGTACAGCGCCTCCTCGACGTCGTGGGTGACGAGCAGCACGGTCCGCGGCTCGGCGGCGAGCGCCCCGCGCAGCCAGCTCTGCAGGTCGCCGCGGGTGATCGCGTCGAGCGCGGCGAAGGGCTCGTCGAGCAGCAGCGTCGCCTTGCCGGTCAGCAGGGTGCGGGCGAAGGCGACGCGCTGGCGCATGCCGCCGGAGAGCTCCTCGGGCCAGGCGCGCTCGAAGCCGCCGAGCCCGAGGCGCTCGAACAGCGGTGCCGCCGTCTGCCGCGCGGCGCGCGCCGAGCTGCCCGCCAGCCGCGGCGCGAGCGCGGCGTTGTCGATCGCCCGCAGCCAGGGCAGCAGCGGCTCGCGCTGCGGCATGTAGGCGCAGCCGGCGAGCCGCTCGGCGGGCGTCGGTGCCGGCCGGCGACGGCGATCCGGCCGCCCGCTGGGTTCCGCGAGCCCGGCCGACCAGCTCGAGCAGCGTCGACTTGCCGCACCCCGAGGGACCGACGAGCGCGACGGTCTCGCGCGGGCCGAGCTCGAGGTCGATGCCGTCGAGCACCTCGAGCTCGCCGAAGGAGTGCCGCAGGCCCTCGATCCGCAGCGCCGCGCCGCCGAGCGGATCGTGAAGGCCGGATCGACCCTCGCTCGCCGCTTCGAGATCGACTGCCACGTTCGCTTCGTCTCCCTTCGCGCGCATTACCGCACAGGTTCGGAGGGTCAGCGCCGGGCCGGGGAGCACGCCACGAGGGCAGAGGTCCCGAGGGGCGCTATCTCAGCCCGCGTACCCGCGAGCACCCCTGTTGACCGTGCCGATTCTAGTGGGGCGACGGGCCGGCTCAGTCGGGAGCCGTCTGCGCGGTGCCGGCGATCACGTCGACGAACTCCTCGAGGTGCTTGGTCGTCCAGCACTCGAAGGCGCGGGTCACGTACGGCTCGTAGGCGGCCATCACCGAGTCGCCGTAGTTCCAGTAGAGCTTCGGCTCGGGGTTGAGCCAGAAGGTGCGGCCGGCGCGCTCGGTGACCTGCGCGAACGCCTCGGGGTGCGGATCGCGCCCGTTGGTGCGCGCGTCGCCGAGCACGATCACGGTCGAGCGCGGATCGAGGTCGCCGGAGATCTCGGTCAGGAACTCGTTCCAGACGCGCCCGTAGTCGGTGTAGCCGGAGACGTCGGCGACGCCGCCGTCGCGGCTGATCGCCTCGCTGATCTTGCGGAAGTCGCGCTCCTTCTCGAAGGTCTCGGTGACCTCGCTGATCCGCTCGATGAAGACGAAGCTGCGCAGCTTCCGGAACGAGTCGTGCAGCGCGTGCAGGACGCTGAGGAAGAAGACGCTCGCTGACGTCACGGAGGTCGAGACGTCGCAGAGCACGTAGATCTCGGGCCGGCGCGGGCGCTTCGGCCGGTAGCGCAGGTGCATCGGCACGCCGCCCGTCTCCAGCGAGGTCCGCATCGTCCGCCGCACGTCGACGACGCGGCCGCGGCGGCGGCCGCGCTGATCGTGGCCGAGCGTCGCCAGCCGGCGCTTGAGCTGGGTGACCGCGCGGTGGATTGCGGCGAGGTCCTGGGTCGGGCTGGTCGGCAGTGCCCGGTCGAGCTCGGCGAGCGGCCGGGAGGGCGGCAGCTTCTCGGTCCGCTCGATCAGCGCCCGCTCGAGCTCGCGCCGCAGATGCGCCCTCGAACTCGCGCAGGCCCTCGCGGTCGAGCGGCGGTGCCTCGCCCTCCTCCGAGCCGGCGCCTGCGGGGCCCTGGCCCGGCTGCAGGCCGAGCGCGCGGCGGATCCGCTGCACGTCGACGCCGACGACGCCCGAGCCCTCGCCCTGGCGGCCGAAGCCGGCGACCGCGAGCCGGGCCAGGTCGCGCATCGCGTCCTCGTCACCGTCGGCGATCGCCTGGCGGATGAGCTCGCGGAGCTGCGTCGAGGTCGAGCCGATCGCCGTCGGCGCTGAGCTCGCCGCTCTCGCCGATCTGTCGCTCGAGCGCCTCGGCCTCGGCCGCACGGAAGAAGAAGCGATCGAAGATCAGCTCGAAGATGCGCCTGTCGTCGGGCGACTTGGCGAGCGTCGCAGCGAGCGCCTCACGAAAGTCGGAGCGCTTGGTCCAGGGGATCGCGCCGACCGCCTCGAACGCGTCGAGGATCTCGGAGGTACCGATCGCGACGCCCTCGCTGCGCAGCTCCTCGCAGAAGCTCAAGCAGCTTCGGCCCGAGCCCGTCGGGGAGCCCGCTCGGTGGACCCGCCCCGGTCTCGGGGGCGGCCATCAGGAGCCTTCGCCGGCCTGGGTCATCGCGCCCGCGAGCCGCGTCCCGACCCGCTCGGCGACGAGGTCGAGGTCGGTGCGGTGCTTGACGATGATGCTCATCGTCTTGCGGAAGGTCTCGGCGTCGATCTCGTCGGCGCCGAGCAGCAGCAGCGCTCGGGCCCAATCGATCGACTCGGCGATCGAGGGTGGCTTCTTGAGGTCGAGCTCGCGGACCATCTGCACGACCTCGACGAGCCGGCGGGCGAGGGTTTCGTCGAGCTCGGGGGCGTGCAGGCGGACGATCTCCATCTCGCGCTCGATGTCCGGGTAGTCGAGCCACAGATACAGGCAGCGACGCTTCAATGCCTCCGTCAGCTCGCGGGTGTTGTTCGAGGTGAGCAGCACGATCGGGTGCGTGCGTGCCTCGATCACGCCGAGCTCGGGGATCGAGATCTGAAAGTCGGAGAGGACCTCGAGCAGCATTGCCTCGAACTCCTGGTCGGTCTTGTCGATCTCGTCGATCAGCAGGACGACGGGCTCGGGGGAGGCGATCGCGGTGAGCAGCGGCCGGGTGAGCAGGAACTCCTCGTCGAAGATCTCCTCGAAGGAATCACCAACCGGCGCGTCCTCCGCTTCGCGTCCGGGCGTGCCGGATGCAGGGCTGCCCGCCTCGGCGCCCGTCGCGGCGCTCGCCTGGATCCGCAGCAGCTGCTTGCGGTAGTTCCACTCGTACAGGGCCTTGGCCTCGTCGAGGCCCTCGTAGCACTGCAGGCGGATCAGCTCGCGCCCGGTCGCGCGGGAGAGCGCCTTGGCGAGCTCGGTCTTGCCGACGCCCGCCGGGCCCTCGACCAGCACGGGCTTGCCGAGCCGCTGGGCGAGGTGGGAGACGAGGGCCGCCGATTCATCGGCCAAGTAGCCGGCCGACTCCAGCGCCGTGCGTGTCTCGTCGACGGTCGCGGGGCCGTCGGCGGAAGGGGAGGGGACGTCCGACATCGCCTGCCTGATGATAATGCCGGTGTGGAGACCGTCACCGCAGCGGCCGTGGCGCTTGCCGATTTGCTGCCCACCTCGTCCACTTACTACGGCGTCCTGATGGGTGCCGGGTTCCTGCTCGGCATCTACGCGCATGCCGCAAAGATGCCTCGTCTGCTCGCCTTCGCGATCCTGCTGATCTTCATGACAACGCTGCTGACACTGGTCGCCGCCCGCACGTTCAGCGGTACGCCGGCCGATCATCTGCCCTGAGCACCGCGGCGCCGATCCGGCTCGGGAAGCGCGTACGCAGCCCTCCGCAACCGGGTAGGGTCGGCACCTCGTTGTCTCAGAATCCGGTTCGGGTGCAGGAAGAACAGCAACAGCCACATGAGGGGCCCGATCTCGCCGACGCGAGCGCCGACGCTGCGCGCGCGGCCGCCAACGGCGTCGGCTCGGCGATCGAGGACGCCCGCAGGAGTAGCCTCGACGCCCTGGCCGAAGATGTGCGCCGGATCTCGACCGAGGCGCGCGAGGCCTCGCTGCGCGCGAGCAAGGCCGAGGCCGTCGCCCGCAAGGCGATCGAGGAACGCAAGCTTGCCGAGCAGCGGGCCGAGGAGGCGAGGCAGTCGCGGCGGAGGCCGAGGAGGCCGCCGTGCAGGCCGCGCGTTCAGCGGCGGAACGCTACGAGGTACGGCTGCGGGAGACGCGCGACCGTCTACGTGAGCAGGCCGAGCGCAAGCTGAGGACGGCAGCGGCGAAGCTTCAGAAGCAGGCCGCGGAGAGGGTTGCCCAGCGAGTCGAAGCGGCGACCTCGAAGCGTCGTGAGGAGCTCGAGGCGCAGGCCGAGACGCAGAAGCGCCTGCTCTCTGAGGAGATCGACCGGCGTACCGCCGACGCGGAGGAGCGGGCGACCGCCGAGCGGCAAGCCCGCGAGGAGGTTGAGCGGCGCCTCAACGTTGCCGAGCAGAAGCTCAGCAGGCTTGCCGACCAGCTGGCCGTCGAGGCCGAGGAACGCGCCCGCCGCGAGGCCGCGACGCGGCTCGAGGCCGAGGCGGCGCGGATGCAGAAGGACGCCGACGTCGAGGCCGAGCGCGCCCGCCAGCGAGCCGAGCGCGAGGCGGAGGAAGCCCTGCGGAGGCGGCTGGCGACCGAGCAACGGCGGCTGCGCGAGGAGGCCGAGGAGCGGGCTGCCGCCGAGGCCGAGCAACGCTCCGCCGAGATCGAGCGGCAGATTCGCACGGAGCTCGAGCGCGAGACTGCGCGCGCGGCGGCCGAGGCCGAAGCGGCGGCCGAGGAGCGTCGCCGCCGGCTCGCCACTGAGATTCAGGCGAAAGCCGAAGAGGAGGCGCAGGCCGCGGCCCAGCGGGCGAAGCGCGAGTTCCTCGAGTAGCCGCCGGTCCGGGGGCAGACGTCAGCCGAGGCGGCGGCTCGGCGACGGGTACGCGACGACCCGCTCAGCGACCGCGACCCATCGGCGCGCCACGCATTCGCCGTAGCGCCCGCATCTCCTCGAGCGCCGGTTCGGCCGCCCTCCGCACCGTCGCCTCGATCGGCCGCGTCGGGAGTTCGGTCTCGACGACGCCGCCTTCGGCGGGCTCCACCCGAAAGCCCTTCGCGCTTCCGCGACTACGGACCGCCTCGACCATCTCGCCGTCTTCGAAGAGCGCCGCCGCGTGGTCATCGAGCGCGATGCCTGCTGGCACGGCCCCGGAGCCGACGAGCTCCCGGTAGGCGTCGCGGCGCGAGCTGTCCTGGGAGTAGTGCACGCAGTGGCTGCCGGCCAGCAGCCCGAGCCCCTCGATCGCCACCGGCTTGCCGATGCCGCGCGAGACACCCCATTCGAACCAGCACATCGAGCCGGCGCTGTAGCCGCAGAGCACCGTGCCCCGGCGGTGCGCCTCGGGCAGGATCTCGTCGAGCCCGTGCTCCCGCCAGAGCGCCATCAGGTTGACCATGTTGCCGCCGGTCACGTAGATCACGTCCTGGGCGAGCAGCTTTCCGCCGAGATCGATGTCGCCGTCGACGAGCCGGAACAGCGAGATCGAGGACGACTCGCAGTCGCGGCGGTCCATCGCCGCGTGGAAGGTGCTGATCTGCTCGTGTGGGTCGCCGCTCGCCGTCGGCAACAGACAGATCCGCGGGTGCGCGGCCCGCGCGAGAGCGAGCACGTAGTCATGCAGGGCCTCGTTCTCAGCCCGCATCGCGAACTCGGCGCCGCCCATGGCGACTATCGGTCCGCTCATCTGTTCACTTCCATGGCCGTCAAGCTACCGCCGTCAGGTCCTTTTCCTTCCCGGGCTCGGGCTTGGCACCGAGATAACGGATCGGCAGGGCCGACTCGATCACCTCCTCGCCGCCGTCGCCGACGCACCACGCCTGCGCCTTCGGCCGCGATGCGATCGCCTCGACCATCCGCGGCCCGCTGAACCGCAGGGCGGCGCCGTCGGCTGCCGCGTAGCCCGGGCACATACCGCGCCGCAGGTGCTCGTGGTAGGCCTCGCGCCGGCCCGGCTCGTCGCCGTAGTGGACGCAGTTGCTCCACGGCAACAGGCCGAGCCCCTTGAAATGGCGGACCTCGCCGTGGAAGGAAGTGACCCCCTCCGCGTACCAGCAAAGCGAGCCCGCAGAGAGTCCGCAGAGGACGACGCCGGCCTCCCACGCCTCACGCAGCAGCACGTCGATCCCGTGCGCGCGCCACGCGCCGAGCATGCTGATCACGCTGCCACCCCCGACGTAGATCAGGTCCTGGCTGAGCAGGAACTCGCGCAGGTCCTCCGCGCCCCTGTCGCGGCGGAACAGCGACAGGTGGGACGGCTCGCACCGCTCGGGCGAGAACGCCCGGTAGAAGCGGACGATGTACTGGTCCGCGTCGCCGCTCGCGGTCGGCACGAAGCAGACCCGGGGGCGTTCGGAGCCGGTCAACGACAGTACGTAGTCGTCGAGCAACGTGTTTCCGGCCTCCATCGAGAAGCCGCCCCCGCCGAAGGACACGATCTGCCGCACCTCTCCCGCCCATGTGAGCGGGAGGTGCACCACGTTCGCCTCTTCATTCATCTGCTTGCACCTCCTCCTCTGTGCCGCTGCGCCGACCCATCAGCGCGGCAGTGTTGGTTCGATCAACCGGTACGCCTTGATCCCCAGCCCGAGCCGTTCGCGGTCGGGGCCCGAAGCGGGGTCGAGGCCGCAGAGCTCCTTGATCCGTTCGAGGCGGTGCGCGACCGTGTGGCGGTGCGCGTACACGGCTTCGGCCGTGGCGCGCATGTTGCAGTCGTGCGCCAGGTACGCCTCGAGCGTGTTGAGGAGGTCCGTGCGGTAGTCGCGGTCATGGCTGACCAGCGACTCAACGGTGTCCTCGTAGAAGCTGAAGACCTCCGCCGGATTCGAGGCGAGGGCCCGGAAGAGGAGGCGGTAGACGCCGCTCGGGATACCGCCCTCGAGCTGATCGGCGAGGCGCGGATCGCGGGCGACCACGTCGAGCATCAGCTCCGCCTCCTCGAGCGCGCGGCCGGCGTCCTCGGGGGTGGGGTGGAACGAGGAGGCCGCGGCGGGCCCGTGTGGGCGCAGTCGCCGGACGATCTCGCGCGCTCGTTCGGCGGTGGCCTCGGGGCCACCCGCCGGCTCGCCCGCCGGCAGTAGCCCGAAGACCCGGTCGCCGATCGCCTCGGCGATCGCATTGCCCGCGACTGAGGAGACGATCGCTGCCATGTAGCGCGGCTTGCCGCCACTCGCCTCGGCGGCGATGGCGACGAGCCCATCGGAGAGGTCCGAGCCGAGGCGCTGACCGCGGCGAACGATCTCCTCGCCGCTGATGGCGCCGGCCCGCATCTCCTCGATCAGGCTGCCGCGGAGCTGCTCGGCGAGCGCGTCGCGCGCCTCGACCACAGCGAGCTCGGTGAGCGCGGTCAGCGCCGCGATCCGCAGCACCTCCTCGCGGTCGATCAGCTTGGCCGCCTGCTCGGCACCGGCGACGGCGATCACCCTGCCGACGTCGCGGCCGGCCACGGGGATCGGCACCGCGAGGTCGACGCCTTCGGGAAGCGTGCCGTTTTGGCCGGCGATCGCCTTCGCCGTCCACGCGTTCAGCTGGACGATCCGCTCGTCCTCGGGCCAGACGGCCGCAAGCCCGTGCTCGGGGAGCACGATCGCCACGGGTCCGCCGACCTCGTGCGCTGCGAGTTCCGCGATCCCGCTGAGGCCGTCCCCGTCCATGACGGTGGCAAGCATCTGTTCGTGGAGATCGCGCATCAGCCGTGTTCCCGAGCTCCCTTCCCTGGTCAGCTCTCGCTTGGTGACCGGCGCCGCTCCTTCGCCGGCCGGTCGTCGCCCGCCGCCGTCAGGCGGACGGGATCTCCGTTCCCTCGTGGGCCTGCAGTACGTCCTCGCCTTCTTCGCCGGTGCGGATGCGAATCGCCTCCTCGACGTCGACGACGAAGATCTTGCCGTCGCCGACCGAGCCCGTACGGGCGTGTTTGAGGACCGTCTGGACGACGAGGTCCTTCTCCCCGTCGGCGATCACGCATTCGATCTTCAGCTTCGGCCGGACGTTGACGGTGAGGCTGGCACCGCGGTAGTGCTCGACGACCCCCTTCTGTCGGCCCGAGCCCTTCACCTCCGAAATCGAAAGCGACGGGATGCCGCGCTCGAGCAGCTCCTGGCGGATTGGCTCGAACGCCTCGTGGCGGATGAATGCTTCGACCTTCTTCATCTTCTCCTCCTAACGCGTCGTGTCCCTGCCCACCCGCGGCGATCCCGCCGGAGCCGAGGGCTTACCAGAGCCCCCACACGGTCTCTTGCCGCAATCGTTTGCCTCCATTCGCCGGGCATGGGCAATCCGGCAGTCGCGTTCAGGACAGATTCAGTGTGCGCCGGGGGCGCCGAGGTGTGTTTGTACCGCGGTCGAAAATTGCGGCAAAGCCGTTGTACCGAGTGGCGTGCAGCCCTTGGCCTCCCACACGAACCGCTTGTCGAAGCGGGTATTCGGCGCTCTCGCGGCACGCGGCGTAACCTCGGAGGCAGCTTCGGCGAGGCCGCTGTTCAGGCCCGGGTTCAGGCCAGCGGCCGCGCCGCGATCACCGGCGCCGAAGCGGGCTGGAGCGCCGCCGGAACGGGCCCGACGGTGAGCTCGTCGCGCTCGCGGGCCATCTCGATCTGCGCCGGGTCGCCGCCGAGCTCGGCCCAGCGCTCGCGGGCCTGCGCGTGCAGGTCGTCGAGGAACCCGTCGGTGTGCAGCGGGTCGTGGTGGAAGAGCAGCGTGCGCTTTGCGCGCACCCGCCGGGCGAACGTCACCGTGTCCTCGATCCGCGAGTGCCCCCAACCCTCGTGCCCGGGGTACTCCTCATCCGTGTACTGGCAGTCGTGGATCAGCAGGTCAGCGTCGCGCGCGAGGTTGTAACCGGAGATCCACTCGGGATCGAGCTCCGCGAGCGGCGCGCCGAGTCCAGGCTCGTGGTCGGAGATGTAGCAGAGCGTGGTATCGCCGTCGGTGATCCGGTAGCCGAGCGTCGGCCCACGGTGCGTGACCGCCTCGGCACGTACGGTGGCCCCGCCGACCTGCCACTCGCTCGCGGGCGCGTCGAGGAAGGAGACATCGCAGGGCAGCTCACGGACCTCGACGGGCGAGAGTGGCGCCGAGATGTAGCGGGCGATCCGTGCTTCGAGGCTTGCCTCGGGCGAGCTCGGCCCCCAGATGCGGATCGTCGACGACGCCCGGAAGCAGGGCGGAAAGAACATCAGGCCCTGGATGTGGTCGAGGTGCAGGTGGGTGAGCAGGATGTTGATCCGCGGCATGTCCGGGGGCAGCGAGAAGCCGAGCGTGCGGATACCGGTGCCGGCGTCGATGATCAGCGTCTCGCCGGTCGACAGCGTCACCTCGACGCAGGAGGTGTTGCCGCCGTAGCGGTTCATCTCCGGCCCCGGAGCCGGGACCGACCCTCTCGCGCCCCAGACCTTGACCCTCATCCGACCGCCTCGTGCCTACCGGTTGTCAGCTCACGGGCGTGCTCGGGATCGAGCGGCCAGAAGAAGATGATCGCGCCGGAGGCGCCGCGATCGGCGCTGACGATCGGCATGCCGCTTGCTGCGACTTCGTGCCGAGTGCCGTCGGTCGAGCGGATGCAGAAGGTCGAGTGGGCGGGACGACCGTCGCGCAGCGCCGCCGTCAGCTCGAGGTTCTCGAGCGGGATCGGCTCACCGTCGCCGTCGAAGGGGCCAAAGGATCGGATCCAGGTCTCGGAATCCATGCGGCCCGTCTCCTCGAAGGGGACGCCGAGGAGGGCTCCGGCGCCCTCGTTGTAGAAGAGCATCTCGCCCTCCGTGGACACGAGGAAGGCCGGGGTAGCGATGCTCGTCAGCAGATTGCGGGCGAGGATCAGCTCGAGCGGTCTCTGCTGGCGCGAATTGCTCGACATGAGGCTGGGCTCCATTCTTCCACCCATTGCGTCATTCGGCACCAGCACCGTTACGCTGGGTCGGATCCATGCGGCGTCCACGCGTCAGAAAAGGAGCGAGCGTCGTCGCCTGCGCCGGCGACACTCGCGCCGGACGGGACGGCATACCTCGGCGTGCTCGGTGGCCTCGTCCGGATCGGGGGCCGTGGCTGATACGGGGCGGAATCCGTGGCGGCCCGGCTCAAGACGGCCACCCCTGGAGCCGATAGGGGAGCGGATGGGCCTCCTGTCTCGACAGTCCGAGCAGCTCGAGAGGCAGCTTGCCGACGCCCACAAGCGCATCACCGAGCTCGAAGCCGAGCTCGCGCGCAGCGCCAACCGGGACAGCCTCACGGACACGCTGCTGTCGCTGGGTGCGTTCCGCACGCAGCTCGAACTCGACGTGCAGCGCGCGCACCGATACCAGCGGCCGCTGAGCGTCGCGATCGTCGACGTCGACGGGTTCCGGCAGATCAACCTCAATCACGGCTACGGCGCCGGCGATTCCGTCCTCGTTGCCGTCGGCGGCGTGATCGCCCAGATGACGCGGACCCACGACCTTGCCTGCCGGATGGGGGGCGACGAATTCGCCATCCTGCTCCCCGAGACCGGTTCGCAGGGTGCGCACCCGCTTGCCGAACGGATCCTGATCGCGCTGGAGGATCAGCAGGCCGGGCCGATTCGCGGCATCAGCGTCTCAATCGGGATCGCGGCCCTGCGGCCGCGGCAGACGCCCGAGCAACTGCTCGCTGCGGCGACTACCGCGCTTGGCCAGGCACGGATCGGGGGCGGCGGTCGGGCGGCGGTCTTCTCGGGCGCCGCCGAGGGCGGGGAACACACCGACGATCCTGCGCACGGCGACGTCATCGCGGCGCTTGCCACAGCGTTGCAGGAGCGCGATCAGTACACCGGCGATCACTCCGAGTCGGTGGTCGACGTGGCCGGCCGTATCGGCGAGACGCTGGCTCTCGATGCCGAGCAGGTCTCGAAGCTGCGCACGGCCGCGCTGCTGCACGACGTCGGCAAGGTCGGCGTTCCCGACGACATCCTTCATAAGCCCGGCCCGCTCGACGAGCGCGAGTGGGAGGTGATGCGCCAGCACCCGGTGATCGGCGAGCGCATTCTGCGCGCCATCCCCGGTCTCGGCGGTGTGGCAAAGATCGTCCGCCACGAGCACGAGCGCTGGGACGGCAGGGGCTACCCGGATGGGATCTCAGGCGATCAGATACCGATCGGCGCCCGCATCATCCTCGCCTGCGACGCCTACCACGCAATGACCTCCGATCGGCCCTACCGGGCCGCGATGTCACACACCGACGCGGTCGCTGAACTGACCCGCAACGCGGGCAGCCAGTTCGACCCGAACGTCGCCGAGGCGCTCGTCGGCTACCTGTACGGCCGCCGTCAGGGCGGCGTCACGACGCTTTAGCCTCTGAGCGCGCCGCGCATGAGCGCGGCGGAAATGGGGCCGCCGCGCGGCCCCGTCCGCTCAGCCCTCGAGCTTGCCGATCTTGAAGATCTTCGTCCCGCAATCCGGGCACGTACCCTGGATCGCCGGGCGACCGTTCTTCATCGTGATCTGCTGTGGGTCCTTGATTTCGACCTTCTTGCGTTCCTTGACGCAGTAACCCTCGGCCATGACCCTCTCCTTCCGGGCTGGTGGCGCCCCGTTGGCGGTAGCACGTGCCCATCGGCACAAACCGCATTCGGGCGCCAATCTAGAGCAGGGTGCGGACGGCTCTGCGAAGTGGTGTCCGCGGGCCGCCGACGCCTACTTGCCGTTCGGCGATGTGCCGCTCGAGCCGGGGGAGGAGCCAGAACCCTGCAGATCCGAGATCTGCCCGCGCAGGTCGTTGATGTCGCCCTCGACGATGCCGATCCGCTTTGTCGTCTGGCTGTCGTCGGTCTGCAGCTTCGCGACGTCGTCCTCGAGGGTGGCGAGCCGGTCGCTGAGCGAGCTGACGCTGTCCTGCAGGTCCTTTGCCTGCCCCGCCTGCTCGGCGATTCCGCCGAGCTCGTTGGAGACGCGGTCGACCTCGGCCTTCGTCGCCGAGTTGTCGCGAGTGTCGACGGCGAGAACGATCGCGATGATCGCCGCAGCAAGCGCCAGGACGAGTGCGGCGGCCCCGACGTAGGTGCGGGTGCCGAGCTTGCGGTCGAGCTGTGCGAGCCAGGCGCGGAGCCCGTCGGGATCGGCGTGCGAGCCGGCGCCGGGCTCCCGCGGCTGCTCGGCATACGAGCCCGTCGTTGGTGGGCCGCCCTCCACCTGCGTCAGCTGTTGTCGGGCCGTGGCAGCGCGACCTGGGCCGCGGCCCGATCGAGCTCGAGCCCGTCGGCGACCCACGCCTCGAGCCCACCCTCGAGGTTGAACGCTTCGATCCCCGACGCGCGGAACGCGTCGGTGGCCATCGCGGAACGGGCGCCGCTCCGGCAGGCGAAGATCACGGGCCGTTCCCGGTCGATCTCGCCGGCACGAGCCGGCAGCACGTCAAGCGGGATATGGACGGAGCCTTCGATGCGGCCCTCCTGCCACTCGAAGTCCTGCCGCACGTCGATCAGCTGTACCTCGCTGGAGCTGAGCATCTCCGCGGCCTGGGCCGGGTTCAGCCCGGTGCTCGCGCCGGTTGCCTCGTCGCTCATGGCGCGAGCATAGACGAGCCGCCCACAGTCGCCGCCGCTGGACGCGGTCCGTACCATTGACGGTAGAAAACACCCCCGGGCGCGCCGCAGAGCGGGCGCGCTCCCGTCTCTCCGCCCACTACGGCTTAGTCCCATCCCCAAGGAGGCAGCAGTGCCCGAAGCAGTCATCGTCGACACCGTGCGCACCCCGATCGGCCGCGCGTTCAAGGGCTCCCTCGCCCAGGAGCGCCCGGACGAGACCGGCGCTTTCATCGTCAACAAGCTCCTCGAGCGCAATCCGGGCGTCGACCCGGCGATCATCGAGGATCTGATCTGCGGCGTTCGGCATGCCGCAGGGCCTGCAGGGCTTCAACGTTGCCCGCATCATCGCCCTGCTCAGCGACCTGCCGGAGACGACCACCGGCGTCACGGTGAGCCGCTTCTGCGCCTCCTCGCTCGACGCGATCCGCCACGCCTCGAACGCGATCAAGAACGGCGAGGGCGACGCCTACGTCGCCGCCGGCGTCGAGTTCGTCAGCCGCTTCAACGAGGCGACCGACCCGGCCCGCGTCGCCGACCGCAACGAGAAGCTGACCGGCGGCACCGACGGTTACCCCAACGTCTACATCGACATGGGCGACACGGCCGTCAACGTCGCCAAGAAGTACGGCGTCTCCCGCGACGACATGGACGATTACGCGCTGCGCTCGCAGCACCTCGCCGTCGCCGCGCAGGAGTCCGGCTTCTTCGCTCGCGAGATCGCGCCGCTGCCGCTGGCGGACGGCACCGTCGTCGACAAGGACGACGGCCCGCGGCCCGACAAGGGCGACATGCGCGAGAAGCTCGGCACGCTGCCCGAAGCTTTCGAGGGCGGCGGCGGCGTCACCGCGGGCAACTCCTGCCCGCTCAACGACGGCGCCGCCGCGGCGCTGATCATGAGCGACACGAAGGCCGCCGAGCTCGGGCTCGAGCCGCGCGCCCGGATCATCACCGCGGCGACCGAGGGCAACAACCCCGAGTACATGGGCGTCGCCCCGATCGGCGCCATCAAGAAGGTCCTCGACCGGGCCGGGATGACGATCGGCGACATCGACGTCGTCGAGCTCAACGAGGCGTTCGCCGCCCAGGTGATCCCGATCATGGACGAGTGCGACATCCCGCTCGAGAAGCTGAACACGCACGGTGGCGCGATCGCCCTCGGCCACCCGTTCGGCATGACGGGCGCCCGGATCATGGGCACGCTGCTCAACGACATGGAGACCGACGACCACGCCGTCGGCCTCGAGACGATGTGCGTCGCCGGCGGTCAGGGCGAAGCGATGATCGTCGAGCGGATCTGACGGCGCGGCGACGCGGGGGACTGAGCTATGTAGCCGTCCAGTTAAGGGGCCTATAGGTCCTTCAAGTGGACGGCTCCCCGCCCGTCGCGACTCCCTAGCCCGTGGTCGCCGCCACCGCGCGGCTCGTCGGGCTGCCGATCGCGGCG
Source organism: uncultured Solirubrobacterales bacterium (assembly GCA_963774395.1). Taxonomy (GTDB): domain Bacteria; phylum Actinomycetota; class Thermoleophilia; order Solirubrobacterales; family 70-9; genus CAXMST01. The sequence continues at coordinate 690,416 of CAVZET010000007.1, read as the reverse complement.
TACTCCCAGCGCGGGGCCGCGCCGATCACGCCGGCGACGACCTCGCCGGACTCGACCGCCACGTCGATGCCGATCGCGGGTAGTCCGCGGCGCTCGAGCTCGAGCGCAGCCGCCTCGAGCACCGGGCCCGAGATCGCCGCCGCGACGCGCTTTGCCCGCTTGCGGTGCTCAGGGTCGGCGAGCGGCGCGCCGAAGACGGCGAGCACGCCGTCACCGGGAAACGACATCAGCGTGCCACGCTCGGCGCGGATCGCCTCGGCGGCGGCCGCGAGGATCCGGTTGAGGACCTCGAAGGCCGCGTCGCGCGTCGACCGCGACGAGGCCGCGGAAGCCGCTGACGTCGCAGCTCAGCACGCTCGCCTCGAGTCGCCGCGGACCCAGGGGCTGGCCTTGGGCGGCGAGCACCTCGTCGGCAACCGCCGGGGCGAGGAACTGCAGCAGCTGCTCGCGGCTCGAGCACCGGCGCGCTCACCCCGAGGCCTCGATCCGGTCGGCGATCTCGACGGCCAGCGCCAGCGAGGAGGTCGCGGCGGGGGAGGGCGCATTGCGGACGTGCAGCGCCCGGTCCGTCGTCGTGACGAGGAAGTCGTCGACGAGCGAGCCGTCGCGGCCGACCGCCTGGGCGCGGACGCCGGAGTGCGGGCTCGGCTCGACGTCGGCGTCGCTCAGCTCGGGAACGTAGCGGCGGCACTCGGCGACGAAGGCCGAGCGGCTGGCGGCACGGCGGAGCTCCGCGAGCCCCGTTCGCCAGTGCCGTGCGAACAGGCGCCACGTCCCGGGCCAGGCGAGACTCTCCCGGAGGTCGCGGCCCGCGGATGGTGCGCAGCCTGTAGGCGTCGCGGGCGCCGACGAAGAGCGCGGTCGGGCCGAGCAGGACCTCGCCGGCGAGCGTCCGGGTCAGGTGCATTCCCAGGAACGGGAGGTCGGGATCGGGCACGGGATAGATGCTGCCGCGCACGAGGGCGGAACGCGGCCGGGCGCAGGCGCAGGTAGGCGCCGCGGAAGGGAACGATCCGCGGGTCGGCGCCGGCGCCCGCGACCCGGGCGAGCCGGTCCGCCCACGGCCCGGCGCAGACGACGAGCCGCCGGGCGACGGTCGCACCGGCTGAGTGCGTGAGACGGCTGCCGCCCGCCGGCTCCTCGGCGAGGCCGGTGACCTCGACCCCGCAGTGGAGCGAGCCGCCTGCGCTTGCCAGGTCCTCCGCGAAGGCGGCTGTGATCGCCGCGAAGTCGACGACGCCCGTCGCCGGCGAGTGCAGGGCCGCGATCCCGCGCGCGTGGGGCTCGACCTCGCGCAGCTCCTCGGGGCCGAGGCGGCGCAGGCCCGGCACGCCGTTCGCCTGGGCGCGGCGCTCGAGCTCGCCGAGCCGCTCGCAGCTCGTCCTCGCGTGTGGCGACGATCAGCTTGCCGTCGCGTCGCGCCTCGATCCCGCGCTCGCTCGCAGTAGGCATACAGCGCCGCGGCGCCATCGACGCACAGCCTGGCCTTGAGCGAGCCGGGCGCGTAGTAGACGCCGGCGTGGATGACGCCGCTCGAGTGGCCGCTCTGGTGGCGGGCGGGTCCCGGCTCGCGCTCGAGCACGACGATCGAGGCTCCCGGGTGGCGCAGCGCCAGCTCGCGGGCGGTCGCCAGGCCGACGATGCCGGCACCGACGACCGCGAAGTCGCAGTTGCTCGGAGGTTTGCCAGCGGCGCTCACGCTCGCTGACGCTAGCCCTCGCGCGGGTGGGCCGGCTCCGCGATGGACTGGCGCCGGCGATTGATTGAATGGACGGCGATGGCACCGGACCTCCCGCTGAAGCCGCCGGTCAAGCCGCAGCTGGCGCGCTCGCGCAAGACGCTGCCCGAGGAGGAGGGGATGGCCTTCGAGCCCAAGTACGACGGCTTCCGGGCGATCGTCTTCGTCGACGGCGACGACGTCTACGTGCAGTCGCGCGGCGGCAAACCGCTCGCCCGCTACTTCCCGGAGCTCGAGTTTCCGGCCGGTCGCTACGTGGTTGACGGCGAGCTCGTGATCCTCGACGACGACGGGGCCGAGGTCTTCGACCTGCTGCAGGCTCGGATCCACCCGGCCGAGTCGCGCGTCAACCTCCTCGCCGAGGAGACCCCTGCCCGCTATCGCGCCTTCGACATCCTCGCCCGCGACGACGAGGAGCTGCTCGAGCGGCCCTTCGCCGAGCGCCGCGCCGCCCTCGTCGAGCTGATCAAGGGCCTCGCCGGGGCCGGCGGAGGAGGGTCCGGGCGGCTGGACGGCGGGCTCGATCGAGCTGACGCCGCTCACCCTCGAGGCGGCCGCCGCCGAGCCCTGGCTCGCCGGGGGCGAGGGCGTGATCGCAAAGGAGCTCGACGCCCCCTACCGGCCCGGCGACCGCAAGGGCATGGCGAAGATCAAGCGCCTGCGGACGATCGACGCCGTCATCGCCGGCTGGCGGCCCGGCAAGGAGGCCAACACGGTCGGCTCGCTGATCCTCGGCCTCTACGACGGCGATGAGTTGCGCGTCGTCGGCCACACCTCGGGGCTCAAGGCGAAGGAGAAGCGGGAGCTCGTCGAGGTGCTGCAGCCGTACGAGACCGGCGAGCGGGGTTCCGCCGATCCAAGCCGCTGGGCGGCGGACCGCGATCTCGAGTGGGTCAGCCTGCGCCCCGAGCTCGTCCTCGAGATCACCTTCGACCACGTCGCCGGCGGACGGATCCGCCACGGCTCGAAGATCGTCCGCTGGCGCGAGGACAAGGATCCGCGCAGCTGCACGATCGATCAGCTCGACGGCTGAGCCTGAGTCTGAGTCGCGCCCTTCGGACGCTGCGCCGCGGTGGCTTCGGCGCCGACTCCGTTCAGCTCGTTGACGACGCCGAACAGGTCGCCCTCGCGGTAGAAGTCGACGGCGATGATGTTCGGCTCGATGCCGCGGATTCGGGCGCACATGGCGATCCGCCGCTCGAGCGACCTTGCGCGAGTTGACCTGCTCGGCGTTCGTCGGTTGCGGCGCCGGCGACGTGTCGACCCAGTGGTTGAGCAAGAAGAAGTCGGCGTCGGAGCGGCCGCGGTTCGGCTTGCAGGAGCTGGGCCTGCTGAGCTCCTCGGGCTTGGTGAAGTGGTACGGCGTCTCCTGCGTGATCTGGAACTGGCGCCTGTACCAGGGCGGCTCGCCGCCCTGACGCTCGGCCATTACGACGAGGCGCTGATCGGAGTCGATCAGCTCGCGCAGCGTCGGCCACGGCGGCCCGTTCGGACCCTTGTAGATGTATGGGCCGAGGCCCGCCTGCTCGAGCGCCGTCGTCGTCTCCTCGGGACTCGTTGCGTCTTCGATCGAGAGCAGCACGACCTCACCCGGGTTGGCGACGAGGAAGTCGCGGAGCTCGCCGAGCCCCTTGCTGATCGGGATCGCGCCGAGCTCGCAGAAGGCGTGGCAGAGGAAGATCTCGCGCTTGCCCTGGCCCTCCTCGAAGCCGATCTGCGCGCGCAGCGCCTCTGCTGCCTTCACGCCGTCGCTGCCGACGCCCTGCTCGATCTTCTTGCGCGAGCCCTCGTCCGCGCTGAGGTCGGTGGCGACGCCCTTCGGCGTGCGCACGCCGTAGTGGGGGTCGATGAGCAGCGCGCGGATGCCGTCGTCGAGTTGCTGGCGGATGCCCTTCTCCTGCTGGGCGAAGAACCAGTCGTGGTAGGTGGCGGAGGACATCGAGTTGTGGGTTGCCGCAAACGCAACCTCGTCCAGAGGCCGGTCGCAGAGCTCGACGTAGCCGTTGCACGTGTTGACGTGCAGCGGGGGGCTCTCATCCTTGTTGGTCACGAATCCGACCGCGACGAAGGCACCGACGAGTACTGCGGCCGCGAGTCCGATCCGGGCGAGCGCGCCGCCGCTCAGATCTGCCTCGATCGCCTCTTCCCGGGCGGCCTCCGTCGAGGAGTCGGTGCGCACTGCGCCGGCCGCCAACCTCATCAGCTCGGCGGCGCCGACGTAGATCACGAAGGCCGAGAGCCACCAGGCCAGCGCGTCGAGCAGCAGGTCGCGGTTGGCGATTCCCCAGACCCCGACGATGAGCAGCACGAGCGCCCGGCCGACGCGGCCCGCCCCGCTCGTGGGTATCGTTGCCACGCGGGCCCAGCCGCGTCGCAGGAGCGCGGCGGCGTCGATCGGCTCGCGACTCGTGCTCGCCGCCGCGGTCAGCACGAGGCCGAGCCCGGCGAGCACGGCCAGCCACGTGCGCAGGTCGCCGGCGAAGGCGTTGAAGATCGCGTTGACGACGTCGCGGGTCTGGCCGTCGAAGCTGGAGACGAGGAGGGCGCGGCCGGCGAACCAGGCGATCAGCGCGATTGCCCCGCCGCCGGCGAGCGCCCGCCCGAGCCGGCGCAGGCCGATGATCCGCGTTGCCGCCAGGGCGATCGAGCCGATAGCGGCGAGCACTGCGACGCCAAGCGCGATCCACTGCAACGACTGCAGGTCGCGCTCGATCCGCGTTGCGTCGACGACGATCCCGAACGTCGTTCCCTCCTCGCTCGGTGTCAGCAGCGGCACGTCGAGTTGATTGGAGATCTGATCCGCGAGCTTCGGCGAGGCGGTCTGCAGGGCTGAGCGCAGCAATACGCCGACGTTCTCGAGCGAGACGGTGAAGGTGTCGCGATCGCCCCTGACGATCGTCCGGTGCAGATCTTCGACGGCCTGCATCAGCAGGCTCTGTACGGCCTGCGCCCCGACCAGGCCCGTTGCCACGGAGGCGATCAGCGGCCGGGCGGCGACCGCGTTCGGGACCTGCTCGACGCCGGCGTCGGTGATCGCCTCGCCGATCTGCGCCTTGACTGCGTCGTCGTTGAGCACGCTGACGGCGCGGTTGGCAAAGGCGCGCGAGTTGAACAGGGAGTGGTTTGCGTACGCGGCGAGACAGCCGACGAGCACAGCCGCGGTGGCGACGCCGGCAAGCAGCCTCGAGAGCCCCCGTCTCCGCCCCGATGTCACGCCGGGATCGTATTCCCGCGGGCAGTGTCCGTCGAGCCGTCCGGGCGATGTCGTGTGATTGTCGGCGTGGAGAGCCTGAGCACGCTCCGCTACGAAACCGACGGCAGGATTGCCAGGATCACGCTCGACCGGCCCGAGCGCGGCAACGGGATCACGCTCGAGATGCCTCGCGAGCTCAGCCTCTGCGTTGAGCGCGCCAACCTCGATCCGGCGGTGCACGTGATCGCGCTCGCGGGCAACGGAAGCGGCTTCTGCGGCGGCTACGACCTCGTCGCCTCGGCTGAGCGGCTCGAGCAGGACGGCGTCTCGGCGACGGGCGAGGAGCCGCCGCCGGGCTCACCGCTCGACCCCGCCGTGCTCGCCGGCAACCACGACCCGTCCGGGACCTGGGATCCGGTCACCGACTTCCAGATGATGTGGCGGAACCTGCGCGGCTTCATGTCCCTGTTCCACTCGGAGAAGCCGGTCGTCTGCAAGGTGCACGGCTTCTGCGTCGCCGGCGGCACCGACATGGCGCTGTGCTCGGACCTGATCGTCGCCGCGGAGGACGCAAAGATCGGCTACCCGCCGGCGCGCGTCTGGGGCGTCCCGACCTCGATGCTGTGGGCGCATCGGATCGGGCTCGAGCGGGCCCGGCGCCTGTTGCTCACCGGCGACTCGATCAGCGGGGCCCTCGCGGCGGAGTGGGGCCTGGCGAGCGCTGCCGTCCCGGCTGCCGAGCTCGACGCCGAGTTCGAGGAGCTGCTCGCCCGGGTCGCCCGGGTACCGATCAACCAGCTCGTCATGCACAAGCTTGCGATCAACCAGTCGCTGTACGCGCAGGGGCTGCATGCGACGCAGGCGATGAGCGTCTTCTTCGACGGGATCGCCCGTCACACGAGTGAGGGGTTCGCCTTCCAGCAGCGCGCTGCCGAAGCGGGCTTCAAGGAGGCCGTGCGCGAGCGCGACGAGCCGTTCGGCGACTGGGGGTTGGAGTCGTTTCGCGCGCATTAAGATCCGCTCCGTACGAATTCCCGAATGCCTGGCACGCGGGATTCACCCGACTTCAGCGCCGAGCTCGAGCGGCTCAGTACATCCGCGTGGGCCTACGCCGCCCTCGCGGCTTCGCTCGAGATCGGGCTTCTGGACCGGCTCCAGGAGCCCTCTTCGCTGGCCGGTCTCGCAGCCGCGACCGGCGTCGAGACAGAGCTCGTCGATGACCTGATCGACGCTCTCGTCGCGCTCGGCGTAATCGAGTGCAGCGACGGCAGGACCCGGCCGACGCCCGCCTTCGAGACCCTCTGCAGCCCGAGCATGGCGCGCGTGCTCCACGCTCAGGTGCGCGGCGACCACTTGCAGATCCAGCACATGCTCAAGCGGGTTCGCGAGGGCGAGGACGCCGCCGGCTGGAGCCTCGAGGACCCGGTTGCGCTCACGGCCCAGGGAGAGACCGGGCGGCTGATCGGCCTCTTCGTCGAGGCGCTCTTGCCGCGGCTCGACGGGCTCGCGGAGCGCATGGCCGAGGCAGGAGCCCGGATCCTCGATGTCGGCGCGGGCGTCGGCGTCGTCGCTACCGAGCTCTGCCGGCTGTGGCCGGCCGCGGAGGCCGTCGGGCTCGAGCCGCACCGGACCGCGCGGGAGCTCGGTCGCTCACGGATCGCCGCCGCCGGTCTCGCCGGTCGGATCGCGCTCCGCGACGAACGCGTCGAGATGCTTGGTGAGATCGACGCCTACGACCTCGCCTTCATGCCGCAGCCCTTCCTCGACCGCGACAGCCTCGCGGCCGGCCTGCCGCGCGTTCGGCAAGCCCTCCGGCCGGGCGGCTGGGTGATCGTGCTCGCCCACGAGCTCCCCGATGACGACCGCCGCTCGGCCGCCGCCCGCCGCTTCCGGGCGCGCATCTGGGGCGGCGGGGTGGTTGACCCCGAGGAGCTCGGCTCGATGCTGGCGGCGAGCGGCTTCGAGGCGATCCGGGGCGACTATCCGATCGGCTCGTTCCGTGCGATCTGTGCCCGTTCGCCGCTCCGCTCGGAGGTCGCTGAGGGCGAGCTCGGGGCTGATTGGGATACTGCCGCCCGGTGAGCGGCGGCAACGACGGCCTGACAGCAGATTCGATTCGCGGCCTCTTCGGCAGCGCCGCCGGCAGCTATCCGGTCGAGCTTGGCATCGAGCCGGTCGAGATCAACGCCACCGAGTCGGTCGGCCGGATCGAGGTTGCGGCCCGCCACCTGCATCCCGGCGGCTTCGTCCACGGCGGCGCCTGGGTTGGGCTGGGCGACACCGTCGCCGCCTGGCAGACGCTTCGCCATCTGCCTGAGGGCCACAACTTCACCTCGGTCGAGATGAAGCTCAACGCTTTTGCGCCGGCGCAGCTCGGCGATGTCGTCGAGGCACGCGCGCGGACGCTGCATCGCGGTCGCTCCACCCACGTGATCGAGGTCCGGATGTCTCGGGGCGAAAAGCTGCTCGCCAACCTGATCGTGACTCAGTTCATCCTTGCGCCACGTGAGCGGGAAGGCTCGTCGTGATCCGCGTCCACCGGGTCCGCTTCTCGACCAATGCCGAGCGCATCGCGCTCGCCTGCGGCGTCAAGGGAATCGAGGTCGAATGGGTCGACCACGATCCCGCCGATCGTTCGGGCCTGGTTGCGCTCAGCGGCCAAGAGCTGACGCCCGTCGCGGAAATCGAGGATCAGGTCGTCTATGACTCGCCCCGGATCCTCGAGCGGCTCGAGCTGCTCAGCCCCGATCCACCCCTGTACCCGCACGAGCCGGCGGCACTCGCCCGTGCGCAGATCTTCGTCGAGTGGTTCGACGAAGTCTGGAAGGGACCGCCGAACGCGCTCGATGACGCGTACCCGAATGCGCATCCCGCGGAGGGTCCGCTGCTCGTCCGGATCGCCGGCTGGACCGATCGCTTCGACGAGATCCTCTCGCGTTCGCACTATCTGCTCGGTGACGAGCTCGGGATCGCCGACGTGATCGCCTATCCGTTCCTGCGCTACGCGGTCGATCCGCCGGATCCGGCCGACGAGGAGCCTTTTCACAGGATCCTGCACGAGGCGCTGTCGCCGGGCGAGCACTTCGGGCTCGACCTCTGGATCCGCCGGGTCGCGGCGCTACCCCGGGCCTAGTACACCCATCCGCAAATGCCGTACTTACGGACGCGCGTACTAGCCCTGGCTCCAAGGCAGGAGTGGGCGGGGGAGGGGTCGAACGTGTCCGCATGGCGGAAAAGGCGCAGCAGACCGCGCCGGCGGCGAGCTCGGAGCCGCAGGATGAACCTCGCGTGGCCGTCGGTGCCGAGGCCCCACCCGGCTTCGCCGGCCAGCTGATCGCGATCGGCGAACGGCTCAGCTCGGCGGCGCGCTCGCTCATCCACGAGATCGCCTCGCGGCGCGGCATGCCTCTGGCCGTTGCCGGCATCGTCGTCCTCGTTCTTGCCTGGCTGTCCGAGCGCGACTCAGCCTGGGGCTTCCCAATGCTGATCACGGGGCTGGCGCTGGTCGGCCTCGGCCTCGTCGGCCCGCGCCTCAGCGGGTCGATGGCCCTGCGCTGGGGCGAAGACGGAGCTCACTTCCACCTGCACAGCACGGTCGCCCCACCCGGCGAGCGCCGCCGCGCCCCCGAGGTGCCGGCGCTTCCCGGCGCCGAAGACTCGGAGTCCCCGGCGGTCGCCGAGCCGATGCCGCCGGTGGTGCCGCCAAGCGAGATCGAGGGCAGTGCCGAGACGATCGAATTCAGCGTCGAGGCCCTTGGCCGCGCGCAGGACGAGAGCGCCGGCTGAGCGTGGCTCAGACCTTGTGGATCTCGAAGAGGTTCGTGCCGAGCTCTTGGTCGGGGAGCCCGGCGGCGATCGCGACGAGATCCCCGGGCTGGGCGACCCCCATCTCGATCGCGATCTCGGCGGTGTCATCGAGCATCTCCCGCAGCTCGCCCCACTCGCCGTGGAAGAAGCAGCGGACGCCGAACAGCAGGTTGAGCCGCCGTACGGTCTCGACTCGCGGTGAGACCGCGATGACCGGGACCCGCGGCCGCATCGCGGAGACGATCCGCGCCGTGCGGCCGCTGCTCGTCGGGACGACGATCGCCTTCAGGTCGAGCCGGTAGCTGGCGGCGACCGCGGCCTGGGCGACGGCCGCCGCGACGTCACCGTCCGGGATCTCGACGCGCTCGAAGAGCCAGTGCTCGTACGGCAGGTCGCGTTCGGTCTGCCCGGCGATCCGGTCCATCATCTCGACCGCCGCGAGCGGGTTCTTGCCGATCGCGGTCTCCTCGCTGAGCATGATCGCGTCGGTTCCGTCGTAGATCGCGTTGGCGACGTCAGTCACTTCGGCGCGCGTAGGCCGATCGCTCTCGGTCATCGTCGCGAGCATCTGCGTCGCCGTGATCACCGGCTTCGACATCCTGCCTGCCATCCGGATCAGCCGCTTCTGCACGGGCGGCATCTCCTCGATCGGCAACTCGATCCCGAGGTCGCCGCGGGCGACCATGATCCCGCTCGTCGCTTCCTCGATGATCTCCTCGGTGTCGGTCAGCGCCTGCGGCTTCTCGATCTTCGCGATCAGGGGGATGTCCGCGCCGCGGCTACGGATCAGCTCGTTGACCGGCCGCAGGTCGGCGGCGCTGCGCACGAAGGAGACGGCGAGCAGGTCGACCTCGTGCTCGATCGACCACTCGACCCAGTCCATGTCGTGATCGCCGGCCGCGGGCATGCCGCTGACGGCGTCGGGCAGGTTCACGCCCTGATGCGAGGCGACGCTGCCGCCGGTTTCGACCTCGCAGCGGACGCCGCCAGGGACGACCTCGACGGCGCGCAGCCGAATCCGGCCGTCCGCGAGGAAGATCGGATCGCCGGCCTTGACGGCGTCGGGGAGCCCATCGGGGACGGGCAGCCGGCGCTCGTCGCCCAGACACTCGTCGGTGGTCAGCTCGAGCTCGCCGCCCCTGTGCAAGGTGACGACGTCACCCTCGATCTCGCCGAGACGCAGCTTCGGGCCGGGCAGGTCGCCGAGCACGCCGACCCATTTGCCGGTGCGCTCCGTCGCAGCGCGGACCCGGCGAATGTTCTCCGCGTGCTCGGCCGGCGTTCCATGCGAGAAGTTGAGTCGGAAGACGTCGACCCCTGCCTCGATCAGCGCGACGATCATGTCCTCCTCGCGGGAGGCCGGGCCGAGCGTGGCCACGACCTTCGTCCGCCGCTCGGGCGCCCTGTACTTCTCGCTCGGTCCGGAGCCGGGACTCATGAGCGCATCCTCTCCGCAAGCTCACCGATCCGCCGTGCGACCGTGTGGGTCGGCCCCGGCAGGTCGTCGTCGGCGCCGGGCTCGGGCGCCCCGGGATCCGCGCCGAGTTGCAGGATGAAGGGCACCCGCCACAACGCGCTCGCGGTCAACAGGCCGGCGGCGACGGAGGCGAGCGCCAGGCACCACTGGCCGGCGCTGAGCAGCACGAGGTCGAAGAACTCACGGACCGGCGCGGCGGCGAGGATGAGCGCGAAGAGCGCGCCGAGCGACGTGACCATGGCGAGCATGTAGCCCTGGATCGCAATGTGCTCGCGCCCGGGTCCTCGTTCGAGCAACAGGATGAAGGCCAGGCCGAGCACGATCAGCGTCGTCGTTGCCGCGGTCCGTCCGTCGTCGAGGCTGCCGCCGAAGACCGAGTCGACGAGGAAGAAGGAGAGCAGCGAGCCGACGCCGATCCCGATCCCAGCGGGCAGGGCGAAGGCCGCCAGCGCGCGCAGTAGCCGACCGCGGTAGAGCGGGCCCTCGCTCGGGGCAAGGGCGAGCACGAACGAGGGGATGCCGATCGTCAGCAGGGCGGCGACCGTCAGGTGCCGAGGCAGGAACGGGAAGGTGAAGCCGAAGAGCGCCGCGGCGAGAATCAGGAAGCCCGCGTAGACGCTCTTCGTCATGTACAGGCGGCCGAGGCGGTGGATGTTGCGGGCGATCCGCCGCCCCTCGGCGACGGCCTTGGGGAGCATCGAGAACTCGTCCTCGAGCAGGACGATGTCGGCGATCCCCTTCGTGATCTGGCTGCCCGAGCCCATCGCGACGGCGAGGCGCGCCTGCTTGAGCGCCGGCACGTCGTTGACGCCGTCGCCGATCATCGCCGTGAACCGGCCTGAGTCCGAGAGCGAGCCGACGAGCGCCTTCTTCTGATCGGGCGTGATCCGGCAGAAGATCGTGCTCCGCTGCGCGATCTCGGCGAGCTGCTCGGGATCGGAAGGAAGGTCGGGCCCCTCGGCAACCCCCGCCGAGCAGTCGATGCCGAGCGACTGCGCGACTGCGGTGACGGTCTCGCGGGCGTCGCCGGAGATCACCTTCAGGTCGACCTCCTGCTCGCGCATGAAGTCGATCGTCTCGGAGGCGTCGGGCCGCAACGTCTCCTCGAGAACGACGAGGGCGCGGGGCTCGAGCCGCGGCGGCGGCTCGGCGGCGGGGTCGGCGGGCAGGCCCGACGGCGCCTCGCCGAACGCGATCACGCGGCGGCCCTGCGCGGTCTGCTCGGAGAGCGCCTGCTCGAGCTCGGGAGGCAGGCTGAGGACGCCGGCGCCGACGAGCACGTCGGGAGCGCCGATCACGTAGCTGCGCTGCCGGCCCTCGCCGTTCATCGTCAGCCCACTCCACTTCCACTTCGAGGAAAACGGCACCTCGTCGCTGATCGCCGCGGGCTCGGCCGGGAACGCCTCGGCGATCGTCTCCAGGGTCCGGTTGCGCTCTCCCGCGGAGGCGGCGAAGCGCGCCGAGCGCGCGCTCGGGGTCGCCGGCGGCGGCAGCCGGGACGACCTCGATCAGCCGCAGGGTGCCGTCGGTCAGGGTGCCGGTCTTGTCGACGCAGATCGTGTCGACGGCGGCGAGCGCCTCCGTCGCGGCCATCTGCTGGACGAGGGTGTTCTGGCGGGCGAGCCGGACGGCCGCGACGGCGAGCGTGACGCTCATCAGCAGGACGAGGCCCTCCGGGATCAGCGTGATCAGGCCGGCGGTCGCCGTCTGCGCGGCCTCGGTGAAGCTCGACGCTGCGAATCTGGAACGCGGCGAGCAGGATGATCGCCAGCGGCACCATGCACGATCGTCGTCGCCCGCAGGACCTGGTTGACCTCGACCTGCAGCGGCGAGGGGGGATGGCGGAACGTCTTCGCCTCGCCGGCGAGCTTCGCCGCGTAGCTGTCCTCGCGGACCGCGTCGACCACGTAATAGCCCGAGCCCGAGACGCAGAAGGCGCCGGAGAGCATCCGGTCGCCCCGGTCCTTGCGGATCCCGTCCGCCTCGCCGGTGAGCAGCGATTCGTCGAGCGTCAGCCCGCGCGAGGCGGAGACCTCGCCGTCGGCGATCAGCTGGTCGCCCGGCTCGACCCGGACCGTGTCGCCGGGCACGATGCGGTCGGCGAGCAGGTCGACGAGCTCGCCGTCGCGAACCACCTTCGCCCGCGGCGCGACGAGCAGCGCGATCTGATCGAGCTCCTCCTTCGCGCTCAGCTCCTGGCGGATGCCGATCGCCGAGTTGACGATCGCGATCAGCCCGAAGAGCGCGTCCGCGAACAGCCCCTGGCTGAGCACCAGGATGAAGAAGAACAGGAGGATCCCGTTGAAGAGCGTGAAGACGTTCGCGAACACGATCGAGCGGACCGAGCGGCCGCTCTCCTCGGGCGGCGGCCCGAGCTCGCGCAGCCGCCGGTCCGCCTCGGTCGAGCTCAGTCCGAGCGGGGCGGTTGCTGCTGTCTCAGGCACGGAGGCCAAGATACAAGTGCGCACGTGCTCCGCTTCGCGTGCGGGATACATACGCGCCCGTGCTCCGCTTCGCGTCCGCGCGTGCGCGACGCATGGCGTGAGTGCGGCGCCGCTGAGATACCGCAGCGCCTGCGGCGCCCGGATACATGCGCGCACGTGCTCCGCTTCGCGTCCGCGCGTGCGCGACGCATGGCGTGAGTGCGGCGCCGCTGAGATACCGCAGCGCCTGCGGCGCTGACGGGGAGTGGTGCGGCGCCTTTAGTTGGGCCAGAAGTCCTCTTGGGTTTCGACCTCGTCTTCCATCGAGTCGGCCTTGATCGAGACGAGCACGAGCTCGGCCTCCTCGTCGCCGTCGTTGTGGATCGAGCGCACCGCTTCGGGGGCGATCCGCACGGCGTCGCCGGGGTTCGCTTCGAAGACGTCGTCGCCGACCTTGAAGGTGATCGTGCCGGAGAGCACCAGGACGAGCTCCTCCTGCGTCCTGTGGCTGTGCCCGTAGCTGCCCCGGCCGCCGCTACCGGGCGGCATCCGGCGCCACGTGAGCGCGACTTGCTCGGCCTCGAGCCCTTCGGTGTAGGAGCGCATCTCGCCGAAGCCCTCGTAGGCCGCCATCCAGTCGTTTGCCTGCTCGCGCCCGAGCTTGGTGTACTCACTCATCTCGACCTCCTCGCCGGCGTTACTTGATGGAAGTCAGCATATGCCGGAATCGACGTGCCAGACGAGGACTTCCGCCGCCGCCCGGCCGCAGCGGATAGGCTCCGCGCCGATGGCGCCCAAGCTGGGAATCAACCTCGGCTACTTCGGCATCGGCCCGCAGGGCCAGAAGCCGTGGAGCTCGTGCAGGCGGCGGAGGCCGCCGGCTTCGAGTCCGTGTGGGCGGCGGAGTCGTATGGCTCCGACGTCGTCTCCGTCCTCTCCTGGCTGATCCCGCAGACGAAGACGATCAAGCTCGGCGCCGCGATCCTGCAGGTCCCGGCGCGCCCGCCCGCCGCGGCAGCGATGGCCGGCGCGACGCTCGACTACCTCTCCGGCGGCCGCTTCATCTTCGGCTTCGGCCCGTCCGGCCCGCAGGTCTCCGAGGGCTGGTACGGCGTCCCCTATCCGAAGCCGTGGGGTCGCACGCGCGAGTACATCGAGATCGTCCGCGAGATCATCGCCCGTGAGGGCCCGCTTGATCACCAGGGCACCCACTACTCGATCCCCGTTCGTGGCGAGGGGACGATGGACCAAGGCAAGGCGCTGAAGCTCAACTTCCACCCGTTGCGCAACGAGATCCCGGTCTTCGTCGGCGCGATCGGCAGTAAGTCGGTCGAGCTTGCCGCCGAGATCTGCGACGGCTGGATCCCCGCCTTCTCCGACCCGGAGCGGATCGAGGAGGTCTGGGGCGACGACCTGGCCCGCGGCTTCGAGCAGGGGGGCCGCAGCCGCTCCGACCTCGAGATCAGCCCGACGATCCAGGTCGCGATCGACGGCGATCTCGACGCCGCCCGAGCGATGGTTCGCGCGGCCCTCGTCCTCTATCTCGGCGGCATGGGCTCCAAGCAGAAGAACTTCTACGTCGACCTCTCCGAGCGCTTCGGCTACGGCGACGAGGCGCGCAACGTGCAGTCGCTGTACCTCGAGGGCAAGCGCGAGGAGGCCTACAACGCGATTCCCGACGAGCTCGTCGACGGCGACCTCGCTGATCGGCACCGAGGCGGAGGTCGGCGAGCGGCTGGAGAAGATTTCGGCCGCCGGCGTCGACCGCCTGATCGTCTCGATCGCGCACTTCGATCCGGCCGAACGCCTGCACGCGGTCGAGAGGCTGGCGTCGTTCGCCGGCGCAGCCGCCCCGGCCTGACCGGCCTTTTCGACCGCGGCCCTGCCGCGAGGCGCGCTGTCCGGGTGCGTCACCGAGCACGCACCGCGGCATCGCCGTTGCAGGCTTTGGGTCCGTCGCGGTGCGCCATCGAACTGCATCAATGTCCATCCATTGTCATGGAGATTGATGCCTCTCATCCGAAAAGCTGCAACCGGCTCTGGGCCCGCGCTCGCCGGCCCGGCGCCGGCCGATCGCGGCAGCTACTTGAGGACGTCCCCGAGCGGCCCAAACCAGGTGTCGCTGGCGGTCGTCCGGATCAGGTGCTCGTTCACCGGCAGGCCCGCCGGGAAGATCTTGGTTCCCGCGGGCAGGCCGGCTCTCGCGACCACCATCTTTTCGAACAGCAGCTGCTCCTCCGCGTCGAGGTGAACGCCGGCGTACTTGGCGAACTTGACCCACTGGCTCGGGGTCACATCATCGCCGTGCGCCGTAGCCCCGTGCCCGCCGGACTTGAATCCCAACTCCTTCTGTGCTTTGAGCGACTTCTCGTTCCATAGCCTTAGGCCCTCTGCCTCGATCTCCCCGGCCAGCTTCTTGCCGGTCTTCGCGTCGATCGCGATAAGCGGGTCCAGATCACCGCCTATCGACAGCGGTTTCCCCTTGTGGATGAGCACGCCGTCGACGCTCATTTCCTCGGCCTGAATCTCAAACGCGTTCTTGCCGAGCTTGTTCTTTTTCAGCTTCAGCTCAACGCTGTGGCCTCCCCCGAACTCGATCTTCGTCTTCTTGTGGAGCGCCGGTTTCCAGTCCCCGGTCTTTCCCGATGGCTTCCTCTTGTGGAAGTTGGTCCACTGTTCGAGGTGCGCCTCGTAGAGATCGATATCCGCCGCCTTTTGAGCGCTGGAGAGGTTCTTCCAGCCGGGGGCGCTGCTGGGGTGGTCGGGAAGGAAGATGTCAAGCTTGCCCAGCCCCTCGGGCGGTGCCCCGAGGACCTGGATCGCGCGGGGGTCCAGGGTTTTCTCCTGGAACGCCTGCGGCTTCGACAGGGCGCCAACGGGGTCGTAGTCCTTCTTTGGCCGGTAGTTCATCTCGAACTCGATATCGGCGTCCGGGAACCGCTCGCGTAACTCTTTGGTGACCTCGCGGTTGATCTGCTCGGCTATCCGCTTGTCCTTGATCCCGACACCGCCAAGCCTCTTTCCATCCTTGGTCTTCTTGCCGATGTCGTTCAGCGAAAGAAGCTCGTCGGGGTCGGCGCTCGCGTAGGTGAAGTCGTTCACGTAGCGCGAAGGGTCACCGGCGTCCTCGGCACCGTGCATGATCTCTCGGCCGGCGCGGGCCTCGCCGGCCTTCGCAGCCTCGATCATCATCACCGACGCTCGCGAGGCCTTGCTGGTCGCGTTCTTCGCCGCCCACCTGATCGGCTTGTTTCCGATCTCTGCAAGCGGATCCGGGGCCATGAGATCGATTAAGACGCGGAGTTGCTGGGCCTCGATCCAGGCGTCATTCTCGGCGCCGATCGCGATCGCCTTCTTGGGGTCGGTGATGTACAGCTGACGCCGGAACTGCTCACGGTTGATCGCCCGCACGATCACGTGCTCCATCGCATCGCGGAATGCACCCGTGCTCTGTTCATAGGCTTCGCCGGGGTTGCTCCAGACCCAGAAGCCGTCGCCGGCCAGCGACTCCGAGTTGAGCTCGGCAAAGAGGACGAGGTCCGTGAGGATCTGCTGCCGGCCCTCGTAACTGCTGCCTTGAGCGAGCCAGTTCCAGGTCGCGCCGCCGCCCTCGTAGAGCAGGCGGGCCGGTGCTTCAACGTAGTCGTCGTAGATCTTGTAGAGCTCGTTGTCGTTGGCCTCCGCCCGAGCCTTGTTGTAGGCCAGAGCTGATTCCTCCGGCGTCAGGGTGACCTTCTTGACGACCCTGCGCTTCCTCTGCTTGGCCTGCTTGAGCTGCTGCTCGGCCTTCCGCTTCTCGCCCTTGCCGTCCGCCTGCCTGAGGTCCTGTTTCGCATCCTTCACCTTCTCGTTGGCCTTCTTGATCTTCTTCTTGCCGCCCTTCTTCGTGACGTCGTCAGCGGCACCCGTGTCGCCATGTCCTCTCCCGACATCTCGTTCATGGCGCCCATCGCCTCGTCGAGGCGGCTGACCTTCGGCCCACCCTTGTTCTTGCCAAGCCAGGCCTTGCGGGTCTTCTTGGGGAGCTTCTTCAGCTTCTTGGCCCGGTCCTGGCCGCGCTCCTGGCTGGCGCTGATCTTCACATCGTGGCTGTCGGAGATGAAGTTTTCGAGCGCGCCCACCTGCTCCAGCCTGTCCTGAACGGCATCGTCGGCAGCCTCGATGTCGAGCTCCGCGTAGTGGGCATCACGCAGGTCTTCGCCCTCGCTGTCCTTTGCCGTGAACTCGGCCCGCAGCAGCGCGGACCCCTCGGCGATGGAGAGGAACCGATGCTTCTCGTGACCGACTGACCCGGTCCGAGGGTCGCGGGAATCGGCCGGGGGTCGAGCTCCAGGGGCAGGACGCTCCCTCGATCGTCCTCCGCGAACAGGTCGCCGGCATCAGCGTAAGGCCATCGGTGCCGGTCCCCGCGATCTCGGTCGCCGGACTGTCCGCGGGGGCGGTGACGGTCAACGTGACGTCGACGATGTCGGAGTCGGCTTGCTCTTCGGCGCTGAGCACGACGTCGAGCTCCGGCGCGGGCGACCCGCCGGGCCCCCAATCGGCCTCGGTGCCCCCAGAGAAGTGCTCGTTGGGATTCGAGCCGTCAGCGTCCATCACCTCGAGCCGGTTGGAGTCCTGGTAGAGAATCTTGTTGCCGTCGGGCGAGTACTGGGGCCGGATGTTGCCGTCGTCGGCGCGCCGCTCGGGGCCTCCACGTATAGCGGGGTCAGCCCCCCGCCGGACGTCGTGATCTCGTAGATGCCCTGCTCGGAGGGGCTGTCCTCCATCGCCACGGCGATGTGGTTGCCGTCCGGAGAGGTGTCGATCTGCTGGACCGAGTGCCCGGCGGGTCGAAGACCACGCCGCCCCCGACCCGGACGACCGCCCGGTCGAACACGCCTTCGTCAGGGCGAGTGCCCACGGCGAACAGCGCCCCGCCGCGGGAATAGACGGGCTCGATGTCCAGCTCGGCCACATCGGTGTCCGTCAGGTTGACGGGGCTGCCGCCGCCGCTGCTCACGCGGAAGATCTCCCGGTCACCCTCACCCCCCGGCCCCGTGTGGTCGAAGCCCTCGAAGGCGATCTGGGTGCCGTCGGGCGAGAAGGTCGGCTGGAACCCGGCGTCGGTCAGCTGCTGCTGACCGGTCCCGTCGATGTTCATTATCCAGATGCCGCTCTCAGGGCCGCCGTAGGCGTTTCGCGCAAAGACGACCTTGGTCCCGTCCGGTGAGACCTCCGGCTGGTGGTCGTCGATCGCGCTGACGCTGGTGGTCAGCCGCTTGAGGTTCGAGCCGTCGGAATCCCTTGAGAAGATCTGGGAGCGGCCGGGGGAGCCGATGACCGACTCGTACACGACCTTGCCGTTGTTGCCCGGGAAGGCAGCCCCGGCCTCGCCGGGCGTGATCGCGAGCAACGCCAGGGCGACGAGCAGCGCCGCCCCTCTCAGCAACCGTCGCGGCACTTCGCTCCCCTCGTCGCCGACCACCGAGCCCGACGCTACCGAGGGATTCGGCATCGGTCAATGGGCCGAACGGCCCACCGGGCCGGGCAGCTGCACCGCCTGCTCCGGGGGGCGCGGCCGCCGACGTGCTCGGCGTCCTGCCGCCCTCGATGCCTCGCTCACGGAACCTTCGCCGCCGCCGTCCAGCGCTCTCGGCCCCGGTGCTTGCTCAGAGGGCGCCTTAGGTGGTTGCGGCTCCGAGCACTAGATTTCGGCGCGTATGGCCGACCTCTCTGAGGGCTCCGTGTTCGCCGGGCACCGGATCGAGGGGGTGGCCGGGCGCGGCGGCATGGGGACCGTCTACCGGGCTCGCCACCTTGCTCTCGATCATGTCGTCGCCCTCAAGGTGATCGCTGCCGACCTCGCCGGCGACGACTCCTTCCGGGAGCGATTCAAGTCTGAGTCGCGGATCGCCGTCTCGCTGCGGCACCCGAACGTGGTCCCGATCCATCACGCCGGCGAGGAGGACGGCCTGCTGTTCGTGACGATGGACCTGATCGAGGGGCCCGACCTGCGCAAGCTGCTCATCGCCCGCGGCCCGCTCGAACCTGAGGTCGCGGTCTCGATCCTCGCCCAGGTCGCCGCCGCGCTCGACGTCGCCCACTCGCGCGGTCTCGTCCACCGCGACATCAAGCCGGGCAACGTGCTGATCGAGGAGCACCCGGCCGCGGAGGGCGGGGATCACGCCTACCTGACCGACTTCGGCCTGACCAAGCGGATGGAGGGCGGCAGCGCGGCGACCGCACTGACCAGCACCGGCGCCTTCGTCGGCACCCTCGATTACGTCGCCCCCGAGCAGATCCGCGGCGACGAGCTCGATGCCCGCACCGACGTCTACGCGCTCGGCTGCGTGCTCTACGAGATGCTCGCCGGCCGCCCGCCGTTCTCCGACCGCGAGGAGAAGGTGGCGAAGATGTACGCCCACCTCCAGGACGAGCCGAACCCGCTCCCGCCCGAGCTCACCCCGTTCGACGGCGTGATCGGCCGCGCGACCGCCAAGCACCGCGAGGACCGCTTCCCCTCGGCGGGCGACCTCGCCCGCTCGGCACAGGCGGCCGCTGAAGGACGCGCCGTCGAAACCGCCGAGCGCAGCGTCGGCATCGGCGCCGCGGCGCCCACCGCGCAGCACCGGACCCCGGAGGAGACGCCGATCCCGGATGACACGGTCGAATCGACGGCCCCGCACCGGATGCCGAGACCGTCGCCTCCGGAAGCGCCCGCCCGTCGGAGCCGGCGCTCGAGCCGACCGGCTGCCGAGCCGCCCGAGGGCCCGCCGACCGAGCGCGCCGCCCGGCGTGCAGGCGGCGGAGGGGGCTCGCGACTCCCGCTGACCCTCGGCGTGCTGGCCGGGATCGCGATCGTGGTGGCGATCGTCGTCGTGCTCGCCGGCGGTGGCGGCGGCAGGCGGGACCTCGACGACGAGCACGCAGAGTGCGTCTACCGCGACCCCGACGGTCCTCACGGGCGGCATCGACGCGAAGAAGCTACCCGTCGGCGTCGCCGCCGACGGCAACGACGTCTACATCGCCGACCGCGCGGGCAAGGCAGTGATCCGTGGCGATGCGACGGCGACGAGGTGGTCAGCACGGCTCGATACCGATGCGCACCCCGAGGACGTCGTCGTCGCTGGCGACAGGGTCTTCGTGACGGTCCCCGAGGCGCACGAGGTGCTCGTCTTCGATCGCGACTGAACAGGCCGGCGATCCGATCGAGCTGCCCGCCGGAAGCCAGCCGGCGGGAATCACGACTGGCGACGGCGAGGTCTGGGTGGCGGGCGAGGGCTCGGGCGACGTCTACGAGATCGATCCCGGCGTCAGCGCCCGGCCGTCCAGGACGATCGAGCTCCACGCCGACATCCCCTTCGGGATCGGGGTGACCCCGGACGTCTCTGGGTCGCCGCGCGCGGGGCCAATCAGGTCATCCGCTACGACCGGGGCGCAGTGCGCAAGGAGCCTTCGACGTCGGCGACAACCCGAAGGGCGTGGCGGTAGCCGGCGGCAGGTCTACGTCGCCAACGCCGACAGCGGGACGTCACGGTCCTCGACGAGGCCGATCCCGGCGCCGGTCCACAGCGGTCAAGGTCGGTGGCCAGCCGCGCGCGATCGACGTGCTCGGCGGCCGCGTCTGGGTCACGAACGGCGACACCGAGGCCAACGTCGCTGCCGGAACGAGAACGGCTGGGTCGACTACTTCGACGAGGCGACGGGCAAGCTCGAAGGCAAGGTCACGTCGGCGGCTCGCCCGAGGGCATCGGCGTCAGCTCCGACCGCGTCTGGGTCGCGACCGGCCCCGAGCAGCACGCCCGCGCGATCGCGCCCTGAGCGCTCGCCGGCCCGCCGAGAGGCGAACCTGCCCGCCGGCCGCGTGTTCTCGCCACTCGGCGCTACGCGCAACCGATCCCGGAACGACGCGAGGCCCCCGCCGGAGCGGAGGCCTCGCTGTGTCGTCGTCCCTTTGCGTGCTGAGCGGCTGGTCTACTTGACCTTGCCCTCGAGCAGCATCCAGCAGCCGTCGTCGGAGCTCGAGCTCGACGAAGCCCGCGTGGCTGGCTCAGCGGCGGCTGGTACAGGAGCGTGTTCGGGCCACCTGAGCTGCAGCGGAGCGTGCTCGTCCGCTTGGTCTTGATCGCGAGCCGGGCGCCGGCCGGGATCTGCTCGTTGACCTGGAACTTCTCGACGTTGTAGTCGTCGGTGTTCCAGTTCTGCTGCGACTGCCCGTCGTAGGTGATCTTCGGGCCGTTGTCGACGAGCTTCGAGCTGCCGTCGTTGTGCGTCTTCACGATCTGCAGCCTGAAGGAGCCAGCCTCACCGGCGATCAGCTTGATCGTCTTCAGCTTGCCGGCCTTCGGCGATTCCTCGCCGCCCGGGTTGCCGTAGGCCTCGCCCATCACCCAGGTGCACTTCTGGCCCTCGAAGCCGTTGCACTTGTGCGCGGTGCCGGCGTTCGACGGCTGCACCGAGGGGTCGAGGTCGGAGCCGAAGGACAGCGACGCGGCCTGGGCCTTGCCGGCGCCGAGGGCGACGATCGCGACGGCGATCGCAGCGACGAGGCAGCCGATCAGGGTCAGCCGGCGGGTCGGCGGTGGTGGTTGTGGTCGTGAGCGGTTCATTGGTCTTCCTTTCTGTGGTTGAAGCCGGGCGTGTGCCCCGGCACGATGGAAGATCGCCTGTCTTCGGCCGCTTTCCCAGGGGTCCTCGGGCGGGGCCGCGGACCCCGGGGGGTCGTCGTCTTCACACCTCGGTGTGAGGCACTTCGCAAAGATCGGCGCCGAACGTTTAGGCTCCCGAACCCGTCCATGCGGATCGGCGTCCCGAAAGAGCCAGGCGAGGGAGAGAAGCGCGTTGCGCTGATCCCCGACACCGTCGCCAGCCTTGCCGGCAAGGAGATCGACGTGGTCCTCGAGACCGGCGCCGGCGTCCTCGCCGGTCATCCCGATTCCGCCTACGAGGAGGCCGGCGCGACGATCGGCACCGCCGACGATGCCTACGGCGCCGACATCGTGCTCCGCGTCAACCCGCCGAGCACCGAGGAGATCGCCCGGGTCGGCAACGGCAAGATCCTGGTCGGCTTCCTCGCCCCGCTGACCTCGGGTGAGACGACGAAGGCGCTCGCCGACGGCGGCGTGACGAGCTTCGCGATCGAGCTGATCCCCCGCATCACCCGCGCCCAGGCGATGGACGGCCTCTCCTCGCAGGCGAACATCGCCGGCTACGCGTCGGTGCTGCTCGCCGCCCGCGAGTGCGGCCGCCTCTTCCCGATGATGACCACGGCCGCCGGCACCGTCTCGCCGGCGCGCGTGATGGTCCTCGGCGCCGGCGTCGCGGGCCTGCAGGCGATCGCCACGGCGAAGCGCCTCGGCGCCGTCGTCAGCGGCTTCGACATCCGCCGCGCCGCCTGGGAGCAGATCGCCTCGCTCGGCGGCCGCCCGCTCGAGCTCGACTTCATCCCCGATGCCGAGGACGAGGGTGGCTACGCCCGGCCCCTGACCGAGGAGGAGAACGAGAAGGTCCGCGAGGCGTTGGCCGCGAACGCCGGCAAGCAGGACGTGATCATCACCACCGCGCAGATCCCCGGCCGCCCGGCGCCGACGCTGATCACGAAGGAAGGCGTCGAGAACATGTCGCCCGGCTCGGTGATCATCGACCTCGCCGGCGACTCCGGCGGCAACTGCGAGCTGACCGAGGCCGGGCGAGACCGTCGTCCACAACGGCGTCAAGGTGATCGCCGCGCAGAACCTGACCTCGGACATGGCCGCCCACGCCTCGCAGCTGTACGGCAAGAACCTCGAGAACTTCATCGACCTGATCACCGAGGAGGGCGCGCTGAAGATCGACTTCTCCGACGAGGTCGTCGCCGGCGCCTGCCTGACGCACGAGGGCGCCGTTCGCAACGAGCGCGCAGCCGGTGCCGCCGGCGTCGAGGCGAAGCCGCTCGAGGCGCCCGCCGAACCTGAGCCCGCGCCCGAGCCGACCGCAGACGCCAACCAAGAGGGGACTTCCTGATGGACCTGATCAGCGAGATCACGATCTTCGTGCTCGCCGTCTTCGTCGGCTTCGAGGTGATCTCGAAGGTGCCGGCGACGCTGCACACGCCGCTGATGTCGCAGACGAACGCGATCCACGGCATCGTCGTGCTCGGTGGCCTGCTCGTGATCGGCTACTCGGACACGCTGCTCACCGACGTGATCGGCTGGATCGCGATCTTCTTCGGCACGATCAACGTCGTCGGCGGCTTCCTCGTCACCGACCGGATGCTCGGCATGTTCGTCCGCAAGCCGAAGCCGAAGCCTGAGGAGAGCAAGTCCTCCACGGAGGCGGGCTCCTGACGATGCCCGTCGCGGCCCTCTCACTCGACTCGGACTTCCTCGCGGTCGCCTACATCGCCGCGTTCGTCCTCTTCATCCTCGGCATCCGCCAGGGCACCCATCCGAGCACCGCCAAGCGCGGCAACATGATCGCCGCCGTCGGCATGGCGATCGCCGTGATCGCGACCCTGTTCACGGACGTGATCGGCAACTGGGGGATCATCGTCACCGCGATCGGCGCCGGCGCGCTCGTCGGCTGGCTCGCCTCGGCTCGGGTGGCGATGACCGACATGCCGCAGATGGTCGCCCTCTACAACGGCCTCGGCGGCGGCGCCGTCGCGCTGATCTCGTGGTCGGAGTTCCGCCACGGGAACGAGATCGGCGGCTACTTCGAGCTGCAGACGTTCATCCCGATCCTCTTCTCGATGGTCGTCGGCTCGATCTCCTTCTGGGGCTCGAACATCGCCTTCGGGAAGCTCCAGGGGATCCTGCCCCAGCGGCCGGTCAAGGTTCCCGGGCAGACGGCGATCAACGCGATCCTGCTGGCAGGCATCATCGCCGGGTGCGTCGTCCTGGCGATCAACCACGACAGCAGTCCGTCCGAAGGCCTGTTCGTCGCCTGCCTCGTCGCTGCGGCCGTGCTCGGCAACCTCTTCGTCCTGCCGATCGGCGGCGCCGACATGCCGGTCGTGATCTCCCTGCTCAACGCCTTCACGGGCCTCGCCGCGGCGGCCGCCGGCTTCGCGCTCGACAACACCGCGCTGATCGTCGGTGGCACGCTCGTCGGCTCCTCGGGAACGATCCTGACGCTCGACATGGCGACAGCGATGAACCGCTCCGTCGCCAACATCCTCTTCGCCGGCTTCGGCGGTGCTCCGGCGGCGACCGGCGGTTCGACCGAGGAGCGGCCGCACCGCTCGATCGGCGCCCAGGACGCGGCAATCACGCTCGGCTATGCCGACAGCGTCGTGATCGTGCCCGGCTACGGTCTCGCCGTCGCTCAAGCCCAGCATGCGGTCAAGGAGATGGCCGACGAGCTCGAGCGACGCGGGGTCGAGGTCCGCTACGCGATCCATCCTGTCGCCGGCCGGATGCCGGGTCACATGAACGTGCTGCTCGCCGAGGCTGACGTCGACTACGAGAAGCTCGTCGAGATGGACGACATCAATCCGGACATGCCGCGCACCGACGTTGCCGTCGTGATCGGGGCGAACGACGTCACCAACCCGGCCGCCAAGGACGATCCGGACAGCCCGATCGCGGGCATGCCGATCATCGAGGTGAACGAGGCCCAGCAGGTGATCGTGATCAAGCGCTCGCTCAGCCCCGGATTCGCCGGCATCGACAACGACCTCTTCTATCTCGACAAGACCGCGATGCTCTTCATGGACGCGAAGGGCGCCGCCCAGGAGATCACCGCCGAGCTCGAGAAGCTCTAGGGCCGGGGCCAACCCCGGACCCGCTGAGTCGAGGATTTCCGACCGCCTGCGGCGTTAGCTTCGGTGTCGGTATGGGGGTTGGTTCGAGAAGACTCGCGGGTGCTGAGCCGGCGAGTATGAAGGAGATGCTCGACTGGGTCGGCTGGCGCGTCGACGACCTCAACGGCTCCTCGCTCGGGCGACTGCAGGACGTGGTCGCAGGCCCTGACGGTAGGCCCGAGTGGCTGCTGATCAGCGAGTTCCGCTTCGGCGCCCGGCGCTTCGTCGCTCCGGCCGGCGAGGCGACGGGGTCACGCGGCCGGGTCTGGCTGCCGATCGAGCGCGCAAAGGTGCGCGGCACCGCTGGTCTCGGAACGCCGGATCGGTCACCGCAGGCGGAACGGCGGGTCCGGGCGCACTACGGGCTGCCCGAGCGCCGGGCCGCGAGCTGAGCAGCAGCAGCAGCGGTCAGGGCAGGTTCTTCTTCTCGACCCGGTTCGAGCGCCGCACCTTCGGCGTCAGCCAGCCAATGGCAGCGCCGAGCACCATTGCGATGATCAGCGCGAAGAACAACGGCATGTCCGTCTGCGCGAACAGGAACGTCACCTGCGTCGAGTCGGTGTTCTGAACGATGAAGAGCAGCGCCAGGACGCCGACCGCGGCGGCGGCGTAGAAACGCCAGCCGCGTTCCTTGCGGGCCTCGCGTCGCTTGCCCGAGACTGGATCGATCCGATCCGCCATCAACGACGAATCTAGACCATCGTCCGGCGTGGGGGAGGACCGCCGTCGATGCTTGCTTCCGGTTCAGGTCGGCGCGTCAATCGGCACCATGCGAGTCCCATCGGTGTGCGCGACATTCCTAGGTTCGCGGCATGGGCCGAAGACGGACGCGAGCCGGGCAAAGAGGCCAGGCGACACCGGAGTACGTCGGCCTCGTCCTCCTCGTCTGCGTCCTGCTCGGCGCGCTGCTTGCGTTCGGCGGGCTCGCCGGTGACGGCCTGCGGCTCGGGCGGCTCGTTGCTGAAAAGCTCGTCTGCGCGGTCCGCGGCACCGGCTGCGCCGGGCCGGCCGACGATCTGATCGCCGCCTACGGCCCGGACGTCGCGGCGCTCGCCCGCGAGCACGCGCCCGAGATCCGCTTCGAGGACGCCGACTACGTCTCGCTGCCGGTCGATCCGCGCAGCTGCCGCGCAGCGCCGCTGCGCCGACACGAGTGTCCGGGGTCCGAGCGAGCGCTCCTACGAGGGCGTGCCGGCGACCGTGCTCGTCCACGTGGTCGACTGCCGCTCCGGCGACCCGACCGACGCCCGGCGCCGACTGTTCGGGCGCGGCGGCGGGCAATCTCTACGTCCAGTACTGGCTCTACTACCCGGACTCGGCGACGCGGACCTGGCACCGCTTCGGCTACCACGCGCGACGACTGGGAGAGCTACCAGGTGAAGATCGAGCCGGACGGCAGCGCCCTCTCGCGGGCGAGCTCGCATCACTCCTACAACTACGAGGCCGGACGATCCCCTCTCCGACCTCGGCACGCTGAAGATCCCCGGCACCTCGATCGAGGCCGACTTCCGGCGCGCCGGCTGGGGTCCCGACAACGGCTACGTCTGGGTCGCCGACGGCTCCCACGCCGGCCGCGCGGCCGGCGACGACCCGTTCTTCCGCTCGATTCCGCACGGCCGCCTGCGACTCACCCCGATCGAGCCCGAGGAGAGCACGTTCGCGGATCTGAACTTCGATCCCGATCTGGCCCCACCGTGGCGCAAGACTGTCTGGAACGACCCCGAGTACGACGGCACCTGAGCCCGTTGGCAACCGGACAGTTTCCCGAAAGGTCGAGGTGGGTAGGGTGGTGCGCATCGCCCAGCCCGAGCAGGCAACCGAGAAGGGGTCGATCGCCGCCCGCCTTGCCGAGGCTCGGGAGCGGACGCTGATGCTGATCGAGCCGCTCGATGACGAGCAGCTCAACACCGTCTACTCGGAGATCCTCAGCCCGCTCGCCTGGGACCTCGGGCACATCGCCAACTTCGAGGAGCTGTGGCTCGTACAGACGCGTCGGCGGGCGCGAGCCGCTCGACGGCGAGCTCGGCCGCTTCTACGACGCGATCGAGAACCCGCGCAAGACGCGCAACGAGCTGCCGCTGCTGCGCGACGAGGAGCTGCGCGAGTACATGGCGTGAGGTCCGCGAGCGGACGCTCGAGGTGCTCGACGCACGCCGACCTCGACGAGCAGCGACCCCTTGCTCGCCGACGGCTTCATCTACGAGATGCTGATTGCGCACGAGCACCAGCACAACGAGACGATGCTGCAGCTCCTGCAGCTCGTCGATGGCTACCCGCGCCCGGGTCGCGAACCGGCGGACTCCGAGCCCGTCGCCGAGGGGCCGGAGATGGTCGCGGTCGGGCGGCGGCGTCGCCGAGATCGGCGCGCCGGAATCCGGATTCGCCTACGACAACGAGCGGCCGCGGCACGAGGTCGAGATCGCGCCGTTCGCGATCGACCGCACGCCCGTCACCAACGGGGCCTTCGCTGCCTACGTCGCCGAGACCGGGCGCCGAGCCGCCGATGTTCTGGGAGCGCGACGGCGACGGCTGGCTCGACGCGCGCTTCGGCCTGCGCGAGCCGCTCGATGAGCGCCTGCCGGTCATCCACGTGAGCTGGGAGCAGGCCGCCGACTACGCGGCCTGGGCCGGCAAGCGGCTGCCGACCGAGCTCGAGTGGGAGCACGCTGCCGAGGGCTCCGACCCGGCGCGCGCCAACTTCGACCACCTCGCCTACGGCCCGGCCCCGGCCGGCGCCTACGCCGACGGCGCCGCCGACTGCGGCGCCGTGCAGATGATGGGCGACGTCTGGGAGTGGACCGCGAGCCGCTTCGAGGCCTACCCGGGCTTTCAGGCCTTCCCATATCCGGAGTACTCCGAGGTCTTCTTCGGCGGCGATTACCGCGTGCTCCGCGGCGGCTCGTGGGCGGCGCGCCGCGACGTCGTCCGGCGCTCGTTCCGCAACTGGGACCACCCCTACCGGCACCAGATCTTCGCCGGCTTCCGCTGCGCGAGGGACCTGCCGTACGCGGCCCCGGAAAGCACCTTCGCAGCGCCGGGCCGAGCCGTGGAGGTCGCCGGTGAGGCGCCCGCCGAGCGGATCCGGATCGACGTGCGCCTGCCCGGCGGCGCCGAGCCCGGTGAGGCGATGGCGCGCGACGTCCGCGAGGGCCTGACGCGCGAGTTCAAGGAGCTATCGCCCGAAGTACTTCTACGACGAGCTCGGCTCGGAGCTGTTCGAGCAGATCACCGAGCTGCCCGAGTACTACCCGACCCGCTGCGAGCGGGCGATCCTCGCCGCGCAAGCGCCGGCCATCGTCGCCGCGGCCGATCCCCAGTGCCTGATCGAGCTCGGTTCGGGCTCGGCCTCGAAGACGCGCGTCCTGCTCGACGCGATGTGGGAGGCCGGCTCGCTGCACACCTACGTGCCGGTCGACATCTCCGAGGAGATCACGCGCGCGACCGCGGCGGAGCTCGTCTCCGAATATCCCGAGCTGCACGTGCACGGCGTCATCTGCGACTTCGACAGCCATCTCGAACGTCTGCCCGCCTGGGGCCAGCGCCGCATGTTCGCCTTCCTCGGCGGGACGATCGGCAACTTCGACAGGCCCGACCGGATCGCCTTCTTGGCTCGGATCGCCTCGCTGCTCGGCCCGATGGACACGCTGCTGCTCGGCACGGACCTGGTCAAGGAGCGGGCAGCGCTCGAGGCTGCCTACAACGACTCCGCCGGCGTCACCGCGCGCTTCAACAAGAACGTGCTCACCGTTCTCAACCGCGAGCTTGGCGCCGACTTCGACCTCGACGCCTTCGAGCACGTTGCCCGCTGGGACGCCGAGCAGGAGCGCATCGACATCCGCCTGCGCTCGCGCGTCCGCCAACGCGTGCGGGTCGCCGAGCTCGACCTCGATGTTGACTTCGCGGCCGGCGAGGAGCTCCGTACCGAGCTCTCCTGCAAGTTCACCCGCGAGAGCCTCGAGCGCTCCTACTCGGAGGCCGGCCTCGAGCTGGTCGAGCTCTGGACGGACCCCGATCGCCGCTTCGCCCTGTCGCTCGCCCGGGGCAGCTGAGCCGCTCTCCTTCCAGGTCGATAGGGTCGTCTCAGTGAGCTCAGCGCAGGAGGCGAGCCGGGGGGAATCGACGGCGTCGTCGGCCGTCGTCTTCGACCGTGTGACGAAGGTCTACGGGCGTGCGAGCGAGCCCGCTGTCGATGAGCTGTCGCTCGAGGTCCCGGCCGGCGAGATCTGCGTGCTCGTCGGGCCCTCAGGGTGCGGCAAGACGACGGCGATGCGGATGGTCAATCGCACGGTCGAGATCACCAGCGGCGATATCCGGGTGGGCGATGCCTCGGTCCGCGACCGCGACCCGGCGCAACTGCGCCGCGAGATCGGCTACGTGATTCAGCAGGTCGGCCTGTTCCCGCACCGGACGATCGGCGAGAACATCGCCACCGTGCCGCGACTGCTCGGCTGGTCCGCGGACCGCCGCCGCGGGCGGGTCGCCGAGCTGCTCGAGCTGATCGGCCTCGACGCCGAGCTTGCCGAGCGTTTTCCGGCGGAGCTCTCCGGCGGCCAGCAGCAGCGCGTGGGCGTCGCCCGGGCGCTTGCCGCCGACCCGCCCGTGCTGCTCATGGACGAGCCGTTCGGCGCGATCGACCCGATCGCCCGCGAGCGCCTGCAGAACGAGCTTCTGCGCCTGCAGGCCGAGATCCGTAAGACCATCCTCTTCGTCACCCACGACATCGACGAGGCGATCAAGATGGGCGATCGCGTCGCGGTCATGCGCACCGGCGGCAGGCTCGCCCAGTACGCGACGCCGGCCGAGCTGCTGATGGCGCCCGCCGACGGGTTCGTCGAGGACTTCGTCGGGGCCGACCGAGCGCTGAAACGACTTGCCCTGCTGCGCGTCGCCGACATCGACCTGTGGCAGGCACCGCTCGCCTTCGTCGGTCAGGACACCGCGGAGGTGCGCGCGAAGCTGTCCGACGCCGAGGTCCCCTACGCGCTGCTCGTCGACTCGCACCGGCGCCCGCTTGGCTGGCTTTCGGAGTCGGATCTCGCCGCCGCCACCGTTCCCGAACGGCCCGCCGGCTCTCCCGACCCGATCCTCGACGAGGCCGACGTGATGCGCGATGCGCTCAGTGACCTGCTGCGCGCCGAGACCCTCTACGCGCCCGTCGTCGACGGCAGCGGAGCGGTCAAGGGCGTGCTCAGCGTCGAGATCATCCACGAGTTCCTCAACTCCGAGGAGGCCCGCACCGACGAGCACGCGGCGTACGAGCGCCCGGTGGGCTGATCGTGCTCGGCGCCGCCCTGGCCGCGATCGCGCCGCTCCTCGCCGCCGCCGGCGACGGCTTCGTCCGCGACGCGAACAGCGGCACGAGCCAATGCGTGCAGGCCAACGACACGGTCTGTTTCGGCTGGGCGTTCGACAACTTCGACCGCTACGTGACGCCGCTGCTGCAGCACCTCGAGCTCGTCGTGATCTCGGTCGCGATCGGCTTCGCAATCGCCTTCACGATGGCGGTCGTCTCGCACGGCCGGCGCTGGATCATCCCCCTCTTCACGGGGCTCAGCGGCGTCATTTACACGATTCCGAGCATCGCCCTGTTTCTGATCCTGCTGCCGATCACCGGACGGGGGACGGTGACGGCGATCATCGCGCTCAGCCTCTACACGCTGCAGATCATCTACCGCAACATCGTCACCGGTCTCGCCAACGTGCCGGCGAGCGCGAAGGACGCCGGCCGTGGCATGGGGATGACCGATAAGCAACTGCTCTGGCGGGTGGAGTTGCCGCTCGCCCTGCCGGAGCTGATCGCGGGGGTCAGGATCGCCACGGTCTCGACCGTGGCGATCGCGACGCTGGCCGTCTTCGCCGGTGCCGGCGGCCTCGGTGCCGAGATCTACAGCGACATCACCTTCAAGACGGGGATCGTCGTCGCGGGCGGACTGGCGATCCTGATCGCAGTCGGCTTCGATCTGCTGCTCGTGCTCGCGGAGCGCCGGCTGACACCCTGGCGACGGGCGAGGGTGCCGGCATGAGCGCACCGATCGCAGCCCCAGCCGCGAACCTGATCGACTCGTTCACCGGCGCCGTCAACTTCATCTTCGTCCAGCGCGAACCGGTCGGGGTGGTCGGCGAGAAGGTAGGCGGGCTCGGCCAGGTCTGGGACCTGATGCTGCGTCAGATCGAGGTGAGCTTCCTGGCGCTCGCCGTTGCGGTCCTGATCGCGATGCCGATTGGCGTTTGGCTCGGCCACCGGGGTCGCGGCGAGTGGCTCGCGGTGGCGGTCGGCAACGCGGGGCGGGCCTTGCCGGAGCTGGTCCTGATCGCCGTGATGGCTGCCTTCTTGGGTCTCGGCACGCTCAATCTGGTGATCGCTTTGCTGATCATCGGCATCCCTCCGATCCTGATCAACTCGTTCGTCGGCGTTCGCCAGGTGGACCGCGACGCCGTCGAGGCCGCCCGCGGCATGGGCATGAGCGAGCTCGGCGTGGTTACGCGGGTCGAGCTGCCGCTCGCCATCGCGACGATCATGGGCGGCGTGCGCACGGCCGCGATCGCGATCGTCGCAACGGCGACGATCGCACCCCTCGCGGGCGTGTTGACGCTCGGCGACTTCATCATCAACGTCAACGTCTACGGCGACGACGGAGTCCTCGCCGGGGCGCTGCTCGTCGCCCTGCTGGCGCTCGCCGTCGAGCTGCTACTCGCCTGGGTGCAGCGTCTGCTTACCCCGCGCGGCCTGCGCGGGGGCAGCGGCAGCCGAACCGCCTCCGAGCCTGCATAGGATGGGCGCTCCGCCTGCAGCGGTGTCTGCCGTTGCAGGGAACCAGGGGGAGAATCAAAGAAGGGAACTCAAGATCATGACCACGATCAGATTCAGGGCTCTGATCGCTCTGCTTGCCCTGGCGACTTCGCTCGGGCTCGCCGCGTGCGGCGGGGGCGACAGCAGTTCGTCCACATCGAGCGGAAGCGACACCGGCTCAGCGGATGCAATCGTCAGCAATCCCGCCAACGGGGACGTGAAGCTGACGATCGGCTCGAAGAACTTCACCGAGCAGTACATCCTCGGCGAGATCTACGCGCAGGCGCTCTCCGCGGCCGGCTACGACGTCAAGACCGACCTCAACCTCGGCTCCGAGCAGGTCGCGCTGAAGGCGCTCGAGAACGGCAACATCAGCGGTTACCCCGAGTACACCTCGACGGCGCTGACCTCGTTCTTCAACAAGGCGCCGGAGGACGTGCCCGGCGACGCCCAGCAGGCCTACGAGCAGTCGAAGGCCGACTTCGACAAGCTCGGTTTGGTCGCCTACCCGCCGACTCCCTTCTCGAGCGCCAACGCGGTCGGGATGCTGAAGTCGGAGGCGGACAAGCTCGGCGTCAGCAAGATCTCCGATCTCGAGGGCAAGTCCCAGGATCTGACCCTGTTCGGCTCGCCTGAGTGCCGCCAGCGGATCGACTGCCTGGTCGGGCTGCAGAAGTACTACGGGCTCGACTTCAAGTCGTTCACGCCCGGTGACATCGGGCTCCGCTATCAGGTGCTCGACAAGGGCGACGCGGATCTGTCGATCCTGTTCACGACGGACGCGCAACTGTTCGTCTCACCGGACAAGTACACGATCCTCGAGGACGACAAGGGCGTGCTGCCTGCCGGCAACATCCTCTTCATCGCGTCCAAGAAGGCGGCGGACGAGGCCGGCCCCGACTTCGGCAACACGATCGAGAAGGTCCAGCAGCACCTGACCCTTCCGGTCATGCAGGAGCTCAACGCCCGCGTCGACGTCGACAAGGAGACGCCGAAGCAGGCCGCTTCCGAGTACCTGAAGAAGTTCGGCTACGTGCAGTAGGGATTGGCGCAGGCCCGCGGGTTGCCGGCGTTCTGCCTCGGCCCGCGGGTCCTGTCGCGCCCGCGCGCGCACGCGAAATCCGCTTGGTTCACTTGGTTTCGCGCACGCGCGCGGACGCGCCACCCGCGGGTGAGGCCGTCACGCCGGCGATTCGGCCCGCGTCGACCGCCAGGCCCGGGGCGGGGCGTCCTCGGTACTCCTTCGCTTTGAGCGCTCTCAGTCCGCCTTGCGGACCGAGTAGACGGCCAGGTCGCGGGGCGCGCCCTTCGCCTTGAACATCAGCTTGCGCCGGGTGCGGAAGCGTTCTGGATCGAGGGCGTCGCGGACCGGCCCTGAGACGAGCAGCTCGCCACCCTTCGCCGCCTGGGCGACGCGCGCGGCGATGTTGACGTCGACGCCGACGTAGTCGCGCCCGACGCGGCGTGGCATCCCGTGATGGGCGCCGGCGCGCATCTGCGGCGTCCAACCCTCGACTTCGAGCTCGCCCACCGCCAGCTGTGCGGCGAGCGCGCCGAGGACGGCCTGCTCGGGCTCGAGGAAGGTGATCATCGCCCCGTCTCCGAGCCGCTTGACGATGCGGCCGCCGTGCTCCTCGACGGCCGGCTTCATCACCGCGTCGACGCCGCGCAGCAGCGCCGTCGCCGGCCCGTCCCCGGCCGTCAGCGCCCAGTCGGAGAAGCCGACGAGGTCGGTGAAGACGACGGTCACCTCGATCTCGCCGCGCTCGCCCCAGCCGCCGACGGCCAGGGCTTCGTAGACCTGCAGCGCCCCGAGCCCGAGCTCGCGCAACGCGCTGGGACGGTCGGCGCTCATCTCCGCGATCCGGCGGCCGAGCACCTGGGACGGTGACTTGCCGCTGGTCGAGAGTGAGTCGCCGAAGGAGCTGTCGCCCGGGAGCACTCTGCGGACCGCCCGCGCGAGGCCGCTGAGCCTGTCCTGCCCTACGTCTTCATCGATCGCGAGGACGTCGACATCCCCGTCGGCCTCCGGCTCGCCGGAGCCCTCCTGCGCTTGCCCCTGCTCGCGCTCGTCGCTCACCCGGGCCCGAGCGCCTCGATCAGATCGACGATCCCGTCGGGGCTCGTGATCGGCGTCAGGATCGGCAGCGTGATGCCGCCGGCGACGTAACGATTCAGCCGCTCGCGCATCTCCGCCGGCTCGCCGAGGATGAAGATGTCCTCGATCAGATCCCAGGGCGCCGCGGCGAGCGCGCGCTCGCGGTCCTTCGCGTGCCAGGCGCTGACCATCTCGTCGATCGCCTCGCCGTGGCCGAGCCAGCGGAAGAAGCGCTCGTAGACGGGGACGGTCGCGTAGGAGGCGAACATGAAGCGGGCGATCGGCTCGACCTGCTCGCGCGGCCCCGGGATGCAGAAGAAGCGGCAGAGCAGCTCGAAGTCGTCGGCGGCCGAGGCGAGCGGCTCGACCACGCGCTCGAGACCGCTCAGCGGCAGGAAGTTGGTGAAGGCGCCGTCCGCCTTCTCGGCCGCCATCGCGAGCATCTTGCCGCGGAGCGCCGCGACGATGATCGGGACCGGGGCGGAGGGCGGTTGCTCGAGCTTGAAGCCGCCGGCGCCACGCTCGCCGGCGAGCACCGGGCGCAGGTAGTCGATCGTCTCGGAGACGCGGCTCAGCGGGCGCTCGAAGGGGATCCCGTTCCAGCGCTCGACGATCACGTCCG
The DNA here is from genome assembly GCA_963774395.1 of uncultured Solirubrobacterales bacterium. Lineage (GTDB taxonomy): Bacteria > Actinomycetota > Thermoleophilia > Solirubrobacterales > 70-9 > CAXMST01. Next base: position 656,504 of record CAVZET010000007.1, on the reverse strand, counting down.
ACGAGGAGCCGATGCCGAGCGCGAAGCGCCCGCCGCTCGCATCGGCGATCGCCGACGCTTCCATCGCGAGCAGGGCGCGCCCGCGCTGGAAGACGCCGACTACGCCCGTACCGAGGCGCATCTCGGTCGTCCAGGCGGCGGCGAGGGCCAGCGGGGAGAAGCCGTCCGCCTGCTGCGTCTCGCCCGACCAGAGGTCCGTATACCCCGCGGCCTCGGCGGCCTTGACGGGCCGCTCGAGGTCGGCCAGACCGAGGCCCGGCAGCGGCACGGTCAGTCCCCAGCGCTGGCTCGGATTGGGCATCGGGCCGAGGCTATCCGACTGCGACCCCGACCGGTCCCTCGCCGCATATTCGGCCACTGCCGACTGAGCCTGCCGGGTGTTATAGGCTCGGGGCGGGTATGGACCTCTCGAAGCTTTCGCGCTCGGAGATCGTCGGTGTGCTTGCCGGCGTCATCCTCGTCGTCTCGCTGCTCTTCCTCAACTGGTACTCGCTCGATCACAACCCGCTGCGCGACCACGGTGAGGGGTTCATCTGCGGCAAGGACCAGTACCAGTGCACCGGGTTCGAGACGTTCCCGATCCTGCGGTGGCTCCTGATTCTGGCCGCCGCCGCGCCGCTGATCCTGGCCTGGATCGTGATCCGCGGCCACAAGCTCTCCTGGGCGCCGGGTGAGCTGACGATGGTCACCGGCTTCACCGCCTTCGTCCTGATCGCCTACAACGGCATCATCGATCGCCCCGGCTCCCACCAGCAGGAGATCGGGATCTCGCTCGAAATCGGCTACTGGATCGCGCTGCTCGCCGCGGCGGGCATCGCCGGCGCGGGTATCGGGCGCGCGATGGAGGCCGAGAAGGGCAACACGAGAAAGACCCCCGGCACCGTTTAGCCGCCCTGCCCCCTCGGCGGGGGTCCGGTAGGTTGCCGCCATGGGAGTCATCTCACAGGACGTGCGCTCGAGCACCAAGCCCGATCGCAACCTGGCGCTCGAGCTCGTCCGCGTCACCGAGGCCGCGGCACTCGCCGCCGCCCGGTGGGTTGGGCGTGGGGAGAAGGAGTCCGCTGACGGCGCCGCCGTCGACGCGATGCGCCTGCTGATGGACACCGTGCCGATGGACGGGATCGTCGTCATCGGTGAGGGCGAGAAGGACGAGGCGCCGATGCTCTTCAACGGCGAGGAGATCGGTGACGGCAGCCCGCCCCGAGTCGACATCGCCGTCGACCCGCTCGAGGGCACGACGCTGACCGCGAGGGGAATGCCTTCGGCGTTGACCGTGGTCGCGATGGCGGAGCGTGGTGCGATGTTCGACCCAGGCCCGTGCGTGTATATGGAGAAGCTCGTCGGCGGGCCGAACGTCGCCGACTGCCTGAGCTTGGACGAGCCCGTCGGCGATGTCGTGCGGCGCATTGCCGAGCGCCGCGGCGTCAGCCCGACCGAGGTGACGACCGTGATCCTCGACCGCGAACGGCACACCGAGGGGGTACGCCAGTTGCGCGAGGCCGGCTCGCGGATCCGCTTCATCTCCGACGGTGACGTCGCCGGCGCACTGCTCGCGGTGATGCCGAACACCGGCATCGACTTGCTGTGGGGCATCGGCGGGACGCCGGAGGGCGTGCTCGCGGCAGCGGCGATCAAATGCCTTGGCGGCCAACTCCTGGGTCGCCTGTGGCCCCGCGACGACGAGGAGCGGCAGGCGGCCAAGCAGGCGGGCTATGAGCTCGACAAGGTCCTCACCGTCGACGACCTCATCTCCGGCGACGATGCGTTCTTCGCCGCGACCGGCGTCACCGACGGCGATCTGTTGCAGGGCGTCCGCTACCACGAGAACGGTCGTGCCACGACCGAGTCGCTTGTCATGCGCTCGCGCTCCGGCACCGTCCGCAAGATCCAGGCGACGCACGACAGTGCGAAGCTGCGCGAGGTGACGGGCGGCCTCTACGGCTGAGCGCGCGTGGTCGCGGTTTGAGGCGGGCGCGGGGCCGGGTTGCCGACACTCATGATTTCCGTCTCCGGCGCCACTGGATACATCGGCGGCCTGCTGACGGGCTCGCTGCTCGAGGCCGGCGAGCAGGTGCGCTGCCTCGCCCGCAGCCCTGAACGTGCGGCCGAGCTCGAGCGCCAGGGAGCCGAGATCGTGCGCGCCGACATGCTCGAACCCGAGACGCTCACCCCGGCGCTCGAGGGCGTCTCTGTCGCCTACTACCTGGTGCACTCGATGGGCCGCGGCGGGGATGCGGACTTCGAGCGCCGCGACCACACGGCGGCGGCCAACTTCGCCGCCGCGGCTCGCGCGGCGGGGGTCGAGCGGATCGTCTATCTCGGCGGCCTCGGCAACCCGACCTCGAAGCACCTGCGCTCACGCCATGCCACCGCTATGACCCTGCAGGAGTCCGGTATCCCGCTGACCTACTTCCGCGCCGCCGCCGTTCTCGGCGCCGGCAGCGAGTCGTTCCGGACCGTGTACTTCCTGGTCAAGCGGCTGCCCTTCATGCTGACGCCGAGCTGGACCGAGAACCGGACTCAGCCGATTGCGATCGCCGACGTGCTCGCCTACCTGCGGGCCGCGGTTACAACCGACGCCGCCGCGGGGCGAACGGTCGAGATCGGCGGACCTGAGGTGACCACCTACGCGGGCATGATGGACGCGGTCGCGGATGCGCTCGGCATCAGACGCCGCCGCCGGATCTCCGTGCCCGTGCTGAGTCCGACCCTGAGCTCGCATTGGATCGGCCTCGTCACCCCCGTCGACGCCGGCGTCGCCAAGCCGCTTGTCGAGGGGCTGGCGACGGACACCGTCGTCGAGGACCCCTCGGGTATGGAGTTGTTCGCGATCGAGCCGACCCCGGTGGACGAGGCGATGGCGGCCGCGGTCGCCGAGATGGGCGGCTGAGCGGGCGGCTCTAGCGGACGCGTCCGCGAGGAGGCGTCGCCACCTCTTCGGCGGCGCCCGGCTCGAGCAGCGAGCCGACGCGCGATTCGGGCAGGTCGAGGCTCGCAAGCGAGCGCAGGAAGCCGTGCGTGACGAGTACGTGGATGCGGAGCTGGGTCTGGTTGTAGATCCAGGCGCCGATTCGGGAGAAGAGTCCGCCGAAACGGAGCCCGGGGTAGAAGTTCGCGACCTCGGCCGAGACGAGGACGGCCGCGCGGCCCGCGGCCAGATCCTCGCGCTCGAGGCGGCGCACCGTGATCCGCAGATACCCCCGGCCGCGGCCGCTGGGCGAGACCAGCAGCCCGCGCTCGATCGGCCAAGTGACCTGCCCGAGGCCCGGCGGCGTCACGTACTCGGGGCTGCGGAAGCGCAGCAGCGGGATCCGGCCTAGCAGCGTGACCGTGCGCGAGTGCTCCTCGTAGAGCACCTTCAGCAGGCCCAGCGAAAAGCGCTCGAGGTAGGCCCAGTAGGCGCGGGCGAGGCGCTCCAGGTACTCGGGCTTCCAGCTGCGCTCGATGAACTCGACGGGTACGTCGAGCTCCGCCGCTTGGACGCTGCGGACGGGGCCGAACGCGTCGGCCGGGCCGCCTGCGGGGTCGGGCAGGACGCGGATCTCGGCGCCGCCGCTCACTGGTCCCCGGTCCATACGCGCGGTGGCTTACCCGGTTGGGGGTTGGGTGGATCGGGAGCGGCCGCCTCGGGTGCAGGGGGCTCCGGCGCGGGGGGCGGCCCCGGCCGGCCGCGCGAAAGGGAGGGGAAGTCGCCGGTCATGCCGCGGACCTTGCCGGTGTCGTGGATCTCGTAGCGCAGGGCGTTGATCACAGCCCCGGCGAGCAGGCCGAGGGCGAGCACGTAGAACCAGATGAGGGCGACGAGCACGAAGCTGACGATTCTGCCGAGCTCGCCGACGGTCGAGACCTGGACGAGGTAGACCGGGAAGACGATGTTGGCGATGCCGCCCGCGATCGCGACGAACAGCGCCCCCGGCCAGACCCCCCGCCAGGGCAGATGGCCCTTCGGGACGGCCCAGTAGATCAGGCAGAGGATCCCGAAGCTGACGACCAGGCCCGCGCCGATCAGGATCAGGTTGGCGAGCCAATCGATGTTCGAGATGCCGAGCGGCAGATCGTCGACGCCCGCGATGACGAGCGACTCGAGGGCGGGGATCGTGACGCTCGCGACGAGGAAGAGCGTGACGACCAGCAGCATCACGAGCGAGAAGCGCTTCTGCTCGAGCCAACCGCGGCACTCGACGTGGTAGATCCGGCAGAAGGCCGTGTCCATCGCGCCCCAGAAGGAGGCGCCGATCCAGATGCCGGCGACGATCGCGACGATGCCGATCTCGGTCGAGTTGTCACGGACCCGCATCAACGCGTCCGTGAGGGTCCCCTCCTCGGTCGCCGGGAAGAGCTGCTGCAGATCGCGCAGCACCGAGGACTCGACGCTTGAGCTCTGCAGGATCTGGCCGAAGACGAAGAGCACGAGCAGGGCGAAGGGGAAGACGGAGAGCATCAGGTTGTAAGCGACCATCGCCGCCATTCCGGTGATGTTCTCCTCGTAGGCCCGGCGCCAGAAGGCGACGAACGACCGGCGCCGCGGAACCAGGTCGTTCACTGGCGCTCGACGGCGCCGCGCAGTGCAGCGGCGGCGCGGCCCGCGACGCGCAGGCCGAGGGTCGCGGCCCCGCCCGCGAGTGAGAGCCCCGCGCGAGCGAGCTCCTCGAGCTCCTGTTCCCGCGAGTGCGCGGCGGATGCCGTGGACTCTTCGCTCGGCCCGGCAGCGGCTGCCGATTGAGCCTGGGACGACTTTGCCGCCGCCTCGGCGCGGCGCGGGCTGCGCACCGAGGGCCGGGTGCGGGGCAGGTTGCCGAGAATCCCGGGGCCATCCGGGTCGTCGCCGGCCGGAGCAGGTTGCGGGCCGCTCATGGGCCTATTTCAGCGATTTGAGCGGACGGCTGCGCCGCGCCTTGATTGCGGCCGGAGCGATCCGATTGCTGCCCGCGGCCGTAACAAGAGAGCGTCCGGCGTGTTTGTAGGACGTCAGGGTCTCCATAGGGCCCTCGAGGACCGCCCTCAGCACCGCAAATGGCGCTGAAATCGGTCTTTCGTGCCGCTCGGGGACCCTTGACTTCAAAAAATATAGTGACTATCATGTCGAACACTCAGAGTTTGAAGGCAGGCAAATCCGGCGATATATGAAGAGCGGGCCAGCGCTGTCCGCCTTTTCTTGCGCCAAAGCTCAACTTCTCCAGTGCGCCGCCCGATAACTCGAATGCCGACGAAAAGCCGGGACCCGGTCGACCCGGTGACCACAGACCCCACACGAAACGGAGCGCGAAGACGCGAATGCTTGTAGCTGAGCTTCAGGAACTAGAGGAAGTCAAGAATCTGCTTGCGAAGGGGCAGCAGGTCGGCGTGCTCACCTTTGGCGAGATCGCAACTGCGGTTGCCGAGGTGGACGTCGACGAGGGGGATATCGAGGAGCTTTACGGACATCTCGAGCGCTCGGGCATCGAGCTCGTCGAGGATGTCGATCCCGCTCAGGCCAGCCAGCCTGAGCGCGACGACGGAAAGCGCGGCAAGCGCCGGCGTCAGACGATCGATCTGAAGCCGGACATGACCACCGATTCCCTGCAGTTGTTCCTCAAGGACATCGGCAAGGTGCGGCTGCTGACGGCGGCCGAGGAGGTCGAGCTCGCCAAGCGGATCGAGCGCGGCGATCTTGCCGCCAAGGAGAAGATGGTCGAGTCCAACCTGCGGCTCGTCGTCTCGATTGCGAAGAACTACCGGAACCAGGGCCTCCCGTTCCTGGACCTGATCCAGGAGGGCACGCTCGGCCTTGTCCGCGCGGCCGAGAAGTTCGACTACCGGAAGGGCTTCAAGTTCTCGACCTACGCGACCTGGTGGATCCGCCAGGCGATCGCCCGTGCGCTTGCCGACAAGGCACGCACGATCCGGATTCCGGTCCACGTCGTCGAGAAGCTGAACAAGATCGGGCGCGCCGAGCGCAAGCTCGTCACCGAGCTCGGCCGTGAGCCGACGCCGGAGGAGATCGCCGACGTGACCGGCATCGAGCCCGATGAGGTGGACTCGATCAAGCGCTCCGCTCAGGCGCCGGTCTCGCTCGAGAAGCCGGTCGGCGACGAGGAGGAGTCGGAGTTCGGCCAGTTCATCGCCGACGAGAAGGCCGAGTCGCCGTTCGACCGCGCGGCTGACCTGCTCACCAAGGAGGCGCTCCGTGAGGCGCTCGAGAACCTCTCCTACCGGGAGCGGCGCGTACTCGAGCTTCGCTACGGCCTCGGCGGCGAACATCCCCGCACGCTCGACGAGGTTGGACGGACCTTCAACGTGACGCGTGAGCGGATCCGCCAGATCGAGAACCAGAGCCTGAAGAAGCTGCAGACGCTCGCGGAAGCGCAGAAGCTCCGCGAAGTGGCGTAGCGGCTTCAGCTCACCGACTGTTTCGAACCCCCGGCCTCGTCCGGGGGTTCGGCGTTTAAGGACGCCGGCGAGGGTTCTCGGCCCGCGGGTCCTGTCGGACTGCGGGTCACGACGGCGTGCCGGCGGTCGGCTGCCGCTGCAGGCCCCGCTGCGACCGGCATTGCTCGGGCCTGCGATCTGTGGGCCACCCGCGGGAGGGAGCGTCACGCGGGCGATCGCCGGCGTGGGGGGTTGGCTGTGGTTGGGCTGGGATGCGGGCGGGCTCGTTACGCCGTGGGCAGTGAGGGAGTGGGCCGGCGGGAGGGCTTGGCTTCGGCCTGCTTGGGGAACGTTCCTGACGTCGCCGTCTCTGGGACGGCAAAGTCAGGCCTCTTGGGCCTGGCGGTCGGGGTTGGCTGCGCCAGTGGTCACGAGGCGTCCTACCCAAGGACGGAACGTGACCACTCGTCTCCCGCGGGGCTGCCGTTCACCTCTCCCTCGGCGCCCTCCGCCGGCCATTGGGCACGTTGGTTCGGGAACGGTGGGTCCAACGTCGACCAGTGGTCCGCCGCCCGGGCCCCGCCGGGACTTAGGCGCCGCGGGCCACGGGTCCGGACGGTCGCTCAAGGTTCCGTGCAGACGGCCCGATAGGGATTGCGATGGCGTTCGATATCGATGAGTGCCTGCGTTATGTCGTCGAGCGGGACGGCTCCGACCTCCATCTGAAGGTCGCGGCGCCGCCGATGGCGCGGGTGCATGGTGAGCTGGTCCAGATCGCGGGTCAGGAGCCGCTGCGACCGGAGGACACCGAGGGGGCTCTCGGGGTGCTGATCGCCGACGAGCGCACGCACGAGGAGTTCGCCAACGACGGCGAGGCGGACTTCTCCTACGAGCTCAAGGGCGTCTCCCGCTTCCGCGTCAACGCCTTCCGCCAGCGCGGGACGGTCTCGATCGTCTGCCGAGCGATCCCCTTCCAGGTCCGCACGATCGACGATCTCGGGCTGCCGCCGGTGATCCGCAAGCTCGCCGACGAGCAGCGCGGGATCATCCTGCTCACCGGAACGACCGGCTCGGGCAAGTCAACGACGCTGGCGGCGATGATCGACCACATCAACTCGACGTACGCGCACCACGTGATCACGCTCGAGGACCCGATCGAGTACCTGCACCGGGACAAGCGCTCGATCATCAACCAGCGCGAGGTTGGCGCCGACACGAAGAGCTTCGCGCGGGCGATGAAGCGCGTCTTGCGCCAGGACCCGGACGTGATCCTCGTCGGCGAGATGCGCGACGAGGAGACGGTGCGGACGGCACTGAGCGCCGCCGAGACGGGCCACCTCGTGCTCTCGACCCTGCACACGCTCGACGCGACGGAGACGATCAACCGGATCATCGACTTCTTCCCGCCCCATCTGCAGCAGCAGGCGCGTGTGATGCTGGCCGCGACGCTGAAGGGCGCCGTCTCGCAGCGCCTCGTGCCCACGGTCGATGGTGGCGGCCGGGTCGCGGCCAGCGAGATCCTCGTCGTTACGGGGCGCGTCCAGGACCTGATCCTCAACCCGACTGAGACCGGAAAGATCAGCCAGGTGATCGCCGAGGGCGACTACTACGGCATGCAGACCTTCGACCAGTCGCTGCTCGCCCACGTCAGCGCCGGCCGCGTGTCCGAGGAGACGGCGATGGATTACGCCTCCAGCCCGCACGACTTCAAGCTGATGCTTGCCTCCTCGGGCCGGCGTGCCAGCGACATCTCGCAGATGCTCGATGCCGACGACGATCAGGCTGCCGACGAAGCTGCGCCTGCCGCCGAGTACGGAGCCGCGCCGCCCCCGCCGCCAGCGCCGCCAGCTGCCGGGCCACCGGCGGGCGACGTCCACGTCGACTACGGCTCGCCCGAGCATGCATACGGCGGGAGCGTCACGCCCGTGGCGGCCGCGCCTCCGCCGCCGAGTCAGTCGCCGCCACTCCCTCCGGCCGGTCCCGCCGAGGAGGCCGGAGGGCATGACAGGCTCGCCGGGTTCAGGCCCGAAGGTGGCGATCGCCGGGTATAGACCGCCCTGCGATCAAAGACTTCACTTCCTGAAGCATTGCGCTATCTTTTCTGTAGCCGCATCGGCGGTCGCTGGTCGTACAGCCCGGCGACGGCGGATCGGAGAGACCAATGAGCGACAGCACCTGTCCAGTCTGCGCGTGTGCCGAGATCATCTCGGGCAAGTGGACGCTGCTCGTCATCCGCGACCTCGCCGACGGCAGCAAACGCTTCTGTGAGCTCGAGCGTTCGCTCGAGGGCATCAGCCCGCGGACCCTGTCGCTGCGACTGCGGTCACTCGAGGAGCAGGGCGTCGTCGAGCGCCATACCTACCCCGAGGTGCCGCCGCGGGTCGAATACGCGCTTACCGACAAGGGCCGCGACCTGGCGCCACTGATCGAGGACATGCGCGAGTACGGCCGCCGCTGGCTCTGCATCGACGACGGCGGCAGTGCCGCTCTCATCGATTCCTCGGCTGACGCCGAGCCGGTCGGCGCCTGAGCTCAAACTCCGACGGGTCGGCGGGCTCCGCTGATCGCCGGCCATCGCGGCCGCGGGACGCATAAGTCGCAAGAAACCTTGCAGCGGAGCTCATGCAGGAGGCTGCCCGCAACGGGCGAACAGCCCTCTCGTGCGCGACCTTCACCTGAGACACACACTGACCCAGCTGGCCCGCGACGCGTCGGCGGTCTTCGCCGAGATCGCCGAGGGAGGCCAGGAGATCCCCTACGAGATCGCCGAGCCGGGCGACGGCTTCGCCTTTTGCCAGTACAAGCCGCTGACGGCGAAGTTCGTGCGCGACAACGCGACCGAGCTGCGCGAGCTCGACAGCTTCCGCGAGGCGACCGAGACGATGCGCCGCGCCGATTTCGCCGCCGCTTACCTCGAGGAAGCCGGGATCGCGCCCCCCGCGGACGCCTTCGAGCGCTCGACGCTCGCCGTCACCTACTTCCTCGCCCGCCTCTGGGACGGCTGCTCCGACTTCGAGGTCGACGAGGAGCGCTTCGCCGCGGCGCTCGAGGAGATCGAGCAGTGCAGCGAGCCCGAGGCCGGTGAGATTGAGGCAATCGTGCCGCTCGTCGGCTTCACGACGCCGGCCACGCGGATCGAGCTCAAAGGCGCCGCGATCGTGCGCGCAGACATCGTCGACGCGCCGCCTGAGGCTGCCCGCAGCGATCGCCCAGCCGGCGCCGGCTGGGAGCCCACGTTCCTGATCAGCGCGCGGATCGCACTCGACGCCGACGGCGGCCTCGCCGGCGCTGGCGATGCGGTTGCGCAGACCTTCGAGCGCGTCGTCACGACGCTGCGGCTCTACAAGGCGGGCGGCGTCGGTCTCGGCCCGCACGGCTGGGTGCGCGTTGCCGGTGACCGCTGGCGCCGGATCTCGACCGGCGCCGGTCGCCCGCGGCCGGGCGGCTACGTCCTCGCCGAGGAGGAGACCGCCGACCTCGCCGACCTCGCCCGCACGATCTCGGTGCACCCGAAGCGGGTCACGCGCCTGCGCCGGGCCTTGCTTCGCTTCGAGAGCGGGCTCGACCGCCGTGGCGCGATCGACGCTCTCAACGACCACCTACTCGCCCTCCGCTTCCTGCTCGAAGGCGAGGGGCCTGCGGGCGTCGGCCTGCCGATGCGGGCGGCCGCGCTCAGCGCCGACGGCGCCGAGCGAGCAGCGACTAAGGAGCTCGTCGAGCGTGCTATCTCGCTGGAGCGAGAGCTGTACAGCGGCGAGCCGGCCGGCGCGCACGACGGTTCGCCATCGCAGATCGCCTCCGGCATCGAGGACCTCTTGCGGACGATCCTGCGTCGCGGCGTCAGCGGTGAGCTCGGCAGCGACCTGCGTGCCGCCGCCGACGAGATGCTCCTCGCCGACGGCTTCAGCGTCGGCGAGAGCCCGCTTACGCGCGGCGAGACCACCGAGTGGGAACCCGTCGCCGAGGAGGAGGCAGAGGAGCAGCCGGAGGAGCAGCCGCTCGCGGCCGAGCCCTTTGGCGCCGCCGAGGTCCCGGATGAGACCGAGATGCAGCCGACTGAGGCAATCGACGACGCGATCGCCTCCGCTGAGGCCTTCGAGCGATTCGAGAACGACCCCGAGCCCCTGATCGAGGCCTCGCGCCCGGCTAAGCCCCGCCAGGAGCCACTGCCGGCCCCCGCGCAGGTCGCGAAGGCCGACGAGGCCTCAGCCGAACCCGCGACGGAGCCTGAGATCGCCGCACGAGACCGAACCCGAGGAAGAGTTCGCCCCGCCGAACTGGCTCGAGGAGGTCAGCGACGGCAAGCCGGCGACGATGGCGTTCCCGGCCCGCCCGGAGAGCGCCAACCACCTCGACGAGCTGAGCCGTCCGCCGATGGAGCGCGAGGAAGTCAAGGCCCGCGTCGAGTACCTGTTCCCGCGGACCGAGACCAACTGGTCCGTCGGCAAGGACGAGCCCCACCGGGCGACCGGCTGACGCTCCTCGGCCTGGCGTTCCCGGCGAGAGCCCTCGGCCCGCGGGTCCTGTCCGGGAGCTGCGCAGGCCCCGCTGCGCCACCGGCATTGCTCGGGGGCCTGCGATCTGTGGGCCACCCGCGGGAGAGGGGGTTTCGTGGGCGATCGCCGGCGAAGTGGCTTGGCTTGGTCAGCTGGGACGAGGGGTGGGGGGTTCTTTTACGCCTTGGGCTGAGAGGGAGGTGGGCCTGCGGAGGGGCTTGGCCGGGCCAGTGGTTACGAAGCACCGCAGGTTGCGGTGGAACGTGACCAGTCGTCTCGTCGTGGGCTGCCTTTGAGCCTTCCCTCGCTGCTCTCGCCTGCCAGTGGTTACGAAACCTCTCAAGTTGAGAGGTTTTGTGACCAGTCGTCTCCCTTGGGCTGCCGTTTACCGCTCCCTCGCTGCTTTCGCCGGCGAGTGGTCACGTTGGTTCGGAATGGTGGGTCGGACGTGACCGGTGGGCTCTGAACCCGCGCTATCCGCCCGCCTCCGGCTGGCCGAACAGGTACCGGTTGAGCTCGAACAGGCCCTCCAGGTCGTGGACGTCCTCGGCAGGTAGGGGACCTCGATCACCTTGTCGGTGTGCAGCTCGGCTCGCAGGCCGGCGATGTTGCGGGCGTCCCGCTCGGCCAGCGCCCGGTAGTCGGCGAGGTTGGCGGGACGCGGGTCACGAGGTCAGGGTCGCCGAGCGCCTCGCTCAGCTCTGCCTCGTCGGCCTCGACGGCGCCCTCGGTGTGGACCTTGTTGACGATCACGCCGCCGAACGGGAGGTCGGAGTCGACGAGCTTGCGGTGGAAGTAGACCGCCTCGTCGATGGGCGCGCCGGCGGGTCCACAGACGACGAGGAAGGTGCTGCGCTCGTCGGCCAGCAGGCGGTTGACGCGATCGGCGCGCTCGCGGAAACCACCGACCATGCCTGACATCGCGGTGAAGAACTCGGACAGGTCCTGGATCAGGTCGAGGCCCGTGACGCGCTTGAGCACGCTGAAGACGACCGACGAGCCACGGCCGAGGACGCGCATGCCGAGACCCGTCGGCCGGATGAACAGCTGCAGCGAGCGGCCCTCGATGAACTGGGTCAGGCGCCGGGGTGCGTCGAGGAAGTCGAGCGCGTTGCGGCTCGGTGGCGTGTCCAGGACGAGCAGGTCGTAGCGCCCCTGCTCGTGGATCTCGTAGAGCTTCTCCATCGCCATGTACTCCTGCGAGCCGGCCAGCGCGTTGGAGATCTGCTTGTAGATGCGGTTGTCGAGGATCCGCTCGCGCGTCTCGGCATCGGGCGCATGGCGTCCGCACGACCTCGTCGAAGGTCGCCTTCGCGTCGAGCATCATCGCCCACAGCTCGCCGCCTGCCGGGCTCGACGCCGGCCGCTTCGAACAGGGCCGGATCGACCCGGCGCTCGGTGTTGCCGAGCTCGTCGAGCCCGAGCGAGTCGGCGAGGCGCTTGGCGGGGTCGATCGTCAGCACGGCGACCTTCTAGCCCGCGGGCCGCCATCCCGGCTGCGATCGCCGCCGAGGTCGTCGTCTTGCCGACGCCGCCGGAGCCGGCGCAGATGCAGATCGAGCGGCCCTCGAGCAGCTCCTCGACTGATCTCAAGGCGCCGAGCTCCGCGGCGATGCGCTCGAGGCCGGCGCTCCCGAGCTCGGGGCTGAACACGAAGGGCAGCTCGGCGATCGTCCGTCTGCGCCAGCTCGCGCAGGCGAGCGAGCTGCTCGCGGTGCGCGCGGGCGCGGCGTGCCTCGTCGAGGGCGGCGCCGATCGCCGATGACACACCGGGGCCTGCGCCGGCCCGGGCCGCCCCGAGCAGCTCCTCCTCGGCCGCCGTGAAGCGCTCTGGGAAGAGGCCGTTCATGTAGATCGCGTCGACGGCGATCTCGAGCTCGAGCAGCTCCGCCTCGAGGGTCGCCGACTCGTTGACCGGCATCTCCTCGGGTAGCGCGACGATCACGGCACCCGAGCGCTTGTGGTTGCGCAGCGTCCTGTCGATCGTCGAGGCCTGGTTCGCCATCGGCCCGCGGCGGGCGATCTCGGCGAACGTGCGCGGCGTCTGCAGCAGCCCGATGCCGTGGCCGGTCGCCGGGGCGTCGACGATCACGAGGTCGTAGGGCTCGGCGCCGCGCGTCTTGCGGTCCTTCAGCGCCAGCTCCCAGATCTTGCCGATCGTGACCATCTCCTTGAGTCCCGGCGTTGCCGCGGCCAGGTAGCTGAAGATCCGGCTCCTGTAGAGGAGGTCGCCCATCGCTCTGACCGGCAGCTGCAGCTCGAGGTACTCGCGGATCGAGGCTTCGGGATCGATCGAGATCATCCACAGCCCGTCGCGCAGCTCCGTCTCGTCGAAGCCGGTCCCGCTCTTGCCGAGCAGCTCGGCGCCGGAGTGCTGCGAGGCGACCTCGCAGACGATCGTCCGCCGTCCGGCCGCGGTTGCGGCCAAGCCAAGCGCCAGCGAGACCGTGGTCTTGCCGACGCCTCCCTTGCCGGTCACGAACAGGATGCGCTTGTCGAGCCATCCGGCGATCGGCGCATTCTCGCATCGGCTCAGGGGCCTGTGAGGCGGGTGGTCTCGTGCAAGGGCTCGAGCTTTTCCGCATGGGATGGAGGAATGCGTCCGGCCTACGCGAAAAGGGCCGTCGAGATGGGCTTGTTCAATCGCAAGAAGCAGGAGGAGGCGGGCGTGGCCACAGGTGCACGTGCGTCGCAAACCGAGACCGCCGCGGAGGCGCCGCACGAGCGGCCGACCGAGCGCATGGAGACGGAGGCGGCGCCGTCGCCTCCGGCTTTGCCCGAGGCCCGGCCCGAGCCGGCGCCCGAGCCGCCGGAGGCCCCCGCACCGGCCGTCGCCGAGCCACAGGCGGCCGTCGAGCAGGCGGCAGAGCCGCCGGCGAGCCCGAGCATGAGCCTGCAGCCCGAGCATAAGCCTGAGCCCGAGCCGGCGGCGGAGATCAAGCCGCCGGAGCCCGAGGACGCCGAGCCCGTGGTCGCCCGCACCTCCGACGAGGAGCGAGGAGGCCGACACCGGCACCCTCGAGAAGGAGGAGCTTCGGAGGGCCGTGAGCGGCACCGGGAAGAAGCCGCGGGCCGAGGAGGCCTGGAGCGGCGATGCCGACGACGGCCGCGTCTCGGCCGACGACCTGATCGCCCCGACGATGCGCAAGCGCCATCCGTATGCCCCGGAGGCGGCCGCAGAGCCGGAGGCCGAGCGCCGGATGAAGGTCTACGTGTTCGCCAACCAGAAGGGCGGCGTCGCGAAGACGACCACCACCCTGAACCTGGCGGTCGCGCTCTCGGAGTCCGGCCACAACGTGCTTTGCATCGACCTCGACCCGCAGGGCAACCTGACGATGAGCCAGGGCGTCGACCCCGACGAAGTCGACAAGTCGATGTACGACGTGCTCGTCAACAAGATGCCGATCAGCGAGGTCGATCCAGCACCGCGAGATCGACATCGCCGTCGCCTCGATCGACCTGGCCGGCGCCGAGATCGCGATGAGCACGCAGATCGGGCGCGAGCGCTCGCTGCAGAAGGCGCTCGCCGAGGTCGCCGACGTCTACGACTACGTCTGCATCGACACGCCGCCGAGCCTCGGGTTGCTGACGATCAACGCGCTGACCGCGGCCGACAAGGTGATCGTCCCGGTCCAGTGCGAGTATCTGTCGATGCGCGGGCTCGTGCAGCTGCAGAACACGCTCGAGATGATCCGCGAGAACCTCAACCCGAACGTCGAGATCGAGGGCATCCTGCCGACGATGCTCGACTCCCGGACCGTCCACGCGAAGGAGGCGGTCGAGATCCTCGAGGAGAACTTCGGCGACCTCGTCTTCAAGTCGCGGATCAAGAAGGCGATCAAGTTCGCGGAGGCGCCGGTCAAGGGCAGCTCCGTCCTCAAGTACGATCCCAACGGCAACGCCGCCAAGTCCTATCGCGACCTTGCGGAGGAGGTCCTGACCCATGGCGAAGCGACCTAAGAGGGCAAGCATGCGCGAGGGCCCCCTCGCCGATCTCTTCCGGTCGACCGAGGCTCCGGACGATCCACCCGAGCCACCCGCGCGCCCCGAGCCGCGCCGCGAGCGCCCGGCCCGAGCCCGAGCCTGCTCCGCCTGCCCGGGCCGGAGCAGCCGAGCCCGAGCCTGAGCCCGAGCCCGAGCCCGTGGCGCCGGAGCCTGAGCCCGTCGCCGAGGCGCCCGCCGACGCCGGCGCCACCGCGTCGTGAGCCGAAGGACCGCCTGCGAGACGTCTTCAGCGCCGACCGAGCCGAGAGCGACGAGCCCGCCTACGGCCGCGGCGAGCCCTCCTCGACTCCGTCCGCGCTCGCCACCCCCGAGGTCCACGACCCGATCATCCGCGTCGTCGGCGTCGGCGGCGGCGGGGTCAACGCCGTCAACCGCATGGTCGAGGCCGGGATCAGCGGCGTCGAGTTCATGGCCGTCAACACCGATCTTCAGTCGCTTCAGTCCAGCGCGGCCGACGTCACCGTCCACATCGGCGGCGGCGTCACCCGCGGCCTCGGCTCCGGCTCCGATCCCGAGCTCGGCTATCGCGCCGCCTTCGAGGAGCAGGACCGGATCAAGCGGATGCTGAAGGGCTCGGACATGATCTTCGTCGCCGCCGGCGCCGGCGGCGGCACCGGCACGGGCGCCGCGCCGGTGATCGCCCGCCTCGCCCGCGACGTCGGCGCGCTCACCGTCGGCATCGTCACCAAGCCGTTCTCCTTCGAGGGCTCGCGCCGGGCCAAGCAGGCCGACAAGGGCGTCGAGGCGCTGGCCGAAGAGGTCGACACGCTGATCGTCGTCCCCAACGACCGCCTGCTCTCGGTGCTCGAGCGCAACACCTCGATGGTCGAGGCGTTCCGCGTCGCCGATGACGTCCTGCGCCAGGGCGTGCAGGGCATCTCCGACCTGATCACGCTGCCGGCGCTGATCAACCTCGACTTCGCCGACGTGCGCACGACGATGCGCGACGCCGGGCCGGCGCTGCTTGGCATCGGCATGGGCATCGGCGACTCGCGCGCCTCCTTCGCCGCCGAGCGGGCGATCTCCTCGCCGCTGCTCGAGACCTCGATCGAGGGCGCCCGCTCGATCCTGCTCTCGATCACCGGCGGCCGCGACCTCTCGCTGATCGAGATCTCCGAGGCCGCGCGGGTGATCCAGGAGGCGGCGCACCCCGACGCCCACATCATCTTCGGCGCCAACGTCGACGACGCCCTGCGACGAGCAGATCTGGGTGACTGTGATCGCGACGCGTTTCGACGCGCGCGGCCGCCGCGCCGACGGCACCTCGACCGGCGTCAAGCCGTACGGTCGCACGGCCCTCGGCCCGCCGCGGTACCAGCGGCGACAAGACCGGCGCCAGCCGCGTGCCTGGATACGAGCGCGAGCCGAGCGAGCTCGGCATCGACGTCCCGGAGTTCATCCCCAACTGAGTGGATCGATCGGTGGCTCGCCAGGCGCCCGGCGGATCGAGCCGCGGCGCCGTCGCCGCCGGCCATCCCGAGACCGCCGCCGCCGGCGCCTGGGCGCTGCGCGAGGGCGGCAATGCGGCCGACGCCGCGATCGCCGCGGTTGCCGCCTCGCTCGTCGTCGAGAGCCCGCTGACGGGGCTCGGCGCCGGCGGCTACATGCTCTTCCACGAGCCGGGCGCAGAGCCGGTGCTGCTCGACTTCTTCGTCGCCGCGCCGGGGATCGGCGCCGAGGGACTAGGGCGCCGAGCGGAGCTCGTCCCGATCGAGATCGACTTCGGCGGCACCGTGCAGGTCTTCAATATCGGCGCCGCCTCGTGCGGCGTGCCCGGCGTGCCGGCCGGGCTTGCAGAGGCGGCGTCCCGGTTCGCGACGATGCCGCTCGCCGACCTCGTCGGGCCCGGCCGTCCAGCTCGCCCGCGAGGGCGTCGTCGTCAACGACCAGCAGGGCTACCTGTTCGCGCTCCTGGCCCCGATCCTCAACCATGCGCCGGAGGGGGCCGCCGTCTACTCGCCGCACGGACGCCCGCTGCGGGCGGGCGAGACGCTTCGTCTATCCCGAGCTCGGCGAGGCGCTCGAGCGCTACGGCGCCGAGGGCGCGGCGCCGTTCTACGAGGGCGAGATCGCCGGGCGGCTCTGCGCCTGGGTCGGCGAGCGCGGCGGCACGCTCGACCGCTGAGGACCTGCGCTCCTACGCGCCGATCGCGCGCGAGCCGGTCCATGCGCGCGTGGCTCGGCCGCGATGTCGTCAGCAACGCGCCGCCGTCGCCCGGCGGCACGCTGATCGCCTTCGTCCTCGCGATCCTCGAGCGCCTCGGCCGCTCCGACCCCGCAGCGCTCGTCGCGGCGATGGAGCAGGCGCAGCTCGCGCGTGACGAGGACTTCCTCGAGGGGCTCTACCGGGAGGGCTTCGCGGACTGCGTTCCTGCGCCGGCGATCGCCTCGATGCGGCCGCCGCGGCCTGCGCCCGGATGCTGGCCCGGCCGGCGCCCCGTCGCGCGCCGGCGCCGCCCGAGGGACGGGCTCGGCTCGACCACCCATATCGCAGTCGTCGACGCCGCCGGCGCCTGCGCGAGCGTCACCTGCTCGAACGGCTCGGGCTCGGGCGTGATCGTGCCGGGCACCGGCGTTCAGCTCAACAACATGATGGGCGAGCAGGACCTGAACCCGCTCGGCTTCCACAGCACGCTGCCGGGCCGGCGGATGCCGTCGATGATGTCGCCGACCGTCGCCCTGCGTGAGGGCGAGGTCGAGCTGGTGCTCGGCAGCGCCGGCTCGAACCGGATCCGCTCGGCGGTCCTGCAGACGCTGATCCGCTCGCTCGCCGACGGGATGCCGATCGATGGCCGCCGTCGATGCGCCCCGCCTGCACTTCGAGGAAGGCACCGTCCACGCCGAGCCGGGCGTCCCCGAGGAGGGCCTCGCGGCGAGCGGCCGCGAGCTCGTCCGCTGGAGCGACGACGAACCTCTACTTCGGCGGCGTCAACGCCGTCGTCCGCGACCCCGAGCACCGGAGCTCTCGACGCCGCCGGCGATCACAGGCGCGGCGGCGCGGCCGAGCTCGTCTGAGGCGCTGGGGCCGCGCTCAGCGCTCGGTCGGGCCGAGGCCGCTGATCGGCCCGTGGCCGTTGCCGCGGGCGCGGTCGGCGAGCTCCCGCGAGCGTTGGACCTGTTCGCCGAGGCGCGACGAGGATCTCGCGCAGCAGCTCGAGCCGCGCCGGCTCCGCGTCGGTCTCGAGCAGCCGCTGCTTCGGCTCGACCGGGATCTCGACCCGAGCCGCGATCTCGAAGGCCAGCTCGCGTGTCCGGATCGAGCTCGGCATCGCTGTCGAGCGCGTCGAGCAGCGCCTCGAACGCCTCGAGCACGGGTCCGGGGTCCGCCTCGTCGGCCTCGCTCGATCGCCGAGCTCGGTGACGTCGGCAAGCGGGAAGTCGGGTCCCTCGAGCCGCTCGGCCACCCGGAAGCGGCTCTCGCCGCTCGACGATGATGTTCATGCGGCCGTCGTCGAACTCCTCGAGCACCTCCTCGACGACGGCGGTGCAGCCGATCTCCCGGGCGCCGTCGTCGGTGCGAAGCACGATCCCGAAGGGCTCCTCGGCGGCGAGGCAGTGGCGGATCATGCGCTTGTAGCGCTCCTCGAAGATGTGCAGGGGGATGCGCTCGCTCGGCAGCAGCACGAGCGGCAGCTCGAAGATCGGAATCGTCAAACGCTCTCCCGCCATTGGCTGACTATATGAGCCTCCGGCGCCGCGCTCGGCGGCGGCGGGACGGGGCGCGCTCCGGGTGGGCACAATCCCCCGCGTGGCGGACCGCTTCGACCCAGCCTCAGAGGGACTGCTCGACGGCGTCGACGGCGAGCAGGCACGGGAGCGCCTGGAGGCGCTCCTGCGGCGCCTGCACGACTCCGGGGTCAGCGTCGAGGAGCTGCGCGAGGCGATCGACGGCCGGCGCCTTGCGTTGATCGCCGCCGAGCGTGTGCTCTCGGGCAGCGAGCGCTACTCGACGCTCGAGGTGGCCGAGCGGGTCGGCGTCGAGCCGGACGTGCTCGAGTCCCAGTGGCGAGCGCTCGGCCTTGCGGTCGGCGACCGCGAGGAGCGGACGAAGACTCGGGCCGACCTCGAGGCCGCCGAGCGGCTCCGGGAGCTGCTCGACACGGGCATCGATCCCGAGCGCAGTCGAGCAGACCTCTCGGGTGATGGCGATGGCGCTTGCGCAGGTCGCCGCCTCCCATCGCGAGATCGCGACGGAGGCCGTCGTCGGCGCCGAGGACCTGGACGAGGAGGAGCGCAGCCTCGAGGATGAGGTCGAGGTGGCGGAGCGCCTCGAGGCGCTCGACGCGGACGCTCGTCCCACTCGTCGGCCCCTCCCTCGAGCACCTCTACCGGATCCAGCTCCGCGAGCAGGTCCGCAACGCGATCATCATGGTCGAGGTCCGGCGCCAGAGCCAGGCGGCCACGGACGCCATCGGCGATCGCATTCGCCGATCTCGTCGGCTTCACCAGGCTCGGCGAGGAGTTGGCGCCGGAGGCGTTCGGTGAAATCACGCTGCGCTTCGCAGAGCTCGCCTCCGAGGTCGCCGGCGGACCGGTGCGTCTCGTCAAGATGATCGGCGACGCGGCGATGTTCTCCTCGCCGCAGCCGGAGGAGCTGGCGGTCGCCGTGCTCGCGCTGCTCGACAGCGTCGAGGCCGAGGGCGGCGAGTTCCCGAGCGTGCGGGCCGGGCTCAGCTGGGGACCCGCGGTGGCTCGCGGCGGCGATCTCTACGGCCGCGCCGTCAACCTCGCCAGCCGGCTCACCGGCGCCGCCCGTCCCGAACAGCCTGCTCGTCGCCGGCGAGGACCCTGAGGCGCTCGTCGCCGGCGGCCGGCTGCGGCTCTCCGACGCCGGCCACAAGCGTCTCAAGGGCATCGACGGCGCCGTCCACGTCTACCGCTGCCGGCGTGCTCGCGAGGACGGGGAAGACGGGGACGGGGGCGGGGAAGACGGGGACGGTGAGGACGGTCGAGGCGACGGCGAGGGCGCGCAGGAGGCAACCGGCCCGGAGCGGTCCAGTGGGCGCCGGCGCCGCAAGCCGGGGCGGCCTGAGCCCGCCTGAGCCCGCCGGCTGTTCAGCGACCGTTAATCGCGCGGGCCGAAGATCCAGCCGATGCTGCTGCTGATGCTGTTCGCGCTCGTCGCGGGGGCCGGGACCGCGCTCTCGCCCTGCGTGCTGCCGATCCTGCCCGCGGTGCTCGGCGCGGGCGTCACGGGTGGTCGTCGCCGGCCGCTCGGCGTCGTCACCGGCCTCGTCCTCGCCTTCGCCTTCTCGGCAGTCGCCCTCGTCTACCTGATCGACGCGCTCGGCCTCCCGAACGACATCCAGCGGATCATCGCGATCGTCGTCTTGGCGGGCTTCGGCATCGCGCTCCTGATCCCGCCCGTCGCCGACCGGCTCGAGGCGGCGATCTCGAGGGTGGTCGGCGCCCCGCGCATGCAGCGCGCCGACGGCTTCTGGTCGGGGACTCTGCTCGGCGCGGCGCTCGGCCTCGCCTACTTCCCGTGCGCCGGCCCGATTCTCGCCGGCGTGATCACCGTCTCGGCCGCGCAGGACTTCACCGTCGGCCGGCTCGCGGTGGCGCTTTCCTACGCTCTCGGCTCGGGGATCGTGCTCTACGCGATCATGCGTCCTCGGCCGGCGCTTCACCGATCGGCTCGACCCGATCCGGGGCCGGGTCCAGATGGCCATGGGCGGCGTCATGCTCGTCGTCGCGCTGGTCATGGCGACCGACCTCGATCGCAACTTCGAGCAGTCGATCGCGACCGGCCTCCCCGACTTCCTGACCAACCCGACCGAGTCGATCGAGCGCAGCGACGCGGTCGCCTCCGAGATCGCAGAACGTGCGCGGCGGCGACGGGCACGCGCTCGCCTCCGAGGGAGGCGGGTCGGAGGCCGCGGCGGGCAAGCGCCTTCCCGACCTTGGCGCCGCGGGCAAGTTCACGGATACGCAGCAGTGGTTCAACACGCCCGGGTGGCGAAGCCGCTCTCGATCGCCGAGCTCAACGCCGAGGGCAAGACCGTGCTGGTCGACTTCTGGACCTACACGTGCATCAACTGCATCCGCACGCTGCCCTACCTCGAGGCTTGGGACCGCAAGTACCGCAAGGACGGGCTCGTCGTCGTCGGCGTGCACTCGCCCGAGTTCCCGTTCGAGAAGGACGCCGGCAACGTTGCCGACGCGATCGCCTCCGACGGCATCCACTATCCGGTCGTCCAGGACAACGAGCTCGGCACCTGGAACTCCTTTCACAACCAGTACTGGCCCGCCCACTATCTGATCGACACGAACGGCAGAATCCGCTACACGCACTTCGGCGAGGGCGACTACGGGCAGACCGAGGACGCGATCCGCTCCCTGCTCGCCGCCGACGGCAGACGGCTCGCTCGGCTCGCACGCAAGCGCCGGCAAGGTCGAGGTCGCCGCGCATGGGCTCGGCACGCCCGAGACCTACCTCGGCGCCGCCCGAGGCGCCGGCTGGGTCAACGGCCAGGCCGCCGCAGGGCAGCGCCGCCGGCGGGCAAGCAGGACTTCGGCACGGTCGGCAACCGGATCCTCAAGGCGCTGCCGCCGAACGGGTTCGCCTATCAGGGCAACTGGGACGTGACGGGCGAGGACGCGCACTGCGGGCGACGGCGCGCGCATCGACGTCCGCTTCAAGGCAGCCGGCGTCTACCTGGTGATGGGCTCGCCGGGCGAGTCGCGCAGCGTCAAGGTCCTACTCGACGGGAAGCCGATCCGCGCCGCGGACGCGGGCTCCGACGTCCGGCCGGACTCGACCGTGAAGGTCGGCGAGCAGCGCTTGTACAGGCTCGTGCAGCTTCCCGACGCATCCGACCACGTCCTCAGCCTCGAGTTCCAGCCCGGGATCTCCGGCTACGCCTTCACGTTCGGCTGATCGGCCTGCGAGGCCGCGTTCAGCTCGACGAGCTCCTTGACGCGGTAGACGCGGTCGCCGCCCGGGGTGGACACCGTCACGTCCTCGCCCACGGGGCTGCCCATCAGCGCCTGGCCGACGGGCGACTCGGCGGAGATCCTGCCCGCGCTGACGTCCGCCTCGGTCGAGCCGACCAGCGTCCACTCGTGCTCCTTGCCGGCGGCGACCTCCTCGATCAGGGCGGTGCGGCCGAAGGCGAAGGTCTCCGAGCCACCGTCCGTCTCGACGACGACCGAGTCGCGAAGCTTCGCGCGCAGGCGCTTGATCCGCGTCTCCAGGTGGGCCTGATCGTCCTTGGCGATGTGGTACTCGGCGTTCTCCTTGAGGTCGCCGAGCTCGCGCGCGGCCTTGATCCGCTCAGCCATTGCGGTGCGGGCGGGTCCCTCGAGCTCGGCGATCTCCGCCTCGAGCGCTGCGAGGCCCTCGGGCGTGATCGGTTCTTTGGTCGAATCGGTCATCCGTACACGGTGGCATATCGGCATGCCCGAGCGTCGCGCCGCCTGCCGTCCGGCGTGCGGCTATGTTTGACCCATGAAGCCGGCTGTCGCCATCTGCCCTGCTCGCCGCCGCTCGCGGTGCTTGCCGATCGCCGGTTGCGGTGGCTCGTCGACGACGACCACGACCGTCACCGAGACGACCTCGGATGCGACGACCACCCCTCCGTCCAGCTCGACGACGGACTCGACGAGCTCGACTGAGGACGGCTCGCCGCCTGCCGCCGACATCGTCGTGCACGACTCGACCTCGTTCGTGACGCCCGAGCGGCAACATCGGCTGCTTCATCGACAAGCACTCGGTCCGCTGCGACATCGACAAGCGCGACTGGAAGCCACCGAAGGCACCTGCCGACTGCAACCTGGACTACGGACAGGGGATCGAGCTCACCGCGGGCGCCGGAGCCGACTTCGTCTGCGCCGGCGACACGACCCTGCAGAACGGCGGCCAGACCCTCGGGTACGGCAAGTCGATCTCCGCCGGCCTGTTGCGCTGCGAGAGCGCCGAGGACGGGCCTCACCTGCACCGACACCGAAAACGGCTCGGCTTCTTCATGTCGGTGCAGAGCTACAAGATCTTCTGAGCGCCCCCAAGCCGTTCTCTGACCAAGGCTCGGCGTGCCGGCGAGGGGCGCGGTGTGGCGGAGCCACATAAGCCCCGAGTCGGTGCGGCGAGCCGCCGCGTCAGAGAACGGCGGGCTTGCGGGCGGAGAGGACCAGGTTGTAGAAGAGCTCCGGCGGCAGGCGCGGCTCGAGCACGGTGGAGTCGAGCTTCTGCAGCTCGATGTAGCTGCGGAAGGCGAAGCGGCGCCAGCCGTTCGGGACGCCGTCGGGGTCGGCCGTTGCCTCGACGGAGCGCAGCCACCAGCCGTAGAGGTTGGCGACGAGCTCCTCGCCGCGCAGGTAGACGTCCTCGAAGCCGGCGCGGTCGAAGAAGGCGGCGAGGGCGAGCCGGGCGCGAAGGCGTGGACGTCGACCTCGCTCTCGAGCCGGTGGCCGGCCGCCTCCTCGGTGCCTCTGACCGTGGTTCGCCGGAGGCGGCCTTGGGCGCGCGCAACGCGGCGCGCCACAGCGGCGCGAGCAGCGACCCGGCGCGCTTCGGAATGGCGGCGAGGCGGTCACCGTAGGCGCTCGGCTCACCGCAGAACGCCGCGGTTCCGCCCGGTCGGAGCACGCGCAGGAACTCGCCCGCCGCCTGGTCGAGGTCGGGGATGTGGTGAAGCACCGCGTGACCGAGGACGAGATCGAAGCTCTCCGATTCGAACGGCAGCCGTTCGGCCTCGGTGCGGACCGTCTCCACCTCGAGCCCGAGCCGTTCGGCGTTGGCTTGCAGCGTCGAGAGCATCCCGGGGGAGATATCGGTACATGTCACGCTCCCGATCGCGCCCGAGGCGAGCAGGTTGAGCGAGAAGTAGCCGGTGCCGGCGCCGATCTCCAGGGCGCTGCCGAAGGCGGGCTCGGCGCCGTTCAGCGCCTTGCGCAGCTTCGCCGTCACCTGCTCGCGACCGACGCCACCGAAGTCGATGCCCCACTTGGCGTCGTAGCTCGCTGCCGCGACGTCGTGATAACGCGTGTTGACGTCCTTGATGTGCTCCGCAGTTGCGTCGGGGGCCGCCGGCATCCGCGGGACTGTACCGTCCCGCCGCACCGTGGAAACGCACTATGAGCAGCAGAACCAGCCTGACGGCGTGCCGCCGCTGGAGCTGACCGGCGAGCGCACGCTGCCGGACGTGCCCGAGGAGAACTACTGGTACCGGCGCCACCTGGCCGTCTATGAGTGGATCGCGGCCCACGTCGGCGGCCTGCGAGTCACCGATCTCGCCTGCGGCGAGGGGTACGGCTCCGACGTGCTCGCCGCAGCGGGCGCCGCGGACGTCGTCGGCGTCGACGCCAACCCGGAGGCCCACGCCCACGCTGCCGCCCGCTACCGGCGGCCGAACCTGCGCTACGAGCGCGACCTCGTCGAGAACGTCGAGGGCCCGCGCGACGCGATCGTCTTCCTGCAGACGATCGAGCACATCGCCGAGGTCGATCGGCTGCTCGACGCGATCGCGACGGCTGCGCCCGTCGCCTACATCTCCACCCCGAACCGGCTGACGCTCGCCCCCGAGGGCGCGCAGAAGTCCGACAACCCCTGGCACCTGCGCGAGTACACGGCCACGGAGTACCGGGAACTGCTGCAGCCGCACTTTTCCTCGGTTCAGATCCTCGGCCTGCGCCATGCGGGCAAGCTCCGCCTCCACGGCTGGGCCCTCGCCCTCGGCTGGGACCGCGTGCACCAGGCGCTGCGCCTGACCGGGCCGTTCTACGACCGGTTCACGCCGGCGATCAGCGCCTCCGACTTCAAGCTGCAGGCGGGCGACCTCGACGGTTGCCTCGACTTCCTCGCGATCTGCCGACGATGAGCGGCGCGGCCCCGGCGCCGCGCCCCGGGGCATGCCGGCGACATCGCGATCGTCCTGCACAGCCACATGCCCTACGTGGAGGGCTTCGGCACCTATCCGTTTGGCGAGGAGTGGCTCTTCGACGCGGTGATCCGCTCGCACCTGTCGGTGCTCTCGGTTGCGGAGCGGCTGACGATGACGGTGACCCCCGTGCTCGCCGACCAGCTCGAGGCGCCGGGCGTCGCTGCCCGGATGCTCGCCTTCGCCCGGGACCTGCGGCGCGGCTCGGCTGAGCTCGACGCCGCCGACATGAGCGAGCCTGCGCTCCGCGACGCGTGCCTCGCCGAGGCCGGCCGCTACGGCGCCGCGATCGCTGAGCTCGAGCGCCTCGGCGACGATCCGCTCGCCGCATTCGCCGAGGCGGGGGACGGGGATGTCGAGCTGATCGCCTCGAGCGCCACGCACGCGATCCTGCCGCTGCTGGCGACGCGCGAGGGCGTGATGCTGCAGATCGAGACCGGCGTGCGCTCGCACGCGCGGCGGTTCGGCCCGAGCGCCGGCTTCTGGCTGCCCGAGTGCGCCTACGAGCCTGGTCTCGAGCACCTCCTCGGCGCGGCCGGTGTGCGTTGGACCTGCGTCGATCAGAGCGCGCACGAGCCTGCGGCCGCCGCGATGCGCCCGATCGCCCTCGGCCCGGTGACGGCGCTACCGCTCGACTGGGAGGCGATCCAGTGGTTGTGGTCCCTCGACCGGTTACCCCTCCGACCCCCTGTACGCGGACTTCCACCACAAGTCGCTGCGCGGGCTGCCGCCCGTGGTCGATCGGCGGCGCTCCCTACGAGCCCGAGCGGGCGGCCGAGCGGGCCCGCGAGCAGGCCCGGGAGTTCGCCGCCGCGACCGCCGTACGGTTGCGCGAGCACCGGCAACGCAGCGGCCGCACGGGGTTGCTCACCTTCGCGATCGACACCGAGCTGCTCGGGCACTGGTGGTGGGAGGGCCCGATCTGGCTCGGTGAGACCCTGGCGCAGCTGCCGGCTCACGGCGTGCGCCCGCTGACGATCAGCGAGGCAGTCGCTGAGCATCCGCCCGAGCGGCGGCCGGCTCGGGCTGCGAGCTGGGGCGAGGGCAAGGACCTGCGCACCTGGGCCGGCGCTGCTGTCGCCGACCTGCTGGCCGGCGCCCGCCGAATGGAGCTGCGCCTGCTGCGCGAGCTCGGGGCGGGACTCCGAGGCCCGGCGGCGGCGCGAGCCGCGCGCGAGCTGCTCGCGTTGCAGGCGAGCGACTGGGCCTTCCTCGACTACCGGGGCCAGGCAGGCGATTACCCCTTCGAGCGGGTCCTCGACCACAGCGAGGAGTTCTTCGCCGCCCTCGATCCCGGCGGCCCGGAGGCCGAGGGGGCGCTCCGGGGCCTCGCCCCGACCTCGCGCTCGCGAGCCTGCTCGAGCCCTAGTCACCGCGCCCACCGGGTCGCAGACGCGGGTCCGCGCCTGGCCTCGCCAGAGGGTCTCTCCGATAGCCTGCGGCCATGCACGCGCAGCCTCGCCCGCGGGCGCAGCACGACCATGACCTGCCTGCCGCGTGTCGATAGAAGATGCCTCGCGTACTGATCCTCTCCTGGGAATACCCACCGCTGATCGAGGGCGGACTGGCGCGCCATGTGCGCAAGCTCTCCGAGGCGCTCGTCGAGCGCGGGACCGAGGTCCACGTCCTCACCCGCGGCGGCGGCGAGTCGCCGCGCGAGGAGGTCCTCTGCGGCGTCCACATCCACCGGGTCATGGAGCCGAGCCGCCCCCGCGACCTCGGCGAGTTCGTCGCTTGGGTCGAGCGCATGAACGCCGACATGCTCGCCGCCGGCGTCGAGCTCGGCGACCGCTTCGAGTTCGACGTCGTGCACGGCCATGACTGGCTTGTCGCGGGCGCCTGCGGGCACCTCGCGCGGCGCTTCGGGGCGCCCCTCGTGACGACGATCCACGCCACCGAGCATGGCCGTCATCAGGGTTGGGTCGACAAGCACCCGCAGTCCCACATCCACGCTGTCGAGCGCTGGATCGCGAACCGCTCCGACCGCGTGATCGCCTGCTCGTACTACATGCGCGAGCAGATCTCCGACATCTTCGGCGTGCCCGAGCGCCGCGTCACCGTGATCCCGAACGGGATCGATCCCGGCGATCTACCCGACGTCGATGCAGCCGAGCTGGCCCGTCTGCGAGCCGAGTTCGCCGCGCCTGACGAGAAGCTCGTGCTGCTGATCGGCCGGCTCGTCTACGAGAAGGGCTTCCAGTTCGCGCTCGAGGCGATGCCGTCGCTGATCGAGAGCGTCCCGGGGACACGCTTCCTGGTCGCCGGCTCGGGAACGCACGAGGAGGAGCTGCGCCGCCAGGCCTCGGATCTCGGCCTCATGGACCACGGCACCTTCCTCGGCTGGATCGGCGACGACGTCCTGCACTCGCTCTACCGGATCGCCGACGTCTGCGTCGTCCCCTCGCTGTATGAGCCGTTCGGGCTCGTCGCCCTCGAGGCGATGGCCTGCGAGTGCCCGTGCATCGTCGCCGACACGGGCGGCCTCCGCGAGGTCGTGCCCGACGGCCGCCAGGTCGGCCTCCGCTTCCGCTCGCGCGATCCTGAGGCGCTCGCCGAGGTCGCCTGGCGCGGTCCTCTCCGATGAGCGCCTCCGCCGGGAGTTGATCAGCGAGGCGCGCGCGCATGTGCTCGGCTTCGACTGGCTCGACGTAGCCGAGCAGACCGAGACGGTCTACGAGGAGCTGCTTGGCGAACGGGCCGGCGCCCTCTGACGCGGCGTCCTCTGACGCGGCGCCTGGCCGCACCCACTCGGGGCTTATGTGGCTCCGCCACACCGCGCCCCTCCGTGCACGCCCAGCCTTGGTCAGAGGACGCCTTGAGGGGGATGCGGGGGTTCGTGCGGCGCCTACCGCGGGCCCGGGTGGCTCCGCCACACCGCGCCCCTCGCGTGCGCGCCCAGGCTTGGTCAGAGGACGCCTTGGAGGGGGATGCGGGGGTTCGTGCGGCGCCTACCGTGGGCCGGCGGGGCCGTAGCCGGGGGGTTCGACCGGGTTGCGCCAGCGCAGGTGCTTGGGGGTGTCGCGCATCCGGATCACGCGCGCCGGAGTGCCGGCGGCGACGGCGTTCGCGGGAATGTCGCGGGTGACGACGGAGTTGGCGCCGATGATCGCGTTGTCGCCAACCTCGACGCCGCGCAGGATCTGCGCGTTGTAGCCGATCCAGACGTTGTTGCCGACGACGACGTCGCGCATGTAGATGCCCTGGCGCCGAATCGGCGCCTCGACGTCGGCGACGTTGTGGTCGAAGTCGATGAACATCGCCCGGTCGGCGATCACGCACTGCTCGCCGATGTGCACCCGGCGGTAGGCGCTGATCGTGCAGTCCTGGCCGATCACGGTCTTTGCGCCGATCTCGACCTCGCCCTCGTGGCAGCGGATCTTCGTCCCGTGGCCGATCCAGACGAAGCGGCCGAGCCGGACGCGGGCACCGCGTGCGATCTGCAGTTGCAGGCGCGGGCCGAGGAAGGCCATGCCGTCGGTTTGCAGCCGCCGCCCGGAGGGCGTCAGTCGCTGCACGCGCGAAGCGCAGCAGCAAGCAGCGCGTACTTTGGGGTCAGCATCCGGTGCGCGGCGGCGAAGCGCAGCGCGGCGAGCGGCCCGCGCCGGCGCGCGATCCGCTCGAGCCCATCGGCCGCGGCCACGGCCTCGCCCCCAGGGGCGGATCCCGCAGGTTCCGGCTCGGTTGCGGTCACGGAGGCGCCCATGGCGCGGATCTTACGTTGACGTCCCGGCGGCGGGCTGGGGCGGAGGTCGCCTGTGAACGGCTGCCCTCGCGAGCGCCCGCCCGCCTTGCAATCATCCGCCGCCCGATGCCGTCTTCAGCGACAAGCGAGCTCGTCGACCGGCTCCTCGCCGGCGAGAGGCGGGCGCTCGCCCGCGCGATCTCGCTGATCGAGAACGGCGACGAGACAGGCGCGGAGCTCGTCGGCGCCGTCTTCCCCGCGACGGGCAAGGCGCGGATCGTCGGCTTCACCGGACCGCCCGGGGTCGGCAAGAGCACCCTGATCGGCGCCCTGGTCAAGGAGCTGCGCGAAGCCGATCGCAAGATCGGCGTGCTCTCGATCGATCCCTCGAGCCCGTTCAGCCGCGGCGCGCTGCTCGGCGATCGGATCCGCCTCTCCGAGCACTTCCTCGACCCCGATGTCTTCATCCGCTCGATGGCCAGCGCGGTGCCCTCGGCGGCCTCGCTGAGGCCTCGCTGCAGGCGGCGCTGTTGATGGATGCAGCGGGCAAGGACGACGTCCTGATCGAGACAGTCGGCGTCGGCCAGGCCGAGATCGACATCGTCGACCACGCCGACACCGTGGTCCTCGCATTGATGCCGGGCTCGGGCGACTCGATCCAGGCGCTGAAGGCAGGCGTCATGGAGATCCCCGACGTGATCGTCGTCAACAAGGCCGACCACCCGCTCACCGACACGATGGTGCGCGAGGTGCGGACGGCGCTGTCGCTGGGCCCGCAGCAGGCCTGGAAGGTGCCGATCGTCAAGACGGAGGCGGCGAAGGGCGTCGGCGTGGCCGAGCTGCTCGCCGAGATCGACGCCCACGGCGCTCACATCGAGGCCGAGGGATCGCTCGAAGAGCGTCGCGCCCGCAACCTCCGTAACGAGGTCCTGGCGCTCGCCGCCGCGCGGACCAAGCGCGAGCTCGAGGCGTTGGCCGAGGGGGACGCTGAGGTTGCCGAGCTGCTCGACCGCGTCGTCCGCCGTGAGATCGATCCCGCGACGGCCTCGAAGAAGCTCCTGGAGCGGCGCCTTGCCCCCTGAGAGCGAGCTCGCGGTGGGCGCCGCTGTGCTCGAGCACCCGACGGCGCTCGAGGAGGCGAAGAGCTGGACCGGAAACAAGCTCGACGACGCGTCGGGCTCGACCGCAGGTCGCGTCGAGGGCGTCTTCGTCGACTCGCGCGACGGCGAGCCGACCTGGTTGGTGATCCGAATCGGCGTCCTCGGACGGCGCTCGGCCGTGCCCTACGAGCTTGCGGCCGGCGGCGTCGGCAGGGTCTGGGTGCCACTTCCCCGCGAGCTCGTCCGGTCGGCCCCCGAAGTCGATCCCGAGGCGGGTCTCGACCCGGTCCAGGAGGCGGATCTGTGCAGCCACTTCGGGATCCCGCCCGAGGTCGGCCGCGCCGCCGCCATCGCCGGGCGCGAGCCCGGTCCGCCAAGCAGCGTTCCCGCCTGAGCGCCGGGCCTGGTCAGGCTTGGCGCCTGGGCTCCTCGGCGATCCGCTCGTCGTAGGTCCGCTCGAGCATCTCAGTCGCCTGCCTGATCGCCGAGAGCACGTCATCGAGGTCCTCGAGCTGATCAGCGATCGAGCCGTCGGAGGCCGGGGCCGGGGGGGCCGGGGGGACGGCCGCGGGGCCGGGGGGCCGGGGGCCGGGGGCGCCATCGGCGGCCGCAGGCCCGCGATCGGCATGGCAGGTGGCAATCGCTCAGCGTCCGCCTCTGGTTCGAGCCCATCCCGGTGCCGGGCGCCTGGCGGTGGGATGCGACCGCCGCCGAGCCGCTCGACTGTCTCGGCGAGCTGACGGATCGCGCGCTCCTGCCGGTTGTAGACGAGCCACAGCGCGGCGATGTCGTCGCGCATCTCGTCGCACTCCGCCTTCCGGGCTCGTAGCTCGGCCCGCACGTCGGCCGGCTTGAAACCAAAGGGACTGCGGCGCAGCCGGGGGGAGCGGGTGGTCCTCGCCTCCTCGAAGTGCTCGTCGTAGGCAGCGTCTTCGTCGGTCGCCTCGACGTCCTCGTCCTCTTCGCTCCCGGTCATCGCGCGGCCGAGACTATCCGGTCCCGGCCGGTCGTTCAGGGCAGGCCCTTGACGATCAGCTGGGCGCTGATGAAGCAGAAGTTCTCGCTCGGCGCTCGGGTCGTTGGTCTTGAAGTAAGAGGAGAGCAGCAACGAGCCGTTCAGCATCGTGCCGGGCTGCAGGCTGCCGCCGTTGTACGGCTCGGTCGAGATCGTTCCCTCGATCATGCCGTTGTTCGGCAGGCCGAGCGACTGCGATTGGCCCTTCTCGACTTCGAGCCGTTCGAGGCTCGAAGCCCCGCTCGTCCCGGCACCCTCCATCGTCGTCAGCGAGGCGACGCTGCGGGTTGCGTTGCTCGGGTTGTTGTTGGTGAGCGTGATCAGCCTGCCCCCCGGCACCGCATCGCCATTCGTCGCTGGGCAGGCGAGCTTGAGCACACCGAGGCCGGGAATGTTGCGTTGCGCATAGCCATGGTTGGCCGCGGTGCCGGCGCCGCGCCAGGAGATGCTCAAGTTGTAGACGCGCTCGTTGTTGGCGCCGGCGACGCCCTGCGGGCCGGTGGCTCCCCGTGGCCCCTTCGGTCCTCGCTTGCCCTGCTTGCCACGGGGGCCGACGGGGCCCTGCGGGCCGGGGGCCCCGGCCGGTCCGCGCCGGGCGTGCTTTTTCTTGTGCTTCTTGGCGAGCTCCGCAAGCGGGCCGGTGGACTTGGGGTCGCCGCTCCGCCCGTTGCCCATGGCGAATACGGCGAGCGCCAGGAGCAGGGCGACGATCCCGACGACGGCGAGGGCGAGGGAGGCGCGGCTTGTGGTGAAGCGAGGAGTCATCCGGCGTCTGTGGCGAAGGTAGCGGTTACGTAACACCGGTTGTGGTTATTGGTCGCGTTCGGGTCGTCCTGGAAGTTCCAGTGCCAGGCGAGCGTGAACGTCGTCGGAGCGGGCGTCGCCTTGCCGCTCTTCCAGGGCTCGGTCGTGATCAGCCCGCGCATCTGGCCGACGCTGGTCGGGTCATATTGCATGGCAGGGGCCGTGTCGAAGCCCTCGTAGAAGCCCTTCTGGTTGTGCCTGTCGAGGCGTGCCGTTCGCACGACGGTGCGTTTGCGGGCTGCGGTGTCCTCCTCGTTGCCGCCGCGGCGCGCGGTCCACATCGTCGTGGCCCAATCCGGGGGCCGTTGCGTCTTCGTGCCGACCTTGTAGGGCGTGAACGAGATGACCTGGGTCCCGCTGGTGTCGCCCTGCTGCGTGTTCGGCGGCTTGCAGATGATCTTGCCGGTGCCGATCCCGGGTGCGGTGAAGCTCTGCTGCTGGTAGCCCTTCCAGTCCCCGTTCTGCCAGCCGATCGTCACCGACTGCTTGGTCAGTGCCGGGGCGGCGTCCTTGCCGGCAGGACCGCCGTGGCCGACCGGGCCGACGCGACCCTGCGTACCGCGGGGGCCCTTCGGACCGCGCTTGCCGCGGGGCCCGACGGGACCGCGGGGGCCACGGCGGGCGCTTGCCGTCGCCGAGGCTCCAGCCCCGGCTGTCAGCCGTACGGCGTCGGACCCGCCGTCACCGCCGTGGGCGAAGAGGGCAGGCACGAGCGCAAGGCCGACGAGCACCAGCAGCGCCGGCAGCAGGCCGCGGAGGGTCAAGCCCCGGCCTACTTGAAGTGCAGGGTCTTGGTCTTTGTCTTCTCGCCGCATGCTCTCGGCTGGGGCGCCTTGCCCTTGACGTCGATGGTGTAGTCGCCCGCTGTGAGCTTGCGCTTCAGCTTGTGGTTCAGATACTCCTCGCCGATCAGCTTCCGCGAACCCTTGGGCAGATCGGCGCGGCCGTAGACGACCCCGTCGAAGTCGGTCAGCTTGCTGTGGATCTTGCTGATCGGCGACCAGCTGCTGCGCGGCCGGATGCCGATCGAGACGTAGCCGCCGCGGTTGTAGTCGGCAGCGTCGCCCTTCGGCTTGTTGAAGAACCGGATCGGCAGCTTGTCGAGGCAGCCACGCACCTTGACGGTATCCGAGGTCTCGCTACTGCCGCAGCCGAGGATGTCCCCCTTGACGACCACGGTGTACGGGCCGGGCTGCATCGACCGGCGCAGCTTGATCGCCGCCTTGTCGCCCCACTGGAGCCACTTGCGGTCCTTGCTCTTGCCCAGGTAGAAGCCGCTGTAGGTGTACAGCTCCAGATGCCACTTCTTGACGTTGCCGGTCCGGTTGAAGACCTGGACGCGAAGCTTCTTCTTGTACTGGGCCGCGAACGGGCGCGGGAAGTGGCTGACCGCCGAGACCTTCGCGTGGAGGCCGCCGCAGCGAGCATCCGCGACCGCGGGCCCCTGGCCGTGGCTACCTCCGGCGAGGAGCGCGAGCAGCACGACGACGAGCAGCAGGATTCCGCCCGGGATCGATGCTCGCTTCGCTAGCGATGCCATCCTCGGTCTCAACGTCCTTTCGTCCCAGCTCTTGAGGGCCCGGAACCCCGGAGGGCTCGGGCATTGCACCCACTTTAACGCCCGAAGCGGCCGTTCGATGCGGTTTTCGCTTCGCAAGGACCGGTGCGCGCGGCGCATCCGGGCCGATCTGGTGGTACTTTTTCTGGAGTGCTCCGGTCATACGCCGTATTTCCGGGACCGAGGAACCGTTCGCAATGATTGCCGCTGAGCTCCGCGGGGGAAACAAGCCAGGTCTGAATGAAGCCTTGGGGTGGATCGGATCGCGCGTGGATGACATCTACGGCGCGAACGTCGGTCGGCTCGACGACGTCTGGATCGATCCCGGCACCGGCATGCCGCGCTGGCTGCTGGTCAAGGAGGGTCGCTTCGGCGGACGCACGACGCTGATCCCATTCGAGGACGCCACGGCGGGCGCCGGACACGTCTGGATCCCTTACGAGCGGGAGGTCGTCCGCAAGGCACCTGAGGTCCAGCCCGGGGCGCCACTCACCGCGAGCGTCGAGTCGGCCCTTCGCGAGCACTACCGCAATGCCGGCGGCAGCCACCACGCTCCTGCCGTCCCTCAACCGCACCCGCAGTCCCGTCCGGCCTACAGGCAGGCCCCGCCGACGCCGGCGCGCGTCCAGCACGCCCCCGCACAGCACGCCCCCGCCCCTCCGGGGCCGCCCGCGTACGCAGCCCCTCCGACCCAGATCCGGCAACCGGCCCCGCTCGCCGGTCCGGTCGAGGCTGGCTCGCCCTCGGCCCTGGGCATGAACGCCCCCGCGCGGCAGCCGCATGACGACGGCGACGGCACCGTCTTTGGCCAGGCTCGGATGCATGACGGCACCCACGGGCACGAGTACCCGGGCGCCGGCGCCCCGGCGCCGCAGGCGCCGGGCCCGCCGCGGTACGCACCGCAGCCACCACCGGCCCCGTACGCACCG
The DNA here is from genome assembly GCA_963774395.1 of uncultured Solirubrobacterales bacterium. Classification (GTDB taxonomy): domain Bacteria; phylum Actinomycetota; class Thermoleophilia; order Solirubrobacterales; family 70-9; genus CAXMST01. The sequence goes on along the minus strand of CAVZET010000007.1, from coordinate 622,689 downwards.
CCGCCTCATGCCCCTTACTTCGCTCCGGCCGGCCGGTCTTCCTATCCGCCGCCTGCGCAGCCACCTGCGCCACAAGCGCAGCCGCGTCGCCCTGCGGCGCCCTATCCGGCGCCCGCAGCAGCACAGAGCCCCGAGCCCCGGCCGCTGGCACCGCCGCTGGCAGACGGTGAGACTCCGGTCGCGATCCCCGTCATCCACGGGCTCGACCAGCCGCAGAGGATTGAGATCGAGCTCAGCGGTGATCTCCGCATCAGCGGTGAGCTCAAGGGCTTCAGCCTGAAGCCGATGGATCCTCCTCCGTCCGGTTCCGACCAAGCCTGAGGCGGCCCGCAGCCCGCGGCCGAAGTGCTTCGGGTAGCGCTGTCGCGGTGCTATCTTCGGCATCAGGAGCACGCGCTCCCAGCGCCCACCACCGTCTCATGGCCGAAGCACGCACTACCCACAACCTCCGCGGCGCAGCCCGTCCCGGTCTCGGTGAGGCTCGCAGCTGGATCGGCGAGCGGGCCACCGATTCGCTCGGTGTCGGCGTCGGCCGACTCGAGGACATCTGGGTCGACGCGGAGTCAGGCGAGCCGGCCTGGCTGCTGCTGCGCGAAGGTCGTTTCGGCGGTGGCAAGCACAGGCTCGTGCCCTTCGCTGGGGCGACCGAGGGTGCCGGCCGCATCTGGCTGCCGTACGAGCGGGCGGTGATCCGCTCGGCCCCGTCGATCGATGGTGAGGAGCTGCTCACGGCAGAACTTGGCGAGAGCCTTCGCGAGCACTACGGGATCCACCCGAAGCCGCGCCCCCCGCAAGGGCGTCCGCGCTACCGCTACACGAACTGATCGGGTCGACGATCGCTGCCGCCGTGGCGACCCACGGTTGCGCCTGAACGCGTACCCGGCGTCAGTTCGAGCTGCCGGGCGGCGGCGGCTGGTTGACCGGCGGCGCTGAGCCGATGTTGCCGCTCTGGTTCGGGACCGTGTTGGGCCCGGACGTGCCCGCGCCGGAGCCGTTCTGGCCGGTGCCTACCTGGCTCGGGCTGACGACTCGCACGAGCGTGTAGCGATCGTTCTGGACGACCGGCTCGAGCGTCGGCTCCTTACCGTCGATCGCACCCGGATACTGCTTCAGGATCAGGTCCGCGGTGTTGTTCTCGACGAGCATGAAGTCGACCTTGCCCTGCGGGTCGTTGAGCACCTGCTGCCACTGCTGGTCGCCGTGGTCGACGCGGTCGAAGAAGAGGTCCGGATGGCCGGTGAGGGTGATCACGCCGTAGGTCCGGGAGTTGTCGGTGAGGATCTCGTTCTTGGGGATCGACTGGTCTTCGATGAAGTTGGCGATCTCCCGCTCAGGGGAGATCCCGACCTGGTAGCCGCCGCGCGAGGCGGTGCCCTCCTGGTCCTCGCCGGTCGAGATCGCACGTGTCCACGCCTGCTCCAGGTTCTGATGTGGGTACGTCTTCATCTGCGACCACGCCGTCGGGAGCGCAATCACGGAGAGCACCGCGAGCGCGATCCAGGTGACCCCGCGCATGCCCGGCGCGCTGTAGTAGACCCACGCGAAGGCAGCGATGCCGGCGATCATCCCCGGCAGTACGTCGCTGAGCTCGATCGTGTCGACCGACCCGTCGATGGCGGCCCCGATCAGCAGGTAGAGGATGCTGAGCAGAATCAGTAGCCCGAAGCCGATGCCGATGGTGCTCCGCTCGCCGCCGACGCCGAGCAGCACCAGCGGGATCGCGATCAGCGCGGCGGGGTAGACCAGGTAGATGCGGAAGATGTCGCCGAGGGCGGAGAAGATGCTGAAGCCGGGCGCGGCGCTTGCGACTGCGTTGACGGGCGTTGCCGCGTTGGATAGGCCGACCCACCCGAACGGGTCGCCGAGGACGACCGCGTTGAAGAAGATCCAGATGCCGAGCGCGTAGGCGATGGGTGCCAGATAGGCGATCGTCGACCCCTCGACCTCATCCTTGCTTCGTCCCAGCCTGTTCAGCGTCCACGCGATCAGGAAGGCGACGAAGAACGCCCAGAGGATGAGCTCGTACTTCGTCAGGCAGGCAAGCGAGAAGGCGAGCCCGGCGCCGATCAGATAGCGGGCGGAACCGTTCCGGCCCCAGCCGATCAGACAGAACAGAGAGAAGGCGAGGAAGAACATGTAGGCCGCGTCGCCGGTGCCGTTCATCGAGTAGTAGGCGAACATCGGGTTGAGGCCCGACCAGGAGCACGAGCAGCAGGCGCGCGCCGCGCGCCATGTCGGCCATCGCGAACATCCGGTTGACGCAGGTCAGGGTGAGGGCGCCGAAGATGCCCGAGGAGAGCGACAGCGCCAGTCCCGACGTGACGAACGAGCGGATGGCCGCGAACGGAACGAGGACGAAGGTCCCGATCGGCGGCAGCGAGAAACCGATCGCGGCGAGCTTCGGCGGGTCGTTGTACCAGACCATGAACGACCTGGTGAGCCTGTCGAGGGCGTCGAAGCTGACCACGTGTAGGTCGGAAATGACCTTGTAGCCGACCAGGGTGTAGAAGATGCCGAAGAGCAGGAAGATGCCCCAGGTCTCCACGTGCGTGACCGGAAACGCCACCGCCTCCTCGCGGCTGCCGACCACGGGCGGCGGCCCGTCCTCGAAGCCGTCGCCGCGGCCGTCTCGGTCGAATGATGCAGTTGCTGATTCCATCTAGAGATCCGTCGCGATCACTTGTCGAGCCCGTGCTCGGTCTTCTCCCAGTAGAAGGGCTTCGTGAAGAGCTGGTAGAAGCCCTTCCAGGCCCCGATCGACATCAGACCCCAGTAGATCGGGCTGAACATCGCGTAGCGGACCAGGTGGAAGAGGCCGCGCTGCATCGAGCCTGCGACGGCCAGGTACGTGAAGACGAAGTTGCCGACGAACAGCTCGAGCGAGGCGACGTAGTAGACGAAGCCCGGAAAGAGCTGCTCGATGATCCCCGCCTCGGTGAACAGCCAGAGCGTCGTCAACACCCAGAAGATCGGGTTGAGCAGGAAGATGATCGTGCCGCCGACGATGAACTGGAACGACCACCAGGCGCCGAAGCCGATCTCGCGCAGCAGGCGGAACGGGTGGCGCATGTGGACCAGGTAGGTCTGCAGGTAGCCCTTGACCCAGCGTGAGCGCTGGTTGATCCAGTTGCCGAGCTGCGAGTTCGCCTCCTCGAGCGTCGTCGAGTTCAGCATCACGGTCTTGTAGCCGGCCTTGTGCAGGCGCAGGCCGAGGTCGGCGTCCTCGGTGACGTTGAACGGGTCCCAGGCGCCGAGCTCGATCAGCGCTTCGCGGTTGAAGTGGTTCGAGGTGCCGCCGAGCGGGATCGGCGCGCCTGAAGCGTCGAGGCCCGGCAGGATCAGGTCGAACCAGAGCGCGTACTCGGTCGCGAAGAAGCGGGTGAGCAGGTTCTGCTCGGTGTTGAAGTAGTTGAGCTTGCTCTGCACGCAGACGACGTTGTCCTCCGAGCGCTCCCAGGCGAGCAGGACCTTCTTGAGCTGGTCAGGGTCGGGCTGGTCCTCGGCGTCGTAGATGACGACGAACTTGCCCGTCGCCTGCTGGATTCCGTAGTTGCAGGCCTTCGGCTTCGTCTTCGGTTGCGAGTCGGGAACGATCAGCAGCCGGAAGTAGGGAGGCAGGGCGGCGTCGAGGATCGCCTCGATCGTTTCGTCGTCTTCCTCCTCGCAGAGGAGCATGATCTCGAGCTTCGACTTCGGGTAGTCGAGCTTGGTCAGGTTCTGGGTCAGGCGCGGGACGACGGCAGCCTCGCGGAAGAGCGGCACGAGGATCGTGTACCGCGGCACCTCGCGGTCGTCGACGGTCGCGACCTCCGGCGCCGGTGAAGTCGAACTCCCTGCGGCGGCCGAAGGAGTCGTAGAAGAGCTTGAACTTGTAGACCGAGGCGAAGCCGTAGATGATCACCGACATCACGACGAGCACGATCCCCGTGTTGAGCGGCGAGATCACGAAGCCGATCAGGACGGCGACGACGAAGATGATCAAGGCGGCACGTTGGCCGCCCGAGAGCACGCGGTTGGCGCAGTCCTCGGGGAAGCGGGTGAGCAGCTCGGTGCGGGCGGCGCGCACGTGCTCCTCGAGGTGGATCTCACGCAGCATCGCCTCGAGCTCGGTTCGCGTGACCATGTAGGTGCGGATCCGCAGGTCGGTGAGCTCGCGGATCGCCTCGTAGGTTTCGTCGTCGAGCGGGTCGGTGATCGCGATGTAGAGCGCTGACTCGTCGACGGCGAGCGGCACGCAGCGGCCTTCGCGCTGGAGCGCCTCCGGGATGATCTCGAGCGCTTCCGCCGTCGGCTCGATCCCCTCGAGGTCGAGCAGCGGCACACGCAGCTGGTCGGCGAGGGCGGCGGCGAGGTCCTCCTCGCCAAGTCCCATCTCGTAGTAGAGGATCTCGCCCAGGCGGCTGCCGGTCTCCTCCTGGCGCTCGAGCGCCGCGCGCAACTCCTCCTCGGTGATCAGCCCGCGCTGCAGGAGGATGTCGCCGAGGCGACCCGGTGCGGCCACCGTTCCCGGCTCGGCCGTCGCGAAGTCGACGCCGCCTTGCTCGTCCACCTTCGCCTCGAGCGGCTCGTAGGTGCCGAGCCCGCCCCAGACGCGGTCAATCGCCCGGTCGATCTGGTGCGGCGGCGCGAGCACGACGCTGAGCGCGTCGTTGGTCAGCGCGTAGGCAACGTTCTGCGCCATCGGATCGCTTGGATCGGCCATCGCGACCGTCAGCTCCCCGTCCTCGTAGGAGACCGGGATCATCCGGAAGTGACGGCAGACCTGCTCGGGGAGCAGCTGCGCCGCGGCGGCGTTGATCGGGTCGCCGGTGGGCAGCGTCGGGTCGGGCTCGAGCGAGATCGTCGGCATCCCCGTCAGGGTCGAGTACTCGTAGGGGGAGTGGCTTGGATTCGTTGGCTTGTCCATCGGGGTTCCTAGCTGCTGCCGGCGGCGAAGGTGAAGAGCACGTAGCCGACCGCGAGCACGATCAGCGGAGCGAGGACGAAGCCGACGAAGAACAGGGCGAGCCCCATCACCATCAGCGTCGCCATCAGCACGTTGAAGAATGCCCGGGCCATCAGACGCCCTCGTTGCCCGTCGCTCCGGCGTCCGCACCGGATTCGTCGGCGGCCGCCCTGGCCTCGGCGGCTCCGCTCGCCTCGGCCGTCTCGGCGGCAGCCTGCTCGACGGTGGCGGGCTCGTCCGGAACGTCGGTGAAGTCGACGACGATCTCGCCGTCGGGTCCGGGCTCGACCCGCATCGGGCGCCCGAGGCGGTAGAGCTCGCGGCCGACTGCGTAGGGCCCGTCGAGGCCTAGTTCGACAATCGCGCGACCGTGCCCGAAGCGGCGCACCCGAACGTCCAGGACGATGCCCAGCCGGCCGACCGCCTCCTCGAAGTGACGCAGTTCGATCAGGTCCGCAAAGGGGCCGACGTCGAGGATCGCGACATGTGCGGCAACGGTCGCGGCGGCCTCGGCTTCGCCCTGGCCGTTTGTCGCTGCCGGAGCCGGCTGGTAAGGAGCCGGAGCCGGCTCGTAGGCGTCGGGCTGAGCGTAGGGGTCGGGCTCGAGTGGTGGCTGGGGCGGGTAGGCATAGGCGTCGGCGGGGGCCGGGGGTGGCGGCGGTGGCGAGTATGGGTCGTAGGCGGGCTGCTCGGGGGCCGGCGGCGGTGGGTAGGCCGGCTCGACCGGACCCTCGTAGGCCGCCGGCGCCGGTTGGTCCGGGTAGACGTAGCGCTCCTCGGCTGTGGGCTGCGGCTGTTCCTCACCGCGGCCGAGCCGCTCGACGCTGCCATGGAGCGCAGCGAGACGGCTGCGCAGAGCGCTCAAATCGGAGCTACTCGACCCCGCTGGACCCTGCCCGGTCTGACCGTCGCTCATCGTTCGATTATGCGGGACATGCGGGACGAAAACCCTTCAGCCGCCGGTCGTAGTGGTGGTGGTCGTGGTGGTCTCGGTCGTCTTGTCGGTCGTCGTCGCCGACTGGCTCTCGGAGTCGGTGGTGGTGCCGCCGGAGCCTGTTGTGGTCGTCGTCGTGGTCGTCCCCGTGCCCGTTCCGGTCCCGGTGCTGGTCGACGTCGACAGCCCCTGCTGCTCGCTGCTGCTCTGGGTCGCGACGGGGTTGCGGATCCGCTGCAGCTCCTCCTGCTTGGTCGCATCCGGCAGCGGGATCAGGTCGAGCTGCTTGGCGAGCGTCGCGGCCTGGTTCAGGTGGTAGGCGATGTAGGTCTGGACCTCCGGCCTGCGCAGGCTGCGCTCGGTCGTATAGAGCCTGATCGTGCGCTCGAGGGGGTAGAGCTCGCTTGAGATCGTCTCCTCGGACGGGAAGACGCAACGGTCGCCGGTCTGGCCGTCGATCTCCAGCGGCCGCAGCTTCTCCTCCCAGAGCTCGTAGAAGGAGAAGCGGAAGATGCCGACGGCGCCGGGCGGCACCATCCGATCGGCACGGCGCTGCCGCTGCGCCGCCTTGTCGGCCTTGCGGCTCAGGTCCTTGACGACCTTCGAGGCCTGCTTCTGGCGCTTCTTCGCGAGCCTGTAGTAGTGCCTGGAGCGCTCCCAGACGCGCTTCGCCTTGTTGTGGACCTGCTCGGCAGCCGCCTGGGCCGCCTGGTTCTGCGCCCTGACCGTCGCGTCGAGCTGCTTACCCGCCGTGTCGAGTTGGCGACCCGCCTTCTTGTAAGCCTTCGTCGCGCGCTCGAGTGCGTGCGTGGAGCGGCGCAGCTCGCGCTTCGCCTTTGGCAGCTTCGCGACGACGTGCTTGACGTGCTTGCCGGCCTTGCGGAAGGCGGCCGCGTCCTCGCGCCCGGCGACGTAGTTCTTTTCCTGGACCTCGCGCTTGAAAGGACGGTAGCTCGAGACGTAGTTGGCGAGCGTCGGATCCGGCACGCCGAGCACCCGTGAGCCGAAGTAGTCGAAGTGCCGGCGTTCCGTCCTGCGGTCCCGTCGGGCGGATACGGAGGACGAAGAAGTTGGGGTTGAGCTGGCTCCACGACGTGACCGGCGAACCGGCACCGAACATCTGGCGGAGCTGGGTCAGGTTGACGCAGTCGGCGCCGACGTCGCGCTCGTTCTCGGTCGCGATCACGATCGCGTCATAGGCGACCGGGAAATCGACGACCTGCAGGCCGTTGTCGCTGCACGCGCTGAGCTCGGCGTCGGTGATTCGCCGCGATGAGACCGCGATGTCGGTGTTGCCGTCGCAGAGATCGGCGAAGCCGGTCTGGTCGTCGGTGCCCCGCTCGTCGACCTGCACCGCAACGCCGTTGCGGTTCGACTTCTTCGCGAACTTGGTGTTGACCTCATGGGTCAGCGTCCCGTTGAAGTCGCCGTCGATCTGCACGACGCCCGACTTCGGCTGCGGCAGGTCCTTGGCGGGTGTCGTCGTGGTCGTCGTGCTCGAGGTCAGCTTGCCGCGGGTCGTGTCGCCGCTGCTGCTGCCCTTGTCGAGGCTGCCGCAGGCGCCGAGTCCGAGCGCGAGCCCGGCGACGGCGAGTGCGAGGGCGATCGTCCGGCGCCTCACGGGGCCACCCCGACGCTCGGGCTGCCGAACTCGATCGTGCCCTCCGAGCCGCTGCCGGTCGAGGGAACGCTGCCGACGATCGCCGCGTTCGGATCGAACGTCGTCTGATCGCGCGGCGGGTCGAAGAACACCTGGCCTGCCTTGACCGCCTCGAACTGGTCGAGGTGGATGTCCTGGAGCAGGTTCGAGGGCAGGACGCCGGCCCAGTCCGCGTTCTTCTGCGCGTAGAGGGTCGGCGCGGCGGAGCGGTCAACGACGATCGCGCCATAGCGGCGTAGCGCCGTGATGATCGTGCGCGCGGAGCGCTCCTCGGCCTTGTTGCGGACGAAGTCCCTGCTCAGATGCAGGAGATCCGACCTTCCGCGTCTGCGATTTGCATTGTTGCGCCTTTGGTTTGCACGGCTCCGTCGGTGGTTGCTTCGCTTGAGCAGCTTCTTTGCGACGCTCTTCTTGAGGCGGATCCGGGCGCCCTCGGGCAGCGAATCGACCAACCCGGTGCCGTCAGTGCGAGAGGCGGGCTGCACGTAACGACGCGTCGCGGCGCCGGGTACGGAGATCGCGAGCGCGTGGTTGATCTCACCGCTGCGGACCTCCTCCGGTGTGATCAGGCCTGCGAACAGCGGCAGGCCCGAACCGCGCGCGCTCGGCTGGTTCGGCTGCTGGAAGCCGGGGCCGTCGAGGTCCCAGCGCTTGACGTAGTGATAGGAGAGCGAGCCGTCCGCCTCGCAGCGGGCGCGCCAGAAGTCGAGCGCCGCGTGCGTCGTGTTGTCGATCACCGTCATCCAGCCGTCGTACTGCGGCTGCGGACAGGCGTCGGGCGGGATCACGACCGAGCTGACCGCGTCGGGTCCGCAGTTGAACTGCCGGCAGACCGCGACGCGGCGGGTTGCGCCGGCCTGTGTGTTGCTGAAGACCGGCAGCGTCCAGCGCGTCGTGTTCGTCGTCAGGCCCGTGCGGATCACCCGGCAGTTCGCCGAGCGGCGGCTGCCCTGGACGTGGCCGAGCCCCGCTTGCCGCGCGAACCTTCGCGCCTGCCTGTTCGCCTTCACGCTCGTCCCGCAGCCGGCCGCGCCCTTGCCGTGCTTGCGGGCGATGTCGGCGTTGGCGACGCGTAGCTGCGAGAGGCGCATCCAGCGTCTCGAGTGCGGGTCGAGGCGCTGGTTTTCGATCGACGTGTTCCACGGGCTGTCGGCCGAGAAGGGCCGGCTCAGGATCGTGTCCTGGACGTTGGAGAGCCCGTTGCCCGCACGCCCCCCGAGCGGCACCGTCGTCGTCAGGTTCGGCACCGTCGTCGTCCCGGGCACGGTCGCGGTCGTTCACCTCGCCGGTGTTCGGGTCGGTGGTCGTCACCGTCGTGGGCGTGGCGGCGCTCGAGCTCGTCGTCGTCCCCGGGCACGGTCGTCGTCGACACCTCGCCGGTGTTCGGGTCGGTGGTCGTCACCGTCGTCGGCGCCGCAGTCGTCACGGTCGTCGTCGCCACCGGGGCCTCGCCGACCACGCCGTCGACGCCGCCAACGGGCTGGGAGCCGCTCGTCGTGCTCGTGGTTGCGGTCGTCGTGGTTTGCGAGCCATTCGGAGTCGCGGCTACCTCGGGCGTTGCGCCCTGCGACCGTGCTCTGGCCGCCGGGCACCGCGCTCGCGGCGTCGCTCGAGCCGGACCGTGGAAGTGGTTTCGATCACCTGGCCGTCGGGCGTCGTCGTCGTGCCGGCCGCCGCCGCCTCCGACTCCTGCGTGGTCACCGTGCTCGCCGCGCTCACCGTGGTCGTCGTGTCGCCACCGCCGCCGCAGGCCGCGAGCGCCAGGGCCGCAAGGGCGAAAACCCCTGCGAGCAGGGGCTTACATAGAGAGGCGCTACTTAGACGTGCCATCAACGAACGGTTCCTGGCGATGAACGGGCAGACCGGAGGCCGTCGGTGACACGGAGCCCCGAACCCGGTCTGGAGCCGTCGATCCTACCGGTAATAGGAATTGCCACAGGCGGCCCCCTAGGCGGCGAGAGGGCTGTTGCGGAGGCCTCCGTGCCGTTCCCCGAAGCTCGCGACCTCGCTCGCCTCCTGCCCAGCGGCCTCCTCGGCGATCCGGTTCGAGGCCTCCGAGAGGCTACGGACGAACTCCTCGAACTGGGCGCGGATCCGGTCGGCGTCCTCGAGCCCGACGGTCAGCGCCTCTGCGCGACCGACGATTCCGTCGGAGAGCTCTCCGATCAAAGACTGCCGCTCGTCGACGATGCCGTCGGCCACCCGCCGGGCCTCGCTGAGGTGCCGGTCCGCCTCGACCTGGACAACGCGCCAGTGCTCGCGGATGCCCTGCTCCGCCTCCTGCTTGATCTCCGCGGCCTCGCGCTCGACCGCGCCGATCATCGTCCGCACGAGGCTGTCGGCGCGAGCCTTGGCGCGGTCCAGGTACTCACGTGCGGCTCGCTCCGCCTCGCGCATCTGCTCGTCGAAGCTGTCGGCGTGGCGCGGACGGGGCAGCGGGTCGGCGGCGGGGAGGTCGGGGAGCGTGGCCGGCGAAGGGGTAGCCGAGGGGGTGGGTCCCACGGCTGGCTGCGGCCGGTTGATCTCTTCGGCACGGCTCGTGAAGCGGCGCGTGGCCCGGTCTAGCCCGGCGATCGCCGCCTCGATCTCGGCGCGGCTCCAGCTTCCACCCCCGGGCTGGGGAGGGATGCGTCTGCGGGATTGGCGCTGTCCGGCATTGCGACTCCTCTCGACTGTCGATGTCCCAGGCTCGTCGGGAAGGCTGGAGCCGGCAGAACGGGGCCAGTCTAGGAACCGATCCGGCGGCAGAATGCGGCAAACGCCCTCGCACGCGGGGTCACGGGGCGCGGCAGGCCGGCGCTCCGCCAAAGCTTCCTGCAACTTGCGGAAAAAGGTCAGCGCGGGAACGCGGTCCAGGGGACGCGCGCATCCTCCGGGCTGCCCGGCCCGAAGATCTCGTCGAGGATCGAGCGGGTGTCGCCGAGGCCCATCTGGTTGTGTCAGGTGTTCGCGTACCTGGCCGCGGGTCCGGCCTGCGGCAGCCATCTGGATGCCGACGAGCCGCGCATCGTCGACGCCCTGCCAGTCCTCGGCCGGGGCGGGTGGCTGCGGGGGATAGGCCTCGGCGCCCCGGGCTGCTGCTCGTAGGCGGGTGCTGCCGTAGGCGGGCGGCTGCTCGGGCGCTGCTCGTGCGGGCGGCTGCTCGTAGGCGGGCGGCTGTCCGTAGGCGGGTGGCTGCTCGTAGGCGGGCGGCTGCTGCGCCGGCGGGTACGGCTCGTAGGTCTCGACCGGATCCTGATCGGGCGCGAACGGTGGCGCTGGTTGCGGCGGCGGGCGGCCGAGCGGCGCGGGGTCATGGCTGACGTAGGAGCTCACCTCTTCGTCGTGGAAGGCGGGAGCCTGGAAGCGGTGGGCGTCGGTCTCGGCCTCCTGAGCGAGCCGCTCGGCGGCGTCGCCGAGCGCGCGTACGAGGTTGTCGAAGCCCTGGCGGACCGGGGCGGCGTCCTCGAGCCGGCCGACTACGGCCTCGGCCTTGCCGATGATCTCGTCACTCAGCTCCGCGATCCGTCGCTGGCGCTCGGCGACGAGCTCGTCGGCACGGCGCCGCGAGTAGTCGAGGTAGCGCTGCGCTTCGTCGGTCGCCTCACCGCGCAGCCTGCCGGCCTCGCGCTCGACCGCGTCGAGGATCGAGCTGACCCGGCGCGAGACCTCGGGCGCGATCCCCGCCTCGGTTCCGAGCGGGTCGATCGGCGCGGCGCCGGCCGGCGTGCGCTGATCGTCCTCGTGGTCGGGGGAAGAGCTTTTGTCGGTCATCGGCTCGGGACGGAAGATCCGCTTGCCCAGCGTATCCGAACCACGCGCGGGTCATGGACAACCGTCCAACCTCTTACAAGCGCGCGTGCAGGCGGTTCGCCGCGGCAGCCGAGTCAGCAGCCGAGCCCGCGGGCGATCACCATCTGCTGGACCTCGTCGGTGCCTTCGCCGATCGTCAGGATCTTCGCGTCGCGGTAGAAGCGGCAGACGGGGTATTCCTCGATGAAGCCGTAGCCGCCGTGGATCTGCACGGCCTCCTCGGTAGCGCGCACGGCGAGTCGTCCCGTCTTCAGCTTCGCCTGCGCCGCCGTCTGCGTGAACGACTCGCCGCGGTCCTTGAGCACCGCCGCCTTGTACGTGAGCAGGCGCGCCGCCTCGATCTCGGTGGCGAGATCGGCGAGCTTTGCCTGGATCGTCTGGAACTTGGCGATGGGTCTGCCGAACGCCTGGCGCTCCTTGGCGTAGGCGAGCGCCTCGTCGAGCGCGCCCTGGGCGAGGCCGACGCCCATCGCTGCGACGCCGATCCGCCCGCCGTCGAGGATCTGCAGGAACTGCTTGAAGCCGTTGCCGCGCGGGCCGAGCAGGTTCGCCTCGCGCGACGACGCAGCCTTCGAAGCTGAGCGGCCGCGTGTCGGACGCGTTCCAGCCCATCTTCCGGTAGGGCTCGCCGGGCTCGTAGCCGGGGGTCCCGTTCGGGACGATGATGTTCGAGATCTCCTTACGGCCGTCCGCGCCGCCCGTCACCGCGGTGATCGACACGCAGCCCGAGATCTCGGTACCGGCGTTGGTGATGAACTGCTTGGCGCCGTCGACGGTCCAGCCGTCGGGGCCGAGCGACGCCCGCGTCCGCACGTTGCCGGCGTCGGAGCCTGCCTCGGGCTCGGTCAGGCCGAAGGCGGCGAGCTTCGATCCCGAGGTCAGCTGCGGCAGCCAGTCGCGCTTCTGCTCCTCGTTGCCGAACAGGTATATGGGCATCGTGCCGAGCGAGGTGTGCGCCGCCATGGTGATCGCCACCGAGGAGTCGATCCGGGTCAGTTCCTCGACCGCGAGCGCGTAGGTGAGCGTGTCGGCGCCGCCGCCGCCGTACTCCTCGGGGAAGGGGATGCCCATCAGGCCGAGCTCGCCCATCTTTGCGACCAACTCGTAGGGGAAGGCGTGCTCGCGGTCGAGCTGCTCGGCCACCGGCGCGACCTCGCTGCGGGCGAAGTCGCGGACGGTGTCGCGCAGCAGGCGCTGCTCGTCTGTGAGGTCGAAGTCCATCGGCGGGGAAGTGTCGCAGCCGGCGTCGGGCCCTACTCGGTCCCGGCCGCGTCGCCGGCGAGGCCGCGCGCCAGTTCGACGAGCAGACGGACGCCGAAGCCGCTCGGCCCCGAACCGAGATAGGGCCGGCCGACGTCCCAGGAGGTGCCGGCGATGTCCAGGTGCGCCCACGGGGTGTCCTCGACGAACTCGCTGAGGAACGCCGCCGCGGTCAGCGGCCCGCCCTTGCGCTTCGGGGAGGCGTTGCTCAGGTCGCCGTAGGTGCCGCGCATGAGATCGCTGTACTCGGAGTGCATCGGCAGGCGCCAGACGAGCTCGCCGGTGATCGTCGCCGGCGCCGCTGATCGCCTCCGCGAGCTCATCGTCGGTCGAGACCAGCCCTGCATAGCTCGAGCCGAGCGCGACGACGACCGCCCCGGTCAGCGTCGCCAGATCGACCAGGCGCCCGGCGCCCTCGCGGGCCGCCCAGGTGAGAGCGTCGGCGAGGATGAGACGGCCCTCGGCGTCCGTGTTGTTGACCTCAACGGTCTTGCCGTTGAGCTGGGTGATCACGTCGCCGGGGCGGGTCGCACCGCCGCCGGGCATGTTCTCGACGGCGGGGACCACGCAGAGGACGTTGAGGGGCAGCCCGAGCTCGGCGATCGCCGCCGTCGCCTCGAGCGCCGCCGCGGCGCCGGACATGTCCATCTTCATCTCCTGCATGCCGGCCGAGGGCTTGATCGAGATGCCGCCGCTGTCGAAGGTGACGCCCTTGCCGACGATGCCGAGCACCTCGCCGTCGGCGAGCGGGCTAGTAGCGGAGCGCAATCAGCAGCGGCTCCTTGGCGGAGCCGGCGCCGACGGCCTCGAGGCCGCCCATGCCGAGCTCGGTGATCCGGGCCCCGTCGAGGACCTCGACCTCGACGGCGTCGTACTCGGCGGCGATCTCGCGGGCGCGCTCGGCGAGGAAGGCGGGATCGGCGATGTTGGCCGGCAGGCTCTGCAGGCGCCGGGCGCGGTTCGAGCCGCGGGCCGAGGCGGCGGCGATCGGCACGATCTCGGCGGCCCGCTCGGCCTGCCCGTCGTCGAGGCCGACCAGCAGGAGCTCGCCGAGCTCGCCGGAGGCGTCGGGGTCGGGCTTGCTCTTCAGCTCGTTGAAGCGAAACGCGGTCAGGATCGAGGCCCCGGCGAGTGCCGCTGCCGTCGAGGCGTCGCCGCCAGGAACCTGCCAGGCGAACGAGGCGAGCTCGTAGCGCTGCGCCTGGCGGACGGCGAGCGCGGCGGCCGCGCGGACGCGCTCTGCGTCGAGCTCCGCGCGTTTGCCGAGGCCGGCGACGAGCACCCGCTCGGGGCCGCCCTCGAGTTCCGGGCGGAGCACGGTCAGCTTCTTCGCGGCGCTGCGCACGTCCTCGGCGCCGGCTGTCGCAGCGAGCCAGGAGGGCAGCTCCTCGCCCTCGAAGGCGCCGACGCAGAGCAGCCCGATCGGGAGCTCCTCGGGGGATCTGCTGTCGAGCTCGACCTGCACCGGCGCGGGAGTATAGGTCTGGCCCTGTACCGTTCCGTGCGCACTCTCTTCCGCACTCGAGTTCGTCCCAGGAGGACCCTTCCGCATGTCTCAGTCCGTGATCCTCGCGACAGCGCGTACCCCGTTCGGCAAGATGGGCGGCGCACTCGCCTCCGTCGAAGCCACCGACCTTGGCGGCCGCGCGATCAGCGCCGCCCTCGATCGCTCGGACGTTGATCCCGAGCAGGTCGATCAGATCGTCTACGGCCAGGTCCTGCAGGCCGGCCAGGGCCAGATCCCATCGCGCCAGGCCCAGATCAAGGCCGGGGTCCCGAAGGAGGTTCCCTCGGAGACGATCAACAAGGTCTGCGCCTCCGGCATGCGCTCGGTCGGGCTCATCGACCAGGCGGTGCGCGCCGGTGACACCGAGATCGGCGTCGGCGGCGGCATGGAGTCGATGTCACAGGCGCCGTGGCTCTTGCCCGGCGCTCGCTTCGGCTTCCGGATGGGCGACGTCAAGGCGATCGACGCGATGACGCACGACGGCCTCACCAATCCCTTCACGAGGAAGCAGATGATCAACGAGGCGTCCGAGGTCGGCAACGAGCTCGAGATCACCCGCCCCGATCTCGACCGCTTCGCCGCCCGTTCGCACCAGCTTGCCGCGAAGGCGACCGAGGAGGGCTTTCTCTCCGAGGAGATCGTCCCGATCGAGGTCCGCCAGAGAAAGTCGGAGGTGATGGTCGGCACCGACGAGGCGATCCGCCCCGACACGACCCAGGAGCGGCTCGCCGGGCTGCCGGGGATCGGCGGCGATGACGCCACGCACACGGCCGGCAACTCGCCGGGTGTCAACGACGGCGCCTCGGCGGTCGTTGTCGCCTCGCCTGAGTGGGCAGAGGCGAACGGCAAGACGCCGATCGCCCGGATCGTCGGCTACGGCATGGTCGCCGACGACTACGCGTACCTCCCCCGGACACCTGCGAAGGCGGCGATGCTGGCACTTGAGAAGCTCGGCAAGACGCCAGCTGACGTCGACCTCTGGGAGATCAACGAGGCCTTCGCCTCCGTTGCCCTGAACTCGATGCGGATGCTCGGCATCGAGGAGGAGAAGGTCAACGTCAACGGCGGCGCGATCGCGCTCGGTCACCCGATCGGCGCCTCCGGCGGCCGCATCATCGGCACGCTCGTACACGAGCTCGCCCGGCGCGGCGGCGGCCTCGGCTGCGCGGCGATCTGCTCGGGCGGCGGCCAGGGCGACGCCATTCTGATCGAGGTCTAGGCCCGCCGGGGCCGGGCCGGCGGGGGCGCTCGGCCCGGCGGCTGTCGCTCTCTTGCGGCCTGGTGGTCAGCCGTCGGCTACGGCGGGCGCTCCTCGGCGGTGCCTGATCTCGAGGACGAAGGCGACGGCGAGCAGGGCGTAGGGCGGGTCGACGGCGATCTGCGAGATCAGCGAGGCGATCCATTCGACGGCGAAGGTCGAGCCGAGGTCGTCGGCGAGGCTGCTGATTCCGGATTGGAGCACGCCGGTCGCCGTTGTCAGCGCGAACAGCATGCTCACGATCGCGAGCCTGTGGCCCTTCGACTCGGCGGTGCTGCGGCGGAAGGCGGCGCGGATTCCGATCCTGTCGATGTCGGCGATCGGTGCGGCGAGGACCCAGCGGGCGTACAGCAGGATGCCCGGCACGATCAGCAGCAGCAGGCCGATGACAACGGCGATCGAGAAGATGATGTCGATCGCGATGATCGTCCGCCAGCGCGTCGTCCGCAATACCCAGCGGAAGGTCGGCTCGAAGTCGGGGCCGGCGTGGACGAGGGCCGACGCGACCGCGCCCGCGTAGACGAGCGTGCCGATGAGCGTCGTCGAGGAGATGATCGCGGCGGCGACGACGCGTTCGAAGTTCTCCGGGGCGTCGGCGCCCTGCACGTAGAGGGCGTCCAGGGTGCCGAGCAGGCCGAGCGGGACGAAGATCGCCAGCGCCAGCTTGAGCATGAACCAGAAGCGGCCGCGTCCGAGCTCGACGGCGCGGCGGATCGAGGCGCGGGCGAAGTCCATGGCGGGGAACCCTGACACCGGCGACGGGCGTCCGCGTTCCCGTGGCGCGGATCGCTACCTTCGGCGGCGATGGCACGCGCCGGCGCTTTCTTCGATCTCGACCGAACCCTGATGGCGGGGTCCTCGGGCATGCACTTCGCGCGCGCGGCGCAGCGCGCCGGGATGGTCTCGCGTGGGCAGATCCTGCGTTGGGGGCTGGCGCACGTGCGCTACCGGCTGCGTGGCTCGACCGACGCCGATACGGCGGCGGTCGTCGATCAGGCCGAGGAGCTGCTCGGTGGTGTCCCCGAACGGACGCTGAAGCGCCTCGTCCCCGAGATGCTTGCCGGGATCCTGCCCGCGATCTATCCACAGATGCTTGCCGAGGTGCACGAGCACCAGGACGCCGGCCGGCCGACCTTCATCGTCAGCGCCGCCGGGGATGGGATCGTCGGGCCGCTCGCCCAGGCCCTCGACATGGACGGTGGCATCGGCACTCATTACAGCGTCGGTCCCGACGGCCGCTTCACCGGCCGGATCGAGGGCGAGCTGATCTACGGCCCCGGCAAGGTCGCTCCGATCGAGCGCTTCGCCGCCGAGCACGACATCGACCTGGCCGAATCGTGGGCGTACTCCGACTCCGCCTCCGACCTGCCGATGCTCGAGCTCGTCGGCAACCCGGTCGTCGTCAACCCGGACCACGAGCTCGCAGCGATCGCCCGCGAGCGCGGCTGGCGCGTGATGCGCTTCGAGAAGCTCGGCCGCCGCCTCACGCTCTTCGCCGCCCTCGCCCTGGCCGCCGCGATCGGCGGCAGCAGGACCTACATCCGCGGGCGAAGGTAGCCACAGCCCAACGCCAACTAAAGGCGCCGCACCACTCCCCGCAGCGCCGCAGGCGCTGCGGTATTCCAGCGGCGCCGTACTTTCGCCACGCGTCGCGCACGCGCGGACGCGAAGCGGAGCACGTGCGCGATGTATCCGAGCGCCGCAGGCGCTGCGGTGTCCCAGCGGCGCCGCACCCCCGCCCGCCGTCGCGCACGCGCGGACGCGAAGCGGAGCACGTGCGCGATGTATCCGAGCACGTGCGCGCATGTATCCCGCAGGTATCTTCAGGTCGTGGACGAGCTCGATCTCGCTTTCGCCGGTATCGCCGAGCAGGCTCGGCTGCTGCGTGAGAAGCAGGTCTCCTCGCACGAGCTCGTCTCGCTGTACCTGCGCCGGATCGAGCGGATCAACCCGCGGCTGAACGCGTTCGTCAAGGTCTTCGCCCACGAGGCGCTTGCAGCTGCGACCGCCGCCGACGAGCGGATCGCGGCCGGAGAGGAGGGGTCGCTGCTCGGCGTGCCGGTCGCCTTCAAGGACGAGCTCGACATCGAAGGGCTCGTCGCCGAGCACGGGACGCGGGCCTACGGTGGTCCACCGGCCGGCGCCGACGCGGCGCACTGGGCGCGGCTGAAGGGCGCCGGCGCGATCCTGCTCGCGAAGACGACGCTGCCCGAGCTTGCGATCTGCGGCTTCACCGAGACCGAGACCTGGGGGGAGACTCGCAACCCGTGGAACCCCGGCCACACACCCGGCGGCTCCAGCGGCGGCTCGGCGGCCGCCGTCGCGGCCGGTCTCGTCGGCGCGGCCTCGGCCTCCGACGGCGGCGGCTCGATCCGGATCCCGGCCGCCAACTGCGGGCTCTTCGGCCTCAAGCCCCAGGTGGGCAGGATCACGCAGTCACCGGACCCTGAGCACTGGCTCGGCTTGACCTCGAGCGCCTGCGTGAGCCGCCGAGTGGCCGACACGGCCCTGTGGCTCGACATCGCCGCCGGCCCTGCGCCGGGCGATCGCTGGCAGGCGGCGCCGATCGAGGGCAGCTTCTCCGCGGCCGCAGCGCGCGAGCCCGGCCGGCTGCGGATCGCCTGGACCACCAGCGCGGCCCGGGCGCTGGCACCGCCGCTGCACGACGCCCGCGTTGACGACGGCGTCGCGGCGCTGGCCGATCGCCTCGCCGGCCTCGGCCACCGGGTCGAGCCGCGCGATCCCGCCTGGGGCCTGGTCGGCTCGGACTTCGCCAACGCGTACCTGAAGGGGATCGAGAGCGACTACGACCGCGTTCCCCACCCGGAGCGGCTGGAGTCGCGAACGCGGGGTTTCAAGCGCCTCGCCCGGCTCGTGCCGGCGCCGCTGGCGGAGCGCTCGCTCGCCGCTCGCGAGCGACATGGCGCCCGGATCAACGCGATCTTCGAGCACTGCGACGTGCTCGTCACGCCGACCGTCGCCGTGCCCGCCGTCGAGATCGGGCGCTGGGCGGGGCAAGGGGCGCTGCGGACGCTGCTCGGGATGAGCCGCGTCTATCCGCACACCCCGCCCTGGAACTACCTCGGCAACCCAGCGGCATCGATCCCGATCGGCCGCACCGCCGAAGGCCTGCCGCTCGCCGCGCAGCTCGTTGCGCCGCCGAGCCGCGAGGACTTGCTGCTGGCGCTCGCCGCGCAGCTCGAGCGCGAGCTTCGGCTGGCCGGACGAGCGGCCGCCGCTCGCCTGTCTGAGCGCCAAGCGCCCCCGAGCCGCTCAGCCGGGGATGACGCCGGCCTTGCGGGCCGAGCGGACGCCGAGCCTCGTCACGATCCCGGCGCCGAGGTCGAAGAGCAGGCGCGAGCGCGGCAGCTTGTTGCCGGTCAGCGTATGCGGCGCATAAAGCGCCCGGTTGCCGCCCTCGGAGGTGAGCCAACCCGTGTAGATGCGCTGCTCCTGGCCGATCATGCGCGGCGCGAACCCATGCGCGGTGAGTCCGGCCCGGCGGCCGCCGGGCGGCACCAGGCCGCAGTCGACGTCGAGCTCGAGGCCCGCGTCGCTGGAGCTGGCCGGCCGCGCGGCGACGAGCATCGGCAGCCCGTCGGAGCCGACCCAGCCGAGGATCGTGTGCGGGAGCGAGCGGCATGTGCAGGGCGAGCTTCTCGACGCTGCGGCGGGGGCCTGCGCCGTTCTTCGGCGCGCTCTGCGGCTGCGGCTCGGCCGGCAGCGGCGCGCCGATCACCTCGGGCTCGCCGGCGCAGTCGAGGCGGTCCCAGCGCAGGATCCGCTCGACTTCGACCTCGATCCCGATCCGGTTCCAGTAGTAGGCCTCCATCAGCCGGCCGCGCCAGCCCCTCTCCCGAGGGCCGAGGAAGCGCTCCCACTGCGGGGTGATCGACTCGAGCCACTCGCGGTCGGGCTGCTCCTGCACCGTCGCCCGTCCCTGGAGGAGAACGAAGTCGCTGCTGCGCGAGTGCCCGTGCTCGCGCGCGTGGAAGGCGATCGACACCGAGGGATCGGCCTTGATCCGGACGACCTTCTTCCACAGGCCGAGCGAGGTCGTGACGGTGACCGTGCCGCGCTCGCGGTCGCGGAGGCCGAGCGGCGCCATCGGCGTGATCACGACGCCCTTCGCCGGCGTTGGGTAGCCGACGGCCGCGGCCGCGTCGCCGTTGATGATCTCGTCGATCCGGTCGTCCCAGCGCAGCGGCATGAGCGCGCGACTCTAGATGGTTGATCTCACGAACTCGCACGATCCCGTGGAATCACCCATCTAGTCAGGCCCGGGCACCGGCGCCGTCTTCGCGAGCAGCGCGGATATCCTCACCGAGATGAGCGATCAAACCCCCGAGGTCGAAGCAGGCACCGATACCGACCGCTGGCTTGCTGACTCCTACCCGTATGAGACGGAGCGCTCGGTGCCGTTCGAGACGCTCTCCGGGCACCCGGTCAAGCCCGTGTATACCCAGGACGACCTCGACGCCTCCGGGCACGAGCGCGAACGTGACGAGGGCTTCCCGGGCGCCTATCCGTTCACCCGTGGCGTCTATCCGTCGATGCACCGCGGCCGCCTGTGGACGATGCGCCAGTTCGCCGGTTTCGGGACGGTCGAGGAGACCAACGCCCGCTTCCGCTATCTGCTCGAGCACGGCCAGACGGGCCTCTCGACGGCGTTCGACATGCCAACCCTGATGGGCCTCGACTCCGATCACGCGCGCTCGCTCGGCGAGGTCGGCGTCGAGGGCGTCGCCGTCGATTCCGTCGACGACATGGAGGTGCTCTTCGGCGGCATCCCCGTCGATGAGGTGACGACCTCGATGACGATCAACGGGCCGGCCGCGATCATGCTCGCCTTCTACGTCGTCAACGCTGAGGAGCAGGGGATCGGGCCGGAGAAGCTCGGCGGCACGATCCAGACCGACATCCTCAAGGAGTACATCGCCCAGAAGGAGTGGGTCTTCCCGATCCGCCCGGCGATGCGGCTCGTCACCGACATGGTCGAGTACTGCGCCGCGGAGATGCCGCGCTGGCATCCGATCTCGATCTCCGGCTACCACATCCGCGAGGCCGGATCGACCGCCCAGCAGGAACTCGCCTTCACGCTCAAGAATGGCCTCACCTACGTCTCCGACGCAGTCGAGCGCGGGCTCGACGTCGACAGCTTCGCGCCGCGGCTCAGCTTCTTCTTCAACGCGCACATCGACTTCTTCGAGGAGATCGCCAAGTACCGCGCGGCGCGGCGCATCTGGGCGCGGGAGATGCGGGAGACGTTTGGCGCGAAGAAGCCCGAGTCGTGGCGGATGCGCTTCCACACGCAGACCGCGGGCGTCAGCCTGACCGCGCAGCAGCCGCTCGTCAACATCATCCGGACGACGGTCGAGGCGCTCGCCGGCGTCCTCGGCGGCACCCAGTCGCTGCACACCAACTCCTACGACGAGGCGCTTGCGCTGCCGACCGAGGACGCGGTCCGGATCGCGCTCCGCACTCAGCAGGTGATCGCACACGAGACGGGCGTCACCAACACTGTCGACCCGCTCGGCGGCTCCTACTTCATCGAGAAGCTGACCGACGAGATGGAGGCCGCCGCCTACTCCTACTTCGAGCGCATCGACGAGCTCGGCGGCATGGTCGCGTCGATCGAGGAGAACTTCCCGCAGCGCGAGATCGCCGACGCAGCGTTCGAATACCAGGCGGCGCTGCAGAACGGCGAGAAGGTGATGGTGGGCGTCAACGACTTCCAGCTCGAGACCGACGAGCAGATCCCGATCCTGCGCGTCGACCCCGAGCACGAGCGCACGCAGGTGCGCCGCGTGCAGGCGACGCGCGCCGCCCGCGACGAGGCCCGCGTCGAGGCGACGCTGGCCGAGCTCGAGCGCGCGGCCGCCGACTCCGGGGTCAATCTGATGGGCCCGATCCTCGAGTGTGCCCGCGCCCGCGTCACGGTGGGGGAGATGGTCGCCTCGCTGCAGACGGTCTTCGGCACCTACACCGAGACGCCCGTCTACTGAGCAGGGTTGATCCTGCGGCCTCGGCGACCGCCGGCCGCGGGCCGGTTGAAACGGTCGGGCGCGAGATATAGGATCGCCCCGGACCGGAGCCTGAGCCAAACGCCCCGTCGTTTGACTTGGCCGCCGATCCTGGCGCTCCGGCGCTGAAAAACGGGACGATCATCGCTCTTTAGGGGGGCCGGGTACAAGGATGAATCCGAGTCTGATCAAAGCCTCCGCGGCGCTCGCCGTGTTCGCTGCCCTGGCGCTCGCCGCTGCCGTCGCGGTTGCCGCTCCGCACCACCAGCGGTCGAGCGGCGCTCCGGTCGGCGTGCTCAAGCAGCCCGGCGGTCACAAGGGCTGCGTCGTCAACCGCTCCTCCAGGTCCCCACGCTGCGCCAAGGCCCGCGCCCTGCACGGGCCGGGACCGTTCCTCGGCTCGGAGGCGGTCGCGATCAGCCCCGACGGCCGCAACGTCTACGTGGCCTCCTCGCGCAGCAACGCGATCACCATCTTCGCCCACCGGAAGGGCACGGGAAAGCTGAGCCAGTCGAAGGGGGAGAACGGCTGCATCGCCGAGCGTGGCGCCCATGGGTGCGCCCGGGGTCGCGGTCTGATCGGGCCGAACTCGGTCGCGGTCAGCCCTGACGGCCGCAGCGTCTACGCGACCTCCGTCGGCTCGAACGCGGTGACTGCGTTCCGGCGCGATCCGAAGAGCGGCGCGCTGCGTCAGGTCGGCGCCGCCGGCGGCGGCTGCATCGCCGAGGCGGCGAGCCCCGGCTGCGTCGCCGGCAACGCGCTCGATGGCGCCGACGTCGTCGTCGTCAGCCCCGACGGGGAGAACGTCTACGTGGGCGCCTTCTTCGGCAATGCGGTTGCGTCGTTCGCCCGCAACGCCAGCAGCGGCGGCCTCACCCAGCTCGCCGGCGACAAGCGGCTGCCTGACCAATGCTTCGACCTCCGGCTGCGCCCAGGGGATCGCGCTCAAGGCCCCCGAGGGGATGGCGATCAGCGGCGACGGCGAGAACGTCTACGTGGCGACCGCTGTCAGCAACGCCGTGCTGACGCTCGACCGCGATCCGGATAGCGGGGCGCTTACGCAGGCGACCGACGGCACCGGCTGCATCGCCAACGCTGCCCTCACGGGCTGCACCAAGGGAATCCAGGTCGCGGGCGCGAACGCCGTCGTCGTCAGCCCTGACGGCGTCGACGTCTACGTGACCTCGCTGATCAGCAAGAGCGTCACCTCGTTCACCCGGGCGCAGTCCGGTGGCGACCTGACCCAGAAGTCGGGGACCGAGGCGTGCGCGATCTACCTCTTCGCGAACGGCTGCTCGCTCGCCCGGGCGCTGAAGGCTCCCGAGGGGATCGCGATCTCGCCCGACGGCGCCAACGTCTACGCCGCGGCCTTCAAGTCGGACGCGATCGCCACCTTCAACCGCGACCCGGAGACCGGAGGCCTGATGCAGAAGTCGAACAAGGCGGGATGCGTCACGTCCGACGCGGTGCCCGACTGCAAGCGTGGCCGCAAGCTGGCCGAGGTCAGCTCGCTGGCGGTCAGTCCGGACGGGCGCCGCCTGTACGGCACCGCGTTCAAGAGCAACGCCGTCGTTTCCTTCAAGCGCAGGGGGCTGGGCCAATGAGCGCCGACGAGAAGCCGCAGCGCGGCATCACCCGCGGCGATCTGCTCAAGGGCGCCGCCGCGGCGACGCCCGGCCTACTGGTCGGCGGCCCGCGCGCCTGGGCGGCGGAGCGGCCACGCGGCGGTCAGCCCGCGCCGGCGACGGCGGGTATGAACGTGGTCCTCTTCATCACCGACCAGCAACGGGCGATCCAGCACTTCCCACCAGGGTGGGCGCGGCGCAACCTGCCGGGGCTCACCCGCCTGCAGCGCAACGGCCTGACCTTCGATCGCGCGTTCACCAACGCCTGCATGTGCTCGCCGGCGCGCTCGACCCTGCTCAGCGGCTACTTCCCCGCCCAGCACGGCGTCAAGTACACGCTCGAGACGGACATGCCCGCGCGCAAGTATCCGCAGGTCGAACTTTCGACCGACTTCGCCAACCCGGCCACGGTCTCGGCCGCCGCCGGCTACACGCCCGTCTACAAGGGCAAGTTCCACT
Source organism: uncultured Solirubrobacterales bacterium (assembly GCA_963774395.1). GTDB lineage: Bacteria > Actinomycetota > Thermoleophilia > Solirubrobacterales > 70-9 > CAXMST01. The sequence goes on along the minus strand of CAVZET010000007.1, from coordinate 599,226 downwards.
GCGTCAAGCCAGCCCACGGCGACACCTGGGTGCCCTCGGACGTCAACCAGTACGGATTCCAGCGCTGGAATCCACCCGATGCGGGTGCCAACCAGGACATCTCCGAGGAGGCCGGCGGGGTCACCGACAACGATGGCCGCTTCATGAACTCCAAGGGCCCGGCGGTGACCGGTGCCGAGGGGGCGCTCGATTACCTGCGGTCGACCGCGACGCATCAGGAGCCGTTCTTCCTCGTCGTCTCGCTGGTCAATCCGCACGACGTCCTCATGTACCCGTCGAAGTACGGCGACGCGGGCTATGACGAATCGTGGTTCTCGGGCGAGATCGAGCCACCGGCGACCGCGGGCGAGGATCTCTCGACGAAACCGAGGGTGCAGAGGGAGTTCCGTCGCATCTTCGACCTCACCGGCCCGATCGGGACGAAGCGGAAGAAGCGCAAGTACCTGAACTTCTACGGGAACCTGATGAAGTCCTCGGACGCCTACCTGGTCAAGATCCTCGACACGCTCAAGGCCAGGGGCATGCTCGACGACACGCTGGTGATCGCCACGTCCGACCATGGCGAGATGGGCGCCGCGCACGGCGGCATGCGGCAGAAGAACTTCAACTTCTACGAGGAGACGATGCGGGTGCCGCTCGTCTACTCCAACCCGCGCCTGTGGCCGCGGGCCAAGCGCACGGACGACCTCGTCTCGCACGTCGACTTCTTGCCGACGCTCGCCAGCCTGCTCGACGCGCCGCAGAGCGCCCGGTCCGACTGGCAGGGGGTCGACTACTCCGACCGGGTGCTTGGTCGGTCGAGCAAGCCGCCGCAGGACTACACCGTCTTCACCTACGACGACTACCAGTCCGGCCAGTCCCGCGGTCCCTATCCGCGGCCGCCCAACCACATCGTCAGCATCCGCGAGCGCCGCTGGAAGCTCGCCCGCTACTACGACGTCAACGGCAAGCGGCCTGACGAGTGGGAGATGTACGACCTCAAGAAGGACCCGCTCGAGCGTCACAACCTCGCCCACAAGGGGGCCAAGCGGACTCCGCACCAGCAGCGCGAGTACAAGCGGTTGCGCAAGAAACTGGCACGCGTCGAGCGCACGCGGCTGCAGCCGCTGTAGCGGACGCGAGTTCCCTCGCCACGCGTTCACGGCGGTCGACGCCCGCCGGGCGGCTACGATCCAGCCTGTGAGCGAGCAGAAGATCCGCGTCGTCGTCGCCAAGCCCGGCCTCGACGGCCACGACAGGGGAGCGAAGATCATCGCCCGTGCGCTGCGCGACGCGGGCATGGAGGTGATCTACACGGGCCTGCACCAGACGCCCGAGCAGATCGCCGCGACGGTGGTCCAGGAGGACGCCCACGCCGTCGGCCTCTCGATCCTCTCCGGGGCTCACATGACGCTCGTCCCGAAGGTCGTCGAGATGCTGCGCGCCCAAGGTGCGGACGACGTCCTCGTGACGGTCGGTGGGACGATCCCGGCGGACGACATTCCCGAGCTCAAGGAGCAGGGCGTCGCCGAGGTCTTCACGCCGGGCGCCTCGACGGACGACATCGTCGAGTTCTTGCGCTCGTCGTTGCAGACTCCCGTCTAGATGGGGTGGGGCAGGGGGGCCGCGGTCGCAGCCGCCGTCGCGGCTGCAGCGCTCGCGCTCGGCGCCGCCTCGGCGCCGGCCAGGCCGCACGAGGGGGACGCGGTCTCCAAGGTGCTGATGCCACCGAAGAATGGCCGGGTCTACCACGGTGCCAACCCGGGCTTCGGCGGCAGCGAGGACGTCGTCAGCGCCAAGCGCATCCGTGGTTTCGAGCAGCTCGCCCACCACAAGATCGCCTGGGCCTACTTCTCGAACAACTGGCTGCGCGGCAGGATCAACTTCCCGGCCGCGCGGATCAAGCGCATCTACCGCGCCGGGACGGTCCCCTTCGTGCGGCTGATGCCCCGCTCGAGCTTCCGCGTCGGCGGGCCCGACCGCCACTTCACGATGCAGAGCATCATCGACGGGGCCTGGGACGGGCCCTCCGAGGACTCCGATGGGCTGCGTTCGTGGTGCCGGCAGGCCGCCGAGGGGGACCGGCCGCTGCTCGCCGAGTTCGGCGCCGAGGTCGATGGCGACTGGTTTCCGTGGAATGGCCGCTACAACGGCGGCGCCCGCACCGACGGCTACGGGAATCCCAACCTCGCCGACGGTCCCGAGCGCTTCGTCGACGCCTACCGGCACATCATCGCCCTGTGCCGGGCCCAGGGCGCGACGAACATCACCTGGTTCTTCCACGCCGATGCCGACCCGAAGCCGGCGGCGCCGTGGAACAGCATCTCCGCCTACTACCCCGGCGATCGCTGGGTCGACTGGATCGGCGTCTCCTACTACGGCTCGCTGAGCCACCGCTATGGCTGGCAGCAGCTCAGCGGCGGCCTGGACCGCAGCATGCCCGAGCTCGAGCGGCTCGCCGCGCCGGACGACAAGCCGCTGGCCCTGATCGAGTTCGGCACGCGTGAGGACCGCAGCCACCCGGGGCGCAAGGCGAGCTGGATCGAGCAGGCCGGCAAGGACCTGCGCGAGCGCTGGCCGCAGCTCGACGCCGTCTCCTGGTGGAACGAGAGCTATCCCGATCACGGCGAGCGCATCGACCTGCGGATCGACTCGAGCCACAGTTCGCTGCAGGCGTACCGGCGCGTCTTCGCGCGGCGCCACTACGCGACCCGCCTGCGCTTCCGTCACGTCGACGGCGCCCCCTGGCGCGAGGCCAGGGGGACGCCTCGAGGAGGTGCGCGTCAGCTCAACCCTGGGCGACGCCCTTGGCGCAGACCGCGGTGACGACCCACTGGCCGGGTGAGCTCGTCATGTTGACGGCCGCCGCGTTCATGGACCGGTCCGAGTTCGGCACGGTCGGGTGGGCGAGGATGCCCGGGAAGATGCCGGGGCCCGAGGAGTCAAGGCCGACGGACAACGGCACCGGGTACTTCTTCGGGCACTTGACCGACGCCAGGTCGCTGTCGCCGGCGGCGATCGAGCGTGACGACGACCGGCCGTAGATGACCTTCGGCTTGTGCTTGTGCTTGGCTCGCGCAAAGGTTGTGGGACCGAAGTGCAGCTTCACGGGCTGTGGCGTGCCGAAGTCTCCGGTGAGCCGGCTGGCGGTGTCGACCCCGCCATCCGAGCCGATGACCGAGCCCGCGAACAGGCCGAGGCCGAGGACGGAGACCGCGGCGAGCCCCGCGACCAGCTTGCTTACTCTCATGAGAACCTCCCGGTTGGCGCGGCTCATGGGCGGCCGCGTGAGTCCGGCGACCCTACAGCGCGGGACGGTTCCCGCCGCCGCGCCGAGCCTGCCGGAAATCGCCTGATTGACTGGTCAGTCAGCCAGCGGCATATCGGGTAAGGTGCGTCGCCGCAAAGTCCCAGAAGACCCACTTTTCGGAGGCACCCCTCTTGAAGATCTGTTGTTTGGTCAAAGAGGTTCCGGACGCCGCTGTGCAGAAGCGGATCGACCCCGGAACCAAGCGCCTGGACCGCTCAGGCGAGAAGAATCTGAATCCGTTTGACACCCACGGCATCGAGGCGGCGATGCAGATTCGTGAAGGTGGCAAGGTCGAGGTCGATGAGATCGTCGCCGTGACGATGGGCCCCGACAGCGCTCAGCGCGCCCTGCACAAGGCCGTCGCCCTCGGCGCTGACCGCTCCGTCCACCTCGCTGACGACGCGCTCGCCGGCTCCGACGTCTGCGCCACGGGCTACGCCCTGGCGAAGGTGCTCGAGTCCGAGTCCCCGGATCTGGTCCTCCTGGGCCAGCAGTCCGACGATGGCGAGTGCTACACGATCGGCGCCGTCGTCGCCGACCACCTGAAGATGCCGTCGCTGACCCAGGTGATCGAGATGGACGTCAACGACGGCTCGCTCCGTTGCCAGCGTCAGGCCGAGTACGGCTACGACACCGTCGACGTGCAACTGCCGGCCGTGATCAGCGTCGGTGACGCGATCAACGAGCCGCGCTACCCGTCGCTGAAGGCGATCATGGGCGCCAAGAAGAAGCCCCTCGACACGAAGGCCACGGGCGACGTCGGCATCGAGTCCGACAAGGTCGGCGAGGCCGGCTCCCAGACCCAGGTCCTCGGCATCAACCCGCCGCCTGAGAAGCAGGCCGGCGAGATCATCGAGGACGAGGACACCGCGGAGACGGTCGAGAAGATCGTCGCCTGGCTCGACGAAAGGAAATTGATCTGATGAGCGCCCTGCGCGAAACAGCATTTGACCTCCTGTCAAGGAAGGTGTTCTAAATGGGAGGCATCCTCACTTACGCCCTCCACTCAGACGAGGGCGAGTTCAACAACAACTCCCTCGGCGCGATCTCCGAGGCCGCAAAGCTGGTCGGCGAGATCGGCGGCGACGCTGCCGCGCTCGTCGTCGGCGACATCGACGACGCCGCCTGCGCCGGCCTCGGCGCCTACGGCGCGACGAAGGTCTACCGGGCCAAGTCGGTGCCGGAGGGTCTCGCCCAGCCGATCGTCGACGCGATGGCCAAGGTCATCACCGAGAACGACATCTCCTATGCGCTGTTCGGCGGTGGTCTGCTCGGCTTCGAGATCGGGGCAGGCCTCACCGCCCGCCTCGGCGCCGGCGTGACGATGGAGGTCACGGCGGTCAAGGCCGACGGCGGCAAGCTCGTCGCCGAGCGCCCGGTCCTGCAGGACTCGGCGATCGTCGACGTCGGCTACGTCTCCGAGCCCGGCGTGATCATCGGCCGCCTGAACGCGTTCGACGTCAGCGAGGGTGGCTCCGGCGACGCCGAGGTCATCGACATCGACGTCGAGCTCTCCGAGTTCTCGTCGAAGGCGACGATGGTCACCCGCGGCGAGTCCGGCGACACCGGTGGCGTCGACATCGCCGATGCCGACATCCTCGTCGGCTCGGGCCGTGGCTTCGGCGGCGAGGAGAACCTCTCGGTTGCCCGTGAGCTCGCCTCGGCCCTCGGCGGCGAGGTCGCAGCCACCCGCGCGATCGTCGACGCCGGATGGATCCCCTACGCGACCCAGATCGGCCAGACCGGCAAGACGGTCTCGCCGAAGCTGTACCTCGCGGCCGGCATCTCCGGCGCGATCCAGCACAAGGTCGGCATGCAGAGCAGCGAGAACATCGTCGCGATCAACAAGGACCAGAACGCGCCGATCTTCGAGTACTGCGATCTCGGCGTGGTCGGGGATCTGCACAAGATCCTCCCGGCCCTGACCGAGGCGATCAAGGCCAAGAAGGGCGGCTGAGGCCGTCCCGACCCGACGGCGGCGGGCCGCGCGCCCGCCGCCGTTCGCGGTCGTCCCGAAGCGAAAGGTTTCCCAAGGTTTTCCGATGCCCCCCGTAGCCCCCGCAGAGTTCCCGCCCCCGTTCGACCCTTCCAAGCACGTCGGCGCGCCCACGGACGCCGAGGACGAGCGCCTCGAGGCAGGCATCGTCATCGTCGGCGGTGGCCCGGCCGGCCTCGCCTGCGCGAACCGCGTCATGCAGCTGCTCGAGGACGAGCCGGAGCTGACCGAAAAGCTCGGCGAGATCCCCGTCGCCGTGCTCGAGAAGGGCAAGGTCTGCGGCGCCCACAACCTCTCCGGCGCCAACATGCGCCCCTCCGCGATGGCCGAGCTCTTCCCGGATCTCGATCCGAGCGACTGGCCCGTCTACCAGCGGGTCACCAAGGACGCCGTCTATCTGCTCACGAAGAAGCGCGCGATCCCGCTCAAGCCGCCGCCCCCGAACTTCCGCAACGAGGGCAACTACGTCACCTCAGTCTCGAAGCTGAGCCGCTTCCTCGCCGAGCGCGCGGAGGAGGCGGGCGCCTACATCCTGACCGAGACCGTTGCCGACAAGCTCTTGGTCGAGGACCGCATCGTCAAGGGCGTCCGCTCCGGCGACAAGGGCCGCGGCAAGGACGGCTCCGAGCTCGGCAACTTCGAGCCCGGCTCGGATCTGATGGCGAAGGCCACGGTGCTGGCCGAGGGCACGCTCGGCCACCTGACTACGTGTGCTGTCGACTACTTCGACCTCGCCGCCGACGCGCAGCGTTGGGAGATCGGCGTGAAGGAGATCTGGGAGGTCGCGAAGCCGCTGGACCGGGTCATCCACACGATGAACTGGCCGATGCGCGCGCGCCCGAAGTACAACGAGTTCGGCGGCTCGTTCATCTACCCGATGGGCGAGGACAAGATCACGATCGGCATGGTCGCCGGCCTCGACACCACGGACGCGACCTTCTCCTGCCACGACCTGCTGCAGCAGTTCAAGACGCACCCGTTCGTCCGTGACCTGCTCGAGGGCGGCAAGCGCGTCGGCTGGGGCGCGAAGACGATTCCCTCCGGCGGTTACTGGTCGATGCCGAAGCACCTCGCCGTGCCCGGCATGGTCATGTGTGGGGACAACGTCTCGATGGTCGACATTCCCTACCTGAAGGGCATTCACCTGGCGATGCACGCCGGCATCTACGCCGCCGAGTCGATCGTCGCGAGCCTCAAGGCGGATCCGGAGTCGGTCGACTTCTCCTCCTACGAGGAGCGCGTCCGCTCCTCCGACATCGAGAAGCAGCTCTACAAGTCGCGCAACGTCCGCCAGCACGGCGACAAGGGGTTCGTCGCCTTCGGCGCGATCGCCAACGCCTGGCTGCTGAGTGGTGGCGCCTTGCCTCCCGGTCACAAGAAGTCCGAGCCCGACTCGGAGGTCCCGATGTTCATCGGCAAGGCCGCCGACGACTACCCGGAGCCCGACAACGAGCTCACGTTCAACAAGCTCGACTCGGTCTTCCTCTCGGGTAACGCGACCCGCGACGACGCCCCCAACCACGTTCGCATCCAGACGCACGTGCCGCGCGAGGTCGCGCAGACGTGGGTCTCGATGTGCCCGGCGCAGGTCTACGAGATCCCCGAGGAGCAACTGGAGAACGGCGCGGCGGAGGTCGACGTCCACGTCACCGCCTCGAACTGCGTCCAGTGCGGCGCGATCAACGCCAAGGGCGGCCGGCTGACGATGCCGGAAGGTGGCGACGGCCCCCTCTACCAAGAGACCTGACGGTCTGTGGACGCCGCACTCGGCGTCATCGGAGTCGGCGGATAGCGCTGCTATACCGCCGACCCCTCTTCCTTGATTGCGACGCCCACAGCCTCGTCAGCTTCCTTGGTAGATCAGGAGACCTGACGGTCTGGGAGCGCGCAGCCGGCGTCATCGTCGGCTCACGTGCGGAGGATGGTGGCGCGGCGTGACGCCTCGCCATGCCGACACCCCCTCGCCGGCGGCAGGTTGACCGCCTGTGGGCACCGAGGGGAGCAAAGCGAAGCGTCCATATCAGCAGCCACGTCGAAGAGGGGCTGGACGTGGCTGCTGTTTGTGGTGCCAGAGCGTGCCTTTCAGCAGCCACGTCACTACCGCGCCGACGTGGCTGCAGATATGGGTCCACGTCTAGCCTCGCGGACCGAACCTCACCGACTTTCCCAGCACATAGCCGGCAAAGTCGATACGGAACGCCCCAGGCCAAGCCCCCTCGCCAACCGACCTCCCTCACTGCCCTCGCAAGGCCACGCACTCTGCCGGCGACGCGGCCCCGCGCGGCGGCACGCCTCGCCATGCCGCCACCCCCTCGCCGCCGGCAGGCTGACCGCCTTTGGGCACCGAGGGGAGCAGGCGAAGCGCACATAACAGCGGACACGTGCAGGGCGGGCCGACGTGTCTGCGGATACTCGTCCTGGGGAGCAGTCTCGGCGGTCACGTCGAGGCTCGCGGGACGTGGCTGCTGATATGGGTCCACATCTAGCGTCACGGGCCCGGCCTTGCCCAGCCCCCTCGCAGGCCCACCTCCCTCACTGCCCTCGCAAGGCCGCGCCCGCCCGCCGGCGACGCGGCGCCGCGCGGCGTGACGGTGGGGCAGGCGAGGCCCACCAGGAACCCTGGGCGTCTCAGCAGGTGGGTGCGGGCTTAGCCCGCGACTCGCTCTGAGACCGGGCCGGTCGCGATCTCGGTCAGGTGGTCGAGCTCGGCCGTGATCGCCTGGGCGAGGACGTCGAGGTCCTCGACGGCATCGCGGTCGGCGTTCAGGCAGAGGAAGAGGCGGTCCGTGTAGCTGAGCGCTGCGATGCCGATCGCGTGGTCGGCGGCGAGCGGCACCAGCGGCCAGATCTCCTCGACCTTGGAGCCGAGCACGTAGAGCGGCTCCCGGGGGCCGGGCACGTTGGTGATCGTGACGTTGAACAGCCGCGTCGCGAACAGCGCCTGGGCGAGGAAGCTGTGCAGCGCCGGCGGCGCCAGCGCAGCGATGTCCATCAGGCCCCGGGAGCCATCGGCCTGCGTCGAGGACTTCAGTCCCTCGGCCTCGTCGACCTGGGCCCGGAAGCGGATCAGCGGGTCCTCGATCCCGACGGGCAGCCCGACGAACAGCGAGCTGACCCGGTTGCCGAGCGCGAGCTTGTCCGCAGCCGGGCGGATGTTGACCGGCACCATGGCCCGCAGACTCGCCTCGGGTGGCTCCTCGCCTCTGTGCAGGAAGAGCGCCCGCAGGCCCCCGGTGGTGATCGCCAGGACGACGTCGTTGACCGTGCCGCCGAGCGCGGTGCGGATCTCGCGCAGCCGCTCGAACTCGATCGGAACGACGGCGAGGGCGCGGTTCGGCCCGATCGGCCGGTTGATACTGGTCTTCGGCGCGGCGTTGAACTCGTCGCGGACCACGAGTTCGATGGCGGCGCGAGATTGATGCAGGGCGCTCTGCGCCGTGTGCGGGTCGAGCGCCGCGCCGAGCGCGTGCGCGCCGCCCTCGAGCGCGCCGGCGCCGGTCTTCAATATTCCGGCCCCAGCACGCAGGGATGCCGCGGGGATCCGGCGCAGGGCGGAGGTGCGCTCCGTATTCGCCTCGCTCTTGGGCGAGGTAGCGGTGTGCGAAGCAGGGCTCGGCGGTGCGTCCGCGTTCTGCTCGGTGTCGAGGAGGACCTTGGCCGCGTCGACCGAGCCGACGCCGTCGACGAGGCAGTGATGCGTCTTCGAGACGAGCGCCCAGGTCTCGGGCGAGATCTCGACGACGCTCACCTCCCAGAGCGGGTGGCGCCGGTCGAGGCGCAGCGAGAAGTAGTCCGCTGCCCACTCGAGCAACTCGTCCCGACCGGCCGTCTCGGGCAGCCGGCGGCGACGGACGTGGCGGGCGATGTCGAAGTCGGGATCCTGCTCCCAGGATGGCCAGCGCAGTCCGCCGGTTCGGACGGACGAGAGGCGCTGGGTGTAGAGCGGCAGGGCATCGAGGCGCGCCTCGAGCGCGCCTCGGACCGACTCGACCGGCGGTGCCGGTCCGGCCAGCACCATGACCGCGCCGATGTGCATGTGGGCGCCGTCGTCGGCCTCCTCGAGCTCGAGGAAGGTGGCGTCGAGTGCGGTCAGTCTCTCTCCCATAGCACGAACCTACGCCCGCCGGGGCGCTTGCGATTCCGGGGCGCTCGCGATCGTCACTCCGTAGAAAGCCCTTAGGCAGACGGGTCGACGGGGGATACGGTTCCGACCGTGGCACGGCTGGAGGCGGTTCCGATCTCGCCGCTGCCGCCCGAGCGGTTCCGCTCCGTGCTCGGTGAGTCCTACTCCGAGGTGGAGGAGACGATCGAGGGCGCCCGCGAGCTCTTCGCGGGGCGTGTCGTCTGGCACGTCAACTCGACGGCCGCCGGTGGCGGCGTCGCCGAGCTGCTGCACGTGCTGCTCGCCTACGCGCGCGGCGCCGGGGCCGATGTGCGCTGGCTCGTGGCCGACGGGACCCGCGGCGTTCTTCCGCGTGACGAAGAGCTTCCACAACGCCCTGCACGGAGCCCCGGGCGCGGCCGGCGCCGCTCGGCGCGGCGGACCGCGAGCTCTACGAGCGGGTCTGCGGCGAGAACGCCGCTGAGCTCGCCCAGCTGGTCCGCCCGGAGGACATCGTCTACCTGCACGACCCGCAGACGGCCGGCATGGTCCGCGCGCATCGCCGACGACCGGCGCGACCGTGATCTGGCGCTGTCACATCGGCGCCGACCATGCCGGCGCCGAGCGCGCACGCGTCTGGGACTTCCTGCGGCCGATGATCGAGCCGCGCCGACCGCTGCGTCTTCTCCGCGGCACCAGTACGCGTGGGAGGGCCTCGATCCCGGCCGGGTCGCGTCATCGCGCCCTCGATCGACGCGTTCTCGCCGAAGAACCAGGATCTGGCCGACGACGTCGTCGCGGCGATCCTCGATCGCGATCGGGCTGACGCCCGACGGCCGACGGCCCGGCCGTCTTCCTCCGCCAGGACGGCACCGTCGCCCGGGTCGATCGCACGCGCGCCGGATCGTGCCAGGACGGGCCGCTGCCTGCCGGCGCGCCCGGTGCTCGCCCAGGTCTCGCGCTGGGACCGGCTGAAGGACCCGGTCGGCGTGATCGAGGGCTTCGCCCGATGCACGCGCAGCGCGCGACGCCGCACCTGCTGCTCGTCGGGCCCGACGCGACGCGGCGTCGCCGACGACCCGGAGGGGGTCGAGGTCTACGCCGAGGTCGAGGCCGCGCGCGCGGCGCTGCGCCGCGGCCGTCCGCGCGCCGCGTCCACCTCGTCTCGCTGCCGATGGACGACGTCGAGGAGAACGCGGCGATGGTCAACGCGATGCAGCGCCACGCGACGGTCGTCGCGCAGAAGAGCCTCGCGCGAGGGCTTCGGCCTGACGGCGACCGAGGCGATGTGGAAGGGCGCCGGTCGTCGCCAGCGCGGTCGGCGGCATTCAGGACCAGATCGTCGACGGCGTCGACCGGCCTGCTGATCGACGATCCCGCCGACCTCGACGCGTTCGCCGCGGCCGCGGACGAGCTGCTCGGCGACCCGAGGCCGCGGCGAGCGATGGGTGCCGCCGGCCGCGAGCGGGTTCGCGAGCACTTCCTCAGCACCGGCACCTCATCGAGTACGTCGATCTGCTCGCCACACTGATCCGCTGACGGGCCGCGGGGCGCCCTCGGCGCCCCTCTCCGTCGATCGGGTGGTCATCGATTCAACCCCTCTCTCATCCGATCGGATGAGGAGAGGGAGGTCTGCCGCGGCGCAGTGTTCATGTGTCGGCAAGTGAGCTATGGCAGCTCCGGGCAGCCGGCGGCGCGCGGAGCGTGCGTCCGCGTCCCTCCACGGCACTGGAGCGGACCCGCTCTCACTCCTGGTCTCGCACGCGTCCGCGCGCCGCCGGTCCCGCCCTGCACCGGGTCGCGTGCCGTCAGGGCTTCGATTGCTCACCCCGGATGACCTACCCGATCCGCCGGCCCCCAACCTCAGGGCTTGCCCGCCTCTCTAGAATTGATGGAGATGAAGACAGAGATTCACCCCAACTACGGACTTGCGCACGTCCGCTGCTCCTGCGGCAACGAGTTCTACACCCGCTCGACGAAGTCGGAGATCCACGTCGAGCTCTGCTCGGAGTGCCATCCCTTCTACACCGGCAAGCAGAAGCTCGTCGACACAGGTGGCCGCGTCGAGCGCTTCAAGCGCCGCGCCGCTCAGAAGCGGGGCTGAGCCTGCCGGACGCCGGCGTCCCGGGCGAAGTCCCGGGGGCCGGCCGCGCGCCCGAGCTGATGCCCGACGGCCGCCCTGTGGGCGGCCGCGACGCTCCCGTGGGCGGTCAGGCCGTGCTCGAGGGCGTGATGATGCGCGGCGTTTCCACCTGGTCGGTCGCCGTGCGCCGCCCCGACGGCGAGATCGAGGTCAGCTCCGAGCCCGTGGTCAGCTGGGCGAAGCGGCACCGGCTGCTGCGGCTACCGGTCGTCCGCGGCGTCGTCGCGCTCGGCGAGTCGCTGGCGATCGGCTTCCGGGCGATGGGCATCTCGGCGAACGCGCAGATCACCGAGGAGGACGACATCGAGGAGATTGGCGGCCTGATGTGGGCGCTGACGATCGCCGGGTCGCTGCTCGTTGCCGCCGTCCTCTTCTTCGGCGTCCCGGTCGCGCTGACGAGCCTGATCAAGGACCAGCTCGGCTCGCCGGTGCTCTTCTGGCTCGTCGAGGGTTGCGTGCGGACGGCGATCTTCATCGGCTATCTGCTCGTCATCAGCCGGCTCGAGGACCTGCGCCGCGTCTTCCAGTACCACGGCGCCGAGCACAAGACGATCTCCTGCTTCGAAGCCGGCGAGGAGCTGACTCCGCGAACGCGCAGCGCTTTTCGCAGATGCACCCGCGTTGCGGCACGAGCTTCTTGCTGATCGTGATGGTGCTTGCGATCTTCGTGTTCGCGCCGATCGGGCTGCCGGCCTGGTACTGGCTGCTGCTCTCGCGGATCGCCGGCATCCCGATCGTCGCCGGGATCTCCTACGAGGTGATCAAGGCCGCGGGCCGCAACCGCCGCAGGGCCTGGGTCCGGGTGCTGATGTGGCCTGGGCTGAAGCTGCAGGGCTTGACCACTCGCGAGCCCGATGCCGAGCACCTCGAGGTCGCGATCGCAGCGCTCGAGGAGGTGCTCGACGTCGAGGGGGCTGAGCTCGCCGGGGCCTCGCCGATCGAGATCGTCGCCTAGCGCCTCCGTTATCGTCACGCCATTGGTCTCCGTCCAGCCACCGCGCAGGTGGGGCGCAAGCCCGAACGCCGATCCCGGCTACGAGCTTCTTCTTCTAGACGTGCTCTCGAGGCTTGATCGATGAGCCAGGTGTACCTGTGCGCCGTCTGCCTGAGCCGCGGTCCCCTCGGCCACTCAGCGGCCGGGCTTCTTCGGCACGCGGGTCTTGAGGCTCTGGATCGGAGCCCACCCTGGCCATCATGTGCGTCTGCCCGCGCAGCCGGACCTGCTGGTGGACGACGCCGCCGGCACCGGCCGGGGCCGTGGCGACGACGCTGCGCTGCCCGTGCCGGATCGAGATGATCCTGACCTTCCCGGCGGCTGGCGAGCGGGCCCATACGGCGATCGCTCTTGCGCGACTTGCGCTCAGCGACGAAGGGGAAGTGGACCGCCGTGTACGACGGCTTCGGCTGGTCGTCGTTGTAGAGCATTCCGGTCGCCCAGCCGATCCGGGGCGGGCCCGCCAGAACCGGCGAGTCGTGCACCTGGAAGAGCAGCGCGACCGGGATCCGCTGCTGCCACAGCAGACGAAGCCCCTGCTCGGTGTAGAGCGCCTGCTTGCGCAAGCTCGGGGCCGGATAGACACGCGTCGGCGGATTGCTCTCCCACCAGAACTCGGTCGCCCAGACGCGGCGGTGGTGCTTGCCCGCCGGCAGCGTCGTGTGGTGGCGTTCCGCCGCCCGCAGGATCCGCTTGACCTTCTTCATGTCGGGGATCGTCGCGTTGTCGGTGCCGAACGCGTGCCGGTAGGGGCTCGTCGTCGGGCTGATCGGGTGGTGGCTGAGCACGTCGAAGCGCGCCTTGACCGGGCACTCGGCCGCCTTCAGCTTCTTGGTCAGGCAGAGCAGCTTGCGGAAGAACATCAGCGGCGCGATGTGGCGGCTCTCGTGGACCTCGCCGTTCGGCCCGGTTCCTCCGGCGATCATCGTCGCGTGCGGCTGGACCGCCTTGTAGGCCTTGTAGACGACGTTCAGAAGGTGCCGGTACATGTCGATGCTGTAAGGCTTGCCGTCGTACCACTGCGGGCTCAGGAAGCCGGTCAGGTTCGGCTCGTTCCAGGGCTCGACGTGGGAGACGCGCGGCAGCGCGGTCGGAGTCGGGTCGCTCGGCGCGGGGTCGGGAACGAAGCTGCCGCTGTAGCGGGTCGCGAGCGCCGTTGCGAAGTCGGCCAGCGCCGAGGCCTTCGGCCGGTAGCCGCCGTTGTCCTTCTCGCGGTGGCGGGCGAACCCGGGAGCGGCGCTCCCTCCGCCCACGAGGGGGCCGCGTGGATCGTGAACAGGACCCTCATCCCGCGCGCGGCAGCGGCCCTGACGATCAGGTCGAGCTTGCGGAAGTCGTAGGCGGGATCCTTCGGGGTCGGTTGGATCGGCCGGCTTCGTCAGCGCGATCCGGTTCCAGCTCAGGACCTCGCGCACGTAGCTGGAGCCGACGCTACTGCGCCTCGTCCATGAGGAACGAGCGCTCGTCCGGGCCGCGGTGGAAGTCCGGGTCCGCGAAGCCGATCGCGATCGAGTGCTTGCCGGCGGAGGCGGAGGCGGGCGCCAGCAACAGCGCCAGCAGCGCGGCCGCGCAGAACCCTCTAATTGCCCGCATCCCCTCGATCAGTTCACTCCTGTTCCCGCTCAGATGAACCCGGGATGGTAGAGAAGAGTTGCGGTCGCTCCGGCAGGCTCTACGCCGCAGTCGTCACACTTAGAGCCGTGATCGACGAGCTCGTCAACCAGATCTCCGAGCGCCACGCGGAGCTCGAGCGCCAGCTGTCCGACCCGGCGGTGATCGCCGACCGGGAGCGCTACGCCGAGCTCGGCCGCGAGTACGGCAACCTCGGCCCGGCCCGCGAGCTGGCCGCCGAATACGCGACCCTCGCCGACGATCTCGCCGGCGCCCGCGAGCTGCTCGACGAGGGCGCCTCCGACGCCGAGCTGCAGACGCTTCTCACCGACGCCCCGGCGCGGTTGGAGGAGCTCGCGGAGCAGATCCGCCTGGCGATGGTCGAGCGCGACCCCAACGACGAGGCAAACGTGATCGTCGAGATCCGGGCCGGCGCCGGTGGCGACGAGGCGGCGCTCTTCGCCGGCGACCTCTATTCGATGCTCGACCCGCTACGCGGAGCGGCTCGGGTTCGGGACCGAGATGCTCTCCGCGAGTCCGGCCGAGGTCGGCGGCTTCAAGGAGGTCACGTTCGGGATCGCCGGCGACGGCGCCTACTCGGTGTTCAAGTTCGAGGGCGGTACTCACCGCGTCCAGCGTGTGCCCAAGACCGAGAGCCAAGGCCGGATTCACACCTCGACGGCGACCGTCGCGGTGCTCCCCGAGGCCGAGGAGGTCGACGTCGAGATCGACCCGAACGACCTGCAGATCGACGTCTACCGCTCCTCGGGGCCTGGCGGCCAGTCGGTCAACACGACCGACTCGGCGGTGCGGATCACGCACGGCCCGAGCGGCATCGTCGTTTCGATGCAGGACGAGAAGTCGCAGCTGCAGAACAAGGACAAGGCGATGCGCGTGCTGCGCGCGCGCCTGCTCGAGCATGCGATCGCCGAACAGCAGGCGGAGCTCTCGGCCGAGCGCCGTTCGCAGGTCGGCACCGGCGACCGCTCGGAGAAGATCCGCACCTACAACTTCCCGCAGGGACGCGTCACCGACCACCGGATCAAGCACACCTCGCACAACCTCGACGAGGTGCTCGGCGGCGGGCTCGAGGAGTTCACCGAGGCGCTCGCCGCCGAGGAAAAGCGGGCCCGCCTCGAACAGCAGGCGGGAGCCGGCGCCGCGTGAGCGCGCCGGCCGCCCCGCCGGCCGCCGGCACGGTTGGCGAAGCACTCACCGCCTCGCGCGAGGCGCTCGCTGCCGCCGGCGTCGGCGAGCCGGCGCTCGATGCCTCGCTGCTGCTCGCCGCGGCGACAGGGCTCGACCGGGCCGCGCTGATCGCACGGCCCGAAACCGCCGTGGATCCGGCTGCCGGGCGGCGCTTTCGGGCGCTGCTGCGCCGGCGGCTCGAGCGGGAGCCGCTTGCCTACGTGCTCGGCCGGCGTGGCTTCCGCCGGATCGAGCTCGAGGTCGACTCGCGGGCGCTGATCCCGAGGCCGGAGACCGAGCTGCTCGTCGAGCTGGCGCTCGAGCTGCGCCCGGCGAGCGTGCTCGACGTCGGCACCGGTTCGGGCGCGATCGCGCTCGCGGTCGCCGACGAGCTGCCCGGCGCGCGGGTGACCGCGACCGATACGAGCGCCGCGGCGCTCGACCTCGCCCGCGCGAACGCGGTCCGGCTCGGGCTCGCCGATCGCGTCAGCTTCGCCGCGGGCTCGCTGCCGCCGGGTGCTGCGAGCTTCGATCTCGTCCTCGCCAACCTGCCCTATGTCGCCGACGGCGAGTGGGCCGCGCTGGAGCCCGAGATCACGCGCTGGGAGCCGCGCGAGGCGCTGCTCGGCGGCCCTGACGGCCTCGATCCGATCCGTGCGGTGATCGCCTCGCTCTCGCCGTCGAGCGGCACCGTCTCCGCCGCTGCCGTTGGACTCGAGATCGGCGCCGAGCAGGGAGAGGCCGTCATGGCACTGCTCGCCGCCGCCGGCTTCGAGCGGATCGAAGTCCGCCGCGACCTCGCCGGCCTCGAACGGTGCGCCGTCGGGCGCGCACCGGCATGAGCGCCGCAGTCCTGCCCGCGGGCCCCGAGGCGCGGGCCGAGCTCGAGCGCACGGTCGCCGCCGGCGGGGTCGCCCTGTTCCCGGCTGACGGCCTCTACGGGCTCGCCTGCGATCCACTCGCGCCGCTGGCGATCGAGCGGATCCACGCGATCAAGGGCCGTGACGACGGCAAGCCCTCGGCCGTCATGTACTTCAGCCCGCTTGCCCTCCGCGAGCTGTTGCCCTCGATCGGGGAGCGCAGCCGCGAGGCGCTCGCGGCGCTGTTGCCCGGCCCCGTGACGGCGGTCCTCGCCAATCCGCAGGGCCGCTACCCGCTCGCCTGCCGCTCGACGCCGGACGCGCTCGGCGTGCGCCTGATCGAGGGCCCACTGGCGGGGGCGATGTGCCCGGTCTTCCAAACCAGCGCGAACCGCTCCGGCGAGCCCGCTCCGGCCGCCTTCGCCGACGTCGACGCCGCGATCATCGCGGCGGTCGACCTCGCGATCGACGGCGGCGAGCTCGCCGGGCCTACCTTCGACGGTCGTCGATCTGACGGCGATCGAGGAAGGGGGAGGCTGGCGGCTGCTGCGCGAGGGCGGGCTGCAGCAAGCCGAACTCGAGCGGCTGCTCGGCGATCAGCCCGGCTGAGCGGCGCGCCGACTAAAGGCTTCGGCCGCGCGGCGCACGTTTGCGACCCCATGCGGCGGTTAGGTGGCACGCGTCTCTCCATCTGACGTCTTCAAGCGCCTTCGCGGGGGGGGGGGGGATTGTTACTGATGCAACTTGGGCGCATTCGCGAGCGAACATGCTTGATGTCCGTCCCGGAAGGATTTGGAGTATGGGGATGCGCGGCGGGGACCGAGTACCTGCTGAGGAAGGCCCGGCGGTCGGGGAGCGGCGGCGTGGGCCATGACCGCCTTCGAGAACATCGGACTCGACAAGGCCGAGACCGGCGTCTACGGGCTCGATGACCTGACCTTCGGCGGCCTGGCTCGGGGCCGCACGACCTTGCTCTGCGGCGGCCCGGGAACGGGCAAGACCGTGCTCGCGGCTCAGTTTCTCGTCAACGGCGCCACCGAGTTCGGCGAACCCGGAGTCTTCATGCGCGTTCGAGGAGGGCAAGGGGAAACCTCGCCGCGAACATGGCCAGCTTCGGCTGGGATCTGCCGGCCCTGGAGGCGCAGGGGAAGCTGATTATCGATCACGTCAGCGTGGCCCCGGACCTGCGAGAGGCCGGCGACTGGGACCTCGATGGCCTGCTCCTGCGGATCAGGGACGCCGTGGAGAAAACCGGCGCGCGGCGGCTCGTGCTGGACACGATCGAGGTCCTGTTCTCAGCGCTGCCCGACAGGAACAAGTTGCGGCGCAGCCTGCGGTCGCTGTTCGAGGCCGTCGGGGAGATGGGGCTCGCCACCATCGTCACCGCCGAGCGCGGCGACGGCTCCCTGACCCGCTTCGGCCTCGAGGAGTACGTCTCCGATTGCGTGATCCTCCTCGATCAGCGCGTGACGGACCAACTGGCCACACGGCGGCTCCACATCCTCAAGTACCGCGGCTCCCCGCACGGCCTCGACGAGTTCCCGTTCCTGATCGACGAGGAGGCCGTCTCGGTCCTCCCGGGAACCGCGCTCAGATTCGAGTACGAGGCATCGGTGGAGCGCGTCTCGAGCGGGCTCTGCCCATCTCGACGAGATGCTCGCGGGCGGCTACTTCGTCGGCTCGACGGTGATGGTGTCGGGGACCCCCGGCTCGGGCAAGTCCACGCTCGCGGCGGCGTTCGCCGCAGCGGCGAGCAGTCGCGGCGAGCGCGTCCTCTATCTGTCGCTGGAGGAGTCGCCCTCTCAGATCATCAGGAACATGACAGTCGGTCGGGATCGATCTCGAGCCGCATGTCGCTGCCGGCACGTTGACGATGATGTCGAGCCGCCCGACGGCCTTCGGACTCGAGACGCACCTGACCCATATGCGCCGTGAGATCGACAGGGTGCGGCCGGAGCACGTCGTCGTCGACCCGGTCAGCGACTTCCGCGGCGACGCGGCGTCGATCGAGGGCATGCTGAGCCGCCTGCTCGACCAGATCAAGAACCAGGGCCTGACGGCGCTGATGACGTCGCTGATCCCACGGGACCAGCCGCGTTCCGCGGTCGGCATCTCGAGCGTCGTCGACACATGGATCATGCTCAAGAACGATGCCCGGCGCGGTGGGCATCGGCGTACGCTCGAGATCATCAAGTCGCGCGGGATGGCCCACAGCGACGAGCTTCGCGAGCTCCGGCTCACGGGCGACGGACCGCTGATCGGTGACGCCGTTCTCGGCACGGGACCCGCGAATGAATGACGGGAGCATCCCCGAACATCGGCAGCCCGGCGAGATCTTCGTCTTCTGCCTGTACGCGGCCGGGCACTCGCGGCACTCGGTGATCGCGCTTCGCAACCTGAAGGCGATCTGCGTGGCCCATCTCCCGGGCCGGCACGAGATCGAGGTGGTCGACCTTGTCACGGAGCCGGGCCGGGCGAAGGAGAACGAGATCATCGTCGTCCCGACTCTCGTGCGGCTGCGGCCTGAGCCACCCTGAAGCTGATCGGGGACCTTACCGACACCTCGATGGTCGTGGATCTGCTCGAGTTGGAGCGGTGAGCGCAGATGGCCCGCGGCGACCACCGAGAATCGCCACCGGCGCGACGAGGTGGAGGCCGCGATCGAGCGCGATCACCAGTGGGATGGCGGATGCCGTTGTCGTCGAGGGCGCCGGCGGCCCGGAGCTCGTGGAGCTCGGCAGCCAGCCAGATGACGCGCTTCATCGTCGAGCGGATGCCTGTCGGAGCGGCGCTGCTCGATGCCGACGGCAGCCTCCTCTACGCGAACGCCGAGCTGGCGCGGCTGCTCGGGGGACGGAGCGGGACCTGCTCGGCCGTCCGTTCAGCGAGTTCGTGCACCCCGCCGATCGGATCCCCTTTGGCAGCTGGCTCGAGACTGACGTAGCCGAGCCCGGGCAGATCACAGCAAGGGTCGGGCGCGGTGATCGCTGGGCGACGGCACGGATCGACCGGCGGCCGCTCGATCGTCGCCTGCCTGGTGTGCAGGCGATGATCGTCGCCGATGTCACCGCTCGCCGGCAGGCCGAGACCGAGGCGCGCCGGCGTGGGGAGCTGCTCGACGCCGTCGACGCTGCGGTGATCGCAACCGACGTCGATGGCCGGATCGTCGAGTGGAACGAGGGCGCCGAGAGGCTCTACGGGTGGACGGCCGGCGAAACCCGCGGCCGGCACGGCGGATGAGTTCACGATCGGTCCGGCCGATCCCGCGCTCCGCGCCGAGATCGATGCGGCACTCGGGGACGCGGGCTCGTGGAGCGGCCGCTACGAGACCCGCCGACGCGATGGCAGCGGTATTCCTACCTTCGTACGTAACGTCCTCACCCACTTCGAGGACGGTCGGAAGTCGGGAACGATCGGGGTGTCGATAGATATCACCGACCAGGTCCAGGCCGAGCTCGAGGCCGTGCGATCACGCGACTACCTGCGCACCCTCACGGATCAGATGGTCGAAGGCCTCTTTGCGGTCGACGAGAGCGACCGGGTCATTTACGTGAACCACGCGGCCGAGCAGGCTGCTCGGCTACGAGCCGGGCGAGCTGATCGGGAGCCGCCATGCACGACGCGACGCACAGCGCACACGCCGATGGCTCGCCCTATCCGATCGAGGATTGCCCGATCACCGAGCTGAGGCTCGGCGACGCAGGCCGTCAAGTAGTCGACGAGGACGTGTTCATCCGCTCGGACGGATCGCAGCTCCCGGTCGTCCTTTACCGCCGCCAGCTTCGAGACGCCGGAGGGGTCGCGTGGCGTACTGACCGTCTTTCGCGACATCTCCGCGGAGAAGTCCGAGCGCGACCGGCTCCGGCGCGAGCTCGAGAAGATGTCCTGGGTTGGGCCGATCCGCGATGCCCTGAGCGGGGATGGTCTCCTTCTCTACAGCCAGCCGATCGTTCGGCTGCCGGACGGCGAGGTCGTCCAGCAGGAGCTGCTCGTGCGGATGCGTGGCCCCGACGGAACCGTGGTCGCCGCGGCGCAGTTCATGCCCTCGGCCGAGGAACACCATCTCGTCAAGGACATCGACCGTTGGGTGATTCCTCATGCGATCCGGTTCGCGGCGGAGTCCGGCCTTCCCGTGCAGTTCAACCTCTCGGCGGACTCGATTCAGGATCCATCGACTCCACGGCTGATCCAAGACGAGCTCATTGCGACCGGGGTCGATCCCACCGGCATCGTGATCGAGGTCACGGAGTCGGGCCTGATCCAGGAGCACGCCGTTGCGGAGCGATTCGCGCACCGCGCGGTCGCGGCCGGCTGCCGATTGGCGCTCGACGACTTCGGCACCGGGTACGGCGGATTCACCTACCTGACGCACCTGCCCGTATCGATCCTCAAGATCGACCGGACCTTCGTCTCGGATGTGGTCACCAATCCGGCAAGCGTCAAGGTTGTAAAGGCGGTCGTCGGCCTCGCGAGGGAATTCGGCCAGACGACGATCGCCGAGGGGGTCGAGGACCAGCAGAGCCTCGAGCTGCTCGCGGAGCTGGGCGTCACGCACGCTCAGGGCTACTACTTCGGTCGACCGGGCCCTCTGGAGGAGATCGGCGCGTGGTGGCCGGGCAGCGAGCCTTCGACCGCCGAGGAGAAGGAGCGGTGAGCGAGCTCGCGACGGCCGTCTCGGGAAGCGAGCCGATCCGGCGCAAGCTCCGGGGGACCGCCGAGGCAGTCGGACTTCGAGCCGTCCTGATCACCTTGCCGGGCCCCGAGGGCGAGTCCGTGCGCTCCTCTTCGGACCCTGGTCTGTCGTCGGCTCACGAGGGTGAGTTGCTCGACCCTGCTACCAGCGGTCTCGACGAGCGGAGCCTGCCGATCATCGATCCCTCCGGTGGTCACGTCTCGGGAGCGCTGCGGTGGATCCTGGGCGCCTCGCGTACGCCACTCGAGCAGGACGAGCTGGAGGCGCTCAGCGCCTGTGCCGAAGCCCTCGCCCTCGCCCCGAGGGCCACGGCGGACACCGCCGATCCGGGCGCCGCCGATCCCTATCTACCGCCCGATCACCCGACCAGCCCAGAGGCGCACGTCATGAGGTTGCTGGCTGCGCTGGCGATCCGGACCGTGAAGACGGCCTGGGAGCTCGATCGCTTGATCCAGCTCGCCGAGGCGGTCGCTCGGGAGCTCGAGCTTGGGGCCGAGGGGATCACCACCACGGTGCACCTGGCGATGCTCAAGGACATCGGCAGTCTCGGGATCCCTCCTCGCGTGCTCAGCAAGCGCGGGCTCCTGGACCGCTCGGAGGCGCGGCTGCTCCGCGAGCAGCCGATCCTCGGGGAGCGGATCGTGGCGGCGATGCCTGACCTCACCTATCTCGCCCCGTTGATCCGCGCGAGTCGCGAGGACTTCGGGGGCGGCGGGTACCCGGACGGTCTCGCGGGCGAGGAGATACCGCTTCCGAGCCGCATCATCAAGGTCTGCGACGCGCACGTCGCGATGCTCGCCGACCGCCCCTACCGCAAGGCCCTGCCCGCGGACGTGGTGGCCTCGATCCTCGCCGAGAAGGCGGGGTCGGACTTCTGCCCCACGAGCCTCGCCGCGTTCGAGCGCGTGCTGGCGACCGAAGCGGCTCCGCCCCCGATCTCCCGCGCACAGGCCCCGCTTCCGGCCGAGCCACCGCCCGTCGAGCCTGCAAGCGCGAGGTCGAAACGCGAGCCGCCCCCGGTCGCGCCGGAAGGAGCCGCCGGCCGGCGTGGGCAGGGCGCCCGCCCGGGCCCATCCCCGGAGGGGCGCCGCGCGGCGGCCCGGGCCGCGCTCGCGCGCGGTCGTACGCCGGAGCGGGCAGCGAAAGTGTTCTACCCGCTTGCCTTGATCCTGGGAGCCACGCTGGGGGTCATCATTGCGCTCCCGGTCCCGAGCGCGGAGGGTCGCTGTCCGCCAGCCGGCGAGGCAAGGACCCAGTGCATCCTCCAGAAGGTCTGGCTGCATGAGCTCACCGTCGTCTTTGTGGTCACGCTGGCCACGCTCGTGGTCGGCTACATGGTCGTCTTCAGGCTGCCGGACGCATTTCGGCGCTGGCGTGCCGGCGAGCTCTTCAGCCACGAGCCGCCGCCGCCCATCTCCGACGATCCCATCCTGCTTGCCGCGACGTGGGGGTGGTCGGGGCAGGAGCACGGCCGCGCGCACCGCTTCGGGCGCCGGCACGGATCGAGTGGATCAAGCTCGGAATCACGGAAGCCCGGGGCCGGCTGATGCGCGAGGTTGCGACCGTGGGGGATCGGGCCGCAGGTCTGGGGAAACACGACGCTCCGGTGCGCCCCAAGTGGGTGTCTGCCCTGGAGGGCATCATGCTCGGGGGGCTTGCGGTTTACGTCTTCGCCACGATCGCGGGAGTCGCAGACGTCAAGGCGCTCTCCGCCGGCCTCTACAACGCGCTCGTCCTGCTAGCGGCCGCGCTCTGCATCGTGCGCGCAGCGCTGGTCAAGGAGGGCAGGTGGGGGTGGTTCCTGATCGGGCTCGCAGTCGCCATGTGGGCCGTCGGCGACGTGATCTGGGACGCCTTCCTGGCTGACCAGAGGCACCCCCCCTTTCCCTCCGCCGCCGACGCCCTGTACCTGCTGTTCATTCCATTCGTACTCGCAGGGATGATCTCGCTTGGCGGGGCACGCGCGCTCGGGCGGTCCTGGCTCGACGGCCTGATCGGGGCCCTCGCAGCGGCGACCGTGCTTGCCGCGCTGGTGGTAGCGCCAGCCGCTTCTGGCGGGGGAGACATGGCGGCGGTTGTCACCAACTTCGCCTATCCGGTCGGCGACATGTTCCTGCTCGCGGTCCTGATCTCGCTCACGGTCGTCTCCGGGATGTCGGCGGGGCGATCGTGGGTGGTATTGGCTCTGGGCATCGTGATGTTCGTGGTCGCCGACATCGCATACCTGCTCGCGGTCGACGCCGGCACCTACGAGGATGGAGGGTGGATCGATCCGTTCTGGATCGCGGGAACGACGCTGATCGGTATCGCGTCGTGGTGGTCTACGGCTGGCGCCTCCCGGCCGCGCCAGCGCGGGGCGCTGGCCGTTGCCATCCCGGCGATCCTCGCCCTCCCGGCGATCGCGCTGCTGATCGCCGACCACTACAACCGCCTGCCCGGATCCGCCGCCATTCTCGCGGGTCTCACGTTGGTGGCCGTGTCCGCCCGGTTCGGCTTGATCCTGGTCGAGAACCGGTCTCTTGTCCGCAGTATGGCAGCGAGCGTCGACAGATACAGGACGCTCGTCAACACCGCCGGGGAGGCGGTGGTCACCCTCGACGCCGAGGGGCGCTACACGTTCGTGAACGACCGCTTCACCGAGATCACGGGTTACGAGCGCGACGAAGTCATCGGCCATTCGGTGCTCGAGTTCGTGCCGGCCAACAGCGAGCGCGCCGAGCTCGATGACCGGCTCGAGGCGGAGGAGGACGACGGCCCCGAAAGGCTCGAAGTCGAGGTGAACCACAAGGACGGGAGCACCCTGTGGCTGCTCGTCAACTCGAGCCCGATGCTCGCGCCGACGACGACCAGACGAAGCTGCGACAGCCGAGCGCCTATGTGGCCATGTTCTCGGACATCACCGACCGCCACCGGGCCGAGTTGGCGCTCCAGGAGAGCGAGCGTAGCTTCCGCGAGTCGTTCGAGAACGCGCCGATCGGGATGGCCCTCACCTCCGTCGAGCCCGGCCGGCTCGGGCGCTTCGTGCGCGTGAACAGGCGCTACTGCGAGCTCCTCGGGTACACGGAGGAGGAGCTCCTCGCGCTCGACTCGGCGCAGGTGGTCCATCCCGACGACCAGCCGAAGGAGGTCGAGCTGCTCGCCGAGCTCGTCTCCGGCAAGCGCGCGGGATACGAGCTCGAGAAGCGGCTCGTGGCCGCCTCGGGGAAGACGATCGAGGTCTTGGCCGCTTGCTCGCTGGCCCGCGATGAGGCGGGCAGGCCCCTCTACGCGATCAGACAGGACGAGGACATCGGCGCCCGCAAGCAGTTCGAGCATGAGCTGCACGAGCTCGCCACCCACGATCCAATGACGGGGCTGATCAATCGCCGCCGCCTCGATGAGGAGCTCGAGCGCGAGCTGGCGCTCGCCGACCGCTACGGCGAGGAGGGGACAGTGCTGATGCTCGACCTCGACGGCTTCAAGCGGATCAACGATTCCTACGGGCACGAAGCCGGCGACGAGGCCTTGATCGCGATCGCCGAGGCTGTCTCGGCGCTGCTGCGACGGACGGATTCGTTCGCCCGTGTCGGCGGCGACGAGTTCGTGATCGTGCTGCCGCGCACGGGGCTTGCCGGCGCGGAGCGGTTCGCGGAGAAGCTGCTCGAGGCCGTGCGAGAGACGGCGTTGAAGGCCGGGGACGGCGGCCAGCATCTGACCGCCAGCATCGGCATCACCGCCTACTCGAAGGGCGCGGTGACGGACGTCGTCGAACTCCTCGCCCGGGCGGATGACGCGATGTATGCGGCCAAGCATGCCGGCCGGGACCGGTTCGAGCTCTACTCGGGAGCCGAGTCCGCAGCGCCCTGAGGGCGCGCCCGGCTGCTCGCGGGAGTGCGACCGTGTTTACGGACGCGTGTACTAGGCCGGCGCGACTACCAGGCAGCTGCGACCCCGTCCCTTCGCCTCATAAAGCGCGGCGTCGGCGCGTGCGATCAGATCAGCGAGGCTCTCGTCCGCCCGTGGGAACGCGAGTCCAGCCGAGCAGGACAAGGGGGGCGAGACGGTGGCCCGCAGGCGCTCGGCGACGCCCGGGGCGGCGCTCCTCGGGGTCTGAACGAGCAGGGCCATGAACTCGTCACCGCCCGGGCGGGCCAGCAGGTCGTGAGACCGCAGGGTCGACGCGAACCCCTCGGCAACCGTCACCAGCGCCCGATCTCCGGCGGGGTGCCCCTGCGTGTCGTTGAGTTGCTTGAAGCCGTCGAGGTCGAGCGAGACGAGCGCCAGATCCTGGGCATGGCGCTGGGCGCGCGCCAGTTCAGCCTCGGCCAGGTCGATGAAGGCTCGCCGGTTGAGTAGTGACGTCAGCCCATCGTGATCGGCGAGAGACTTGTAGCGGGCGCTGCGGTGCCGCTGGGCCTCGCTGACGATCCGCGGTCCGAATACGATCGCGAGCCCCGCCCCGGCCAGCACTGCGGCGTGCTCGAGCTGGGTGGCGGTGGCGCCCCCGCTCGCCAGCAGCCAGGTCAGCGTCAGCCCGAGCGCAAATGTGAGCAGCCCACCGACCAGCTGCGGTTGGTTTCCTTCGAGCCCGAACCACAACAAGGGCAGCAGCAGGAGCGCCGCGAACTCAGAGGAGGCACCGCCGGTCGCCGCCGCTATCAGCGCATAGGAGAGGATCGCGAAGGCCTGCGGCGCCGCTTCCAGAAGTCCGCGGCCGTGATGCGTTTGGGGCAAGAGAACACTCGAGGCGCTGGCGACGACGCCGACGGTGCCGACCCAGAACATCGTCGGCTCCGCGGGCGTCGTCGTCGCGACCGCGAAGGCGACCGCGACGACCCCTGTGAGCAGCGGCGGCAGCTCCGCGAGCCGGGTCCTGCGCAGGCGTCGTACGGCTGGGTTCACGAGAGCCGCTCCGCCGCCGGTGTCACGGAGGGGGAGCCTGGGAGCCGAAGCCGGCCCGTGTCATCTGCCCCCAGCTGTGCGTCCCGCGACCGCGCCAGAGCGTCCACAGGGCCCGCGCGCGGACGAATGCGATGAGCTGGCGGTAGCCGTAGTTCTCGGCGACCGCCGTGAACACGAGCCGGCCGAGATCGCGCCAGTCGGGGTACCGCTGGAAGGCGCGCTCCTCCATCAGCAGGGTCAAGAAGGACAGCACGAGTCCGTAGGTCAGGCTCAACGCCGCGAAGGCCGCCGCCAGACCCCACGAGATCCAGCCGAGCGCGACGGAGGCGATCAGGAACACGTATCCGGTTGCCTCGAGGACCGGCCCGATCGCCTCGAAGACGAGGAAGTAGGGCATCGCCAGCAATCCGACGGTTCCGTACTGCCGCCGGCCGATGATCTCGTGGTGCCGCCTCAGCATCTCGAACAGCCCGCGTTGCCAGCGGTCGCGCTGGCCGATCAGGACCCGCAGGGAGCTCGGTGCTTCGGTCCAGCAGATCGGGTCGGGGAAGAAGATGATCCGACAGGTCTTTCCCGCTTCCCGCCGGCGCCGGTGCAGGCGCAGCACGACCTCCGCGTCCTCGCCGACGGTGGTGGGGTCGTAGCCGCCGACCTCGACCAGTGCGTCTCGCCGGAAGATGCCGAACGCTCCCGAGATGATCAGCAGCATCCCGAGTCGAGACCAGGCGATCCGGCCGCCCAGGAAGGCCCGCAGGTACTCGAGGATCTGCAGGTTGAGAAGCAGGTTGCGGGGGGTCTGGACCTTCGCCAGCCGCCCGTTCTCCCAGGTTGAGCCGTTGACGATCCGGACGATGCCGCCGGCTGCGACCGTGTCCGGACTGGCCTCGAACTCCCACACCAGGCGGGCGAGCGCTTCTGGGTCGAGGATCGTGTCCGCATCGATCGCGCAGACCAGGGGAAACGCGGCGTAACACAGTCCCGCGTTCAGGCTGTCGGCCTTGCCGCCGTTCTCCTTGTCGACGACCGTGAGCCGCGAGTCGGATCCGCTCGTGTACGTGGCCCGTACGGGCGCGGTCTCGATCCCGGCGCGAGGGACACGTTCGACTTCGACCAGCGCGAACTCCTGCTTCAGGACATCGAGTGTCCCGTCGGAGGAGCCATCGTTGATCACCATTACTTCCAGCTCCGCGAAGTGTGAGCTGAGCAGGGAGCGGACCGACGCGGCGATCACCGACTCCTCGTTGTATCCGGGTACCAGGATCGTGACCGGAGGGCTCATGTGCGAGGTGGACACGGTCTGGTAGTCGCGCAGGGGACGCCGGCTGACGTAGCGCTCCACGGCCCTCCAGCCGATGATCGCCAGCACCGTATAGACGATGTTGATGAGGACGAAGTAGGTGAGCATGAGCACGTCGAAGCCGACGACGAAGTCGCGGAGGATCGTCATGTCAGGCCCCCCTCGGCGGCCGCGGCGAGCGCGATCGACTCACGCGCGCGGTCACGGGCAAAGCGGTCGGAGCTGGTCCTTGCGACCTCCTCGAGCGTCGCGAGGCCCAGCTCGCCGAGGATGCGAAGCGCGTTGCCCGCGTTGGCCCGAACCCACCAGGCGGAGTCGGTGAGACACTCCGCAAGCCTGGGCACGGCTACGGGGTCGCCGATCAGGCCGAGGGAGCGCGCGGCCTGAGCCCGGACCTCCCAGCGCTGGTCGTCGAGCGCCGTCAGCAGTGGAGCCGTCGCTTCCGCGTCTTCGATCTGGCCGAGCGATCGGGCCGCGCTGATCCGCTGCTCGGGGTCGTCGGCAAGTAGGCACTCGCGCAGCGTCCCGGCTGCCGGTCCGTGCCGAGCGAGGCCGAGGGCCCGAATCAAGGCAACGCGCGCCGACGAGGGGAGATCGTCGGCTTGCAGCGCCCTGAGCACGGTTGGAGCGGCCCATTCCGCCGCCAGGCGCTCGATCAGTCGCCCCGGCTGTAGCCCCGGCTGGCCGATCGCGTCGATCAGCGCCACCGCGGCCTGCGGCGAGTGCGCGCTCGCCAGGGCGGCGCACGCCGCGAGCCGAACGTCGAGGTCGTCGTCAGCGAGCAGCGGGATGCCCGCGCTTACCGCCGCCGGCAGCCTGGCGCGCCCGAGGAGGAGGACCGCGCAGCCTCGTTGAACCGGATCCCGCGACCCGGCGAGGGTTGCGAGGCGCTCCGCCAGCCCGGATTCGATGAACGTGGCCTGGATCGCGCTGTACGCGCGGGCATCGAGCTCGTGGCTACCGCTGAGCAGGGCGAGCAGGTCGACCCGCATGGCTTGCGATCCAATCGCCTCGGAGGCGACCGCCCGCAGCGCCTCGCGATCGTCGCTGCCCACGGCCTCCCAGAACCGATCGCGTCGTTCCCGTGCTCCGCGCTCGCGCCGATCTCGCCGGCCCTTCCGGATTACGACCATGATGACCAGGAACAGCCACAGAGCCGTGGTCACGAGGGCGCCCGCGGTGATCCATTCCAATGAACTGATTGCCGGTCCCTCCTCGATCCCCCGCCGGCAGAGGATATGCCTCGCCGGTCATCGAGACGACAGAATCGGCCGGTGCTCCCGCGATTTAGACGCCCGGGGCGCTGCTAGATTCGGCCCCGGTGCGCGTCGCGATCGGATCTGACCACGCCGGCTACGACCTCAAGGAGGCCGTCGAGCCGATCCTGCGCGAGGCCGGCCACGAGGTGATCGACGTCGGCACCGACGGCGGCGCCGAGAGTCGGTCGACTACCCCGTCTACGCGTACCGCGCCGCCCACCTGGTCGCCGACGGCGAGGCCGATCGGGCCGTGATCGTCTGCGGCTCCGGGGTCGGCGTCTCGATCGCCGCGAACAAGGTCGACGGCGTCCGCGCGGTCAACGGGCACGACCCCGAGGAGGCGGAGATGAGCCGCCGCCACAACGACGCCAACGTGCTCACGCTCGCCGGCCGCCGGCTCGCGCCCGGACGAGGCCGCGCCGATCGTCGCTACCTTCCTCAGCACCGACTTCGAGGCCGGCCGCCACGAGCGCCGCGTCGCCGAGATCTCCGAGCTCGAGCGCGGCGCCGAGCTCTGAGAACCCGACCGCAGCGTTCGACGATACGAAGGAGCCCGAGACCGTGACCGACCTGCCCGACGACTTCCAGACCGCCCCGCTGGCCGAGGTCGATCCCGAGATCGCCGCCGTGCTCGACGCCGAGCTCGGCCGCCAGCAGGACACGCTGGAGATGATCGCCTCCGAGAACTTCGTCCCGCAGGCCGTGCTCGACGCGGCCGGCTCGGTGCTGACCAACAAGTACGCCGAGGGCTACCCCGGCAAGCGCTACTACGGCGGCTGCGAGCACGTCGACGTCGCCGAGCAGCTCGCGATCGACCGGGCCAAGGAGATCTTCGGCGCCGAGCACGCGAACGTGCAGCCGCACGCCGGCGCGCAGGCCAACAACGCGGTCTACCTCGCGCTGCTCGAGCCCGGCGACTCGATCATGGGCCTGGCGCTCGACAACGGCGGGCACCTCACGCACGGGATGAAGCTCAACCTCTCGGGCAAGCTCTTCGACGTCCATCCGTACCACGTCGATCGGGAGAGCCTGCGCGTCGACATGGAGGAGGTCGAGCGGCTCGCCCACGAGACGAAGCCGAAGCTGATCATCGCCGGCTGGTCCGCCTACTCGCGGCAGCTCGACTTCGCCGCGTTCCGCGAGATCGCCGACTCGGTCGGTGCGCGGCTGATGGTCGACATGGCGCACTTCGCCGGCCTCGTCGCCGCCGGTGAGCACCCGAACCCGGTCCCGCACGCCGACGTCGTCACGACGACGATCCACAAGACGCTGTGCGGGCCGCGCAGCGGCATGATCCTCTGCACCGAGGAGCTCCGGGCGGACATCAACCGCGCCGTCTTCCCGGGCAGCCAGGGCGGGCCGCTGATGCACATCATCGCCGCCAAGGCCGTCGCGCTGCGGATCGCCCAGAGCGAGGAGTTCAAGCAGCGCCAGCGGCAGACGGTCGCCAACGCGCGGGCCCTCGCCGATGGCCTGATCGCGGGCGGGGTCGAGGTGCTGACCGGCGGCACCGACACGCACCTGGTGCTCGTCGACCTGCGGCCGCAACGGGCTCGACGGCAAGACCGCGCGAGGCGCGGCTCGAGCAGATCGGGATCACCGTCAACTTCAACGCGATCCCGTTCGACCCGAACCCGCCGATGAACCCCTCGGGCCTGCGGATCGGCACGCCGGCGCTGACGACCCGCGGCCTGGTCGAGAGCGACATGACCGAGATCGCGGAGCTGATCTGCGCGGCGCTCTCCGAGGACTTCGAGGCACGCCGCGAGCGAGCTCGCCGGCCGCAGCCGGGCGCTGATGGAGCGCTACCCGCTCTACCCGCAACTGTCCGGCGCCGGGGTCTCGTGAGCGGCGCGGCGCCCGCCTGCGGCGCCGGCGCGTGATGAAGGTCTGGGTCGACTGCACCGCGGCGGCGCACCCGGTCGTTCTGCGCCCGATCATCGCCGGGCTCGAGGGGCGGGGGCATTCCGTCGAGGTGACCACCCGCAGCTACGGGCAGACCGAGGGCCTGCTCGAGCTGCTCGGCATCCCCTACACGTCGATCGGCGAGCACGCCGACTCCGGCACCGCGGCGCGCGGCGCGGCGCTCGCCTCGCGCAGCGCCCGCCTGCTGCGCTGGGCGCGGGGCCGCGGCTTCGACGTGGCGCTCGCGCACGGCTCCGTCGACATCGCGGTCGTCGGCACGCTGCTGCGGATCCCCCAGGTGCAGATGCAGGACTACGAGTACGCCGGCCTGCAGCGCAAGGTCTCCTGGCGCGCGGCGCGCCGCGTGATGGTCCCCGACGCGATCCCGATCGACCGCCTGATCGCCGCCGGCGCCTCCGAGAAGAAGCTCGTCCGCTACCCCGGCCTGAAGGAGGACTACTACCTCGCCGACCTCGTCCCCGATCCGGGGGTGCTCACGGCCCTCGGCCTCGACCGGCTCGGCGTCGGCCCCGAGCGCGAGCGCGACGAGCGCGTCCTCGTCGTCGTCCGGCCGCCGCCGGAGAGCTCCGCCTATCACGCCGACAACCCCCTCTACGAGAAGCTCCTCGACCGGCTCGTCGCCGATCCACGCGCGGTCATCGTCCTGATCCCGCGCACCGAGGGCCAGCGCACGGCGGCGATCGGGCGGGCCCAGCCGCGCCTGATCGTCCCCGAGCCGGGCGATCGACGCGCAGAGCCTGATCGCCTTCTCCGACCTCGTCGTCAGCGCGGGCGGCACGATGAACCGCGAGGCGGTGGCGCTCGGGGTGCCCGTCTACACGATCTTCAGCGGCCGGATGGGTGCGGTCGACGAGGAGCTGATCGCGGCGGGGCGGCTCCGCGAGCTGCGCGATCCGCAGGCGCTCGAGCTGACGAAGCGAACATCGCCGCCGGGCCCTGCAAACCCGCGTGATCCGGGCGTGCTCGTCGACGGAGTGGTCGGGGCCCTTCAGTAGTCTCGGCGCGAGCCGCGAGCCCGCCTCTCATGCCAGACACCATCGACGCCCTCTTCGCGTTCGTAACGGCCGCCGCGATCGCTTGGCTGCTGGTTCCGGTCGCGGAAGCAGCCGCGGTCAAGGTCGGTGCGATCGACATGCCCCGCGAGCGCAGCCTCCACACGGAGCCGACGCCGAAGCTCTCAGGCGCCGCGATCCTCGTCGCAGTCTGTGCCTCGGGGGCGATCTTCCTGCCGCTGGACTCCGAGACGAGGGCGATCCTCGGCGGGCGCCGCGGTGATCGCGCT
Organism: uncultured Solirubrobacterales bacterium; assembly: GCA_963774395.1. Taxonomy (GTDB): domain Bacteria; phylum Actinomycetota; class Thermoleophilia; order Solirubrobacterales; family 70-9; genus CAXMST01. The sequence continues at coordinate 567,705 of CAVZET010000007.1, read as the reverse complement.
GGTCGGCGTCGTCGACGACATCGTCGAGCTCGGCGCCGGCTGGAAGCTGCTCGGCCAGACGCTTGCGGCCGTGATCCCGGTCCAGGCCGGCGTCACGGTCGACACGGTGACGATCCCGTTCCTCGGCGGCCTCGATCTCGCGCGGCACGCAGCTCTTCGACCTGCCCGTGATCGGGGCGGTCGACCTCGGCGAGGTGCTGACCGTGATCGGGATCGTCGCGATGGCGAACGTGATCAACCTGATCGACGGCGTCGACGGGCTGGCGGCCGGGGTCTGCGCGATCAGCGCAATCACGCTTGCCGCGATCGCGCTCTCGCTCGAGCGCAACTCGGCCGGCGTGCTCGCGGCGGTCACCGCGGGCGGCGCGCTTGGATTCCTCCGCCACGGCTTTCCACCCGCCTCGAGCTTCATGGGGGACACGGGCTCGAACCTGCTCGGCTACCTGCTCGCGACGATCGCCGTGCAGGGCGCGCTGAAGACGAACGCGATCGTTGCCCTCGCCTTCCCGCTCGTCGTGCTCGCCGTGCCGATCCTCGACACGAGCTTCGTGATCGCGAAGCGGATCAAGTACCGGCAGCCGATCTTCGCCGCCGACAAGTCCCACTTCCACCACCGGATGGCGAACATCGGCTTCAGCCAGCGGCGCACGATCGCCTACCTGTACGGGTGGACGGCGGCGCTGGCAGCGCTCGCCCTGGCGCTCCGCTTCGTGCCCTACTCGGACAACCGCGGTCACTTCAACCTCGCCTGGACGGCCGTCATGGTCGGCTTCTTCGTGATCGCGGTGGCCGCCAGCCTCCGCCTGCTGACGGCGCTCGAGATCCTCAAGCTGCGCCGCTTCCGCTTCCGCCAGGTCGACGCGGCGTTGCCGGGTGAGCCGAATCAGGACGTCGTCGACGAGGGCGTCGCCCGCGAGCTCGAGACGGGCACCTTCGAGGCCGTCGACCCGGCGACGGGCACGCTCGAGCGCGTCGACCCGGAGACGGGCGGGTTCGAGGCGATCGAGCCGGGAGGAGTGACGCAACTCGGCGCGGCGCCCTCGGGTTGCGTGCGACATGGAGCTGCGGTGGCGACGGCGATGGATCGGGCGGGCCGCCGCGGCTCGGTGTCGCCGCCTGCCTTCCTGCTCCGCGCATTGCGGCTCGAGGCCCGCGACGCGATCGTCGTCGACCTCGACTGCGGGCAGATGCGTATCAGGACGCCCACATCGGCATCTTCGGCACGGACGGCAACGACCACATCACGGTCGATCAGGCCGAGCAGTCGGGCACGTCGGGCGAGTCTTGGCTGATCGACGCGCACCGGCACCCGATCCGCGCCACGTATCGACTCTGTCAGCAGGTGACGAACTCGGTGCTCGCCTGCTCGATCGCCGATCCGCGGATCGCGGGCCAGCTGGGTGAGGGCGACGACACCTTCAGTTACGGCCCCCGCCCGGCTTCGGCGACCACGCTCTCCGGCGGCCCGGGAGACGATCGCCTCCTCGGCGGGACGGGCGGGGATAGGCTCAACGGCGACGGGGGCGCCGATCTGCTCGTCGGTGCCGGCGGCGACTGATGTCCTCAACGGTGGCGGCGGGGCGGACCGCATCCGGGCCGGCAGTGGCGACGATCAGCTCGCCGGAGCCGCCGGCAACGATCTCCTCATCGGCGGGCCGGGTGCCGATCTCCTCGCTGCCGGACAACGGCACCGACACGGCACGTGGCGGACGTGGCCCCGACGACATCTCGCCGGGTTCGGGCCGCGACCGGGTTGCGGCCGGACCGGGGCGCGACCGCGTCCGCGTCGCGGACGCGTGGCGGGAGCGAGAGGTCCGCTGCGGCGGCGGTGAGGACGTCGCCTCGATCGACCGCATCGACCGCCCGGTACTGCACGGCTGCGAGCGGAGCTTCGTCACCCTGCCGACGCGGACGCCGGCTGCCTGACTACTCGCGCTTCTCGTCCAGCCGCTGACCTGCAGCAGCTGCTGCGGCTCGGCGTGGTCGGTCTGCAGCGTCGTGTGCTCGAGGTCGAAGCGCTCGGCGAGCATGCCCTCGAGCTCGGCCCGGCGCGCGTGGCAGTCCTCGTCCGCGCCGACGACGACGTGGGCGGAGAGCGCCGGGAAGCCCGAGGTGATCGTCCACACGTGCAGGTCGTGGACGGAGTCGACGCCGGGCCAGCGGGCCATCGCCTCGCCGATCTCGTTCGCATCGAGGCCGGCCGGCGCCTCTTCGAGCAGGATCCGTAGCGAGTCGCGGACGATCGGCACGGCGCTGGCCGCGACGAGGACCGCGATCAGGGCGCCGATGATCGGGTCGGCGCGGTCGTAGCCGGTCGTCAGGATGATGATCGCGGCGACCATCGCGCCGACCGAGCCGGCGAGGTCGGCCAGCACGTGGCGGGCGGCCCCGGCCATGTTGAGGCTCTCGCCGGAGCCGGGGGAGAGGATCCGGAAGGCGAGCAGGTTGACCACCGCTCCCGCCGTTGCGACGATCAGCATGCCGGCGCCGTCGACTGCGTCGGGGGACTTGAGGCGCTGGGCCGCCTCCCAGAGGATCCAGACCGAGACGAGCATCAGTGCGACGCCGTTGACGAGCGCCGCGAGGATCTCCGCCCGCTGCAGTCCGAAGCTGCGGTTCGGGGTTGCCGGGCGTTGAGCGAGGCCGATTGCGACGAGCGCCAGCACCAGCGAGAGGTTGTCGGAGAGCATGTGGACGGCGTCGGCGAGCAGCGCCAGCGACCCGGTCAGGATGCCGCCGGCGATCTCGACGACGGTGAACGTCGCGGTCAGCGCGAAGGCGATCGCGAGCGCCCTGCGGTCGGCCCCGCGGCGGTCGCCGTGGCCGTGATCGTGGCCGTGTCCGTGTGAGTGGGCTGCTCCCATGATTAGTACCCATTGTGACCACCTCTTGGGGGCCCGTTTTGGGCGGCGTCTTTCAGTTACTATCGCGCTCCGCAGGCAACCGCCGCGCCGTCTCCGGCGCCGGCGGGCGACGCGGCGCCCCCCAACGGGGGACCAGGCAATGGATACCCCACACTTCGACAACCGCGGCGACAGGCCCTCGGCCCGCAGGCGTCCCGCTTCCCACAATCGCTTCGCCGACCGCGACCGTTGTCCTGCCCGGCAGGCAATCACCGCATCGGGGAGATGGAGCCGCGTCACGCGCCGGCTCAGCCTATGTCGATGACTGCATCCCGCATCTCGGGCGCCGACTTCGCGCGCAACCTCGACCTGCTGGTGCTGGTCATCGCGCTGCCGATCTTCATCGCCGTCGGCGCGCCGATTGCCGGCTACCTCGCCGCCGGCGGCGCCTGGCTGATCGGCCGGGTCGGCAAGGCGGTCGCCGATCGGCGTCGATCCGAGGCAATCGCGGCGTCCAACCGCAACGCGGCCCTCGGCCTGACCGCCGCGGCCATGCTCGGCCGCCTCTGGATCCTCGCCGCCGCAATCCTGATCGTCGGGCTCGCCGGCGACCGTGACGCGGGCCTCGCCGGCGCGGTGCTGGCCGCCGGCCTCGTCACCGCCTACCTCGTGGGCGAGGGCATCGCGCAGTTGATCGATGGGGAGGCGAGCTGACGTGGGCGCCCGGCTCAGCGGCCTGAGCACCAAGCAGAAGGTCCTGCTCGGCTTTGGCATCTACCTGCTCGGGCTCGTGTTCTTCGCGGTCGTCTTCGGGAGCAACGGCAAGAACGACACGTTCCAGCCGCAGGAGGAGTTCCGGCTCCACAACTGGCTCGACATCACGATCCTCGGGATCGACTTCTCGATCAACAAGGCCGTCCTCTACCTGGTGCTCGCGTCGGCGGCAACGATCGCGATGATGGTCCTCGTCGCGCGCAACGTCCAGCGGCGCCCGAGCCTGACCCAGATGGCGGTGGAGATCGCCTTCAACCTGGTCGACGGTCAGATCACGAACGACAACCTCGACAAGCAGCGGGCGATTCGCTGGTTCCCGTGGCTGGCCACCTCGTTCTTCTTCATCCTCTTCTCGAACATCATCGGCCTGATCCCGCTGCCGACGAACACCGAGGCGAAGATCGACGTCTTCGGCCTCGAGCTGCCCGCGTTCGCGCTCTACGCCGCCACGGCGAACATCTCGGTGCCGCTGATCCTCGCGATCATCGTCTGGTTCAGCTACCACACGGAAGGCATCCGCGAGCACGGGTTCTTCGGCTACTTCGCCGGCTGGCTGCCCGCCGGCCTCGAGGAGATGCCGTTGGCCTTCAAGGCCTTCGTCTGGGTGATCGAGGCGATCTCGCACACCGTCCGCGTGATTTCGCTCTCCGTGCGACTGTTCGCCAACATTCTCGCCGGCCACCTGCTGCTCTTGTTCATGGGCGGCGGGCTTGCGGTGCTGCTCGGGATCGCCGCGATCGGGTGGCTCACCTTCCCCGCGGCCTTTGCGTTCTACGTCTTCGAGATCGCCATCGTTGCCGGCCTGCAGGCCTTCATCTTCACGATCCTGACCGCCATCTATATCGGTGGCGCGACAGCTGAAAGCCACTAGAGAGACCAAGGAGTTGGATAACCAATGGACCCCGTGACAATCGCTCAGGCGTCGACCGATCAGTTGGCGACCGGCATCACCGACGCCGGCAAGGCGATCGCGCTCGGCGTCGGCGCCGGACTCGGCTCGATCGGCGCCGGCATCGGCATCGGCATCATCTTCGGCAAGGAGATCGAGTCGGTCGCGCGTCAGCCCGAGATGGCGAGCGAGCTGCAGAGCATCCGCTGGCTCGGCTTCGCCCTGACTGAGGCCGTCGCCTTCTACACGTTCATCTTCGGCCTGATCGCGTTCTTCCTCTAGGCAGCCGTGGAGATCGTCAGCGACATGAGCGGTGTCGTCCTGACCGGCGCCGAAAGCGGCGGCGACTCGGGCGGTTCCTTCCTGGTCACGCCCGAGCTCGGGCTGATGATCTGGACGGTCATCGCCTTCCTGTTCACGATGTGGGTGCTCTCGAAGGCCGCCTTCCCGCGGATCCGCGAGATGCTCGAGGAGCGTGCGTCGAAGATCAACTCCGACATCGACGCCGCCGCGCAGACGCGCAAGGACGCCGAGGAACTGCTCGAGGAGTACCGCGCCCGGCTCAAGGAGGCGCGCGAGCAGGCCGAGGACATCCTCGCGCGGGCGAAGAAGTCCGGCGAGAGCACGAAGGCCGATTCGATCGAGGAGGGTCGCGCCAAGCGCGAGGAGCTCCTCGCCTCGGCGAAGAAGGACATCGAGGCTGAGACCAGGCGCTCGCTCGAGCAGATCCGCAAGGAGATCGCGGACCTGACCGTGCTCGCGACCGAGCGGGTGACCCGCAAGTCGCTGTCCGAGGACGATCAGAAGCGTCTCGTCGAGGAAGCGCTCGGCGAGGTCGACTTCTCGGCCCTGGCCGGCAACGCAAAGGAGTAGGGCCGGCGGATGGAGGAGATCAGCCGCGTCTACAGCGAGGCCCTGTTCGAGGCCGCCCGGGAGGCGGGCAACCTCGACGCGGTCCACGAGCAGCTCGGTGAAGTCGCCGACGCGCTCGGGGAGGACCGCGACCTGCAGGTGTTCTTCTTCAGTCCCTACTTTTCCTCGAGCGAGAAGCGGGACGGGATCGCGCGCGCGATCACCGGCGCCGAGCCCGAGCTCAGCAACTTCCTCGAGCTGCTCGCGGAGAAGCACCGGATGCCGGCGCTGTTCCGGATCCGCCGCCGGTTCGACGAGCTTTGGGCGAAGGAGAACAGGCGGCTCGAGGTGACGGTGACCAGCGCCGTCGAACTCGATGCGAGCGTCGTCGAACAGGTCGGCGCCGAGATCGAGAAGCAGACCGGCCAGACGATCGAGCTGAAGGGCGAGGTCGACCCCGGGATCATCGGCGGGCTCAAGCTGCAGGTCGGGAACATGGTTCTCGACGCGAGCATCCTCAATCGGCTCGAGAAGCTACGCAGGGAGGTCGCGCAGGCGGCCTGAGGGCATTCCCCGACCGCCGGTCATCAGCGCGACCGACACGAACTTCGAAGCAACAAGGAGACGACGAAACCCATGGAAATCAAGCCCGACGAGATCTCCTCGATCCTGCGGCAGCGGATCGAGGGCCTGGAGAGCGGCAGCGCCGATCTCTCCGAGGTCGGAACCGTCCTCTCGGTTGCCGACGGAATCGCCCGTGTCCACGGTCTCGACAACGTGATGGCGCTCGAGATGCTCGAGCTGCCGCACGGCGTCACCGGCCTCGCCCTCAACCTCGAGGAGGACAGCGTCGGCGCCGTGCTCTTCGGCGAGTGGGACAAGATCGTCGAGGGCGACACCGTCAAGCGCACCAACAACCTGCTGCAGATCCCGGTCGGCGAGGAGATGCTCGGCCGGCTCGTCGATCCGCTCGGCCGCCCGCTCGACGACAAGGGCGACATCAACGCGTCCGAGTTCCGGCCCGCGGAGTTCAAGGCCCCGGGCGTCGTCCAGCGTCAGGGCGTCTCCGAGCCCATGCAGACCGGGCTCAAGGCGATCGACTCGATGATCCCGATCGGCCGTGGCCAGCGCGAGCTGATCATCGGCGACCGGCAGACCGGCAAGACCGCGATCGCGATCGACACGATCATCAACAACAAGGACAAGGACGTCGTTTCCGTCTACGTCGCGATCGGCCAGCGCATGGCGACGGTCGTGCAGCTGATGGAGACGCTGCAAGGAAGCCGGCGCGATGGACAACACGATCATCGTCGCCGCGCCCGCCGACGAGGCGGCGCCGATCAAGTTCATGGCGCCGTACGCCGGTACCGCGATGGCCGAGTTCTTCACCTACCAGGGCAAGCACTCGCTCTGCATCTACGACGACCTCACCAAGCACGCCTACGCGTATCGGCAGATGTCGCTGCTGCTGCGGCGGCCTCCGGGCCGCGAGGCGTACCCCGGCGACGTCTTCTACCTGCACTCACGCCTGCTCGAGCGCGGCGTCAAGCTCTCCGACGACCTCGGCGGCGGCTCGCTGACGGCGCTGCCGATCATCGAGACGCAGGCCTCCGACGTCTCCGCCTACATCCCGACCAACGTGATCTCGATCACCGACGGGCAGATCTTCCTCGAGTCCGATCTGTTCTTCAGCGGCGTCCGGCCGGCGATCAACGTCGGCATCTCCGTCTCCCGGGTCGGCGGCAACGCGCAGACGAAGGCGATGAAGAAGGTCGCCGGCAAGCTGCGCCTCGAGCTCTCGCAGTACCGCGAGCTCGAGGCCTTCGCGCAGTTCGGCTCCGAGCTCGACGCCGACACCCAGAGGACCCTGGCCCGCGGCGAGCGGCTCGTCGAGGCCCTCAACCAGACCGAGCGCAACCCGCTGTCGGTGGCTGAGCAGGTGTCCTCGATCTACGCCGGCACCGGCGGCTACCTCGATCGGATCAAGGCCGACCGCGTCGAATCGTTCCTCGAGGATCTTCGGGGCCGCCTGCGCTCGGAGCAGTCCGAGCTGATGGACGCGATCAACGACGACGGCCAGCTCGACGACGAGCGCGAGGAGAAGCTGGGCAACGCGATCGCCGAGATGATCGACGACTTCGGCCCCGACTTCGACGAGGAGGGCAAGCCGCTCGAGGAGGGCGAGTCGGACCGGATCAAGTCCGGCGAGGAGCGCGCCTCCGGGCCGAAGGCCGAAGCAGCCGAGGAGGTCGCCGCCTAGCGGCTTCGCGGAGGCGAAGCGAGCACGGCGAAGGAGCCCATGGCCACCCAGAAGGACGTCAAGAACCGGATCAACTCCGTCAAGAACATCCGCAAGATCACGCGGGCGATGGAGATGGTGGCGGCCGCGCGGCTGCGCCGCGCCGAGCAGCGCATCGACGCGATGCGCCCCTACGCGCAGTCGCTGCGCAAGGCGACCCGCCAGGTGGCGGCCGCCTCGACCCAGAGCGCGAACCGGGTCTCGCTCCTGCAGCAGCGCGAGAACGTCAAGCGGGTCGGCGTCATCCTCGTCACCGGCGACCGCGGCCTTGCCGGCTCGTTCAATACGCAGATCATCCGTGCCGGCCTCAACCTGAAGAAGGAGATCGGCGCCGAAGGCGCGGAGACCGTCTTCTACGTGGTCGGGCGCCGCGGCGCCTCGACGCTGCGCTTCCGCGGCGAGCAGATCTCGGAGTCCTTCATCGGGTTCACCGATCGCCCCTCGTTCGCCGACGCGCGCACGATCGGGCAGGAGGTGACCTCCGGCTACATCGACGAGGACCTCGACCGGGTCGAGCTGATCTACAACCGCTACGTCTCGCCGCTGACGCAGTACGTGCGGCGGCACACCCTGCTGCCGCTGCAGGAGGCGGAGGTCTACGGCGAGGGCGTGCCGGACGAGGAGAAACCGGACGATCCGGAGCTCGTGGAGGCCCACAACCGAGCCGACTGGGTCTACGAGCCCGAGCCCGAGGAGGCGCTCTCGCTGCTGTTCGCCGAGTACGTCGACCTCTCGATCTTCCGGGCGCTGCTCGAGTCGGCGGCGTCCGAGCACGGATCGCGGATGACCGCGATGCGGAACGCGGCCGAGAACGCCGGCGACATGATCGACCGGCTCACGCTCGAGATGAACCGGGTGCGGCAGGCGGAGATCACCCAGGAGATCCTCGAAGTGGTCGGCGGCGCCGAGGCGCTGGGCTCCGGCTCATGACAACGAACTTGAACTGACTTAGAGAGCGAAGGAGCAAACGAGATGTCCGAGAACGGAAACGGCACGAACAAGGGCTCGATCGAGCAGGTGATCGGCGTCGTCGTCGACGCGGTCTTCCCCGACAAGCTGCCCGAGATCTACTCGGCGCTGAAGATCGAGATCCCCGAGGGCGACGGCCGCCACGCCATCGATCTCACCTGCGAGGTCCAGCAGCACCTCGGCGACGACCGCGTGCGCGCGGTGGCGATGGACGCCACCGACGGCCTGCAGCGCGGCGATGTCGTCATCGACACCGGCGGCTCGATCACCGTGCCCGGTCGGCAAGGACACGCTCGGGCGCATCTTCAACCTGCTCGGCGAGACGATCGACGAGAAGGGCCCCGTCGAGGGCGAGGCGCGCTGGCCGATCCATCGCGCGGCGCCGACGGCCGAGGAGCTGACCCCGACGCAGGAGATCCTCGAGACCGGGATCAAGGTCGTCGACCTGCTCGCCCCGTACGCGAAGGGCGGCAAGGTCGGCCTGTTCGGCGGCGCCGGCGTCGGCAAGACCGTTCTGATCCAGGAGCTGATCAACAACATCGCCACCTCCTACGGCGGCCTTTCCGCCTTCTGCGGCGTCGGCGAGCGGACCCGCGAGGGCAACGACCTCTACGTCGAGATGACCGAGTCCGGCGTCATCGACAAGACGATGATGGTGTTCGGGCAGATGAACGAGCCCCCGGGCGCCCGTCTCCGCGTCGCCCTGACCGGTCTGACGATGGCCGAGTACTTCCGCGAGGAAGGCGGCCAGGACGTGCTCCTGTTCATCGACAACATCTTCCGCTTCGTACAGGCGGGCTCCGAGGTGTCGGCGCTGCTCGGCCGGATGCCTTCCGCCGTCGGCTACCAGCCGACGCTGGAGACGGAGATGGGCGAGCTGCAGGAGCGGATCTCCTCGACCTCACAGGGCTCGGTGACCTCGATCCAGGCCGTCTACGTGCCTGCCGACGACCTCACCGACCCGGCCCCGGCGTCGGTGTTCGCCCACCTGAACGCGACCACGACGCTCTCGCGGTCGATCTCCGAGAAGGGGATCTACCCGGCCGTCGACCCGCTCGACTCGACCTCGACGATCCTCAAGCCCGACATCCTCGGCGAGGAGCACTACCGGACGGCGACCCGCGTCCAGGAGGTCCTGCAGCGCTACAAGGAGCTGCAGGACATCATCGCCATCCTCGGCATCGACGAGCTCTCGGACGAGGACAAGCTGATGGTCAACCGCGCCCGGAAGATCGAGCGCTTCCTGAGCCAGCCGTTCAACGTCGCCGAGCAGTTCACCGGCACGCCGGGCGAGATCGTCCCCGTCAACGAGACGGTCCAGTCGTTCCGGACCCTGGTCGACGGCGAGCACGACGACATCCCGGAGAGCGCCTTCTACATGAAGGGCTCGATCGAGCAGGTGCTGGCTGCCGCCAAGGGCAAGGGCGAGGACGAGACCGCCGGCGCCGAGTCCGAGGCGGCCGAGCAGGAGGAGAACAAGGAGAAGGAGGAGGCGGCCGCCTAAGCGGTCGTCCCACCGACCTGACCCGAGCCGATGGCTGACGAGACCCTGATCAAGGCCGAGATCCTCACCCCCGAGGGGAAGATCTACGAGGGCGACCTGTTCCAGGTCTCCGCCCGTACGGTCGTCGGCGAGGTCGGGATTCGCGCCCGTCACGCGCCGATGCTCGCCCGGCTCGTGCCGAGCGAGCTGCGCCTGTACGAGGACCAGGGCTCCTTCAACTCCGGAAGCGGCGACCGCTACGTCTCCGCCGAGGGCTGGATGGAGGTCTTCGCGAACAAGGTCGTCGTCCTCGTCGAGGAGGCGCACCATCCCGAGGACCTCGACGCCGGCGCCCTGCGCGAGCGGATCGCCGAGTGCGAGGCACGCGTCGAGCAGGCCGAGGAGGGCACGGCCGCCGAGGAGACGGCCAAGGACGACCTGGCGCGCGCCGAAGCCTTCCTGAAGGCGGCCGAAGGCGAGTAGGGCGCGGACCGGCAACGCCGATCGCGGCGCACCCGTTCGCTTCCTCATCGACTTTCCCAGCACATAGGCGGGAAAGTCGATAGAGAACGCTTCCGCGGCTTCCCCGGCCCCCTAACCTTCTGCGGATGAACGGTGCCTCCGGCGCCGATGAGCTTCTCCTTGCCGAGAAGCTGATCGGCTATGACAGCTCGAACGAGGACGGGATCCGGCTCTGCGCCGGCTTCCTCAAGGGCTGGCTGGAGGCGCGCGACATCCGTACGTCGCAGCTCGAGATCCGGGGCCTGCCGATCCTGCTCGCCGACGTCGGCCCGCCGTCGGGTCCGACGGTGATCCTGCACGGCCACGTCGACGTCGTGCCCGGTCGCGAAGGGCAGTTCGAGGCGCGCGTCGAGGGCGACCGGTTGATCGGCCGCGGCGCCTACGACATGAAGGGCGCGGCGGCGGCGATGATGCTGGCCGTCAACGATCTCAAGGATCAGGACGACGTCCGGGTGCGGCTTGCGATCGTTCCCGACGAGGAGGCCGAGGAGGCCGACTACAGGGGCACCGACCTGCTCGTCGATGAGGGGCTCGAGGGCGACTTCGCGATCACGGGCGAGCCGACCGACATGCACGTCGGGATCGCCGCCAAGGGCGTGCTCGCCGTACGCCTTGAGGTCAGCGGCCGGGCCGCCCACGGTTCGACACCTTGGGAGGGCGACAACGCGATTCTCAAGGCGTTTGCAGTGTTCCGGACGATCGAGTCACTACCCTTCAGCCGCGAGTCCTCGGAGCTTTTCGACCGGCCCTCGATCAACCTCGGTCGCATCTGGGGTGGGGACGCACTCAACAAGGTTCCAGACAGCTGCGTGATCGACGTGGATATCCGCTACCTACCCGAACAGGATCAGGCCGAAGTGCTCGCCGAGATCGCCGCGCTCGAGGACTGCACGGTCGTCTCGACCTTCACCCGCCCACCCGTCGCCGTCGACCGCTCGTCGGGTTTCGTGCGGGCGCTCTGCGCTGCGGCCAAGCCGCATCACGAGGGTGAGGTCACCGGCGTCGGGCGCGACGGCGCCTCCGACGCCATCTCCTTCCTACGCGCCGGCATTCCGGCCGTCGAGTTCGGCCCCCTCGGCGCCGGTCACCACGGCCCCGAGGAGTGGGTCTCGGTCAGCTCGCTGGGTGCCTACCGGCGGGCCCTTGGCGACTTCGCCCGCTCGCTGCCCGCCGCGCTCGCCCTGGAGGAGGCACGGTGAGCGAGGAGCGGCCGCCCTCCGATGACGGCACGGATCGCCCGCCCTCCGATGACGCCGAGGACCGGCACCTAGACACCGAGGAGACGTCGGGCCTCGGGTTGACCGAGGAGTTCGCCCGGATCGAGGCGGAGATCGGGGATGCGGCCGGCGAGCAGCCGGAGGCCTCCGGGTCCGCCGAAGGCGCCGAGCGGGAGGACGGCGGCACGGTCGAGTGGGAGGCTCCCACCGACGACGACGAGGAGTGGATCGTTGAGGGCGACGGCCCGGTGACCGGCGAGAGTGGCGCCTGGGACGCCCCTGAGGGCAAGACCCCGCACGACACCGGGGAGTGGATCGGCGCCACGGGCGAGACGGGCCCCGGGGAGTCCGGCCCCCGCCACACCGACACGCAGAACTTCGACCCGATCGCGGAGCAACCGTCCGATGAGCACGAGCTTTCCGGCGGCGAGTCGACCGAGCAGGACGCCGCCTCCGAGTCGCCTTCGGGCGAGCACGGGCCCGCCTCTGCCGAGCGTGAAGCCGTGCCCCCCGACGCCCTCGAAGGCGGCGAAGATGCGGCTCCCGAGCCTGACTCGACAGAGCAGGATGCCGCCTCGGAGCCTGCCACCGCGGAGGAAGGGGAGGAGGAGGCAGCCCCGGCCCCGTCCGAGCCCGCGACCAGGGTTCATCGCGACGAGCCGCTGGTGCCTGCCGGCGCCGCCGCGGCAGCCGCTCGCGACGACGCCCCGACCGAGGTCCGACGACCCGGTGGCCCCGGTCAGCTGACGCCGATCCCGCCCGGGCCGCCCGTGGCGGGGCCGGGTGACGACGTTCCCGAGGTCAAGGTCCCGAGCCTCTGGTGGCGCTTCCTCAGCGGTTCGGTGCTGATCGTCGCCTCGGTCGCCGCCTCGGTCGCGATCGCCGGACTGTTCTTCTTCGGCGATATCGCGGCCAAGCTGCACCCGATCAAGGGCATCTCCGACCAGCTCACGCAGGTCGAGTCTCATGCCCCGCAGACGGTCCTGATCATCGGCTCGGACCGCCGTGCCGGCAACGCGATCGGCGATGCCCGTTCGGACACGACGATGCTGCTCCGCGTCGATCCGGACAAGGGCGTGCTCTCGCTGTTCTCGTTGCCCCGCGATCTCTCCGTTGACATCCCTGGCTACGGTCAGGGCAAGCTCAACGAGGCCTATACCTACGGCGGGGAGAAGCTGACGCTGAAGACCGTCCACAAGCTCACCGGGCTCGACATCAACCACGTCGTCGAGATCAACTTCCAGGGCTTCGCCGATGCCGTCAACGCGATCGACTGCGTCTATGTCGACGTCGACCGTCACTACTACCACTCGAACGCCGGCCTCTCCGATCTCGATTCGTACTCGGAGATCGACATCGGCGCCGGCTACCAGCGGCTCTGCGGCGAGAAGGCGCTGCAGTACGTCCGCTACCGGCACACCGACAACGACGTTGTCCGCTCAGCACGGCAGCAGGACTTCCTCCGCGAGGCGCGCCAGAAGGTCGAGCCGCGTGAGTTGATCCCGGGCATCGGTGGCACCGGCAACCAGCTGATCGACATCTTCACCAAGTACACGCGCTCGGATATCGGCTCCTCGGCGGACATCATCGGCATCCTCAAGTCGTTCATCGGCGTCCGCAACGTGCCCGTCAACCAGATCCACTTCGAGGGCGATCTCGGCACCGCCACGAACACCGACGTGACCGCGACGCCCGCCCAGCTGCAGAAGGCAGTCGATGAGTTCCTCAACGGGCCCGGCGGCTCGCAGGGAACGAGCGGCTCCGGCGGCAAGGGCAAGAGCAAGGACAAGAAGAAGAAGGACAAGAAGAAGAAGAAGGACAAGGGCGGCGGCATTTCCGACGCGAACGTCGTCCCCGTCGACCAGTTGGCCGACCCGACCGCCTTCGAGCGCGATGCGGCCAAGAACGCCCGCCGCCTCAAGCTCCCGATCTACACGCCGAAGGTCGTGGCGGAGGGCTCCTCCTTCAGTACCGACTCGCGCACGTACAAGATCAAGGACGAAAGCGACAACGAGCAGCCCGCCTACAAGACGGTGATCGAGTACGCCCCGAACGGAATGCTGCCCGAGTACTACGGCGTCGAGGGCACGACCTGGAGTGACCCGCCGATCCTCCGACACCCGACCGACACGCAGACGATCGATGGTCGCGAGTACCTGCTCTTCTACGACGCCGGCCGCCTGCGCCTCGTGGGCTGGCACGACGGCGACAACTCCTACTGGCTCAACAACACGCTCTCGCAGACGCTGGACGAGAACCAGATGCTCGCGATAGCGACGACGATGCGGAAGGTCAACTAACTGCCGGTCGGGCGAAAGTTCTGGCTCCGGTTCGTGGCCGCCTCGGCGATCATCGTCGTCACGGTCGCAGCGGCGACGGCGTCCGCCGAGCTGATCTTCTTCAACGACGTCGCCAAGAACATCAGGCAGATCCCGGGCATTCCGAAGTCGCCCGGCCCGGCGCCGAAGCCCGGGGAGCCGTACACGATCCTGATGCTCGGCTCCGATCACCGCTCCGGATTCGCCGCCGATGACCGTCGCTCCGATACGACGATGCTGCTTCGACTTGACCCGCAGCGGAACGTGATCTCGTTGCTTTCGCTGCCCCGCGACCTCGCCGTAAACATCCCCGGCCACGGCGTCGACAAGCTCAACGCCGCCTACACGTACGGGGGGCCGACGCTCACCCTGCGGACCGTCAAGCAGCTCACGGGCCTGCAGATCAACTACGTCATCGACGTCGACTTCCAGGGCTTCGCCGACGCCGTCAACGCAATCGATTGCGTCTACATCGACGTCGATCGGAAGTACTACGTGCCGCCCGGCTCCGGCTATGCGGAGATCGATATCAACGCGGGCTATCAGCGGCTCTGCGGGCTCAAGGCCCTCGAGTACGTGCGCTACCGGCACACGGACAACGACATCGTCCGCGGCGCTCGCCAGCAGGCGTTCCTGCGCGAGGCGCGGCAACGGATCGATGTCGGCCAGCTCGTCCTCGGCGGTGGCGGCAGCGATCTGCTCAAGGCGTTCGTCGACAACACCCGCTCGACGATCGACGGCGGCAGCGAGGTGCGCTCGATCGCGCGCTCGCTGTTCGACCTGCGCGGCGCCTCGGTCGAGCAGATCAGCGTCTCCGGTGATCTGGGGCCGGTTGACATCACCGCGACCCAGGGCGAGATCGACCGGGCGGTGAGCAAGTTCCTGACCGGCGGCACGGGGGAGGGCACGTCATCGACTTCCGGCTCCGGCGGCGGCTCGCAGAAGCAGGGGACGGGCAGCAAGAAGAAGGGCGGCGGCCATGGGCCAAAGAAGGTCGACATGCCGCCCTCCGCCCCGCAGTTCGCGCGCTACGCGCGGACTGCCGACCGGCGCCTGAACTTTCCCGTCTACTACCCGACGAAGCTGCCGGGCGAGACGACCTTCAGCGCGGACTCGCGCACCTATGGCTACAAGGACGAGCAGGATGACCCGAAGAACGCCTACAAGCTCGTCATGGCGCACCCCGATCCCTCGATCGTGACCGAGTACTTCGGCGTCGAGGGCACGAGCTGGGGCGATCCGCCGATCCTCGCCAACCCCTCGACGACGGAGACGATCGACGGCCGCAAGTACCTGCTGTTCTACGCCGGCGACCGGCTGCGGCTGGTCGGCTTCAAGGAGGACGGAAACGCCTACTGGGTCTCGAACTCCCTGCTCAACTCCCTCTCGGAGAACGAGATGATGACGATGGCGACGTCGCTCGAGCCGGCGCCGAAGAAGCCCGTTCCGAAGTACGGCTGAACGAGGCCGCGGACTGCTCGGAGGCGCGGCGCGCGCCCCGCCGCATCCTGCCAGCATTCCCGCCTCATGACTGTCGAGAGCGGGAACGGAAATGACGGCCTCGAGCCGGTCGGCGTCGTCGGCGTCGGCTGGGTCGGCCTGGTCACGGCGGCCTGCTTTGCCTCTCGGGGTCACCAGGTCTGGGCGATGGACATCGACGAGGCGAAGATCGCCTCGTTGGCGGCGGGTGAACTGACCATCCACGAGCCCGGGTTGCCCGAGCTGGTCCGCGACAACGCCGAGCGCTTGCACTTCACGACCGACATGACGGAGCTGCTCGCCAATGTGCGGCTGATCTTCTGCTGCGTCGACACGCCCCCGACCTATTCGGGCGACGCCGACCTCTCCCGCGTCCGCGCCGTCGTCGGGCGCTTCGAGGGTGACTCTGAGCACGCGCTGGTGATGAAGAGCACCGTTCCCTCGGGGACCGGCGAGGCGATCCGCAGGGATCTACCGACGCTCTCCTATGTCTCCTGCCCCGAGTTCCTCAAGGAGGGTTCGGCCGTCGCCGACTTCCTCAACCCGGACCGGGTCGTGATCGGCGCGGATCCCGGCGACGAGTGGGCTGCCGATGCGGTCGAGCGCCTGTATGAGCCGCTCGGCGGCGAGATCGTCCGCACCGACGTCGCCAGCGCCGAGATGATCAAGCTCGCCTCGAATGCCTTCCTGGCGACGAAGATCAGCTTCATCAACGAGATCGCCAACGTCTGCGAGGAGGTCGGCGCCGACGTCACCGAGGTCGCCCGCGGCATGGGCCTCGACGAGCGCATCGGCAAGAGCTTCCTGAAGGCCGGCATCGGCTACGGCGGCTCCTGTTTCGTTGGCAGCGAGACCGTGTTGGTTCGAAGTGGCAGGCAGGTGGCCCTGAAGCGGCTGGACGACCTCTTCGCGGCGGCCGCCGTGCGGACCGGCGCTGATCTCGCGACGGAGGTGGTTGAGCCCACCGATCTCGAGGTCCTCAGCGATGCGGGGGGTGCTGCTCCGGTCTGGCGTCCGGTCCAGGCGCTCACGTCGCGGTCCTACGAAGGCGACAGCGTGATCGTACGAACGAAGACGGGTAGGCGCCTGCATTGCACACCCGATCACCCCTTCGTCGTCGTCGATCCAGAGACCGGCGCTCGGAGGACGGTTTTGGCGACAGACCTGACCACCGACGACTGGCTCCCGCTCGGCGCCGGCGCCTTTGCCACCCGGCCCTCGGCGGCAGCCTTCTCGGCGGTTGGTGCTGCTGCCGCCGCCGAGGTTGAGGAGTCCGCGGTTATCGTCAGACTCGCGCCAGAGGGGCGGGCGGCACTCGAAAACGTGCCGCTCGAGGGAAGACGCGAACGCCTCGCCGGCCACCCCCAAGGGCATGTTCAGCGGTACCACGACATGCGCTCCAGCGGCGCCACGCGGCTCGATGAGGCGCTGGACATGCGGCTGCCGCTCGTCGGCGCGCTCGCGGGTACGGCACGGAACGGCACGTACGTACCGTTCGACCTGGAGCTTGACGGGGACTTCTGGCGCGTCGTTGGCCTCTATCTCGCAGAGGGCCACATCAGCATCGACGGGCCGCACGGGCGACACCGCATCTGCTGGTCCTTCCATCCACGTGACGAGGAGGATCTGGTCGAGCTCGTGGCTGACTACTGGCAATCCCGGGGCGTCAAGGCCAGCGTCCGGTCGCTGGCGACGACACGTCAGGTCAGCGTCTCCTCGAAGCTCCTCGGCAACTGGTGGCTCCAGCGCCTCGGGGCGGGCATCGGCGCGTACGACCACCGCATCCCGGATCTCGCCTTCGCCCAGCCGGCTGCGAGCAGGAGGGCGCTCATGTGGGGCGCCTGGCGCGGCGACGGCTCGTGGTCGCTCGTCAACGGAGGACCGAGCGTCGTCCTGGAGTACGGCACGGTCAGCCCGTTCCTCGCCGACGGACTGCACCGGTTGCTACTCGCAGAAGACATCGTCGCTGCCCAGCGGATAGGGAGAACCGCCAAGTCCACCGTCGACACCTACTGGCTGCGGGTCTCCGGCGCTGATCAGGTCGCGAGGGCAGCGGAGTTCCTGGTTGGCGCAGATGATCGCGAGCAGATCATGGTCTCGATTGGGCGCCAGAGCAAGCGCATCCGCCCCGCCGGGCACCGGTTGCTCCCGGGCGGCGGCAAGGCCGTGCGCGTGGTCGCGGTCGAGCCCGCACAACATCGCGGGCGCGTCTTCTCTCTGGAGGTACCGGGGACCGAGACGTTCGTCGCCACCGCCGGGCTGGTCACGCACAACTGCTTCCCCAAGGACGTGACGGCGCTCAAGCAGCTCGCCGGCAACTCCGGCTACCACTTCCAGCTGCTCAACTCGGTGATCGAGGTCAACGAGCTGCAGAAGCGGCGCGTGCTCGGCAAGCTCGGCAAGCACCTCGGCTCGCTGGTCGGCAAGCGGATCGCGCTGCTCGGCCTCGCCTTCAAGCCCGACACCGACGACATGCGCGAGGCCTCGAGCCTCGTCCTCTCCGCCCGCCTGCAGGGCGAGGGCGCGGAGGTCGTCGCCTACGACCCGGTTGCGCGCGACGCGGCCGCCGGATTGCTGCCCGCCGTCGAGATGGCTTCCTCGCCCGCCGATGCGCTCGAGGGCGCCGACGCCGCGGTCCTGGTCACCGAGTGGAGCGAGTTCGCCGAGCTCGACTGGCGGGCGATGGCCGAGCTGATGCGCGGAGCCGGTGCTCGTCGACGGGCGCAACTTCCTCGATCCCGTGGCGCTCGGTGAGGCCGGCTTCACGTATGAGGGCATCGGACGCGGAAACTGATAGGAAGGACGAGTGGATCCGACCGCGACACCGACACGGCCCCGGGAGGGCTGCGCGTGCAGGCGCTGATCCTCGTCGGCGGGCACGGCACCCGCCTACGCCCGATAACCCTGACGCTGCCGAAGCCGGCGATTCCGCTCGTCGACAGGCCGTTCATGCGCTACATGATCGACTGGCTCGCCTCGCACGGCGTCGACGAGGTCGTGCTCGCCTGCGGCTTTCTCCCCGACGCGCTGCGCGAGGCGCTCGGCGATGAGATCCCCGGCGGTCCGAAGATCACCTACCTGACCGAGCCCGAGCCGCTCGGCACCGCGGGTGCGATCAAGTTCGCCGAGGACGTGCTCGAGGACCGCTTCTTCGCCCTCAACGGCGACTCGCTCACCGACCTCGACCTGACGAAGCTGCGCGAGCGGCACGAGTCGAGTGGGGCCCGGGCGACGCTCGGCCTGTACCCGGTCGAGGATCCGTCCGCCTTCGGCCTCGTCCGCCGCACCGATGACGGTGAGATCACCGAGTTCCTCGAGAAGCCCGACCCCGCGGAGATCGACACCGACGAGGTTTCAGCCGGTTGCTACATGCTGGAGAAGTCGGTGCTCGAGCTGATCCCGCCGGGCGTCGACTTCTCGATCGAGCGCCAGGTCTTCCCGGAGCTCGTCGGCAAGGGCCTGTACTCGCAGCGGCTCGAGGGCTACTGGGTCGACATCGGCACCCCGCCGCGGTATCTCGAAGCGTGCTGGGACATTCTCGGCGGCAAGGTCGAGACCGAGCCGGGCAAGCTCGTCGACGGCGACTACACGTACGTCGATGCCGACGCCGAGATCGACCCGTCCGTCGAGGTTGGCCGCCGCGTCTTCGTCGAGTCGGGTGCCGAGGTGGCCGCGGGTGCAACGATCGGCCCGCGTGCGGTGATCGGCCGCAACTCGCGAATCGGAGAGAAGGCGCGGATCGAGGGGTCGGCCCTGCACAAGAACTGCGAGATCGGCGCCGGCGCGACGGTGAGCGGCGCGATCCTCTCGGCCGGCGTCACGGTCGCCGACGGCGCCAGCGTGCCGGAGGGATCCGTGATCGGCGAGGGGGCGACGATCACCACCGCCGCCTCGCTCGGCAAAGGGGCAAAAGTCGGACCGGGAGAGACTGCATGAAGGAAGAGCTCGAGAAGCGCGTCGGCGCCGTCGACTCAGGTGGCCAGTACGCGGCGACGATGGCGCTCCCTGACCATCTCCGGGACGCCCTGTGGCGCGTCTCGTCGGCGAAGCTCGACCAGCTCGACGCCAGTGGGCTGATCGTCTGCGGGATGGGTGGCTCGGCGATCGGCGGCGATCTTGCCGCCGCCGCGCTTGGTGGCCGCCTGGGACGCCCGCTCGACGTCGTTCGCGGCTACGGCGTGCCCTCGTGGACGCTTCCCGACCGCGCGATCCTCTGCTCGAGCTACTCGGGCAACACGGAAGAGACGATGGCCTGCTACGCGGCCGCGGAGGCGGTCGGCGCCCAGCGGATAGCCGCGACGACCGGCGGCGCGCTTGCCGAGGCAGCGCGGCGTGACGGCGTTCCGGTGATCGGCATGCCGGCCGGCCTTCAGCCCCGCGCGGCCGTCGGCTACACGTTCGCGATCGCCGCCGAGGTCGCCGCGCTGGTCGGCGCCGGGCCCGCGATCCGGATGGAGATCGACAGCTCGGCCGCGCACCTGGAGGCGGCGAAGCCGGCACTGCTGGCGAAGGCGGACGAGCTCGCCACCCAGATCGGCGACGCGATCCCGCTCGTCTACGGCTGCGGGTTGACGGTCCCGGTCTCCTATCGATGGAAGTGCCAGATCAACGAGAACGCGAAGCTGCCCTGCTTCTCGCACCAGCTACCCGAGATGGATCACAACGAGATCGTCGGCTGGGAGGGGGGAGCCGACGGCGGCTACGCGGCGATCTTCCTCGAGGACGAGGATCAGCACCCGCGCGAGCGCCAGCGGATCGAGCTCACCGCCGAGCTCGTCGCGCCGAAGGCGGGTGCGGTCTGCCGGATCGAGACCGAGGGCGAGACGCGGACCGAGCGGCTGCTCTGGGCCGTGATGCTCGGCGACCTGCTGTCGCTCGAGCTCGCCGCGCGCCGCGGCGCCGATCCGACGCCCGTCGACGTGATCGAGTCGCTCAAGGACAGCCTCGGGCGCCCTTGAGGGCTCGGATGAAGGCAGCGACGCGATGAGGGCGATGGTCATGGCAGCGGGGCTGGGCACGCGCCTGCGCCCGATCACCTGGGAGATCCCCAAGCCCGTCGTCCCCGTCTGCAACCGGCCGATCGTCGCCCAGCTCGCCCGCCTGCTCGCCACGCCACGGCGCCGGCGAGGTGATCGCCAACACGCACTGGTTCCCCGAGACGGTGAAGAGCGCGCTCGGCGACGGCAGCGAGCACGGCATCGAGATCAGCTACTCCTACGAGGAAGAGTTGCTGGGCACCGCGGGCGGCGTCCGCAACGTCTCCGGCTTCCTCGCGCCCGGCGACGGGGAGCCCTTCCTCGTGCTCGCCGGCGATGCGCTCACGGACATCGATCTGACGACGCTGCTCGAGGCGCATCGCGCCAACGGCGGCGTCGCGACGCTTGCCGTCAAGAAGGTCACCGACGTCGACCAGTACGGCGTGATCGTCGTCGACGGCGACGGCCGCATCCAGGGCTTCCAGGAGAAGCCGGATCCAGCCGAGGCCCTGTCCGACCTCGTCAACTGCATGGTCTACGCCTTCAGCCCCGAGGTCTTCGACTACTTCGGGGCGAACCCGACCAGCCGATCGACTTCGCGCTCGACGTCTTCCCGAACCTGCTCGCCCACGACGTGCCCTTCCACGTGCACGAGATCGACGGCTATTGGAACGACGTCGGCACCCTGAGGGAGTACGTCAATGGCAACCTCGACGCGGTCGCCGGCAAGGTTCACCAGGACATGCACGGCGAGCTGATCGAGGGCGAGCGCACGCTCGACGGCGGGGCCGAGGCCGAGGGCCCGGTGCTGATCGGCCCCGGCGCCGAGATCGGCTCCGGGGCGCAGCTCAGCGGCCCGTTGATCGTCGGCCCGGGCGCTCGGATCGGCTCCGGTGCGCGCGTCGCCGAGGCGGTGCTGCTGCCTGGCGCGGAGATCGCTGCGGGAGCGGTCGTCGCCCGCGGGCTCGTTGGTGGCGCTGATGCGCTCGCCGCGATGGACTGGTAATCCGCGCCCGCTCCAGGTATCTTCTTTTACATCGAGGTCCAGGATGGGCCGGGAACGAGGTTCAAGGATGAGCCTGAAGGCTCTGTTCGAGAAGAAGCCCTACGGGATGATCCCGTGGAGTGGCGAAGTAAACGCCGCCGCCGCCGCCGCGCTGTTCGCCGCGGTAACCGTGATGGTCAGCCTGATCCATGACCCGGTGACGGGCGTCGGGTTCCTGTACCTCGTCCCGGTGCTGCTGGTGACGCTGCAGTACGGGCTGCGTGGTGCCGTCGGCGGCGCCCTGCTGGCACTCACCATGCTCGGGGTCTGGGATCTGATCCACCCCCGGGACGTCAGCCTCTTCGCCGCTTCGATCCGCGTCCTGCTGATCGCCGGGCCACCGCTGCTCGTGGTTGCCGCCGAGGAGAGCAGCGCGCGGGCGCGGCAGGAGCTCTCCGAGACCGGCGCGCTGCTGCGGGCGATCGCCGACAAACTCCCGGACGCCCTTTACGTGCTCGACGAGGAGGGGCGATATGGGCTCGTCAACACCGCCGCCGCGAAGCTCGTCGGTCGCGACCCGCAGGACCTGCTCGGGAAGAGCTACGTGGAGAGCCTGCCCGCCGAAACGGCTACCGACCTGACCGCGCGCCGGCTCGAGGTCGAGCAGGAGCCCGACTCCTCCGGCCGCATCGACCGGATCCGGTTCGACGATGGCGAGCACGTCTTCCGCTCGGTCACGGGCCCCGTCAAGCTCCCCGGCCGCGATGCCCAAGGCATCTTCGTGCTGTCCCACGACATCACCGCCGAACACCGGCGCAACACCTGGATGCAGGTGCAGCACCGGATCACGGAGGAGCTCGTCGATGCGACCGCCGATCGAGGAGCTGCCGGCGATGATCCTCGACCTGATCTGCGGCGTCGAGGACGTCGAGTGGGGTGCCTACTGGCATCGCGGCCGGCACGGCAGCTATCGCTGCCTCGCGGTCGACGGCGAGGCGCCCCCGTTCGCGCCCGGCGAATTGCGCGAGCTCTCCGATATGCCTGACGGCTTCCACGTGCGCTGGCGCGACCCGCGCGGTGACCGTCGCGGTCCGACGGCGCTGGTGCCGGTCACCGAGGACGGCGTCGCGATGGTGGCCTATCGCGGCAAGGTCCCCGATCAGGACACGATCGAGCAGATCTTCCGGCCGGCGATGCTGATGGTCGCCGGTTACGTCGAGCGGACCAAGCTGGCTGCCGAGGCCGAGCGCACGAAGAACGACTTCTTCGGCCTGATTTCGCATGAGCTGCGCACGCCGCTGACTTCGATCATCGGCTACTCGGAGCTGCTCACGGAGCTCGAAGGGGATTCCCTCTCCGAGCAGGCGCAGAAGTTCGTCGAGGTGATCACCCGCAACGCGCATCGCGAGCTCCGCCTCGTCCAGGACCTGCTGCTGCTCGTCAGGCTCGAGGCCGGCACCTTCTCGCTCGAGAGCGACGCCGTCGACCTGAACGCGATCGTCGCCCAGTCGTGCGAGGCAGTTCGCCCGCAGGCGGAGCGCGCCGGGGTGGAGTTGCAGCTGTCGCTCGACGAGACCGGCGACGTGTGGGCCGACTCGCACCGGATCGGCCAGGCGGTCGACAACCTGCTCACGAACGCAGTCAAGTTCAGCGAGCGCGGTGACACCGTCCGGGTCGCGCTCGAGGCGGGTGCCGAGGGCTTCGCGCTCGAGGTCGAGGACGAGGGGATCGGTGTCGCGGCGGACGAGGTCGACAAGCTCTTCGACCGCCTCTTCCGGGCGAGCAGCGCCGTCAGCAACCAGATCCAGGGAACCGGCCTCGGGCTGACGATCGTCAAGTCCGTGATCGAGGCGCACGGCGGCACGATCAGCGTTCGCAGCGAGGAGGGTCAGGGGACCTGCTTCCGGCTCGAGCTGCCGCGCCTGACGCGACCGCAGGCGGATCCTGCCGGCGAGACAGCCCGCGAGAAGGCCGGGGCGGCGCAATGAGCGAGCTCACGGGTGGTGCGAAGATCGTCGTCGCCGACGACGACCCCGACATTCTCGACCTCGTCCTGCTGCGGCTCGAGCTCGCCGGTCACCAGGCGGTCGGCGCCGGGGACGGCGCCGAGGCGTGGGCGCTGATCCGTGAGCACGAGCCCGTGCTCGTCGTGCTCGACGTGCAGATGCCGCGCATGGACGGCTTCGAGGTCCTGCGCCGGCTGCGGGCCGAGCCGGAGACGCAGAACATCGGTGTGATCCTGCTGACCGCCTCGGTCGAGGATCAGGACGTGGTCCGTGGCCTTGAGTTCGGCGCCGACGAGTACCTCCGCAAGCCGTTCAAGCCGAGCGATCTGATTGCCCGCATCGACGGGCTTCTCGCCCGCGCCTGACCCGGCCCGGGGCCCTGCCGGGCGCTGATCTAGGATCGCGGCGATGAACGCCGCCTGCATGCACCGTCCGGACGCGTGAGCTCGCGCGGCCGCATCGTCCGTGTGCCCGCCTCCTCGGGCAACCTCGGGCCCGGCTTCGACGTGCTGGGGGCGGCGCTGGCGCTGCACCTCGAGCTCGAGGTCGTCGAGGCTGGGGACTTCGAGATCGATCCCGGCGACGGATCGGTTCCGGCGGACCGCTCGAACCTGATCGTGCGTTCGTTCGAGCACCTGCACAGCGCGGACGGGCTGCGCTTCACGGTCCGCAACGAGATTCCGCTCGCCCGCGGCCTCGGCTCCAGCGCAGCGGCGATCCTCGCCGGCCTGCTCGCCGCCGACCACCTGTTCGAGCTCGGACTCGGGCGCGAGCAGCTGTTCGCGCAGGCGGTCGCGATCGAGGGGCATCCGGACAACGTCGCCGCCGCCCTGTACGGAGGCGTCACCGTCTGCGCGCCGCCCGGCGCGCAGTTCCGGGAGACGAAGCCCGACCCGATTCTCGACGCGCTCGGTCAGCCCCCGTCCGCGGCGCGTATTCCCGTCCCCGCTCGCCTGAGCCCGCCCGAGGGGGTCGAGCCGCTCGTCGTGATCCCGAGCGAAGAGGTCTCGACCGAGGCGGCCCGGGCGGCCCTCCCCGAGACGGCGCCGCTCGCCGACGCCGCCCACAACGTGGCGGCGGCAGCCAACCTCGTGCTCGGCATCGAGCGCTCCGACCTGACCTTGATCGAGCGCGGGCTCGGCGATCGGCTGCACCAGCCGCACAGGCGTCCCCTCTACGAGCGATCGATGGAGATCGTCGAGGCGGCCCGTGATCTCGGCGCGCTCGGCGCGACGATCTCCGGCGCCGGCCCGACGGTGCTCGTCTGGAGCTACTGGCAGTCGAGCGCCGACCTGCTGACCGAGCTCAACGCGCTCGCCGGAGGTTGGGCGGAGGTACGGCGGGCGCCGTTCGACCCGCTTGGCGCCGAGGTCGAGATCCTCGGCTGAGCGAACGCGTAGGAGTCCGGTGTCCGCGGACGCCTTCTCGAGCAGCTCGGCAAGCGTCTGCTGCTCGTCGGCGCTCAGCCGAGCGAAGCCGACCGGAGGCTCGTACAGGCGGTCGAGCGCCTTGCGCCGCAACTCGACGCCGGCGTCGGTCAGCTTGAGCAGCTTGACCCGGCGGTCGTCCGGATCCTGGGTGCGGACGATCAGGTTCCGCTCCTCGAGGCGGTCGACGAGGTCGGTGACGTAGGAAGCGTCGCAGTACAGACTCTCGGCGATCGAGCGCATCGGCGTCCCGGGGCCGTCGGGATCGAGCCGCCAGAGCACCCCGAGCTGCTTCGGCGAAAGGTCGAGCTCCAGCGCGACCATCGGAAAGCGGGGTGCCGAGCCGGAACCCCAGCCGACGAGGCCGAGGATCGCCTTCCACGCACCTCTCGCGGGATCAGCAGTTGCTTGCCCCATTGCCCCCACATTCTAGCGAATAGTTTGGGGAGATGAATAGTTGCACTACCCCAATGGTATTTGTTACGGTGCCGCGCCATGGGCTACCGAGGGAGTTGAACAGAGGCGTGAACAGGGCGATCGAGGTCGAGGGCCTGATCAAGGAGTTCAAGAAGGGACCGCGCGCGGTCGACGGCATCGACCTGCACGTCGACGAGGGCGAGATCTACGGATTCCTCGGCCCGAACGGCGCCGGCAAGTCGACGACGGTGCTGATGCTGACGACGCTGCTGCCGCCAAGTGGTGGCGTCGCCAGGGTCGGTGGCTTCGACATCGCCACCGAGGGCGGCCGGGTGCGGGAGCTGATCGGTGCCGCCCTGCAGGAGGCGGCGCTCGACCCCTACTTGAGCGGTCGCGAGCACATGCGCCTGCAGACTGCCCTGCACGGCGTCCCAAAGGCCGATCGGCGGGGGCTCGGCGACGAGTTGCTCGAGCGGGTCGGTCTCTCGGAGGCTGCCGACCGGACGGTCCGCGGCTACTCGGGCGGGATGAAGCGGCGTCTCGACCTGGCGCTGGCGCTCGTCCACTCACCGCGAATCCTCTTCCTCGACGAGCCGACGACCGGGCTCGATCCGCAGAGCCGTTCGGCCTTGTGGACGGAGGTCGAGCGGCTCGCGCGCGAGGACGGGATGACCGTCTTCTTGACCACCCAGTACCTCGAGGAGGCTGATGCGCTCGCCGACCGGGTCGGGATCATCGATCGTGGCACGATCGTTGCCGAGGGCACGCCGGACGCGCTCAAGGCCGAGATCGGCGAGCCCACGGTGGAGGCGATCCCAGCAGACGCGGCTGATCGCGAGCGCCTCGCCGACGTTCTCTGTCGTTTCTCGGAGGCCGACGCCGAGCTCGCCCACGACGAGCGCGACGGCGCCGTCGCCGTGCGCCTGGCGCGGGGCAATGACGGTCTCGCTGCCGTGATCCGCGCGCTCGACTCGGAGGGGATCACGCTCTCGCACCTGCAGCTGCACGAGCCCACGCTCGACGACGTCTTCCTCGAGAAGACCGGCCGCAAGCTCGAGGGCGCCGGCGAGGACGAGGAGGAACTCGAGGGGGCGCCGGCATGAACGATCGGCTCGAGCGGACCTACGAGGTCGCACGGCGCTCGTTCGTGCGCGCCTGGCGCCAGCCCGCGACCGTGATCCCATCGATCACCTTTCCGCTGATGCTGCTCGCCGTCAACGCCGCCGGCCTCAACGCCGCCACCCGGATCCCGGTTTCCCGACCGACTCCTACATCTCGTTTGCGCTCGCTGTGCCGTTTCTGCAGGGCGCCATCTTCGCTCTGCTCAACTCGGGCACGGATCTCGCCCGCGACGCTGAGACGGGCTTCCTGCAGCGTCTCGCGCTCTCGCCGCTGAGCGGCTCCTCGCTGCTCGCCGGGACGCTCGGCGGGGTGCTGGCGTTGGCGATCGTGCAGACCTGCGTCTACCTCGCGGTCGGCCTCGCGGCCGGCGCCGATTTCGCCGCCGGACTGGCCGGGATCCCCGTGCTCTTCGCGCTGGCGCTGACGATCCAGTTCGCGTTCGGGTGTATCGGCACGTTCTTCGCCCTGCGGGTGCCGTCGGCGGAGGCGATGCAGAGCATGTTCCCCGTCTTCTTCGTCTTCCTCTTCTTCTCCTCGGGCTCGTTGCCGCGCGACCTGATCGCCCAGGACTGGTTCCGCACGATCGCCACGATCAACCCCGTCTCCTATCTGATCGAGGGCGTGCGCTCTCTGTTCATCGTCGGCATCGATGGCGAAGCGCTCGGCCTCGCCTTCGGGATCTCGATCGCGCTCGGGGCGATCTTCCTCTCGGCGGCCGCGGTCGCGCTGCGCTCGAGGCTGGTGCGCACATGAACGCCCGCTCGCGGTCAGTCGTCGGCGCCGTCGCCTGGCGGAGCCTGCACAACTTCCTGACCAACCCGGCGCTCTTTCTGCCGGCGATCGTCTTCCCGCTGTTCTTCTTCGCCGCCTTCGCCGGCGGCCTCTCGAACATCGGCAACGTGCCGGGCTTCGACTACCCGAACGGCTACACGGCATTCCAGTTCGGCTTCGTGCTGCTCCAGTCGGCGGCCTTCGGCGGCGTCTTCACCGGCTTCGGCATCGCCGCGGACTTCGAGAGTGGCTTCGGCCGCCGCATGATGCTCGCCGCGCCGAACCGGCTCGCGATCATCGGCGGCTACTGGCTCGCGGCGCTGGCCCGGGCGGGGATCATCGCCGCGCTGCTCTTCGTGATCGCGCTGGCAGTCGGCATGGACATCTCATCGAACCTGCGGGAGCTGGTCGCGATGGTCGTCCTCGCATTGCTCGTCAACGGCGCCGCGGCGCTCTGGGGTGCGGGAATCGCGCTGCGTTTCCGCTCGCTGCAGGCGGGTCCGCTGATGCAGACGCCGGTCTTCCTGGTCCTCTTCCTGGCACCGGTCTACGTGCCGCTCGACCTGCTCAACAGCTGGATCCACGCGATCGCGACGATCAACCCGATCACGCCGATTCTCGAGGCCGTCCGCAGCCTGATCGCCGGCGACCCCGAGTACGTCGGGCTGGCGCTCGCGGTCGGCACCGCGCTCGTGCTGCTCTTCGGCCTGTGGGCGATCCGCGGCATGCGGAGCGCGGAAGCGGCCGGCGGGTAGGACGCCGGCCGGGCTCAGACCATGGTGCCGAGCGGCTCCGTCTCGTCGAGCAGCCGCTGGGGGAGCGTGTCGCGGCGGACCTGCTCGAGCCGGGCGAGCCGCTCGGGCATACCGAGCCGGGTGACGACCTCGGCGGCCAGCACGAGGTAGTCGCAGCCGCGATCCGGCTTGTACTCGAGGATCGGGACCGCACGTTCGGCCGACTCGGCGTAGGCGATCGACTGACGGATCACGGTGTCGAAGACCTTGCCGGGGAAGCGCTCGTCGAGGGCCTCCAGGGTCTGGCGCGCATGCCTGGTCCGCATGTTGGCGATGTTGAGGACGACGCCGAGCAGCTCGAGCTCCGGGTTGAGCGTGTCGCGGGCGAGGTCGAAGATCTCCATCGCCTGCTCGACGCCCTGCAGGGAGAAGTGCTGGGCCTGGGTCGAGAGGACCGCGTGGGTGGAGGCGACGAGCGCATTCACCGTGAGCAGGCCGAGCGTCGGCGGGCAGTCGATCAGGACGACGTCGTAGCGGCGCTTGACGTCCCGCAGGGCGTTACGCATCGTCACCTCGCGACCGATCTTGCCCGCGAGGACGAGCTCCGCCTCAGCGAGCCCGAGATTGGCTGGGATCACGTCGTCGTGGATCGCGTCGGCGGCCCGCGCCTGCCCGGCGAGCACCTCGCCGAGCGTCGGCTGGGCCTCCGGGTCGACGTCGAAGTAGTCGGAGAGGTTGCCCTGGGGGTCGGCGTCGATGGCGAGCACGTCGAAGCCGATCCGGCTGAGCACGTCGGCGAGGTTGCGAACCGTCGTCGTCTTGCCCGTCCCGCCCTTCTGGGAGAGGACGGCGATCGTTACCGACATCGGTGCTTGGCCCGGCGGCGCGGCGCCGAGCGGGGTCGGGAGAGCTCAGAAGTCCGGGTGAGCCATGCGCCACGCGGCGACTATAGACGGCCCCGCCGCGGGGCGGACCCGTACCCGCGCTCCGAGTTGGATCAGCGCAGGCGGCGGACGTTCATCGCGCCGCCGACCGTGCGGATCCGGGCGCGGCCGGTGGCGGGACCGTAGCTCCCGGCGCGGCCGGCGACCTCGCAGCGCTCGCAAACCCATGCCGTCGGCTTGCGGCCCTTGGCCGCGTGGCGGACGACCTCTTCGCCGACGAGCGGGAAGCGGCCGCAGCACGAGCAGCGGGCGACGCCGTCGATCGCCTCGCTGGCGTCGGCGGCTCGCTCTGCAGGCCGGGTCTGGGGGCTGGGGCGATCGGGAGGGCACCGTCGCGGCTGAGCAGCCCGGCGTCCTTTGCGGTGGCAGCTTCCATGCCCGCCCCTTCGCCCCCGGCGACGCGATTCCTGCACACATCGGCGTCGGTGGCGGCGCGGATAGAATCGCGACGCGATGGGACCGGTCACGCGCAACCGTGCACGATCGACGCGCCGCGCGAGCGCGTCTTCGAGGTGATCTCGGACCTCGCCTACCGGCCTGCCTTCTGCGACCACTTCGCGCACGAGTTCCACCTCGCAGAGGCTCGACTCGACCGGCGTCGGCGCGGCTGCGCGCTTCAAGGCCGACGCCTCCCGCTTCCACATCTGGATGGAGACCGTCATCGCCTCGCAGGAGGCCCCGTACGAGCTGATCGAGCGCGGGCGGGGCTCCCGTCGGGACCGGATGGAGGTGGGGACCGCCTGGCAGCTCGTCGAGGGCCCCGGCGCGGGCACGACCGAGGTCTCAGTCACGTTCTGGGCCGACGCCGACGAACCCCGTCGACACGATCAAGGGCAAGCTCGGCGCCGCCGCGCTGGTACCGGCGCCAGTGGCGCAAGGCTCTGCATCGCCTCCGTGACCTGATCGAGAACGACGAGCCGATCGAGCGGTTGCAAGTGGCGGGTGCGGCGCGTGTCTAAGCGATTTCCAGGCAGCGCTACGCGTCGCCACGACGCTCAATAGACTTCCGCCCTCGCATGCGCCGGCGACTCGTACCAGCCCTGCTCATCGCTCTGCTCGCACTCTCCGCGGGAGCCGTCTCCGCCTGCGGCGGCAGCGAGACGCCCGTGCTCGAGGGTCAGCCACTCGAGGTCGGCGACCTCACCTACTACGTGCAGCTCACCCGCTTCTTGAACCCGAGCAACCCCGAGGACGCCGCCTACCTGGAGGGCCAGCCCGCGGCGCCGAAGAGCGACGACTACCTCGCCGTCTTCCTGCGGGTCGAGAACGAGTCCGACCAGGCTCAGAACCTCGCTGACCACTTCAGCATCGTCGACACCCGGGGCCACGTCTTCGAGCCGATCCCCTCGGACAGTGACTTCGCGCTGCAGCCGGGCACCGAGGTCCGGCTGACTCCCAGTACCCGCCCTTCGACTCACCCGCCTACAGCGGCCCGGTCAAGGGCTCGTACCTGCTCTTTGCGCTCCCGGTGTCCTCCGAGGAGAACCGACCGCTCAACCTGCAGATCCCGGCTCCCGACGGCAGCGTCGAGGAGATCGAGCTCGATCTCTAGGAGGCCGGGCCGCCGCCCGGTCTAGAGGATCCCGCTGAGGATCTGCGACGCGATCGGCGCCGCGACCACGCCGCCGTCGCCGTCGGCGTTGACGACCATCACCGCGACCGCGTACTTCGGCTTGTCGGCGGGAGCGAACGCGCTGAACCAGGCATCGACGTTGTGCTCGGGCTGGGCGTTGGGGTCGGTGGTGGTCGTCGTCGTATCGCCGCCCGTGTCCTTGAGCGAGGCGAGTTCGGCGGTGCCGGTCTTCGCCGCGACCTGTGCCTGCGGGATCGCGCCGGCGGTGCCGGTGCCCGACTTGACGACTTCGATCATCATCTTCCGCACCTTGTCGGCGGTCTCCGGCGAGATCGCCTTGACGGCCTTCTGGCTCGAGCGGAGCTTCGGGTCCTTGACGATGTTGGTCGGCTCGCGCACGCCGTTGTTGGCGATCGTCTGCGCGACCGATGCCATCTCCAGGGGTGTCGCCTGGACCTCGCCCTGGCCGATCGCGCTGACGCCGACGTCGAGCCCGTCGGCGAGCGGATCGGGGAGCGAGCTCGATCGCCGGCTTGACCAGCTTCAGCGCTTGATCGTCGTAGAGGCTCGGCGGCGAGTTGAAGCCGAACTTCTTCGCCGCGTCGAGGAACTTCTCGCCCCCGATCTTGGCGCCGAGCGGCACGAAGACGCTGTTGCAGGACTCGGCGAAGCTGGCGAGCAGGGTGCCGCCGCAGGCCTCACTGTGCGCGTTTGCGACCTCGCGGCCGTCGACGGTCGCCGACGTCGCGACCGGGTACGTCGTATCGAGATCGGCGACTCCGTTCTCGAGCGCCGCCGAAGCGGTGATGATCTTCATCGTCGAGCCCGGCGGCTGCGGCGCGGAGAAGCCGAGACCGGCGAGCGCGCGGACGTCGCCCGTCTTCGCGTCGAGCACGGCGACGCCGCCGTACTGGCCACCGAGGGCGTCGGCGGCAGCCTGCTCGACCTGCGGATCGATGGTCGTCTTCAGCGGCTTGCCCGGGGTCGGCTTGCGCCGTGCGAGGACCCGCTTGCCGGAGTCCGAGACCGCGAGCAGCTTGCCGCCCGGTGTGCCGGACAACTGCTCGTCGAAGGCGAGTTCGAGCCCACTCGTGCCCGCCTTCGTCCCCTTCGGGAAGCCCCTCGCCTCGAGCGCCTTGGTCTGCTCCGCCGAGGGTTCACCGACCTCGCCGGTGACGATCCCGCCGGCGCCGTTCGTCGTCCGCGCGCCGACCGGGCCCTCGGCCAGGGCGGAGCCGTCGGTGGCGAGGATCGGAGCCCGCTTCGGCGCCTTGGTCTCGCGATCGAGCTGCTCGCCGGTGTGCAGGCCGGGGAAGACGAGGTCCGGGGACCAGGTGACGCCGCCGTCGGCGACCGGGATTGCGAACTCGCCGCCGAGCGTGCCGAACGAGTCCGTCGTGGCCTGGAGCTCGACCGCGACCTGGTCGGTCCCGTTGACGCTGACCGGGCCACGGGCATCGCCGACGTCGATCCGCTTGAGCGTCGCGGTCTCGCCCGCCTTCTCGTAGGCGGCGTTGAACTCGTCGGCGGAGGTTTTGGACTTCGAGGCCGGGTTGAGCTCCGCGTACATTGCGCCGTAATCGCCGGTCTGCCATGCGGCGGCGAATCGCTTCGCCGCGTCGAGCTCGGGTGAGCCCGAGGCGATCATGGCGCCGACGATGAACGCCGCGGCCGCGAGCAGCGCGAGCGGACCGACACGAAGAAGGATCTTGCGACTGCTGGGCCGCCTGGGTCTGATCGAGCTCACTGATTCGCTAGCTTGGCCACCGTCGTGACGCGCCCCTGCGTACGCACCGGTTCACTTGAGAAGGCTACTTTGACGGGTACACGTACTTACCCGCCCTCGCAGGGTCGATAAATCGTGACCGCGATCGATTGGGTGATCGTCGCTGCCGTCGTGCTGCTCATCCCGCTCGGCTTCCGGCAGGGACTGATCGTCGCGGCGACGACGCTCGCCGGTTTCGCCGTGGGCGCCTTCGTCGGCAGCAGGGTCGGTCCGCTCCTGCTCAGCGGTGGCTCAGAATCGCCCTATGCGCCGGCGACGGCACTGCTCGGCGGCCTGCTCGTCGGCGGCGTGCTCGCCGCCCTGCTCGAGGGTCTCGGCATGGCCGTGCGCGACCGGCTCGCCCGTCGCGGGGCGCCGCGCGCGATCGATGCCGTCGGCGGCGCGATCGCGGTCGCCGGGCTCGTCCTCGCCGTGAGCTGGGTGATCGCGGCCGTCGTCCTCAACGCGCCCGGCCTGCATCGCTACCGGGCCGACGTACAGCGCTCGAAGATCCTCAGCGCCCTCAACGATGCCGTGCCGCCGTCGGGCCCGGTCCTCAACGTCCTCAACAGGATCGACCCGACTCCGTCACTGCGCGGCCCGTCGGCGGATGTGGCGCCGCCCGATCGCAAGGCGCTGAGCGAGCCCGGAGCTGCGTACGGCCGCGACGAGCGCCGTGCACGTGCTCGGCTCCGCCTGCGGCCTCAACCTCTCCGGCTCCGGCTGGATCGCCGGCCCGGAGGAGGTCGTCACGAACGCGCACGTGGTGGCCGGACAGACCGACACCCGCATCGTCACGCACGACGGCACGACCTTCGACGTGACGCCGATCCTCTACAGGCCGAAGGACGACATCGCGATCCTGCGCGTCCCGGGCCTGACCGGCACCCCGCTCGAGCTCGCCGCCGACCCGCAGACCGGCGATCCGGGCGCGGTCGTCGGCTTTCCGGGCTCGGGAGCATTTTCCGCCGTGCCCGCACGGCTCGGGACGACGGGCACCGTGACCAGCCAGGACTCCTACGGCAACGGCCCGATCGAGCGCCAGATGACTTCGTTCCGGGGCGAGGTGATCAGCGGCAACTCAGGCGGCCCGGTGATCGGTACCGATGGCCACGTGTTGACCACGGTCTTCGCCTCGGCCCTCGAGACCAAGCACCCGCAGGGCCTGGGTATCCCGAACTCGATCGTCGCCGACGACCTCGCCCGCGTCGGCCCCAACTCGCCCGCTTCGGGCACCGGCCCCTGCGCGCGGTAGCCAGGCAAGCGCTCAAGCCCACCCGAGCGCTTCGCTACTGTCTTCCTGTGGCTCCCACCTCGGTGGACAACGCCGGACGGGAGGGCGCCGGAGTTGCGGCATCGCCGCAGGTCGTCTGTCCCCGCTTCCACGCCGCCGTCGAGCTGATCGGCCGCCGGTGGGTCGGCGCGATCCTCGTCACATTGCTCGAAGGTCCCAAGTACTTCAGCGAGCTCGCCGCCGCGGTCCCGAAGATGTCGGACCGGCTGCTCTCGCAGCGCCTCCGCGAGCTCGAGGCTGAGGGCCTCGTCTCGCGCAGCGTCCACGATGGTCCGCCCGCACGCGTCTCCTACGAGCTCACAGCCGTGGGCGCCGAGCTCGAGCCTGCGATCGCTGAGCTGCACGACTGGGCGCAGCGCTGGGAGCGCGCCGTCGGGGCGCCCTCAGAGCGCTAGTACGCGCTGCGCGGGCCGGGCTCCGACGCTCACCAGTCGCGCGGATTCCCCGGCGGGATCTCGTCACGGATGAGGAGGCCCTCGACGAGCGGTGCGGGGTAGGGGAGCGTCGTTCGCCGGTAGCGCTCCACCGCCTCGGAGCCAAGCGCCGCGAAGGCCGACTCGACGGCACTTGCGTAGGACGCGAGGATCACCGCCCCGGGGGGCGGATCGGGAGCGTGGTTGGCCGGCTTCGCGACGTAGACGACGACCTGCGCGAAAGCGCCTTGGCCACCGCCGGCCACGGCCGCCGTGACGTCGACGCGGTCGTAGCGGACCTCGCGCACGTCGAGCCGCGCGAGCTCGTCCTCGCTGACCGGCAGCAGGACGCCGTTTGGGCCTTCCTCGCCCGCGCTCGCGGGCTCGACGTTGAGGCCGAGCACGAAGGGCGGAACGTCGCCCCCGGGGGTGGCGAACGTCTTCTCGGCGGCGCCGTTGTCGCGGGCCTGTGAGAAGCGGCGACGCCAGCCGTCGAGGCGTGCGGGCACGGCATCCGTTGCCGGGCGGCCCAGCGTCATCTCGGCGCTCGCCGGGGCGACCAGCGATCCGTAGGCGAAGACTGCGATCGAGCCGCTCACGCGGCGGCCCTGGGCTCGGCGCCCGTCAGCTCGGGTGGGTGCGGGCAGAGGCGGCGCCGCGCGGGGCAGTCGTGGCAGAGGCCGCGGTGGGGCTGGGGGGTCGGGGCGAACTCGCCGGCGCGGATCCGGCCGACGAGCGCCTCGACGCTTTCGCCGGCGGCCGCGATCTCCTCGGGACCGAGCAGCTCTGCGAGCGGCTCGCCGGCGGCGCGCAGGAAGACGTATGCGGTCCGCACGCTTTCGGCGCCCAACGCCTCGGACACGGCGCGGGCGTAGAGCGCCCGCTGGATCTCGTATTCGGATGGCAGTCCGCCACCCGGTTCCGGCGTCCGGGCGTCGGTCTTGAAATCGATCAGCACGGGTGGCTGACCTTCAATTTCGGCGAGCAGGTCGATCGTGCCGCGGATCAGCGTCCCCGAGCCGAGCGCCAGCCGGAAGCCGAGCTCGGGCCGGAAGCGTGGCGCCGCCCTCGCGGAGCTCGGCGAGCAGCTCCGAGCCGAGCCAGGCGTCGACCATTGCCGCCGCTTCCCCGGCGCGCCCGGACGCGGCGCCCTGCCGGAGCAGCGCCGCGGAGACCTCGGCGTCATCCGGTGGCGTCCAGCCCCGCTGTGCCGCCGTCTCGAGCAGCTCGTGCACGGCTCGCCCGAACCCGAGCCGCGCGCCGGCCTCCTCGCGCCCGGCGGCCCCATCTTCTCCGGCGCCGCCCGGAACCGAGGCTTCGCCGGAGCCGAGCCCGAGCACCCGCTCGATCAGGAAGCGATAGCCGCAGCGGCTGTACTCGGAGAGCGCCGCGTAGGAAAGGCTGCGAGCGGCGCTGGCGCCGCGTCCGGCGAGCACGGTCATCGGCGGGGTGCCACCGGGCGCCGGGCCCGGCGCCGGGTCCGGCGAGCGCAGGTCGGTGGCGAGCCGCGCGGCGACGCCCGGCTCCGTGGGACGGTTGAACCGGACGCGGAGCGCCGGCGGCTCGAAGCGGGCGTCGAGATCCTCGCGGGCGAGGGGCGCGGCCAGGGGCAGGTCGAGCTCGGCCGTCTCGCCGTCGTCGGCGATCCCGAAGCCGCACAGCAGCCGCCAGATCGTCGAGTCGCCGGTCTTGTGCTCGCGTGGCTCTCCCCGCGCCTCCTTCTCCTTGTAGGTTCCGCTGAGGATCAGCCGGCGGCGGGCGCGGCTCGCGGCGACGTAGACGAGCCGCCCGGACTCCTCCGCCTCGGCCTCGGCGGCTGCGTCGGTGATCCCCCGGTAGCCCTCGACGGTGAGCGTGCTGGCGCCCGCGCGGGCGAGGCGCAGGCCGACTCGCGGCGCTGCGGGCTCGGCCGGCTCGCCCTCGGCTGACGGCGCCGCCTGCGGGGCGAAGGCGACGGGCATGTCGGTGCCGCCGCGGTTGCCGCGGTGCGGGCGGCTCAGGTCGGCGACGGCGACGGTGTCGAACTCGAGCCCCTTGGCGGCGTGGATCGTCATCACGGTGACGCCGTCGTGCTGCTCGGCCGCCGTCGCCGCCTCGGCCTCGCGGTCCGAGAGGGCCGAGCGGGCCGCGACGGCGTCGAGGAAGCCGCGCAGGTCACGTCCCTCATGCGACTCGAACTCGCCCGCCATCCGGACCAGCTTGAGCAGGTTCGCGGCGCGGCGCCGGCCGTCCGGCAGGGTGAGCGCCGCCAGGTCGTAGTCGAACGCCGCGAGCGTGCGCTCGACGAGCGTGTCCAGTGGCATCTGCGCGGCCCCCTCCCGCAGGTCGATCAGCGTTGAGGCGAAGCCGGAGACTGCCGCCCGGTCGGCTGCGCCGAGCAGGCGCAGCGCCTCGACGGCTGCCTCGTCCTCCTCGTCACGGTCGACGAGCACTCCACGCAGCGTCGGCCACAGGTGACGGCCGCGGCCGGCCGCCCGGCGCAATAGCCAGAGCGCGTCCGGCGAGGCCGCGGCCGCCGGGGAGGCGAGGGCCCCGAGCAGCGCCTCGTCGTCGAGCGGGTTGGCGACGCAGGCGAGCAGCCGCAGCGCGTCCTCGACCTGCTGCGAGGACCAGTAGCCCCGGCCGCCGACTACGTAGGGCTCGAGGCCGGCGAGCTCGAGTGCCTCCGCGTAGGCGTCGATGTGCGAGAAGGCGCGCAGCAGGACGACGGTGCCGGAGGGCTGCGCCTCGCCGGCATCGACGAGCTCGCGCAGGCGGTGGGCCAGGCAGCGGGCCTCGGCGATCCGGTCGGCGCCGGTGTCGACCGCCGCCGATGTGATCGGCTCGCAGTCGGTTCCCCAGCCCTCGTAGCGGGTCAGCAGTAGCTCGACGGCCGGATCGGCTCCCGGCCCGAGCCCCGGCGCGTCGGGCTCGGGCTCGCGGCCGACGCGGAGGTGCTTGAAGTCCTCGAGCAGGACATCGCCGATCGCGTTCACCGCGGCGACGACCGGCGGCGTCGAGCGGAAGCTGCCGCTGAGTTGGAGCACGTTGTCGCTCGCCGCCCGCTCGGCCCGGAACGAGTCGAGGTCGGCGCCGCGGAAGGCGTAGATCGACTGGAACTCGTCGCCGACCGTGAACAGGCGCGTCGCCGGTCCGCGCAACTCGCGCACGAGTCCGACCTGCAGCGGACTGGTGTCCTGGAACTCATCGACGAGCAGGTGGTCGAAGCGCTCCCGCTGACTGGCACGGACCGCGTCCGAGCTACGCAGGAGCTCGAGGCTGATCAGCTGCAAGTCGTCGAAGTCGACGCCGGAACGCTCCCGCTTGAGCTCCTCGTAGCGTCGCCCGAAGGCGACGAGCAGCTCGCGGATCGCGCCGTAGGACGCCTCGGCCAGCTCGAGGTCCGCCGGATCGGGGACGCGCTCGGCGTGCTCCTTGCCCTCGAAGGCGGAGATCTGCAGTGGCGGCAGGTCCGGGGTGCGATGACCGTGGTTGCGGAGGTCGTCGTAGGCCCCGCGGATCAGACCCCGAAGGCGACGCGGCCGATACGCGGCCGCAATCGCCGCGACGGCATCGTCGCCGGCGGCGAGCTCGGCCAGCGCCTCGTCAAAGGCAAGTACCGCGAGGCGCGCGGACTCGTCCGCGTCCAGCACGCGGAAGCCAGGGTCGAGGCCGGCCGCAACCGGGTGAGCGGCGAGCAGGCGCCGGCAGAAGCCGTGGATCGTCGTGATCGGGGCCGCCTCGCCGGCGCGGGCGGCCTCGCGGAGCTTGCGTCCGTGCTCGGGATCGGCGGCCGCTGCCGCCCGCCGCAGCAGCTCGAGGCGGACGCGGCGGCGCATCTCCGCGGCCGCCTTCTCGGTGAACGTGAAGGCGAGGATCCGGTCCGGTGCGACCTCGTCGCGGTCGACGGCGTCGCAGTAGCGGTCGACGAGGACGCGGGTCTTGCCCGTCCCGGCGCCGGCCTCGAGGAAGACGTCACGATCGCGCGAGTCGATCGCGGCCGCTTGCTCACGGGTCGGTGCGGGCGCCGGCGGCGTCTCGGCCGCTGTCGCCGGGGGTTCGGCTTGAGCGGGCGCCGGCCCCTGCTCGGCACCGACGTCGAAGCTGAGCTGCTCGGCCTCGGGACTCAAGCTGCCGCCTCCTCCTCTTCCTCCTCGTCCGGGTCGACGACCCCGCGCTCCTTGCGGCAGATCGGCGCCAGCCGGCACCAGGTCGGGCATTCGCCGCCGCGCGGATCCCGGCCGATCCGGCCCGCGCGGATCCCGGCGACGATCCCGTCGGCCTGCTCGACGGCGGCGACGATCGTCTCGTCGAATACCTCGTCGGTGAGGAAGTCGGTGCCGACGTGGGCATCCGTGTCGCCCGGGATCAGCACGTCGCGGTGCTCGCTCGTCAGCAACCCGCGCGGGCGGTCGTCGCGTTCCTTGGTCGCGTTGAGCGGGTGATAGACGCCGCCGATCGGCTCCATGCCCATGCCGCGTACGGCGGCGATGTAGAGGGGCATCTGCAGCTTGCCCTCCTCGAGCAGCTTCTTCGCGGCGATCGCCTTCGAGCTCAGCTTGTAGTCGCGGATCAGCGCCTTGCCGTCGGCGGAGACGTCGATCCGGTCGAT
This sequence comes from uncultured Solirubrobacterales bacterium, assembly GCA_963774395.1. Taxonomy (GTDB): domain Bacteria; phylum Actinomycetota; class Thermoleophilia; order Solirubrobacterales; family 70-9; genus CAXMST01. The sequence goes on along the minus strand of CAVZET010000007.1, from coordinate 529,042 downwards.
CCGCCCGCGCAGGCGGAAGGAGCCGATCTCGGCCGCGTCACGCTCGTCGTCGGGGCCGAGCCCGAAGCCGACCTCGAGCAGCTCCGGCCGCGGCGCCATCGGGCCGCCGGTCTCCGCGTCGCGGCGCAGCCACCGGGCGAGCACGGCGTCGAGGCGCGCGAAGCTGATCCGCGCGGCGGCGCCCTCGGGGTCCCACTGACGCTCGCGCGCCGCCTCCCGCAGCCGGCGGCGCCCGGCTTCGATCCACTCGCCGACGTCGGCGGGCGTCGGCCGCGGGCCGCCCGGCGGGTCCCGGTACAGGGCCTCGAGCGCCGCGTGGATGATGCCGCCGGTCTCGAGCGGCTCGGGGTCGGGACCGATCGGCTCCGGGCGCAGCTCGGTGTTCGCGAACCAGATGTAGGAGCAGTTGTCGTAGGCCTCGAGGGTCGAGGCGCTGAACAGCTCGCGCGCGCCGAGCAGCTCGAGGACCGCCGGGTTGGCCAGCGGTCCCGGGCTCCGCGAGCGGGAGGCGCGCTCGCGGGCGGCGGCGACGTCGGCGAGCGCGTCGGCGCCGATCCCCTCGGGCAGCTCGAGCGCCGCGCTGCCGCGCCGCGGCCTCGCTCCGCGGGCAGCAACGCCAGCGCCCGGCGCAGATCGCGCGGCGAGCTCGCCTGCTCGGGCGCGACCGCGACATCGGCGAGCGAGGCGACATCGGAGATCTCGGCCTCGAGCTCGTCCGGGCCGATCTGGGGCGGTGGCGGCTCGAGCAGCGCGCGGAGCTCGTCGACGAAGGGCGAGCGCGCGATCTCCTTGCCCGCCTCGTCGGTGGCCGGCCAGCTCAGCCAGAGGCTGCGCTCGGGCCTCGACACGCACGAGTAGAACAGGTAGCGCTCCTCCTCGGTCGTGCTCGCGCCGCGCCTCGATCCCGAGCTCGCGCCGGCGCTCGTCGCAGAGCAGCGGCTCGTCGGCTGCCGGGCGCCGGGAAGCCCCCGTCGGTGAGCCCGGCGACGAACAGGTCGAAGACGCGCGTCGCCCGCAGGCGGTACGGGCTGAGGATGCGCACCCGGCCCTCGGTCGAGCCGCGCCACAGCGGCACCCGCACGTGTCGAGCAGCTCGGCGAGCTCGGCGGCGGTCGGGGCGCGTCGTCGCCGAGCGCGGCGGCCTCGTCGAGGGCGCGCCGGACCTCGGCGGCGGCGCGCAGCTCGACCGCCTCGTCGCCGGCGGGCACCGGGCCGCTGCGCAGGTGCGGGTACTCGGCGATGTCGGAGGCGAGCTCGGCGACGAGCTCGGCGAGCTCGGCGGCGCTCGCGCGTCGGCGCTCGCGCAGCGCGCTCAGGCCCCAGATCTCGGCGCCCGCTGCGCTCCTCCCAGCGCGCGAGGGCCGACCTCGACGTCCGTCGATCCGGCCGCGGGCGAGCTCGCGCTCGAACCAGTCGACCGGACTCGGCGCCGGCACGCGCCGGACCGCGCAGGAAGGCGAGCAGATCGGCGACGCCGGCCTCGCCCGCGGCCAGCGCCAGCAGTCGCAGCAGCGTCGTGCCGGTCGCCGTGCTGCGGCAGCGGCGATCCGGGCCTCGGCGGCGGCCGGCACGCCGAGGGAGGCGAGCACGCGCGCGAGCAGCGGCGCCTGCCGGTCGGGGCTGCGGACCGCGACCGCGATCCGGTCGGGATCCGTCCCGGCGGCGATCAGCCCGGCGATCCGGCGCGCCGATCAGCTCGGCCTCGCCGCGCGCGCCGGCGGAGACGAGCATGCGCAGCGAGCCGTCGACCGCGCGTCGTCTCGGGCTCGGGCTCGAACAGGTTGCGCTCGAGGCGCGAACAGCGTCTCGCTCGTCGGTGTGAGCGGCTGTCGGGCTCGAGCTCGGCGACGACCGTGGCCGCCGAGCTCGTCGCGCGAGGACGCCGAGCAGCCTCGGCGCGCGCGGCGAGCGCCGGCCGCGTCCTCCCAGGCGATCGCGACCGTCACCTCGCGGCGCGGGCGAGCGCGTCGACGAGCTCGATCTGCTCGCGGGAGAGGTCGTCGAAGCCGTAGAGGAGTACGGGCCGCGCAGCCCCAGCGGCCCGGATCGGCGCGCAGCGCGGCGGTGGCCTCGGCGGCCAGCGTGTGCTCGTCGCCGAAGCCGAGCGCGTCGCGCCGACGCTCGTAGCCGGCGAACAGGGTCGCGATCTCGGCCTCGTAGGCCCCGTCTTCGAGCTCGGCGTCGCAAGCGTTGCGAAGCGCGGCGGCGTCGAGCCCGGCGGCCTGCAGCTCGGAGATCAACGCCTCGAGCGCCGGCGCGAACCCCTCGGAGCCGGCGGAGCGGTGCAGCAGCCGCAAGCCGCTCATCGCGGGCGGCGGCTCGGCACAGCCAGAGGCGCTGCATGCGGCTCAGGGTCGGCCCCGCCGCCGCCCCGTAGGCGCGCGCAACCTCGCCGAACAGGCCGGGGAAGCTCGTCACCTTGCCGCCCAGATTGCGCCCGCGCCCGCAAAGCTCGCGCTCGAAGCGCTCGACGTCGTCGCTCGTCGGAACGACGAGCAGCGGGCTCGCGCGCGATCGCCTCCGTGAAGCGATCGAGGATCGCTCCGGTGCGGCCGGAGTTCGGCGGTCCGACGATGATCTGCAGGGCCATGGCTCCGAGAATAGGTCGGTGGCCGGGCGCCCTGCCTGACGGCATTCGCCGCGTCCCACGGAAGAGCCGCTCGCACCGTGGATTGCGGCCCCGTTTTACCGTCGGGAGGCAGGTCTATCTTGGCTGCGCATCGTCCAACGACCCGCGAGGAGCCATCCGGTGCCGCTCTGCTTCATCGATCCAGCCGACGCGATCCGCGTCGTCGCCGATTCGGTCGGCCGCGAGGCCCGCCGCCAGCTCCTCGGCGAGGCGGTTCGCGCCTGGGTCGACGAGATCCCCGACGACGAGCTCGAGTCGCACTACGTGAAGGCGATCGCCGAGCTCGACGAGCACGACCTCTCGATGCTCGCCGCCTGGCACGCCTCGATGGACGTCGGCCACCCGCTGCCCAACCGCGACTTCCTGATCGGCTCCTTCGGTTCGCTCGGCGAGCACCGCCGCGAGGCGCTGAAGCTCGCCGCCGGCTTCCGCGGCGAGGAGGCGGTCGACCGCGGCGTCACCGAGGAGCGCGCGCTCGAGACCGTCCTCGAGTGGCTCTCGCACGAGCGCCAGATGGAGCTCGCCGCCGAGGCGATGGAGCTCTACCTATGGGACCGAATCGGCTCCGATAACTGAGTCGGCGGCGGGCTGGGAGCGCCGATGGCGGCCCTTGGGGTCGCTCACGTCCGTGCGGACGATCGCTCCCGCTAACGACCGCCCTCGACGCTCCCAGCCTCGCCGTGTAGCCCTCACGCCTGGCGGTGGCTAGGCGGCCGGGCCCTTCCGCCCAACCTTGGGACCTGCCCGAACCTCACCGACTTTCCCAGCACATAGCTGGCAAAGTGCGATGAGGAACGCCCAAGCCCAGCCCGCTCGCCAAGCCACCTGCCTCGCTGCCCTCGCAAGGCCACGCCCTTCCGCCGGCGGCGCCGGTCCGCGCGGCGGGAGGGCTGGATGTGCCGCCACCCCCTCGCCGGCGGGAGGTTGACCGCCTTTGGGCACTGAGGGAGGGAGGCGGGCGTGCAGATCGGCGCGGGATTCCCCGATCCGGCGCAATAGCAGCAGACACGTAGGCAAGTGGCCGACGTGTCTGCGGATGTTGGTGCTGGGGAACAGTCTCGGCAGTCACGTCGGGGCTGGCGGGACGTGACTGCTGTTGTTGCCCACATCTGGTGTCTGGCGCCCTGCCCGGCCGATGAGTCTCGCCGGCCTACCTCCCTCGGTGCTCTCGCACCGCCGCGCCCGTCCGCGGCGGCGCGGCCGCCGCGGGCGCGCGGCCGCCGACTGACAGTCGGCAGCGCCGGCGGCGGCCCTCGGCTCTACCCGACGACCATCAGGGTGTTGCCCTCGGGGTCGCGGAGCCAGAACATGGGGGGGACGGGGTCGCCCATGCGGCTGATCTCGTCGTCGACGTCGACGCCGGCGGCCTTCAGGGAGGCGTGGTAGCCGTCGATGTCGTCGGTCCGCAGGCTGATGCCGGTCTCGCGTCCGCCCGACTCCGCGCCCTCGGGAGGTGGCGCCAGCGCGATGTTGGACTCGCCGCCGGCGGGACCGACCTCGACCCAGCGGTAGCCGTTGCCGAAGGGGACGTCGACGCGCATCTCGAGCCCCAGCTTGTCGGTGTAGAAGTCGACCATCGTGTCCTGGTCGCCGACCGGAATGATGACCGCGTGGATCTTGTCGACCGTGGCGGTGGTGGTGCTCATGCGTGCCTCCTTGGCGTTGATGTCACCTGCTCAGACCGGGACGGGACCGGAAACTAATCGGAGCTCCGCTCACGTTCCGGGGCCGACGTCCTTGGGCGCGTAACGGTGGTGGAGGATGAGGACGTTGCCGTCGGGGTCCGTGCAATAGGCCATGTTGCAGACGCCGGAGTCGATGTCGTCCATGACGAAGTTGACGCCCTTTGCCTCGAGCTCCGCGCGTGCCGCGGCGACGTCGTTGACGCGCAGGGCGACGGGCTGGTTGCTCGGCGCGAACTCCTGGCCGAAGGCGTCCATCTGCATGACGGCCAGGGTCAGGTTGCCGGTCTCGAACTCGTAGGCGGGCATGTTGCCCCACTGCTTGCCGCGCTCGAGCCCGAGCGTGCCGCCGTAGAACTCCACCGCGCGGTCGATGTCGGCGGTCCCGATCGCGACGAAGTCGGTGCCCGTAACCATGCCGTTGCCGTTCTCACTCATCCTCGATGCCTCCGTTGGTCGTTGGTTCGCTCACCTGCAGCGCCGCGAGCAGGCTCTCCGCCGAGGAGAGCTCGATCGCGCGGCGCCAATGCCGACCAAGCCCGATCGAATTCCTCGAAGCTCACTCCCTCCTTGAGCCGCCGGATGAACACGCTGACGATCACCGGGCTCCCGTCCTCCGCTACAGGTCCTCGCCGTAGATCCGGTAGCGCTTGACGATCTCGCCGCCCATCGCCTCCATCGCCTTGTTCATCGGCTTGTTGGTCTCGAGGATCCAGCCGGTCTCGCCGCCCTTCTGGGGGGTCGCCTCGGCCATGTCGTAGTGGCGCTTGTAGAGAGCCGCGGCGACGCCCGTGTGCTGGTACTCGGGCTTGACGCCGAGCGCGAAGACGCGAACCGCGTCGACCTTCGGCGCCTTGCGCAGCGCCTTGATCCAGCCGACCGGCAGCAGGCGCCCGCCGAGCTCGTGCAGAACCTGGTTGTAGTCGGGGAGCGTCAGCGCCACGCCGACCGTCTCGCCGGTGTCGATCTTCTCGGCGACCATCGCCCAGTTCTCGTCGATGATCGGCTTGAGCTCGCTCGCGTAGTGCTCGATCTCGTGCTCGGTGAGCGGCACGAAGCCCCAGTTGCGCTCCCAGGCGGCGTTGTAGATCTCCATGAAGCGCTGGACCTCGCCGTGCAGGTCGCGCTTGCGCATGCCGCGGAGCCGGATCCCGTGCTCGGGCTCGAGCTTGTCGGCGAGCTCGAAGATGATCGGCATCACGTCGCTCGCGCCCGGTCACGTGCAGCGACCACTTGTAGAGGTCCATCGCCTTCTGCGGGCCGCACGCCTCGATCAGCGGGCCGTAGTAGGGGTGATGCCAGTTCTCGAGGATCTGCGGGCGCAGCTCGTGGCCGGAGACGAGCAGCCCGCACTCGTGGTTGGTGGAGAAGTCGAGCGGGCCGATCATGTGGTCGCGGCCGCGCTCGCGCAGCCAGCCGCGGGCCGCCTCGAGCAGCGCGGCGGCGACCTCGGGGTCGTCCTCGCACTCGAAGAAGCCGAACATGCCCCAGTCGTTGTCGTGGAACTCGTTGAAGCGCTCGTCGACCTGGGCGGTGATCCGGCCGACGACGCGGTCGCCGCGGCGGGCCAGGAAGTACTCGGCCTCGGCGTGCTCGAAGAACGGGTTCTTGCGCCTGTTGAGGTGGCGCTTGCGCTCGCTGATCAGCGGCGGCACCCACTGATCGACGCCTTCGTAGAGGCGAAACGGCAGGAGGATGAACTCGCGCAGCTCGCGACGGCCGGAGACGGGGGTGACTGTGAGCTCGGACATGCGGGAATCGGACCGGCGCCCGATCTAGGCGGCGGCGAGCGCTGACTCTATCTCGGCTATGGCCGAGTCGTTGTCGCGGAACTGAACCGCCGTCCAGCCCTGGGCGCGCGCCGCCTCGCAGTTGACCTCCATGTCGTCCACGAACAGGCACTCCGCCGCGGCGATCCCGTCGAGCCGCGCGAGCGTCAGCTCATAGATCTCCGGGTCGGGCTTGCGCATGCCGACGAAGCCCGAGTCGACGACCGTCTCGAAGATCTCGTCGACGGGCAGGAACGGCCGCCAGAGCGGCTCCCACTCGCGCACGTTGTTGGTCAGCAGCGCCATCCGCAGGCCGCGGTCGCGGAGCGCAGCCATCTGGGCGATCATCGGCTCGTTCGGCTGCAGCGCCTCGAAGTAGATCTCGCTGAATCGGTGCAGGTCGGGGCGATGGCCGAGCAGCGGCTCGAGGTTGGTCCGCAGGATGTCGAGGAAGCGGCCCTCGCTGATCCGGCCGCACTCGAGCTCGAAGAGCGGGTGGGCGCCGTCGAGCTCGGCGCTGCCCGTTGCCATCGCTTGGCCGAGCTGCTCCGGAGAGATCCCGGCATGGTCCTGGTAGGCGGCGAAGGCCTCGATCAGTGGCGTCGTCAGGACGCCGCCGAAGTCGCAGATGACGGCACGGATCGGCGCTGTGGGCGGACTGTGCATCAGCTCGTGTAGATCTCGTAGGCGCCCGCCGCCGGCTTACCGCCGAGGCTCCACGAGAAGGCGGCCGCCTCGAGGTGCGATTCGCCCAGGCCGACGCGGGCACCGGCGCGGCGCAGACCGCCGCCGCGATCGGCAAGCGCGCCGTCCTCACCCCAGAGCTCGAGCGTCGCGCGCACCTGGTGCCCGGCGTCGTCGTACTCGGTCGAGAGCAGCGGCTCGTCGTAGGCGAGGACTTTGCCGTCGGCCGAGATGCGGACGGCGCCGACCGTCTCGGAGCCGTGATCGCTGCTGTCCGTGTCGCGGAGGGCGAACATCGCGAGCAGGCCGTCGCCGCCGAGGCCCCAGAGAGTGCGCAGCGAGCGGGCGCGACCCTCGCCGGCAAGCGCCCAGCTGACGCCGGTCGCCTCGAAGCCCCGCTCGGCACCGGCACCGGTGCTGAATGAGACGCTGGCTCCGACCGGCTGCAGCTCGATCGACGACCCCGGCGCCGTCTCGAAGGCGAGCGGCGTGGTCCTGGCGGCGAGCCCGACGACGAGGATCCCCGCCTCGGATTCAAGCCGCAGCGTCCCCTCGCCGCGCGAGAGCAGGCATTCGTCGAGCACCGTGACCGGCTCCGACTCGCCGACGGTCAACGCTGCGGCACTGTGTTCGCCCTCGACGGCGATCACCCCATAGGCGCCGGACTCGGGCTCGGTGAAGGAGATCAGTCGCTCAAGCATCCGCGCCGCCTCCCGTGTCCGGGGGGCAGGCTCGGCTCGTCCTCGCCGACCTCGCGCGCGCTGCCCTCGAAGTCATAGTCACGACGGACCCCGGGGGCGGCCGCATCGGGCCTCGGCGGGGTTCCCGGCGCCTGCTGGGAGGGCTGGCTGCCACGACCGCCGCGCGAGCCGAACCGGTCGTAGACGAAGAACACCGGCTTGCCTGGAGTCGTCCGCGCCGCGGCGCTGCGTAGGACGCCGCGAACCACCGCGCGACCCGGCGGGATCAGCAGGAGGAAGCCGAGGATGTCGGTGATGAAACCGGGGGTCAGCAGCAGCGCGCCGCCGAAGATGATCAAGGCGCCGTCGACGATCTCGCGCGCCGGCATGCGCCCCTCGGACATCGCCGCGTTGAAGCGCCGCCAGGCCTGTCCGCCCTGCCTTCGCAGCAGCCAGGCGCCGAGCAGGCTGTCGAGGAGCAGCAGCGCGATCGTCGGCCCCGCGCCGATCGCGTTGCCGACCTGGATGATCACGTACAGCTCCGCGAGCGGCAGCAGGATGAAGACTGCGAATAGGAGCAGGCCCATGGGGCCAATCTAGATCACGCCCGCTCCCGAGCGCGGGGGAGGGTGTCGGGTTCGCTACCTTGAACGCATGAGCGAAACCGTCAAGGTCACGACCGAAGAGGTCTACGAGGCGCTCGAGGAGGTCATCGACCCCGAGCTCGGCCTCGACTTCGTCAACCTCGGCCTCGTCTACGACGTCGAGATCGAGAACGAGAGCGACGTCTACGTCACCTTCACCCTGACCACCCCCGCCTGTCCGATCGGCCCCCAGGTCTCCGAGCAGATGAAGGAGTTCGTCGGCGACATCGAGGGCGTCACCAACGTCTATCCGAAGATGGTCTTCGACCCCGCCTGGTCCCCGGAGATGATGTCCGAGGACGCCAAGTTCGCGCTGGGGTTCTGAGGGCTTAGACAAGCGGATTCCCGGGCGCTGATGCGGCTGGCGGCAGTCGTTCTGCAAACGGATTGCAAACGCGAGCCGGCGACTGAGCCTTCCATCGCTGTCGCCCATCGCGCGAAGGAGAAGGACGCTGCTCGTCCCGACCGGCGGCTTGCCGCCATCCCGCTGGCGTGACCCGGCCCCGTCGCTACCCTGTGTCCTATGGCCACACGCGACGAACTGCACCGCAAGGTCGACGCCCTGAGCGAGACTCAGCTTGACCGGGCCCGATTGGTCGTAGTCGACGAAGTAGGCGAGGACACCTCGCTTGAGGCAATCCTCGCCCGTCACGGTGAGCGGCGCTTGTCCCCCCGGGAGTTCGAAGGCCACTTCGGGGACCTGCCCCAAGACGGCGAAGGCTGAGCCCGCCGGTGGGCCAAGAGGGTCGGGTCTTCCCGCTCGCCTTCGACGAGGCGGCGATGGCCGAGGACCTTGCCCGCTTGGGCCAGGCGGGAGCTGAGGCATTGGCCGCGCTCGGCCGCGAGATCGAGCAATCCGGCGGGCTTTCCGCCGACCGCCTCATGACCTGCGAGGCCGAAGGCCGCGACGGAACGCGCCTCGGCGGCTGCGTAAAGACCTACCTCCCCTGGCCGGCGGGTCGCTTCGGCGCAGTGATGGTCGGCGTGAGCCACCCCGAGCGCCCGGTCGGTCTCCGCGTGATCGCCTTCGGCGTCCGCCACCACCCGCGCGAGGCGCACGCGCTCACCGTCTACGAGATCGCGCACCGCCGCATCCACGGCTGATCTGGCCCAGGCCGGGGCGAACAACGAGGCGGATCGTTCCTCTGATGCGGCCTCGCCGCGGGGCCGCCCAACGAAGGAGGGGCCCATGGCCGTCACGATCGAAGTCCCCCGTCCGCTCGATGCCGCTGGGCGCCGACGCTCACCGGCTGCGATGCCCGGCTACCACACCGGGCGCCCACCCCGAAACAAGGGCATACGGTACCCGGCTGATCCGCCCAGGGTCGAGGAGATCGTCGCTGTCATGCGTGAGGCGGGCACCGGGGTCCACGGAGCTCGCGTCCGCGGGCTGATCGTCGTCCTGTGGCGAGGCGGCCTACGGATCGCCGAGGCGCTGAGCCTGGCCGAGCGCGATCTCGACCCCGAGCGCGGCTCGCTCCTCATCCGCCGCGGGAAGGGCGGCCGCAGGCGCGAGGTCGGGATGGACGAGTGGGGCTGGGAGCAGCTGCGGTCCTGGCTCGAGCATCGCGAGCAGATGCCGATCGGCCCACTGTTCTGCATCGTCTGCGGTCCCGACCCGTGGGCGGCCGTGGTCGGCGACGGCGGCCCGCGCGCAGCTCCGGCGGCTGGCCGTCAAGCCGGCGTTCGCCGGCGCTTCGCCCCGCATCAGCTCCGCCACGCACACGCGGTTGAGATGGCGCGCGAGGGCGTGCCGCTCAACGTGATCCAGCGCCAGCTCGGCCATGCCGATCTCGGCATCACCTCGGTCTATCTGCAGGGGATCGACAACACCGAGGTGATCGCCGCGGTTCGCGGGCGGCCGGCGCCGACGATGCCGGCGACCGCTGGGTTGGCTATGCACGCGTGAGGGGGCGACCGCACCTCGCGCGAAGCAGGAGCGACGTAGGCTCCGATGCGGAAACACAATGATTTCGCGGAGGCACAAGGTGGCCCGGGCCAACGAAAACAACACTGATCTAGGCACGAGCGCAGATCAGCAAGGCAACAGCGAACGGGGTGCCGATTCCGGCTGAGGCGTCCTCTAGCGTCGGCGCCGGATGCAGCGCCCACGCCTACATCGACGGCTTCAACCTCTAACCACGGTGCGCTTGGAGCAGCGGCCCCACTACAAAGTTGGCTCGACCCGTCCGCACTCTCGCGAGCGGCATCCGTGGTGCCTGACGCCGAAGCTCGAGCTTGTCCGCTTCTTCTCGGCCCGGGTGGGTGGCTCACTCGATCCCGGTCAGCCGCAGCGTCAGGACGTCTACTGGCGAGCCCTTGGGGGAGTCGATCGCCTGATCATCCACGAGGGTAAGTTTCAAACCAAGACTCGCCGATTGCCGCTCGCGGGGACGGACCCGTCCGAGTTCAGGCCGAGGTCCGAGTTCCCGAGGAGAAGGGCTCCGACGTCAACCTCGCCACCTACCTGATGCTCGATGCTGCCGAGCGCAGCATCGACCTCGCCCTGGTGGTCTCGGACGACCATGATCTCGAGGAGCCGCTGCGCCTGGTGAGAAGCCACTACGGGCTCCGGCTCATCGTCGCGAGCCCGCGCAACCGCGACACGCTCAGGCGCGCGGTTGGAGCAGACGAGATGAAGACGATCCACGAGGAGCTGCTTGAGGCATGCCAGCTTCCTGACCCGGCACCCGATGAGGACTTCCATCTTGTGCACCGACCGTCGAGCTGGACAGCTCCAGAAATGAGGAAGCCGCCCGGAGGCGGCTTCCGCTCCAGATCCCGAAGCATCTGAAGCAAGTGCTTATAGGGTAGCGCGACGGCGGCGGAACCCGAGGGTGAGTTGCGCGATTTCACAAACCGACCGCGCTTCCCCTTCAGCGTGAAGGCAGAAGTCCGCCCAGAGAAGGCAGCTGCAAACGGATTGCAAACGAACGGCCCTGGATGGGGTGTCACCGGCGGTCCCGCCTATCGCGCTTTGTGCCGATGTTCCGCATGAATAGGGCGCGGGGCGGACCAGCCGACATTCCGGACCACCCCTGTCCCCGGAGATGATGTCCGAGGACGCCAAGTTCGCCTTGGGGTTCTGAGGGGCTTCCGCGCGGAGCAGGCCTTAGGTGACGCGGACTCTCCGCGACTTCTCCTGAAGCCTGCGGCTGGCCTCGAGCGGATCCCAGCCGGGGAGGTCCGTGGTCAGGCGCTCCGCGTGCCCGAACACGGCGCCCTCCGCAAGCTCGGCGCGGAGGTTGCGGCCGAGGGCGACAGCGGCGCATTCGAACCCGCCGGACATCGCGGCGACGATGCCGTGGCCGGTGCGGCTGGAGGCGCCGCCGAGGATCAGGCCCTCGACCTCGGTCCGGTGCCCGGGGCGGAGCGGGCCGAACTGGTCGGTCGCGATCTCGATCCCGTAGCAGGAGCCGCCGGAGGAGAGCGTGTACCGCGTCTGTGACATCGGCGTCGCCGCCTCCTTCCAGAGGATGTGCTCCCGCAGCGGCCCGAGGTGCTGCTCGGCGCGGTCGATCAGCCGCTCGGTGATCTGCGCCTTCACCTCGCGGTAGGAGGGCTGCTTGCTGTATTTGCCGTGCTCGGCCTCGTCCTGCACGCCCCACGCCTCGAGGTCGGGCGTCGCCCATGTCATCAGCTCGATTGTCGAGCAGCCCTCGGGTGCGTGACCGCGGGAGCCGGGGTCCTTGGCGCTCGCCGACGAGATGTAGACGGGCGGGTCCTCGTCGAGCCTGCCCTCCGCGACGGGCTCGTAGTAGGCCTCCTGGTCGTAGCGCGTGTGCAGCCAGTAGTTGGTCGCGGGCATCCGCTCGGAGATGTCGAAGTCGAGCCCGAGGTAGACGTTGACCAGCGGCGTCGCCATCCGGTACCCGGCGACCTGCTCGCGGGTCTCGGCCGAGACCGCATCTGGGTCGACGAGCTCGCCGTACAGGTGCTTGATGTCTCCGGTGGCGACGACCTGGCCGGCCGTGACCTGCTCACCTCCGGCCAGCTCGACGCCGGTGACGCGGTGGCGTCCGTCGTCGGCGTCCTCGGTCAGGATGCGGCTCACCTCGGCGCGTGTCCGCACCCGCCCGCCGTGCGCGTGGATCAGCTCGACCAGTTGTCCGACGAGCTCCTGGCCGCCCCCCTTGATGTAGAAGGCGCCGTCCTGCATGTAGTGGTCGATCAACCCGGCGTGCATGAGGACCGGCGTGCGCGAGGGCGGCGTCGCGTAGTCGCCGGCCTGGGCGGTGAGCACGCCCCGCGACTGCTCGCTGAGGTAGTGCTCGTCGTACAGCTCGGTCAGCGTGCGCATGCCCCAGCTCACGAGCGTCGGAGCCAGTCGCGCATACTCCTCGAAGTCCGTGTCCGGCCCCGGGACGCCGACCAGGCGCAGCTCCTCGATCGAGTGCTGCAGGACGCCGGTCACCTCGCGGATCCCGTCCTCCTCGTAGGGGAACGTCTCGACCAGGCGGTCGGTGTAGGCGTCCCAGCCCACGGGCACCCGGAACTCCAGGTCCGGGAAGACGAGGGTGTCGAAGCCGTCGCGGTCGAGCTCGGCGAAGTCGATCCGCTCGTCGAGCCCGAGGCCGTGGAGAAGCCGAGCCATCTCGCCGGTCCTGACGCCGCCGATGTAGTGGAAGCCGACGTCGAAGCGCCACTCCTTCTTGCGCTTGAAGGTCTGGCTGCAGCCGCCGGCGACGTCGTGCTGCTCGAGCACCAGAACGGTCCTGTCGTTGACGGCCAGGTAGGCGGCCGCGGTCAGGCCCGCGAGCCCCGACCCGATCACGATCACGTCCGGCTCCTCGGGGAGGGGCGGCACCGACCTCGTCCAGCGCGGGGCGGTCGCGGGCTCGTCCGGGCTGGCCGTATAATCATCAAGATGACTAGTCATAAAGTTGACTATATCGGAAAATCCGGAGGCCGGCCATGGCGTTGAGGCAGGCCGTGATGGTCGCCTTGGCGAGCGGCGAGTCCACCGGCTACGAGCTCTCGAAGCGCTTCGACCACTCCGTTGCCAACTTCTGGCCCGCCTCCCGGCAGCAGATCTACCGGGAGCTCGACCGGCTCGAGGCCGACGGCCTCGCCACGGCCCGCCGGGTCCGCCAGCAGAAGCGTCCCGACAAGCGCGTCTTCAGCCTGACGCGGGCCGGCAGGGCGGCGATCGACGAGTTCGTCCGAGGGCCGACGGCGCCGACGATGGTCCGCGACGACCTGCTGGTCAAGGTGGCCGGGCCTCAACGAGGCGAACCGCGACGACGTTGTCGCGGCGGTCACCGACCAGCTGGCCAACCATGAGAAGAAGCTCGACACCTACCTGAGATTGCGCGAGGCTTCGCTGGACGGGGCGAGCGAAGCAGCGTTCCTCGCCGACGGCCCGGCGAGGCCCGGGCTCGGCCCGTATCTGACGCTGAAGCGTGGAATCGCCTTCGAGCGAGACTCGATCCGCTGGGCGCGGGAGGTGCTCGATCTGCTCGGGTGACGGCGATCAAGCGGAACTGCCCGCGCCGTGCGCCCGTCATCCCCGTCCCACCCCGGTAAAGACTTCTTAAGAATCTTCAGAAACGTTGACATTGGCGCCGCGGAGCAGGACACTGAACCAAGCCTCTGATTAGCAAAGGAAAGGAGCTGCACTTGTCACCGGTACCGGTAGTTGCCTGCTTTGGAGCGCTGGATGCACTCGTGTTCGCCCAGGTCGCGTACGCGGCCCGGCAGCTGGACCGTCGTGGCTCGGAGAGCGCCGAGGGGGCGGACCCCCCGGACTCGGGCCCCGAGTCAGGCGGCGTCGACGCCTGAGTTTGTCGGACCGACGACGCCAAACTGCCTGCCGCGTGGGGTAGGACACCGATGGGCGAGAGACTGCGGCCGATCGGAGCCTTGGTAGTTGCGGCGATGCTGCTCGTCTTCGCCGCGTTCACCCCCGGAGCCCTTGCGCACAGGCGGCACCCAACAAGCTCAAGCTCAGCTACCGCGTCGCCTTCAGCATCGACAGGGGGAAGTACCTGCAGAGCGAAGACACGCAGGGGGCAGCCGACTCCTACAACGAAACGGATCATCTTTCTGGCATCGCCCTCTACAGGAGGCTCAAGATTCCTCGCCGCGGCTCCGCGTCCTCGAAGATCGCTCTGGATGCGGGCCTGACGGACTGGGCTCAGTCGTCGTGGGAGGAATTCGGGATCATCTACGGCGGCCCGTGGAAGCCGAACACCAACTACCAGTGCACTGGTGATCTGGCCGAGTCGCTGACCAGGCCACCGCAGCTCCTATCGGGTGCGGGGCTTGCCCGTAAGCGGCTGAATCTCTACATCCAGTCGGGCAGGGACTTCGCGCCCGCCAACGTCAAGGGAACCTCCGACTGTGCCTTCTTCGCCGGCGGTTGGCCGGCCTTCTACGTCGCCGACGCCAACGGCTACCTGCCCGACATGCTGACCGCGCACGTCCACGTTCCGCTCCGCGCCCTGCGGCACCTGAAGAAGGGCCAGGCATGGAAGCACCACGTCGACCAGGGAGACGCCGAGCTGCAGCCGCCGAAGGACTGCGGCGATGATTACCAGGCCGTCTGCTCGATGTCCCTGTGGTGGGACGGCACAGTCACCTTCACGCGCACCAAGTAGCACGAGTGGCGCAAAATGCCCGGCGCCGGGGCCCGATCGGGCTCTAGGCTGGCGCCGAATGCTGTGGCGTCAGTTACGGCCGGGTTATCGCAAGCTGCTGCGCTCAGGTGCGGTCGGTAAGGCGGTGGTCGTCAAGTCCAAGGCCGTGAGTGAGAACACCGGCCTCGGGGCGTACGCGCATGAGCTGACGCTGCCCTGACGACGCCGAGGCCAGCGCTCGGTCGATCAGCCGACTAGGAGGCGATGCGCGGTGCGGGCTCACGCCCGGGTGGCACCGGCCGCGGGCCGACTTTCGGGCGCTTGCGTCGGGCCGATCCGTATCGGATCACGAGCAGCGTCGCGATCGGGATCGCGCTCGCCACGACAAGTGCCTGGAACCAGAGGGCGGCGCCGTCGGTCCCCGAGCCGAGCGAGTGCATCACCGCCAGCGCGTAGACGAGCACCGTTGCCCGGTGGATCAGGCGCCAGCGTTTCGCGCCGATCCGCCGACGCAGATAGAAGGTCGGGCCGAGGATGAGCGCGAGGTATCCCGCTGTGATCCCGAGCCCGGTCCACAGCGGCCGGTATCCCATCGTGAACGGGATCGAGATGCCGGTGAGACCGGGGTTGAGCCACTTGTCGCCAAGCAGCAGCAGACCGTGGACGGCGATCGCTGTCAGCGCTGCGAGGGCGACCTGCTCGTGGACCTTGACCAGCGTTCGTTTCGCGCCCGGCCGCTTCGATACGCCTCCGGCCATGTACAGCCCGAGGATCACGGCGGTCGCGATCAGGATGAAGGCGACGATCCCGGCGGACCGCGAGGCTAGCCAGAATGAGTACTGAGACGGGTCGGGCTCAGTCACCTTGCTCACCGCCTCCCTCGCCACCCTCCGGCTCGACGGGCGTTGTCGCCGGGCTGGTCCGGGCGGGGGCCGTGCGGGCACCGCTGTTGACGGGGACCCGGGTCGGCGGGGCGAAGACCGTGTAGGCGGCCACCGCGGCGAGGGCGATCAAGACCAGCACCGCAAGGATCTGGGTCCGACGGCTCGGGCGCGCTACCTCGCGAGGAGCCCCTGTCGCGGCGCCGGCGCTCACGGGTGGGTGGGGGAGGTCTGGGTCACGATCTTCGTCGCCTGCTGCGCCGGGGCTGCCTTGCCGCCCTTGGCCTTTGCAGGCGCCGCCTTCGCGATCACCGGGCCCGGCCCGAGGGCCGGGTCGCGTCCGTTGCGTACCTGGATCGCGAGCAGGGTGAGGACGATGAGGAAAGTGCCGAGCGCGACTGTGATCACGGCCAGCGGGCTCGGTAGCGGACGGCGCGGCGCTCGGGGGCGCGGCTGGCTGGGCGCAGCGCCCCGCGGAGTGGGGGCGGGCGGGGTTCGATCGGGTGTCTCTGGCATCTTCAATCCTCTCCGCAGACCCGGAACCCGTAACCGCGGGCGAAGCCCAGCAGTGATTGGGTCAGGCTGTCGAGCTGCATCCGCAGGGTCTGCAGCTTCGGTACGTCGGTGTCGGCCAGCGCGCCGGCCATCTGGCGCCTGATCGCGAGCTGGCGGCGCAAGACGTCGTACACGTTCGTGCGCAGCAGTTGCGCGTCACCCGGCGGCGTCTGGATCGCCTCGATCGCGTGCAGCTGGCGCCAGCCGAGCGCAATCGAGTCGTCGTAGGCCTTGGTCCCCTCGCTCGTCTCGGCGCCTGTGGCCGCCTTCTCGCGCGCGGCGTTGCGGCCGCGATCGAGCCGCTTGCAGACCGCGTCGACGCGCGCGATGTAGGCGCGCCGGGCGGGATCGGTGGCCTTGGACGTGGCAGGCGTCGCCGCAAGCTGCCGGCCGGAGTCGTAGGTCGGCCCCTGCACGACCGTCGTCGAGGTCTCGCCGCGGCCGGTCGCCGCCCCGCACGCGGCGAGCGGGGCGATCGCGAGCACGGCGGCCAGCGCGTACAGGGCTCTACGGATAGACCTGCTCACCGGTGTCCTCGTCGATGACCGTGATCGCGACCGAGGGGCAGATCTCGGCCGCCTCCATGATCAGCTCAGGCGGCCCCGTGCCGATTACACGCGCGGTGTCGTCGAGCTCGAAGACCTGCGGGGCGACGTCGACACAATCGCCGTGCGCTGCGCAGGCACCTTCATCAACTTGCGGCACGTATCTCACGTTCGCTCCTTTCGGTTGGGGTGGCCGGCTTGCCGATCAGCTTGCGAAAGCGCGCGATCGATCGCGGCTGGGCGGCGGCGAACCCGGCCACTGTGAGTCCACCGCGGACGACCTCGGCCGCGAACTGACGGCCCGCCGGGTCGCCGTCGAACCGGATCTCGTCGGCCTCCCGCGCATCGCCGATCAGCTGGACTCGCAGCCCGTACTGGTCCGTCCAAAAGGACGGCAGCGCGGGCGGCAGCGGCTCGACCCCGAGGATCGCTCGCGCGACCTGCGCGCTCTGCCGGGCGGCGGACTCCCACTGCTGACTGCGTTCGTACTCGCCGCTCAGCGGGTTGAGCACCCGGGCGGCGTCGCCCGCGGCAAAGACGTCTGGGGCGCCGGTGCGACCGACGGCATCGACCCGGACTCCGTCGGGCTCGAGGCCGCTGCCCTCGAGCCACTCGGTTGCCGGCTCGATTCCGATGCCGATCACGAGGGCGTCGCACTCGAGCTTCCCTCCGTCGGTCAGCTGCACCCACTCGGCCCCGCCGGCCCCCTCGCCGAACCGGGCAACGTGGGCCGACAGGCGCAGGTCGACGCCTTCGGCGCGATGAAGCTCGACAAACCACTGGGAGAGCTGCGGGGCGAGCACCCGGGCCATCGGCCTCGGGGCGGCCTCGAGCACGGTCACGTCGACGCCGAGGCGTCGGGCGGTGGCCGCGACCTCGAGGCCGATGAAGCCGGCACCGACGACGATCAGGCGCTCGCATCCAGGTAGCGCATCGCGCAGGCGCTCGGCGTCGTCGACGGTTCGCAACAGGTGCGTGTTCGGAAAATTCTCGGTGCCCGGGAGCGGTCGGGGCCGGCTGCCGGTGGCAACGACCGCAGTGTCGTAGCGAAGCGTCGCGCCCGATGCGAGCGTCAAGGTCTTGAGCCCGGGATCGAGCGCGACCGCCTCATCGCCGAGCAGCAGCTCGACGTCGTGGTCGGCGTACCACCCCGAATCTCGGAAGCCGATCGCATCCGTGCGCTGCTCGCCCGAGAGGACCGCCTTCGACAGGGGCGGGCGATCGTAGGGCGCGTGGCGTTCATCGCCGACGATCCGTATGCGGCCCTCGAACCCCAGCGATCGGAGCGCCTCGCAGCAGCGCTGAGCGGCCAGCCCACCGCCGGCGATCAGGACTCCGTCGCTCATCGTTCGGCCGAAGATCGGTTCGCACATATCGTCAGCGTAGGAATCGCAACCGCCCGCTCCATCCGCTCTGAACTCCTCGGGCGCTGCGTACTAGGTACTGACGCCCAGCGACGCTCAGGCAGCGAGCGGCGCAATCTTCGTGACGCGGCCGTCCTCCTCGATGGTCAGGCCGCCGTACTTCGTGAGCAGCTCGCGGCCACGCTCGGGCCCGCTGAGCAGGGCGGCCTTCGCCAGCGTGTCCGCCTCCAGGGCGGTCGGGGCACGGGCGCTGGCGCAGATCAGCCCTGTCCACGCCGGCAGCCCGGTGGAGGGATCGATCAGATGGTGGGCGTACGCACCGTCGGCGCGCCGCCACAGCCGCACGTCGAGGCCTGAGGTGGCGACCGCGCCCTCACCGAGAGCGAACACGTCGGCGGCCTCGCCGGTCAGCGGGTGCCGGACCTCGATCTCGATCGGCTCGCCGGCCGGGTCGAGGCCACCGACGCGGACGTCGCCACCGACGTCGACGGCGAAGCGCCCATAGCGGGCCAGGGGTTTGGCCGCGAGGTCGGCGGCGAGGCCCTTGCCGACGCCGCCGGTGTCGAACATCAGGCCGGGCGGTCGGCGGATCGCCCCGGCCTCGTCGAGCACCTCGATCGAGCGCCAGCGGCCCTCGGCTGCCGGGTGCGCGGGGCGCCGTGACGGGGCGGCCGCAAGCGCATCCGCAAGCGACGCAGACTCCGAGCCATCGCGCGATGCGGCGTATCCGGCCGCCTTCAACTCGGGTACGAGCGTCGGGTCGATCAGCCCATCCGTGCGTTCCGCCGCCCAGATCCCGGCGCGGACCGCCGCGCGCAGCAGCGCTGAGGCGGGGACCTCCTCGCGCGGGTCGCTGTTCAGCTGCGTGAGCTCGCTGTCGAGCCGAAACCTCGACAGGCGCCGGTCGAAGTTGCGAAGCTGCGCCCCAGCCGCGAGCGCGGCGACCGAGGGCTCGGGGGCGGCTTCGTCGGCGCGGGCCCCGACGAAGACCCGGATCTCGGTGCCCATGGCGTGCAGCGACTGCTCGATCACGGCCGCACCCACCGTAGTGCCTACTAGTGTTCGCCGCGGCGGGCCGATCGGGAACTGGAGGAGCGGAGATGGAGAGCGGCGTCGGAGCGGCCACGGAGCAGACGGCGAGTGAGGCGGCCGGCATCGCCGGCGACGGGGTTCTCCTCAACCCCCACACCTACGAGGGCGCCGGGCTCGACCCGGCCTCGCGGCGGATCATGCGGGCGACGATCGAGTGGTTCGAGACGCGCGGCAAGGCGGCGCTCAAGGAGGCCGACCACGAGCGCACCTTCTACCGGGACTTCCTCGACTTCCAGGCCTCCGAGAAGGCGTTCGCGACGTTGCTCACGCCCGAGCGCGACGGCGGCGGCGACCCCGACAAGCGCTGGGACACCTGGCGCAACTGCCAGTTCAACGAGATCACCGGCTTCTACGGGCTCGCCTACTGGTACACGTGGCAGGTCTCGATCCTCGGGCTCGGGCCGATCTTCATGTCGGACGAACGAGCGGCGCCCGGGCAAGCGCCGGCGAAGCTGCTCGACGAGGGCGCGATCTTCGCCTTCGGCCTCTCCGAGCAGGCCCACGGCGCCGACATCTACTCGACCGACATGGTCCTCACCGCCGACCCCGAGGTCGAGGGCGGCTTCCGCGCCAGCGGCGCCAAGTACTACATCGGCAACGGCAACGAGGCCGGGATGGTCTCCGTCTTCGGCCGCCGCGAGGACATCGAGGGCGCCGACGGCTACGTCTTCTTCGCCGCCGATCCCAAGCACCCGAACTACGACCTGATCAAGAACGTCGTCAACTCGCAGAACTACGTCTCCAACTTCGAGCTCGACGACTACCCGGTCGCGCCCGAGGACATCCTGCACACGGGGCCCGAGGCCTTCAACGCGGCGCTGAACACGATCAACGTCGGCAAGTTCAACCTCGGCTTCGCCTCGATCGGGATCTGCACGCACGCGATCTACGAGGCGATCACGCACGCCGAGAACCGGGTCCTGTTCGGCTCCCGGGTGACCGAGTTCCCGCACGTGCGCCGGCTGCTCGCCGACGCCTACGCCCGGCTGGTGGCGATGAAGCTGTTCGCGCACGCGAGCGATCGACTACATGCGCTCCGCCTCCGCCGAGGACCGCCGCTACCTGCTCTTCAACCCGCTCACGAAGATGAAGGTGACGACCGAGGGCGAGAAGGTCATCGACGACCTCTGGGACGTGATCGCCGCCAAGGGGTTCGAGAAGGACACCTACTTCGAGATGGCGGCCCGCGACATCCGCGCGCTGCCGAAGCTCGAGGGCACCGTGCACGTGAACATGGCGCTGGTGCTCAAGTTCATGGCCGGCTTCCTCTTCAACGCGGACCCGAGATCTCGAGCCGGTGCCGCCAGCGTCGCGACGCCGCCGACGACACGTTCCTGTTCGACCAGGGGCCGACCCGCGGCCTCTCGAAGATCCAGCTTCGCTCGACTGGGAGCCCGTCTACGCGCGCCTCTCGACGCGTGCCCAACGTCGCCGTCTTCGCCGAGCAGGCAGGCTCGCTCAAGGAGCTGCTGACGACGGCGCCGCCGGACGAGCAGCCAGCAGAAGGACCTCGACTACCTGCTGACGCTCGGCGAGCTGTTCACGCTGATCCCCTACGGCCAGCTGATCCTCGAGCAGGCCGAGCTGATCGGCCTGGCCGACGACACCCTCGACCAGATCTTCGACGTCCTCGTCCGCGACTTCTCCGCGTTACGCGATCGAGCTGCACGGCAAGATCTCGGCGACCCAGGAGCAGCAGGACTGGGCGCTGCGAGCGGTGACCAAGCCGGACTCGGACGCCGAGCGGTTCGATGCGGTCGTCGGCAAGGTCCGGCGCCCTCGCCGGCGCCTACGAGATGAATCCGTAGGCGACGGCGGGCTGGTCAACGGCGCGGGCCAAGCGGCATGGTTACCCGGGCGCAGTCGGTGAGAACATCTACTGGCGGCCGCTGTCGAGCGGCGTCAGCCCACTTGACTTCTTCGAGGGCTGGGCGGACAGCCCCGCGCATGACGCGAACATGCTCAGCTCCGATTACGCGGTCGCCGGTATCGGCTTCGCGCTCGGCACCCCCGAGCAGTGGACGGCAGGGGCGACCGCCACCCAGGTCTTCGGGGTCGCTGCGACCAAGGCCAGCTACACGGCCCTCGACATGCTCATCCCGGCCGCCTGCCCGCCCGCCCGCAAGGCGCTGAAGGCGGCGAAGCGCAAGCTCGCCAAGGCGAAGGCGCGCGGTCACGGCGTCAAGCGCGCCAGAAAGCACGTCCGCAAGCGGCGCCATGCCGTCGCCCGGATCTGCAATCCGCGCCACTTCTGAGATGCTTGGCCTCCCGCCGCCCGCCGGGCGCACCCCCTGAGGAGAGGACCGCACGATGAGCACAGTCAACCGCCGCCTGCTGCTGACCAATCGACCGACGGGTCGCGTCTCGCTGGACGACTTCACCGTCGACGAGGCCGCCGTGCCCGAGCCCGGAGAGGGCGAGGCGCTGGTCAAGACCCTCTACGTCTCCCTCGATCCGACGAACCGCGTCTGGATGGTGGCGGACTCCTACCTGCCGAAGGTCGAGGAGGGCGCCGTGATGCGCGGCCTCGGACTTGGGCAGGTCGTCGCCTCCAACGATGAGCACTACCCGGTCGGCGACCTCGTCGTCGGCACGCTCGGCTGGCAGGAGTACGCGACGACCGGCGAGACAGGGCGCCTGACCGTGCTGCCGCGCGGCACCGGCCTGTCGCCGACGACGATGCTCGGGACGCTCGGCATGACCGGGATGACCGCCTACTGGGGCGTCACCGACATCCTCGATGTCCAGGAGGGGGAGACGTTCGTCGTCGACGGCGCCGCCGGCGCCGTCGGCTCGGTTGCCGGCCAGGTCGCGAAGGCGCGGGGCGCCCGCGTGGTCGGGATCGCGGGTACGGCCGAGAAGTGTGAGTGGCTGGTCGCGGAGCTCGGCTTCGACGCGGGTGTCTGCTACCGCGACGAGGACTGGAAGCGGCAGCTCGCCGAGGCGACTCCGGAAGGCGTCCACGCGCAGTTCGAGAACGTTGGCGGCGAGATCATGAACGCCGTCTTCGACCGGCTCCGCATCCACGGCCGCTTCGCCCTCTGCGGAATGATCGACGACTACAACTCGAATGCTGCGTCGACCGGACCGGCCAACTTCGGCGCGATCATCGCCAAGCGCATCCGGCTGCAGGGCTTTCTGATCCTCGACTACACGGGCCGGGCGATGGAGGCCCTCGGGGTGATGATCCCGTGGCTGCAGGAGGGCAAGCTCAAGCACGAGGAGACGCTCGTCGCCGGCGATGTCACGGCCCTACCGGACACCCTGAACATGCTCTTCGACGGCGAGAATCGCGGCAAGCTGATGCTCGCGGTCGCCGAGCCCGAGCTCGAGGTCCCGGCGCCCTAGCGGGGACACGATCCACATCGGGGGTGTTGGGACACCCCCGATGCGACATCTATCTCGCCTCAGACGCGGCTCGGCGCCGCCTCGATCTCGGGGTCGATCCCCTCGATCTCCGCTGCTGCGACCGGCGCCGGCGTCAGCGCGGCGGCGACGATGACGAGCGCGAAGGCGAGGATCCGGACGGCAAAGGCGAGCGGTTCGCTGGGCATCGGCTCGCCGAAGACGAGCGGCCCGGCGGCGATCGTGAGCGCGTTCGCGGCGACGCTCGTCATCGCGATCACAGGCACTGCCTTGCCGAGCTGCAGGCTCTTCGCCGAGACGACGAGGCCCGCCAGCGAGAGCAGCAGGATCGAGAGCGCGAGCGGGTTGAAGAGGATCGCGAGCGCCGACTTCTCACCCAGCGCGTCGCTGGAGGCCTTGATCGCCGTGTCGGACGCCGCCCAGAACAGGCCGGCGCTGAGGCCGAGCAGGATCCCGGGCCTGGGACTGCGGTTCGAATAGACCGCGACGCCGGCCCCGGCCGCGATCACGATCACCTCGAAGCTCACGAGGCGGCCCACCTCGTAGTTCGAATGGGCGCCCTCGGCGCCGCCCTCGAGCGTCGCCGCGAGGAACGCGAGTCCGAGCGCGGCGAGGCCGACGCCGATCCACTCCCGCCGCGTCACCTGGTGCGCGAAGAGGCGATCGGCCGTGACGGTGAGCAGCACGAGTCCACCGGCGATCACCGACTGCACCAAGGAGATCGGCGCGAGCGAAAGAGCGACGACGTGGAAGCCCCAGCCCACGGTCGCGATCACGATCCCGAGCGTGTACCAGCGGTTGCGAAAGAGCGCGAACGAGCTTCGCACCGGCCTGCTCCACTCGACGTCCGGCGAAGCGACCGCGCCGCGGTGCTTGTAGAGGAAGCCGAGTACCGAGGTAAACGCGGTGGCGACGGCGAAGAGCAGGCCGATCTGGACGGAGAGGGACATGGGGGGCGCCGGAGCGTAGCGGCGCCGCTATCGCGACCCGCGGGGCGTCGTCGCCGGGCTGGCTCAGCCCGGATCCGCCGAACCAGCCGGCAGGCCGCGGACGGCCCTGGGCCGTCGCCGTCACCCTGGCCGCCGAGCTCGGCGACCTCGGGCGCCTCGGCGGGCTCGGCGCTCGGCGCGCCCGCCTCACGCAGCTCGCGCTCGAGCTCCTCGTCGAGCCGCACCGCCCGCATCGCGTGATCGTCGGGCAGCTTGTCGAGCACCTCGCGGATCACGTCGTGGACGTCCGACTGCTCGTGACCGAAGTCGTCGAGCAGCGAGTGCAGCGCCGTGTGCGTGATCTTCAGCTGGGCCGGCGTCAGCTCGAGGTGGTACCGGAAGGGCCGGGGCTCGTGTTCTGGGAGTCGTCGCTCACGAACTGATTGTCCGCCTCCGGCCCGCTTTCCGCAACCCCATCACTCAGACCTGCGGTGATCTCGCGGTTTCGGCGTCCTTCGCAGGCGCCGGATCCCGGTGGCGGGCGAGCTCGAGCAGCGAGTCGATCCCCTCGCCGAGCGAGGCGGCGATCGAGTCGACGTCGTCCATCGAGTCATGGTCGGCGAGCAGGCCGAAGTTGATGCCGCCGTTGTAGGACATGATCGCGATCGCCAGGGCGTGGTTCTCGGGCAGGAAGGCGATCGGGAAGGTGTCGAGCAGGCGGCGGCCGAGCAGGTAGAGGGGGAACTGTGGGCCGGGCACGTTGGTGACGATCAGGTTGAAGAGGCGGGTCGAGAAGTTGAGCCGGGACGCCTGGGCGAGCAGCGTCGGCGGCGCGAAGTCGTTGAAGCGCGAGATCACCTCCGCGCCGAGCGCCTGGTTGGAGGCCTTGACGTCGCTCATCCCCGCGCAGACCGTCTCCAGCCGCTCGACCGGATCGCTGATCCCGACGGGAAGCGGTCCGCGTACGGCGGCGACCTGGTTGCCGAGCTCACCGCCCGCGTCGGCGGCCCGGATCGAGACCGGGACGAGCGCCCGCAGCTCGAGCTCCTCGGTGCGCACGCCGCGTTCGATCAGCCAGTCGCGCAGCGCGCCGGCAACGACGGCGAGGACGACGTCGTTGACGGTGCCGCCGAGCCGGCGCTTGATCTCCTTCAGGTCATCGAGGCGGGCCCGCGTCCAGACGAACCGCCGGTAGGGGCCGATCGGCGTGTTGAGCGGCACCTCGGGCGCCGGGTTGGCCAGCGCCGGAGACGACGTCGCCGACGCCCTCGGCTGCCTCGCGTGCGTCGTTCGAGCGTGCTCGCCGGAGCCCGGA
Organism: uncultured Solirubrobacterales bacterium; assembly: GCA_963774395.1. Taxonomy (GTDB): domain Bacteria; phylum Actinomycetota; class Thermoleophilia; order Solirubrobacterales; family 70-9; genus CAXMST01. The sequence continues at coordinate 504,329 of CAVZET010000007.1, read as the reverse complement.
CCGCCCCCTCGAGCCGACGGGCGAGCCGCAACGGCGTCTTCGCGCAGCCCCTCGACCCCGCGCGCGGCGAGCTCGAGGCCCGACGGCTCGGCTCGCGGGTGCCACTCGTGCTCGGAGGTCGGCGGATCCGTCGTCTCGCTTGACGTCGAAGAGCACGGTCGCGATGTCGACGCCGGAGACGCCGTCGACGACGGCGTGGTGGGTCTTCGAGATCAGCGCGAAGCGCTTGCGCTTCAGGCCCTGGACCAGCCACAGCTCCCAGAGCGGCTTCGAGCGGTCGAGCCGCTGCGAGAAGACGCGGGCGACGCGGCGCCGGAGCTGCTCCTCGTCGCCGGGCGCGGGCAGCGCCGAGTGGCGCACGTGGTAGGAGATGTTGAAGTGGGGGTCGTCGACCCAGAACGGGCGACCCGTCTCCGCCGGCGGGGTCGCGAGCTTCTGCCGGTAGCGCGGTACGAGGTGCAGCCGCGACTCGATGTGCGCGATGCAGATCCTCGTAGCTCGGCGGCGGGCCCTCGAAGATCAAGACGGCGCCGATGTGCATGTGGCTGGAGGCGGTCTCGTTGCTCAGAAACGAGGCGTCGATCGCCGTCAGGCGGTCCATGTGGCCCTGTGCCATAGGCCTAACGTACCGAGAGTGAACCGCCGCCGCTCGCCTGCCGCCGCCCTGATCGCGGCGCTCGCTACGGCTGCGCTCGCTCGTCGGCTGCGGGAGCGGAGGGACGACGACATCGCCGACGGCGCCCGCCGGGAACTTCGACGCCGAGCGCGCCTTCGCCGATCTGAAGCGCATGGTCGAGCTCGGTCCGCGGCCCGCGGGCTCGGCCGCCAACGCGCGCCAGGCGCGGATGCTGGCGCGCGAGCTGAGCGCGGCCGGGGCCGAGCACGTGCGCATCTCGCCGGGACCGCTCGACAACGTCATCGGCACGATCCCGGGCAGGGCGACGGCTTCGTCGTCCTCGGCGCCCACCACGACACCAAGGACATCCCGCGGCTTCGTCGGCGCCAACGACGGCGCCTCGGGCGTCGCCGTCGTGCTCGAGCTCGCCCGGACGCTGCCCAAACCGCTGCCTGGGCCCTCGCTCGCGATCGCGCTCTTCGACGGCGAGGAGGCGCGCGGCGATCGGCCTTCCGGGATGACGGCACCCGCGGCAGCCAGCTCTACGTGCGCCAGGCGCCAGCGGCGACGTCGCCGCGCTCGATTCCGCCGCTCGACGAGATCCAGGCGATGGTCCTGTTCGACATGGTCGGCGACTGCGACCTGCAGATCCCGCGCGAGTTCTCCTCCGACGAGCGCCTCTACGCGCCTTCGCAGAGGCCGCCGGCGGGGCACCGTTCGAGCGGCGTCACCGGTGGCGATCCCCGACGACCACATCCCCTTCCACGAAGCACGGGATCCCTTCCGTCGACCTGATCGACTTCACCTACGGCAGCGACCAGACCCCGGGCCCGTACTGGCACACGACCGAGGACACGCTCGACAAGGTCTGTCCCGTCGAGCCTCGCCGCCGTCGGCGAGGCGGCGCTGAAGGCGCTTCCGACGCTGCCGTAGATGTCGCAGGCACCGCCGGGGGCGGACCTAGACTCGCCGCGAGATGGCCGACTCGAGCCCGACTCCGCCGCCGCGGCGGCGATGACCCCGTCGCCTCGCGCATGCTCGGCGGCGGCGTTGCGGGCGGGGCGGCGGATCGCCGGCGCCACGGGCGTCGACCACGCCCTCGACGCCGCCGCCGAGGAGGCGATCGTGCGGGCGATGGAGAGCCCGGCGGTCGAGCGCGCGATCGTGCGCCTTGCCGAGGAGGGCCGGCTCGAGGAGGTGATCGAGTCGGCGGCCGCCGGGCTCGACGTCGAGAAGCTCGTCGAGCGAGGCGATCGAGAGCGAGTGCCGCCGACCGGATCTGGGAGGAGATCCTCGCCTCCGACAAGGCGCAGATGCTGGTCGAGCGGGTCGCCGAGGCGCCCGAGGTGCGGGCGGCGATCGCGCAGCAGGGCTTCGGCCTGATCTCGCGACATCGGCCGCCAGATCAGCCGCCTGACCGAGGGGCTCGACGACCTGCTCGAGCGCGTCGCCCGCAGGCTCCTGCCGGGGCGCGGAGACGCGGAGGCCGAGACGGACGAGGCCGGCTTCGTGACCAGGCTCGTCGCCTTCGGGATCGACGTCGCGCTGATCTTCTTCACGCTCTCGCTCAGCGCCTCGATCATCTCGTCCGTCATCCCGTTCGCATTCGGCGACGGCAATGGGCTGCCCGGCTGGGTGATTGCCGCGCTGATCGTCATCGGCTTCCTGCATCGGAGGCGCCCTGTTCGTCAACTTCTGGTACCTCGTCGGGCAGACGCCGGGCATGCGGTTCCTCGGCATCCGGCTCGTCGTCGACGGCGGCGGTCGAGTCCCCTATCGGATGGCGTGGCGACGGGCCTGGACTCTGGCGTTGTCGATCCTGACGTTCGGCCTCGGAGTGCTCGCGATCCTGCTTCGCCCGAGCGCCAGGGCTGGCACGACCGCGCGGCGCACACCGTCGTCATCTACGACGAGAACTCGGCGCCGTGGTCGGGCGTCGAGGACGATCGCTCGCAGCGCAGTGGCCGCGGGCGCCGGCATCGCGCCGATCTCAGGCGGGAGCGCGCGGCGACTCGCGGCCGAGCTCCGGCTGAGCCAGCCGGCGCTGACCCTTTACCCTGTGTCCATGCCCGCTGCCACCTCAACGGGGGCGCCCAGCCGGGTGCTGCTCGCTGCCCCGCGCGGCTACTGCGCCGGGGTCGACCGCGCCGTGCAGACGGTCGAGCACGCGCTCGACATCTACGGCCCGCCCGTCTACGTGCGCAAGGAGATCGTCCACAACAAGCACGTCGTCTCCGAGCTCGCCAAGCGCGGCGCGATCTTCGTCGAGGAGGAGACCGAGGTGCCCGAGGGCGCCCACGTCGTCTTCAGCGCGCACGGCGTCGCGCCGTCGGTCCACGAGAACGCCGCCAAGCGCAACCTGCACACGATCGACGCCACCTGCCCGCTCGTCACCAAGGTCCACGTCGAGGCCCGCAAGTTCGCCGAGCAGGGCTACACGATCATCCTCATCGGCCACGACGGCCACGAGGAGGTCGAGGGCACGACCGGCGAGGCGCCCGACTCGATCATCCTCGTCGAGACGGCCGAGGACGTCGCCTCCGTCGAGGTCCCCGATCCGGACAAGGTCGCCTTCATCACCCAGACGACGCTCTCGGTCGACGAGACCGCCGGGATCATCGCCGCTCCTGCGCGAGAAGTTCCCGAACATCGTCTCGAGCAAGTCCGACGACATCTGTTACGCGACGACCAACCGCCAGCTCGCCGTCAAGCAGCTCGCCCACGAGTGCGACCTCGTGCTGGTGATCGGCTCGAGGAACTCCTCCAACTCGAACCGGCTCGTCGACGTCACCCGCGAGCTCGGCACCGCCTCGCACCTGATCGACAACGCCGGCCAGGTCGACGAGGCGTGGCTCGAGGGGGTCGAGACCGTCGGCATCACCTCCGGCGCCAGCGCCCCCGAGGAGCTGGTCGCGGCCCTGGTCGAGTTCTTCCGCGAGCGCGGCGCCACGGACATCGGCGAGCTGCGCACGGTCGACGAGGACGTCCGCTTCATGCTCCCGAAGAAGATCCGCACCGAGCTGGCCGCTCAGGCGTAGACGAAGACCTCGCGGGACGGCCCGCCCCTGATCAGGCTGCCGGGTCTTCTGTGGCTCGGCGTCCCGTAGAGGCGGTGGTGCTCTTCGCGCAAAGAGAAACTCGCCTCGGGCGCCAGCGGTTCTGTCTGCGTCTGTCCCCCAGGGTCGGGGGTCAGATCCGGACAGAATGCGGCCAGCGAGACGCAGTGTCGACTTCTCGAAGTTGGGATTTGACCACCTATGGCGGGGCAAATCCCGACTTCGATGCTCTGACCCGCCTGTCGCCACTCTCCCTCACTGCCTCTTCCGGTCGGAAGAGGCCAGCGGCCCCTGCCTGGCGCCACGCTCCGCTCGCCAGGCTCGCGCCCCGGGTCAGAGCACCAGCTGGGCGATCGCCGCCAGGCCGACGACGACGATCACCGCGCGCAGGATGCGGTCGGGGAGGCGGCGGCCGATGCTCGCACCGACCAGGCCGCCGATCGTCGAGCCGATCGCGATCACCAGCACTGCCTCCCAGGCGATGTCGGCGGCGAACAGGAAGACGACTGCCGCCGTGAAGTTGGCGAGGCCGGCGAGCACGGCGCGGACCGCGTTCAGCTCCTTGAGCTCGCCGGGAAGGCCGATCGCGAGCACGGCGAGCAGCAGGATGCCCTGCCCGGCGCCGAAGTAGCCGCCGTAGATGCCCGTGCCGAAGACGCTGGCCATGCGTGCCCGGGCCGCCGTGCGGTGCCGGCGCCCGGCCCTGCTTCCTCCGCCTCGCGGCGGGCCTGCGCCCAGCGCGAGATCCGCGGCTGCAGCACGATCAGCACGAGCGAGATCGCGATCAGCACCGGGACGATCACCTCGAAGGCGCTCGGCGGGCAGCTCGAGCAGCAGGATCGCCCCGATCACGGCACCGCAGATCGTCATCGGCGCCAGCCGGCGCAACCGTCGGCGGCTGCCGCGCAGCTCCTCGCGATAGCCGTATGCCGAGCTCGCGGCGCCCGGCACCAGCCCGAGGTTGTTCGAGACGTTGGCGAGCACCGGCGGGTAGCCGACGGCGAGCAGCGCGGGGAAGGTGATCAGCGTGCCGGAGCCGATCAGCGCGTTGATCGCGCCCGCCCCGAAGCCGGCGGCGAGCACGAGCACGACCTCGGGGGCGCTCACCGGGAAGGCGCTCCGCCGCTCAGCCGGCGCCGAGCTCGCTGAGCCCGCGATCGACGCTGATCACGGGCTCGTAACCGAGCTCGGTGCGGGCCTTGGTGATGTCGATCGTGACCTCGTTGGCGATCAGGAAGTAGGCCATGCGGGTGATCGGCGGCGAGCCCGGCAGGGGCAGCAGGCCCCACAGCGTCTCGCGAGCTCGTCGCCGCGGCGCGGGCGACGGGCCGGGGCATGTTGCGGCTCGGGCGGCGTGACGCCGCGGGTGGCGAGCAGCCGCGTGATGAACTCGCGGAAGACGATCGGCTCGCCGTCGGTGATGAAGTAGGCCTCGCCCGCGAGCCCCTTCTCGGCGCCGAGACGCAGGCCGTGGACGACGTTGTCGATGTGGGCGGTCGAGGTCAGGTGCTGACCGCCGCCGACCCAGCTGAAGCGACCGGCCTCGATCGCATCGACGAAACCCGGCAGCACGGTCTCGTCGCCGGGTCCCCAGACGAGCCTGGGCCGGATGACGACCGTCTCGAACCCGGGCTTGTTCGCCGCGACGACGAGCTGTTCGGCGCGCGCCTTGGTCGACGAGTAGAGCACGGGCGAATCCGGCCGCAGCGGCTCGCGTTTCGTCGATCTGGACGAGCGGCTTCATCGCGAAGTGAGCGGCCTCGGTGCCGACGTGGACGAGCCGGCCGACTCCTGCCGCCGCGCAGGCGCCGAGCACGTTGGCGGTGCCGCTGACGTTCGCTGCCTCGAAGGCTCGACCCGTCGCCCCACTCGGCCGCCAGGGCGGCGGCGTGGAAGGCGAGCTCGCAGCCCTCCGCCGCCTGGCGCAGCTCGCGCCGGGTCAGCGAGATCGCCGCGCACCGGCAACCGCGCCGAGCCCCTCGATCTTCGCCGCGGAGGCGTCGGAGCGCGCCAGCGCGCGGACCTCGATGCCGTCGGCGACCAGCGCCCGGGTCAGGGCGCCGCCGAGGAACCCGGAAGCGCCGGTTACGAAGACGGGCGCCGGCCATCGGGCCATCCTACGGACGGGCCGGGGGCGAAGGAGACCGACCAGACCCTGATTCCCGGGTCGAGTTCGAGCCGGACCTCGTGGATGCCGTGCTCGGGGTGCGACGGAGAGCTCGTACAGGCCCGGCGCCTCGACCGCGATCTCGCGCACGCGGCGGCTGGCCGTCGACTACGACCCTGACCGTGCCCCGCGCCGTCGAGGGCCGCCCAGGCGCCGCCGCCGGCGTACTCGACCTCGAGCGGCTCGCCCGGCTCGCCGACCCAGAAGCTGTCGTGTGAGCCGCCGGGGAAGACCTCGTCGCTCGGCTTCTCGACCTCGATCCCCTCGCTGCCGGGCTCGTTGACCGGCTTGGGCAGCTCTCGCTCGGCATCGCCCGCGGCCAGCTCCTCGCGGATCGCGTCCTCGGTCTCGGCGATGCCCGCCGACGCCGAAGTGGAACCAGCGCAGGCGACCGCCGAGACCCCAGAGGAACAGCGAGGGCCAGCCCTTGCATCCGTAGGCGTGCCAGACGTGGTAGCCGGCGTCGGAGGCGACTGGGAAGGAGAGGCCGAGGCGTTCGATCGCCGCTCGGAACGCCTCCGGCGAGCGGGCGAGGTCCGAGCGCGGGCTGTGGACGCCGACGGTCGTCAGCCCCGCGTCGGCGTAGCGGCGGGCCCAGGCGTCGACCTGCGGCAGGCTCTCGATCCCGCTCAGCTCCCCGGCCTCGAAGAACAGGACGAGCAACAGGCCCGCGCGCGGTCAGCCGCTCAGCGTCGGCCGGCTCGCCGCCGACCCACTCGAGGCCGGGCGCGAAGGGGGCAGGGGATGTCGTTCCGGTTGGGGCGCACGAGCCGCGCATCGTAGTCGGCGCTGCGCCCCGGCCCTACGCCGTCGCAACTAACCCGCGGACTGCCGCGCCCGACCTGTATATGCTCGCGCGTGCATCGGGTCCTCTCATCGGGCGCGGTGCGTCCTCATGCCCCGACCGAAGAGGAGCGTCACGTGCAAGACGACGTCTGGACCCGAATCGAAGCCGCCCGCAGCCGCTGCAACGTGCTCGAGCACCCCTTCTACCAGCGCTGGTCGGCCGGCGAGCTGAGCGCCGACGAGCTCGCCGACTACTCGGGTCAGTACCGGCACGCCGTCGAGGCGATCGCCGAGCTCTCCGCCTACGCGGCCGACGAGCTCGTCTCGCACCCCGAGCTCGCCGAGCACGCCTTCGAGGAGGGCGAGCACGTCGCCCTCTGGGACGGCTTCGTCGACGCCGTCGGCGGCGAGGTTGGCGCGACGGCGAACGAGGAGACTGCTGACTGCGTCAAGGCGTGGACGCGTCGCGACGGCGCCCTCGCTGCGCTCGGGCGCCTCTACGCGATCGAGAGCGGCCAGCCGGAGATCTCGCGCAACGAAGCTCGAGGGCCTGGCGGCGCACTACGGCGTGCCGGAGGGCTCCGGCACGCGCTACTTCTCCGTCCACCGCGGCCGCGACGTGGAGCACGCCGCCGAGGGCCGCGAGCTGATCGAGGAGCTGCTCGCTGCGGGCGGCTCCGACGACGTGGTCGTCGACGCGGCCGAGGAGGCCTTCAGCGCCAACTGGCAGCTGCTCGACGGCGTCAGCTGATTCGCGAGGCGGCCGCGGCGCCCGCGCGCCGGGCGATAGGCTCCGGCGCCTGATGAGCGACGAGATCGAGCACGGGTTCCGCGAGGGCCAGAAAGTCTGGGTCGAGGACGGCGACGGCCGGCATCATCCCGGCATCTTCGTCGGCGACAACGAGTCCGCCGGCTGGTTCGGCGGCGGTCCCAGCGCCTACGTCGCGCACCCGGAGGGCAAAACAGCCGAGGTCGTCTCGGTCTTCCGGATCACTCCGCGGGACGAGTAGGGGCAACCGGTGCGCGCGCTGCGTGCTCGAGCGGACCGACGGCCCGCAGGCGCTCGAGCTGCGCGAGGTCGACGAGCCCGAGCCCGAGGAGAACTTCGTCCTGATCGACGTCGCCGCCGCCGGCGTCAGCTTCCCCGACCTGCTGCTCACCCGGGGCGAGTACCAGATGAAGCCACCGCTGCCGTTCACGCCCGGCGTCGAGTGCGCCGGCAGGATTCGCTGGGCGCCCGAGGGATCAGGCTTCTCGCCCGGCGACCGGGTGATGGCGATCGCGATGACGGGCGCCTTCGCTGAGATCCTCAAGGCGCCCGCCATGACGTGCTTCCCGGTTCCCTACGGACTCACCTTCGAGCAGGCGGCCGGCTTTCTGATGAACCACCACACGGCGCACTTCGCGCTCGCGCGCCGCGGTCGGCTCGTCTCCGGCGAGACGCTGCTCGTGCACGGCGCCGCGGGTGGTGTCGGCAGCGCCGCGATCCAGGTGGGCAAGGGAATCGGAGCGCGCGTGATCGCCGTCGTCTCCAGCGACGAGAAGGCGGCCGTCGCCCGCGAGGCCGGCGCCGACGAGACGATCGACTCCGGCGGCGACTGGGTCGCCGCGGCCAAGGAGCTGACCGGCGGGCGCGGCGTGGAGGCAATCTTCGACCCGGTCGGCGGCGAGCGGCTCGAGGCCTCGCCCCGGGCACTCGCGCCGGAGGGCCGGCTGTTGGTCATCGGCTTCGCCGAGGGCTCGATCCCGCAGCTCGCGGCGAACCGCATCCTGCTGCGCAACATCGACGTCGTCGGCGTCAACTGGGGTGGCTTCATCGCCGGCGACCCGAGCCTGCCGCCGCAGACCCACGCCGCGCTGAGCGAGATGGTCGCCGCCGGCGCCGTCGATCCGATCGTCGGCCAGAGCTACCCGCTCGAGGAAGCGGCGCAGGCCCTCGAGGACCTGGACAGCCGCCGCGCCACCGGCAAGCTCGTACTCACGCTCGCCGCGGGCTGAGCCCGGCAGGAGCGCTGCCCCAGGCCGCCGTCAGCCGCCCAGGACGAGCTCGGCGGCGGTCCGCAGCAGGTTCACGTCGCCGGCCTGGATCATCAGCTGGGTGACGACGGACTCGCGCCACTTGGCGAGGTCGTCGGGATCTTCTCCTTCGGGCCGATCAGCGACATCGCGTCGATCAGCTCGTGAGGGATCAGCGCGCCCGCCTCGTCCTTCTTGCCGTCGAGGTAGAGGTCCTGGATCTCGAGGACCTCCTTCTCGTAGCCCATCCGGATCGGCACGTTGGCGTGGAAGTTCTTGCCCTTGGCGCCCATGCCGCCGAAGTAGAGGGCGTAGAAGGGCCGCAGTGCGTCGGCGCAGGCCTCGACGTCGTCGCCGACGATCATCGGGACCATGCAGGCGACCTCGAAGTCGTCCGGTCCGCGACGAGCCCCCTCGCGTCCCCAGCCCTCCTCGAGCGAGGGCATGTAGATGTCCTGGTGGGCGGGGGAGAAGAGCATCGACATCCAGCCGTCGCAGAGCTCGGCGCAGAGCGCGATGTTCTTCGGGCCCTCGCAGCCGAGGAAGATCGGGATCTCCTCGCGGACGGGATGGATCGAGGCCTTGAGCGGCTTGCCGAGCCCGCTCGAGCGCTCGGCGTCGTCGAAGGGCAGCGGGTAGTGCGGACCGTCGTTGGTGACGGGCCCCTCGCGCTTCCAGATGTCGCGCAGGATGCCGATGTACTCGCGCGTGCGGGCGAGCGGCTTCGGGAACGGCATCGCCGTACCAGCCCTCGACGACCTGCGGCCCGGAGACGCCGATCCCGAGGACGAAGCGGCCGCCGGAGAGGTGGTCCATGGTCATCGCCGCCATCGCCGCGGCGGCGGGCTGGCGGGCCGACATCTGCATGATCGCGGTGCCGAGCCGCAGCTTCTCGGTCTGCGATCCCCACCAGGCGAGCGGCGAGATGCAGTCGGAGCCGTAGGCCTCCGAGGTCCACATCGTGTCGTAGCCGAGCGCCTCGGCCTCCGTGACCATCGCGACGACGTTCGGCGGCGGGCCGCCGGCCCAGTAGCCGGTGTTGAGCCCGAGCTGCAGATCCTTGGCCATGCGGCGGGACCCTATTGACCGGCGCCGGCGCCGACCGCGCTCCGCGGGGATCTCGCCGTCGGCCTCGAGCTCCTCGCGGCTGCACGGCCGCAGCGGCGGTCCGTCGATGCCGCAGCTCAGGTCCTTGTCGAGGTGATCGACGTTGCTGCCGTCGGGCTCGGTCGTGCGGTCGAGCACGTCGTTGGAGATGAACGCGAAGGCGAGCAGCGCCGCCGGCGGCAGCGAGCGCCGCGGTGACGAACATCGCCGTCGTGGAAGCCGTCGGCGAGCGCGACCGGGTCCTGGAAGTCGTTGCCGCTCAGCCCGACGATCAGCGGCAGCGCCGCGACCGCGGCGAGCTGCGCGGTCCGGGCGACCGCGTTGTTGACGCCGGAGGCGACGCCCGGCGTGGCGGGCGTCGGCGGCGGCGAGCACCGTCGCGGTGATCGGCGCGACGACGAGCGCCAGCCCGAGGCCGTAGACGATCACCGCCGGGCAGCACGGCGCTCACGTAGCTGTCGCCGGCGCTGATGCCGCTCATGATCAGCATCGCCGCCGGCGACCAGCAGCGGCCCGACGGTGAGCGGCAGCCGCGGGCCGATCCGCTGCGCAAGCGCGCCTGCGCGGGCGGAGAGCAGCAGCATGATCAGGGTCACCGGCAGCGCCGCGGCGCCGGCGGCGATCGCCGAGTAGCCGAGTACGACCTGGAGCATGATCACGAGCAGGAAGAAGACGCCGCCGAGCGCCGCGTAGACGACGAAGGTGACCGCGTTGGCGGCCGAGAACTGGCGTGAGGAGAAGATCTGCAGCGGCAGCATCGGCGACTCGGCCGAGCGCTCGACGGCGATGAAGGCGACGCCCGCGATCGCGCCGACGATGATCGCCGCGAGCGACGCCGACCGACATGCCGCCCGCCTCGGAGGCCTGGATCAGGGCGAAGGTGAAGCCGCCGAGCGCCAGCGCCGCGAGCGCCGAGCCGCTCAGATCGAGCTTGCCCGTGACGCTCTCGTCGCGCGACTCCGGCACATGGCGTGGCGCCGCCCAGACGACGAAGGCGCCGAGCGGCAGGTTGATCAGGAAGATCGCGCGCCAGTCGACGGCGTCGATCAGCCAGCCACCGATCAGCGGCCCGATCGCTGCGGCGACCCGCCGAGCGCCGACCAGGCGCCGATCGCGCGGGCCCGATCCTCCGGATGGAAGGAGGACTCGATCATCGACAGGCTGCCTGGAACGAGCAGCGCGCCGCCGACGCCCTGGACGACGCGGGCGGCAACGAGCACGCCGACGCTCGGCGCCAGCGAGCAGAGCGCGGAGGCGGTCGTGAACCAGACGACGCCGAGCATGAAGATCCGCCGGCGCCCGTAGCGGTCGCCGAGCGAGCCGCCGATCAGGATCAGCGCCGCGAGCGTGAGCAGGTAGCCGTTCAGCGTCCACTGCAGCCCGGCGACGTCGGCGCCAAGGTCCTCGCCGATCGCCGGCAGCGCGACGTTGACGACCGTCGCCTCGAGGAAGGCGATCCCGGAGCCGAGCACCGTGATCGCGATCAGCCACCGCCCGGCCGCCGTCCCGTACCTGATCGTTCCGGCCTGAGCGGGCATTCCCGGAGGGTACCCGCCGGCACCGAACGTGCCCGACCGCCGATACGGTCCACTCATGAGCGACCTTCCCGATCACGCTGCCCGGAACCGCACCTACTGGGATGACAAGGCTGACTCCTACGTCGAGGAGGCGCGTGCGAACTGGGCCGCGGCGGAGCCTTCCTGGGGGATCTGGAGCGTGCCGGAGAGCCAGCTCGCGATGCTGCCGGAGCGGCTCGAGGGTGCCGCCGCGATCGAGCTCGGCTGCGGCACCGCGTACGTCTCCGCGTGGATGGCGCGACGCGGCGCCCGCGTCACGGGCATCGACAACTCCGAGGCGCAGCTGGCGACGGCGCGGACGCTGCAGTCCGAATACGGGCTCGGCTTCGAGCTGATCCACGGCAACGCCGAGGCGGTCCCGCATCCGGACGGCTCCTTCGACTTCGCGATCTCCGAGTACGGGGCGAGCATCTGGTGCGATCCCGAGCTGTGGATCCCCGAGGCAGCCCGGCTGCTGCGCCCCGGGGGCCGGCTCGTCTTCCTCGTCAACTCGGTGCTGATGATGCTCTGCTCGCCCGACGCCGAGTCCGAGCCGCTCGGCCGCGAGCTGCGCCGGCCGCTGTTCGGGATGAAGCGCTTCGAGTGGCCCGACGACGACTCCGTCGAGTTCCACCTCTCACACGGCGAGCTGATCGCGCTGCTGCGCCGCAGCGGCTTCGAGGTCGAGGAGCTGATCGAGGTGCAGCCGCCGGCGGACGCCACCAGTCGCTACGAGTGGGCCGACCTCGAATGGTCGCAGCAGTGGCCTACCGAGGAGGTCTGGAAGGTGCGCCGGGCCTGAGCCCCCGGCGCGTGGCGGGTTCGCCTCAAAGCCGCGTGAGCTTCTCCGGCCGCCGCGCCGTCTCCTTACCCGACGCGTCGCTACGCACGAGATAGCGTGGGTCGTCCTTGGTCGCCGCGACGACCTGCCCTCCCACCTCGGTGCGCGCGACCAAGCCGCTCTGCGCACCTTGCCGCTGACGAGCTTGCCCCGGAAGTTCCACTGGACACGGTCGCCGCGCTTGAACTTCTCTGCCATGAGTACTCCTCCGGTTGGTGGTCGACTGACCGCCAGACCCCGGCAGAGCCTGAAGCGCCCCCGCCGCCAAGCCGCACGGAATACGTGGCACATCCACTACCGCGGGCGGTAGTGGATGTGGCTTCTATCGGGCGCTGCCGACTCGGCTCAGCCGTGCAGCAGCTCGGTAAGGCGCGTGTCGAGCGCCGCGGCGAGGGCGTCGCCGAGCGGTCCCTCGGGGACGCGCTCGACGAGCTCGGCGAGGAAGCCGCCGACGACGAGCTCGCTCGAGAGCTCGTAGCCGAGGCCGCGCGACTGCAGGTAGAAGAGCTGCTCGGGATCGATCTGGGCGACCGCGGCGGCGTGCGTGCAGGCGACGTCGTCCGCCTCGATCTGCAGCCCGGGGATCGCGTCGGCGTGCGCCTTCTTCGAGAGCAGCATGTTGCGACATTCCTGGAAGGCGTCGGTGCGCTGGGCGCCCTTGTCGACGTTGATCATCCCGCGCCAGACGGAGGTCGCGCGGTCGTCGAGGACGCCGCGGAAGGCGAGGTCGGAGGTCGTGTCCTCGGCTGCGTGCTCCTGCGTCGTGTCGTAGTCGAGGTGCTGGCGGCCGTTGCCGATCATCGCGCCGGTCACCTTCGCCGAGGCGCCGCGGCCGGCGAGCTTGGTCTCCATCCGCACCTTGCCGTTGGCGGCGCCGAGCCCGAGCGCGACCCAGTCGAGGTTGGCGTCGCGCGGCAACCTCGGCGCGCTGGCTGGCGAAGATCCAAGACGGCGGGGGAGAGGGCCTGGCCGCAGACGAAGCGGAGGTTGGCGGCGGGGCCGACCATCGAGCTCGGTGACGCCGTTGAAGAGCGCCGTCGGTGCTCTCGTCCGCCGACAGGTAGCGCTCCCAGATCTCGGCCTCGGCGCCCTCCTCGAGGATCACCAGCGTGCGCCAGTTCAGCGTCCGGCCGGCGGCCTGCTGGATCGCCGTCAGCGAGATCGGCTCCTCGACCTTGACGTTGCGCGGCACGTAGACGAGCGCGCCGCCGCTCCAGCCCGCCTCGTTGATCGTCACGAAGGGGTCGTCGGCGCCGCAGACGATCGTGCCCAGGTGCGAGCGGAGCAGCTCGGGGAAGCGCGCCGCCGCCGCATCGAGTGGCATGACGAGCGGGGAGTCCGGGAGTCCGTTGCCGGAGGCGGGGGCGAAGCTCGCCGATCGTCGAGGCGTCGACCTGGGTCAGGCCGCGCGCGCCCTCGGGAACGGCGAGCGCGTCGCCCTCGGGCTCAGCGGCTTCGGCCTGCGGCCTCGGCGGGCTCGTAGGCGGCGAGGTCGAGGCTCGAGAGATCCGTGAACTCCCAGCCCCGGACCTTGGGACCGGGCAGCGAGAGCCCGCGCGCCGTCTCGAGCGCCTGCGAGCGCCGTTCGACGAGCCAGTCGGGGGCCGTGGAGGTCGCGGCCTCCACTAGCCGATACTGCCTTCCATCTGGAGCTCGATCAGCCTGTTGAGCTCGACGGCGTACTCCATCGGCAGCTCCTTGACGACGGGCTCGATGAAGCCGTTGACGATCATCTTCGAGGCCTCCTCCTCGTCGAGACCGTGCGACTGCAGGTAGAAGAGCTGCTCCTCGCCGATCTTCGAGACCGAAGCCTCGTGACCGACGTTGGCGTCGTTCTCGTCGATGCGGATCGTCGGGTAGGTGTCGGAGCGGCTCTGCTCGTCGAGCAGCAGCGCGTCGCAGACGACCTTCGAGCGGACGTCGGAGGCGCCCTTGGCGACCTCGAGCAGGCCGCGGTAGGTGGAGCGGCCGCCGTCCTTGGAGATCGACTTGGCGAAGATCGAGCTCGTCGTCTTCGGCGCCGCGTGGATGATCTTGCCGCCCGCGTCCTGGTGCTGGCCCTTGCCGGCGAAGGCGATCGAGAGGATCTCGCCGTGCGCCTCCTCGCCGAGCAGGTAGATCGACGGGTACTTCATCGTGATCTTCGAGCCGAGGTTGCAGTCGACCCACTCGACGGTCGCGCGCTCGGCAGCCGTCGCCCGCTTGGTGACGAGGTTGTAGACGTTCTGCGACCAGTTCTGGACGGTCGTGTAGCGGATCCGCGCGCCGGGCCGGGCGATCAGCTCGACGACGGCGGAGTGCAGCGAGTCGGTCGAGTAGACGGGCGCCGTGCAGCCCTCGATGTAGTGCACGTCGGAGTCCTCGTCGGCGATGATCAGCGTGCGCTCGAACTGGCCCATGTTCTCGGTGTTGATCCGGAAGTAGGCCTGCAGCGGCATCTCGACCTTGACGCCCTTCGGCACGTAGACGAACGAGCCGCCCGACCAGACGGCCGAGTTGAGCGCGGCGAGCATGTTGTCGTTCGGCGGGATCACCGTGGCGAAGTGCTCGCGGACGACGTCCTCGTACTCGCGCAGGCCGGTGTCCATGTCGGTGAAGATCACGCCCTGCTTCTCGAGGTCCTCGCGGATCTGGTGGTAGACGACCTCGGACTCGTACTGGGCGCCGACGCCGGCGAGGAACTGACGCTCGGCCTCGGGGATGCCGAGCTTGTCGAAGGTGTTCTTGATGTCCTCGGGGACGTCCTCCCAGCTTGTTCTCGGCGCGGTCGGAGGCGCGGACGAAGTAGTGGATGTCGTCGAAGTCGATCTGGTTCAGGTTCGCGCCCCACTGCGGCACCGGCCGCGCGAGGAAGTGGTCGAGCGCCTTGAGCCGGAAGTCGCGCATCCACTGCGGCTCGTCCTTGTATTCGGAGATGTCCTCGACGAGCTCGCGGGTCAGGCCCTTCGGCGCCTTGTAGACGTAGCCGGTCTCGGGGTCGTTGAAGCCGAACTTCTCCTTGTAGTCGGAGTCGATGTCCCGGATCGCCTCGCGCTCGGCCAGCTTCGGATCGAGCTCGACGGCTGCCGTGGAGTAGCTGTCTCGGGTGGGTTCATGTCAGTCGACCTCCAGTTTGATCTCGCCGTCCTCGACCCGGACCTCGAAGGTCTCGACGGGCGTGTACGCCGGCAGCGTCTTCGGCCGGCCGCTGCGCAGGTCGAAGAGCGAGCCGTGACGGGGGCACTCAACGGTACAGGCCGCCGGGTCGAAGGTGCCCTCGGCGAGCGGGCCGTCGTCGTGCGAGCAGCGATCCTCGATCGCGAACAGCTCGCCGCCGACGTTGAAGACGCCGATCTTGTAGCCCTCGACCTCGACGATGCGCACGTCGCCCTCGGCCAGTTCTTCGGCTTTGCAGACAGTGTGCGCTCATTCGGGCCCAAATTCCGAGCGGGAGGGTCGGATTTTAGCGGTCCCGGGCGTCACGCCCGGCGCCGCCTGGCGCGGGCGGGGGAGGCCCAGTGTGACCGACGCCACGGACGGGGGCGCGTCAACCGCTACTTTGGCCGCTCCTTAGCGTTCACTCATATAACGCTCATATCAACACCATCAGGAGGTGACACGAGCGCCGCTCCCTGCACGGAGCCCCGCGCGCCGTCCGCCCAACCATGCAGACCACACCCACGCAAGAGAACGCGTCAGCCGCGCCCCGAGCAACGCCCTCCGACGGGCCGCCGCCGCCGTCGCGCGCGGCGGCGCTCGCCGCCCCCCCGCCGCCGGCGCCAAGCCGGTCCGCAGCCAGGGCAAGTCGGCAACCAGCAGGCTGAGCGCGCAGGAGCGGACCTACCTCGAGGTGCGCCACGACTTCGTCGACGCGTTCAGCCTCGAGGACGCCGGCCGGAACCTGGTCCGCTGGGGCCAGCAGGAGAAGGACGGTGACGTTCGCCCGGCGAAGCCGGCCGAGCTCAGGAGTCGGTGGCCTACATGCGCAGCCAGCTCGATCCCGCCGGCGCGGCGCCGTCGGCGGCGCTCACCGCGACCGGTCGACGGCCGCCGACCGGCCTCGAGACCGCCGGCGCCCCGACCTCGGCTCGTCGCCAGTGCGAGTCCGGTGGCGACTACGGCGCCGTCAACCCGGCCGGCTACTACGGCGCCTACCAGTTCGACCAGGGCACCTGGGACGCCTACGCGCCCGACGGCTACGCGGGCTCCAACCCTGCCTCGGCCCCGCCCGAGGTCCAGGACGCGGCCGCGGCCGCCGTTCCCTACGACGCCTGGCCCAACTGCTGATCGGCTGCTTCCTCCGTCCGGGGGCGTTCTTGGCCTCTGGACGTGAGGAAGTGCCGTGCTGCGGAAGACGCTTCGCCCCCTGGCGCGGTCGGTGTCGGAGCGGCGACCGCCCTCGATGAGCGGCGCTCATTCGGCGGTTCCGCCGCGTTCTGCTGTGCAGAACGCAACAGAACGTCCGGGTAAGGGCAGTTTGCCTTTGCGCGAATTGTGTGCAGTGCTGCGGCCGCCTCGCCCTGCCCTACCCGGACGCTCTCACTCGCCGCTTGATGCTCGGATCGACCGGTGGAACTCCTCGCCAGTCCTCGCGCGGGCAGCCGAGCGCGGATGTCGGGTTTTCGGTGGAGTTGGGACCGAACCCGGACGAACCGCGTCCGTCTGCAGCCCAGTCCCAGATCTCTTGCGCCCAGCCCCCTTCGGTCCGCATCTCGAGCAAGATCGGCCACTGGCGCGCCGTAGCGAGTGCATCTTCTGCTTGCCGCACCTTCGCTGTGTCGCCCGCCTGCAGCCCAGACATCCGTTGATGGAGCCACTCGCAAGTGACGGCCCCCGTCAGCAGCGCGCCCAACTGGAAGCGGTCGCGGACGGTCGCGCTTTGCTTCAGCTCGCTGAGGTCCAGTCCAGGCGGCACCGGGACACCCTTGAGCATCCCGTCGACGGTCGCGGCCCGGTCCGTCGGCTGGACCACACTTGCCGGTAGAGCTGCCAGCCACGTGTTGACGTCAACCGGCTCGACGGTTTCGAGGAGATCCTCGAATTCCTGTCGGCCCATCGTCCGGTCATCGTCGCTGGTGATTTCCACGAAAGTGTCGCCACCCGGCCGGAACATCACTGAGTAGCTGCCGTAGCCGGTGTCGAAGAGGGTTGCTGTCCGCCCGAGCAGCTGAATCTGGGACTGATCGGTGTCGTGAGCCCGATCGTTGAAGAAGAAGTGGTAGCTCTCGATCGGGTACCAATGAACCGCGAGGTTGGCCGATCCGTTTGCGAACTCGGTCTCACCTTCGTCGTGCCGAAGCTCATCTGCTCGTGTGACCTCCCAGCCTGGTGCCGTCACCAAGAGCCGCGGATTGTTCTCGGCGATCCGGATCCACTCCGCGGCATAGGCGGGAGTCCCCGCAACTTCGCGGCGAGGCTCATCCAGGCCGAACAGGACGATCGCCGCCGCCGCGACAGCGGCGAGAGCGGCGCCGACGCGGAGAGCCAAACGTGCCCGGCCACGCCGCGGCCGCTCGACCTGAGTCGAAGAAGGACCCCCCGTCGGTCCGCCAACGACCGCTTCAACTGCGAGCTGGATGCGATCCAACGCGCCCGGAGTGGGTTCATGGGTCATCCCCTCGAGCACCCGGCGAATCAATGCTTCCTCGGTCATGGGATCTCCTTCTGGATCAGGTCGCGCAGTTGGTCGAGCGATTGCTTGAGGCGGCTACGAACCGTGCCTGCGGGCAAGTCGAGGAGCTCCGCAATCTCGGGCGAGCGGTAGTCGAGGACGTAGCGAAGGACGACGAGTGCACGGTCTTCGGCGTCGAGTGCTTCCAGGGCGCGCCTCAGGTCGGGCTGCTCGCCCGTGTACAGGTCGTGATGCGCCCCCTCTTCCACGTCGCCACCGCGGAGCTCCCGGTCCCGTCGCCTGACCCGGTCAATCGCCTTGTTGGTGACGATGCCGACGAGCCACGGCCGCAACGGGCGGCTGCGGTCGAATCGCTCGAGCGACCCGAGGCCGGCGATGAGTGCCTCTTGGGCTGCGTCCTCAGCCTCGCCAGCGTCGCGGAGGATCAAGTCGGCTACGCGAAAGAGCTCGAACCAGTGCGCTCGAACAGTTCACCTGCCGCGGCCCGATCGCCTGCCGCGGCCGCTGCGATCTGAGCCGTTTCATCTCCCGTCGCCGTAGGCATCTACCCAAGCTACGAACGGCTCGCGAAAAGTGTTGAGGCGGCGCAGCGCCCCGCAGCACGAACGGTGCGCTTGAGCCATGGGAGCTCAAAGGCAATAGCGCTCTTCGCGAAGGAGGCATCGGGCGAGTCGTCGCGGTCAAATCGGTTAGTTAGTTCCATGCCCGTGGCGGTAGACATATGCCTCTCCGCCCGTGTTCTCGCCTGGATGGTCCTGTTCTTCGGGCTGTTCCTGGCAGCCGGCTTCGCTGACCCACCGAACGTCCCGGGAACCCGTTCATAGCAACGGTTGCGGGACGTTCACGGCTTGCGGCAACCGATTCTCCGCGAGGCCGGAGGGCGAGGCGTGCGCCTCGCGCAAGAGCAAACTGCCCTCACCCGGACATTCTGTTGCGTTTTGGCCCCCTGAGAGGGGGACAAAAACGCGACGAAACGGCGCGGTGTTGAGCCCTACCCCTGCCCGACCGGTGTGCCCGGGTCGGCGAAGGCGAAGAACCAGACCAGGAAGACGATGATGTCGATGAAGACGGCGAGGAAGATGACGAGCTCGAGCGGATGGATGTCGGAGAGCGAGTCGCGCGGGCGCTCCTCGGTCATGCCGCGCATCCAGTCGGAGCGCTCCCGCTTGCGCTGCTTCGAGCGGTCGGCGAAGAAGCTGAGAAAGCCGCCGATCAGCAGCAGGGAGAAGATCACGCCGACGATCACGACCATGAACGCGGTGCCCGAGGGCGCCGTCGAATTCTGCGCCTGCGAGCCGACCCAGATCCAGCCGAGCGGCACGCCGATGCCGACGACCGCGCCGAGCAGCGACGACCATGATCCACGTGAACGTCGTCGAGGTCCCCCGACGCAGTGCCTGAAGCGGTCCCATTCCGGCCAGGATAGACGGGGGCCGGCGCGCGCCCGCGCGGGATGGCGCCCTGCACCGCGTAACCTCACGCCGCTGTGCAGCGCGGGCCCCAACGCCAAGCCGAGCCGTCCAGCCCGGGCCTGGAAGCGGCGCTCGAGCGCGAGCTGCCGGCCGTCGTCGAGGTCGGCGCGGGCACCGCGCTGCTGCTCGAGGGCACGCTCGATCGCCGTGCGCGTGCGCGGCTCGGCCAGGGTCTCGGTGGCCGGGATCAGTTCCGCGCCGGACGCCGAGCGGATGCCGGCACCGGGGGCGCTTGGGCCCGGCGATCGCTGGTGGCTGCTGCTCGAGTTGCCCGTCGCGACGCCCGCCGGCGATCACGAGCTGCGGATCGACGCCGAGGTCGGCGGCCGGCGACTGAGCGCCACGCTCGGCACGGTCACCCTCGCGGATCAGCTGCCGGCGCCGGCAGCTGCACCCGAGCTGCCGGCCGGCGAGCAGCCGCCGATCTGCATCTGCATGGCGACGCACGAGCCCGACCCCGGGCGGCTCGCCGTGCAGCTCGACTCGATCCGCGCGCAGACCTGGCAGCGCTGGGTGTGCGTGATCAGCGACGACGCCTCCTCGCCCGGCGGCCCGGAGCGAGATCGAGCGGCAGATCGCCGGCGATGCCCGCTTCGCGCTCTCGCGCTCGCGGAGGCGGCTCGGCTTCTACATGAACTTCGAACGGGCACTGCGCATGGTCCCGCCGGAGGCACGCTGGGTCGCCTTCGCCGACCAGGACGACCGCTGGGACCCCGACAAGCTCGAGGCGCTCGCCCGGCCCCTTGCCGACGCGGGTGCGCTGATGAGCTTCAGCGACATGCGGATCGTCGACGAGCACGGGGAGCTGCTCTCCGACACCTATTGGATCCTGCGCAAGCCCGCCTACGACGATCTCGCCGCGATGCTCGTCGCCAACACCGTGACCGGCGCCGCCTCGATGTTCGAGCGCGAGCTGCTGGAGACAGCGCTGCCGTTTCCGCCGGCGATCGGCACGCCGTACCACGACCACTGGCTGACGCTCTGCGCGCTCGCCCTCGGCGAGATCGCCTACGTTCCGCGCCCGACCTACGAGCGCGTCCGCCACCTCGACTCGGTCACCGCCCACACGCGCCACGCCGAGGCGCTGCGGGCGCGGCGCGACGGCGAGGCACGGCGAGCCGGCCCGCCGCGAGCCGGGCGCCGGCCCGGGCGCCCGCTCGATCTACTTCGAGAGCTGGCTGCAGCTCGTCGCCTTCGCCCGGGTGCTGGTCGCCCGGACCGGCTCGCGCCTCGCCCCCGCCAAGAAGCGCGCCTTGCGCCGCACGATCGCCGCCGAGCGCAACCCGCTTGCCGACGGCCCGGCTGCTGCTCGCGCTCGCTGCGGCCGCTGGTCGGGCGCGATCAGACCCTCGGCCGCGAGCGGGCGCTGGTCTACGCGATCGCGTGGCGCCGACTGGCGGCGGGCTCGGCTCGCCGCCGCCGTCGGTCGCCGCCGTTCTCAGCTCGTAGCCGAGCTCGGCGAGCTTCGGCCCGATCAGCTCCATCATCGCCTGCTGCTCGTCGGCGCTGAGGTTCTCCTGCCACAGGCCCGGCGAGGCGGCGCGAACGCCCTTGCGACGCCCACGGAGGCGGTTGCGGAGCGAGCCGAAGCGGTTCGTGCGGACGGCCGAGCGGATCTGGCGGGCATCGCGATCGAGGCCCATCCAGGCGTAGAGACGACCAAGCTCGCCCTCGGTGTCGGCGAGCAGCTCTTCGTAGCGGACGGTGATCGTGTTCTCGGGCGCCAGCCGCTCGCAGGCGCGCTGCGTGGCGCTCACGCGGACGAGCCACAGGTGCGCCTGCCGGCGGACGCCGTCGAGCCGCTGCTCGCGAGTGACCAGCGGCTCGACGCCCTCAGTCCGCGTGCGCCAGCCGCCCGCGGAGTCGGCGTCCATCATCGAGTCGACGACGTCGCGGCCATCGCGCAGCAGGAAGATCAAGCGCGAGTCCGGGAACAGGTCGGCGATCAGGTCGGCCGCGTGCGAGCCGTTCGGCTCCTTGATCACGATCAGCGGATCCACGATTCCGTGCGCGGTCTCGGCCCGCTTTGCCTGGGCGTCGAAGCGTTTCAGGGCCAGCTCGCGCATCGGCCCACGCCACTCGTCCGCGTACTCGTCGCTGAAGAAGTAGGCCGGGTCGGCGCGCCGCAGCATGTTCAGCGCGACCGACTTCTCGGAAGCCTGCTCGGGCAGCGGCAGCGGATCGCGGAGTGGGGCGTAGTGGTGGGCGAGGTACGACTCGTTGACCGGAATCACGTTCGCGCCGCGGGGCCGGAAGCGCGACGGGTCGATGCCGGTCGGCGTGCGCCCGACTCCCCACGGGTGCAGGAGCAGGCGCAGCAGCCAGGTGCTGCCCGTGCGCGGCGATCCCATCATCCAGACGAGCCGGCGCTCGACGGAATCGAGATCGCGGGTGCCGTTCGACCCTTCCATAGCGGCAGAAATGTAGATGGAGCGGGCGGGGCGGCGGGCCGCGCCGTGCTCAGATGTCGCCGGCCGGCTCGGCTGGGTCGCCCTGCCGGCCCTCGTCTTCCCAGTCCGCGGGCTCGCCCAGCGCCGCCGACTTGACGACCTTGATGCCGAGCATCGCGCACTTCATCCGCGTCGCTGAGATCTCGATGCCGAGCAGGTCGAGGACCTCCTGCTTGGGGATCCGCAGGAGCTCCTCGCGGCTCAGGCCGACGAGCTCGTCGGTGAGCAGTGAGGTCGCCGCCGTCGAGATCGCGCAGCCCTGGCCCTCGAAGGAGACCTCGCTGACCTTGCCGTCGTCGTCGAGCTTGATGTAGACGTGCTGCTCGTCGCCGCAGAACGGGTTCGTGTCCTCGTAGTCGAGGTCGTATGTCGTCGAGCCGGCCGAAGTTGTGCGGCCGCTTGTAGTGCTCGAGGATCTGGTCGCGGTAGAGCTCGTCCATCGTCGTCTCAGGCTCGCAGATACTCAGAGGCCGAACACGCGGCGGGCGTCGTGCAGGCCCTCGACGAGTCGGTCGATCTCCTCGTGCGACGTGTAGATGCCGAACGAGGCTCGCGCCGTCGCGGCGACGCCGAGGCGCTCCATCAGCGGCTGGGCGCAGTGGTGGCCGGCGCGGACCGCGACCCCGTGGCGATCGAGGATCTCGGCGACGTCGTGCGCGTGCACGCCCTCGAGCTCGAAGCTGATCGGGCCGAGGCGCTCGGGCGAGGCGGGCGGGCCGAAGATGCGCAGGCCCGGGACCTCGGCGAGGGCGCCCATCGCGTAGGCGGCGATCTCGCGCTCGTGGGCCGTCGCCGCATCCATGCCGATGCCGTCGAGCCAGCGCAGCGCCGCGGCGAAGCCGATCGCTTGGCTGATCGCCGGCGTGCCGGCCTCGAAGCGGGCCGGCGGATCGGCGTAGGTCGTGCCCTCGGTGGTCACCTTGCGGATCATCGAGCCGCCGCCCATGAACGGCGGCATCGCCGCGCAGCAGGTCGAGTCGCGCCCACAGGACGCCGATCCCGGTCGGCCCGTAGACCTTGTGGCCGGTGACGGCGTAGAAGTCGACGTCGAGGGCGCCGACGTCGACGGCGAGCTTCGGCGCCGCCTGGGCGCCGTCGACGAGGATCAGCGCGCCGGCCTCGTGGGCGCGGCGGGCGAGCTCGGCGATCGGGTTGAGCGTGCCGAGCACGTTCGAGACGTGGGTGACGGCGACGAGCTTCGGCCCGCGCGCGAGCGCCGCCGTCGAGCGAGGCCTCGTCGAGCTCGCCGGCGTCGGTGACGGTGACCCAGTCGATCTCGGCGCCGCTGCGCTCGGCGAGCTGCTGCCAGGGGACGATGTTGGAGTGGTGCTCCATCTCGGTCAGCACGATCCGGTCGCCGCGCCGAGACGTTGGCGTCGCCCCAGGCGCGGGCGACGAGGTTGATCGCCTCGGTCGCGTTGCGGACGAAGATCACCTCGCGCCGGTCGGCCGCGCCGAGGTGGTCGGCGACGGTCGCCCGGGCCCCCTCGTAGGCGGCGGTCGCCTCGGCCGAGAGCGTGTGCGAGCCGCGGTGGACGTTCGAGTGGTGGCGGCGCTCGTAGCGGTCGACGGCCTCGATCGAGGCGAGCGCCCGCTGCGAGCTGGCGCCCGAGTCGAGGTAGGCGACGGGTTGCCCGGCGACCTCCCGCTCGAGCGCCGGGAAAGGCCGCGCGAACCCGCTCCAGCGAGAAGTCGGGAGCCGTTGTCGCCGTCGGCTCCATCAGCTCGAGGCGAGCGCCCGCCGCGACCTCGTCCTTGATCCAGCCGTAGCCCTTGTCCTCGAGCTCGCCGACGAGCTCGGGGCCGCCCTCCTTGACGATCCGGCCCTCGAACATGACGTGGACGCGGTCGGGCTTGACCATGTGGAGGATGCGCTGGTAGTGGGTGATGATCAGCACGCCCATGTCGGGGCCGGCGAAGCGGTTGACGCCGTCGGCGACGGTCCGCAGAGCGTCGATGTCGAGCCCCGAGTCGGTCTCGTCGAGGACCGCCATCTTCGGCCGCAGCAGCGCCATCTGCAGCATCTCCATGCGCTTCTTCTCGCCGCCGGAGAAGCCCTCGTTCAGGTAGCGGCTGTTGAAGTCGGCGGGGATGTCCATCAGCTCCATCGCCTCGCGGGCCTGCTTGCTGAAGTCCTTGAGCTTGATCTCGGGCTCGCCCTGCGCCTCGCGGTGGGCGTTGACGATCATCCGCAGGTACTTGGCGACGGTCACGCCCGGCACCGAGACCGGGTACTGGAAGGCCATGAAGAGGCCGGCGAGCGAGCGCTCGTCGGTGGCGGCCTCGGTGATGTCCTCGCCGCCGAAGACGATCGAGCCCTCGGTCACCTCGAGCGAGGGGTGGCCCATGATCGCGTTCGCGAGCGTCGACTTGCCGGAGCCGTTCGGGCCCATCAAGCGCGTGGATCTCGCCCTTGCCGACCTCGAGGTCGAGGCCCTTGAGGATCTGCTTGTCCTCGGCTTGGACGTGCAGGTCGGTGATCTTCAGGTCGGACATTCGTCTCCTTCGTCGTGTTGAAGCTTGTCGATCCTCGGCGCCGCGATCAGGCGGAGGCGACGGGTTCCGGCGAGCGGCCCGGGTCGAACTCGATCAGCTCGGCGAGCGTGGTCGCCGCCAGCGCGCGCGAGATGCCGCCGTGCACCCGCGTCCAGAGCAACTTCGTCGAGCAGGCGTGGTCGCCGTCGGCCTCGTGCGAGCAGAGCACGCGGCCCTCGCTGTCGGCCTCGAAGCACTCCATCGGCGCGATCGGGCCCTCGAGCACCTCGACGACCTCGAGCATCTGGATCTCGCGCGGCGGGCCGCGCCAGCCGGTAGCCGCCGCGCGCGCCGCGCTGCGAGACGATCAGCCCGGCGGCCTTCAGCTTCGCGGCGAGGTGCTCGAGGTAGGAGAGGGGCAGGGTCTCGGCCTCGGCGAGCTCGGCGAGCGGCACCGGGCGATCGCCGTCGGTCCGGCCGAGCGCGACCAGCAGCCGCACCCCGTACTCGGCTTTCGTCGAGAACAGCATCAGCCCAAATCCTAGCGCCCAGGTCGGTTATGCCTCGCCGGCGCCCTGCTCACCGCGGGCGCGCTCGACCACCGAGTGCTCGGCGGTCTCCTGGACGCGATGCTTGAGCAGGCGCCAGGGGTTCATCTGCACGCCGCGCGCGGCCGCCTGCAGCGCCTGCCCGAGCGTCGTCCCGCGCACGATCGGCCCGCTCGGCAGCTCGATCAGCAGCTCGAGGTTGCCGTCGCGCGGCGCGGGGCGGCGTCGTTGGCCGCGAGGCTCTGGAAGAGCTCGATCGCCGCCTCGTTCTCCTCGAGGATCACGGCCGAGAACGCCTCGATGCCCTCCTCGCGGGCGCGCTCGACGAGCTGCTCGAGGATCGCCGTGGCCACGCCGCGCCCCTGCCAGTCGTCGACGACGGTGACCGCGACCTCGGCGATCGTGCGGCTCCACCGACCGGACGAAGCGGGCGACCCCGACGGTCTCGCCGCTCTCCGGGTCGAAGGCGATGATCGCCTCGTGGTTGTGGTGGTCGACCTCGGTCAGGTAGCGCAGGTCGATCGGCTGAGCGCGGCCCAGCGGCGCGAAGAAGCGCCGGTAGCGCGACTCGGGGCTGATCCGCTCGAAGCCGGTCGGCGAGCGCCTCCTTGTCGTCGGGCTCGATCGGCCGCATCAGCAGCTTCGTCCCGTCCGGGGTCTCAACGAGCCGCGGTTCCATACCGGTCCGGATGTTCTCAGGCCCCTCCACGCCGTGTCCAGCTATCGCGCGAGACGCTCGAGGCGGAGGGCTGCGCGCAGACCGTCCAGTTGACCCCCGCATAGGGCGGTAAAAGCGGACGACTATCTCCCGGCGGCGCTCACTGCTCCATCGTTCGGTCCGGCGTCGCCGGGGCGCTCACGGTTCGATCAGGCCGCGGCGGATCGCGTAGCGGACCAGCTCGACCCGGTCGCGCATGCCCAGCTTGCGCATCGCGTTCGAGCGGTGGTTCTCGACGGTCTTCTCCGAGAGCCCGAGCAGCTCGGCGATCTCCTTGTTCGTGTGCGCCTCGGCGACGAGCTTGACGACCTCCTCCTCGCGCGGGGTGAGCTCCTCCTCGCTGCCGTGGCCGCGGTCGAGCACGTCCTTGATCAGGGCCTGCTGGGCTTCGGGCGTCAGGAACGGCTCGCCTCGCTCGACGGCATCGATCGCGGCGAGCAGGTCGGTGTCGGCGGCGCGCTTGAGCACGTAGCCGGAGGCGCCCGCCTTGAGCGCCTCGAACAGGTAGCGCTCCTCGTCGTGCATCGAGAGGATCAGGACGGCGACGTCGGGCGCCGGCTCGCGAATCGCGCGCGTCGCCTGCAGCCCGCTGAGGCCGGGCATCTTGACGTCGAGGATCGCGAGGTCCGGCCGCTCGGAGATCGCCAGGTCGCGCGCGTCGGCGCCGTTGTCGGCCTCGGCGATCACCTCGAGCCCCTCGTGGCTCTCGAGCAGCGTGCGCAGGCCCGAGCGGACGATCCCGTGGTCGTCGGCGATCAGGATCCTCACGCCGGCGCCTCCGCCGGCGTCCGCCGCGGGCCGGTATGTCTCGTGCCGGGATCATCTCGCCTGCCCTCGAGCATCTCATCGGCAGGATCGAGGCGCAGCCTGACCCGCGTCCCGAGTCCTGGCTGCGACTCGACCGCGAAGCGGGCGCCGACGAGCAGCGCCCGCTCGCGCATGCCGGCGAGCCCGAGGCCGGCCGGTGCGCCTTCGGCGGTCGAAGCCGGCGCCGTCGTCGGAGACCCGCAGCTCGAGCCCGTCCTCGTTCCACATCAGGCGCACCCGGATGTGCTCGCGCTCCGGAGTGGCGGACGGCGTTCGAGAGCGCCTCCTGGGCGACCCGGTAGGTGACGAGCTGGAGCTCGTCGCCGAGCTCGTAGAAGCGGCCGGCCGACTCCTCGCTCTCGAAGGCGGCGCGGATCTCGGTCTGGCGGTCGATCTCCTCGACGAGCCCGGCCAGGGCGGCCTTCAGCCCGAGGTCGTCGAGCGCGGTCGGTCGCAGTGCGCGCGCCAGCGTCAGCAGCTCCTCCATCGCCTGGGAGGCAACCGCGCGGGTCTCGGCGAGCTCCTCGGAGAGCTCGGGCGGCGCCTTCGTCCGCAGCGCCTCGATCCGCAGGACGAGGGCCGTCAGCGCCTGGTTGACCTCGTCGTGGAGATCGCGTGCGACGCGTGCCCGCTCACGCTCCTGGGCCTCGAGCGCGGCGCTGGCGCCGTAGCCGGCGCTCGGCCTCGAGCCGGTCGAGCATCTCGCGGAAGGCGTGCTCGAGGCGCCGCACCTCCTCGGGTCCGGCGATCGGCGGGCCCTCCGCAGCTCGCGGCTGGGAGAGGTCGGCGTGCTCCATCTCGTCGGCGAGACGCTCGAGCGGGGCGATCCGGCGTCCCGAGCAGATAGAAGTTGACGGCGATCGTCGCGGCGAGCGCGAAGCCGAGGACGAGGCCGGCGCTGCCGTTGTTGCGGAGACTCGAGTCCGGGTTCGACGCAACCACGGCCGCGACGACGGCCGCGGCGATCAGCAGCAGGTTGACGAGCAAGACCTGAGTGAGCAGCGTGCCCCGTCGCATGGCTCCACTAGTACCGCAACTTGGGCCGCGCGGGCCCGGCGCGCGGGACCGCGCGAGCGGGATTGCGCCAAGGTGGACGGACACCATTTGCCAAAATCAGGACACCCGAACCCTCAGGAGGCCTGAGCCGAGATGACGACGACCAACCGCTCCAACTTCGCAGCCGCCGCGCGGACCACGCTGCTGCTGGCGACGCTGACGGGCTTGCTGGTCGTCATCGGCGCCGCTCATCGGCGGCGCCCAGACGGCGTTTCTGTTCCTGCTCATCGGCGCCGCGATGAACCTCGGCTCGTGGTGGTTCAGCGATCGGATCGCGCTCAAGATGAGCGGCGCGCAGCCGATCGAGGAGTCGCAGGCGCCGCAGATCTACGCGATGACCCGCGAGCTCTGCCAGACCGCCGGCCTGCCGATGCCGCGCATCTACCTGATCCCCCAGGACCAGCCGAACGCCTTCGCCACCGGGCGCAACCCTGAGAACGCGGCCGTCGCGGTCACGGTCGGGATCACGAAGCTGCTCAGTCCCGACGAGCTCAAGGGCGTGATCGCTCACGAGCTTGCCCACATCCGCAACCGCGACACCCTCACGCAGGCCGTCGCGGCGACGATCGGTGGCGCGATCACCTACCTCGCCTACATGCTCCTGTGGTTCGGAGGCAGCGACAACAACAACCCGCTCGGGCGCGATCGGAGCGCTCGCGATGGTCCTGCTCGCGCCGCTCGCAGCGACCCTGATCCAGATGGGGATCAGCCGTCAGCGTGAGTTCTCCGCTGACGCCACCGGGGCCCAGTTCTGCGGCAACCCCGAGAGCCTTGCCTCGGCGCTGCTGCGCCTCGAGGAGGGGGCGAAGGCGATCCCGATGGACGTCAATCAGGCGACCGAGTGCCTGTACATCGTCAAGCCTCTACGTGGCGGCGGCATTGCCGGCCTCTTCTCGACGCACCCGCCGATCGAGGAGCGCGTCCGCCGCCTCCGCGAGATCCGTCCCGGCCTGAGCTGATCCCCACCTTGCTACACTTTGTAAAGCAAGAATCCTGATCCAGTTTGAGGTGAATTGAGCTTATGGCCACCGGCGCAGAGCTGATCGAGCAGATCAAGCGGCAGATCGACGAGGTCCAGCCCTCCGAGGCGAACGAGGAGCTGCAGAACGCGAACGGCAACGGCGGCGTCGCGCTGATCGACGTGCGCGAGCAGCACGAGTTCGAGGAGCGCCACATCCCCGGCGCGATCCACGTGCCCCGCGGGCACCTGGAGACGCGGATCGAGCAGTTCGTCCCCGACAAGGACCGGCGCCTGATCGTCTACTGCGCCTCCGGCAACCGCTCCGCCTTCGCCGCCCGCACCCTTCGCGACGAGCTCGGCTACAGCGACGTCGCCTCGATGGCCGGCGGGATCACGCTGTGGAAGGACCGCAACTACGAGACGGTCGTCCCGCGCAAGCTCACCCAGGAGCAGAAGGAGCGCTACAGCCGCCACATCCTCGTGCCTGAGATCGGGCTCGAGGGCCAGCTCAAGCTGCTCGACGCCAAGGTGCTGCTGCTCGGCGCCGGCGGGCTCGGCTCGCCGACGGCGCTCTATCTGGCCGCGGCCGGCGTCGGCACGATCGGCCTGCTCGATGACGACGTCGTCGACTCCTCGAACCTGCAGCGCCAGGTGATCCACTCGACGACGACGGTCGGCACTCCGAAGACGGAGTCCGCCCGGAAGCGGATCGAGGAGCTCAACCCCGACGTCAAGGTCGTCGAGCACAACACGCGCTTCGGCCCCGACAACGTGATCGAGCTGCTCGAGCAGTACGACATCGTCGTCGACGGCGCCGACAACTTCCCGACGCGCTACCTGCTCAACGACGCCTCCGTGCGTCTCAACAAGCCGGTGGTCTCGGCCTCGATCCTCGCCTTCGACGGGCAGATCTCGACCTTCGTCCCGCACGAGGGCCCGTGCTACCGCTGCCTGTACCCGACCCCGCCTCCGCCGGAGCTCGCGCCGAGCTGCGGCGCCGCGGGCGTGCTCGGCATGCTGCCCGGCGTCATGGGCCTGATGCAGGCGCTCGAGGTCTTCAAGCTGATCACCGGCGAGGGCGATCCGCTGGTCGGCCGGCTGCTGCTCTTCGAGGCGCTCGGCACGACCTTCACCGAGCTCAAGGTGAAGAAGGATCCGAGCTGCCCGATCTGTGGTCCCGATGCGCCCGAGGTGCCGGTCGAGGATCTGGGCAAGTTCCCCGATTACGAGGCCTTCTGCTCCGGCGTCGCGGTCGCGTGAGCCCGACTTGTAGGGTTCCCGCGATGCCGACCGTGAAGATTCCACCGGTTCTGCGCGCCCAGACGGGCGGCTCCTCCCAGGTCTCCGCCGAGGGCGAGGACGTCGGCGCCGTCCTGCGCGCCCTCGCCGAGTCTCACCCCGGCACCGAGAAGCAGCTCTTCGCCGAGGACGGCGAGCTCAACCGCTACGTCAACGTCTACCTCAACGACGAGGACGTGCGAGTGCTCGACGGACTGACGACCAGCGTGTCGGACGGCGACACGATCGTGATCCTGCCGGCGATGGCCGGCGGCATGGCCTAGCGGCGGCCAGACCCACCGGCGCGGCTTCAGTTCGCCTTGCCGCCGGTCAGCTTCGTGTAGGCGTGCCAGGCGGGCTTCGCGTCCAGGTCGCTGGTCGACCAGGCCCGGCCGAGCCGCACCAGCCGCACAACCCGGTGCTCGGCCGTGTCGTCGCGCCACGTGTACCAGAGCACTCCCTGCAGGTTCCACTTCTTGCGCTTGGCGATCATCATCTTGTAGGTCTGCTTGAGCAGCTTCGCCTGCTTCTTCGGGGACGTCGACCAGCTGGCTGTGCACCTTCGTGTTCGAGCCCCAGCCGATCTCCGTGACCCACATGCCGTCCTTGCCGTCGCCGCCCTTGCGCATCGCCTTGTAGGTCTTGTTCATCTGCTTCTTGACGTCCTTGACCTTGCGGCCCGTAGGGGTGCACGGCGACGAGGTCGGTCGCCTCGGAGACGCCGTGCTTGCGGTACAGCTTCTTCAGGTAGTCGAACGAGGTGATCGCCTTCTTGTTGTGCGGCGTCGCGAACATGCCGGCGATCATCGCTCCTGCGCCGAGGGGTCGACCTTGTGCAGCGTCTTCGCCGAGAGGCGGAGCAGCTTCGCGTAGGCGGCGGGATCCGGCTTCGGCGCCCAGAAGTTGCGGGCCAGTTGATCTCGTTCCAGATCTCCCAGTCCTCGAGCGGCCGGGGCTCGACGCCGGGATGGGTGAGCGCGAACGTGTCCCAGAAGCTGCCGCCGGGCCCGTAGCGTGCGGCGGCCGCGGTCAGGAAGTCGCGGTAGGCGCTCATCCGCTTCTTGCTCTTCGGTCGGCGGCACGTTCTCCGCCTTGGCCAGCCACGTGGGGCTGCCGTAGACGTAGGGGATCGGCTGGATGCCGGCGAGCGGCGAGCTTGCCGATCAGGTTGTCGTAGCCGCTGCCACTGGTAGGCGCCCGGCGTCGGCTCGACCCGCGGCCAGGAGAGCAGCAGGTGATAGCTGCCGACGTTGCCGGCGGACATCCGGGCGAGGTCGGCGTCGCTGGTCGCGTCCTGAGGCGCGACGCCGAAGAAGGTGGGGGAGACCCGGGCGGTCGCCTCCTCGCTCTCGCCGCAGCCGAGGGCGACCGTGGCGAGCACGGCGAGGGCCAGCAGGCACGGCGCGCCGGATCACGCGGTCCCCCGGCGGCGCGCGAGAGCGAGCGCGACGCCGCCGGCGAGCACGACGGCGACGGCGATGCCGGCCGGTGTGCCGAACGGCGGTGCCGACGGCGCCGAGCGCCGTCACGGTGCCGTCCCGCTCACCGACCACGCCGCTCGGTCCGGCGCGCTCGCGCCCGCTGCTCGAGCGGCGCTGGCGCCCGTCGCGTCGTTCGTGTTGACGCCGGGCAGCGT
Organism: uncultured Solirubrobacterales bacterium; assembly: GCA_963774395.1. Lineage (GTDB taxonomy): Bacteria > Actinomycetota > Thermoleophilia > Solirubrobacterales > 70-9 > CAXMST01. The sequence goes on along the minus strand of CAVZET010000007.1, from coordinate 473,172 downwards.
CAGCACGTACTCCTCCTGGGCGGAGCTCGCCGCGCCGGCGGCGCCGGGCAGCAGCAGAGCTGCGCCGACCGCCAGGCAAATGCACAGCATCGCGGCCCTATGCTTCGTCCCGCGGGTCATGAAGGGCTACAGGGTAGAGGGTCCGCTCCGCCGCCCCATCGAAGTGAGCAGACAGCCAATCCTCTCCATGCTCGTCGCCGCTGCGATGCTCGCCCTGGCGCTCGCGAACGGCGGCTCACGGTCCGGTCGCCGTCGGCATCGCGAGTCTCGTCGTCTGGCTCACGCTCGGCGCCCTGCTCGCCTCCGGGCGGACTCGACTTCGGCAACGCCACGCCGGCCTTGGCGGTGGCCGTCGGCGCCCTCGTCCTGCTCGCCGCGCTCGCGGCGCTCTCGACTGCGTGGGCATCCGATGACGGCGCCGCCTTCGAGGACGTCAACCGGACGCTGCTCTACGCGGGCATCGATCCTGCTCGTCGGGCTTGCGGCTCGCCGCGGCGGCGCCGGCCCTGGCTCGCCGGCATCGCGCTCGGCGGCACGGCGGTCGGCGCTGGTCGCGCTCGGCTCCCGCCTGCTCGGCTTCGGCGGCGATCGCGAGCTCGCCCTCGAGCTGCCGCTTGCCGCCGAGCCGGCTCAGCTACCCGATCGGCTACTGGAACGGCCTCGGCTACCTGATGGCGATGACGTTGCCGTGCCTCGCCTAGCTCGCCGGCGCCGCGCGGATCCGCGTTCTCGGCGGCTGCTGTCGCTGCCTCCGTGCCGGTCGTCGTCGTCCTCTTCTTGACCAGCTCTCGCGGGCGCGCTGATCGCGGCCGCTGCTCGGCATCGGCTGCGTCGCCTGGCTGCAGCCGCAGCGCTCGCGCCTGCTCGCCGGCCGCGGTCGTCGCCTTGCCCGCCTGGCTGATCGCCGTCGGTGCCACCGCCGCTCGCGCGCTCGCATCTCGAGCCGCCCGCCGACCCGGGCCTGTGGGGGGTCGCCGCTGGCGCGCCGGGATCGTGCTCGTCGCCGTTGCTCGCCGGCGCTCGGCTTCGCCCGGCTCGCCGCGCCGCGACCGCGGCCCGGGCCGGCCGCGCGGCTCGGTCCGGCGCCGCGGCTCGCACTCGGCGTGGTCGCTGCTCGGCGGTGCGTCGCCGCGCTCGGGTCGAGCGCCTTCCTCGGCTCCTTCCGCGACCAGACGCGGGCGGCAGTCAGGCGGCCGGCGGCCGGGCCGTCTCCGACTCGAGCCGCTCCGCCTTCTGGAGCACCGCGCTCGACGCCCTCGGCGACGATCCCCTGCGCGGGACCGGTGCCGGCGGCTATCCGCTCTACTGGAACGAGCACGGCAGCCTCTCGATCCCGTCGAGAACGCCCACTCGGCGCCGATCGAGTCGTTCGCCGAGCTCGGCGTGCCCGGGGCCTCCTCTTCCTGGTCGCCTTCCTGACGCCGCCCGTAGCTCTGCTCCGGCGCCTGCGCGGAGCTGGTCCGGCGAGCGCGCGGGCGACGGCGGCACGCGTGCTCGGCGTCCTGCTCGCGCGGCGTGCTCGCGATCACGATCGACTGGACCTGGGATCTTCCCGCGGTCGCCGCCGCCGCTGACCGTCTGCCTCGGGCTCGCCGCGGGGCGAGCGCTGAGCCGCGAGCGGCCGGCGAGTCGGTCGACCTCGTCGACGCGTCTTTCACCGGCTACGAGTCCGTCCGCGGGCCCGGCCCGGCCCGGGCCGCGTCAGTGCTCGGCCTCGGCGCCGCCGCGCTGACGCTCACAGCGGCCGGCGCCGCGGCTGTCATCCTCGCGCTCGCCTCGATCCAGCTCAGCGTCAGCGACGACCGCCTCGCCGCGGGCGATCTCGACGGCGCGGCGCGGGCGGCGCGGGCCGCCGGCGCGATCGAGCCGTGGAGCCCGAAGCCGCGCCTGCAGCTCGCCACGATCGAGCAGGCCGGCACCAACTACGGCAGCGCCGGCCGTGAGGCGCTGGCCGCGGCGCGCTCGAGCCCGGACGACTTCCGGCTCCTGGCTGCTGCTCTCCGACGTCCGAGCTCGCGCTCGGGATCGCGGCGGCCGCCGCGCGCCAGTACAGACCCGGGCGACGCGCTCGCGCCCGCTCGTTCTGCGGCGCGGCCGGCGCACAATGAGCCGGTGGCTGATCACGTCTCCCGACCCGACGAGGCCGAAACCCGCCGCGATCTCGCGGGTTATCCTGATTCGAGAAGATGGCCGGGTATTTCCTCAGCGGAGGTGGGCCTTGTGAGTGAGGCCGCCGGCGTCGCCGGCGGTCGCGGGCACGTCGGCCGGCACCGCATGCCGCGGCTCGCGGTCGGCGTCAAGGCCGACGAGCGCGTGATCGTCCGCCGCGTCGCCGGTGGCCGCCGCTGGTGGCGCGACGCCCGGCGGCGACGCATGCTCGCGGTCGCCGACCTGCTCGCGACCACGATCGCGACGATCGTCGTCGCGATCTCGATCGGCAGTTTCTGGCCCGCCCTCTTCATCCCCTTCTGGCTGCTTGCCGGCAAGCTCTTCGGCCTCTACGACCGCGACCACCGCACGCTTCGGCATCTGACCGCGGACGAGGTCCCGGCGCTGATCGGCTGGGCGGCGGCGATCTCGGCCGTGCTCGTCCTGCGTGCCCGGCTCGGCGCCGCACGAGCTCGACAGCCTCGAGGCGGTCGAGTTCATGGCGATCGTCTGCCTCGGCGCGATCTTCATGCGCTCGCTTGCGCGCCGGCTCTGGTGGGCCTGGACGCCGCCCGAGCACGTCGGCATGGTCGGCGATCAGCCCGGCCTGCAGGCGATGCGCCGCAAGATCGGGCTCTTCCGCGACATGCACTTCGAGCTCGCCGTCGAGCGCCGGATCGGAGCGCTCGGCAAGGGGCCGGAGCGGACGACCGAGTTGCTCGAGATCGCCGACCGGGTCGACCGGATCATCGTCGCCAGCGATGACGTCGACACCGACCTGATCTCCGAGCTCAACATGATCTGCCGCAAGCGCCAGGTGAAGCTCAGCGTCGTCTCGCCGCTGCGCGGGCGGGCGCTGCCGCTGCTGCAGATCTCCCAGGTCGCCGACCTCCCGATCCTCGAGTACAACACCTGGGACGCCTCGCGCTCCTCGCTGCTGATCAAGCGCACCTTCGACATCTGCGTCTCCGCCCTCGGGCTGCTCCTCTTCGCGCCGTTCCTCCCGATCATCGCGATCGCGGTCAAGCTCGACTCGCGCGGCCCGGTCTTCTTCTCGCAGGTCCGTGCCGGCCTCGGCGGGCGGCCGTTCCGGATGTACAAGCTGCGGACGATGAGGGTCGACGCCGAGGAGGTTCTCGACGAGATCGTCAGCCTCGAGGAACTCGACGACCCGATGTTCAAGCTCCGCGACGATCCGCGCGTGACCGCGCGTCGGCCGGATCCTCAGGCGGCTCTCGCCTGGACGAGATCCCGCAGCTCTTCAACGTCCTCGTCGGCGAGATGAGCATCGTCGGCCCGCGGCCGGAGCAGGTCGAGATCGTCGAGCGCTACACGGTCGAGGACCGGATCCGGCTCACGGTCAAGCCCGGGATCACCGGTCCGATGCAGATCTTCGGCCGAGGCGAGCTCACCTTCGCGGAGCGCATGGCGGTCGAGCTCGAGTACATCGAGAACCCCTCGCTGACCCGTGACCTGCGGATCGTCCTGCACACGGTCCCCGCGGTGCTGCGCGGCACCGGAGCCTTCTGAGTCCAGCGGACGGGCCACACTGACCGTCTCGCTGATCGTTCCCTCGCGCGGGCCGGCGGCACGCGGCTGCGCCGGCTGCTCGACTCGCTCGCCGAGCAGACGATCGAGCACGAGACGATCGTCGTCGACAACGCCTCCCCGGGCGGCGAGGTGAGCGAGCTCTGCGGTCGCTACCCCTTCGCCGTCCCCGTCCGGCTCGACTCCAACCGCGGCTTCTCGGAGCCGGTCAACATCGCCGCCCGCGCGGGCCTCCGGCGACGTCGATCGTGCTCGTCAACGACGACTGCGTCTGCGACCCGGCGTTCGTCGCCGAGATCGGCGCCGCGATCGACGCCGGCGGCCGGCATTGTCATGGCCGCCGGCGTCATGCGCGACCGCGACGACGCCGGGCTGATCGACACGGCCGGGATGCAGCTCGACCCGACGCTGCTCGTCTACGACTACCTGAACGGGATGCCGCTGCAGGCGCTCGTCCGCCGCTCCCGACCCGATCGGCCCCTCCGCTGCCGCGGCCGCCTTCGACCGCGAGGAGTTCCTCGCGGTCGGCGGCTTCGACGAGGCCCTCTTCGCCTACTGGGAGGACGTCGACCTCGTCGTCCGCCTGCTCGAGCGCGGCGGCCGCTGCCGGCTGCGCGCGACGCGCGCTCGGCACGCACGAGCACTCGGCGACGCTCGGCTCCGGCTCGGCCGCGAAGAACCGCCTGATGGGCTTCGGGCGTGGCTACGTGCTGCGCAAGTGGCGCATCGTCACGCCGCGCACGGCCGCCGGAGTGTTCGCCCGCGAGGGCGTGCTGCTCGCCGGCCAGGCGCTCATCGACCGTAACGCTGAGCGGCCTGCCCGCCCGCGTCGCGGGCTGGCGCGCGGCGACCCCGGGCCGGCGTCCGCCGGCGATCGTCGCCGAGCATGGGGGAGGGGACACGCTGACCGGCACCCTGCGCCGCCGCCTCGCCCGCCGGCGCCGGCTGCGCAGTCGCTGAGGCTCGGGACCGGCTCAGCCCCGCAGGGCGCCGCCGGCCAGCGACGTGGCGAGCTTGACGCCGATCCCGGCGTAGATGAACGCGTTGAAGAGCTCCGAGTGCTCGGCGGCGTAGTGCTTGCGGTAGAAGCGGCCCATGCCGCGGTGGAAGGCAATGTTGAGCTTCGGCGAGCGCTGCCCGTCGGTCGTCCCGCCCTTCGTGTGGATCGCGCGGACCGACGGCTCGTACCAGGTGATCCAGCCGCCGCGGGCGAGGCGCCAGTTCAAATCGAGGTCCTCCATGTACATCCAGTAGCCCTCGTCGAAGAGCCCGACCTGCTCGAGGGCGCGCCGGCGGAGCAGCATGAAGGCCCCGTTGACGGCGTCGACCGGGCCGCTGGAGACCTCCGGCGCCCGATAGGCGGCGAGCGGGCCTGAGTCGACCCGGCGGCCGAGGCCGGTGAAGTGGGCGAGCGAACTGAGCGGCGTCGGGAAGCCGCGCCGCGCAGCGTGGTCGAAGCCGCCGTCCTCTTGATAGAGCGCACAGCCCGCGCAGCCGATCAGCGGGTCGCGCTCCATCAGCTCGAGCAGCACCGCGAGGGTGCCGTCCTCGACGGCCGCGTCGGGGTTGAGCGCGAGCACGTAGGGAGCAGACCCGCGCCGGATGCCGATGTTGGTCGCGGCGCCGAAGCCGAGGTTTTCGCTCTGCGGCAGCGAGACGACGTCGGGGTGCTCACGCCGCAGGTACTCGTCGGTGCCGTCGCCGCTCGCGTTGTCGACGACGGTCACCGTCATCCCGCCCGGCGCCGGGTGTTGCTCGAGCGAGCGCAGGCAGCGCTCGAGCAGATCGCGGGAGCGATAAGAGACGACGACGACGTCGAGTGCCGGATCGGCCATGGCAGGCGGCATCTAAGCGCCTCGACCCGCCCCGGCGCGCTGCGCTCAGTGCTCGAGGACGAGACCGAGGAACTGCTTGGTGCGTTCCTCGCGCGGATTGTCGAGCACCTGCGCGGGCGGCCCGTCCTCGACGATCACGCCGCCGTCCATGAAGACGACCCGGTCGGCGACGTCGCGGGCAAAGCCGATCTCGTGTGTGACGACGATCATCGTCATCCCCTCGGCGGCGAGCTCGCGCATCACGTCGAGGACCTCCTTGACGAGCTCTGGATCGAGCGCGCTGGTGACCTCGTCGAAGAGCATCACGTGCGGGTCCATCGCCAGCGCCCGCGCGATCGCGACGCGCTGCTGTTGGCCGCCGGAGAGACGGTCCGGGTACTCGTCGATCTTCTCCGACATGCCGACGCGCTCGAGCAGCGCCCGCGCTTCCGGGTCCACCTCGGAGGCGGGCCGCCCCAACACCCTGGTCGGCCCGAGCGTGACGTTCTCGAGCGCCGTCATGTGGGGGAACAAATTGAACTGCTGGAAGACCATGCCGATCCGGCGACGGACGCTGTCGATCCCACCGTCCTCGTCGTCGGGTGCGCCCCCCGTGATGTCCTTGCCCTCGAGTGCGATCCGTCCCGCCTCGGGTGGCTCGAGCAGGTTGACGCAGCGCAGCAGCGTCGACTTGCCCGATCCGGAGGGTCCGAGAACACAGACGACCTGACCGCGGGTAATGGTCATGTCGACGCCCCGCAGCACATGGAGCTTGCCGAAGCTCTTGTGGACGCCCTCGAGATGGAGGATCGGCTCGCCGCCCATTGTGGTCACATGCCTCCCATGCCGCCGCCGGTTGAAGGCGGCATGCCGCCGGCGAACTCGCCCATGTCGACCGCGTCAGACCCTCCGGAGCCTCGCCTCGTGCGCCGCTGCTGGCGGGCGATCAGCACGTCGACGAGGCGAGCGAGCGGGATCGTGACGATCAGGAACAGGATCGCTCCGAGCATCAGCCCGGACCCGTTGAAGTAGTCCGACTGAAGTTGACGGCCGACGTAGACGACCTCGGCTGCGCCAAGGACGCCGACCAGCGAGCTGTCCTTCATCAGCGCGATGAAGTCGTTGAGCAGCGGCGGAATCACCTTGCGGATTGCCTGCGGGACGATCACGTACCGCATCGATTGTCCGTGGCTCATGCCGATCGAACGCGCCGCCTCCATCTGCCCTGCAGGGACCGCCTCGATTCCGGCTCGGTAGACCTCGGCCATGTACGCGCCGTAGGTGATCGTCAGCGACATCACTCCCCACCAGAACGGGCTCGTCTCTCCGAGCCAGGTGGGTTTGCCGAGCCAGGTGGGTAGAACTTCGCCGCCGATCGGGGAGGAGAGCGTGCTGAGGCCGCCCGAGACGAGCAGCAGGATGAGCAGCATCGGGATGCCACGGAAGACGTCGATGTAGCCGATCGCGAGCCAGCGCAGTGGCGCGGTCGCGCGGCCCGGCAGTTGCCGTATCACTGCCAGGACCAGGCCCCACATCAGCGCCAGCGCCCCGCCGAAGACCGAGAGCTTGATCGTCAGCCAGAACCCCTGGAGCACCAGCGAGCGGTGGTCCCACATGAAGCCGAAGTCGAAGTAGTAATGCTGGATGAAGTGCATTCGTCGCGTCCCCGTACCTGATCTGCGTCCTCGGCGTTATACGGCTTCAGAAAGAAGAAGGGGCGCCCGTGGGCGCCCCTTCTTCGAGTTCATCTGTACTTCGGTCTCCGGCTACTTGCCGTTGACCACCGAATCGGGCGCGTCGATCGAGAAGTACTTCTGGTACAGGTCGTTCATCGTGCCGTCGTCGATCAGCTGACCGATTGCCTGATTGACGGCGTCTCCGAGCGGGTTGCCCGGCGCCACCGGGAAGCCGTAGACCTCGTTCGTCGAGATCTCCTGGGCGATCGAGATACCGCTCTGCTTCTTGACGGCATCAGCCGCGAACGGCTGATCGACGATCGCTGCGTCGACCTGACCCGTGGCCACCGCCGCGATTGCGTCGGCGCCCTTACCGAAGCCGCGGACTTCGCCCGCGTCGGTCTGGTTCTTCGCGTAGTCCTGACCTGTCGTGCCTTGCTGGGCGCCAACGATCTTGCCGGCCAGGTCGCTGGTCGAGGTGATGTCCGAACCTTCGGCCACGACGAGGGCCTGCTGGGCTTCGTAGTACGGACGAGAGAAGTCGACGACCTTCTCGCGGGCGGGCGTGATCGTGGCCGCCGCAGCGACGATGTCGAACTGACCGCTCGCGAGGTCGCGGAAGATCGTGTCGAAATCGCTGTTCTGGTACGTCGGCTTGAGGCCGAGCTTCGCTGCGATCGCGTCCATCAGGTCCTTGTCGAAGCCGCCGAAGTTGCCGTTCTCAGGAGTTCCAATCTCGAAGGGCGGGTACGGAGCGTCGGTGCCGACGAGCAGCTGCCCGGGCTTGATCAGCTTGGCGTTCGAGACGTCGATCGTCCCGGACGAAGATCCGGTGCTGGTTGAGGATGTGGTGTCACTGCTGCTGCCGCAGCCCGCCACGACCACCATCGCGAGCAGACCGGTCATCAGCGCGAGCGCAGTTGCCAGGCGCGTCTTGGTCATTGATTCTCTCCCGTTCGTGAGAATGTTGCCTAATGCGCCGAGTTCCTCCCGGCACGAATCGTGAACCTTATGTGATCGTGGACACACGGACCGGTCCCGGTGGTCGGGAATTGCGCCAATCCGCTTCTCCCTGCGGCCAACCTCCACTACACTTATTGAAGTGGCACCCGAGCATCTCCTGAATCGCCCCTGCGGTGGGCGCTTCGAGAACGTTGTCGAGTCGATCGGCAATACGCCTCTCGTCGAGCTCCCGCGCCTGTCGCCGAAGCCCGGCGTGCGTATCTACGCGAAGCTCGAGGGCCACAACCCGACCGGCTCGGTCAAGGACCGCGTCGCCAAGTCGATGATCGAGAAGGCTGAGTCCGAGGGCCTGATCGGCCCCGGTCAGAGGCTGCTCGAGCCGACGTCCGGCAATACCGGCATTGCCCTGGCGATGATCTGCCGGCGCAAGGGCTATCCGTTCACCGCCGTGATGCCCGACAACGTCACCGCCGAGCGCACGCAGCTACTTCGCATGTACGGAGCCGACATCGTCTACTCGGAGGGCCCGAAGGGCTCGAACGGGGCGGTCGAGCTCGCGCTGGACATGGCCGGCAAGGACGTCTCGATCTACATGCCGTACCAATACGGCAACGAGGCGAACCCGAACGCCCACTACTACGGCACGGCACCCGAGATCCTCGAGGAGCTGGACGAGGTCACCGCCTTCGTCGGCGGCCTCGGCACCGGCGGCACGCTCATGGGCAACGGTCGCCGGCTCAAGGAGGAGAACCCGGAGACGAAGATCGTCGCCGCGGAGCCGATGCAGGGTGAGGACGTCTCCGGCCTGCGCTCGCTCGACGACGGCTTCATCCCGCCGATCATCGACCTCGCGATCCTCGACCGCAAGATCATGGTCAGCAACGAGAACGCGATCCGCTGGACGCAGAAGCTGCTGCACGAGGAGGGCCTCTTCGCGGGTGTCTCCGCCGGAGCGATCGCCTACGTCGCCAACCGCATCGCCGGTGAGCTCGACGAGGGCAATGTCGTCTTCCTCGTCCCCGACGACGGCTGGAAGTACCTCAGCTCCGGCGTTTACACCAAGACCTACGAGGAGCTCGAGAACGTCGACTCCACCGTTTGGTGGTAGTCGGACGGGGCTAGTGCCGCGTGCGGCTTCGTGCTGCGCCCGGCGCTCTCCTGACGCGGCGCCTGAGCGCACCCGTGGCCGGCTTATGTGGCTCCGCCACACCGCGCCGGCATCGGGCACGCTCAGGCTTGGTCAGAGAACGCCTCGGAGGCTTGGCCGGCGGTTGGCTGGCGCGCCGCGCGGCTCTTTCCGGCCCGCTGTGGTGCCGGTGCTTGTGCCTCTTGTGCTTCTTGTGGCCGATGGGCTTCATCGTCGGCTTGACCTTGATCTTGCCCTTGGCGTAGCGGCGGTAGACGTCGTAGGAGCCCTTCTTCGAGAGATCGTCGCGGAGCAGGCCGAACTTCTTGCAGTAGGTGCAGCCCTTGGGGACCTGATCGACGTCCCGCCAGGAGAACCAGATGATCCTGTGCAGGTTCCAGCGCTTGCGGCCCTTGAGCAGAGCCGGTAGGAGCGCTTCAGCATCAGCTTCTGACCGCGCGGGCCCTTGAAGAAGAAGAACTTGTCCTTGTGTGCGCCGGAGGACCAACCGAGCTCGGTGACGTCGATCGGCACCTTCCGCAGGTCATAGGAGTCGAGCACCCGCCGCATCTTGTCCATCTGGTACCTGATCCCATGCAGGTCGGGCGAATAGGGGTGCACGCCGACCGCATCGACGTACTTCGCCACACCCTTCTGGAAGAGCAGCTTCCGCATGAACGTCCAGGCTGTGTAGGAGTCCTTGTTCTGCGGCGTCCCGAACATGCCGCCGGGGAGGATCTCCGCCTGCGGGTCGAGCTTGCGAATCTGTGCGGCCGCCGTGGTCAGCACCTTCGCGTATTCCTTCGGGTCCGGCCTGTGGCAGATAGCGGGCGCTCGTGTTCATCTCGTTCCAGACCTGGTACGCGATCGGTGGCCGCTTCGGTAGCCCCGGATGCAAGGCCCAGAAGGTGCCGGTTGGGCCGTAGCGCTGGACAACGGCGCGCGCGAAGCCCCGCCACTCCTTGGTGCTCTCGGCGGTGCTCACGGGCGTTGTGCGGCCGTCCTGCGCGAGCCAGGCGGGAGTGTCGATCAGCGTCGCCTGGACGTCGACACCCGTCTGCGCCGCGCGCGAGATCAGCGAGTCGGGAACGCTCCAGTCGTAGTTGTGGATCTCTCCGTAGCCGGCATCCGTCGGCCGCTGCGGCTCGATCTGCCGCCACGACATCGCCATCCGGTAGACCTGGATGCCGGTCTGGTGCATGAAGTTGAACTCGCCACCGCTCGGGTCGTTGACGCTGTCGACACCCCAGAAGTCCGCGGGGAGGTGCGCTTCGGAGTGCGCGGGGAGTGTGAGCAGCCCGACGGCGATGGCCGCGAGCGCCGCGAGGCGGGCGCGGAGGGGCATCAAGTTGCGGGCGAGGAGCGGCGGTAGCCCAGTCCGACGGCGGCTCCGGCAGCGAGCAGCGCCGCCAGCAGAGCGATCGTCGCGGGTGTCGCCAGGCCGTCGAGGGCGGCGCCGGCTCCGGAGCCGGAGTCGTAGCTGAGCGGGCTTGAGACGAGCCCCTTCTTCGGCACGGGCGGATTGACGCCGATGCCGTGCGGCGGCGGCAGTGGCTCGGGCGCGGGCTTGACGCGATGGTGCTGTGGCTTGGGCGCACTCGCTTCCGCGGTGCTCGTCACCGGCGCCACGGGGGTCGTCGTCTGCGGGACCGTGGTTGCGGGGGTGGCCGGTGCGGCCGCCGGGGCCGGGGTCGGCGTCGAGGTGTCGGGAGTCGGCGTCGAACTTGGCGTCGAACCGCTGCCGAAGTTCCCGCCGCCGTTGCCGTTGCCGTTGCCGCCGTTGTGGGCGGCGGGGATATCGAGTGTGTACTGATCGCAGATGGCGCAGCCGGCCTCGGCCCGGGCCGGTAGCAGCGCGATCAGGGCGATGATGAGCGTCAGGACGACCGTGAGGGCAGCGGTCGCCTGGAGGTGTGCAGCCCCGCGTGCATTCATCACCGCCAAGATTAGACAACCTGATAGGGGGGGTCGACAGTTGTCCAGGGGCGATGCCGGGTGGCGGATCGCCGGCCCGCTCTTCCTAGACTGCGCGGCGTGTCCGGCGCCGCGACAGCAGCACCCAGGGCGGCGGCGCTGCGCCTTCCCCTGCCCGCGGTTGGTGCCTTCGCGGCCTACTTCGCCCTGGCCCTGTTCAACGGCTCGCAGGAACCGGCGGCGCTCGCCGGTCTCTGCGTCGCCGTTGCTGCCGGCGTTACCGCCGTGGCGATCTTCTCGCCTCGCCCGCTCTCCATCGCCCGCGCCTCGCTGCCGCCGCTCGCGGCGATGCTCGTTCTGGTCCTGCTGATCGCCGGCTCGGCCGCCTGGGCGCTCGACGACGGTCGCGTCTACGTCGACGTGGTCCGCGCCCTCGCCTATCTGGGCGCCCTCTTCATCCTCGTCACGGCCGTCCGCTCCGAGCAGGTGCGTCCGATTCTCGGTGGCGTCGCGGCCGCGATCGTGGCGATCGGCGCGCTGGCGCTGGGCAGCCGGCTGCTGCCGGGAGTGCTGACCGGCGATGCGACCTTCCTGCGCGAGTTCCCGGCCGATGTCCGCGGCCGCCTCAGCTACCCGATCGGCTACTGGAACGGCCTCGCCGCCTGCATGGCCGGGGGCGTTGTCCTCTTGAGCTGGCTCGGCGGGCAGGCGCACGGCGCCGTCTCGCGCGCCGCGGCGGTCGCGGCGATGCCACCGCTGATCCTCATCATCTACCTGTCCGGCTCTCGTGGTGGCCTGCTCGCCGGGGCGCTCGGCGTCGCCCTGATGCTGGCCCTGACGCCGGTCCGCGGTCGGGCGCTCGCCGGCGTCGCGATCGGCACCGTCGGCGGCCTGCTGCTCGCGCTTGCCGCCTCCTCCGATCAGGAGCTTGTCGAGGGCGTCTCCGGGCGTGGGGCGGAGGTCGGGATGCTCGCCTTGATCGCCGCCTTCTGCCTCCTCGCCTTCCTCCTGCGACTGCGCGCCGACGTCGCTCTCCGCCTGCCCCGGCTGCCGCGGCTGCTCGAGGGACGCTGGCTGGTCACGTTCATGGTCGTTGCGCTCGTCGGCCTGTTCGTTGCCGGCAACGGCGTCGAGCGCGTGGGCGACGTCTCCGGGAAGGTCACCCAGGAGGCGGGCCGCGGACAGTTCAGCGGGCGCTTCCTATCGCTCGGCAGCAACGGGCGGCTGCAGCTGTGGAAGGCGGCCGTGGATGCCTGGGAGTCGGAGCCGATCCACGGGATCGGGGCCGGGGCCTATGGCTTCTGGTGGGACCAGCACGGAACCCTCTCCGAGCCCGCCCGCGATGCACACTCGCTGTTCTTCCAATCGCTGGCCGAGCTCGGGCCGCTCGGTCTGCTCGCGATCCTCGTGCTGCTCGGCTCGGGCTTCGACCGCGCGCGCCGCCTCACCTTCGGCGATCGCGACGGGACGGTGGCGGCGCTGGCCGGTCTGCTCACGGCCGGCGTGGTCGGCTGCGCGGTCGACTGGACGTGGGAGATCCCGGCCGCCTTCGGGCTCAACTTCCTCGCCATCGGCCTGCTCTGCGGACCGCTGTCGCGGACCACCGTGGGTGGCCGTGCGCCTGCCGGGCGGGGGTTGGCGCTGCGCGGGATCGTCGCCGGCGTCGGCGCCGCAGCCGTCGTCGTCGCCGGCGCGCTGCTGCTCGCCGAGCGCGATCTGGCGCGCAGTCGCGAGCTCGTCGACCAGGGCAACTATCCGGCCGCCGCCGCCGCGGCGCGCGATGCTGCCCGGCTGCAGCCCGCCTCCGTCGACCCCTGGCTCCAGCTCGGCCAGGTGCAGACCCTGGCGGGCGACTATGTGGGCGGCGCGCGGAGCTTCGAACAGGCGGTGAAACGTTCGCCCGAGAGCCCGCAGGCGAACCTCGCGCTCGCCATCGCCTATCACTCGATCGGTGACCCGCGGGCGCGCGATCAGCAACAGCACGCGACCGCGCTGCTGCCGGCCAACCGCTGAGCCGCCGCCCGCCGGATCGGATGGGCGCCCTCGGTAGCCTGCAACGGCAATGCGGATCGAACGCAGGCTGATCGACGAGATCGTCGCGCACGCGCGCGAGGACGCCCCGAACGAGTGCTGTGGGCTCGTTGGCGGCAGCGACGGCGCCGCGGCGACGATCTACCGGACCCGTAACGAGTTCGCGAGCCCGATGCGGTTCAACATCCATCCCAGCGACCTGTTTCGCGTCGTCGAGCGCGAGATGCCGGAAGCGGGGGAGGAGCTCGTCGCGATGTACCACTCGCACCCGGTCTCCGAGGCCGCTCCGTCGCAGACGGACATCAACCTGGCGGAGGGCTGGCCCGGAGTGGTCTGGCTGATCTGCTCGCTCGCCGACCCGGACGCGCCCGTGGTCCGCGCCTTCCTGATCGAGGGGACGAGCGCCGAAGAGGTCGAGCTTGCCGTCGCCTGACGGCCCGCTCGCCTGTCCCCGCTGCGGTCGCCGCTACGAGCTCGACGCGCGCCTCTGCGCCGATTGTTCGATGCCGCTCGTGCACGCTGACGAGCGTGAGCAGGCCGCGCACGGGCAGGCGCACGAGGAGGCGCGCAAGATCCATCCGCGCATGGCCCGCGGAGCGCTGCGCCGCGTGACGGTCGCCGGCAACCTCGCCGAGGCCGAGCTGATCAAGGGCGTGCTGCTCGAGCAGGGCATCCCGAGCCTGATCCGGCGCACGGCCGGCTTCGACGTACCCGACTTCCTCGCGGCAGGCCCACGCGACATTCTCGTGCCCGAGGCCGCGTTCACGGAGGCCAGTGGGCTGCTCGCGGAGATCGACGCCGATCACGCCGAGGCCCAATCGGGGTCCGCCGGATCGGCGCAGGCGCCCGAGCCGCGTTCCCGCTCTTCGCGCCCCGTCGAGCTACGGCTCGCTGCCGGCATCCTCGCCGCGCTGCTCGCCTTCGGCGCGCTCGCGAGCCTGCTCTTCGCCTTGCTGCGCTGATCGGCGGTAGCCGTGCGCCGGCACTCAGCTCAGCCGCGCTGCGCGCCGCGCTCGACGAGCGCAGAGACGTGCCGGCGCCACGCCTCTTCGATTGCCTCCCTCTCGGCGCCGAAGGCGACCTCGAGCGCGTGCACGGGGCCGTCCTTGCGGATTCTCGAGATCAGGATCTCGCACGCATGGCGGCCGACCTCGCGGTCGAGCAGGTCGAACACGGTGCCGCCGAGGACGATCGCATCGCGTGCGCTCGGCGGGAACGAGGGCCGGCCGCTCTCGGCGAGCCGGCGGCCGACCGCGGGTCGGAAGAGCGCCACCTGGCCGGCGAAGTACTGGGCGCCACCCTCGACCATCCAGGCCCAGCGCAGGTAGCGCGCGAACGCCGCCGGGCTCCAGGGCGGCGGCAGCCGGTCGTTGTGGACGGCGAGCGTCAACTGCGTGTACAGGCGTCCGGCGGTGCCGCGCAGGGCGCGCAGGGAGTCCTCGCCGGCGGCGCGTCGCTCGAGCGCTGTGTCGTTGAGGACGTGGACCTCGCCGCTCATTGCCCAGCCGGCGAGGTAGCGGCGGACGGCGGGTGCCGCGGCGAGTCGCGCCGCCGGCAGGAAGGGGTGGGCCGCGGAGAGCCAACCGGAGCTGGGGTGGATCACGACGGTGATGTCGCCCGGCGCCTCGTCGAGGCGCTCCTCGAGCCGCAGCCGCAGGTCCTCGAGCTCGTCCAAGGTGCGCTCGGCGCACTCCTCGTCCCCCTCCTCGTGGCGAGCGGCAAAGCTCAGTGACTCGGTCTCCGTCCAGGGCATGGCCGATCCACACTATTGCCGCCCGCGGAGCTCGGCCGCCCCCGGGCCGGCCCGGGGGCGCACCTATACTCGCGCCCGGTGGAGCGAGCACGGCGGGAGATCCGGTTCATCTTCGCGGCGCTGATGGCGCTTGCGCTGGCGCTGCCCGCAGCCGCCGCAGCCCGTGGGCAGGACCGCCGGCACGACGCCGCCGGCGCCAAGGCGGCGGATCGGCGCCATGGAACCCACGGCCACGCGCGCGGACATCGGGGCAAGAGCAAAGGCAAGGGCAAGAGCGCCCGCAAGCGCCCGAACCTGGTCCTGATCATCACCGACGATCAGACGCTCGAGCAGTTCAGCCCGCTCGTCATGCCGAAGACCGAGAGCCTGCTCGTCAATCACGGCACGACGTTTTCGCAGGGCATCGTCTCCAGCCCGCAGTGCGGCCCCTCGCGGGCGCAGATGCTGACCGGCCAGTACGCCCACAACAACGGCTTGGTCAGCGACCGCGAGGGCTACGCCGGGCTGGAGCAGGTGCGCAGGGTGCTCCCCGAATGGCTCCGGAAGGCCGGCTACAAGACGATTCACGTCGGCAAGTACATGAACGGGTACACGAAGGAGCACGGGCTCGAGCCCGCTCCCGGCTGGGATCGGTGGGCGACGACGGTGACCGTCAACTACACCGACCCGGTCTTCTCGATCGATGGCAAGGCGAAGGCGCCGGGCACCTACCTGACCAAGCAGATCAACCACTACGCGGACAAGTTCGTGCACCGGTATGCGCCGCGGCGCCGGCCGTTCTACATGCAGATCGAGCAGTCGGCGCCGCACGTCGGCGGCGGTGGCGCCGGCACCCGCTGCCAGGGGGCTGCGATCCCCGCCGCCCGCGACGCCGACGCCTTCACCGATGCGGTCGCGCCTTCGAACCCGGCGACTTCCGAGAGCGACGTCTCCGACAAGCCCGAGTTCATCCAGCGCGTCCCGCTGAGCGTCAACAACAACGTGCACATCGACCGTGACTACAGCTGCGGGCTCGCCTCGCTGCAGTCCGTCGACCGGGGCGTCGCGAGCCTGATCGGCGCGTTGCGCCGCAGCGGCGAGCTGCGGAAGACGATGATCGCCTTCGTCTCCGACAACGGCTACTCCTTCCGCGAGCACCGGATGCCGCTGACCAAGGGCCTGCCCTACGAGGAAGACCTGCGGGTGCCTTTCGTGATCCGTCCGCCGGCGAACTTCCCGAAGCGCTTCCGGCAGGGGGCGTCGCTCGACGCGCCGGTCTCCAACGTCGATCTCACTCCGACCTTGCTGCAGCTGGCGGGCGCCGGAAGCTGTGCCGCCGGTCACTGCCGCAGGATGGACGGTCGCAGCCTCGTGCCGCTGCTGCACGGCCGCGATCCCTCATGGACGGCGGACCGGGCGATCGAGACCTCGTTCGAGATCGGCTCCCCGACCTACAAGCGCAGCTGTCGGTGGGAGGGCTACCGGACCCCGGCTGGAGTCCGTCACCGAGCACCTGCTGCTGCCCGAGGTCGGCGGCCGGAACTGCGAGCCCGCTTCCTTCTTCGAGACCTACGATCTGCCCGCCGACCCGTTCGAGCTCGCCAACTCCACCGCCTCGACGCCGCCGCCGGCCGACGTCGAGCATCGCCTCGACCGGCTCAGCCGCTGCTCGGGGATCAAGGGCCGCGACAAGCGCCGCCGCTCGACGCCGTTCTGCGAGTAGCGCGCCGGCGGTCGGCGCGGGGTGGCTCAGCGGCCGTCCGTGTACTGGACGGCCTGCTGGA
The DNA here is from genome assembly GCA_963774395.1 of uncultured Solirubrobacterales bacterium. Classification (GTDB taxonomy): domain Bacteria; phylum Actinomycetota; class Thermoleophilia; order Solirubrobacterales; family 70-9; genus CAXMST01. The sequence continues at coordinate 456,436 of CAVZET010000007.1, read as the reverse complement.
AGGTGGGCCGGTTGATCCAGTGGAACTGGCCGACCGGCGCTGCGGTGATGTCGGTCGGGTTGACGGCGTCGTGGCACATCTGCGGGCTCGCCTTCGTGCCGTTGTTGAGCGTGCAGCCGCTCGTCCCGTACAGGTCGTCGAAGCTCGTGTGCGTCGCCTCGATCAACGTCTTGCGGAGCATCTTCCGGCAGCTACCGAGCTTGCCCTTGCCGCAGTACACGCGCGAGTAGGGCGCCTTGACCTTGGCGCCCAGCGCCGAGCGTAGGTCCTTGTTGATGTAGCCGTAGAAGTCGGTATCGAAGGCGGAGCCGATCGGCCCGGGCGCATCGTGGATGCCACCGACGAAGGTGTCGTAGACGCTGCGCAGCGTCGGCTTGAACTCGCCCTCGACCCAGAGTGGGTACCAGGCGTCCATGTCCTTGACCGCCTCGGCCGCATCGTAGGAGCCGTCGTTGTTGCGGTCACGCCGGTGGGCGCCGTCGTGGACCCAGGCGTGCATGGTCTTGATTGCCTTAGCGAGCTCGCCGTGCGGCTTGTGCTTGCCGGACTCGAGCACGCGCAGGGCCCAGGGCACGAGCGTGGCGCCACGGATGTCGACCGTACCCGCGTCCTCCATCGCGTTGATCAGCTCGACGAGGCTCATCTTCTTGTGCCCCTTGATCTCCGGCTTGATCCGTTGATCGAGCGCGTCGCTGCGGAAGACGGGGGTGTAGCAGCGCACCGAGTCGCAGTTGTAGCCCTTCGCCTGCTTGTTGTTCCACGAAGTCAGGTAGCGCTGGTTGCGGACCTGGGCGTGACGCGCGAACGGCTCACGCTTGAACGTGTTCAGCGTCGGGTTGTAGTTCTTCCACATGAACTTCTTGTGGGCGAAGACCGGGAAGTGCGTCGGCGTGCCCTTGCCGCGGATCGGATTGGCGCCCGAGTTGTAGTAGCCGATGTCCTTGTCGTCGACGTAGAACCAGTTGAAGGTCAGATCGTCGCTGTACCCCGCCTTCGCCCAGCTCTTCTCGTTGTGGACGACGTCGGGGCTGTTCCAGTCGGCGAACGAGCGGGCGGAGTCGACCTCGCGCTTGTAGGTGGCGCGCAGGCTCGTGTAGGCGTACGGCTTGCCGCCGATCAGCGCCCGGTCGCTGACCAGGCCCGCGTTCGTCCGGAATGCCTGCAGCGTTGCCGAGCCCGAGGGGGTCGAGTCGGCGAGGTTCGGCGTCCAGGACTCATCCCGTTCGATCGTCGTCATCGGCAGGCACTTGCCGCGCCAGACGTACGACATCGAGTCGATCGTCGGCTTGCTCCCGTCCCGCTCGCAGAGCTTGACGGCGAAGGTGTCGGTGATGTCCTGGCCGGCCGACGTCGCCGAGAACGAGTAGTCCTGTCCGCGGCCGAGCTCGACGTAGAGGTTGGTCGCGGTGAAGGAGACGCCACGCGCATCGATCGCCGGCCCGTACTTCTTGGTCGCCGGGGCATGGATGTCCTCCTCCATGAGCAGCTGCGGCGCGAAGTAGCCGGTCTGCGGACCGATCACGGCCACCGGGTGGCCGCCGGCGGACTCGCGCGCGGAGACGAGCAGCGCGTTCGAGGCGTGCGGCGGCCCGTCGGTTTGGGCGAGCGGCTGCAGCACGTTGCCGAGCTCACCGCTCTGCTGCGCCGGGTTCGCCGCCCGCGCGGCCTGCGCGGCGGACGTCCCGCTGCCGGGCTTGATCGTCGGCACATGCTCGACGGTGCCCGGATCGGGGATCGCGGCGCCGTGCATGCCCTTGCCGGCCCGGTAGGGGAACTTCTGCTTGTGCACGGTCCGTGGCGCCTCGGGATCGTCGCCGGACTGGAAGTCGAGCCAGATCTGGCGGCCCTTCTTGTGGCCGAACTTCGCCTGCGCATCCTGGAGGGCGAGGGTCGAGCCGACCTCGCCGCCGCCGCCCTTGCCGAAGATCCCGGCGACCAATGCGCCCGCGGCGACCACGTCGGATGGCTTCCACGGGTCCGGCCCCGTCGCGTGGCCGGTGGCGGGGTACAGGGCGTCGAGCTTGTCGACCGGGTCGAAGCGGCTCTCGGCGATCCACTGGTTCATCCCGTCGGTGTAGTTCTGCACGTCCTCCTGGATCTGCTTCCCCTGCTTGCCGTACAGGTTGTCGGCCTGCTCGATCTGCTGCTGCAGTTCCTCGTCGCTCGTGTAGGGGGCGGCGCGGAAGGTGTCCTCGTCCTGGGCGAGGTTGGCGCCGCCGACGAAGGAGGCGAGCTGGGCGCGGCCACCGTGGCGGAGCACGTCCGCCAAGAACATGCGGTCGTGCCCGGTCGTGTAGCCGATCCCGAACATGAGCGCCGCGCGGTTGCGCCCGTAGATGTGGGGGACGCCGAAGTTGTCGCGGGTGATCGTCACGTCGCCGCACACGGCCGAGTTCGGAGAGGGCGGGATGATGACCGCGCACTGCGGGTTCGTCGTCCCGGTCGCGTCGCCGGGGGCGACGCCGAAGGATGCGTCCTTGAAGTAGTCGCTGATCTCCCTGTTCTTCAGGCTCGGCGCCTTGTAGACCAGGTTCGCGTACATGTCGGTTTGGTCGTTCTGGTGCGGCGGGCGGATTCCGGAGGTTTCGAAGGCGGCGACGTCGGAGAGGCTTTCGAAACCGTTCTGGCCGGGTGGGGCGATGTTGTAGACGCGCCCGTGACCGTAGTCGTGCTCCTGGTAGGCGCCCGGCTTGGGTGGGGAGGCGGCGGCCGGCGCGGCCGTGAGCAGCAGACCGGCGAGGACGACAAGGAGAACCGCAACTCGGCTCGGCTGACTGATTCGGTGGTTCTGCACGCTCTGCTCGCTCCCCTCGGACGATTTCCGCGGGCGAGCCTAGACGGCGGCGGCGCAGCGCGCGCCGGTTTGTCCTTGCGGGCCGGCCGCTCAGGCGGCCATGATCGATGCCTGGGCGATGCCGCTCGGCGTCTCCGCGCGGCGCGAGATCACGATCAGGCCGTGCTCCTCGAGCCAGCACTCGATCTCGGCCCATCCGGCCGCGCTGAGATCGCGCGCGCCGGCAAGGGCGGCGAGGCGGTCAGCGCTCACTTCGGCGCTGCCGTACCGCTCGACGGCGGCACGGATCGAGTCGACTCCCAGTCCGCTCATCGTGTCTCAGTATTCACCAACGGCAGGACGGCCGTGCCACCTGGAGTTCGCCTCGGGGTCCCGCGGCGCGGAACTCCCTGCAGCCGAGCGGAATCCGGCTGCTAGGCGAGGACGGGCTCGCCGGCGCCGCAGATCGCGCGGATCCGGTCGGCAGCTCGATCGAACTCTGCGTCGGCCATCACGGGGACGCCCTCGAAGGGCAACTCGCGGTCGATCTCGACCCAGCTGTGGCAGCCGTGATGCTCGTCGCGGACGCGGACAGTGACGGGCCGCGGGATGCGGTGAACCTTGAGCAGCATCACGTGCAGCGGATGGGTCCGCTTCCAGGCGAGCCGCTTGCGGGCGTAGTCCTGCGTCCAGATGTGGAACGGGGAAAGCGCGTCGACGATGCGCGGGTCCTCGATCTCGAAGTGATCGGCGACCTCCGCCCAGGCGCGGATCCGGACCCGGTCCGGCTGCGGGATGCCGCCGTCCTGGAGCAGCGCCCGCGGCGGCGGCTCCTCATCGGGCCAGACGCCCTCTTCGAGCGCGCGTCGGAGCTCGGGGTGATGCGACTCGCGGACGAGGTCGTTCCGCTGATGGTCGAACGTGGGGTAGAGGAAGAACTGCTCGTGCTCGAGCTCGAAGTGCTTGTTCTCCTCGCGAATTCCGCCCTTGCGCAGCGTCAGCAGCTGCTCGCCTTCGGCGAGCGCACGCACAGTGACGGACCATTCCTTGAAAGCAATAGGCATTGAGAGAGTCTGTTCCGTGGTTGGGGGTCGGGACGGGAGTCTTTGCCGGGCTGTCTGGCGCCGGTGGGCGCTCCAAGAGGCCCCAGCAGGAAGCCGAGTGTAGAGAAGCTAAACGGAGATTCAAGTTCGTTGCGTGGATCACATGGATCTTGCACCGATCGGTGGAATCCGCATGTCCATCGGCTTGGGCCTCGTTCAGCCCCCCGGACCGGCCTCACCGCCGAGCCCGCCGCCCCCCGGTGTCTCGATTCTGAGCACGTCGCCGGGAGTGAGTTCGCCGTCCGCCTTGGCCTCGACTTCCTTCCCGTTGAGCAGGTTTCGGCCGGTCGCGCCGTCGCCGCCTCCGGCCCGGCCGCGCGGCGCTGAACGTCGCCGTTCCGTGAGCAGCGTGAAGCGCATCGGCGCCAGCGCCTCGAGCTCGCGGACGACGCCGTCGCCGCCCCGGTACTCGCCCGCGCCGCCGCTGCCGCGTCGCAGGGCGAGCTCGCGGATGCGGACGGGCAGCTCGTTCTCGAGCGCCTCGACCGGCGTGTTGAGGGTGTTCGACATCGCCACGTGGATGGCGCTCGGCCCGTCCGCTCCCGGACAGGCGCCCTGGCCGCCGCCGATCGTCTCGTAGTAGGTGAAGCCCTCACCGGCGAGCGTCAGGTTGTTCATCGTCCCCTGCCCCTGGGCGGGCGCGTCGACGAATGCGGCGAGCGCCTCGATGACCAGGTCGGCGACGCGACTCGAGGTCTCGACGTTGCCCGCGGCGACGGCGGCGCCGGCGCTGCGCGTCGAGGACGCTGCCCGGCTCGGTCTTGATCCGAACCGGCCGGTGGCCGCCCGCGCAGGCGGGCGCGTCGGGATCGAGCAGCGCCCGGACGGCGAACAGGGCCGCGGAGCGCGTCACCGGCAGCGGGCAGTTGAGGTTGCCGGGTACCTGCGGGCTGGAGCCGGAGAAGTCGAGCTCGAGCTCCTCGCCATCGACGCGCGCGACGACCCGGAGCTCGATGTCTCCCTCTCCCGCCCGCGGCTCGAGCCGGTCGACCGCCTCGCCGGTGCCGTCGGCGAGGCGGCCGAGCGCCTCGCGGGTGCGGCGCTCGGCGTAGTCGAGGACGGCGGCCGTGCCCGCGCGCAGGGCGGCGAGCGCCGAGCTCGGCGGCCATCGCGGTGAGGCGCTCGGCGCCGAGCGCGTTGGCGGCGCGCTGCGCGCGCAGGTCGGCGAGTCGCTGGCTCGGGTTGCGCATCCGCTCGGCGAGCCCCTCGAGCGTGCCGCGCTCGACGGCCGTCGGCGGGATCACGACCCCCTCCTCGTCGAGGCGCCGCGAGCGCGCCGGCATGCCGCCGGGCGTCGGCCCGCCGACGTCGGCGTGGTGGGCGCGCGAGGCGGCGAAGCCGATCAGCTCGCCGCCGCGCTCGAAGACGGGCGCGATCAGCGTGATGTCGGGCAGGTGCGTGCCCCCCGCGAACGGGTCGTTGAGGATCCACATGTCGCCCGGGCTCGTGCCGCTCGCCGAGCACGGCCTCGACGGCCGCGGGCATCGAGCCGAGGTGGACCGGGATGTGCTCGGCCTGCATGACGAGCTCGCCGGCGGTGTCGAAGAGCGCGGTCGAGCAGTCCTGGCGCTCCTTGATGTTGGCCGAGTGGGCGCTGCGGATCAGCACCGCGCCCATCTCCTCGCAGATCGACGCGAGCCCGCCGGACGAGCACCTGCAGGGTGACCGGATCGACAGTCACGAGCGCTCTCGCTCGAGCTCGATCGCGACGCAGGCGCCGGTCGACCCCGCTCGCGCTCGCTGCCCGGCGGGACCAGCAGCGTCGTCTCGGCGAGCTCGATCACGGCGGGCCCGGTCAGCGTCTCACCGTCCGCCGGCAGGCCGCGCAGAACCTCGGTCTGCGAGGAAGCCGGAGCCGCTCGAACCAGGCCTGGCCGCTCGCTGCGCTCGCTTTCACCGGTGGGCGGCTCGGGTCCGGCGACGGCCGGCCGGCTCGCCGCGCGCTGCGACTCGCACGCCGACCAGCTCGATCGCCGCATCAGGGTCGCGGTAGCCGTAGCGGCGCTCGTGCGCCTGCCTCGAAGCGCTCCCGCACCCACGGGCCCGTGCGGCGCCGGGCTCGGCGCTGACGTCGAGCTCGAAGGACTGGCCCTCGTAGCGGACCTCGTAGGCGACCTCGATCGGAGCCGTGCGATCGGGCGCTCGAGCGCTCGCCGGCGACCCGCTCGCCGAGCTCGGCGACGGCACGACCGGCGCTGCCGTCGGTGATCGCCCCCTCGCCGAGCATCAGGGTGGCGGCGAGGTCGCGGCGGGGCTCGCCCGCGGTCAGCCCGAAGGCGGAGAGGACGCCCGCGGCCAGCGGGCAGAGCACGCGCTCGATGCCGAGCTCGGTGGCGATCGCGGCGGCGTGCAGCCCGCCGGCGCCGCCGAAGGACGAGCGAGCGCGTGGCGGCGGGGTCGAGCCCGCGCTCGACCGTGACCACGCGCAGCGCCCCGACCATCTCCAGGTTGGCGATGCGGACGATCCCGGCGGCCGTCTCGCTCGGGTCGAGGCCGAGCTCGTCGCCGAGCGCCGTCAGACGCCCGCTCGGCAGCCGCCGCGCGTCGAGCTGGACGCCGGCGAGCTCGGCGTCCGTCGGCGAGGTAGCCGAGCACCAGGTTGGCGTCGGTCACGGTCGGCTCGCTCCCGCCGCGGCCGTAGGAGGCCGGGCCCGGGCTCGGCGCCCGCCGAGCGCGGGCCGACGCGCAGCGCGCCGCCGGGGTCCCGCCAGCCGATCGAGCCGCCGCCGGCGCCGACCGTGTGCACGTCGATCATCGGTAGGTGCAGCGGCCGGCCGGCGATCTCGCCGTCCGGCCCCGCGGCCGACGGCGCCGTCGGCGATCGCGCAGACGTCGCACGAGGTGCCGCCCATGTCGAAGCCGACGGCGAGCGACGCGCCCGCCTCCGCGGCCGCGTGAGGCTGCGCCGACGGCGCCGCCCGCCGGGCCGGAGAGCACGCTCCAGGCGCCGCCGCGGGTTGCCTCGGCGAGCGCGGCAATGCCGCCCGAGGACTGCATCACGTGGGGCTCTGGCAGCCCCAGTCTCCGCGCAGCGCTCGCCGAGCCGGTCGAGGTAGCGGTCCAGTAGCGGCGCCAGGTAGGCGTCGATCACGGTCGTCGAGCAGCGCTCGTATTCGCGGAAGCGGGGCAGCAGCTCGGATGAGACGCTGACGTGCAGCTGCGGGTGGGCGCTGCGGATCGCCTCGGCCAGGCGACGCTCGTGGCTGGGCTCCGCATAGCTGAACAGCAGGCAGATCGCGACGCTCTCGCAGTCGAGCGCGCCGAGCCGCTCGACGACCCGCTCGCATCTCCGCGTCGGTGAGCTCGGTGACGACGCCCGACGGGCGCGATCCGCTCGCGAACGCCGATCCGCAGCTCGGGTGGCGCCAGCGGCGGCGGCCGGTCGGCGCAGAGCCGGTAGAGGTGGACGCGGTCCTGCCGCGCGATCTCGAGCAGGTCGGTGAAGCCCTCGGTGGCGAGCAGCGCCGTCGGCGCCCCGCGCCGCTCGAGCAGCGCGTTGGTGCCGATCGTCATCCCGTGCACGAAGGCGTCGACGTCGGCGGGGCCGGCGCCGGCGCGCTCGAGGACGAGCTCGATCGTCTCGATCACGCCCTGTGACTGATCGGCGGGCGTCGTCGGCGCCTTCGCCGTCCAGGCCCCCGCGGGGCCGAGCAGGACGGCGTCGGTGAAGGTTCCGCCGACGTCGACGCCAAGCCGCATGCCGCGATTACACAACACGCCCGCCTTGGCGGGCGTGTTCGGCGGCTGGGCTCAGGCTGCCTGCAGGGCGCCGCCGACCAGGTCGAGGTTCTCCTCGAGGTGCTTGTGCGAGGGGCAGTAGTCGCGCCCGGGCAGCGGATCCCGCTGGCAGGGCGTGCCCTTGCGCGTATGCGCGCGGCACTCGCGGTTGCCCTCGACGATCAGCTCCTCGGGAGGTGTGACCTCGAGGTAGTGGATCGCGAGCCGCACGTTGCGGTCGACGGCCATGAAGACCCGGAGTTGCTCGCGGATCGGAAAGCAGGCGCGGATGTCGTTGAAGAGCGCCTTCGTCGGCTTCGCGAAATACCGCCGGTCGTTGAGCAGGCGCTGCATCGTCGCCTCGCAGGCTTCGAGCAGGTGCTGGCGGTTGCTGCCCTCGGGATCGTCGATGACGAGCGGCGAGAGTTCACGGAAGATCGAGCGACTGAACTGGTACACGGTGTGGTTCCCCAATACCTCGTTGACACGTGCTGCGGCCGGCTCTGCCGACCTCATGTCCAGTCTCTGTGCGGCGCCATTTAGCCCCAATAGGCGCAGGTTAAGTTCGTATTAAGCGGTAGCGGCGCGCAGGCACGAGACGGGATCGGCGTGGCCCGCTACCCGTCCCAGTCCTCGGCCCGGGCGACGCCGTCGCGGCCGACGATGACGTGGTGGGAGTCGAGAGCCGCCTTGCGCGTGGGGAAGTCGCGTTCGCCGGTGCACCCCTCGGACTCCTCGCGGGCAAGCGCCGAGGCGGCGATCCAGCGGACCGGGCCATAGGGGTCGTCGAGCAGCTGCTCGAGCTCTGCCGCGGTCCGCCGCGGGCCGGCGAGCCCCCACAGGCGCGCGCGGCTCGCCGCCGTCGGCGGCACGAATGGCGCCGCCGCAGGCGGCTCGGCGGCGCGGAATCGGGACCGGGCTGCCGACGGCGGCGAGCGCCGCGCGGGAGCCGAACACGAAGCACTCGCTGAGCGAGTTCGAGGCGAGCCGGTTGGCGCCGTGCAGGCCGGTGTAGGCGCACTCGCCGACCGCGTACAGGCCGGGCACCGCGGTCGCCCCGTCGAGGTCGGTGCGGACGCCGCCGATCAGATAGTGGGAGGCGGGGGAGACCGGAACGGGCTCGCGGGTGGGATCGAAGCCGGCGTCGGTCGAGCATCGCGGCGATCGTCGGCGAAGCGCTCGAGCGGGACATCGCGCAGGTCGAGGCCGACGTGGCCGGTGCCGTCGGCGTCGATCCGGTCGAGGATCGCAGCGGTCACCTGATCGCGCGGGGCGAGCTCGTCGGTGAAGCGGTGTCCCGCCGCGTCGAGCAGCACGGCGCCCTCGCCGCGGACCGCCTCGGTGATCAGCCGGCCGTCGAGGGGGTTGCCGGGCGCCGCCAGCGCCGTCGGGTGGAACTGGCAGAGCTCGAGCCCGCCGAGCTCGGCGCCGACCGCTGCGCGCCACGGCGGAGCCGGCGGCGACGGCGCCCCAGGGGTTCGTCGTCCGGCTCCACAGCGCTGCGCCGCCGCCGGTCGCGAGGACCGTCGCCGCGGCGAGTACGGGCCCCTGGTCGGTGGCGACCCCGTGACAGCCCTCGGCATCGTGCAGCAGGGAGGTCGCCGAACAGGCCTCGAGCAGCGTCGATCAGCGGCTCCTCGCCGGCGCGCTCGGCGAGGCAGCGGGTGATCGCCTTGCCGGTCGAGGCGCCTCCGGCGTGGACGATCCGGCGGGCCGAGTGGCCGCCCTCGAGCCCGAGCGCGACCTCGCCGCTCTCGTTGCGGTCGAAGCTCGACGCCGAGTTCGACGAGCTTCGTCGACCTGGGCGGGGGCCTCCGTGACGAGCACCTCGACCGCTGCCTCGAGGCAGAGCCCGCGGCCGGCGTTGATCGTGTCCTCGGCATGCCGCGCGGGCGAGTCGTCGGGGGCGATCGCGGCAGCGAGCCCGCCCTGGGCCCAATAGCTCGAGCTCTCGGCCAGCGGCTTGCGGGAGACGAGCGCGACTCGGGCGCCCTCGGCGGCGGCCTCGAGCGCCACGTGCAGGCCGGCGGCGCCGCCGCCGACCACGGCGACGTCGTAGCGTGGCTCACCGCCTCCGGGGGGTGCCGGCGAGGGCGGGCTGGGGACGTCCGCGGAGTGCAAGGGCGGATACCGTATCCGTACGCCGTGGGCCTCTTCTTCCACCACAGCTCCTCGCTTCGCCATGACACGGGCGCCCATCCGGAACGCGCGGCGCGGATCGTGGCGATCGAGGAGGCTCTCGACGAGCGCTGGCTGGCCCGGATTGGTGCGGCTCGAGCCCCAGCCGGCCGGGCGCGAGCAGCTCGAGCTCGTCCACCGGCCCGAGCACGTGAGCGCGATCGAGCGCTTCTGTGCGGCCGGCGGCGGGCTGATCGACATGGACACGATCGCCGTAGAGGCCTCCTGGGAGGCGGCGCTGCGCGCCGCCGGCGCCGCCGTCGAGGGCGCCGCGCGGCTGCTCGCCGGCGAGTCGGACTTCGCCTTCGCGGCGATGCGCCCGCCCGGCCACCACGCCGAGTCGGCCCGGGCGATGGGCTTCTGCCTGTTCAACTCGATCGCCGTCGGCGCCGCCTCGGCGATCGCCGAGGGGGCTGCCGAGCGCGTCCTGATCCTCGACTGGGACGTCCACCACGGCAACGGGACGGCGGAGATCTTCGCCGAGCGCGACGACGTCCTCTACGCGAGCATCCATCAGAACCCGCTCTACCCAGGGACCGGGCAGCCCTCCGAGATCGGCTCCGGGCCGGGCCGCGGTTACACGGTCAACCTGCCCGTTCCCGCCGGGGCCGACGGGGAGCTCTTCCTGGCGCTGGTCCAGAACGTCGTCGCCCCGATCGCGCGCGATTGGCGCCCCGACCTGATCGCGGTCTCGGCCGGCTTCGATGCGCACGCCGACGATCCGCTCGCCGACTGCCGGCTGCTCGACGGTGACTACGGCGCGCTCGCCGCGACCGTCCGCGACCTCGGTGCCGAGGTCGGTGCCCCGGTCATGTTCTGCCTCGAAGGCGGCTACGACGTCGACGCACTCGGTCGCTCCGTGGTCGCGACGGTGCAGGCCCTGGGCGGTGCCGACGCGCCCCCGGAGCTCGGCCCCGATCGCGTCGACGCGGAGCGCCGGCGCGTGCAGTCGCTCTGGCCTGCCGCGTTCGCGAGCTGAGCGCGACGCCCGGCAGCCGGAGGAGATTCCTCAGTCGGTCATCTGCTCGCTGAGGCCCTCGAGGAACGCGCGCGGGAAGCCCGGTACCTCCTCGAGCTGCTCGAGTCCGCTGAGTCCGCGCTCGTCGCGATAGCGGAGCACGCGCTTCGCCTGGGTCACCGACATGCCAACCCGGCGTAGATCCTCGAAGTTCGCCTCCGCGAGGCTGACCCGCTCGCCCGGCGGGACGGGCTCGGTCGTCTCGTCCCCGCCGGCGTCATCCTCCGGCTCCACCGCGATCTCGTCGTCGGCGACGGCCTCGATCTCATCCGTTTCGGCACGTTCGGATTCCTGCGGTGGGGCCGCCTCGCCGGCGTCGGCGGGAGTGGCCCACACACCGCTGATCGCCTCGGAGCGACGCGAGCGATCTGCGGCGGGCGGCGCCTCCGGCTCGGCGTCCTCCGCCGCTTCCAGCTCGGCTGAGTCGTCAGGCGCGGCACCGGCGGCGGGCTCCTCCACGGCCGCCTCGGTGTCGTAGGTCGCGCTCGCGGGGGGCTCCGCGGCCGCGGTGTCGTCGCCCGCGTCCTCGCCGATCTGAGGCCCGGCTTCCGATTCGCCCGTGACGCTCTGGCGGCCGGCGCGCTCGGCTGCGGCGTCGGCGCTGCCGGCCGCTCCGCCGATTCGCTCCGCCGCAGCCCGGAAGCGCTCGGCGCGGGTCATCTCGCCGGTGCGCCGGGCCTCCTCCCGGGCCCGTTCCGCGCTCTCGCGCGAGTCGGCGAGCTGCAGCTCCATCTCCTCGAGCCGGCGCTGGGCCGCGCCGAGCTCAGTCTCCAGCCTGCTGCGTTCCTCGGCAAAGCTCTGCTCGGCGCCGGCCAGCTCTTGCGCTGAGCGCTCCCGCTCCGCCGCGAGTAGCTCTTCGGCCTGCTGCCCGGCCCCTGACGATGCGTCCGCGCGTGCCGCCTCGAGCTCCGCGGCCAGGCGGGCGTCGAACTCCGCCTGTGCCTCCTCGCGGGCTGCGGCCACGGCGGCGTCGATCGCGCCCTTGTTGGCCTGCTCGCCTTCGTGGCGCAGGGCCTTGGTCTGCCCGCGGAGCCAGTCGGCGGCGGCCGTGCGCGCCTCGGTGGCGACCCGGGCCGCGGTCGCCTCCGCCTCACGAGCGCGGCCCTCGGCTGCTTGGGCGCGGTGCTCGGCCTCGGCGACGGCACTCGCCCGGGCGCTGCGTTCGGTCTCGGCCTCGGCGCGCAGGCTGCGGAGCTCCTCTGCGACCTCCTGGCGGACCGCTGCGACAGCTGCTCGCTCGCTCGCCTCGGCGGCGCTTGCGGCTTCGCTCCGCACGCGCTCGAGGTTCGCCGCAGCGGACTGCTCGGCCTCGGTCCGGGTCCGCTGCTCAGCCTCGGCGGCCGCAGCCTCGCGGGCGGAGCTGATCCGGCCTTCGACGTCGGCGCGGATCGCCTCGATCTCGGCTTGAGCACGCTGCTCGGCCTCCTCGATCCGGTCCTCGGCTTCCTGTTTGGCCGCCTCGGCCGCGCTCAGCGCCGCGGCGAGCTCCTGCTCCCGCTCCGCCACGCCGGCGGCCGCGCTCTCGGTCGCCTCGGCTCTGATCCGCTCGGTCTCCGTGGCAATGTGGGCCTCGCTCTCGGCGCGCAGCCGCTTGGCCTCGTCGGCGAGCCGTCGCTCCGCCGCGTTGACGCGCTCGGCGGCCTCGACCGCGCGCTCCTCGATCAGCGTCAGGCGGCGGTCGGAGTCCTCGATCAGGCGGACCTTCTCCTCGCGCTCCCGCTCCAGCTCGAGCTCCCGCTGGGCGAGCTTCTCGGCGAAACGATCCTCGGCGGCCTGCCGCGCGACCGCGACCTCCGCTCGGATCCGCTCCTCGGCCTCCGCCTGCAGCCGCTCGATCCGCTCATTCGCCTCGGCTTCCGCGCTTGCCCGCGCACGATCGGTCAGCTCCTTCTCGCGGGCGTCGGCGCTGCGCGCCATCTCGCTCTCGATCTCGGCACGCGTCTCGGCGCGCGCGGCCTCCGACCGCGGCGCTCGACCGCGCCTCGGCTTCCTCGTGGGCTTCGGCGCGGGCCCGGTTCGCAGCGGCCTCGGTCGCCTCCCGCGCCTCGGCGCGTGAGAGCTCGAGCTGCCGGCGCAGCCCCTCGGTCTCGGAGGCGATCAGCTTCTCGACATCGGCGCGAGCGCCGCGGTCGGACTCGGTCAGCGCCTGTTCAGCGGCCGTGGCGCGAGCCTCGGCGTCTTCGAGCCGCCCGAGCGCCTCGCGCAGCGCAGCCGATGCGGCCTCCCGCTCGCGGCGTTCGGCGGCGAGCGCGTCGGCGCCTCCGGCCTCGGCCTCGGCCTCGGCTTTGCGAGCGCCCTCGGCGACCCTGTTGGCCAGCTCGCGCTCCTGGCGTTCAGCCTGGTCGCGGAGCCGCTGCTCGGCTTCCGCCCGCAGCTTCGCCTCCGTTTCGGTCCGCGCGCGTTCGACCTCGACCTTGACGCGCTCGCGGGCCTCGCTCTTGAGCGACTCGACCTGGCGCTTGAGCCAGTTGGTTGCCGCCTCCTTCGCCTGGACCTCGACTTGATCGCGCTCGCGCTGAAGGCTCTCGGCACGCTCGTTCGCCTCGGCGGCCTGGCGCTCGGCCTCCTCGAGTCGTGCGCGCATCTCTCCGACCGCCTGCGAGGCGGAGCTGCGGGCACGGTCGAGATCCTCCTCGAGGGCGAGGATCTCCTCCATCGCGCGCATCTCGGCCGCCTGCGCCGCCTGGTCGGCGGCGATCCGGACGCGCTCCCCAGTGTCGCCGCGCCGCGGCGTCCGTGGGCGCGGCGGCGGGGCAGTCGGGGCGCTTTGCTCCTCCGGAACCGGGTCGCGCGGGAACAGGGGACGGGAGGGTTGGCGGGACGCCGGGCTTGCCCACTCGCTGGTCGTCGATCCGCTCTCCCGCGAGCCGGCCGCGGCGGGTGGCACCCAGCTCTGCGAGTCGTCGGAGCGCTCGGGTTTGTCCGTCGCCGGATCCTCGTCGCCGGGCTTCTCAGGCTTCTCAGCGGGGTCGGCCTCATCGCGGGTGGCGACCGCTGCGTCCCGTTCCTCGGTCTCGGCGCGCCCTTCCGATTCGAGCGCCGTGGCGGCGTCGAACACGCCGGGCTCCGGTCGCTCGGCGGCGGTTTCGGTGTCGTCAGAGCGGACGCCGGCCTCACCGCTGGGCGGCACCGGGGCCTCGCGCTCGGGCGGGCGCCGCCCGAATATGCGTCTCCGTCGCGCCATCGGGAGGCGCAGGTTAGTTGCTCGCCGGGCGGCGCCCCCCGCACGTGCACCGGCAGGGGCAACGGCGCCGCCGAGTCCGCTCGCAGACCGGGATCCGGCGATTCGTCACGCCCGCGCGACGGTCCCGGCGCGTTCGTGCCTTGTTCAGTCGTCCGTCGCCTCGGAGCATCGGACCGTGCAAATTCGACGCCGGCCCCGAGCCGGGATGGAGGCTGAAGATGAACGCATTCGTGGGTGCCGTGGCCTGGATCGACGTGACGCGCGCGCCGGCTCGCGGGCCGGCTTGCGAGCGAGCGCGGCCAGGGAACGGTCGAGTACGTCGGACTCGTGCTGCTCGTCGCGGTGCTGATGGGCGGGATGGTCGCCGCCGTCGGCGGGCTCGACAGCCTGCCGGGCAAGGAGCTCGCCAACGCGATCACCAAGAAGATCATCGAGGCGGTGCAGAAGGTCGCCTTCGCGAAGTGAGCTCGGGCGCGCTCGCGCGGCCCATCCCCGTGGGCCGTGCGAGACTCCGCCCCGTGAACGCAAGCGCGACAGCACCAGACCGCAGCTACGGCCGCAGCCCGAGCGAGGGCCGGCCCGTCACGATCGAGCCCGGCTACGTCCGGACGGCGGATGGCTCGGCCCTGATCTCGGTCGGCGAGACGCGCGTCATCTGCACAGCCTCGATCGCCGAGGAGGTGCCGCGCTGGCTCAAGGGCCGCGGTAGCGGCTGGGTCACGGCCGAGTACGCGATGCTGCCCGCCTCGACCGGCGAGCGCAAGGAACGCGACTCGAAGAAGGGGCGGCCGGACGGCCGCTCGACCGAGATCCAGCGCCTGATCGGCCGCTCGCTGCGCGTCGTCGTCGATTTCGCCGCGCTCGGCGAGCGGGCGATCTGGATCGACTGCGACGTCCTGCAGGCCGACGGTGGAACCCGTTGCGCCGCGATCACCGGCGGCTACGTCGCGCTCGAGCTGGCGCTCGCCAAGCTCGTCGACGCAGGCGAGCTCAAGTCATTGCCGCTGAACGGCTCCGTCGCCGCGATCAGCGTCGGGATGGTCGATGGCCGGCCGCTCTGCGACCTCGACTACTCCGAGGACTCGACCGCCGAGGTCGACGCGAACGTCGTCATGACCAGCGACGGCGGCCTCGTCGAGGTCCAGGCGACCGCCGAGCGGACGCCGCTCTCGCGCGCGTCGCTGGATGAGCTGCTCAGCCTCGCCGAGGGTGGGATCCGGGCCCTGCGGGAAGCCCAGGAGCTCGCCACGGGCTCATGACCCCGCGCGGGCGGCTCGTCGTCGCCACCCGCAACCTCCACAAGCTCGCCGAGCTCGAGCAGATCCTCTCCGCCTGGGAGTTGGTTCCGCTTCCCGAGGAGGTCGAGTTGCCGCCCGAGGACGGCGAGACCTTCGCCGCCAATGCATTCGGCAAGGCGCGCGCCGCCAGCGAGGCGACCGGCAGCGACGCGATCGCCGACGACTCCGGGATCGCAGCCGTCGCGCTCGGGGGCAGTCCCGGCGTGCGCAGTGCCCGCTTTGCCGGCCCCGGAGCGACCGACGAGCGGAATCTCGAGCTGCTCCTGGAGAGCGTCGGGCCTGACGACGACCGCCGCGTTGCCTACGTCTGTGCGATGGCGTACGCCGGCGCCGACGGAACCGAGTTGCTCGCCGAGGGCCGCTGTGAGGGCC
This sequence comes from uncultured Solirubrobacterales bacterium, assembly GCA_963774395.1. Taxonomy (GTDB): domain Bacteria; phylum Actinomycetota; class Thermoleophilia; order Solirubrobacterales; family 70-9; genus CAXMST01. Next base: position 440,793 of record CAVZET010000007.1, on the reverse strand, counting down.
TGCTCGCCGAGGTGCCGCGCGGCAGCGGCGGCTTCGGCTACGACCCGGCCTTCCTCCCGGCCGAGCTCGGGCCCGGCGACGGGCGGACGATGGCCGAGCTCAGCCCTGACGAGAAGCACCGGATCAGCCACCGCGGCCGCGCCGCGCGCGAGCTCGCCGAGCAGCTCGCGGCGCTACGCCGGTCGGAGGAGGGCTCGTGAGCCGGCGCGAGACCAAGTCCGGGGCGGCGCTCGTCTCGGTCCTCTCGAATACGGTGCTGATCGCGCTCAAGATCGCGGCCGGGCTGATCACGGGCTCGATCGCGATCCTCACCGAAGCGGTCCACTCCGCCGTTGACCTGCTCGCGTCCTTCGTCGCCCTGTTCAGCGTGCGCAAGGCCGAGGAGCCGGCCGACGAGGACCATCCCTACGGCCACGAGAAGGCGGAGAACATCGCCGCGGGCGCCGAGGCGATGCTGATCCTGCTCGGCGCGGCGATCATCGGGGTCGAGGCGATCCGGCGCCTGGCCTCCGGCACGGGTCCCGATCACATCGGCGTCGGCATCGCCGTCATCGGCGTTTCGGCCCTCGTCAACGTCGTCGTCTCCGCCTACCTGTCGCGGCGGGCGCGGGTCCTCGACTCGCCGGCCCTGGAAGGGGATGCGGCGCACCTGCGAGCTGACGCTTGGACGTCGCTTGCGGTCCTCGTCGGGCTGGCGCTGGTTGCGATCACGGGCAAGCCCGCCTTCGACCCGATCGCAGCGCTCGTCGTCGGCGTCGCGATCGTCGGGTCGGGCCTGCGCCTGCTGCAGCGCTCGGCCGGCGTGCTCATGGACCGTGCGCTGCCCGGCTCCGAGATGGATCTGATCGAGTTGGCGATCGCCGAGAGCAGGCCGAAGGAGATGGTCGGCTACCACAAGCTCCGTGCGCGCCGGGCCGGGTCGCGCCGCCACATCGACATGCACGTGCAGTTCCGCCACGGGACGAGCCTCGAGCGGGCGCACGAGGCTGCACATGATCTGCGCGATGCGATCGAAGCGTCGATCGAGCACTCGGAGGTGCTGATCCACGTCGAGCCCGAGGAGTCGCTGAAGCCGCCGGAGCAGACCAACGCGCCGCATCTGCGGCACGGCTAGGGCCGGGTCGCGCCTCAGGTCAGGTTGACCGCGGCCGCGGCGCCGACGGCCGCGACCGTGATCGCGTAGCCGGTGTAGCCGTTGATCGCGAGCAGCACGACGGCAATCCCGCAGGCGGCAATGACTGAGAACCAGGAGATCCGGCCGACGTCCATCGCCCAATATCTTGGCGGAGATGACGACGGAAACGATCTCGTGAGCGACGCGGCGCAGCGCGGCGGCCGCACGGCCGAGCTTGCCGACCTCGTCCTCGGCTTCGCCGAGAGCTCGCCGGAGGTCCGCGAGATCGCCGTCTTCGACGCCGCCGGCAGCCAACTCACCTCGACTGACGGCCACGACTGGCATCGATCGGCGGCGCGCCTGTGGCGCGCGGCAGAGGGACCCGAGGGCGCTGCCGGGCTCTCCTGGGTCCACGTCGGGACCGAGGATGGCGAGGTGCTCGCGGTCCGCAGCCAGGCCGGTTCGGCGATCGCGCTCACCGATCGCTTCGCGCTCGCGGCGCTCGTCCTGAGTGACCTGCGCGCGGCGCTGCGGCTGCTTGGCTCCGAGGGCGAGGCCCGCTGATGGAGAAGCCGCATCGCTTCCTGATCGACAAGGTCACCTCCTACGCGGAGGAGGGCGCCGCGTTCATGCGCCGCCGCCGGCTTCGCTCGCGCCCGTTCGCCCGGGTGGGCAGGACCGCGGGTCGTATCGAGGCGCATGGTCCGAGCTCCGCTCGGGGCGGCGAGCTGCTCGCCGCCGCTGCAGCGATCCTCGCCGAACGGCCGGCTTCCGAGGACGCCGAGGACGCGGGGGGCGCCGCCGGCTGAGGCGGGGTTGTCGGGGTCGAGGGCAGCGCCCGCTGTCCGCGAACCGACCGAGAGGAGGTCCCCGATGGCGGGGATCACGACCACACTCAGGCCCCGCGGCCTGCGACGGGGACTGCGCGCGCTGCTCGTGCCGGCCGCGGCGCTGGCTGCTGGGGCGGCGGCGTTGCTGGCGCTGCCGACCCACGCCCACGCCGGCACCTACGTCGTCGCCCAGTGCGACAAGGCCCACGCGGCCTTCGCCGACGCCCGCTTCGACCGCACGAGCGGCGCCTACTACTCGTTCACGCGGGACTGCTCGGGCGGCGCCGGCTCCGGTGGGCTGCGGATCGCGGACAGCTCCGCGGCGCCGGTCGGAGCGCAGGGCCGGATCAAGTGGTGGGCGCCGAGCGGCGCCTCGATCGTCGGCGTCCGCGCCGAGGCGGCTCTGCGCAGCGATGCCGGGCACCGGGCGCGGCTCGCCTTCATCAACGCAGGCGGCGCGCAGACCGGCCGGATCGCGACCGGACCGGACGCGCCCGGTGGTTTCCGCCGCTACGCGGGTCACCTCGACGGCACCGGCAAGGCCGGCTTCGCGGCGCTGTTGATCTGCGCCAACGACCGCCCGTGCCCGCGCTCGGAGCAGGCGCGGACTGCCGTTCGCAACGTGCGGCTTACCGTCCGCGACGGCTCGCGTCCGACGGTGGCGCCGTCGGGGACGCTGCTCGCCGGCGGCTGGCTGCGCGGCTCGACGCGGCTCGCCGTCGCCGCCTCGGACCGCGGCTCGGGCCTGCACGCGATCGAGATCGACGCCAACGGCAAGCGGCTGTCGCTCTCCCGGGTGCTCGGCTGTCGAGGCGGTTGCGGGGAGCGCGGTCGCGACCGCGATGTCGCCGTGTCCGCACCGCGGGCTCGCCGGCGGCGACGTGGCCACCGGTGCCGCGCCGTTCCGCGACGGCGCCAACTCGGTTCGGGTCTGTGCCCGCGACTTCGGCCGGAGCCCGAACAGCGCCTGCGTGCAGCGCCGGGTGCTGGTCGACAACACGCCGCCCGCCGCTGCCTTCCGGCCAGCGGACGGCTCGGACCCGGAGCTGATCGCGGCGGACGTTTCCGATGCGAGCTCCGGCGTGGCGCTGGCCGGGATCTACTACCGCCCGGTCGCGGGCGGGACGTGGCGGCGGCTGGCGACGAAGCCGGTGCATGGCGGCATCGCCGGCCGGATCGACAGCGAGTCGCTGCCGCCGGGCCGCTACGCGTTCCGGATCGTCGCCGCTGATCGGGCGGGCAACTCCCGGATCGTCGACACAGCCCGCGACGGCAAGCCGATGGTCCTGCAGATGCCGCTGCTCGAGCGCACCCAGATTCGTACGCGGATCGCCGCGCTCGGCCATCGCGTCACCTACGGGACGCGGCCGCGGCTCCGGGGGCGGATCGCGACGAGCACCGGGCGCCGGCTCGCCGACCTGCCGTTGACCGTGATCGAGCGCTTCGACGCCGGCTCGCGCCCGAGCGTGCGACGGCACGAGGTGAGGAGCGGTCCCGGTGGCTCCTTCAGCGTGCGGCTCGCGAAGGGCCCCTCGCGCAAGGTCCTCGTCCGCTTCGCCGGGTCGAGGAGCCTCGTCGGCCTCGCGGAGCCGCGCGCGCAAGCTCGCGGTCACGGGCCGCGTCCGGCTGCGGATCTCGCGCAAGCGTGTCCGGGCCGGCCGGCGGGTCCGCTTCAGCGGCCGGATCGGCACTGTCGGCGCCCGCGTGCCGAAGCTCGGCAAGGTCGTCGAGCTGCAGGTCCGCGAGCCGCATCAGCGCGACTGGCGCACGGTCGGCGACGCGCTGCACTCGAGCCGTCGTGGGCGCATCCGGACCGCGTACCGGTTTGGCCGCTTCTACCGGCGGCCTGCCCGCTTCGCCTTCCGGCTCAAGGTGACCCGGCAGGCGGGCTGGCCCTACCGGGCGCCCACCCACTCGCGACCGCGCCGGCTCGTGGTCGAGCCGCGGCGCTGAGGTCGCCGCGCCGATCTCTCGCTGCGGCGGCCGGACCCGCGGCTAGAGCTCGTAGCGACTCAGGTCGGCACTGAGGCGCTCCTCGTCGCCGGGGTCGATCCCGGCGGCGGGGGGCGTCCCGCCTTTGGCGGAGGTCGTGTCGCGCCGCCAGCGGCGCAGACCGACGACGAGCGCGCCGCCGGCAACGATCACGGCGAGCCCGGGGACGATCCAGGCGGCGAGGTCAAAGCCGCTGTCGGAGGGCGTGCCGAGCACCTCGGGTCCGTACTCGGCGACGAGCTTGTCCTTGATCTGCTGCTTGTCGAGCCCGCGGGCGATCAGCGCGCGGATATAGGCCCGCTCGCGGTTTGCCTGTGGAGATTCGGCAAGGCCCAGGGCCGTGCCGCAGACCGGGCACATGACCTCGTCCTCGAGGTCCGGCAGCGTCGCGTCGCTGCGCGGCGGCTCGGCGGCGGCCAGCGTCCGAGGCGCCGCGGCGAGCCAGCCGAGCAGCGCGACCAGAACCAGCAGAGCCGCCGCGGGCCGCCGCATGTGAGCGATCGGGCCGCTCATGCCGGCGTGCCCTTGCCCTCGATCAGCGGCGTCACGGCCTCGTCGAGGAACTTGCGGTTGATCGTGCCGCGCTGGATCAGTGCGAGGTTGCCCTGCGGGTCGATCAAGAACGACTCGGGCAGCGCGTAGATCCCGTACTGGTCCTTGAACTTGCCCTCGCCGTCGCGGACCATCTCCCAGGTGAGGCCGTACTCGTGGACGAAGTCGATCGCGTCCCCGGTCAGGTCCTCCGTGTTGACGCCGAGCACCTTGACCGCGCCGCGATGCTCGTTCGCCCACTTCTCGATCGCCGGCGACTCGGCCTGGCAGGGCTCGCACCAGGAGGCCCAGAAGTTGAGCAGCACCCACTGCCCGCGGAAGTCCGAGACGTCGGCCGTGCCCGAGCCTTCGAGCAGCGGCAGCGACGCCGTCGGCGCCGGCTCGCCGACAGCGATCGAGTTCTTGTTCTTGGCGACGAGCCCGTAGCCGAGCAGTGCCACGACGGCGACTGCGACGACGAGCGCGAGGAGCGGGCGGAGCCTCATCGGCGGCAAGGTTAGAGTGGCGCCGTTGGCGGCTGAGACGATGAACACGGCGCTGGGACCGATTGAGGTCGAGCGCGCGGGGGAGGGGCCGCCGGTGCTCGTCGTCCACGGCACCCCCGGTGGCTGCGACGCCGGCCTCGAGCTCGGACGGTTCTTGATCGCTGAAGGGTTCAGCTTGATTGCGCCTTCGCGGCCCGGTTACCTGGGCACGCCGCTCCCCGGTCGCGAAGCGCCCGAGCAACAGGCGGCACTGCTCGGCGCCCTGCTCGACGAGCTCGATCTCGACCGGGTCGCCCTGCTGTGCTGGTCCGGGGGCGGGCCGAGCAGCTGGGCGCTCGCCGGCACTCAGCCGGGGCGGATCACGGCGATCGCCGCCGCGGCGCCGGTCAGCCGGGCGGCTGCAGCAGGACGTCTCGTTCGAGGAGCGCTTCGCGATGCGGACGCGCTTCGGCAACTGGATCGCCCGCCAGATGCTCGCAGCGCTCGCCGGAGTCGGCGATCGGCGCGGCGCTGCGCAGCGAGCGGCACGCTCGAGCATCGCGAGCTCGATCAGCTGACGAAGCTCGTCGACGACGACCCCGAGATGCGCGACTTCGTGCTCTCGCTGACGACGATGGTCGGCACCTTCAAGCAGCGCCGCGCGGGCTACGACAACGACTGGCAGCAGTTCGCCGAGCTCGCCACCCCCGACTTCGCCTCGATCACCGCGCCGACGCTGCTCGTTCACGGCGACGCCGACGCGCTGGTCGGGAGCGAACACAGCGCGGCGGCCCTCGCGGCGATCCCGAACGCGGAGCTGCTCGAGATCCAGCGTGGAACGCACGTCGCGCTCTGGGCGCACGCCGATGCGGCTGCGGCGAAGAAGCGCGTTGCCGCCCACTTGCGGCGCTAGACTTCGGTGACGATGTCATCAAACGATGTAGAGAACGAGGTCGACGTCCTCATCGTCGGCGCCGGCCTCTCGGGCATCGGCGCGGCGGTCCATCTGCAGCGCGACTGCCCGGACCGCAGCTACGCGATCCTCGAGGCTCGCGAGGCGATCGGCGGCACCTGGGACCTGTTCCGCTACCCGGGGATCCGCTCGGACTCGGACATGTACACGCTCGGGCTACTCGTTCCGGCCCTGGACCGAGCCGAAGGCGATCGCCGACGGCGCCGACATCCTCGACTACGTCCGCGCGACGGCGCGCGAGCACGGCGTCGAGCGCCACATCCGCTTCGGCCACAGGGTCGTCTCCGCCGCGTGGTCGAGCGAGGACTCTGCTGGACGGTCAGCGCCGACGCGCGACGGGCGCCGAGCCCGCGCAGATCCGCGCCCGCTTCCTCTTCTGCTGCAGCGGCTACTACGACTACGACGCGGGCTACCTGCCCGAGCTGCCCGGCCTCGACCGCTTCGCGGGCGACGTCGTGCACCCCCAGCACTGGCCCGAGGACCTCGACTACGCGGGCAAGCGCGTCGTCGTGATCGGCAGCGGCGCCACCGCCGTGACGCTGGTCCCGGCGATGGCCGCCGGACGCGGCGCACGTGACGATGCTGCAGCGCTCGCCGAGCTACGTGATCGCGCTGCCCGGCGAGGACCCGTTCGCCGAACGCCGTCCGCCGGCTCCTGCCCGAGCGCGCCGCCTACTCGGCGATCCGCTGGTTCAAGATCCTGACGACGAGCGCCCACTACCAGCTCAGCCGCCGCTTCCCGCGGCAGATGCGCAAGCTGCTGCGCGGCGGGGTCGAGCGCCACCTACCCGCCGACTATGACGATCGACACGCACTTCAACCCGCGCTACGACCCCTGGGACCAGCGGCTCTGCCTCGTCCCCGACGGCGACCTGTTCCAGGCGCTGCGCAGCGGCAGCGCCGAGATCGTCACCGACCGGATCGCGACCTTCACCGAGACGGGGATCGAGCTCGAGTCCGGCCGGACGCTCGAGGCCGACATCGTCGTCACCGCCACCGGGCTCAACCTGCTGGCGCTCGGTGGCATCGAGCTCGCCGTCGACGGCGAGCCGGTCGCATCTGCCCGACCGGCTCGGCTACAAGGGGATGATGCTCGAGGGCGTTCCCAACGGGGCGATCGCGCTCGGCTACACGAACGCCTCCTGGACGCTCAAGTGCGATCTCACCTGCGAGTACGTCTGCCGGCTCCTCAACCACATGCGCGACCACGGATACGCCGCCGCGACCCCGGTCAACGACGACCCGACGATGGGCCGCGAGCCGTTCATCGACTTCAGCTCCGGCTACGTGCAGCGCTCGATCCACAAGTTCCCCAAGCAGGGCTCGCGCGAGCCCTGGCGCCTGTACCAGAACTACGTCCGCGACATCCGCCTGTTGCGTCGCGGCGAGCTCGAGGACGGCACTCTGCGCTTCACTCACGCCGGCGTGCCGGTCGACTCCCGGCCCAGCGCCGTCGAGATGACGCCGGCTCACGAGCCGGTCTCCGTCTGAGCGCCCGGCCCGGCCGCTAGGTTCCGGCGCCGTGCGCCGCCCCGCCTCCTACTTTCTCGTCGACGGCCTCGACCTCCGCGCCGAGGCCGCTCGGCTCTGCGGGCTGCCCGCGCTCGGCGGGGCGGCCGGACCGCTCGCCCGGCGGCCGCCCGAGCTCACGATCCGCCGCGCCTCGAAGCGCCCGCGCCGCACGCTCGGCTTCGCGGTTCCGGCGCAGCACCGGCTCTCGGTCACGGTCTATCCGGGCATCCGCCGCGGCGACCTGCTCGAGACGCTGCTGCACGAGCTCACGCACCTGGCCGTCGGCGAGTCGCCCGGCAGCCGCCGCTGGCACGGCCGCCGCTTCCGCCTGACGCTCGCCGCCGCGATGGAGCAGGGCTATGGCGTCCGCGCCGCGCCGGCGTCGGCCGCCCGCCACGGGATCTGGGCCGAGCTGATCGAGCGCCGCCTTGCCGAGATCCAGCGTGCCGCCTGACGGGCGTCCCGACCGCGCATAGAATGAGCGACCCTCGCGGACGTAGCTCACCTGGTAGAGCGCAAGCTTCCCAAGCTTGAGGTAGCGGGTTCGAGTCCCGTCGTCCGCTTGAGTCGAGGGTCCGCGTCAAGAGGCAGTGCGCCCGCTGACCCATTCTGTCGGGATCTGACCCCCGCCCTGGGGGACAAAGGCGGACAGAACCGCTGGGCGGGTCAGTCCTCTCCGCGCGCGATCGGCCTCGAGGATGGCGGCCCCGCGCCGACGTGGGTCCTTCCCGCGAGGGCGGCGACCGTCGTGCCCCGGCTCAGTGCTTCGCCTTCAGGTTTCCGATCACGCCGACCCGGAAGCCGATCCACGGGTACGTGTGGTTGAAGTAGGCGTTGTCCTCGGGGTTCAAACCGACCGCCGAGAGCCACAGTTGGTAGACGGGGGCGTTCGAGATGCCGCCGTGCAGCCGGCGCCAGACGCGCTTGCCCTTCCCGCCGGGGGGCGGCGTGATCGTGTCCGTCCACTCGACCGCGTTGCCCCCTTGATCCAGGGTGCCCCATGGCGATCGCGTCTTCGCCTGGCCGACGGTCTCGAGGCTGCCCTGGAAGAGCTTTGCGTACGCCGTCGGGTCGATGCCGAACGGGTTGACGCTCGAGCATTCATCCGCTGTGAAAGCTGCCGGGCACCAGCTCGGCGCGGGTACGCCGGAAGCATGGAAGTTGGCGAGCGGCTGAGTGCCGGCGTTGGTGACGTCGCCCGTCGTCGGGTCGAGGACCGCCGAGCTGGGAGCCGTGGCATCCCCGTCGCCGAAGACGCCCGCGTTGGTCGGGTACTTCCAGTAGGGGATCGTGCCCGGATCGGCGCTCGGGTCGAAGTAGGCCGCCTTGATCCACTCGTCCTGGCTGGGCACGACGAACCCGCGCTTGTGGGCCCGGGTGGCACCGCCCTTCGCATTCTGGGCGAGGTCGTACATGCCCCGCCCGGTCTTCTGGGAGAGGCGCACCCGATAGGTGGTCACGCGGAAACCGCCGCGGGTGCTCGTCTTCTTCGCGAGCACTCGCCCGTTGGTCAGCGAGTTGACGAACCGGGCTGCCGAGAGGAAGGTCGCAAATCCGAACGGCTTGTCGGCCCACGCCGATGAGGCCACCGAGTAGCGGTGGCCCTTGCGCGCGTGCATGGATCGGTTGATCTGGCCGTACTTGGGCCACCGCGTCGAGCTCTGGGTGGCCTTGTAGAGCCGATGCCGATCGCCGCCCTTCGGGTCGATCGTGTTCAGGAAGTCCACCCATTGCTTGACGGTGATCTCGAGCTCACCGATGCCGTACCGGTAGCCGACATCGCCGACGCTGAGACAGTTGCTCGAGCCCGACGGCGCATCTGCACAGGAGTCGTAGGCGGCGTCGGTGAAGGGAACGATGGCCACGGACGGATTGCCGGGGTCGGCGACCTTGACGGTGCGTACCGCGACGATGGCGCGCTTGGCGGATGCGGCCGAGGAAAGGGACGGCGCGAGCAGGGCGACGATCAAGGCGGCGAGGACGGCGAACGCCAGCCCGGCGATCCGCCGCCAACCGGAGATTCCCGGCATGTCCCTCGTGCTTCCGTGCACCCTCCCCATCACGGACAACGCTAGCGCCGCTGTCAATCAAGGATCGTGGCCTCGCGAGGTCGACGACTCCTCGGGTCGCCCCTCTACGCTGCGCGTGTCCGATGGCCTACGACGAAGATCTCGCAGATCGCGTGCGTGGCGTCCTCGCCCCGCGGGACGGGGTGACCGAGCGGAAGATGTTCGGCGGGCTGTGCCTGATGGTCAACGGCAACATGGCCGTCGGCGTCCTCGGCGATGAGCTCATGGTCCGGCTCGACGGACCCGATGCAGAACGCGCACTACAGGAGCCGGGAGTGCGCGTGATGGACTTCACCGGCCGGCCGATGAAGTCGATGGTCTATGTGGCGGCCGAGCGGATCGCCGAGGACACCGGCCTCGCGGAGTGGGTCGACGCCGGCGCCGACCACGCGGCCTCGCTGCCGCCGAAGGCGAAGAAGAAGAGCTGACGCCGGCCCGGCTCAGGTCGGTTGCGAGCTCGGCCGGATCAGGATCTCATTGACGTCGACGCGCTCGGGCTGGGAGAGCGCGTACATGACGGCGCCGGCGATGTCGTCGGCCTCCAGCGCGCCGGTGGGCTTGTTGTCGAAGAACGGTGTGTCGGTCATCCCGGGCTCGATCAGCGTCACCCGGATCGCCTCGTTGTCGTGCATCTGACGGAGCTCCTGGCGCAGGCCCTCGCCGATCGCGGTCGCTGCCCACTTCGTCGCCGAGTACAGCGAGCCGGGCAGGGCCCTGCGGCCGGCGACGGAGCTCGTGATCACGTAATGGCCGGTGCCGCGCTCGAGCAGCGCCGGCAACGTCGCGCGGATCGTCAGAGCGACGCCGAGCACGTTGGTCAGCACCATTGAGCGCCAGTGCTCGACCGACTCCTCGAGGAATCCGCGGGTGGCGCCGAAGCCGGCGTTGGCGAACACCACGTCGGGGGCGCCGAACCGCTCGCTGGAAGCCGCGACGAGCGCCTCGACTTGCTCCCATTCGGTCACGTCGCAGGCCTGGACGAGCACGTCATCGCCACCACCGAGCTCATCAGCAAGCGCCGCGAGGCGGTCGGAGCTGCGGGCGGCGAGCGTCAGCCGGTAGCCGGCATCGCGCGCTTTGTGGGCCGTGGCGGCACCGATGCCGGTGCTCGCCCCTGTGATCAACATCGAGGGGGAATCGCTCATCGATGCATTCATAACAGCGTCGCTGCGTCGGGCCCGGTAGGGCCGAGGTTGGTGACGGAGGCCGCGAGCCGACCCTGCGATAATCCGCCGCCGCCCCATGGACCCCGCGCGCAAACGCAAGATCCGCCTCGTCCTGGCCCTCTCGACCGCTGTGCTGCTCGCCGTGGCGCTGGTCTACACCTCCTTCGGCGCCGCCAATTCAGCGGTGCAGCCTTCCGAGCTCCTCGCCGGCTCCGGCGACGGCAACTACCAGCTCAACGGGATCGTGGTCGGTGGCTCCGTCAAGCAGGGCACGCCGCTGCGCTTCGAGCTCGTCGATCGCAGCCAGACGGGGCCGACGGTGCCCGTCACCTACACCGGCGAGGTCCCCGATCCGTTCCGCTCCGGCCGTGAGGTTCTCGTTACCGGCCACCTCGACTCGAAGGGCACTTTCGTCGGCGACAAGGACAGCTTGATCACCAAGTGCCCGTCGAAGTTCAAGGAGCAGTACGGGAACGACAAGCACATCAACTACACGGACGGCTGATCTTTGAACACGATCGGCGCAGCCGCTCTATTTGCGGCACTCCTGACTGCGATCTATTCGGCCGGCGCCGCCTTCCACGGAGCCCGAAAGGGGGATCGTCGCTGGGCCGCATCCGCACGCCGCGCCTACTACGCGCTCTTCGGCCTGTTGCTGATCTGCGTGATCACGCTCGAGGCCGGCTTCCTGCGCTCCGACTTCTCGCTCTCACTCGTCGCCAACACCTCCTCGACGACCACGCCGACGCTCTACAAGGCGACGGCGCTATGGGGGAGCCAGGCCGGCTCGCTGATGCTCTGGGCCTTCGTCCTCTCGCTCGCCGGCTCCGCCGTCTTGTACGCAACGCGCGACAAACACAAGGAAGTGGCCCCGTGGGCGAACGCCGTGCTCGCCGCGATCGCCACCTTCTTCATCGGCCTGATGGTCGCCGGCTCGATCTTCTCCTCGGCCGACACCTACCCGTTCGAGATCCTCGCCGTCGTCCCGGCTCAAGGCGTCGGCCTGAACCCGCTGCTGCGCCACCCCGAGATGGCGATCCACCCGCCGATGCTCTACTCGGGCTACGTCTTCTTCACGATCCCGTTCGCGTTCGCGATCGGCGCGCTGATCACGCGCCGGCTCGATGCGAGCTGGATCCGCTCGACCCGCCGCTTCGCGCTGATCGCCTGGCTCTTTCTGACGATCGGCCTGGCGCTCGGCGCCCGCTGGTCCTACAGCGAGCTCGGCTGGGGCGGCTACTGGGCCTGGGACCCGGTCGAGAACGCGGCGCTGATGCCGTGGCTGACCGGCAGCGCCTTCATCCACTCGATCATGGTCCAGGAGCGGCGCGGCATGCTCAAGGTCTGGAACGTGAGCCTGATCGTCGCCACCTTCGCGCTCTCGCTGCTCGGCACGTTCCTCGTCCGCTCGGGGATCCTGCAGTCGATCCACGCGTTCGGAGAGTCGAAGGTCGGGCCTCCGCTGCTCGTCCTGATCGCGATCGTGATCCTCGGCTCGACCGCGCTGATCGTCAGCCGGCTACCGGATCTCAAGTCCGAGCGACGGATCGACTCGCTGTTCAGCCGGGAGTCGATCTTCCTGCTGAACAACCTGCTCTTCGTCGGCCTCGCCGCGGTCGTTTTCTGGGGCACGTTCTTCCCGCTGATCAGCGAGGGAGTCACCGGTTCGTCCTCCTCGCTCGCCGCGCCCTGGTTCAACCGCTACACGACGCCGATCGGCATCGGTCTCGTGTTGCTCGCCGGCGTCGGCCCGCTCGTTGCCTGGCGCCGCTTCAGCCTCGCCGGGATCGTCAGGGCCTTCACCTGGCCCGTCGTCGGCGCCGTCGCCGGCGCCCTCGCGGTGATCGTGATCGACGGCAGCCCATCGATCTCCGCGATCGCGCTCTTCACCGCCGCCGGCTTCACCATCGTCGCGATCGGGCAGGAGTTCTGGCGCGGCACGGTCGCCCGCCGGTCGCTCAGCGGCGAGGGCTGGGGCGCCGCCTTCGGTTCGCTGATCACGCGCAACCGGCGCCGCTACGGTGGCTACGTCGTCCACGTCGGCATCGTCCTCTCGCTGATCGGTATCGCCGCGTCCTCGAGCTTTCAAACGAGCCGCGACCTGCGGCTCGAGCCCGGCCAGTCGACGAAGGTCGGCGACTACACCGTCACCTATGTGCGCCCGACCTCGCACGTCGACACCGCCGAGCAGAAGCTCAGCCTCGGCTCGGTCATCGACGTGAGCCGCGCCGGCAAACCTGTGACGGTGCTCACGCCCTCCCGCGACTACTACGCGTCGACGACGTCTGACCCGTCGGCGCCGCTACAGAGTTTCTTCGACGGGGAGGCGACGAGCGAGATCGGGCGCAAGCAGGGTCCGACGCGCGACATCTGGGCGGCGATGCAGCCTGACCTCACGAGCTTCGACCCGATCATCGCCAAGGGTGATCGGCTCTACGCTCAGCTGGCGGCGAAGACCGACAAGACGAACCCGCAGGCGCTGCAGGCGCTCGGCAATCTGCAGGGCCAGGAGATCGGGGCGCTCGTCCAGCGCTACATGAAGTTCACGCCGCCCGCCTCGATCCGCTTCAACATCAACCCGTTCGTGATCTGGATCTGGCTCGGCGCGATCGTTGTCGCGCTCGGGGCCCTGTTCGCGATCTGGCCCGGCGGCGGCGAGGGCAAGCGTCGGCGCGTCTCGGACGTCTACGCGGTTCGGCTCGCCCGCGACCTCTCCTCGACCTGAGCCCGGTAGGCCTGTGGAAGTACTCATCGCACTCGTGCTCATCGCTGCCGTGGCCTACTTCGTCAGCGTGCCGCTGCGGTCGCCCGCCCGTCGCGAGCCGGACGCGGGGGAGGAGGCCGTGCGCGACGACCTCGAGGCGCGCAAGCAGTCCAAGTACCGCGAGATCCGCGACACCGAGCTCGATCACGCTCAGGGCAAGATCAACGACGCCGACTTCGAGCGCCAGAACGCGGAGCTGCGGGCCGAGGCGGTTGAGATCCTCAAGCGCATCGACGAGGAAGCGGCCGCCGCCGGGCGGCGAGCCGCCGATGAGCGGGAAGCCGAGACCGTGCCCGAGGCCGGCGAAGCAGGGTCCCGCGAGCCCGAGGCCGACACGCGCGCCGAGCGCGATCCCCTAGATGGGTGATCACACGGGATCGTGCCCGCGGGTGCGAGCTCGTGGGATCAATCATCTAGACTGACGCGTCTCATGGCGACGATTCTCGGTGTAGTTCAGGTCCTCATAAGCGTGATCCTGATTTTGCTCGTGCTTCTGCACTCGGGCAAGGACGCGGGCCTCTCGGGGGCTTTCGGAATCGGCGGTGGCGGCAGCTCGATCGGCGGCGGCTCGCTCGTCGAGCGCAACCTCGATCGCTGGACGGTCTTCTTCGGGATCCTCTTTGCGGTCAACACCATCGTCCTCGTCAAGATCTAGTCGGCCGCCCAGTCGCCGCCGATGAGCGGGCGTCGATTGGCTCGCTGGGTGGCGGCCTTCGCACTGCCGATGCTGCTTTGCGGTCTGCTCGGCTGTGGCTCGCCGGCCGGTGACGCTCCGCCCGCCTCGGCCGCGGAGGCGCCACCTCCCTCACCGCTCGCCCGGATCGCAATCGACGGCCCGCTCACCTCGATCGATCCTCTCTACGCGCGCTCGCACGCCGAGCGCCTGATCTCACGGCAGGTCTACGATCCGCTCGTCTCGCGGCTCGACCCGCCGCTCGGGGTCACCGGCCGGCGGCGCGGCCCGGCCCGCCCGATTCAGCCCGTTGGCTCCAGCCGGAACTGGAGCTTCCAGTTGCGCCCCGGGGCCCGCTTCCAGGACGGCACGCCCATCAACGCGGACGCCGTTATCGCCAACGCCCGCCGGTGGTTCGCCAGCGGCCTCGTCGCCGATGCGCTACCGGAGCTGAACGCCGTCGACACGCCGCTGCCGGGGCAGGTCCGCTTCCAGCTTTCTGCGCGCGTCCCGGATCTACCCGCTCGCCTCGCAGACCCGCGCTTCGGGCTCGTCGCGCCTGCGACCCTGGCTGCCCACGGGACCGCCGAGATTCCGGACGGCGAGGGTGGCAGCGGCGCCTACCGGGCCGCGGCGGTCGGCGAGCAGCGTGTTGCTCTGCAGGCGGCGGACGGCTGGTGGGGGAGCGCCGCAGGCCTCGGCCCCGGGATCGATCGCATCGACCTGCTCGCCGTCGACTCGCAGCAGCGCCGAACCACGCTGCTCAGCGACGGCGCCGTCGATCTCGCGGACGATCTCGACAAGCGTTCCGCGGCGGAGATCGCCAACGAGCCCTCGCTCGTCTCGACGAGCCAAGGCGACCGTCTGCTCGGCGCCTCGGCGGCCGTGCGCGGGCTGCGGGGGGCAACGGCCGTCCAGCCGCTCTCCGAGATCTGGCTGACGACGCTGCGCTGATCCCGCTGGGATCCGGCTGAGCTGCGGCCCGTGGTTCAGCCGGCCCGCGGGTCGTAGCCGTCGTGGCGAACGCGTTGCCGCGACTCGCCGTACCGCTGCGTCTCGTAGACGATGACCGCCGATAGGGCGGCGAGCGCGAGCGCGACGGCGACGGAGGCTGCGATCCCGGTGATCAGCGGGATCGTGGCGACGAGCAGGATCGCGAGGCCGAGCCGCTCGCGGTTGACGCTGCCGACGTTGCGGAGCCGGATCGCGATGTGGCCAAGGAGATACAGGGCAATGCCGCCGTAGAGGGCCGTCGCCGCCTCGATGTCGAGGCCTTCGCCCGGATGGGCAAGCGTCGTCTTCAGCCCGAACGCGCAGAGGACGATGCCGGCGACCATCGGGAAGTGCAGGTACGAGTAAACGTCGCGAGCCATCTCGTTGCGGATCAGTCCCGCGGGAGCGTTGATCAGGCGGCGCTCGGTCAGGACTGCGACGACGTCGAAATACAGCCACCAGATCGCCACCGCGATGCCCGTGCCGAGGATCGCGGCGACCACCTCGCCGACGCCGATCCCGTGGCTCGCACCGGCGCCGATCGCGACGATCGACTCGCCGAGGGCGATGATGATGATCAGCCGGTGGCGCTCGGCGAAGTGCGACGGTTCGAGCTTCCAGCCACGCGAGCCCCAGATGTATGGACTTGCGACGTCGCCGGAGATCGCCAGGGCCCAGAGGGCGATCTGCAGGGCCCCGTCGGTGAACGAGGCGACGATCAGGACGATCACGGCGAGCGACGTGCTGATCCCGAGGCCGGTCACCGAGCGGCGCAGCTCGGGGTCGTCCTCGGATGCGATCAGAAAGAGCGCGATCTGCCCGAGCCGGAAGATCGCGTAGGCACCCGCGAAGAGCAGGCCGAGATCCCCGAACGCCTCGGGTATTGCCAGCGAGACGACCAGCAGCGCCGCCATGGCCGCGAAGATCGCGAGCCGGACCCAGCCCTCCTCGGGATCGACCACGCTGGTCAGCCAGGCGTAGCCGACCCAGCCCCACCACAGCACGGCGAGCACGATCACCCCTTGGATCAGCCCGGTCCAGCTCGGATGCGAGGCCATGTATGCGGTGCACTGCGTGATCGCGAGCACGAAGACCACGTCGAAGAAGAGCTCGAGCGCCGTCACCGTCTCGGTCTGCCGCAGCGCCGCGGTGATCCGATGGGCCGATCCGGCGTCCCCGTCCGGGACGACGGCGGTCGGGTTATCGACGGGATCGGGGGTCAAGGTGCGTACCGGTCGCGCGAACGCGTGCGCCCTGGATTCCACGCTCGCTCCTTCCCACCACCACATTGCAGTGCACGGCGACGCTAACCGTTTCGGGTCTCCGGCGTGGCGCAACGGTGCGAAGCTCGACCGGCGCGGCGCCCCTTGGATGCGGGAGAAACCGGCGGCCCGAGGTTGACGGCTGGGCCGAGCCTGGGCTACGGTTGCCTGACGATCATGGCCGCGCGCATCGGCAGGTATCTCCGCCAGCACCACCTCGCGTTGGTTGCGATTGTGCTCGCCCTCACCGGAACGGCCTACGCTGCGGGCAAGATCAACGGCAAGAAGCTCAAGCCGCACTCGGTTCCGGTGAACCGACTGACGCATTCGGCCAAGAAGTCGCTGCAAGGCCAGGTGGGGCCGCGTGGCGCGCCGGGTAGCGCGCGGGCGTATGCGTATGTCAAGGCGGGCGCAACCCCGAGCTTCGACGCTGCGCGCACCAAGGGCTTCACGGCTGTCTCGCGCGGGGCGGACGGCGTCTATTGCCTCACCCCCGCATCGTCGATCGATCTGAGCAAGACCGCGGTTGCGGTCACACCGGTCTGGAACAGCGGCATCATCAACAACGCCTTTGCGCAGCTCTCGGACGTCCCTGTATGCCCAAGCGGGCAGCTCGACGTCTTTACCTACTACGACGATGGCGGCGGCTTCCCAACGGCCGTGAATGCGATCGATTTCACCGTCGTCGTGCCGTAGCCGGACCACGCCCCGACCGTGAAGCTGGGCCTGCCCCGCTTTCGTGGACACTCTGTTCCGACCCGGAATTCAACGGAGTCAGCGTTCTGGGGTCAGATGGCTGGTTGGCCTCGCGTGGATCATCTCGTAGTCGATTCGTCCGAGCGTGGGTTCGGCCCTACATGGGCCGCAGCTCCGGCATGCATGTGGGATATATCCACTCGCATGGAGAAAACCGATACGGTCCCGCGGTGGTGTCCGCATTCGCCGCGCAGTGCTCCAAGGCCTTCCGCTCGAGGGGTGCTGGCGCCGGGGGAGAGGCCGGACCGCCGGCATCCGGGGCGCATCGATGAGCGAAGGCCGCGCGCTGCTCCGCGCCCGCCAGTTCTTCGAGCCGCGGCAGCGTTCGGAGGAGGGCTGGAGCGAGCGTTCCACGTACGCCCGTGACTGGGAGGATGCCTACCGGCGCCGCTGGCAGCACGATCGCGTCGTCCGCTCCACGCACGGCGTCAACTGCACCGGCTCCTGCTCGTGGAAGATCCACGTCAAGGGCGGCCTCGTCACCTGGGAGACGCAGCAGACCGACTACCCCTCCAACGGTCCCGACTCGCCCGACTACGAGCCGCGCGGCTGTCCCCGTGGCGCCTCCTTCTCCTGGTACCTGTACTCGCCGCTGCGGCCCAAGTACCCCTACGTCCGCGGCGTCCTGCTCGAGCTCTTCCGCGAGGCCAAGGCGCGGCTCGGCGACCCGGTCGACGCCTGGGCGGAGATCGTCTCCGACCCCGAGAAGGCCCGCGCCTACAAGTCCCAGCGCGGCAAGGGCGGCTTCGTGCGCGCGAGCTGGGAGGAGGCCTCGGAGCTGATCGCCGCCGCTCACGTGCACACGGTCGGCAAGTACGGCCCCGACCGGATCGCCGGCTTCTCGCCGATCCCGGCGATGTCGATGGTCTCGCTACGCCGCCGGCACCCGCTTCCTCTCGCTGATCGGCGGCGTCCCGCTCAGCTTCTACGACTGGTACGCCGACCTGCCGCCGGCCTCGCCGCAGGTCTGGGGCGATCAGACCGACGTGCCGGAGTCCGCCGACTGGTGGAACGCCTCCTACCTGATGCTGTGGGGCTCGAACATCCCGCAGACGCGGACCCCGGACGCCCACTTCATGACCGAGGCCCGCTACAAGGGCCAGAAGGTCGTCGTCGTCTCCCCCGACTACGCCGGCCACACGAAGTTCGCCGACAACTGGCTGCCCGCGCGCGCCGGCACCGACGGGGCGCTGGCGATGGCGATGGGGCACGTGATCCTGAAGGAGTTCCACGTCGATCGCCAGCCCGACTACTTCCGCGACTACGACAAGCAGTTCACCGACATGCCGTTCCTGGTCACCCTGCGCGAGCGGGATGACGGCAGCGTCGTCCCCGACGCCTTCCTGCGCGCCTCCGACCTCGGCGAGCGCGGCGAGAACGCGGAGTGGAAGACGGTCGTGCTCGACGCGGCGGGCGAGCCGGTCGTCCCGAACGGCTCGATCGGGTTCCGCTGGGGCGAGGAGGGCGAGGGCCGGTGGAACCTCGACCTCGACGACGTCGACCCGCAGCTGAGCCTGATCGACTCAGCCGAGGAGACGCGTCGAGGTTTCGCTGCCCCGCTTCGACGGCGGTGAGACCGAGGGCGGCGGCACGATGCGCCGCGGCGTCCCGGCGCGCCGGATCGGCGGCCAGCTGGTGACCACGGTCTTCGACCTGACCCTCGCCCACTACGGCGTCGAGCGCCCGGGCCTGCCCGGCGAGTGGCCGAGCGGCTACGACGATCCCGAGCAGCCCGGCACGCCCGCCTGGCAGGAGCCGATCACCGGCGTCGACGCCGGCCTCGTGGCCCAGATCGCGCGCGAGTTCGCCGACAACGCCGAGCGCACCGGCGGCCGCTCGATGATCGCGATGGGGGCGGGCACCAACCACTGGTTCCACTCCGACCAGACCTACCGGACGATGCTCGCGCTGGTCATGTTCTGTGGCTGCCAGGGCGTCAACGGCGGCGGCTGGGCCCACTACGTCGGCCAGGAGAAGGTGCGGCCGCTGACCGGCTGGACGACGGTCGCCTTCGGGCTCGACTGGTCGCGACCGCCGCGCCAGCAGCCCGCGACCCCCTACTGGTACCTGGCCACCGATCAGTGGCGCTACGAGACCTTCGGCGCCGGCGAGTTCGCCTCGCCGGCCGGCAACGGGGCGCTGGCCGGCAAGCACACCGCCGACTGCCACGCGCTCGCCGCGCGGCTCGGCTGGCTGCCCTCCTACCCGACCTTCGACCGCAACCCGCTCGACCTCGCCGACGAGGCCGAGGCGGCCGGCAAGGAGGCGGCCGAGCACGTCGTCGACGAGCTCCGCGAGGGCCGGCTCGAGCTTCGCCGCCGAAGACCCCGACGATCCGGCCAACTTCCCGCGCGTGCTGACCCTCTGGCGGGCGAACCTGCTCGGCTCCTCGAGCAAGGGCCACGAGTACTTCCTCAAGCACCTGCTCGGCGTCCCCGACGCCGCCGTGCGCTCGCCCGAGTCGCCGCCCGATCAGCGGCCGGAGGAGGTCAAGTGGCACGAGGAGGCGCCCGAGGGCAAGCTCGACCTGTTCACGACGATCGACTTCCGGATGAACGGCTCCTGCATCTACTCGGACGTGGTCCTGCCCGCCGCCACCTGGTACGAGAAGCACGATCTCTCGAGCACCGACCTGCACCCGTTCGTCCATCCCTTCAACGCCGCCGTGCCGCCGCCTTGGGAGGCGCGCACCGACTGGGACGCGTTCAACGCGATCGCCGACCGCTTCAGCGAGCTCGCCGAGACGCACCTCGGCACCCGCACCGACATCGTCGCCGGCTCGCTCCAGCACGACACCCCCGACGAGATCGCCCAGCCGGGCGGCAAGGTGCTCGACTGGCGTGCGGGCGAGTGCGAGCCGATCCCGGGCAAGACGATGCCGAAGCTGGCGGTGGTCGAGCGCGACTACACGAAGATCGGCGAGAAGATGCGAGCGCTGGGTCCACTGGCCGAGGGGGCGGGCACCGGCGTCAAGGGAGTTAGCTGGAAGCCGGAGCCTGAGGTCGAGGAGCTGCGCCACCGCCACGGCATCGCCAACGGTGGCGGTCCCGCCGATGGACGCCCGAGGATGGCTCGCGACATCGAGGTCTGCGAGACGATCCTGGCGCTCTCGGGAACGACCAACGGCCGGCTTGCGGTCGAGAGCTTCAAGGCGCTGGAGAAGCGCGTCGGTCGTCCCCTCGCCCAGATTCCCGAGGAGCGTGCCGATGATCGCATCACGTTCGCGGACATCACGATCCAGCCGCGCAAGGTGATCGCCTCGGCCGAGTGGTCCGGCTTGGAGTCGCGCGAGCGCCGCTACTCGCCGTTCACGGCCAACGTCGAGCACCTGATCCCGTGGCGGACGCTGACCGGGCGCCAGCAGCTCTACATCGACCACGAGTGGATGCTCGACCTCGGCGAGGGCCTGCCGTCCTACCGGCCGCCCGTCGACGCCGGACAACTCGTCGGGCTCGGTGGCTCCCCGGACGCCGAGGACGGGCTCGAGATCACGGTTCGCTACGTGACCCCGCACTCGAAGTGGTCGATCCACTCCGAGTTTCAGGACAACCTGCACATGCTGACCCTGTTCCGGGGCGGCCCGGCGATGTGGCTCTCGAGCGAGGACGCGGAGCGGATCGAAGTCGCCGACAACGATTGGCTCGAGGTCTACAACAAGCACGGTACGGTCGCCTGCCGCGCCGTCGTCTCCCACCGGATCCCCAACGGCGTCGCCTTCTACTACCACTCCCAGGACCGTCACGTCAACGTCCCGGTCTCCGAGATCTCCGGCGCCCGTGGCGGCACCGACAACTCGCTGACCCGGATCTCGATGAAGCCGAGCCACCTGATCGGCGGCTACGCGCAGCTCTCCTGGGCCTTCAACTACTACGGGCCGACCGGGCCGCAGCGCGACCAGCTGATCATCGTCCGCAAGCGCCGCACGGAGGTCACCTACTGATGAAGGTGCGGGCCCAGATGGGCATGGTGATGAACCTCGACAAGTGCATCGGCTGCCATACGTGCTCGGTCACCTGCAAGAACGTCTGGACCAACCGGCGCGGCGCTGAGTACGTCTGGTTCAACAACGTCGAGACCAAGCCCGGCCGCGGCTACCCCGTGGACTACGAGGACCAGGAGCGCTGGAACGGCGGCTGGAAGCTCGACCGCAAGGGCAGGCTGAAGCTGCGCGCCGGCGGCAAGCTGCAGAAGCTACTCAACATCTTCTGGAACCCCGACCTACCCGACCTCGACGACTACTACGACCCGTGGACCTACGACTACGAGAACCTGATCGGCGCCCCGGCCAGCGACCGCCAGCCCGTCGCCAAGCCGCACTCGCAGGTCGGCGGCAAGAGCATCGAGCTCGAGTGGGGGCCCAACTGGGAGGACGATCTCGCCGGCTCCGGCACCCATGCGGCGCTCGACCCCAACCGCCGCAACCTCGAGGAGCAGGTCCGGCTCGAGTTCGAGCAGAGCTTCATGATGTACCTGCCGCGGATCTGCGAGCACTGCGTCAACCCCTCCTGCGTCGCCTCCTGCCCCTCCGGCGCGATGTACAAGCGCGAGGAGGACGGGATCGTGCTCGTCGACCAGGAGGCCTGCCGCTCCTGGCGCATGTGCGTCTCCGGCTGCCCCTACAAGAAGGTCTACTTCAACTGGGACACGGGCAAGGCCGAGAAGTGCAACTTCTGTTACCCGCGCATCGAGGCCGGACTGCCGACGGTCTGCTCGGAGACCTGCGTCGGCCGCCTGCGTCACGTCGGCATCGTCCTGATCGACACCGACCGGGTCGAGGAGGCTGCGTCGGCTCCCGAGAATGAGCTGATCGAGGCCCAGCTCGACATCATGTGCGACCCCGAGGACCCCGAGGTTCGCGAGCAGGCCCGCCGTGACGGCATCTCCGAGGACTGGATCGAGGCTGCGCGACGCTCGCCGGTTTACGCGATGTGCAAGAAGTGGCGGATCGCGTTGCCGCTGCATCCGGAGTACCGGACGCTGCCGATGGTCTGGTACGTGCCGCCGCTCTCGCCGGTCGAGAGCCTCGGCGAGCAGACCGTCGTCGCCGGCGGTGATGCCGACAGCGTCTTCGTCGCGATCGAGCAGATGCGGATTCCGACCGACTATCTGGCCAGCTTCCTCTCGGCCGGCGACCCCGAGCCGGTCCGCCGTTCGCTGCGACGGATGGTCGCGATGCGCAACTACAAGCGCGCGATCGAGGTCGGCGACGGACCGCGACCCGAGATCGCCCACCAGGTGGGAATGGAGCCCGAGGAGCTCGAGGCGATGTTCCGGATGGTCGCGATCGCCGACTACGACCAGCGCTACGTCGTGCCGCTGCGCCACGGCGAGGTCTCGCCGGCCGCGTTCGCCGAGCAGGGCACCAGAGGCATCGACTTCACCGGCTCCGGCGTCGTGCCGACGCCGGAGATGGAGCCCGACCCGACGGCCGCCGCCGACTTCGACCTGCGCGAGCAGCTGGTCAAGGTCCGGGCGGGCGGCAACGGCAACGGCAGCCGGCCGCAGGGACCGGGGCTCGCATGAGCGACGAGGTCCTCGATCCGCTGAAGCTCGCCTCGCTGCTGCTCCAGTACCCGACCAGCGAGCGCCGGGCCGCACTCGCCGGCGTCGAAGAGCGTGATCTCGACACCCTGCGCCGCAGCCGAGGGGCCGTCGCGGCGCTGCTCGAGCTATATGCGACCGCGTCCGTGGGCGAGCTCGACCGCCTGTACACCGAGACCTTCGACTTCTCCAAGCAGCGCAGCCTCCATCTCACCTACCACCTGCATGGCGACAGCCGCCAGCGCGGCATCGCCCTGTTGCGGCTCAAGCAGGCCTACGAGGCGGCCGGCTTCGACCTGAGCTCGACCGAGCTCCCCGACTATCTACCGCTGATGCTCGAGTTCGCGGCGCTCGCTCCCGCGGCGGGCCGCGAGCTGCTCGCCCAGCACGCGATCTCGATCGAGCTGATCCGCGCCAGCCTGCGCCGCGACGACAATCCCTACGCGGGCGCTCTGGACCTCGTCGCCGAGCGCCTGCCCGGGCTCAGCCGTCGCGAGCTTGCCAAGCTTCGCCGGCTTGCGGCCGAGGGTCCGCCGACCGAGCAGGTCGGGCTCGAGCCGTTCGCCCCGCCCGAGGTGATGGGCGACCCGACCGGGGCGCCTGACGGAACTCCGGTCGTTGCCGCAGCCGCTCGTCGGGGGGCGCGGATGAACGCCGGCGAGGTGATGCTCTACGCGGTCCTGCCCTACGCGGCCCTGGCCGCGTTCGCGGTCGGGCACTGGTGGCGCTACCGCACCGACCAGTACGGCTGGGGCGCGCGCTCGACTCAGCTGCTCGAGAGCCGCGTGCTGCGCTTCGCCAGCATCGTCTTCCACCTCGGCGTGCTCGCCGCGATCGGCGGCCACGTGCTCGGCCTGCTCGTGCCGCGCGAGCTGGACCTCAGCGGTCGGCATCAACGACGAGGCCTACCACGTGATCGCCGTGATCGGCGGCCTCAGCGCCGGCGGCGCGGTGATCGTCGGCTTCGCGGCGCTCGTCTACCGGCGGCTGCGATTCCCGCGGGTGCGGGTGACGACGACGCGGATCGACGTCGCGGTCTTCGCCCTGCTCGCGATCGGCATCGTCACCGGGATGCTGGCGACGATCACCAACTTCGGCGACGCCGTCCACTACCGGGAGACGGTCGCCCCGTACTTCCGCCAGCTCTTCATCCTCAAGCCCGAGCCCGAGCTGATGACCGGCGGCGGCGTCACCTTCATCTTCCAGATCCACGTGATCTCGGTCTGGTTCCTGTTCGCCTTCTGGCCGTTCACCCGGCTGGTCCACGCCTGGAGCCTGCCGATCGACTACCTGCGCCGCAGCCCGATCGTCTACCGCAGCCGCGGACGGCGCGGCCGTCCGCGAGCCGCGGACACCCCGATCCAAACCGTGTTCCCCGCCGAGGCCGCGCCTCGGCCCGACGTGACTGCGAGGTAGTAGGTGGGAGAGAGACAGGGAGCCACGCGCCAGGTGATCCTGGCGACGATCGCCTTCGGCGTGGCCTTCTCCGCCTGGGGCTTTCTGGCGCCGATCGCGCCCGACATCCAGGACAAGCTCGGCCTCTCGAACACGCAGACGGCGATCATGATCTCGATCCCGGTCGTGCTCGGCTCGCTGCTGCGGATCCCTTTCGGGCTGCTGACCGATCGGCTCGGTGGCCGCCTCGTCTTCGGCGTGATGCTCTTCTACTCGGCCGCGGCCGCGGTCCTGGTCGGCTTCGCGACCAGCTACGCGGCGCTGCTCGGCGCCGGCTTCTTGCTCGGCGCCACCGGCGCCACCTTCGCGATCGGCATCCCCTTCGTCGCCGAGTGGGTGCCGCCCAAGCGCCAGGGCTTCGCGCTCGGCATCTACGGCGTCGGCAACGTCGGCACCGCGGTCGCCGCCTTCTCGGTCCCGGCGATCCGCGACTCCGCCGGCCAGGAGGTTGCCGGACTCGTGTTCGGGGCGGTGATCGCCGCCTATGCCCTGATCTGGTGGAGCTTCGCCCGCGACCTCCCGGATCGGGAGCCCAAGCACCAGCCCTACATGGAGGTGCTGCGCTCGGGCTGGGAGCTGTACCGGCTCGCGCTCTTCTACTTCGTCACCTTCGGCGGCTTCGTCGCGATGGCGATCTTCCTGCCGAAGCTGCTCAAGGACTGGTTCGACTACTCGCTTACCGACGCCGGCCTGCGCGCCGCCGGCTTCACCCTGCTGGCGACGGCGGCGCGTCCGATCGGGGGCGTGCTGGCCGACCGGCTCGGCGGCAACAAGGTGCTCGTGTTCGTCTTCATCGGTGTCGGCCTCGACGCGATCGGGCTCTCCTGGCAGGCCTCCGATCCGGCGATCGTGCCCGGTGACGATCTTCAGCTTGACGATGGCGCTCTTCCTCGGCCTCGGCAACGGCGCCGTGTTCAAGCAGGTGCCGCTCTCCTTCCCGAAGTCGACCGGCGCCGCGACCGGCATCATCGGCGCCGCCGGTGGCCTCGGCGGCTTCTTCCCGCCGCTGCTGCTCGGCGTCGATCAAGGACTCGACCGGCGACTTCGTGCTCGGCTTCGTCTTCCTCGTCGCCTTCGCCTGGATGTGCGCGGGGATTGCGGTGGCCGCGCTCGGGGCGGGGGCGGCGCCTGCGGAGAGCGCCCCCGGGTGACGATCGAGTCGATTTGACCGCCCGCGCCCACCGATCCGTCGCCGGGGGCGAGCTCTCAACCAATCGCGGACACGCGGCGGCCAGCGGACGGAAGGAGCCATCGTGAAGACCTGGAAGACGACCGAACTGGACGCGGCACCGCACCATCCCGAGATCCTCGATTCGACCGAGGACGCTCGCGTGATCGTGATCGCGCTGCCGGCGGGCGAGAGCCTCGACGAGCACGAGGTGCACGAGCGCGCCTGGCTCGTTGTGGTCGCCGGTGAGCTCACCGTAACCGCGCTCGCGCCTCAGAACGGCAGCGTCGTTGGCGGCCCGGGACTGCTCGTCGAATTCGACCCGCGTGAGCGCCACCGCGTCGAGGCTCGCACCGACGCGCGCTTCCTGCTGCTACTCACTCCCTGGCCCGGAGCGGGTCACCCGGGCACGCTGACCCTCGATGAGAAAGCCCACGTCCGCGAGCGCGCTGCGGAGCGGGGTCCGAGCGGAACCGCCTGATCGCGGCGTGCGCGATTACTTCGTCGAGTAATAGGCGGCGTTGAGCGCGATGTAGCGTGCCCATTCCGGAGGCACTTGGTCCTGGGCGAAGATCGCGTCGACCGGGCAGGCCTCGACGCAGGCGTCGCAGTCGATGCATTCATCGGGGTCGATGAAGAGCTGTTCGGAGGCCTCGTAGTCGGCTTCGTCCGGGGTCGGGTGAATGCAGTCGACCGGGCAGACCTCAACGCAGGAGTTGTCCTTCTCGCCGATGCAGGGCTCGGTGATCACATAGGCCATATCGCCGCCTCCAAGGGGAAAGGGTTTTACACAGAGAACATGGCGAAACGTAGCAGAGGGGGATTGTTTACACAATGACACTGTGCGAAACTGTCGGTCAGGATGGATCTCCCCGCCGCGACCAGCCTGCTCGCGCAGCCGACCCGCGCGCGCCTGTTCGCAGAGCTGCAGAGCTTGCGCCGGGCGGCGACGACCGAGGAGTTGGCGGATGCGCTCGGTCTTCACGTCAACGGCGTCCGCCGCCACCTGGAGCGCATGCAGGAGGGCGGATTGGTCGATCGGCGCCGATCGAAGCATGGCCCCGGCCGCCCTCGGGATGAGTGGTCGATCGCGCCCGCTGCCAGCCCGACCGGCGTTCGGCCCGTCGCCTACCGGGACCTCTCTTTGTGGCTCGTGCGAGCGTGTCGGACGAGTCCGGCCGACTTACGCCGGGTCGAGGAGACCGGTCGCGAGATCGGTCGCGAGCTGGCGCCAGACGTACGCGACGATCTCGCCGAGGGCCTCACCCAGGTGTTCACGGCGCTCGGCTTCCAGCCCGCCGTCGAGGCCGAGGGCGAAGGCCACCTGACCTGCACGCTCGGCAACTGCCCCTACCGGGACTCGGCGCGCGAGCGCCCCGAGGTCGTCTGCACCCTGCACAAGGGGATCACCGAGGGGATCCTCGGCGGGATCGATCCCGACGCGCAACTCGCGCACTTCCAGCCCCAGGATCCCGACCGCGCCGGCTGTGTGATCGAGGTCGTCGGCTCCCAGCGCGTCGCCTCCGGTGCGAACGGGTGAGCGCCGTGCAGGCGCCCGCCCCGCCCCCAGGTGAGCGCCGCTGCCGGTCGCGACCGCGACCGCTCGAGGACGGCAGCCTGCGCCCGACGGACGTGATCGGCGCCTTTTTCCTCGCGGGCCTCGCGATGATCGTGGCGGGCGCGGTCGTCGCCATGCTGGACGCCGCCGATCCGTGGAGCTGGGGCAGGTGGCTGGCGTTGCACCTCGTCTTTGTCGGCGGAATCTCGCAGTTGATCCTCGGGGCGAGCCAGTTCTTCGCCGGCGCCTTTCTAGCCACCGACCCGCCAGCCCGCTGGCTGGTTCGACTGCAGCTCGTGGGCTGGAACGCCGGCGCGATCACGATTGCGCTCGCGGTCCCACTCCGCGGCTCGCTCGCCACCTGTCTCGGCGTGGGCCTGCTGGTCGCGGTGCTCGGGGCGTACGCGGCAGGCTTCGTCCAGATGCGGCGGCGCTCGCTCGGGAGCGCTCCCTGGGCGAGCCGCTGGTATCTGGCGGCAGCCTCGTTCCTGGCGGTCGGCGTCGTCGCCGGCGCGATGCTCGCGACTGGATCTGCCTGGAGCCACGGCAATCTGCTCGGCGCCCACATGGCTCTCAACCTCGGCGGCTGGTTCGGGGCTGCGATCGTCGGCACCCTGCATACCTTCTTCCCCTCGCTGACGCGGTCGC
Organism: uncultured Solirubrobacterales bacterium; assembly: GCA_963774395.1. Classification (GTDB taxonomy): domain Bacteria; phylum Actinomycetota; class Thermoleophilia; order Solirubrobacterales; family 70-9; genus CAXMST01. The sequence goes on along the minus strand of CAVZET010000007.1, from coordinate 413,303 downwards.
GGCTGCGCTTTCCGCGCCTGCAGATGCCGACCTTCGTCGCCTGGGTGGCCGGCATCGCGGCCCTGGCCGGCGGCTACGGCTTCTCCTACGACGGCCTGGCGGTGCTCGGCTGGGCGCTGCTGCTCGGTGCCGCGTCGATGCTGGCGGCGAACGTCACCGGGTCGCTGTTCGCGGCCCCCCGGCCGCTCTCGCTGCCGGCCCGGATCGTCTCGGCGGGACAGGTGTTCCTCCTGGCGGGGCTGCTGGTCGCTACCGCGGCCGCGATCGCTGACGGGCCCGGCCGAGGCGCTCGTTGGCCCCACCCGTGCGGCGGTCGGCACGCTGCTCGTCGGCGGCTGGATCGGCCTGACCGTCGTCGGTTCGCTCCTGCACCTGCTCGCCGTCCTGATCCGGGTTCGCGATCTGCGGCGCGGGATGCCGGCCGCACGGCCCCTCCGCGACGCGGTGCTGACCGCTTTCGCGGTGACCGGGGTCGGCGCGATGGCGGTCGTGCAACTCGCCGGCGGCGGCGCCCTGGAGCAGTTGACGAGAGCGTTGCTGGTCGTCGTCTACGGCGTGCTGGCCGGCCACGTCGCGATTCTCGGCGGCAGGGTGCTGGCCGGGGCGAGGCCACGGCTGTGAAGCGATCACCGGAACTGACCCCGCTCTCCCACGATCACCACCAAGCGCTGTTCGTGGCCCAGCGCCTGCGTCGGGCCGAGCAGGTCGAGCAGGCCGCAGCCGAGTTCAGGCAGTTCTGGGACGAGCATGGCAGCCCTCACTTCCGGATCGAGGAGGAGGTGCTGCTGCCGATGTGGGCGGCGCTGGGCAACGCGCAGCCTGAGCACGTGGGCAGGATCGCGCGCGAGCACCTCGCGATCAGGACCGTGGCCTACGAGCTCTCCACCGGGAGGGCCGATCTCGAGCAGCTGCGGCGGCTCGGCGGGCTGCTGGCAGCACACGTTCGCTACGAGGAGCGGGAACTGTTCCCGCTGATCGAGGACGATCTCGACGAAGGTGCCCTGCGCCGCGTCGGGGCGGCGGTGGCCGCGGCCGAAGCGGGCTGAGCCCCGTCGCCGCGCCGGCGCCGGTTGTTCGCAGGAGCAGACCTCCGGACCCGGGGCTGAGGCCGCGCCCTCGTGGCGCGGCGCGCTCATCGTCGCCGGTGGTTCAGCCCGTCAACCAGATCGCGTCTTTGCGGATCTCGACCGGGTAGGTCTTCAGCGCCCGGGCGCCGGTGGTCGCCTTGACGGCGCCGGCCAGCGGCTTGAAGGCTTTCTGGGGCCCGCGGACCATCTTGCCGCTACGGGTGTCGAAGCGGGCGCCGTGCCAGGGACACTCCAGGCAGCCGTCATCGGCGACGTGGCCTTCGCCGAGCGGCGCGAACAGGTGCCTGCAACGGTTCGAGACAGCGAATGGCTCCCCGCCGCTGAGCCCGACGGCAAGCGATCCATGTGGGGTCTCCTCAACGACTGCGACCTGCGAATCGCCAAGGCGATTCAGAGCGATCAGGCGCCGCGCGGATTGTTGCTCGCCGGAGATGGTCCTGAATATGGCAGATCGGCGGTCAGCTTCTGCTCACGCCGACCAGGCAGCCTGCTCGCGCCGGGTTGCCGGGCTCGAACAGGGAGACCCGGACCGCGGGGTCGATCGTCGCGGTGAAGCCCTCGACGATGCCGTGGTGCAGCGAGCAGACGAGCGTCGGGTTCTCCCCGGCGGCCGCGTGGAAGGGGCAGCCGTGCAATCGGAAGCGGCCGCGGTCGTCATGGCTGGGCTCGAAACCGAGCCCCGAGAGCAGGGCGTCGAGGGCCTCGATCGCGTCCGCGAACAACGGCGTCGCGTCTGCCGGGGCGCCGGCCATGAGTCGACTCTAGGCCGCTCCGTGGAGCTTGTCCACCGAAATCGGCGGCCAGCAGTCAGTTCCCATCCCGGCCGTGCCGGCCGGCGTCGGCCCCCGATCACGGTCTCGACCGAGGGCCCGCCGGGGACTGGCGCCTGCCGGCGCTTACCGAACGGGAGAGCCGGCGCGCGTCGGGGCGCCGAGCACCAGGGGCGCCAGCCGCAGCGCTACGAGCAGCTCCCCCGGCCGTTCGCCGAGCGGATGGCCGAGGATCTCCTCGACGGCGTGGATGTGGTTGACAACGGTGTTCTCGTGCACGCCGAGCCGGGCGGCGGTCTGGCGCGGAGCACGCCCGATGCCGACGGCGAGTTGCGGGCACCGCTGTGGTGGCCTCCCGCCAAGGTCGCGGGCCGCCTGCTGGCGCCCTACCTGAGCAAGCGTCTGGATCTGCTCTTCGACGACGACGAACTTCTCGATCTGCCGCTCGAGGCGCAGCGCGATGCCGACCAGCGCGAGGCGCACGAGCTGGCGTTGCGCTGGGCCGACCTCGACGCCGGCAACGGCGACCTGCGCCGCGCCCTGCACTGGCTCGACGTCGCCGAGGGCCTCGAGCTCGCCCTCCCCGAGGAGTACGTGGAAAAGCGCGAGCAGTGGGGACGGCGGCTCGAGGGGGGCACCTGACCGACCTGGTGCTGCGGCGTTGCGAACGTCGAACCACTCGAAGCGTCAGCCATTTCCCACATGACAGAGATGTAAAATCGATGCGTCTATGACACCGTGGCCACCAATTCCGGGGAAGCCGCGCTCGCGCTCGGTGGGCAGGCTGCGGTGACAGCGGGTGATCCGTGATCACCGTCGCCGTCAGGCGCCTCGTTGGAGCGACCGTGCTTGGCGCGGTGCTCGCCGTTGCCGCACCCGCAGGCGCTGCCGTGGTTCCGGTCACGCTCAAGGCTGAACCGGCGCAGGTGAAGGTCGCCCCGGGGGTCAAGATGCGTGCCTGGACCTTCAACGGGACAGTGCCCGGGCCGGTGATCCGGGTGCGCGAAGGCGACACCGTCGAGGTGACGCTGCGCAATGCCAAGAAGCGACGCTGGAAGGGTCATGCCGGCTACCACTCGGTCGACTTCCACGCCGCCCAGATCGCGCCGAGCCTCGCCTTCACCGACGTCGCGCCCGGGCACTCGACGACGTTCTCGTTCGTCGCCTCACACCCTGGCGTCTACATGTATCACTGCGGCACTTCGCCGGTGCTCGAGCACCTCGGCATGGGCATGTACGGGATGATCATCGTCGATCCGCTCGAGGGTCGGCCGCCGGCGAAGGAGGTCATGCTCGTCCAGAGCGAGTTCTACGGCAAGGTCAAGCACGGCCGCCTGCATCCGACCTACAAGGCGATGCAGAGGAAGTTCCCCCGTTACGTTGCCTTCAACGGACGCGCCGAACGCTACGCCCGCCACCCGATCGCAGTGAAAGTCGGCAAGCCGGTGCGGATCTACCTCGTCGACGCCGGGCCGACCGAGGCCACCTCCTTTCACGTGATCGGCAACATCTTCGACACGGTCGAGCCCGACGGTAACCCCGACTCCGCGCTGAACGACGTTTCGACTCAGCTGGTCGGTGCCGGTGGCGCGGCGCTGTTCGAGCTCAGCTTCCCCGAGGCGGGTACGTATCCGTTCGTCGACCACTCGTTCCGGTCGGCTGACGCCGGCGCGATCGGCCGCTTCGTCGCCTCCGACGGCCCTTGATCTGCAGGCCTGAACGGAAGCCCGCCGGCAGCTTCCCGCCATTGTTCAGAACGTGAGCGCCGCCGGCCTGAGTTGCGACCTCGAGCGACAATGATCGAGCGCCACGATGCCCCGCTTGCCGAGCTGACCACCCTCCGCGTCGGAGGGCCCGCCGCGCGGTTGCTCGAGCCGGCCACCGAGGCAGAGCTGGTGGGAGCGGTCGCCGAGATCGATGCCGTCGGCGAGCCGCTGCTGCTCGTGGCCGGTGGCTCGAACCTCTTGATCGCCGACGACGGCTTCGCCGGCACGGTCGTCCGGATCGCCACCGAGGGGGTCAGGATCGACGATCAGACTGAGGGAAAGACAGCTGCGCTCGGCCGTCGGCGCGTCCGCGTCAGCGCAGCGGCCGGGGAGCTTTGGGACGCGTTCGTCGCCCGCTGCCTCAGCGAGGGGCTCGCGGGGTTGGAGCCGCTGTCGGGGATCCCGGGGTCGGTCGGCGCAACCCCGATCCAGAACGTGGGCGCCTATGGCGCCGAGGTCGCCGAGAGCTTCGTCTCGCTGCGAGCCTACGATCGGCAGGCGCGGGAGCTCGTCGAGCTCGACGCCGAACAGTGCCGCTTCGGCTATCGGACGAGCGTCTTCAAGCGGGGCGATCGCTATCTCGTTCTCGCGTGGTCTTCGAGCTCGAGCGTTCGCGGATCAGCAGCCCGATCCGCTACGGGCAGCTTGCCGCCGCGCTCGATGTCGAGGTCGGCGAACGGGCGCCGCGCCGCGGCGGTTCGCGCGGCGGTGCTTGGACTGCGCGCGAGCAAGGGCATGATTCTCGACCCGGGCGATCCCGACTCGGTCAGCGCCGGATCGTTCTTCACCAACCCGATTCTGGAGCCTGGCGCGACCGCGGCGTTCCGGGCCCGAGCCCGTCTGCGCCTCGGCCCGGCGACGGAGCCGCCGGCCTGGCCCGAGCCCGACGGCCGGACCAAGCTCTCCGCGGCCTGGCTGATCGAGCGGGCCGGCTACGGCCGCGGTTTCGGTGGCGGCCGGGCAGGGATCTCGAGCAAGCACGCGCTCGCGCTCATCAATCGCGGCGGCGCGAGCGCGGCCGAGTTGATCGCGCTGGCCCGCGAGATCCGCGACGGCGTCGAAGACGTGTTCGGAGTCAGCCTCAGCCCCGAACCAACCCTGATCGGCACCGGTTTGGAGTGAAGCTGCCGGATCGCATCATCGTCCCGACCTGCATTGCCTGCGGGGCGATGGGGCGAGCTGCGAGCTGCGAGGGCGACTGCTCCGAGCATCGGCTGCCACTGGTGGCTGCGGCTGATCTCGATGCGCTGCGCGACGCCGGCCGAGCTGCTCGCGCCGAGCTCGAGCTGCTCGCGCCCTTCGTTCGATCGCTGATCGGCCAGATCCCCTCGGAGCCGGCCTGCCCGGCCGCCTATCGAGCCCTGCGCGCGAGCGTCCGCTCGACCTCGGAACGGCTCCGGAGCTGGGACCGCAACCGCAGGTGGGCAGCACCCGATACCGCGGTCGGATGGTGGTGCGCGGAGTGCGGCAACGTCGATGCGCCGCAGCCCTGTCTGGGGGTCTGCATCTGGCAACGGGTCGAGTGGGTCAACGCCTCCCTCTACTCGCTCGAGTACGAGCGCCGTCGCGACGAGCTGCAGGCGGCCAGGGAGCTGACCGCGATCCTCGCCCGCGTCGCCGCCGTAACGCCGAAACCGGGACGTTGCGTCGAGACGTGGGAAGCGCTTCAGTCGCAGGCGCGGACCGCCGCCGGCTCGTGGCCGGGCTGAGGGACGATTCTCGCTGGAGACCGGAGTCGTGTGCGAAACTCGCCGACGATGGCGATTTCGAGTGAGGTGGACCCGCTCGCGCACCCGACTCGGTCCGCGCTCTTCGCGGGCCTGCGCGAGCTGCGCCGTGCGGCGACGACGGAGGAGCTGGCGAACGAGCTGGGTCTACACGTAAACGGTGTGCGTCGCCACCTGCAGCTGATGCAGGCGAGCGGCCTTCTCGAACGGCGACGCGTCCGGCACGGTCGCGGCAGGCCCAGGGATGAGTGGTCGATCGCCCCGGACGCCAAGCCGGGAGGGGCCGAACCTGAGTCCTACAGGGAAGTCGCTGCTTGGCTCGCCCGCGCGATCCCGACCGGGCCGAGGAGGGTCCGGGAGGTTGAGCAAACCGGCAGGGAGATCGGCCGGGAGCTGGCCCCTGCCCAGACCGCCACCCTCGCGGAGTCGATTCGCCAAGCTTTCTCCGGGCTTGGCTTCCAGCCCGTGGTCGAGATCGACCCGGGTGGGACCCTGAGCTGCGTGCTCTCCAACTGTCCCTACCGAGAGGCGGTTCACGAGAACCAGGCGGCTGTCTGCGCTCTGCATCGGGGAATCACCGTCGGCCTGATCGAGCGGCTTGATCCGGAGGCGAAGCTGACGCGGTTCGAGCCGCGCGATCCCGATCGCGCGGGGTGCATCGTCGAGGTCGCCGGCAACTTCTCCGGTAGCGGCGAGCTGCTGTCGAAGTGACGCGCGGCAGCTGGTAGGCCGCGCGCGGACTGCGGAGTTCGATGGCTCACGGCGGGTGAGCTGTCCGGGCTGCCGCGCCAGCCGCGGAGCGCTGCCCCGCAGCCAGCCCTGCCGGCGGACCTCCTGCGGGCCGCCGAGCGACCCGATCGCGGAACGCAAAGAAGCCGGCCGCCCTCAGGTGGGTTCTCCAGTGCGGCTGAGAGGAGTCGAACCTCCACGAGCTTATTCAGCTCACAAGGCCCTCAACCTTGCGCGTCTACCAGTTCCGCCACAGCCGCAGGGCGGCCGGGATCATAGACGGCGCAGCGTGGTGGGGACGGTGGCGGCGGTCGCCGTCCGGCCTGCGCTCATGCCTGGCGGCAAAGGGGATGGTGACGAACGTTGCAAAGTCCGTTGATTCCGTCCGCGGGCCTGTCTACTCTACGAACATGTGTTCTCCTGAGAACGCCAAGAGCAGCCCACGAACCACATCGCCCGGAGGGACGAACTGAGATGGACCTCAACCTGACCAAGCGCCAGAACGAGATCTTCGAGTTCATCAACGGCCACCTCGACCGGACCGGCTACCCGCCCACCGTGCGCGAGATCGGCAAGGCCCTCGGCCTGCACTCGCCCTCGACGGTGCACGCGCACCTGGCGAAGCTCGAGAAGTCGGGCGTGCTCCGTCGCGATCCCTCGAAGCCACGTGCAATCGAGGTGCTCGTCGACCGGGCCAAGCGAGTCGTCCGCCCGGGTGTGCCGCTTGTCGGCCAGGTCGCGGCGGGCACGCCGATCCTCGCCGAGGAGAACATCGAGGACATCCTCGAGGTGCCGGCACTGCTCGGCGCTGAATCGGGGGATTACGCCCTCAACGTCCGCGGTGACTCGATGAAGGACGCCGGCATCCTGCCGGGCGACGTCGTCATCGTCCGCCCCGCGACGGAGGCAGCAAACGGGGAGATAGTCGTCGCCCTGCTCGAGGACGAGGCGACGGTCAAGCGCTTCTTCAGGGATGCGGACGCGATCCGCCTGCAGCCCGAGAACCCCGCCTACGAGCCGATCGTGACGCGCGATGTAGAGATCATCGGTCGCGTGATCGGCGTCTTCAGAAAGGTGTGATGCAGATGTCATCCACGACTGAGTTGAACAGGATCAATCCCCGCCGGAGGGTTCGCGACGCCGGCCGTCAGCGCCGAACGCCGACCCGCCGGCCCGCGACCGATCGCTCGATGGACCGGCTCTTCGAGGGCGCCCTCGGCGCGACGCGAGGCAAGGAGCGCGAGCGTCGGCTCGAGGAGGTCGTGCTCACGACCTGGGCCGCCCTTGCATCCGGCCATCCGGTCGAGTGCCCAGTGTGCGGTGGCGCATTGACGGCCGTCGAAGGTTGCCGCAACTGCGGCTCCCACCTGGACTGAGGTCGGGGCGAGCGGCTGGGAGCGCCGTGCTTCGCCCGGCGCTCTCTGACGCTGCGCCTGAGCGCACGTCTGGGGCGCTTATGTGGCTCCGCCACACCGCGCGCCTTAGCCGCGCCCTCAGGCTTGGTCAGAGAGCGCCTCGACCGCCCGGCCGGCGGGCTGCCAGGCGAGCGGTCACCGAACCTCGTCGAGTTTCCCGTCATAGAGGCGGGAAAGTCGACGAAGAACGCCCGAGGGGCCGCATGGCCGGTCGCTCAGCCGCGCCGTGAAGCGCTGACGGCGAGCCGCGGCCGGAGAACTGCGGCAGCCGCCGGGCCTCTCGAACTGCATCAGCGTCTCACGGCGAGGCTGGGGGCGTCGAGGGCTGCCGTTAGGGGAGCGATCGTCCACCCGGACGTGAGCGACCCCAACGGCCGCCATCGGCGCTCCCAGTCCGCCGCCGAGCTAAGGGAGGTCTGGGAGGTTTGGGATTGGTCCGAACACGACGACCTTCTCGCAGCCCTTCGGATGCTGTGGGTCGTACTCGTCGACGATCGCGAGGTCGTGGCCGGCCCCGCAATTGATGCGGTCGCGGGACTCGGCGCCGTCGACGGTGTAGATGACGTCGGGACCCTTGCCGCCCTTCACGTGGTCGCGGCCCATGCCGGGAACCAGCGTGTCGGCGCCGTGGCCGCCGAACAGGCGGTCGTTGCCGCCTTCGGTGTCGACGATGTCGTTGCCATCGCCGCCGAACGCGTTGTCGTTGCCGCGCTGGCCGTAGACGGTGTCGGCGCCGCCACCACCGGCGACGTAGTCGGCGCCGCCCTCGCCGTAGATCTCGTCCTTGCCGGCCCCGCCGACGACGTTGTCGCCGCCCTGCTGGCCGTGCATCAGGTCGGCTCCCTTGCCACCGAAGAGCGTGTCGAGGCCGGCACCGCCGAAGGTGGCGTCGGGGCCGTCCTCGCCCTGGACGCGATCGCTGCCCTGCTCGCCGTTCAGGTAGTCGGCGCCGCGGCCACCGCGCAGGACGTCGCCGCCGGTGTCGCCAAACGCGGTGTCCCTGCCGCCGCCGCCTCCGAGCCGATCGCGGCCGTTCAGGCCGAGCAGGTTGTCGTTGCCCTCGCCGCCGAGCAGGGTCTGGTTCAGGTTCGGGGAGCCGGCATCCCCGTCGCCACGCAGCAGGTCGTTGCCGGCGCCGCCGCGGCCCTCGTAGACGATCTCGGTCATTGCGTCGTTGCCGGCGTTGCCATCGACGACGTCGGTGACCCGGGAGCTGTCGTTGCCGGCGCCGAGGTGGACTTCCTTCTCCGTATCGACACCGTCGTTGCCGCTACCCATGTAGGCGGTCTTGCCGAAGGCGACGTAGTCGTTGCCGGCGCCGGTGCGGGCGACGTCGTTGTCGTAGACCGTGTCGCGACCGTCGCCGCCCTTGACGACGCCTTCGATGTCATTGGCGAAGACGACGTTGCGGCCGTTGCCGGTGTCGACAGTGATCTGCGCGGCGTCGACGACGTTGATGTAGTCGTCGCCCTTGCCGCCGGAGATCACCTGCGGATCGCTCGAGCCCTGCTGGAAGATGCTGTCGGCGCCCGGACCGGCGGCGATCGTGTTGGCGCCGCCCATGCCGAAGATCGTGTCGGCGCCGTCGCCGCCGGCGAGCGTGTCATCGCCCTCCTGGCCGTTGACGGTGTCGTCGCCGCTGGCGCCGTTGACGTTGTCGTTGCCGGGACCGCCGTACATCGTGTCGGCATCGGGGCCGCCGTCGAGCACATCGTTGCCCTCCTGGCCGTGCACGTAGTCGGCGCCGGCGTCGCCCCACAGGTGGTCGTTGCCGAGGTCGCCGTAGACCGTGTCAGGGCCGGAGCCGCCGGCCTCGCGGTCGTCGTTCTCCATTCCGTTCAGGTAGTCGGCGCCGCCGCCGCCGAGCATCAGCTCGCCGCCGGCTTGGCCGAACAGGTGGTCGGGCCCGTCGCCGCCGTCGAGGCAGTCGCCGGCGCCGAGGCCGTCGAGCTGATCGGCGCCGCCGAGCGCCAGCAGGGTGTCGGGGGCCGGCGTGCCGACGAGGTTCTCGCCGAAGGGCGTTCCGAGGACCGCGCCGGGGTCCAGCGGGCACGCCGTCGGCCCCTGCGCGGCGGTGGCAGCGTCGGCATGCGCGAGGGCCAGCGCCGCCACGGCGGTCGCCAGCACGGCCGCCCGCAAGCGGCGCGCCACCGTCGTTCGCTCGTCTCCGGTCCCGGTCCCCATCACATCCCTTGCACGTCAGCCCCGTTGCAGTCCGAGCAGGCTAGAGCAGGGGCCGGATCTGCGCACCTACAATTGCCCTCGCGGGCCACGCGATCGCGGGGGAGGTGAATCCCTCGAGGAAAGTCCGGACACCACAGGGTTAGGTGGTGGGTAACGCCCACCCGGGGAAACCCGCGGGAAAGTGCAACAGAGAGCAGACCGCCGATGGCGGGGCCACACGTGAGCCCCGAACAGGTAAGGGTGAAACGGTGCGGTAAGAGCGCACCAGCGCCGCGGTGACGCGGCGGCTCGGCAAACCCCACCCGGTGCAAGGCCAAGCAGGACCGTTGAGGCGACCCGCTGAGGTCCAGGTAGGCCGCAGGATCCCCAGGGACCCCGGGGCTCAGCCCCGGAGATGGATGATCGCGCCAGACAGGATCCGGCTTACAGGCCCGCTAAGGAGAAGGGCCCCCTCGCAAGAGGGGGCCCTCTCTATGCCCGGCCGCGGCTGGGCATAGCCCGCGGGTTAGGGTCTGTGGTCGATGTTCGCCGACTTGACCATCAGGATCGGGAACGATCAAACGCTGAGCTCGGGCGGCAGCCGTGCCGGGTTCGTGCTCTTCGCCGCGTTCCTGCTGTCGTTCGGCTTCATCCGGATGAGCGCGCGGCTGATGCGTTCGCCGAAAGTGCCCTGGTGGCCGGGCAGCGTCTCGACCGGTGGCGTTCACGTCCACCATCTCGTGTTCGGGATCGTGATGATGCTCACCTCCGGCTTCGTCTCCTTCGCCTTCCAGCCTGCGAGCCCATGGCTCGAGGTGGCGGCCGCCGTCTTCGGCGTGGGCGCCGGGCTGACCCTGGACGAGTTCGCACTTTGGCTCCACCTCGAGGACGTCTACTGGTCGGAGGAGGGCCGGCGGTCCGTCGACGCCGTGCTGATCGCGGCGCTGGTTGGCGGCTTGCTGCTCGATGGCGCGGTGCCGCTCGGCGCCGACAGCAGCAGCGGCATCGTGGGAATCCTGATCGCGGGAATCCTGATCGTCCTGCTCGCGACGATCGCGTTGCTCAAGGGCAAGTACGCGCTCGGCCTGGCCGGCCTCTTCGTGCCGCTGCTCAGCCTGATCGGCGCGATCCGCCTGGCGAAGCCCGGGACCCCGTGGGCCCGCTGGCGCTACCCGGACGGCAGCCCCAAGCTCGCCGCCTCCGAGGCCCGTTATGAGCGTCACGCCGAGCGCTATCGGCGCTGGCAGGATCGAATCGGCGGAACCCCGGACAAGCCTTCGCCGCGCAACCCCGAGCCCTGAGGCCGGTCCCGTCCCCATTCCCCGGCTGCAGAAGTGAACGAGCCCCGCATTTCGCGGGGCTCGTTGTCGCGTTCTGGCTTTGCGTCCGGGCCGCTAGGCCGCGGAGGGGAGCTTGTGGGCGTCGATCTGGTCGATTGGCAGGCCGCCCGCGTTGGCGATCAGGCTCTGCCACTCGTTGAGGGCGACAAGCGAGAGCGCCTCGAGGATCTGCTCGTCGCTCCAGTCGACCTCCCGGGCCTCCTCGAGCAGGTAGTGCTTGGGGTGCCCGTCGGCGTCCATCGTCGCCTGCAGGAAGCGCAGCAGGTGCGCCTCGCGCTCGTCGTTCGAGTCGAAGCTGCGAGCGCGCGAGATCTCGTCGAGCCCGAGTCCGAGCGCACGTGCGGTGCGCGCGTGCTGGGCGACGCTGTAGGCGTCGCCGCGCTTCTCGGCCACGGCAAGCGCGATCCGCGCTTGCGTCTCCTTCGGCACCGAGCCCTTGCTCAGGTCGGAGCGCAGGCGGGCGAACGAGCGCAGCGCGCGTGGGGCACCGGCGAGGACGCCGATGAACTTCGAGATCGAGCCACCGGTCTCGCTGATCGTCTTCAGCATCCGGTCGCTGCCCTCAGGGGCGGTGAGTTCGTCATGTACGTGGAAGCGGGAGACATCGGTCTTGACTGTCATAACGACCTCCGGGTCGTTGCGGGGGAGGGGGTTTAGAGGCCCTTGAAAGGCCTTTACTTTACTTTTAGCCAGTTACTTACGTTGTGTAAGTAGTTATACATGCGGCCGGGCTCTCATGCAAGTCAACGGGTGCCCCGCGGCCACGGATCACAATCCTTGGGGCCGACGCCCGGCGCCACCCGGTAGCGCCACGGCCCCCACGCTGCGACCGGGCGGCCAAACGCCCCGATCCGGCGAGCGACTATCGTCCTCGCCGATCGAGCCAAGGGCCCCAGGAGGTGCCGGTGAGCAACGAGGAGATCTACGTCCAGACCGAGACGGCCGACGACGTGATGAGCATCGTGGCCGAGCGCGGCGTGCGCTTCATCCGGCTTTGGTTCACCGACGTGCTCGGTCAGCTCAAGAGCTTCTCGATCAACGCCTCCGAGCTCGACGACGCATTCGAGGGCGGCATGGGATTCGACGGCTCCTCGATCACCGGGTTCAACCCGATCGAGGAGTCCGACATGATCGCGATGCCCGATCCGCGCACCTTCGCGATCCTGCCCTGGCGGCCGGGCGAGAAGCCGACCGGTCGCATGTTCTGCGACATCCAGGTGCCGGGGGGCGAGGCGTACGAGGGCGATCCACGCTGGATCCTGCGCCGGGCACTGGAGCGCGCCAAGGGTCTCGGCTTCGACGGCTTCAACGTCGGCCCCGAGCTCGAGTTCTTCTACTTCAAGGAGGCGCGGCCGGCGAGCGGCGTCCCCGAGGTCCTCGACGAGGGCGGCTACTTCGACCTCACGACGCTCGACGCGGGCTCCGACGTGCGCCGCGAGACCGTACTTGCGCTCGAGCAGATGGGCATCCACGTCGAGTACACCCATCACGAGGTCGGGCCCTCACAGCACGAGGTCGACATGCGCTACAAGGACGCGCTCGCGATGGCCGACGACTGCATGACCTACCGGATCACGGTCAAGGAATACGCGATGAAGTACGGCTGGCACGCCACCTTCATGCCGAAGCCGCTGAACGGCGAGAACGGCTCCGGCATGCACGTGCACCAGTCGCTGACCAAGGACGGCAAGAACGCCTTCTACGACGCCGACGACCAGTTCTTCCTGAGCCAGACGGCGAAGGCGTTCATCGCCGGCCAACTGCGCCACGCGCGCGAGATCTCGCCCCTGTTCGCGCAGTGGGTCAACTCCTACAAGCGCCTCGTTCCCGGCTACGAGGCTCCCGTCTATCTGGCCTGGTCGCGGCGCAATCGCTCGGCCTTGATCCGGGTGCCCCTGTACCACCCGGGCAAGGAGCGGGCTACCCGCGCGGAGCTGCGCTGCCCGGACCCGGCCTGCAATCCGTACCTCTGCTTCGCCGGCATGCTGCAGGCGGGCCTCGAGGGGATCGAGAAGGGCTACGAGTTGCCGGAGCCGATGGAGCAGAACCTCTACCACCTGGCCCCGGAGGAGCGCAGCCGGCGCGGGATCGAGCACCTGCCGGAGAACCTCGGCGAGGCGATCGAGCTCGCGTCCGAGTCCGAGCTCGTACTGCGGACGCTCGGCGAGCACACCTTCAACCGCTTCATCGAGATCAAGCGGGCCGAGTGGGAGGACTACCGCGTGCAGGTGACCCCCTGGGAGATCGGGCAGTTCCTGCCCGTCCTCTGACGATCGCCGGCACGCCGGCGTCCCGCCGCGGGGCGAACGATCCGCCCGGCGCGGGATCATCCGCGGTCGTGAGGATCCAGCTCCTGACCCAGATGTGGCCCGGGCCCGACGATCCGGACCTCGGCAGCTTCCTCGTCCCCGTCCGGCGCGAGCTCGAGCGACTCGGCAACGAAGTCGAGCTCGTCGCCATCGACCATCGCCGAGCGGCGCGCAGCAAGTACTTCCGCCTCGTCGGCGATTCTGTCTCCTCGGCCCGCCGCCGGCGCCCGGATGTGATCTTCGCCCACATGCTCTTTCCGGCGGGCGGCGCCGCGACGCTCGCCTCGCTCGCCTCGCGGACACCGCTGGTCGTCATGGCGCACGGTCAGGACGTCGCCAATATCGGCGAGATTCCCGGAGTGCGAGCCGCCGACGAAGCTCGTCGTCCGCCGTGCGGCAGCGCTGATCGCGAACTCGCGCTGGCTCGCCGGCGAGCTCGCCGCGGCGGTGCCGGCGGCGCGCGCGAAGACGACGATCGCGGATTGCGGCATCGACCTCGATGCATTCGTGCCCCTCGACGCCGGCGCCGCGCGCGCCGAGCTCGGCTGGCAGGGGGAGGGGCCGGCCTTCGTCTGCGTTGGCTCGCTGATCGAGCGCAAGAACGTGGTTCGCCTCGCCGACGCCTTCGCCCGCCTCGGTCGCGGCCGGCTCGCCTTCGTCGGCGACGGGCCGCTGCGGGGGCAGCTCGAGGGGCGGCCCGGGGTGCGCGTCGTGGGCCGCATCCCGCAGGCCGAGGTCGGCGCCTGGGTCGCGGCCGCCGACGTCCTCTGCCAGCCGTCGCTGCGCGAGCCCTTCGGCCAGGCGACGCTCGAGGGCCTGGCGATGGAGCGCAGCGTCGTTGCGACCAGGGTTGGCGGCCCGCCCGAGTTCGTCACCCCGGGGGCCGGCCTACTCGTAGATCCGCTCGACGAGCAGGGGCTGGCCGAGGCACTCGCTCGCGCGGCGGAGCTGCCGAGCCCCGAATCCGGCCGCCCGTGAGGCGGCCGCCGCCCACGATGTGCGGGTTCAAGTCGCGCGGATGGCGACCGTGCTCGAGCGGGCGGTGGGCGCCTGAGGCGCTCCTGCGGCCGGGCTCAGCGGTTGCGGAACCGCTCGAGCGCCTCCTTGGCGGAGACGCGGGCGTTGAAGGCGCCGACCATCGCCTTCTCGGCGGGCGAGCCCGCGGGTGGCATCGCACCCAGCTGGCGGGCAAGCTCGGTGCCGTTCATGTAGCCGTAGTTGTCGACGATCTTGCCGTCGCGAACGGTGAGCATGTCGCAGCCCTCGATCGCGATCGAGTTGCCGTTCGGCTTCATCCCCTCGAAGCGCGCCGTGCCGTTGAAGGTCCCGGTCGCGCGCCAGCGCACGGCGGCGTTCTCCTTCGAGGCGGTGATCTGTAGGACCTCGAAAGTGAAGTCGGGGAAGGCTGCGAACAGCGTTCCGAACCACTGCTTGAAGCCGGCGGGCACGGTGAACTCGGCGAAGCCGACCAGCCTGTCGGTGGAGCCGGCAACCCAGAGGTCGGCGGCGGCGTCGAGGTCGCGCTCGGCGACCGCCTTGAAGTAGGCGCGGGCAACGGACGTGGGACCCGGTGTGCGGGCGGGTGCCTTCTCGGCAGTGCTCTTCGTAGCCATCGGCCGCAGGGTAGCCGCCCCGGCACCGATGGTGCCCGGAGGCCTCCGCGGGGCGCTCGGTCTGGCCGGACGGTGCGAGCGCCGAGGCAGGGAGCGCCGCGCTCAAGCGGGGTCGCCGAGCAGCGCTTCGAGCTCGGCCGAATCGGCGACCGGTCGCTTGCAGGTGAAGTGCTCGCAGACGTAGGCGGCCGGCTGGCCGTCGAGCGCGGGGCGGTCGGCGAGCAGCGCCGGGCATCGAGTCGCCCTCGGCGCCGGCGGCGAGGACCGCGCGCGGCCGGTAGGCGGAGCGGTAGGCGGCGGCGAGCTCGTCGGTGGCTGCCAGTCCCGCGCCCTCGGGCGCGATCAGCGCCACCTCCTGTGGCGCTTCAACGGCAAGCTCGAGCGCGCAGAGGACGTAGGCGAGCGCCTGCGGGTGGCGCTCGGCCGGGCCGGCGAGCAGCCGCAGAACACCCTCGGCAGCCCCGCTCCAGCGCCCCTCGCCGGTCAGCGCCGCAAGCCGCAGCAGGCCACGCGCCGCGCTCGAGTTGCCGGACGGAATCGGGTGATCCTCGACCTCCTTGCGGCGGGCGATCAGCTGCTCGTGATCGGAGGAGGTGGTGAAGAAGCCGTCGCCGTCGGGATCGGCGAAGCGCTCGAGCATCTCGTCGGCGAGTTCCGTGGCGCTCGCCAGGCGGGCCGGGTCGAAGCGCGCCTCGTACAGCGCGACGAGGGCCTCGAGCAGGTACGCGTGATCCTCGAGGTAGGCGTTGAGGTGGGCGCGCTCGCGGTTGTAGGTGCGCAGCAGGCGTCCCTGCTCGTCGCGCATGCCCTCGAGCAGGAAGTCGGCGCAGGCGTCGGCGGCGTCGAGGAAGTCCATCGCGGCCGAGGGCGGCGCCGGCCTCGGCGAGGGCGGCGATCATCAATGCGTTCCAGGAGGTGATCCGCTTGTCGTCGAGGCCGGGCCGGACGCGCCGGCCGCGGGCGGCGAGCAGCGCGGCCCGCGCCTCGTCGAAGCGGGGCGGGGGCTCGGCCCATGCCCCCTGGCGCAGGTTGAGCACGTTGGTGCCCTCCCAGTTGCCCGCTGCGCGTGACGCCGAGGTGGTCGAGGACGGCGTCCGACTCGGCGGTCCCGAGCCCCGCCTCGGCCAAGACCGTCTCGCGCCTGCTCCTCACTCCACACGTAGTAGCGGCCCTCGACTCCCTCGGAGTCCGCGTCGAGAGCGGAGTAGAAGCCGCCCTCGGGGCCGCGCATCTCGCGCAGCGCCCACTCGAGCGTTTCCTCGCATACCCGCCTGTAGCGCTCGTGCCCAAGCGTCTGCCAGCCGCGGAGGTAGGTGCGGGCGAGCAGCGCGTTGTCGTAGAGCATCTTCTCGAAGTGCGGGACGAGCCAGACGGCGTCGACCGAGTAGCGGGCGAAGCCGCCGCCGAGCTGGTCGTAGATGCCCCCACCGGCCATCGCGTCGAGGGTGCTGCTCGGTGATCGTCCGCTCGCCGCGGCCGAGCAGGAAGTCGATCGCCGCGGCAGGCGGGAACTTGGGCGCGCCCCCGAAGCCGCCGT
Source organism: uncultured Solirubrobacterales bacterium (assembly GCA_963774395.1). Classification (GTDB taxonomy): domain Bacteria; phylum Actinomycetota; class Thermoleophilia; order Solirubrobacterales; family 70-9; genus CAXMST01. Next base: position 396,846 of record CAVZET010000007.1, on the reverse strand, counting down.
TGGGCGGTCGGCGATGCCCTCTAGCGCGGCCCGGGCGCGGTCGAGCGTTTCGGGGCCGGGGAGGGGGTCCTCGGCCTGCAGTCGAGCCGGCCCGCGCGAGCCGTTCGCTGAGGCCGTCGGCGCGCTCGCGGATCTCCTCGCGCTGTTCGCGCCAGGCCTGTTCGATCGCCTCCAGCACCATCCGGAAGCTGGGCATCCCCTGCCGCGGCTCGGGCGGGAAGTAGGTGCCGCCGTAGAAGGGGATGCCGTCGGGGTCGCAGAAGACCGTCATCGGCCAGCCGCCGTGGCCGGTCATCTGCTGGACGGCCTCCATGTAGATCGCGTCGACGTCGGGGCGCTCCTCACGGTCGACCTTGACGGGCACGAAGTGCTCGTTCATGTAGCCGGCCGTCTCGCCGTCCTCGAACGACTCGCGCTCCATGACGTGACACCAGTGGCAGGCGGAGTAGCCGATCGAGAGCAGGATCGGCACGTCGCGCTCCGCCGCCAGACGCTGCGCCTCCTCGCCCCACGGGCAGCCAGGCGACCGGGTTGTCCTTGTGCTGCAGCAGGTACGGGGAGGTCTCGGCTGCGAGCGCGTTCGGCATCGGGCCGAGACTACCCGCCCTCGTTCACGCCGACGCGCTCCCAGACGCGGGCGAGGGCCTCGAGGTCGTCGCCGTCGAGCTTCGCGAGGAAGTGTTCGCGGATCCCGCGCAGGTGGGTCGGCCTGGCCTCGGCGAAGCGGCGCTCGCCCTCGGGTGTGAGCGCGGCGTAGTAGCCGCGCCGGTCAGACTCGCAGACCTCGCGCTCGACCAAGCCCGGCCTTGGCGAGTCGGTCGATCAGCCGGGTCAGCCCACTCCGCGACAGGAACAGGCGTTCGGCGAGCGTGCCCATCCGCAGCGAGCGGTTCGGCTCCTGGCTGAGATGCAACAGCACCTCGTAGGAGGTGAGCGGCAGCCCGTGCTCCTGCTCGAGCTCGCCGTCGAGTTGCGCGATCAGCGCGCTGTGGGTTGCGAGCATGCCGCGCCATGCATCGAGCTCGCGGCGGGTGAGCTCGTTCGTCTTCTCCGATGAGGCCATGATGCTGCTGAGTGTAGAGGAAAGAGGTTGCAGCGACAACTATCTGCTGGTATGATTGCGTAAGCAACAACCTCAGACAACAGGCCCCCGCCCGGGGAGGAAGAACCATGAAGCTCGAAGGCATCCACCACATCACCGCGATCACCGCCGACGGTCAGGAGAACCTCGACTTCTACGTGGGGGTGATGGGCCTCCGGCTGGTGAAGAAGACCGTAAACCAGGACGAGCCGAGCGTGTACCACCTCTTCTACGCCGACGAGCGCGGCTCGGCCGGCTCCGACCTGACGTTCTTCGAGTTCCCCGGCGCCCCTGAGGGACGCGCCGGCGCCGGCATGGTTCACACGATCGGCTGGCGCGTGGCCTCCGAGGAGGCTCTCGACTTCTGGGCACGGCGGCTCGAAGGCGCCGGGCTGAGCAGCGAGCGCGGCGATGGCACGCTCGACTTCGCCGATCCCGAAGGCCTCGGGCACCAGCTCCGCGTCGTCGAGACGGGTGACGCAGCCGCTGATCGCCGATCACCCCGAGATTCCGCGCGAGCTCGCCCTGCAGGGCTTCGACGGCGTCCGCGCCTACTCGATGGCGCCCGGCGCGAGCAGCGCGCTGCTCGGCGGCTTGGCTTCGTTGCTGCCGGCGACGGATTCGAGGCACGCGGTGAGCAGCCGGGGCGGCCTCTACGCCTACGACGAGCCGCCCGCCGAGCGCGGCCTGAACGGCGCCGGCACGGTCCATCACGTCGCGTGGGCCTCGACGCCCGCCGAGCACGAGGCCTGGCGCGAGCGCATCATCGCCGGCGGCGCCCGGCCGACCCCGGTCATCGATCGCTTCTACTTCAAGTCGATCTACTTCCGCGAGCCAAGCGGAGTGCTCTTCGAGATCGCGACGCTCGGGCCCGGCTTCACGGTCGACGAGCCGCTCGAGAGCCTCGGCGAGAAGCTCTCGCTCCCGCCCGACTTCGAGCACCTGCGCGAGCAGGTCGAGGAGATCGTCAAGCCGCTGCACAACCCGCGGGAGGTGCGGGCCTGATGGCTGCGGAGCTCACCTTCGGCGAGGTCGACCTGCTCCTCAGGGAGCCGGCCGGCGAGCCGGAGGGCGCGCTGGTCCTCAACCACGGCCGCGGCGCCGACGAGCACGACCTCTACGGCTTGCTCGACGAGCTCGACCCCGACCGGCGCCTGCTCGGCGTGACGACGGGCGGGCCCGCTCCGAGGCCTGCCGCCGGGCGGCCGGCACTGGTACGTCGTCGAGCGCGTCGGCTACCCGCATCGCGAGACGTTCGAGCGTTCGCTGCAGGCGCTCGCCGGGCGGATCGACCCGTTGCTCGCCGATCGCGGGATCGGCATGGACAGGGTCGATCCTCGGCGGCTTCTCGCAAGGCACCGTGATGTCCTGGGCCCTCGCGCTCGATCCGGCCCGGCCGGCGCCGGCGGGGGTGATCGCGCTCTCGGGGTTCATCCCGACGGTCGAAGGCTGGCACGCCGGATCTCGAGGGACGCCCCGATCTCCGCACCTACATCCACCATGGCGCGAACGATCCGACGATCGTTGCGGACTTCGGCCGCGATGCCGCACGCCGGCTGCGGGAGGCGGGGATCGAGACGACCTACGCCGAGACCGGCGCCGGCCACTGGCTGCCACCCGAGATCCTGCCGGCGCTGCGCGACTTCGTCGCGGACGTGATCCCCAGCCCGGTCGGGGACGGTCCGCGCTGAGCGCCGAGCTCGTGCGGCCGCGGCTCAGGCCGGGGGCGCCGGCGTCGGTGCGTGCTCGGCGTCGGGCAGTGCCTGGGCGACGAGCACGGGGATGCCCTCGATCCGGCGCCCGACGGTGAGCGCGACGGCGACGGTGCCGAGCCCGACCAGCGCAGCGAGCGCGAACGAGGCTCCGTAGCCGCCGATCGTCGCCGCGAGCCCGGCCAGCGGCGAGCCGATGCCGACGCCGACGTCGAAGAAGGCGGTGAAGGTGCCCATCGCGGCACCGCGCCGCTCCTCCGGCACGTGGTTGACGACGAGCAACGCGAGCGAGGGGAAGACGAGGGCGAAGCCGCAGCCCATCATCACCGCGCCGCCGATCGCCACAGGCAGGCCCTGCGCGAGCGCGATCAGCAGCGAGCCGCAGGACGCGATCGCGGCCGCCGCCGCGGCGCTGCGGGCGCCGCCGTATCGATCGGGGATCCAGCCGCCGAAGATCCGGGTGAGGACGACCGTCACGGCGAACGCCGTGAAGACGAGCGCGCCGTGGCCGATCCCGCGGTCGTCGAGGTGCAGGACGATGAAGCCGGCAAGGGTTGCGTAGCCGGCGATCGTCGCCGCCAGGCCGAGGCCCGGCCAAAGCGACTCGGTCGCAATCAGCGACCGCACCCGGGAGCGGAGCGAGCTGCCCCTGTCGACCGCCGCGCCGGGCTCGTAGGCCTCGGGAATGCGACTCGCGATCGCCGCTCCGAGCAGCGGCGCGGCGGCCGCGAGCGCCCAGACCGCGTCGTAGCCGGCGTGCGTGCGCAGCAGTTCGCCGAGCGGCGGGCCGACGCTGAGCCCACCCCAGATCGCGAGCCCGTAGAGGCCGATGATCCGGCCGCGACGGTCAACGGGTGACATGTCGACGATCCAGGCCGAGCCTGCCGTGTAGACCATGCCCTCGCCGGCGCCCAGGCAGAGGCGGGCGACGATCAGCCCCGGCACGCCGGCCGGGACGAAGTACAGGCAGCCGGCTGCGGCGGTGAGCAGCGCGCCGACCACGACGACCGGCTTGCGGCCGCGGGAGTCGGCGAAGGCGCCGCCGATCGGCCGAAAGAGCAGGCCGGTGGCGGCGAAGGCGCCGGTGACGATGCCGACGGTGAGATCGCCGGCCCCGAGCGGTCCGCTCACGTAGCGGGGCAGGACGGGCAGCGTCGCCCCCACGGCGAGCAGGCCGAGCGCCGTGACGGCGAAGATCCCCGCGAAGGCGCGCCGCGAGGCGGAGGGCCCCGCCGGCTGCGGCACGGAGCCGTTCACCCGCGCAGCTCAGCCCGCTTGATCTTGCCGCTCGCCGTCTTCGGCAGCGACTCGGCGAACTCGACGATGCGCGGGTACTTGTACGGCGCCGTCTCCGCCTTGACGTGGTCCTGCAACTCCTTGGCGAGCGCCTCGGATGGCTCGGCGCCGCGGGGCACCACGATCGCGCGGACGACCGAGCCGCGCTCATCGTCGGGCGCCGCGACCGCCGCGGCTTCGGCGACGCTCGGGTGGGTGAGCAGCGCGGACTCGACCTCGAACGGGCCGATCCGGTAGCCGGAGGAGATGATCACGTCGTCGGAGCGGCCCTCGAACCACAGGTAGCCGTCCTCGTCCTCGCCGACCAGATCGCCGGTCCGCCACCACTCCTCGGCGTACGGCTCGGCGCCGATGTAGTGGGAGAAGAAGGTCGGGCAGCTCTCGTGCCGGAGGATCAGTTCGCCCTCGTCGATTCGCAGCTCGATGCCTGGCAGCGGTTTGCCCATTGATCCGTCGCGGACGGCCTGACCGGCGATCGAGCCCGTCAGCGCGCCGGTCTCGGTCTGTCCGTAGCCGTCGTGGATGTCGAGCCCGAGGCCCTCCCGGAAGGCCCGCATCACCTCGGGGTTGAGCGGCTCGCCGGCGGAGACGAGCCGGCGCAGTGACGCAACCGGTCGCAGCTCGGTCCGCTTGGCGAGGATCCGGTACTCGGTTGGCGCCTGGCAGAGCGTCGCGATCCCCTCGCGCTCGCAGATCGCGAGTCGCTCGGCCGGGTCGAAACGGCCCTCGTGCAGGTAGGCGACGGCGCCGCACAGCCACGGCGCGATGAACGCGTTGCGCGCCGACTTCGACCAGCCGGTCGCGGCCGTGCACCAGGCGAGCTCGCCGGGGCGGGCACCGAACCAGTGCTCGGCCTGGATCGCCTGTCCGGCCAGGTAGCGCTGTGGGTGGATCGCGGCGCGCGAGGTGCCTGTGGTTCCGGAGGTGAAGACGATGATCGCCGGGTCCATCGGGTCGAGGTCGGCGGGGTCGGCCGGCGCCTCCTGCGGCAGGTCCTCGTCGAAGATCCGAGCCAGCTCACCGAGCGTCAGGTAGTCGACGCCGCCCGGGAGCTCGGCGAGGTAGCGCTCCTCGCCGATCGCCAGCTTCGGGTTCGCGGTCGTCACACGGTGCTCGAGGTCGCCGCGGCGCAGCTGCGTGTTGCACGGCAGCACCACGGCACCGATCCGGAAGCAGGCGAGCATCGTCAGCACCCACTCGGCCCGGTTGCCGATCAGCGTCATGACGACGTCGCCGCGGCCGACGCCGCGGGCGAGCATCGCGCCGGCGAGCCCGGCGCTGCGCGCGATCAGCTCCCCGTAGGCCCAGACCTTGCGTTCGCCGTCCTCGCTCACGGCGACCACCGCCGGCGCGGCCGACGGTCTGTTCTCGAGGACGTCTTCGACGAAGTTCATGGCGAGTGGAACGGTATTCTGCCCGCCGTGTCCGTCCCGGGCTCGAGAGCGTCGCGAGCGCGCCTAGCGGTGCTCGTGGTCGGGCTGCTTTCCATGGCCGGCCTCGCCGGTGGCTGCGAGGCGTCCTTTCACATCGGCAGCAACGAGATCGACGCCAACAAGGCGGAGAAGGCGATCAGCGGCGCGCTCACGGACAACTACGGCACGGCACCGAAGTCCCTGACCTGCCCCTCCGGCATCGAGGCCAAGGAGGGCGGCACATTCACCTGCACGGGCGAGTCGCCGGACGACCCGCCGCGGCCGTTTGAGATCGAGGTGACGATGACGAGCAACGACGGTGATATTCGCTACCCGAGCGCCGTCACGTTCACCGACCAGGGCGCTGCCTCCCGATCAAATTCGGCGACGAACGCCGGTAGCAGCCCCGGCTGAGCCGATCGCGGCCGCCGGCGCTTTCGGCCCCGCCGACCAAGGTTGGGCGACCGCAGCTCGGGCGGGGGGTCTCATCCATTCGTCCATTCGTGATTGCCCCAGACCACGTTCGGGTATCTCTCGCTCGACAGGGGCCCGCCGGGTACGCGGGCCCGATCCCCTCACCCACTTGGAGGCAGCTTGATCATCCTCGGAGTAGTTCTGCTCGCAATCGGAGCGATCGCCAACATCGGCATTCTCTACGCGCTTGGCGCGATCCTGGTCGTCATCGGCGTCATCTTGTGGATCCTCGGAGCCACAGGCCGCGCCGTCGGCGGGCGTCGCTACTACTACTGACGCGGACGGGCGGGCCCTGCGACTGCCGGGCCCGCCCTTCAACTCCAGAAGCGATCACGCGCCCGCTCATCCCGGGGAGCCGTCCGTCGTCGTCGCGCTCAGCTGTGAGGTTGTCCCACCGCACGAACGTATGTTCGCACGCGCGTCAGACGATACCGGCGTCCCGCAGCCAGGCGACGGTGCGATCCATGCCCTCGGCGAGTTCCACGACCGGCTCCCAGCCGAGCAGCTCGCGCGCCGTGCTCTATCCCGTAGGTGCCGTGGCGCTCGGCCAGGTAGCGGACGCCGTCCGGCGTCAGCTCGTTCGGCTTGCCGCTGACGCGCGCGGCCGCGTGCAAGGCCCGCGCGCCGGCCATTACCAGCGGCGTGGGCAGGCAACGCAGCTTGACGCCGGCGGCATCGGCGAGCGGCCGGAAGTAGTCCCGTGTCTCGACGCCGACGCCGCCGCTGAGGGTGATCACCCGGCCGGCGGCTGCCTCGGCCCGCCCGGCGGCGATGATCCCCTCGACCAGGTCGTCGACGTAGACCGGGCTGTGGATCCCGCGCCCTCGCGCCGGGAGCGCAAAGCGGCCCGCCTTCATGAGCTCGACGGGGAGCAGCGTCCACGGCCGCGAGGCCGGCCCGTAGACGTCCCCCGGGCGGACGATCGTCGCCTCCTGCTCGCCGGCCGCGTGCGCCTGCAGGACGAGTTGCTCGGCGGCGATCTTCGTATCGACGTAGGCGATCCCCGTCGGCGCGACGGGGTGGGTCTCGGCCACCCCGTCAGGGAAGTCGAGGCCGAAGGTGACGACGCTGGAGATCTGCAGGAAGCGGCCGGCGCCGGCGTCGCGCGCGGCCTCGAGCGCCAGCCTCGTGCCGAGGACGTTCACGGCCCAGAAGCGCGAGACGTCGCTCGGCATGCCGACCAGCGCCGCCGTGTGGACGACCACGTCGGCGCCCTCGGCTGCCTGCTGCCACTCGCCTGGGACTGAGATGTCGCCCGCGACGATCGCTGCCCCCTCGTCCGCGGTCAGGTCGACGCCGCGCACCTCCTCGCCCTGCTCGCGCAGGCGTTCGGCGAGGCGACGGCCGATGAAGCCCCCGGCACCGGTGATCAGCCAGCGCACGGGCTCAGTCCTCCCAGCCTTCGATCACGAACGAGCTGCGCGTGATCTCGCCCTCGGCCTCGGCGACTTCGGGCTTGCGCGAGCCGGGCAGCACGAGCACGTCGTAGACCTCCTGCACCGCCTCCTCGAAGCGCAGAAAGCCGGCGATCTCGCCGCTGCGGATGTCGACGATCCAGACGCCACACTGGCGCTCCTCGAGCCGCTCTGAGATCGGCAGGCCCCCGAAGGTCGCGGTCTCGCGGATCTGCGAGAGGCCGACGAAGGCCAGCGGTCCGGCGAACGCGAGGCCGCGGGTGAAGCCCGGCAGCTCCTGGACCGGTTCGTAGGTGCCCGCCTCGAGATCGACGACGCAGAGCCGGCCCTCGCCCGACTCGAGGAACCACAGGCGGCCGTCATGGACCGCGCGGCGAGTGTGGCATCGAGAGCCCTTCGAGGATGACCTCCGAGCTCGGCACGTCGATCAAGCAGCCGCCGCTTGCCTTGTTCTCGCGCCAGCCGTTCGGCTCGCTCGTCTGACCGAGGGCGGTGACGAAGGCGACCCGGCCGTCGACCACCTCCATGCCGTTCAGGTGGCACGCATCGCCGGGCTGGAGCTTGTCGATGAACGGGGGCTTCCAGCGCGGCGAGAAGTTGTGCTCGGGGTCGAGCGTCGCCAGGCAGGAGAAGGCCGTGGCGACGAACCAGAGCTCGTTGCCGATCCAGGCGACGTCGTGGATGCGGACGTCGCCCGTGATCCGCGTGTTGCGGTGGATGAAGCAGGCGTCGTGGGTGCCGCGCGGCTCGACCTTCTCCGCGGCCGCCGGCATGTTCCGGTACTCGATCACGGCGCTGCGGGTGCCGATCGCGAGCTTGCCCTCATCGAGGGCGAGGCCCATCGGCTGATCGAAGTTGCGGAAGTGAGTGTTGAGCCGGATGCCGTCCTTGCGGGCGATGATCAGCTTGCCCGCCTGGTAGGTGCTGATCAGCAGCGAGGAGCCGAGCTGGCCGAGTAGTTCGGGGACCGAGCCGGTGTGCACTGAGCGAAGGGGTGAGCCCGTGGACGCCGGGTCGGCGTTGCCGCCCGCGGCGCGCTGGGGAAGGGCGAGCCAGCCCTGTGCCTGCTGCGCGGTCGCGGCGGCTCGCGGCATCGCTGCCGAGAGATCTTCGGGTAGCTCCTCGATCGTCGCCTCGCCCTCGATCCGGTCGCGAAGGGTCTCCGCCGCCGTTCGTAGGCCGCCGCCATCGAGGCCGAGGAAGCCGGCAAGCCGGCCGAGCTCCGCCGCCGGGTCGGCGCGCAGCGCCGCATGCGAGGTGACGGCCCAGCTCGCCGGCGGCAGCGCTCCGAGGTCCTCGAGCGCGATCCGTGTCACCCGCTCCCACTGCTCGACGACGATCGAGCCGAGTTCGGAGGCATCGAGCTCCTGCCAGCCGGGGATCAGCGCGAAGGACCAGGGCGGGCCTTCCCAACCTTCGAGGTCGGGATGGGTGACCGAGTGGCCGCCCTGCCACGCCCGGTAGGCGTGTGCCATCGCTTCCCGCGGGGTTCGCCAGCAGAAGACGAAGCGGACCGGGGCGAGCCGGCGGGCGAGGAAGGGCACCTGCAGGGAGAAGCGGGGAATGCCGGTAACGATCGTTCCCCCGCCTTCAGGAAGCTGCGGCCCGGCGTCCTCCGGAGCGTCCGCGGTCAGCCTGTCGCCGTCCGCCCCCGCGCTACCCGCGGGTGCGACTGGCGGCTCCCACAGCCGCACCCCACCGAGCTCTGCGAGTGCTCCGGCCAGCATCGTCACGCCGGCGCCCGGCGCCCCGAGCACGACGACCGCCCGCGGCGCCTCGTCGCCCATCTCAGTCACCTCGTCCGTCACAGGCGGGCCATGCTCGCACGAACGCGAGCCGGTCAGTCCCCTGCGGCGCGGGGCAGACGTTCAGGAGCCGCAATCGGTGGGGTCGCCGAACTCGTTGCCGCCCCGGTCGATCACGTTCGGGCCCGCGCAGTCGGCACCGCCCTCGGCCGAGTGATTTCCGGAGACGGTGCTGTCGCTGATCGTGACGTGGCCGTAGGCATAGACGCCCCCGCCGTGTGTTGCATGATTTCCCGAGATCGTGCTGTCGGTGATCGCGACGTCACCGTAGCCGTAGACCCCACCTCCGTTGACGGCGTCGTTGCCGGTGATCGTCGAGCCGTCGATGTCGATCGATGACTCGTAGCCGGCCCGGACGCCGCCACCGCCGTGGTTCCCGGCGGTGTTGCCGCTGATCGTGGAGTCGGTGATGTCGACGTGGGCGTAGACCGTGTCGGCGACGCCACCACCACCGTGGTTGTCGGTGATCTTCGAGTGGGCGATCGTCATGTGGGCGAGCTTGACCGCGTAGACGCCGCGGTCGAAGCCCGTGATGGTCGAGCGCTTCATCCTGATGCCGCCGTTCCCGTAGCCGTACAGGTAGACGCCCGTTCCCTCGCCGTCCCCCCGCAGCGTGGTGTCGCGGATGAGGAGGTCCTCGGAGCGGAAGTCGTTGCCGTTGGCAACCTGCAGGCCGTCGAGCTCGAGCCCCAGCAGCGCGCTGTGCCCGTGGGCGCCGAATTCGATCGAGTCGGCCTTGCGGACGGCGCGCAGCTTCGGCGCGCGGCCCTTGCCGTCGATCTTCAGCGGGCGGCTGACCTCGATGTCGTGGCGCACGTCGATGGCGCCGCTGAGCCGCGACCGAAAGACGATCTTGTCCCGATCCCGGTCCGAGTTGGCCTTGCGGACCGCATGGGCGAAGCTGCCCTTTCCGCGCGGCTTCTTGTTCTTGACGACGAGCTTGTCCGCGTGAGCCTGCCCGGCGCCGGCGACGGTGATGCCTGCTCCGGCCAGAAGGCCCGCGGCCAGAAATCTGGTGCGTTCTTTCATAGGGCAAACCTACGAGGGAGCCTGCCCACAGGCAAGCTTCCCTTGGGTCAATCCGCTCTCACCCGCGCGGGCGCGAGGGCGCTACTCGTAGAGCTTGATGATGCGCACGCCGCCCTCTTTGCCGGCGTCGCGCGCTGCGTCCACGCAGAGGTTGCAGAGGACGCACTCGTCGAGGTTCTCGGCGACGATCGTGACGCCGGCGTCGCCGGCGCTGAAGATGTCGACGGGGCAGGCCTCCTCGAGCTTCTTCGCGAGCTCGGGGTCGTTCGCGACCTGCTCGTCGAGCTCGACGTTGATGAAGGTCCCGTTCAGGTCGCTCATCGGCCGAGCGCCTCCTTGACGCGATTGGGGATCTCGTCGATCCGCTCGACGACAGGAATGCCGGCGGCTTCGAGCCGCTTGATCTTCTCCGACGCCGAGTCCTCCTTGCCCTCGACGATCGTGCCGGCGTGGCCGAAGCTCATGCCCTGCATCTCCTCGTCGTCCATGAACTTGCCGGCCATGAACGCGACGATCGGCATCGTCGATCCGTTGGCCTCACGCCAGTCGACGAGCTCGGCCTCCATGCGGCCGCCCGGCTCCGTGTAGATGACGATCGCCTCCGTCTGCGGGTCCTCCTCGAAGAGCGGCATCAGCTCGGCGTAGGTCGAGCCGATGATCGCGTCGCCGCCGATCGAGATCGCAGTCGAGACGCCGAGGCCGGCCTGGGTCAGCGAGGAAGAGATCTCGGTGGTCATGCCGCCGGAGCGGGACATGACGCCGACCGGGCCGGGCGCGTAGGCCTTGGCGGCGTCCTTGGCGGGGCCGCCGATGCCGCCCATCTTGGCGACGCCGGGGGAGATCAGGCCGAGGCAGTTGGGGCCGATGATGCGGGCGCCGCGCTCGTTCGCGAGCTCGACCATCTCGGCGACGTCGCGGCGCGGGATGCGCTCGGTGACGACGACGATCAGCTTGATCCCGTTCTCGATCGCCTCGAAGACGGCGTCCTTGGTGAAGGCGGGGGGGACCGTGGCGACGGCGCCGTCGATCGGCGCGCCGTGGTGGGCGACGGCCTGCTCGACCGTGTCGAAGACGGGCACGCCGTGCACCTCGCGGCCCTTGCGGCCCGGCGTGACCCCGCCGACGATCTTCGAGCCGAAGTCGAGGCACTCGCGGGTCAGGTTCACGGCCTCGCGGCCGGTGATGCCCTGGACGATGAAGGTGAAGTCTTCGTTGAGCAGCACGGGCATGGCTAGGCGTCGCCTCCCTGGACCTTGGCGACGGCGCGGCCGGCGGCCTCCCACATCGAGACCGAGCGGTCGCAGAACTCGATCCCATACTTGTTGAGGATCTTGGCGCCCTCGTCCTCCCAGGCGCCCGGGATGCGGAAGATCACGATCGTCTCGGCCGGGTCCTTGCCGAGCTCCAGGCAGGCCTTGATCACGCCGCGGGCGACGATGTCGACGCGGGTGTTGGAGACGATCGACATCATCACGGCGATCTTCTCGACGCCGTCCTTCTTCAGCACCTCCATCGCCAGGCCCTTCGACTTGGCGACCGAGGGGTTGCCGCCGATCTCGGCGTAGTTGGCGGGCTTGCCGCCCTGGCTGCGGACCGCGTCGGTGAGCGTCAACGAGCCGCCGCCGGCGCCGATCACGAGGCCGAGGTTGCCGGTGAAGCCGTGGTCCTTGCCCTGGATCACGCCGCGGTGGTCGGCGCCGTCGATCGCCTTGACGTTGCGCTCGAACTCGGAGGGCTCGTAGTCCTCGCGCGGGTCGGAGAGGTCGACGCCGAGCGACTCGAGCACCTTCTTGTGCCGGCCGACGGCCTCGTCCTCCATCTCCATGTGGGCGTCGAGGGCGACGAACGAGCCGTCGGTGAGGCGGGCGACGGGGTTGATCTCGGCGAGCGTCATGTCGAACTCGCGCTGCAGGCGGGCGAGCCCGGCGAGCACGCGGCTGGCGCGGCCGAGCTCGGGGCCGGTCATGCCGCAGCGGGCGACGGTCTCCTTCGCCTGGAAGTCGGCGATCGGGTGCAGGTTGGAGAGGTGGCCGCGGCCGACGTGGTCGGGATGCTCCTCCGCGACCTGCTCGATGTCGATGCCACCCATGTCGCTGAACAGCATCATCGGGCGCTTCGCGCGGCCGTCCCAGAGGACCGCCGCGTAGTACTCCTGCTCGACCTCGGCCTTCGGGTCGACGAGGACGCCGACGGGCATGTGGCCGTTGATCTCGAGCTCGAGGATCTCGGCCGCGTATTCGGCTGCCTGCTCGGGCGTATCGGCGAACTTGACGCCGCCCGCCTTCATCCGGCCGCCGGTCAGCACCTGCGACTTGATCACGGTCGGCCCGCCGATCTCGGCGGCGGCCTTCTGCGCCTCCTCAGGCGTCTTCGCGAAGCCGTACTTCGTCACCGGGATCCCGGCCCGCTCGACTAGGCGGCGTGATTCGAACTCGTAGAAACGCATATCCCTGGGGGGCGGCTCAGCGCCGCGGAGGCGGAACCCTAATGAATGGAAGGCGACGACGGGCTGATGGTCCGTTTTGGGGGTGCCGATAACCTTGGTGAAGCGGGAAACGAGACTGGGGGCATCTCCGAATGCGAAGACGAATCTTCACGACAGCGGGGCTTGTCGCGCTGATTGCCGCGCTGGCGATCGCGCCGAGCGTCCTCGCCGGCAAGCACGCCAAGTGCACGGCAAGGTGATCGCCAAGAACACCGCCAGCCACGGCAAGTCGAAGGTCGCCGTCGCAACGGCGAGCCTCAAGAACCCGGGCAGGCTGAGCTTCAAGGTGCGACGAGGCCCGCGCACGTGAAGGTTGCCTGGGATTACACGAACCGCTGCATCCAGGACGGCCGTCTGTTCCAGCACCCGCTGCCCGGCCACGCCCACGACACGTTCAGCCGCACGCCATTCGCCAAGCACATGAGGAACGGCGGGGCGCGGCACCCGGACAGCTGCGACGTCGCGGTCAGCGCGAAGCTCAAGTACAAGGTCGGCAAGGCCGTCACGGTCAAGATCCTCGAGAAGTAGTCCGGCGTACGCTGGGCGCGCCGTGCGCGTGCTCGCCGTCTCCCAGCAACCCGATGCAGGCCCAGGCGTCTTCGCGGACGCAGTGCGTGAGGACGGCCACGAGCTCACCATCTGGGAGCCCGCCCGGGGCGCTGAGACGCCTGCCGACCCCGCCGCCTTCGACGCGACGATCGTCCTTGGCGGCGCCATGAACGTCGATGAGGCGGACGAGCATCCCTGGCTCACGGGCGAGCTCGAGCAGGTCCGGATGCTGCTCGCTGCCGGGCGGCCCGTGCTCGGCGTCTGCCTCGGCGCGCAGCTGTTGGCGACCGCCGCCGGAGGCGGCGCGCGCCGGGCGCCGGAGCCCGAGATCGGCTGGTTCGACGTCGCGATCGACGGCGGCCGGCGCCGCCGACCCGCTGCTCGCCCCGCTGGCGCCCCGCTTCGAGGCCTTCCAGTGGCACAGCTACGAGTGCGTGCTCCCCGCCGGCGCGACGGAGCTGGCGGCGAGCCCGGTCTGCCCGCAGGCGTTCCGGCTGGAGGACCTGGCGTGGGGGATCCAGTTCCATCCCGAGGTCTCCCGCACCGACGCCCTGCACTGGATCGACGACTACCGCTCCGATCCCGACGCCGTGCGGATCGGCATCGACCCGGTCGCGATGCGGGCCGAGGCCGAGCCCCGTCTAGAGGCGTGGAACGAGCTCGGCCGGGCGCTCTGCCGGCGCTTCCTCGCAGCGGCGGCCGCCGCCTGAGCTCCTACTGCGGCGTGACGTAGGCGGCGGTGATGCCGCCGTCGACCATCAGGCTCGAGCCGGTCACGTAGCTCGACTCGTCGCTGGCCAGGAACAGCGCCGCATTGGCGATCTCCTCGGGTCGGGCGAAGCGGCCGACCGGGACGTGCACGAGGCGGCGCTGGGCCTGGACGCGGTCGCTCGAGAAGAGCTCGCGGAGCAGCTCGGTGTCGACGGGCCCGGGACACAGGGCGTTGCAGCGCACGCCGCGGCGGGCGAACTCGACGCCGATCTCGCGCGAGAGCGCGGCGACGCCTCCCTTCGAGGCGGTGTAGGAGATCTGCGAGGTCGCGGCGCCGAGGTGGGCGACGAACGACGCGGTATTGATCACCGAGCCCCCGCCGGAATCGAGCAGGTGGGGGATGCCGTGCTTGCAGCAGAGGAAGACGCCGAGCAGGTTGACCTCCTGCACGCGCATGAACGACGGCACCGAGGTCTCGAGCACGGAGGTGTCGTCGGTCGGGTTGATGCCGGCGTTGTTGAAGAGCACGTCGATGCGCCCGAACTCGTCGCGCGCCTCCCGATACATCGCCGCGACCTGCTCCTCGTCGGTGACGTCCGCCTCGATCGCGAGGTCGCCGGCAGCGCCGGACTCGCGGTCGACGCCGACCACCGTCGCGCCCTCCTCCGAGAAGCGACGGGCCGTCTCGGCGCCGATGCCCGCCGCCGCGCCCGTGATCACGCAGACCTTGCCGTCCAGTCGTCCCATTCCGGCTTCCTCAGCTTTCCTCTGTCGCGTAGAAGACGTTCTTGACCTCGGTGTAGGCGTCGAGCGCGTGCGGCCCGAGCTCGCGACCGACGCCCGACTGCTTGAACCCGCCGAACGGCGTCGAGACGCGCACCGAGAGGTTCGAGTTGATCGCGAGCACGCCGGTGTCGATCGCGCGACTGACGCGCAGCGCCTTGGCGCCGTCGCGGGTCCAGATCGAGCCCGACAGGCCGTACGGGGTGTCGTTGGCGAGCCGGACCGCCTCCGCCTCGCCCTCGAACGGGATCACGCTCGCGACCGGCCCGAAGATCTCCTCGCGGGCGGCGCGGTCGTCGTTGGCGACCGGGCAGAGGACGGTCGGCGGGAACCAGTAGCCGGGACCGTCGGGGGCCGCGCCGCGGAACGCGACCGTGACGTCGTCGTCGACGTAGGAGGAGACGGTCTCGAGCTGTTCGGCCGAGATCAGCGGGCCCATCGTCGTCTCCTCGCCGAGCGGGTCGCCGACCGTGATCCGGCCGACCGCCGTCTCCATCAGCTCGAGGAAGCGGTCGAGCACGGAGCGCTCGACGAGGATCCGCGACCGCGCGCAGCAGTCCTGGCCGGCGTTGCCGAAGACGGCGCCCGGCGCGCCCGCTGCGGCGGCCTCGAGGTCGGCGTCGGCGAAGATCACGTTCGCCGACTTACCGCCGAGCTCGAGCGTCACGCGCTTGATCGTCTCGGCGGCGCCGGCGGCGATCCGGCGGCCGACCTCGGTCGATCCCGTGAAGGCGATCTTGGCGACGTCCGGGTGGGCGACGAGCCGCTCGCCACACTCGCGGCCGGGGCCGGCGACGACGTTGAGGACACCCTCCGGGAGGCCGCTCTCGACGGCGAGCCGCTCGAGCTCCAGCGCGCTCAGCGGCGTCAGCTCGGCGGGCTTGAGAACGACCGTGTTGCCCGCGGCGAGCGCCGGCCCGAGCTTCCAGGCGGCGATCGTCAGCGGGAAGTTCCAGGGCACGATCAGCCCGACGACGCCGAGCGGCTCGCGGAAGGTCATGTCGATGCCGCCGGAGACGGGGATCGTGTCGCCGAGCAGGCGCTGGGGCGCGGCGGCGTAGTAGCGGAAGGTGTCGGCGACCATGCCGATCTCGCCGCGCGCATCGGCGATCGGCTTGCCGGCGTTGCGGGCCTCGAGCGTCGCCAGCTGCTCCTTGCGGTCGGCGACCGCATCGGCGAGCCCGTGCAGCAACTCGGCGCGACGCTCCGGCGTGATCGCGCGCCACGCCCCGAAAGCGGCTCGCGCGCGTTCGACCGCGGCGTCGGTTTCGGCTGCGCCGGCGCGCGGGATCTCCGCCATCACCTCCGCCGTTGCCGGTTCGATCACCTCGATCACGAGATCACCTCCTCGTTCTCGCTCTCGCTCTCTGCGCGGGCCGCGGCGACGAGGCCGGCGACGAGCGCGCTGCGTTCATCCTCCTCGGTGTGCCAGAGGATGCCGAGCACGTGCTCGCGCTCGCGCATCTCGATTGCCTCGATCACGTCGTCATCGACCGACCAGCCCGTGATCGCGAGGCCGTCGCCGAGCCGGCGAATGCCCTGATGGTGGTGCGAGCGCACCTGCAGGCGCTCGCGCCCCTCGGCGCCCGCGATCCGTGAGCCCGGCTCGAGCCGGACTTCGTGGTCGCTGAAGACTCCGGGCGTGTGCATGTGGGTCGCCGCCGTCTCGAGGTGCGCATCGAGCGTGCCGCCCAGCGTGATGTTGAGCAACTGCATCCCGCGGCAGATTGCCAGGACGGGAACGTCGGCCGCCAGCGCCGCCCCGAGCAGGGCGAGCTCGAAGGCATCGCGCTCGGCGTTGACGCCGGTCGTGTGCTCGTCCGCTTCACCGTCGTAGAGGTCGGGGTCGATGTCGGAGCCGCCGGGCATGATCAGCCCGTCGAGCAGCGCGAGCGTCGCCCCGGGATCGTCGTTGAGCTCGTCGTGGGCCGGCAGGATCACCGGCAGCCCGCCGGCCTCGACGACCGCCCGCGAGTAGGTCCGCTGGGAGACGTTCGCCTCGACGTCCCAGACGGCCCAGCGCGCGCGGTCGATCGCGGCGCAGATGCCGATCACGGGGCGGCTCAAAGGCGCTCGAACCCCCGGTAGCGCTCCCAGTCGGTGACCGCGGCTTCGCTCGCCTCGATCTCGATCCGGGCGCGGTTCAGGTAGTGGTCGACGACCTCGGCGCCGAACGCCTCGCGGGCGACGTCGCTGTCCGCGAACAACTCGCGGGCGGCGCCGAGGTTGGTCGGCACGCGCGGCTTCTCCGACTCGTAGGCGTTGCCGCCGAAGGCCGGCTCGAGCTCGAGCTCGCTGTCGATCCCGTGCAGTCCTGCGGCGATCATCGCCGCGAGCGCCAGGTAGGGGTTGACGTCAGCGCCCGGCAGGCGGTTCTCGAAGCGCAGCGAGGGGCCGTGGCCGACGACCCGGATCGAGCACGTCCGGTTGTCCTCGCCCCAGGCAACGGCGGTCGGGGCGAAGGAGCCGACGGCGAAGCGCTTGTAGGAGTTGATCTGCGGGGCGAAGAACATCGTCAGCTCGCGCATGCAGGCGAGCTGCCCGGCGAGGAAGCGGTGGAAGGTCGTCTCGTCGCCGGCGAAGACGTTCTCGCCCGCCTCGTCCTGCAGCGAGCAGTGGATGTGGCACGAGTTGCCCTCGCGCTCGTTGAACTTCGCCATGAAGGTGATCGCCATCTCCTCCTGGGCGGCGATCTCCTTGGCGCCGTTCTTGTAGATGACGTGGTCGTCGCAGGCGGCGAGCGCATCGGAGAAGCGGAAGTTGATCTCGTGCTGGCCGAGGTTGCACTCGCCCTTCGAGTTCTCGACGATCATCTCGGCGCCCATCATCGCGTTGCGGATCCGGCGGATCAGCGGCTCGACCCTGGCGGTGCCGAGCAGCGAGTAGTCGACGTTGTAGAGGTTCGCCGGCTCGAGGTCGCGGTAGGCCTTGCGCCACGCCTCCTCGTAGGTGTCGTTGAAGACGATGAACTCGAGCTCGGTGCCGGCGAACGGCCGCCAGCCGCGCTCGGCGAGCCGCTCGATCTGGTGGCGGAGGATCTGACGCGGGGAGGCGGGTACGGGGCTCACCGTCATGCCAGAGGATGTCGGCCATCAGCATCGCGGTTCCCTCCTGCCATGGCACGAGGCGGAGGGTCTCGAGGTCCGGCTTCATCGCGAAATCGCCGTAGCCCCGGGACCACGACGACATCTCGTAGCCGTCGACGGTGTTCATGTCGACGTCGACGGCGAGCAGGTAGTTGCAGCCCTCGGCGCCGCTCTCGAGTACCTCGTCGAGAAAGTGGCGGGCGGTCAGGCGCTTGCCCTGGATCCGCCCCTCCATGTCGGCGATCGCGAGGACGACCGTGTCGATGCTGCCGTCAGCGACGGCGGATTTGAGCTCGTCAAGCGTCACGGGCTCAGCGTACGCGTGCGCGGCGGCCGGCGTCCGGGCCGGTCACGCGACCGTTGGATCGGCCGGCTCGTCGCGCGGCTTGTCCTCGATCACCCTCCCGGTGTCGTCGATGTTGATCTGGCGCACCGGGCCGGTGAAGGTGTTCCGCGCCCCCAGCATCCACCAGGCCCAGACTGCGAACAACACAACGCCAACGGTCAGGGGCGCGTAGTTGAAGGCGCTCCAGCTGAAGTTGTCGTTCCACGGCACCCCTTCCGGCGACGAACGGGAGGATGAAGATGATCACGCAGATCCCGACCCAGACGATCGCGATCGGGTTCACCCACTTGTACTTGCGGCCCAGCGTCCAGGGCCCGGCGACGAACCCGTCGCCAAGTCGCCACCGCAGGTACACCGGGATCACGTAGGCGATGTAGAGGCCGATCACCGTGATCGAGACCACGGCGAAGAACGGCCAGGGGAAGGCACCGTCGCCGGTCAGCGCCGGCAGCGTGACGACGAGCGCGCACACCGCCATGAAAATCACCGAGTAGGCCGGGACCTTGTGGTGGTTGAGGCGCGTCCACAGCCGGTGGCCGGGCACGGCCCGATCGCGGGAAAACGCGTAACACATGCGCGAGGCGCTGGTCAGGCAGGCCATGCCGCAGAAGAGCTGACCGACGGTCGACAGCAGCACCACGGCCTTCGCCGCGGCCGGGGTCAGCGCCGTGTTGAAGATGGCCAGCGACGAGCCGCCTTCATCGTTGATCGCCCCGACATGGGTTGCGGCGAAGGTGATCGCGAGCAGCAGGATCCAGCCGATCGCGCCGGCGTAGAAGACCGACTGCCACAGGCCCCTGCGCGGCGCCGACCGCGGCGCCCTTGGTCTCCTCGGAGATGTGAGCCGAGGCGTCGTATCCGGTCTGCGTGTACATCGTCAGCAGGAAGCCGAGCGGCAACACGTAGAGCCAGAAGAAGAGGCTGCCGCTCGAGCCGTCGGAGAAGCCGGAGTTGTTGATCGTCTTGGTGAAGACGAAGTCGGCGCTCTGGTGCTGGTCGGGGACGATGATCAGGATCGCGATCACGACCGCAACGCCGAGCACATGCCAGAAGACCGAGACGTTGTTGAAGAGGGCGACCAGCGGGGAGGAGAAGATGTTGATCGCCGCGTGCAGGGCGAGGATCACGACGAAGAGGACGAACGTTTCCGAGAGCACGTGCGCGTTGTCCGCGAAGTCCATGCCGAAGACGTTGACCCCGTACATGCCGAGCAGCGCGTCGAGGAAGGTCGCCGAGGCGTAGATGACGGAGGCGACGACACCGACCAGGCCGATCAGGTTGAACCAGCCCGTGAACCAGCCCCACGTCTTGCCGCCCAGGTCCGACGCCCAGTAGTAGATGCCGCCCGCGGTCGGGTACTTGGAGACGAGCTCCGACATCGAGAAGGCGACGAACAGGACGAGGCCGCAGATGATCGGCCAGCCCCAAGAGATCGCGATCGGCCCGCCGTTGTTCCAGGCCTGGCCGTAGGTCGTGAAGCAGCCGGCGAAGACCGAGATGATCGTGAACGAGATCGCGAAGTTCGAGAAGCTCGACCAGCCTCGCTGCAGGGTCTGCTTGTAGCCCAGCTGCGCGAGGGTCGTCTCGTCGTCATCCGGCTCGGGGGCGGAACCCGGGACGCTGGTCGCTTCCATCCGTGTCTCCCTTCCTCGGAGCAGGGATTGCCCCGGGCTTGCTTGTTTGCTTGGCTCCCCCGCCTGGTGACCCTATGCCCACCATTGGGCGGTTTCAAGCGCCGTAGGGGCCGTGGTCGAGGTCTCCCGTGTGCCGCTGCGGCGAAGAATTGCGACCCTCCGGCGCCGGGGAAGTTCCGCAGAATGCGGGGGAGAACTACCCGGCTGGCGCCGCCGCGCCGCCGGTTGCGGCACAATCTGGAGTCCCGCCGGGCCCGTGCCCCTCACCACGCCGGGCTCCGCGGATCCCACGAGGCAGAAACTGATTTCCAGTTTGTTTGAGAGAAGGAGCTGAACTTCGCGATGAGTGATGCGACGGTGACCGACGTACCGACAGAGAACGAGACCCTGACCGGCTGGGTCGACGAGATCTCCGCCCTGACCAAGCCGGCCAGCATCTATTGGTGCGACGGCAGCGCCGAGGAGTACGACCGCCTCTGCCAGGAGCTCGTCGATGCAGGCACGTTCAAGCGCCTCTCCGACGCCAAGCGCCCGAACTCCTACCTGGCCTGGTCGGACCCCTCCGACGTCGCCCGCGTCGAGGATCGCACCTTCATCTGCAGCGAGACCGAGGACGGCGCCGGCCCGAACAACAACTGGCGCGATCCGGCGGAGATGCGGGCCGAGATGAGCGAGCTCTTCGACGGCGCGATGGCCGGTCGCACCATGTACGTCGTTCCCTTCTCGATGGGCCCGCTCGGCTCCGACAAGTCGCAGATCGGCGTCCAGGTGACCGACTCGCCCTACGTCGTCGTCTCGATGCGGATCATGACCCGGATGGGCGCCGCGGCGCCTCGAGGTGCTCGGCGCCGACGGCGAGTTCGTCCCCTGCGTGCACTCGGTCGGCGCCCCGCTGGCCGAGGGCGAGGAGGACGTCGTCCTGGCCGACGAACGCCGAGACGAAGTACATCGTCCACTACCCGGAGACGCCGCGAGATCTGGTCCTACGGCTCCGGCTACGGCGGCAACGCGCTGCTCGGCAAGAAGTGCCTGGCGCTGCGGATCGCGTCGGCGATGGCCCGCGACGAGGGCTGGATGGCCGAGCACATGCTGATCCTCAAGCTGACCTCGCCCGAGGGCGAGGTCAAGTACGTGACCGGCGCCTTCCCGTCGGCCTGCGGCAAGACCAACCTCGCGATGATGATCCCCTCGCTCGAGGGCTGGAAGGTCGAGACGATCGGCGACGACATCGCCTGGATGAAGTTCCACGACGACGGCAAGCTCTACGCGATCAACCCCGAGGCGGGCTTCTTCGGCGTCGCCCCGGGCACCGGTCACAAGACGAACCCGAACGCGATGAAGGCGGTCGAGTCGCGACACGATCTTCACCAACTGCGCGCTGACCGACGACGGCGACATCTGGTGGGAGGGCATGAGCGATCCGCCCGAGCACGCGATCGACTGGCACGGCAACGAGTGGACCCCCGATTCGGAGACGCCCGCCGCGCACCCGAACGCGCGCTTCACGGTCACCGCCGCCCAGGCGCCCTCGATGGCGCCCGAGTGGGAGGACCCCGAGGGCGTCCCGATCGACGCCTTCCTGTTCGGCGGCCGCCGCGCCAGCGTCGTGCCGCTCGTCCGCGAGGCGTTCGACTGGGAGCACGCCGTCTTCATGGGCGCGACGATGTCCTCGGAGATGACCGCCGCCGCCTTCGGCACGGTCGGCCAGCTCCGCTTCGACCCGTTCGCGATGCTGCCCTTCTGCGGCTACAACATGGCCGACTTCATGGCCGCACTGGCTGAAGATCGGTCGCACCGAGGGTGCGCAGCTGCCGAAGGTCTTCTACGTCAACTGGTTCCGCAAGGACGCCGACGGCAAGTTCATCTGGCCCGGCTTCGGCGAGAACAGTCGCGTGCTCGAGTACATCTTCCGCCGTTGCAACGGCGAGGGCGAGACGCGCGAGACCCCGATCGGCCTCGTCCCGGCCGAGGGCGAGCTCAACATCGAGGGACTCGAGCATCTCCGCCGAGCAGGTCGAGGAGCTGCTCGCCGTCGACGAGGAGGCGCTCAAGGACGAGCTCGACCAGGTCCGCGACCACCTCGCCAAGTTCGGCGACAAGCTCCCCGACCGAGGTCTCCGCGCAGCTGCGACACGCTGACCGAGAAGCTCGGCTAGGGCGCGGCCTCAGCGGATCGTCGTCCACTTAGGTACCGCATGGCAGTACCTGAGTGGACGATGAGCGGCCGCGGGGCGTCGCGAGGTCCGGCTGCCCGGGTGGAGCGCCTCGAGTTTGAAGCTGGGGGCGTCCGGCTGTCCGTGGCCGACTTCGGCGGCACGGGACAGGCAGTTGTTCTGCTTCACGGCCTCGCCGGCCACGGTGAAGAGTGGGTTGATACGGCGGGGCCGCTGGCGGCGACTCACCGTGTGATCGCCCCCGACGCACGGGGCCACGGCTTCAGCGAGGGCAATCCACCCGACGTTTCGGCGGCCGCTCACGTCGCCGATGCGGCCGCAGCGATCGACGAGCTTCATCTCGGTCCGGCCGTGCTGGTCGGGCAGTCCCTCGGCGGCCTGACTGCCTTGGCCCTCGCCGCTGAGCACCCCGAGATGGTCGCGGCTCTCGTCGTGGTCGAGGCCGGGCCGGAAGCCGCCGACGACGGGGACCTGGAGGCCGCTGCTGCTTGGCTCGCAAGTTGGCCGGTGCCGTTCTCGGACCGCACAGCGGCGGAGCGGTTCTTCGGCGGCAGCCAGCTGCGTGCTCAGCCGCTGGGCGGATGGGCTGCAGACGAGCCCGGACGGCCTGCGGCCACCGTTCGATCCGGAGGTCTTGATCGAGACCAACCGAGCGATCGCGGGTCGCTCGTCACTGGGGGGAGTGGGGCCTGCTCGATTGCCCGACGCTCGTCGTCACCGCTCAGCACGGACATGTGCCGGCCACGGAGCTGGAGCGCATGGCCGTCACCAACCCGCAAGCGGACTTCGTGTCGATCGATGAGGCCGGCCACGACCTGCATCTGGACGCGCCCGATGCTCTGCTGCGGGTGCTCATCGACTTTCTGCAGTCGCGCTAGATGGTTGATCCCACGAGCTCGCACCCACGGATGGCGCCTGGACACGCTTCGCCGGATCGCGACCGTGCACCTTGCCCGTGCCAACCGGCACGGGCCGCGGCACCCGATCGCGCCCGGCTCGGTGCCAGGCGCCCCCGCGGGCACGATCCCGTGGAATCACCCATCTAGACGGCGGCGAGCAGCTTCGGCGCGACCTGCTTCTTGCGGCTCATCACGTCGGGGAGCTCGATCACGCCGTCCTCGGCGGACTTCGCGAAGGCACGCTCGACCGGGCCGGAGTCGCCGGCGATCAGCAGGTCGGTGCCCTTGGTGACGATGTCGGTGACCATCAGCGCGGCGAACGGGTACGCCTTCTGCTCGCGGACCCCGTTGAGGGCCTCGAGCAGCTCGTCCTTGCGCTCGAGCAGCGACTTGCCGACGGTCTCGATCTGCGCGATCGAGATCGTCTCGCCGTTGCCGAGCTGGTACTCCTTGCTGTCGCGGGTGACGATCTCGGGGGCGGCGACGGAGGAGACGTCGCTCGACGCTTCGAACATCTCGCGGCCGAGCTCCAGCCCATCGACGCCGAGGGCTCGCTCGAGGTACTCGACGACGACGCGATCGCGGGGCGTGGTCGTCGGCGAGTTGAGCAGCACTGTGTCCGAGAGCACGGCGCCGAGCAGCATCATCGCGGTCGAGGCGCTCGGCTCCATGCCGTTCTGGCGGAAGCGCTCGACGACGAGCGTCGCGGTCGAGCCGACCGGGTCGAAGGTGGCGGTGACCGGCACGTGGGTCTCGATCGAGCCGATGTGGTGGTGGTCGAGGATCTCGACGATCTCGGCCTCCTCGATCCCGTTGACGCTCTGGCCCTGCTCGGCGTGGTCGACGAGGATCACCCGGCGCGGGGTGGGGGAGACGAGGTCGGTTCGCGTGACGAGGCCGATCGGTCGCTGCTGGCGGTCGACGGCGACCGCGGCGCGGTAGTGGACGTCCTTGATCTGCTCGGCCACCTCGGAGAGCAGCTCGTCGGGGTCGACCGTCAGGGGCTCGCGGTCGACCAGCGCACGGCAGGGCGCGGCCAGGGTGATCATCCGGCTCGAGACGTAGGAGTCGAGCGGGCTGACGACGACGGTCCTGCCGTGCTCGCGGGCGGCGGCGAGGACCTCGTCGCCGGGCTTGATCCCGTTCCACGCGACGAGCATCGCGGCGCCGAGCTCGATCGTCTGCAGCTGGGCGTCGGGCCGATCGCCGACGATGACGACGTCGCCGTCGGAGATCCGGCTCTCGCTCCGCGACGGGTCGATCGAGTGGACCCAGACGCGGCCCTCGATCGGGTGATCCTCGCCCACGAGCAGCTCGCCGTCGAGCACGCGGACGATCGCCTCGACCGTCGTCGGCGCGTCGACCAGGGTCGAGGTCTTGCGCGACTCGCGGATGTAGCGGTGGGCGAGCGCGCGCTCGGTCATCACGCCGATCAGCTTGTCGGAGTCGTCGACGATCGGGACGATGTCGAGGTTGCCGCGGGCCATCGTCAGGCCGACCTCGCGGACGGGCTCGTAGTGGTGGGCGACCGGGAACTCCTCGCGCATCACGTCGCTGACGCGGAGCATCACGTGCGCCATGAAGTCGGGCTTGGTTGCGCCGCTGCGCTCGAGCGCCCATTCCGTCTGCGCGTTGACCTCGCCGAGGCGGACCGGGACGTACTGTTCTCGTCGTCGAGCCGGCCCTTGAGCTCGGCGTAGCCGATCGCGGACGCGATCGAGTCCATGTCCGGGTTCTTGTGCCCGGTCACGTAGATGCGGTTGCGGGGCTCTGCGTCTGCCATCGGAGGGCGCATTGTCGCGGCTCGGTGGCGGGCCGTGCGATGCCGCCGCGGCGCCGTGCAAGTCTGTGCCGATGCAGACGGCAGGCGGATCCGTCCCGGTGGTCGGCATCGATGTCGGCGGCTCCTCCGTCAAGGGATCGCTGGTCGATGTTGATGCCGCCGCCCTCATCGGCGAGCCCGTGCGGCACCCGAGCCCGCCTGGCTTCGAGCCCGAGGCCGTCCTCGAGCGATCGCCGCCGTCGCCGACGAACTCGGCCCCGGGCGGCCGGTCGGCGTCGGCTTTCCAGCGGTCGTGCGCGACGGCGTCCTGCGACGAACCCGACCTCGCACGAGCGGCCGGGCTGGAGGGGGCTCGCGATCGAGGATGAGCTCGCCGGCGCCTCGGCCGGCCTGTCGCGGTCGGCAACGACGCCGACGTTGCCGGCGAGGCGGAGCTGCGGCGCGGCGCCGCCCGCGAGGCGACTGGGACCGTGCTCGTGCTGACGCTCGGGACGGGGATCGGCACCGGGCTGTTCCGCGACGGCGTGCTGGTGCCCAACGTCGAGTTCGGCCGCCTCTACCTGGCGGGCCACGACCGGGTCGCCGAGGACTACTGCGCCGCACGGGTGATCGTGGAGCAGGGGCTGAGCTGGGGGAGTGGGTGGAGCGGCTGAACCTCTACCTCGCGCACCTCGAGCGCATCCTTGCCCCAGATCTGGTCGTGATCGGCGGCGCCATCAGCGCCGAGAGCGAGCGCTTCATGCCGATGCTCCGCGCCCGGGCGGAGCTGGTCCCGGCCGCGTTCGGCAACGATGCGGGCCCGATCGGCGCGGCGCTGCTCGCCGCGTCGCGATAGAAGTCACATCGACTACCGCCCGCGGTAGTCGATGTGCCACGTAAACCGGCCGGGCCGGTCAGCAGCGCGCGAGCTCCCTCGCGTAGAAGCGGAGATAGTCGTCCCAGTGGGCGGCCCAGTAGGCGCCGTCGTGGCCGCCGGGCCAGACGTGGTCCGGTGGGATCGGCCGCCGCGCCGCCTGCAGGTTGGCGATGAACGCCTCGTCGCCGGGCGCGGAACGGGTCCTCGTCCCCTTCGTCGATCCAGACGGGCAGCTTCGTGTACGGGTCCGTCCGGCTCGCGCCGCCGCGGCGACGACGTCGTGGGCGGCGAAGTCCTCGGCGTCGTCGAAGGCGCCGGCCGCGGTCAGGCCGCCGTCCGTCCACAGCGCCGGCGAGTGGCCGCCGACCGCGCAGAACGCCGACGGGTTGCAGGCGGGCGAGGTCGTAGGCGCCGAAGCCGCCCATCGAGATGCCGCCGATCGCGATCCGGTCGGGGTCGGTGCCGAAGCGGTCCTCGACCGCGCCGATCACCTCGTCGAACACGTAGCTGCCCCAGTCGCCCGTCCTCGCGGTCGTGCCAGTAGGAGTCGCCGCCGCCGTCGGGAAAGGCGATCACGGGCGCGCGGTCGCCGAGCGTCCTCGAGCGCCGCGTAGAGCGCCTCGTCTCCGCGAGTAGGAGCTCGGAGTCGCCGCCGCGGCCGTGCAGGAAGACGAGCAGCGGCGCCCCGTCGGGATCGACGCCGTCCGGCGATGACGACGTTGACCGGCAGCGACTCCGCCGACCGCCTTGCTGTCGATCGTGAGCCGCTCGACGCGAGGCGCCGTGCGTGTCGGTCCCGGAGCAGCGAGCCGAGGAGTGCAGCCAGGCGGCTGAGCCCGAGGGCGGCGAGCAGCAACAGCCAGCGATCGCCCGCGTCGCCGAGCTGACCGCCTGCGCGTGACCCGCGCGCGGGAGGCTGGACGGCGCTCACCTCAGCCGACGAGATAGGGCGTCCAGCGCCTCGCGCACGTCCTCGGGGATCGGCGTCTTCTCCGAGCCGTCCCGGGGTTGACGAAGACGTGGCGGATCTCGCCCTCGGCGCAGCGTTGCCGTCGAGCTCGGTGACCGCGAATCGCCGTGATCAGCGACGTCGTGCCCAGTGCGGATCCGTCATCACGATGTCGAACTCCTCGTCGAAGCGCAGCGAGGACTCAGGTAGCGGATCGTCGCCTCGGCGACCGACCATGTCGACGCCGGAGCCGGCATCGCCTGCCGTAGGGCCCGACCGTCTCGCGCCAGAGCTCGGTCATGCCGATGTCGAAGTACTCGAGATAGCGGGCGTTGAAGACGACGCCCTGGGGGTCGCACTCCGAGAAGCGGACCCGCTCGCGGTGACGGAAGACCTCGGCTCAGCCATCGGCCGGTCCATCCGCGCCCGTCGTCCGCCGCTCGATCGCGACCGGGATCCCGTCGGGGGTCTCGGCTGCCTCGACGCCGGGGTCGGCGAAGACCGCGACGGCCGTCCAGCCCCGGCCCCGCGAGCGGCTCGCGCGCGGCGCCGCGCGAGGCCCAGGTGTTGGCGCCGATGTGGTGGTGGTAGCCGTCCTGGCCCAGGAAGAGGCGTCGGCGCCGAAGCGGGTCATCAGCTCCATGCCCATCGCTCGGTCCAGAACGCCGTCGCCGCATCGATGTCGGCGACCTTGAGGTGGACGTGGCCGATGTCGACGCCGCGCGAGGCGAGCTCGACCGGCGAGTCGACGTCGGCGGCGAGCAGGTCGTCGAGGTCGAGCGGCGCCGTGAACATGTGCACGCGCTCGCCGGGCTCGCGCTCGGGCCACTGCTCGATCGGCCGGTCCCGGTAGAGCTCGATCCCGAGGCCGTCGGGATCGTCGAGGTAGAGCGCCTCCGAGACGCCGTGATCGGCGACCCCGGTCAGCGGATGCTGCATCTCGATCGCGACGCGGCGCAGCGCCGCCGCGAGGCCGGGCCGGTCGCGGAAGCGGAACGCCGTGTGGAAGAGCCCGGCGGCCCGCAGCGGCGCCCGTCCGGGTTGCTCGGCCCGCGTGCAGGATCAGGCACGGGGTGCCGCCGCCGTTCAGCGCCGGCGGCTGCAGCTCGGCGCGCTCGGCGTCGACCGCGGGTCGGCTCGAGGCCGATGAGGCTCGGCGTAGAAGACGGCGCTGCGCTCGACGTCGGAGACGCGCAGCTCGACCCGCGCGATCCGGGTCGGGATGTCCGCCATCGCCGTGCCCTCGGCCTCGAAGCCGCCCAGGGCCTGCGGCCTAGAAGCCGTAGGCCTCCTTCAGCTCCGGGTCCTTCTCGGCGAGCATCTCGGCGAGGTCGACCATCACCTTGCACTGCTTCCAGGTGGCGTCGTCCTGCATCTTGCCGTCGATCATGTGGACGCCCTTGCCGTCCGGGATCGCCTCGATCACCTTCTTCGCGAACAGGACCTCGTCCGGGTCGGGGCTGAAGACCTTCTTCGCGATCTCGATCTGCACCGGGTGCAGCGTCCAGGTGCCGACGCAGCCGAGCAGGAACGCCGCGCGGAACTGCGCCTCGCAACCCTTGACGTCCTTGATGTCGCCGTACGGGCCGTAGAACGGCAGCAGCCCGGCTGACGTGCAGGCGTCGACCATGCGGGCGATCGAGTAGTGCCACGGGTCCTGCTGCGCGGTCGCGCGCGGCGCGTCCGGGTCGTCCGGATCGGGGTCGTTGATGACCAGGTAGCCGGGGTGGCCGCCGCCGACGCGGGTCGTCTTCATCCGCCGCGAGGCCGCGAGGTCCGCCGGGCCGAAGCTCATCCCCTGCATACGGGGCGAGGCGCAGGCGATCTCCTCGAGGTTGACGACGCCCTGCGCCGTCTCGAGGATCGCGTGCACGAGGATCGGCTTGGAGACGCCGGCCTTCGCCTCGAGCTGGGCGAGCAGGCGATCGACGTAGTGGATGTCCCAGGCGCCCTCGACCTTCGGGACCATGATCACGTCGAGCTTGCTCGCCGATCTCGGTGACGAGCGTCGTCAGGTCGTCGAGGACCCACGGGCTTTCGAGTGAGTTGACCCGCGTCCACAGCTGCGTGTCGCCGAAGTCGACCTCGTTGGCGACCTTGACCAGGCCCTCGCGGGCGGCGACCTTGTTGTCGACCGAGACCGCGTCCTCGAGGTTGCCGAGCAGGATGTCGGCCTGCTTGGCCATATCGGGGACCTTGGCGGCCATCTTCGGGTTCGAGGCGTCGAAGAAGTGGATCATCCGCGAGGGCGGGAAGGGCACCTCGGTGACGGGATCGGGCGCGCCGATGGCGAGCGGCTCGAAGAACTGGCGTGGGTTTCGCAAGGGTTGACCCTTTCGTCTGTTTCGTCGGCAGGAAGCCCGGGCCGCGTGGGTGGGGCGGGCTGTGGGTGCGGCCATTTTAGGTTGACGGGCCGGGGCGGCGCAGCGGCACCCCTGCGGTCGTAGGCGCCAGTAGGCTGGCGGCGATGGAGGGCGCTTCCTGGCATACGGGTCCCCGCAGCGGCGGCAAGATCCTCGACCTCGCCTTCAACATCTACTTCGGCAACATCCTCCGGCTGCTCGCCTCGGCGGCCGTGATCGTCGTCCCGCTGACGATCGTCCTCATCGTCCTCAACGTGATCGCCTTCGGCGAGCCGAGCTCGATCACGGACGCGGGCCTCGTCGACATCGGCGACACGACGCGCCAGGTCGACTACAACCTCTACAACGCGCTGCAGATCGTCGGCACGGTGCTCAGCGTGCTCGCCTATCTGCTCGTCGTCGGGGCGACGTACACGGCGGCGAACGCCGCCTATCTCGGCGAGGAGGTGAGCGCCCGCGACTCGGTCGGGACCGCAGTCCGCAAGCTGCATTCGCTGCTCTGGGTCTCGCTCCTGACCTTCTTCTTCGTCTTCATTGGCGTCTTCGCGCTGATCGTCGGCGCCTTCTACGCCGCCGTCATGCTCGCCGTCGCGATCCCCGTGCTGATGGTCGAGGACGTGCGCGGCTTCAAGGCGTGCCGCCGCTCCTACAGGCTGATCCGGAAGAACGGCTGGCGGACGCTCGGCGTGCTCTTCGTCGTTGCGATCTTCACCGGCGCCGTTGAGCTGATCATCGGGCTCGCCGCGCTCGCCGCCAACGGCCTCGCCGAGAGCCACATCTACCTGTGGGTGGTCGTCACGCAGATCCTCGGCGGCGTTGCCTTCGCCTTCACCGCGCCGCTCACGGCGGTCGCTTCGGTCGTCCTCTACTACGACTGCCGGATCCGCAAGGAGGGCTACGACATCCAGCGGCTCGCCGAGGGCCTGGAGCCGGCGACCGCCACGGGCACTGCCGGCGCGCCTGGGCTCTCCCCGCCCGCTCCGGTGCCGCCGCCACCGCCGCCACCCGGGCCGCCACCGGCGGCGGGCTAGCTGTGCGCGGGCCGGGCCGCCGCCGCGGCCGCCTCGCTCCACTGGTCCTCGTTGCCGTCCTGCTCGCCGTCGGCGCGCCGCCGGCGGCCGCCGTCGCGCAGGAGCTCAGCCGCGAGCAGGCGGCGGCGCTCGCGGGGGCGGCGCGCAACGGCGACACGGCAGCGCTGCAGCGCCTCGAGCAGGCGAGCACGATCGACGGCCTCCCCGCGGACACGGGCACGGCGCTCGCCGGCGTCCGCGGCGAGGCGCTGAATCAGCGCCTGGCGACGATCGAGCGCGAGCTCGGCGCCACCAGCAGCGGTGACGCTGACCCTGCCGGCGCGCGCGCCGAGGCCAGGGACATCGTCTCCGGCTTCGACTCGAGCGGCAGCGCGCCCGAGCCTCCCGCGGCCCCCTCGCCGGGGGACGGCTCGATCGGCTTCGACATCGGCGCCTTCTGGATCCCGCTGCTGATCCTCGCCGCCGTGGGCGGCGCCTTCCTCGCGATCCGGCTCGCTCGCGGGCGCGAGGCAGGGGCGCGTCTCGCCGAACGGCAGGCGGCCGCCGCCGCCGCCGAGACGCCCTCCGAGCTCGCCGAGCGTGCCGAGCGCGCCGAGCGGGATGGGGACTTCGAGACGGCGTTGCGACTCCGCTACGGGCTCGCCCTGGGTGAGCTGCAGGACGCTGGAGCGATTGCGCCCGATCCCTCGCTGACCCCCGCCGGCCTCTCTCACCGGCTCGGCTCGACTCGCGCGCGGGGGCTGGTAGCGACCTTCGAGCGGGTCGTCTACGGGCGTCGGCAGGCGGGAGCCGCGGACGTCCGCGAGGCCCGCGATGGCTGGCGCGAGGTCGTCGCCGCGGCGCGCCCCGGCGCCGGCGCGGAGGACGGTGAGCAGAGGTGAGGTCCGCGCTCGCGGGGCGGGGCTGGTGGATCGCGCTGGCGCTGCTCGTCGCCGCGATCGCCTTCGGCTCCCTGCGCTCGAGCGGCGACTCCGGCCGTCCGCCCGGCCGCCAGGCGGGTGACGAGAGCGCTCAGGGGTTCGCGGCCTGGGCCGAGCTGCTCCGCAGGGATGGGCTGCGGGTTGACGAGTTGCAGCACCCCGTCTCCAAGGGCTCGGTCGATCCGGACACGACGCTCGTCGCGCTCGATCTCGGCAAGCCGACCGACGATGACGTCGCGGCGCTGCGCTCGTTCGTCGCCGATGGTGGCTACCTGATCACCGGCGGCGCGACGAACGCGGGCGCGATCAGGCGGATCACGGGGATCGATCCCCGGTTCGGCAGCCCGGCGGGAGCGCCCGTCGCGCCCGTTCTGCCCATCGCCGAGACCGCCGGGGTGCGGACCGTCGACCCCGCCGGCGGGCTGCTCTTCTCCGACCCCGCCGGCGGCCTGCCGGCGCTCGCCAACAACGAGGGCACGGCGATGACCGTCGCGACGGCCGGCGAGAAGGGCACTGCGGTGGTTCTGTCGACCTCGGACCCGCTCGCCAACGGCAGCATCACCCTCGCCGACAACGCGCAGCTCGCGATCGATCTGGGGCGGGCGTCGGGCGGGCGTCCGGTCCTCTTCCTGCAGAGCCTGGCCCGTGCCGCGGGCTCCTCGAAGGGCTTTGACGCGCTGCCGCAGGGGTGGGGGGTCGCCTTTCTTGGCCTGATCCTTGCGGGGCTCACCTTCATCGCCTCGCGGCTGCGGCGCCTCGGACCGCCCGACGGCGACCCGCACCCGGCGGCGCGACCACGCTCCGACTACGTCGATGCGGTTGCCCGGATCCTCGCCCGCCGGGGCGAGCTCGCCGAGGCCGCCGAGCCGGTCCGCCGGGCGGCGATCGAGGGGATCGAGCGGCGCAGCGGTACGAACCTCGGCGCCGAACCCGGCGAACGGGAGCCGGATAAGCTCGCCGCGGCCGCCGAGCTGGCCGGGGTGCCCGCCGAGGAGGCAGAGGCGCTGGCCGGCCCGCTGAGCGAGCCGGAGGACGCGATCCGGGCGGCGAGGGCGCTGACCCGCGTACGGAGGTAGACGCAGCTTGAAGCTCGACGAATTGAACGAGGCGGTTGGCGGCGAGGTCGCCAAGGTGGTCGCCGGGCAGACGGAGGTCGTCGAGGCGATTGTGATCGCGCTCGCCGCCCGCGGCCACGTTCTCCTCGAGGGCGTCCCCGGCGTTGCCAAGACGCTGATCGCGACGGCCGCCGCGCGGGCGCTCGGGCTTGACTCGACCCGCGTTCAGTTCACGCCGGACATGCTGCCCTCGGATCTGACCGGGACGATGACGCTGCGCGGCGGCGAGCTCAGCTTCCGCGCCGGTCCGGTCTTCACCAACCTGCTGATCGCCGACGAGATCAACCGGACACCGCCGAAGACGCAGGCGGCGCTGCTCGAGTCGATGCAGGAGGCGCAGGTCTCGATCGAGGGTGAGCCCGAGCCGCTGCCCGATCCGTTCTGCGTCGTCGCGACCCAGAACCCGGTCGAGTACGAGGGCACCTACCCACTGCCCGAGGCGCAGCTCGACCGCTTCCTGCTGAAGATCGACGTCGGTTACCCCGACGCGGATACGGAGCGGGCGATCCTCGGCTTCTCACACGAGGGGATCCGGCCCGCCGACCTCGACCGCGTCGTCGCCGTCGCCGGCCCCGAGGGGGTCGCGGCCGCCCGCGCCGACCTCGACCAGACGCTCGTCTCGGACGAGATCGCGGGCTACATCGTCGAGATCGTCCGTCGGACGCGCGATCTGCCCGCCGTCTCGCTCGGCGCCAGCCCGCGCGCAGGGGTCCACCTGCTCGCCGCCACCCGCGCCCGCGCCCGGCTCGGTGGCCGCGACTTCGTCACCCCCGACGACGTCGCTTCGGTGGCGGCACCCGTGCTCCGGCACCGCATCGTGCTCGCGCCGGAGGCGGCGCTCGAGCGCTACAGGCCAGACGACGCAGTTGCCGCGGCGCTCTCACAGGTGGCGGTGCCGAGGTGAGTCCGACGGCTCTGACCGCCGCCCTGCTCGCCGCCATCGCCCTCGCCGCCTTCGCGCTGCCCCTGCTGCCGGTCCTCCTTGCGGTCGTCGTACTTGTGGCTGCGTTCGCGGTCGACGCGACCCGGATTCACCGTGCGCCGGCGGTGCGCCGGGAGCTGCCCGAGCTGCTCTCGCTCGGAGTTGGCGAGCCCTATTCGGTAGCCGTCGAGGCGCCGGCCGGCTGCGGTGTCCGCCTGCGCCAGCCCAATCCTGGTGACCTCGAGCTCGAGCCGAACGAGGCGAGCGGCCGCACGCTCGCGGGAACGATCACGGCCCGCAGACGGGGTCGGGTGACGCTGGCGCCCGTCGCCGTGCGGTTGCGCGGTCCACTCGGCCTCGCCGCCTGGACTCACAGCTCCGGGGAGGAGGCGTCCCTCGACGTCTATCCGGACATGCCCGCCGCCTACAGGGCCGCAGCCCGCGCTCGCCACACCCGCTACCGGGACCCCGGCACCCGCGGGCGCGGCCCGCTCGGGCTCGGGACCGAGTTCGAGTCGGTTCGCGAGTACTCGCCCGACGATGACATCCGCCAGGTCAACTGGCGTGCCACCGCCCGCCTCGGACGACCGATGAGCAACGACTACCGGCTCGAGCAGGATCGCGACGTGATCGCCGTCCTCGATGCGGGCCGGCTGATGCAGGCGCCGCTCGGGGACCGGACCCGTCTCGATGCCGCGCTCGACGCGATCGCGGCGCTCGCCGCCACCTGTGACGACGGCGCCGACCGATTCGGAGTGCTCGCCTTCGATGCCGCCGATCGCGTCTGGGTGCCGCCGCGACGGCAGGGCGGTCGTGCCGCGCTTGCCGCGCTCTACGACCTCGAGCCGGCGCCGACCGACTCCGACTACGGCCGCGCTTTCCAGGGCCTGACCGCGGCGAAGCGGGCGCTCGTCTTCCTCTTCACCGACCTCGTGGAGGAGGTCGCTGCCCGGCCGCTCGTCGAGGCGATGCCGGTGCTCGCCCGCCGCCACGCCGTGACCCTGGTCTCAGCCCGTGACTTGGCCCTGGAGGGCGCCGTGACGGGGGAGGGGGGCGAGCCGAGCGAGGTCCTCGATGTGCTCCGCGCGTCCGTAGCCCTCGACGTGCTCGACGCGCGAACGCGCGCCGCTGCGATCGCCCGCGCCGCCGGCGCCGAGATCGTGGAGGCCCCGGCCGATTCGCTCGCCGGCGCTGTCGTCACTTCCTACCTGCGGGCGAAAACCCGGGCTCGCGCCTGATCCGAAGGGATAGATGTCACATCGACCCCCGTTTCCAGGGGTGGATGTGACACGTATCGGCAGATTGGCCGTCAGGCCGCCGCGGCCGTCTCTACGGCCACCCCGGCAGCACGCCCGTTGCTGCCTTCGGGCTTATCGCCCCGTTCTCGCCGCAGCCACAGCGCCCCGCGCCACCACACCAACCCCCAGAAGATCGAAAACAGGCCGAGGCCGATCGTCATCAGCGCCCACAGCGGCAGCCCCGAGCCGCGCACGAACGACTCCGAGACGCCGGCGGCGACGAGCCACGGCATCGTCCCGAGGACGACCTCGACCGCGTCCCGCCCCTCGCTTGCGATCCGCCGCCGCCGGGGCTCGTTCGTCGGCTCGGCGATCGCCCAGCCGAGCCGCAGACCGGCGGCGGCGCAGACGACGACGCAGGTGAGCTCGATCGGGCCGTGGGGAATGATGAATTCGAGGAAGGCGCGCCCGTTGCCCGCCTCGATCGCGCCGCCGGCGACGGCGCCGAGCAAGAGGCCGTTGCCGACGAGCACGATCGCCGTCCCGATCCCGGCCGTGATGCCCGAGCGCGAAGGCGACGATGGTCACCCGGATGTTGTTGGTGAAGAGGAACGCCGCGAAGGCGGTCGACTGCCCGGCGGTGTTGCCGTCGGTACGTGGCGGGTCGATCGCGCCGCGGAACTCGTGCGGGACGAAGCCGAGCGCGCCCGCCGGGTCGTTGATCGCCCAGAGCGCGGCAAGCAGCGCCGGCGCGAGCAACAGCCCGACGGCGATCGCGAGTAGCCGCGGGCGCTCGGCGATCCGCACCCAGTAGGTCCGCGTGACGAACTCGCGCGGGGAGGAGCGGGCCGCGCGGCCGTGGTAGACGACGGCGCCGGCGCGACGGACGAGGTCCTCGAGCCGCCGGCGGACCGGGTCGCGAGGGAAGCTGCGGCGGGCGAGCGCGAGGTCGGCGGCGGCGGAGCGGTACAGGGAGCCGAGGCGGCGGATCTCCCCCGGCCGGAGTCGCTCACCCTTGCCGCGAGCGCTCGCCAGCAGCGTCTCCAGCTCTCGCCAGGCACCCCCTCTGGTGCGAATGAAACTCTCTAGATTCACCCGGGATGCAGTATGAGGATCGCGTGGCGATCTCGACGCCGGAGGGAGTCGAAATCGAGCTCGGGCTTGCGGGCCTCGGCTCGCGGCTGTCCGCGCGGCTCATCGACTTCGTCCTGCAGATCCTGCTCGCAGGGGTCATCGCCCTGATCCTCGGCTTGATCCTGACCGGGATCAGCGGCTCCTCAGAGCTCGGGCTCGGCGCGGGGATCGGCTTCGCCTTCTTCGTGATGCTCTTCTACGACGTCTTCTACGAGGCCTACCGCGAGGGCCAGACTCCCGGCAAGCGCCGGCTCGGCATCCGCGTGCTCGGCGACGGCGGCGAGCCGGTCAGCTTTCGCGCGGCGCTCGTCCGCAACGCGATGCGCCTCATCGACGAGTTCGCGACGCTCTTCCTCGGCGCGCTCGTCTCGATCGTGCGCAGCCCGCGCAACCAGCGGCTCGGCGACATCGCCGCCGGCACGATCGTCGTCGGCGTCGACGCTGCCGAGGCGGGGGAGACGATCTCCTCAGCGGCGCTCGGTTCCGAGCTGACCGTCAGCCTCGGCGCGATTGACGTCCTCGAGCGGGCCGGCAGCTGGGACACGAGCGCCGTCACCGCTGAGCAGCTCGACGCCGTTCGCCACTTCCTTACGCGGCGCGGCTCGATCCAGCCCGAGCACCGCCAGCGGCTCGCCGCGCAGCTCGCCACCGGCGTCCGCGAGCACGTCGTCGGGGCAGAGCCGGGCCTGTCCGACGAGTGGCTGCTCGAGGTGGTCGCGGCGCTTCGCTCGAGCCGCTGAGCTCAGCCCGCGCGCGGCGGGTACCGTTCTGCGCCGAATGGCGGAGGGAAGCTACGAGGTCAACGCCTACGGGGCCGATGTAAAGGTTCGCCAGCCGTGGGTCGTCGTGACCCTGCACATCGTCACGCTGGGCCTCTACAACTGGTACTGGTACTACAAGATCAACCGCGAGCTGCGCGACTTCGGCAAGGTCTACAAGCTCGAGCGCTCGCAGGACACGAACCCTTGGGTCTCACTGCTGGCGGTCACCTTCGGTGCGCTGCTGATCGTGCCCCCGTTCGTCTCCTGGTACCGGTGCACCAAGCGGATCCAGGAGGCACAGGGCGTGCTCAACCAGGAGGGGATCAGCGGCTGGGCCCTCGCCCTCTCCTACATCGGGAGCTTCTTCGTGGGCTTCACCGTGCTGATCATTCCGTACCTCGTCCAAGACTCCCTGAACGACGTCTGGCGGCCGTTCGAGGGCATCGATCCGCACTCGGGCCACGATCCGCAGCTGGCGCCGATCAGCGTCGGCGCGATCGAGATGCTCCCCGAGGCGCGGCGCTGGAACACGATCGCGGTCACCGCGGACGACCACAACGCGATCACGCACTTCCTGCTGCGGCGGGACGGGCTCGACGCGAGCGCCCGCGTGAGCCTCGCCGCGGATCTCGCTGCGCGGATCCGGCCCAAGGTCCCGAACGCCGATCCCTCGCTCGAGGACGAGCGCCTGCTCGAGCTCGTCGCGGCGACCCGCGGCGGCGGCGGTCCGCCGCAAGTCCCCTCCTGATCCGCCCGTAGGCCGCCAAGAAGCGGCCCGCACAGCTATCCTCTGAGGCGGCCGAGCGCGCCCCGGATGGCTTACTCAGGGGTTCCGGTGCGACCGCGCTCAGACCCTCCCGTTTCCTTTCAGCGACCCAGACCAGGAGCCATGGCCGTAGCGACTTCACAGTACGAAGAGAAGACCGACATCCAGAAGGACATCACCGAGATGGTCCACCAGTTCGTCGATGAGCAGATCATCCCGAACGCCGAGCACTACGACCACGAGGATGAGTTCCCGGAGCCGATCGTCGAGCAGATGAAGGAGCTCGGCCTGTTCGGGGTGACGATCCCCGAGGAGTACGGCGGCATGGGCCTCGACCTGACGACCTACACGATGATCGTCGAGGAGCTCTCGCGCGGCTGGATCTCGATCTCCGGCGTCGTCAACACCCACTTCATCGGCTCGTATCTGCTGATGAAGTTCGGCACCGACGAGCAGAAGGAGTACTTCCTCCCGAAGATGGCGACGGGCGAGATCCGCGCCGCCTTCAGCCTCTCCGAGCCCGAGGTCGGCTCCGACGTGCAGGGCATCAAGGCCTCGGCGAAGAAGGACCCCGACTCCGGCGACTGGATCCTCGACGGGCAGAAGATGTGGGTCACCAACGGCCTGCGCTCGAGCGTCGTCTTCGCGCTGATGAAGAACGACAAGGACGCCGATCCGCCCTACAAGGGCATGACCTGCTTCATCACCGAGAAGGCGCCCGGCGAGCACAAGAACACGGGCAAGTTCGAGGGCCTCGAGGTCCCGCCCCAGATCAAGAAGATGGGCTACAAGGGCGTCGAGTCGACCGAGCTCATCTACAGCGGCTACCGCTGCCCGCCCGACCGCATCCTCGGCGGCGAGGAGGAGGGCCTCGGCGACGGCTTCACGCAGATGATGGACGCGCTGGAGGTCGGCCGCGTCAACGTCGCCGCGCGCGGCGTCGGCATCGCCCGGCGGGCGCTCGAACTGGCGCTGCGCTACTCACAGGAGCGCAAGACGTTCGGCAAGCCGATCGCGCAGCACCAGGCGATTCAGTTCAAGCTCGCCGACATGGCGTCGCAGCTCGAGGCCGCGCGTCTGGTGACGCTGAAGGCGGCGCGGATGAAGGACGCCGGCCTGCGCTCCGATCTCGAGGCCGGGATGGCGAAGCTGCTCGCCTCCGAGTGCGGCCGCTTCTGCGTCGAGGAGTCGTTCCGGATCCACGGCGGCTACGGCTACTCGAAGGAGTACGAGATCGAGCGCCTTTACCGCGACGCGCCGCTGCTGCTGATCGGTGAGGGCACCTCCGAGATCCAGCGCATGGTGATCGGCAAGAAGCTCCTACAGCGGAACAAGATCTGAGCCGGGGACGATCCCGATTCCTCCCGTGCGCGCACAGGAACTGATCGCAAGCTCCTACCGGAAGCTGGTCCTCGAGATCCCGGCGCTTGACAAGCTGAAGCTCGTCATCCGCGTCGAGCTGCGCGGGCGCGGCGACGTGCAGGTCTTCCGTGTGCAGACGCCTGGACCGGAGGTCACCAAGGTCGACCCCGACGATGCGCGCGTCGAGATTTCGCTGCCGCGCGCGGACTTCAACGAGCTCGCCGAGGAAGGCGACCTGGTGGCATGGCGAGAGGCGATCGACAAGGGTCACCTCAAGGTCGGCGGCGATCCCGACGTGGTCAAGCTGCTGGGCACCGTAATCGGCAAGCACATGGCTCGCGCGAACCTGCGAAAGGTTCGCTGAAGTGCAACGCACGGGTCGCCGGCGCTGCAACTGCCGGATGCGGCAAAGCATCTGCAGACGAAACTGACCGACATCCAGAACGCCGCGATCGACGCCGGCGTCCCGATCAAGGAGGCAGACCAAAGTGGCAGCTGAGCAGATCAATTGGGGAGGCGCCCGGCGCCCGCTGGTGGCGTTGTTCGCAGTTGCCCTGACGGCCGCAGCGCTGTTGCTCGCCGCCTGCGGTGGCAGCGGCTCCTCGACCTCTTCCTCCGCGGGCTCGCTGAGCACCGACGAGTACTCCCAGCAGTTGCAAGGGATCACCGCGGACTTCGCGAACGGC
The DNA here is from genome assembly GCA_963774395.1 of uncultured Solirubrobacterales bacterium. GTDB lineage: Bacteria > Actinomycetota > Thermoleophilia > Solirubrobacterales > 70-9 > CAXMST01. The sequence continues at coordinate 358,069 of CAVZET010000007.1, read as the reverse complement.
TTCGGCGACCTCTCGCAAAAGGCAGCCAACCCGACCTCGCCCAAGGACTTCCACGACACCGTCGTCGCGATCCAGGACAAGATCACCGAGACGATCGACTCCCTCAATGCCCTCGACCCGCCCGCGGACCTCGCCGACATCAACGACCAGCTCGTCCAGGTCTTCACCGATTACCGCGACGGCTATGACCCGATCGTCTCCGCGCTCGAGTCGGGCGACAACCAGGCGCTCAAGGATGCGGCGAAGCAGATCCCCTCGGTCGTGCAGAACTTCCAGACCACCTATCAGCAGATCCAGCAGGACGCGAATGCGAAGGGCGTGACGATCGAGGCGTCGACGACGCCGTCGTCCCCCTGAGCGGCGCGCTTGCGCGGCGGCGATCAACGCCGGCCCGCGCCACGGATCCCCTCCCCACAGAAAACGACCAACCAAGGAAGCGATGAGCGATACAGAACACGAGCTGACCACCGACCAGGCCGAGCGCGAGGCGTCCGGCGCCCACGCCTACGGCCGCTACCTAGAGGAGTTCGAGGTCGGCGCGGTCTACAAGCATTGGCCGGCGAAGACGGTGACCGAGTCCGACGACCACCTCTTCTGCCTGATCACGATGAACCACCACCCGCTGCACCTCAATGACGTCTACGCGGGCTCCTCGCAGCAGGGCCAGAACGTCGTCGTCGGTCCCCTCGTCTACTCGTTGGCGCTCGGCATGTCGGTCAGTGACGTCTCCGGCAAGGCAATCGCCAACCTGGCAACCGAGGAGCTGAGCCACCCGAACCCCGTCTTCCACGGTGACACGCTCTTCTGCGAGTCCGAGGTGCTCGAGGTCCGGCCCTCGAACTCGAAGCCCGACCGTGGTGTGGTCAAGGTCCACACGCGCGTCTACAAGCAGGACAACACGCTTGTCGCCGAGTTCAAGCGCGCGGTCCTGATCCCGAAGAAGAACCCGGGCTAGGCCAGGGCCCACCGTGGCCGACCCCTATGCGGAGCGCAGCGAGCAGCCGCCGGGCGAGAGCCCGGCGCCGGGCTCGCCGCTCGCCGGGGTCGTCACGGCGGCCGGCGGCCGCGTGCTCGGCTCGCTCGCCGAGGCGGCGGGCGAGCCCGGCGACGCGGACTTCTCGGCGGTGATCGTCGCCGAGGACGGCCTGCTGCCGCCGCTCGCCCGGATCTCGCCCGAGCTCGCCGCGGCGCTGCTCGCCGCCGGGGCGAGCGGTGCCGACGATGCCGCCGTCGCCACCGCCCGCGCCCTGCTCACCGCGGGCAAGCCGGTCTTCCTGCTCAAGGATGGTCTCGTCGCCGGTCCCGAGGGGCGGCCGGGCGCGCGCGCCGCCGGCTCTGAAGCGACCGCGACGGCGCTGCGCGCGGCGCTCGCCGGGGAGGTCGAGTGGGAGGCCGATCCCGACTTCGGCTACGACGTCGCCGCCTCGATCCCGGGCCTGAAGGGGGAGGAGGGCGACGCCTTCCTGCCGCGCCTCGTCTACGCCGCCGCCGACCGCGTCTACGAGCACGCCGAGCTCGTTGAGGCGACCAAGCGCCGTCGCCACGCCGCGCTCGCGGCCGCGGGTGTCGTCGACGAGGGCCTGCACGCAGCCATCGGCTGGCCGATCGAACCGACCGGCAGCGAGTGGAAGGACTGAGCGGGCGCGGCTCCTGTGGCTCCCGTGATAGAGCTAGGGCATGAGCGACACCCCCAAGCTTCTCGATGCCCTGATCCGAACGCCGGCTCCCTCCGGCTATGAGACCCCCGCCGCCGAGGTCTGGCGCGACGCCGCGCGCGGCATCGACGGCGGCGACGTACGAACCGACACGCTCGGCTCGAGCGTCGTCGAGATCGCCGGGGCGGAGGGCGCGCCGCGGCTGGCAATCGTCGGCCACATCGACGAGATCGGCCTGCACGTCACCTACATCGACGACGACGGCTTCCTCTGGTTCGGCCCGATCGGCGGCTGGGACCCGCAGATCCTCGTTGGCCAGCGGGTGGCGGTGATCGGTTATGAGGGAGAGATCCCGGGCGTCCTCGGCAAGAAGCCGATCCACCTGCTCAAGGACGACGACCGCAAGAAGCCGGCGAAGCTCGAGCAGATGCACATCGACATCGGCGCCGCGAACCGCGAGGAGGCCGAGAAGCTGGTCCGCATCGGCGATGTCGCAGTGCTCGCGGCGGAGCCCTTGGAGTTCCCCAACGGTCGCCTCGTCTCGCGTTCGCTCGACAACCGGCTCGGCTCCTACGTCTCGCTCGAGACCGCTCGCCGCGTGGCCGAAAAGGGCGGGAGCACCGCGAGTGTGATCGGCTGCGCTGTGGCGCAGGAGGAGATCACCCTCGGTGGTGCCCAGACGACCGGCTTCTCGCTCGACCCCGATCTCGCGGTCGCCGTGGACGTCACGCACGCCACCGACGCGCCCGGGATCGACAAGAAGGAGAACGGCGATCACGCGCTCGGCTCCGGCCCCGTGATCGGCCGCGGCTCGACCCTCAACCACCGCGTCTGCCAGATGCTCGTCGAGACCGCCGAGGCCGAGGGCATCGAGCACACGATCGAGGCCTCCGGCCGCTACACCGGCACGGACGCCGACTCGATGCAACTCGCCCGTGCCGGCATCCCCTGCGGCCTCGTCTCGCTGCCCCTCCGCTACATGCACTCCTCCGTGGAGATGTGCCAGCTCTCCGACGTGGAGAACACGATCAAGCTGCTCGTCGCGTTCGCCGGGCGGCTGGAGGCGGATTCGGAGTTCGGGCGGTAGGCCGGCGTCCGGGTCTGGCGGGGCGGGCCGGCCGACCAGGCCGCCCGAGCGCACCGAACGTCCACCATCCGGGCCTATGGGCGGGCTTAATGGACGTTCGGAGCACTACCAGCGTCGGTCGCGGTGCCGTGCTCGAACCTACCCGCCCGGCAGCCCGGCCCGCATCGCCTCCAAGCGCTTCGCGAGTGCCTTGCGCGCCCGGGCCGGTGGGTAGCGGTCGGGGTCGGCGGCGCGGATGCCCTTGAGCTCGGCGATCTGCGCGTAGACGGCGTTGCGGACGCGGTCGCGGATCGCGGCGAGCAGCTCGGCATCCTCGGGGTCGCCCGCGCCCTTCGTGCGGATCGGGGTGCCGAAGCCGAAGTAGTAACGCTCGGGACGGGGGAGGAGACCGATGCCGGTCGCGATCGGTGGCACCATGTCGCGCCGGCCGGTGAGTAGGCCGGCCAGCGCCCGGGCGGGGGCCATGATCGCGGCGTCGCCGTCGATGTGGATGTCGTAGGCGTCGTCGACGCCGATCGCGCCGAAGGGGACGATCGGGGCGCCGTGCTCGATTGCGAGTCGTACGAACCCGACCCGCTCCTTCCAGATCAGCTTGTACTCCTCGTGCTTGCGCTTCATCACCTCGCGGCCGCCGCCCGGGTAGACGAGGACCGGCTGACCGGAGGCGAGCAGCTCAGCGCAGTTCTCCCGCGTGCCACGGACCGTGCCGAAGCGGGTCAGCAGATCGCGCCACAGCGGCACGGAGTAGTGCGCGTGATCGCCCAGGCCGCGCGGCAGCCGGCCGCGCTGCTCGTAGATCTCCGCGGCCATCAGCGGGACGTCCAGGACGCCGTAGATCGTGTGGTTGCCGGCCAGCAGACAGGCGCCGCGCTTCGGCACGTTCTGGATTCCCCAGCAGCGCGGCGAGTGCAGCGCGCGAAGCGGCGCCAGCGCGCGGAGCGTGACCTCGAGGTCCTGCTCGGAGGGCGGCGGCGGGATCGTCATCGGACTGCTCGCCGCCGCGCGTCGGCTCGGTTCAGTGCGCTTCGTCGGCTGCGTGCGCCGGCGGCCGCGACTCCTCGGCCAGCGAGGTGATCTCGAGCGGCCCCCGTGAGGCGCCCTCGAGCACCTCGCTCGCCTCGTTTGCGGAGCGCGCGTAGAGCTCGACGAGCAGGTGGATCACGATCCGCTCCTCCTCGTGCTTGTGGAAGCGGACGTGGGTGAAGAACTCGCGCGTGCCGGCCTCGCCGAAAGCGGCGAAGGTGAGGCTGTCGGCGGCGTCGGGGCCTGAGCAGACCTCGACCATGTCCTGGTCGACCGAGACCGTGCAGGAGGCGACCCAGGGAGTGCCGGCTACGAGCCGCTCCCAGCGATCCTCGATCGGCACGACGCGGCCCTCCTCGATTCCGAGGTGAGGCTGATCGTGCATGCAGTCGAGGCACTGAACGACGGCTTCCTGAACTTCCTCGACCCGTTCGGCGGGCTCGCCCGTCTCGGCGTCGATCCGCAGGATCGCGTCGTAGTGGACCTGCGCCTCGAGCCGCTGCGACCAGCACCGGTAGCAGCGCAGCCAGGCGCTTTTCTCGTTTTCCAGCGCTTCGTCCATCGCTCCCTCCATTCTGCCGAGTCGCGCAAGCGGGGTCCTACCCCGCTCTGCCTATGGAATCCAGCTGGGAAGTCTCTTGCGCCCGAGGAACAGCCCCAGGCCCATCGGCCCCGCCCACCAGGTGAGCAGCAGGGCGAGCCGAGCGCTGCGGCCCTCGGCGAGCGAGCGTCGCCAGATCCACGAGCCGACGAACACATCGAAGGAGATGTAGTGCGTCCAGCCGGCGAGCATCGCCTCGGGCTGCTGGAAGGCCCGCTGGACGCTCTCGAGGCTCATGAAGTCGATCCGCTCGTCGGACTTCGCGGCGGCCGTGATCAGGCTCGCGGAGTAGAAGGCGCTGAGCGCCGCGTGCAGTGGCGCGATCCGGTCGATGAGCAGCTTCGTCAGCCGGCTCTTCGGGAAGAGGATCATCGCCAGCCAGAACGGCAGCGTGCTGAAGTTGACGAGGGTCCAAGCCTTCTGTGCATTCTCGCCGCTCATCAAGGGCTGAGCCTACTCCGATGAAAGCTCGCCGCGCAGCAGCGAGTAGTAGACGAAGTCACGGCGCCGGCCCTTCTCCTCGAAGAGCGAGCGGACGATGCCCTCGCGCGTGAAGCCGGCGCGCTCGAGCACGGCCTGCGACCGGTCGTTGCCGGGCTCGGCGCCCGCGGCGATCCGCTCCATGCCGAGCTCGTCCTGCAGCCAGCGGCAGAGCAGGCGGACAGCTCGGGTCATCGCGCCGCGGCCGCGGGCCCAGGGCGCGAGCCAGTAGCCGATCTCGCAGCGCTGCTCTTCGGCGACCATCGCGATCACACCACAGGAGCCGAGCAGAGAGTCGTCGCCGGCATCGGCGACGACGAGCGCGAGGCCTTGGGCCTTCGTTGCCTGCTCACGCGCCCGGCGGGCGAACTCCCGGGCGGTCTCTGTGTCATAGCCCTCCGGCACTCGCGTCCAGCGCGGGATCTCGGGGTCGCGGCAGGCCTCGACGATCCGCTCCACGTCCTCGTCACGGCGAAAGCGGAGGCGGACGACGCCATCATCGACCCCGGCGGCCGGAAAGTCGAAATAGGGGGCGTCCGGCGCCGGCACCGGCCGGCGCTCAGGCGGGCTGTGGCTCGGCGGTGCCCGCGCGCTCGGCGACGAGCGCCGCGATGTCGCCCATGATCCGGTTGAGCTCGAAGTCCTTGGGCGTGTAGACGCGGGCGATGCCGCGCTCGCGCAGCGTCCGCTCGTCGGCCGGCGGGATGATGCCGCCGACGATCACGGGCACGTCGACGCCCTCCGTGGCGAGCAGCTCAGCGACGCGCGGGACCAGCTCCAGGTGCGAGCCGGAGAGGATCGACAGCCCGACGACGTCCACGTCCTCCTGCAGGGCACTGGCGGCGATCTCCTCGGGGGTAAGGCGGATGCCCTGGTAGACGACCTCCATGCCGACATCCTTGGCGCGTACGGCGATCTGCTCGGCGCCGTTGCTGTGCCCGTCGAGGCCGGGCTTGGCGACGAGGATCTTGACCCTGTGGCCGATCTTCTCGGAGGTCTCATCGACGGCCTTGCGGGCTTCGGCGAGCAGCTCCGCGTCGCCGCCCGTGGCGGAGCCGTCGACGCCCGTCGGGCCGCGGTAGGGGCCGAAGACCTCGCGCAGGGTCTGCGCCCACTCCCCGGTCGTCGCGCCGGCTATCGCGGCGGCGATCGTCGGCTCCATCAGGTTCGCGTCCTCGTTCTCGGCGGCCTCGGCAAGGGCCTGCAGCGCCGCCTCGACGGCCTCGTTGTCGCGCTCCGCCCTCCACTGCTCGAGCGCCTCGATCCGCTCGCGCTCGACCTCGGGGTCGGGCGTCATGATGCCGCCGTCCTCGCCGACGGTCAGCGGGGAGTCCTCGGACTCCGTCTGGAAGTTCTGGCCGACGACCCGCAGCTCGCCGGCCTCGATCCTGGCGACGCGCTCGCGATGCGATTCGACGAGCCGGCCCTTCATGTAGGGGACGGCCTCGACGGCGCCGCCGTGGGAGGCGACGACTGCCATCTCCTCGCGGGCGCCCTCGATCAGCTCGGCGACGAGCCCGTCCATCACCTTCGAGCCCTCGAAGATGTCGGGGTAGTCGAGCAGGTCGGTCTCGTTGGCGAGGATCTGCTGGATGCGCAGCGACCACTGCTGATCCCAGGGCCGCGGCAGGCCGAGCGCCTCGTTCCAGGCGGGCAGCTGGATCGCGCGGGCGCGAGCATCTCGGCCGAGCGTCACGGCGAGCGCCTCGAGCACGATCCGGGGCACGTTGTTCTCCGGCTGGGCCTCGGTCAGGCCGAGCGAGTTGACCTGCACGCCGTAGCGCATGCGCAGGAACTTCTCGTCGGTGACGCCGTAGCGCTCGCGGCCGAGCTCCTCCCAGAGGATGCCCATCGCGCGCAGCTTCGCGTGCTCCTCGATGAAGCGGATGCCGGCATTGACGAAGAAGCTGATCCGGCCGAAGACCTTGGGGAAGTCCTCGTCGGACGACCTGGCCGCGCTCCTTGACGGTGTCGAGCACGGCGATCGCGTTGGAGAGCGCGTAGGCGATCTCCTCGACCGGGCGTGGCGCCCGCCTCCTGCAGGTGGTAGCTGCAGATGTTGATCGGGTTCCACTTCGGGATCTCGTTGACGGTGAAGGCGACCATGTCGGCGATCAGCCGCATCGAGGGCCCGGGCGGGAAGGCGTAGGTCCCGCGCGAGAGGTACTCCTTGATGATGTCGTTCTGCGTGGTGCCGCTGAGCAGGCCGCGGTCGACGCCCTGCTCGTCGGCGACGGCGACGTAGAGGCCGAGCAGCCAGGCGGCGGTCGCGTTGATCGTCATCGACGTGTTCATCTCGCCGAGCGGGATCCCCTCGAGCAGCGCCTCCATGTCGCCGCGGTGCGCGACCGAGACGCCGACCTTGCCGACCTCGCCACGGGCGAGCTCCGCATCGGGGTCGTAACCCGTCTGCGTCGGCAGGTCGAAGGCGATCGAGAGGCCCGTCTGGCCCTTGGCCAGGTTCTTCCGGTACAGCTCGTTCGATCGCCGTGCGTCGGAATGGCCGGCGTACGTGCGCATCACCCAAGGGCGATCGCGCTGCTCCAGGCGGTGCTCGCTCATGCCGCAATTGTATTCGGGGCCGCCCGAGCGCCGCCGCATGCGCGGGCGCCGGCCGGGGAATGCCGCTGATACGCGATGCTGAGCCGATGGCGAGATTGATCGACACCGATGCACCAGGGGGTCGCGGCCTCGATCGGGGCCTGGGACCACGACGGGCTGATCGTCGACCCCGGGCCGGCAGTCACGGTGCCCGACGCTGCTCGAGGGCTTGGGCGAGGACTTCGAGCCGCGCGCGATCCTGCTCACGCACATCCACCTCGACCATGCCGGCGGCACCGGCACGTTGCTCGAGCGCTACCCGGGCACGCCCGTGTACGTGCATGAGATCGGCGCCCCGCACGTCATCGATCCCTCGCGACTGTGGGAGAGCGCCTCGCGGATCTACGGGCCCGAGCAGATGCTCGGGCTCTGGGGTGAGACGCTGCCGGTGCCGGAGGACGTCGTGACGACGCTCTCCGGGGGCGAGCGGGTCGAGGGCTTCGACGTCGTCTACACGCCCGGCCATGCCGCCCACCACGTCTCCTATGTCGACGAGGAGGGGACCGCCTACGTCGGCGACGTCGCCGGCGTCCGGACGCCGCCCGGCGAGCTCACCGTGATGCCGACACCGCCGCCCGAGATCGACGTCGATGCCTGGCTCGCCTCGATCGACGCGCTCGCAGAGCGGGCGCCCGGAGCGGTTGCGGATGACCCACTTCGGCGAGGTCGAGCCGGCCGGCGAGCAGCTCGAGGCTGCCGCCGCCTCGCTGCGGCTGACCGCCGGCTGGGCCCGCGAGGAGGGCAAGGAAGCGTTCATGGCCCGGCTCGACGAGCTGATCGACTCGCAGGAGGAGCTGGCGGCCGAGCGCATGCGCCACGCAATGCCGCCCGATCACGTCTGGCTCGGCCTCGAGCGCTATTGGCGCAAGCGGGCCGAGCGCGAATCCGCCCGGCGAGGGCGCCGCTACTTAGCGGCGGTGCCCGTGTTCGGGGCGGGAGAGGCCGTGCGAACGCCCTCGGCGGGCCCGCGTCCGGCCCCGAAACGACAGCTAGGCTGCTCGATGCAATGAAACGACTGCTCGCAACATCGACGCTCGTTTGGGCCCTCGCCTTCGTGGCGGTGGCGTCCGCGAACGTGCTCGTCTTCACGACCGACTTCAACAAGCGCAAGGACGTCACCCGGATCGACCGGCTCGTCGGCGGCAAGGCCTGCGGCAAGTCATGGAAGGGCGAGACGGCGCTCGGCGTCGAGGTGATGAAGGGCCGCAAGAGCTGCTTCCTGCAGACCCCCGTCCAGGGCGACTCCAAGCAGCCCGAACCACATCCTTCAGGCTTCGGCCAAGGTGATCAAGAAGAAGACCTCGAAGAAGGTCCGCAAGCAGATCTACATCGGTCTCGCTGTGCGCGCCAACGCGAAATCCGCCTACGAGCTGCGGATCTTCCCCAAGGGTCGCCGCTGGAAGCTGCTCAAGAACGGCGACGCCGTCGACTCGGGCAAGAACAAGAAGATCGCGCCGCTCAACAAGCGCGAGCGCATGCGACTGCAGGCGATCCGCTCCGACGTGATCGCCCGCGTCAACGGCCAGCGCCTGGCGAAGTTCCACGACAACGACCCGTCCGAGGTCAGAGGTCGCAAGACCGCGCTCACCTACGGCAGCGAGGCGCGCTCGAACAAGAACGGCTACGGCAACTTCCAGAACGTCAAGGCGTTCGTCCCCGATCCCTGATCGGGCTTCTGCCTAACCTTCGTCTCCCGCGTCGCGCCGGACCGCCGGCACGCGCACGATTCACATGTGCCCGAGCACCGTCGAGAAACCGAAGGTAGTTGGGCCCGGCTCCGGCCTGGGCGGCAACTGGCTGGTGATCGTCCGCAACGACGACCACAACACCTTCGAGCACGTTGCCCGCACGCTGGCTCGCTTCATCCCGGGGATCAACTACGAGCAGGGCATGGGCTACGCCAACAAGATCCACAACGCCGGCAAGGCGATCGTCTGGACCGGCATGCGCGAGCCCGCCGAGCACTACTGGGAGCAACTGGCCGGCGCCGGCCTGACGATGGCACCGCTGGAAGAGGCTTAGGGGCGCCCGCGATAACCGTCCAGTTCTGCCCCCTATAGGGGGTGAAAGTGGACGGTCATGGGCCGCGCGGTTAGATTGCGTCCCGATGGCGGCGCAGGGACCGGGGCCGGGGTGGCACGAGGATCCGTGGGATTCGACGCAGCTGCGCTGGTGGGACGGCAGCGAATGGACGGGGCACACGGCGCCGGCGACCGCCGAGACGGAGGCGCCGGCGACCGCCGAAGCGGGGGCCGAGCCGGCAGTGCCTGCCGGGCCTGACTCGTCGGCGGCCGCGGCCGCCACCACGACGCCCGCTGCGCCCAACCCGATCCTCGGCACTCCGCCCGTGATCCCGGCGCCGGGCCGCCCGTCGATCCGCCTTTGGCCGTGGCTCGCGCTCGCCGCCATCGTTGTCGTTGCCCTCGTTGTGCTGGCGATCGCAGCCTCGGGTGGGGGCGGCTCCGATTCGAACTCAGCCAGCGCCACCCTGCCCGGCGGCGATCCGGCCGCCGAGGCGGCCGTCCGTACGGCCCAGGTGGCGATCGAGACCTACGCCACCGACCAGAACGGCAGCTACGCGGGCGCGACACCTGCGAAGCTCGCGGCGATCGAGCCGAACCTCGCCGACGCTCCGGTCGCGATCCAGGCCTCGGACTCCTCCTACACGCTGACGATCGCCTCCGCCACCGGCACGCAGTTCGTCATCGCCCGCAACGGCGCCGGCAACACGAGCTACAGCTGCACGCCCCCGGGCGCGGGTGAATGCCCGCCGACCGGCGAGTGGGGTCAGCCAGCCGGCGAGGGCGCGCCCTAGCGTCTAACCCCGGCTGTTCGACTCCATCTGCGCGGGCGGGACGCTCGGCGGCGACCAGCCGGGGCCCCGGAAGAGGATCCCCATCCGGTCGCGCCAGCTGCCGGCGCGGCGCACGTCGTGCCACATCGCGACGTATTCGTGAAAGGCGGCGCGGACCGGGTTGTAGGTGTGGATGTTCTTCGTCAGCCCGTAGCGGACGCGCTCGCCCTCGGGCTCGTAAGTGCCGAAGATGCGATCCCAGATGATGAGGATGCCGCCGTAGTTGCGGTCCAGGTAGATGTCGTTGGAGCCGTGGTGGACGCGGTGGTGGGAGGGCGTGTTGAGCACGTACTCGAGCGGCCGCGGCAGCCGGCGGATGCGCTCGGTGTGGATCCAGAACTGATAGATCAGCGACCAGGCCTGGGCGAGCAGGACCATCCAGGGCGCGAACCCGAGGAGCGGCATCCACAGCCAGAACGGGAAGTAGGTCATCGGCACCCAGGTCTGGCGTAGGGCCGTCGACAGGTTGTAGTGCTGGGAGGAGTGGTGGACGACGTGGCTCGCCCAGAAGACGCGGCTCTCGTGGCTGATCCGGTGGAACCAGTAGTAGGAGAAGTCGTCGGCGAAGAAGAGCAGCACCCACGTCCACGGGTTGTCGGGCGAGAGCCGCAGCGGGGTCAGCTCGTAGAGGCCCGCGTAGGCGGCGACGACGACGAGCTTCCAGGCGACGTTGATCACCACGTTGCCTGAGCCGAGCAGCAGGCTGGTGCGCGTGTCGCGCGTCTCGTAGCCGATCAGCTCGTCCTCCTCGTCGCGCGCGAAGCGGAACGAGGCGCCTCGACCGCGAGCAGCAGGACGAAGAAGGGGATCGCGTAGTAGAGGACTTCGGCCATCGGATCGCGCCGCCGGCGGGCGCCGGCCTCAGACCTCGATCGGGGTGTGCCAGCCCGGCAGCAGCGGCTTGTTGAAGTAGCTGAGCGCCGCCTCGCGGGCCGAGCGGACCTCCTCGGAGGCCCAGTAGCGGTCGAAGTCGGCGCGATCGTTCCAGACGGTCGTCTGGCGGAAGTGGTGCGGATCCTCCTCCGAGCGCGTCAGCGAGACGGACGTCGCGCCATAGGAGCCGGCGCGCTCGAGCGCGGGCTTCCAAGCCTCGTACCAGTGCTCCGACCCGGAACGGGTGCAGGTGCCACTCGATGATGTTGATCTCGGCCATCGCGCGCGGCATCTTATCGGCCGGGCGGGGCGGCGGGACGCCCAGGCTCACGCGTGCCGCTTGTGTCTCTTCGGCCCCAAGCCGGCGCGCCGCGGAATCAGCGGCTTGAGGCCCTTCTCGCCGGCGTAGACGTCGAGCAGCGCCATGTGGGTCGTGTCGCCGGCGATCACGCTCTGGTTGGCGACGATCAGCCGCCGGCCGGCGAAGGCGACGCTCGAGGGGTTGTCGAAGGGGATCGGCGAGCCGTTGTCGCCGCTCAGCGGCGCCTTCGGGAAGCGCTCGAGTCTCGTGCCCGTCGGCGCCGACCACCACGAGCTGGGCGGTGAGGCCGACGGCCGGCACGTAGACGCGACCCGAGCGGGCGATCGCGAAGCCGTCGGGGACGTCGGTCGGGTGCGCTCTCCCAGAAGCGCCGCAGTGGCCCGGGCGCACCGTGCCTGCCGATCCGGACCTCGTAGAGCTTGCCCGTCGCCGGGTTGCCGTCGCCGAGGCCCGGCGGAGCTGCCCTGGCCGACCATCAGCGTCTGGCGGTCGGCTTCGAGCTCGATCCCGGTCGTTCCGAACTCGGTCCCGTCGAGCTTGTGCGAGGTCAGCCACAGCTTCGGCTTGCCGCCGCCGGGCGGCACCCGCCAGATGCAGGCCTGCCCGTAGTCGGTCACGTACAGGCTGCCGTCGCGTCCCCAGGCCGCGTAGTTGGGGATCGGCGCGCCGTCGAGCGAGCTGCTGCGAGCAGTGCACCGCGCCGCCGGGCCCGAGCAGCTGGGATATCGGGGATCGTCGCGTAGGTGCGCTGCGCGCCCTTGCGCAGGTTCAGGGTCAGGACCCGGGCCGGGTTCGTGTCGAGCAGGACCATGCGGCCGCGCGAGTCGCTGATCGCGGCCTGGATGCCGTGCTCGGCGCCCGAGCCGCTGGCCCGCGATCGTCCACGAGCGCAGCAGCTCGCCCGCGGCGCGTGTACTCGAACAGCCGCGAGGGGACGTCGGCGCCGGCCGCGCTCTCGTAGGTGCCGGCGTAGATGCGCCCGTTCGGGTGCACGTAGGCGCGCGCCGGGTAGCCGGGGAAGGGGACCACGGCGAGCACGCGCGTGTCGAAGCGCTGCGCGCTTCGGCTTCGCCCGCGGCGCCGGCCGGCGAGCCGAGCGAGCAGCAGAGCGGCGAGCGTCAGGCCGAGCGCGAGCCCGGTCGCCGCGAGTGCCGTCGGCCGGCGAGGCGGCCCTCACAGCCGGTCGCTCACCTCCGGCGCGGCCCGCTCGCCCGAGCGGATCGCGCCGTCCATGTACCCGTTCCAGTAGTCGGAGGTCTCGGTCCCGGCCCAGTGGATGCGGCCGATCGGGCTTGCGGATGTGCGCGCCGTAGCTGGCTCATCAGCCCGGGCGGGTAGATGCCGACCGGGCAGCCGCGCGTCCACTTCTCCTCCGGCCACTGCGTGTAGAAGAAGTCGGTCGCGTCGAGGCGCCTCCTTGCCGAAGTACGTCGCGTACTCCTCGAGGATGCGCTTGCGCCGGTGCTTCTCGTTCGAGCGTGGCGAACTTGCGCGAGGACTCGCCGCCGACGAAGGCGAAGATCACTCCCGGTTCGCCGCCGTTGGGCGTGTCGTCGAAGGTCGCGTTGGCGAGCCCGTCGGTCGACAGCGCCTGAGCCGTTGAGGCCCTTCTCGCGCCAGAACGGCTTCTTGTAGGTGGCCGCGACCTTCGTCAGCTGGCCCATTGCGAGGCGCTGGGTGAGCGCGTCGCGGCCGGCGGGCAGCAGCGGCGTGTAGTCGATCCGGCCGGCGAGGGTCGGCGGGACCGCGACGATCACGCGCTTCGCCTTCACCTTGGCGCGCTTGGCGAAGACCGTGACGCCGTTCTTGTGCTGCACGATCCGCCGCACAGGGCAGTCGAGCTTGATCCGCTTGTGGCCGCCGAGCGCCCGCGCCATCGCCTCCGGCAATCGCTGCGAGCCGCCGACGACGCGGTCCTGCTGGGCGCCCATGCGGGTGTTGAAGTTGCGCTCGAAGGTGCCGGGGTTCTTCTCGTTGCCGGAGGAGGCGATGTAGAAGAGGACGAACAGCAGCGAGAGCTCGTCGGGCTCGGCGCCGAAGATCGGCCGCGTCGCCGCCGGGACGAGCTTGCGGAAGCGCTCGGTGGCGCTGTTCTGCTTGACGTAGGTGCCGAGCGTCTGGCTGTCCCACTCGCCGGCCTTCGGCGCCGTCCATGGGGCGTCGACGGGGACCGATGTCGACATCTGGTCGAGATGAGCGACGAGTGTCGCCAGCTCCGGCAGGATGATCGGGTCCGGCGGGGCGCTGCCGGTGACCCCCGTGTCGGAGAAGGTCGAGCGGTCGCCGCTGTTGATGTAGACGTTGTCGCCGTCGTCGAAGGTCGGGAACGTCTTCAGGCCGAAGTGGTCGAGCTTCGCCAGGATCCGGTCCTGGGTCGGGCCGACGAAGGTGCCGCCCCGCTCGGAGATCTCGCCGTTGGCGAGCTCGTGGCCGTGCACGCGGCCGCCGATCCGCTTGCGCGCCTCGAGCACGACGACCGAGTGGCCGGCGCGCTTCAGCTCGAGCGCTGCCGTCAGCCCGGCGAGTCCGGCGCCGACGACGCAGACATCCGCCTCGATGTGCTTCTGGCGGTGCTTGTGACTGGTGCTTGTGCGTGCTTCTTCGCCGCCGCCGATCCGGGGAGTCGAGCCGAGCGCGGCGCCCGCGCCGATCGCGGCACCACCGCCGATCGCCTTGCGCCTCGTTATGCCTTGCCCCTTGTCAGTCGGCCATTCGGCCCCCTTCCGTGGATCGCGGCGCGACCTCGGCGAGGTACGCCCGCATCATCAGCTTTGCCTGGTCAAGCAACCCCTGATCGCCGGCCAGGGTCGCGGCGGAAGGCCTCCTGCAGGAGCGAGTCGACCGCGAACACGGCGGCCGCGACGCGTCCTCGGGGATCTCGGGGGCGTGCCCGGGTCCGGGGCCGAGAAGGCGCGGCGCACGGTCGCCGCGATCGCCTCCTTGCCGGCACGGTCGGCCGCCTGCATGCGAGAGTTCAGGTGCGGCCCGAACCACAGCGCCCGGTAGCCGGGCTCGGCGCGATAGCGCGCAGCGAACAGCTCGACCAGGCGTCCGATCGGGTCGGGGTCCTCCGGAAGCCAGGTCGGCGAGCGCCTCCTCGATCAGCGTCGTCGAGGCGGCGATGTGGCGGGCGGCGACGGCGGCGACGATCGACTCGGTGTCGGTGAAGTACTGGTAGATGGCGCCGACGGAGACGCCGGCGGCGCGGGCGATCTTCGTCGTCGTCAGCGAGCCCGGGTCCTCGCCGTCGGCGAGCAGGCCGTCGGTCGCGTCGAGGACGTGACTCGACGAGCGCCCGGCTGCGCTCCTGCTTCGGCGTCCGCCGCAACTCCGATGAGGGCGTGGAGGAGCCCACTCGCCGCTGACCTGAATCGCGATTCATATTTCGACGCTAGCATTGGCCGCGATGCTGCGAGCCGGTAGAGAGGCGTTGCGCGGGCGTCGCCGGCGGCTCGCGGCGGCGGGCCTCGTCAGGGCGACCTCGGGCAACGTCAGCGTCCGCGACGGCGAGCCGTCGCGATCACGCCGACCGGCGCCGAGCTCGGCGACGCTCGCGCCGGACGAGGTGGCCGTCGTCGACCTCGGCGGCGCCCAGCGCTGGGGCGCGCTGCTGCCGACCTCCGAGCTCGATCTGCACCTCGGCGTCTACGGGCTCCGCGGACGGCGCGGGCGCCGTCGTTCACACGCACGCGCCGGCGGCGACCGCGGTCGCCTGCGTGCTCGAGGAGCTGCCCGTCGTCCACTACGAGATGCTGCTGCTCGGCGGCGCCGTGCGCGTCGCGCCCGTACGCGACCTTCGGCACGCCGGAGCTGGCCGCGGCGGCGGTCACGGCGCTCGAGGGCCGCAACGCGGCGCTGCTCGCCAACCACGGCACGGTCGCCTGCGGCGCCGATCTCGACTGCCGCCGTGCGCGCGACCGAGCTGCTCGAGTGGGCGGCCGAGCGTCTACCTGCGCGCCGCCGCGCGTCGGCGTGCCCCGCACGCTCGCGCGAGGCGGAGCAGCAGGCGACCGTCGACGCGGCCGTCGCGCGCTCGCTACGGCTCGCCCAGGCGCGAGGCGAGCGGGGTAGGGAGAGCGATGAGCGGATCGCGCGGAGGCCGTGGGGAGATGAACGCCGTTCGCGCTGGGCGTGCACGTGCTCGACGTGCTCGTGCGCCCGGTCGAGCGATCCCCGAGGGCCAGGGCGGCGAGCTCGTCGAGCAGATCCGGATGACCGCCGCCGGCTCCGCCGGCGGCACGCGCGCTGATCCTCGCCAAGCTCGGCGCCGAGTCCGCAGCGCAGCCGCGATCGGCACCGACGCGCTCGGCGATCAGCTGCTCGCGCTGCTCGAGCGCGACGGCGTCGACACCTCGCTGGTGCTCCGCCGCGACGACGTGCAGACCTCGGCCAGCGTGCTGCCGATCCGCCCGAACGGCGACCGGCCCGCCTTCCACGTCGTCGGCGCCAACGCGACCTACGGGCCGGCGGACGTCGACTGGGATGCGATCGGCGACGCCACCCACCTGCACCTCGGCGGGCCCGAGTTCATGGGCGGCGAGGCCGCGGCAGAGATCCTCGCCGAGGCCCGGCGCGCGCGGCATGACGACCTCGGCCGACATCCTCGCGCCCGGGGACCCCGGCGTGCTCGAGTGGATCGGCCCGGCGCTGCCGGCGCTCGACTACCTGCTGCCCAACGACGAGCAGGTGCTCGGCTTCACCGGCGCCGACGAGCTCGAGGCCGGCTGCGCGGCGCTGCTCGAGCGCGGCGCGGGCTGCGTCGCGGCGACCTGCGGGGGCGAGGGCGCGCTCGCTCGTCGACGGCCGACGGCGCCGAGCGCGTGCCGGCCTTCGCGATCGACGTCGTCGACACGACCGGCTGCGGCGACGCCTTCTCCGCCGGCTTCCTCCGCGGCCTCGCCCTTGGCCGCATCACGCACAGAAGCCGCGACGCTCGGCTGCGCGACGGCCGCCCTCGTCGCCGGCGGGCTCGGCACCGACCATGGCGACTACGACCTCGAGGCGGCCGACGCCTTCGCCGCCTCCACGCCGACCGCCTGACGCCAACGCCGCGACGTGTTCGGGCTCGACGCCGGCGACGTCGCGCTACACGTCAGTAAGGGCAGGCCCGGCTGAGGCGCTCTGACCAAGCCTGGGCGCGCGCGGGAGGCGCGCGGTGTGGCGGAGCCACATGAGCGCCGACCGCGTGCGGCCAGGCGCCGCGTCAGAGGCGTCAGCCGCCGACTTCGGCCCAGATTGCGCCTGGCCCATCCTCGTGCTTGCCACTGGCTGTCGTCGGTGGCGCCGACGCGGACGGTGATCTTGCCCGAGTGCTTGTTCTCGTGCATGAGCTGGTGCGCGCCGGGAACGCCGTCGAAGTCCATCGCCTGCGAGAGCACCGGCCGGACCTTGCCCTCGGCCATGAGCTGGTTCGCGCGCATGCACTCGTAGGCGTTCGCGAAGTGCGAGCCGAGGATCTCCTTCTGCTTCATCCACAGGTAGCGGACGTCGAAGTCGAGCGTGTAACCGGAGGTGGCGCCGCAGATCACGACCTTGCCGAACGGCTTGACCGTGAAGACCGAGGTCGGGAAGGTCGCCTGGCCGACGTGCTCGAAGACGATGTCGGGCGCGTCACCGAGGATCGACTTGACCTGCTTGGCGAAGGCGCGCGAGACCTTGAAGCGCTCCTTCTCCTCCTCGGCGCTCTCGGTGCCCGTCCGCATCATCCCCGCGAACTCCTTGCGGTTGATGTAGTCGACGCAGCCGAGCTGCTTGACGAGCTCGCCCTTCTCCTCGGAGGAGACGACGCCGACCGCGTTGCCGCCGGCCGCCTTGACGAGCTGGCAGGCGAAGACGCCGAGGCCGCCGGCCGCGCCCCAGATCAGGACGTTGTGACCGGCCTGGATCTTCGCCCGGTTGAAGAGCATCCGGTAGGCGGTGAAGTAGGTGAGGCCGTATGCCGAGGACTCCACCCACGAGAGGTTCGCCGGCTTCGGCAGCAGCTGCTGCGCCTGAACCTTCGTGAACTGGGCGAAGCTGCCCCAAGTGGTCTCGTAGCCCCAGATCCGCTGCGAGGGGGCCGCCATCGGGTCGAGGCCGTGGACCTCGACGTCCTCGTAGGAGGCCTGGTTGCAGTGGATCACGACCTCGTCGCCGGGCTTCCAGTTCGTGACGCCCGGGCCGACCTTCCAGACGATCCCGGACGCGTCGGAGCCCCCGATGTGGTGGCCGTACTCAGGATGGTCGCCGTAGCCGAAGACGGAGACCGGCTTGCCGAGTGCCGCCCAGACGTTGTTGAAGTTGACGCCGGCCGCCATCACGCGGACGATCACCTCGAAGGCGCCGGGCTCGGGGACCTCGATCTCCTCGGTCTGGAAGGCGTCCTTGGGCTCGCCCTCGCGCTCCTGGCGAATGACCCAGGCGGCCATCGTCTCGGGCAGCTCCCCGGGTTCGACGTCGAGCTTGCTCACTTCGGCGATGTCTACGGCCACGTTTCTCCCTCGGCTTCGTTGGTGGGTACGGCGGGCGCGATGGTAGCGGGAGGGGCCTAGTGCCGGTGCGCCCTCGTGCTGCGCCCGGCACTCTCTGACGCTGCGCCTGAGCGCACCCGCGCGGTGCTTATGTAGCTCCGCTACACCGCACACCGCGCGTGCACGCTCATGCTTGGTCAGAGAGCGCCTCGAACATCTGGCTGGCGGTCGTTGGCCGAAGCTCAGCGGCCGCCCACGCCCCGACACCCAGTTGACATACCGAGCGGTATGTCATATACATACCGACTCGGTATCCCAAACTCCCCAGGAGCGCCCCCCTTGACCCAGCACCAGACCGCCGCCGCCGTCGTCGACCCGCCCCCGATTCCCGCTCCGGGCCGAAAGTTCGCCCGCGACCGGCTGCCGGCCGGGCCCCGCCTGCCGCGGCCGATCCAGACGGCGCTGTGGCATCGCAACCCTGACCGTTTCCTGCAGCGCTGCCGGGACCGCTACGGGGAGACCTTCACGATCCGGATCATGGCCGAGGGCGACTGGGTGATCGTCTCCAACCCCGAGGCGGTCAAGGAGATCTTCCGCGGCGACCCGGAGAAGCTCTACGCGGGCGAGGCAAACGCGATCCTCGGCCCGATCCTCGGCGCCAACTCGGTGCTGCTGCTCGACGGTAAGAAGCACCTGCGCGAGCGCAAGCTGCTGCTGCCCCCCTTCCACGGCGAGCGCATGCAGAGCTACGGCGAGCTGATGGCCGGCATCGCCCGCGAGCAGATCGCCGGCTGGCCCGTTGGCGAGGAATTCGCCGCCCAGCCCGAGATGCAGCGACTGACGCTCGAAATCATCCTGCAGGCGGTCTTCGGCCTACGTGAGGGCGAGCGCCTCGGCCGGATCCGCGCGGCCCTGCGCGCGATCCTCAACGAGGCGACCTCGGCGCGCACGCTGCTGGTCCTCGCCGCGCTCGGCCCGCAGCGCTTCGCCCGGCTGAAATCCGTCCGTCGCAAGCTCGGCGCCGCCGACGCGCTGCTTTATGCCGAGATCGCCGACCGCCGCCGCGCCGGCGACCTCGGCGAGCGCGACGACATCCTTTCGCTGCTCCTGCAGGCGACCGACGAGGACGGCGAGCCGCTCTCCGATGCGCGAGCTCCGCGACGAGCTGATGACGCTGCTCGTCGCCGGCCACGAGACGACCGCGACAGCGCTCGCCTGGGTGCTCGAGCGGCTGACTCGCGATCCGGCTCGGACCGAGCGCCTCGTCGCCGAGGTCGACGCGGGGGAGACCGCCTACCTGGACGCCGTGATCACCGAGACGCTGCGCCTGCGGCCCGTCCTGCCCGTCGTCGTCCGCCGCGTCAAGGCGCCGACGACGATCGCCGGGGTCGAGCTGCCCGAGGGCGCGACCGTCGCGCCCGGGATCAGCCTCGTCCACCGCCGGCCCGAGGTCTACCCCGACCCGGACGAGTTCCGCCCGGAGCGCTTCCTCGACGAGCAGCCCGGCACCTACACGTTCATCCCGTTCGGCGGCGGTATGCGCCGCTGCTTGGGCGCCGCGTTCGCCCAGTACGAGATGCGGGTCGTGCTCCGCGAGCTGTTTGCCTCGCGCACCGTGACCGCTGTCGGCGATCCCGCCGGCGAGGGGCTCGTCCGGCGGGCGATCACGAGCGCTCCCGCCGAGGGCGGGCGGATCAAGCTCGGCCACCGTCGCGTCGCCGCGGAGGCCGCCCCAGAGCTGGTCGGTGCCGGAGCCTGAGTTGGCCGTCGCGGGGATCACCGAGACGCGCGCCGAGCGCGGCGCCCGCACACGGCGGGCGCTCCTCGACTCGGCCCAGGACGCGTTCTTGGAGCTCGGCCTCGACGCGGCCTCGGTCGATCGCATCGCCCGCGGCGCCGGGTTCACGAAGGGCGCCTTCTACGCTCACTTCGAGAGCAAGCGCGAGCTCGTCCTGACGTTGCTCGAGGAGCGCTTCAGCGAGCAGCTCGAGCATTTCGAGCAAAAGCTCTCGGGCGTCGGGGAGCCGGGAGAGGAGACGCGGGCCGCCGCCGCCGACTTCGTCGAGAACACGCTCTCCGACGGCCGCTGGACGAGCCTCTTTCTGCAGTTCGCGGCCTACGCCGCCCGCGACGAGGACTTCAGAGGCGAGTTCATCGGCCGCTACAAGCAGCACCAGGCGCAGCTCGCCGAGCTGCTCGCGGCGTGGAATCCGCGCCTCACCGAGGCCTCGGGCCACGCTCCGATCGACGCCTCCGCGATGGTCTTCGCGCTCGCCAACGGATTCATCCTCGAGCGGATCATCGACCCCGAGATCGACGACCGGCTCTTCGGCGAGTCACTCGTCATCTTCCTGCGCGGCTTCGAGGCGCTCGCGGACGAGAACGAGCGCAACGGCGCCTGAGCGCCGCCCGGGCTGCAGCGCGGCCAAGCCGCTGCCAGCCGGGCGCGGGGACGAACTACGGCTCGGGGTAGCGCCCAAGTACGGCACCCACGAGGCACCCATACGGATGATGCGCCGAGGCGCTCGTCCTAGCCTTTTACCACCGGTGGTGCGAGCCGGCCGACGCCGAAGGGAGCCTGATGACGCGAACCGCGCGGCGTAACACGCCGCCCTTCGGAGTCCTGCAGAAAGGTCTGCTCTCGATCCTCGTGATCGGCATCCTCGGCGGCGCGATCAGCTTCGGCGTCCTCGCCGCATTCAGCGCGACGACGCAGAACTCCGGCAACGAGATCACCGCCGGCACGGTCAAGGTCACCGACAACGACAACGGCTTGGCGCTGTACAACGTCACCGGGCTGAAGCCCGGCGACTCGCTCAGCCGCTGCATCCAGGTCACATACCAGGGCACGCTGCCCTCATCGCTGCGGCTTTACTCGGCGGGCACGCCGGGACCGCTGGCTTCCTACATCGATCTGACGATCACACAGGGCACGCAGACGACGCCGAGCTTCCCCGGCTGCGGCGGGTTCGCGGCGGAGGCAGGCGGGCCCCTGTTCAGCGGCACGCTCGAGCAGTTCGAGCTGAATCGAACCGGCTTCGCCTCCGGCATCGCCATGCCGCCGCCGTCGGGGACGAGCTGGGCGCAGGGCGCCACGCGGGTGGTTCGGGTCGACGCGAGCTTGAGCGCGAGCGCGCCCGACAGTGCCCAAGGAGCTTCATCGGGAGTCCACTCCTTCATCTGGGAGGCCCACAACGACTGAACCGATCGACGACCTCAACAAGGACCTGAAATGCAGAAACAGACACGACTCGAAGGAAGGTAAGAAGATGAGAACAAGGAACAAGGTGCTCGCCTCGACGCTGGTGGTCGGAGTCCTCGGTGGACTCGCCGCCCTCGGCGTCTTCGGGGCCTTCAGCGCCACGACGCAGAACTCCGGCAACGAGATCAGCACGGGTACCATCGATCTCACGGACAACGACGCCGGCCAGGCGCTGTTCAATATCACCGACGCCAAGCCCGGCGACTCCTGGACCCGGTGCATCAAGGTGTCTTACAGCGGCTCGCTGTCGGCCGAAATGCGCGCCTATTTGCAGAGCACCCCTGGGCCCATCACGCCCTATCTGAGCGCGGTGGTGGAGAGAGGCAGCCAGCCCACCTCGACGTTCCCGGGCTGCACCGGCTTCACGGACGCCGACACCCTGTTCAACGGGCCGCTTACGGACGCATCGTTCCCGGTCGACTGGACAACGGGGCTGGTCACCAATCCGCTCACCAAGACGCAGTGGGACACGGGCGACACGCTCGTCTTCCGAATCACGCTGAGCATCTCGAGTTCCATGCCGAACACCATCCAAGGCGTGACGGAAGGGCCTTCCGAGATCATCTGGGAGGCGCGCGACGCATAGTCAGCACATAGGCCGATAGGTCGCACATAGTCCAGGGGCCGGCCCTCCGAGGCCGGCCCCGAGATCCTCGAATCAGGAGCACCATGCAGAGACCGCTGCAGGCAGCCGTTACCCGAGGCCTCCTCGTCGTGGTCGGCGCGGGGCTTGCCGTGCTCCTGCTGATCGCCGCGCGACCCTCCTCCGAGCCACGTCAATTCCCCGCTCGGGTCGAGGTCACCGTGCCCGCAACCGGCGAGGTTGCAACCGCGCCCGCCGCCCCCGACTCACTGATGCGCGCCTCGCTGCTGCCGTCCCGCCCGAAGCAGGCCACATTCGAGATCCGCAACCAGACGGGCTCCACCCTGTCGGTCGCGATCACCGCGGATGCGGACACGACCGAACTCGACGGCAGCCTCGGCGTCCGGCTGACCGAGGGCCGCCGCGTGCTCAGCGACTCAACCCTGCAGGCCCTGAGGCGCGGGAGCCTTCCGGTCCGTCTCGCATCGGGCGAGTCGACCGAGATCCAGGTCACCATCGAGCTGCCGGAGTCGGCTACCGACTATCAGGGCCGCGATGTCGCGATCACGCTGACTCCGAAGGTCGAGAAGACGCGATGAGCCGCGGTCACGCGATCCGGCGGGCGCTCGCGACCGTCGTCTGGCTGCCGATCGGCTTCGCCCTGACGTTGCTGCTCGCCGCGGCCGCGCCGCTCGCCCTCGGCGACCATTCGTTCGTGGTCCAGTCGGGGAGCATGGCGCCGACGATCGACACCGGTGACGTCGTCGTCGTCGAGCCGATCCGTGCCTCCGAGGTCGGTGTCGGCGACATCATCACCTTCCGGAATCCGGAGAACAACGACGAGCTGCTCACCCACCGCGCGGTCGCGATCAATCCCGCCGCAGGCCGGATTGCGATCACGACGCAGGGCGACGCCAACACGGGCCGCGAGGAGTGGAGGACGAAGCCGGCGGGCGAGCTCGGCCGGGTGCTGTACCGCGTGCCCAAGCTCGGCTTTCCGGTCTCGTCGATCGGGACGCCCGGCGGCCGGATCGGGCTCGTCGTGATCCCGGCCCTGCTACTTGCCATTTCGTTGCTGGGCCGGATCTGGCTCACCGACCGCGAGGAGGGACGGATCGATGAGCATCCGGTCTGAGCCTCGGCGGCGAAAGCGAGCAAGGGCCGCGGCCGTCGCCGTCGCGACCGCGATCGCACTCGGCGCGCTGACGGGCACGGTGCTCGGCTTCACGGGCCAGGCCGGCAACCACAACAATGAGATCAGCTCGGCGCCCGACTGGGTCCCGCCCACGACCTCGCGCGCGACCGTGCTCAAGAGCGAGGGCGGGACGCCGGGGTACATCCGCCAGGGCGGTGGCTTCCGCATCCTCGCGCAGGTCGTCGACAGCGGCAACCCGGCGAGCGGAGTCGCCACCGCCAACGGCCAGATCAGCGGGCGCCCGGACGCAGCGCTCTCCGGCGGCAGCTTCAGCGCCGGCGGGGTGAGCTACAACCAGCGCAGTGGGCTCGGCACGCTCGCCTCGACCACGGCCGCCGGCACCTACGGCCTCGGTATCGCGTCCACCGACGCGGCCGGCAACTCGGGCACCCAGGGCGGCTTCAGCTTCGTCGTCGACAACACCGCGCCCTCGGCCGCCAACATCGACACGGCCAACCGCTCCGGCGGCACCAGCGGCAGGGCCGAGCAGGGTGACTCAGTGACATTCACGACGAGCGAGCTGATCGACCCGTACTCGCTGGTCTCGATCTGGGACGGCAGCGGCTCGGAGAACGTCGTCGTCCGGATCAACAACAACTCGGCTCCCGGCGGCAACGACGAGCTCCTCGTCTACAACGCTCAGAACACGGCGGCCCTGCCGCTCGGCTCGGTCAACCTGAACCGCAACAACTACGTGAGCGCGAACATCACATTCGGCGCCTCCGGGACCGCGTCGACGATGACGCAGAGCAACGCAACGGTGACGGTCGTGCTCGGCACCCAGGCGGGGGCCAGCGCGAGGGTGAACCAAAAGGCCAGCGTCGCCTGGACCCCCAGCACAGCCGCCTTCGACCGCGCCGGCAACCCGATGAATGCAGCGGTGGCCAACGGCGCGAACGTGAGGAACTTCTGAGATGCGCCGCCGCCACCACCGGACGCTGATCGCCGTGATTGTGCTCGCCGCGTTGGCGGTGGCCGCGACGGTTTCGCTCGCGCTGCCGCGTCCGCAGCACGCCCGTCCCCTGAGCCTGGCGACCGCAGGCGCCTTCAAGCTCTCGAACTCGCGCGATGGGCTCGCGATCTTCAGCGCGGACAACCTCGCGCCCGGCGGGGCGATCTCCGGCGAGGTCACGCTTGGGAACACCGGCAGCGGGACCGGCGTACTTTCGCTCGACGCTTCCCCGCCGCGGAGCGCGGGTCCGGGCGTCTCGCTCTCCTCCCGCCTGCGGCTTTCGATCAGCGACACCACGGGCCGCACCGAGCAACGGATCTACAGCGGCCCGCTCGCCTCGACACCGGCGCACGCCGACCTGATCGATCTGCCGCCCGGAGGCAAGCGGTCCTATCGCTTCGACGTGCTGCTCCCGGATGGCGGCCCGCCGCCAAGCAAGGACGGCGGTGACAACGCCTACCAGGGGACCGGCGTCAGCGTCGACTACGAGTGGGGCCTGACCGCGAAACCTGAGTCCGCCTGCGGCAACGTGATCCGCGGCACGATGAGCGCCGATGCGCTGGTCGGCACGGCCGGCGGCGACAAGATGCTCGGGCTTCGCGGCGACGACAGCGAGCAGGCCCGCGCCGGTGACGACTGTCTCATCGGCGGCGGCGGCGACGATCGCCTCCTCGGCCGCGGCGGTGCCGACATCCTCGGCGGCAGGCACGGTGCCGACGTGCTCCGCGGCGGACCCGGTGCGGACCAACTGCGAGGTGGACCGGGCAAGGATGAGCTCTTCGGCGGCGCGGGCGCTGATCTGATCAGGTCGCGCGGCGGCGGCCACGATCGGATCCACTGCGACGCCAATGACGAGGTCCGCGCCGGGGTACACGACGAGGTCTTCGGCTGCTGACGGCGACGGCCTTCGCGGCCGCAGGATGCGCCCGTCCCTTCGCGGCGCTCGCCGGCGAGGGCGAGCGCGGCGCCGGCGCCTGAGCGTCCGTCCGAGCCTCAGTCGCGCAGGCTCGTCGCGAGCTCCGGCGCGGCGGGCTGCTGCGGCTCGACGGGAGCCTCCGGCGCTGCGGGGTCGGCCTTCGTGGTCCCGGGTCGCTTCGAGGAGATCAGGAAGATCGCCGCGACCGCGCCGGCGCCGGCCACCGCGGCCGAGATCCCGACCGATGTCGCGAGCGAGTTGATGAACGCCTCGCGGGCGGCGTCGGCGGCAGCTTGAGCTTGGCTCGCCGGCAGCGCCGAGAGCGTCCTCTCGAGCCCACCCGATCCGAGCTGGTCGCTGATCGCGCTGATCGTCCCGTCGGAGACGCCGATCGGCTTCAGCGCGCTGTTCAGATCGCTCCGGCCGTGCGCCTGGAAGATCGCGCCAAGCGCCGCGACGCCGAAGGTGCCGCCGACCATCCGCGACATCGAGAGCAGGCCGGAAGCGAGGCCGGCCTTCGTCTCGCTGACGGCGTTCATCGCGGCCGTCGACATCGGCGACATCGTCATGGCGATGCCGAAGCCCATCAGGATGAACGGGACGAGCAGGGTCGAGTAGGTCGAGCTCGAGTCGATCTGCGACTGCAGGAACAGCGAGACCGCGACGATGCCGAGCCCGGCGACGATCAGCGGTCGCGGCCCGATCCGGTCGGTGAGCCGGCCGGCGATCGGGGCGACGAACATGATCACGAGCGTCGTCGGCAGGAAGCGGACGCCGGCCTCCAGGGGCGAGTAGCCAAGGATGTTCTGGATGTACAGCGCCATGAAGAAGAACATCCCGAGCATCGAGAACGAGATCACGAAGGCGACGATCAGAGCGCCGACGAAGTCGCGGCTGCGAAGGAACTCGAACTGCACGATCGGTGCTGCGACGCGGCTCTCGACCAGCAGGAACGTCGCGCCGGCGACGGCAGAGCCGACGAGCAGGGCGATGATCGCGGGGGAGGTCCAACCCCAGTCGTTGCCCTCGATCAGGGCGAGAACGAGGGCGGTCAGCCCGACCGTCATCACGGCCGTGCCGGCCCAGTCGATCTCGCGTCCGACCGTCTCGTCGCGCGACTCCTTGACCGCGAACAGGGTCATGAAGATCGCGCCGGCGGCGACCGGCAGGTTGAGGTAGAAGATGGCGCGCCAGGAGACGTGCTCGGTGAGGAAGCCACCGAGCAGCGGACCGGCGGCGAGCGCGAGCGCCGAGACGCCGGCCCAGGTGCCGATCGCGCGGCCGCGCTCGGCGGCCGGGAAGGCGTTCGTGATGATCGACAGCGTCGCCGGCATCATCAGCGCGGCGCCGACGCCCTGAGCGACCCGGCTGACGATCAGTGCCGTGTCACTGACCGCGAGGCCGGCCGTAGCCGAGGAGGCGGCGAAGATCGTCACGCCCGCCAGGAACATGCGGCGGCGGCCGAGGATGTCGCCGAGCCGCCCACCAGTCGCGAGCAGTACGGCGAAGGAAAGCGTGTAGCCGTTCAGGGTCCACTCGAGCCCCCGGATCGAAGCGTGCAGGTCGCTCTGGATCGAGGGCAGAGCGACGTTCATGACCGTGTTGTCGAGCATGATCATGAACAGGGCGAAGCACATCGCCGCGAGCGTCCACCACTTGGCGTTCTCCTCGGTGATCAGGTGGCCGTAGCGGGTGGTCATGCGGTCTCCGTTCCGTCATTGGCGTCGTTGATCTCGGCGAGGACGTCCGCGAGGCGACGGCGCAACTCGGGATCGAGGGTGCTCGCGAAGCGTTCGAAGCCGACGGCGCGAAGGGCGAGCAGCTCGCCAACCAGCACACGGCCCTTGTCGGCAATCTCGACCAGGCGCACGCGCCGGTCCGCGCTGGACTCGCGGCGAGTCGCCAGGCGACGGCGGACGAGCGTGTCGAGCGTCCGACTCATCGCGGCAGGGGAGAGGCCAAGACGCTCGGCGAGGTCACCGGCAGACAGCGGCTGCTCGAGACCGGCGAGCAGATAGAGCGCTCGCACGTGGGCGAGCGAGAGGTTGCGCTCCTCAATTGCCCCGAGGTGGTCGGCGCGCGGATCGAGCAGCAGCCGGCGCTGCAGGATGCCGAGCTCATGGGCTACCGCCTGAGCGTCGTCCTCGACGAGGGCGGATCCAGCTCCACTACCTCTCCCACTCCTATTGAGATCCGACAACAGTTGCATTCGCTCAACCTTTGCGCGAAACGAGAGCTTTATGTGTGCGGCTGGTCACACCGTGCCCCGGAAAGGCGCGGTTGCGGACTCAGAAGCCGTAGATCTCGCCGTACTTCGAGCGCAGGCGCGCGAGCAGCGGGGCCGGGTCGAGCGGCCCGCCGAGCGCTTCGGTGGCGAGGCGCGCCGGCAGCCAACGCGCGGCGTGGCGGTGCACCCGCCCAGTCAGCCAGCGGCGCAGCTCGGCGAGCTCGCCGGCCGCGATCAGCTCATCGAGATCGCCGAGTTCGGCTGCGGCGAGCTCCCAGAGCTGCCCGGCGATCACGTTGCCGATCGCGTAGGTGGGGAAGTAGCCGAACGAGCCGGCGGCCCAGTGCACGTCCTGCATCACGCCGCTGCGGTGGTCGGGGATCTCGATTCCGAGCAGGCGGCGGCTCGCCTCCGCCCACGCCTCGGGCAGGTCGGCGGGATCGAGCGAGCCGTCGATCAGGGCGAGCTCGAGCTCGAAGCGGAGCACGATGTGCAGGTTGTAGGTGACCTCGTCGGCCTCGACTCGGATCAGCGACGGCTGGGCGCGGTTCGCTGCCCGGTAGAGGGCCTCGGCCGAGCCGGGCGCGAAGGCGGGGCCGAGCTCGCGCTCGAGCAGCGGCATCGCCGCCGCCAGGAACGGTCGCGAACGGCCGACCCAGTTCTCCCACAGCCGGCTCTGAGACTCGTGGAAGGAGAGCGAGGCGGGGTGGCCGATCGGCCCGCGGCGCAGCTCGGCCGGAACGCCGGACTCGTAGATCGCGTGCCCGGCCTCGTGCAGGGCGCTGAACAGCGCGAAGGAGAGGTCCTCGGGGTCGTAGCGCGTCGTGATCCGCAGGTCGCCGTGCGAGATGGAGGTCATGAAGGGGTGCGCGGTCGGATCGAGGCGCCAGCTCTCGGGCTCGAGCGGCAGCCGCTGGATCAATGCCTGGATGGCGCCCTCCTGAGCGTCGGCGGGGAAATGGCCCGCGAGCGGCGCCGCTTCGACGGCGTCCGGCCTCGCCGCGACCGCCGCGACGATCGGCACGAGGCCCTCGCCGAGCGGCTCGAGGATCGCCCGCACCTGCGCCGTCGTCATCCCGGGCTCGTAGTCGTCGAGCAACGCGTCGTAGGGGTGCTCGCCGGGCGGAAAGCAGGAGCCGTACTCGCGGGCGAGCTCGATGTTGCGTTGCAGGTACGGGAAGAAGGTCTCGAGATCGGAGCTCTCGCGGGTCCGCTCCCAGGCGCTCTCGCCGCGCGATGCCGCCCGCGCCATCTCCGCCCGCAGCTCGGCCGGGACGCGCCTGGCGCGATCGACGGTGCGCCGGGCGATCGCAACCGTGTCGGCCTCGATCGTGCCTTCGGCGGGGCCGCCTGACGCCGGCGTGAGGCCCTCGACCAGCTCCCAGAGGGCGTCGTCGGTGACGAGCTCGTGCCTGATCCGGGTCAGA
This sequence comes from uncultured Solirubrobacterales bacterium, assembly GCA_963774395.1. Classification (GTDB taxonomy): domain Bacteria; phylum Actinomycetota; class Thermoleophilia; order Solirubrobacterales; family 70-9; genus CAXMST01. The sequence continues at coordinate 329,562 of CAVZET010000007.1, read as the reverse complement.
GTCGCGAGCTGCTCGGCGCGGCCCTCGGCGCCGGCCCGCGGCATCTTCGTGCGCTCGTCCCAGGCGAGCAGCGCTCGGGCGCGACCGAGATCGCTGATCGAGCCCCAGCGCCGGATCAGCTCCGCGTAGGGGCCCTCGGTCGTGCTCGCTTCCTGCCCGGTCTGCGCCGCCATGCAATCCATCTTGCCTGTCAGGAAGGCGTCCGGGGCCGCGACTACTTTCGAGAGTCCGATGGAAGCCTCTTCGACACACGGAATCAGCGCGATCGACCAGCTGCCCCTGGGAGCCAACGCGGAGCCGGGCGAGGGCTCGGTCCGTGCAATTGGCGACCGGCTCGTGATCGAGTGCCTGACGGTCGCCGACGAACGCGCGGCGCGGCTCGTTCGCGAGCGGGCCGAGGCCGGCGCCGACCCCGCTGCGACCGTCGCCGCTGCGATCGAGGTCGGTGCCCGCGTGCTCGACACCGAGGCGACTGCGGCCAACGTCGACTACGTCAAGCGTGAGCTCCAGGAGGGGCTTGGCGCGCTCAACCGTGAGCTCGAGGAGACCTTGGAGAGCGGCAACACGGAGCTTGCCGAGCGGATTGCGAACGCCTTCGGCGGCGACCGCAGCGACTCGGTCCAGCAGCAGATCAAGGATCTGGTCGGCGCCGATGTCGAGAAGCGGATCGGCGAGATCATGCGCCGCCTCTCGGCGGAGGACTCGACGAACCCGCTGAACGCCGTCCAGGTGCGGGCGACGAAGGCGATGCTGGAGGCGGAGGAGCGCCATCGCGGCCAGCTCGCCGAGCTGCGCGAGAGCCACGCCCGCGAGGCGCGAGCGATGCAGGTCCAGATCGCCGAGCTGCGTGAGGGCCTCGGCAGGGTGTTCGAGAAACAGGAGGGTGACGCCCGCCTCGCCGAGGCCGAAGAGGCCGGGACGCGCAAGGGGCGCAGCTTCGAGGAGCGCGTCCACGCGGCGCTCGAGGACCTCGCCGAGGCGCGCGGAGACGTTGCCGTCCACACCGGCGATCTCCCCGGCGAGGGCGGCAGCAAGAAGGGCGACACGGTCGTCGAGATCGGCGCCGGCGACGGCGCCTGCCTGGGCCGGATCGTCTTCGAGGACAAGGACCGGCGCCTGTCGAAGAACGCGATGCGCGAGGAGCTCAACGGGGCGCTGGCCGAGCGGCAGGCCGACTTCGCCGTGCTCGTCGTCGCCGGCGAGGAGCGGATCCCCGCCGGACACGAGGAGATGAGCGAGTACGAGGGCAACAAGCTGATCGTTGCCGTCGACCCCGAGGAGCCCGACGCGCTCGGCCTGCGCCTCGCCTATCGGTACGCGCGCCTGCGGGTGCTCATGGAGCGGGAGAGCTCACTCGAGGTCGACGCGGCCGGCGTCCGCGATGCCGCCGAGACCGCCTCGGCGGCGCTCAAGCGCGCCCAGGCCGTCCGGCTGGCGCTCAGCAACATCGACAAGAGCTCGAAGAAGGCCCGCGAAGGCGTCGACTCGATGGTCCTGGACGTAGAGGCCGAGCTGGCGCGAATCGAAACGCTCATCGCGGCGCCCGGCGTCCTCTGACGCGGCGCCTCGCCGCACCGACTCGGGGCTTATGTGGCTCCGCCACACCGCGCCCCTCGCCGGCACGCCGAGGCTTGGTCAGAGAACGCCTCGAAGTTGATGCGGGCGGTCGTAGCCTCGAGCCGCTCTGACGAGGCCGGGGGCGTGCTGATCAAGGAGCGCTGAGCGAGCGTGCTCCGCACGTGAGCGAAGCGGGACGCCGAGCAGCGCGTCCCCGGGCCGTCAGGGCAGGAGGAGGTCGTTCTGGCTCGACGGGCGTTCTGGCCCGACTTCGAACTCCATCGGGCGGGCCGTTCCGTTGTCGGCGCTGACGATGTAGTTGCCGGGCCGCAGGTCGAGCTTGTAGTTGAGCGTGCCGTTGGCGACGATCGGATTCGTCGTCGCGTCGGTCGGACCGCTGAAGTCGACCCTCGTCGGCCGGTCGGTGAAGTTGGCGATCGTCACGTTGGCGAGCCCGGCGCCGATCGGCTTGCCGTGCAGCGTCGTCGGCGAGAGGATCACCTTGTCCTGGCCGACCTTCGCGGTGAGCTCGATCGGGGCCGGCGGACGCGGGTCGTTGGCGAAGTCCTGCGAGCCGCACCCTACGGCGAGGCTGGCGGCGCCGAGTAGTCCCACGGCGAGCAGCGCTAGGCGGCTCCTCCTCCTCATTAGAGGCAATCTACCCAACCGCGCGGCGATCGGGGCAGCTTCGGGCACGGGCGGGCGGTGGGTACGCGTCCCGGGTGACGTCTCAGCCGAGCCAAACGGACTGGCGCTCGGCCAGCATCTCGTCGAGCGTGACCTGGATCCGGGCACGGACGCCCTCGGCGATCGTCTGCACGGCTGCGGCGTCGTCGAGCACCTCATCGGGGGCCGAGGGCACCTCGACCGGAGCGAGGAACCGGATCCGGAACTTCGCCGGCAGATACATGAGCGCACCGAGCGGGCCGAAGTGGGGGAGGGCGTGGTTCAGCGGCGCGTAGAGCAGCCCGGTGAGCCGCTGCAGCGCCCGCATGTGGGCGAAGATCGGCATCGCCTCCTCGCCGCCGACGAGCGCGATCGGGACGATCGGCACCCGCGCCCGCAGCGCCGTTCGAACGAAGCCGCCGCGGCCGAAGCGGCGCAGCCGGTAGCGCTGCCAGAGCACCTTGCCCGTGCCCTTTGCGCCCTCCGGGAAGACCAGCGCCAGGCGGCCCTCCTCGGCGAGCAGGCGCTGCGCGTTCGCCGGATGCGCCGGGACGACGCCCATCTTTGCCGCGAAGGCGCCGAGGCCCGGAAAGCCCTTGAACCAATGCTCACCGAGCATGTACAGCGGCCGCGCCGAGCCGCGCTCGTGACGAATCGCCTGCATGATCATCGGCCCGTCGGGAGGGAAGGCACCGGAGTGGTTGCCGACGAGCAACGCCCCGCCTTCGGCCGGGACGTTCTCGAGACCCTCGGCCTCGACCCGGAACCAGTGGCGGTAGTAGAAGTCGAGCAGCGGATCGAGCGCGGAGACGACCCGCTCGGAGCGTCCCCAGTCGTCCACATCACGGTCGGCCTCGATTGCCGGCAGCAGCTCGCGTAGCTCCTCGAGGTCGAGCCCGGGGTCGCGCGGCGCCAGCCCGGCGTCGGCGGGCGCGGCGAGCGAGTCCCGGTCGGGGTCGAATGCGGGCGCAGGCCCCGGCTCGGGATCGGGCGCGTGGCGAGCGCCGTCGGCGGAGCCGCCGAACAGCGGCGAGTCGGCGCCGATCGGCTTGCCACCGAGGCCCACCGATCGGCGCTGCGGGCTCAAGCCCCGATCGCCTCCACCTTCGCCGTCGTCGTCGGCGTTTCGACCTCGGCCCCAGGCTCGGCCTCGCGGCGCAGGACGGCGAGCGCCTGCCAGCCGCCGGCGGGGGAGAGAACCGCGGTTCCGATCGTGCCGAGCTCGCGCTCACCGAGCCGCACGGCGGCGCCCGCCTCGAGCGGCGCCTCCGCCCGCAGGCGGCGCAGGTGCCGGTTCGGCTTGCCTTTGTAGTGCAGGCGGGCGACGGTCTCCTGACCCACGTAGCAGCCCTTCTCGAAGCTCACGGCGCGCTCGTTGATCCCTGCTTCCTGTGGGATCGTCTGGTTGCCCATCTCCGCGCCGAAGGCCGGTCGGCCGGCCTCCACGCGGACGATCGCAGCGGTCGCCTCGCTGACCTCGGCGGCGCCCTCACGCTCGAGCTCGGCGGCGATTCGCTCGAGCTCCTCCGGGGCCGCGACCAGGTCCGCGCCGGCGAACGTCGTCGCGGCGAGCGCCTCGCTGCCGCCGACGCGCACGGTCCGGTTTGAGTTCTCGGCGCCCAGCGGCGCGCCGCCGAGCAGCTCCGGCGTCCGTGGGCCGAGCAGCGAGAGGACGGCGAGGTCGGCGCGCGCGGTGACATCGGCATCGCGGCCGATCTTGTACATCGACAGGTGCCGTTCGACCTCGTCCGCCGGGCCGGCGGGGACGACGATCAGGATTTCCTCTGGTGTGCGGAGCACGACCATGTCGGAGCGCATGCGGCCCTTGCGGTCGAGGAGGGCCGCATAGCACCCTTCGCCTTCGCCGAGTGCCTCGATGTCGTTGGTCAGCTGACCCTGCAGGAACTCCGCCGCCTCACTGCCGGCGACCGCGATCACGCGCAGGTCAGGCCGTCGCAGGCGCCCGGCCTCCTCGCGGACGAGCCGGTACTCGGCGTCGGTACCTGGACTTGGGACGGTGCTTGCCACGACGCCGATTCTAGGCAGGGGTGGCCGGCAGACCGGTCCGCGCGGATTCGGCGCCCGCGGGCAGATAACCTTGCGCCGATGGCCCTCGCCGCTTCCTTCCAGGAGATCGTCGACTCGTTGCCGGCCGATTGGACCGACCTCGAGCTCGACCTGCGGATCGCCGACGAGGACCGCTACATCGACGCGTCGATCCCGATGACGCAGATCAACGCGCAGCCATACAGCCAGGCCGACTGGCATTGGCGTATCAACGTGGCCAACGCATTCGGTCACGGCGCGAGCGCCGTGACCGTGACCTGGGTCCTCGACATGCTCGATCGCCAGGGGATCGAGGGCGAGCTGATCGTGCGCGACATGCACGAGGGCCGCGCCGAGATCGTGCAGATGTGGGGCCGGCCGGACAGCGTCCGGCGCGAGTTCCGCAGTCGTCGCAGCCTGTAGGCGGAATCGGCCGCGAACCCGATGGCCCGCGTCCAATCGCTCGTCGATGACCTGATGCTCGCGAGTCGCGTCAGCGAGCCGCTGCGGGCGGCCGGCCACGAGGTGCTCGGCGGTCCCGACCCCGACCCGACGGCGGATCTGATCGTTGCCGATCTCGACGCCGTCGACGCGGCGGCGGTCGCCGCCGCCGGGCCACCGACGCTCGGTTTCTACAGCCACGTCGATACCGAGACGCGTGCGCGTGCGCTCGCCGCCGGCTTCGACCTCGTCGTCCCGCGCAGCCGTATGGCCCGCGAGCTGCCCGACCTCGTCGAGAGGCTGCTCTCGGACGCGTCCGCGTAGCCCGCGTACTAGCGCGCGACGCTGAAGTCGAAGGTCCGCCCGACGTCCGGCCGGGTTTCGACGACACCCTGTGCCGCCTCCCAGCGCGCCCAGCGCTCGAGCACTGGGCGATCCAGCGCCCGGCTCGAGCCGAAGGCGGGCAGGACCGCGTCGAGCTGGCGCCGCTGCTCGTTGCGGTCGAGCTCGGGGACGGCCCCCAGCAGGGCGTCGAGCCCCGCCCCCGGATCCGCCTCGACGCTTCGGTAGCCGGCTCCGATTCCGGCGACCGCGGCTCGGATCGCCTCACCGTTGGTGCGGAGCTCCTCTGGTGTCGTTGCCAGCACGAGCTCCGGGTAGTGCGGCGCGCCATAGCGGTCCACGCGGAACTCGCGCGTCGGCAGCTTGCCCCCCAGCGTCACTCCCTCCGCATTCCAGAAGGCGGTCGCCGCATCGATCTTGCCGGCGAGGAGGTCGGGGACCGCGTTGAAGCCGATCGTCACGGTGTCGACGTCGCCGGGGCCGAGCCCCCCGGCCGCCAGCACCGAGTCGAGGACCGCGTCGTCGGAGGGCAGCCCGGTGACACCGACCCGCTTGCCGGCCAGATCTGCCGGGTTGCGAACCGCGCCCCGGTCCGCCGCGATCACGGCTGCCAGCGGCCGCTGGACGATCGCCGCAACGCCGACGAGGTCGATGCCCTGCTCGCGGGCGATCGCCAGATCGTGGATATCGAGGATCGCCAGATCGGCCCGCCCGCTGCGGAGTAGCTTCGGCGCGTCGGTCGAGGCGCCGGGAGCGCGGACCTCGAGGTCGACGCCCCGCTCGGCGAGTGCGCCGTTCCGCTCAGCCAGATAGATCCCGGAGTGGACGGCGTTCGGCTGGAAGTCGAGGATCAGTGAAAGCGAAACGGCGTCCCCGTTTGCGCCCCCACCGCCAGCGGGCGCGTCCGGTTCAGCGCCGTCCCCGCACCCTGTGACCGCGAAGCTCAGGGCGGCTGCGAGGACGGCCGCCAGCGACGCGGCGATCCGTCTCATTCCCGCGGCAGGCTACTTGCTGGCCGGTCTCGCGACGCAAATGCTGCTTGCCGGCGACGGCAAACGTTTATAGTCCCCGCGCGCATCGCCGAGGCGTTTGCGCGAGCTGGGTACTCACAACACAGGAGGTACGTGCAAGTGCAGGATCGTGGACTGGCCGCATATCTCGCGGAGCTGGTCGGGACCTTCTTCCTGGTCTTCGTGATCGGGACCGTTATCAGCCTTTACGTCGCTACCGGCGGCCAGACCCAGTTCGGGTCCGACTTCGCGGTGATCGGGCTCTGCCAGGGCTTCATCCTGTTCGCGCTCGTTCAGGTGTTCGCCGGGGTCAGCGGCGCCCATTTCAATCCGGCGGTGACGCTCGCCGCGTCGCTGCTGAAGCGGATTGATCCCGTGGACGCGATCGTCTACGTGCTCGCGCAGCTTTCCGGCGCCGTGCTCGGCGCGCTGCTCGTCAAGGGCCTGCTCTCCGACGAGGGCGCGGCCGCCAACTACGGCGCTCCGCACATCAGCCCGCTGCTTGCCGGCAACTTCGCCGGTGCCGTCTGCGAGGCGATCGGCGCGTTCCTGATCGTGATCGTCGTGATCGCCGTCGCGCTCAACCCGCGTGCCTGGCAGAGCTGGGCCCCGTTCGCGATCGGAATGGCGTTCTCAGTCGGCATCTTCATCTTCGGGCCGCTCACCGGAGGCAGCTTCAACCCTGCCCGCTGGTTCGGGACCGCCCTGATCGGCGAGGACTTCGGCGGTGTCTGGGCCTACATCGTCGGCCCGCTCGTCGGCGCCCTGCTTGCAGTCGTCGTCTACAAGTTCATCATCGAAGCGGGCGAGGGAGAAGGCGAGCCCAAGCTCGAACCCGGCACCTGAGCCCGGACAGAGACGAACTCCGAACCGGGCGCCCGCAAGGCGCCCGGTTTCGTTCCGGGGCCGTCCGGGGCGGCGGCCTCCATATGCTGTGAGCGGATGCGCCGCGTCACCTTCTCGCGCAACTACACGCTCTCCCTGTCGCGTACTTGTCGCTGCTACTGCAAGTACTGCGCCTTCGCCACCCACCAGGCGCACATTTACACGCCCGATGAGGTCGAAGGGCAGATCGAGCAGGCAGTCCGCCGCAACGCCAAGGAGCTGCTCGTGCTCACCGGCGAGATGCCCGAGGTGAATCCCCTCGTCGCCGAGCGCCTTGCCGCGTGGGGTCACGAGGACTTCACCTCCTACGTCGCTTGGACCTGCGAGCGCGCGCTCGAGCGCGGCCTGCTCCCGCACACGAACATCGGGGTGCTCGAGCGTGCCGATCAGCTCCGTCTGCGCGAGGTCACCGCGTCGCAGGGCCTGATGCTCGAGTCGTCCTCCGACCGGCTCATGGAGACCGTGCACGCGGGCTCGCCGACGAAGCATCCGGACGTGCGGCTGCGCGCAATCGAGATCGCCGGCGAGCTGCGGATCCCGTTCACCAGCGGCATCCTCGTCGGCGTCGGTGAGGGTGAGCAGGACCGCTTCGACTCACTCGACGCGCTCGCCGACCTGCAGCGCCGGCACGGGCACATCCAGGAGGTGATCCTCCAGAACTTCGTCCCGCACCCCGACTACTACGGGCGCGAGCCCGCCGACATCGCCGACCGCGCGGCCCGTGAGCGCTGGTCGGCGGCGGCTCCTGAGACGCCCGAGGCGGCGGCCGTCGCAAGCGGCGAGATGCCCCTGCCCGCCTGGGCCAGCCCGGTCTCGCTCGCGGACATGAAGGGGCTCGTCGCCTACGCGCGCGAGGTGCTGCCCGGCGTCGGGATCCAGATTCCACCGAACCTCAGCGATTGGTGGGTCGAGCTCGCCGACGCCGGCGCCACCGACCTGGGCGGCCTGTCGGCGAACGGCGACCACATCAGCCCCGAGCACCCGTTCCCAAGTCCGAAGCAGGTCCGGGCGGCGCTGCGCCCGCGTGGCATGGCACTCGCCGAGCGCCTCTGCATCTACCCGCAGTACATGAACCCCGAGTGGATGGAGCAGGGCGTCCTCGACCTGGTCAAGCTCAAGTACTGGAGCTTCATCCCACGCGGCTCCAGCGGCCGCAGCGCCTCCGCGGGGGCCGGTGAGAACGGCATCGATCCGGGTCTTGCGCCGGAGGCGATCGCCAAGGGCCGCGAGGGTGAGCCGCTGACGCCGGACGAGCTGGCCGCGCTGTTCGCCGAGTCGCGGCCGGAGGTGATCGAGGAGATGCGGGTCGCCGCCGATCGGCTGCGGGCGGAGCTCGCCGGCGAGCTCGCGACCTTCGTCGTCAACCGCAACGTCAACTTCACCAACGTCTGCACCGTCGGCTGCGCCTTCTGCGGCTTCGGCCAGGGGCGGCGTTCGCCCGACGCCTATCTGATCGAGGAGGACGATTTCGCAGCAAGGATCCGCGAGGCGGTCTCTTTCGGCGCGACGGAGATCTGCATGCAGGGCGGCATCCACCCCGACTACACGCTCGAGCACTACGGTCGCTGGCTGCGCCTGGCGAAGGAGGTCGCGCCACAGTTGCACCTGCACGCCTACTCGCCGATGGAGGTGCACTTCATGGCTGAGCGGTCCGGGCTGCCCGTCGGGGAGGTCTTCGACTACCTGATCGACTGCGGTCTCGGTTCGACGCCGGGGACCGCGGCAGAGGTCCTCGACGACGGCGTCCGCATGCGGATCTCACCGAACAAGCTGCCGGTCGCGCGCTGGGTCGAGATCATCGAGGCCGCCCACGGTCGCGGTATCCCGACGACCTCGACGGTGATGTTCGGTCACATCGAGGAGCCGCGGGAGTTGGCCGAGCACATGCGCGTCATCCGTGGCCTGCAGGAGCGGACCGGGGGGATCACGGAGTTCGTGCCGCTCAGCTTCATCCCTTTCCAGACCCTGCTCGGCCGCACGCACGGCATCGAGGAGATCGGCCAGGACGAGAACCTCAAGCACACGGCCGCCTTCCGCCTGGCGCTCGGCCGGACGGTCCGCAACCTGCAGGCCTCGTGGGTGAAGATGGGCGTCGAGGCGGCCACCGAGTCGCTGCGCTGGGGCGTCAACGACCTCGGCGGAACGCTGATGGAGGAGAGCATCTCGCGGATGGCGGGCTCCCAGCACGGGGTCCGACTCGAGCCCGCGGACCTGATCGCCGCCGCGCGTCGCGGCGGCCGCACGCCGGCCCAGCGGACGACGCTGTACGAGGTGATCGAGACCTACTGATCGGGCTCGCCGGCGTCGCCGTCGGCGTCGGCCTCGATCGGCTTGGCCTCTGGCTCCGGGACGGCCTCCTGCTCGGCGACCTCCGGCTCGGTGGCGGCCTCTTCGGTCTTCGGCTTCCGCTCCGGATAGGAGGGAGGCGGCACGAACGGCTTGCGGCCGGTCGGCTTCAGCTGCGGCTCCTCGAGATCGATCTCGGGCGGCTTGGCCGACCGCCGTACACGCGCGGGGTATCCGTGGCCGCGGGATCGGCCGGTGGATCGCCGGCCGCCTGATCTCGCCGGTGGCTGGAGGCGCCGCCGGATCCGGCAGGGCGGGTCGCGTCACGGCCAGCCACAGGCCGGTCGCCAGCGACCAGGCGATGAGCAGCAGCCAGCCCAGCGTCGCGCCGAGGAATGAGTCGGAGGCGAACGCTGCCGCGTCGGTGAACAGCCGCACGACCCACAGCGCGCAGCCGGCCGCGGCGAGCAGCGAGGCGGGCGCAAAGCCGGGCGGCAGCATGCCGGGGGCCCGGCGGATCGTCAGCGCCGTTGCGACGAAGGCCGCCGCCAGCGCCGCGCCGCCGATCGCCGCGAGCGCCTCGGAGAGATCCAGCAGCGCGCGGCTCGTGCCCGGATCGGCGTCCTGCGGTCGCAGGGTGAGCACGCCGACGGTGACCAGGGCAGCGACCTCCAGTGCGATGCCGACCTGCGCGAGGGCAAGCATCGTCGTCGCCGAGATGCTCGAGTCGCGACGCCCGGCGGCGAGGCCGCGGAGCGTCGAGAAGATCACGAGGATGCCGACCAGCCCGACGGCGATCAGGGCGCTTGGCCGGGCGACGCCGCCGGTCTCGTCGAGAAAGAACGCGTAGACCTGCGGCGCCCCCGCACTCGCCGTCGGCAGCTGATCGATGAAGGCGAGACCGACCGCGACGACGATCGCCCCGGCGAAGCCGGCAAGCCCGCCCGCGCGGCCGCTCCCGTCCCGCTTGCCGGGCGCGTCCCCCTCCACGCTGCCGTCGCTCCGGGTCACTGCTGCCCGATCCTACGGAGTCGTGCGGGCTCCCAACGGCCCGCTGCGCCTCCTGCGCGGATGTGACCGATGTCACGAAGAGCCGCGGGGCGATGAGTAGGGTTTGCCGCGTTGGCTCGACGGCCGGCGGAGAGAGAGGAGCGGAATGGCTGACTACACGGTCAAGCGTCTCGAAGAGTTCGAGGCTGTCTTCGGGGGCGGGTTCAAGCGCGTGCGCGCGGGGCTCGGCGTCACTTCCTTCGGCCTCGCGGTCATGGACTTCCCGCCCAACTTCGAGCACTACCCCGTCCACACGCAGCAGCACGACTCCCAAGAGGAGGTCTACACGGTGCTGTCGGGCCGGGCGAAGCTCGAGATCGGCGACGAGTCGATCGAGCTCGAGCCCGGCATCTGGGTCAGGGTCGGTCCGAGCGAGACGCGGCGGCTGTCGACCGGCTCCGAGTCGGCCAGCGTGCTCGCGGTCGGCGGCGTGCCGGGCCGCCCCTACGAGGCGCCCGACTTCACCGAGGAGGGTGCGCCCGATCCGCTCGGGCACAAGGACCTCGGCACCAAGCCGCTCACCTGAACAGGTCCTCGGCGGCCCGGCGCTGCAGGCTCGCCGCTCCAGGCCCATCTGCGGGGATGACGAGTCCGCCGAGCCCACGGATGACGACGGCCGGTAGACCGGAGCTCTTGCCGCGGACGAGGTCGGCCGCGGCCGCGAGCTGATCGGCCGTTGCGATCGCCGTCGCCTCGAGCACCCGCCCGTCGCGGTCGCTGCGCCCGCGCCAGTCGTCGAGCGGGGGCATGCCGGCACAGCCGATCGCGATCTCGGCCTGCCCGATCCGCCACGGCCGCCCGAAGCTGTCGGCGATGATGACCGCCGGCGCAGCCCCGCTCGCCGCACGGATCTCGGCCCGAATCCGACGCGCCGAGGCGTCTGGGTCGGCGGGCAGCAGGGCGACGCGGCGCTCGCCGGGCACGTTCGAGCTATCGATGCCGGCGTTCGCGCAGATCAGGCCGGAGTTCGTCTCGGTGATCAACACGCCACCGGCGGCGCGGACGACGCGGCGGCTCTCGGCGAGCGCGAGCTCGACGAGCGCCGGGTCCTTGCCGAGCTCGGCGGCCAGCTCGCGCGCCTTCACGCCGGGCTCGACTGCGTCGAGGTCGCGGACCCGTCCCTCGGCCTTCGAGACGACCTTCTGCGAGACGACCAGGACGTCGTCGCCGCGGAGCTCGGTCAGCGCTGCCAGCTCGGCGCCGATCGCCTCACCCTCGGCGACCTCGCCGAGCCCCGCGATCGCGCGCAGCTCGACGGCCGGCGAGCTCACTCGATGGCCGCCACGATCGTGGTCAGCGCGGAGGTCGTCTGCGGAGCGATCTCAGGGCCGGCATTGGACAGATGAGTGCGGAGCTCGAGCAGGTCCTTGCCCGTGTCGAGGTCGAGGCCCATCGAGGGGACACGGCCGACGACTGCCGCAACCCCGGCCTGCTCGGCGAGCCGGAGGTGGCGCTCGCGACTGTCGGGCCCAAAGGAGGGCGCGATCGCATCCGGTGGGCTGAGCAGCAGACCGTTGGTGCCGGACCCGTGCCGGTCCGGGATCACGACGACGCCCGCCTGCGACAGCTCATCGAGCGCCTGGCTGAGCTCGGCGGGCTCCAGTAATGGGCAGTCGCCGGGCAGCAGGGCAACTGTCCGCGCGCCGCCCGCGAGCGCGGCGTCGATCCCGAGCAGCGCGGCCTCCGAGTGCCCTGCGTCGCCCGGATCGTCGACGAGGTCGACGCCTGCGCGTGCCGCGAGCGCCGCCACCTCCGGCTCGCCGCTGACGACGATCGTCCGCTCGATCCCGGGGCAGGCCTCGATCTGAGCGAGAACGTCGGCGGCCATCGCCGCGGCGAGCAGCGCCCGGTCGGTGGGCTCGAGCGCGTCGGCGAGACGCTGCTTGGCCGCGCTGAATCGCTTGACCGGAACGATCGCCGTGGCGCCCATCAAGGTCGCAGCCTACGGGTCGGGGAGCCTCGTCATCTTCACCCTGGCGTCGAGTGCCGCGTGCGCGGCGCCGCGGTAGACGCCGCGGATCGGCGGCACGTCCGAGTAGGCGCGACCGTGGCCGATCTTGACGTGGTCGGCGCCCGTCAGCCTGCGATTCGTCGGGTCGGCGCCAATCCAGCGGGCGCTGCCGTCGGCCGCCGGCAGCAGGGCCTCGAGCCAGGCGTGGGTGTTGACCTCGGCCGAAGCGGAGGAGCCGCCGCTCGGCGCGTACAGATAGCCGGAGACGTAGCGGGAGGCGATCCCCTCACGGCGCAGCATCGTCAGCGCCAGGTGGACGAAGTCCTGGCAGACGCCGGCGCCGCCCGCGAGCAGGTCGTTGACGGTCGAGCCTACGTAGGTGACGCCGGGGCGGTACTCGAAGCGGTCCGGGATCAGGGTGCAGATGGTCTCGAGCATGTCGAGCGGCGACCCGGTGCGGGCCTCGGCGAGCAGCTCGGCGATCCGCTCAGGGTTGGCGGGCGGGTTGAGAGGGCCGAGGTACTCAGCTCCTTCGTCGGCGTACTCGGGGCCGGCCAACGCCTCCCAATCCGGCTCCGGTGGGTCCTCCGGTGCCGCGACTCGGACGCGTGACTCGGCCCGGACCGAGAGGTGGTCGTGCTTGCCGGAGATCGCGAACTGGATCACCTCGGTGCCGAAGTAGTCGGTGTGCTCGTACAGCCGCGCCGCCGGGTCGACCGTGACGTCGAAGCCCTCGAGTCGCTGCGCACCGCCGTGGAAGGGGCGGACCCGGATCGCGTTGTGCTGATCGGTGACCTCGCCCTCGTAGCGGTACTCGCTCGTGTAGGTGATCGAGTAGTGAGCACGGGCCTCGTTGGCGACCGCCTCGCTCATCGGATCGCCACCTGCGGCTCGATGTCGCCCGAGAAGTAGCGCCCCTCGATGTCACTCTCGACCCGCTCGAGCTCGTGCTGGACCTCGCGGAAGACGGCCGGCAGCTCGTCCGGGTGGACGTCGGCGCGACGGCCGAGCTCGAGATCGGCGGTGAGCCGGGCGAGCCGCAGCGTCGGCGTCGATCCGGCCGGGTCCCGCTCCGCGCGCGCGAGCAGTCGCTGCAGGAGCTCGGTCGAAGCGGCGACGGAGTCGGGGAAGGCGCGCTCGTAGAGCAGAAAGCGGGCGACCGGCTCGGCCCGCGGCGGCTGTGCCGCGGAGCGCATGAAGGCCTGAAAGCCGCCGACGGCGCGCAGCAGGGCGAGCGCGTTGCCGTCGCGACGCGGGATCTCAGTGCCCTCGTCGGCGGCCGGCCGACGTGGGGGCAGGGCGACGCGAAGCATGCGCAGGACCATCGCCGCGGCCTCGATCCGGCCGCCGGCAAGGAGGAAGGAGTAGGCGTCGTCGCGCTGCATCGTCGTCGCCGAAAGGCCCCAGAAGAGCGCCGAGCGTTCCTTCACGTAGGAGTAGATCGAGTAGGGACCGGTGCGCAGGCCGCTCTCGAGATCGCGGCGTTCGAGGTTGAGGTGGAAGGTGTTGAGCGACTCCCAGGCCTCGGCCGAGATCGTCTCGCGCAGCCGCCGGGCCCCCTCGCGGGCGGCGCCGACGCAGGAGACGATCGAGACGGGGTTGTCGCGATCGCTGGTCAGCCGGTTGATGACGTCGTCGCGGAGGCTCCGGTCAGCGGGCTTGGCGAGCGAGCCGGCCCCCATCACCACGATCACCGACTCCCACGAGAGCGCCACCGAGCGTGGGTCCTCGGCGCCGCCCTCGAGCTCGACCTGGAAGAGGCCGTCGAGCATCCGCGCGGTGTGCTCGGCCCGGACCAGGTGGCGGCCGAGCCAGTAGAGGTCGTGGGCGATGCGGGCGAGCATCAGGCGCCGCCCCCCGGGATCCGCCGACGGGCCGGGTCTTGAGCGATCACGCTGTGCTGCTGTTGCTGCTGACCCTGCTCAGTCCAGCCGACCTGCGGCAGGTCCGGCATCGTCGGCGGCTCGAACGGATCGTTCTGCAGCAGGCCCGGGTCAGCTCTGCCGCCGGCGAGAACCCACGTGTCCTTCGAGCCGCCGCCCTGCGAGCTGTTGACGACCATCGAGCCCTCCTCGAGCGCGACGCGGGTGAGGCCGCCGGGGACGATCTTGACGTCGTCGCCGTAGACCGCGAAGGGGCGCAGGTCGACGGCGCGCGGCGCCATCCCGTGCTCGGTCATCGTCGGCGCGCAGGAGAGCCAGACGACCTCCTGGGCGATCCAGCGGGACGGGTCCTCGTCGAGCAGGCGGCGCTGTTCGGCGATCTGCTCGTCGGTCGCCGTCGGGCCGATGAAGACGCCCTTGCCGCCGGATTCGCCGGTCGGCTTGACGACCATCTGCTCGATGCGCCCCTCGACGAACTCGCGCTGCTCGGGGTCGTCCATGAGCCAGGTCGGGACGTTGGCGAGCAGCGGCTCCTCGTTCAGGTAGTAGCGGATCATCTCCGGTACGTAGTGGTAGATCGCCTTGTCGTCGGCGACGCCGGTGCCGACGGCGTTGGCGATCGAGACGTTGCCCTCGCGGTAGGCCCGCATCAGGCCGGGCACGCCGAGCAGCGAGTCGGGCCGGAACTCGAGCGGGTCGATGAAGTCCTCGTCGACGCGGCGGTAGATCGTGTCGACGCGGCGCAGGCCGTCGGTCGTCTTCATGTAGCAGGCGGCGTCGCGGACGACGAGGTCGGAGGCCTCGACCAGTTCGACGCCCATCTGCCGAGCGAGGAAGGCGTGCTCGAAGTAGGCGCTGTTCGCCGAGCCCGGCGTCCAGACGACGACGGTCGGGCGCCCGACGCGGGTCGGCGCAGCGGCGAGCAGCGCGTCGAGCAGCAGCTCCGGATAGTTGGCAACCGGGCGGACCGAGTAGCCGGCGAACAGTTCCGGCATCAGCCGGCCCATCGCAATCCGGTTCTCGAGCACGTAGGAGATCCCTGAGGGGACGCGGACGTTGTCCTCGAGCACGCGCCAGATCCCGTTCCCGTCGCGGACCAGATCGCAGCCGGAGACGTGACACCAGACGCCGCCGGGCGGACGCAGGCCGTGGGCCGGTCGCGCAAAGCCGGGTCGCGTCGCGATCAGCCGCCAGGGCACGATCCCGTCGCGGACGATCTCGCGCTCGCCGTAGACGTCGGCGACGAAGCGGTTCAGCGCCTGCACGCGCTGCTGGACCCCGCTCGAGATGAACTCCCACTCGGCGGCCGAGATGATCCGCGGGATCAGGTCGAGGGGGAAGGGCCGGTCGCGGGTCTGCCCGTCCGGCCCGGTGGCGTCGAAGGTGATGCCCGCGTTGCATGAAGATCGCGTCGCGGCGCTCCGCCGAGGCCTGCAGCCGCTCCCGGCCGAGCCGGTTCAAGGACTCGACCATCGGCCGCGTCTGAGGGTGCGGGCGGCCGACGTCGACGAAGCATTCGTCGAAGCGCCCGGGCGTCGGCTCGTAGGGGATCGCCTCCGCGCCCGCGGTGGGATCGTCGATGGGTGTCAAGCGTTCCGGCATCGGCAGGTCCCGTGTCCTATTCCCCGGATTCTCGTTCTCATCGCAGGGTAGCGGCGAATCCGAGCGTCTCCGCGGCGACCGCTCGGCGGCGCTCGGCGCCGTCCATGAGCGTGTCGAAGACGGCGCTCGTGATGCCTTCCGGCGGCGGCTCGGGGTCGGCGGCATCGACGACGAGGCCGTCCAGCAGATCGCCGTAGGCGGCGGCGACGCCCGCGGCCGACGGCTGCTGGCCGATCGCCCGCATGAACTTGTCGGTCGGTCCCTTGATCACCTCACCGGCGACGAACGGGCTGACGGCGACGACCGGCGCCGGCGCGGCGGAGAGCAGCTCGCGCATTCCCGGCACAGCCAGGATCGGGCCGATCGAGATCACCGGGTTCGAGGGCCCGATCACGATCGCGTCCGCCGTCTCGACCGCGGCGACGACCTCCGGACTCAGCGTCGCTGACTCGATCCCGGCGAGCTCGACCGCTTCGATCTCGGGCTCGGCCCGGTCGTGGACGAGGTACTCCTGGAACTCGCGCCAGCCGACGTCGGGGACCTTGACTCGGGTGCGGACCGGCTCGTCGCACATCGGCAGCACGCGCGCCTGCAGGCCGAGGGCGGCGCCGATCTCGAGCTGCGCCTCGGTCGGCCTGCTGCCTCCGTCGAGCAGTGCCCGCCGGCGCAAGCAGGTGGCAAGGTCGCGGTCGCTGAGCCCGAACCAGTCCGGAGCGCCGAGCTTGACGAGGCGCTCGAAGACCGTGAACGAGTCGTCCTTGATGCCCCAGCCGCGCTCGGGGTCGATCTCACCGCTGAGCCAGTAGGTGCAGAGGTCCGGGTCGGGGGAGACGTGGACGCCGAGCGCCTCGATGTCGTCGCCGGTGTTCGCGATCACCGTCAGCCCGGCGCCGACCTCGGCCTGGGCGCCTGCCGCGAGCTTGGCGCCGCCGGTGCCGCCCGCGAGCAGCACCACATTCGGGCTGTCGTCCGAACTCAGTCCCAATGGCCATCCGTGTCGAGGCCCGTCAGCTTCAGCCCCGCGTGCGCCTTGTAGCGGACGTTGATCGAAATCAGCAGGGGCGTGATCTGTTCGGCGATCCGCGCCATCTCGAGCGGCCCGGCGTTGATCGCCCGGAGCCCGTCGATCCGCTCGATCAGCTTCGCGACGGGCGCCTTGTCTGCCTTGCGGTCGCCGCAGACGAGCACGTCCTCGTCGATCGGCTGGCGCAGCTCGGCCAGCTTCGGCGCTCCGACCGAATGCAGAGCGGCGACGACCGTGACGTCGTCGGGAACCATCTCCTGCGCCTGCTGGGCGGCAGAGCCCTGCCAAACGCCGAGCGAACGCGTCGCCTTGCCGCTGACGGCGGCGGCGAGCGGCACGGTGCAGTCGACGAGCGTCTGGCCCGGCTGCAGGGCGCCGCGTAGGTTGTTGAGCGTCTCCGACTGGGCACGGAAGGGCACCGTGAGAAAGGCGATCGGCCCCTTGGCCGCGGCCTCCTCGTTGGCGAGCCCCACGACCTCGGCACCATCGACGGCCGCGCGAACGCGCTCGGCCGCCTCCGCGGCGCGCGCGGCATCGCGGGAGCCGATCACGATCGGCACACCCGCGACCGCCCAGCGCAGGGCGAGGCCGTAGCCGAGGGCGCCGGTGCCGCCGAGGATCGGAACTGGGCTTGCTTCAGTCGCTGACAAGGGCGCGAGTCTATTCCGGCGCCAGGGCACCCGTCCGCAGGTCCAGCGGATAACGTCTTCGGCGATGGAGATGCCCACCCCGGAGCGTGGTGACGGCGGTCCGGTCGAGATCGGATCCGAGCGCAGTGACGAGTTCGTCGTCGAGGGTCAGCTGCTGACCGATGTCGGCGGCACGCTCGGCGCCTCGGTGCTCTCGACGCCGGGGATGATCGCGATGATGGAGCGAACCGCGGCGGTGCTCAGCTTCGAGCAGTTGCCCGAGGGCTCGGCGACCGTCGGCTTCGAGGTCTGCGTCAAGCATGTCGGCGGCGCGGCTGAGGGTGTCGGTCTGCACCGTGCACGCGAAACTGACCGACTTCCGAGACGGTCGCAAGCTCTTCTTCGACGTCGAGGTGCGCGACGGCGACCGGACGATCGGCGTCGGCACCCACCAGCGCCGCGTCGTCTCCACCGGCTGAGCAGTGATGGCGGGCGAGTTCCCCGACCGCGTGCGGATCCGCGAGGTGGGACCGCGGGACGGCTTTCAGAACGAGCCGGAGGTGATCCCGACGGCGGAGAAGGTCCGGCTGATCGGGCTGCTCGCCGACGCCGGGCTCGAGCGCATGGAGGTTGCGTCGTTCGTTCGCCCGGATGTGATCCCGCAGCTGGCCGACGGCGCCGAGGTCCTGGCGGCGCTCGAGCAGCGTCCCGGCCTGGCCTATTCGGTCCTCGTCCCGAACGAGCGCGGGCTCGAGAACGCGCTCACGGTCCGCGACAGCTTCGACGAGATCAGCGTCTTCCTCTCCGCATCGGAGACGCACAACCGAAAAGAACGTGAACCGCTCGATCGCGGAGTCGCTGGCGGGGCTCGAGCGCGTCGTTGGCGAGCGCCCACGAGGCGGGGATCCGCTGCGAGGGTGTGATCGCCACCTCCTTCGGCTGCCCGTACGAGGGCGAGGTGCCCCAGACGAAGGTCTTCGAGATCGCCGAGCGGCTGCGCGCCTTCGGCTGCGAGGAGATCGGCTTCGGCGATACGACCGGAATGGCGAATCCGCGCCAGGTCGATGGCTTCTACGCCGAGGCCCGTGAGCGGCTCGAGGGGGTCGAGCTGACCGCCCACTTCCACAACACCCGCGGGCCAGGGCCTCGCCAACGCGCTTGCCGCCCTCGGTCGCGGCATCGACTCCTTCGAGTCGAGCTTCGGCGAGCTCGGCGGCTGCCCGGTGCCGCCGGGTTCGACCGGCAACGTCTCGACCGAGGACCTGGTCTCGATGCTGCACGAGATGGGCGTCGAGACCGGGATCGACCTCGAACGGCTGCTCGTCGCGTCGCGGGCAGTGCAGGAGCAGCTCGGCCGCCCGCTCGGCGCTCACCTGCTCAAGGCCGGCCCGGTCGACTGGCAACGGCAGGGGTAGAGTCGCGGGCTCTGCCGGCCCGCAGCGACGCCACATCAGCCTGGCCCACATCAGCGCCGACCGCGGCCGACCGCGCTGCGTTCGCGGATGCGATCCCGCGACCGTTCTGGCTCGATCGCCGCCCCGACGTTCCGCGCTACGACGCGCTCGTCGGCCAGCACGAGGCGGACCTGTGCATCGTCGGAGCCGGCTTCACGGGGCTGTGGGCGGCGCTGCGGGCCAAGGCCCGCGATCCGGGACGCCGCGTCGTCGTCGTCGAGGGGGGGACGGTCGGATCCGGCGCCAGCGGCCGCAACGGCGGCTTCCTCTCTGCCTCGATCACGCACGGGCTCGCCAACGGCCTGAGCCGCTTCCCCGACGAGATGCGGACATTGGAGCGGCTCGGGCTTGAGAACTTCGCCGCGCTGCGCGCCGATCTCGAGCGCTACGGGATCGACTGCGACTACGAGACGCCAGGCGAGTTCCTCGTCGCCGTCGAGCCGCACCAGGTGCCCCACCTGGCCGAGGAGGCGGAGCTATTGACCGAGTACGGCCACGAGGTCGAGCTGCTTGACCGCGACGCCGTCCGCGCCCAGATCGACTCACCCACATACCTGGGGGCCGTCTGGGACAAGACTGGCTCGGCTCTCGTCGACCCGGGCAAGCTTGCGACCGGGCTCGCCGGCGCCGCTGCCGGGCTGGGCGTCGAGGTCTTCGAGCACAGCCCGGCCGTGGCGCTCGCCGACCGGGGCGATGCCGTCGACGTCGAGACCGAGGCAGGATCGGTCCGCGCCGGCCGGATGCTGCTGGCGACGAACGCCTTCGCGCCACTGCGTCGCTCGCTGCGCCGCTACATCGTCCCTGTGTACGACTACGTGCTCGTCTCCGAACCGCTCAGCCGCGAGCAGCTCGCCGCGATCGGCTGGGGCTCGCGCCAGGGCGTCAGCGACGGCGGCAACCTCTTCCACTACTACCGGCTCACCGACGACAACCGGATCCTCTGGGGCGGCTTAGAGGCCGTCTACCGCTACGGCGGACCCGTCGCGCCGCGCTATGACACCGACGAGCAGACCTTCGGCCTGCTGGCGCGGAACTTCTTCGCCACGTTCCCGGCACTACGTGGGATCCGCTTCTCGCACAAGTGGGGCGGTGCGATCGACACATGCAGCCGCTTCTCAGCCTTCTTCGACGTCTCGCACGGTGGCAAGACCGTCTACGCGGGTGGCTTCACCGGGCTCGGCGTCGGCAGTTCGCGGTTTGCGGCCGGCGTCGCCCTCGACCTCGCTGACGGGATCGAGAGCGAGGCAACGCGCCTGCGCTATGTCCGCACGAAGCCGTTCCCGTTTCCGCCCGAGCCGCTGCGCTGGGCCGTGATTCAGCTCACCCGCAACCGCCTGCTCGCCGCCGATCGCAGGGGCGGACGCCGCGGGCTCTGGCTGCGCCTGCTGGACCGGCTCGGGCTCGGCTTCGACAGCTGAGCCGGCGGTTGCCGGCACACTGGAGAGACGGGGGAGTAGGGTCCCGCCCATGCCGATGAAGAGCGACGGATTCGTGGAAGCTGTTCACGCCCGCAGCCGCGAGCTGCTCGAGCCTTGCCTCGCCGAGGACTGCCGCTTCCTCAGCCCGATCGTCTTCGCTCCGTACGAGGGCAAGGAGCTGGTGCTGACGATCCTCGTCGAGGGCGCCTTCAAGATCTTCGACGACAGTTTCGAGTACGTGCACCGGTTCGAGAACGACGACGCCGCGGCGCTCATCTTCCACGCCAGTGTCGGCGATCGCGAGGTCGACGGCCTCGACCTGCTCACCTTCGACGACGACGGGCTGATCACCGAGCTCAAGGTGATGGTCCGCCCCCTGAGCGGCACGATGGTGCTCAAGGAGGCGATGGGGGCCCGCTTCGAAGCCCTCGGCCTCGTCCCGCCGCGGGCCTGAGCGCGCGGCGAGTCAGTCGCCGGCGCCGGCGCGCGAGCGCCGGACCTGCTCACGGTCGAGCAGGCTGATCAGGTCGGTGGCCAGCTCCGCGACCGCCTCGACGGAGTTGCCGTCGACGGCCTCGGGGACGTCTTGTGGCGTGTGGTGAGCAACCGGCACGAAGCCGTCGCTCTCGCGGGCGGTGAGCGCGATCGCCTCGTATCCGTACGTGGCGGCCGTCGAGGCACCCGTCGCGGGTCCGATCGGCAGCGCTCCCCGTTCGGGGTCACCGTCGGTCAGCGCCGCGCTCAGCTCGAGCAACTGCCGGCCGGCGGGCTGGCCGATCACCGGCACCTCGAGGACGACGAAGCGCGGCCGTCCCCGCCCGGGGGAATCGATGTCGATGAACCAGGTCCGGTCCTTCGGCAGGCGCCTGCGGTGGGCGCGGAAGAAGGCGCGAATCCCTTCACGGGTCGTCTGGCCGGCGCCGGCGAGCAGCAGCACGACCTCGACCGTCTCGGGCGGTCGCTCGCGCAGCCTCTCGGCGACAGCCAGGGCAGCGGCCGCCGCCGCGGCGCTGTCGTTGGCGCCGGGCGAGGGTGGCGAGAGGGCGATCTCGGCGTAGAAGAAGGCGGCGATCAGCAGCAGGAAGGTCTGCGGCAACTGCAGCGCCGAGACCCAATCGGCATCGAGCCCGGCCATCCGGGCGCCGAGTGGGGGCAGCAGCAAGGCCACGGACCAGAAGACGAACGCCTGCGGGCTGGTCCGGGCCGGCCAGAGAGCCGCGATCCGCGCCCAGGCGCGCAGCGCCCAGTCGTTGTACGCCGCGCCCGTCAGCGGCGCGTCGTAGGCGGCGCAGACGATGACGCGGGCGGGCTCCTCAGCGTCGGCGGACGCCCCGTCCCTGCCCGGAAGCGGCGGCGAGAGGAGGTTCTGCGAGGCACGGCGGAAGAAGAGCAGCGGCCGGACGATGTACCAGCGGCCGCTGAGATCGCCGAAAAGCGAGACGGCTGTGAACAGGACGAGGACGAAGGCGGCGACGGGGGAGATACCGGCGATCAGGCTGCCGGCGATCGCCAGCCCGCAGTGGACGAAGCCGACCACCGGCCACTGCGGGTGTATGTAAGTCGGCTCGACCGCAACCTGGGCACCGGATGCGCGCAGGGCGGCTGCGAGATCGCCGGCCGCACGGCGTTCCGCATCGGAGCCGGAGCGCCGGTTCTCGAACCCGCACAGTCGCCGCACGCGGTGCAGATGCTCCGCCGCCGGTTCACTCGGCTCGCTCACCGTCTCGGTCTCCTCGATCGCCGCGATCCGACAAGGATGCCGCCTCGGGCGGGTCGGCGCGCTGTGCGCGAGCGTGATTCCGCGCCGGTCAGGCAGGCAGCGCTCGGGCGCCGCCCTCGATCAGCGGCTGCGGCCTGCCGATCAGATAACCCTGCGCGTAGTCGATGCCGAGCTTGCGCACCCACTCGAGCGACTCCTCGTCGGCGACGAACTCGGCGACGGTTTCGATCCCGAGGCCGTGCGCAACATCGACGAGCGAGCGGACGAAGGCCTGGTCGGCCGTCGAGCCACCGATCTCGCGGATGAATTCACCGTCGATCTTGACCTGGTCGAGGGGCAGGTGCTTGAGGTAGAGAAAGGTGCCGAAGCCCGTACCGAAGTCGTCGAGGGCGAAGCCGACTCCGAGTCGGCGGAGCTCGTCGGCGAACTCGGTCGCCGCGTCGATCGAGCCGATCGCGGCCGTCTCGGTCACCTCGATGATCAGCTTCGAGCCCTGCACCTGCTCGCCGCGGAGCTCGCCGTGGACGCAGTCGAGCAGCTGCGTCGCGCCGACCGAACGGCCGGACGCGTTGACGGCTATACGGGGACCATGGGGGTTCGGGGCCCAGCGGGCGAGGGTGCGGATTGCGGTCTGGATGGCCCAGCGGTCGATCGCGCCGATCATCCCGAGCCGCTCGGCGACGGGGATGAAGACCCCGGGCTGGATCAGCTCGCCGCGCGAGTCCCGCAGCCGGGCGAGCAGCTCGAAGTGGCTGATCCTGTTCGTGCCGAGCTCGAGGATCGGCTGGAAGTGGGGGGTGAGGCCGCCGCTCTCGATCCCGCTGCGGATCTTGTCGTTCCAGTCGAGCCCGAGGCGCGCTCGGCTTGGCCCGGGCTCAACTGAGAGCACGGAGCGGTCGCCGCCGTGGCCCTTGGCGACGGTGATTGCCTCCTCGGCGGCGAGCACGGTCTGCTCAGGCGTCAGCCGCGGGCGATCAAACGCGCAGATGCCGGCCGAGGCCGTGAGCCGGACGGGCGTGTCGGCGATCTGGATGCGCCGCTCGCGGATCGCCTCGAGCAGCTCATCGGCGCGGCGGCTGAGCGCGTCCCCCTCGCTCTGGGGGGTGACGATCGCGAAGCGGTCGGCCTCGAGGCGCGCTGCGACCTCGCCGACGCGCGAGAAAGTGTGAAGTGCCAGGTCGAGGTCGGCGAGTACCCGGTCGCCACCGGCCCGGCCGAGACTTTGATTGACGAGCTCGAAGTGATCGACGTCGATGACGATCACGCCGCCCTGGCCGCTCGGCGCGAGCCGGCCGATCGCGGCTTCGACCTGGGCACGGGACGCCGGCGCGGAGCGCTCGCCCGTGCGAATCGACAGGCAGGCGTAGAGCTCACCGTCGGCAAGCACGCAGCTGAGTCGGACGCCCACCGGGATCGGTGCGTCGCCCGGGATCGCGAGCTCCGGTGCAGGTCCCTGCCAGACCGGATCGTCGCTGTCGAGGGGCGCGGGCAGCGGTCGTCCCGGTTCGGGGATCAGCGCGCGGGTGCCGGCGATGAGCCGCTCGGCGTCGACGCCCTGCAGCGTCTCGAGCGGTGCTCGCAGCAGCTCACGAGCTGCAGTGTTCGCGTAGGCGATCGAGCCGCTCGCCGCGAGCACGAGCATGGGCTCGGAGGCCGCGTCAGCGACCGCCGCGACGACGCCGGGTGCCGCCACCTCGGTCCCTCGTCGCTGGTCTGTGTGCAAGGAAGTCTCCTCCGACCTCTCGGCCCTCGGCGAGTGGATACCCGCCCTGGCATCCCCGCCATGCCGCGAGTGTAGTCCGGGGGCGGGGGCCCGGGTGCAGGTTCCCGACCGACTCCGGACCCCGCCACAGCCGCCGCTACATTCACTCCTCAGGCCCCCGTAGCTCAGCTGGATAGAGCGTCCGCCTTCTAAGCGGATGGCCGCAGGTTCGAGTCCTGCCGGGGGCGCTGATCCCGACGGTGGCTGCACCGCCCGCCGGTGGCGCCGACCTCCGGCTCCGATCCCGTCCGTCCTGGCAACCCCCCGCACCCGGGGGCGCGAAACGGGGGTGGCTGCGATCGCCGTGGCGTGCTCGACTACGCGAGCCGCTTGGCAGGACCGGCTAATCGCCGCTGCCCTGCGTCGCCGTCTGCTGCAGCGCGTCCGCGAACCGATCGATCCCGGCCTTCTGGCGGGACGACCAGCGGACCGTCTGCCAGCCCTCGAAGTTGTACGAGGCATTCGGCACGAGTTCGCTGCCGTCGGTCGCGAATGCCTTCAGCTCGATCGCTCTGCTCGGAGGGAGGATCTCGGTCCCGACCGTGCCGTCCCGGCGCGGGACGAGCAGCGTCCGCGAGCTCGGGTCCGAGAAGCCGAGAAATGCCCACGGGATTCGCAGCTCGACGACGTTGTCGCCGCGCTGAGCGAGGGTGAGGGAGCGCTCGTCCTGAGTGGCCCATCCCTGCCGACCGAGGTTCTGGATCTCGACGGGGCTGCGACGGTCGGTCGTCGGGATCGAGTAGGGGCGGTTGAGGATCAGCCGGGGCGGGTGCCAGACGCCCGATCCCTGCTTGAGCTTGCGAGGGTCGGCGTTTACGAAGCCGTAGCCGAGCCCGTATTGGAACGCGAGCTCGTCGGTCCACGCCGCTCGCTGGATCTCGACGCCATCCGCGCTCAAACGCAGGGCCATGTCGGCGGTCGCCATCCGTGGCTTCTCGAGCCAGGGTAGATGAGAGTTCTCGCCGTTGCGCACGTCGAGGCCAAGCACCGTGCCGTCGATCGCGGCGGCGTCCGCGAACCGCAGCGCCAGGTACAGGTAGGCCTCGTCGTGGGCGGCCCTGATCTGCCGGATGCCGCTGCCGCCCTCCCAGATCACCTGCGAGGGACCTCGCCCGATTCCCACTCTGCATCGTTGCCGTCGATCGCGACCTTGCCCTCGAGCCCCGCCTGTGCCGCCAGGAGCCCGAAGTTCTCCTCGTTGGTGAGCGGGTTGCGCCACATCTGACGACGATCTGCCGGAAGCTCGAGCTCGACGGTGTTCCAGGTGAGCTTGAACCACTCGTCGATCCACTCGAAGCGATCCCACCGGCGTAGCCCTCGTCGGCGATCGTCGCGAGCATCTCGGCGTCCATCGCCATCGCCTCGCGTCTCGTCGTGGTCTCCCTGGTCGCGGCCGGCTGGTCCGAGGTGGGCCTTGCCGAGGCTCGAGGGCACGCCGAACTCGGTGATCATCACCGCCTGGTCGCCGTGGTAGGCCCGCAGCTCCTTGAGGTAGGCGCGCATAGGGGTCCTCGCGCGTCCGCGTACTCGTAGCGGAGGAAGTCGGGGTAGTACGGGTACGCGTGGTAGCGAGGCGAAGAACCCGCCCGGCCACGAGTTGTTCGCGCGCAGGTGCGTCGCGTCGACCGAGACGAGATCCTCGCGCTTGGTCGGCTCGTATCGGGTGGTGCAGCGGGTCGAGCGTGAGCCAGTTCGTGAAGGTGATCGGGCCGCGACCAGCCCGCTTCGCGTCGAGCGAGCTCAGATAGTCGAGCTGCTTCGCGAGCCACGCCTCCGTCGAGGTTGCCTCGCCGCGGGTCGAGACGTACCTGCCGTCGTAGGCGCGCGGGCGGGTTGCGGCGCTCGGAGCGCGCGAGCGCCTTCGGGTCCATCTCGACGCCGAAGCTCCAGCCGATGATCCACTTGCGGATGTCCGCATCCCAGGTCCCCGACGCCTCGCCGAGCCGTTTCGGAGCGGAGAAGTCGCCGGACGCGGCGGCGTAGACCTCGTCGGTCAGCCGTCGCTGCTCTGAGAGCACCTGCTTGCTCCAGAGAGTCGCCGGAGCGCAGCAACTGCTCCTCGGGGATCCAGACGCCCTGGATCACGTAGAGCGGTCGCGCTCGGGATTGGCCTCGTTGTAGGCAGCGAGCTCCTCGTAGAAGCTCGGATCGAGCAGCGTGTAGACGCGGAGTACGCGGACGCCGAGATCGGCCATCTGCGGAAACCAGTGCCGGTACTGGGCCGCGCCGACTGCCACCTCGCCGGGCTGGTGCCCGGGATCGTGGCGCCGAGGTTGACGCCTGGCCAGAAGCGCGGACTGAAGCCACCGCTGGTCGCGAGCGCGATTTTTGGCCCCCGGACCTGCGCCGGCAACTTCAAGCCGTCGACGCTCCTGGTCTCCGCGGTCCACGACGGGGCCGAGTCGGCTTGACGGTCGTCGCTGCCGTCGTCCTGGCCACAACCGACCAGGCACCCGATTCCTGCAAGCGCAGTGGCGATCAGCGGGATCAGCCGTCTATTTTGATTCATGCCCCATCGATGACCATAGACCCTTCCCGACCCCTCGCCCGCCCGGATATGGTTCTTCGCGGTGGCGAGGAACGAGGGGGAAACGGGCCTGACGCGGCGCCGGGCGCTGCAGGCGGGCGCACTCGCGGCGGGCGCCCTGTGGCTGCCCTCGGGCTCGGCCATGGCGTCGGCACGCCGCTGTCCCGCGCCAAGTGGCTTCCCGGCGGACGTCGAGCTCTCGCGCGAGCTCTTCGAGAACTGGTCGACGGCAATCCGCGTCGCCGACGTCTGGACTTGCGTGCCGCGCAACGCGCGGCAGGCCGTCGAGGTCGTCAACTGGGCTCATCGCGCCGACTGGCGCGTGCGGCCGCGCGGCAAGATGCACAACTGGTCGCCCCTGACGCTGGAGCCCGACAGCGAGTGTGGCCGCCGGATCCTGCTCGTCGACACGACGAGGCACATGCGGCGGATCGAGGTCCTGGGCGGGGATCCCGCGGCGGTTCGCGTCGACGCGGGGGCGCTCATGGACGACCTGACGGCCCACCTGTCTGAGCGCGGCTATGGCTTTGCGTCGGTGCCGGCGCCGGGCGGGATCACGGTCGGCGGCGCGCTCGCGATCGGCGCCCACGGCACGAGCCTGCCGGCGCGGGGCGAGAGCCGGCCGGTCGGCCAGACTTACGGGTCGCTCAGCAATCAGATCGTCTCCCTGCGCGCGATCGTCTGGGACCGGGACCGCCGGCGCTACCGGCTCCGCGAGTTCCATCGCTCGGAGCGGGACACAGCCGCCTTCTGCGTGCACCTCGGCCGCGCATTCGTGGTCGCCTACACGCTGCGCGTCGGCGCCGACCGAAACCTGCGCTGCGTCAGCCGCCTCGACATCCCGTCCGACGAGTTGTTCGCGCCGGCGCGCTCGTCCGGGAGGAAGTTTGCGGGCTTCGTCGACGCCGCGGGCCGCGCCGAGGCGATCTGGTTTCCGTTCACGGACAGGCCCTGGCTGAAGGTATGGAGCGTCGCACCCAATAAGCCGCCGGCATCCCGGGCAGTCGACGCCCCCTACAACTATCCGTTCAGCGACAGCCTCTCTCGCGAGGCTTCCGACGGTCTCCGGGCGAAGGTGCTCGCCGATCCCGCTTCGACCCCCGGATTCGGGCAGAGCGAGTACCAGGCCGTCGTCTCGGGTCTCGCGGCAACCGACTCCGCCGACATCTGGGGATCGTCCAAGAACACGCTGCTGTACATCCGCCCGACGACCCTGCGACTCGAGGAGATCGGCTACGCCGTCTTGACGCGGCGCCGCCACGTTCAGCGCGTGATCCACGACTTCACGAGCTTCTTCAGCGAGCGCGTCGCGGCCTACCGCGCCGTCGGCCGCTATCCGATCAACGGCCCGGTCGAGATCCGCGTCAGCGGTCTCGACCGCCCCGCGCACGTCGAGGTCGCAGGCGCCAAGTCGGCGCCGCTCTCATCGCTCGTGCCGAGCCGGGGCAGCGGCTGGCACGTGGCGGTCTGGTTCAACGTGCTCACGTTCCCTGGAACCGATGGCGAGTACGAGTTCTTCCGGGAGCTCGAGCGGTTCCTGCTCAGCAACTACCGCGGCCGTCACGGGCTCGCCCGCCCCGAGTGGTCGAAGGTCTGGGCGTTCAAGCCGAACGCCGCGTACGTCAACCGCCGGCTCATCGAACGGGGCTTCCCGCGCCGCTACCGGCGCGGTCGCCCGCGGGGCGCCGACTGGGACTGGGCGCTGAGGACGCTCGACCGGTACGACCCGCATCGCGTCTTCGGCAACGGCTTCGTCGATCGCCTGACCGCGGTCTGAAGGCTGCCGCCGGCCACCTGACCCGGACGCCCGGCCGCTACATTCTGGGCCACGCGGTGGCAGTAGCTCAGTTGGTAGAGCTCCGGCTTGTGGTGCCGGCGGTCGCGGGTTCGAATCCCGTCTGCCACCCCTCGAAGCCGACCGAGGCGCGTTAGGCTCTCTACCCGACGCAAGATTCGCGGCTTTGAGGCCGCTCGAAAGGGAGAGGGACCAAATGAAGAAGATCACCACGCGTGCGCTGCTCGCGCTCGCCGCCGTCGCAGCCACAGCGCTGCTTGTTGCTGCGCCCGCAAGCGCCGGCAAGCTCGGCGGCTCGACGCTGGCGCCCAACCACCAGACCTTCGAGGGCTTTGCCGACATCGGCATCGGCGTCAAGACAGCGGGCAAGGCTCACGGTACGTCCGGCGGGCTGCACTTCCCGGTTGTTGGAGCCAAGGTCGACCCGGAGACGGGCGCCGCCAAGTTCGTCCACAAGGGCGGGCTGAAGTTCACCTATAACGGCAAGTCGCTGAAGATCAAGAACCTGATCGTCAAGATCGGCAAGAAGAACGTGATCAAGGCGCAGCTGAAGGGCGGCGGCAAGGTCCGCTTCGCCGATCTGAAGATCAACAAGCTGAATATCGACCAGAAGAAGAACGGCAAGTTCGTCTACTCGAACATCAAGGTGTTCGTTGCCAAGCCTTTCGCCAAGGCGATGACCTCCATGCTCGGGGTCCAGAACCTCGACGGGGTCAAGCTCGGCAAGCTCACCACCAAGGCCAAGGACTGAGCATCAGGCGCGACCGCTGGGCGTCGAGAGGCGCTCAGCGGCGCAAGCCGCTCCGCCGCGCCTCAGCAGTCGGTGACGGCCGCGCCGTCGGGCTTGACGACCTCGAACGCCGAGCCCGGGATCGACTTGAGCTGGCTCAGGTTGTCGTCGTTCCAGCGCCGGATCCGTTGAGCCCGAGATGTAGAAGTCGGAGCCGTTGTCGGCGACGATCATCCCGTAGCGCTTGAGCGCAGTTGCGATCACCCGCGCGTCGCCGCTCATCCCGGAGATGTCGTAGCCGGCCCGCAGGCGCAGCCGGCTCGCCCATCGCCGGCAGGTCGGCGTCGCACGAGTCGGAAGCAGTGTGCGTAGCCGGCGGGTAGTAGGCGCGGCGCGTCTCATCGAAGGTGACGCGGATCGCATGGTCGATCTCCCCCGACTTCACCTCCTCGTAAGTGACCAGCCCCGGGAATATCGGCAGGCCGGCGGCGTCCGCCGAGGTCCACCCCGCCGGTCGCTGCCCCGTGAGCGACGAGCCGAAGTCGAAGATCGCGCCCGAGTCGCCCGTCCACGAGTTCGCCGCGCCACCGCGGTTGAATGAGCGGTAGAGCTCGTAGTCGGTGCACGAGCCGCCGGGAGCGGCCGGCCGGCGGACGACGAGCACGTGCCGGTCGCCGCCGGAGTGCTTGCCGCCCTCGATCGGCGCGCCGGGTGGGATCGGATAGGGCCCCTTGTCGCTCTCGTCGCCGTAGGCCGTGAAGTGGATCCGCGCGCCGGGCTGGCCGTGCGGGACGACGACGTAGGGGATGCCGTAGTGCGGATTCGAGCCGAAGTCCGGGTGCAGGTCGATCTGCTGACCGCCGAGGATCGCGGCGACGATCTGGTGCGAGCGGGCCGCGATCGGCTTGCCGTCGACGCGTTCGTTGAAAGGATCGCCGGCGGGGAAGACCGAGCACTGCAAGGCGGGGTGGGGACCGTTGAACGGCGCGAGTAGGGTCGCGGTCGGCTTGCCCTTGCGCGCGGGGCCGCAGCCCGATCTCCGCTTGCGGCAGGGGCTGACCGAGAAGGTGACGACCGTCCCCGGCGCAAAGCCCCTGATCCGGACGCGGCTCGACTTGTGCTTGACGTGACGGACGAGCTGGGCGCCGCCGCGCGGTCCGGCGACGACCCGGTAGCCGCGCTCGCCCCGCGAGCGGTCCTTCCAGGCGACCGTCACCGAGTGGACGGACACGCGGGCGGCACGTACGTCCGCGGCCGGGTTCAGCTTGGCGAGCGCGGCGCTGGGGAGAAAGCCGTCAGCGCGATCGCGCAGCTCGTCGCGAGGGCCATTGCCACCGCCGAGGGGTTCGCTGAGCATCGTTGCCGGTCCATTGCCTTGCCGCTCCCATCCGCAGCTTGGCAGGGCCCTCGGCGCGCGTCCAGGGATCTCACGTTCTTTGCGCCGGCGTCGTTGTGCTGTATGCAATGCCCGTGAGCTCCGCGATCGCGCCACCACCCTTCAGCCTGCTGTTCCGTGAGCAGGCTCCGGCGGTCGCTCGGCTGCTGGCGACGCTTGTGCCCCGCGAGGAGGTCGAGGAGCTCGTTCAGGAGACGTTCGTCGCGGCGCTGCGCGGCTACGACGACTTCGACGGCGCCAGCCCGCGAGCCTGGGTGCTCGCGATCGCACGTCGCAAGGCGATCGATGAGCACCGCGCGAGGGCAAGGCGGCCGGCGGCTGCGGACGCCGACGTCGATGAGCAAGCGGCGCCGGTTGGCCCGCTGACGCTTGACGGCGGTGGCCTCTGGGCCGAGGTTGCCGAGCTGCCGGAGAAGCAGCGGGCCGCGCTGGTGCTGCGTTACGCGCTCGACCTGCGTCATCGGGAGATCGGCGAGGTGATCGGTTGCAGTGAAGCTGCCGCCCGCCGCAACGTGCACGAGGGCCTGACCAAGCTGAGAGCGACACATCCGGCCGTGACGGCCGTGCGAGAGGAGGCGGGGGCATGAGCCACTCGACCGATGGGCAGATCGCAGGCGACCTCCGCACGGACGCCGCCGGCCTGACCCCGGCACTCGACTTCGACGGGATCGCATCCCGCGTTGCGTCGGCCGCTGAGCGCGAGGGCCTCGCGGAGGTTGCGTGGACCGTCACCGAGACCCCCGATCGGCCAGCTCCTGCTCGCCGCGACGGACGCCGGGCTGGTCCGCGTCGGCTGGGCCGGCGATGATCGCGACGCGATGCTCGAGCAGCTGGCGACGTCGATCGGCCCGCGGATCGTCGAGCTGCCGGGCCGTCTCGATCCGGCCCGCCGCCAGCTCGACGAGTACTTCGCGGGTCGCCGGCAAGAGTTCGACCTCGATCTCGACTGGCGGCTCAGCGCCGGCTTCGTGCGCGCGGTGCTGCGCGCCTGCAACGAGATCCCCTTCGGCGAGACGCGCAGCTACTCGCAGATGGCAACCGCCGCGGGCAGCCCGCGCGCCTTCCGCGCCGCCGGCAGCGCCCTCGGCGCCAACCCGATCCCGGTGATCGTGCCGTGCCATCGGGTGCTTCGCGCTGGCGGCGCGCTCGGCGGCTACGGCGGCGGGCTTGACGCCAAGCGCCGCCTGCTCGAGCTCGAGGGCGTCCTCGGTTGAGGCTTAGAGGCCGTCCATGAGACAGCCTCTGGCTCAGTCCGCCTCGTACGGCGGGGGGACCAGGTCCGGCGGCTCCGCCGCCGCGGGCGGACCGACCTCGAAGCCCTGGCAGTAGTCGACGCCGAACTCGCGCAGCAGCTCGAGCGTCGGCGCGTCCTCGACGTACTCGGCGATCGTCCGCAGGTTCATGCCGTGGGCGATCTCGACGATCGCTTTGACGACGAGCTGATCGACGGGGGAGACGGCGAGCCCGCGGATGAAGTCACCGTCGATCTTCAGGTGCGTGAGCGGCAGGCGCTTCAGGTAGTAGAAGGACGCGAAGCCGGTGCCGAAGTCATCCAGCGCGAAGCCGCAACCGAGTTCCATCACCTCGCGGCCGAAGCGGGAGGCCTGCTCGAGGTTCGCGATCGCGGCTGTCTCGGTGACCTCGAAGACGATCCGGCTCGGGTCGACTTTGGAGGAGGTGATCTGCTCGCGGATCGCCGTCAGCATCTCGGGGTCGCCGATCGACTTGCCCGAGAGGTTGATCTCGAGGCTGAGCTCCGCACGATCACGGTGCGTCTCCATCGCCTCGATCGCCGTCGCGACGACCCAGCGATCGAGCTCCTGGATCAGGCCGAAGCGCTCCGCGGTCGGCACGAAGGACTCGGGCGGGATCACCTCGCCGCGCTCGCCGCGCATCCGGATCAGCACCTCCCAGCTCGTTACGGAATCCGAGGCGAGCTCGAGGATCGGCTGGAAGTAGGGAACGAAGAAGTCCCCGTCAAGCGCCTCGCGGATCCGCGCGCTCCAGCTCGTCGACGGACGGCCGTCAGGCAGCAGCGAGCGTTGAAAGGCCATCGCCCGCGCGCCGCCCATCGCCTTCGCGCGCCGCATCGCGAGCTCCGCCCAGGCGAGCGCTTCGGCCGCATCCGCGGGCCCCTCCTCGAGGCTCATGACCCCGACGGAGACGCGTACCTCGAACTTCCGGGCCGAGAGCTCGAACGGGTGCGAGCCGATCAGGTGGACGAGGTCGTCGCCGATCGCCCGCGCCCGCTCGACCGAGACTTCGGTGAGGATGACCGCGAACTCGTCGCCGCCGAGCCGGGCGGCGACGTCGGTCTCGCGGAGGCGTTCGGCGACGACTGCTGCGACCTCACGCAGGAGCTCGTCACCCGTGCCGTAGCCGGTGCTCTCGTTGACGCGACGGAAGTCGTCGATGCCGATGACGAGCAAGGCGCTCCCGCCATAGCGGTGGGCCCGGGCCAGCTCCTTCTCGACGTCGACCTCGAAGCGACGGCGGTTGAGCAGTCCCGTGAGCGGGTCCCGCTCGGAGATCTCGAGCAGCCGCTCCTCGACCTCGGCGCGGCCGCTGGGGTCGCTGAGTCCCACAACGCGGACCCCGGCACGGCCGGCGAGCTCGATCACGCGCACGTCGAGCTCAGGGTTGCCGCCTTCCCTGCTGCGCACGCGTGCGGATGAAAGGTCGAGGATCTCGCCATCGAGGTCGACACCCTCGAGCACGTCGTTGAGGGCCAAGCCCGAGATCTCCTCGGGCTTGCGGCCGAGGAGCCTGCAGGCGGCCTGGTTGGCGAGCAGCACGCGTCCGTCGGGTCCAAGCAGGGCGATGCCCTCCGAGGCGGCCCCGATCACCTCGGCGACGAGCGCGGCGGCGCGTTCGCCGCCGAGGACCGAGACGATCGATCCCTGTGTGCCCATCGCAAAGCGATCGTGACAGCAGGTTCCTACACTTGCCAAGTGGCCTCGGTTGAGGGCAAGGGCGTACCCGAGGATCCCGAGACGGCACGCGTCGTGGCGGGCGCCGGTGCTGAAGCTGCATGGCGGTTCGCTGCGGCAGCGCACGAAGGTCAGGTCCGGGCGGCCGATCGCAGTCCCTACATCCACCACCCCGAGCGCGTGGCGGCGCTCGTTGCCGCGAACGGGGGTAGCGACGCGATGATTGCCGCAGCCCTGCTGCACGACGTGCTCGAGGACTCGTCGACCGAGCCCGAGCAGATCGAGTCCGCGTTCGGCGCCGACGTCGCCGGTCTCGTCGATGCGCTCAGCGACGACCGCTCGATCACCGACTATGAGGCCCGCAAGCGGGCTCTGCGCGAGCAGGTGCGCGCGGCCGGCGAACGCGCGGCGCTGATCTACGCGGCTGACAAGCTCGCCAACTGCACCGCCCTCAGGAGCGCCTACGCGGAGGTTGGCGAAGGAGTGGCCGAGCGGATTGGGATCCCACTCGCCCTGCGGATCGCGATCTGGCGCGACGACTGCGAGATGTGCCGTGGCCTGCTCGGTTCGACGGATCTCGTCGAGGCACTCGCGGCCGAACTCGACGAACTCGACGACGACCGCCGTCGCTCGCCGGCAGCCCAGCGCGCCTGACCTGCCGCCCAAGGGCCCCTTCGTCCGCCCGGGCCGCCCTCTGCAAAACTGGCCCCCTCTTCGGCGGCGCCTTCGTCCGGCGCCGACGGCAGCAGCAACCAAGGAGACTCAAGCGATGAACCCCAGCACCGCCACGCCCACGGCCGCCGAAACAGGCCTTGACTTCGAGGTCGCCGACCTCAGCCTCGCTCCCTTCGGCCGCAAGGAGATCGACCTCGCCGAGCACGAGATGCCGGGCCTGATGTCGACCCGCCGTGAATTCGCGGAGGCGCAGCCGCTCGCAGGCGCGCGGATCACCGGCTCGCTGCACATGACGGTCCAGACGGCCGTCCTGATCGAGACGCTCGTCGCGCTGGGCGCCGAGGTCCGCTGGGCCTCCTGCAACATCTTCTCGACCCAGGATCACGCCGCTGCCGCCGTCGTCGTCGGTCCCGAGGGCACGCCGGAGGAGCCGAAAGGCGTCCCCGTGTTCGCCTGGAAGGGGGAGACGCTCGAGGAGTACTGGGATCTGTGCGAGAAGGCCCTTCTGTGGCCCGGCGGCGCCGGGCCGAACATGATCCTCGACGACGGTGGCGACGCGACGCTACTCGTCCACAAGGGGGCTGAGTTCGAGGCCGCGGGCGCCGTGCCCGACCCCGCGACCGCCGAGTCTGAGGAGTTCCGGATCGTGCTCGAGCTGCTCACGCGCTCGCTCGCCGACGACCCGCAGCGCTGGACGAAGATCGGCGCCGGTATCCAGGGCGTCACGGAGGAGACGACGACCGGCGTCAACCGGCTCTACCAGCTCGCCCAGACCGGCGACCTGCTCTTCCCGGCGATCAACGTCAACGACTCGGTGACGAAGTCGAAGTTCGACAACCTCTATGGCTGCCGCCACTCGCTGATCGACGGCATCAACCGCGCCACCGACGTGATGATCGGCGGCAAGATGGCCGTGATCTGCGGGTTCGGCGACGTCGGCAAGGGCTGTGCCGAGTCGCTGCGGGGCCAGGGTGCCCGCGTCGTTGTCACGGAGATCGATCCGATCTGCGCGCTGCAGGCGGCGATGCAGGGTTACGAGATCAAGCGCCTCGACGACATCGTCGGTCAAGCCGACATCTTCGTCACCGCGACGGGCAACAAGGACATCATCACCGCAGAGCACATGGCGCGGATGAAGCACCAGGCCATCGTCGGCAACATCGGCCACTTCGACAACGAGATCGACATGGCCGGCCTCGAGGGTCGCTCCGACGTCACCAAGATCAACATCAAGCCGCAGGTGGACGAGTGGCGCTTCGACGACGGCCACGCGGTCATCATCCTTTCGGAGGGCCGCCTGCTGAACCTCGGCAACGCGACTGGCCACCCGTCGTTCGTGATGTCGAACTCGTTCACGAACCAGACGATCGCCCAGATCGAGCTCTTCTCGAAGAACGACACCTACGAGAAGCAGGTCTACGTCCTGCCCAAGCTCCTCGACGAGAAGGTCGCGCGCCTGCACCTCGATGCGCTCAGCGTCGATCTGACCGAGCTCACCGAGAGCCAGGCCTCATACCTGGGCATCCCGGCCGAGGGTCCCTACAAGCCCGACCACTACCGGTATTAGGGCGCCTCTGACGCTGAGGGCGCCTCTGACGCTGCGCCTGAGCGCACGCAGTCGGCGCTCACGTGGCGCTGCCACGCTTCGCGCCTCCCGCGCACGCTCAGGCTTGGTCAGAGACGCCCTAATTGGGTCTGTGATTCAGGACCGCCGCTCGCCGGCACGCCGAGGCTTGGTCAGAGACGCCCTAATTGGGCCGGTCAGTCAGGACCGCGCCTCCCGCGCACGCTCAGGCTTGGTCAGAGACGCCCAGATCGGCGGAGGCTGACGGCGGCTAAGACCGTCGCTCCTCCGGGTGGTGGGGGTTGCCGCGCGCTGCCCTGATCAGGGCAGCGGCGAAGTCACAGACGAAGGCGGCGGCGCGGGCGGCGCCGCTCGTGACGATGCGGGCGCCGATCTCCTCGCCGGCGCTCACGGTCAGGTGGTCTTGATCAGGTCGCGCGCCGGGTCGATGCCCCAGCGGCCGGCGAGCTCGCTGAGCTCCGGGTTGAGCGACCAGCGGTCGGGCTGATCGGTGCCCTCGTGCTCGACGCTGGCACCCTTCAGGTCCATCGAGCCGCTGTTGTCGCCGATCTCGCGGATCGCCTCGACGTCGGCGGGGGAGAGGCCGGGCTCGGCGGGCAGCGCTGCGAGCTCGGCGCGCTTCTCCTCGATCGGGCGAGAGCCTGCGCCGACTTCCTGGATCAGGGTCGGCGCGACGCACTCGACGGCCGGCTGGGCGAGGTTCCAGGTGCAGGCGAGCTGCATCAGCGTCAGGCCGGTGCGCTCGCGGATCGGCTCGAGCTGCTCGATCTTTGCCGCGCCCGCCTCGATCCAGCCCGCGGGCCGGAAGCCGCGGTGGTCGTGCGCCGCGAGCTCGTGGCCGGGGCGGACGTCGCCCCAGAAGAGGCCGCCGTAGTCGGCGACGCGCGTGATCAACCGGATCGAGTGCGTTGTGGCGGCGTCGAGGACGAGCTCGCCGGGCCATGGCTCGAACGGGTTGAGGATCACCATCCCCCAGTCGATCTCGCCG
The DNA here is from genome assembly GCA_963774395.1 of uncultured Solirubrobacterales bacterium. Taxonomy (GTDB): domain Bacteria; phylum Actinomycetota; class Thermoleophilia; order Solirubrobacterales; family 70-9; genus CAXMST01. The sequence continues at coordinate 293,210 of CAVZET010000007.1, read as the reverse complement.
CCGAAGAGCTCGAAGCAGTGGATCAGGTCGAGCGTGAAGCCGTTCGCGGGACCTGGCGCGACCCCGATCGCCTGCGCGAGCCCGTCCGAGCGGATCGCGGCGAGTTCGTCCCAGACGATCTCCGACGTGTAGCCGATCCGGTCTGGGTTGTGCAGCAGGAGGAGGTCGAGCTGATCGACGCCGAGCCGCTCGAGCACCTTCTCGGTTGCCATCCGCAGATAGGAGCGGTAGCCGGACGGCCCGCGTAGCTCGGGATCGGTGAAACGCGGAAAGCCCTTGGGCCCGCGACGCTCGCCCTCGTAGAAGTCGTGGCCGATCGCGCCGACGACCGAGTACCGGTCGCGGGGCACTGCGGCGAGCGCCCGGCCGAGCAGCTTGTCGGCCTCGCCCTGTCCATAGGTGTCGGCTGTGATCACCGTGTCGACGCCGCGCCCCGGGCGCAGCAGCTCGACCATGCGCTCGTCCTCGAGGCTCTCGCCGAAGTGCATGAAGCGGCCGCCGCTCCACGTGCCGATCGCCGTTGCAGTCGGTTCCACGAGGCAAACGTTAGCCACCGCGGCGCGGCGCGCGGCGGGGGCGCAGTACTGCCCGGCGCGGCCACCTTCTAAGGTGCCGCCTCCGTGCAGACCACTGTTGAAAACCTGAGCCCGGCCCGCGTCAAGATCAACGCCGAGATCGACGCCGGGGATCTGGCCGGCGAGATCGAGGGCGCGGCGAAGCGCCTGGGCGGCGAGATGCGCATGCCGGGCTTTCGCAAGGGCAAGGTTCCGGCCCCGCTCGTCATCCAGCAGATCGGTCGCGAGGCAGTCTTCGAGCAGGCGCTCCGCGACTCGCTCCCAGTCTGGTACGAGCGTGCGATCCTCGATTCCGGCGTGACGCCGATCGGCGAGCCGCAGCTCGACGTCGGCGATCCCCCCGCCGAGGGCGAGGGCCTGAGCTTCTCGATCGAGGTCTCGATCCGCCCGCCCGCCGAGCTCGGTGACTACAAGGGCATCGAGGTCCCGCAGGCCGCGCCGGAGGTTCCCGAGGGCGCCGTCGACGCCGAGATCGATCGCATGCGAGACAGCCTCGCCTCGCTCAATCCGGTTGAGCGTGCCGCCGCCGACGGCGATCACCTGCTGCTCGACTTCTCCGGCTCGGTTGCCGGCGAGGAGTTCGAGGGTGGCCAAGCCACCGACTACCTGCTCGAGCTCGGCTCCGGCAACTTCATCGAGGGCTTCGAGGAGGGACTGATCGGCGCCGCCGCCGGCGACGAGAAGACGATCGAGGTCACCTTCCCCGAGGAGTACCACGCGGAGCACCTGGCCGGGGAGGACGCCCAGTTCGCGGTCGTCGTCAAGGAGGTGCGCGAGAAGACGCTGCCCGAAGCCGACGACGACTTCGCCGCCGAGAACTCCGACTTCGACACGATCGCCGAGCTCCGTGCCGACATCGAGCACCGGATCCTGCACCAGATGGAGCACCAGCTCGAGGACGCCTATCGCGATGCGGTGCTCGACGCCGTCGTCGACGGTGCCTCGATCGAGCTGCCCGACGACGTCGTCGCCGCCCGCGCCGAGGAGGTCTGGGAACGGCTCGAGCGCCAGATCCAGAACGCCGGCATGGATCCCGCCGCCTACCTGCAGATGCAGGGCAAGACGCGCGAGGAGATGGTCGAGGAGGCGAAGCCCGACGCCGAGCGCGGGCTCCGCCGCGAGGCGGTCCTCGAGGCCGTCGCCGAGGCCGAGGGGATCGACGTCTCCGAGGAGGAGATGCTCGAGGCGCTGCAGCCGCCGCCCGGCGAGAAGCGCAAGCCCGAGAAGCTGCTCAAGCGCCTGCGCGCGGACGGCCGCGACGCGCTGCTCGCCGATGAGATCAGGATGCGGAAGGCCGCTGACCTGCTGGTCGAGGGTGCCGTTGCTGTCCCCGCTGCCGATGCCGAGTCCGGCGCCGGCGAGACCGCCGAGTCGGGGGAGCTGTGGACGCCGGAGGGCTCGACCGACGACGAGGGCGGTGGCGAGCTGTGGACGCCGGAGGGCTCGACCGACGATGAGGGCCGACGACCGAGCCGGCGGCCGGCTCCGAGGAGGAGTAGCCCCCGGACGCAAACGGGGCGCCCGTAGGCGCCCCGTTCGAAGTCAGCGTTCGCCGGCCCCTGCGCCGGCCCGCCTCCTACTTGCTCAGCTCGAAGTGCTGCTTCGGCACGTCGCACTTCATGTTCGAGACGGTCAGCTTGTTCGTCTTCACGTTGCCGCTGACGCGCTTGCCGTGTTTGGTGACGCGGCCGCTGATCCGCAGCTTCTCGCTCGGGTCATTGACGTTCGGCAGGTGCTTCTTGAAGCTGCCCGACTTCTTGACCGGGATCGTCGCGGTGACGGTGACCTTGCCGAAGCTCTCGTAGTGCTTCTTGCCACAGCGGATGTCGATGCCGTTCAGCTTCATGTGCTTGATCGCCTTCGGCTGCTTGCCCTTGGTGACGACGGTCAGCGTGACGCGTGAGTCCTTGTCCTTGATGACGCCCCCGGAGAGCTTGATCTTCTTCGCCAGCGCCAACGCCGGGAAGGCGAGCGCAACGGCGATGATCAGGACCAGCGCAAGTTTCTTCATGTTGCTCCCTGTGTCGAGACCGCCCCCGCGGCGGTCGGTGTTCCGGCCAAGCTAGCAGCGCCGGCCGCGGGCACCCCCGTCCGGACTCGCCGACACGCTTCTGTAGAGTGCGCCGCCATGAGCCCGATGGTCCCCATGGTGGTCGAGCAGACGTCGCGCGGCGAGCGCGCCTTCGACATCTACTCGCGCCTTCTCAACGAGCGCATCATCTTCCTCGGCACGCCCGTGACCGAGGACATCGCGAACCTGATCGTCGCCCAGCTGATCCACCTCGAGTCGGAGGATCCCGACAAGGACATCTCGATGTACATCAACTCGCCGGGCGGGTCGGTGTACGCGGGGCTGGCGATCTACGACACGATGCAATACATCAAGCCGCACGTGCAGACGATCTGCGTCGGCATCGCGATGAGCATGGGTGCGCTGCTGCTGGCCGGCGGTGAGAAGGGCAAGCGCCTCGCGACTCCGAACTCGAAGATCCTCATCCATCAGGTCTCCTCGACCGGTATCGGCGGCCAGGCGACCGACATCGAGATCCACGCCCGCGAGATCATCGAGACCCGGACGCGACTCGACGAGATCATCGCCAGCCACACGGGCCAGGAGATCGAGAAGGTGTCGAAGGACACCGATCGCGATTACTTCATGAAGGCCGAGGAAGCCGTCGAGTACGGCATCATCGACCGCGTGATCGAAAACCGCTGACGCCGCCTGGGCCGCCGCTGCTCGGCGTCATCGGTCGCGCCGGATAGCGCTGCTATACCGGCGCTCCCTCTTCCTTGATCAGCGACGGCCCAGACGCCGTCCCACGCCTCGCCCTCGGTCTCGCCTCAGCCCTTTTGGCGGTTTGCGCCCGGCGCCGAAAACACGACTCGCTTTCGCCGGAGGCGGGAATATGCTCCCGTCACGGTTTGGAAGGAGCGGTCTGACCGATGGGGACCAACGTTCGGCGCAACGTCATCTTGACGGCTGCCATCGCGGGTCTCGGCGGCCTGCTGTTCGGCTACGACACCGGCATCATCGCCAGCGCCCTGCTGTTCATCCGCAGCGACCTCGGGCTCAACAGCTTCGAGCAGGGGTTGGTAGTCAGCGCGGTCCCGATCGGCGCTGCCTTCGGGGCGCTCGCTGCGGGTCCGATGGCCGACCGTTACGGACGCCGGGTCGTGATCATCGCGTCGGCCTTCGTCTTCATGGTCGGCGCCCTCGGCAGCGCTGCAGCCGACAGCGTCGGCTTCCTCGTCGGCGCCCGGGTCGTGATCGGCGTTGCGATCGGCTTCGCCTCGGCCGCCGCTCCCGTCTACATCTCCGAGGTCGCGCCGCCGGACATCCGCGGTCGCCTCGTGACCATGTTCCAGCTCGCCGTCACGGTCGGCATCCTCAGCTCGTACCTGGTCGGGCTGGCCTTCGAGTCGAGCGGCGACTGGCGCTGGATGTTGGGCCTCGGGACGGTTCCGGCGCTGTTGCTCGCCGTCGGCATGCTCCGCATGCCGCAGAGCCCGCGCTGGCTCGTCATGTCCGGTCAGGAATTTCAGGCCCGCGCGACCCTGCAGCAGATCCGTGCCGGCGGCGCGCACGACGTCGACATCGAGATCGAGGAGATCGAGGCCTCGGTGGGCGCCGAGCCCGGCGCCTGGCGTGAGCTGCTGACGCCGCTGATGCGGGCGGCGCTGACCGTTGGCGTCGGGCTGGCGATCCTGCAGCAGATCACCGGCATCAACACGGTGATCTATTACGCGCCGACCATCGTCCAGGACGCCGGGATCGGCTCCTCCTCTGCGGCGATCCTCACCGCCGTGGCGGCCGGCGTCGTCAACGTCGGCATGACGATCGTCGCCATCCGCCTGCTCGACCGCGCCGGCCGACGCCCGCTGCTGCTCACCGGGGTGGCGGGGATGACGGTGAGTCTGTTCACGCTCGGGCTCGCCTTCGAGCTGGGCGAGGGCAGCACGGCTACGTCGATCGTCGCCGTCGGCAGCCTCGTCGTCTTCGTCGCCTCGTTCGCCGTCAGCCTCGGCCCGATCTTCTGGCTGATCAACTCGGAGATCTACCCGCTGCGCAACCGCAGCAAGGCCGCGGCACTCGGCACGTTCGCGAACTGGATCTTCAACTTCGCGGTCTCGCTCACGTTCCTGCTCCTGGTCGATGCGCTCGGCCAGAGTGGAACCTTCTGGCTCTACGGCGCGGTCGGAATCTGCACCTTCGTCTTCTGCCTCAAGCTCGTGCCGGAGACCAAGGGCCGGCGGCTCGAGGACATCACGGCCGAGTTCGCGCGGCGCGCGCACGTCGACGACCCCGGCGCCGGTCCGGATTCGGCCGCGCCGACACCCGCGGTCCCCTGAATCCGGGTCGCCGCTTGCAGGCGGCGCTGCGTGCAGGGACACCGGGTCCGGCCGAGTAACAGGACCGAGCCAACCCTGCTTGCAGGGTTCCGTAATCTTCAAGCCCTGCCGAATCCGGGGCCGCCCGACCCGAAGGGAGAACCCACGTGGCACGTCCGACCGACTCGAACGAGCAACTGCTCTGCAGCTTCTGCGGCAAGTCGCAACGCCAGGTCAAGAAGCTGATCGCCGGCCCGGGCGTCTACATCTGCGACGAGTGCATCGATCTCTGCAACGAGATCATCGACGAGGAGCTCACCGTTGCCCCCACCTTCGAGCTCGAGTCGCTGCCGAAGCCGCAGGAGATCAACGAGATCCTGAACGAGTACGTGGTCGGCCAGGAGGCCGCGAAGCGGGCGCTCTCGGTCGCTGTCTACAACCACTACAAGCGGGTTCAGCTCGCCGGCGACGACAGCTCCAGCTCCAGCTCCGCCGAGCCCGGCATCGAGCTGCAGAAGTCGAACATCCTGATGCTCGGCCCGACCGGCTGCGGCAAGACGCTGCTCGCCCAGACCCTGGCGCGGATCATCAACGTCCCCTTCGCGATCGCCGACGCGACGGCGCTGACCGAGGCCGGCTACGTCGGTGAGGACGTCGAGAACATCTTGCTGAAGTTGATCCAGGCCGCCGACTACGACGTCAAGAAGGCGGAGACGGGGATCATCTACATCGACGAGATCGACAAGATCACGCGCAAGGCGGACAACCCGTCGATCACGCGCGACGTCTCCGGCGAGGGCGTGCAGCAGGCGCTGCTCAAGATCCTCGAGGGCACGACCGCTTCGGTCCCGCCGCAGGGCGGTCGCAAGCACCCCCACCAGGAATTCCTGACGATCGACACGACCAACATCCTCTTCGTCTGCGGCGGCTCCTTCGCCGGCCTCGACGACGTGATCCGCAAGCGCGTCGGCCAGCAGGGCATCGGCTTCGGCGCCTCGATGGAGTCGCGTGAGGAGAAGGACATCAGCGAGCTGTTCGCCGAGGTGCTACCCGAGGACTTGATGGAGTACGGCCTGATCCCCGAGTTCATCGGCCGGATGCCGGTCGTCGCCTCGATCACCCAGCTCCAGCGCGAAGACCTGATCACGATCCTGACCGAGCCGCGCAATGCGCTCACCAAGCAGTACCAGCGCCTGTTCGAGTTCGATGACATCGAGCTCGTCTTCGCCCCTGACTCGCTCGAGGCGATCGCCGACAAGGCCATCGAGCGCGAGACGGGCGCCCGCGGCCTGCGCTCGATCATCGAGGACACCCTCCAGGACGTCCAGTTCGAGCTGCCCTCGCGGCAGGACGTGAAGAAGTGCGTCGTCACCCGCGAGACGATCGAGAAGGGCCTCGCCCCGACGCTCGTCACCCAGGCCGCCCCTGAGAAGCTGCCGCAGAGCCTGCGCGAGATCGAAGAGTCGGCGTAGGCGGCGGCCGCCGGCGGTTGACGCCGGCGTTCCGTTCCACTGCTGGCCGTCCCTCGTGACGTTGCGGCACCCAGCCGCGCTCACGCCGGCGGTTGCATTGAGGGATGAGGTGCGGCCGGAACGGCTCCCAGACCGATAGATGCCACATCGACCCCCGGAAACCGGGGGAAATGTGCCACCTATCGGCAGCGGAGCGGAGTTGACCGTGTCGCGGGCGGTGGACAGCCGGATCACCTCCCTCGCCGCAGCGCAAGCGGGACGGGTGGCCAGGCGCCAACTGATCGCCGGCGGGGTCGGTGGCAATGCAATCGACAGGCGCATCGGCTCGGGATTCCTTCGCCCCGTCTTCCCCGGTGTCTACGCCGTCGGCCCCGTCTCCACCTGGCTCTCGCCTCTCTGGGCCGCCCACCTCTTCGGCGGGCCGGGCTCCGTTCTCAGCCACCGCGCCGCGGCCGTCCTCTGGCAGATCGCCAACTTCCGCCTCCTCGACGTGACGGTGCCCACCAACCGGCGCGGCACCCGCGGCCTCGTTTGCCATCGCGCCGCGCTGCCGGCAAACGAGGTGACGGCACAGCACGGCCTCCCCGTCACGACGGCGGCCCGCACCCTGCTCGACCTCGCCTCGATCCTGCCGGAGCCGCGGATGCAGCCGATCTTCACGGAGGCCGAGGTGCTGGGCCGCGTCGACCAGGCCGCAGTCCGCACTCTCCTCGCTGCCCGCCCGCGCTCGAAGGGCGCGGTGCTGCTTCGCCGTCTCGCCGGCATTGAAGCGGGCCACGTCCGCCGCGGCCGGATCCGCAGCCGGACGGAGGTCTGGTTCCGCAGCCTGGTCGAGCGCCGGCCCGACTGGCCGGCTGTCGAGTTCAACGCCTGCCTCTTGCTCGGCGAACGCGTTGTCGAGATCGACGCCTTCGTCCGCTCCGCGCGGTTGGCGATCGAGATCGACGGCGCACCTCACGAGAGCGAGGAGCGTTTCCACACGGATCGGGAGCGCGACCGGGTTCTCGTCGCGAACGGCTATCGCCCGCTGCGGATCACCGACCGGCATCTCGAGCGGCCCGAACAGCTCGAGGCGGATCTGGACGCGATCCTCGGCACCAGCGGTGCCGCGGACGCCGCGTAAACTCGCGCCTCCGATGGACGCCGAACGACGCAGCCAGCTCGAGCAGCGGACGCGCTATGACGCGACCGAGATCGAGGGCCGGATCTTCGCCTCGTGGATGGAGGCGGGCTACTTCCACCCCGAGCCCGAGGGCACCCCCGAGGAGAACTACTCGATCGCGATCCCGCCGCCGAACGTGACCGGCTCGCTGCATATGGGGCACGCGCTCAACGGCACGATTCAGGACGTGATGGCGCGCAAGCGCCGTATGGAGGGCCGCCGCGTCAAGTGGATCCTCGGCACCGACCACGCCGGCATCGCGACCCAGTCGGTGGTCGAGAAGACGCTCAAGGCCGAGGAGGGAACCTCCCGGCACGACCTCGGCCGGGAGCAGTTCATCGAGAAGGTCTGGGAGTGGCGCTCCGAGTACGGCGCCCGGATCATCGAGCAGTTCAAGCGGATCGGCGCCTCCTGCGACTACGAGGACGAGCGCTTCACGCTCGACGACCGCTACGTGACGGCCGTCTACGCCGTCTTCAAGCGGCTCTTCGACAAGGGCCTGATCTACCGCGACTACTACATGGTCAACTGGGATCCGGGCTCGCGGTCGGCGATCTCCGACCTCGAGGTCGAGACCCGCGAGGTCGACGACACCCTGTTCTCCATCGACTACCCGGTGATCGGCAGCGACCGCGTGCTGACCGTCGCCACCGTGCGCCCGGAGACGATGCTCGCCGACTCGGCCGTCGCGGTGAACCCGAAGGACGAGCGCTACGCGGACCTGATCGGCTCGAAGTGCGAGCTGCCCCTCGTCGGCCGCGAGCTGCCGATCATCGGCGACGAGTACGTGGATATCGACTTCGGCACCGGCGCGCTGAAGATCACGCCCGGGCACGACCCCAACGACTTCGAGATCGGTCGCGCGCACGGGCTCGAGGAGATCTCCGTGATCGGCCCCGACGGCCGCATCACCGACCCCGCGCCCGAGCGCTTCGTCGGGCTCACGGCTGCCGAGGCCCAGAAGGCCGTCGTCGCCGAGTTGGGCGCGGCAGGACTGCTCAGCGGCGAGGAGCCCTACCGCCACTCGGTGCCGTTCTCGCATCGTTCGGGCGAGCGCATCGAGCCGCTGATCTCGTTGCAGTGGTTCTGCGCGATGGACGAGCTCGCCAAGCCCGCGATTGCGGTCGTCGAACGCGACGAGGTGCGGATCGTCCCGGAACGCTGGAAGCGCGTCTACCTCGACTGGATGGCGGGGATTCGGCCGTGGTGCGTCTCGCGCCAGCTCTGGTGGGGTCATCAGTTGCCCGTCTGGTACTGCGACGCCTGCGAGGAGACCTTCGTCTCCGAGACCGACATCAGTGCTGAGGCGTGCGGCAGCTGCGGCGCCCCACTGCGCCGCGACGAGGACGTGCTCGACACCTGGTTCTCGTCGGCGCTGTGGCCGTTTGCGACCCTCGGCTGGCCCGAGGACACGCCCGAGTTGCGCGCCTTCTATCCGACCGACCTCCTCTCAACGGCGCGCGACATCATCTACCTCTGGGTCGCGCGGATGATCATGAGCGGGCTCGAGTTCACCGGGGAGATCCCCTTCGGTGACGTCTATATCCACTCCGTGATCCAGGCCCCCGATGGGCGCCGGATGTCGAAGAGCCTCGGCACGGGCATCGATCCGCTCGACTTGATCACCGAGCACGGCGCCGATGCGCTCCGCTTCGGCCTGTTGGCGATGTCCTCGAGCCAGGACGTGCGCTTCTCCGAGCCCAAGGTCCAGCAGGGTCGCGACCTGGCCAACAAGATGTGGAACGCCTCGCGCCTGATCCTGCTCAACGCCGGCGAGGTCGAGAGCGCCAAGCCCGAGGCACGGCCGGAGACCGCCGAGGACCGCTGGATCCTCTCGCGCCTTGAGCGTGCGGTCGCCGAGATCGGCGCCGACCTCGACACCTACGACTTCGCTCACGCTGCACTCGAGCTCTACCGATTCTTCTGGTCCGAGCTCTGTGACTGGTACCTGGAGATCGTCAAGCCGCGCCTGTACGAGGGTGACGAGGCGGCGGCGTCGAACCTGCTCTACGTCCTCGAGCGGACGCTTGCGCTCGCCCACCCGCTCATGCCCTTCGTCACCGAGGAGATCTGGTCGTATCTCCCGGATCGTGAGGCGCAGCTCGTCGTCTCGCCGTTCCCGGTCGCCGACGAGGCGCTGCTTGACGAGCAGGCGGAGTCAGAGGTCGGCAGCGCAATCGAGCTCGTCCGCAACCTCCGCCGCTGGCGTGAGCTCGCCGACGTCTCCCCGGGCGCCGTCCTGCGCGGCCGCAGCGCCGACCCCGAACCCGCGGCGATGGTCGCCCGGCTGGCCCGTGTCGAGTTCGCGGACGGCGACGAGGGGGCGGAGCCGCTGGCGACGATCGGGGCGGTCGAGATCCTGCCGTCCGCGGAGCTCGACGCGGAGGCCGTCGCCGCGCGCCTCTCCGAGCGTCGCTCGAAGCTGCGCTCCGAGGTCGAGAGGGCGGAGAAGAAGCTCGCCAATCAGGGCTTCGTCGCCAAGGCCCCCGCCGAGGTCGTCGATGAGGAGCGCCGCAAGCTTGACGACTACCGCACGGAGCTCGAGGAGCTGAGCGGATAGACCCCGAGTCCTATCTGGCCGGGCTCGAGCCGGTCGGCTGGAAGCTCGGGCTCGAGCGCATGCGCGCGCTCTGCGCGGCGCTCGGCGAGCCGCAGTCGAGCTGGCGCTCCGTGCACGTCGTCGGCACGAACGGCAAGTCGTCGGTGACCGTGATGACCGCCGCCCTGTTGGAGGAGATGGGCGCGCACACCGGCGCCTGCATCTCGCCGCACACGAGCCGCTGGCGGGAGCGGACGTGGGTCGGCGGCCACGAGATCGACGCCGATTCGTTCGCGGCCGCAACCGAGGAAGTTGCCGCGGCGATCGCGGCCGTCGAGCCGGGCTTTGCCGACGGCGCTCGGATCACCCAGTTCGAGGCCGCGATCGCGACGTCATTCGTTGCCTTCCGCAACGCGGGGGTCGAGGTGGCCGTCGTCGAAGCCGGCCTCGGCGGCCGACTCGACGCGACCAACGTGATCCCCTCGCTGGCTACGGCGCTGACCTCGGTCGGCCTCGACCACACCGAATGGCTCGGCGATTCCGTCGAGCAGATCGCCACTGAGAAGCTCGCCGTCCTGCAGCCGCGGACGGCGCTCGTGGTCGGCGCACTCGCGGGGCCGATCGCGGCGCTCGCGCGCAGTCACGCGGCCGAGCTCGGCTGCCGCGTAATCGAAGCGCGTGAGCCGCCCGTGCAACTTCTCCCCGCCCGCTTCGGGCCCTATCTACGACGCAACGCCGGCGTTGCGGTCGAGCTCGCCGCGCTCGCCGGCTCCGGCGAGGTCTCCGCGCTCGGTCCCGAGCGGATCCGGGCGGCGCTCGAGCGGGCCCGACTCGGCGGTCGCTTCGAGCGCATCGAGGGCGACCCACCCATGGTGCTCGATGCGGCCCACAACCGCGACGGCGCGGAGGCGCTGGCCGAGGCGCTGGCGCCGGCAGCCGGCTCGACGTTGCTCGTCCTCTGCATTTCGGTCCTCGCCGACAAGGACGCCGCGGGTATTGCGGCGGAGCTCGCCCCGCTCGCGCGGCGCGTGATCTGCACTGCCGCCGACCCCGGGCCCGCGATGGGGCGGCCCGGCGCCGTCGCCCTCGACCCGGAGTTGCTCGCCACCCACTTCCGCAGCGAGGGTGCGGACGCGATTGCCGTCGCCGATCCGGCTGCGGCCTGCGCGGCGACCCTGGCGCTGGCGAAAGAGGGTGCTGGGCTGGCGGTTTTCGCCGGCTCCCACTACCTTTTGCGGTACGCATGGACCGCGAAGCCAGATCCGAACTTCTCTCGATGATGGGCTTGGTGGCCGTCGTGGTCGCCGGCGTGATCCTTGTGTTCTTCGGCCTCGGCTACCTCTTCGGCCGGCTCTTCCTATAGATCGGACCCCCGCGAGTACGTCTGGTCGCGAACATCCACCAGACCGCCGTCGGCGATTGCCGCCCTGCCTGCCACTAGACTGATCCGCCTCTAGAGATGCTTACTGCGCTGTTTGGAATTACTGACGGCTCGCTGAACCTTGCGGTCAACCTGTTGATCCTGGTTCTCGTTGTCGTCTGGATCTCGCTGATCTACTGGACGTTCTCGGACGCCCGGCGCCGGATCAGCGACAACGTGCTCGTCGCGACGGCGACGGCGGCGTCGCTGTTCCCGTTCATCGGCACGATCGTCTACACGATCCTGCGTCCGCCCGAGTTCCTCGAGGACGCCCGCGAGCGCGAGCTCGAGATCAAGGCCGCCGAGCTGCGCTTGCGCCGTCTCAGTGAGACCTCGTGCCCGCGCTGCGAGCACCCGATCGAACTCTCCTGGCTGCGCTGCCCCGAGTGCCAGCACCGGCTCAAGGACCCGTGCCGCTCCTGCGGCCGGCCCGTCGACCCGCGGTGGGCCGTTTGCCCGCACTGCGAGACCCCGGTCGCCGCCCGGCGCCGCTCGTCGTCCGCCGGTAGCTCCCCGTCGTCCTCCGAGCAGCCGCGTGAGGGCTCGCGCCGGCGTTCCAGCTCGAAGCGTGCCGCCGAGCCCGAGGCGCGACCGAAGCGATCGAGCAGCTCCGAACGGTCGAGCCGCGCGAGCAGCAGCAGCGACCGCCCCAGCCGCTCGAGCAGCGGCGAACGCCGCAGCTCGCGGCCGTCCTCGTCGCCGTCGTCTTCATCCTCACCCTCTTCCTCCTCGCCCGCGCCCAAGCGCCGCTCGAGCAGCTCCTCGTCGAGCAGCTCCGAGGACAGCGCCCGCGCGGAACCGAGCCCCGAGCCGCCGCCACGGCGCAAGCCGTCGGCCGAAGGCTCTGAGGGGGAGACGGCCCCGCGCCGTCGCAAGCCGACCACCAGAAGCTGACGAGCGGCGTTCGCTCCAGCTCCCATCCGGAGCGGCGCCCACCGATACCCACACGACGGAGGACCATCTCCATGGCAGAGAAGACCCGCACCCTGATCCTGATCAAGCCCGACGCCTTCGCGCGCGGCCTGACCGGCGAGGCCCTGGCCCGCTTCGAGCGCAAGGGGCTCGTCCCGGTTGCGATGAAGCTGATGACTGCGACCGAGGAGATCGCCAACGAGCACTACGCGGAGCACAGCGAGAAGCCGTTCTTCGGCGAGCTCGTCGAGTTCATCACCGGCGGCCCGCTCGTCGCGATCGTGCTCGAAGGCGTCGAGGCAGTCAAGGCTGCCCGCCAGCTGATCGGCGCGACCAATCCGGTCGAAGCGGAGACCGGCTCGATTCGGGGCGATTTCGGCACCGAGGTCACCTTCAACCTTGTCCACGGCTCCGACTCGGACGAGTCGGCCGCTCGCGAGACCGGGATCTGGTTCCCGGAGCTCTAGCGCCTCCGACGCGCGCGATCACGCGGTAAGGGGAGCCGGCATGCGCCTCGTCCTCGCCTCGGCCTCGCCGCGGCGGCGCGAGCTGCTGCCGCTGCTTGGCCTGCCGTTCGAGATCGTCGAGCCCGTTGTCGAGGAGCTGATCGAGGGCGACCCGCGCGAGCTCGTCCTCGTCAACGCCGAGCGCAAGGCCCGCGCTGGCGCCGAGCTCGCAGGTGCAGGGACGACCGTGATCGGCTGCGACACCGACGTCGTCGCCGACGGTGCGCTGCTCGGCAAGCCGGCGGATTCCGAAGGGGCGCGGGCGGGGGTCTCGACGCTTGCCGGCCGCACCCACCAGGTGCACAGCGGGGTCTGCGTGCTGGGCCCGTCCGGCGTGGCGGCCGCCGGGCTGGAGACGACGGCGGTCACGTTCCGCTCGCTGACCGACGCCGAGATCGACGCCTACATCGCCACGGGGGAGTGGCGGGGGCGGGCCGGGGGGTACGCCGTCCAGGGCCTCGGCTCGAGCCTGATCAGCGCGATCGACGGTGACCTGTCAAACGTGATCGGGCTGCCCCTGCCACTCACCGCCCGCCTGATCGAAGACTTGCAGGATGGTTGAGATTCAGTGTGAAACTTATGTGTGATCGCTCACAAAATGGCCCTTTTGCCTGCTCTCCGCTAGACTCGGCATGCGCGGCCCGCCGGCTGCGAGGGGGCGATGCGCTGTAGCGCGGCGCTCGTGCCCGGCGGCCGGTCACGAGCATTCGTGATCGCGCACGCCGCCGAGCAGCGAGGCCGGATGGCCTCTCCGGCCCGGCCGCGAACAATCCGCATCCCCGCACCACCATCCCGACCGACCACCAACCCCGACTCCGACCCTCCTGCTCTTAGCCCATGGGACTCTTCAGCTACATGACGGGCTTCGGCGGCCGCGACATGGCCGTCGACCTCGGCACCGCCAACACGCTCGTCTACGTGCGCGGCCGCGGCATCGTGCTCAGCGAGCCGAGCGTCGTCGCCGTCGATTCCCGTACCGGCGAGGTCCACGCCGTTGGCATGGAGGCGAAGCGGATGCTCGGCCGTACGCCTGGAACTATCCAGGCCATCCGCCCGCTGAAGGACGGCGTCATCGCCGACTTCGACGTGACCGAGGAGATGCTCCGTTACTTCATCCAGCAGGTGCACCAGAACCGTTTCGCGCATCCCCGCGTCGTGGTCTGTGTTCCCTCCGGAGTGACCGGCGTAGAGAAGCGAGCCGTCGAGGAGGCCTGCCTGGCGGCGGGCGCGCGGCAGGCGTATCTGATCGAGGAGCCGATGGCGGCCGCGATCGGCGCCGGGCTGCCGGTCGGCGAGCCGACGGGTTCGATGGTCGTCGACATCGGCGGCGGCACGAGCGAGGTCGCGGTGATCTCGCTTGGCGGCATCGTCGTCAGCCAATCGATCCGGGTCGGCGGCGACGAGATGGACGACGCGATCGTCAACCACTGCAAGAGCGTTCACAAGCTGATGATCGGCCAGCAGACGGCCGAGGAGGTCAAGCTCGAGGCCGGCTCGGCGACAGAGCTCGCCGAGGAGATCAACACCGAGATCCGCGGCCGCGACATCGTCAGCGGCCTGCCGAAGACCGTGATGCTGAGCTCGGTCGAGGTCCGCAAGGCCCTTGCCGAGCCCGTCAACGCGATCGTCGGCGCCGTCCGCGAGACGCTCGACCGCACTCCGCCCGAGCTTGCCGGCGACATCATGGATCGCGGAATCACGCTTGCCGGCGGCGGCTCTCTGCTGCAGGGCTTTGACGAGCGGCTCCGCAACGAGTGCCAGATGCCTGCCCAACTTGCCGACTCGCCACTCACCTGCGTCGCTGTCGGTTCCGGCCGCTCGCTCGAGGACCTCGAGGTGATCCATCAGGTCAGCTCGCGCAACGGCGGCCGCGGCAGGCGGCGTTAGGACCGGCGGCCGATGTACCGCAAGCAGGTACGCCGGCGCCGCGCGATCCTCGTCCTGCTCGTGGTCGTCTGCCTGGTCCTGATCAGCTCCCACTTCTCCGAGGGCACGAGCGGGCCGCTGCACACCGCCCAGAACGGGGTCGGCTCGGTGATGGCGCCACTGGAGGACGGCGCGAGCCGGGCGCTGAAGCCCTTCCGCGATCTCGTCAACTGGTTTGGCGAGACCTTCGACGCGCGCGGCCAGAACGATCGTCTGCGCTCCGAGGTTGCCGATCTGCGCCAGAAGCTCGCCGACGAGGACGCGAAGCTCCAGGAGGGAATCCAGCGGGGCAAGATCGCGAAGATCACGACTGAGCCCGAGCTCGCCGGCTACAAGCCCGTCGACGCACGCGTGATCGGCCGCTCGATCAGCACCTGGAACCAGACGCTCGCGATCTCCGCCGGCTCCGGCGACGGCGTCGCGGTCAACGACGCGGTGATCACCGGCGGCGGGCTGATCGGGCGGATCACCTCGCTGACGGGCGGCAGCGCCCGAGTCGCGCTGCTCACCGACCAGGAGAGCTCGGTCGCCGCGCGCGTGCTCGAGGGCGGCCCAGTCGGGATCGTCAGCGCGTCCGTCGGCGATTCGAGCGATCTCGTGCTCGGCCTGATCCAGGACAACCAGAACGTCAAGGCGGGAGCCGAGGTCGTGACCTCGGGCTTCTCCGACAGCAACCTCGGCCTGCGATCCCGCTTTCCGGCGGGGATCCCGATCGGCAAGGTCAAGGCCTCTGGCGAGAGCCAGCAGGAGCTCAACCAGCAGGTCCACATCGAGCCCTACGTCGACTTCAACAAGATCGACTACGTGACGGTGCTCACCGGGGGCGGCGGATGATCTTCACCCCCCGCATCTACGCGATCGTCGCCGCGATCGTCTTCGTCTCCGTGATCCTGCAGATGGCGCTCTTCTCGCAGATGTCGCTGCTCGGCTCCGATGTCAACTTCGTCGCGATCGTCGTCATCGCCCTCGGGTTGCTCGGCGGTGCCGTGCCCGGGGCGGTCTCCGGATTCGCCGCGGGGATCCTGATCGACTCGATCCTCGGCGGCACGCTCGGCGTCTGGTCACTCTCGCTGATGGCCGGCGGCTATCTTGCCGGCCGCTGGCGCGAGAACTACGACATCGTCAGCGGCTGGGTCCCGCCACTCGTCACCGGGGCGCTCTGTGCCGTTGTCGCGATCGCCTACGCCGCGCTGGAGCTGATGCTCGGCGTCGACGCGCAGATCAGCCTCCTGGTCGTGCGCGAGATCGTCGTTCAGGGCATACTCGGGATCGTCTTCGCGCTGCCCGTCTTCCCGCTCGTGCGCCGCCTTCTGCGGCCGGCCCTCGTCGACGAGCGCCGAACCGCGCGTAACGCCCGTCGCCGTGGCATGCTGGGGGCTGCCGGCTGATGTTCAGGCCTGAGGAACAGCGCCCGATGAACTCGCAGTTCGCGGTCCGTGTGGCCGTGCTCAGCGGCATCGCGCTGATCGCCTTTGCCGCGATCTTCTTCCGGCTCTGGTACCTGCAGGTGCTGTCGGGCAAGGAGTACCTCAAGCAGGCCGAGGACAACCGCGTGCGCACGGTCACGATCCAGGCGCCGCGCGGCGAGATCCTCGACCGTCACAAGAAGGTGCTCGTTGACAACCGCACGGCGCTCTCCCTGCAGGTCCGCGCCGACCAGCTGCCGAAGAACACGCAGGTCCGCAACCGTGAGCTGCGCAGGCTCTCGCGCGTCTCGCAGATCTCGCTGCGCAAGATCAAGCGTGAGATCCGCCAGCAGACCAACGACCTGCCGGCCAACCCGGTGACGCTTGCGCGCGATGTTCCGCGCAACCTCGTCTTCTATCTGCGCGAGCGCAGCGACGAGTTCCGGGGGGTCACCGCCGAGCAGGTCTCGGTCCGCGACTACCCCAACGGCGATCTCGGCTCACACCTGTTCGGCTTCGTCGCCGAGATCGGGCCGAAGCAGCTCAAGGAGCCGCAGTACAAGAAGCTCGCCCCGGGCGATCAGATCGGCGCCGCCGGGCTCGAGCAGACATACGACGACGTGCTCCGCGGGCGCAACGGCGAGATCAAGATCCCTGTCGACGCCTCGGGCCACCCGAAGGGCAAGCAGATCTCCGAAAGCCAGCCGCAGGTCGGCAACAACCTCGTGCTCACGCTCGACAAGAAGATCCAGCAGGCGGGCGAGAACGCGATCAAGAGTTGGGGTGGGGGCCACCCCGGCGCCTTCGTCGTTATGAACGCCCGCGACGGCTCGATCCTCGGCATGGGCTCCTACCCCGAATTCGACCCGAGCGTCTACACGCCGCCGGTCTCGCTCGACAAGATCAAGGCGCTCAACGACGCCCCGGACAATCCGCTGCTCGACCGGTCGATCCAGTCGGCCTATCCGACGGGCTCGACCTTCAAGCCGATCACGGCGACGGCGGCGCTCGACGCCGGCGTGATCACGCCGGACACGATCTTCGGCGACACCGGCACGTTCAAGTACGGCGACCGTGAGTGGACCAACGCCGGCGGGGCCGCGTACGGCTCGATCAACATGGTCGACGCGCTCAGGGTCTCCTCGGATCTCTACTTCTATCGGATGGGTCAGTACCTGGATCGCGTCAAGGGCGATCCGCTGCAGACGTGGGCCGAGAACTACGGCTTCGGCAGCGACACGGGCGTGGATTTGCCGAGTGAGCGGCCGGGGCTGGTGCCAACTCCGCACTGGCGCAACAAGCTCTATCGGCAGGCAATCAAGCCGAACTCGCCCTGCGGCACCAAGGTCGTCTTCGACCCGGCACAGAACTGTTACGAGATCGCCGACCGACCCTGGTCGCCCGGCGACAACATGAACCTCGCCGTCGGCCAGGGCGACCTGCAGGCGACGCCGTTGCAGCTCGCCGTCGCCTACGCCGCGATCGCCAACGGCGGCGACATCGTCCGCCCGCACCTGGCGATGGAGTCGGAGGACCCGCTCGGCCGCATCGCGCAGGAGTTCAACCCGGCCCCTGGCCGCCACCTCGACATCTCGTCGACGGCGCTGAACACGATCCGAGAGGGCCTGCGCGAGGCCGCGCAGCAGCCCGGCGGCACCTCCTACGGCGTCTTCGGCGGCTACCCGGCGAGCGTCTGTGGCAAGACGGGTACCGCGCAGCACACGGGCCAGGCGGACCAGTCCTGGTACGCGTCATACGCCCCGTGCAACGACCCCAAGTACGTGGTCATCGCCACGATCGAGCAGGGCGGCTTCGGCGCCGATACCGCGGCGCCGGCGGTACGCGACATCTACAACCAGATCTTCGGCATCCACGGGCGAGATGTGAAGACTGTCTCGAGCGCACCGACCGGCCCCGGGTAGGCTTTCCCGATGGAGACGCTGACCACAACCCGCCTCCGCGCCCGCAGCTTCGGCGACGAGCGCCAGGTCGGCCTGCTCGAGCGCAGCCACTTCCTGCGCATCGACCCGTGGCTCGCGGTTGGCGCGATCGGGCTGATCATCGCCAGCGTGCTCGTCCTCGACTTCACGACCAAGCACGAGGTCGCCGGCAATCCGTACTACTACGTGATCCGGCAGGGCATCTACGCGTTCGTCGGCGTCGCCCTGATGCTGGCGATCGCCCGTGTCGACTACTCGCGCTTCCGCGAGCTCCGCGTCGGCATCTACACGGCGATGATGGCCTCGATCGTCGCCGTCCTGGTCCTCGGCGCCGCCGCCCGCGGCTCACGGCGCTGGATCGATCTCCCCTTCTTTCAGTTTCAGCCGTCCGAGCTCGGCAAGCTCTTGCTTATCGTCGCTCTGGCCGGTTTCGTCATCGACCGGGCCCGGCGGGGCTCGGAGGTGGGCCGCACCGCCCGCCTGCTGCTGCTCGGCTTCGTGCCGGCGGCAATCGTCTTCGTACAGCCCGATCTGGGCACGGCACTCGTCTACTGCGCGGTCACGCTGACCGTGCTGCTGGTCGGCGGGGTCAAGTGGACGCACTTCGCGGCTCTCGGCGGCATCGCCGCCGGCCTCATCGTGCTTGTCCTCGTGATCGCGCCGCTGGCCGGGCATCCCGTGCTCCAGGGCTACCAGCAAGAGAGGCTGACGTCGTTCGCCAACCCGAGCGCCGATCCAGCCTCCAAGAGCTACCAAACCCATCAGGCGTTGATCGCCGTCGGCTCCGGTGGAAAGACCGGCCTCGGCAACGACGCCACACAATCGCGCTCCGGCTTCTTGCCCGAGTCCCACACGGACTTCATCTTCTCCGTCGTATCGGAGAGGTGGGGTTTCGCCGGATCCGCGCTTGTGCTGTCCCTCTTCGCCCTGCTGATCTGGCGGGCGCTGCGGATAGCGACACTCTCGAAGAACTTGTACGGCAGCCTGCTCGCGGCGGGAGTCGGAGCAATGCTGCTCTTTCAGGTTTTTGTCAACGTCGGGATGAACATCGGCATCATGCCGGTGACAGGCATCCCGCTCCCGTTGGTTTCATACGGCGGATCGTCGGTGTTAGTCACCTTCATGGCGATCGGCCTGCTTCAGAGCGTCTACGTCCAATCGCAGCTTGCCTCGCCGAGCAGGGCTCGACCCGCTCTGTGAGGTGAGCCAACTTGAAAAAGAAGATTCTCGTATCGGTTGACGCCGGTGAGACCCGCGTTGCCGTCCTAGAGGCCAAGGGCGATCCCGCCCGCGGCGATAAGAAGAAGACCAAGAGCAGTCCAAAGCCGTCCGAGTGGCAGGTGGGCGAGCTCTACGTCGAGCGCAAGGGATCGCGCTCGATCGTCGGCAACATCTACAAGGGCGTCGTCGACAACGTGCTGCCCGGGATGGAGGCGGCGTTCGTCGACATCGGCCTGGAGCGCAACGGCTTCCTGCACGTCGACGAGATCGTCACGCCTGACGGCAAGACCGTGCCGAAGCGTGGTCGCGGCCAGGGCCGGCGGATCGACGAGCTGATCCAGCGCGGCCAGGAGATTGTCGTCCAGGTCGTCAAGGACCCGCTGAAGACGAAGGGCGCGCGGCTGACGATGCAGCTCTCGATCGCCGGGCGCTACCTCGTCTACATGCCGCAGGGCGGTGGCATCGGCGTCTCGCGCCGGATGCCCGACGGCGAGCGCACGAAGATGCGTCGCGCACTCGAGAAGCTGCACGACCCGAAGAAGGACAAGGGCGGCTACATCGTCCGCACCGCGGCCCAGGGCGCGCAGAAGGAGGACTTCGCCCGCGAGATCAAGTACCTGCACAAGCTGCACGAGGTGCTCGACAGGCGCAGCGCCGACGTCTCGGCGCCGTCGCTGGTCTTCCAGGAGGCCGATCTCTCGATCCGCGTCCTCCGCGACGTTCTCGGGGCTGAGTTCGACGGCTGCGAGATCGACGATTCCCAGCAACACGAGCGCGTGACGAAGTTCTTCGAGCGCACCGCGCCGGAGCTCGTCGACTCGGTCGAGCTACACCAGCGCAAGGAGCACGTCTTCGATCGCTACGGCGCCGAGCAGGCGTTCCGTTCGACGCTCTCGCGCCGGGTCGACCTGCCCTCCGGCGGCTATCTGATGATCGACTACGCCGAGGCCCTGACCGTGATCGACATCAACACCGGCTCGTTCACGGGCAAGGGCAAGGGCCGGCTCGAGGACACGATCACCAAGGTCAACGTCGAGGCGGCCGAGGAGACGGTGCGCCAGCTGCGCCTGCGCGACATCGGCGGCATCATCGTCATCGACTTCATCGACATGGCGAAGGCGAAGAACCGCGACCAGGTCCTGAAGACGCTGCGCACTTCGCTCGACCAGGACCGGACGAAGACCTACGTGGTCGAGGTCTCGCCGCTCGGGCTCGTCGAGATGACGCGCCAGAACGTGACCGAGGGCGTGCGCGAGATCCTGACGACGACCTGCCCGACCTGCCACGGCGAGGGTGTGGTCGAGTCGGCTGAGACGGTCTCGATCGACGTCCAGCGCAAGCTCCGCGACCTCGTCACCGCCAAGCCGGAGCCCGAGGCGCACCTGATCCGCGTCAACCCGCACGTCGCCCAGGAGCTGCTTGAAGTCCGAGAGCGGCCTGCACGAGCTCGAGTCCGAGACCGGCAAGCACTTCCTCTTCGAGGGCGGCGAGGCGCTGCCGATCGCGACCTTCGAGGTCGCCGATTCCGGCACCAAGGAGCAGATCGAGCGCGAGGCGCTCCCGTTCCAGCCGGGCGACGAGGTGCTGGTCTCGATCGAGGAGCCGCACATGTACAACCCCGGCGACGCGGTCGCCAGGCTCGACTCGTTCGTGATCACCGTCACCGGCGCGGCGCCGCTCGTCGGCGAGCGGAAGCTGATCCGAATCGAGTCGATCGAGCGCTCCGCGGCGGTCGCCAGCCTGGTCGACGGCATCCCCGAAGCGGGTCGGAATGAAGAAAACGGCGAAGAGGGGCTAGAATCCGGCGCTCGACGGCGCCGTGGCCGCAGGGGCGGTAGGCGCCGTTCCCGCGCCGGCAGCGGCACCGCGACCGGCGATGAGGGCTGAGAGGCCCGGATAACACACCCCTGACCACTCCCCAAGAGATCGAAGACCAAGCAGATCCAATGTCAACCTACGCGATCATCGAGACCGGCGGCAAGCAGTACCGCGTCGAGCAGGGCCAGTCGCTGCTCGTCGATCGACTGCCCGACGACGAGGGCGCGAAGGTCGCGCTGCGCGCCGTCATGTTCCGGACCGACGAGGACGTCGTTCTCGACGCTCCTGGCCTCGAGAAGGTCAAGGTCGAGGCGAAGGTCGCCGGCCACGAGCGCGGCGAGAAGATCAAGGTCTTCAAGTACAAGGCCAAGAAGGGCTACCGCAAGCGCCAGGGCCATCGCTCCGAGCTGACGCAGGCTCGAGGTGACCGAGCTCAAGCAGCTGACGCGCAAGCCGGCTGCGAAGAAGGCCGCGCCGAAGAAGGACGAGGCCGCCGAGGCACCGGAGGAGGCCGCGGCCGAGAAGGACGAGGCGAAGCCGGTGGCAGCGAAGGCGCCGGCCGAAGAAGCCTGCCGCGCAAGAAGCCGCGCGGCGAAGAAGCCGGCCGCGAAGAAGCCGGCGGCCGAAGAAGCCTGCCGGCGAAGAAGCCGGCCGCCAAGGCCGAGGACACGCACCGGCGAGGAGGAGTAGCGAGATGGCTCACAAGAAGGGACTCGGCTCGAGCCGCAACGGCCGCGACTCCAACCCCAAGTACCTCGGGGTCAAGGTCTTCGCGGGCCAGCAGGTGACCGGCGGCGAGATCATCGTCCGCCAGCGCGGCACCCGCTTCCATCCCGGCGACGGCGTCGGCCTCGGCCGCGACCACACGATCTTCGCGACCCGTCCCGGCGTCGTCGAGTTCACGTCCGGCCGCAAGGGCCGCGTCGATCTCGGTCGCCGAAGACGCGCGGAGTAGACGCCGCGGCACCGGCAGGCGCGCAGATCGCGCACTCCTGCCGGCGCTCGCGGAAGCGAGGCCCGTCGTCGCCCGGCTGCCATCCTCCCGTGCGATGTTCCAGGATCGGGCAAAGGTGTACGTGGAGGGCGGTGCCGGCGGCAACGGCGTCGTCTCCTTCCGCCGCGAGGCGCACGTGCCGCGGGGCGGGCCCGACGGCGGCGACGGCGGGCGCGGCGGCGACGTCGTCCTCGTCGCCGACCGCTCGCGCCGCGACCTCGCCTCGATGCGGATCGCGCGCCACTACCGGGCGAAGCGCGGCGGCCACGGGCAGGGCGCCAACAAGCACGGCGCCCGGGGCGAGGACCTGATCGTCCTCGTGCCGCCGGGGACGACGGTCGAGGGCCTCGACGGCGAGCGCTTCGACCTCGTCGCCGACGGCCAGCGGGCGATCGTCGCGGCGGGCGGGCTCGGCGGCCACGGCAACAAGCGCTTCACCTCGGCGACCCAGCAGGCGCCGCGCTTCGCCGAGCGCGGGCTGCCCGGCGCCTCGGGCTGGATCGAGCTGCACCTGAAGCTGCTCGCCGACGCGGGCCTCGTCGGCCTGCCGAACGCGGGCAAGTCGTCGCTGCTCTGGCGGCTGACGCGGGCGGCACCGAAGGTCGCCGACTATCCGTTCACGACGATCGAGCCGGTGCTCGGCACGATCGACAACGGCGAGCGCCAGCTCGTGCTCGCCGACATCCCCGGCCTGATCGAGGGCGCCGCCGACGGCGCCGGCCTCGGGCACGAGTTCCTCGCCCACGTCGAGCGCTGCCGCGTGCTCGTCCACCTGCTCGAGGTCGGCCCTGAGGCCGATCCCGGGGCCGCCTACGACGTGGTCCGCGGCGAGCTCGCCGCGCACGGCCACGGCCTCGCCGCGCTGCCGGAGCTGATCGCCCTCTCGAAGGCGGACCTGCTGCCCGCCGAGGAGGTCGACGCGCTGCTCGCCGAGTGGCGCGAGCGGGTCCCGGGGGCGGTCGCCGTGCGGGCGATCTCCTCGGCGACGGGCGCCGGGCTCGAGGCGCTCGTCGCCGACCTGTTCGCCGTCGCCGAGCGCGCGGCGGGAGGTCGACGTCGAGGAGCCGGCCGCCGAGGACGGGGACGGCTTCGAGTCCGAGTACCGCGTCTACCGGCCGGCCGGCCGCGGGCGGCTACGCGGCGCACGAGCTCGGCGAGGGCGTCTTCGAGGTCAGCGGCCGCGGGATCGAGATGCTGGTCGAGCGCCACGACCTCGGCAACCCCGAGGCCGTCGCCTACCTCGAGCGAGCGCCTGACGGAGATCGGCGTGATCAAGGCGCTGCGCAAGGCCGGCTTCGAGCGACGGCGACGAGGTCCGGATCGGGGAGTACGCCTTCGACCTCTATCCCGACGACTGACCGCGGCCCCGCGCCGACCTACACTGCCCCGCCATGACCCTGGTCGTCAAGCTCGGATCATCGATCGTCGCCGGCGACGACGGCGCCCTGCGCGGCGACGTCCTCGACGAGGTCTGCGCGCAGGTCGCGGAGCTGCACGACGGGGGCGAGGAGGTCGTGATGGTGACCAGCGGCGCGATCGCGCGCGGGATCCGGATCATGGGGCTCGGCGCGCGGCCGGGCGCGATCGACGAGCTGCAGGCCGCCTCGGCGGTCGGCCAGGGCTCGCTGTTCCGCGCCTACGAGGAGCGGCTCGCGCGCCGCGGGGTGCGCGCGGCGCAGGTCCTGCTCACCGCCTTCGACATGTCCGAGCGGATGCACTACCTGAACGCGCGTCAGACGCTGCAGCGGCTGCTCGCCTGGCACATCGTCCCGGTCATCAACGAGAACGACACGACCGCGACCGACGAGATCACCTTCGGCGACAACGACTTCCTCTCGGCCCAGGTCGCGATCATGATCGAGGCGCGCCGGCTGATCCTGCTGACGAACACGGCCGGCCTGTTCACGGCCGATCCCTCGCGCGCACGCGGATGCCGAGCTGATCGGTGAGGTGCGCCGACTTCGGCGAGCTCGACGCGCTCGAGATCGGCATGCACACCTCGAAGTTCGGCTCCGGCGGGATGCGCAGCAAGGTCGTCGCCGCCGAGATGGCGAGCGGCGCCGGGATCCCGGTCACGATCTGCGATGGCACGGAGCCGGGGCAGCCTGCGCGCCGGCGGTCGACGGGGACGGAGATCGGGACGCGTTTCGTCCCGCACACGCGGCGCGCGCCCGCGCTTCAAGCTCTGGCTCCGCCACGCGGCGCCGGCGCGCGGCCGGATCGAGGTCGACGCCGGGCGCGGCGCGGATGCTGCGCGAGGGCGGCGCCTCGCTGCTGCCGGTCGGCGTCGTCGGCGTCGAGGGCGAGTTCGCGGCGGGGGACCCGGTCGAGGTCGTCCACGCGGGTGAGGTGGTCGGCAAGGGCGTCGCCGAGCATTCGGCGGCGACGATCGCGCGGCTGCGAGGGCTGAAGAGCTCCGAGGTCGGCCGCGGTCGTCGGCTCGGCCGGCGCCGAGGAAGCGGTCCACCGGGACCGCTTCGTCCTCCTCTGATCGCGTCGTCCGTTGAACCGTCGCTATCCTTTTTGAAGCTATGGCCGTGACGACCGAATCGATCGCTGAGATCTGCCGTCGCGCAAAGCGCGCTTCGCTGCGCCTGGCGACCGCCTCGACCGAGGCCAAGGACGACGCGCTGCGCCGCGCCGCCGCGCTGCTGCGCGAGCGCACCGACGAGATCCTCGAGGCGAACGCGCAGCCGACGTCGAAGGCGGCCGCAGCGCAGGCCTCGACGACGCGCTGCTCGACCGCCTCAGCCTCGATCCCGAGCGGGTCGAGGCGATGGCAGTCGGGCTCGAGGCGATCATCGAGCTCGCGGATCCGGTCGGCGAGCTCGTCGCCGAGCGCACGATCCAAGACGGGGTCGAGCTCGAGCAGGTGCGGGTCCCGATCGGCGTCGTCGCGATCGTCTACGAGGCGCGCCCGAACGTGACGATCGACGCGGCCGCCCTCTGCCTGAAGAGCGGCAACGCCGCGGTGCTGCGCGGCTCCAGCTCGGCGGCCGCCTCGAACGCGGTCCTCGCCGGCATCTTCACCGAGGCGATCGAGGCAGCAGGTCTGCCGTCCGGCTCGCTCGAGCTCGTCGCCGGCGGCGGCCGCGAGGAGCTCGGCGAGCTCGCCAAGCAGAGCGCCTACGTCGACCTGATCATCCCGCGCGGGGGCGAGGGGCTGAAGAACACGCTCAAGGAGGTCGCCGAGGTGCCGGTGCTCTACGCGGCGGGCGGCAACTGCCACGTCTACGTTCACGCCGACGCCGACGTCGGAGATGGCGCGCCGCATCGCCATCAACGCGAAGGTCCAGCGGCCGGGCGTCTGCAACTCGCTCGAGACGCTGCTCGTCCACGAGGACATCGCGGCTGAGTTCTTGCCGACGGCGCTCGCCGAGCTGCACGACGCGGGCGTCGAGCTCGTCGGCGACGCGCGCGCCCGCGAGCTGGCGGGCGAGGTTCCGATCGGGGACCGCCACGGACCTCGACTGGGCGACGGAGTACCACGCGCTGAAGCTCGCGGTGAAGGTGATCGGCTCGGTCGAAGAGGCCGTTGACCATGTCAATACCTGGGGAACGGGCCACTCGGAGGCGATCGTCACCTCCTCCGAGGAGACGGGGCGGATCTTCACGAGCGGCGTCGACGCGGCCTGCGTCTACGTCAATGCTTCGATCCGCTTCACCGACGGCTTCGTCTTCGGGATGGGCGCCGAGATCGGCAACTCGACCCAGAAGCTGCACGCCCGCGGCCCGATCGGCCTGCGCGAGCTGACCTCGACCAAGTACGTCCTGCACGGCTCCGGCCAGATCCGTCAGTAGGTCTGCGATGAGCCGCTCGGTCGGCGTCCTCGGCGGGGCCTTCAACCCGCCGCACATCGGGCACATGGTGCTGGCCCAGGAAGCGGCCTGGGAGCTCGGCTTCGATGAGCTCGTCTTCGTGCCGACCGGTCGCGCCCCCCACAAGCAGATCGAGCCGGAGCCGGGACCTGAGGTGCGGCTCGCGCTCGCCCGCGCGGCCGTCGAAGGGGTCGAGGGAGTTCGGGTCTCGGCGCTCGAGGTCGAGCGGGACGGGCCGTCCTACGCCTACCGTACGCTTGAGCAACTCAAGGATGAGCTTCCAGGGAGTCATCTCACCTTCGTGATGGGCGCCGACGTCGCAGCGAGCCTCGAAAGCTGGCGGCGTCCGGAGCGGGTCGTCGAGCTTGCCTCGATCGCCGTCGCGGGCAGGCCCGGCGTCGAACGCGAGGCCGTCAAGGCCGCGCTCGAGCGCCTCGGGGCCGCCGCCGGAGCACGCTATCTGTCGATGCCGGAGATCGAGGTCTCCTCGAGCCTCGTGCGCGAGCGCGTCGCCGCGGGTCGGCCGGTCCGCTGGCTGGTTCCGGAGCCGGTCGCCGCGTTGATCGCCGAGCGGGGTCTTTACAGGCAGGATCACGTCGGGCGCATGGCCGAGGCCCGGACATGAGCCCGGCGGCTGCCAAGCGGATGACTCCGGCCGAGCTCGCCCGCACGATCGCGGTGCTGATCGAGGACAAGCAGGGCGAGGACCTGGTCGCGCTCGACGTCGGCGAGCTCGTCGGCTATACGGACGTGATCCTGATCTGCACGGCCCGCAACGAGCGGCTCGCGAAGGCGATCCACGACGAGATCCACGAGCGGCTCAAGCACGACCACGGGCTGCTCCCGAGCCGCAGTGAGGGCGTCGGCGAGAACCGCTGGGTGCTGCTCGACTACCTCGATTGCATCGTGCACATCTTCGTGCCCGAGACGCGCGAGCGCTACCGGCTCGAGCAGCTCTGGGGCGAGGCCGACGAGGTCGACCTCGG
This sequence comes from uncultured Solirubrobacterales bacterium, assembly GCA_963774395.1. Taxonomy (GTDB): domain Bacteria; phylum Actinomycetota; class Thermoleophilia; order Solirubrobacterales; family 70-9; genus CAXMST01. The sequence continues at coordinate 266,185 of CAVZET010000007.1, read as the reverse complement.
CGCTTCCGGGGGCGCCGCGGAAGCCGTCCGGCGCGGCGCTTAATCTCGCCGCATCGAGCTGGGTATTGGAAGAGCGCTGCTCGGGTACCGGCGCGCCGAGGTCGAGGAACTCGTCGCCGGACTCGAGGATGAGGCCGGCCGCGCGGGAGAGAGCGCCCGTGCGCACGCGGCGCGGGCGGCGGAGCTGGAGGCGCCTGGTCGGCCAGGCTCGCCAGGCGTGCGCCGACCGTGATCTGCGCCTCGCCCGGCTCGAGGCCGAGCTCGACCTCTCGCGCTCGGAGGCGCAGAGCACTCTGCGCGGCCTCGCTGCGCTCGGTGCCGAGCTCGAGGCACTGCGCGTCAGCTCACGCGCGACGGCGACACGAATTCGCCTGCAGGCCCTCTCCGAGGCCGGCACTGTCGGCGCCGCGATCCGCGACCTTGGCTCGCTGCCCGAGGACGCGACCGGACCGCTGCTTGCCGCGCTCGAGCGGGCACTGGACCGGGTCGCGGACGAGTGGGGCGACGCCGAGGACGCGATCGAAGCGACCGAGGAGCTGGCGCGCGCCGCGGAGCCCGCAGGTCAGCTCCGGCCCAGCGCCGCGCCGGCGCCGGCCGCACCGTCCCCCGACGGCGCCCGCCGGATCAGCGTCGACGTCGGTCCCTTCAGCGACTTCTCCCAGCTCGTCAGCTTCGAGGACGCCGCCAACGCGATCGGCGCCACCGGCGAGATCTCGATCCGCCGCTTCTCCGGCGGCCGCGCCGAGATCGACGTCGAGATGAAGGGCCCCGGCGACCTCCTGCGCGAGCTCGAAGAGCGCTGCGACCTCGAGTTCGAGGTCCGCAACAACCAGGACGACTCGATCGTCCTGGACCTCGGCGAGTAGCAGCCGGACCCGAGTGCGCCGAACGGCGTCAGGGGATCAGGCACGCGTGCCGGGTGCAGTTCTGTCTGGCTCAGACGGGAACATATGTTCGTGCAGCTGGGTGACCCAAACCACACGGGCAACGTCGCTGAAGCCGGGTTCCTCTTTCATGCGACGAAGGCCGGCGTTCCAGTTCTCCTACCGACCATCGAGCACGCTGCCTATGACGCCGCGCTCGACTTGGGTCATCGGCTGATCCGCGTCCAGATCAAGTCAGGCAGGCTGGCGGACGACGGCGACGTGATCGTCGCCCGGCTCCGGCGTTCCCGGCACACGCCGCTGAATGGATACGTCGTTGGTACCTACTCAGCGTCGGAGGTCGATGCGTTCGGGATCTACTGTGAGCAGACGGATGGGTGCTATCTCGTCCCCATCGACCGAACGGACGGCTGCGGAACCCTCACCATGCGACTCCGCCCGGCCAGGAACGGTCAGCGAGCATCGGTAAGATTCGCCGCCGATTACGAGTTCCAAGGGGCTGTAGCTCAGTTGGGAGAGCGTCTGAGTGGCACTCAGAAGGTCGTCGGTTCGAGCCCGATCAGCTCCACTAAGGAACCGGAACCCGCGTCGCCGACGACCACCGTCGGCGCCCACGAGTTCCGCGAGCACTTCGGTTGGTACCTCGAGCGAGCCGCGGCCGGCGAGACGATCAACGTGACCCGGCGCGGCAAGCCGAACGTGCAGCTGCGCGGCCTCGAGGGGCAGGCCGCGCTTGAGCTCGCGTCGTCCGTCGCCTGAGCCGCCCCCTACTTCGACTGGTCGAAGTAGGGATCCGTCTTCCAGGTCTTCTTGCGCAGGTTCTTGCGGATCGCTGCGATGTAGGGCTTATTGGCCGAGGTGTGCCAGCGACCGGAGTACCAGGCGCCGAGCGAATCCCAGAGGTCGCCGGCCTTGTAGCGCTTGCCGTTCTCGGGCCGGACATCGGGGTTGTTGAGCCACGTCTGCTTACCGTCGAAGTAGGCGCGCATGATGCCGCCGTAGTAGTCGGCGTTGAACGCGCTGGAGCGCTGGATCTCGGGTAGGCAGCAGTGGTACGGCGTGCGCACCTGAAAGAGGCCGTAGCTGTAGTGGTCCTGGATGTTGACGTGGCCCTGATCCCACCAGGACTCGGTGACCGCCACGGCCCGCAGTAGGTCCTCCGGCAGGCCCCACTTGTACGCCGCCCACTCGATGATGTCGTCGGTGGTCCCCTTGTAATGGCCATCGACGTACTTGGCGTACGGCATGTCGCTCTTGCGGCGGAACTTCTTCAGCTGGGCCTTCTTCGGCACCGTGTGGTTCGCCTTCCGGTTATCGGGCCGCACCTCGTGCTTCGTCTTGTGCACCTTGCGGGCGGCGGCCTTGTCGCTCAGCGGCCCCCAGCCGATCTTGCGGTGCAGGGTCGCCTTGCCCTCGGCCTGGGCGGCGACGAGCGAACCGCCCACGCAGATCGCGATCAGGGCGGCAAGCGCGGCAAGGAGCATGCGCGAGCGAATCAGTCCCACGAACGCATTGTCGGTGATCGGCGCGCTCCGCATGAGCGGGGCCCCCGGGTTGGCCCTCGGTCCATGCCCTCGTCAACACCGTCAGGGACCGTATGGATCGGTCGCCCCCGCGATATCAGCCGGCGGCGCCGGCTGTGTCCGCCGTTGCACCGCGGGCACGCGCGGCAATGCCGAGCTCGCCGTTCGCGCGGGGCGCCCCCTCGGGGAAGGCCGGCTCGGGGCGACCGATGAAGAACCCCTGCGCCGAGTCGATCTCGTAGCTCGCAAGCATGCTCGAGCGTCTCGCGATCCTCGACGAACTCGGCCACCGTTCTCATCCCGAGCCCACGGGCGAGTTCGCCCATGTGCCTGACGAGCAGCTGGTCGGTCTGGTTGTGGCGCAGCCCGCGGACGAAGTCGCCCTCGATCTTGAGCGTGTCGAGCGGGATGTGCTTCAGATAGAAGAACGTCGCGAAGCCCGCGCCGAAGTCGTCCAGGGCGAAGCGGCAGCCGAGGCTGCGGAGCGCGTTCGCGAACGCCCGTGCCTGGCCCATGTTGCCGACCGCGGCCGTCTCGGTGATCTCGAACATGAGCAGCGACGGATCGATGCCGATCGCCTCGACGAGCTCCGCGAGCAGGTTCGGCAGTTGCTCGTCGGCGAGTGAGCGAGCGGAAAGGTTGACCTCATAGATCATCGGCTCACCCGCGTCCTCGGAGCGCTTGATCGCCTGTATCGCCCACCAGGTCATCAGGCGGTCGAGCTCGCGGACCATCCCCGACCGCTCGGCCGTCGGCAGGAAGGCGCCCGGCAGGATCGGCTCGCCGTCCTCGCCGCGCATCCGGGCGAGCAGCTCATAGCCGTTGACCTTGCCGCTCTGCAGGTCGAGGATCGGCTGGCGGAAGGGAACGAAGCGCTCCTCGTCGAGGCTGTGGCGGATCCGCTGCGACCAGGCCGCGCGCATCGTCTTGCGGCCCTCCTCGCCCGGCTCCGGCTTGTAGATCTCGACCCGGTCGCGCCCGTGCTCCTTCGCCTGATACAGCGCGAGGTCGGCGGCGACCATCACGTCGTTGCTCTCGGCGCGGCCCTCCTCGAGCGGCGCGATGCCGCGCAGGCCGTCGGACGCATCCGCTGGGCACCGAGCACGATGCCGTGGCTGCGGATCGTCTCGAGAAGCTCGCCTGCGACCTTTGCCGCGTCTTCGGCTGACGTGTTCGGCATCAGCGCCGCGAACTCGTCGCCGCCGATCCTCGCGACGATGTCCGTCTCCCGTAGGCGTCCGGCGACGAGCTCGCCGACGTTGCGGACAAGCTCGTCGCCCTGTGCGTGCCCGAGCGTGTCGTTGACCTCCTTGAGGCCGTCGATGTCGATCAGCACCATCATTCCCTCGAGGCCGGTCCGCTGTGCCATCGCGACCTCGCGCGCGAGGCGCTCCTCGAAGCTGCGCCGGTTGAGCAGTCCGGTGAGCCCGTCGTGGTCGGCCAGGTGGCGCAGCTTCTCCTCGTCGAGCTTGCGCTCGGTGATGTCGCGGATCGCCGCCGAGACGAGCAGGCCCTCCTCGGCGCCGAGCGGGCTGAGGCTGATCTCGACCGGGAACTCGCTGCCGTCCTTGCGCCGGGCGTACAGCTCCCTACCCGAGCCCATGGGCCGCGGCCGGGCGTCCCGGAGAAACCCCTTCAGGTGCTGGCGGTGCGCCGCCCTATAGCGCTCGGGGATCAACTCGCCGACGCCGAGCCCGATGATCTCGCGCCGCTGATAGCCAAAGAGCCGCTCCGCCTGCGCGTTGACGAGCGCGATGTGACCGTGCCAGTTGACGATCACCATCGCGTCCGGCGCCGCCTCGAGCAGCGCCCTGAACTTGCGCTCGGAGCCGAGCAGGAGACGGTCCCGGCGCATCAGCACTGCGGCGACGCGGTAGTAGACGTTGCTGAGCCGATAGACGAGCCAGCGCAGGATCTCGCCGAGGGTGACCATGGGTCAGCTCTCCGGACGTGCGATCCCGGGCGCCGCCGCGGACCCATCCGGGGCGTAGCCGCTCAACAGCCGCGCCCCCGGCCGCCGCCAGTCGGGCTCGGTCTCGTACTTCTGCTTGAGGTTGCGCTTGCGGAAGTACCGGAAGATCGGGCCATAGGTGAAGCGCTGGAAGTCGGCTGCCTTGTTGCCCCAGGGATCAGGGTCCATGAACGGCATGTACGCGTCGGGAAAGCTCGGCATGGTGCAGGCCATGCAGAGGCCACCCACGTTCGGGCAGCCGCCGATGCCGTTCATCCAGCCCCGGCGGGCCACGTTGCACTTCACGACCGGGCCCTTGCAGCCGAGCTTGACGAGGCACCGCCTGTCAGCGCCGTATTCGGTCGCGAATTGGCCCTGCTCGGTGAAGCCGGCTCTCGTGCAGCCCTCCCGCGTCGTCTCGCCGAACATCGAGACCGGCCGCAGCAGCTCGTCGAGCTCGGGCGCCGGGCCATGCCCAACCACATGGAAGATCACCCGCAGCAGCATCTCCGTCATGTTGTCCGGCAGCGCCGGGCAGCCCGGGATGCAGACGATGGGGAGGCCGATCCGCGAGCGCCAGTCCCAGCCCAGGTAGTCCGGCAGCCCCATCGCACCCGTCGGGTTGTTTCGCATCGCCGGAATCCCGCCATACGTCGCGCAGGTGCCGATTGCGAGCACGGCGGCCGCTCGCGGCGCGAGCCGGTCGACCCATTCGTTGATCGTGATCGGCTGTCCATCGAGCGGGTTCGTGCCCATTCCGGACCAGTGCCCGTCACCGTTGATCTCCTCGTTGCCGATCGCTCCCTCGACGACGAGGATGTATGGGTCCAGCCCGCCCTCCTCGGCGCTGTACCAGCGGTCCATGAAGTCGTCTCCGGTGTCGAAGGCGAGCACCGGGTTGTGAAGGACGACGCGCGGCGTTCCGGGGATCGTGCCGAGCAGGATGTCCTCGAGGCTTGGGCTGGTCGCGGCCGTCATCGCGAGCGTGTCGCCGTCGCAGCCGAGGCCGGTCGTCGCCCACAGGACGTGAACGGTCGTGTCCTCGGATCCATGCTGACCCGGTGTGAACTCGATGGAGGAGTCCATGCCCTCCCTCATCATCGGCCGTTGCGGCGCGAGAGTTGAGCGCGGCGCCCGCGGCTTACACTTCCCCGCCCGTGGAGTTGCACGAACGTCAGTACAAGCCCGCACCGATCGAGGCCAAGTGGCAGGCGGTCTGGTCCGAGGAGAGCACCTGGCAGGTGCCGAACCCCGGTCAGCCCGGATTCGATCCCGAACGCCCGAAGGCCTACGTCCTCGAGATGCTGCCGTACCCCTCCGGCGAGCCACACGTCGGCCACCTGAAGAACTATTCGATCGGCGACGCGATCGCGCATTTCCGTCGCCGCCACGGCCTCGAGGTGATCCACCCCATGGGCTACGACGCCTTCGGGCTGCCCGCGGAAAACCATGCGATCCGCACCGGCGAACACCCGCGTGACTCGACCGAGGCCTCGATCGCCTCCTTCCGCGAGCAGTTCCTGAGCTGGGGCATCTCGATCGACTGGAGTCGCGAGCTCGCCACCCACACTCCCGAGTACTACCGCTGGACCCAATGGCTCTTCCTGCGCCTGCTCGAGCAGGGGCTCGCCTATCGCGAGGAAGCGGCCGTCCACTGGTGCCCGAAGGATGCGACGGTGCTGGCCAACGAGCAGGTCATCGACGGTCGCTGCGAGCGTTGCGGGACCCTGGTCGAACCTCGCCGGCTACGCCAGTGGTTCTTTCGCATCACCGACTACGCCGACCGGCTGCTCTCCGACTTCGACCTGCTCGAGTCGTGGCCCGAGAACGTCGTCACGATGCAACGCAACTGGATCGGCCGCTCGGAGGGCGCCGAGGCGGTGTTCCGGTGCGCGGATCTCGACCTCGACTTCACCGTCTTCACGACCCGCCCCGACACCCTCTTCGGCGCCACCTTCTTCGTCCTCGCTCCCGAGCACCCTGACCTCGAGCGGCTGATCGCCGGCACCGAGAACGAGGCCGAGGTGCGCGAATACGTCGCCGAGGCGATGCGCTCCTCGGCGACCGAGCGCGGCGACGAGGCGCGGGCGAAGTCCGGCATCCGCCTCGGCCGCACCGTGACCAACCCGGTCAACGGCGAGGAGATCCCCGTCTTCGTCGCCGACTACGTGCTGATGGAGTACGGCACCGGCGCGATCATGGCCGTCCCCGCGCACGACGAGCGCGACTTCGAGTTCGCCCGCAAGTACGGGCTCGACGTGCGCCGCGTCGTCGCCCCCGCCGACGCCGACCCCGACGACCTGCCCGAGGGCGAGGTGATGGAGGAGGCCTACGTCGATCAGGGTCCGGACGACGTGCTGGTCAACTCCGGTGAGTTCGACGGGCTGACGCCGGCCGAGGCCAAGGAGCGGATCATCGACTGGCTCGGCGAGCGCGGGGTCGCCAGCAAGGCCGTCAACTACCGCCTCCGCGACTGGCTCGTCTCCCGCCAGCGCTACTGGGGATGTCCGATCCCGGTCGTCCACTGTCCGGACTGCGGCATCGTCGCGGTGCCCGACGAGCAACTGCCGGTCGAGCTGCCCGAGATCAGCGACTACAAGCCGAAGGGCCAGAGCCCGCTCGAGACCGCGACCGACTGGGTCGAGACGACGCTGCCCCGCGTGCGGAGGGCCGGCGCGGCGCGAGACCGACACGATGGACACCTTCGTCGATTCCTCGTGGTACTTCCTGCGCTACCTCGATCCGCACAACACGGAGCTGCCGTTCGACCGGGCGATCGCCGACCACTGGATGGGCGTCGACCAGTACATCGGCGGCGTCGAGCACGCGATCCTCCACCTGATGTATGCCCGCTTCTTCGTCAAGGCGCTCGCGGACGGCGGCCACCTGGGAGTGCAGGAGCCGTTCACCAACCTCTTCACCCAGGGAATGATCACCCGGGACGGGGCGAAGATGTCCAAGTCGAAGGGCAACGTCGTCAGCCCGCGCGAGCTTGTCGACCGGCTCGGTGCGGACACGGCGCGTACCTACGTCTGTTTCATGGGCCCGCCCGAGCGCGGTGGCGACTGGGTCGACGCCGGCGCCGAGGGCGTGCACCGTTTCCTCGGTCGCCTCTGGCGCCTCGGCGTCGAGGTCGAGGAGCGCACCGAGGCGCGGAGCCGGGCTGTCCGACTCGCTGCAGGGCGACGCCCGAGCGCTGCTCGTCAAGGCGCATTGGGCGATCGACAAGGCGACCCGCGACTTCGAGCGCGGCTTCCAGTTCAACACGGTGATCGCCGCCGTGATGGAACTGGTCAACGAGGCGTACCGCGTCAAGGACGACATCTTCGGCACGGCCGACGACGCCGCATTGCGCTTCGCGGCGGCGACGGCAGCCTCGCTGATCTTCCCCTTCGCACCGCACCTGGGGGCCGAGGTCTGGGAGATGATCGAGGGCGGCCGGGTCTGGGAGCAACCGTGGCCGCAGGCGGATCCGTCGCTGCTCAGCGCCGACACGTTCACGCTCGTCGTCCAGGTCAACGGCAAGGTACGGGCCAAGCTCGAGGCGCCCGCGGGCGCCCCTGAGGCCGAGCTGCTCGCGCTCGCCCGCAGCGACGCCCGGGTCGGCGCCGAGGTCGACTCGCGCGATGTCGTCAAGGAGATCGTCGTGCCCGGCCGCCTCGTCAACATCGTCGTGCGCTGAGCATCGGCGGCGCGCGTTGCGCGCAACGACGACGCGCGATACGCTGCTTCTGCATCGGGTGTCGGACCAAGGGGAACAGCTCTGCGGAGGCGGAGGAGGGCGGGCAGCCGCGCTCGTCGCTTGCACGCACGCTCGCGCTCGCCGCCGGCGGCACCGGGGCACTCGCCGCAGCGCTGGCGCCTGCCCACGCCGACGCCGCGCACCTTCAACGTCACCAACCTCAACGACTCCGGTGCCGGATCACTGCGCCAGGCGATCACCAGCGCCAACCTGACGGCGGCCAAGGATTCGATCGTCTTCAACTCGACGCTCTCGGGCTCGATCAACCTGGCCTCCGACATGACGCCGATCACCTATCCGGTCGACGTCGCCGGGCCCGGCTCGACCAAGGTGAAGATCAACGGCGCCGGCACCTTCCGCCCCCTTTCCATCGCGCCAGATGGCGACTACGGCGATGAACATGTCGGTCTCCGGGCTCGGGCTCACGAACGGCTACGACGGCGGTGCCGGGGGCGGGCTCAACACCTATGTCGGCATCGGCTCGCTCAAACTCTCCGACCTCTCGGTCACCGGCTCGAAGTCGCCGGCCGCAGGTGGGGCGCTGATCTTCAATGGCAAGTACGCGACGACGACGCTCAAGAACGTGACGCTGTCGGGAAACACGGCGACGAGCCGGTCAGGCCGGTGGGGCGCTCATCGAGTCCGGGGGCAATGTCAGCGTCGTCGATTCGACGATCACCGGCAACAAGGCCGACGTCGGGGGCGGCCTCTACGCGATCGGCCCCTCGGCCTTCAGCCTCAGGCGATCGGTGATCGCCAACAACACTGCCGCCGCGCAGGGTGGGGGCTTCCTTTCGGCCTTCTATATGTCCGCGACGCTCGCCGATTCGACGATCAGCGCCAACAAGGCGGGCACCTACGGTGGCGGAGTCGCCGAGTCGTCCGCTTGGGTCACCCTGCTCGGCAGCACGTTGTACCGCGAACAGGGCGGCCGACGGCGGCGGTGGAGCCGTCGTCTCCGGCTTTCCGATGCGCTTCATCAACAGCACCGTGCACGGGGAACGTGTCCAACACGGTCGCCGGCGGAGCGCATACGGCGGGCGGCGGGATCTACGGTTATCTGGCCACGCCGATCGTCGAAAGTTCGACCATCACCGGCAACTCGGCGGCCAACGGAGCGGCCGGGGGCGGCGTGGCGGCGCTACCGATCGGGCTCGTCGGCAGCCTTCACAACAGCGTTGTGCAGGGCAACGCCGCAGCAGTGGGCAAGGATCTGGCGGGCTCGTTTCTCGCCAACCACGACCTGATCGGCACGACCGCCGGCGCCGCCCTGCAGAACCCGTCCAACAACATCATCGGCGCCGACCCCAAGCTCGGCCCGCTCGCCGCCAACGGCGGCCCGACGATGACACGAGCGATCCTGCCCGGCAGCCCGCTGCTCAACGCCGGCGATCCGACCGACTTCCAGACCTCAGACCAGCGCGGCGAGCAGCGCCCCGGCGGCGCCGCCCCCGACATCGGCGCCTACGAGCTGATCGACACCGAGGTGACCAACCCCAACGTCACGGCGAAGGGCACCCAAAAGCAGAAGGGCAAGAAGGTCAAGGTCGTGGTCAAGGCCGGGGCAGGGGAGGCTGTCGCCCTCGCCGCCGACGGCAGAGTGACCGGTGTCAAGGGCAAGATCGCCCTGCCGCAGGTGACCGCCACAGCTGCTGCCAACGCGCAGACAAAGCTCACGCTGAAGCCCTCCAAGAAGGGCGCCAAGAAGATCACCAAGGCACTCAAGAAGGGCAAGAAGCCAACCGCAACCGTTGCCGTCACGCTGACCGACTCCTTCGCCAACTCCGACACCGAGGACGTCACGGTGAAGCTCAAGGCCGCGAAGAAGAAGCAGGGCAAGAAGGGCTGAGCCGGTGAGCGACTCCACGCTGAAGCGCAACCTGACGCTCGCCGCCGGCGGCACTGGCGCCCTCGCCGCCGCGCTCGCCCCGGCCCACGCCGAGGGGCGACGATCAACGTCACCAACCTCAACGATGCCGGTGCAGGCTCCTTCCGCCAGGCGATCATCAACGCCAACGCGACGCCGGCCAAGGACTCGATCGTCTTCAAGTCGACGCTCTCAGGGTCGATCAACCTCGCCTCGAACCTGAACCCGATCACCACTCCCGTCGATGTCGTCGGTCCCGGCTCCGCCAACGTCAAGGTCAACGGGAGCGGGCACTACATCGGCTCTCGTCGTCGCCGAGACGTCGACAACGCCCAGCAGCCTGTCGGGTCTCGGGATCACGCGGGGCTACTCGAACAGTTCGCCGGCAAGCCTGGTTGCGTACTCGGTCGCGGGCTCGCTGGCGATCAACGACGTCGCGATCACGAATGGCGTCGCGAAGGGAACCGATATCGGCGGTGGCGCCTTCATCAACGGCAAGTACTCGACGATGGCGCTGAAGGACCTCAGCATCACCGGCAACAAGTCCGTTGGCGGGGCTGGCGGGGGGTTCGTGATCGCCGGCTATGGCCATGTCGGCGTCGTCGACTCGACGATCAGTGGCAACCAGGCGACGACGGGTGCCGGCGGCGGCTACGTCACCGGCCTCGATCGCCGTCGACTTCAAGGATTCGACGATCGCCAACAACAAGATCTGCAGGTGGTGCGGCGGGCGGCTTCTATGCGGCCAACTACGCGAACGTGATCTTCACGGACTCGACGATCACTCGGCAACCGGGCGGCGACCTTCGGCGGCGGTCTCGCTCAGCCTGAAGGCGCCGACGGTCCTGCGTGGGACGACCGTGACCGCCAACAAGGCAGGCGACGGCGGGGGCGGGCTCGTCGTCTCCCAGAGTCCGCCCGCGCAGATCGTCAACAGCACGATCACCGGCAATGTCGCGAACACGACGGCCGGCGGAACGCTCACCGCGGGCGGTGGCGTCCTGGCCGTCGGCGCTCCGGTTGGCATTGAGAGCTCGACGATCACGGGCAACTCGGCCGTCAACGGTGCCTCCGGAGGAGGCGTGGTGGCGAGCCGCGGGCGTCCCGGTCGCCCTCCACAACTCCGTCGTCCAGGGCAACAGCGGCACGACTGCGAACGACCTGCTCGGCAACTTCGACGCCAACCACGACCTGATCGGCACGACAGCCGGCGCCGCCCTGCAGAACCCGTCCAACAACATCATCGGCGCCGACCCCAAGCTCGGCCCGCTCGCCGCCAACGGCGGCCCGACGATGACACGAGCGATCCTGCCCGGCAGCCCGCTGCTCAACGCCGGCGATCCGACCGACTTCCAGACCTCAGACCAGCGCGGCGAGCAGCGCCCCGGCGGCGCCGCCCCCGACATCGGCGCCTACGAGCTGATCGACACCGAGGTGACCAGCCCCAACGTCACGGCGAAGGGCACCCAAAAGCAGAAGGGCAAGAAGGTCAAGGTCGTGGTCAAGGCCGGGGCAGGGGAGGCTGTCGCCCTCGCCGCCGACGGCAAAGTGACCGGTGTCAAGGGCAAGATCGCCCTGCCGCAGGTGACCGGCCATAGCTGCTGCCAACGCGCAGACCAAGCTCACGCTGAAGCCCTCCAAGAAGGGCGCCAAGAAGATCACCAAGGCACTCAAGAAGGGCAAGAAGCCAACCGCAACCGTTGCCGTCACGCTGACCGACTCCTTCGCCAACTCCGACACCGAGGACGTCACGGTGAAGCTCAAGGCCGCGAAGAAGAAGAAGGGCAAGAAGGGCTGAATCCCGTCCTGGACCTGGCGCCTGGGCGGTCCCGCAGGACGCGGGCATGCGGGGGTCTGGTAGAAAGTCGCGCAGATGCTCGTCAGGCGGATCTCGGACGCGGCCGTAATGGACTGGCACAGGCTCAGTTCCCACATCCTCATGGACGCGGGCGAGCTTGGCTCCAGGCATATGACCGTGACCTGGATCGAGGTCCCGGCCGGGGTCTCGCAGCAGCTCCACTCTCACGAGGAAGCCGAGCAGGTCTACGTGGTCGTGCGGGGCACCGGCACGATGACCGCCGCCGGCGACACGCAGACACTCGGGCCGGGTGATCTCGCGCTGATCCCGCCGGCCAGCGACCACACGATCGCGAACGAGTCGGGTGAGGCGCTGGCGCTGGTCTCCGTGCAATCGCCTGCGGTGACGGTCGAGGAGACCTTCGGGCGACAGCTCGCCGAGGTCGCCGGCTACGACGACGACGAGGACGACTACTGAGCATCAAAGGTGGTGACCGGGTCCGCCGCCGGGTCATCGCGCACGGCAGGGTTCAGGGCGTCTACTTCCGCGATTCGCTGCGGGAGAAGGCCGAGAACGCGGGCATCGCCGGTTGGGCGCGAAACCGCGCCGACGGGGCGATGGAGGCGTGCTTCGAGGGGCCGTCGCTTCCGGTCGAGGAGATCGTCGCCTGGTGCGCGGACGGTCCCGAGGCCGCGCGCGTCGCGCGCGTCGACGTGATCGAGGAGGAACCGCAGGGCATGATGGGGTTCCGCGTGCGCTGAGCGACGCAGGCGGCACGAAGCGCGCGCCACGCGCGCGCCGCCGCCGATCACCCTGAGCCGGTGAGCTCGCCCGGCCGCTTGCAGATCGCCATCTACGTCGCCCTCGGGATCGTCCTCGTCCTGCTCGGGCTCAAGGCGCTCGGCGGCCCGGGGCCCGCGCCCGCATCGGCCGGCGGCGGGGGAGTGAGCATCGCCTCGGACGCAGTCGGCGCGGGCGCCTCGCAGGGGCCCGGTGGCGAACTCGTCGTGCACGTCGCCGGTGCCGTTCGCAAGCCCGGCGTCTACAGCCTGCCGGCGGGCTCCCGCGTCACCGACGCGGTCGCCAAGGCAGGTGGCGCCCGGGCAGCTGCCGACGAGGATGCGATCAACCTCGCGGCCTTGCTGGCCGACGGCCAGCAGGTAGTCGTGCCGTCCGCCGCGCCCGCGGCTGCAGCCGCGTCGGGCCCGGATGAGGGCGGAGCGTCGGCGGCGAGCGGCCCGATCAGCCTTGGCTCTGCGACCGAGTCCGACCTCGAGTCGATCGACGGGATCGGTCCGGTGACCGCCGCCGACATCATCGAGTACCGGGACGCCCACGGAGGGGTCGGCTCGATCGATCAGCTCGGCGAGATCCCCGGCATCGGCCCGGCGACGATTGCCGCGCTCGGCCAGCGCCTGCAGCCGTGAGGGCGGCGCCCTGGTGGCGCCATCTGCACCTCGGTTGCTTCTGCGCCGGGCTTACCGTCTCGCCCGCCGTCGCCCTGCCGGGCGGCTGGCCGCTCGTCCTCGCGGCCGCGCTTGCGGCGCTCACGCCGCTGCTGCGCCGCGCAACTGACTCTGCCGGCCCGGGTGCTGCTCTGCGCGCTGGCGCTCACCGCGGGTGTCGGCGTCGGAGGCTGGCGCCTTGCTGCGCTCGATGGCCGCGCGCTGACGGCCGGAGCGGGCGAGCGGGTGCACGTCATCGGGTTCGCCGTCGACGCCCCGCGGGAGATCGCCGGCAAGACGCGGTTCACGCGTCGCGACGGCGAGTGGCCGCGTCGGCCTGGTGCTAGACCGTCCGGTCGATGGCCTCGACCCTGGCGACCGCCTTGCCGCCGACCGGCACGTTGGGCGAGGCCGAGCCTTGGCTTGCCGACCTCGCGCGCCGTCAGGGGTGGCGACTGGAGCTGCGTGCTCACTCCGCCAAGCTGCTGCCCGGGGCCCGCCCAGGACTGACCGGCGCCCTCGACGCGGCACGCGCGCGGGCCGGCGCCGCCCTCGGCGAGGGTCTTGACGAAGGCGAGGCGGCGCTCGCGCGCGGCTTCGTCCTCGGCCAGGACGAAGCCGTCGATCCGCTCGTCCGCGACGACTTCCGCCGCTCGGGCCTCGCCCATCTACTTGGCCGTCAGCGGGCAGAACGTGATGCTGCTCGCGATCCTCGCCGGCGTATTGCTTGCCGTGCTGGGCCTCCCGCCGCGGCTGCGCATGGTCCTGATCGTCGCCGCGATCGCCGTCTACGTACCGATTGCAGGGGGCGGCCCCTCGATCCAGCGGGCCGGGGTGATGGGCGCCGCTGCGATCGCCGCCGGACTGCTTGGCAGAGCGGCCGACCGCGCCTGGATCGTGCTCGCGGGCGCTGCCGTGACCCTCATGCTGCAACCCCTTGCCGCGACCGACATCGGCTGGCAGTTCAGTTTCGCGGCGGTGATCGGGATCTCGCTTGTGGGCGGCCCGGATTGCGGCGTTGATCGAGGCACGGATCGCTCGGGGGGATCCGGCGCAAGCGCGCGGGCTGAGGAGCAGGCTCGCCGGCGCCATTTGCCGAGGCGGCCGGGTTGACGATCGCTGCGACGCTCGCCACCGCGCCGCTGATTGCGCACGCCTTCGGAACAGTCTCGCTGGCCTCGCTGCCCGCAAACCTCGCCGTCGCGCCGGCCGTCGCGCCGGTCATGTGGCTTGGCATGACGACGGCGGCGCTTGGGCAGATTCCGGCGCTGCCGCTCGCGCCGCTCGCGCACCTGAGCGGCCCGCTGCTGCGCTACATCGAGAGTGTCGCCCATCTGTTCGCCGTGCCGGCCTGGTCGAGCATCCCGGTTGCGGCGCCCGGTCCACTGGCGACTGGCGCGATCTACGCGGCGCTCCTCGCCGCGATGCCGCCGTTCCTCGGCGCCCTCGAACGACGGCGCCACGGGCGCGTCGCCCGTTCCCGCCGGCTTGCGTCGGCGTTGGCGGTGATCGGCACCGGGGCCGTGCTGCTGCTGATCCCCGCGTTTGCCGGCGACGGCCCCTCGCGCTCGTCCCCGCCATCGCGCGGCGAGCTGCGGATCACGGCGCTCGACGTTGGCCAGGGCGACGCGATCCTGCTTCAGCCCGCGGGCGGCGCGCCGCTGTTGATCGACACCGGACCACCGGGCGGCGGCCTCGTCGGGTCGCTGCACGCGCTTGGCGTCAGCCGGCTCGCAGCGGTCCTGATTACGCATCCCCATCTCGACCACTACGGCGGCTTCGGCGATCTCACCGACTCGGTCGCCGTCGGCCGGCTGGTCCTCAGCCGGCCGGTGCCCGTCGCTGCCGGTGAGGCCCATGCTGCCTCGATCCCGGTCCGGCGCGTCGGCGCCGGCAGCGAGATCCGTGATGGACGCCTCCGGCTTGCGATTCTCTTTCCGCCGGCTGGGTTCGTCCCGACCGATCCCGACCCGAACGCGGCCTCGATCGTCGCCGAGGCGCGCTTTGGGCCGTGGAGTGCGCTGCTGCCGGGCGACGCCGAGCAGGACATGACCGGCCTCACGCCGGGGCCGTTCGACGTCCTCAAGGTCGCCCATCACGGCAGTAGCGACACGGGCCTCGAACAGCTGCTCGCGCGTTCGGCGCCGCGGGTTGCGTTGATCTCGGTCGGCGCCGGCAACGACTACGGACATCCGGATGCCGACACGATCGCGACGCTTGCCCGGCACGGCGTCTGCACGCTGCGGACCGATCTCGACGGCGACGTCGGCGTCGAGCTCGGCGCCGGTGGGCTGAGCGCTTTCGCCGAGCACGGCATCGACGCCTCCCGTCCCGGGTGCGCCTGAACACCCCCGGGGCACGCGCGAATTCTGGGCAGCCTCTCAGCCGGGCGGTCGGCCCGGGTGCGCATCTACACTCGGCCCGTGGCCGACCCTCCTGCGATGAAGCCCGCCTACCTGATCTCCGGCGACGACGGCGCCAAGGTCGATGCCGCCGTCAGTCGCCTACGTGGCCGCGCCGAGCGCGAGGGCGGCACCGGAGCGCTCGAGGTTTTCGAGGGCTCAGGCACCGCGGCACCGGACGTCGACGAGCTGATCGGCGCGCTCCCGGCGATGTCGCTGATCGGCTCGCGCCGCTACCTGCTCGCCGACGGCGTCGAGCGCTGGCGCGCAACGCAGATCGGCCGCCTCGCAGAGGCGCTCGCAACGATCCCCGAAGAGACGACGGTGGTCCTCGTCGCCCGTGGCTCGGCCCCGAAGGGCCTCGGTGAGGCCGTCGAGAAGGCCGGGGGAGAGGTGCTCGGCTACGCGGCTCCGCGCAAGCGTGAGTTGCCCGCGTGGGTCGTCGAGGCGGCCCGCAAGCGCGGCCTGAGCCTGCATCCGAGCGCTGCCCGGATCCTCGTTTCGCGCGCGGGCGAGAGCACCACGCGCCTGAGCAGCGAGCTCGACCGGATTGCGACCTGGGCCGAGCCCGGCGCCACGCTCGGCGTCGAGGAGATCGAGGAGCTGACCGCGGATACCTCCGAGCGCGCGGGCTGGACGCTCGGCGACGCGATCGTGAGCCGCAACGCCGCCGCCTCGGTCGAGGCCGCCGATGCGCTGGTCGAACAGGGCGAGGCGGTCACGCCGATGATCTACGGGATTGCCTCGCGCCTGCGCAACGCGCACGCCGCTGCCGCCGGCATCGACGCGGGCCGGCCGGCGCGCGAGGTCGAGGCATCGCTGCCGATGGCGCCCTATGCGGCGAAGATGCTCGTCCGCTCGGTACAGGGCGTCGACCCGGCCGAGCTCTCGGAGGCGATCGGCTCGGTCGCGACCTCGAGTGGTGGACGCGCGGCGGCTCCGACTACCCGGAGCGGGTAGCCCTCACGCTCGCGGTGAGAAAAGCGGCCGGAGGGTAGCGGTGCTCAGGAAAGCCGGCTGACCGGCGGCGAGACGGGCAGCTCTCTGCTTCTTGCGAGCGCCCGTGTTGGCGTGCATGGCGCCCTTCTGGACCGACTTGTCGATCTGCGAGACGAGCTGGCGATGCGCTTCGGCGATCTCCTCGCCATTGCCCGCCTCGACGGCAGTCTCGAGCTTGCGAAAGCGCGTCTTGACGACGCTCGTCAGGCGGCGGTTTTCCTGCCGCTCACGCTCGGTGCGAAGGATTCGCTTCTTCTGTGACGCGATGTTGGCCATTTGCGGCGCCGTACTTTAGACATTCGGGGCTCGGATGAGCACGCGAGACGAGACATACGCTCCTGAGGGCTACGGCCCGGACACCGACATCGCCTTCGAGACGGCCCAGGAGCCGGGTCCCGAGGGCGATGCGGAGGCCGGCCGCCTCGGTCGCTCGACGGCCTTCTTCTCGATTGCCACGGGCCTCTCACGGGTCGCCGGACTCGTGCGCGAGGTCTTTGCGGCCTCGTACTTCGGCACGAGCCCGGCGATGAGCGCCTTCACGGTCGCCTTCCAGGTGCCGAACCTCGTCCGCTCGCTGTTCGCCGACGCCGCCTTGCAGGGCGCCTTCGTGCCGGTCTTCACCGAGCAGCTCGAGAAGGGCAACAAGGTCGAGGCTTACCGGCTCGCCTCCACGCTGCTCTTCGGCGCGATTCTCGTCCTCGGGCTGATCACCGGCTTCTTCATCCTCGCGGCGCCGGTGATCATGCCCCTCTTCGGGCCGGGCCTGGGCCACCACGCGAGTGATCTGTCCGTCGGCCTCTCCCGGGTGCTATTCCCGATCCTCGTCATGCTCGGCGTCTCCGGCGTCGTCGTCGGCATCCTCAACTCCTACAACCGCTTCGGCGTCTTCGCGATCGCACCGTTCTTCTGGAACGTGGCGATCGTGGTCGTCATGGTCGGGCTGGCCCCGGCGTTCCCGCAGGGCAAGCAGATCTACGCCTACGCGATCGGCGTCGTCGTCGGCACGGCCCTGCAACTCGCGATGGTCGCCTACGACCTGCGGAACACGCCGTTCCGGCTCTGGTGGGTGTTCGACTGGGACTCGGCCCTGCTCAAGCGCGTCCTGCTGCTGATGCTCCCGGTGACGCTCAGCCTCGGGCTGATCAACTTCAACCTGGCGATCAACTCGATCTTCGGCTCGCTGGTCCCGGACATCAACGACCAGGGGCCCGCGGTGATCGACAAGGCGTTCCGCATCTACATGCTGCCCCAGGGCATCTTTTCGGTCGCCGTCTCGGTCGTCGTCTTCCCGACGCTCTCGCGCTTCGCCGCGCGCCGCGACTACGAGAGCCTGCGGTCGACGATGGCGAATGGGATGCGGGTCATCCTCCTGCTGCTGATGCCGGCGGCGGCGGCGATCCTCGTGCTCTCGCACCCGATGATCGAGCTCGTCTACCAGCGCGGTGACTTCAACGCCGAAAGCACGGACCTCGTCTCGACGGCGCTCTTCTGGTTCGCCTTCTCGCTGCCCGCCAACGGTCTCTTCCTACTGATGACGCGGACCTTCTTCAGCCTCCAGCGGCCGTGGGTGCCGACCGCGATCTCCGGGCTCAACCTGTTCGTCACGGCGATCTTCTCGGCCGCCTTCTTCCACCCCTTCGGCGTCGGCGGCATCGTCGCCGCGACGGCGATCGCGACCACGGCGAGCGTCGCCGCGCAGATGATCGTCCTCCGCCGCCAGCTCGGCGGCATCGAGATCCCCAGCCTGATCGACGGCGCGATCCGGATCGCGGTCGGCTGCGTGGTGCTCGCCGCCGTCGCCTGGGTCGTCTGGCACGGGCTCGACTCGGCCCTCGGGCAGTCGCTGATCGCCCAGGTGATCTCGGTCGGGCTCGGCCTCGGCCTCGGCGCGGCCGCCTACCTCGGCACCGTGCTCGCCCTGCGTGTGCCCGAGGCGCGCCAGGTGCTCGCCGTCGTCAGGCGCTGAGTCACAGGCTCTACGCTGCGCTCGCCGCTCGCTCGCTCCGCGCACGCGGCCTCAGAACCATGCAGAACATCCGCAACTTCTCGATCATCGCCCACATCGACCACGGCAAGTCGACGCTCGCCGATCGGATCCTCGAGGTCTGTGGGGCGCTCAGCGAGCGCGAGATGCGCGAGCAGGTCCTCGACTCGATGGACCTCGAGCGCGAGCGCGGGATCACGATCAAGGCGCAGGCCGTGCGGGTCGAGTACGAGGCCCGCGACGGCCACAGCTACCACCTGCACCTGATCGACACACCCGGCCACGTCGACTTCTCCTACGAGGTCTCGCGCTCGCTCGCTGCCTGCGAGGGGGCGCTGCTCGTCGTCGACGCCGCGCAGGGTGTCGAGGCGCAGACCGTCGCCAATACCTATGCGGCGATCGAAGCGGGCCTCGAGCTGATCCCGGTGCTCAACAAGGTCGATCTGCCGGGCGCCGAGCCGGAGCGCGTCGCGGCCGAGATCGCCGACCTGCTGGGCACCGACCCCGACGACGCGATCCGGATCTCGGCCAAGACGGGGCTCGGCGTCGACGAGGTGCTCGAGGCGATCGTCGCGCGCGTGCCGGCCCCCGGCGGCGATCGGGACGCCCCGCCGCGGGCGCTGATCTTCGACTCCGAGTTCGACCAGTACCGGGGCGTCGTCGCCTACGTGCGCATGATCGACGGCGCCTTCGTCAAGGGCGGTCCGATCCGCGCGATGCAGGCAGGCACTGAGGCCGACCTCGACGAGATCGGCTTCTTCCGTCCGCAGATGACGCCGGCGCCGTCGATGGCTGCGGGCGAGGTCGGCTACGTGATCACCGGGCTCAAGGACGTTTCGCTGCTGCGGGTCGGAGACACGCTCACCACCCGCGACAACCCGGCGAGCGAGGCCCTGCCGGGCTACCGCGAGGTGCAGCCGGTCGTCTTCTGCGGACTGTTCCCGATCGAGACCGACCGCTACGACGACCTGCGCGAGGCGCTCGAGAGGCTCACGCTCAACGACGCGGCGCTCTCCTGGGAGCCGGAGACCTCCGACGCGCTCGGCTTCGGCTTCCGCTGCGGCTTCCTCGGCCTGCTGCACATGGACATCGTCCGCGAGCGGCTCGAGCGCGAGTACGACCTGGACCTGCTCGCGACGACGCCCAACGTGCGCTACTGGGTGCACCGCACCGACGGCACCGAGATCGAGGTGCACAGCCCCGCCGACATGCCGGATCCGGCCTCGATCGAGTCCATCGACGAGCCCTACATCCGCGCCTCGGTGATCACCCCGACCGAGTACGTCGGCCAGGTGATGGAGCTCTGCCAGGGGCGTCGCGGGACCCATGTCGACCTCCACTACCTGAGCCCTGAGCGCGTCCAGCTTCGCTACGACCTGCCGCTCGGCGAGATCGTCCTCGACTTCTTCGACCAGCTCAAGTCGTCGACCCGTGGCTATGCCTCGCTCGACTACGAGCCGATCGAACGGCGGCCCTCCGACCTGGTCAAGCTCGAGGTCCTGCTCGCCGGCGACACCGTCGACGCCCTCTCGATGATCGTCCACCGCGACAGTGCCTACGAGGCCGGCAAGAACCTCGTCAGCCGGCTCCGCAAGACGATCCCCCGACAGCAGTTCGACGTCCCCGTGCAGGCGGCGGTTGGCTCTCGCATCCTCGCGCGCGAGACGGTCAAGGCGGTCCGCAAGGACGTCACGGCGAAGCTCTACGGCGGCGACGTGACCCGCAAGAACAAGCTCCTCGACAAGCAGAAGAAGGGCAAGAAGCGGATGAAGCAGGTCGGCCGGGTCGAGGTCCCGCAAGAGGCCTTCCTCGCGGTCCTCAAGATCGGCGACGACGACTGACCCGGGCGGCGTGAGGTCCGACGGCCTCCTGCTGCCTGCACGCGAGCCCCGCGGACATGCCGAACGTCCACGGGACCGGCCCATAGCCCCGGATGGTGGACGCTCGGTCACGACGGGACATTGGGGCCGCCGGGTCCCCGTGCTAATTTGCCCCACGGTGTGCCGGGAAGCCTGGTCGGCGACAGTCGATTATGGATTCCAGCCCCACAGCGGTGAGTAACGCGCGCCGGCGCCTGACGGCGCGGCCCGTCCTCTTCTTCGCCTTCGCCTTCGCGGTGATGGCCGATCCCGTTTCTTCGGTCGCCTATGCGATCGAGGCGGCGCTGCGGGCGCTCGACGGGCACCTCGAGCTGCTGATCCCGACGATGGGCTTGGTGATCGCGATCATCGGCCTCGTCACGCTCAATTACTGGGAGCTCGTCGCCCGCTATCCGCAGGGTGGCGGGGCCGCGGAGGCGGCCGGCGACGCCTTCGGCGAGGCCTGGTCGTTCCTGCCGATCGGCGCGCTGATCGTCGACTTCGCCCTGACGATCGCGATCTCGATTGCGGCGGCGGGCAGCGCCCTGATCTCCTTCTTGCCCGATCTCGCCGCGATCCGGATCCCGCTCGCGTTGGTGCTGCTCGCGGCAGTCGCCGGTCTGACGCTCTTCGGTCATGGGGGCAGGTTGGTCTTCGCGCTGATGACCGTGTCGTTCGTCGCCTTCTCGGCAGCCGTGCTGGTCGGCGGCTTCGCCGGGCCCGTCGTGCCCCACGGGCCGGCGCCGCTCACCGGCTCCGCGTCGCCGGCGCTCGTCGCTGTGATCCTCGCCTTCCCGGTGGCGATGGCGCTCGCCACCGGTACGGAGGCGCCGGCGACTTCGATCGCCCAACTCGGGCAGCTCGACGACGACGGCAAGCGACGCTTCGGCCAGGGCACGCTGCTGGCGACGATCATCATCGTCGGCTGTCTGACCATGGGGCTGACCCTGCTTGCCGTCCACCTCAACGTTGGCATCCCCGGCACCGACCAGACGCAGATGGCGAACCTCGCCCGTGCCGCCGTCGGCGACGGGACGCTGTTCGGTGCTTTCCAGATCACCAGCGGGCTGCTCCTGCTCGCCGCCGCCTCATCCTCGTTCCAAGCCGGCCCCGGTCTGCTGCGGGCACTGGCGCGCGCCGGTGAGAGCAGCCTGCTGCCCGCCCGTCTCGGCCACACCAACCGCCACCACACGCCGGTCTGGGCGGTGCTTGTCTACGCGCTGATCGCCGCAGTCATCCTGCTGATTGCCTCCGGCCAGGAGCAGGAGTTGGTCCTCGTCTACGCCGTTGCGGTCTTCGTCAGCTTCCTCGCGGGACTGCTGGCCATGGCGAAGTTCACCCACGACGGCGGCCGCACGGGGCTGGCCGCGCTCAACGTGATCGCCGCGGTGATCGTTGCCTTCACGCTGATCGTCAACCTGCTGCGCGGCTACCCGTTGATCTCGCTCTCCGCGGCGCTGCTCGTTGCCGCGGGCCTCTACTGGCGCTGGGTGCGCGCCGGCCGGCCGGCGGGACTCGAGGCGATCGAGCGCGTCGCGGACGAGTAGCGGGGTGCGTCAGCCCGCCGAGGAGGCTTCGACGCTCTCGCGCTCGGCCTCGCGCAGCTCGATCCGCCGGATCTTCCCGGTCAGGGTCTTGGGCAGCTCGGCGACGAACTCGACCCTGCGTGGGTAGGCGTACGCGGAGAGCCGACTGCGGACGAAGCCCTTGATCTCGGCTGCGATCTCGTCGCTCGGCTCGTAGCCGTCGGCGAGGACGATGAACGCCTTGACGACGTTGCCCTTGACCTCGTCCGGGCTCGCGACTGCCGCCGCCTCGCGGACCGCCTCATGCTCGATGCAGGCGGACTCGACCTCGAAGGGGCCGATCCGGTAGCCGGCGGCGATGATCACGTCGTCGGCCCGGCCCGCGTACCAGACGTAGCCATCCCCATCCATCGTCGCCGCGTCCTTGGAGTGGAACCACTCGCCACCGAAGGTCTCCTCGCTCGCCTCCGGCAGTCGCCAGTAACCGAGCGGGTAGTGCGGGTTCGAGCGCGCCCGCAGGCAGATCTCACCGCGCTCGCCCTGCGCTACGGGGTTCTCGTCCTCGTCGAGGATCTGCACGTCCCAGCCGGGCATCGGCCTGCCCATCGAGCCCTCCCGGACCTCCATGAACGGGAAGTTCGCGCAGAGCGGATACGACTCGGTCAACCCGTAGTAGTCGAGCACCGTGATCCCGTACTCGTTGCGGAACCACTTGATCGCCTCCGGGTTGAGCGGCTCGCCGGCAGAGCAGACGATGCGCAGCTCGGGCATCGGATAGCGCTTGCCGGCATCGCCGATCGCCATCATCGCCCGCATCGCCGTCGGCGTCGTGAATACGTTCGCGACCTCGTTGCGGCTCAGGAAGTCGAGCTGCTCGGCAGGGTCGAAGCCGCCCTTGCGCTGGAAGACGCACTGGACGGCGCCCAGCCGCCAGGGGCCGAGCAACGGCGCGATGCCCGCCGCCCAAGCCCACTCGCCCATGCCGTGGAAACGCTCGCCTTCGTTGACGTCATGGCAGTAGATGAACTCCTCGTGGGCGAGCAGGTAGCGGTGCGCGTGGACGATGCCCTTGGCCATCCCCGTGGTTCCCGAGGTGTAGTAGAGCTGGGCCGGGTCATCGGCCGAGGTGTCGGCGGAGACCGGTTCGGCGGCGGCCCCGGCGAGCAGTTCGGGGTCGAGGACGACGATCTCATCGACGAGGCTCGGATCGAAGCGCTCGACGTTGGCGGCGTCAGTGACCAGCACCTTCGGCTCGGCGTCTCGGAGGCGGTGGCCGATGCCCTCGTCGCCGTACAACACCGACATCGAGAGCAGGATCGCGCCGAGCTTCCACGTGCCGAAGAAGATGGCCGCCGTCTCTGGGGTCGGAGGGAGGACCACGGCGACGCGGTCGCCCTTGCCGATGCCGAGCCCGGCGAGCAGGTTTGCGGCGCGGTTCGAGAGCTCCTGCAGCTCGCCCCAGAGCAGCTCGCGGCGTTCGCCGTCGTAGCGCTCCCAGATCATCGCGAGCTTCTCCGGCGGGTGCTTGTCGCAGACGTCGGCGGCGATGTTGTAGCGCTCGGGAACGCTCCAGCCGTGCTCTGAGCAGGCGCGCTCGTAGGTCATCTCCGGATCCATCTCTCCTCCTCGGTCGCGGACCTACTCAACGTACTCCTCCCGATCATCTAGGCTCGCCGCATGCGCCTCGGTGAGATCGGGGCCGGCCCGCTGCTTCCCGCCGCCGGGACGACCTCGCAGCGACTGATTCGCCGCATACGCGGCGTCGCCCTCGAGCTCGTCGCCTTCGTCCTGGTCACAGCGCTCTTCCCCGTGCTGCTGATTGCCGGCCTGCTGGTCGACCTCTTCCTGAAGCTGCGCACCGGCAAGCCCATGGTCGCCGTGCGGCTCGTCCCGTTCCTCTGGTTCTTCCTCTTCACCGAGGTCTGGTGCTACACGTTCCTACTCGTCCTCTGGCTGATCACCGGCGGGCCCTTTCGCTCGGGCTCGATGCTGCGCCGGCGCGGGATCTACTGGCTACGGCCGCACTGGGCCGGCTCGCATCTCGGGGCGATCCGCTTCGTCATGGGGATGAAGTTCGAGGTCGAGGGCCGCGAGGAGAGCGTGCCGGGCAACTACCTGATCATGGTCAGGCACGCGAGCATCATCGACAACCTGCTGCCGGATACGCAGATCGCCGGGCCGAACGGGATGGGAATCCGTTACGTGGTCAAGCGCGAGCTCGAGAACATCTCGCTGCTCGACATCGGCGGGCGCTGGATCCCGACGCAGTTCCTCGAGCGCGTTTCCAAGGATCCGGAGCGCGAGATCGCGTCGATGCGCAAGCTGGTCGAGCGGGTTGGCGCCGACGAGGCCGTGCTGATCTACCCGGAGGGGACGCGGGCGACGGCGAAGAAGATCGCCCGCGCCAAGGAGATCATCCGCGAGCGCAGCCCCGACGTCGCCGAGCTTGCCGAGCCGCTGGTCAACCTGCTCCCGCCACGCCTCGGCGGCCCGTTGGCGCTGCTCGACTCCGGCGAGGGCATGGACGTGCTGTTCTTCGCCCACGTCGGCTTCGACGGCTTCGAGTACATCAGTGACATCTGGGCCGGCGGCCTGATCGGCAGGACCGTGCGGATGAAGTTCTGGCGCGTGCCGGCGGCGGAGATCCCGCGCGACGAGCGCGGCCGCACCGAGTGGCTCTACGCGAACTGGCAGCGAATGGACCGCTGGGTCAGCGAGCACGCGACCGACCTTGGCCACGAGCGCGTCGGCAAGTCGGGCGGAGGCGCCGCGCCCCCGCCCGAACCCGCCGCTGTCGATTAGCCGGCTTCCCCTGCTAGAGCTTCCGCGCCTTGACGCCGGTGCCGTAGGCGCAGATCTCCGTCCACGTCGAGCCCAGTTCCGAGGTGTCGAAGCGGAAGGCGATGATCGCGTTCGCGCCCTTCGCCTCGGCCTCCTCGATCAGCCGGTCGGTCGCGTGCGAGCGACCCTCGGCGAGCATCTTGGTCATCCCCTTGAGCTCGCCGCCGACGAGGGACTTCAGTCCGGCGCCCATCTGCGACCCGAGGTTTCGCGAGCGCACGGTCAGGCCGAACACCTCGCCGTACACCTCCTCGATTTCGTAGCCGGGCAGGTCGTTCATCGTTGAGATCAGCATGCGCCGAACCCTATGCCTGACGTCAAGTTCCTGGTTTGCCGGGACCTCGCAAGACCATTAGGCGGCCCTAAGGGAGCTGCTACGGTGGCCGCGTGGCCTCCGACCTGCGCGGCAAGCGCGTCAAAACGAAGAAGAAGTGCTGTAAGTCAGGGCCGCGCTGCAAGCGCTGTCCGGCGGCGATGAAGAAGCTGCAGCGGCGTGGTCTCGCGACCCGCACCGGCAAGCGCAGCTACGTGGTTTCGCTCGAGGCGACGAAGCGGGACCTGAAGGCCGCTCGCCGCCGCTGACACATAGGATCGGCCCGGAACCCGAGCAGGAGGAGAGGGCCGATGAAGATGCGTGCCGCAGTGCTGGAGGAGTTCGGTGAGCCGCTCGTCGTCCAGGACGTCGAACTGCGGGACCCAGGTCCGGGTGAGGTGCTCGTGCGGCTCGTCGCCTGCGGCGTCTGCCACACCGACCTGTACACGGCTTCTGGGGTCGATCCGTCGGGCTATGCGCCGACCGTGCTCGGCCACGAGGGCGCCGGCGTCGTCGAGAAGCTCGGTGAGGGCGTCTCCTCCCTGAATGAGGGCGACCACGTCGTCACCTTGTTCTCGCCGCAGTGCGGCGAGTGCGTCCACTGCCGCGATGAGCGCACCAACCTCTGCCTGGCGATCCGGGAGGAGCAGAACAAGGGTTACCTGCCGGACGGGACGACGCGACTGCACCGCGGTGACGAGGACGTCCGCCACTTCATGGGCACCTCGACCTTCGCCGAGTACACCGTGATGCCTGAGATCGCGCTCGCCAAGGTTGACCCCGAGGCGCCACTCGACCGCGCCTGCCTGTTTGCCTGCGGTCTTTCCACGGGCCTCGGCGCGGCGATGAACACCGCCAAGGTGCGCGAGGGCTCGACCTGCGTCGTCTTCGGCGCCGGCATGGTCGGCCTCGGCGCCGTCGCCGGCTGCCGCCTACAGGGCGCCGAGCGGATCATCTGCGTCGACCTCTCCGACGATCGGCTCGAGCTCGCCAAGGGCCAGGGCGCGACGGAGGTGATGAAGGGCGGGCCCGACACCGTCGAGCAGGTTCTCGCCGAGACCGACGGATTCGGCGCCGATTACACCTTCGAGGCGACGGGCAACGTCAAGGTCATGCAGCAGGCAGTCGAAGCCGCGCGCATGGCCTGGGGCCAGTGCACGGTGGCCGGTGTCGCCGGCAAGGGCGAGACGCTCGACATCGTGCCGCGCCTGCTGATCACCGGCCGGCGCGTCGCCGGTTCCTCGTTCGGCGGTGTCAAGGGCCGCGACGGGGTACCGAAGCTCGTCGACCTCTACATGCAGGGCGAGATCGACGTCGACCCGTTCATCTCGCACCGGATCACGCTCGACGAGGTCAACCGCGGCTTCGAGTTGATGGAGGCCCAGGACGGGATCCGCAGCGTGATCGAATTCAACTGACCGGAAGGAGCCAGATGCCAAAGCCAACGATCGTCCGTGCTGAAGAAGGGAACTTCCTCTCGAATGCCTACGTGATCGCCGATCCGGAGACGGGCAAGGGTGTGCTCGTCGACTCGAACGGGGCGACGGACCCGCTCGCCGAGTTCGCCGAGCGCGAGGGCATCGAGATCACCCACGTTCTGCTCACCCACCATCACTACGACCACGTGGTCGGCGTCGAGGCGCTGGCGGAGAGATTTGGCGTCGGCATCTGGGGTCATGAGCTGACCAAGCAGGAGGTCCCGGCGGTCACCGAGATCTACGGCGAGGGCGACGTGATCGCCAGCGGCGGGCTCGAGATCAAGCCGATCTTCACGCCGGGCCACTGCGCCGATCACCTCGCCCTGCTCGTCAACGACGGCGACTGCCTGACCGCGGACTGCCTCTTCAAGGGCACCGTCGGCGGCACGGCGAATCCGACTGCGACCGGGCTCGACGACCTCAAGGTCTCGATCATGGAGAAGCTGATGGCGCTCGATCACGGCGTCGCCATCCACCCCGGCCATCGCCAGCCCTCGACGATCGGCGACGAGTGGGAGGGCAACCCCTTCATCCGCCTGTGGCGGGGCCTCGACGACCCGACCGCCGAGCCGGTCTCCGTCGGACCCGCCGACGCGGACGAGCGCCGCGCCGCGACGCTGCTGCTCTGGGGCCCCGACTACGACGGCGGCAACAAGGCGCTCATCCGCTTCGAGGACGACGGCACGGAGACGATCACGGGCGGCTCGCAGATCAAGCGGGAGGGCTAAGACAGGCCATGTGGGCGCGCGTCGGCGTCGGCCTCGCGGCGCTCCTGATCGCCTTCCTCGGCGTCGCCTTCGTCGTCGCCGGCGTCGACATCGCGCAGACACCGACCTGCAAGGACGTCAACGCCGGGCTCGCACAGCCGCGCGATGGCGACTGCTTCGACGGCTCCAAGGTGCGCCGCGCAGGCCAGACCGGGCTCTCGATCGCCGCCGGCATCGTCGGCATCCTGGCGCTGATCCCGGGGCTGATGTACGCGTTCCGGCGCCGCTGGTTGTTCGCCTTCGGAGCGATGGTGATGATCGCCGTCGCGCTCGCGCTGCTCTACGGAATCGCAGGCAGGATCGGTTGAATCCGGGGCGCGGCCCGGCGTCTTCCTACAATCCGCCGCGTGCTCAGCGAACGCCAACAGCGGATCCTCCGCCTCGCAGTCGAGGCGTACCTCGAGAGCGGTACGCCAGTCGCCTCGAAGGCGATCGCCGCCCTCGACGAGGTCGCGTGGGGCCCGTCGACGGTCCGCAGCGAGCTCTCGGCGCTCGAGCGCGAGGGTTTCCTGACCCACCCGCACACCTCCGCGGGCCGCGTGCCGACCGACGCCGGCTACAGGCTCTACGCCGACGGCCTGCTCGGTGGCGAGCCTGGGGCTGGGGGTCGCCCCGCGTCGGTGCCCGCTGAGCCCGCGCCGGCGCTCTCGCGTGTGCGCAGCGAGGTCACGGACGCGCTCCGCGAGACGACCGCAGCGCTGGCCCAGGCGAACGACCTGCTGGCGCTCGTCACGGCGCCGTCCGTGAGCACGACGACGATCCATCGCGTCGAGGTGCTGACCCTGCAGCCGCGCGTGATCGCCGCCGTCGTCATCGCCTCCGACGGCGAGGTCTCCAAGCGCGTCTTCACCTTCGCCGAGCCGGTTGACCCCGGGCTCGTCGACTGGGCCTCCTCCTTCCTGCAGGAGCGCCTCGCCGGCGCGGCGCTCGGCTCACGCTCACTGCGCGCGCGGCTCGCCGACCCCGGCCTTGGCGTCGGCCGAGGAGCAGTTCGTGTCGCTGCTCGGCGACGCTCTCGTCGAGCTCGGCTCAGAGGCCGAGCAGGAGCTCTACATGGAGGGCACGGCGCGGCTGCTTTCCGAGAGCCACGCAGCCGACATCCCCGAGCCGGACGGAGTCGTCAGCGCGCTCGAGGGCCGGGTCAGCGTGCTCAGCGTGCTGCGCTCGACGCTGCGCGAGCAGTCCGTCTTCCTCTGCATCGGCGACGAGAACCCGGAGCCGGCGCTGCGCTCGGTGAGCATGGTCAGCGCCCCTTACGGACTCGGCTACAGGGCGCTGGGCGCCGTCGGCGTCGTCGGGCCGACTGCGGATGGACTACGCGCGGGCGATCGACTCCGTCCGGGCCGCCTCTTCCGAGCTGAGCCGCTTCTTCGCGGCGGTGTACGAGGGCTAGTGGCGAATGCGAACGCGATCCCTACGAGGTGCTCGGCGTCGAGCGCAGTGCCGACGAGGCGGAGATCAAGAAGGCCTTCCGTCGCCTCGCCCGCGAGCTGCACCCCGACGTCAACACCGACGATCCCGAGGCCGAGGAGCGCTTCAAGGAGGCCGCCGAGGCCTACGAGATCCTCTCCGACCCCGAGCGCCGCCGCACCTACGACGCGTTCGGCCACGACGGGCTGCGCAGCGGCGGCTACCAGTCCTCGGCCCAGGGCTTCGGCAGCTTCCAGGACATCTTCGACGCATTCTTCGGCGGCGAGGGTGGCCTCGGCGACATCTTCGGCGGCGGCGGCGGCGCGCGCGGGCCGGCCCGCGGTGGCGACATCGGCGTCGCTGTCGAGATCGAGCTCGGCGACGTGCTCGAGGGCGTCCGTCGCGAGGTCGCCTTCGACGCCGTCGTCGCCTGCGAGCACTGCCACGGCAACGGAGCCGAGCCCGGCACGCCGATCGTCGAGCTGCGAGACATGTGGAGGGCGCCGGCCAGGTCCGGCAGGTGACGCGGACGCCGTTCGGGCAGATGATGCGGACCGGCGCCTGCCCGACCTGCGAGGGCACCGGGCAAGGTCGCCGAGACGCCGTGCGAGGTCTGCGACGGCGCCGGCCGGCAGCGCAGCACGCGCACCTACGAGGTGGAGATTCCGGCCGGGATCGAGTCCGGTCAGCGGATCCGCGTCACCGGCGCCGGCCACGAGGGCGACATCGGCGGCCGCACGGGCGACCTCTACGTCCAGGTCGAGGTTACCGAGCATCCCGACTTCGCCGCGCGAGGGACGCGACCTGCTCACGGTCGTCGAGACTGCCGGTGACCACGGCGATCCTCGGCGCCCAGATCGAGGTGCCGACGCTCGAGGGTCCCGAGGAGATCGAGGTCGAGCCCGGTGCCCAGCACGGTGACTCGATCAAGCTTCGCCACCGGGGCCTGCCCGGGCTCTCGCCGCGCCCGGCCGTGGCGACCTGCACGCGATCCTGAAGCTGGTCACGCCGGTCAAGCTCGATGCCGACCAGCGCGAGCTCGCCGAGCAGCTCGACGCATCGCTCGGCCCGGAGAACGAGCCGCGGGCGGCGCGCTCCGGCCTCTTCGAGCGCGTCCGGCGGGCGTTCCGCTGACGATGAGTCGGCGGCGTCCGGGCCGACGATGATCCGCCTCGCCGTCCGCTGCACCCCGGAGCTCGCCGAGCGCGTCCTCGCCGAGCTCGTCGAGATCGTCCCCGGCGGGGTCGAGGAGGAGCGCGGCGAGGGCTACGTCGAGTATGCGATCTATGGGCCGCCCGGGGAGATCCCCGAGCTGCCCGAGATCGAGGCCGCTGCCGGCGACGGCCTGGTCGAGGTCGAGACGACCGAGATCCCCGACGACTGGGCCGACCGCTGGCGCGACTTCCACGAGCCCGTCCTGGTCGGCGACTGGCTCGTCGTCCGGCCCTCGTGGGAGACCGATGCGGCGCCCGTTGGCGATGGTGCGATCGACGTCGTCATCGATCCCGGTCGTGCCTTCGGCACCGGCGCCCACGCGACGACGACGCTCAGCCTCGAGCTGCTCGGCGAGCTCGCCGCCGCGGATGACCGAGCGCGGCAGCATCGCCGACCTCGGCACGGGATCAGGCGTGCTCGCGATCGCCGCCGCGAAGCTCGGCTTCGAGCCGGTGCTTGGCTGTCGATCACGAGCTCGCCGCCGTCGAGGCGGCTGCCGCGAACGCCGAGCTCAACGGCGTCGGTATCGAGGTCGAGCGCCTCAACCTGCGCGAGGAGCCCGGACCGGCGGCGCCGCACGTGGCTCGCGAACCTGACGGCGCCGCTGTTGCGCTCGGTCGCCGGGCTGATGCAGCCGGCCGGCGCGGGCGGCCCGGAGCGGCTCGTCGTCAGCGGCCTGCTCGTCCGCGAGCGTGAGGACGTCGAGGCGGCGTTCGCCGCGCGCGGTTATGCCGCCGCCGACTTTCGCACCGGCGGCGAGTGGGGCGCGCTGCTGCTGCGTGGCGTCTAGGCACGCCCGGGCGCCCGATCAAATCGGCCGCCGGCGGGGTTATGCTCGCGGCATGCTCACAGCAGTCACGTTCTACGACGTAGTCCTCTGGTTCCACATCTCGCTCGTGGTGCTCGCCTTCGGCCCGACGTTCGCCTACCCGGTGTTCCTCGCGACCGCGGAGCGCACGGACCCGCGCAGCCTGCCGGTGATCGGGCGCGGGATCCTCGTCTGGGACCGGATCAGCCAGATCATGCTGCTCGGCATCCTGATCGCGGGCATCTACCTGGTCGCGACGAACAGCGGCCTCGGCCGAGCCTGGGAATTCAGCGACTTCTTCGTCAGCTGGGGCTTCGTCGCGGTGATCGTCGTCGGCGGCGCTCTCCGGCGGCCTACTTCACGCCGCGCACGAAGAAGATGATCGAGATCGTCGAGCGTGACGTCGCGGCCGCCGGCGACGGCCCGGTTGACGCTCTCGGCCGGAGTTCCAGGCGCTCAACCGCCAGGTCGGCAGGTCGGCACGGCCATCGGGCTGTTCATCATCATCACGATCTACGTGATGACCGCGAAGCCCTTCCAGTAGGCAGCGTCGCGGGACACGGGACCATCGGCCGATCCGACCGACGCCCGATCTGCCGATCGCCGTCTTCGACTCCGGCGTGGGCGGCCTCACCGTCCTGCACGAGTGCCTCGTATCGCTGCCCTCCGAGGACTTCGTCTACCTCGGTGACAGCGCCCACTTTCCCTACGGCACGCGGACGGCCGTCGACCTGCGCGGCCTCGTCGCCCGCAACACGCGCTTCCTGCTCGAGCGCGGCGCCAAGCTGCTGATCATCGCCTGCAACTCGGCGACCTCGGCGGGCTCGCGACGCGGCCCGGGCGATCGCCGAGGAGCACGGCGTCGAGGTGATCACCGTGATCGACCCGGAGGCAGAGATCGCGGCCGCGATCAGCACCGAGGGCCGCGTTGGCGTGATGGCGACTCCGGCGACGATCGAAGGCGGCGCCTACCGGCGGGCGCTGAGCGCCCAGGGTCGCGGCCTGCAGGTGACCGAGGTGGCGGCGCCCGACCTGGCGCCGATCATCCAGAGCGGCTTCCCCTTCGACGAGAGCGTCGTCGAGACCGTGCGCTCCTACTGCGCGCCGCTCAAGGAGGCCGAGGTCGACACGCTGATCCTCGGCTGCACGCACTACCCGCTCGTCGCACCGATGCTGCAGCGGATGCTCGGCCGCGACGTACGCCTCGTCACGGCCGGTCACGCGATCGCCGCCGAGGCGCAGCGGATCCTCGAGCGCGACGGGCTCGAGAGCGAGGATGCCGACGAAGGCACCTACCGGTTCCTCTGCACCGGCGAAGTCGAGAGCTTCCGCGAGCTCGGCACCCGCTTCCTGCAGATGCCGCTCGGCGAAATCGAGAAGGTCGACGGTGCCCGAATGACGGGCGTCTGGCAGGCCGTGCTCTACCTGCACCTCCTCGCGATGGCCTACTTCGTCGGCGGCCAGCTCGTGATTGCCTCGGCGCTGGTCCCGGTCGAGCGCGCGCAACCCCGACCCCGAGCGGCATGCGGGCGGCTGCGCGCCTCTTCGGCTATCGGCTCGGCGGTCGCGCTCGTCGTCCTGCTCGCGACGGGATCGGCGATGGCCTCGCACCTGCACCTCTGGGGTTCGGGCACCCTGCACCTGAAGCTCGGACTGTTTGCGGCGCTGCTCGCGCTCACCGCGCTGCACCTGCCCTGCCCGCGCTCGCACGCACTCGAGGGCGCTGTCTTCGTGCTCACCCTCGCCGTCGTCTGGCTCGGGCTCGACCTCGCCGCATAGTGGACGTGCGCGGGCGCCGGGTGCCGCCGGCGCGTCTGGACGCCGCTGTTCTCGGTCGAACTGCGGATGCGCGTACTAGATTCCACTCTGATGAGCGATGTCCTCGATCAGATCCAGGCCGATACGCGCGATGCGATGAAGGGCGGCGAGAAGGACGCGCGTGACGACGCTGCGCATGCTCGCCAGCGCCCTGCAGCTCGACGCTAAGGAGGGCGAGGCGACCCCACGGCGGTACTCACCCGCGAGCGCAAGAAGCGGATCGAGGCGGCCGAAGCGTACGGCGACGCCGGCCGCGACCGACCAGGCCGAGGCCGAGCGGGCCGAGGCGGAGCTGATCGCCGCCTACCTGCCCGAGCAGATCTCCGACGCCGAGCTCGAAACGATCGTCGATGAGGCGATCGCCGCGACGGGCGCCGCCTCGCCGCAGGACATGGGCCGCGTGATGGGCGCGGTGATGCCGAAGGTCAAGGGCAGCGCCGACGGCAACCGCGTCAGCGCCGCCGTACGGGAGCGCCTTGGCTCGTAGGACGCTGACGATCGACAACGAGGTCGCCGCCGAGCTCGCGGGCTCCGGCGACTCGGTCCTGCGGCGCCTCGAGGACCGGCTCGACTGCGACCTCTTCCTGCGGGGCAACGTGATCACGCTCGACGGCGATGACGCCTCGCTCGCCGAGGGTCAGTCGATGGTCGAGGAGCTGGTCGGGCTGATCGAGCGCGGCGAGTCGCTCGAGCCGACCACCGTCGACGCGGTCGGCGGCGCGATCGACGACGGGATCGAACCCGCGGAGATGCTCGGCGACGCGATCTGGAGCCATCGCGGCACGAGGATCGCCCCCCGGACCCCGAACCAGAAGCGCTACGTCGACGCGTCCGGCGCGAGACCGTCACCTTCGGCATCGGCCCGGCCGGCACCGGCAAGACCTTCCTCGCCGTGGCGATGGCCGTCGCGGCGCTCGAGGCTCGCGAGGTGAGCAGGATCATCCTCACGCGGCCGGCGGTCGAGGCGGGCGAGCGGCTCGGCTTCCTCCCGGGCGACCTGCAGGCGAAGGTCGATCCCTACCTGCGGCCGCTCTTCGACGCGCTCTACGACATGCTCGACCCCGACCGCGTCAACGACTACTTCGAGCGCGGCGTGATCGAGGTCGCGCCGCTCGCCTTCATGCGTGGACGCAGCCTCAACGACTCGTTCGTGATCCTCGACGAGGCCCAGAACACGAGCCCCGAGCAGATGAAGATGTTCCTGACCAGGCTCGGCTTCGGCTCGAAGATGGTCGTCACGGGCGACGTCACGCAGATCGACCTGCCCGCAAACCAGCGCTCCGGGCTGGTCCTCGTGAGCGACATCCTCGGCTCGGTCGACGGCGTCTCCTTCATCCGCTTCGGTGGCGCCGACGTCGTCCGGCACGAGCTCGTCCAGCGGATCGTCGCCGCCTACGGCGCCTGGTCGGACGGCGGCTCGAGCCCGACCTCATCCGCGCGCCGGGATCGCTCCGGCGGGACGGACGAGGACGGGTGAGCCTCGACCTCGCAGACGTGCCCACCGCCATACCGCGCCGCGGTTGCGACGGCCCTCGGCGCGGCCGGCGTCCGCGACGGGCACGTGAGCGTCGAGCTGGTCGGCGCGGCGACGGATCCGCGAGCTGAACCGCATCCACCGAGATCGCGACGCACCCACCGACGTGCTCTCGTTTCCGATCGACGGCGCCGACCCGCGCGCCCCGAAGCCGCGCGAGCTCGGCGACATCGTGGTCTGCCCCGAGCACACCTCTGATCTGACCGAGGCCGTCGTCCATGGCGTCCTGCACCTGTGTGGCTACGACCACGAGACCGACGAGGGCGAGATGCTCGCCCTCCAGGCCCGGATCCTCGACGAGCTCGGCCACGTCGTCGAGACGCCGATGGGCTCGGCGGAGGAGGGCTCGATGAGCGAGCCGACCCGAGCCGGGTTCGTCGGCCTCGCCGGCCGACCGAACGTCGGCAAGTCGACGCTCGCCAACGCGATCGTGGGCAGCAAGGTCGCGATTGTCTCCGACCGCCCGCAGACCACCCGTCGCGCGATCCGGGCGGTTGCGACCGCCCCCGATGGAAGTTGGCAGGCGGTGCTGATCGATCTGCCCGGCGTGCAGAAGCCGCGCGACGTGCTCACCGAGCGGATGCAGCGCCGCGTCGAGCACGAGCTCGCCGACGCCGACGTGATCCTGCTCGTGATCAATGGGGAGCAGGGGGTCGGACCCGGCGATCGCTTCATCGCCGAGACGATGCTCGGCGCGCGCCGGCCTGAGCACGAGCGCTCGCCCGTGATCTGCGCGGTCAACAAGATCGACAGGCTCAACAAGCCGCAGACCGTCGAGGTGCTCGCGGCCGCCGGCGAGCTCGAAGTCGTCGACGAGGTCTTCCCGATCAGCGCTCGGCGCGGG
This sequence comes from uncultured Solirubrobacterales bacterium, assembly GCA_963774395.1. Taxonomy (GTDB): domain Bacteria; phylum Actinomycetota; class Thermoleophilia; order Solirubrobacterales; family 70-9; genus CAXMST01. Next base: position 231,177 of record CAVZET010000007.1, on the reverse strand, counting down.
ACCGGCGTTGAGGCGCTGATCGAGCGGCTCGCGGAGCTGATGCCGGAGGGCCCACTGCTCTACGACGTTGCGGATCACAGCGACCAGGCGAGCGATGTCCACCTCGCCGAGCTGATCCGCGAGCAGATCCTGCGCCGCACCCGGGAGGAGCTTCCGCACGCCGTCGAGGTCGAGGTCGCGGAGATCAGCGAGCGCGAGGACGGCCTGATCGAGGTCCGCGCCGACATCTGGGCCGAGTCCGACTCGCAGAAGGCGATCCTGATCGGCAAGCGGGGCAGCATGATCGGCGCGATCGGCACGGCCGCCCGGCGCGAGATCGAGCGCGACCTCGGCAGCCGGGTCTTCCTCGACCTGCGGGTCAAGGTCCGGGCCCGCTGGCGCCGGGACGAGGGCCTGCTCGACCGCCTCGGGATCGATTGACCACGGCGCCCGGCCGCACGGCCGGCCGGCGGTACGACCGTAAACTTGCCCGCCATGACGGCGACCGACGCAGTGCGCTTCGACGACGACGGGCTCGTGCCCTGCGTGATGCAGGACGCCTTCACCGGCGAGGTGCTGACCCTCGCCTACATGAACGCGGAGGCGCTCGAGCGCACGCTCGCGACCCGCGAGATCCACTTCTGGAGCCGCTCGCGAGGCGAGCTCTGGCACAAGGGCGCGACCTCCGGCAATACGCAGCGGCTCGTCCAGCTGCGCTACGACTGCGACGGCGACGCTCTCGTCGCCTTGGTCGAGCCCGCGGGCCCCGCCTGCCACACGGGCGAGCGCAGCTGCTTCTTCCGTGACCTCGAAGCGGGCGCGCCCGAGCCTGTGCCGGCGGAGGCCCTGGCCATGCTCGAGCGCACGCTCGCCGAGCGCGCCGCGGCCCGCCCCGAGGGCTCCTACACGGTGGAGTTGCTTGACGATCCTGAGCGGGTCGGCGAGAAGATCCGTGAGGAGGCGGACGAGGTCGCGCGTGCGATCGCCGGCGAGAGCGACGAACGTGTCGCCGAGGAGTCCGCCGACGTCCTCTACCACCTCGAGGTCGGGCTTACCTCGCGCGGCCTCTCGTTGGCGCGGGCGCTCGAGGTCCTCAACGCGCGCCGCCGCTGAGATGACGGTTCCGGCCCGAGGATCCTCACCCGAGCTCTCTCCCGGGCTCGAGCGCGCCCGCGAGCTCGCCGCGGAGGCGAACGTGATCCCGCTCGTCCACACCTGGGTCGAGGACGCCGAGACGCCCGTCTCCGCCTTTCTGAAGCTGCGCGGCGAAGGCCCCTGCTACCTGCTCGAATCGGCGGAGCAAGGCGGCCGTATGGGCCGCTACTCGTTCATCGGCGTGCGTCCGCACGCGGTCCTGCGCTGGGGCGAGGGGGAGATGCAGGAGTGGCGCGGCGAGGCCGCCTACGACGTCGCCGGCTCGGAGCCGAGCGAGCGCTGGGCGGCGCCCGATCCCTACGGGGCGGTCGCCGAGCGCGTCGGCCGCTTCCGGCTGGCCGAGGTCGAGGGGCTCCCGCCCTTTCCCGGTGGCGCCGTCGGGCTCTTCGCCTTCGACCTCGTGCGGACGGTCGAGCCGCTCGGCGAGCCCAACCCGGACCCGCTCGGGCTCCCCGACCTGGCGCTGATGGTCGCCGAGGCGATGGTCGTCTTCGACCATCACGACAGGACCGCCTCGATCATCGCCAACGCCTTCGTCGGAGAGGGCGAGACCGTCGACGACGCCTACGAGCGCGCCGCGCGGACGGCGGGCGAGCTGCGCGAGCGCCTGCGTAAGCCTGCGCCCGCGCGCGAGCCCGGCGACGGCGTTCACGGCGCCGCTCGCCGCAGCAGGCGGAAGCCGACCCGGATGGGCTGCCCCTCGGCTTTCGCAGCAACATGAGCCGCGAGCAGTTCGAGGCGAACGTTGCGCGGATCGTCGAGTACGTGCACGCCGGCGACGCCTTCCAGGTGGTGCCGAGCCAGCGCTTCTCGGCGCCGTGCCCGGTCGAGGCGTTCTCGATCTACCGCGGCCTGCGGGCGATCAACCCCTCGCCCTACATGTACTTCCTCGATTTCGGCGACTTCCAGATCGCGGGCGCCTCGCCGGAGCCGCTCGTCCGCGTAACCGGGCGCCGGGTCGAGACGCGGCCGATCGCCGGCACCTACCCGCGCGGTGGCGACGAGGAGGAGGACCGGCGCAACGCCGAGGGCCTGCTCGCCGATCCGAAGGAGCGGGCCGAGCACGTGATGCTCGTCGACCTGGGCCGTAACGATCTCGGCAGGGTCAGCGAGTACGGCACCGTGAAGGTCGACGAGCTGATGGTCGTCGAGACTTATTCGCACGTCCTCCACATCGTCAGTCAGGTCTCCGGCCGCCTTCGCGAGGGACTCGGGGCGATGGACGTCCTCCGCTCCTGCTTGCCGGCGGGGACGCTGTCGGGCGCGCCCAAGGTCCGCGCGATGCAGATCATCGACGAGCTCGAGCCTGTGAAGCGCTGCTCCTACGGTGGCGCGATCGGCTACTTCGGCTTCACCGGCGATCTGGACACGGCGATCCACATCCGAACCGTCGTCGTCAAGGATGGGCGTTGCCCACGTGCAGGCGGGCGGCGGCACGGTCGCCGACGCGAAGCCGGACTACGAGTACCGCGAGTCGCTGCAGAAGGCGCGAGCCGTGTTCAGCGCGATCGAGCTCGCCGCCGCCAACCCGGACTGGGAGTGAGGGAGCCGCCATGACCCGCGTGCTCGTCATCGACAACTACGACTCCTTCACCTACAACCTCGTCCAGTACCTGGGTGAGCTCGGCGCCGAGCTCGAGGTCGTCCGCAACGACCGCGCCACGGTCGACGAGCTGCTCGAGCGCCGTCCCGATCGGCTCGTGATCTCGCCTGGGCCCTGCACGCCGGCCGAGGCCGGGATCTCGGTCGAGGCGGCGCGGCGCTTTCCCGAGGCCGGGATCGCGACGCTCGGGGTCTGCCTCGGCCACCAGTCGATGGTCGTGGCGTTCGGGGGCACGCGTCATCGTCGGCGATCCGATCCACGGCAAGGACGCGCAGATCAGCCACGACGGGCGCACGATCTACGAGGGCCTCCCCGATCCGCTGCTCGTCGGCCGCTACCACTCGCTGATCGCCGCGCCCGAGCTGCCGCCGGCGCTCGAGGCAGAGCGCCTGCTACCGCGGCATCGTCATGGGCGTCCGCCACCGGGAGCTGCCCGCCGAGGGCGTGCAGTTCCACCCGGAGTCGGTGCTGACGCCGGATGGCAAGGCGATGCTCGCCAACTTCCTCGGCGTGCCCCGGCCCGAGCGCGACGGCGGCGCCGATGCCGGCGGCTGACGTCGCGCCGCGGCTGCTGACGATCCCGATCAGCCACTTCTGCGAGAAGGCCCGCTGGGCGCTCGAGCGCGCCGGGATCGAGTACGAGGAGGAGCCGCACGTCCAGCTCGTGCATCGCCTCGTCGCGCTGCGCACCGGCGCCGGCCGCCGGGTGCCGATCCTGATCACCGCCGGAGGCGCGATCGCCGAGTCCGCCGCGATCGTCCGCTGGGCGGAGTCGGCGCTGCCCTCCGAGCCTGGCCTTCGCGGCGCTCACGGCTGCGGTGCTGATGCCGGAGCGCTACGGAGCCGTACTGCCACAGCCCGAGGATCTGCCGGCCGAGGCGGCGGCGACGGTGATCAGACTTCGCGAACGGCCCGCCGGCCGCTTCGCCGCGCGCCTCGTCGAGACGGAGCGGCCGTGGCCGGCGCGGGGCGCCAGTTCCCGGGGGATTGTCTAGCCTGCCCGGCCAATGCCGAACGAGATCCTGACGCGCGCGATCGACGCAGTCTGCGGCGGCGAGCACCTGACTGCCGATCACGCCGCGGCTGTGCTCGCCGAGATCATGGAGGGACGCGCCGAGCCCGTCCAGACCGGCGCCTTCCTTGTCGCGCTGCGCGCCAAAGGGGAGACCGTTCCCGAGCTGATCGGCCTCGCCCGGACGATGCGCGAGCTGGCGGCGCCGGTCGAGATCGACAAGCAGGGGCTCGTCGACACCGCCGGCACCGGCGGCGGTCCGTCGACCTTCAACATCTCGACGACGGCGGCCCTGATCGCCGCCGGCGCAGGCTGCTCGGTCGCCAAGCACGGGAACCGCTCGAGCACCTCGAAGTCGGGCTCGGCCGATCTGCTCGAGGCGCTCGGCGTGCGCATCGACCTGGCTCCGGAGCAGGTCGGGCCGCTGCATCGAGGAGACCGGCTTCGGCTTCATGTTCGCGCCTGCCCATCACGGCGCGATGAAGCACGTCGTGCCTGGTCCGCAAGCAGCTCGGCGTGCGCACGATCTTCAACTTCCTCGGCCCGCTCACGAACCCGGCCGGCGCGACACGACAGTTGCTTGGCGTCTCCGACCGCCGCTACCAGGAGACGATCGCCGAGGCGCTCGCCGGGCTCGGCTGCGATCACGCGCTCGTCGTCAGCGCCGAGGACGGGCTCGACGAGCTCTCGATCTCGGGCATCAGCCGCGTGATCGAGGTTCGCGACGGGCACACCGAGGAGTGGTACCTGGGCGCCGACGAGGTCGGCCTCGCCGAGGCGCCGCTCGAGGCGCTCGCCGGCGGCGAGCCGGCCGAGAACGCGGCGACCGTGACGCGCGATCCTCGCCGGCGAGGAAGGGCCGGCCCGCGACGTCGCGCTGCTCAACGCGGGCGCCGCGATCTACGTTGCCGGCGAGGCCGACGACGTCGCCGCCGGAGTCGAGCGCGCGGCCGAGGCGGTCGACTCGGGAGCCGCCCGGACGACCCTCGAGCGCCTCTGCAAGCTGACCGGCGAGCTCGCCGGCTGAGCCTGCCACCGAGTGGCCGCGACCTCGCGTATCGGTAGCCTGATGGGCCGATGAGCAGACTCGATCAGCTCCTCGCCACGACCAGGGAGGACGTGGCCCGCCGGAAAGCCCAGCTTCCCGGCGATGAGCTTCGCGCTCGGCTCGGGACGCGCGGGGGCTCGCGCCCCTTCAAGGAGGCGCTCGTCAGGCCCGGGCTCTCGCTGATCGCGGAGTTCAAGCGCGCCTCACCCTCGGCCGGGGAGATCCGGCCCGACGCCTCCGTCCCGAGATCGTCAGCGCCTACGAGGAGGGCGGTGCCGCCGCGCTCTCGGTGCTCACCGAGCCGCACCGCTTCGGCGGCTCGCTGGATGACCTGCAGCAGGCCCGCAGCGCCTGTGGACTGCCGATCCTGCGCAAGGACTTCATCGTCGACCCGTACCAGCTCTGGGAGGCGGCGGTTGCCGGCGCCGACGCCGTCCTGCTGATCGTCGCGGCCCTCCCCGACGCCGACCTGCGGACTGCTTTATGACGAGACCGCCGCACTCGACCTCGACTGCGTCGTCGAGGTCCACGACCGAGGAGGATCTCGAGTCGCGCGCTCGAGGTCGGCGCCGAGGTGATCGGGATCAACAATCGCAACCTCGACACCTTCGGGTCGATCTCCAGACCACCGACGAGCTCTGCTCCGACGTGCCCGCCGGCAAGACGATCGTCGCCGAGTCCGGCTACGAGAACCGCGAGCAGCTCGACGAGCTCGAGGAGATCGGCGTCGATGCCGTGCTGATCGGCGAGTACCTGATGCGCGCCGGCAACATCGAGGCCGCGGTCCGCGACCTGACCGGCGACGAGGAACTCACCCGCGAGCACCTCCTTCGCGACGAGGGCTGAGCGCGCCGGCTGGATCGCCTGCACGGCGCAGGTTTTTAGGCGACTTTCAGGCCGCCGTTTCGGGGCGGCTTAGCGCGCGTGCCGATGATCGCCGGCATGAGCAGACTCAAGAACTTCATCTCGCGGCCCTTCGCGGCCGGGCTGGCCGGCGGCCTCGTGGTCGGCGTCCTCGGGCTCGCTCGCGATCGCTACCGGGCTGGATCGCAGGGCAATTCGACCACCACGACCACGACCGTCGCATCGGCCGGTTCGCCGGCGCTGCACACGGAGGCGGCGGCGGCCAGCGCGCTCACTGCGGGCGACGATCTACAACCGCGACGGCGGCTCCGTCGCCTACATCGAGGCGCAGCAGAAGCAGACACGCCTTCATCCTCCCCATTCAAGCCGGTGCCCCAGCAGGGCGGCACCGCGACCGGCTCCGGCTTCCTGATCGACAACGACGGACACATCCTCACCAACGCGCACGTCGTCGACGGCGCCAGCTCCGTCACCGTCAGCTTGGCGAGGACGGCGAGCACGCTCGACGCCAAGGTGGTCGGCGACGACAACTCGACCGACGTCGCGGTGCTCGAGGTCGACCCCTCGAAGGTCAACGCGCAGCCGCTCGTCCTTCGGCGACTCCGACCACGCTCAACGTCGGCGATGCGGTCGATCGCGATCGGCAACCCCTTCGGGCTCGACCGGACGGTGACCTCGGGGATCGTCTCCGCGCTCCAGCGCCAGATCAGCGCGCCTGACGGTTTCAGATCTCGAACGTGATCCAGACCGACGCGGCGATCAACCCGGGCAACTCCGGCGGTCCGCTGATCGACGCCAACGGCGCACGTGATCGGGATCAACTCCCAGATCGCGACCGAGGCAGCAGCCAGGGCAACGTCGGCGTCGGCTTCGCGGTGCCGATCAACACCGCCAAGACGGTCGCCCAGCAGCTGATCGACGACGGCAGCGCCCAGCACGCCTACATCGGCATCAAGGGCGGCGATCTGACGCCCGAGATCGCATCGACGCGCTCAACCTCGACGTCTCCGCGGGCGCGCTCGTGCAGGGCGTCGACAAGGGCAGCCCGGCCGACGAGGCGGGCCTGCAGGCCGGCAACACCAAGGTCGGTATCAACGGCCAGCAGATCACCGCCGACGGCGACGTCATCACCGCGGTCGACGGCCAGAAGATCACGGGCATGGACGATCTGATCGCGTCGTCAACAGCAACCAGCCCGGCGACACGATCGAGCTGCAGGTCCACCGCGACGGTCAGACGCACACGCTCAACCTGAAGCTCGGGACGCGCCCCGCGAACGCCGGCTGACGCCTGAGGACCCGCTGACCCCAAGGCGGCGCCGCCTCGCGCGGCCGGCGCGCGATCTGCGATCGTTTGCGGCGTGCGCACGAAGATCTGCGGCATCACGAGATACGAGGACGCCGAGGCAGCGGTCCAGGCGGGCGCCTGGGCGATCGGCCTCAACCACTGGCCCGAGAGCCCGCGCCTGTCGAGCCCGGCGTTGCCGAGGAGATCGGGGCGGCTGATGCGGCGGCAGGTCGCCGTCGTCGGCGTCTTCGTCAACGCGACGCTGGACACGATCGTCGAGCGCCGCCGAGCGCGAGCAGCTCGGCTACGTGCAGCTGCACGGCGACGAGGGACCGTCGTTCTGCTCCGAGGTCGCGCGGCGCACGGGCTGCCAAGGTGATCAAGGCGTTCCGCGTCCGCTCCGCCGCCGAGGTGCGTGGGGCGGAGGCCTACCGCACCGACCTCCACCTCTTCGACGCCTACCGGCCACGCACGCCGGGCGGCACCGGCGAAAGCTTCGACTGGGAGCTCGTCCGGCGCCGCCGCTCGCCGCGCCGGGGCGGCATCCCGGCGATCGTCGCCGGCGGCCTCACGCCGGAGAACGTCGGCGAGGCGATCCGCGCCTCGAACCCGTGGGCCGTCGACGTCGCCGGCGGCGTCGAGGTCGAGGGCAGCCCGGGGGTCAAGGACCACGACCTGATTCGCAGCTTCATCGAGGCGCCAGCGCACCGAGGCCGGGGAGCCGAGCGCCCGAGCGGACTGGCAGCTCCGAGCCCGAGCCCGCGCCGCCGGCCACCCGCGCCGGGCATCGAGGGACGCTTCGGCCCATACGGCGGCCGTTACGTGCCCGAGGTCCTGATCCCGGCGCTCGACGAGCTCACCGAGGCCTTCGCCGAGGCGCGCGCCGACCCGGTCTTCCGTGACCGGCTCGACGGTCTGCTCCGCGACTTCGTCGGCCGTCCGACGCCGCTCTACCGCGCCGAGCGGCTCTCCGAGCTCGTCGGCCGTGTTCGTCTACCTGAAGCGCGAGGACCTGACCCACACGGGCGCGCACAAGATCAACAACGCCGTCGGCCAGGCGCTGCTGGCCGAGCGCATGGGCAAGCGCCGGATCATCGCCGAGACCGGCGCCGGTCAGCACGGTGTCGCGACCGCGACGGCCTGCGCCCTGCTCGGGCTCGAGTGCGTCGTCTACATGGGCACCGAGGACATGCGGCGCCAGCGGCCCAACGTCGAGCGGATGGAGCTGATGGGGGCGACGGTCGAGCCGGTCGAGGCCGGCGCCAGGACGCTGAAGGAGGCCGTCAGTGCTGCGATCCGCGACTGGGTCACGAACGTCGGCGACACCCACTACATCATCGGCTCTGCCGTCGGTCCGGCCCCGTATCCGGCCCTCGTCCGCGATCTGCAGCGGGTGATTGGCGATGAGGCGCGCGAGCAGATCCTCGCCGCCGAGGGCCGGCTTCCCGACCGCGTCATCGCTTGCGTCGGTGGCGGCTCGAACGCGATCGGCACCTTCGCCGGCTTCGTCGACGACGAGGGCGTTGAGCTGGTCGGCGTCGAAGCTGCCGGCGAGGGGCTCGACGCCCGCCATGGCGCCTCGCTCGGTGCCGGCCGGACGGGCGTCCTGCACGGAGCGCTCTCCTCGGTGCTCGCCGATGACGAGGGCCAGATCCTCGAGGCGCACTCGATCTCAGCCGGCCTCGACTACCCGGGCGTCGGCCCCGAGCACGCCTGGTTGCGCGACAGCGGCCGGGCCCGCTACGAGTCGGTCACCGACGAGCAGGCGCTCGACGCGTTCGCACTCCTCTCGCGGCTCGAAGGGATCGTCCCCGCGCTCGAGTCCTCGCACGCAATCGCCTGGCTGCTCGCCGGCGGAGGCGACGCGGGCGAGGGCCTCGACGTCCTCACCCTCTCCGGCCGCGGTGACAAGGATCTTGACGAGGCGCTCTCCAAGCTCGGCCGCCGGGAAGGTCCCAACGGCTGAATGACCGCGGCGAGCGGAATCGACCGCATCAGCGCGGCCTTCGCCGCTGCCCATGACGAGGGCCGCGCGGCGCTGATGCCGTACCTGATGGGCGGCTACCCGGACCTTGCAATCTCGGTCGCGGTCGCGCACGCCTACGCCGATGCGGGCGCTGATCTGATCGAGCTCGGCGTGCCCTACTCGGACCCGCTCGCGGACGGGCCCGTGATCCACGCGGCGGCGACCGAGGCGCTCGGCGCCGGGACGACGCTCGCCGACGTGCTGACGATCTGCGCGGAGCTGGGGGAGAGGCTGCCGATCCTGCCGATGGTCTACGCGAACATGGCGCTCGCCGCCGGCGCCGAGCACTTTGCGCAGCTGCTCGCCGACGCGGGCGCGGCAGGGGCGATCATCCCCGACCTGCCGCCCGGCGAGGACAGCGAGCTGCCGGCGGCACTCGCCGCCCGCGGACTGGCGCTGATCCCCTTCGTCGCGCCGACGACGCCGCCGCAACGGCGCCGGCGGCTGCTCGCCGACGTGCAGGGCTTCACCTACGTCGTCTCGCTGACGGGCGTCACCGGCGAGCGCGAGGCGCTGCCGGCCGACCTCGCCGATCTCGTCGCCGCAGTCCGCGAGGAGTCGGGTGCGCCGGCGGCGGTCGGCTTCGGCATCTCAACCCCCGAGCGGGCGGCGGAAGTCGGGCGGATCGCCGACGGCGTGATCATCGGCAGTCGGCTTGTCCGCGCCGTCGGCGAGGCGGGTGGGGACGTGGCGGCGGCGCAGAATGCGGTGGGCGGCTTTCTGAGGCAGACCCGTGCCGCCCTCGGATCTGGTTAGATTTCGCGCCCATGCAGCTCCTCGTCTTTCTTGCGATCGCGCTCGTCGGCTTTCTGGTCTTCATCGCCATCGACCTCGGCGGCACCGTCGGCGCCTTGCTCTTCCTGCTGATCCTGCTGGTTGGCGGCATGATGCGCGCCTGGGCACCGCTCGTCGAGTGGGTCCGCGGCCCATCCGCCAAGCTCTGAGCCACTCGGCTCCGCTCAGGAGAAGAAGCGCCGGGCGATCTCGAGAAGCTCGAGGTCGACGGTCTTGATGCCCTCGACCTCGCTCAGTGGCACGGAGATGATCTGGTCTCCACGCAGCGACGCCATCCGCCCGAACTCGCCGGCGCTGGCCATCTCGTAGGCCTTCGCGCCGTACCGGGTCGCGAGCACCCGGTCGTGCGCCGTTGGCGTGCCGCCCCGCTGGATGTGGCCGAGGGTCACGGTCCGGGTCTCGTAGCCGGTCAGCCGTTCGAGCTCGGTGGCGAGCGCCGGGCCGACGCCACCGAGCCGCTCGTAGCCGTACTCGTCGGTCTCCTCGGAGGCGAGCACCTGGTGCATCTCGCCGCCCGCGAACTTGAGCCGGGCCCCTTCGGCGACGACGATGATCGAGAAGTCCTTCCCGCGCTCGTGGCGGCGGATGATCGCGTCAGCGATCTCCCCTGGGGTCGTCGGCACCTCGGGGATGACGATCCCGTCGGCCCCGCCGGCGATGCCGCCGTGTAGCGCGATCCAGCCCGCGTTGCGGCCCATCACCTCGACGACCATCACCCGGTCGTGTGACTGCGCGGTCGTGTGCAGGCGATCGATCGCCTCGCTGACCACGTGCACGGCGGTGTCGAAGCCGAACGTGTAGTCGGTGCCGACGATGTCGTTGTCGATCGTCTTGGGCACGCCGATCAGCGGCATGCCGTGCTCCTCGTGCAGCTCGCGGGTCATCCACATCGTGTGCTCGCCGCCGATCGCGATGACGGCGTCGAGCGAGTCGGCCGCGATCGCCTCCTGCAGCAGATCGATCGCCCCCTCGCGCACCGGCTCGAAGCTGGAGGTGCGGAGGATCGTGCCGCCGAGCGGCAGGATGCCCGAGACCGTCCGCATGTCGAGATCCATGTAGTCGCGCTCGGCGAGGCCCTTGAAGCCGCGCATGATCCCGATCGCCTCGTCGCCGCCGTCGATCGCCGAGCGTGAGACCGCCCTGATCACGGCGTTCAGGCCCGGGCAGTCGCCCCCGGCTGTGAGCACTCCGATCCGCATCCGCCCGCACCCTAGCGAGGCTGCCCGGAGAGCCGGTGATAATCGTGTCCATGTCCGGGCAGGGAGACCACGCCATCCTGTACGACGCCGAGTGCGCCTTCTGCACGCGGATGCTCGACCTGATCATGCGACGCGATCGAGCTGGACGTCTGCGTGCCGTTCCGATCCAAAGCGGGGAGGGACAGCGGCTACTGAGCGCGGCGGGCGTTCCGCAGGCCGAGCGCCTCGACTCGTGGCATCTCGTGGCGCCAGACGGCACCGTCACCTCGGGCGGGGCTGCTGGGCCGGCACTGCTGCGGCTGCTCCCGGCCGCCGGCGCCGCGGCCACGTTGCTTGCCACGTTCCCCGGCGTGACCGACCGCGCCTATCGCTGGATCGCGGGCCATCGCGCCCTGCTCGGCCGCTTCCTCGTCCTCGTCGTCCTCCTCGTGGCGGCGCCGGTGGCTGCCGCGGGCTGCGGAACGACCGTCCAGGAGGGGTCGAAGCTGACCGTCTATGTGAGCGTGCCGCAGAGCGGCCGGCTCGGCCCGGTCGGCGATCGCGTCCTCGCCGGTGCCCGCGCGGCGCTCGCCGACGCCGGTGGCGAGCAACGTGGCGCGCCGGTCGAGATCGTGCCGCTCGACGACGTTGACGGCAGCGGGCCGAATGCAACCTGGAGCCAGGCGCAGGTCGCGGCAAACGCGCGCGCGGCCACCGAGGACTCCGCCTCGATCGCGTACATCGGGGAGCTCGAGTCGCCCGCGACGAAGGTTTCGACGCCGATCACCAACGAGGCGGGGCTTCTGCAGGTTGCGCCCGGCCCCGTCGAGCGGAGGCTGCTCGCCGACCCCGGCGGCAATGACGTGCCGACCGACGTACAGACCTCGGGCACGCGCACGCTGGGCACGACATTCGGTGGCGACACGGCGACGCAGCAGCAGCAGCAGCTCGAGGACGCGCGCACCGACGGCTACGTCGCGATGGCCACGGTCCTCGATTCCATCGACCGGGCCGGGGACCCGCTCAACCGCGGTGACGTGATCAACGCCTTCATGTCGACCACCGATCTGCAGACGGAGCTCGGCGCGCTGACGATCGGCGCGGACGGCGCCGCCGTCTACGACTCAGGCCAGGGCTGAGGCGAGCCCCGACTCGATGTCGGGCTGCTTGAAGACGTAGCCGCCGTCGAGCGCTCGGCGCGGCAGCGCCCGCTGGCCGCCCGTCGCGACCTCGCCGAGCTCGCCGCCGAGCCGCGCCTTGACGGCGAGCTTTGGGACGGGCAGTACCGCGGGCCGGCCGAGTGCCTTGCCGAGCGCCTTCGAGAAGGTCCGATTCGTGACCGGCTCGGGCGCACAGGCGTTGTAGACGCCCGCCGCGGCGGCGGTGTCGAGCGCCCAGATCAGCAGGCCGACCTCATCCTCGAGGCTGATCCACGGCATGTAGTTGCGGCCGCCGGCGACCGGGCCGCCGACGCCGAGCTTGAACGGGAGCAGCAGCTCCGAGAGCAGCCCTGAGTCCTTGTCGAGGACGAGACCGGTGCGCATGATCGCCAGCCGTACGCCCGAGCTGTCGACCTCGCGTGCGGCCGCCTCCCAGGCGACGCAGACCTTCGCGTCGAAGCTTTCGCCCGGACCGGTCTCCTCGTCGACGATCGCCTCGCCGCGGTTCCCGTAGTAGCCGACCGCGGACTGCTGGACGAGCACCTTCGGGCGCTTCGGCGCCGAGAGCATCGCCTGCACGAGGTTGTGGGTCGCCGTCTCCCGCGAGGCCAGGATCCGCTTCTTGACCTCGTCGGTCCAGCGCTGGTTGATCGGCTCGCCGACCAGGTTGACGACGCCGTCGACCCCGTCGAGAGCCTCGGCGGGCGGGCGCTCGAGCGCCGGGTTCCATGGGTGCCAGCTGACCGTGGGATTGGTCGCGCGCGCCTTCTCCGGCGAACGCGTCAGGCCGACGACCTCGTCGCCGCGAGTGAGCAGGGCATCGCAGACGCCCCTCCCGATCGTCCCCGTTGCCCCCGTAACTAGAACGCGCATGCTGCCTCCTGCTTCGGAAAGAACGGAGGCGAGAGCGTAGTACGGACGCGCGTACTGACGAGCTCAGCTGACCGTCTGAAAGGTCCCGGTCTCGTCGGAGACGCGGGCGAGGCCGGCTTCCTTGGCCTCCTTGACGACCGCCTGGGCAACGGTCGGGGCGACATCACGGTTGAAGACGCTGGGGATGATGTAGTCCTCGTTCAGGTCGTCGTCGTCGACGCAGGCGGCGATGCCCTGCGCGGCGGCCAGCTTCATCTCCTCGGTGATCCGCGGGGCGCCGGCATCGAGTGCGCCGCGGAAGATGCCGGGGAAGGCGAGCACGTTGTTGATCTGGTTCGGGTAGTCGGAGCGGCCCGTGGCCATGATCCGCACGTACGGATCGGCGTCCTCGGGCATCACCTCGGGCGTCGGGTTTGCCATCGCGAAGACGATCGCGTCGTCGGCCATCGCCCCGAGCGACTCCGCCTCGATCAGACCCGGGCCCGAGAGGCCGATGAACAGGTCGGCGCCCTCGAGCACCTCGTTCGGCCCGCCGCTGCGCTTCTCCGGGTTCGAGACCTCGGCGAACCAGCGCTTGATCGGCGCTCATGCCGCCGCTCGCGTAGTCGGAGCGCTCGGTCGAGACGGCCCCCTGGCGGTCGCAGCCGATGATGTTCGTGACGCCGCTCGCCTGCAGCATCTTCGTGCAGGCGATGCCGGCCGCGCCGAGGCCGACGATGACGACGTTGCAGGTCTCTCGGTCGGCTTGCCGACGATCTTCAGCGCGTTGAAGAGCGCCGCCATCATCACCACGGCGGTGCCGTGCTGGTCGTCGTGGAAGACGGGAATGTCGAGCTCATCCTTGAGCCGTTCCTCGATCTCGAAGCAGCGGGGTGCGGAGATGTCCTCGAGGTTGATGCCGCCGAACGTCGGCGCGATCAGCTTCACGGTCTGGATGATCTGCTCGGGATCGTTGGTCGACAGGCAGATCGGGAAGGCGTCGACGTCGGCGAACTCCTTGAAGAGCATCGCCTTGCCCTCCATCACCGGCATCGCGGCCTCGGGGCCGATGTCGCCGAGCCCGAGCACGGCGCTGCCGTCGGAGACGACCGCGACGGTGTTCTTCTTGATCGTGAACTCGAACGCCTTGGCGCGGTTCTGGGCGATCTCGGTGCAGACGCGGGCGACGCCGGGCGTGTAGGCCATCGAGAGGTCGTCGCGGGTCTTCAGCGGGTACTTGTTCGCCTGCTCGATCTTGCCGCCGCGGTGCATGGCGAAGGTCCGGTCGGTGTACTCGAGGACCTTGGCGCCGCGGGTCCCGCCGATCGCGCGCAGGATCTGCTCCCAGTGCTCGGGGCCGCGGGCGTCGATCGTGAACTCGCGCACCCGCTTGCCCTCGGCGCCGGCGCCGGGAACGAGGTCGACGCTCTGCAGCGCGCCGCCGGATTCGGCGATCGCGGCCGTGATCCGGCCGAGCGGCTCGTTGCGCGCGTCGAGCTCGACGCGCACCGTCACCGAGAACTGTGCGCTGACGCTGGCCATGGGCGCGCGGATCATAGTCTGGCTCCGATGACGAGCTCCGAGCCAGAACCGGTCTTGCGAGCGGCCGTCGAGGCCGACGCTCCACGGCTGCGCGAGCTCGTTCGCTCCGCCTACTCCCGATACGTCGAGCGGATCGGCGGCGAGCCCCGGCCGATGCGCGACGACTACGTGGACGTGATCGCCTCCTGGGACGTGACCGTCGCCGACGACGGCGGCGAGATCGTCGGCCTGCTCTGTCTGCGGTGAGAGCGCTGACTACGGCGGCTTCGCGATCGACAACGTCGCCGTTGCGCCCGAGCGGCAGGGCACGGGTCTCGGGCGCAGGCTGCTCGAGCTGGCCGAGCAGCGTGCGCTGGCGGCGGGTCATGACGAGATCCGGCTGCTCACGCACGAGACGATGGTCGAGAACCTGGCCCTCTACTCGCGCTCGGTTACCTCGAGTACGAACGCCGCCCCGTTGGCGACTTCCACCTCGTGTTCATGCGCAAGGTGCTTACGGGCTCCGGCCATGGGTAACCGCTGCGGGTGCGCTCTCGATCGACAGGCCGGCCCAGATGACGCTCCGCGTCGCGGTCGTCGGTGCCGGCATCGTCGGGCTCAGCGTCGCGCGAGCGCTGACCGAGCGTGAGGCCGACGTCCACGTCTACGAGCGCGGCGAGCCCGGCAACGGCCAGTCCGGTGGTGAGTCCCGGATCTTCCGGCACGCCCATGACGATCCCCGCCTGATCGAGCTGACCCGTGACGGCCGGTCGATGTGGAGCGAGTGGGGCCGCGAGCTCGGGGTCGAGACCGTATCCGGCGATGGGGTGCTGGCGATCGGTGAGACGGTTCCGGAGCGGGCCGAGAAGCTCGCGGCCGCCGGCGGCATCGATTTCGACCGGCCTGGCGCCGAGGACGTACGGGCAGCCTGCCGATCCTCGCTCCCTTCCAGGCGCCGGCGCTGTTCGACATTGCCGGCGGCTCGATCCGAACGACCGCGGTAATTGCAGCGTTGGCCGAGGACCTGGGCGAACGCCTCATCCGCGACGAGGTGATCTCGCTGCGGCCGACCGGCGCTGGGGTCGAGCTCCGCAGTGGCGGGGCGGCCGAGCGCTTCGACTCGGTCGTCGTCTGCGCCGGCCTCGGCACGGCGGGACTTGGGCGGACCGTCGGGGTCGAGCTCCCGGTCGCCGCCGCCGCGCACCTGCGCGCGACCTTCCGCCTGCGCAAGCCGGGTGCCGAACGCCTTGCCTGCCTTCAAGACGGCAGCGGCATCTGGGGCGAGACCGGCGTATATGCGGCGCCCGAGCCCGGCAACGAGCGCTATGCCGTCGGCCTGGCGGGTACGACCGAGGCCCGCCCGGACGGCTCGTTGCTCGAGCCTGAGGCAATTGCGGACTTCGAACGGCGGGTCGTCGCCTACGTCGAGCGGGCGTTGCCGGGGCTGGTGCCGGAGATCGAGGAGCTGCGTCATTGCTGGGTGACGCAGTTGCCCTGGGGCGAGGACGCGGTTTCGGTCTGGGAACGGGAACGCATCTTCTTCCCGGCCGGCCACAACCTCTTCAAGCAAGCACCGATGCTGGGGCGGCTACTGGCCGCGGCGGCCGTGGGGGAGGGGCTCGACGAACGGTTGCGGCCGCAGGCGCGGCTCGGGGGTCGATAGTCCGCGAAAAGTGGACGGGCGCCGGCCGGAGGGGGCGGTTCCGCGGAACCGCCCCCCTCACTTTCAGGTAGTTGACTCCCTCTTTTGGGCTGTTTGCCGAGCATCTCTTCCGTCCGGCTCGGCGCCTAGGATCGAACATATGTTCGCCACACCTCCTGAGTCGAGCCTGTCGCTCCCGGCACTCGAGCGCCAGCTCTGCAGCCTCGCGGCCGATATCAACGCGGCGACCTGCCGGTGGCTGGCATTGCTCGCCGAGTTCGATCGCCGCGCCGGCTTCGAGCGCGCCGGCTTCCACTCATGCGCGGGCTGGCTGGCCTGGCATTGCTCGCTGACGGCGCGCGCCGCGCGCGAGCACTGCCGGGTCGCCAGGCGGCTGGCGGAGTTGCCTGAAATTGCCGGCGCATTTGCCGCCGGAGAGCTCAGCTACTCGAAGGTCCGGGCGCTGACCCGGGTGGCCTCCGCTGAGCTCGAGGCGGAGCTGCTCGAGGTCGCCAGGCACGCGACGGCGGAGCAGCTCGAACGGGTCGTCAGCGGCTTGCGGCGGGCGCTGGCCGGCGACGAAGCCGAGCTCGCCCGCGAGCGCCGCCACCTGAGCCTGCGCTGGGAGGCAGAGGGAATGCTCCGCGTTGCAGGCCTGCTGCCGGCGGAGGAGGGCGAGCTGCTGATCAGGGCAATCGAGGCGGCGCGGGAAGCACTGCGTCGCGAGGGTGGCATCGCCTCGAAGCCGGATCGCGCCGATGGGCTCAACGCGCTTGCCGAGTCGCTGCTCGCCCAGGGGCCCGTTGCCGCGCCCGGCGGCGAGCGCAACCAGGTCGTGGTCCACGTTGACCTCGATCGGCTGGCCGCGCCGCCCGGGCCTCCGCACCCGGAGCTGCCATCCACGGCGCGGGTCGGGGCGGGCGGGGCCGTCGGGGGCGGCACGGCTCAGCGCCTCGCCTGCGACGCGTCGGTCGTGACCCTCGTCGAGCGCGCGGGCGAGCCGGTCTCGGTCGGCCGTAAGGCCCGTACGGTGCCGCCGGCGATCCGGCGCGCCCTCCGCACCCGCGACCGCGGCTGCGCCTTTCCAGGCTGCGGCCACGAGCGGTACGTCGATGCGCACCACATCCGCCACTGGGCCGCGGGTGGTGAGACCGCGCTCAACAACCTCGTCATGCTCTGTCGCCGCCACCACCGGCTCGTGCACGAGGGCGGGTTTTCGATCGAGGGGGACCCTCGCAGCGGCCTGCGCTTCCTGCGCCCCGATGGCGCGGAGGTAGGCGCGCGGACGCCGGTCAGCCCGCGGGCGCTGTCGCCGGCGCCCAAGCCGCTGCGGACCGGCGCGGGCGATGCCCTCGATCTCGACCACGTGCTCCTGCTGCTCGCCGGGCGACGCTCCGAGATGGAGCTGGTTGATACCGGCTGAACGGGCCGAAAGCCGCCGTACGGCACGGGATGGGTTGCCGAGAAGGGCCGCGAGGCGCCTACTCGTCCTTCGTCGGGTCCTTGCCCGCGTAGACCTGGCGGAGGAAACGGCGCAGGGCCGTCGCTGCCTTGCCCTCGAGGTGGTAGAGGGCGTCGACGTGGCTGGCGTTGCGGACGCGGACGAGCTTCGAGTTCGGAAAGCTCGCGGCGACGCGCTTGTTCTCGATCGGGGTCGTGACGTCGTCGAGCTCGCCGGATAGGACCAGGGTCGGCGCGGTTGTCGGCGTCATCCCTTTGCGGATCGGCGGCTCGCGTTTGTCGGTCGGCTGCGGCCAGTCGATGCATTCGACGTAGCTCAGGCTCGAGGAGAGCTCGACCTCGCGCGGGGTGAAGGGGGTGAAGGCGTCGCGCGGGTAGGCCTTGATCGACTTCTCGAGCTCGGCTCGGCGCTGCTCCGGCGGGTTCTTGCGGTCCCAGATCATCGGGTAGTCGTTGCAGCTGACGATGTACTCGATCGACTGCGTGTACTGGCGCGGGTGCTTGTTCTCTGGCTTCTCGACGTGGATCAGCTCGCGGTCGGGGCCGGGGTGGCCGCGCAACTGGGCCGAGACAGCCCGGTTGATCCGCCTGTAGCTGCCGGGCGCGCCGTACTCGCCGGCCGCGCCGATTGCGTCGATCAGGGGTCCGGCACCGCGGCCGGTCGAGCGCAGGAACTTCGCCATCCGGTCGAGCCGGGCGAGGGCGTCGCCTTGGCAGTGTGGGTCGCGGTCGCAGACCGTCTGCAGGCCTCTGATCCCCGTCCGCGGCAGGCTCGGATACCAGGCCGCCTCGCCGCGGACCGGGTAGGCGGAGTCGAGGATCAGCGCCTCGACCGTGTCTGGGAAGCGGTAGGCGTAGGACTGGGCGAGGTAGGTCCCGTAGGAGTCGCCGTAGAGGGTGATCTTGTTGAGGCCAAGGGCCTCGCGCACGGCGTTCACGTCCTCCGCGTTGTTGGCGGTGGTGTAGGACTCAAACTTCGGGCCGAGGCGGTCGGCGCAGACGGCCGTCGCGTAGATCTCCGGGGCCCGGGCTCGCTGGATGTCCGGGCAGCCGACCGGATCGGAGCGGCCGGTGCCGCGCTGGTCGACGAGCACGAGGTCATGTGTGTCGAGTAGGTCGCCGAAGGCCTTCTCGTAGGCGCTGGCGGTGCCCTCGCTCGAATATCCGGGGCCGCCCTCGGAGGCGAAGATCGTGCCCTCGGCGGGGCCTGGGCCGAAGTGGCGACGGATTGCGAAGCCGACCTTCGTCGTCCCGAAGGAGGGGTCCGAGCGGAAGATCGGGACCCGGATCGAGCCGCAGCGGTAGCCGCGCGGAATCGGCAGCGAGCCGCACGGCTTCAGCTCCTCGTAGGAGATCGAGCCGGCGGGGGTCGTGCCCGCCGGCTGCGCCGCCCTCGAGGTGGTCGTCGTTGGGTCGCCGCCGCCGCACGCACTGAGCACGACGCAGGTAGCTGTCAGCAGGGCGGCGGCCCATCCGGCTCGCCGGCGAGATCGAGGCGTACCACCGAACATCCACTGAGGGTAGCTCCGGCCGCGCCTATGATCAGGCCGGATGGCGGCTGACGAGCAGAAGGGCGATGCGGCGGCGAGCTCGGTCGCCGAGGCTCCGCCGGGCGAGCTCTTCCTGATCGACGGCAACTCCTCGCATACCGCGCCTTCTTCGCGCTGCCGGAGTCGATGGCGACCTCCGACGGGCGGCCGACGAACGCGATCTACGGGCTCGCCTCGATGATGGTCAAGCTGCTCACGGATTACCGGCCGGCGGCCGTCGCCGTCGCCTGGGACGCGGGCTGGTCTGGACGCGAGCAGACGTACGAGGCGTACAAGGCGCAGCGCAAGTCGCGGCCCGACCTGCTCAAGGAGCAGTGGCCGCAGCTGATGCCGCTTACCGAGGCCTTCGGCTTCACCAACGTGCGCGTCGAGGGCTACGAGGCAGACGACGTGATCGCAACGCTGAGCGCGCAGGCGCGCGAGCGCGGGATCCCCGTCATGGTCCTCACCGGCGATCGCGACGCCTACCAGCTCGTCGGCGACGGGATCCGGGTGATGAGCACCGGCCGCGGCGTCACCGAGACCAAGGTCTACGACCGCGAGGGTGTGATCGAGCGCTACGGCGTGCCGCCGGAGCTGGTCACCGACCTGATCGGGCTCAAGGGCGATACCTCCGACAACATCCCGGGCGTCCCGGGGATCGGCGACAAGACCGCCGCGACGCTGCTGCAGCAGTTCGGCGACCTGGAGACGGTGCTCGCCAGCGTCGACGAGATCTCCGGCGCGAAGCGCAAGGAGAACCTCACCAACCACGCCGAGGACGCGCGCGTCTCCAAGCAGCTCGCGACGATGATCTTCGACGTCGACACCGGGCTCGACCTGGACGACCTGATGGCGTCCGGCGAGCCGGACCTGAGCCGCCTGCGCGAGTTCGCCGCCGAGTTCGAGATGCGCCAGGTGATCCAGCGGCTCGAGGAGGACTGGGACGGCGCCGTGCCCGAGCGCGCCGCCGAGATGCAGATCGAGCTCGAGGCCGAGACCGGAACGCCGGCCGACCTGGCCGAGGGCGCTGACGCGGCGATCGGTTATCTGGGCGGTCGCTGGGGTGGCTGGGACGGCAGTCGCGCGCTCACCGGCGAGCAGGCGGATCCGGTTGCCTTCGCCGAGGCGCTCGGCTCGCGGCCGCTGATCGCCCACGACGCGAAGTCGCTCGGTGGCGGCGGGCCGCGGGGCTTGCTCGCGCTGGCGCCCGCCGGCGCGCTCAACCTCGCCCACGACACGATGGTTGCCGCCTATCTGATCGATCCGGCGCGGCGCACCTACGTGCTCGAGGAACTCGCCGCCGACGAGGGCGTCGCGATCGCCGCCCCCGATGAGGGCTCCCCGGCCGGCGCCGACGACGGGCAGCTGACGCTCGACGGGGAGGAGGTCGGGCCCGACCCGGCTCGCGACGCGCGGCTCGCCTGGGAGCTGGCGGCGCTGCAACGGCCGAAGCTCGAGCAGCTCGGCCTCGTCGAGCTGCTCGCCGACGTCGAGATGCCGCTGATCGAGGTCCTCGCGGCGATGGAGCGCGAGGGTTTGAAGCTCGATACCGAGCGGCTCGCCGCGATCTCCGATTCGCTCGCCGGCGAGGCCGAGGGACTCGAGCAGGAGATCTGGGGGCTGGCCGGCCGTGAGTTCACGATCGGCTCGCCGCAGCAGCTCGGCGAGGTGCTCTTCAACGAGCTCGGTCTAACGAGAAAGCGGCGCGGCAAGACCGGCTTCTCGACCGACGCCCGCGTCCTCGCCCAGATCCGCGACGAGCACGCGATCATCGCCAAGGTCGAGCGCTGGCGGGAGGTGACGAAGCTCAAGAACACCTACCTGGACACGCTGCCGACGCTGATCGACGGCGAGACGGGCCGGATCCACACGACCTTCAGCCAGGTGCGGGCCGCGACGGGGCGGCTCTCGTCGACGAACCCGAACCTGCAGAACATCCCGATCCGGACCGAGCTCGGGCGGCCCGTCCGCGGCTGCTTCGTCGCCGAGCCCGGCAACGTGCTCGTCTCCTGCGACTACAACCAGGTCGAGCTCAGGGTGCTCGCGCACGTCGCCGGCGACGAGACGCTGCGCGAGATCTTCGCCTCGGGGGCCGACGTGCACTCGGCGACGGCCGCCGAGATCATCGGCGCTGATCCCGACGCGATCTCGGTCGGCGATCGATCGAAGGCGAAGATGGTCAACTACGGCATCGCCTACGGGCTCAGCGCCTTCGGCCTCGCCGACCGCCTCAACATCGACGTCAAGGAGGCGGCCGCCTACATCGACCGCTACTTCGAGCGCTTCGAGGGCGTCAAGCGCTTCATCGACGAGACGATCGAGCGGGCGACCGACGAGGGTCAGGTGACGACGCTGATGGGCCGGCGCCGGCTGATCCCGGAGCTCCGTTCCCGCAACCGCCAGACGCGCGGGCTGGGGGAGAGGCTAGCCGTCAACACCGTGATCCAGGGGACCGCCGCGGACATCATCAAGGTGGCGATGATCAGCTCCCGCGCGGCGCTCTCCGAGGCCGGGACTCGCCTCGCGGCTGATCCTGCAGATCCACGACGAGCTGCTCTTCGAGGGCCCCGAGGCCGAGGCGGACGCGGTTGCCGAGCTCGCCCGCCGCGAGATGATCGCCGCCTTCGACCTCGATCCGCCGCTCGCCGTCGACACCGGCGTCGGCCCCGACTGGCTCTCGGCGAAGTAGCCGCCGGCCCCTGAACGCGACGAGGGCGCCCGCCGGGCGCCCTCGTCGCTGTCCTTCCGGGCTCTTCCCGGGTCCTCTGGGGGGAGGGTCAGCTCCCGTCGCCGGCCGGGTCCTGCTTGACCAGCTGGACGTCGGTGAAGACGAGACCGTCGGCCGTCGTCTTCAGCTCGGCCTGGTGGACGACTGCGTCGACGACCAGGTCGGCCGTCGTGCACTGGGATGCCTCGCCGCCGGGGCCGTGGTGGGCCGGAGGCGGACCCTGGTGCTCACCGTCGGGCGGCGGGGGCGGACCCTCTGGGTCATCGCCGTCGCCGGGATCCTCGGCGGCCATCGTGCTGTCGTCGCCGGCGTCGTCGTCGCCGGTTGTGTCCGAGTCGCCGTGGCAACCGCATTCGATCCGCGTTTGGTCGTCGACAGTGCCCGTCACGGTGCCGCCGCCGTACAGGTCGATGACGAGCTCGCCGGTGTCGGCGTCGAAGCTCTCGATCGTGCCGGAGTTCTCCGCGCCGTCGACCGTGCCGTCGCCGTCGGTGTCCGCCTTGCGGGGGTTGGTCTTCGCCTTGTATTCAGCGCGGTTCTTGGCGCCGTCCTTGTCCTGATCGCGCTTGCCCTGCTTCTTCTTCAGCGACAGGTGGTAGCGCTTCTCCCACTTGTCGGGGATCTTGTCGTGGTTTCGGTCCTTGGCCGCGGCCGGACCGGCGAGCGTCAGTACCAGGACTGCAATCGCCCCCAGTAGCGCCGCGATGGTCATCTTCCTCATCGTTCCCTCCTCGGGTTGCCCGCGGCGCTCGGCCTCCGGGCGATGGTGCGTGCGTTCTCTGGGGGAACCCGAGCCGGCCGGAAAGATCACGCGGAAGTTCAGCCGGTGATGTCGCTGCCGAGCCTGGTGCCGTCACGATCGCCGGCGCCGTCATCACTGGCATCCTCGCCGCTCGGCCCCGTATGGCTGGACTCGCCGCTCGGCGGGGGCGGCGGGGGCTGCGGCGAGTCGTCGGGGGGGTCCTCGGCGGAGCCTGAGCTTCCGGTGCCGTCGTGGCTACCACCGTCGTCCGATGGTCCGCCACCGCCGGGTCCTTGGTGGGTGGGGGGAGGCTGACTGCCCGTCGGCGCTCCGCCACCGTCCCCGGCCGGTCCGGGGCCGGGCCCATGGCCCGAGCCACCGCTCCCCGGAGGGGGCGGCTGGGAGCCGGAGAGGTCCCCGCCGGTGTTCGAGGAGCCACCCGAACCGCCGCCGGAGCCGCTCGACCCCGGCGTGGAAGGCCCGTTCGGCCCCGATTCGTAGCTGGATGACGACGCGGACCCACCGCGCGAGGCACCGGCGGCTTCGTGCCGGTCGGACCCGGCCGCGGAGTTCGCCGGCGTCGCGGCGGCTGCCGCCTCGGTGCCGCTCGGCGAGGCGAGCCTCGCTGCATCCTCGCCGCCGGTGGCCTCCGCCTTCGCCGGCTCCTCGGCCGCGCGAGCGCGGTCACTCTGGCGGTGCTCGATCGCCACGCCGCTGCCGACCAGCAGCGCGGCGGTCGAGAGCGCTGCGGCGACCTTGACCCCGGCGCTGATGCCGCCCGCGCCGAGCCCGATGCCGACTCCCGTCGCGCCCGCGCTGCCCGCGGAGGAACTCGCGAGCAGCAGGCGCAGGATCGGGAGCGGGACGATCGCCCCGAGCGCATCGCGGAGCGCCGTGCGGGCGCGGAAGATGAGGCCTCGGATCGCGGTCGAGCTGGTGCCGAGCTCTGCGGCGAGCTCGGCGTGCCCCTCGCCCTCGAGCTCACGGCCGACCAGCGCGCGGCGCTGGGCTTCCGGCAACGCGCAGATCGCGGTCACCAGTGCCTGCAGCTCCTCGTTACGTTCGGCGATCTGCGGCGGCTGCGGAACGCCGTCGTAGGCGGGATCGAGCTCCTGCCAGTCGGGCTCGTCGCGGATCGCGTTCAGGGCGCCGTTGCGGACGATCGTGAACAGCCAGGCCCGCAGCGCGATCTCGCGGTCGTCGGCGAGCAGGGCCTTGTGCGCCTTCAGCAGGGAGGCCTGGACGACGTCCTCGGCGCGGTGGAAGGGGATGAAGGCCGCCGCGAACGAGGTCAGGGGGAGCTGGTAGCGGCCGACGATTTCGTCGAAGGCCGCCTCGTGGCCCTCGCGGAGCAGCTTCACGAGCCGCTCGTCGCTCTGCGTCGCGAGCACGCGCCGGGCGAGCGGGCGGACGGCCGCGCCCGGAGCGGCCTCGATGGCGCCGGTGCTCTCGCCGGTCGATCTCTGCATCCCCACTGTCTACGTCCTCCCCCATATCTTCGTTCGATCCGGTGCTCAGCTTGAGCGGGCCGGTGGACGGGCCTCTCGCAGATTCAACACGGCAAACGCGCGAAGATCACGCGGATCGGTGGAATTCGCCTGAAATCGAATAAATGTCCAGTTTCGGTGGGAGCGCTTCAGTTGGCGCCGGCCGCTGCCGATGCTGGGGGTGCCGCGACCCGCGGGGGCTTCTGGTCGCGCGCGAACGAGGGCGGCGCGATCTGCAGGTAGTGGTCGAAGGACCAGCGCACGAAGCGCTCGTTGCTCAGCGCCCGCAGCGCCGGCCCGAGCGCCCGCGGCGGTATGCGCGGGACCAGCTTCTGGGCGCGCAGCATCCACTCGAACTTCCACCGGTGGGCGGCATTGAAGGACCCGTAGGCGGCAAGCGCGGCCTCGCGGTTGGAGCGGCCCTCGACGACCGCTCGCAGCTCGCGCCCAGCGGCGATCGAGAAGTAGAAGGCGGTCCGGATGCCCTCCGCGGTCAGCGGCAGGCAGTGACCGGCGGAGTCCCCGCAGAAGAAGACCCCGCCCTCCGTCGCCTCGCGCAGTCGGTGCGGGATCCAGTTGCCCTGGTAGCCGTCCGGCGGCAGGTCGAGCCGTTCAGCGAGCTCGACCGTGGGCTGCTTGACGTGGAAGTGCGGGTCGAAGCTGCCGACGCCGACGCGGAGTTCGTCGCCCGCCGGAAAGCTCCAGCCGTAGCCGGCAGGGACTACGTCCCGTTCGATCCATAGCTCCATGCGGTCGTTGGCGCCGCCCGGATGGACCTCGAGCCCGCGCGAGAGCGGCCCGTCCGGGGGCTGGAATCCGTGCGCGCCGAGCACGCGGCGCCAGCCGAGGCAGTCGACGACGAGCGGCGCCGTGACCGTGCCGCGGTCGGTCTCGATGGCGAAGACGTGGTCGGGGTCGATCTCCGTGCCGGGCGCGGGGCGCTCACCGGCCAGTCCGGCGATCTTCGCCGTCTCGAACTCGGCGTCGCCGCACTGCTCCCAGAGGAGGCGGCAGAGCTCGGGGTAGTCGAAGACCGAGAACGACCAGGGCAGCCGCATGACGGTCTCCGCATAGGGAGTGTGGAAGTCGAGCTCGCGGAACGTCTGGCGGATCGAGCTCTCGAGCCCCAGGGCTTCGAGCCAGGCGGTCGGCGCGCCGCAGGCCGAGGTCTGGCGCTCGCCGATCTCGTAGCGGTCGAGGACGAGTACCGAGGCGCCGGAGTCGGCGAGCTCGCGGGCAACCGTGAGCCCGGCGAAGCTGGCGCCGCAGACGATCACGTCCCAGCTCCCTTCGAGGGGCGTGCGCTCGGCGCCGCGCTTGGTCTTGCGGACGGGCATCGGGGTGGCGCAGTGTAGATGCAGGGACTCGGTCCAGCCGACACTCGGTGCGGAGTGACGGGATTTTCGGACTTCCCTATGATTCCCGCCCTTGTCTGCCGTCGAGACAGCAGGCGGCGCCGTGCTGGCGCCCGAAGGTGCGACCCCCGTGGAGGGGTCCGACGGCCTGTTGCTCGAGATCGACGGCAAGATCGTCCCCAACTACGACGCGACGATCACCCACTTCGACGAGGGTCAGGTCGTCAACGGCGAGGTCGTCCGGATCGACAAGGACGAGGTGCTCGTCGACATCGGCTGGAAGTCCGAGGGCGTCATTCCCTCGCACGAGCTTTCGATCCGCCGCTCCGTCGATCCCGCCGATGAGGTCACCCTCGGCGAGCAGGTCGACGCCCTGGTCCTCACCAAGGAGGATGCCGAGGGCCGGCTGATCCTCTCCAAGAAGCGCGCCCGCTTCGAGAAGGCATGGCGCCGGATCGAGATGGCGAACGAGTCCGGCGAGCCCGTCGAGGGCACCGTGATCGAGGTCGTCAAGGGCGGCCTCATCCTCGACCTCGGCGTCCGCGGTTTCCTGCCGGCTTCGCTCGTCGACATCCGCCGCGTCCACAACCTCGACGAGTTCATGAGTCAGACGCTCGAGTGCAAGGTCATCGAGCTCAACCGTTCGCGCAACAACGTCGTCCTCTCGCGCCGCGCGATCCTCGAGGACGAGCGCAAGGAGCAGCGTGAGCAGATCCTCGGCCGCCTGCAGCCCGGCCAGACCGTCGAGGGCCAGATCTCCAACATCGTCGACTTCGGCGCCTTCGTCGACCTCGAGGGCATCGATGGCCTGATCCACATCTCCGAGATCAGCTGGAGCCACGTCAACCATCCTTCCGAGGTCCTCTCGATCGGCGAGACCGTCAACGTCAAGGTGCTCGACATCGATCGCGACCGCCAGCGCATCTCGCTCGGCCTCAAGCAGACGCAGGAGGATCCGTGGCAGACGGTCCTCAACTCCTACGGCCCCGGCTCCTCGCTCTCCGGCAAGGTCACCAAGGTCGTCGCTTTCGGCGCCTTTGTCGAGATCGTCCCCGGAGTCGAGGGTCTGGTGCACATCTCCGAGCTCGCCGACCGCCATGTCGAGACGCCTTCCGAGGTCGTCACGCCGGGCGAGGAGGTCCGCGTCAAGATTCTCGAGATCGACGAGGAGCGCCGCCGGATCAGCCTCTCGATCAAGCGCGTCGGCGAGGGCGGCATGCCGCTCCGCGACGCCTTCGAGCAGGCGCAGGCCGCGGCGGCCCCGCCCGAGGAGGAGGCCCCTGAGCTCGCTGCCCCCGAGGTTGCTGCCCCCGAGGCCTCCACGGAGCCCGAGGCGCCGGCCGCCGAAGAGAGCGTCCCCGAGCTCGGGCTCTCCGACGAGGTCTTCTCCGAGGCTCCCGAGCCCGAGACGCCGGACGCAGAGCCGGTCGACTCCGACTCCTAGGCTGGATCCGGAGCCGCGAGCCGATGGGCGCCGCCTCCGGCCGTCCGTCCCTGATCGGCCTCACCGGCGGCGTCGCCGCGGGCAAGTCCGAGACGCTTCGCATCCTCGCCGAGCTCGGCGCCGAAACCCTGTCGACCGACGCCGTCGTCCATGAGCTGCTCGGCAGCGACGAGCTTGCAGGGCTGCTGACCGAGCGCTGGGGCGATCGCGTTCGTGGTGAGGATGGCCGGCTCGACCGAGGCCGGATCGCCGGCATCGTCTTCGAGGAGCCGGAGGAACTCGGCTGGCTCGAGTCGGTCCTTCACCCTCGCGTCGGGCGGCGCGTGCTCGAGTGGCGCGCGGCGCTCGACCCCGGCCTCGAGGTGGCTGTCGTCGAAGTGCCGCTGCTCTTCGAGGGCAGCATGGCCGACGCCTTCGACGCGACGATTGCGGTGATTGCCGACGATGGGGTGAGGACCGAGCGGGCCCGCGACCGGGGCACGGGCCAGCTCGAGGGTCGCGACTCCCGGCAGCTCTCCCAGGACGAGAAGGCGCAGCGGGCGACCCACGTCGTCGTCAACGACGGCGGGGTCGACGACCTCGAGCGCCATCTGCGCGAGCTCTGGCCACAGTTGACCGCCGCCGCGCCCGCGGACTGACTACCGGCGTCGTTTTGATGAGCGGCGTCACCGTTATCTTTGAGCGGGTGGCGACGTCTTCCAGGACCACTCGCAGCCCGGCGCGCGGTCGAGCCAAGCGCCGGGCACCGGCCCGTGCAAGCAGATCGCGAGGCCGGGCGAAGGGCGGCAGGATTTCGACGGGGGTGATCCTCATCGTCCTCGCCCTGATCGTCGCCGTCGTCTACGGGATCTCGCGAATCGACGTCGGCGAGAAGTTCACCGAGCTGACCCTGCCGCTCCAGCACGAGGACATCATTCGCCAGCAAGCGGCCGAGAAGCAGGTGCCGGCCGACCTGATCGCGGCCGTGATCTACGCCGAGTCGCGCTTCCATGATCAGACCTCGGATGCGGGTGCCCGCGGGTTGATGCAGATCACGCCGGAGACCGGCGACACGATCGAGAAGCTGTCCGGTGGTCAGACCTTCAATTACGACGACCTCTCGGATCCTGAGCTCAACATCCGCTACGGGACCTTCCTGCTGCACAACCTCCTCGACCGCTACGACGGCAACGTCGTCGCCGCGCTGGCCGCCTACAACGCCGGGACCAGCAACGTCGACGCCTGGGGCGGGTCCTCGCTGCGGACCGATCAGATCCCGTTTCCGGAGACGCAGAACTACGTCGAGGAGGTCCTCGACAAGCGCCAGGCGTATCGCCACAAGTACGCGGACGAGCTCGGTCTGTAGCCGCGTGCCGCGAAGGCGGCCGGGCTCAGATCGGGCGCTCTCTTGAGACGGAGAGGCGCACTCGACGGCGCCTTACGCAGCTGTTTCCGTACTTTTCAGCGCAGTCGCCCGCCATGCCCACCAGGCGGCCAGGAACTGCAGCGGCAGCCGTGCCCAGAGCGCCGGCACGGGAATCTGCTTGTAGCGCTCAGGGTTGAGCGCCATGTGCACGTTCGCGGGGTAAACGGCGGCGAGCACGCCGAGGATCCACCAGCGTGCGAACGGATTCCGGGTACGCGCCGGGATCACTGCGAGCCCGCCGACGAGCTCTGCCACACCGCTCCACAGGACGAGCTCCCGATGGGCCGGCAGGTAGTCCGGCACGATCGCCTCGTAGATCCGTGGGTTGACGAAGTGGTTGACGCCGGCCGCGATCCAGAATGCGGCGAGCAGGCGCTGCGAGGTGGTCATCGCGGCGCACGCTACCGGGTTCCGTCGTACGCGCCGTAGGAACCGGGCCTGCGGATGCCGCCGCGTCGCCGTCTCGCGTTACCTTTGATCGGTGATCGGCACCCCCAAGACTGCGCTTGTCCTCTTTGACGAGGGCCACTCCGAAGCCTGGACGATCGACCCCGAGCGGGCGGCTGCGATGCAGCCGGCGCATCCCGCCGACTCGTCCTTCGCCCGCGCCGCGGAGTTGCTGCGCGCCCGCGACTTCGACGTGGAGCCGACCGGCTCCGAGCCGCTCGCGGAGCAGCTCGCCGGCGCCGCGGCGCTCGTCATCGCTCATCCGTCCGACGAGAAGTGGGAAGCAACTACGGGCCGTGGCGGGCCGCGCTTCAGCGCCGCCGAGCTCGACGCGATCGAGTCCTTCGTCGCCGCGGGCGGCGGGCTCGTAGTACTCGGCGAGACCGAGGAGGACAAGTACGGCTCGAACCTGAACGAACTGCTCGGCCGCTTCGGCATCCGCATCGAGAACGCGACGGTCCAGGACTACGAGCGCCACCGCGACAAGACGCCGTCATGGGTGCTCGCCGACCTGCTCCCGGGCACGCACGCCGGCTCGGACCCCCTCGCCCGCGTCGGCGAGGCCTGCTTCTATCGGGCGGGAACGCTGGCACTCACCAACGGGGCTGCGCCGATCGCGCTGACGAGCCCGACCGCGGCGCCGGCCGAGCAGCCGCTTGCGGCTGTGGCGGAGCACGGCCACGGCAGGATCGCTGTGCTCTCCGACTCCGACCTGTTCGGCGACGACTGCATCGAGGCGCTCGACCACGCGCCGCTGTGGACGGACCTCATCTACTGGGTTGCCGGCCCGGCCTTCGAGGCGCGGCCCGACGCGCCGGCGTCCGCCGCCGCTGAGGATCCGTCCTGGGCCCGGCTGGCCGAGCTGATCGGCGAGCTGCGCCTCACCCAGGCGCCCGACGGATCGGTCGACCTCGGCGAGCACGAGCCCGCGCGCCTCGCCCAGATCGTCGCCGACGTGATCGCCTCCGTCGAGCGGCTCGCGCACCACTTTCCGCACCAGACCGACTACTTCGCGGCGCTCGAGGGCGATCTGCGGCGCTGGGTGGACGATGGCTTCGGCAAGCCGGACTTCATGCGCTCCGTGGAGGCCTTCCACCCTGAGCTCGAGCGCCGCGACGGGATCGAGCACCTCGTCGTCTTCCCGATGTACAAGCAGAACGCCTCCCGGGACACGTGCTTCGAAGCACTGATCGTGCGCGTGCCCTGGCCCGAGTGGCTGGCCGAGCTCGAGCGCCGTTACGACAACGCCAAGTTCCTGCCCGTCGAGTTCGTCGCCTACACCGAGGGATACGAGTCCGAATGCGCCGTGCTGTTCCCGGAGACGTTCTCGACGGCGGAGCGGGCGCCCGCCTACTTCGGCGGCATCTTCTGCGACCGCGAGGCCGAGCGCTTCCGACGCGTCTGCGGAGCTGCCGCGGAGATCCTCCACCTCAACCTGCCACCTGACGCCGCCGCGCTGCTTGGCTCGCCGCGCCTCTCGCAGGACGCCTACATGGCGTGGGATCTGATCCACGATCGCACCCACATGCGCGGCGACTTGCCCTTCGACCCGTTCATGATCCGCCAGCGCAGCCCTTACTGGATGTACTCGCTCGAGGAGTTGCGCTGTGATCTGACCACGTTCGGCGAGGCGGTCAAGCTCGAGCGCGAGGGCTTCGCGCTCGCCCGCCACGTCCAGTACGCGATCCTCTTCGACCGCCTCTTCCGGTTCCCGCTGACCGGCTCGCGGGTTCGCAACTACGACGGCCTCGGCGGGCAGCTGCTCTTCGCCTTCCTGCACCGAGAGGGCTACGTCAACTGGACCGACAACGAGCTGCGGATCGACTGGAGCCGGGTCGCCGACGGCGTCGGCGCCCTGCGCGAGCGGATCGCCGAGCTCTACCGCTCCGGCATCGACCGCTCGAAGCTCGGTCAATGGGTCGCCGCGCACGATCTCGTCGCCACCTACGTGCCGCCGGCCGAGACTTCCGTTTGGGCCGCGGCGCGGCGCGAGCTGCCCGAGGTGGAGGAGCCGAAGCAGCTCGTCGACCTCGTCCGCGACGACGAGTTCCCGCTCAGCCTCTTCTACACACAGCTCGGCCCGAAGCTCGAGCCCGCACTCGCGCGCCCTGCCGCTGCGGCGATTGGCTAGGTTGACCGGGTGGGCACGCTCGACAACAGGGTGATCGCGATCGCCGGCGCCGGCGGCGGCCTCGGCCCGCTCGTCGCCGAGCGGCTCGCGGCCGAGGGTGCCTCGCTGGCGCTCACCGACGTCCGCCAGGAGTCGCTCGACGCCGTCCTCGAGCAACTCGGGCTAGCCGAGGACCGGGTGGATGCGCGCGTCGTCGACCTGCTCGACTCCGACGCCGCCAACGGCTGGGCCGCGGCGCTCGAGGAGCGCTTCGGGCACGTCGACGGACTCATGCACCTGGTCGGCGGCTGGAAGGGCGGTGAGCCGATCGAGACCACCTCCCTGGACGACTACGAGTTCCTTCACGACCTGCTCGTGCGCACCGTGCAGCGCACCAGCCGCGCCTTCTTCGGTCCTCTGACCCGCAGCGGCAAGGGTCGCTTCGTGCTCGTCAGCTCCGCGCAGGCGCAGGCGCCGCAACAGGGCAACGCCTCCTACGCAGCGACGAAGGCGGCGGCCGAGAGCTGGACGCTCGCGCTCGCCGACGCCTTCGCCGAGTCCGAGAGCGGAGCGACCGCGAACATCGTGGTGATCAACGCGATCGTGACGCCG
Organism: uncultured Solirubrobacterales bacterium; assembly: GCA_963774395.1. Taxonomy (GTDB): domain Bacteria; phylum Actinomycetota; class Thermoleophilia; order Solirubrobacterales; family 70-9; genus CAXMST01. The sequence goes on along the minus strand of CAVZET010000007.1, from coordinate 199,732 downwards.
AAGATGCGCGCGGAGAACCCGGACAAGGCGTACAAGACGATGACTCCGGCGGAGCACATCGCCGATGCCTGCGCTTTCGTCTGCTCGGACGCGGCCTCGCGGATGAACGGCAAGCGGCTGCCGCTCTATCCATGAGCCGAGGCCCCCGATGAGCCTCGGGCGCGAGTTCGCTTCCGACAACCACGCCGGCGCTCACCCCGAGATCCTCGCGGCGCTCGCCGCCGCCAACGAGGGCCACGCCGGCTCCTACGGCGCCGATCCGTGGACCGAGCGCCTGCAGGTGACCGTCCGGCGCCACTTCGGGGAGACGGCAACCGCCTGGCCGGTCTTCAACGGGACCGGCGCCAACCTCGTCTGCCTTTCCGCGCTGACCCGGCGGCACGAGGCGGTGATCTGCAGCGCCGACGCCCACATCAACGTCGACGAGTGCGGTGCCGTCGAGCGGCTCGCCGGCGTCAAGCTATTGCCGGTCGAGGGCGTCGACGGCAAGATCTCCGTTGCCGACGTTGGCCGGTGGGACGCGCGCCGGGGCGACGAGCATCACGTGCAGCCCGCCGTTGTCTCGATCACCCAGAGCACTGAGCTCGGCACGCTGTACACGCCGGAGGAGATCGCCGCGATCGCGGTCGCCGCGCATGAACGCGGCATGCTCGTCCATGTCGACGGCGCCCGGATCGCCAACGCGGCGGCTGCGCTTGGGGTCGGGCTGGGGGAGACGACGAGCGAGCTCGGTGTCGACGCGATCTCGGTCGGTGGCACCAAGAACGGCCTCGCCTTCGGCGAGCTCGTCGTCTTCTGCGGCGAGCGGGCCGACGATTCGCTACTCGTCTTCGAGCGCAAGCAGCTCACTCAGCTGGCCTCGAAGATGCGCTTCCTCAGTGCCCAGTTCGAGGTCCTGCTCGGGGGCGATCTGTGGTTCCGCAACGCCTCCCATGCCAACGAGATGGCGGCCCTGCTCGCGCAACGTGTCGATCAGGTCGGTCGGGCCGAGCTCGTCTATCCGGTCCAGGCGAACGGCGTCTTCGTCCGCCTGCCACGACCGGCTATCGACGCGCTGCTGGCCGAGCTCTCGGGGGAGCATCCCTTCTACGTCTGGGACGAGGCGGACGACGTGGTCCGCTGGATGTGCTCGTGGGACACGACGCCCGAGGACGTCACCGCGCTGGTCGAGGCGACCGAGCGGGCGCTGGGTTAGCCGCCGCCGGCCCGGCTCAGCCGCCGGCGAGCAGGTCGCGGCCGCGCATGAAGAAAGCGAGGCCGGTGACGAGCTGATCGTCGGCCTCGAGTAGCTCGGCGTAGCCGAGCTGGGCGCCGGTGAAGCCCGTCGCGTTCCAGAAGCTGTCCGGGCCGGGCTCGGCGAACGGGCCGACGTAGAGATAGGGCTCGCGGTGGAGTTCGTCACCAGGCGAGACGCCGTAGTTGGAACGGGTCCCGGCACCCTCGTCGCCGAGCACCGTCGCGACGTCGAAGTGCTCGGGCCATAGGCGAATCGGATCGACCTGCTCGCCGGCGGCCTCGGCGCTCTCGACGAGCGCGCCCAACGTTGTCGTCGCGAACGCGTGCAGATCGGTGAGCGCCGCCGTCACATCCGCCTCGACGACGAGCGGCGTGCGCCGCTCCTCCTCACCCTCTACCGCGACCAGCTCGGTACCGATCACACGGATCGAGCCGGGCAGGCCGGTGCTCTCGCCGCGCTCCCAGGCGGGCGCGCCGACGCCGCCGGGCGTGAACGGGCGCAGCCAGCCAGAGCCGGTCTCGGCCCGGCGCCGCTCCTGCAGCGTCTCCTCGGCGGTTGCGTGCAGGACCGCGAGCCCGTCGCTCCAGCCGGAGGGCAGCGGTGCGAGCGGTTGCCGGCCGAGCGCGTCGAGGTGGGTGCGGGCTTCTGCGAGTGCTTGCGAGTGCTCCATGCCGCCGCAAGACTATGGGGCTCAGTACCCCGGCGGGTGCCTGGCGACGAATCCCCGCGGGTACGGTGACTCCGCGTGCCAGCGGGGGCCGCTGCCGTGCGCGTCGCCGACCGTGTCCCAGCGCAGCCCGGCGATCACGGCGTAGGTGTGGCCACCGTTTGCGTAGACCGTCAGCCAGCGACCGGGACCAGGCGCGCCCCAGCTCGCGAGGTCGCCCGACGTCAGCGGCCGGTCGAGGAAACCTGCCCCGGCGAGCGCGTAGCTGACCGAGCCTGAGCAGTCGTAGCCCTTCGAGTACCAGGACTGGTGCCCTCCGCCCCAGATATATGGGGTCCCGACGATCTGGTTGGCAGCGCTGATTGCCGCCTTGATTGGCTCCGGCGCATCGGCGGGCGCGAGCGCCGTGCGGCCGAGCAGGATCGCGCGGCTCTTCGCTTCATGCGGGGTCGCCGGAACCGTCTCGGGAACGATCGCGCGGTCGCCGTTGCTCTTGCTGGGGTCGAACGATCCGTTCGTGCCCGCCGAGGCCGGCGGGATGTCGCCGGTGCGCGCCGCGGCCCGGATCTCCGCCGGCGTTGGCCGGTCGGGATGCGCCTTCTCGGCCTTCGCCTGTTTGGCGGTCTCCGCGTTCGCCCGCTGTTCCTTGGTGGCGACATCGAGGTGCTTGGGCGCCGGCGGCTTCTCCAGGCTGATCCCCTCCGGTGGGGTCGTCGCCGAGGCGACCTCGACGTTCTCGTCGGCGCCGGGTCGGGGCTCGAACCGCAGCCCGCTGCCAGCGCCGCCGCGACGGCGACGGGCAGCGCGATCGCGCCCGTGCGCTTGCCGATCCTCGCGGCGGGCCGCCCGCCGTTCCTCCTGCTCACAGGGCGATTGTGGCGCAAACCGCGATTCGGGCTCGACCGATCCCGCTCCGAGCGCCCCTGGCGGGCCCAACGTGGCCGGATCTTTCGGCGCCGTTCGTGCCGTCCGCTAACTTCGTCCGACTGTGCCCGAGTTCGTCATCAACTCCGCCTACAAGCCGACGGCGGACCAGCCGAAGGCGATCGACGGGCTCGCCGAGGGGATCACCTCGGGTGACAACTTCATCACCCTGCTGGGCGCGACGGGGACGGGCAAGACCTTCACCATGGCCTCGACGATCGAGCGACTGCAGCGGCCGGCGCTCGTCATCGCCCACAACAAGACGCTCGCCGCGCAGCTCTGCAACGAGTTCCGCGAGTTCTTCCCCGATGCCGCGGTCGAGTACTTCGTCTCCTACTACGACTACTACCAGCCGGAGGCCTACGTCCCCGCGCAGGACCTCTACATCGAGAAGGACGCGACGGTCAACGACGAGATCGACCGCCTGCGCCACGCGGCGACGGCGGCGCTCTTTGCCCGTCGTGACGTGATCATCGTCGCCTCGGTCTCCTGCATCTACGGGATTGGCTCGCCGCAGCTCTACAAGGAGCAGATGGTGCTCTTCAAGGTCGGGGAGTGGATCGAGCGCGAGTCGCTCTTCCGCCAGCTCGTCGCGATGCAGTACCAGCGCAACGACACGGCGCTGACCCGCGGCACCTTCCGCGTCAAGGGCGAGGTGCTCGAGGTCTACCCGGCCTACGCCGAGTCGGCGTACCGGATGCAGCTCTTCGGCGACGAGGTCGAGTCCATCATCCACTTCGACCCCCTCACCGGCGAGGTTCTCGACGAGGTCGAGCACGTCTCGGTCTGGCCTGCCTCGCACTACGTGACCAAGGAGGAGACGATCGAGCGGTCGGTCGACGAGATCCGGGCGGAGCTCGAGGAGACGGTCGCCGCCTTCGAGGAGCAGGGCAAGGAGCTCGAGGCGCACCGGCTGCGCCAGCGCACGCAGTACGACCTGGAGATGCTCAAGGAGCTCGGCTTCTGCAACGGGATCGAGAACTACTCGCGGATCCTCGACGGCCGCGCCCCCGGCTCGCCTCCGCACACGCTGATCGACTACTTCCCCTCCGACTTCGTCACCTTCGTCGACGAGTCGCATCAGACGATGCCGCAGATCGGCGGCATGTACGAGGGCGACCGCTCGCGCAAGCTGACGCTCGTCGACCACGGCTTCCGGCTGCCGAGCGCGATCGACAACCGGCCACTCAAGTTCGACGAGTTCCTCAAGCGGGTCGGGCAGGTCGTGATGGTCTCGGCCACGCCCGGCGACTTCGAGCGCACGCAGAGCAAGCGCATCGTCGAGCAGATCGTGCGCCCGACCGGGATCGTCGACCCGCCGGTCGAGGTGCGCGAGTCGAAGAACCAGATCGACGATCTGATGAACGAGGTCCGCAAGGTCGCCGATCGCGGCGAGCGGGCCCTGGTCACGACGCTGACCAAGAAGATGTCCGAGGACCTGACCGAGTACCTGCTCGAGCACGGCTTCCGCGTCCGCTACCTGCACTCCGAGGTCGACACGATCGAGCGGATCCAGATCATCCGCGACCTGCGGCTCGGCGAGTACGACGTGCTCGTCGGCGTCAACCTGCTGCGCGAGGGCCTCGACATCCCCGAGGTCGGCCTGGTCGCGATCCTCGACGCCGACAAGGAGGGCTTCCTGCGCGGCGAGACGAGCCTGATCCAGACGATCGGCCGCGCCGCCCGCAACGTCAACGGCCACGTGCTCATGTACGCCGACCGCGAGAGCGCCGCGATGCGCGCCGCGATCTCGGAGACCGACCGTCGCCGCGAGATCCAGCTCGCCTACAACCAGGAGCACGGCATCACGCCGGAGACGATCACCAAGGGGATCAGCGACATGTCGGACTTCCTGGCGATGGAGTCGACGGCACCGGCGAAGCGCCGCAAGCGCTCCGGCGCCCAGATCGACGGCCGCCCGATCGAGTCCGCCGACGAGCTCGAGAAGGTGATCATCGGGATCGAGGAGGAGATGCTGGCGGCGGCCGAGGACCTGCGCTTCGAGGAGGCGGCGAGGCTGCGAGACGAGCTCAAGGAGCTGCGCCGCGACCTGGAGGGCATGCGAGCGTAGGCGCTGGGCGTAGAGTCGGGTCATTCGAACCAAGGAGGGGCGATGCCCGCGAAAACCCTGATCAACCTCTCGACCGGCCTCGAAGACCCCGAGCGCGTGATGGTGGCATTCCTCGTCGCCGGCGCAGCACTCGAGCGGGGCGACGAGGTGGCGATCTTCCTGACCAAGGAGGCGATACGGCTCGCCGTCCCCGGACATGCGAGCGGCGTCTCCTGCGACGGTTGCCCGCCCCTCGACCTGCTGTTCGATCAGTTCGCGACGGGTGGCGGCGAGCTGCTCCCGTGCCCGATCTGCGTCGCATCGCGCGGCTTGGACGCCGAATCCTTCGTTGCGAACGCGCGCGTTGCCGGCGCCAGCCCGATGCTCGAGTGGCTCGGCGATGACGGTCGCGTCTTCTCCTACTGACAGACGGAAAGGAACAGCATGATCAACAAGCTCGATTTCGTCGGCATCCCTTCGACCGACGCGGAGCGCTCGCGCGAGTTCTACGTCGAGACGCTCGGCCTGACGCCCGACCCGAAGGGCCGCTTCGAGTTCTGGGTCGGCGACACGTGCTTCGGCATCTGGGAGCCGGCGAAACAGGGGATGGAGTTCGCGCCACAGAAGAACGCGCACCCGGCCCTGCACGTCGACGACGTCGCAGCGGCCCGTGAGGAGCTCGAGGCGAAGGGCGTTCGAATTCTTTGGCGAGACCTTCGACACGGGCGTCTGCCATATGGCGCTCTTCACCGACCCCGACGGCAACGACCTGATGCTGCACCATAGGTACGCGGACCGAGGCTGAACCCTCCGTCGAAGCGGGTCTCGGTCCCCCCCAGCGATAGATGGCACATCGACTACCGCGGGCGGTGGTGGACGTGCCACGTAACCGGCGCGTTCGTCGCTGATCCTCTGGCCTTGCAGGGGTTTCGGGGTCCGTCCGATCGGATGCTCAGCATGCCGCGCTCCGGTGGACGAAGGGAGCACAGCGACAGCCGAGGCGACGGGGCGGCGAGAGCTGCCTGCGGCCTTCACCGACCCATCTCTCAGACGTTGGCAGCGGGACGCACTGAGCGCCGCCGCGGGCTGGGGATCGGGCCCGTTCCTGATCGCTGCCGCGCCCGGCGCGGGCAAGACCCGGCCGGCCCTCGTCCTTGCCCGCGAGCTGCTGCGCCGGGGTGAGATCGACCGCGTCGCGATCGTCTGCCCAACTGCGCCGCTGACGCGCCAGTGGGCGCAGGCGGCGGGGGCGCTGGGCCTGCAGCTGCAGCCCGACGCCGCCCATCTGCGTACGCCGACCGACTTCCAGGGCATCGCCGTCACCTACGCGCGGGCCGCGGCCTCGGCGGCCACCTACGCGAAGGAGTGCACGGCGCGCACGCTCGTCGTCGCGGACGAGGTCCACCACCTCGGCGACGAGCTTGCCTGGGGCGCCGGCTTCACGAAGGCGTTCGCCCGGGCCGACCGGACCCTGCTGCTCTCGGGCACGCCGTTCCGCAGCGACGACGCACCGATCCCGGGCATCTCCTACGACGCCTCCGGCTTCGCCGTCCCGGACGTCGCCTACTCCTATGCGGAGGCGATCCGCGACGGCGCCTGCCGGGAGGTTGTCTTCGTGCCCTTCGACGGCACGCTTGTCTGGCAGAGCGGGGAGGACGTGATCGAGAGCTCCTTCGGCGAGCACCTCAGCGCCACCGAGCGCGGCCGCCGCTACCGGACCGCGATCTCGGTCGAACTGCCCGAGGGCCTGCCGCGAATCCTGCGCCGGGCCGATCAACAGCTGACGCGGGTGCGCGCCGACGGTCATCCCGATGCGGGCGGGCTCGTGGTCGCCGCCGACAGCGCCCACGCGCGGGTTGTCGCCGGCGCGCTCGCCGAGATCAGCGGCTCCTCCCCGACGCTCGTTCTGCACCAGGACGCGGGCGCTCACGAGCGCCTGCGCTCCTTCGCGACGGGCCGTGAGCGCTGGATCGTCGCCGTCAACATGGTCTCGGAGGGCGTCGACATCCCGCGCCTGCGGGTCGGCGTCTACGCGACGACGGCGAAGACGCCGATGATCTTCCGCCAGATCGTCGGACGCTTCGTACGGACGAGCGGCGGTGGCGGCGATCAGAGCTGGCTGTTCATGCCGGGCGAGGGGATCCTGCGCGCGCATGCGGATCGGATCGAGGAGGAGATCCAGCGCGTCGTCCGTCCCGACGGCGACGAGGGCGAGCTCGACGAGCCGCCCGAGCGGCGCGAGAGCGAACGCGGCGAGGACCCGGGATTCGTTGCCGTCGCGGCCGACGTCGTCCCGCAGATGAACCTCTTCGGCGAGCCCGGCGATGCCTCCGTGCAGCCGCGCGCCCGTCCCCGCAGCGGAAGCCGAGGTGGACGAGGACGCTGCGCCCGCCGCCGTGCCCGCCTACCAGCGGCGCGCGCGACCTGCGGGGCGAGCGCCACCGGCTGATCTCCGAGCTCGCCCGCAAGCGTCGCTGGGAGCACCGGCAGGCGAACGCGTGGATCAACTCGAAGGTCGGCATCCAGCGAGTCGACGACGCGACGATCGAGCAGCTGCAGCGCTCCTGCGATCTGATCGTCGCCGAGCTGATCCGCGCCTCGCGTCGATAGATCTGAGCGCGAGGCGCGGACCGGGGGAGCGGACCTAGTTGTTGAGCGTCGCCATGCCCGCGGGGTCGTAGCGGTCGCCGGCAGCGGCAGGGAGCTCGGCGTCGATCCGCTCGAGGTCGTTGGCGGTGAGCTCGACGTCGATCGCGCCCGCGTTGTCCTCGAGATACGTGCGCCGCTTCGTTCCGGGGATCGGGGCCACGTCGTCGCCCTGTGCGACCACCCAGGCGAGGGCCAGCTGGGCGGGCGTGCAGCCCTTCTCCTCGGCGAGCTCGCGGACCTTGGCGGCGAGCGCCTTGTTGCGCTCGAGGTTCTCGCCGGTGAAGCGCGGTCCGTGGCGGCGGAAGTCGTCGGCGTCGAGATCCTTCTCCGGGTCGGTGAACCGACCCGAGAGGAAGCCGCGGCCGAGCGGCGAGTATGGGACGAGCCCGATCCCGAGCTCACGGATCGTCGGCAGGATCTCCGCCTCGAGCTCGCGCGTCCACAGCGAGTACTCGGTTTGCAGCGCCGTGATCGGGTGAGTCGCATGCGCCCGACGGATCGTCTCCGGCTTCGCCTCGCTCAGCCCGATGTGGCGGATCTTGCCCGCCTCGACCTGCTCGGCGAGGGCGCCGACCGTCTCCTCGATCGGCACGTTCGGGTCCATGCGGTGCTGGTAGTAGAGGTCGACGTGGTCGACGCCGAGCCGCTGCAGCGAGCCGTCGAGGGCGCGGCGCACGTTCTCGGGACTGCCGTCGAGCCCGCGGCTGCCGTCCTCGTTGACGACGATTCCGAACTTGGTCGCGAGCTGGACCTCGTCGCGGCGGCCGGCGATCGCCTTGCCGACGAGCTTCTCGTTCTCGCCCAAGCCGTACATCTCGGCCGTGTCGAGGAAGGTCACGCCGAGCTCCAGCGCCCGGTGGATCGTCGCGGTCGACTCCTCATCGTCGCGCTCGCCGTAGAAGGCGGACATGCCCATGCAGCCGAGGCCGAGCGCCGATACCTCCAGCGCCGCCTCGTCGGTTCCGAGCGTTCGCTTCTCCATGGTTTCCTTTCGTCGGTGTGGGGTGGGGTACCCCCACCGTAGGAGTTACAGCGCGCTCTAAGTCAAGCGCGGGTTGCCATGTATGAGCAGGACTTGACTTCGAGTGCGCTCCAACATCTATCTTGCTCATGTGGAGGCAGCTACCCGGGCACGGACACCGCAACCGCCTCTCGGCGACGCTCCGCCTCTGGCCCTGACGATCGCCGAGGTCGCCGAGCGCACCGGCCTGACCGCGCATACCCTCCGCTACTACGAGCGCGCCGGGCTGCTGCTCGAGATCGGCCGCGACGCCTCCTCCGGCCATCGCCGCTACGGCGAGCGGGACATCGAGTGGATCACCCTCTGCACGCGGCTGCGCGCGACGGGGATGCCGATCCGCCGGATCCGCGAGTACGCCGATCTGGTCCGCGCCGGCGAGGGCAACGAGTCCGAGCGGCTCGGGATCCTCGAGGCGCACCGCCGGGACGTGCTCGACCGGATCGCCGAGCTCGAGGTCAGCCTCGAGCGGATCGACTACAAGGTCGACCTCTACCGGGCAAAGCTCGGGCAGCCGACGCTCGGCTGAGGCGGCCTGGGCTCAGCGCCCGGTTCCGCTCGCGGGGCCGAGCGGGTGGGTGCGGCAGCGAACGAAGAACGGCAGGGTCATCAAGGGCGCCGGAACCGTGATCTGGCGTCCGCCTTCGAAGTGCCTGCCGTCTCGGTCACGCCAGCAGCCCTTCGGCAGGTAGAGCTTGCGCGTCGTCGCGCCTTCCGTGACGACCGGGGCGACGAGCAGGTTGCGCCCGAGCATCCATTGCTGATCCTCCCGCGCGGCACGACGGTCGCCCGGGAACTGCAGCCACATCGGGCGCGCGACCGGCATCCCGGTGTCATGGGCGCGGACCCAGAGGCGGTGGATCAGCGGTACGGCCCGCTCGTGCAGGGTCGCGAGCCGCTTGTAGCGGCGCAGCGTCGCCGCGTCGAACGTCCACGGCAGGTGCGGCCCGGCCCCGACGGATCCGTGCACGCGGAACATCGGCGAGAGCGCTGCCCACTCCGCCCAGCGGATGAACAGCTCCTTGGTCGTCGGCCGGTACGGGCCGATGTCGAAGTAGCCGCCGATGTCCGTCGTGAAGCCGTAGGCCCCGCCGACCCCGCGGTTGAGCATGTCGGGGGCCTGGGAGGCGAGTCCCGCCGAGCGCGTCCAGTCGGTGGTCTCGTCACCGGGGAAGTTCGCGTACTCGAAGCGCGCCGAGCCGGGCGAGCCCGAGTAGCCCGCCCGGTTGAAGTAGAAGATGCGGCGCCGGGGGTGACGGCGCTCGAAGGCGGCGACGGCGGCGTGGGTAGCCCGGTTGTATGGGACCGGCAAGCGGTTGTGCATCGTTGCCCCGGTCGAGCCGTCAGCGAAGTGCATGCCGGTGAGGACCTGCTCGCCGAAGTCCTCCATGAAGCCGTCGGCGCCGAGTTGGAGCGCGGCTTTGATCCGCCCCTTCCACCAGCGGATCGCGGCGGGCTTCGTGAAGTCGATCTGGGCGCCGTTGGCGGCGAAGTTCGAGGTGAACGTGTACGGCTTCCCGTTGGCGTGGGTTGCGACCAGCCCGCGTCGGATCGCCGCGTCGTACTCGCCAGGATCGTCCGTTCCGATCGTGTCCTTGCCGACGAAGCTTCGGAAGTAGAGCATCGGGTGGATGCCGCGGTGCCGGAGCTGACTGATGAGCGTGGCGAGCACGTCCTTTGGCAGGAACTGCCAGCCCTCGATCCGGTAGGCCCTCGGATGCAGGTGATAGCGGTCGATCAGGCCGATGTCGTGCCGCACCTCCCCCTCGTACTTCTTCGGGGAGTCGTTCTGGAAAATCACCTCGCGATCGAGGATCGGGCCGAGCGCCCAGCGGGGCGGCACGAGCTGGCGGCCGCTGATCGCGGTCAGCCGCCGGAGCGCCGTTCGCGTGTGGCCCGGCGTCACCGTGTAGTCGAGTCGCTTCGACGCTGCCTGCACCTGCCAGGCGTCGCGGCGGTCGGAGTCCATCCGCCAATCCGAGATCTCGTTGCGGTCGAGCAGGAACCCGTAGCGGCCCGGCGAGATGAAGGACGACTGTACGTAGTACGCGGCGTGGGGGCCGTTCGGGAACAGGTAATCGGCGCCCGTCGACGGGTCGGCGCTGGTCAACGAGTCGGCCAGGCCGGAGCTCAGGTTTTCCTGCTGGGTCCAGTTGAGGAACTCGCTGCCGCGCTGGTCGATTCCGTTGTGGCGGCCGCCGAAGCCGCGGAACGACTCGGCCCGGGGGCTGGTGAAGGAGTCCGAGATCGCCGCGACGCCTGTCGCCGGGCGTGGCACGGCGCTGAGCGAGATCGCCCCGCGCTTCGGCCCCGTGGTCAGGGTGGCGATCAGCTTGCGCCCACTCGGGTCACTCGTCGCAAGCGTCAGCCGCACGCCCGCCGGGATGCGCTTTGCCCGCTCGACAGCCGTCGCGGCGTACTCGGTGCCGCCCTCGGTCACCGAAGTCAAGTTGCCCTCCCACTGGTACGTGGGGAACTGTTCGATTGAGTGCGTGCCGACGAGGAAGGCGAGGGGACGGTAGAGCGTCGGCGGCGGCGGGCCGGAAGCCGCGAATTGGGGGCGGGGGAGGGTGGGCACGAGCTGCGAGGCTCCCCGTGCGCCTTCGAGACCGCGCAGGACGGTGCGCCGGTTGCCGTCGCGATAGCTGATCTGCAGTGGGTCTCGCTTGATCACGGCGCCCGCGCCGTTCGCTGCGACGACGATCCGGCCGGCGCCGATCTTCACCGATGTCCGGGCGGAGGCAACCGTGGGGACCGTCAATCCCAGGGCGAGTACCGCTGCCACTGCAAGACCCTTGCCCCGCATGGGCACAGGTTAAGTCGTTGGAGCGGTTGGGGCCGTACTCGCGATCAACTAGATTCAGGCCATGGAGAGAGAGCAGATCGTTCGCGACGATTTTCCGACGAGCCGTAAGGGCTGGGACCCAGACGCCGTCCACGCCCACCTCGAGGCGATTGCCGCCAGCCTGCCGACGCGCGACGTCTCGCTCGCCGATGCCGCCGCCAGTCGCGTCGCCGGCGTGATCGGCGCCGCCGAGGCCGCGGCGGCCGAGATCGAGGACGAGGCGCGCGCCGAGGCCGAGTCGAGTCTCGCCGAGGCGCGGGCGACGGCCGACCGCCTTCTGACCGCCGCGCGCGAGGAGGCCGCGGGGATCGTCACCGCGGCCCGCGCGGATGCGAGCGACCGCGTCGCCAAGGCGAGGGGCGCCGTCGAGAGCCTCGTCTCCCAAGCCGAGGAGCTGCGCAGTCGCGTCGGCTCGCTTGGCGAGGCGCTCTCGATCGACGTCGGCGTGCCGGCTTCCGTCGAGATCGAACCCGAGCCTGCGCCCGAACCTGCGCTTGCGCCTGCGCCCGAACCCGAGCCCGTCGCCGCCGAGCTCGAGCCGGTTCCCGAACCCGAACCTGAAGTGCCCGCTGCGCCCGAACCTGAGCCGGAGGCGCTCCCTGGCACCGAGGTGGACTCGCCAACGAGTACCGAGGATCTGATCGCCCAGTTGCGCGGCGCGGAGCAGGCGGCTACCGAGGCCCCCGCGGAGGAGCGGACGGCACCGGATGTGACGGTCGACCGCGCAGCCGTGCGCCTCGTTGCCCTCAACATGGCGCTCGAGGGCGCCGACCGGGAGACGATCACGGCGCAGATCGGCGACGAGTTCGGCGACGTGCCGGACCTCGGTGCGATCCTCGACGACGTCCTCGCGCGCACGGCCTGAGCGGCCCGTCGGGGCGTCACGTTCCCTACTCAGAGGGAACGCCTGTTCGATCCCTAGACTAGATCGGAGATGGCCTCAGGCGGACAAATAGTCGTCTCCGGCGCCCGTGAGCACAACCTCAAGGGCGTTGATGTGAGCTTGCCGCGGGACGCGCTCGTGGTGATCACCGGGCTTTCGGGCTCCGGCAAGTCGAGCCTCGCCTTCGACACGATCTACGCCGAGGGTCAGCGCCGCTACGTGGAGTCGCTGAGTGCTTACGCGCGCCAGTTCCTCGGCCAGATGGACAAGCCGGACGTCGACTCGATCGAGGGGCTGAGCCCGGCGATTTCGATCGATCAGAAGACGACCTCCCGCAACCCGCGCTCGACGGTCGGCACGGTCACCGAGATCTACGACTACCTGCGACTGCTCTGGGCGCGGATCGGCAAGCCCTTCTGCCACAACTGCGGCGAGCCGATCCAGGGCCAGTCGATCGAGCAGATCACCGACCGGGTCCTGACCCTGCCCGAGAAGACCCGGTTCATGGTCCTTGCGCCGGTCGTCCGCGAGCGCAAGGGCGAGTACGGGCGGATGCTCGAGGAGATGCGCCAGCAGGGCTACGCGCGTGCCGTGATCGACGGCGAGCTTCGCCGCCTCGACGAGGAGATCGTCCTCGACAAGAAGTTCAAGCACGACATCTCGATCGTGATCGACAGACTCGTAATGAAGGACGGCGTCCGCAAGCGGCTCGCCGAGTCGGTCGAGGCCGCGACCTCGCTCGCGGAAGGCCTAGTCGAGATCGAGCTGGTCGAGCGTGGCGAGCACGCACAGGGCTCCGACGACGCCGACGGGGACGGCGAGGCGCTACGGGCAGCGGTGCTCTCGGGCCCTTCGGCCGGCAAGCGCGGCGAGGTCCTCGTCTTCAGCGAGAAGTTCGCCTGCCTCAACTGCGGCGCCTCGATGCCGGAGATCGAGCCGCGGATCTTCTCCTTCAACTCGCCACACGGCGCCTGCGAGCGCTGCCACGGGCTCGGCTTCCAGCGCGTCGTCGATCCCGACCTGGTCGTCCCCGACCCGGCGTTGTCGATCGCCGACGGTGCGCTCGCCTCGTGGATGGGGGCTGCGTCGATGTACTACCGGCGGCTGCTCGAGGCGGTCTGCGAGGCCTACGACATCGACGCGGAGGCGCCGTTCCAGGAGCTGCCGGCGGCCGACAAGAAGGTGCTGCTCGAGGGCACCGGCGAGGAGCGCCATCTGGTCACCTACAAGAACCGCTACGGGCGCCAGCGCAGCTACCGCGCGCGCTTCGAGGGGATCGCCGCCGGGCTCGAGCGCCGCTACGCGAACACCGACTCCGATGGCACGCGGGAGAAGATCGAGGAGCTGATGGCGCTGCAGCCCTGCCCGGCCTGCGACGGCGCCCGCCTGCGGCCGGAGAGCCTCTCGATCAAGATCGACGGCCTCTCGATCCACGACTTCACCGTGATGTCGGCGCGCAAGTCGCTGGCCTGGGTCCGCGAGCTCGAGCTGACCGAGACCGAGCAGGCGATCGCGCGGTTGATCCTGCGCGAGGTCGAGGAGCGCCTCGGCTTCCTCGAGGCGGTCGGGATCGGCTACCTGACCCTCGAGCGCGGCGCCGCGACCCTGTCCGGCGGTGAGGCGCAGCGCATCCGACTGGCGACGCAGATCGGCTCGAGCCTCGTCGGCGTCCTCTACATCCTGGACGAGCCCTCGATCGGGCTGCACCAGCGCGACAACAACAAGCTGATCGGGACGCTCGAGCGGCTTCGCGACCTCGGCAACACCGTGATCGTCGTCGAGCACGACGAGGGCACGATGCGATCCGCCGACTACCTGATCGATATCGGCCCGGGCGCCGGCGAGCTCGGGGGCGAGATCGTCGCCGCGGGTACGCCGAACCAGGTCGAGCGCACGGCGAGGTCGGTGACCGGGCAGTACCTGGCCGGCAAGCGCTCGATCCCGGTGCCAACCGAGCGGCGCGAACCGACCGGTGAGCTCGTCGTCAGCGGCGCCCGGCAGCACAACCTCAAGCAGGTGGACGCGAGCTTCCCCCTCGGCGTCTTCACCTGCGTCACGGGCGTCTCCGGCTCCGGCAAGTCGACGCTCGTCAACGAGATCCTCTACCGAGCCGTCGCCAACCGCCTCCACAAGGCGCGCCTGCGACCCGGGGCCCACAAGAAGATCACCGGACTCGATCAGATCGACAAGGTGATCAACATCGATCAGTCGCCGATCGGCCGCACGCCGCGCTCGAACCCGGCGACCTACACCGGCGTCTTCGACCACATCCGCGAGCTCTTCACGAAGACGCGCGAGTCCCGCGCCCGCGGCTACAAGCCGGGCCGCTTCAGCTTCAACGTCAAGGGCGGTCGCTGCGAGGTCTGCAAGGGCGACGGGCAGATCAAGATCGAGATGCACTTCCTGCCGGACGTCTACGTGCCCTGTGAGCAGTGCCACGGCAAGCGCTACAACCGCGAGACGCTCGAGGTCCGGTTCAAGGGCAAGTCGATCGCCGACGTGCTCGAGATGCCGGTCGGCGAGGCGGTCGACTTCTTCTCCAACATCCCGAAGATCCACCGGCGGATCAAGACGCTCGCCGACGTCGGCCTCGACTACATCCGGCTCGGTCAGCCGGCGACGACGCTGTCGGGAGGCGAGGCCCAGCGTGTCAAGCTCGCGACCGAGCTCAGCAAGGTGGCGACGGGGGAGACCCTCTACATCCTGGACGAGCCGACGACGGGGCTGCACTTCGCCGACGTCGAGCGCCTGCTCCAGGTTCTCGGCCGCCTCGTCGATCAGGGCAACTCGGTGCTCGTCATCGAGCACAACCTCGACGTCATCAAGACCGCCGACCAGATCATCGACCTCGGCCCCGAGGGCGGCGACATGGGCGGGCAGATCGTCGTCACGGGGACGCCCGAGGAGGTCGCCGCGAACCCCGACTCGCACACCGGCCGCTTCCTCGAGGAGCTCGTCGAGCCGAAGGTGACGCGGGCGCAGAGCAGGCGCCGGCGCGACCCCGTCGCTGCCTGAGGGGCTTCGGCGCTCAGTCCGCAACGGGCGTCCGCGTGCGGCGGGCGTTCCGTCCAGGCGACCCCGGACATAGTTTCTACGAAACTTGCTTCAGGTATGCCCGGATTCGGTCGATGGTCGGGGGTGAAGTCCTTCAAGGGATCGTCGAGCGTCCCCACCCGCAAGCGACTTCCGCGACGCCGGCTGTTGCTCGTGCCGCTGGTCGGGTGCCTTGCGGCTTTCGCCATGCCATCCGCGGCCGGCGCCGGTACCTTCACCGACCTCAAGATCGACCACCCGGCCAACGGCGCGGTGTTCAATGCGGCGCCGACGCAAATCGACGGGACGATGGACAGCGGCTCCGTCAGCCTCGATGCGATCCTCGACATCAGGATGACCGTCAAGCAACAGCTGCGCGACGGCACCCTCGCTGCTCCGACGCCCGTCTACTACCGCAAGGTCTGCACCCTCGGCTGCAACCTCTTCGGCCAGTACGACTGGTCGTGGACCGACGCGGAGGACGACTTCTTCCAGGCTTCCCTGCAGCAGTTGGGCACCATCCCGACTGCCGACGGGCAATGGCGAGTCCAAGCCTTCCAGCCGAACTCGGACAACACCGCGACGATGGAGGCGGACGCCACTTACACGATCGACTCGATGCCGCCCGACACCTCGGTCGACTCGGGCCCGACCTTCCCGACCACCTCCACTGACGCCGCCTTCGTCTTCTCCGGCGTCGACCCCGACCCGCCCAACGGCTTCGGCTCCGGGATCGACTACTTCAACTGCCGCCTCGACAGCAGCAACGTCAACGACTGGGATCACTGCACCGACCCCGGCGGCTCGGCCCCCTACACCTATGACCTGCACAACGTCAGCGAGGGCGGGCACACACTCGAGGTCAAGGCGATCGACAAGGCCAACAATGAGGATCCGACCCCGGCCTCCTACTCCTGGGTGCGTTGACAAGACGCCGCCCGACATCACGATCGACAAGCCGCTGAATAAGGACCGTTACCTCCTGCACGACGGTCCGACGCCGCAGTTCAGCTGTTCCGACCCGCTCAAGGGCGATCCCCCGGCGACGCCGTACGCCTCCGGCGTGGCCTCCTGCACTGCCACGCCGATCGACAACGAGAACCTCGGCCCCCACTACTTCATCGTCACCGCCACCGACCGCGCCGGCAATACGTCGACGAAGAAGGTCGCCTACACGATCGACCCGCCCGACTACGGCAAGTTCGTCAAAGAAGACCACCCGCTCGCCTACTACCGGTTCAACGAGGCGCTCGGCTCCTCCGAGATGAAGGACTCCTCCGGCCACGGCCACGACGGCATCTACCAGAACGGGATCGCCCTGCAGCGCGACGGCGCCCCCAACTGCGAGCGCCGCCCGCACCCGCCGCGCGTCTGCGAGCTCGCCAACCCGGCCGAGAACAAGGCCGCCTTCTTCCCCGCGCGCGACGGCCACGGCTACGTCAACGGGATCACCGCCCCGACCCACGCCTACACGATGGAGGCCTGGGTCAAGCCCCGCTGACGGCGCCGACATGATGATCATCGGCCACGGCGGCGGCGGGCAGCTGTTCATCAGCGGCGGCCACCTCGCCTTCCGCCAGACCCAGGACACGATCTACGGCGGCGGGCCGACCCTGAAGCCCGGGCAAGTGGTGGCACGTCGCCGCCACCTGGGACGGCCACGACACTTGCCTCTACGTCAACGGCAACCAGGTCGCGCACTCCGACTCCGCCAACAAGCCGCCCTCGGGCACCTCGACCTTCTACGTCGGCTACGGCGAGATGGCGCCCTGGTTCCACGGCACGATCGACGAGGCCGCCTACTACGACTACGCGCGCTCGAGCCATCACCGGATCGCAGACCGCTACAAGATCGGCACCGCCTTCGAGCACCCCTCGCTCGTGGCCGGCAACTCGCCCTTCAACACCGAGGGCCCCTCGACCGATCCCGAGGCGCCCAAGAACAACGGGCTCTACGCGCCCGACGAAGGTCCCGCAACGCCGAGCTTCGACTGCACCGACCCCGACGGCGCCGGCCGACATCGCCTCCTGCACGGCGACCGTCGACGGCAACCCGATCGCCTCCGGTGATCCGCTGCCCGACTCGATCGGCACCCACCTCTTCGCAGGTGACCGCGATCGACAAGGGCGGCAACACCTACGTCCACACCCACACCTACGCGGTCCTGAGCTTCACCGACCTCTACCGCAAGGACGGCCCCGTCGCCTACTACCGGCTCGGCGAGAGCTCCGGCTCCGGCACCCAGCCGATGAACGACTCCTCCGGCAACCACCCCGACGGCGAATACAAGAACGGCACCGAGTCGGGTCCCGGTCGGCATCGCCGGCGACGGCGATCACGCCCGCCGCTTCACCGGCGCCGACGGCTACGGCTACGCGAACGGGATCGCAGGCTCCGCGATATCAGTCGAGCCTCGTCGCCTGGGTCAACGCCGACTCGACCGCCGACGGCTCGATCGTCGGCCACGGCGATGCCGGCGAGCTGTTCATCCGCGATGGAACCTTCCAATACCGGCGCATGGACACGACCGTCGACTCCGGCGTCGCCCCCAAGCCGGGCCACTGGCAGCAGGTCGTCGGCACCTGGGACGGCGTCGACATCAGCATCTACATCAACGGCAAGCTCAAGGGCACGGTCGAGTCGACCAAGCGCCCGTCCTCCTCATCGACCTTCTACGTCGGCTACGGCGAGCTCGCACCCTGGTTCGCGGGATCGATCGACGAGGTCGCCTACTACCCGATCGGCCTTGCTCCGGCCCGCGTCTACCAGCTCTGGCTCGCCGACCCGCCGGCCGATCTGAGCAAGGGCGACAAGAACGCGGCCGCCTGCAAATACATCGCCAACAACGTGCTCAAGGCCAAGATCCGCCTCAACAATGCCGTCAAGCAGCTCACCGCGGCGAAGAAGTCGGGCTCGCCGCGCAAGATCGCCCAGGCGAAGGCGAAGGTCAAGGCCGCGCAGACGAACCTGCTCAAGGCGACTCTGACGCAAAAGAAGTACTGCTGAGCTGCGCGCCGGTAGCGGCGCCCGGGCGGTTCCTGCAAGCCCCAATTCCGTCCACGTGACTCAAGTCACGAAGTCGATCCTGCCGATAGACTCCTCGCAGTGGTCGTTTGGGGACGACCAACGGATGGATCCAACACTTCCAAGGATGGAGGGGGACCAACGGGGGTCCGGAGGGGGGCGAAAGCCTGCCTTCGCACAAGCGCGCTGAAGCCGCTACTCGCCTTCGGTGCCGCGCTGCTCGCGCTGCTGCTCTTTGCCGGGTCCGCCGCGGCGGCCGCTCCCGAGACGACGATCACCTCCGACCCGGGCGCAGCCACCAAGGACACGACGCCGCGCTTCAAGTTCACGTCCGATACTCCCGGTTCGACCTTCGAGTGCCGGGTCGACGGCGGCGCCTGGACGAGCTGCTCCAGTCCGTACGACCTGCCAACGCAGAGCAACGGCCCGCATACGTTCGAGGTTCGTGCCACCAACGCCTCCCTGGAGACGGACTCGACGCCCGCCTCGTTCGCATTCTTCGTCGACAACGTGAAGCCGACGACGCAGCTCACGAACCAGCCCGCCTCGAGCCTGCTCGACTATTCGAACCCCACCTTCGAGTTCACCGGCAACGACGCGGCGCCCTCGAGCGGGGCGGTCACGTTCGAGTGCAAGCTCGACAGCAGTTCCTATGCGGACTGCACGAGCCCCTTCTCGCCGACCCTCGCCGATGGCGTGCACAGCTTCCGCGTCCGCGCGGTCGATCCCGCCGGCAACACCGACAGCAGCCCCGCGACGTTCCTCAACTTCACGATCGACACCGTTGCGCCGACGCTGAGCGTGACCACTGTGCCCGATCTGATCACCAACGATCCGACCCCCGGCTTCGACTTCACGGCGTCTGACGCCCCGCCGTCGAGCGGCCTGCAGACCAAGTGCCGGGTCGACGGCGGGTCCTGGTCGAACTGCTCGAGCCCGTTCGCGCCCTCGCTCGCCGACGGCGTGCACACCGTCGAGATCAAGGCCGTCGACGGCGTGGGCAACGAGGACGGCGGCAACTTCGCGTACACGTTCCGGGTTGACACGGTCGCGCCCGACACCACGATCACGAACCTCCCCGGCTCCCACCTGCTCGACCACTCGCCGAGCTTCGACTTCACGGCGAACGACCCGGCGCCGTCCAGCGGGATCTTCGGCTACGAGTGCCGGATCGACGGTGGTAGCTGGGATCCGTGCGCGAGCCCCTGGAACACCCCGTTCGCCGACGGCGTCCACAGCTTCGAGGTCCGCGCGACCGATTTCGCGGGCAACGTCGACGCGAGCCCTGCACAGTTCCTCAACTTCACGGTCGACACGGCTGCTCCGAACACTTCGATCACCTCGCACCCGCCGCAGTACTCCAACGACACCAACCCGAACTTCGAGTTCACCGGCTCCGATCCGGCGCCCTCCAGCGGTCTCAGCTTCAAGTGCCGCCTCGACGGCGGCTCCTGGTACGCCTGCACGAGCCCCGAGTCGATCTCCGCGCCCGAGGGCAACCACACGTTTGACGTAAAGGCCGTCGACGGCGTCGGCAACGAGGACCCGACGCCTGCGACCTACTCGTGGATGGTCGACACCACCGACCCCGACATCACGCTCAACCACCCGCTCAACAAGGAGCGGTTCCTGCTCCACGCCAACCCGGTCGACTACTCGTGCAGCGATCCCCTCTCCGGTGGACCGCCCCCCGTCCACTCGGGCATCGACACGTGCTCTGACAACGGCTTCGACGACGAGAACCTCGGCCCCCACTACTTCATCGTCACCGCCACCGACCGCGCCGGCAATACGTCGACGAAGAAGGTCGCCTACACGATCGACCCGCCCGACTACGGCAAGTTCGTCAAAGAAGACCACCCGCTCGCCTACTACCGCTTCAACGAGGCGCTCGGCTCCTCCGAGATGAAGGACTCCTCCGGCCACGGCCACGACGGCATCTACCAAAACGGGATCGCCCTGCAGCGCGACGGCGCCACCAACTGCGAGCGCCGCCCGCACCCGCCGCGCGTCTGCGAGCTCGCCAACCCGGCCGAGAACAAGGCCGCCTACTTCCCCGCCCGCGACGGCCACGGCTACGTCAACGGGATCACCGCCCCAACCCACGCCTACACGATGGAGGCCTGGGTCAAGCCGGCTGACGGCGCCGACATGATGATCCTCGGCCACGGCGGCGGCGGGCAGCTGTTCATCAGCGGCGGCCACCTCGCCTTCCGCCAGACCCAGGACACGATCTACGGCGGCGGGCCGACCCTGAAGCCCGGCAAGTGGTGGCACGTCGCCGCCACCTGGGACGGCCACGACACCTACCTCTACGTCAACGGCAACCAGGTCGCGCACTCCGACTCCGCCAACAAGCCGCCCTCGGGCACCTCGACCTTCTACGTCGGCTACGGCGAGATGGCGCCCTGGTTCCACGGCACGATGGACGAGGCCGCCTACTACGACTCGGCGCTGAGCCATCACCGGATCGCAGACCGCTACAAGATCGGCACCGCTTTCGAGCACCCCTCGCTGGTGGCCGGCAACTCGCCCTTCAACACCGAGGGCCCCTCGACCGATCCCGAGGCGCCCAAGAACAAGGGCATCTACGCGCCCACGAAGGTCCCCAACGCCGGCTTCGACTGCAAGGACCCCGACGGGCCGGCCGATATCGCCTCCTGCACGGCGACCGTCGATGGCAACCCGATCGCCTCCGGTGATCCGCTGCCCGACTCGATCGGCACCCACCTCTTCCAGGTGACCGCGATCGATGCGGGCGGCAACACCTACGTCCACAACCACACCTACGAGGTCCTGAGCTTCGCCGACCTCTACCGCAAGGACGGCCCCGTCGCCTACTACCGGCTTGGCGAGAGCTCCGGCTCCGGCACCCAGCCGATGAACGACTCCTCCGGCAACCACCACGACGGCGAATACAAGAACGGCACCGAGTCGGGTCCCGTCGGCATCGCCGGCGACGGCGATCACGCCCGCCGCTTCACCGGCGCCGACGGCTACGGCTACGCGAACGGGATCCAGGCTCCGCAATATCAGTCAACCTCGTCGCCTGGGTCAACGCCGACTCGACCGCCGACGGCTCGATCGTCGGCCACGGCGATGCCGGCGAGCTGTTCATCCGCAATGGAACCTTCCAATACCGGCGCATGGACACGACCGTCGACTCCGGCGTCGCCCCCAAGCCGGGCCACTGGCAGCAGGTCGTCGGCACCTGGGACGGCGTCGACATCAGCATCTACATCAACGGCAAGCTCAAGGGCACGGTCGAGTCGACCAAGCGCCCGTCCTCCTCATCGACCTTCTACGTCGGCTACGGCGAGCTCGCACCCTGGTTTGCGGGATCGATCGACGAGGTCGCCTACTACCCGATCGGCCTTGCTCCGGCCCGCGTCTACCAGCTCTGGCTCGCCGACCCGCCGGCCGATCTGAGCAAGACGGGGACGGGGTCTGGCGGCGGCTCGACCGGCGGCGGCTCGACCGGCGGCGGCTCGACCGGCGGCGGCTCGACCGCGACCAGCGCCGCCTGCAAGTCAGCGCAGGCCGATCTGGCGGCGGCCAAGGCGAAGCTGCACAAGGCCAGGGCCAAACAGCAGAAGCTGCGCCACCGCCACGCCAAGCTCCACAAGCTCAAGCACGCCAAGAAGATGGTCCACAAGGCCAAGGCGAAGCTCGCCCGCGCGAAGACGACGCAGGGCGCGAGCTGCTGATCAGCCCTCGCGCGGACTCAGGTCGCGCGGCTCGGGCGCTTCGCCGCCCAGCGCGCGGACGACGCCCGCCGCCCACGGATTCGCCTTCAGCGAGGTCGCGTAGAGGCGCAGGTGCTTCTCCTCACCGGAGATCTCGATCTCAACCTGTTCGCGCATGAACTTCTGCGTCACCGAGAGCACCCGGAGGTCCGTGCGCGGTCGGCTCCAGATCAGCTCAGCCCGCGGGCCTGCGACCTCCTCGCGGCGTGAGAGCAGGTGCGCCTGCGCGGCGTCGAGTGCGAGCAATACCTCGCGGCTGAGGCCGTCGCTGCCGTGCTGTAGCCGGGCGCCGAGCGCCAGGAACGCGCCGACCACCGGCACCGCGGCGAGGGCCTCGAGCGGCCGAGTCGAGAACTCGCCAACCTCGAGCGGCTCCACACCGATCAAGGGACGGACGAGGTCGTGCAGGCGCTCCGTCTTCTGCGCCCGGAAGCGCCGCGCGACCGCCAGGCGCTCCTCTTCGGTCTGATCCTCTTCCTTCGCGTCGAGCGGTCCGAACGGGCTCATCGCAAGCAGTCTCCCGCACGGGGCCTGGGGCCGCCATCAGGCACGGCCGGATAGGGGACCCTATGAGGGTGGACGAGCCCGAACGAGATCCCTACGTGTACCCACAGCGCGGCCTGCGCCCCTGGTGGCGCAAGCACCGCTGGTACGAGCGCACGCATCGCCCGCTGAACCGCCTGCGGATCGATCTGGCCGCTGCCCGCGGCGGCTTCTACGTCCGCCACCCGATCGAGGGCGAGGTGCTCGAGGCCATGCGCGAGGGCCGGCTGAAGATCGGCGAGGGGACGCACCTCGAGCCGGGCTGTTGGCTGACGCTGGCGCCCGGCGCGCGGATCACGATCGGGCGCGGCTGCTTCCTCAATCGGGAGACGATGCTCGCTGCGCACGAGTCGATCGAGATCGGCGACCACGTGATGTTCGCCAACCACTGCTTTGTCGGCGACGCCGATCACCGCTTCGACGACCCCGAGTTGCCCGTCACCTGGCAGGGGTTTACGCGGAAGGGGCCGGTGCGGATCGGCGACAACGCCTGGCTCGGCAAGGGCGTCGTCGTCACCGGCGGCGTCGAGATCGGCGAGCGCGCCGTGATCGGCTCGAACTCCGTGGTCACCAGAGACATCCCGCCACGAACGATCGCGACCGGCGCCCCGGCCAAGGTGCGACGCGAAATCGAGTACCCACCGCCCTCGGTCTAGGGATCGGTCTCCCGTCCGGACTTTGCCTGCTCACGGCACGTAAACCCAGGACGGCAACCCCCCAGGCGCGCACGGCGTGCTCTACGGTCCTGCGCATGGCGACCCCCCGCACACGGCGCTGCCTCGCTGCCCTCCTCGCAGCCGCTCTTGCGACCCCGATTGCCGGCTGCGGAGGCGGCTCGTCCTCGACTGCCACGACGACCAGCACCTCGTCCACGACGACCACAAGTTCGATCACCGAGACCTCGCCCCCCGGCGCCTCGCCGGAATCCGCGACGACCTCCAAGCCCGCCGAATCGGATCCGCAGCAGGTGGACGACGCCATCAACGCGGTGCTCTCCTCTCCGGACAGCGAGACGGTCTGCGCGAGCGCGATCACCACCGGGGCGCTGAAGAGCTTCTACGGCAGCCGCCAGGCTTGCCTGAACGGACGGGCGAAGCCGACCCTCGCTGACTCGGTCAAGGTCTCGAGCCTTCAGGTCGACGGCGATACTGCGACGGCGAAGGCGAAGCCCAAGGGCGGCCTCTACGACGGCATCACGGTCGAGGTGACAGCCGTCCGCGGTCCCGACGGCTGGCGGATCGACGGGCTCGACGCGCAGGTGCCGGTCGGCCCCTGAGCGTCAGGCCGGCGAGCCCGCGAATCGGCTAGAGGCCCTCGGCGTAGGCGCGCGCTGCCTCTGAGGGTGACTTCGGGGTGCCGTCGCCCTTTGTCTTCGGTTCGAGCGCCAGCTGCGTCGGCGCGCGGCGACGCTCGATCAGGTCCTGGTGGGCGCCGGCGGTGAGGACGACGCGACAGTGCGCGTAGCGCATCAGGTTCTGGGTGACCTTGCCGACGCGCGTGCCGGCGGCGGGATCGCGCTCCTCGGCGGCGGCGTCGTCGGCCGCGATCAGGATCGTCTCGGGCGCGATCAGGCGAGAGATCGCGATCATCGCCGTGGGGGCGCTGCGGGCCACGTACAGGTGCGGGACCACGTCGACGCCCTCGTACTCCTGACCGATCGCCTCGGCGCGGCGCAGCGCCCGGGTCAGCGCCTCGGTCTTGTCGGGATCGGGGCTGTCGAGATCGTGGTCCTCGTGCACGCGGGTGACGGCGACGGCGTGGATCTCGGCGAGCTTGTCGTTGGTGCTGCGTGACATCCGGCCGGCCGCCTGCATGACCTCGTCGTCGAGCCTGTCGCCGAAGATGCAGACCATCAGCCGCGTCGGCGCCTCCTGCCTGCGCCGGGCCCGGCGCAGCAGGTCACGGCGGCGCTCCTCGGCGGGTTTGACGTTGGCCGGCAGCGCGATCTCCCGGTACTCGTCGCGGGCGGGTGGCTCGAAGTGGGCGCGCGTCGTCACCGGCTCAACCAGAACGATCCGGCAGGGACGCTCCTCGAGCAGGATCAGGCGCGTGCCGCCGAACAGGTTGTCGCGGCTGATCCGCCGCTGGACCGGGGGCATCGGCATGACGATCGCCTCGCAGCGGGCGAGTTGCGCCTCGCGGATGATCGACGTCGCCTTGCCGGCGCGCGGACAGCGCATCGAACGGATCACGGCGCGGGAGCCGAGCACGCGGCGGGCGAGCTTCATGTTCCGCTTCGAGGCCTCGTCCTCCGAGGGCAGCTCGTAGTCCATCGGGTAGCCCTTGGCGACGGGGATCAACGAGATGAAGCGGACGTGGCTCGGATGGTCGGAGAGCAGGCGGGCGATCTCGAGGGACTCGTGCGGGTCCTCGGCCGGGTCGCAGACGACGAGGACCGAGTGGTAGATGCTCTCCCGCTCGATCACCGGGTCCGGCACCATGATCTTCGCTGTCTCGCTCATCCTCAGGCCTTTGCGCTTGCGGTAGTTCGCGTAGGCGGCCATGCCGATGGCCAACCATACGACGCCGATCAGTCCTACCAGCGGATGCTGACTGATGACGACCACGAAGGCGACCCCGGTGCCGATCGCCCCGACCGTGGCGAAGAGCGGCAGCGTCCAGCCCGCCCTCAGCTTCAGGTTGCCGGGCCCCCGGTAGGGCCGTTCGAAGTCCGGGTAGCGGCGCCGCAGCGCGATCACCGAGACGTGCGCCACGGTGAAGCTGAGCATCGCGAAGGCCGCGTATAAGTTGCCGAGGAACGCGGCTGGGCCGAGCAGCAGTACGGCCGCGACCACTGCCGAGCCGGCAAGCCCTATGTACGGGGTGCGGAAGCGGGGGTGTAATCGGGTGACGATGCTCGGTACGTGCTGGTACTGGCCCATCGAATAGACGAGTCGCGAGACCCCGAACATGCCGGCGTTGGCGGCGAGCAGCAGGATCGTCGCGGCGAGGATGCCGACGTAGGCCTCGGCCGGCTTCTCGAGCGGGCCGAGGTCCATCGCCCGGACGACGCCGAGCACCGGGTCGCCGGCGTAGCCGCCCTCGTCGTCGTTCTGCCCGAGCTGGGTCACGTACTCGCCGTTCGGCTGCTGCTCGACGGGCAGTGCTGAGAGCGCGATCGCGGGCAGCGCCGCGTAGATGATCACGACGGCGAGCACCACCTTGCGCATCGCGCTCGGCACCGACTTCGGCGCGTCGATCGCCTCCTCGGACATGTTCGAGACGGTCTCGATGCCGGTGTAGGCGATCATCGCGACCGGGACTGCGACCGCCAGGTTGTTCCACGTCGGGCGCGATCGCCCCAGTGGATGTTGTCGATCAGCGTGTGGAAGTTGAGGACGAGGAAGACGCCGGCGAGGCAGAGGCCGAGCTGCGTGAGCAGGTCGGTGACGGCCATGATCAGGTTGAGGCGTGCGGCCTCGCGGACGCCGCGGATGTTGATCGCGGCAAGGAAGGCGATGACGACCGCGCCGCCGATGATGTCCCCGGGAGGGTCCCCGAGCCAGCTCCAGAAGAAGCCGAGATAGTGGGGGACGAAGAGCGCCGAGATCGCGGCCGTGACGATGAAATTCATGCACTGCACCCACGCGGCGCCGAATGAGATCGTCTCGTTGAAGGCGTGGCGGGCGAAGCTCGAGGAGCCGCCCGCCTCCGGGTACATGGTCGTCGCCTCTGTGTAGGTCGCCGCGGTGAGGAGAACAGGATCCCGGCGATGACGAAGACGACGGGCGTCAGGCCAAGCGCCAGCGCCGCGACGAGGCCGAGCGCGTAGTAGATCGACGAGCCGACGTTTCCGTAGGCGGAAGAGAAGAGCGCGTTGTCGGTGAGAACGCGCTCCAGGCGGAACTGCTTTCGCTCAGCCACTCACTCGATCCAGTCTCGACACGATTCTAAGTTTGCGCCCCGTGGCGCCCGGAACGCAGTTGCCCGCCCGCGAGCGGCAGCTCCCTTGCCGTGGGCGCAAGCGCTACAGGGTCGCAGAATCGGGGCGCCGGCAGCGCCCGAGCCGCAATTCGTCGGCGTCAACCTCGAGGCGTTTCCTGACCGAGCATGAGCGCGCCTTCGAGGGGCGCGGTGTAGCCGAGCTACATAAGCCCCGAAGAGGTGCGCTCAGGCGCCGCGTCAGGGGACGCCGGGCGGCGGACTACCAGTCCCAGGCCGAGTTCGCTGCCAGCGAGTCCTGCTCGAGGTATTCGCGCAGCGCATGGAGCTCGTCCGGATCGATCGAGTACGTGTGCTCCTCGTTCGGGAAGCGGCCCGAGCGGACCTCGGCCGTGTAGTCGCCGACTCCGTCGACCATCGCATCGTGGATCGCGCCGTAGCGCTTGACGAAGCGCGCGACGTGGCCGGTGTTGATGCCGAGCAGGTCGTGGAAGACGAGCACCTGTCCGTCGGTCGAGGCGCCGGCGCCGATCCCGATCACCGGGACCTCCATGCGCGGCATGATCTCCTCGCTGACAGCGGCCGGCACGGCTTCGAAGACGATCGGCGAAGCAGCCGACCGCCTGCAGGGCGAAGGCGTCCTCGGCGATCTTCGATGCGGTCTCACCGGTCCGGCCCTGCGCCTTGTAGCCGCCGAGCTGCGTCGCGGTCTGCGGCGTCAGGCCGACGTGACCCATGACCGGGATCCCGGCACGGACGATCGCCCGCGCCCGGTCGACCGAGGCGCCGCCACGCTCGAGCTTGACGGCGTCGCAGCCCGCCTCCTTGATGAAGCGCTGGGCGTTCGCGATCGCCTGCTCGTTCGACTGCTCGTAGGAGCCGAACGGCATGTCGCCGACGAGCAGCGGGGTCTTCAGCCCACGGCGGACCGCGGCGGCCAGCATCAGCATCTCGTCCATGCCGACGGGCACGGTCGAGTCGTGGCCGAGCACGGTCATCGCGCCGGAGTCGCCGACCAGCACGAGATCGACGCCGGCCTCCTCGGCGACCTTGGCGGAGGGGTAGTCGTAGGCGGTCACCATCACGATCCGCTCGCCGTTCTCCTTCATCTCGGCGAGCCGCGGCAGGCTGATCGGCGCGCGGTCGTTCGGGGGCGTGTCGGGAACTCTGGGTGCGGTGCTCATGCTGTTATCTCCTTCGTGGTCGCGGCGGCCTCAGCCGTCCACGCCTGGTGTTGTCTCTTCTGTGACCGCTTCGATCAGCACGTTGTCGATCAGCCGCGCCCGGCCGACGGGGCGCGGCGAGGGCGACCAGGATCGGCCGCCCGTTGAAGCTCTCGAGCGGGCTCGAGCGTCTCCGCGTCGCGCGCCTCCAGGTACTCCGGCTCGATCCGCGCCTCGGCGAGGATCGTGCGCGCCTCGGCGAGGATCGGCTCGACCTCGGCCGCCGGGCGCCGCCCGCTCGCGAATGTGCTCGAGCGCGCGATGCAGGGCGGGGGCCCGTCGACGTTCCTCCGCGGTCGAGGTAGACGTTGCGCGAGGAGAGCGCGAGGCCGTCGCTCTCGCGGATCGTCGGCAGTACCTCGATCTCGACCGGGAAGTCGAGGTCGCGGGCCATGCGCCGCAGGATCACGATCGCCTGCTGAGCGTCCTTTTGGCCGAAGAAGGCGACGTCGGGCGCGACGATGTTGAGCAGCTTCGTGACGACCGTCGTGACCCCGCGGAAGTGCTCCAGCCCGCGCCGGTCGGGATCGCCGCAGAGCACCTCGCTCAGGCCCTCGACGATGACCGAGGTCGCGAAGCCGTCGGGGTAGATCTCCTCGACCGACGGCGCGAACACGTAGTCGACGCCGGCCCCCTCGGCGACTTCGGCGTCGCGCTGCTCGTCGCGCGGGTAGCCGGCGAGATCCTCGCCGGGCCGGAACTGGGTCGGGTTGACGAACAGGCTCATCACGACGACGTCGCAGCGCTCGCGCGCGGCGACGAGCAGCGATCGGTGGCCGTCGTGCAGGAAGCCCATCGTCGGCACGAGTCCGATCGATGCGACCCGCGCCGCGCTCCGCGGCGAGCAGCTCGCGCAGCTCGGCCTTGGTGCGGACGAGTCTCATCCTGCCCCTCCCGCGTGCTCGGCGGGCTCAGCCGTGCCCTGCAGGCGCGTGGCCGCGATCGCCCGGGTGCGCTCGGCCAGCGCCTCGTACATCGGCAGCAGCTCGGGTGCGCGCTCGGCGAGCGCGTCCCGGTGCGCCGTCGACGGTCGCCCGGTCGCCGCGTGCGATCGGGCCGGTGAGCGCCTCGCCGCCGCGCTCGGACCAGTTCGCGGCGGTGCGCAGCACGAGCGGCGCGAGCAGCTCGCGGGCCTGGCCCGGTCCTCGACGCCGGCGGCGGCGAGCAGCTCGGCGGCCGCTCTCCTCGAGCGCGACGAGGAAGTTGGAGGCGATCGAGGCGGCCGCGTGGTAGGCGGCGCGGACGTTCTCGGGGACCTCGAAGGGGACCATGCCGAGCGCCTCGGCGAGCCCCCGGGCGAGCTCCAGGGCGACCTCGTCGGCGCCGGCGATCGCGGCGGGCGCGCCGGCGAGCGGCGAGCGGTCGTCGGGCACGGTCTGCAGCGGGTGCAGCGAGAACGCGACGGCGCCCGCCTCGCTTGCGGCGGCCAGCGCCTCGAGCGCGGGTGGCGCCGCTCGTGTGGCCGACGAAGCGCAGCGGGGGGCGTGGGCGGCGACGCGCTCGCAGGCGGCCTCGATCTCGTCGTCGGGCACGCAGAGCAGCGCCACCTCGGCCTCGGCGCAGCCGACGTCGAGGTCATCGCGCCCGACCTGGCGGACGTCGAGGCCGGCGACTGCGGCAGCGGAGGCGATCGAGCCGCCTACGCGTCCGCGCCCGATCACGACGATCGGCGCTAGCGCCTGCTCTGGCGCGCGGGTGTGGGTGGGGTTCCGTTCCAGTTCCCGCATGGGAGATACCGGTCGGTTTCAGTTGGAAGAGACGGCATCGTCACGGTCCGCGCCCTCGTGTCTCTGTGGGGACGAGGGTCACGGCCGCTTGCCGAGGCCAAATTATGGCACGGATCGCGGCATCTGCGAAACCTTGCCTTGTCCCGGAAATCGCTTTCCGGAGCCGGATGCGACGGCCCGACGCCTCGCCGCCGCGACCGTCACTACGATCGTCCCGTGCCGATCTACGAGTTCGAGTGCGGGGCTGCGGGGCGCGCTTCGAGGCGCTCGTCGAG
This sequence comes from uncultured Solirubrobacterales bacterium, assembly GCA_963774395.1. GTDB lineage: Bacteria > Actinomycetota > Thermoleophilia > Solirubrobacterales > 70-9 > CAXMST01. The sequence continues at coordinate 170,005 of CAVZET010000007.1, read as the reverse complement.
GCTGGGACCGAGCGCGCCGAGTGCCCCGCCTGCGGCGCCGCCGGGGCCGAGCGGCGGTTCTCGAGCTTCGCGCTACGCGCGCCAGGCGACGCGCGAATCAGCGCCGCCGCATGGAGGACGCGCGGGGCACCAACCGCGACGGGGCGCGGACCCGCTTCAAGGAGAGCCTGGCGCGCAACCGCGGCAAGAAGCCGCCGCCGTGAGCGACGAGCCAGAACGGGAGCCTGGTGTGGAGCGAGGAGTCGGCGGGCGACCCCGAGGTCGCCGCCCGGCGCGAGCAGCTGGTCGAGCTCTACCGCGAGGCGTCGGGCTGCACCAAGTGCCCGCTCGCGGAGACGCGGACCAAGGTCGTCTTCGGGGCCGGCGACGCCGACGCCGACCTGATGTTCGTCGGCGAGGCGCCGGGCGCCGAGGAGGACCGGCAGGGTCTGCCGTTCGTCGGCCGCGCCGGCGGCCTGCTCAACGAGCTGCTCGAGGGGATCGGGCTGAGTCGGGAGGACGTGTTCATCGCGCAACGTGCTCAAGTGCCGCCCCCCGGGCAACCGCGATCCGCAGCCGGTCGAGATCGAGGCCTGCCAGCCGTACCTGTTGAGGCAGGTCGAGCTGATCGAGCCGCGGGTCGTCGCGACGCTCGGCAACTTCGCGACGAAGCTGCTGACCGGCAACCAGACCGGGATCACCCGGGTTCGCGGCATGCCGCAGGTGCACACGCTCGGCGGCCGCACGGTGTTCGTCTTCCCGCTCCTGCACCCGGCCGCGGCGCTGCGCACGCCGAAGATGAAGGAGACGCTGATCGAGGACTTCGGCGGCTCCGGGAGCTGCTCGCGCGAGCCGCTGCCCGAGGCGCCGGCGAGGAGTGGGAGGAGCCGGCGCCCGAAGCGGCCAGGGCGCCGTCGGCGCCGCCCGCCGAGGAGCCCGATCCGAGCAGCTCGACATCTTCCGGCCCGGCTGAGCCGGCCGGCGCGCGATCACTCCGGTCCGAACCCGCAGCGCGGCCGCCGATCGCCGAGACGACCGACAGCGACGGGCCGGCGGAGACCGAGGCGCTCGCCGCGCGAGCTCGCCGACTCGCCTGCGACCCGGCGACGTCGTGCTCGTCTCAGCGGCGAGCTCGGCGCCGGCAAGACGACCTTCGTCCGCGGCGCCGCCGGGCGCTCGGGGTCGCGGGCCGGTCACCTCGCCGACCTTCACGATCGGCCAGCGTCTATCCGGGCGCGCCGTGCCGGTCTCCCACCTCGACCTCTACCGGCTCGGCTCGCTCGCCGAGGAGGAGCCCGGGCTGCTCGACGACTACCTCGACCGCCGACGCGATCGCCTTCGTCGAGTGGCCGAGGCGGCCGAGCGCGCGGGAGCTCGAGCGGGTCGCGGCCCGGGTGCGGATCGAGCACGCGCGGCGGCGACCGCGCCGGCACGGATCGAGATCGAGCCGGCGAGGATGCGGAGGGCTGATGAGCCTGACGCTCGCGCTCGACACGGCGACGCCCGACACCGCCGTCGCCGTCTGCGACGGGCTGCCGAGGCTGCTCAGCGAGCGCCGCGTCGGCCCCGGCGCCGGACGGCCGGCCCAGCCACGGGCCGGCGCTGCTCGGGCTCGATCGCCGAGGTCGGTCGACGAGGACGGCGGCTGGGAGCGGGTCGAGCGCGATCGCCGTCGGCGTCGGGCCCGGGCTCGTTCACCGGGATCCGGATCGGCGTCGCGACCGCGCGGGCGCTGGCGCAGGCGCGCGGCCTGCCGCTCGCCGGCGGTCGCCGACGACCGCCGCGCTCGCGGCCGGGATCCCGGCAGGGCGCCGGCGCGCGCCGCGGCTCGGCGTGCATCGACGCGCGCCGCGGCGAGGTCTTCGCGGCGGTGCTGCGGCCCGGCGCGCCGGTCGCCGACGCCGCCGGTCGTGCTCGCGCCGGACGCGGCTGGACGAGGCGCTTTCAGGCCGCCGGGAGGCCGCTGGCGGCGGGCGACGGGGCGGTACGATTCCGCGACGAGCTGGAGGCCGCTGGAGTCGAGGTCCTCGCCGACGAGGACCCGGCCCACCGGCTCTCGGCCCGTTACCGTCTCCGCCCTGGTCCCGGCGCTCGGGACGGCGGAGCGCCCGAGGAACGTGAAGCCCCTGTACCTGCGACGACCCGATGCGGAGCGTTGGCGTGAGCGAGATCGCCGCGACCGATGAGCGCCCCCGACTGCCGAGCGCCGGGTCCGGCCGGCGTCGCGATCCGCCGGCTCACCTACGGCGACCTGCCGGCGGTGCTCGCGATCGAGCGCCGCTCGTTCCCGGCGCCCTGGTCGCTGGCGATGTTCGTGCTCGAGCTCTCGAAGCCGTCCGGCATCTGCCTGGCCGCCGAGAGCCGAGACGGGCCTCGTCGGCTACCTCGTCTGCTCGCGCTACGCCGACATCTGGCACCTGATGAACGTCGCCGTCGACGCCGACCAGCGCGGCGCCGCGGGCTCGCCAGCCGGCTGATCGCGCGAGCTGCTCGAGACCGGCCGGCCGCGAGCGAGCGCTTCACGCTCGAGGTGCGGATCTCGAACGCGGGCGCGATCCGCATGTACGAGCGCCTCGGCTTCCGGCCCGCCGGGCGCCGGCTGCGCTACTACCACGACAACAACGAGGACGCGCTGATCATGTGGTTCGGCGAGCCCGACGCTGAGCAGCACCGGAGCCTGATCCTCGCGATCGAGACCTCCTGCGACGACACCTGCGCCGCCGTCGATCGACGGCGCGCGCGTGCTCAGCAACGTGATCTCCTCGCAGGCGGCCGCCCACGAGCGCTTCGGCGGCGTCGTCCCCGAGGTCGCCTCGCGCCACCACGTCGAGCTCGTCAACCCGGTCGTCGATGCGGCGCTGGCCGAGGCCGGCGTCGACGCTCGATGAGTCGACGCGATCGCCGTCACCGACGCGGCCCGGGCTGATCGGCGCGCTGCTGGTCGGCGTCAGCACCGCCAAGGCGCTCGCCGCGGCGACCGGCAAGCCGCTGATCCCCGTCGACCACCTGCTCGGCCACGTCGCCGCCGCCTGGCTCGAGCCCGAGCCGCTCGAGCCGCCGTTCCTGGCCTGCTCGCCAGCGGCGGGCACACGCTGCTCGCCGGGGTCGCGCGAGCGCGGCGCTTACGAGGCTGCTCGGCTCAGACCCTCGACGACGCCGCCGGCGAGGCGCTCGACAAGGCGGCCCGGCTGCTCGGGCTCGGCTACCCGGGCGGGCCCGCGATCCAGCGCGTGCGCCGCCGGACGGCGACCCCGACGGCGTTCAGCTTCCCGGTCGCGATGAGTCGCGACCCGGGCCTCGACTTCAGCTTCAGCGGGCTGAAGACGGCGCTCGTCTACGCGGTTCGCGGAGCTCGAGGCGGAGGCAGGCGAGCCTCGAGGCCGTGCGCCGCCGCGCCGATCTCGCGGCGAGCTTTCAGGCGGCGGTCGTCGAGCAGCTGATCGCGAAGCTGCGGGCGCTCGGCGCTGCCGAGGCGGCCGGCGATCCGTGGCCGGCCGCTCGCGCTCGGCGGCGGCGTCGCCGCCAACGCGCTGCTGCGCGAGCGCGCCGCGGGCTCTGCGAGCGAGCGCGGGATCCGGCTCAAGCTGCTCGCCGCCCGCGCTCTGCACCGACAACGCGGCGATGATCGGCGCCGCCGCGCCGCACCTGCCGAGCCGCTCGCCGTACCCCGGACTATCTCGACCTCGACGCGGCGGCGACGGCGCGCGCTGCGGCTGACGCCGCCACGGCTGCCCCGGTGCTCCTCTACGGGCGGGCGGGCTGTCACCTCTGCGAGGAGGCGCGTCGAGGGGCTGCTCGCGCTGCGCCGCGAGGGGCTCGCGTTCGAGCTGATCGAGATCGACATCGAGAGCGGACGAGAGCCTGCACCGCAGCTGCTCGAGCTGATCCCCGTGGTCGAGATCGACGGCGCCCGAGTCAGCGAGCTGATGCCCGATCCGACGCCGTGCGCGTCCCGGCTCGCTACCGTTGAGGCATGAGCGAGCCGCACCGGGCAGCCAGCGCCGGGCCGGCCGACCGAGGCCGCGTCGGCGATCGGCGCTGCTCGGCGGCAACGGCGACGAGGGCGCGCGGCTCTCGCTCGGCGTCGCGGCGCGGCTCTCCCGCTACCTGCAGGTCCTGATCCAGGCCCGGAAGATGGGCAAGGAGACGATCTCCTCCCAGGAGCTCGCCTCCTGGACCCACATCAACTCGACCCAGATCCGCCGCGATCTCTCCGGCTTCGGCAAGTTCGGCAAGCGCGGCGTCGGCTACCAGGTCGAGTCGCTGGTCGCCGAGATCCGCAAGATCCTGCGCACCTCCGGGCCAGCACAACATCGCCCTGTTCGGCGCCGGCAACCTCGGCCAGGCGATCGCCTCCTCCGACATCTTCGCCGACCACGGCTTCCGGATCGTCTCGATCTTCGACAGCGCCCCGAAGCTGATCGGCAAGGAGTTCGGCGGCGTCCAGGTGCGGTCGATCGACGAGCTCGACAAGGTCGTCGCCAAGGAGGAGATCGTCGTCGGCGTGCTCGCGGTGCCGGCCGAGGCGGCCCAGGACGTCGCCGACCAGCTCGTCGAGGCGGGCGTCAAGATCATCTTCAACTACTCCGAGCGCCTGCTCGAGATGCCGCCGGAGGTCACGGTCCACACCTCGAGCCCGGCGGTCGACCTGCTCTACGCGCTCTACTTCTATCTGACCTGAGACCCGAGCCGAGGAGCGACCGACCGATGAACCCGGCCCGCGACCACGAGCCTCGACCTCGATCGCGCCCGCGAGATCTTCGAGGACTCGCGCGACTTCACGGTCGCGATCGAGGAGGAGTTCGCGCTGCTCGATCCCGGCACGCTCGAGCTCGCGCACCGCTTCGACGAGATGTTCGCGGCCTGCCAGGAGGACGAGGTGCTCGCCGACTCGGCCGCGCGGCGAGCTGATCGACACCGAGATCGAGATCCGCTCCGGCCGCGCGGAGAGCTTCGCGCGAGGCGATCGAGCTGCAGCGCGAGCGCCGGCGGCTGCTGTTCGCCCTCGCCGAGCGGATGGGCGTCGCGCCTGGTGGCGATGGGAACCCATCCGTGGGCCGCCTACCTCGACCAGGAGATCATCGACACGCCGCACTACCAGCGCCTGCGCGCCGACCTCGGCTAGGTCGCCCAGCGCAACCAGACCTGGAGCCTGCACGTGCACGTCGGCGTCCGCGGCGCCGACCGCGCGATCGCCGTCTGCGACCACCTGCGCGGGCGTGCTGCCGATCGCTGCTCGCCGTCAGCGCCAACTCGCCGTTCCTCGATCGGCGTCGACACCGGCCTGCACTCAGCGTCCGGACCCAGATCTTCACCCGGACCTTCCCGCGCTGCGGGATCCACGAGCCGTTCGGCGACTGGGCCACCTACGCCGACTTCGTCGAGCCTGCTCGAGCGCGACGAGCTCGATCGTCGAGTCGACCCAGCTGTGGTGGAGCGTCCGCCCGCATCACCGCTTCGGCACCGTCGAGGTGCGGATCTGCGACGCGCAGAGCCGCGGCGAGGAGTCGTTCCGGCTGGCGGCGCTGATGATGGCCTGCGTCGCCCAGGCCGCGCTCGACTACGACGACGGGCGCGCTCGCCGGCCGCCGCAGGCGGCCGCGAGGTCGAGGAGAACCTCTGGCGGGCGATCCGCTACGGGATGGACGGCCGCATGATCGACTTCGCCGCCGGGCGCGAGATCGAGGCCCGGGCGGCGCGTCGAGCGCGCTGCTCGAGTGGACCGCGCCGGCCCGCGAGGCGCTCGGCCATCGACGCCGAGCCGCAGCGGCCCGAACGGCGCCCAGCGCGCCCGCGCGGCGCTCGCCGAGGGCCGCTCGATCGACGAGGTCTACCGCGAGATCGTCGCCGAGACCGCCCGCACCTACGCGCCCGAGCCGGCGTCGCCGGCTGAGCGCGGCGGCCGTGGCCCGCGGGCCTGTAGGGTCGGTCGACATGAAGGCACCCAGCCACGGACCAGGAACCGCCGGGCGGGCCGACCGCCCCCGAGCGGCCGAGCGAGCATGAGCTCCCCGAGCAGCAGGAGATGCTGCGCCAGATGGAGGAGGAGATGCGCAAGGTGCGCGTCCAGGACGTCGTCACCCAGAGCATGGTCAGCATCCTCAACCTCGCCGCCCGGCGGATCGCCAAGGAGGACGAGCGCGACCTCGAGCAGGCCCGGGTCGGAATCGAGGCCGTCCGCGCGCTCGTCGACCTGCTCGAGCCCGAGGCCGCAGCGCGAGGTCCGCAACGCGCCTCAGCCAGATTCAGATCATGTACGCCGAGCACGCCGGCGAGCCGGCGCCGGCCGCGGCCGCAGGCGGCGCCGGCGGCGCCGAGGGCAGCGGCCCGCCCGGCGCCGCAGCAGCCGGCTCGCGGCTCTGGACCCCCGGCTGGCTGAGCTCCGAGCGGTCGATCCGCCGATTCCCGCTGGCAGCGCGCCGAGCGCATTCCGCCGCCGCGATGCGTCTACACTGCGCGCCGCTTTCGGCCGCCCCCTCGTCCGATGTTTCCGGGGCGGCCTTGCTCTTGAACACCCACACTACGGAGGGAAACGAACTTGACTGAGTTCCTGACCGATTACGGCGTCGTGATCGCGCTTGTCTGCGCGGGCGCCGGTGTCCTCTACGGAATCCTCGTCACGCAGGGCTCTGCTGGCGAAGTCCCCGGGGAACGATCGAATGCAGGAGATCTCCGGGGCCGTCCAGGAGGGCGCCCGGGCATATCTCAATCGCCAGTACACGATCATCGCGATGGTCGCGGTACCGCTCGCGATCGCGATCGCGCTGATCCAGAACATCGAGACCGGCATCGGCTTCGTGATCGGCGGCATCCTCTCGGGCTCGGCCGGCTTCATCGGCATGAACGTCTCGGTGCGGGCCAACGCCCGCGTCGCCGAGGCGTCCCGCGGTGGCGTCGGCCCCGGCCTCGACGTCGCCTTCAAGGGCGGCTCGGTGACCGGCCTGCTCGTCGTCGGCCTCGCCCTGCTCGGCGTCGCCGGCTACTACGGGATCCTGCTGCTCACCGACCAGACCGACAAGGAGGCGATCGACGCGCTGATCGGCCTCGGCTTCGGCGGCTCGCTGATCAGCGTCTTCGCGCGACTCGGCGGCGGCATCTTCACGAAGGCCGCCGACGTCGGCGCCGACCTCGTCGGCAAGGTCGAGGCGGGCATCCCCGAGGACGACCCGCGCAACCCGGCCGTGATCGCCGACAACGTCGGCGACAACGTCGGCGACTGCGCCGGCATGGCCGCCGACCTGTTCGAGACCTACGCGGTCACCGCGGTCGCCGTGATGCTGCTCGGCGTGCTCACCTTCGACCTCGACGTCGGCGCGCGAGGTCGCGATGTACCCGCTGGTGATCGGCGGCGTCGCGATCCTCGCCTCGATCGTCGGCGCGCTCAGCGTGCGGACCAGCACCGGCAACGTCGAGGGCGCCCTCTACAAGGGCCTGATCGTCTGCGGCCTGATCTCAGCGCCGCGGCCTTCTACCCGATCACCGACTGGCTGATGGCGGACCCGCTCAAGCCTCGGCGTCCTCGACCCGGGCAGCGCCCTGGCCGACGCCTCGGTCACGCGGCCTCTGGCTCTGCGCGCTGATCGGGATCGGCGTCACCGCCGGGCCTGTTCGTGATCACCGACTACTACACCTCGACCCGGTTCCGCCCGGTGCAAGGCGATCGCGGAGGCCTCGCAGACCGGCCACGCGACCAACATCATCCAGGGCCTCGCGCAGGGCTTTCAGGCGACGGCCGCCCCGGCGATCCTGATCGCGCTGGCGATCCTCGGCGCGAACGAGCTCGCCGGGATCTACGGGATCGGCGTCGCCGTGATGGCGCAGCTCTCGCTGACCGGCCTGATCGTCGCGCTCGACGCGTTCGGCCCGATCACCGACAACGCCGGCGGCATCGCCGAGATGGCGGAGATGCCCGAGGACGTCCGCAACGTCACCGACCCGCTCGACGCGGTCGGCAACACGACCAAGGCGGTGACCAAGGGCTACGCGATCGGCTCCGCCGTGCTCGCGGCGCTGGTGCTGTTCAAGGCCTTCCAGATCGAGCTCGCCGAGGAGGCCGCCAGGACGGCAAGGAGCTCGTCGCCGGCTTCTTCGACATCGGTGATCCGGCGGTGCTGATCGGCCTGCTGATCGGCGGCATGATGGTCTACCTGTTCTCCGCGCTCTCGATCGAGGCTGTCGGCCGCGCCGGCGGTCAGGTCGTCGAGCAGGTGCGCAAGCAGTTCCGCGAGCACCCGGGGATCATGGAGGGCACCGAGAAGCCCGACTACGCCGACACGGTCGCGATCGTCACCGCCTCGGCGCAGCGGGAGATGATCCTCCCGTCGCTGATCCCGATCCTGATCCCGCTGATCGTCGGCCTGATCAGCGCCAAGGCGCTCGGCGGCCTGCTGATCGGCGTGATCGTCGTCGGCTTCTTCGCCGCGGTCTCGATGACCGCCGGCGGCGGCGCCTGGGACAACGCCAAGAAGCTGATCGAGGACGGCGCCTACGGCGGCAAGGGCTCCGAGGCCCACGCCGCCTCGGTGACCGGCGACACGGTCGGCGATCCCTACAAGGACACCGCCGGTCCCGCGATCAACCCGATGATCAAGGTGGCGAACATCGTCGCCCTGCTGATGCTGCCGATCATCGCGCTCTAGGCGTACGGCGGCAGCGACAGTACCTCGAGAGGGGCGCCGCGAGGCGCCCCTCTCGTCGTCTCAGAAGGCCGGACGGCTGCCCTGCCATCATGGGAGGCGTGCTGGGACCACGTTGGCTTCAGGACATCCCCAAGGCCTCGGAGCCCGATCGCGCGGGGCAGGAGGAAGGCCCCGAGGAGGAGGAGTTCTCAGACCCGAAGGCCGAGCCGAGGTTGGGCGACCGCGGAACCCCGCGGCCACAGCCGCGGCAGCCTCGCCGGCTCCGCCGCCCGGCCCCCGCGCAGCCCGAGCCGCCCGTCGTCCAGGGGCCCGAGCCGGAACCCGAGGCCGTCGAGAAGCGCACGGCGAAGCCTGCTCCCGAGCCTGAGTCAGCGCAGCCCCGGCCGGCTCCGGCCCCGGTGCCAGGGTGGCAGGCGAGTGAGCCGCCCTCGGGGGCGCGCTCAAGTGACGATCCCGCAGGACGCTCGGAGCCCCGCGGCAAGCCGACGCCAATGCCCAGGCGCTCGCGCCTCAAGCAGCCCCGCGGCACGGCCTCCTCGGCCCCCGCCACGGCCGGGATTCCGCAGGCTGCCGTCGATCCCCCCGTCGCGCGGAGCGTCGGGGTCAAGGCCGAGAAGCCGCGCGAGCGCGACGTCTTCGAGGTCGCGAGCATGGTCTTTGGCGGCCTCATCGCCTTCTTCGGCGCCTGGGGAGCGATCGCGACGGTTGGCGGCGGCGTCGGCTCGGCCGGCTTCGTGATCAGCATGATCTTCGTCGCGCTCGGGCTTGGCCGGCTCTACTACGGCTTCCACGGCCACTAGCGCAGCGAGCGTCGGCGTCCTCCGACGCGGCGCCTGAGCGCACCCGCGCGGTGCTTATGTAGCTCCGCTACACCGCGCACCGCGCGTGCGCGCTCATGCTTGGTCGGAGAACGCCTCTGGTTGACGCCGGCGGTGGACGGCTGGCCGTTCCTTATCGACTTTCCCAACACATAGCTGGGCAAGTCGGTACAGAACGCGCTGCCCGACCCGCCCCTCGCCGGCACGCCGAGGCTTGGTCAGAGCGCGCCTCTGGTTGCGGGCCGTGGGCTGGCGGGCGGGCTGCTCCCGTCGGCTCCCATACGATCGGGCCATGTTCGTGCTCATCGTCGGCATCGGCCGCGTCGGCTCCTCGCTTGCCCGGACGATGCTCGAGGAGGGGCATGAGGTCTCCTGTCTCGACGAGTCGCCGGAGGCGCTCTCGCGGCTCGAGGCCGTGATGGGGGGCGCCGACTGGGTCGCGGCGGGCGGTCGCTTCACGGTCGGTCAGGGCCTCGAGCTCGACGCGTTGACGGCGGCGGGCATCGAGCGCGCGCATGCCTTCGTCGCCTCGACCAACGGGGACAACACGAACCTCGTCATTGCCCAGATCGCGCGCCGCCAGTTCAACGTGGCGACGGTGATTGCTCGCGTGCTCGACCCGCGGCGCGCCGAGTGGTACGAGCAACAGGGCGTCGCGACGATCTGCCCGACCCGCTCGGCGATCGAGATGCTCTCGAGCGAGTCCGCGAGGCCGAGTCGCGGCCGGAGAGGGGATCGGAGTGACAGCGCTGCCGGGCGCCCAGCGAGTCGTCGTCGTCGGCGCCGGCAAGGTCGGCTGGAATCTCACCCGGGAGCTGCTCGGCAAGGGCCACGACGTGACCCTGATCGAGTCCGACCGTGAGCGCTTCCTGCTGATCGAGCAGGAGCTCGAGCGGCGGATCGTCTACGGGGATGCGGCCGAGCTCTGGGTGCTCGAGCGTGCGGGAATCGGTGACGCGGACATCGTCATCGCCGTCACCGGCGACGACGAGGACAACCTGCTCGTCTGTCAGATGGCCCGCGAGAAGTACGCGGTCGACCGCGTCATCGCGCGCTGCAACAACCCGCGTAACCGCAGCCACTTCGAGCTGCTCGACATCCGTCCCTACGTTTCCGCGACCGACCTGATCCTGCGCCTGATCGAGCACGAGGTCCCGAGCCACGGCTTGATCCACCTGCTCGACCTGCCCGACGAGCAGCTCGAGATCATCGAGCTCGCGATCGAGGAGGGCTCGCCGTTGGCGGGCGTGCGGGTCGCCGATCTCGAGATGCCGGCGGGCAGCCTGCTGATCTCCGTCCTGCGCGAGGGCCGCGGGCGGGTGCCCACCGCCGAGACGGTGCTCGAGGTCGGCGACGAGATTCTCGCCGTGCTCGAGGCCGCCGTCGAGGCTGACGTGACCTCGTACCTCGGTCTAGCCGAGAACGGGGACGGTGATTGAACCGCCGGCACGCGGGGTAGCCCGAGGCCGGTACGGTGCGTCCGCATGGCTGACAGAGACTTCGACTTCCTGCTGATCGGCGGCGGCCTCGCCGCTGCCCGCTGCGCCGGCGAACTGCGCAAGCGCGGCGCCGAGGGCTCGATCGCGATCGTCGGCCGCGAGCAGGACCCGCCCTACGAGCGGCCACCGCTCTCGAAGGAGTACCTGCGCGGCGAGAGCGAGCGCGCCGATGCGTACGCGCTCGAGGCCGACTGGTACGCCGACAACGACGTCGAGCTGATCACCGGTCGCAGCGTCATGGGCCTCGACACCGAGGCACGCACGGCGAAGCTCCAGGGCAAGGAGGTCGTCGGCTTCGACAAGGCGCTGATCGCGACAGGGGCGATGGTCAACATCCTCCGCGTCGAGGGCGCCCAGCTCGACGGCATCCACTACCTGCGCGCCTTCGGTAACGCCGACTCGATCCGCCAGGACGTCGCGACGGCGGAGCGCGTCGTCTTGATCGGCGGCAGCTACATCGGCTGCGAGGTTGCCGCCTCGCTGACCGAGATGGGCAAGCGCTGCACGATCGTGATGCAGGAGGACATCACCCTGCAGAACACCTTCGGGCCCGAGGTCGGCCGCCACTTCCACGAGCTGCTCACCGGTCGCGGCATCGAGATCCACGGGGGCGAGTCGCTCGACGGCTTCGAGGGCGATGTGCGAGTCGGCACGCGTGCTCACCGAGTCTGGTCTCGAGCTCCCCTGCGACGCGGTCGTCGTCGGCGCCGGAGTCCGCCCGGACACGATGCTCGCCGAACGGGCCGGGCTCGAGGTCGACGACGGGATCGTCTGCGATTCCGGTCTCGAGACCTCGGTCGAGGGAATCTTCGCGGCCGGCGACTGCTGCAGCTTCGACGAGCGTCCCACTCGGTCGGCGGCTCCGCGTCGAGCACTGGGACGTCGCCTTCCAGCAGGGTCCGCACGCGGCCCGCGGCATGCTCGGCGACAAGCAGCCCTACGAAGTCGTCCCGTACTTCTTCAGCGACCTCGCGGACTGGGCCTCGCTCGAGTACGTAGGCAACTCAACGGACTGGGACGAGGTCGTCTTCAGGGGTTCGCCGGACGATGGCGAGTTCTCCGCCTTCTACGTCACGGGCGGCCGGCGTCGAGGCCGCGATCTCGGTCGGCCGCAGCGCGGATCTGCAGGAGGCCCGGCGGCTGATCGAGACCGCTTCAGAGCTCGATCAACCGGCGCTGCTGGGCAACGAGTCGGTCGACCTCGCGTCGCTGGGGGCGAGCGACGGCGACTAAGCACGGCGGCTATCGTTTCCGACCCCGATCAGGGCACCGATGGGGATTGGTGTAATCGGCAGCACGCGAGCTTCTGGTGTTCGTAGTCTAGGTTCGAGTCCTAGATCCCCAGCTTTGCGCCAGGGGGCGCCCGGGAGCCTTGAGGGAACGTTGAGGGAACGTTGAGCGGATGCCTGTTCCGGCTCGCTTAGCTTCGTCCCGAAGCGACAATCCGGCATCGCAATGACGCCGGAGGCGGGCTTAGGATGGCCCGTTGGATGGGAGACCGGATGTCTCGACGACGTGCATTGATTCTGATCGTTTTCGGCGCCGCTGCCGGCGTCTTCGCGGGCCTTGGTTACCTCTCCGGTGACGGCCGCTGCACGGTAGGGGTGGAGAACTACGGCGCCTGCCGCATCAACCACGCCTGGATACCGTTCCTGGGCACGGTTCTGGCCGGCGTTCTCGTCGCCTTCGCGCTCTACGCGCTCGTCAGCCGCCTCTGGGCGCGCTCCGGCGAGGACTCACTGACCGGCAGCGCCTCCGAGGTGCGGCGCAACGCGCTCGAGCCCGAGTTCGGGGCGATCGCAGCGGGCGGCCCGGGGCTCGAGCTCCGGCGCTCGGCGGGCGGTGGAGACGGAGAGGGAGCGGCAGATCCGGATCGGCGAGCGCGGACGACCGGTGCCCCGCCCGCGCCGCATTTCCTGACGCGCTGAGCGCCTCGTTGCACGTCAGCCGCGTGTTTTCGGGTTGCGGCCCGCCGCGGGTCTAACCTGCCGGGGTGATGCGCAAGAGGATCGCGATGCTGGTGGCAGGAGCCTGCGTCGCCGCGACGGCTGCGGGCTGCGGCGGCGGTAACGCCCCGATCGAGACGATCGGGCAGTCGACCACGTCGACCACCGAGTCGACGACGACGTCGGCGGCGCTCTCCCAGGGTCAGTTCATCAAGCAGGCGGATTCGATCTGCGCCGAGGCGAACACGGCGCTCGCGTCGGCCGCGCAGAGCGCCGATACGAGCCAGACGCTGCCCTGAGCCAGGAGCAGAGCATCACCCGGGACACGCTGAAGAGCATCAAGCAGCTTGGCCTGCCCGAGGATCCGACCGGGCAGCTCGACGTCTACCTGAAGGCGCTCGCCAAGCAGGCGAGCATCATCGGCCAGCAAGAGCAGGCGGCCGCGAGCGGCGATACGGCGACCGTCAGCTCGCTTGAGACCGACCTGGCGACGGCCCGCAGCGAGGGCTCCGGCGCGGCTGCCGAGTACGGCTTCACCGAATGCGGCCAGGAGGGCAACGGGACCGTGCCGACGCCGAGCGGCGGTAACGGCGGCAACGGCAACTCGACGGCCGTGACGCCGACGACTGCGACGCCGGCTCCCGCACCGGCACCGGCGCCGGCGCCGACTCCGACGCCGACTCCCGCACCGACTCCGGACGGCGGCGGGCGGCGGCGGCAGCTCCGGCGGCATCGCGCCGGGCTGAGCCCGGTCGACGCGGCCCGGGCGCGTCAGGCGACGGCCGAGCCGGCCTCCCAGGACCCGTATAGGCGGGCGTAGGCGCCGCCGGCGGCGATCAGCTCCTCGTGCGTGCCGCTCTCGGCGATCCGCCCGCCGTCGAGGACGACGATCCGCGCTGCGTTGCGAATCGTCGAGAGCCGGTGCGCGATGACGATCGCGCTGCGGCCGGCGAGCAGCCGGCGCAGGCCCTGCTCGATCCGGCGCTCGGTGCGGACGTCGACGTTCGAGGTCGCCTCGTCGAGGATCAGGATCGCCGGCTCGGCGAGCAGCGCCCGCGCGAAGGCGACGATCTGCCGCTCGCCGGCGGAGAGCTGGCGTGCCGCGCTCGCCGACCTCGGTCTCGAGGCCGTCGGGCAGCGCCGCGATCATCTCGCTCGGCGCCGACCGCGCGCAGCGCCGCGTCGATCTCCTCCTCGCTCGCGTCGGGCCTGCCGAAGGCGACGTTCTCGCGCACCGTGCCGCTGAACAGGAAGCCCTCCTGGGGGACGATCCCGAGCTGGCTGCGCAGGGCCGCGGCATCGAGGCTCGCGGACGTCGTGGCCGTCGACGGTGAGCGCGGCCCCGCTGCGGGTCGTAGAAGCGAGCGACGAGCTTCGCCAGCGTCGACTTGCCGGCGCCGGTCTCGCCGACCAGCGCCACGGTCTGGCCCGGGCAGGATCGTCAGGTCGATGTCCTGCAGCGCCCAGCCCGGCTCGCGGCTCGGGCGCGTCGGGATCGGGAGGCGTCGGCGTCCGGCTGGGCGGCCAGCGCCCGGCGCGCGTCCTCGGCGTAGGAGAACCAGACGCCCTCGAGCCGGATCTCGCCGCGGATCTCGCCCGGGTCGATCGCGTCCGGGCGATCGACGGTGTCGGGCTCGGTGTCGAGCAGGTCGAAGATCTTGTCGAGCGCCGCCATGCCCTGCTGGTAGGTCGTGTAGAGCTGGCTGATCTGCTGGATCGGGTCGAAGAAGGTCGCCAGGTAGCCGACGAACGAGATCAGGACGCCGATCTCGACGTTGCCGTCGATCACCTGGTAGCCGCCGAACAGCAGGATCGCCGGCGGTGCCGACCGCGCTGAGCAGCTCGACCGCCGGGAAGTAGCTCGCGTTGAGCCAGACCGTGCGCATGTTGGCCTCCCGGTTCTCCTCGTTGAGCCGCTCCATCTCGCCGATGTGGCGCGGCTCCTGCCGAAGCTGCGGACGACGCGGATGCCGCTCAGCGTCTCCTGCAGGTAGGCGGTGATGTTGGCGATCTTCTCCCGGGTCAGCCTGTAGGCGCCGGCCGAGGCGATGCGGAAGACGATGCTCGCCAGCGCCAGCAGCGGGAAGGTGAGGAAGGTGATCAGCGCCAGCTGCACGTCGAGGGCGAGCAGGATCACGACGACGCCGACCAGGGTCAGCGTGCTCGAGAACAGGGTCACGATCCCGTCGGTGACGAGGTTGTCGAGCGCCTGCACGTCGTTGGTCATCCGCGAGATCAGCACGCCGGGCCGGTTGCGCGTGTAGAACCCGATCGACATCGCCTGCAGGTGCGCGTAGATGCGCTCGCGCAGATCCTGCAGAGCTCGCTGCCCGACCCAGCCGACGAGGTAGGTCTGCGCGTAGGTGGCGGCCCACAGCGCCAGCGGCCGAGATCAGGAAGGCGATCACGATCAGCGTCAGGGCGCCGGAGTCGTGCGGCACGATCCCGTCGTCGACCGCCTTGCCGGCCAGGTAAGGCGGCGCGAGGGCGGCGGCCGTTGCGATCAGCAGCGCCACCATCATCGCGGCGACCCGGGCCCGGTATGGGCGCAGCAGCCCGAGCAGCCAGCGCACCTTGCGGCCGCGCTGATCCTCGCCACGGAACAGTCGCCACAGGTCGCGGAACAGATACCAGGCGCCCTGCAGGCCCTCGGTCGTCTCGGGCCCGTCACCGTTCTCGGCCGAGCGGCGGTCCGTTGCGGCGGCGGATCACAGCCGCGCCACCTCCTCACGCTCCTCGAGGTCGCACTGCAGGAAGGCCGTGTCGGCGAGCCCGTGGTCGGCGATCTCCCGGTACAGGTCGCAGCGCTCGAGCAGCTCCTCGTGCGTGCCGCGGTCGACGATCCGGCCCTCGTCCATGACGACGATCTCGTCGGCGAGCGAGATCGTCGAGAGACGGTGGGCGACGATGAAGGTCGTCCGGCCCGAGAGCGCCTCCTCGAGCCCGCGCCTGATCTCGGCCTCGGTCCGGGCGTCGACCGACGAGGTCGCGTCGTCGAGGATCAGGATCCGCGGATCGGCCAGCAGGGCGCGGGCGATCGCGATCCGCTGGCGCTGGCCGCCCGAGAGGGTCAGGCCGCGCTCGCCGACGAGGGTCTCGTAGCCGTCGGGGAGCTCGTCGATGAACGACGCGGCCTGCGCCCGGCGGGCGGCGAGCTCGATCGTCTCGCGGCCGGCTTCCGGATTGGCGTAGGCGATGTTGTCGGCGACCGTGGCGCTGAACAGGAAGCTGTCGTCGGCGACGAAGGCGATCTGTTGCGCAGCGAGGCGAGATCGACGTCGCGCAGGTCGGCGCCGTCGATGCGGACGCTGCCCTCGCGTCGGGTCATAGAGGCGGGCGAGCAGCGCGACCAGGCTCGTCTTGCCCGAGCCGGTCGGGCCGACGAGCGCGACGATACGCCCCGGCTCGACGTCGAGGTCGACGTCGCTCAGCGCCTCGCCGGAGCCACCGTCGTAGGCGAGCGAGACGTCGCTGGATCTCGACCTGCCGCCAGCCGTCGGGCAGTGGTGGCGGCGCCGGGCTTGGCCGCGATCCGCGGCTCGCGATCGAGGATCTCGAAGAGGCGGTTGCCGGAGGCGATCGCCCGCTGGCACATGCCGAGCGCGACGCCGAGCGTCCGCATCGGCCCGGTCAGCATCACCACGTAGGTGTAGAAGGCGGTGAACTCGCCCAGGCTCAAGGTCCCGTTGATCACCTGGTTGCCGCCGACCAGCAGCACGACGGCGAGCCCGAAGTTCGGCAGAAAGCCGATCAGCGGGTTGTAGAAGGCGCGCAGCCTCGTCGAGTAGACGTTCTGGTCGAAGACGCGCACGACGCTGCGGCGGAAGCGCTCGAGCATGTGCCGCTCGCGGGCGAAGGCCTTGACGACGCGGACGCCGGAGACCGACTCCTCGGCCTCGGCGGTGAGCTCGGCGATCCGCTGCTGGACCTCCTGCAGGGCGGGACGCGAGTAGCGGTTGTAGCGCGACGCCGTCCAGACGACGATCGGCACCGGGACCAGGGCGAGCAGCGCGAGGCCCGGGCTGGATCGCGATCATCACGCCGCCGGCGAGCAGGATCGTGAGCAGGTTCTGGGTCAGGAAGATGACGCCGTAGCCGAGGAAGAAGCGGATCGACTGCAGATCGACGGTCGCGCGCGACATCAGCTGGCCGGTCTGCTGGGAGTCGAAGAAGCCGAGCTCGAGCGCCTGCAGGTGCCGGTACACGCGCGAGCGCAGGTCGAACTCGACGGCGAGCGAGACCTTGCCGGCGATGATCCGGCGGTTGAAGGTGAGCGCCAGCCGCAGCACGGCCGGCGGCGACGATCGCGCCGGCGAGCGGCAACAGGTCGGCGCGCCGGCCGTCGCTGGATCGCGTCGATCGCGTTGCCGATCAGCGCTGGGATCAGCACGGTCATGCCCATCGCGGCCCAAGCGATCGCCAGCGACCAGTAGAGGCTGCGGCGGTAGGGGCCGAGAAAGCCCAGGAGACGACGGAAGGTGCTCATGAAGGGGGGAGGCTCGGACGTTGAGGATAGAAGCTATACAAAGTGAAGTAATGGGAGCATAGAGGTTCAAGCGGGCTTGAAGTCAATGCCGGGACGCTCGGGCTGTCGTGTCTACACTCAGCGGCGCCGTGAGCTCACCGCCCGCCGGACTATGCGAGAGCTGTCTGCACCAGCGCGTCGTCCGCAACACGCGCGGCTCGCGCTTTTCGCTCTGCCGGCGTTCGCAGACCGACCCCGCGTACCCGCGCTACCCGAGCGTTCCGGTCCTCGAATGTCCGGGCTGGGAGCGTCGCCCCGATGAGCAGCCCGCGAGGGCGGACACGCCCGGCCGGGCATCGATCGACGACCAACCTCAGGCCTCGGCGGTCGCCACCGGCTCGGCGTTGCGGAGCGCCCCGACGCTGGCCGTGACGACGAGCGCGATCGCGACGATCTCGCGCGTGGGCAGGCCCTGGTCGAGGGCGACGAAGCCGATCAGCGCCGCCACCGCGGGCTCGAGGCTGAGCAGAACCCCGAAGGTCCCGGGGGGCAGCCTTCGCAGCGCCTCGAGCTCGGCCGTGTAGGGGATCGCCGAGCTCAGCATCGCGACGCCGAAGCCGGCCGCGAGCAGGCGCGGATCGAGCAGGTCGCCACCGCCGTCGGCGAGACCGACGGGCAGCAGCAGCACGGAGCCGAAGATCATCGCGGCCGAGAGGCCGCCGCGGCCGGCGGGCCCGCGTCCGACGCGGGCGGAGAGATAGATGTACGCGGCCCAGAAGCCGCCGGCGGCGAGCGCGAAGAACGCCCCGAGCAGGTCGAGGCCGTCACCGAAGGAGGGCGCGAGCAGGAGGATGCCGACCGCCGCCATCGCGGCCCAGAGCAGGTCGCGCCGCCGTTGCGAGGAGGCGACCGCGACGCCGAGCGGTCCGGTGAACTCGAGCGTCACGGCGATCCCCAGCGGCAGGCGGTCGAGGGCCATGAAGAAGCAGAAGTTCATCCCTGCGAGCACGACGCCGAAGGCGAGGACGTCGAGCAGGGTGCTTCCCTTGAGCGCCGAAAGGGCCGGGCGCATGACCGCGCTGAGCACGGCGGCGGCGAAGATCGTGCGCAGCCATACGGCACCGCCTGGGCCGAGCTCGTCGAACAGCGTCGTCGCCAGCGCTGAGCCGAGCTGGACGCTGACGATGCCGGCGACGACGAGCCCGCCGGCAACCAGGCGCGGCTCGCGGGGGCGGCCGGCGGGCGTGCGGGACCTGGTCGCGGGGGTGGCCATCTGCAGGCAAGATTGCCGCAGCGATGTCGATCCTGCTTGCGCCGGACAAGTTCAAGGGCACGCTCAGCGCCGCTGAGGTCGCCGAGGCGATGGCCGCCGGGATCGGCGCAGGCTGCCGTCCGGTGCCCGATCGCCGACGGTGGCGACGGGACGGCGGCGGTGCTGATCGGCGCCCTCGGCGGCGAGTGGCGCGAGGCCCCCACCCACGACGCGCTCGGGCGCCCGTTCGCCGGCCGCTTCGCGCTGCTCGACGACGGCAGCGCCGTCGTCGAGGTGGCGGAGGCCTCCGGTCTTGGCCGGCTCGGCGTGGCGGACCTCGATCCGCTTGGCGCGAGCTCGGCCGGCACGGGGGAGCTGATTGCGGCGGCGATCGGCGCCGGCGCCGGGCGGGTGCTCGTCGCCTGCGGCGGCAGCGCGACGACCGACGCGGGAATCGGTGCGCTCGAGTGCTTCGATCCGGCCGCGGCCGAGATCGTCTGCCTCTGCGACGTCGCCGACGGCTTCGAGGGGGCGCTGCGCTACGCGCCGCAGAAGGGGGCGGGGGAGGAGGAGCTCGCGACGCTGCGCGGGCGACTCGCCGCGCTGCGCCGGACGCTTCCGCACGATCCGGGCCGGCTGCCGTACACGGGTGCAGCGGGCGGGCTCGCCGGGGGCCTGTGGGCGCACGGCGCGCGGCTCGTGCCCGGTGCCCGCTTCGTCCTCGATGCGGTCGGCTTCGACGGCCTGCTCGCCGGTGCCGACACGGTGATCACCGGCGAGGGAGCGCTCGATCAGACCTCGCTGGGCGGCAAGGCGGTCGGCGAGGTCGCCCTACGCGCGTTGCGCGCGGGCGTCCCGTGCCACGCGATCGTCGGCCGCGACGATCTGGAGGGCTCAGGGCGCGAGCGCTTCGCCTCGATTACGGTCGCGGGCCGGCTCGCGACGATCGCCGCCGCCGCCGCCACGATCGCGCCCTGAGGCGGCGCCGCTCCGATCAGCTTGTTCATGTGTCGTATGGTTCGAACCGATCGTGTGACGACCACCGAGCAGGGTGGTCCAGGAGAGGAGCTATATGAGGTATCGGGGGATCGCAGTTTTTGTGGCGTCCGTTTTGACGCTGCTGGCGAGCGCGGCTACGGCCGCGGCGGATCCAAGTGCGAGCGCAGCCGGCGCCAAGGACTACACCGGTTATGCGCGCAACATCGTCCCCTCCGGCGAGTGGGGCTCGGTTCCCGTTCCTCCGGCTGCCGACACCGAGGCGAAGATGTACGACGGCCTCACCCCGCTCTTCGATCAGGTCAGCAACTCCGACCTCAACACCTATTACAAGTCCGAGAAGTTCGGCGTCGGCCGACGGTCCGTGCACGACCGAGCCCGTCCCGCGTGCCGGCGTCACGATCATGCGCGACGCCTACCACGTGCCGCACATCTACGGCAAGACCACTTCTGACGGCATCTGGGCCTCCGGCTGGCTGCTCGCCGAGGACCGCGGCCTGCTGCTGCAGCAGGCCCGCTACGCGTCTCGCGTCGCCGCGATCGACGCGCCCGGCATCACCGCCCTCGGCGTCCTCACCTCGCTCGGCAACTTCGTCCCCTCGCAGCAGACCGAGAACGAGATCGCCAAGCAGACCAAGGTGCTGAAGAACCACGGCAAGCAGGGCAAGCAGCTCCTCAAGGACATCGACACCTTCATCGATGGCATCAACGCCTACCTGAAGGAGACCGACTCGTCCCAGGCGCCGTGGACGCGCAACGACGTCTACGCCGTCAACGCGCTCAAGGGCCAGTTCCTCGGCCAGGGCGGCGGCGACGAGGCGCGCAACTCCGAGTTCCTCGGCGGCCTCGAGGACGCGAACGGCGTGCAGAAGGGCATGAAGATCTTCAACGACGTGCGCCAGTTCCGGAACCGGGAGGTTCCGGCGACGCTCGACGGCAAGTTCCCCTACGGGAAGATCCCGAAGCAGGCGCCCGGCAGCGTGGTGCTCGACCACGACAGCTACGTCGAGACGCCGTCCGTGCAGTCGTCGATGGCCAAGAAGATGGATTCGCCGTCGATCAACGCCTCGAACACGCTGCAGATCAACGCCGACAAGTCGACAACCGGCACGCCGCTGATGGTCGGCGGCCCGCAGATCGGCTACTTCTATCCGGGCTTCACCTACGAGGATGGACATGCACGCCGGCAAGATGCAGTGGCGCGGCGTCACCTCCGCTCCGTTCCCCGGCTACCTGCTGATCGGTCGCGGCGCAGGACTTCGCCGTGACCCTGACCTCGGCCAGCGCCGACATCATCGACCAGTACGCCGAGACGCTCTGCGGCGGCAGCGACACCAAGTACAAGTACAAGGGCAAGTGCCGCTCGATGAAGCCGTTCGACGCCGGCACGCTGAACGGCGACCCGGTGAAGTTCATGACGACCGTGCACGGCCCGGTGACCGGCTACGCGACCGTCAACGGCCGCAAGGTCGCGATCTCATCGAAGCGCTCCAGCTACGGCAAGGACACGCTCGACCAGCTCTTCTTCCGCAAGCTCTCCATGGGCGGCGTCGACAGCCCGAAGTCGTTCTACAAGGCTGCGGCGGAGACCCCGCAGACCTTCAACTCCTTCTACATGGACAACAAGCACAACGCCGAGTACACGAGCGGCTTGCTGCCGAAGCGTCCGAAGGGGACCGACCCGGGCCTGCCGACGAAGGGCACCGGCAAGTACGAGTGGAAGGGCTGGGTGTCCGGACAGCCATCACCCGCACGGCAAGGACCCGAAGGGCGATGAGCTCGTCAACTGGAACCAGAACGTCGCCCGCGGCTTCGGCGCCGCCGACGACCAGTGGGGCCGGATGGGCAGTGTCGGCCGGGTCGAGCCTGCTGTACCGCAACCTGAAGGAGGAGCGGAACAAGCACGGCAAGTGGGATCTCGCCCGGGTCACCTCGGCGATGAACGCCGCGGCGACCCAGGACGTGCGCGCGATCCTCACGGTGCCGCTGCTCAGCAAGCTGCTCAAGGGCACGACCGCTCCGAACGCGCAGGCCGCGCAGATGCTGCAGCTGCTCAAGCAGTGGCGCAAGCAGGGCGGCAGCCGCCTCGACCGCAACCTGGACGGCGATATCGACGCCCCGGGCGCGGCGATCATGGACGGCTCCTGGGACCGGATCGCGAACGCCCTCATGGGCCCGCGGCTCGGATCGCAGACCGACGAGCTCGACTCGCTGTTCAGCCGCTTCGACACGCCACCCGGTGGTCAGTACAGCGGCTGGTACCAGTACTTCGACCGCGACATCCGGTCGCTGCTCGGCAAGAACGTCAAGGCGCCCTTGCGGCTTTCCTACTGCGGCAAGGGCAACCTGAAGAAGTGCCAGACGTCGATCTGGAACGCGATCGCCAAGTCCGGCCAGCAGCTGCAGGCCGAGCAGGGCACCGCCGACCCGAGCGCCTGGCGCGCCGACGCCAACGCCGAGCGGATCACGTTCGCACCGGGCATCCTCTCGACGACGATGCGCTACACGAACCGCCCGAGCGGCATCCAGCAGGTGATCACCTTCAAGGGCCACCGCAAGTAGCGGACGGCTGACCGGGGGCGCCGAGCGGCGTCCCCGGCCGCCTGCCTGCCGAGCACGCCCCGTTGGGCGCTGCGGAAGCAAGGCCGGACCGGGCGGACCGCGCCCGTCGCGCGAAGCGTCATCGCGTAGTCGTCCACTTCCACCCCCTATGAGGGGTGAAAGTGGACGGTGACTGAGCCTCGCCCGAGCGCCATTCGGGGCGAGTCACTCACTCGTCTGTCTGCGTTTCGTACAGCTCTGCCATGAGCAGAACGCAACGAAACGGGCGAATGAGCCCCGCTCGCCCATCGAGGCCGGTCGTCGGCGGCACCGGCTCGCGCCACCTCCCTCAGGGCCTCTCCCGGTCGGGAGAGGCACTGGCCTTGCCCGGTTCTGCAGTTGAGGCAGAAGCAAGCCTCCCCGAAGGCTGGGTTGTCAGCCACCTCTCGGCGCGATGCCACCCGCTCTCAGCGGACCTCCTTGGACAAAGACGCCGGCCGCCCCGGGCCCGCGGTCGCCCGCGTGATGCTCCCTCCCGCGGGTGGCCCACAGATCGCAGGCCCCCGAGCAATGCCGGTGGCGCAGTGGGGCCTGCGCAGCTCCCGGACAGGACCCGCGGGCCAGGGACTCTCACCAAGAACGCCCACGGCAGTCGCACGCCACGAAAAAGGGCGGCCCGGAGGCCGCCCTGGTTCGTCTTCGAAGGTGAAGGAGTCGCTCAGTCGAGCAGCTTGGACTTCGCCTTCTGGAACTCCTCCTCGGAGATGTCGCCCTTCGCCTTCAGCTCAGAGAGCTTGGCGAGCTCGTCGGCGTGCGAGGTGCCGGCGGTCTGGCGGACGTATTGGTCGAACTGCTCCTGGGCGGCCTTCTGTTCGGCGAGGGCGCGGTCGCGCATCCCACCGCCGCGGGCGATCAGGTAGATCAGCGCGGTCAGGAAGGGGATGAAGATCAGGAAGAAGATCCAGACTGCCTTCCCCCAACCGGACATCTTGTGGTCTCGAAACAGGTCGCCGATGATCATGAACAGGACCATGATCCAGGCGACGAATACGAAGATCTCGAGAACGGTCAACAGCGCGTTCCCAAACGTGAATTCGGCTATTGGCACTTGCTTGCTTCCTTTCGGTTTTTGGCCCCCGCCCTTGGATGCAGCCTATAGGTCGCGTCCGATCATTCCGTGGGCGGCGCCCAGGTGCAGGAGGGAGGCGGTGCGCACGCTGCTCGACGGCCTGATCGCGCGCAAGGACGTCTACTCGTCCTCGCACGCGCCGCTGATCCTCGACTGAGGCCTCCGTCTCAGCCGAGGCGAACTCGGGTGCGCTGCATTGGGGGGACGGGGGACGGCGGTGTTTGCTCTGCTACTGAAACCACCCGTCGGCAGGGAAGTTGCGGTCGCTCTGCAGCCCCCGATCTGCGAGGCTGGGGCGCCCGTGCACCTGCAGCCTTCCAAATCGGACGAGGGCCGCCACGAGCCCGGCCCCGAGCCACTCTGGAGCGAGAGCTGGTACTTCGACGCGATCAGCGACGACGGCTCGCTCGCCGTCTATCACCGGACCGCTCGGCTGCCCAACGCCGGCCTCGCGGCGATCGGCACCTGCGTCGTCCGTGCCGGGCAGCCGCCGATCATGTTGATCGACGACGCTGCGCCACTGCCGCCGGCCGAGGACGACGCCCAGCGCGTCGCGACGTCGGTGGCTCGCGTCTCCCAGCATTGCGTCGGCCCCCTCGAGCGCTTCGAGCTCTCGATCGCGGGCACCGGCGCAGCCCACGAGGACCCAGCGGGCCCGTTGCGCGGCGAGCCCGGCGAGCCGGTCGAGATCGCGATCGAAGGCACCTGGCAGACAGCGGGCTCGCCGTTCATGTGGCGGCACTCGACGCGCTACGAGATCCCCTGCCGGGTCGAGGCCGAGGTCACGGTGGCGGGGGAGACGTTCGCGCTCACGGGTCCGGGCCAGCGCGACCACTCCTGGGGCGCCCGCGACTGGTGGGCGTCGGACTGGATGTGGTGCGCCCTGCACCTCGACGACGGCACGCACGCGCACGCGGTGGGCGTCCCCCAACACCCGCGCTTCGCCGTCGGCTACGTGCAGCGCGACGGGGAGCTCGCGGAGGTCACGGCACTCCGGCAGAGCGCCGACTTCACCGCCGACGGACTCGCATCGTCCGCGACGATCGAGCTCGATCCGGGCGACTTCGCGGTTGAACTCGAGCCGATCTCCTTCGGCGCCCACCTGCTCCGCTCCGGCGACGGCCGGGTCTCCCACTTCCCGCGGGCGGCGTGCCGGGTGCGGGCCGCGGACGGGCGGAGCGGGCTCGGCTGGATCGAGTGGAACCGCAACCAGTGAGGTCGCGGGCGGGCGGCCGAGCGGGCGCGCCTCAATCGTGAGACGATTGCTTCCGGGATGGAAGCCGCCGCCTGCACGCACCTGGACCAGGTCAAGGTCACGCAGCTGCCGGAGAGCGTTGCGGGCTGCGAGGAGTGCCTGCGCGACGGCTCCCCCTGGCTGCACCTGCGGATCTGCCTGAGCTGCGGGCACGTCGGCTGCTGCGACTCCTCGCCGAACAAGCACGCGAGCGCCCACGCTGCCGAGTCCGGCCACCCGCTGATCCGCTCGCTGCAGCCGGGTGAGCAGTGGAGCTGGTGCTTCATCGACGAGCAGGGCCTCCTGATCGACGGCATCGAGGGCGAGACCCAGATCCCGCCCTCGCCCCTGGGCGGCTAGGGGCACGCAATCATGGGTGGCGGCTTCGTCTCACGCGGGTTCGGCGGGCACCGGCGCGTGCCGGAAGAGCTCGCCGCCCGGATCCCGCCCGGCCAACACCTCGAGAACGGCTTCCCCGTGCTCACGGCCGGACCGACGCCTTCGATCGAGACAGGCGAGTGGAGCCTGACGATCGACGGCGACGTCGCCGAAGAGGTCACCTGGAGCTGGGACGAGTTCAACGAGCTGCCGCAGGAGGAGGTCCCCTGCGACATCCACTGCGTCACGTCGTGGTCGAAGCTCGGCACCAGCTTCCGCGGCGTCTCGGCGGACGTGCTGCTCGAGGCGGCCGAGCCGCTCGGCGCCTACGCCATGGTCCATTCCTTCGGCGGCTACACGACGAACCTCGACATCGAGGACCTGACCGACGGCAAGGCGTGGGTCGTCACCCAGCACGAGGGGGAGCCGCTGCCGCGTGAGCACGGCGGCCCGGCGCGGCTGCTCGTCCCGCACCTGTACTTCTGGAAGAGCGCCAAGTGGATCGCCGGGATCCGCGTCATGGACCACGACGAGCCGGGCTTCTGGGAGTCGAACGGCTACCACCGCCGCGGCGACCCCTGGAAGGAAGAGCGCTATTGGACGGACTGACGCCGGTCGAGCAGCGGGCGCCCGGCAAGTGGCAGCTCGCCACCGTCACCGGGATCGAGGTCGGGAGCCGGACGACGAAGACGTTCACCTTCGAGGTCGCGCCCTGGCTCGACTACTGCCCCGGCCAGCACTACGACGTCCGCCTCACGGCCCCAGACGGGTACACCGCGCAGCGCTCGTACTCGATCGCGAGCGCTCCGCTCGAGCAGAACAAGGGCACGATTGAGCTGACCATCGACCGACTCGATGAAGGCGAGGTCTCGCCGTACTTCCACGATGTCGTCGAGGTCGGCGATCAGGTCGAGCTCCGCGGCCCATTCGCCTCCTACTTCGTCTGGCGTGGTGAGGCGCCGGTGCTCCTGGTCGGCGGCGGCTCCGGCGTCGTCCCGCTGATGTCGATGCTGCGTTACCGGCGGGCGCGCCTGCCCGACGCCGAGCTGCGCTTGATCTACTCGGTCCGCGGACCCGAGGACGTGATCTACGCTCGCGAGCTCGAGGCCGGTGAGGAGACGTTGCTCACCTACTCGCGTCTTGCGCCGCCCGCCTGGCAGGGCCACGAGGGGCGGATCGACGCGGGCATGATCGAGGCGGCCGGGATCGCGCCCGCAGGCGCCGCCCGCGCCTACATCTGCGGGTCGAACGGCTTCGTCGAGACGGCCGCAGCGCTGTTGGCCGAGGCGGGGTGGGGGCCGGAGCGGATCCTGACCGAGCGCTTCGGCCCGACCGGCTGAGCGGACAAATGGTGGTCGTGGGGCCGTCGGTCGGATACGGTCGGCTCTCCGTGAGCTTCCTCCTGGACCCGCCACTGCTCGTCGCCTCCGGCGCGGTCGCGGAGCGGGCGCTTGGCGAGGACGAGCAGGCGCTTGGATTCGCGCAGGCGGTGACGGTCGCGGCCTTCGTTGGCGTCTCGGCCGGGCTGTACGCGAACTTCGGCCCGCTCGCGCGGCGGTGGCCGTTGCTCGGTGCCCGCAGCGGGCGTGAGTTCATGCTCACGTCCGGCCTCGCCGAGGTCGACGAGGGCTCGATCCGGCCGCTGCAGCACGCCGCGGCGCTCTCGCTCTTCGCGCTGTATCCGGCCTGGTTCCGGCTCGGCCGGGCGCTGGCCCGCGGCTGAGATGTCGGCGCTCGGCGATCTCGCGGCAGCGCTGCTGCCGCCGGAGGCGGGTGGCCCGCCGCCCGAGCGCGTCGCCTCGGTCAGTCGCCGGATGATCGACGCGATGCCCGCTCCGAACCGGGCCGGGATCGGCGTTGCCATGCTCGCCCTCGAAGGCCTCAGCATCGCCCGCTGGGGCCGCCCTCTCGGCCGGCTCGACCCCGGCCGCCGCGCGGCGCTGCTGGAGCGGGTCGGCGCGGCCGGGCCCGGCGGCGCCGCGGCCGTCGACGCGCTGAAGACGATCGTCCTGATGGCGGCGGGCGCCGACGAGCATGCCGCCTCGATGTACGCGACCGGGACGGCCCTGCCGCCGTCGCGGCCCGACCCGCCCTCTGACCCTCGTCGACCCTGGCGCGGCCGAGCGCGCGACCGACGTGATCGTCGTCGGCTCCGGCGCCGGCGGTGCCTTCTGCGCCCGGACCCTCGCCCGGGCCGGGTTCGACGTGTTGATCCTCGAGGAGGGCGAGCGCTGGGATTCGGGGCGGATCCGCGGCACCCACCCGATCGCGCGCTTCGCCGGGATGTACCGGGACGGCGGCTCGACGATCGCGGTCGGTGCGCCACCGATCGCGCTGCCGATCGGCCGTGCGGTCGGGCGGCACGACCGTCGTCAACTCCGGGACCTGCTACCGGCCGCCCGCCCGCGTCGTGGCACGCTGGCGCGACGAGCACGGGGTGGGGGAGGCGTTGCTTGGCGATGCCTATGAGGCGCGGCTCGACGACGTCGAGCAGACGATCGGCGTCGGCGCCTGTGCCGCTCGACGTGATGGGTCGCAACGGCCGCCTGACACTCGCCGGAGCGCAGGCGCTCGGGCTCGAGTCCGGACCGTTGCGCCGCAACGCACCCGGCTGCCGCGGCTCATGCCAGTGTGCGATCGGCTGCCCCAACAACGCCAAGTCGGGCGTCCACCTGAACGCGCTCCCGGAGGCCTGTGAGGCGGGCGCGCGGATCGCTTCCGGCATCCGGGTGGAGCGGCTGATCGTCGAGGGCGGGAGCGTCCGGGGCGTCGCCTGCCGCCGCGTCGACGGCACCCGGCTCGAGCTGCGCGCCCAGCGCGTGGTCGTCGCCTGCGGCGCGACGGAGACGCCCGCCTTGCTGCGTCGCAGCGGCCTGGGCTCGCATCCGCGACTCGGTCGCGGCATGTCGATCCACCCGGCGCTTGGGGTTGCCGGCCGCTTCGAGGAGCCGGTCGTCGCCTGGGACGGGGTCCTGCAGAGCGCCGGGGTGGAGGCGTTCCACGAGCGCGACGGGGTCCTGCTGGAGGCGACCTCGACGCCGCCGGGCATGGGGTCGATGGTCCTGCCGGGGGTTGGCGCGGAGTTGCTCGGCCGCCTCGCCGGCGCCGAGCACCTTGCGTCCCTCGGCGCGATGATCGCCGACGAGCCCTCCGGCGCCGTCCTCGGCGCCGCCCGCCCGATGCTCGTCTACCGGCTCTCGCGCCGCGACCGCGGCCGGATCGTCACCGCGGCCGGGCACGCAGGCCGCGTGCTGCTCGCCGCCGGCGCGGTCGAGGTCGAGCTCGGCGGCGGGACGCCGCCCGCTCGCACGGAGGCCGAGCTCGAGGAGCGGCTCGCAGCGCTCGACGTCCGCCGCATGCACCTCGCCGCCTTCCATCCGACCGGCACGGCGGCGGCCGGCTCCGATCCGGCCCGGCACCCGGCCGGACCCGACGGGTGCGCTGCGCGGCGTCGAGGGCGTCTGGGTCGCCGACGGCTCGATCGTGCCGAGTTGCCCGACCGTCAACCCGCAGGTCTCGATCATGTCGCTGGCGATCGGCGTCGGCGAGGCGATCGCGGCCGCTTGAACGCTGGCCCCTTGACTTCGAGTGCACTTGAAGCGCTAGCCTGCCGCGGCCGATGGCTGATTACCCCTCCCCAGCAGCTACGGGCGGTCCGAGCGCGCTCGAGATCGCCGATCTCGTCAAGCGCTACCCGAACGGCGTCGAGGCGTTGCGCGGCGTTGCCCTGCGGATCGAGCCCGGCGAGTTCTTCGGTCTGCTCGGCCCCAACGGCGCCGGCAAGTCGACGCTGATCCACTGCACGACCGGGCTCGCGCAGCCGAGCTCAGGCTCGATCGAGATCTTCGGCCACGACGCGATCGACGATTACGCCGACGCCCGCCAGGCGGTCGGGCTGGCGCCGCAGGAGCTCAACCTGGACTGGTTTCTGACCGTCGAGGAGAGCCTCGACTACCACGCCGGCTACTTCGGGATGCCGAAGAAGGACCGGCGCGAACGGACCAAGGAGTTGCTCGAGACGTTCTCGCTCGTCGAGAAGAAGGACGAGCGCACGCGGACGCTCTCGGGCGGCATGAAGCGGCGCCTGATCCTCGCCCGCGCGCTCATGCATCGCCCGCGACTGCTGATCCTCGACGAGCCAACTGCCGGCGTCGACATCGAGCTGCGGCTCGAGCTCTGGCACTACGTGCAGCGCATCAACGCCGAGGGCACGACGATCCTGCTCACCACCCACTACCTCGAGGAGGCGGAGCAGCTCTGCGACAAGATCGCCTTCATCAACGAGGGCCAGATCGTCGCCCAGGGCTCGAGCGGCGCGCTCGCCCAGAAGTACGGCGTCGCCAACCTCGAGGACGCCTACCTGTCGCTCGTCGGCCGCCGCGAGCTCTCGCGGTCGAAGGTCGGCGGCGGCGTCGACCTCGATGCCGAGCTCGAGGCCGAGCGCGCAGCTCGAGGAGGAGATCGCCGAGGAGGAAGGCGAGGAGGTGCTGCCGTGAGCACCGCCCAGATCCGCTTTTTGACGCTCTGGCGCCGGGAGATGAACCGCTTCATGAAGATCAAGAAGCAGACGATCGGCGCGCCGCTGCTCGAGACCTTCCTCTACATCTCGGTCTTCGGCGCGGCGCTCGGCAGCCGCATCAACACGCTGCACGGCTTCGACTACGTCGTCTTCGTGATCCCCGGCCTGATCATGATGGCCTGGGCGATGAACGCGTTCTCGAACAACGCCTCGTCGATCCTCCAGCAGAAGTTCCAGGGCGCGATCCAGGATCAGCTCTCCTCGCCCGCCTCGCCGGCCGAGCTGCTCACTCGCCTTCTCGCTCGGCGGCTTCACCCGCGGCGGCGTCGTCGGGGTGCTCACGTTCATCGCCGCGTCGATCCTCGTCGACCTGCCCGTCGAGCACGTCCTCGTGCTGATCCCGGGCCTGTTCCTCGTCGGCTTCTTCTTCGCCCAGCTCGGCGTCCTGATCGGCGTCCGCGCCGAGCAGTTCGACGACGTCGCGATCGCCCAGACAGTTCGTCCTGCAGCCGCTGATCTTCCTCGGCGGGGTCTTCTACTCGGCGGCGCTGCTGCCCGAGCCGTTCCAGACCCTGACCCACTTCAACCCCGTCTACTACATGATCAACCTGGTCCGCTACGGGTTCCTCGGCTACACGGAGGCGCTCGATCGCGCTCTCGCTCGGCGCGCTCGCGCTCGCCACCGCGGCGCTGTTCGCCGTCAACCTGCGGCTCTTCCGCAGCGGCTACAAGCTCAGGGCCTAGATGGGTAAGCATCTAGCTGCGGGCCGCCCCCGCCGAGGCCTCAGCCGCGGCGAGCGTGCCGACCGCGGCGAGCCCGTCGAGTACGTCGCCCGGTTCGATCGCCCGCTCGGGATCGATCAGCCACTGGACCGCGAGACCGTCGAAGAGCGCGATCAGGGTTGAAGCGATCGCGCGCACCTGCGTGGCGTCGGGGTTGCCGCCCGCTTCGACGGCGGACCGGGTGATGCTGGCGATGACGACCTCCCGGAATTCGTCGTAGGCGCCGGCGAGGCGCTCGCGGAGCTCGTCGCTGCGACTCGCCTGCGCGAACGCCTCGACGGCGGCGACGATGTAGGGGCGGTCGTCGGCGAGCGTCGCCGAGTAGCGCTCGAGGCTGCGGCGCAACTGCGTCTCGGCGGGCGCGCCCTCGGCGGCGGCGGCGTCGGTGCTCTTCATCGTCGTTTCGCCCCAGCGCCGCAGGGCCTCGACGATCGCGTCCTGCAGCAGCCTCTCCTTGGATCCGAAGTAGTAGTTGACAGCGGGTAGGTGGAGGCCGGCGCGGGCGACGATCTCGCGCGTCGTCGTCCGCGCGTAGCCGTTCTCCTGCAGGGATTCGATCGCGGCCTCGAGCAGCCGCTCGCGTGCATCGGTCGCCATGCGGCGATTCTAACAAGCGTTACTGACATCTGTTACGTTGCGATCCATGCTCCAGCAGAACACACCCGAAGGCCGTACGCCGCCGAGCCTGCGCAGGCCGGCGCTCGTGCAGATGGCCCAGCTGTTCGTCGATCCCGTTGGCTTCCTCGAGCGTTGCCGCGACCGCCTCGGACCCGTCTTCCGGGTTCCGTATCCCGGCTCGCCGCCGTTCGTCTACGTCGCCGACTCCGACCTCGCCCGCGAGCTCTTCCGCCACGACCGCGACATCGGTAGGGCCGGCGAGGCGCGTGAGCCGTACCTGGAGCCGCTCGTCGGCCCGAGCTCGCTGCTCTGCCTCGAGGGGGACCGCTGGCAGCAACAGCGCAGCCTGATCGCGCCGCCGCTGCACGGCGAGCGGATTGCGAGCTGGCGGGATCAGATCGAGGCGATCGCCGTCGCCGAGATCGAGCGGCTGCCGCGTGGTGAGCCGACCGAGCTCCATCCGCGCATGCAGGCGATCACCCTCGAGGTGATCCTGCGGCTCGTCTTCGGGATCGATGACGCGGACCGGCTCGGGCGCCTGCGCGAGCTCCTGCCGGCGCTGCTCGATTCCGTCTCGCTCGTCTTCATCTCGCCGACCCTTCGTGCCCGGTTGCAGCGACCGCTCGCGATGCGGATCCCGGGTAACCCGATGCGCAGGTTCTCACGCCGGCGGGCCGAGGTCGACGAGCTGCTCTACGACGAGATCCGCCGCCGCCGGGCGCTTGATGCCGAGCGCCTGGCCGAGCGCAGCGATCTGCTCTCGGTGCTGCTGCTCGCTCGCGACGAGCAGGGGCAGGGGTTGAGCGACGGCGAGCTCCGCGACGAGCTGATCACGCTGCTCGCCGCCGGCCACGAGACCACGGCCACCGGCCTCGCCTGGAGCTTCGAGCGCCTCGCCCGGCATCGCGACGTCGCCGATCGGCTCCGAGGCGAGATTGCCGACGACGACGGCACGGCGTACCTCGACGCGGTGATCAAGGAGGTGCTGCGTGTGCGGCCGGTGGTCTTCGACACGCCGCGGGCGCTGGCTGAGCCGCTCGAGATCGGCGGCCGGGAGATCCCGGCGGGCTGGTTCATCGCCGCCGCGATCCCGCTCGTTCATCTGGAGGCGGGCCGTTTCCCTGATCCCGAGCGCTTTGACCCCGGTCGTTTCGAGGGCGGGGACGCGCCTGTGGTTGCCTGGATCCCGTTCGGCGGCGGCCGTCGCCGCTGCGTCGGCTCGCGGCTCGCGTTGCTCGAGATGCAGGTCGTGATCGCGGCGCTGCTCGAAAGGCTCGAGCTCGAGCCCGCCGCGGCCGCCGACGAGCGGCCGCGCGTGCGCGGCGTTACCCTCGCGCCCGCTCACGGGGCGCGCGTCGTACTCGGTGCCCGCGGCTGAGCTGGCGCTCAGCCTCGGGCGGCGTGGACCTCGGCCGCCTCCGGCGTGATCGTCGTCAGCGGCTCGAAGCTCGAGCCGGCCTTGAGGATCGTGATCGGGCCGATGCTCGGGTCGCCCGTCTGCTCGATCTTGAACGAGCCGACGATGCCGTCGGTGATCTCGGTCTGGAAGAGCGAGTCGACGATGCTCGAGCGCTTCGCGCCACCGTTGTCGATCGCGTCGAGGACGACGTCGGCTGCCTGGCCCGCGTAAGGGGCGAACTGCTCGACGGGCTTGCCATCGAGCATCGGCTCGAGCTGGGCGACGAAGTCCTGGCCGGCCGCCGGCAGATCGTCGCCACCGAGGCCCGGCAGCCCCGCGAGCATGCCCTTGGCCGCGGCGCCCGCCCCGTCGATCGTCGACTGCTGTGCGAAGCCGTCGAAGCCGATCAGCGGCAGCTTGTCGTTGTCACCGAGGACCGCAACCTTGTCCTTGATCACCTTGGCGCCGTGCTGTTCGGTCAGACCGGCGAGCACGACGGCGTCGGCACCCGCCTTCTTCGCCTGGTTGAACAGGTCGTCGTAGCTCTTCGCCTTCGGGTCCCACGTTTCGAAGCCGGAGGGCTTGCCGCCGAGCTTCTCGAAGGCGCCGCGGAAGTTCTGCGCCTGGCCGGTGCTGGTTGGGTCATCTGCCGCGTAGGCGATGAACGGCTTGCGCACACCCTGCTTGTAGCTGTAGGTGGCGAGGCCGGCACCCTGGAAGGCGTCGTTGGGGATCACGCGCGCGTAGTTGCGCCCGTTCGGATAGAGGCTGTTGGGTTGGCCGTCCTCGCAGTTGGCGCTCGACTCGGTCAGGCAGACCGCCGTGTTGCCGGGCGAGACCATCGCGACCCTCGCCTTGCCGAGGATCGGGATCTCGAGCGCTGCGCAGCCGGAGTTGTAGGTGCCGATGACGGCGAGCACGTCGGTGTCCGCCGCGTAGGCGTTCGCGTTGGTCTTGCACGTCGCCTCGTCCCAGAGGCCCGTCTTCGCGATCGAGTCGTCGCAGGCCTGGAATGCGACCGGGGTGTCGCCGGCCTTCCAGTTCGCGTTCTCGAGCGCGAGCCGGATCGCGGCAACCTGTTGCTTGGAGCGCTCGGCCGAGTCGCCCTGCATCGGCAGGTCGCTGACGATGATGCCCTGGGGCTCACCGTCGCCGCCGTACTCGGGGTTGGCGCAGGAGTTGATGTCGACGGCGCTCAGCGAGCCGATGTCGGCGCTGACCGACGTCGTTGAGGTGCTCGTCGCCGCGGACGACGTCGAGGTGCTGTCGCTGTTGCTGCCGCAAGCGGCGAGGACGAGTCCCGCCGCTGCGAGCAGCGTCAGCGGCAGAAGACCGCGAACTGACCCGAAAAGCCCTGCGAAGAAGCGAAACATCGAAACCAAACCCCCGGTCATCCCTAGCTTGTGACCGCCGCGACCGTATCGAAGGTCGCGGCGGTCCCGAAGCCAGATGCCTCAGTCGGCCGTCGTTAAACGGCGGCCGGGGGCGGTGGTGGGTCGGTAGGTAGCGGCGCGGCCGAGGCGGCGCCTGAGCCGCCGAGGTCGAAGAACATGATCGCCGACACGAGCGCGTTGATCGGCGCCGTGACGATGCCGGCGATGATCGCGAAGATGATGATCCCCGCGAGACCGATCGCGCTGCCGATCGCGACGGCGACGATGCCGACGACGAACGTGATCAGGAAGGCGATCACGATCACGCCGAAGACCGACCAGCCGTTGCCCTTGACGAGCTCCTGGCTACGGCCGAAGGCGCCGATCGAGTCGCTGTCCTCGGAGACGATCGCCGGAGCCGTGACGGCCCAGATCGTCATTAGGTACAGGCCTGGGACGATCAGCAGGATCAGGCCGATCGCGATCGCGATGCCGCGCAGGATCCCGTTGATGATCAGCGGCAGGATCGCGTGCTGAGCCGAGGAGAACAGGTCTCCGGCGCTCAGGTCACGACGTCCGTCCGCACGAACGTCCTCGACGAGCTTGACGACGAAGCCCGTGTAGAGGGCCGTCGCAACGAGGCTCACCGCGGTCGCCAGGAGCGCGAGGATGATCCCTCCGCCGTTGTTGAGCAGACCCTGCAGGATGCCCGAGATCAGGAAGACGACGAAGGCGCTTCCCAGCAACGCACCGGCGTTCTTTCCGTAAAGCTCGAAGGTCTCGTTGATGACGCGGCCGACATCGATCCGCTTCGCTGAAGCTTCCATTCGAATTTCTCCTCTGTTTGACGCTCCCCTGGACGCGCCGACCCTATTGCAGAAGCGCTTATTGGGGGTTGCGGCCCGGGCACGTGACAACGAATGTTGTTCGGACGGGAGCTGATCGAGCGCGCCCGCTCGCGGCTGGAGCGCTCGGGTTGGCCCCGGGCTGCGCGAATGAGCTGACGGCCGGTTGGGTACCTCCACATTTCACGCCGAAACCGACTCTCAGGAGGTTCGAAATGACGCAGACCAAGGCTGATCGCCAGGAAGCCGCCAAGAAGGCCGCGGCGACCCGGGAGCGCAACAAGATCAAGGACGACTCCAAGCAGCGCGGAACGAAGGCCGCTGCCACGCGACAGGGCAACGCCGCTGCCGCGAGCCTCGGCCAGGCGCGCGAGGCGGTTGGCTCCGCGGCCGGCAGCCTCGCCGAGGCCGCCCGCCATGTCGGCACCGCTGCCGTCGAAACGGGCAAGTCGGTGGCGACCAGGACGCGCGCCGGCGGCTGACCACGAGAGCCCGCCGGATGGCACCGACGTCCGTCCGGCGGGCTTTCTTCAGCGGGGGCGCCCGCCAGGGAATATCGTGGTGCCCAGTGAAGCTGATCGTGGTCTCAACCGGGATCGACCGCCCGATCGAGGAGCCGCAGCGCGGAAACGCGCGCGCCATGGAGCGGTTGCGCGAGCGGCTCGAGGCGTCGTGAGCGAAGACAGACTTCGGGATCTGCTCGTCGACAGCCGCCACGGCGTGCTCGCGACGATCAACGGCGACGGCTCGCCGCAACTCTCGAACATCCTCTACGTCTGGGACGCGGATGCGGATCTGGGTCGGATCTCGACGCTGGCGACCCGCGTCAAGTCGCGCAACCTCGAGCGCGACGGGCATTGCACGCTGTATGTGGCAGGCGCCCACTTCTGGCAATACGTAGCGGCGAGTGGGCAAGCCGAGCTCGGGCCCGTGGCTTCCGAGCCGGGCGACGGGGCCTGCCTGGAGCTACTCAGCCACCACAGCGCCATCGGCGCGCCGCCCGCCGACGAAGAGCAGTTCTTCGCGGGCATGATCGAGCAGCAGCGGCGGATCATCCGCTTTCGGGCCGAGAAGCTGCACGGCCTCTGGCTCGAGCAACCGCCGGGCGGCTGACGACGAGGCTCAGTGCCGGCTGCGGATCACGACGCGGCCGCCGCGAGCAGGGATCATCGTCACGTTGCGGTTCCGCATCCGCTCGGGCTCCGGCGACGCGGCCTCGATATCGAGCCGTCGCGCCATCTGCTCGAGCACGGAGTTCATCTCCGCCATTGCCAGGGCGGCACCGAGGCAGCGGCGGGTCCCGCCGCCGAAGGGGATCCACTCGTACGTGCCCGGCTTGTTGCTCGAGCCAGCGCTCAGGGCGGAACGTGTGTGGGTCCGGATACAGGTCGGAGCGGTGGTGCAGCAGAACCATGCTGATCGCCACGGGGGTGTCGGCCGGGACGCCGTAGGGACCGAGCTGCCAGGGCTGGGTCACGCGTCGGGCCGTCATCGGGATCACCGGGCGGCTCCGCATCGACTCGGTCACGGTCGCCTCGATGAAGGGCGCGGCGTCGTCGCCGCCGGCGCGCACGGTCTCGACCAGTCGCGCCTGCGCCTCGGGCGTGCGCGTGAGCCGCTCCCAGGTCCAGGCGAGCTGGTTCGCCGTCGTCTCGTGGCCGGCGAGCACCAGCGTCATCAGCTCGTCGCGCAGCTCGCCGTCGCTGAGCTGCTCGCCTTCCTCGGTCTCCGCCCGCATGATCAGCGAGAGGATGTCGGTGCGCTCGTCGAGGTCCGGGGCCTTGCGCCGCTTGGCGATCATCGCGTAGACCATCCGGTCGGGGATCTGCAGGGCGAGCCACTGCGAGCCCCACGGATCGTCGTGGCCGATGTTCATCCACTCGGCGAGCTTCGAGCCGGGCAGCGTCGAGGCGAAGAGCAGGTTCTGGATCGCGCGCTTGAGCAGGTACTCGAGCGAACCCCGGCGCGGGTTCTCGATCCCGAAGATGCCCGGCCATGATCACGTCGAGCGTGATCGCCTGCATGCGTGGGGCCAGCGCGATCGGCTTGCCGATCGGCCAGCGGTCGATCTCGCGTTCGGCGGCTCGCTCGATCATCTCGCGGTAGCGGTCGATCGCCTCGCCGTGGAACGGCGGCAGCAGGAGCTTGCGCTGCCGCAGGTGACGCGGACCGTTCGCGGTCAGCACCGAGTTCGGCCCGAGCACCGGGCGCAGCGGCGACTCGGCGGCGACCGTCGGCACGAGCTTCGGCGGCGCCTTGAACAGCGACTGGATGTGCTCGGGATGACAGGTGACGACGGGCCACCCGCGGACGTAGCCGCGCATGCCGAAGACATCGCCGAAGCGACGCTGGTGGTAGTTGACGAAGCTCCTCTGGTGCGCGCCGAACCAGAGCGTCTGCAGAACGCGGGGCAGGCGGGTGCGCGGCGCCGAGCGCAGCGCGGCGAGCTCGGCCTCGGTGATCGGGCCGGCGGGGGAGGGGGGCGCCGCGCCGCGCAGGCGGGGTCCTGGTTCGGCGGCGGCCGGGTCGGCGGCGGGACCGCTGTCGGGCTGCTGGGGCGTCGCCTGCCTGGGAGCTGTCGCTGTTTCCACTAGTTGCTTCCTCTCATGATCAGGCGTGTGGGTCAGGCGCACCGTCGAACTCGACGATCGGCGCCAGGTAGAGCTCGGCGAAGCGCCGCATCTCCGCCGGATTGCGCAGCCCGAGCCCCGACTCGGGAGTAAGCAGGAACGAGAGCACGATCCGGGCGAGCAGCTCGCTGACCTCGCGGACCCGTTCCGGCGGAGGCGCTTGCTCGCTGCCGGTGGTTGCGACCGCGAGTCCGGCGAGGAACTCGGAGGCGACCGCGAGCAGCGGCTCGGCGCGGACCGTCAGGGCCGGCAGCATCAGCTCCGGCTCGGTTCGCAGTAGGCGAGTGAGCAGCTCGTGCTCACGCAGGGCGGTGAGGGCAAAGACGAAGCCTTCGACGATCCGATCATGCAGGCCCTCGTAGGGCTGGACGGCAGTCTCGATCGCCGCGACCACGCCGAGCGCCTCACGCATGAGCACGGCCTCGAGCAGCCCGTCCTTGCTCGAGAAGTGACGGTAGACGGTGACCCGCGAGACGCCCGCCCGGCGCGCGACCTCGTCCATCGTGAAGCGCTGGACGCCAAAGTCCTCGACCTGGGAGAGCGCGGCGGTGAGGATCGTCTCGCGCATCTCGCCGTTGCCGGGGGCGGGTGCCTCCTCGCCGTCCCGGAGGCGGGCGAGCAAAGGGGTCGGCGTGGCGGCCGGCTCAGCCATCGCTGTCGACCATAGCGACCTCGTTACAGCTTTACAAGTTGCGAGTGTTTGTAACAGGTGGCTCGGTTCTTCCGGCGACGCCGAGACCGGCGCGTGAACGGCGTGACAGGATGCGGCCCGTGATCGCGACGAGTTCGCTCTGATGCTGCGCCTCCGGGTCGAGGCCGATGCCGAGCAACCGCTCGCCGGCCAGCTTGCCCGCCACGAGGGCGTGCGACGGCTGATCTCGACGCCCGCGATTTCGGGTGGCGTCGTGCTCGAGGCCGACGTCGACCCGGTCGTCGCCGATGAGATCGTCGCCGAGCTCACCCGCCTCGAGGTCGAACCCGCCCATTACGTCCTTACCCGGCTCGACCTCGTCGCGCCCGCCGTCCGCCAGGGCGCCTTCGCCGACCTCTCCTTCTCCTGGATCGACATCCTCGGCTCGGCCCGCACGAGCTCCTGGCTGCTCGGTCGCTACGTGACGCTGATGAGCGTCGCCGGGGTGATCGCCGGCCTCGGCGTGATCAAGGGCAACGGCATCCTGATCGTCGGCGCGATGGCGGTCAGCCCCGACCTGCTGCCGCTCTGCGCAGCCTGCGTCGGCATCGTCGGCCGCCGTCCCCACCTCACCCGGCGGGCGCTGATCACGCTCGCCGTCGGCCTCGCCGTCGCCGGCCTGACCGCGACCCTGATGACCGTGTTGCTCGAGGCCACCGGGCTGATCTCCACCGACTTCAAGCTCGGCGCGGGGGGGCTCGGGACGCTCGCCAGCGCTGACTACTCGACGGTCCTGATCGCGCTCGCCGCGGGGATCGCGGCGATGCTCTCGTTCGAGACCCGGGCAAGCGCCGCGGTCGGCGTCGCGATCTCCGTGACGACGATTCCGGCTTCCGCCTACTGGGGCGTTGCCGTGGGCTCCGGCCTCGAGAACGGTGCCTGGGGTGCGCTCCTCGTCCTCGTCATCAACGTGACCTTGCTGCTTATCAGCGGCTCCGCCACGCTCGTGCTGCAGACGCGCATGCGGCACGGGCGACAGACGGTCTAGCTGCCGCCGCTCGGGATGATCGGCACCGCCTCGCCGGCGGCTTCGGGCTTGTGCACCGTCTCCTCGCCGGCGTACCGGTCGTGCGCGCGCGCCAGCTTCTTCTCGTCGTAACGCTTGCGGGCCCAGGAGGAGTCCGGCTTCGCCAGCCGGATCGCACCGATCAGGCCGAGCGGCGGGAAGTAGAACCCGAAGACTCCCCACATCAGCTTGCCCTTCATGAAGCAGATGACGACGAAGGTCAGGCCGATCGCCTGGGTGATGATCAGATCGATGATGTCGCCGACGCTGCCCGTCGAGCCGATCGAGACCGGGTAGGCGCCGAGCAGCATGAAGCCGGTCATGATCCCGAAGACGATCACCGCGTCGATGGACTGCCTGCCCTGCTCAGACCAGTAGACGTCGTCGAGGTGCAGCCAGAGCGCGAACTCGTCGAGCGTCAGCGCCGCGCCGATGCCGAAGATCACCGCCGTCACCTCGAGCGGCGGCTGCAGCGCGATCGAGACGACGCCGGAGATCAGCAGCAGGACGATTCCCCATACGAGGTGGTGGATGTGGGTGTCGCCGGCCTCGACGTTGCCGAGCCAGGCGTAGCGGTCGGCGCGGATCGCGTGTGTGATGAAGCGGGTGACGCCGAAGGTGGCGCCGAAGGCAACGAGCATCAGCAGCAGCGGCTGGTTGCCCTTGTCGACCACGACCTCCTGGTATGTCGAGCCGATGCTCGCGGCCAGCGGAATCCCACCCATGGCGGCGATGATGGCGGATCGCGCCGGCCGACGGTTACGCGCGCCGCCTGAGTCGGGCTGGGTTTCAGCCGCCCGTGCCGATCCGGCAGACGTGGCAGGGCGAGAAGTGGGTCGGACGGGCCAGCGGAACTTCGAGCGAGGACGGGTGTGAACCGTTGCGCTGCACCCCGTAAACACCGCCGAGCAGGTTCGGCAGCTGCGTCGGGACCGGGAGCAGGTGTGGCGTGTCCGAGGTGGTCAGCGTCAGCCGCAGGTGGTGGCCCTTGGCGATCCGGCCGACGGTCGGGAAGATCTCGATGTCGAAGCGGCTCACCGAGCCGTCGGTCGGCACCCGCTTCTGCGAGGTCTTGGTGTACGGGTGGTAGGGCAGGATCGGCTTGCCGTCCTTCGCGTACCAGCTCTTCTTGCGGTCCAGGGCGCGCAGCGAGCCGAGCAGCGCACCCGCGGTCATCGGCCGTGAGGTGCCGTTCGGGGCGACATCCTCGAGCGTTGCAACGAGCTCGGTCTGCGGCCGGTTCGAGGTCGCGTAGATCGTTGCCCCGACGGGGCCGGCGAGCGTCATCGAGCGCTTCATCGGCGCGGTCGTATACGTGAGCGCGCCGGGCCCGGACTGGATCGAGCGGTCGTCGTCCGCGCACGGGTTCTCGGGCAGGTTGCCGGAGAGCAGCGCGAGCGCGACGACGCCGCCGCTCCACTGGTCCGACTGTCGCGCGCAGGGGCTTGCGGCGCCGATGAAGGCGATCGAGTCCGACCCCTTCGAAGCCGAGGGCTTGCTCGCCTGCAGCGTCCCGTCGTTGAGCGAGACCGCGCTTCGAGTGGCTCGGGCCATCGTTCAGGTAGTAGGTCGTCGCCCGCGGGTACTTGGGCGTGCTGCGCGCCGAGTGCAGCGGGTAGCGCTTCGCGTCCACCCAGCGGTCCGCTGCCGTTCTCGTACACGTGCAGCGGCGCGTGGACCTTGTCGATCCCGGTGCTCTTGCCCTTGAGCCAGTGGTCGAACCAGCGCAGCTCGAGCGGATAGATCGAGAAGCCGGCACCCGCGGTGACGTGGTACCAAGGCCCCATCAGCAGCTGGTAGCGCGCCGTCGGCTTCTGCCCGGGCTTCATCGGCGCCGAGACCGGCCGGTGCCGGAAGGCGTTCTGCAGCCCCGAGTAGTCGAGTGGGCTGCCGCGCTGGAAGAGGTCGTACCAGCCGCCGACCATGAAGGCCGGGATCCGGTTGCGGACGATCTTGTGCAGCCAGCGCCGCGGCTCGCGCGCCTTCCAGTAGCGGCCGTCGAAGGCCTGATCGCCCTCGGTCTCGATGTTCGCCGCCTGGTAGGCGTTGTAGGAGAGCAGGCCGGCGACGTGCTCGGCCTCGGTCTCGATCAGGTCGGCGAGGTCGTTGATGTTGCCGACGGGGTTGGCGACGTTGAGGCCGCCGAAGAGGGCGAGGATCACGGCGTCGAACTCGAAGCCCTGCAGGCCGCCCTGGAAGGCGATGTCGCGGTAGGTGTCGTTGCCGACGACGATCGGGAACATCGCCTTCAAGGGCGAGTGGCGGCCGACGTTGTGGGCCGTCATCAGCTGCGTGTAGCCCATGTAGGAGGGGCCGTAGGTGCCGACCTTGCCGTTCGAGTTGGGCAGCTTCGAGGCCCAGTCGACGAGCTCGGCGCCGTCGCGGCCCTGGATCGGGTCGAGCAGCCCGAAGCTGCCGTGCGAGGCGCCCGTGCCGCGCACGTCGGCGACGACGTCGATGTAGCCGCGCTTGATGAAGTAGGGGAGCGGGCCGATCTCGGTGCCCGCCTCCGGCCCGCCCTCGCCGCCGGAAGCGACCCCCGCGTAGTCCTTGCCGTAGGGGGTCTGGACCATGATCACCGGGAACGGCCCCTTCGCCGCCTTGCCGGTGTGCTTGTCCGTCGGGTAGTAGACGTTGGCGCGCAGCACCGTGCCGTCGGCCATCGTGATCGACTCGTTCTTGTGCTCGGCGACGCCGTAGCGCGCCGGGCCCGGCTGCCAGTGCGCGGAGGCAGTCGCCGGGCCGATGGCAGTAAGCGCGCAGGCCGCGAGCAGAGCCGTGATCAGCGTGCCCCTCCTCATGCGGCCAATGTAGTCCCGGCACGCTCACCGCGCGCCGGTTCGCCACCGGCCGAGGCGCGCTCTCAGCCGTCGCCGAGCTCGCGCTCTACGAGTTCCAGCCACTCGAGCTGGGTCTCCCAGGTTCGACGCTTGAGCTCGTTGAGCAGGTGCAGATACCGGGTCCGGTGTGGGATCGCATCTGCGCGTTCGCGCGCCGCCGTTACGTCCTCGAGCTGCTCCTCGATCCGGCGCCGAAGCGGAGCGAGCCCGGCAAGTACGGTCGTATCGTCGGAGAAGTCGGCGGCGAGGATCTTTGCGGCCGCCTCGTTTTGGATCCGGGGCAGTTCGGCCCAGCGCCGAATACGATCCTCGCGGAAGGGCTGGGTGGACGAGACGAACAAAGGCAGCGGCGACGTCCCGGCGGGCTGCCGCCGGTGCTCGAGGGCCTGCGTGCTCGCGGCGATCGCCGTCGCCGGCGCCCTCGTCTTCAGCGGCTGCAACGACCAAGGGTCGGCCGCGGACTTCCAGACCGTCCAGCCCGACACGCTCACGGTGGCCACCGAGGGCTTCCCGGTCGCGGGCTTCTGGGAGGGTACGGCGACCCACCCGACGGGGGGCTTCGAATACGAGCTTGCCCGCGACCTCCAGGAGCACTTCGGCCTTGCGCACCTCAAGATCGTCGTCGTGCCCTTCGCAAAGATCGTCTCGGGGGACCTCGGCGACGCCGATCTCGCGCTCTCGCTCGTGACGCCGACTGATGAGCGCGAGCAGCTACTCGACTTCTCAGCGCCGTACCTGGACTCGCCGGCGGCGCTGCTCACGCCGAGCGACATCGATGTGCCCGATCTCGACACGGCGCGCGATCTCCAGTACGTCGTCGAGACTGGGACGACCCTGCAGACTGCCCTCAGCGATCACATCGACCCGATCGCCGAGCCGATCATCGCTCCCGACCGCCAGGCCGTCATCGCCGCGCTCGCCGACGGGCGGGCCGATGCGGCGATCTTCGATCTCCCGGCGGCAGAGGCGCTGGCCCAGCAGTCGAACGGGCAACTCCACGTCGCCGCGAAGCTCGAGGGCCCGGAGACGATCGCCGCAGCGCTCCCGGACGGTGAGGAAAGCAACCGTGAGGCCGTCAGCAGTGCGATCCGCTCACTCGACGCCGACGGCACCCTGGCCGACCTTTCACGGCGCTGGCTGGGGGATGAGGTGACCGATGGCGCGCTCGACGTGCCTCTGTTGAGGAGCACTCGATGAGCGTCCCATTCGCGGCGATCACGCTCGAGTCCCCGCACGGCACGGCTTTCGAGTTCCTCGTGCTGTTTGCCGTCGTCATCGTCGGGCCGCCACTGCTTGAGCGGGCGCGCGTTCCCGGGCTGATCGGCTTGCTGGTCGGTGGCTTCGTCATCGGCGCGCACGGGCTCGGATTGATCGGTGCCGGTAACACCACAGTTCCCGACCTCGGCCAGCTCGGCCTGCTCTACCTGATGTTCGTCGCCGGAGTCGAGCTTGACCTCGGCCTGCTCCGCATCCACCGCCGCTCGGCGATCCTCTTCGGCATCCTCACCTTCATCGTCCCGATGGCTTTCGGGACGATCACGGGCATGTCGCTCGGCTGGGGCTGGCCCGCGGCGCTGCTGCTCGGTTCGCTGCTTGCCTCGCACACGCTGATCCTCTACCCGACGATCCGCAACGCCGGCCTGGCGCCGGATCCGGTGATCGCCAGCGCCGTGGGCGCCACCGTGCTCACCGACACGCTCGCCCTGATTGTCCTTGCCGGCGTCTCCGGGACCGAGACCGGATCGGGCTCCGGGGCGGAGATCGGGCTGCAGATCATCCTCGGCCTCGTCGTGCTCCTGCTGTTCTCGTTCAAGGTGCTGCCGCCGATCGCGCGCGCCGCCTTCCGGCTGCTCGGCGCGGATCGCTCGGTCCGCTACGTGATCGCCGTCGCCGCCTTCCTCGCGGCAGCGAC
This sequence comes from uncultured Solirubrobacterales bacterium, assembly GCA_963774395.1. GTDB lineage: Bacteria > Actinomycetota > Thermoleophilia > Solirubrobacterales > 70-9 > CAXMST01. Next base: position 126,513 of record CAVZET010000007.1, on the reverse strand, counting down.
GGTCGCCGAGGTCTTCGGCATCGAGGGCATCGTCGGAGCCTTCTTCGCCGGCCTTGCAATGAACAGGCTCGTGCCCAACAGGGGGCCGTTGATGGGCCGCATCGACTTCTTCGGGAACGCCGTCTTCGTGCCGATCTTCCTCGTCTCAGTCGGCCTCCTGCTCAACCCGTCTGTCATGGCGGAGCCCAAGACGCTCGGGCTCGCCGGTCTGCTCATCGTCGCCTGTCTCGGCGGCAAGGCAATCGCCGCCTGGCTGACGCGGAGCCTGCTCGGCGCCGATGGGGCCGAGGCCGCCGTCGTCTATGCGCTCACCAGCCCGCAGGCCGCCGCGACGCTGGCGGCGACGACCGTCGGCTTCAACATCGGCCTCTTCACCGAGTCCGTCGTCAACGCGGTCCTCGTGTTGATCCTCGTCAGCGTCACCGTGGCGACGCTGGTCGCCGAGCGGGCGAAGAAGCGCGTCCAACTTCCCGCACCGGCCGACCGGGAACTCGGCGAGCACGTGCTCGTCGCCGTCGAGGATCCCGCCGCCGCCGCGCTCGGTCTGCGCGTGGCGAGCCGCATCGCCGATCCGATCGGTGGCGCCGTCAGCGTCACATTGCTCGAGGCGATCGGCGATGGGACCGTCTCGCGCAACGGCGATCTCGGCGAGCTCGACGAGCTCTGCGGGCGGCTCGGGCTCGACTCGGAGCCGACCCGGTTGGCCACGCGCCACTTCGCCGAAGGCGTCTTCCACGCCGCGCTCTCGGTCGACGCCAGCCTCGTGATCGCCGTCGAGCGCTCCGAGCGTCCTGGTCAGGCGGTCGGCGGCTGGGCCGAGACCGTTTCGGGGATCAGCTCGGCGCCCGTCGCGATCGCCCGCGGGGACTCCAAGAGCGTGCGGTCGGTGCGACTGATCAGTCCCGGGGGCGATGAGACGATCGGCACCGGTGCGGCGGCCGTTGCGCGTCAGATCGGCGAGGCGCTGAGCGGCGGCGAGGTCATCGACGAGGCGGTCGCGGCAAGTTCCTGGGTCGGAGGCTTGCGAGCGGGGGAGGTGACGCTCGTCCCGGTGGGCTCCTGGGTGCTGCTCGACGGGATCCCCGACCCGCCCAACGGTGCAGCGCTGCTGCTCGTCCCAGAACCGACGATGCCGGCCTGAGCGGACGCCCGCCGGGGGGCGCCCGCTCAGGCTCCGGCTCTCAGCCCTCAGTTGCCACGACGGTTTCCAGGTCCCGCTTGGTCCATGTCAGATACCCGACCAGGGCGAGGATGCCGCCGAGGAATATGTAGCTCGTGCCCGTCGTGCCGAGGCCGAGGCCTCCGTACCTGTGTGTGCTCTGCGAGAGCTCGTCGCCGATCGAGGCGCCGAGCGGTCGCGTGAGGATGTACGCGAGCCAGAAGCTCAGCACGGCGTTCATCCGGAACACGTAGTGGGCGATCGCAACGGCTGCGATTGCGCCACCGAAGATCGCAATCGAGATCGCGTAGCCGAGGTTGGCCTTTTCCGCGAGCAGATCCCCGGCGGCGGTACCGAGTGCGAACGTGAACAGGATCGCGAGCCAGTAGAAGGTCTCGCGGCGGGTGGTCACGATCGTGTGGATCGAGAGCGACCGCTCGACCGCGTACCAGACGGCGAACACCGCAGCGAGGACGATGCTGAAGGCGATCGTGCTGGTCACGAGCGGAATGCCGTAGCGGTCGGTCATGTTGTCCGTGATCAGGGTGCCGAGGACGCTGATCACGACGACGACGGACCAATAGGTGGTCGGGACGTAACGCCTCAGCCGGAACTGTGTCGCGAGCAGGACCACAAGCAGGACCCCGGCGACGATCGTCGTGTTGGTCAGGCCGAGGCCCAGGGTGTCGTTGACGTAGTCGGCCGCAGTCTCGCCAACGGTGGTGCACATGATCTTGATCAGCCAGAAGAAGATCGTGACCTCGGGCACCTTGTTCAGCATCGTGCGACCCAGGGAGGGTTCCGCCGTAACGGCGGTTGGGGTGGAGTTCATAGGCGGCAGCCTGCACGGAGGGACCTGAATGACTCCTGAGAGGTTCAGGAAACTAAAGCCGGGCTTACCTGCCGTTCAGGGGTCAAACGCCGGTCGAAGCCGGCAGCCTGGCCTGGAGGACCGCGCCGGAGTCGCTCTCGACGGCGATCACGTCTCCGCCGAGGGCTCGTGCCATGCGCCGGGAGAGGGCAAGACCGAGGCCGGCGCCGCCATCAGCCCGGCCCCTGTTACCGCGCCAGCCCGGCTCGAAGGCATGTTCGAGGTCCTCCCGCGCGATGCCTATGCCGCAATCCTCCAGCGTGAAGATGATGTCGCCGTTCTCCCGCGCGATCGTCAGCTGGATCGGTGGCGTCCCGTAGCGACGCGCGTTTTCGAGCAAGGGTGAAAGCACCTGGCTCCCTGCGGCAATCCCGGCCTGCACGCGCGCGGGACCATCGGGCGCCCGGACCTCGACACCACCACCACCGCTCTCGATCGCCCGGGCCGCGATCGCCGCTGCTTCGGTCGAGTCGGTCTGGGCCTGGCCTTCACCGCGCGCAGAGGTCAGCAGCGCGTCGATGATCTCCTCCAGTTCGTCAGCGCGCTTCTTGATCTGCGCGATCGCCTGCCGGTACTCCTCGTCAGCGCGCGGGCGTCGCAGCGCAAGCTCCGCTTCCGCGGAGACCGCCGACAACGGCGTGCGCAGCTCGTGCGAGATCTCGGCGGTCAGCCGGCGCTCGCGGCGCAGCGCGGCTGCGAGCTGGGCGAGCATCGAGTCGAAGGTCGCCGCCAGATGGGTGAGCTCGTCGTGGGGCGGGCCAAGGTTGAAGCGATGATCGAGATCGTGCTCGCTCCAGTCGGCGGCTTCCGAGGTCATGCGCGCGACCGGTCTCAATGCCCGGCCGACGACGATCCAGGTGACGCCGACGACGAGGAGGAAGAAGATCGCGGCGAAAGCGATCGAGCCAACGAGGGCGTGGTTGGCCGACTGTTCGTACGGCTCGACCGAGAGCGACGCGATTACGGTCCCCGCGGGCGCTCCGGCCGTGGTCATGACGGGTGTCGAGAGCAGCTTTATGTCCTCGCTCGTCGACTCGAGGGTCGAGCTGCCCGGCCCATGGGAGAGTTGGGTGGCGAGAGCGTTTGCGGCGGTCGAGGCCGGTGGTCCCTCGATGAGGCGGCCGCCGTTGCCATAGACCCAGACGCCGGCATCGGGCGCCGACTCGTCGGGCGCAGCAGGCGCGGACACCTGACCGTGCTCGACCCTGACGGTCTCGACGGCCGCCGCGGCGCGCGCCTTGAGCACGCGATCGGCGTCGCCGTGCAGGCTGTTGCGCAGGAGCACGTTGAAGCCCAGGGTCAGCATTGCAATGGTCAGCAGCGCCACGATCGCCACGGACAGAGTCAGCCGAACTTTGAGCCCGCGCCGCATCAGAGCAGTCGGTAGCCAACGCGATGGACGGTCGCGATCTCCGACGCGGAGCCGAGCTCGGCGAGCTTGCGTCGGAGTCGGCGGATGTAGACGTCGAGGGTGTTGTCGTGAACGATCGAGCCCTCGGTCCATCCCGCCCGCATCAGATCGAGCCGACGCACGGCTTCGCCGTGCCGGGAGAGCAATGCGCCGAGCAGCCGGAATTCGGTCGGGGTCAACGACCCGGTCGCCTCACCGACGCTGACGGAATGGGTGACCGGGTCCAGCCGCAGATCCCCGCCCGCCGCCGCCGTGTCCCGGACGGAGCGCTTCAGCAGTGCCCGCAAGCGGGCGATCAGCTCGGCGATCGCGAACGGCTTGGTCAGATAGTCATCGCCGCCGGCGCTGAACCCGGAAATGCGGTCGCCAACGGCGTCCAGCGCGGTCAGGAACAGCACCGGCGCGTCGATCCCCTGCGATCGCAGGGCCTGGCAGAGGTCGCGACCGTCGGAGTCGGGCAGCCCGATATCGACGACGAGAGCATCAGGGGGGCGCCTGCCGACCAGCTCGAGCGCCTCGCGCCCGCTGGCCGCGTCGTCGACGATGAGCCCGTCCTCGCCCAGCGCATTGGCCAGCAGACGACGGAGATCGCCGTCGTCCTCCACGACGAGGATGCGCGGTGCGGTCTCGAGACGCCGGGGCACGCCCGTAAGTGTGATCGCGATTCCTGAACCTGTCCTGAATCGGGCTCTGAGGCGGCATGCTCCGTTTGCGGGTCGCCTGACCTGGGCAGCTGGAGTGGTGAGCGAAAGGAGAGACATGGACCTGCAGGGAGAACTGCTCGAGATCGAACGCGAGCTCGCGTCCGGTGACGGCGCGACGTATCGGCGCCACCTGCGTGACGACGCCCACGTGATCGTCCCCGGGCAGCGGCTCGACAAGCCGACGACCGCCGCCGCGATGGACGAGAGCCCTGGCTGGGACTCGTTCGAGATCGAGGGCGCAACCGTGCTGCCCGTCGGGGAGGCCGGGGCGCTGCTCACCTACCGATATGGGGGCAGCCGGGGTGGCGAGGAGACCTACGCCGCGGAGATGACCAGCGTCTACGAGCGCGATCCGGACGGTGAGTGGAAGCTCGTCCTGCATCAGCAGACGCCGCTTTCCTGAGCCCTGTTAGGTCGCCGCGCGCCGATCGCGGAGGCGCCTCAATAAACGTTCTCTCACAGTTCGTTGAGAAGACGTTCACACGCCGCCGTTTCGATGCCGCCCCATGGAAGCATCCTCCTCAGTATCTCCCCGATCCGGCGTCCTCAGCGGACGCAAATTCGACCCGGTCCTGCACGGCCTGCCCCTCGCGTTCCTGCTTTGTCTGGCATTGGCACCGCTGCAGCTGGGCACGGTCTTCGGCCTGCCGGCGCACGCTCTGCTCGTGCACTTGCCCGTCGTCCTGATCCCGCTTCTGGCGCTGGCGGCGATCGCGCTCATGGTGCGGTCGGACTGGCGCCGCCGCTACGGCGTCGCGCTCGCGATCGCGGCGCTGGTGTGCCTCGCGTTCACGATCGTCGCGGCCGGCGCCGGCGACTCGCTCCGCAACGACCGGGAGCAGGCGCTGTTCGCCGCCAACGGTGTCCCGGTGCCCGCGGCGGTCACGGCCGGCGGCGATGCGGGGCAGGCTGCGGCCTCCAGCGCCCTGCAGGCGCTCGGCGGGTCCACCGCGACCGAGGCCTCGGCCCTCGACAAGCACGCCGCTCTCGGTGAGCAACTGCGGACCGCGATGATCGTCCTCACCGCCGGGATCCTCGCCCTGGTTCTCGCTGACGTCGTCTCCCGTCGGGGCATCGGCGGTCCCCTCGGACGCGCTGCTGCTCTCCTGGAGAGACCGCGGCTCGCGCTGGCGGCCCGGGTCGGCATCAGCCTGCTCGCCGCATTCACCCTCGTCTGGGTGGCCCGCGCCGGACACGAGGGTGCGAAGGCGGTGTGGGCGAGGGACTCCGGTTCTGCTGTCAGCGCGTCTGCCGCCGACGCCCGCCGGCGGGGCGCAGCCGCCGGCGCTCCCCGCGCCCGCAGGCTGAGCAGGCGGTCGGCTCTAGCCCGCCGGGAAGCGCGTGATCTCGGTCGTCCGCGCCACGGTCCGGAACCCGAGCCGCGCGTAGAGGTCCTTCGGGCGGTCATCGGCGTCGGCGACGATCCACAGATCGCCGGCGCCGCTCGCCGCCTCGATCGCTGCGCGGGTCATCGCCGTGCCGCGTCCGCCGCCGCGGCGTTCGGGGTCGACGAATACCTGGGTGATCTCGGCAGCGTCACCGAGCCGTTCGATCTGGGCGAAGGCGATCGGCCTGCCCTGCTCGCGCACGGCGAGCACGTCGGCACCCCGCGCGATCGCGACCTCGCGTGCCTGCGCGTGGTAGTTGCCCGGATCGGTGCCCTGCATGTCCTCAGCGAACCAGGTCCGGCGGAGCTCGTGGACGTCGTCGTAGGGGACGGGCTCGACTGCGATCGGCGTTCCCTCGCCGGGCGGGACCGGCTCGGTGTGCAGCATCCAGACCAGCCGCGTCGACTGCCAGCCGCGCGCGACGAGCTCGCCCTCATGCTCAGCGGCGGAGTCGACGTCGTCGAAGTCGATGCGGACGTGCGCGAGGCCCTCGAGCGCCGCGACCGCGAAGTCGACGAGCTCGTCGGTGCTCATCGCCGGGTCCTCCTCGACGCGGACGACGTTGTAGTCCCAGTAGTCGGGGAACCGCGATGCCCTGACGACATGGCCGTGGTCCCACGGCTCGATCGAGTCGCAGACGGCGGCCTGGCCCGCGTGGTGCCAGGCGATCGCCCGCGCTGCCTTGACCGGGTCCGCGTCGCGCTCGGCGCTCATCGGCCGGAGCCTACGCCAGCCGCAGCGGCGGCCAGGGCTGGCTGGCTGGCCAAAGTCCTCGTGTCCGGGTAGGCTCGGCCCGATGTCCCTTGCAGCGATCGACCACGAGGTGATCGTCGTCGGCGCCGGCTTCTCCGGCATCGGCGTCGCCGCCGAGCTCGGCAAGCACGGGTTCGACGATTACATGCTCGTCGAGCAGGGCGAGGACTTCGGCGGCACCTGGTACTGGAACCGCTATCCGGGAATCGCCGTCGACATTCCGTCGTTCAGCTACCAGTACTCCTTCGCCAAAAGCAACGACTGGTCGCGCAGCTATGCGCCCGGGGCCGAGCTGCATGAGTACGCGCGCCGTTGTGCCGACGACCTGGGCCTGCGCGAGCGGACCCGGTTCGGCACGCGGATCGCGAACGCCGATTTCGACGAAGCCGAGGACGTCTGGCGGCTCGAGACCGACGACGGCGAGGCGCTCGTCGCCCATTATCTGATCGACGCCAGCGGCGTACTCACCGTGCCGAAGGCGCCCGACATCGCGGGGCTCGACGAGTTCGCCGGTGAGATCGTGCACACGGCGCGCTGGGACGACTCGATCGAGCTCGCGGGCAAGCGCGTCGCCGTGATCGGCACCGGCGCCTCGGCCGTGCAGCTGATTGCCGAGATCGCGCCCGACGTCGAGCACCTGACCGTCTTCCAGCGGACGCCGATCTGGTGTCTGCCCAAGTACGACTTCCCGCTGCCCGACCGGCTCCGCTGGGCGCTCGAGAAGATTCCCGGCACGCAGTCCGCGATGCGCGTGCTGAGCCAGAGCTTCGTCGAGCTCACGTTCCCGCTCGCCACCCACTACCACGACCCGCTCAACCTCTCGGGCCGCTTCGAGGGCCAGGCACGGGCCTACGTGCGCGAGCAGGTCAACGACCCCGAGCTGGCGGAGAAGCTGACGCCGAGCTACCCGATCGGCTGCAAGCGGCCCGGCTTCCACAACACCTACCTGGCCACCTACAACCGCGAAAACGTGACGCTCGAGACGGACCCGATCGCGGCGATCACAGCCAACGGGCTGCGCACGGAGGCGGGCAGCGAGCACGCGGCCGACGTGCTGGTCCTCGCCACCGGCTTCAAGGTCTTCGACCCGGGCAACTTCCCCAAGTATCCGGTCAGCGGGCGTGGGGGAGAGGACCTCGAGCGTTTCTGGCGCGAGCGCCGCTACCAGGCCTACGAGGGCGTCAGCGTGCCGGGCTTCCCCAACTACTTCCTCGTCTTCGGGCCTTACGGCTACAACGGCTCCTCCTACTTCAACCTGGTCGAGACGCAGAGCCACCACATCGTTCGCGCGCTCGCGCACGCCCGCGAGCACGGGGCGACGTCCGTCGAGGTCACCGCCGAGGCAAACGAGCGCTACTTCGCGGAGATGCTGCGCCGCCGCGGCCGCCAGGTCTTCTGGCAGCCGAGCTGCGTGGAGGCCAACAGCTACTACTACGACGACCACGGCGACGTGCCGCTGCGTCCGGTGCCGACGCTGGAGACCGCTGTGGCGCAGCCGCCGCTTCCCGCTCGCCGACTACCGGCTCGGCTGGGCGCCCGCGCGGGTCGCGACCGGTTCCGTCAGTCGACGAGGACCTTGTCGCCGAGCAGACCCTCGGCTGAGCGGGCGGTCCGCGCGAGCGTCGCCGGCGATCGTCGACGGCGACGGCGTTCCGCGCGGCGGCGCTCGAGCGGGCGGCACGCGCTCGGCCTGCTCGGCTGGGTCCGCAACGACGACGACGGCCGATACGGCGCTGATCCACGCCGAGGGCGACGCGGGCGCGGTCGAGGAGCTGCTCGGATGGCTCGGCGAGCGCGGCGAGTCGCGGGCGTCGAGGCGGTCAAGGCCGAGGGCCACGAGCAGTTCGCAATGCGTGGCGTCAGCGCCGGGGCTTTCGTCGTGCAGGAGCACCACGCGACGGCCCACCACTTCGACCTGCGACTCGAGGTCGACGGCGTGATGCGCTCGTGGGCGGTGCCGAAGGGACCGTCGATGGACCCGGGCGTCAAGCGGATGGCGATCCAGGTTCCCGACCACGATCTCTCCCACAATGATTTCGAGGGCGAGACCGAGGGCGGCGGGACCGTCATCGTCTGGGACCGCGGCACCTATGAGCAGGGCGGCCGCGTGCCCTGGCCGGAAGCGCTCGAGCGCGGCCATGCAGTCTTCGTCCTGCACGGCCACAAGCTCCACGGCGGCTTCGCGCTCCAACGCACCCGCCGTGGAGAGAAGCCCCAGTGGCTGCTGATCAAGCGCGCCGACGAGGAGGCCGAGCGCGGCTCCGACGTCGTCGCCGAGCAGCCCGGCTCGGTGCTCGACGGCTGAGCGCCTGCCCGGAGCCGCTCTCCCACCGGGTGGCTGTGTCTCACAGATCCCGCAGCTCGGAGATCGGTGGCCTGCGCAGCGCCCACAACGAGAGCGCGCCGGCTGCGACGAGCGCTGCGACGACGAGCGCGGCTGTGACGGTTAGGTAGACGATCGGGATCGACAGCGAGGCCGGCGGGGGGTCGAAGACCCCGCGGAGCACGTTGATCAGCAGTTGCGTCATCCCCGCTCCGACCAGGGTGCCCAGGATCAGGCCGCCGATGGTGGTCAGCAGGGCCTCGCCCCAGACGAAGCCCCCGAGCTGGCGTCGCCGAGCCCCGACCGCCGCAGCGATGGCGAACGTCCGGCGGCGCTCCCGGAAGCTGAGCCCGAGGGCGAGGCCGCTGGCGACGACGGCGAGCACGAGCGCGAAGCCGAGCTCCACCTTCGTCAGCCCGCCGAGCTCGACGGCCGTCAGGTTCGAGCCGATAACCGTGCGCTGGTTGACGATGTCGCTGACCTTGGCGTTCGCGCCGACCACCCCTCGAACGGCGTCGGCGACCTTGGCCGGGTCGGAGCCGTTCGTCTGGACCAGGAACGTGCCCACGGCGTCGCTGCCTGTCTGCTGGGCAACGTAGCCCGCGTCGGCGACGAGGAAGGAGTCCGTCGGCGCCGTCGGGAACTCCTTCACCACGCCGGCGTAGTGGAACGGCACGGTCGAATAGCCGCTCGAGCCGACGTTGCGCAGCCGCAACCGCAGCAGGTCTCCAGGGTGGAGCTGGAAATCCTTGACGGTCTCGGCGCTGACGAGGATGCTGTCCGGCGCCGACGCGAGCTTCTGCATGAGGCCCGAGGCGGTGCCGCCCGCGAACCACGGATCCTGGAGCTTGCCGGCGCTGACGATACTTTGCGGCTGGACCCCGTAGAGGTCCTGCAGATCGGAGCCGACGTACGCGTAACGATGCTGCAACGGCTCGACGCTGGAAACGCCCGAGACGTTGGTGAGCGAGGCCGCGGCGCCGGGCCCCACGTTCGCACCCGGCGATTCCGTGACCGTTACATCGGCGCCATTCGAGAGGCGCGCGTCCACTTCGGCCTGCTGCTGGTAGGTCGAGTTGAAGACGGCGGTCGAGGCGGCGAAGCCCGCCGTCAGCGCCAGTAGCGCGATCGATCGCGCGAGCAGGCGGCGCCGACGGCTCACCGTTGAGGCGACGGCGCCCGCGAGCGTCGACGCTACGGGTCGCATTGCTCGTGCCAGCCAGCCGCGGCCGCGGAGTGCAAGTTCGACCAGCCGGTAGGCGAACAAACCGGCGCCGATCCAGGCGAGCAACGGGGCAAGCAGGGAGATCCAACTGACCGACACCTGGGGGATGCCCTCGGGCGCGAGCACGAGCTGATAACCGTTCTGCGAAGCCCGCCAGTAGACGAAGGCGGCGACGCCGAGGCAGATCAGATCGAGGCCGTAACGCGCCCACCAGGGTGCGCGATCGACCCGGCCGATCTCCCGCCGCTGCCCACTCACGGTCTGGGAGCCGGCGGTCCGCCATGCGGGGAGCGCGATCGCCGCGGCCGCAATGGTCAGACCGGCGAGCGCGGCACCGCCCGCCCACAGTACCGCCGCAAGCGTGCTCGCGCCGAAGCTGCCCGACGAGAAGGCGATGTGCCCGATGCCGAGCGCGGCGGCGAGCCCGACGACCACCCCGAGGCCGCCGGCGAGCGCTGACTCGGCGAGTCCCATGCGGACGAGCTCGCGGGTCGTCGCCCCGCGCGTGCGCAGGAGGGCGGCGTCACGACGGCGACGGTCCGCGCCTGCCGCCGCGATCGAGGCGGTGAGCAGCCCGGCGATGAGCGCGCCGGGCGCACCCAGCAGGAGGAAGAGGATCTGCGCGTAAAGCGCGTCCGCTCGGGCCTGGTCAAGCGCGGTGCCGAGGTTGTCGCCGACCAGCGCACGCCCGCTGAACTGCGCCTCGAGATTTCGGGCGTTGCCGCTGACGGCCGTGTAGGCGGAGCTCGGGCTCGCGGGCAGGTCGTGGCTCAGCTTCGCATGCGCCTGCCAGCTGATCTGCCCTCCCGGCGCGCTCGCAATGCGGGCGAACTTCGCCGCCGGCAGCAGGATGACGTTGTCGGGCGGAGCCTGGGGCTGGGCGCCTACCGGCGCGCCGACCTGCTGGAAGAGCGAGTCCGCGGCCGGCAAGTCGACGATGGCCGAGACCGTGACGTTGGCGGGCGGAAGCCCGGGGCGGCCGATCGCGACGCTGTCGCCGACCTTCGCCTGCAGGTTCGCGGCCGTCTGCTGCGCGAGCAGTACTCCGCCGGACCCGGCGAGGTTGCGGATCTCGCCCGGGAAGGCCTGCCGGTAGCCAGGGGGAAGTCCCAGCACCTCACCAGGCCCCGTGCGCTGCAGCCCACCGCCGGTTCTGGCGCTGAACCCGGTGGTCTTCGCGAAGCCGACCGGGAGCGCTCGCTGCACGCCCGGCTGGCTGCGGACCTTCTTCAGCAGCTGCGCTTTCGGGAGCCCGTTCTGTGCCTCGACCTGCCAATCAACGGCGACACGCGAGATCGCCCTGTCCGTCATTTCGGAGTTGGTCGCTGACAGGAACGTCCCGATCGACGCCAGCAGAGCCACAGCGACCGCGACGCCGGCTGCCGTCGCCAGGAGGCGGCCGGGTCGTCGGCGGACGAGGCCGCGAAGCCAGAGTACGGCGCTCATCGCACGAGCCCCGTCGCGTGGCCGGCGCGCAGCCGCCCACTCTCGATGTCCCAGCGGACCTCGAACCGCGATGCGATTTCGAGGTCGTGTGTTGCGACGATCAGTGCTGCCTCCGCGGCTTCGGCGGCAGCGATCAGCTCCGCGATCACCTCGCGGGCGGTCGGGTGGTCGAGCTGTCCGGTTGGCTCGTCGGCGAGGATCAGACGCGGTTCACCGACGAGCGCCCGGGCGACGGCGACGCGCTGCAGCTGTCCGCCCGAAAGCTCTTCCGGGAGCTTGTTCGCGAGTCCCCCGAGCCCGAGCCGCTCGAGTCCCGCACGCGCCGGAGGCTCGGCCTTGCGCTCGGTCCAACCAAGGATCGCGAGCGGCAGCATTACGTTCTCGAGCACCGTCAGCGGCGGCAGTAGGCTCGGACCCTGGAAGATCATCGCCACTGGACCGGGGCGGAGTTCCTCAGCCGGGCCCAGAGCGGGCCAGCTGACGGTTCCGACGGTCGGTTCGTCGAGCCCGGCGAGCAGGTGCAGCAGTGTCGACTTGCCGGAGCCCGAGCGACCGACGAGCGCGATCCGGTCGCCTGGCGCGACGGCGCAGTCCGTCTCCATCAGGGCGACGGTCGCGCTCGGACCAGTGCCGTAGGTGCGCGCGGCTCCATCGCACACGGCGAGCGGTGCGGTGCTCATACGACGACCTCCCCGTCGCGAAGTGCCAGTTCGGAGTCAGCGACTGCCGCGAGCTCGCGGCTGTGCGTGAGGACGACGACCGCCGCGCCCGCCGCGGCGTGTTCGCGCAGCAGGCCGATGACCGCATCGGCGGTGGTGAGATCGAGCTCGCCGGTGGGCTCGTCGGCGAGGATCACGGGTGGGTCGTTCGCCAGCGCGACAGCGAGGCCGGCACGAGCGAGCTCACCGCCGGAGAGCTCCTCCGGCAAGTGCCCGGCGCGATCGCTGATCCCGAGGCGCTCGAGTACCTCTGCCTCGCGTCGGCCGCCGCCGCGCCTACCTCCGAGCTTGCGTGCGATCGCGACGTTCTCGGCGACCGTCAGGTGGCCGAGGAGGTTCGTCTGCTGGTAGAGCACGCCGACCCGCCTGCCACGGATCGCGGCGCGCTTGGCTTCGGAGCGTCGCGAGATCCTCACGCCCTCGATGAGGACGGCGCCGCCGTCGGGCTCATCGAGCCCCGCGAGGCATGCGAGCAGCGTCGACTTGCCGGACCCGGACGGGCCGGTCACGGCGAGCACCTCGCCCTCATGGAGGGCCATCGACACGCCCCGAAGCGCCAGGGTCTCCTCGTCGCCGGCGTGGAAGAACCGGTAGAGATCGCGCGCTTCGAGCACGGCGTCGGCGCTGCCCACCGGGATCAGCCCCATTTGACGGAGTCGCTGATCGTCCGCCACGGATCGACGTTGTCGGCGCCCTGAGGTCCGCTGAGCACCAGTGTCAGCTGTGTCCCGTTGTGGAAGAACACGTAGCGCTCGACGGCGTCGGTCACCGCTTTGCCCGTCACCGGATCCGGCTTGCCCTGCGCTTCGTAGGTGACGAGGACTGCCTGCTCGCCGCTGCGGGAGACGGTCGTCACCTTCGGGTTGGCAAAGCCCTTGACCGACTTCGCCAGCTCGGGGACGAGCGTCGCTTGTGCTTGCTTGGCGGTGAGCGCCTGCGACGCCGAGGTCGACTCGACCGTCACCGAGTTGAGCTTGTCGGTGAACTCCGTGCCGGCCGCCGTCTTGGTCTGCGACCAGCCCTCCGGGACCTTGACGGTGAAGCCGGCGCCCTTCGGCCCGTAGGCAACGAACGCCTGGTTGTCGGGGATGTCGCCGGCCGGGCTCTGCTCGGCGGTGTTCGGGTTGACGGCTGTGGTCGTCGTGCTGCTGCTGCCACCACATCCGGCCGCCGCGGGTATCAGGGCGATGCCGGCTGCTGTCAGCGCGATTGCGCGAGTGCGTCTCATTCTTCGATCTCCTCGTCGGGGGTGAAGGTCGGCAGCGAACCTAGGAGGAGCCGGTCAGCGCCCGGTCGGGGCCGGGTCAACGCCAGGTCAAAATCGCGGCGCAACGCGGAGCCGGGCTGTTACGGCAGTTACGGTGAGCCCTGTGCCGGGCTCCGAGATCCTCGTTGTAGACGACGACCGCGCGATCGCGGACGGCCTCACCCGCGTGCTTGAAGCCCAGGGCTACACGGTCGAGACGCATCGCCGTGGCTCCGGCGTCGCAGCTGCGGCCGGGTCGGATACGGCGCTGGTGATCCTCGATCTCGGTCTTCCTGACATCGACGGCATCGACGTCTGCCGCAAGCTGCGTGCGGCGCGCCCCGACCTCGGCGTGATGATCCTCTCGGCCCGCGATCGCGAGCTCGACATCGTCGCCGGGCTCGACGCCGGTGCCGACGACTACCTGGTCAAGCCGTTCCGTCTCTCCGAGCTGCTCGCGAGGGTGAGGGCGCACCTCCGGCGCGCGGCCGAGTCCGCTGACCGCGACGATGCCGAGCCGCTCAGCGCCGCCGATCTCAAGGTCGACCTGGCGGCCCGCCGTGCGTGGCGCGGGGAGGAGGAGCTGCAACTGCGACCGAAGGAGTTCGAGTTGCTCGCGCTCCTCGTCGCCGAGGCGGGCCGGGTCGTGAGCCGAGCGCGGATCATGCGTGATGTCTGGGACACCGACTGGCTCGAGTCGACCAAGACGCTCGACACCCACGTCCTCTCACTGCGCCGCAAGCTGGCGCCCGAGGCGATAACGACCTTACGCGGCGTCGGCTACAGGCTCGAGGCCTGATGCGCAGACGCCTGCTCTTTGCGATGGTCGGCGTCAGCGCAGTCGCCCTGGCGCTGCTCGCTATTCCTCTCGCACTCGTCCTGCAGCGGAGCTACGAGGACGAAGAGCTGCTCAAGCTGCAGCGCGATGTCGTCGCCGCCACGCGGCAGATCGACTTGAAAGGACAGCCTGGCGACGCCATTGAGCTGCCGGAGGGGTTCGCCGCGGTGGCCGCGTTCGACCGGTCCGGCGAGCTCGTGGCCGGGACGCCCCCGCCCGGCGCGCAGCCGCTCGTTGACGCGGCACTCGCGAGTGGCCGCACCGGTGAGCGGCACCAGGACGGTCGCCTCGAGGCAGCCGTTCCGCTGGTTTCGGGCGAGCGCGTCAGCGGCGTCGTGGTCGCCGCCCGCGACGACTCCGTGGTCGATACGCGGACGGCGCATGCCTGGCTTCTGATCGGCTGCCTCGCGGTCGCGATTGCAGCGGCGGCGGCGATCGTCGCGTTCTTCGTATCGCGGCGCCTCAGCCGGCCGCTCGAAGACCTCGCCGACGCCTCGGAGCGCCTCGGTGACGGCGACTTCACCGCGCGTGCCGATCCCTCGGGCATTCCCGAGGTCGACGCAGCCGGCCGCGCGCTGAACTCCACCGCGAGCCGGCTCGGCAAGCTTGTGGCGCGGGAGCGCGAGTTCAGTGCCGATGCATCGCATCAGCTGCGGACACCGCTGGCGGCCCTGCGGCTCGAGCTCGAGGCCGGTGCGCTCGCTGGGGCTCCGGCGGGTTCGACCGACCGAGCACTGGCGGAGGTGGAGCGGATCGAGGCGACGATCGTTGCTCTGCTGGCAGCGGCGCGCGACGATCCCATCGAGCGCGGTCCCGCTTCGCTCGCCGAGGCCTTTGGCGAGCTGCGGCGACGCTGGCACGGTCCCCTGGCCGAACGCGGGCGGCAGTTGCGGCTCGATCGGGACAGTGATCTCGCAGTCGGCGCCGATTTCGCCAACGGTGCTGCGCGAGATCCTCGGGGTGCTCCTCGAGAACGCGACGGTCCATGGAGCCGGCGCGGTGACCGTTCATGCGGAAGGCGGGGGGGACCGCATCTCGATCGTGGTCGGCGACGAGGGATCCGGCTTCCGGGGCGATCCGGAGAAAGCCTTTGAGCGGCGCTCGGCGAGCTCGGACGGGCACGGGGTTGGGCTCGCCCTCGCGAGATCGCTCGCCCGAGCCGAAGGAGCCGACTTGTGGGTCGCCCGGGCTCGCCCGCCGCTCGTGCAACTCCTGCTCGCCGGCATCGCAGGACTGACCCGCCCGCCCCGGTCCGGTATACCTACGTCCATGGGGATTCGGAGAGGAGCGCCGGGGACGGGCGCGCGCGTGTTCGCGCTGCTCGCTGCGGCCATCGCAGCAGTCGTAATGATGATCGCCGCCGACTCGGCGGCCGCCAAGGGAGATAAGTCCGTCTGGCTGTGTAAGCCGGGCATCGCCGACAACCCGTGCGAGCCCGGGCTCTCCACGACGCTGGTCTCGCCGAGCGGCGATCCGGGCAAGACGATCAACCCGAAGCAGAAGAAGCAGAAGTTCGACTGCTTCTACGTCTACCCGACCGTCAGCGACGACGACGGCAGCAACTCCGACCTCTCGATCGATCCCGAGGAGCGCTCGATCGCCCTCTACCAGGCCTCGCGCTACTCGCAGTACTGCAAGGTCTACGCCCCGATGTACCGGCAGTTGACGCTGAAGGCGATCAACGGCTCCGGCGAGATCACGCCGCAGGAGCAAGCGCTTGCCTACGGTGACGTGCTCGCGGCGTGGAAGTCCTACCTCAAGCACTACAACAAGGGCCGCGGCATCGTCCTGATCGGCCACTCGCAGGGCGCCGGCATGCTCGAGCAGCTGATCGCCGATCAGATCGACCACCACAAGCGCCAGCAGAAGCGGATCATCTCCGCGATCGTGCTCGGCGGCAACGTCCTCACCAAGGAGGGCAAGAAGTCCGGGGGGCAGCTGAAGAGCCTCGACGCCTGCAAGAGCGTCAAGCAGACCGGCTGCGTGATGGCCTTCTCGACCTTCAACGCGCCCGTCCCCGACAGCGCGCTCTTCGGGCGCCCCGGCGGCTTCTTCGGCGGCAACCCGAAGACCCAGGACGTGCTCTGCACCAACCCGGCGGCGCTACGAGGTGGCAAGAAGGTGCCGCTCGACGCGATCATGCCGGTCGAGCCGTTTGCGCCGGGCACGACGATCGGGATCGCGACGACCCTCGTTGGCTTCCCCACGCCTTCCGCGGACGCCGGCACGACCTACTTCGAGTCCCGCGATGGCTACAGCGGTCGCTGCTCGTCGGCGAATGACGCCAACGTGCTCCAGGTAAGCGCCAACGACGGCGCCCCGACTCTGAACGCGATCCCGACAGCGGACTGGGGCCTGCATCTGATCGACGCCAACATCGCCCTCGGCAACCTCGTCGGCGACGTGCACAAGCAGGCCAAGGCCTACGCCAAACACCATCGCGGCAAGCACAAGCACAAGCACGGCCACGGCAAGCACAAGCGCTAGCGTCTGCTGAGACCCCGTACTTGACCTGCCACCGCTCGACCGGGGCCTCCGTCTTGCCCCAGCCGAACGCGTCGACGACTGATCTTCCGTAGCGATCACGGTGTCGGCGCCGGAGGGCGACCCCTACCGTGCGCGGGTCCCCAAAGCGAGAGGAGCGAGATGCCGAGCGAGCCCGCCGACGAGCGTCCCGCCGTCGCGGTCAGCGATGTCCCGGCCGAATACCCGGTCAATCGCGAGGCCGACGTCGTTCTCCGCGACGGCTCGACGGTTCGGGTGCGGCCGGTGCGCCCGTCCGACAAGGAGGGGCTGCGGCGCTTCTTCGAGGGCCTCTCCCAGGAGTCGACGTGGTTCCGCTTCTTCAGCGCCGGCACGAGCACGGCGAGCCAGGTCGCCCTGGCGCTGGGGGTCGACTACCGCGATCGCTACGGCCTGGTGGCCTTGCACGGCGCGGACGATGAGATCGTCGGCAATGCCCTCTACGCCCGCACCGGCGAGGATCGCGCCGAGGTCGCGTTCGCGATCGCCGAGGAGTTGCAGAGTCACGGCCTCGGGACGATCATGCTCGCCCATCTCGCCGAGGCGGCCGGCGAGATCGGGATTGAGACCCTCGAGGCCGAAGTGATGCCGGAGAACCACCGGATGATCGAGGTGTTCCGCGCGAGCGGTCTGCCGGTGGAGGTTCGGGCCCGCGCCGGCTCGGTGCACGTCGAGATGCCGTCTTCGCTCGCCGAACCGGCGGTCGAGCGCTTCGAGGACCGTGACCGGATTGGCGCGGTGGCCGCGATCGACGCGTTCCTGCGGCCGGCGTCGATCGCCGTGATCGGCGCCTCACGCCGGCGCGGGACCGTCGGCGGCGAGCTCTTCCACAACCTGATCTCGTCCGGGTTCGGCGGTCCGGTGTATCCGGTCAACGCCGATGCGGAGGTTGTCCAGTCGGTGCAGGCGTATCCGACGGTGCTCGAGGTGCCGGGCCCGGTCGAGATGGCGGTGATCGCCGTCCCCGCGGAGCAGGTGATCGACGCGGCCTGCGAGTGCGAGCACAAGGACGTGCGCTCGCTGCTCGTCATCTCCGCCGGGTTCGCGGAAGCGGGGGCCGAGGGCGCCAAGCGCCAGGCCGAGCTCGTCCGCGTCTGCCGTCGGGCCGGAATGCGGTTGATCGGGCCGAACTGCCTCGGCGTGCTCGCCACCTCGCCCGAGGCGCCGCTGAACGCCACATTCGGACCTGCCTTTCCGGATGCGGGCCCCGTCGCCTTCCTCTCGCAGAGCGGTGCACTCGGCCTTGCGATCATCGACTTTTCCGCGTCGCTCGGGCTCGGTCTCTCGTCCTTTGCCTCGGTCGGCAACAAGGCCGACATCTCCGGCAACGACCTGATCCAGTACTGGGAGCAGGACCCGGAGACCTCGCTGATCCTGCTCTACCTCGAATCGTTCGGCAACCCGCGCAAGTTCTCCAGGATCGCCCGCCGGGTCGGTCGCGCCAAGCCGATCGTCGCCGTCAAGAGCGGCCGCTCGGCGGCCGGCGCCCGTGCGAGTGGCTCGCATACGGGTGCGCTGGTTGCCGCCTCAGACGTCACCGTCGATGCGCTCTTCCGCCAGAGCGGCGTGATCCGCACCGACAACCTCGCCGAGCTCTTCGACGTTGCCTCGCTGCTCGCCAACGCACCCGCCCCGGCCGGAGGCAGGGTCGCGGTGCTGACCAATGCAGGCGGGCCGGGAATCATGTGCGCGGACGCGTGTGAGGCCAGCGGCCTGTCGGTTGTGGGGCTGACCGAGGGGACGCGAGAGCGGCTCGCCGACTTCCTGCCGGAGGCTGCTGCGTTGACCAATCCCGTGGACATGATCGCCACAGCGCCCGCGGAGCACTACCGGCGCTCACTCGAGATCCTGCTCGATTCCGGTGAGGTCGACGCCGTGATTGCGATCTTCATTCCACCGCTGCTGACCCGGGTCGAGCAGGTCACCGAGGAGATCGCAGCCGCCGCCGGCGCCGCCGGCCCCAAGATCCCCGTGCTCCAGGTGCTCATGAGCGCGGGGGCGGAGCGCGGGACGCCGGCCGCTGGTCACGCGCTGCCGACGTACCGCTTTCCCGAGGATGCAGCCCGCGCGCTCGCCCGGGTCGCCCACCATGCCGAGTGGCGCTCGCGCGATCCCGGCTCGATCCCCGACTTCGAGCACTTGCGCGGCGACGCCGCGGCGGCGCTGATCGCCGAGGCGCTCGCCCGCGGCGGAGGCTGGCTGCGGCCTGACGAGGTCGCCGCGCTCCTCGACTGCTACGGCGTTCCGCTCGCGGCGTGGCGGATCGCCGACTCGCCCGCCGCCGCCGGCGCGGCCGCCGGCGAGCTGGGCGTGCCGGTGGCGCTGAAGGCGATCGCTCCGGGCCTCGTCCACAAGACCGAGGCCGGTGCGGTGCGGCTCGGCCTGGGCCAGGATGCCGAGGTGGCTTCCGCGGCCGAGGAGATGAGTGCCGCTTTGCGCGCCAATGGTCTCGAGCCCGAGGGCTTTCTGGTGCAGTCGATGGTCGAGGGCGGCGTTGAGATGCTCGTCGGCGTCGTCGGCGATCCGCTCTTTGGGCCGGTGATCGCCTGCGGTGCCGGCGGTACGACAGCCGAGCTGACCCGAGACGTCGCCGTCCGGCTCTCGCCGCTCACCGGCCGCGACGCGGCAGAAATGCTCCGCGAGCTCGCCACATTTCCGCTGCTCGACGGGTTCCGCGGCGCGCCGAAGGCGGACGTGGCGGCGCTCGAGGAGATGCTGCTGCGCATCGGCGCCCTCGTCGACGCCCATCCGGCGATCGCCGAGATCGACCTGAACCCGGTCAAGGTCTCCGCGCAGGGCGCGACCGTCGTTGACGCGCGCGTCCGCGTCGAGGTCACGAAGCCGCCGGCCCCCTGGCCGCGCGCCGCCAGCTGAAGGGGCGAACCGCGGCTTTCGGCCCGCGTTGGTGTTGGATCAGTCGTGCGGATGCTCACGAGCACGAAGACTCTCGCGGCCGCTGGGCTGGCCCTGGCGCTGCTCGCCGCCGTCGCGACGGGGACACACGCGGCGGCCGACGGTGGTCAGGCCGGCGCCGCACGCGTCGAGTACCGGCACTGCCCCAAGGACGTGACGATGAAGAGCCTGCGCTGCGCACGACTGCGGGTGCCGCTCGAGCGCGCCGACCCGTCGCTCGGCACGATCCCGATCGCCTTCGCGGTGCGCCCGCCGAGCTTGCACAAGAAGCCGCCGCGGGGCACGATCTTTGCGGTCGAGGGTGGTCCCGGCTACGGCTCGATCGGCAGCGTCCGCTACTACGCGAACCTGCTGGGCCCGCGCCTTCGGCATCGCTACCGGCTCGTCACCGTCGACATGCGCGGCACCGGCCACTCGCAGGCGATCGATTGTCCGGCGCTGCAACACGCCCGCGTCACCGACGGCCGCGGCGTCGCCCGCTGCGCGCGCCGGCTCGGCGACACGTACGGCTCCTACCGGACCTCAGCCGCAGCCGACGACCTGGACGCGGTCAGGGCGGCGCTCGGCGTGCGGCGGATCACGATGTACGGGGACTCGTACGGGACCTACCTTGCGCAGAGCTACGCCTACCGGCACGGTGAGCACCTGAAGGCCCTGATCCTCGACAGCGCCTATCCGGTTCGCGGCGAGAGCCCCTGGTACCCGAGCCTCACCCGCCACGGTGTCAAGTCGCTGTCCACCGTCTGCCGCCGTACGCCGCAGTGCCGGCCGGGCGCGCGGCGACGGTTGGTGAGGGTCGTGCGCCGCCTGCGCCGCAGCGGTCGCGGCGCCGGGCCTCTGATCGACGCGATCGGCTCGGCCGGATACACGCCGGCGCCGCCGGGCTACCGGCGGATCAACAGGGCCGTTCTCGCCTTCCTCCGCGGCAACCGCAAGCCGTACAACGAGTTGACGAGCGGCGGTCCGCCCGTCTACGGCAGTCCGCGCGTGTACTCCCGCGGGCAGGAGCTCGCCGTGAGCTGCAACGACTACCCGATGCTCTGGAACAAGCGGGCCAAGGCCGGCGTGCGGCGGCGCCAGTTGCGTAGGGCGATCCGTCGCAAGAACCCGCGCGCCTTCGCGCCCTTCACCCCGTCCGAGGTCGCGCTGCAGTCCTTCTCGAGCTACCACGAGTGCCTGCGCTGGCCGCGCCCGACGAAGCTCTACGAGCCGCCGGCCCCGCGTGGGATGAAGGCACCCGACGTGCCGACGCTCGTCATGGACGGCGAGCTCGACAACGTGACGAGCGCGGGCGAGGCGGCGAAGGTCGTGTCGGCCTTTCCCGACGCGCGGCGCGTGATCGTCCGCAATGCCGGTCACGTGCCCTCGCTCTATCCGGCCCGCTTTCCCGGCGCCGAGCGGCGCGTCCGCAAGTTCATCGCCCGCTGGGGTCGTCTGAGCCGCGCGGCGAGGCTCGGCGTCACTTCGGCTTTGCCGTGAACTTGACGTCGTAGTCGCAGTAGTGCTCGCCGGTGACCTCGCCCTTGAACTTCTTCGCGGAGCTGAAGGTGCCGGTGAGATGGATCGTCGGCTTCGCGCTCGGCGGATTGTTCGTGATCACGTAGCTCTCGTCGACACGGCGGTGCTTGATCTTCGCCTTCGGGACGGCGATCGTGATCGCTTCGGCCCCGGTGAAGCAGTAGCCCGCGACCTCGGGGATCTTGAAGCGCTTCATCAGCTTGCCGCCGGACGCGACCTTGAAGGTCGGCGTGCCCTTGCGGCCCTTGCCGACTTCGCCCTTGGTCACTTTCCCCGACCATTTGCCCGTTCGGGGTGCGGAGGCCACCGCCGGAACGGCGCCGGCGATGAACACCGCCAGCGCTGCGGCGACGGCGAGGACGGGGCGGCTTCTAGCTGTCATCTGCACCCTGCTTTCGTGGCCCGGGAAGGTTCGCCGAGTCTAGTCCTGCCCAGTGGCCGGGCTCAGTGGTTCGCCACCGATCCGGCGTGGCGATCACGGTGGAACGCGGCCTGTCGTCGGTCTACGGTCGGCTGTAGGCAAGCGGCCGATCGGAGGAGGAGCGGTGTACGAGATCGAGGAGCATGACGGCAAGGTCGAGCTGGTGGTCGAGGACGTGGACCAGCAGACGATCTTCACCGAGGTTCTGCTCGGCCTCACTGACGTGCTCTCGGATGCCGTCGGCGGGGAGCCGATGACCCATGAGGTCCGCCTCGGTCCAGCGGGACCACTCGAGCTCCTCACCTACTGGGTGGAGGAGCTGATCGGCCTCACGGAGGAGCATGGCTTCGTCCCCGAGCGCGTCGAGAAGGAGCGGCTCGAGACCGAGACCTTTTCCGCCCGCATCGCGGGCGTCCGCGGCATCGCCAGCGAGCAGATCCGGCCGCTGCTGCTGCACGACGTCGAGCTGGAAAGGCTCGAGGACGCAACCTGGTCGGCCCGGGTGATCCTCGACGTCGCGGCTTGAGACCGCGGCGACCGGCGCGCCCCACAGTGGGCTTCGCCGCGGCCCGTGATGGCTACCCTGGGCTTGTGTCCCGTTCGGTAGCGAGCAAGCGACGCCGCACGACCCTCCCACTGAGGGCCGCGGCGAACCGACGGGTGGGCGCACTTGCATCCGGTTGAGTCACTGACTCCCGAAGATCTGCGCCCGGTCGAGAGCGACCCGGCGCTGCGCGTCGTCGAGGAGGGGCTCCCCGCCGCGGCTCCCGAGCGCTCGTGGCTGCGCCGTCACTCGAAGGCGGTCAGCATCGTCTTCGGCCTCACCATCTTCGCCGCGCTGCTCATCGGCCTCTACGGCAAGCGCGACGAGTTCGCCCAGGCCCTCGGCTCCGCCTCGCTGGCGGTCCTGGCCGGGGCTGTCCTGCTCCAGGTCGCGTGGCTCGGCCTGCGCAGCGAGGCCTGGTACGTCTGCGTCGACGCCGCCGGCGCCACCTGCGGGCGGCGGCCCCTGTACAGGGCTGCGGCTATCGGCTATCTCGGCAACCTGCTCAATCCGAGCTTCGGGCTCGCGGTCCGGATCACTGAGTTGCGCCGGACCGCGCCGGCCGAGGCACCGAAGGCGGGCGCCCTGGTCGCGGCCGAGCTGCCGATCGTGGTGATCGAGATGGCGTTGGCGGCGATCTGTTCGTTCACGCTGATCGCCCCGCTCGGGATTCCCTGGTGGGTCCCGGTGATCGCGCTCGTAGCCGCCGCCGGCGTCGTCTTCGCGATGACCCACCTCGCGCACCGCAAGCGGGAGGGCTTCTGGTCCGGCTTCGCGGTCATGCGCGGGCTCCGCCATCGCAATCAGATCATCGCCCTGACGATCGTCGCCGTGCTTGCTCAGGTCTTCCGCAACTGGCTGGTATTGCGCGGGATCGGCGTCGACGTGACGATTCTCGACTCGGTGGCGCTGCTCGTCGCGGCCGCCGCGATCGGCCTGCTCCCGGTCGGTCCGAGCCTCGGCATCACCAGCACGATCCTGATCCTCGGCTCCAAGGGCGTCGCCGCCGTCGCAGCGGCCGGCGCGCTACTCACCGTCACCGGCGCGGTTGGGGCTTTGTGCTTCGCCTCCTGGGCGTTGGCCGATCGCTTCCGGACCCGTCACGACGACCGCCGCCAGGCGGCTTCCGAGCTGCCTGAAACGAGCCCATCTCCGGGCCGGTCCCAGAAGCCGAAGCCCCTCGGTCGGCCTAGCGCTTCACCTTGAAGTTGCGCGTCGCCGGGGTCGGGTCGACGTTGCCCGCCCGGTCGCCGGCTGCGACGCTGAATCTGTGCTCGCCCGCACGGCCACTCACGCGCCGCCGCCGGTCCGGGCGGCGGCGCGTGAGGGGTTACTTGACGCCCTTGACTCTGGCGACCGCCTCGGCGCCGTCGAGCGTCACCCAGAGCGTGTGCTTGGGCCCGTTGGCGATGCGGCGGGGGCCGGAGCTCTTGCCAAGCCCGCCGAGTCGCGAGACCTTCCCGTGCGGCGTCAGCCGGAGCAGGTCGCTGCTCGCGAAGCGGGGCATCCAGTACGCCCCGTCGTTGCCGTAAGCGACGCCGAAGGGATCGCCCTCGGTCTTCGTCCGCTTGACCTTGCGTTTGACGATCCGGCCGACCCGCTGCGGGTTCGAGGTCGGATCGGCGTAGCCGACCTGGCCCTTCGGGCCTGCGGCGAGCGCCTGTAGTCCCGAGCCGGTGCCGGTGTCGAAGGCCTTGGCGGTGCCGTCGGTCTTCACCCTGACGACCTGGCTGCCGAAGTCGGCGACCCAGAGCTTGCCGTCCTTGCCGGCGTCGATGTCCCGGCCGGCGACGAGCACCGGGTAGGACGTCGAGCTCGTCGGGTCGGCCGTCGGAAACGTGATCACGGACTCGCCGCTGACCGTCCACATGTTGCCGTCAGGCCCTGTGACGATCGGCCGCGCGTCGGTGATGTCGCTGATCGCGTACTTGACGGCCGCGTCCGGGTCGGCCGCGGAGAAGCTGGCTACGCCGCCGCTCTGCGTGACCCAGAGCTGGCCGTCGGGCCCGGTCGTGATTCCCGTCGGGTGGTTGAGGTTCACCGGGTCGAACTCGGTCACCTGCCCCTGCGGGGTGATCCGCGCGACGTCATTGGTCTGATCGAGCGTGACCCAGACGTTGCCGTCGGGCCCCTTGGTCAACTCGTTGTTCGTGCCGACGCCGGAGACGGCGAACTTGCCGTCGACATGGGGCTTGGCGCTTGCCGGCGAGGCTGCGAACGCGAACAGCCCGACGACGGCGCAGAGCATGGCGAGGGCGCGGGTGATGGGGTGGACGTTTCGGGTGTATGTCTGAGCTGTCGGATTCATGCCGACAGCGTGCCGTCGCGACGCGGCTTCGCCTACCCACCCGGGGGGTGGATCCGGCGACACCTCCCGACACGTCTGAGGGTTGTCCAAATCTTTGTCCGGGCCTTCCCGGTGGCTTACCGGAGGAGTCGGAGAATCAATTGCGAGCACTCCGTTCGACTGAAAGGACCACGACCATGATCACGTTTTCGAAACTCAACGCTCCGGGACGACCCGCCCAGCGTGAGCCGCGTGAGCGCAGGCATCGCGACGGTCGCATGCCCGACGGTCGCGTTCGTGAGGGCCGCTACAACGCTCGGCCTGTGCCGCTCAGGTCGCGCTGATCGTGGGCCGGTTCCGGCCCCGCACCGCGCGCCCCGGCGTTCTCCTGGCCGGGGCGCGCTCGGTTGTGCCACCTGTACGGTGGAGGGTCGATGACGGGGAGCGAGACCAGCGCAGCCATGCTTGCGGACCGGCCCACGGCCGCCCCGCGGACAACGCCGACGCGCTCGCTCCCCGCCGCCGCCTACACGGACCCGCAGCTGTACGAGGACGAGATGCTCGCGGTCTTCGAGCGCGGCTGGACGCTCGTCGGACACGCCTCCGAGTTCGCCGAGACGGGCAGCTACGTCGCCACCAACATCGGCCGCGAGCCGGTCGTCGTCATGCGCGGCTCCGACGGCGCCCTGCGGGCGCTCTCGAACGTCTGCCGGCATCGCGGCTCGACGATCGTCGGCGGCGTCGGTACGGCGCGCAAGGTTCTGCGCTGCCCCTACCACGCGTGGACCTACCGGCTTGACGGCTCGCTGGCCGCCGCTCCCTCGGCCCGCGGCTTCAACGACTTCGACCGCGAGGCCGTGCGCCTGCCGGAGTTCGCCGTCGAGGAGGTGGCGGGCCTCGTCTTCGCCTCCGCGAGTCGCGATCCGATGCCGCTGCGCGAGGTCCTCGGCCCCGCGGGTCCGTTCCTGGAGTCGCTCAACCTGGCCCGGCTCGAGGTCTACCGCTGGGGGCCGAGCGGCGCCGGCCGGGCCGGGGCGCTCCTGCGCGGCAAGCACCACCCGCGGTTCTGGGAGGACTTCGACGAGAACTGGAAGATCCTCGCCGACAACTACCTCGAGGACTACCACGTGCCGGTCGCCCACCCGGCGCTGGTCCGGCTCAACGACGTGAAGGAGACCGTCGGCGAGGGTGACGAGTGGTCGGAGTGGTCGCGAGTGCCGTTGCGCGAGCGCTCCTCGCGCGTCCCGCTGGAGCGCCTCTACCAGCGCCTCGCTCGCAAGATG
Source organism: uncultured Solirubrobacterales bacterium (assembly GCA_963774395.1). Lineage (GTDB taxonomy): Bacteria > Actinomycetota > Thermoleophilia > Solirubrobacterales > 70-9 > CAXMST01. The sequence continues at coordinate 100,941 of CAVZET010000007.1, read as the reverse complement.
CCCGGGCTGCCCGATGAGTTCGAGCGCTGCTGGGGGCACGTGCACGTGTGGCCGACGACCTTCATGGAGATCTATCCGCACCACATCGATACGTGGCAGCTCGAGCCGCGCGGCCTGACCAAGACCCGCGCCTGGACGATGTCACTCGTCGATCCGGACGCGGGCCTCCGTGATCGCCTCGCGCGCTGGGCGGCGCACCGGCTCATGCACGAGGTGATGGCAGAGGACGTCGAGATCACGAGCGGCGTCCAGCGCGGCGTCGGCGCGCCCTCCTACGTCGACGGGGTACTCAACGACGAGCAGGAGGTCTCGGTGGTTCGCTTCCAGCGCCAGCTGCGCCGATTGCTGCCGCGGATTGCCGAGCTCGAGCGAGAGGCCCGATGCCCGGACCCCCGTTGAGCGCCCGTGACGAGTGGATGCATCTGCCGCCCGAGGTCGAGCGCCTCGTCCCGGGGCTGGCGGCCAGGCTCGTCGGGCGGGACGAGGCGGTCGAGTCCGAGCGCATCGAGTCGCTGCTGCTCGACGGCAGACCCACGCGCTGGCTCGAATATCTGCGCGAGCTCGGCCGCGATCTCGAGTCGCTCGCCGATGAGCCTCAGCCGCCGGCCGAGGCGGACCTCGCCCGCCTCGCCGCGATCCTCCGCGACCAGCTCGTGCTGATCCAGTCGGCGCTCGATCTCACGCCCGAAGATTTCGGCCTGATCGGCAGGCTGGAGTCGCTGGAAGCGCCGCGGGCCGCCGGGACGCCGGATCGGCTCGCCGCTACTTGACGATCAGCGCGTTCAGGTCGCGGACCGCGTCGAGCAGGCCGCCCGTATCGGCCTGATCGGCGGCAACGATCGTCGGCACGCGACCGCGGATCTCGGCGCACTTCTTTGCCCGGTTGTAGATCACCGCGCGGGCGTTGACGTGAGCCGCCTGCTCGAGGTTGGGGTTCGGCGGCGGCGTCGAGGGTGACCAGTGGTTCATCAAGAACAGCGAGCCCGTCGTCCCGCCCCGGTTGGGCTGGCAGCTGGCCGCCCAGTTGGGGGCGTAGGTGAGCTGCTTCGGCGGGTCGAACGAGTACGGCGTCTCCTGCAGGACCCCGTCGTATGTCGGGCGGTACCAGGAGGGGCTGCCGGCGTCGCCGCCGCGATTGTCGGCGAGGACGACGATCTGCTGGCGTGAGGCGATCATCTCCCGCAGGGTCGGCCACTGGTCGGTCGAGCCCTTGTAGATGTAGCGCAGCAGCTTCGCCTGCTTGGCGGCCTTGAAGAAGGCGTGGGGGGTGATGTAGTCCTCGTTGTCGATCAGCAGCACGTTGTTCGGGTGCTCGTGCAGGAAGCTGCTGAAGGCGCTGAGTCCGTCGGCAAGTGGGGTCGCGCCGAGCTGACAGAACTCGTGGCAGAGATAGGTACCGCGCGGGCCGACCTTCGGCGGCTCGCTGCCGTCGTCGTCGGTTACGACGTGCCGTCCTGGCGTGAGCCGCCCGTAGTGGGTGTCGATGAGGAAGCCGCGGATTCCGTACGTGAGCTGATCGGGGATCGCGATCGACTGGTTCGGCAGCTTCCAACCGAGCGATGCCGACGACATGGCGTTGTGCGCGCCGGCCAGCACGACCTGATCGAAGGGCCGGTCGCAGAGGATCTTCTGCCCGTTGCACTTGCGGATCTTCTTCGCCTTCGCCGCCTCGGCCTGCGGTGCGGCGAACGCGGCGATCGCGAGCAGCGCGAAGAGGGCGGCGACGATCGCCGTGGTCGTGCCTCTGCCGTGGCTGCGTCTCCTCGCCCCCCGCATTTGGCGGGATCCTATCGAGTGGTGAACATCGGCCCGGGCCGGGTCCGCTTCCGGATCTCGGCGCGCCGGAGGGGTTCTGCACCCGCGCCGCCCGGCGCCGACGGCGCCCGAGGCGTAGATTGACCGCCGTGGCTTCACGGGCCGAGGAGTGGCGGAACCGTGGGAACGTCTTCGCATGGAGTCCCGCGGGCGCCGACGCCGCACCCGTCGAGATCTTCCACGTCGAGGCAGGCGATCCAGGTGCTCCTGCGTTGCTGCTCGTGCACGGCTTTCCGACGAGCAGCATCGACTGGGTCGAGTCGATCGACCGCCTCGCCGAGCGCTTCCGCGTCTGTGCGCTCGACTTCCCCGGCTACGGCTTCTCCGAGCAAGCCGGCCGGCTGGGGCTACAGCCTGTTGCGGGATGCGGAGTTGCTGCGTCACTACCTGAGCGATGTCGTTGGCACGACGTCGGCGACCGTGCTCGCCCACGACCGCGGCGACAGCGTCGCGCTGATCCTCGCCGGCGGTCACGTGGGGGAGGGGGCGTCGCTCGAGATCGAGCACCTGCTGTTGATGAACGCCAACATCTTCCTGCCGCTCTCGAACCTGACCGACGCCCAGCGGATGATGCTCGGCAAGGAGACGGTCTCGCTGCTGCTCGACAACGCGACGCCCGAGATGCTCGCGGCCGGGATGGGCGCGGCGACCTTCTTCCCGCCGCGCGAGGCGGACGATCCAGCGATCGAGGCGCTCGCGGAGACCTTCGCCCACGAGGACGGCTTGCAGGTCATGCACGAGACCGTCCAGTACCTGCGTGAGCGCTCGACCGACGAGACGAAGTGGCTCGACTCGCTCGCTTCCTCGACGGTGCCGACCACGATGATCTGGGGGCTCAACGACACGGTCGCTCCGCCGCGCGTCGCGGCCTGGGTCTGGAACGAGTACCTGATGCGCAAGCCCGGCGCCAACTCGCTCTACTTCATCCCTGACGCGGGCCACTACCTGCAGAACGACCGGCCCGAGGCCGTCGTCGACGTCGTCTTTCACGCGCTCGCGGCCGAGGACGAGGTCGAGCCCGGAGCGATCGCAGCCGAGCCTGGCGCGCCCATTCTCGTCGACAGCTCGCGCGAGCGCCTGCCGAGTGCCACCGACGTCCTCGCCGGCGGGGCGCAGCCGGCAGGGGGCTGAACGGGGCGGAAGGAGCGATGGGTTTGCGAGGGGCAGAGCAAGCTGATGTTGTCGTCGTCGGCGGCCGGCTCGCGGGATGCGCCGTTGCGGCGCCGCTGGCTCGTGCGGGCCGGCGGGTGATCGTCCTCGACCGGATGACGTTCCCCTCCGATCAGCTCTCCACCCACGTGCTCTTCCCGGCCGGCGTCGAGGAGCTCGCCTGCATGGGTGCGCTGCCGCGCATCCTCGCCCTCGACCCGGCGATCGTGCGCGAGATCAGCGTTCGCGCCGAGGGGGCGGTCGTGACCGAGCGCATGCGGCCGACCGCCGGCGGTCACGACTTCGGTGTCTGCGTGCCTCGCGACCTGCAGGACGTCTGCCTCGTCGAGGCAGCGCGCGAGCAGGGGGCCGAGGTCCGCGAGCGCAGCCGCTTCGAGGCGCTGCACCGGCGCGCCGGTCGCGTCGCCGGCGTCCGCTACCGCGACCCCGACGGAGTCGTGCGCGAGATCTCGGCAACGCTCGTCGTCGGCGCCGACGGGCGGCGCTCCAGCGTCGCCGCGGCGGTCGGCGCATACGCGCCCTACCGCCGCTCGCGCAACGGCCGCGGTCTCGTCTTCCGCTACATGGACGAGCCACGGGACGCGGGGCGGGACCGCCACACGTTCATTCAGTGGCGCGACGGCAGCGGCATCGCCTTCGCCTTTCCCTGCACGCCCGCGGGGCGGTTGCTCGTGCTCTTCATGGGCGACCGCAACGAGGTCGCCGACGCCCGCGCCGATCCCGAGGGTCATTGGCAACGCAAGCTCGCCGAGCACCCCGGCCTCGCCGAGCGGATTGCCGGTGTCGATCCGTCGAGCTACACGAAGCTGCGCTCGACTGGCGACACCACTGCCTTCTTCCGCGCCTCCTCCGGCCCCGGCTGGGCGCTGGCGGGCGACGCCGGGCACTTCAAGGACCCGGTCACGGGCCAGGGCATGCGCGATGCGATGTACATGGGCAGGACGCTGGCCGAGCACGTGCTGCCGGCCCTCGACGACGCTGCCGCGGTCGATCGCGCAACGCGCCGCTGGGAGGCCGAGCGCGACCGCCACTGCCTCCCCGCCTACCACTTCGCCAACGCCGACACGCGGATCGAGGACCCCTCGCCCGCGCTGGTCGAGCTGCTCCGCGATGCCGGGCGGAACGAGGAGCCCGATCTCGGCGACCTCTTCGGCCGGGCGCGCTCGCCGCAGGAGATCGCCGGCCCGCTGCGGCTCAGCCGGGCGCTTGCGATGGCGCTGCTCCGGGGCGAGCGCTCGCGGCGCGAGACGTTGCGGCGCGCCCTCAGCGATCGTGCGTACCGAGGTCGCGATCGGGCGCGAGGCCGCGCGGGCCGAGTTCCGCGCCGCCGATCCGATCCCCGGCTCCGAGCACCCGGGCGCCGAGATGCCGGCGCCGCCGGCGGTGCGGACAGCTTGCCGAGCGGACGGCCGGCAGTGGGGCGGAGGCCGAGTCGCCTTCGCCGGCGGCCGATCCCGATCTGGCGGTGGGGGCGTGACGCGGCTCGCCGTCGTCCAGCCGGCGCTCGCGCTCGGCGAGGTCGAGCGCAACCTCGTCCGGATCGAGGACCTGATCCGCGACGCTCACGCCGAGCACGGGCCCGAGGTGATCGTCGTTCCCGAGGCCTGCACGTCCCCCAACGTCTTCGCCCGCGTGCTGCGAGACGCCCCGCGCCCGATCGACGGCCAGCCCTTCCAGCTGCTCACCGGGCTCGCCCGTGAGCTCGGCTGCGTGATCGCGGGCGGCTTTCTCGCGATCCGCGGGCGGCACTCCTACGGCACGTATGTGCTCGCCGAGCCGAACGGCGCCGTGCACCTGCACGACAAGGACATCCCGACCGCCTGGGAGCACAACTACTACCGCGGCGGCAACGACGACGGCGTCGTCCGCTGCGAGACGCTCGACGCCACCGTCGGGCTCATGTCGGGCTGGGAGTGGGCACGCAACCGGACCGCCCGCCGCGTTCGCGATGCCGGCGCCCGGCTCGTGCTCGGCGGTATGTGCTGGCCCTCCGTGCCGCACAACTGGCGCGGGCCGATCGCGGGCCAGTTCGCCCGCGAGAACGCGCTGTGGAAGAAGCAGTGCCACGAGCTGCCGGCCCAGGTTGCCCGCCGCGTTGGCGCCCCCGTAGCGCACGCCGCCCACGTTGGCCCCGTCCGCGGCGAGACGCCGCTCGGCCCCGGCCTCGCCTGGGAGACGACGATGCTCGGCGAGTCGCAGATCTGCGACCGGGACGGCACCGTGCTCGCCTGCATCTCAGAGGAGGACGGCGAGGGACACGTCGCCGCTGACGTCGAGCTTGTGGCGCCGGCGCCGCTCGACCCGATCGGCGAGGAGTACTGGATCCCGGATCTGTCGCCGATCAGTCAGCTCGCCTGGCACAGCCTCAACCTGCATGGGCGGATCGGCTACCGAGTGACCCACGCGCGCGGCCGCTTCCCGTGGCAGGCCCTGCCCGCGGCCGACCTGCCCGACGAGATTCCGCCGGGCGCCGACGCGGTCGCGGCGACGCGGCGCTCCTGAGTCCTGCCGCCGGCGGATAGGCTCGCTGCGTGTTCGAGACGCCCCGTCCCCTGATCGCCGAGATCGAAGCCGCCTTCCCGGAGCGCCCCTTCGAGGTCGTGTTCTGGGACGGCAGCCGGCTGCCGCCGACCGCCGGCGACGGCCCGACGTTCACGGTCCGCTCACCGAAGGCGGTCGCCCATGCGCTGCGCGCCCCCGGCCAGCTCGGCCTCGGCCGTGCCTACGTATCGGGGGAGCTCGAGGTCGACGACATGGATGCCGTGATCGCCCTGCTTGACGGCTGGAAGCCGCCGCCGGTCGATGCGGCGCGCCGCCTGCGGCTGATGCTGGCTGCCGTCCGCGCGATGGGCCTGACGGCGCCGCCGCCGCGGCCGGACTCCGAGCTCGTCCCGGAGGGGAGCCGGCACAGCAAGGAGCGCGACGCGCGCGCCGTCCGCCATCACTACGACGTCTCGAACGAGTTCTTCGAGCTCTTCCTCGACAGCTCGATGACCTACAGCTGCGCCTTCTTCTCGACCGCCGGAGTCTCGGGGCAGGAGGGCGACGCGGCGCTCGAGGCCGCCCAGCGGGCAAAGCTAGAGCTGACGGCCGACAAGCTCGCAATCGGCGAGGGCGACCGGGTGCTCGACATCGGCTGCGGCTGGGGCAGCTTCTCGATCGAGGCCGCGAGCCGCGGTGCCCGGGAGGTGATCGGGGTGACGCTTTCGGAGCCGCAGGCGCAGCGCGCCCGCGAGCGCGTCGCCGAGGCCGGTTACGCCGATCGGGTCAAGATCGAGGTCCGGGACTACCGCGACCTCGACGGACGCTTCGACAAGATCGCCTCGATCGGCATGGTTGAGCACGTCGGCGTCGAGAACATCGACATGTACGCCGAGCGCATCGCCGCGCTGCTCGCCCCGCAGGGCAAAGTGCTCAACCACGGGATCACCCGCCAGCGCCACACTGACCCCGACGCCGGTCCCTTCTCGGAGCGCTACGTCTTCCCCGACGCCGACCCCGTCCACCTCTCCCGGATCCTGCTCGCGCTCGAGCGCGCCGGTCTGCGCGCCCGCCACGTCGAGGAGTTCGGCGCCGACTACTCGGAGACGCTGCGGCACTGGGCGCGGCGCCTGGACGAGAACGGCGCCCGCGCCCTCGAGCTCGCCGGGCCCGAGCGCCTGCGCGTCTGGCGCCTGTACCTACGCGCCGCCCGCAACGGCTTCGACATCGGCTTCACCTCGATCTACCAGGTGCTCTGCACCCACAACTGAGGGGGCGGCGGGGCACGTCCCTGGCCGGAAGCAGGCCCTCAGAGGATGCCTCGAAGGCCGTCGATGAGCAGCCAGGCGCCGGCGATGCCGGCAACCCAGACGCCGATCTGGCGCGTGTGGTTGCGTAGCCAGGCGTCGAAGCGTTCCACGGTGGCTGCCGCCCGATCGGGATTCAGCAGGTAGAACGCAAGCGGGATTTCGATCAGGGCGAACATGATCAGGTTGAAGCCGATCACGAGAGCGACGGCCGGCGCGGTCGAGTAGCCGGCGTCGATCTCCTTCAGCGCTTCGAGATACCAGATGCTCGGCAGGCTGAGGGCGGCGCCGATCGCCACGGCGAGCAGCATCGAATCGTGCTCGAGCAGCTGCTTCGACCTCGACTCCTTGGGCACGGTTCCGGCCGCCGCTGCGGCCTCCTGCTCCTCGGCCTTGCTCGCCTTTCGGCGCTTTCTGCGCTCGGCTCCGGGCAGGTCCCGCCCGGTGGCAACGGTCCACGAGATCGCCAGCAGCGCGATGCCGAGAAAGGCGCTGAACCACGGACGGGGAGCGGAACTCGACTGGGTGTTGATGTTCGAGGTGTCGGCGAAGCCGAGCAGCAGCAGGCCGACGGCAATGCTCATTGTCAAGCCGCCGATCAGGTAGCCCGTGAACAGCCTGGTCGGGTGGGGCCGAGTCAGGATCAGGATCACGATCGCGAGCAGGGTCGGGTAGACCGCGGCCGCAAGGGCGAGTACCAAGATCCTTCCCATTCACCTGAGTATGTTCTGAATACGGTCCCGGCGGGCGCCGGACGGCGCGGTCAGACCGGTAAAGTGCACGACCTTCCCCGCCGTCCCTACCTCACCTCTCTCTCTTGTCTTCTCCACACAGTCGCTTCGCGATCGGGTTCGATCGCCGGGACGTTGAGCGCCTCCACGCCTGCTGGGACGAGGTGATCGCATCCCAGCAGTGGTCGGAGGGCGAGATGACCCGACGCTTCGAGGAGCGATGGAGCGAGTGGAACGGGCTTGGCGCCGCCGCGACCGGGAGCTGGACCGGTGGCGCGCTGGCTGCGCTCGAGTTCGCCGGGGTCCGCGGCGAGGAAGTGCTGTGTCCCTCGAACACGTTCATGGCCACGGTCCGCGCGATCGAGCACGCCGGCGGGCGAGCGGTATTCGTCGATTCGCGCCGCGACGATCTCTGCATGTCGTTCGAGGATTTCGTCGCCAAAGCCGAAGCGCACTCCCCGAGAGCGGCCGTCCTCGTCCACATTGGCGGGCATATCGCCTTCGACGTGGAGCGGATCGCCGACTACTGCCGCGAGCATGGGATCTTCCTGCTCGAGGATTGTGCCCACGCTCACGGTGCCGACTGGAACGGCCGCCGGCCCGGCTCCTGGGGCGATGCCGGCGTCTATTCCTTCTACGCGACGAAGACGATCTCGACCGGCGAGGGTGGCATGCTCGTTTCCGGTGACGACGATCTGCTCGCATACACGCGCGCTTTTCGCAACTACGGGAAGCCCGATTACACCGTCAGCGGGCTCAATTTCCGGATCAACGAGTTCACGGCGGCGCTCGGGATGATCCAGACCGAACGGCTCCCGGAGATCGTGGAGCGCAAGAACGAGCTCGCTCGCGATCTGCTCGACCCCGAGCACCCGAATCGGCTTCGGCTGCCCGACGGCATGACGTCCGGCCTCTACAAGTACATCGTCTTCGATCCGATCGAGCGGTCGACGGGCAAGGTCTACGAAGAGCCCTGCCATCGGATCATGGAAACCGGCGATGATCTACCGAACAGCGATTGGATCGGCGCCAACCACTGGTGCGTCCCGCTCTACTACACCCCCGCGGAGGAACCCTTGACAGTCGAAAGCAAGACAGCGTGAAGCGCGTGCTCGTAACCGGGGGGTCGGGGTTCATCGGCTCTCACGTCGTCGACCGGCTCGCGGCCGCGGGATTCGAGCCGCGCATCTATGACCTGCGCCACTCGCCGCACCATCCCGAGGGCAGCGTCGACACCGTGATTGGCGATCTGCTCGACACCGACCGCGTTTGTCACGCGCTACGCGGCTGCGAGGCCGTCATCCACCTTGCGGCGGCTGCCGACGTCGGCATCGTCGCGGCCGAACCCGTCGCGGCTGAGCAGACCAACGCCCGAGGCACCCTCTCCGTGCTCGAGGCTGCCCGCACGGTCGACGTCGAGCGCGTCGTCTATGGCAGCACGATCTGGGTCTATGGCGAGTCCGAGGAGGGAACGATCGACGAGTCCTCGCCGGTCGGTCTGCCGAAGCACCTCTACACCGCGAGCAAGCTGGCGGGCGAGATGTACTGCACCTCCTACGAGGAGCTCTACGACGTCCCCTACACGATCCTCCGCTTCGGGATTCCCTACGGACCGCGTTCGCGGCCGGCCGCTGTGATCCCGATTTTCGTCAGCAAGGCGATGGCGGGGGAGCCGCTCACGATCGCCGGCGACGGCCTGCAGACGAGGCGTTTCGTCTACGTCGAGGACCTGGCGGAGGGAGTCGTTCGCGGCCTTCAGCCGCAAGCTGCCAATCGCGTCTACAACTTGGCCTCGAACCATACGGTGACGATCCGTGGCCTCGCGGATGTCGTCGGCGATGTCGTCGGCTCGGTCGAGATCGTCCACACGCCTGGTCGCAACGGCGACTTCGGCGGCGCCGAGATCTCCAACGAGCGGGCGTTCGAGGAGCTTGGCTGGGTGGCCGACACCCCGCTCGAAGTGGGCATCTCGCGCTACCTCGAGTCGCTCGATGACGCGCCCGCCGACGAACCCGTGCCCACTCTCGACGCCGCCCCGGCGACTGCCACCGCCGACCCCGTGCCGGTCGGTGCGACGGCTCGTCTGCGGGCCGGTGAGCGGTTCCCGGTGGCGACCTGGGCTGCTGCGGCCGCCTTCGGTGCGTGCCTCGCGGCGCTGCTTTCGCTCGGGACGGACGACTTCGGCAGCGGCCAGACGGTCACGGTCACTTTCGTCTCCCTGATTGCGATCGCCGCAGCCCTCTCCTCGTGGCGATCTTGGTCTGCCGCGGCCGGATGGAGCTTGATGGGGCTCTACGTCGTCCTGCTGATCATCCCCGTCACGCATCACGCCCTGGGCCTGGCGGTTCCCCATATCGGGACCTTCGCCCTTGCGGCCATCGCCGCCGGCGCCGCCCTCGGTGTCGCGGCCGCCTTCGACCGGATTCCTGCCTCAGAGGCCGTCACCGAATCCGGCCCCTGAGGCGCGAGGGAGCGCCTCAGAGCGCGATCGTCCGCAGTCCGGCGTCCTCGATCGCGCCGAGTACGCGCGGCATCGCCCCCGCCGTGGCCCGCCACGATCCGGCCGCGTTGTAGTGGTCGGCGTCATGGAGAAGCAGGACATCGCCGGCGCCCAGATCCTCGGTCACTTCGCGCGCGATCGAATCCGCCGTCGCCCGCCGACGCCAGTCGTGGCCCCATCTCGACCAGAGCAAGGAGCGGAGTCCTTGGCGACGGACGATGCCGAGGCCGGGCAACGTGAAGATCCCGTACGGGGGGCGGTAGATCCGCGGCACGATTCCGGTTGCCTCGGCAATCGTCGTCAGGCCGCGATCGAGATCGTCGGCGAACCGAGCCGGGGTAAGGCGCTGCATGTTGCGGTGCCGGTAGCCGTGCACGCCGACCGAGTGCCCGGCGGCGACTATCTCGGCCGCGAGTGCGCGGTCGCGGACGACCTGCTCGCCGACGAGCAGGAAGGTCGCAACGGCGCCCCCGTCGGCAAGGGCCTCGAGCACGCTGGGGGTGCCGGCCGGGTGCGGCCCGTCGTCGAAGGTCAGCGCGACGCCGACCGCGGTTGCGACGCGCCTGGGCACCCCCAGCGCCCGCGCCGCGGCGGGCACGACCGGCGCCAGCGCCGGCGCCGTCCACGCAGCCCCGGCGGCAGCGCCCGCGACCGCTGCTGCGGTCCCCGCCCAGGCTGGTGAAGATGGACTCGGCATGATCGAATCCTCGCACTGATGAACGGCACGCTTTGGCTCGGCTTCGCCTTCGCGCTGGCGGCGGCGTTCTGTTACGAGGTCGGCTACGCCGTCCAGGCGCTCGAGGCGCGAAGGGCGCCTGAGCACCACGCGCTGCGCCCGTCGTTGATCGGCTACCTGATCAACCGACCGATCTGGCTTGCGGCGACGGTCCTCTCGCTGATCGGCTGGCCCCTACAGATCCTCGCCCTCGCGAACGCCCCGCTGACGCTGGTGCAGCCGACGCTTGCTCTCGGCCTGTTGCTGCTGTTGGCTCTCGGCGTGCGACTGCTCGGCGAGCCCGTTGGTCGCCGCGAGGTCCTCGCGGTCACGATCATCGTCGCCGCGGTCGGGACGATCGCCTGGGCCGGTCCGCGCGAGTCCGGCGAGGTCCCGCGGGATCTCGCGCTTGCGATCACGCTTGGTGCCCTGGGTCTCGTGGCCCTGGCCCCATACGGCGCTTCCCTGCTGCGCTCGGGCCGCCGTCCGGTGGCGCTGTTGATCGCCGGTGCCGGCGCCGCCGACGCGCTGGCGGCGTTCGTTGCCAAACTCGTTGCCGAAGATGCCTCCGCCGGTGCGTGGGCGACCGTGATCCTCTGGGTCGCGATCGTGGCCACGGTCGTGATTCTCGGCGTGATCTCCGAGACGACCGCCCTGCAGCGCTCGGCGGCGACGCGGGTCGCGCCCGCCGTGCTCGTCATTCAGATCGCCGTGCCGATTGTGCTGGCGCCGCTGGTCGGCGGCGAGGGATGGAGCCAGACGCCGCTCGGCGGGGCGGTGCTGGTTGCGGCCGTGGCGGCGCTGGCAGTCGGGGTCGGGCTGCTTGGCAGCTCGCCCGCGGTCGCCGATGTGATCGCGGAGCGGCCCGACGGCGAGGGAGAGCCGCAGGCGGAGGGCGCCGGCGCTACTCAGGAAGCAGGCTGAGCACGGCCGACGCGGCAGTGGGCAGGGCCGCGAACGAGCGATCGGGCGTGCGTGGAAGCGCGAGGCTGCGGCGCAGCGCCGCCCCCAGCTCGGCTCGGTCGGTCGCCACCTCGGCGAGGCCCTCGCGGACGTACGCCTCGTTGTTGATGCGCACATGCGCGCGGCCCCATCCGTAGGAGACGACCCGGCAACCGAGCATCAATGCTTCGAGCACCGTCAGGCCCGCCGTCGAATGGACGAGCACGTCCGAGGCGGCGAGCAGGTCGGGCATCTGCTCGGTGAAGCCGAGCACCGTGACCCTCGAATCTCCACCGAAGCGGCGCTCGAGCTCGCGGCGGACCTCCTCGTTGCGTCCGCCGAGGCAGACGACGCTGGTATCGGGGGTCGTCAGCGCTTCCTCGACGGCGCCGGTGAGGTCGCCGACTCCCCAGCCGCCGCCTGAGACGGTGACGACCCGGCCCTCGGCCGGGAGCCCGAGACGCCGCCGGGCAGCCGCCTCGTCCCGCGGCTCGTAGAAGGCGGGATCGGTCAGTCCGCGGACGCACTCGATCCGGCTGCCGGGAGCGATCGAGCGGACCTCGTCAACGGACTCCGGGTGCGTGATCAGGTGGAGGTCGATACCGGGGTGGGCCCAGTACCAGAGCGAGGCGAGATCGGTGATCGCGGATACCACCGGCACGCCGATCCGGCCCTTCGCCCTGAGCCGGCCGAGCGCTTCGGTCGAGCCGGGGTAGGTGGAGACGACGATGTCCGGCGACGCCTGGCTCACGGCGCGGAGCGCCGGCCGTCCCGCTAGGCCGCCGGTAATCGCCCCGGCGAGACGCCGGGTGGGGCCGATCTCCGCGATCAGCCGGTACTCGAGGTCGAAGAGCCGGTTCCCCCAGTCGGAGTCGAACTGCGATCCGTCGATCACGATCCGGCGAGCGAGCTTGCTGACGACGTCGAGGAAGTCGACGACGTCGACATGGGCATCGGGGCGCTGCTCGCGGATGCCCTCCGCGAGAACGCGAGCCGGCAGGTCGTGCCCCTCGCCGATCGACGCGGTCAGGATCAGTACTCGCGGGGCGTCCATCGGCTGGCGAAGGTTATGCGCCGCCGTACCGACACAGCCTCGCGAGCGGCGACCCGTTTCGCCCGCCGCGCTAGGCCGTGGGCTCGCCGTCGAGCAACGGCACGAGTTGGGCCCGCCGGTTGATGCCGAGTTTGCGGTAGGCGTTGCCGAGGTGGTACTCGACCGTCTTCACGGTCACGAACAAGAGCTGGGCGATCTCCCGATTCGTGTGTCCCGCCGCGGCGAGCTCGGCGACCCGCCGCTCGCTCGGTGTCAGTGATTCGAGTCCGTCCTGCGTCGGTTCGCGGTTGACGCGGGCGCCGGCAACGGCGAGCTCCGCGCGGGCCTTGGCAGCGAGCGCGCCGGCGCCGCCGTCGCTGGCCAGAGCCAGCGCGCTGCGGAGCGCTTCGACCGCCTCGGCGCGGCGATGCCGGCGGCGCAGCGCGCCGCCGAGTTCGAGCAGCAGGTAGATGCGCTCGAGTCGTGGCGGCAGCCCGTCCGCGATTGCGAGCCCGCGCCGCAGGTGCTCGATCGCGTTCTCGCCGCCCGCAGCACTCGCCGCGGCACGTTGTGCCTGCGCAACTGTCGCCGGAACGCCGCTGCGGTCGGCCGCCCCAACTGCAGGCGTCGGCAAGCACGCGAGCCTCGTCGCGCCTTCCGGCCAGCATCGCGGCTTGCACGGCCGCGATCCGCCAAGGGAAGAGCGTCGGGTTGTCGAAGCCGATGTCTGCGAGCAGCTCGCCCGCACTACGCAGCGTCGATAGCGCCGGCTCGAAGTCACCCTCGGCGGTGAGCAATCGGCCGCGGGCAATCAGCACCATCGGGTATTGGCTCGACCGCTCGAGCCCCTCGTAGTCCTCGAGGGATGCCAGAGCCTCAGCTGCTTCGTCGTTGGCGCCACGCTCGAGTTGCGCCAGTGCCAAGCACGAGGCAGCCATCGGCAGAAACGCCGCCCAGCCGTCGGCGCGCGCGTCGACGGCGGCCTGGGCGTCGACGACAGCGTCGTTGATCTGGCCGCGTCGCAGCAGCGGCCAGGCGCGACAGTAGCTCGCCATCGCGAAGGCCATCGGCGAACCGCGCTGGCGAGCATCGGCGAGCACCGCGTCACATACCTCGATCTCCCGTTCGAGGGCACCGGCCGCGAGCAACGCTCCGGTGACGAGCGACCAGGTGACGCCCTCGCTCGACTCACCGGCAAGCAGGGCACCGTCTCCCCAGGCCCGTCTCGGCGAGCTCGCCTACCTCCTCGGCGGGGCGGCCGGCGAACGCTCGCTCCTGCGCGCGCTGGGCGAGCAGCTGGCGTTGGCCGAGAGTCGGCATAGCGCCGTCGTCGATCTCAGGCTCGCCGGCCGCGGCCACGCGCGCCCGCTCGACCCGGTCCGCACTGGCGGCCATCCACCAGTGCCGCGCGCAGCTCGCGCGCGAGCTCAGAGTCGGGGCGCTCGGCCTCCTCGAGGCCGGCCTCGAATGCTCGCGCGGCCTCGACGTGTGAGCCGCCGACCACCAGGGTCCGGCCCAAGTCGAGCAACAGGCGGGCGCGCCGCTCGCCGGGGTCGGTGAGCTCGACCGCGGCGCGCAGCCGGTCGGGTGCGTCCCCGCGACCGAGGGCGCTCTCGACGCGTCCGAGCTCGGCGAGCAGCTCGGCCCGCTCGCTCGACCGGCGGCGGCTCGTCAACGCCGCGCACCAGATATCGCGCGGCACCGGGAGCCCCGCCCTGCGACGCTGCTGCGCGAGCAGCGAGGCGGAGCTTCTCGACGACCCAGGGGTCGCCGCGGCACCCCGCCGCCAGCAGATGAGGAGCGAGCAGCGCTGATTCGGCGCCGTCGCGATCGAGAATCCTCGCGGCCCGCAGGTGCAGCTCGGCCAGCGCCGCCGGTGGGATGTCGTCGTGGACTGCCGTCGCCACGAGCGGGTGGATGAATCGCAGCGGCTCATCCGCCATCAGGATCTCCGCTGCCGCGAGCTGGTCGAGTGAACGCGCGGCCGTGGCGACCTCGAGTCCGGCGAGCTCGGCGGCGTGGGGGAGGGCGGCCCGATCGCCGAGCACCGCGGCCGCGCGCGCGAGAGCGCCGGCGTCGGCCCCGAGCCGCGAGAGGCGGAGAAAGAGGCTGCGCGAGACCGCGGCCGGCGCCAGCGCCCGGACCTCGCTGCTCGTTGCATGCGCCCGTCCGTCTGCGCTTCGAGGCTGCGGAGCAGTTCCCGTAGGTAGAAGGGGTTGCCTCCTGTGACCTCGACGCAGGCATCGACGAGCTCAGTCGTGGCGTCCGCGGCAAGCGCCTCGCGGGCCAAGGTGCTCGCTGCCTCAAGGCTCAGCGGCCGGAGCTCGAGACGTCGCGTTCCTGGATCGGCGAGGAGCTCGTCGAGTGGCTCTCGCTCCGGGCCTGGTGGACGCGAGCGGCAGGCGATGACGACTGCGAGCGGCAGGTCGGGCACTCGCCGGGCGAGGTACGCCAGCAGCCGCAGCGAAGGCTCGTCGCCCCAGTGGGCGTCGTCGACCACCAGCGCCGCTGGAGAGCTCGTCGCGATCCCATCGAGGACCCAGAAGAGGGCGTGCACGAGCGGCAACAGCCCCTCGCCGACCGCACCGTCTGCGACGCCTCCTGCTGGTGAGGACGCGCCCGGCTCGAGCAGCGCTGCGGCGGGTGCCGCTGCCCCCTCGAAGAGCTTCTGACGTTGCCTCGGGGTCGCGCGAGAGAGCACGGGATCGAGCAGTTGCCGCGCCACCGACCACGGCAGCGTCACCTCGAGCTCCTCGCCGCGCGCAGTGAGTGCCTGTATGCCGAGCTCGCGGCAGCGTTGGTACGCGAAGTCGAGGAGCCGCGACTTGCCGAGCCCCGCGCCGCCCGAGACGACTACCAGGCATCCGTGGCCTTTGGCGGTGTCGGCGAGCGCGGCGTCGAGGCGCTCAGCCTCGCGCTCTCGCTCCAGCAGCGGGGTCGTCTGATCCGTGGTGCGCACCATCGACCGTCT
Organism: uncultured Solirubrobacterales bacterium; assembly: GCA_963774395.1. Classification (GTDB taxonomy): domain Bacteria; phylum Actinomycetota; class Thermoleophilia; order Solirubrobacterales; family 70-9; genus CAXMST01. Next base: position 85,276 of record CAVZET010000007.1, on the reverse strand, counting down.
TGCATCCCCTTTCACCTTCAGAACATGATCCCGCAGCGCGGCGCTTGCGGCGCCGTCACCTGGGTCCCGGAACCCGGGAGTCGGCGAAACCTAGGGATTCCCCCGTGGCGATTCGCCGGCCGTTCGGAGATCGTCGACCAATGGCCGGAGCACCGTCCTCCATGCGGATCGAGATCGAGCTCAGCGGCAGCGACCCTCCCGTTGGCTGGCTGCAGACCGACGGGCGCAGCCGCCGGCGGTTCGGGGGCTGGCTCGAGCTGTTCGGCCTGCTCCAGGCAGCCACGGCCAGCCCGGAGGGCGAGCGGCAGGACGCCGACTGGCGTCGCGCCGAATCCACTGCCGTACCCGCTCGGGGCGCCCGATGAGGACCGGCAGAGCGCCGGGTGCCCTGACCCGCTGGATCGTCGCCCTGACCCTCGCCGGGGCCGTCGCGCTCCTCGCACCAACGGTCGCGACGGCGAAGGCTCACCACCACCATCACCACCACGCCAACAAGCACGGCCACAAGCATCACCACCACGGTCACAAGCATCACCATCACGGCAAATCCAACGTCCTGCCGCCCGCGGCAGCCGTCCCGCCCGGCTCGCCCGCTCAGGCGGCGCAGACGCTTGCCCGGCAGATCCTGAGCGGCGGCCGTCCCGGAATTGCCGCGCTCGAGACGGCGCTGAGGCTGAGCGGGATTGGCATCGTCTACAAGGGCAAGGTCATCCAGAAGCCGAGCCGGCCCGGCGCCGGGGTGAGCGTCGACGCGACGGAGCTGGCGGGAGAGGTCGTCCTGGCCCAGCGCTCGCAGCGGATCGCGCTGAGCGAACTGCTGAGCACGGTGGGGACCAGCGTGGGGGTCTCACATCCAAACTTGCTCACCGGGCGCCAAGCGGTGCTCTCCGACCTGCAGTCGGCCGCCGGTTCGAGCGCGGCAACCGTCAGCTTCCTGGCTCACGTGATGGACGACATCTCGCCCCAAGCCGGCCTGCTCAGGTCCGGCGGCGCCACCGATCCGCAGCTCAATCCGCTGCAGGCCTACCTGCTCCAGTACATGTGGGTCGGCGCCCTGCACAGCTTCTTCGCGACGCCGAACGGTCAGGCCCAGCGGGCGCTCTCGGCGCCGACCGCAGTTGCTTCCAGCGGCGCACCCTGCCAGCCCGACGAGCGCGCCGAGCAGATCACCGACGTCGCCGGCAACGCATTCGGGATGGCGAGTGACTCGTTCCGCGAGTGGGTGCTCGACGAGGCAGGCAGTGCCGCAAAGATGGCATCGAAAGTCGCCAGCTCGATCAACTCGCTCCTCATCCTCGCAAAGTTCGGCGGCCTGGACGCCGCGCTCAAGGGCTCGATCGAGTTGGTCGGCGGCAAGCCGCTGCAACGCACCAAAGAGCAGGCGCAGCCCGGGGAGAACCGGGTCCTGAAGGCCTCCTTCCGCTTGGACTTCGGCGCGTTGCAGCACGCCGCCAACTGCACGAAGCTCGTTGCCGCGATGCTCGGCATCGACGTCGCGTCACAGAACGACGGCCCGGTCAAGGACGCCGAGGCGGACTGGTTCATCAACGACCAGCCGGGCAGCGGCGGCTCGGGCGCCCTCGCCAACCCCGTTCAGTACTACTCGCTCGGTGGAGGGGCGAGCGCGACGAAGACGTCCACCGACGAGAGCGGTGAGACCCGGGCAGGCCTGCAGGGAAAGCCGCAGCGGGTCAAGCTGCCCGAGAACCCGACGCCGTACACGCGCAACGTCGTCGTCGGGTTGTCGCTCACCGTCAACAAGAACAACCTGCGCAAGGATCTGCCGGGACTGATCGGCGCCGGGGTCACCGGCAACGTCATCGCCGCGATCTCGGGCGCACTCGACCACATGGGCCTGTTCACGGCGACGAAGACGATCCAGGTGGAGGACTGGTACGCCGACTACTTGGTCGACTTCAGCTCGGCTGAGGTTCTTCGCCCGACTTCCGGATCCGGCCAGTTCAACTACCTCTACAAGGCAAAGCCCGAGATCACGCCCGACTCCTCCGGCGCCGTCAGCGGCGAGACGGCAGGGGACTACGCGCAGGCGAACGGCACGATCACCGGCGACGACGGCACCTCGGCCACGATTATCGGAGCAACCCCTGACGCGTTCGACGTCGTCGACTTCGACGCCGGTAACGAGCAAACAGCGCCGAGCATTGTCATCGCCCCGAACCTGCCCTCCGAGAGCTACCACGCCCACGATCCCAACGGGGCTGACTACGACTTCGACAACTACACCTGGCTCGGCCTCTTCAAGACCTTCCACCCCTCGCTGGCCGGCCAGATCAAGTTGCCCTTGCAGAGCGTCGGTGACGGCGGCGCGAACTCCGTTGTCGCCCGTGGAACCTTCTCGAAGACGATCCCGGATGGGAATGGGGGCACCTCGGAGCAGACGCAGGTCACCGTCACCGCCCTGCCGCCGCCCAAGAACTGAGCAGCTCCAGGCCTAGGCAGCGCCCCGGCCCAGGAGTACGCTGACCGACAGGCAAGTTGTCCGCGCCCAGGAGGGAACGATGAAGCTGCGTTCGAGGCTGACCTACGCGAACGTCGTCGCGACACTGGCACTGGCCCTCGTTCTGGCCGGCGGCACCGTTTACGCGGCCGTCAAGCTCGGCAAGAACTCGGTCAAGAGCCGGAACATCGCGCCGGCTGCGGTCCACGCCAGCGACCTGAAGGCCAATGTGGTCTCGAGCCCCAAGATCAAGGACGGCTCGATCCAGGGCAGCGACCTCTCCGCCGCCGTCTTCCAGGGGCTCGATACCGACGTGACCGGCACCGCGGCCTCAGGGGCGAAGGGCGGTCTTGACACGAATACGACCTCGCCACTGCCACTGACCGGCAAGAAGAAGTTCACGCCACGCGCTGGCGAGGTCGACGCGCTCGCGGCCGAGGGCCGGTTGACGATCGCGAGCACCAACGCCGCCAACTACTGCCAGCCCGCGGTCTCCCTGTTCGTGAACGGGCGAGCAGACACGCGTCTTCGTCGAGCCCTCGAACGAACGGAACTCGACGACGCTCGGTGACGAGCCTCGGCCGCGACGCCGACGGCCCGTTCGGGCTGATCAACCCAGGAGTGCCGCTGACGATCAGCGCCCAGATCCGCGGCGACGCGGACTGCACACCGGACTCACAACTCAACCGCCTCGTGGTCAGGATCGTCCAGATCCGCTGAGCCCACGTGCCGACTGGGCTCAGCCCGGACGGCGCCGTCGGCGTCGCCGAGCTCGGTGGCCGGCGTCCACGGGCACGCATGCAGCTCGCGACCGTCCACCGGGCCGGGAAAGATCCGCAGACCGTCGCCTGACTCGCGCTCCGGTCCGCAGACGAAGCAGCCGGGGTAGGGGTGCTCGTCGATCCACGCGTATCGCCGTGACGCCTGTTCGGCCTCCTCGACGCTCACCGGATCGGGGACGGATCCGCCTAGCGTCGTCGGCCGCGCCCCGGCGACCACCGTCCCGTCGTCGAGCAGCTCCGCGCCACCCTCGGCACCCGGCCTCCGCGTCAGCGGTCGCTCGAGGGGCGGCGGCACGCGCAGCATCACCTCGGCGGGCCCGTCGATCTCCTCGGCGAGCAGCCCGCACGTATAGCCGCCGTTGCCGCTCTCGTCCGGGCCGCGGAAGCGGCGCGCGATCGTGACCGTGGACATCCCCCTCATCCTCCCACGCCTTCAGTCCCGCCCACAACGAGTGAGGCCGGGGCCCCGCGTGGCTGCGGGGCCCCGGCCTTGGCGCTGCTGCCGACCGGGTCCGGGGGAGAGACCCAGCCGGCGCTGCAGCTACGCGGCCTGCCGCTCCATCTCGAAGGCGGCTGCGGGTGCCTCCGGCCCCTCGGGTTCGGGGAGCTCACCCAGCTCCTCCTCGGCCTGTGCCACCCGTGGCAGCAGGACGAGGGCGAGGATCAGGCCGACGCCGATCAGCGCCGCTCCCGAGTAGAACGCGAGGTGGTAGCCGCTGATCAGCGCCTCCGCCCTGCCGTCCCCGTCGGCGACGAGCCCCTGGGTGTGGTTGGCGGCGATCGTGCTCAGCAGAGCGAGTCCGAGCGCGCCGCTGACCTGCTGGGAGACGTTCGTGATGCCCGAGCCAAGCCCGGCGTCCGCCGCCGGCACGTCGGCCATCGCCAGCGTCAGCAGCGGCTGGAACGCGTTGCCGATCCCGAAACCGATCGCGAAGGTCGCGAAGAAGATCGTCGGAAAGAAGGCGGTATCCGGTCCCAGCCCCGTCAGCAGGAGCAGCCCCGCCGCGGCGACGGCCATGCCCGACGTGAGGACGGGAATCGGCCCGAACCGCTCGACGAGCCGCGCCGTGATGCCACGGGAGAGGACCGCCACGGTCAGCGTCCACGGTAGGAACGCGGCGCCGGTCTCCAGGGCGCTGTAGCCGTGGACCTGCTCCAGATACAGCGTGACGAGGAAGAACGTCGAGTACATGCCCATCACGAGGAACCCGCGGATCAGGCTGGCGCTGACCAGGCCGTGCAGGCGCAGGATGCGGAGCGGCATGATCGGGTTCTCGAGGCGGGCCTGCAGGGCGAGGAAGCCCGCCATCAGGACTGCCGCCAGCGCGCCGAAGCCGAGTACCTGGGTGGAACCCCAGCCGTGCGAGGTGACCTCGACGATCGCGTAGATGCCGCTCATGAGCGAAGCGGTGACGAGCGCCGAGCCGACCCAGTCGACGCCGTGCTCGAGCCCGCGGCCCTCGTCGGAGCGGATCAGCGCCTGGCCTGCGATTAGCGTCGCGATGCCGATCGGCAGGTTGACGAAGAAGACCCAGTTCCAGCTCAGGGTCTGGGTGAGGATGCCGCCGGCCAGCAGGCCGAGCGAGCCGCCGGCGACGGAGACGAACACGTACGCGCCCATCGCCCGTGCGCGTTCGACGGGCTCGGGGAACTCGGTGACGATGATCGCCAGGATCACCGACGCTTGGGCTGCCGCGCCGACGCCTTGCAGGAAGCGCGCGCCGACCAGGAATCCCTGCGAGGGTGCGATGCCGCAGAGCAGGGATGCCGCGGTGAAGACGACGAGGCCGGCGAGGAAGACGCGCTTGCGCCCGAGCAGGTCGCCGAGCCTGCCGGCGAGCAGCAGGAGGCTCCCGAACGTGATCAAAAAGCCGTTGACCACCCACGTCAGGTTGGACTCGGTGAAGCCGAGCTCGTCCTTGATCTGAGGCAGGGCGACGTTGACGATCGTCACGTCCAAGACGATCATCAGCTGCGCCATGCAGACGATCGCGAGTGTGATCCACCGACGCCGTTCGTCGGCCGCGTTCACGCCTATGGATTTGAGGGGGAAGGGGAGAGTCACGTTGATCCTGACTTGTCGAAATGCACCTTCGGGGCTAAACTGGAGGGCGCCTCCGAAATAAGCGGAGGAGACCTCCGGTATCGAGACTATACGGAGGAGCCCTCCGGTTTGTCAAGGAGAACTTATGTTTCATGCCCGGAGACGACGCAGCCGAAGGAAACGTGACGACGCCGCTGCGAACGGCTCCCAGCCAAGGACAGAACCTCGATGAGCACCCCTGAGATAACCGCCACCGCAGCGCCCGGCCTGATTCAGCGGCCCAAGCGCGCCGACGCCCGCCGCAACTACGACAAGCTCGTCGCCGCCGCCCGCGAGGCCTTCGCCGAAGGCGGCGAAGCGACCTCGCTGGAGTCGATCGCCGAGCGTGCCGGCGTCGGCATCGGCACGCTCTATCGCAACTTCCCCAACCGCCAGGCGCTCGTCGAGGCCCTCTACGTGGAGGAGGTCGACGAGGTCTGCCGGACGGCCGCCGAGCTCGGCGACGCCGACCCCTGGCACGCGCTGCAGAGCTGGCTCGAGCGCGTGATCGCCTACGTGGCGACCAAGCAGGCGCTTGCTGCCGAGCTCGTCAACTACCTCGACAAGAACGCCGAGCTCTTCCAGACCTGCCGCGGCTCCCTCTACGAGGCCGGCGAGCCGCTGCTCGAGCGGGCCCAGCAGGCGGGCGTCGTCCGCGACGACATCACGATCGGCGAGGTGATCTCGCTCGTCGTCGGCATCGCCAAGATCCCGAACGCGGACCCGACGCAGACCGAGCACATCCTGAGCGTTGCCCTCGACGGGCTGCGCTACCGGCCCGCGGACTGAGGCCGGCTCAAGGCCGAATCAGGCGCCGGTGCCGTCGTAGGTCACCGACAGGCGGTTGTCGGTGTCGATCTTCACCGGCTGGCGGATATAGGGGCTGCCGGCGCTGTAGGGAACGCCGGCCGTCGGGTCGTTGCCGGGCCCGCCGGGGTTGTAGAGCGGGTCATAACTGCCGCGGCTCGGGATCAGCAGGTTCTGGATCCGCTTCACTGCCTTCAGGTCGCCGTTGATGACGATGTCGATCTGGTTGTCGTGGTCCTCGCTGTAGCAGTCGTCGTAGGAGTCCTGCTTGCGGCCGAGGTCCGCGAGGCCGATCACCTTCAGCTTGTGGCCGGCGACGTGGTAGGTCTTGCCCTGCTTCTTGATCACGATCCGCCGGCCCTTGCGATTGCGGACGGTGAAGCGGAAGAAGCGCTCGAAGTCGGTCGGCTTGACCCCGGCGACGCCGTCCGGTGAGAAGCCGCCGGTGGTGAGCATGCGCAGGCGGAACTTGGCGCGATCCCCGTACAGGCTCTTGCCGTCGTTGGGCAGCACGCCCTGGAAAGCGGGTGGTGCCGATTCCCCGCGGGAGTAGAGACGGCTCAGCTTCGCCGCGGCCAACTGCGGTCCGGTCCGCTCCTTGGCCCGAGCATCGAAGTCGTCGTAGGGGCTCGTCGACTTCTTGGCGGACATCCCCGTTGCATCGACGATCTCGACCTTTCCGTCGGCGTCGGTTCCGACGAGCTGCAGCGGGCCGTCGTCGCCGGCGACCACCTGCACCTTGGTCACGTAACGGGAGCCCGGCTGATCGGAGGGGATCCGGTTGCCGAAGTCCCCGAACAGGACGACCGTGCTGCGCTCGTTGTACTCGTTGTTGGGGCTGACGGCGGCGAGTGGTGCGACGACCTGCTCGCCCGTGTTGAGCGTGACGAGGAAGTTGTCGGGGTCGACCGTGCTCGGGCGCACCGGCCAGCTGAACTCGACCGGCAACCCGTCTGCGTAGAAAGCCGGGTATCCCCACGCGTAGGCGACGCCGGCCGGCGAGACCGCCGAGGTGTAGTCGCCGACGGTCGGCGTGTTCGAGCAGTGCAAGTTGGACTGCCATGTGCCGCCCGCGTCGCGCACGACCTGCTCGGCCTGACCGAGGTCGGGATTGTTCATCCCCGGCACGCCGATGATGTTCGTAAAGCCCAGCCCGGCCGCGAGCATCTGCGGCTTGGCCGTCCACATGTCGGCGTTGGTGAGGACGTCCTGCTTGAGCTGCTGGGAGGTCGGGGTGGGCGTGCTCGCCGCGGACGCCGAAGCGGCGAGGAGGCCGAGCAGGACGGCAGTCGCCGCCGAGACCTGCGCCGCTACGGCGACAACGCTCCCGATCTTCAGCTGCGTCCCCCGCATCGACGCGATTGTAGGTGCCGCCGGTGGCAGGTCCAAGGATCCCGTCACATCCGCCCGCCGCGTTTCGTCACCGAGGCAGTTACTACCCAACGCGAAAGGACGATCATGCTCAAAGGCATCGCCTACACGACCATGTATGTGAGCGATCAGGACCAGGCGCTCAGCTTCTACACGGAGGCCCTCGGTCTCGAAAACCGCGTCGACAACCCGACAGCCGAGGGCCCGCGGTTCCTGACCGTGGGTGTAGAGGGCCAGGACACCCAGCTCGTCCTCTGGCCGGGCACGCCGGGCGCGGGCCAGGCGGTCGACGGCCGCGTGCCGGCGAGCTGCACGATCGAGGTCGAGGACTGCCGCGAGGCCGTCGCGACGCTGAAGTCGCGCGGCGTGTCCTTCGAGACCGACGTCCTCGAGTTCCCGTGGGGGAGATCGCGGTCTTCGTCGACCCCGACGGCAACCGCCTCCAGGTGCGCCAGGGCCGGTAGGAAGCGGGCGGGGCGTCTGCGCAGACGCCCCGCCAGCGTTCGCCTACGACGACGCGCAGACGGCGTAGGTCTCGATGAACCCGTTGCCGTCAGCGGTGTCGGTGGCGCGCGGGGGCAGCCGTCGGTCGCCGCTACCGGTGACCGCGAATCGCCTTGATGACCTGGACGGTCTCGGTCCGTTGGGCCTTACCGGACTGGCTGCACTGGTCGTTCTTGAAGTTGTGTCCGGGGTCGTCGGGCTGCGAGCAGTTCGCGGGATCGATCGCGAAGGTGGCACCCTCGCGCATCTTGCCGCCGCTCTTGGCGAGCTTCAGCACTTTTTTCGTCGCGATGCTGTACCCGCCTGCGCCCCTCAGGTCGATGGTCTTGCGGTGCTTCCCCCAGGTCTGGGTGAAGTTGTTGACATCGCCCGCGACGTTGTCCATGGAGTCGTAGCAGTTGGCCGGCCGGGCACGGAGGAAGGAGTAGCTGTAGAAGCCGAGCTTGAATTCGCCGCGAAGGACGACGCTCGCCAGTGCGTTGTTGCTGCCCGGGAGGATCAGGGAACCGCTGCAGTCGTAGGTGACCTTGGTGTCGCTGCAGTCGTTCCCATCGGTGTCGACGAAGCCGAATCCTCGGTACGCGTAGGTCGACTTGGTCAGCTTGGTGTGGCCGCGGAATTCCTTTGCGTGCTTCGAACCCGTGCTGAGTACAACGTGCGGGTACACGCTCCGCCAGTTCAAGTCGGTCTGGTGATGCTCCTCGCCCGGATCCCAGAAGGGCGCGGCGCCACAGTCCGTCGTCTCCTTGTATGCGTCGTCGCCCTTGTAGTCGATGGAGCCCTCATCGGTCACCCGCACGACTGCGCCGATGATCTGCTTCTTGTGATGCTTGTGCTTGCCATGCCGCCGCTCGTGGGGGATGGGCCTGTGGTGGAGGCCCGAGGCGGATGCCCTTGACCCGCCCGCCACGACGGCGAACAGGCAAACGAGGCCAAGGATGACGGTGGCCCGGTGGAAGGCGGGGGACTCCAGGGCTCTCAGTGCCGGGCGGACCATGCTGAGTAGGTTCGCTGCTCGGCGCGTCGTTTGCACCAGGGTCAACCCCAGTATTCGACCCCAGATTCGCTACCTCCCGAACGGGAGGTCTGGCCGTCCGCGGGCGGACTCCCGCGGCGCCGGAGCAGACCTATGCTGCGCGGTGTGTCGCGGATCATCGTCGTCGGGGCGGGCATCGGCGGTCTTTGCGCGGCGCGCGCCGTGGCGCTGGCCGGGCACGAGCCGGTCGTGCTCGAGCGCTCTCCGGCCGGCACGGCAATCGGCGCCGGCCTGGCGCTGTGGCCGAACGCGATGCACGCGCTCGCGGCGCTCGGGGCGGAGCCTGCCGTCCTTGCCGCCGGGGCTCGAGCAGAGCGGGGGAGTTCCGGGGGGCCGGCGGCCGCCTGTTCTATGAGATGGATCTCGGCGCTGTGGCGCGGCGGGCCGGGGCGCCGATGGTGATCGTCGAGCGTCCCGCCCTACACGGCGCCCTCGGCGAGGGCGCGCTCAACGGGGGAACGCGATGGCGTCAGTTCCCGACCCATTGAATCGAGTGAGCATGCGGGCTACGTTGCCGACCATGGCGAGGGATGAGCCGGGGATGTTTCGACGGCCGCTGCTGCTCGCCGTGGCGACGCTGACGTTGGCTCTGGCGCTGGCCTGCACCGGTCTGGCACTCGCCCACAGCCGCAAGCGACACGTCGACATAAAGGTCTACTCGACCACGGTGACCGTGCCGGCTGGGACGCAGTCGACGAACGTCAAGGCCCTGTGCAAGCACCGCCGTCTCGTCGGCGCCGGCTTCTACCCGGTCGACGCCGCGAGCACGGCGATCCTGCCCTCCGCGCTGCAGCTCGGCAAGCGCAACGTCCAGGCCCGGCTGCAGAACGTCTCGAGCGGCGAGGCGACGAGCCGGATCGAGGCTCACTGCGTGAAGCGGTTACGAACGAAGGTCGTGCGCGACGTGGCGGTCCTGCCCCCGAACGGCCTGACCACGCTCAAGGTCGCCTGTCCCGGTAAGCGCAAGGCGCTCTCGGGCGGCTTCCGTACGCCGCCGATCGACAGCTCACCGACGGCGTCGCGCGCGCTGACCGTCAGTTCGTATCGCGCCGCCGGCGGGCGCAAGTGGGCGGTGACCGCGCTGACCTACGACGACTCCGGACCCGCCATCGTCGACGGGTACGTGGTCTGCGCGAAGGGCGTCAAGGTCCGTAGGGCGAGCGAGCGTGCCGACGTCACCACCGCAGCGACGATGACCAAGGTCCGCTGCCCGCACGGAACCAAGGTGCTGTCCGGCGGTTTCAAGGCGCTCGTCCGCGGCACGCCAGGTTTGGGGGCTCCGCTTCCGATCGCCTCGCACCGGCGCAGCAAGAGCACCTGGCTGCAGACCACCGCTCGCGGTGCCGGATCCGGGGCGGTCGGCGAGAAGGTCTGGGCGTACTGCGCGAAGCGGTTCTGAGCCGCAGCGAACCGCAGGCGGCCCGCGGGTAGGCTGGGCCGATGACCGCCTACAGACTGACCCCCCGCGACCGGGCCGAGCGTGCGGGCGCGCGTCTGCTGGCGCGGCTGTCGCCGCGGACCGCCCGCCGGCTCGCCGGCAAGCCGATCGTCGTCGACGGCCAGACGCTCGACCCGCACATCCAGCTCGCGCTCAAGGCGCTGGAGCGGATGGGGCACAGCTCATGGAGCCGGCACGGGGCGGAGGTCGCCCGCCGGGAGGTGCGGCGCGCGGCGCTGGTCAACGCGTTGCCGGTCCCGCGCGTGAGCAGGTCACTGACTTCTCGGTGCCCGGTCCCGCCGGGCCGCTGGCGGCTCGCAGGTATGAGGCGCCCGGCTCGCGAGGATCGGGACCGCAGCCGGCTCTCGTCTTCTTCCACGGCGGCGGCTTCGTCTTCGGGGATCTCGACACCCACGACGAGCTCTGCCGGATGCTCTGCTGCCATGCGCAGCTGACGGTCCTCTCGGTCACCTACCGGCTCGCACCGGAGGATCCGTTCCCCGCCGCCGTCGATGATGCCGTCGCCGCCTTCGCCTGGGTGCGAGCGAACGCGGACGAGCTCGGCCTCGACCCCGACCGCATCGCCGTCGGCGGTGACAGCGCGGGCGGCAGCCTTGCGGCCGTCGTCTGCACCCAGACGAAGGAGGCGGGCGGCGCGCTGCCGGCCTTCCAGCTGCTCATGTACCCGAAGACCAGCGAGGAGCCGACGCGTTCGCTCGAGCTGTTCAGCGAGGGCTTCTTCCTCGTCGACGAGGACATGAACTGGTTCCTCAACGCCTACGCACCCGCCGACGCGGACCCGCGCGCCTACCCGATGCTCACGCCGGATCTCTCGGGGCTGCCGCCCGCCTACGTCGTCACGGCCGGATTCGACCCGCTGCGCGACGAGGGCGAGGCCTACGCGGCGGCGCTGGCGGAAGCCGGCGTGCCGACGGCGCTGCGCCGCCATGGGTCGCCTGATCCACGGCTTCGCGAACATGACCGCCGTCTCCCGTGTGGCCCGCGACGCGGTCGTCGAGATGGCCGGGGCGCTGCAGATGGGGCTCGCCGCGACCGGACGCCGGCCGACGTAACCGCGGCGCTCAGGCCGTGAAGCTGACGCGCTTGCCGTTGCGGTTGCCGTAGGCGTCGCGCGCCGCGCCCGGCCCGACCGTGACCTGATCGCCCGGCTCGCGCCGGGACCTCGAAGACGCCGCCGGGGCCGGCGCTCACCTTCTTCGTCTTGCCGTTCACGGTGAACGCGACCTTCCCGCCGCTCGCGTGGTCGGGCCGCCAGGTGAGGTCGGCGTCCTTGTCGGGCGCGGGATCGTTGTGTCCTCGTGCGCCCGCGCGGCCGGGTAGCGGAGCTGGACCGCGACCTGGCCGGCCGGCGCAGTGACCCGCTTGGGCACCAGGGCTCGAGAGTGGTAGAGGTGGAACGGCCTGGAGTTGCAGCCTGTACCTGCGGGCGCTGATCGCGAAGCGGTAGATGCCGGGGTGGGCGTCCAGCGGCGGCTCCCACTCGGCGGTATAGACACCGTCGCCGTTGACCCGCCAGAGGATGTCGAGTCCGAGGTCGCTGTCGACGGCGCGCCACCTTCCGTGGTGGACGCGGCGCTGGACGGTGACGAAGGCGCGGTCGAGCGGACGGTCGTAGCCGCGGATCCCGCCCTGCCACTGGAACGTGGGGTGGAGGAGGCGGCGGGTCCCCGGCGCGGGCTGGGAGACGACGGTGGCACTGTCGGCGCCGGTCGGGAACTTCGAGCCGTCGGGGGTGATGCCGTTCGTCAGGTCGTAGTCGTAGGGGGGAGGAGGGGCGGCGCCGTCGACGAGGCCCTTCGCGAGCGTGTCGAGCCCGTCCTGCAGCGCCAGCGATGAGACGCGGCCGTAGACGGTTGAGCCGCCCTCGTAGTGCTGGGCGTCGTACTCCTCGGGGGTCGTGAAGTAGTCGAGGTACTCGTTCGCGAGGCCCGAGATGACGACGCGGCTTGCACGCCCTGCTTCTTCGTCGCCCGCAGCACCGACGGCGCGCAGGCGGCGCGCCCATCTCCTCGGTCATCTCGCCGGGGACCGTCACGATCATGCGATCGCCGATCCGGACCGCGGACAGCGGGGTCGCCTTCGCCACCCCGACCTCGAGCGTGACGATCTTGTGGTCCTGCTCGTCGCCGAGGTCGGGCCGTGTCCGGCCCTCGAAGGAGACGTGGGTGATGTCGAAGAGCGGCCCTCGGCCCTCCTCCGATCCGGTCAGCTGCGGCAGGCCGAAGCGGGCGTTGTCGTCGACGGGACCCTGGGAGGTCTTCTGCCCGCAGAAGCACATCATCGTCCAGGAGTGGAGGAGATCGGGCGAGCTCGACATGCGCTTGCCCGCCTGCCGCCAGGCGTGCATGAAGGCGCGCGACTCGACGCGTGCCGACGTGCTCGGCGTACGCCGGCCCGCGCTGGTGCAGGCCCGCGGACTGATCGCCCTCGTCGGTGTTGCCGTAGACGGTGACCACGCGGCTGGGAAGCGCGGGACGTGGCCCCGCTTGCGGATCTTGTCCTGGGTGAGCGAGCGTCGCCGCGCCGTGGTGGTCCTCGTTGTAGTAGGTGAACTGAAAGCCGTTGACCGTGCCGTGGTTGGCGAAGGTTCCCCACATGCCGACGGGGACGTCGCGGCCGCCGATCGTCTTGTCGAGCCTCAGCACGTTGACCTCGGGATCGATCGTGTGGACGTAGCCCTTCGGGTCCTGCGGCGACGCTGCCGGTCCCGGGCGGCTCGTCGATCCCATGGTCGGCGAGGTGCGCCTCGAGCGAGCGGTTCTCGGTCAGGTGCTCGAGCTGCGGTCTCGCCCCAGCCGACCCTGCCCGGCCCGAGGTTCTTGTCGGCGCGCCGGATCGACTTCGCCAGCCGCTTGACCATGAACTGGTAGAGGGTCGGATCGAACCCGCCGGTGAGCTGGAACTGCGTCGGCGTCGTGATCGTCATGAACACCGTGTTGAAGGTGTCGAAGTTGTAGAAGCCCGTCGGCGCCGCATGCGTGTGCGAAGCCGAGACGACGATGTTCCGCGGGCTGAACCCTCGCTTCTTCAGCAGCTTCGCCGCATCGACCACCATGCCGCCCGGGATCCCGTTCAGGTCCTCGGAGACGAGCGCGACCTTCTTGTGGCCCCTCTTGATCACCGCCGTCCGCGCCCACAGGCGCGTGTGCTGGCCGGCGATCTTCCCGTCCGAACGGACCCAGCCCATCATGTAGTAGCCGGTGGGCGGGGTGATGTCGGCCTGCCCGACGCCGACCTTGAGTTGCGCGGAGGCGGGGGAGGCGAGGGCGAGGGCGGTGGCTGCCACGGCAGCGCCTGCCACGAGGACAGCGAGGGTTCGCTTCCGGGCCAGCCTGGGCATGAGCCCAGGGTAATGCGGGGCCGATGGCCTCGACCCCGGTTCCCCGATCGCCGCCTCCGCAACGCTAACGTGAGGAAAGAGTGCCTGGCACGCACGCCATAACGGGCGCCGGGAGCGCGCAATGATCGACGGGATCAGCTGCCCGGCCTGCGGTGAGAGCGACCGCACGAATATGACCCCGCAGCGGGAGGGCGGCGTCCTGCACATCCGCTGCGACTCGTGCGGGCACCGCTGGGATCACTATCTCGACAGCTGCCCTGAGTGCGGGAATCGCAGCCTGGCGCCGACCCGGATGCCGGTGCTACAGAAGGCACGCGGGACCCAGCAGTCGATCATCGGCTACTGGATCGCCCAGCGCTGCACGACGTGCGGCTGGAGCAGCGCCGGCCCGCCGCAGACCTCCGCCACCTGACTCGTCGCGTCAGATCTCAACGACCACCGGCAGGATCATCGGCCGGCGGCGCAGGCGGCCGTGCACGAACTCGGCGACCTTGTCGTGCACCGCCTTCTCGATCAGGTCGATCTCGTGGTTGTCGTGCTCGAGGGCGTCGTCGAGCGCGTCCTCGATCACGGTCCGCATCTTCGCGAGCAGCTTCTCCTCGTCCTCGGCTACGGGCACGCCGCGGAGGATGATTTCGTGGTCGGCGAGCGTGTCGCCCTGCTTGGCCGAGATCGTCGCGACGACGAAGATGATGCCGTCCGAGGAGAGGGCGCTGCGATCGCGCAGCGCGGACTCGGTCAGCTCGCCCACCTCCACGCCGTCGACGTAGGTGACCCCCGAGTCCTGCGGTTCACCGAGCGCCGCTCCCTTCGCAGTGATGTCTAGCGGGATGCCGATATCGCCCCGGAAGATGTTGCCCTTCTCGATCCCGACGCTCTCGCCGAGCTCGGCGTGGAGGCGGATCCGCTTGTGGTCGCCGTGGACGGGGAGCAGGTATCGGGGCCGGGTCAGGTTGAGCATCAGCTTCAGCTCCTCCCGGTGCCCGTGGCCCGAGGTGTGGATCGGCGCGTCCTTGGCGGTGATCACATCGCACCCGAGCTGGAAGAGCCGGTCGACCGTCTCGTTGATGGCCCGCTCGTTGCCGGGGATCGGGGTCGCCGAGAAGACGACCGTGTCGCCCTCGCGGAGGCTGACCTGCTTGTGCTCCCCGTAGGCCATCCGGCGCAGGGCGGCAAGCGGCTCGCCCTGAGATCCGGTCGTGATGATCACGAGCTCGGAGTCTTCGACGCCACTGATCTCCCGCGCCTCGACGAGCGGCAACCGGGGGCTCCGGACGTGGCCGAGCTCCTTCGCGATGTTGAAGTTCTTGACCATCGACCTGCCGAGGAGGGCGACCCTTCTGTCGAGCGCGTCCGCCGCGTCGATGGCCTGCTGGACACGGTGAACGTTCGAGGCGAAGCTCGTGACGATGATCCGGCCCTCGCAGCGTCCGAAGACCTCCCGCAGCTTCGGGCCGACATCGGACTCCGACGGCGCGAAGCCGCCGCGATCGGCGTTCGTCGAGTCGCCGCAGAGCAGCAGCAGGCCGTCCTCTCCGAGCTTCGTCAGCCGGGCGGTGTCAGCCGGCTTGCCATCGACGGGGGTCTGATCGAAGCGGTAGTCGCCCGTGAAGAGCACCGTTCCGAGGTCCGTCGTCAGCGCCACGGCCGCAGCGTCGGGAATCGAGTGCGTCATGTGGATCAGCTCGACCTCGAACGGGCCGAGCCGCTTGCGGTGACCCGGCTCGAGCTGCTCGACGGGCGTCTTCAGCTTGTGCTCGTCGAGCTTCGAGCGGGCCATCGCCACCGTCAGGCGCCTCCCGTAGACGGCCGGCACGGCATCGTCGCCGAGTTGCCTCAGCGTCCATGGCAGCGCTCCGACGTGGTCCTCGTGGCCGTGAGTGAGGATGATCGCCTCGATCTGGTCGCGCCGCTCGATCAGATAGCTGATGTCGGGTATGACGAGGTCGATCCCGTGCATCTCGGGGGTCGGGAATCGAACGCCGGCGTCGATCACGACCAGGCGGTCCTTGTACTCGACCACGGTCATGTTCTTGCCGATCTCGCCGAGGCCCCCGAGGGGCAGGATGCGGAGTCTTGGTTGCATGAGAAGCCTGAGTGCCTTTCTTTTCAGTGCATGAGGAAGGGGTCGAGGACAACTTCCGGATGCGCGCGGACGAAACCCGCCATCGCGTATTCGTCCTTGAACGCCGTCAGCGTAGGGCCGCTCACCGAATCGAGGACTTGCGCGGTGTTCCAGCTGTGCGCGACATCCGCTCCGGCCGCATCGACGACGCGGGAGACCTTCCAGCCGACCGGCTCGATGACCACCTCGGCGCCGAATTCATGCTCGAAGCGGTGTCGCGCCACCTCGAACTGCATTGGTCCTGCGCCGGCGAGGACCGGGGCTTGCGTGCCCAGCGAGCGCTCGTGGAAGACGTGGACGACGCCTTCCTCGCGGAGCTGCTCGAGGCCCCGCCGGAACTGCTTGTACTGGCTCGTGGTGCGGGCACGGACGCGGGCGAAATGGTCGGGGGCGAGCGTCGGGATCGGCGGGTAGGCCACCTCCTCGCCCACGTAAAGCGTGTCGCCGACCCGCAGGCCGCCGGCGTTGACAAGGCCGACGACGTCGCCGGGGTAGGCGACGTCCATCGTCTCGCGCCGCTGGCCGAACAGCTCGTGCGCGTAGCTCAGGGCGATCGGGCGCCCGGTACGGGCGACGGTGGCCTTCATCCCGCGCTCGAAGCGGCCTGAGCACACGCGGATGAATGCGAGCCTGTCCCGATGGCGCGGGTCGAGGTTGGACTGGACCTTGAAGACGAGGGCGGAGAACGGAGATTCCGGCGGGCGTGAAGCCCCGCCCGCGGTGGGCCGCGGCGTCGGCGGCGGAGCGGCCTCGATGAGCGCGTTGAGGAGCAGTCGCACGCCGAAGTTGGAGAGCGCCGAACCGAAGAACAGCGGTGTCGACTCACCCGCGAGATAGCTGGGTAGGTCGAAGTCGGCGCCGACGGCTTCGAGCAGCGCGAGCTCCTCCTGAGCGACTTCCCATCCTGCGCCTCCGGCCGCCTCCGCCTCGCCTCGGCTGAGCCGCTGCTCGGCGCCGACGCTGGAGCCGCCGCTAGTCCGCTCGAAGCGATGGAAGGTGTCGCTGCGGCGATCGATGACGCCCTCGAACTCGCCCGCCGGTCCAACGGGCCATGTGACCGGAGTCGGAAACAGGCCCAGGGTCGACTCGATCTCGTCCATCAGCGCCAGGGGCTCGAGCCCGGGCCGGTCGAACTTGTTGATGAAGGTGATCAGCGGGATGTGTCGCTCGCGGGCGACCTCGAACAGCTTCAGGGTGCGTTCCTCGATGCCCTTGGCGGCGTCGAGCAGGATCACGGCCGAGTCCGCGGCGCCGAGGACGCGCAGGGTGTCCTCGGAGAAGTCGCGGTGGCCGGGTGTATCGAGGAGGTTGATCGCGGCACCGTCGAACTCGAAGCGCATCACGGTCGAGGTGACGGAGATTCCGCGCTGGCGCTCGATCTCCATCCAGTCGGAGACGACCTCACGCCGGTTCGCGCGAGCTTTCACCGACCCCGCTTCGCTCACCGCGCCCCCGTACAGCAAGAGCTTCTCGCTCAGGGTCGTCTTGCCCGCATCGGGGTGCGAGATGATCGCGAAGGTTCGCCGGCGCGCGGCCTCCCGCGCGATCTCATCCGCGCTCGCCGGCGCGGTCGCTTCGATCAACGCTCCCATCTCAGCGGGTGGCTGCGCCTGGCGTTGGCTGCTCGAGCTCGGCCTGCAGCTTGGCCGCGAACCCCTCCGCAGCTACGAGCTGGGAACGGAGCCGGTCGCACTTGCCGCGTGCGTCGGCGGCGAACGAGGAGAGGCGATCGTGTGCGCGCTGGTAGGCAGGATCGTCGACGTCGCCCTTGGCGAGGCGGTCGCGGGCTTTGAGCAGTTGCCGCATCTCCTGCACGCTGAAGCCGAGCGGTTTCATCTGCTTGATCAGAGCCAGGCGCGAGATCTCCTCATCCCCGTAGAGGCGGAAGCCCCCGTCGGTGCGCCGGGAGGGACGCACGAGCCCCGCCTCCTCGTAGTAGCGGACCGTTCGCAGGGAGAGACCGAGGTGGTCTGCCACCTCTCCGATTCGATGCAGCTCTTTCGTGGACGACGCTTGTGGACTGGGAATCATCGAGGGGCCTTGCCGGTGTTGAACGACATGTTGAAAACCTACCCTCACGTGAGGGTACGGCATCCCCGACGTCGTCCCTACGGCGAGCGCTGCGGGCGGCGGCTTCTTCAGGCGAAGCCGGTAGCTCGCCTCAGTCCGTGACGACGGCGCCGCTGGTGCGGCGCCGTCCTCCGGTCGTATCTCCGGACCCCCCGGCGTCGTTGCTACTTGGAGAGGTCGATGTAGGTCTTCGCGTGCGCGCGACCCAGGACCCCCCGGTTGGTCGAGTACTCGGCCATGACCTTCACCTTTTGTCCGTCCTTGGTCCAGGGGCGCTGGTTTCCAGGGCCGCCCTGCTTGGTCGGGAACTTGGTTGTCGTGCTGCCGTTGCCCTGCTTGTTGGTCTTCAGAAAGACGCCGAGGGGCGAGTTGGGCGAGGTGGTCACGTAGAGCTTCGCCCGCTTCGGCCAGTCATGGGCCTTGACCTTGAACTTCTGTCCCGGGGTCGCCGTCTTCGGGACGGAGATCGTCCCCGGGTTCCGCTTTGGGTACGGGACCTTGAACTTGAACGTGCTCTTCGCGCACTTGCCCGGCTTCGCTACCACCTTGTACTTGGTGTGGCGCTTGAGCTTCGCATCCACTGCCCATAGCCGCTGGTTGTCGGAGGTCGTCGAGCCGAGGCGCTTGTTCTTGCCCGAGCGAATCTTGGAAAGCACGACCTTGCGGCCGACTGTGCACTTGTTTCCACCACCCTGCAGCTTGCCGACGACGCCCGTCTTGTTGGCGATGAGCTTGTGCTTGATCTGGGCGCTGTCGTCGTTCTTCGACTTGGCCGCGCTGCTTTGAGCGAAACCGATCGTGATCGCGCCGCCTAGCAGTGCGACCGTGAGCGCGACGACGAGCACGCGTGTACGAGAAAGCATCTTCTATTCCCCCCATGCTTTGGTTTGACCCTGCAAGAGCACCTTACTGACGGCCGCTTCGCAGGCTTCAGTAGTTCCTGCACGGCTCCGACTCAAGCCGGCTGCGGAGCTTGCATAGCCTGGGTTGCATGGAGCGAGCGACGATCATCGTCGGCGCCGGCTTCGCCGGTCTGGCCGCAGCCGAGCGGCTCGCCGACGCGGGTCGCGACGTGGTCGTGCTCGAGGCTCGCGACCGCGTCGGCGGTCGCGTCTGGTCCGAGGAGCTCGCCGGTGGCGGCCTCGTCGAGCGCGGGGGAGAGTTCATCACCGCGGGGTACGAGATCATGGAGGCGACCGCCGAGAGACTGGGTATCCCGCTCGACGGCATGTCCATCAACTACCCCGACCGCGAGCTTCGCCCCGGCCCCGGACCCCGCCCTGCCGCCCTTCTCGCCGCTGCCGAGGCGGCAGCCACGGCAGCCGCGGCTGCCGGTCCACGAGCCCCCGCCGCCCGCGTCCTCTCCGAGTCCGTGGCCGATGCCGCCGTCCGCGAGGTTCTCTCGGTAAGGCTGCAGAGCGCCCTCGCCTATCCCTTCGAGCGCCTCGACGCCCGGTTCCTCCTGCATCTTCCGTACCTCGCCCACTCCGCCGAGACGCGCCGCCTGCGCGGAGGAAACCAGCGGCTCGCTGAGGCGCTCGCGGCGCCGCTCCGCGTCCGCACGGGCGCCGCCGTTCGCGAGATCCGTCGCGAGGCAGGGTCCGTCCGCGTGATCGGAGACGGGCTCGACCTGACCGGATCGGCCTGCGTCATCACCGTTCCCGTTGCCCTGCTCTCGGAGCTGCGGTTCGACCCACCGCTCACGAGCACGACGATCAGGGCGATCGAGGCGATCCCGACGAGCGCCGCGGCAAAGCTCGCGGCGCCGCTGCGCCGGCCGGCCCCGCCGAGAGCGCTGATGTCCGCCGCTGACCGCTTCTGGGCCTGGACGACTCCCTGCGATGGTGTTGGCGGCAGGATCGCCAACGCCTGGGCAGGTGCCGCGCCGGTGCTCGAATCGCTTGCCGTCTCCCGTAGCCCAGCCGTCTGGCTCGACCGCCTCTCGCAGCTCTGGCCGGAGCTCGAGCCCGATCGCGAAGCGGCCCTGCTTACCGATTGGCAGCGTGAAACCTGGTCCCGGGGCGCCTACTCGGTGCTCCCGGACATCGAGGACCCGCGCCGCGCCGAAGCCGCCGCCTCGCCGGCGCCGAACCTCGTGTTCGCCGGAGAGCACACCGCCGAGCCGGAGTGGACGGGAACGATGGAGGGTGCCCTACGCAGCGGCGTCCGGGCCGCCGAGCAGCTGCTTCAAGCCTGACGAGTGACGCGGGGGCTGAGCCGCGGCCGAGCGGCCCCGCCTGCATATCTCAGCCGCCGTACCGGCGCCTGCGCCGAATGCGGTCGGTACCGTCCGCGGCCGTTCGGCGGTCGAGGAGGAGGAGATCTTGCGGGTGGAGCGGTTGACTTTTGGCGTTGTTGCGGCGCTGCTTGCGCTGGCGTTGACGCTGGTCGCGGCGACAGGTGCGCAGGCGCGCGGCAAGCACAAGCTCTCGGTCAAGACCGTCTCCAACCGCGCCGATCTGCTCAGCGGCGGTGACGCGCTGGTGGCGATCGGCGGCGTCCACTCGACCCATGGCCTGAAGGTCAGGGCTGCGGGGAAGAACCGGACGAAGAAGTTCAAGGCCGTCGACGGCCAGGTGCTTGGCGTCGTCAAGAAGCTCCCGCTCGGCAAGAGCAGGATCGTCGCCTACAAGGGACGGCGCAAGGCGTGGCTGCCGGTCACCAACCACCCGATCGGCGGGCCCGTCATCTCCGGGCCTCAGCTCAAGCCGTGGAAGTGCCCGGCGGGCTCCGAAGACGCCAAGTGCGATCGCAAGCCGAAGGTCGACTACCTCTACAAGCCGTCCCTCGGGACCGGCGGCCTGCAGTCCTACGACCCCGACAACCCGCCGAGCGACGTGGCGACGACGACCACGGACGAGGGCGTGAAGGTGCCCTTCATCGTCCGCAGGGAGACCGGCTACATCGACCGCGACGAGTACAAGATCGCGGCGCTCTGGCAGCCCGGCAAGCCCTTCACGCCGACCAAGCCGCAGAAGCAGTTCAACGGGAAGGTGCTGATCACCCACGGCGCCGCCTGCGGGGTCGACTACCAGACGGGCAGCGCCCCGAGCGTGACCAGCAACGTGGCCGAGGAAGCGCTCGGCCGCGGCTTCGCGACGATGTCGAACGCCCTCGACAACAGCGGCCACAACTGCAACATCGCGCTGCAGGCCGAGTCGCTGATGATGACCAAGGAGCACCTGATCGACGAGCTCGGGCCCGTCCGGTACACGATCGGCGACGGCTGCTCCGGCGGCTCGCTCGCCGCGCAGTGGATCTCGAACGCCTACCCCGGCATCTACCAGGGCATCGTCGTGAGCTGCTCGTTCCCGGATGCCTGGTCGACCGCGACCCAGTTCCTCGACTACCACCTGACGCTCGCCTACTTCCTCGACCCCTCGAAGTGGGGCTCCGGGGTCGTCTGGACGCCGAGCCAGATGGCGGACGTCCAGGGCCACATCTCGATCGTCAACTCGGAGGTCAGCGACAACGCCCAGTTCAGCGTCGTCGTCCCGACCCACGCCTGCGCCGGCGTCTCCGACTCCGAGCGCTACGACCCGGAGACGAACCCCGGCGGCGTCCGCTGCTCGATCGTCGACGCCGCGATCAACATCTTCGGCCCGCGCAAGAAGAAGCACTGGACGCCGGAGGAGAAGGAGGCCGGCCACGGCTTCGCCGGCGTCCCCATCGACAACGTCGGCGTGCAGTACGGGCTGGACGCACTGAAGCGGGGCAAGATCTCGCCGGCCCAGTTCGTCGACCTGAACGTGAAGATCGGCGGCCTCAACAAGGCGAACATCACGCCGACCAAGCACCGCGGCGCGGCCGATCGGCCCGCGCTGGCGAACGCCTACCGCAGCGGCTCGATCAACGAGGCCAACAACCTCAACCGGACCGCGATCATCGACTGCCGCGGCCCCGACCCGGGCGCCTTCCACGACGCCTACCGGGCCTTCGCCATGCGGGCGCGGCTCGACCGCGAGCACGGCGGTCACGGCAACCAGCTGATCTGGGAGGGCCCCGTGGTGATCCTCGGCGACTCGCAGTGCGACGCCAACGGCTTCGACGCCATGGACCAGTGGCTCGGCAGCATCGAGAAGGACAAGAAGAAGGGCTCGATCGCGCACAAGATCGTCCGCGACAAGCCCGCCGACCTCAGCGACCGCTGCTACGACGGCGCCGGCCAGCAGCTCACCGACAAGCTCTGCGGCCAGACCATCGTCCCGACCTACCGCACCCCGCGGGTGGTCGCCGGCGACGCGATCACCACGGACACGAACAAGTGCCAGCTGAAGCCGATCGACCGCAACGACGCCGCCTACGGCTCTGCCTCATTCACCGACGCCCAGTGGTCGCAGCTCGAGGCCGTCTTCCCGAAGGGCGTCTGCGACTTCTCGAAGCCCGGCGTGGACCAGCAGGGGACGGTGGCGTGGCAGACCTACCAGCGGCGCCAACGGCAAGGTGATCTACGGCGGGAAGAAGCTGGGGCCGGCGCCGAGGAGCAAGGGCAAGACGGTCAGAAGAATAGAAGCGTAGCCCTAGGCGGCGGCGCGACTGGCGGTGGGCCTGCCGCGCGCTAGAACCCGACCGTTGCGACCGAGGCCCGGTGGCTCCAGGCCCAAGGGCTCGTACACCATCTCGCCCCTCTACTTCCACTCACCGACGATCGCGCCCTCCGTCACCTCGAGCTCCTCGCCCTTGGCGAGCACGAAGTCGATCCGGTCGAGGTGGTCTAACTTGTCCCTCGCAATCACCCCCCCTCGTCCACGTGAAGGCCGTCTCCTCGACCGGGTCGGGGTAGATCTCTCGCCACGTGTCGACGAAGCCCCGGTCGGTGACGCCCGCGTCGCTCGCCAGTCGACCCCGAGCGGCTGGTAGCCGCCCTCGGCCGACGGCCGCCTCGCTCCAGTCGAGGCCTGCGGGCTCGTTGAAGTCTCCGGTCACGAAGCTCGCGTCGTCCTCGCCTGCCGCCTCCATGTCCTCGAACAGCTGGTCGAGCGCCGAGCCGCGCGTCTTCTACGCCCAGTCGACCGCCTTCGCCTCTGTCCTCACTGCCGCGAAGCCCACCGTAGTCCATACCGAGCACCTCGTAGCGCCCGTAGCGCGAGTCGTCGAGGTACACATTGAACATCCCCACTCTCTTGCCATCCACGTCTATCTCCACCCCCGTCTCGTTCTCGCGTCTGCTCTCCGATCTCGTACCCGCTGATCACCGCGTTCTCCCACCCCGCGTCTTTGGTCAGCCTTCTGCTCGTAGACCTCGTAGCCGAGCTCGTCCGCCAGATCCTGCGCTACGCTCTGACCCGCCGCCGCGCAGTCGCTTCGCGCTGCAGCGCTCTCCCTCCTTGCCGTCTCCTACACACCCATGATGTCGACTCGGCCGCCTCTATCGCAGCCGCCGTGTCAGCAGCCCTCGCCACCGTTGGCGCCGCCACCCTAGATCTCGAAGCTCATCACGGTGAGCTTTTCGATCCTTGCTCTCGTTCGAATCGCCGGACCCGCACGCGCCGAGCCCGAGAACCCACGCCGTCCGCACCCCAGCTACCGCCCCCACCTCATACCCATTCCTCCCCATCACCACCCTCCCCCTCCGTTTCTCGAGCCATGTTTCCGTACGATCCGTCCCACCGTCCTGTTCGGTCACCCCCCGCCCGTCTGACCCCCGCCCGGACGCGCGGGCATGACTCCACCAAGCCGGCGCGGCGTGCGCTCTTCGGCCGACGGGCGGGCTAGCTGAGCGAGAGAACGTGGGCGCTCTTCGGCCCGACGTCGCCCTCGAGCACGTCGAGGTAGGCGCTCTGGACCGCCTCGAAGCCCTCGCCGCGGATCACATCGAGCCAGCCGCGCGTCCACTCGCAGAACGGATGCCAGGCGTCGGCGACGGCGGACTCGAGGCCGACGCGGCCCCAGTCGCTGGAGCGCTTGACGACTCGGTCGGGGGCGAAGAAGAAGGCCGGTGCCGGCCCGGGCAGCTCGCCCTCGCCGGGCCCGAGCTCCTCCCAGTGCGTGGCGCCGACGATCATGCTGTGGGCGAGCTCGTCGCCGAAGTGCGAATGGACCGCGTGGCGCAGCGGCCCGTCACCGGCGATGTCGACGAAGGTCGCCGGCCCGCGCTCGAGCGAGTCGATCGCGTCGTAGGTGACGGTGCGGCCGTAGATGCCGAGGCCCTCGACGAACTCGGCGTTCCGGGCCGAGGTGAGGCCGACGACTTCGACCCCGCCCCGCTGCGCCAGCAGGAAGGCGGCGGCGATCGCGGTCTTGGAGGAGGCGCTCGAGATCAGGACCGGCCCGCGCGTCGTCAGCCCCTCGTCGGCGAGCTGGTCGTCGATCAGAAACGAGGTGAAGAAGAGCGGCCGCAGGAGCATCTGGATCTCCTCGGTGTCGGCGCGGTAGAAGGGGTCGGCAGCGGACGCCAGGTAGCGCTGATAGGTGGAGGGAAGCACCGCCCGGTGGGCCGAGCCGTCGGTGAACCCGCGCTCGTCGACCGCCGTCGGCGTGACGACGAGGTGGGAGGAGGGAGGCAGGTACCCGTAGACGCGCGTGCCGGCCTCGACGCCCTCGGCCTCACTGCGCTCGACCTCGGCGAAGCCCCACATCGGCACCCGGCCCCACCCATCCTCGGCGGGGAAGAAGTCCCAGTAGGACATCGCCTCGCCCATCACCGCGTAGGTGATGTTGTTCGCGGTCAGCCCGAAGGTGTCGACCCGGAGCAGCGCCTGGCCGGGCTCGAGCTCGGGCGGCTCGGAGTCGACGATCCGGCACTCGCGGATCTCGTCGCGCTTGACGAGGAAGTCGCTCATCGGCACTCGCGATGCTCGCAGATGAAGCTGCTCACGGGCCGGAATAGTGGCAACGTCAGGTTGAGCTGCTCCAGGTGGGGGACGGCATGCTCCCGGAGGCAAGCTCGGGAAGACAGCTCCCTGAGGAATCGCAGATTCAGCGATACGGTGGGGCGATGACCGGAAGGGATGGGACCCGTGCCTGAGTTGAGCGGTCGCGAGCTCCTGCGCGAATGGCGCAAGCTGACGGATGCGATGGTCGATGCGGTCACCTCCCTCGCCGGGCAATCGGAGATTCCCCGCCAGATCGCCGAGCCCATGAAGCGCCAGCTCGAGCTCGTTGAGGAGCTGCTGGAGCGTGAACGCCGTCTCCAGGCTGCGGTGGCCGAGAGGCTGCTCGCTCCAGGCGAGATCGCCTTCGGGCTGCTGGAGCAGAGTGGTGCGACGATGCGACGCCAGGCCGAAGCTCTGGCGGCCGCCGGGGACGCGTTGCGCGAGACCGGCGCTCTGATGACGACTCAGGCGGAACTCTTCGATGGGGCGATCAGCAAGCTTCGTGCGCCGACCGACGCGGCACGCTCGGTTCTCGGCGTCAAAGGAGACGAGCTCCCGTCCCAAGCCGGACCCGACCCGGCTGACCCGAAGGGCGGTTGAAGCCATGCCGGAGGAGAGACTCGAACTCCCGACACGCGGATTATGATCGCGCCTCTCAATCTCGGCTCGGTGGTCTACGCCTCGGTCTAGCTGGGCTTTCCGGTCCGCCGCCTCGGGGAGTTCGGGCCGGTCGTGTGGGTCTGGTTGCCAGCCAGTTGCCAGTGGGCGGCTTTGCGGTATCGCTCGCCGGGCGCCGTATCGTCAGCGGGTGAAGACCGAATCCGCCAAAAATCAACGGATTTCCGGTATCGCTCTAAAGGCGCCGTATCGTTCTGGAGTGAAGGCCGAATCAGCAGAAAGCGCACGGATTTCCGGTATCGCTGGCACAGGACCCTATGGTCCTGGAGTGAAGGCGCAATCAGACATTCCGGCGACAAACGTGGCTCTCATCCACGATGTCCACGCCTCTGCTGCCGCCCTCGCTGAGCGCCTCCAGGTGCTGTCTGCCCAGGCGGTTGATGACGAGCCCTATTGGTCGGCTGAGCAGGCCGCCGAGCACATCGCGTGCGACAAGCAGCGGATCTACGACCTGCGCTCTCAGGGGCGTCTTCGGTGCGTCAAAGAGGGCAGTCGCCTCCTCACCCGGCGAACGTGGGTCGAAGCGTGTCTCGCGGAGGATGCGTGATGGCTCCCGCCCCGAAGATGATCAAGACCAGCGTCAAGGGTGTTTACCGTCGCGGTAAGCGTTACACCGTCACGTTCCGGGACGCGGATGGCGTGCAGCGAAAGGAAACGGTCAGGACACTCGCCGAGGCGCGGTTGCTCAAGGCCAAGCGTCAACGGAGGTCTCGCAGGGCGCATTCAGGCCTGCAAGCAACCTGACGCTCCACGATCATGCGCTCGACTGGGTGGCAGTTATCAGGGGAAGCGCCAGGTCATCCGTGCTCGCACGAAGGCCGAGTATCGGCGCGATCTTGAGGCGTACGCATTCACGTTCTTCGATGACAGTAAGCGGCTTGCTGGCCTGAAGTCCGCCGACGCTGACCGTTTCATCGCCTGGCTAATGGATCCCGAGAAGCAGGAGCGCCAGCTCGCATCGCAGACGGTTCAGCGGATCATCACACCGGTGAGACTCGCGCTTGACATGGCCGTCAGGCACGAGCTGATCCTCAGCAATCCGTTCACAGGGGCTGTTGTTCCTCGGATTCAGAAGATTGGCGACGACAGGCCGAAGGTCCTGACAGCAGCACAGCTGCGCGCCTTCTTGAAGGCTGTTCCAGGCGAGTGGTCTCTGTTCTTCGAGACCCTCATGTCTACGGGGGCGCGCTGGTCTGAAGCCGTCGCCTGGAAGCGGCGAGATCTCAATGTCTCCGCAGGACGGTTGACTGTCGAGCGCACGCTCTACGAAGGCGAGTACATGCCGACGAAGAGCGACTACTCGCGCAGGGAGATTCCACTGTCTCCGGCACTGGCCCGTCGCCTGGCGGCGCATGTCCGTGAACTTGGCGACGAGGACCTGATCTTCGCCGCGTCCAATGGGGCGCCACTCCGCTCCGAGAACGTCCGCCGCCGCCAACTGAAGCCAGCGGCGGAGCAGGCAGGCGTGGGCTGGATCGGGTTTCACACGTTCCGACACACGGCCGCGTCAATGCTGTTCGCGGACGGCGCGAACGTAGTGCGAGTACAGCGATTCCTAGGTCACCACTCTCCGGCCTTCACACTTGACACGTACATCCATCTCATCGCCGATGACCTCGGAGACGGACTGGATCTGGGGCTCTAAATGGCCACCCGGCATCGCGAACTTTCAAGCAGTGCCGCGTGCGCGCCTTTTGATCAGTGCATGGGTCGAACCGAAAATCCGTTCACCGTCAGACGCGCTGGAGTGGACACCGTCTCGTTTGCTTGGCGCTTGCCCGATGACGACGCACTCTGGTCTCGCCTCCGTCTGGCTACCGAGCGCGAGAGCATCGATGGCGAGTGGCCGATTGCGCCAGGCCGTCTCCCTGAGATGTGGCAACTCGCGGAGCCGCTCGGCGGCGGCCGATGGTTTTTCATGTTCGATCACCGACTCATTTACGTGGAAGGCCGACTACAGAGCCTCCTGGGCGACGCCGAACCTGAGCAGCCCGTGCTGCCCTCGCTGACAACCCTGCCCGAGGCAGCCGAGAGGGCAATTGAGGTCTTCGCTGATCCGGGCTGGGGCGGAGCGCGACCGCGGCTCAAGAAGACCGCAGTTCGCCGCCTCGACTTGGCCATCGACGTTGAGGTCCACGACCGGGCGTTAGGACCGGCCGTGCTGCGGGCGTTTACACACCTACCCGGCTCTCGGCACAAGACCAACGAATGGGTCCGCAACGGCCGGACCGAAACGATCTCCTTCCACAAGACGGGCAAGAAGAGCACTCTGCTCGCTCGGATCTACGACAAGGGAATCGAGTCGGGTGAGATGCCAGCAGGACGGCTGTTGCGATTTGAGCGCCAACATCGCTGGGAAAAGGCCAAGCAGAAGTCAGCCCCGGTTATGGCGGAGGAGGATCCCGGAAAACTCTGGCTCGACCAGTTTGAACATTGGGGAGCGGGCGCCGAAAGGCTGAAGCTCGATGCGCCTGATCCAATCAGCGAGGCGCTGATCCGTTCCATCGAGGACGGCATTGTCAAGCGCGAGTCAGGCGAGCGGCTGCTTGGTTCGCTCGCCATAGCCCGGCACCGGGGGGAAGGCTGGTGGGCATCGCAAGGCAAGGCGCACCTCGGCCGCCGACGGAGGCAAGACCTGGCCGCGCTCGGGCTACCGTTGGCGCCGATCGAGGGCGGCGCGACGAGCGTGCCGCTGGCCGAATTGGTGCGGGTGCTCCAGAGAGCTTGGGAGCCCGCGGCGAGCCAGCCGGACGGAGCGGCCGGAGCCGCGAATGCGGCGTAGAGGCGCGGAGAGCGGTTGGCGCTGGTACGGGCTCCCAAGGGACCGGGCAATCGCCCCTTCTAACAGGGCGATTATGAACGCTCACCGTCCACCACCGAGGCGCCGTTACGGCATCTGCTCGATCAATGCGGCTACTGCTTGGACGATGGAGGCACCTGGGTCGTGGTACTCCTCGCCCTCAACGAGTAAACGCCCTGACTTGGTCTCGATGAACGCGCACCACGGCCCGTCCGGATCCATCAGGCGTACCTGCACGACAACATCGAAATCGCGAAGCCCGCGTTGCACCGCCGGGTTGTCGCTCGTCGCGGGATCCGCTACGACGATGAACTCGTGTTCATCGACCGGCGGGGACGGTGGTGTCTCGGCGTGTCGAAGCTCATGGTCCATGCGTCAAACATAGGCTGAGAATGAACGCGCTGCCCGGATTTCCATTCAGGGCTCTTTCAATGCACGGTCATCGCGCAACGCGCCACTCCACCCGTCAACGTGTGCACGGCCGGATTGGGGCCTAGAAGCTGCAGAACTGTGCGCCACCCGGTATCTTGCACCGCAAGGTATGGCACAGAACGGTCAGATCAGCCAGCTGCGCAGGGGCACTTTGCCGTTCTGCGTGCTCGCGCTGCTGTCGACGCAAGAGCTGTATGGATTCGAGCTAGTGCAGGAACTGGGGAGGAACGAAGGGATGGTCACGAGCGAAGGAACGATCTACCCACTGCTGAGCAGGCTGCGGCGCGAGGGGCTAATCGACTCCGAGTGGCGCGAGTCCGAGTCGGGGCCACCACGGCGCTACTACACCCTCTCGGCTGCCGGGAAGAACGCGTTGAGCGCGTTCGAGGCAGAGTGGCAGCAGTTCCGGGACTCAATTGATGCAGTGCTCGCCACTCGTAAGGTCGTAAGTAGGGCCTCGTGATGGAAGCGCGCCTTCAGCTTCGAGTCGATGAGTATCTCGCCGAACTACGGGATGAGCTTGAACCGCTACCGGCCGAGCAGGGCGAGGAGGTGTTTCTCGGCGTAGCCGAGCACATCGATGAAGCGACCGCCGTCGGGCGGCTCCAAAGCGAGGCGGACCTGATGAACCTGCTGGATCAGGTTGGCAGCCCGGCCGAGATCGCCCGTGAAGCCGGGGTGAGCAGAGAGCCCAGCACTCAAGCGGCGGAGGCGGCGCCATCGCAGGGCTCCTGGGAGGCGATCGGACAGGTCTTGCTCTCCGCGCTCCGTGTCTTTGTCGGCTTCTTCGTCATCTTGTGGACGTTTGGTGTGGCCGGGCTGGCGAACTCTCTGATCGGGCCGGTGGCCGTCGTGCCCGCGTTGCTTATCTACGGTGTGCTCGTGTGGTTGGTCATGCGAAATCTCTACGTGCCGGAGGGCTCGGACCGCTAATCACCAGCGCTCCTCGCGTAAAGCCACGCGAGGCTGTCCCATCTTGATGTCGTGGCGCCTACGAAGTCAGGACAGGACGGCCAAGCAGGCAGTGGTCCTTTGGGCAGAAGTGCTCGCGCAGCTGCTTGGCAGCTGCGGAGGCGGGCGAGCCCGCCTGCTCTCGGGGCGACGACGCGCCGCCACACGCTTCCGGGACTCCGGGCTCCGCAACGGTAGGCTCAAGGCGTGGCCTGTTGCCAGAATCGTTGCCAGTCCCCGATTTGCCTGTCGAGAACACCCTCCGTCAGGCCCGTAATCCCCATGGATATTGGTGTTCTGGGATGCCGGAGGAGAGACTCGAACTCCCGACACGCGGATTATGATTCCGCTGCTCTAACCAACTGAGCTACTCCGGCGGGGCGGAGAATCGTAGCGGGGGATGGGGCAGGACAAAGCGGTGCGCGGTGCGGTGCGGACGCTTGTCTGCATAGAGTCAGGAGGCGGTGGAGCAAGGGCCGGAAACGGATGCCGTAGGGCCGCCGACGCGCCGGTCGCTGGGCGTGGCTGCGCTCGGGACGATCATCGAGTGGTACGACTTCAGCCTCTACCTCTACCTGGCGCCGATCTATGCGCGGGTCTTCTTCGGGGGCGAGGGCAACTCGGGCGTCGAGGGACTGATCGAGACCTTCGGGGTCTTCGCCGTCGCCTACCTCGCGCGGCCGGTCGGGGCGATCGTCTTCGGCCGCTACGGGGACCGCTCCGGGCGCCGGAGCGCGTTGCTGCTCTCGGCGGCGATCATCGCCGGGGCGCTGGCGCTGAACGCGGTGATTCCGAGCGAGGAGGCGATCGGCGTCGCGGCGCCGCTGCTGCTGCTGATCAGCCGCCTGATTGCGGGCTTTGCGATCGGGGCCGAGTACTCGGGGATCCTCTCCTACCTGATGGAGAGCGCCGGGCGGCGCCGGCGCGGGCTGATCACGAGCCTCGCCCCGGCGATGAGCGGCGTCGGGACGCTCGCCGCGGTCGGGATCACGGCGCTCGTCGCGGCGCTGCTGGACCAGCATGAGCTCGACACTTGGGGCTGGCGGATTCCGGTCGCCGTCGGCGCGCTGCTCGCGGCGGCGATGCTGCTGCTGCGGCGGGGACTGGGGGAGACGCCGGAGTTCAGGCACCTGCGTGAGAGTGGGCAGCGGGTCGCGGACCCGCTGCGAACGGCCCTGCGCACCGCCCGCACGGCCGTCCTCTTCGGCTTCGTGATCTCGGCGGTCGGCTCGGTCGGCTACTACCTCGACATCTCATATGTGCCGACCTACCTCGATGCGGTCGGACCCGTCTCGCACGAGACCGCGCTCGAGTGGGGGACGATCGCCGCGGCGCTGGTGATCGGCGTCTCGCTGCTCGCCGGCGCCTCCACCGACGCGTTCGGGCGTCGGCCGACGCTGCTCGCGCTCGCCGCGATCTTCCTCGTCACCACGGTGCCGCTGTTTGCCCTGCTCGGCGGCTCGAGCGCCGGCGCGGCTCTCTTCGCGACGCTCGCCCTCGCCGCGCCCGCCGGCGCCTGGAGCGCGGCCTCGGCCGTCGCGATCCCCGAGCAGCTGCCGGGACCGGTGCGCTTCACCGGCCTCGCGCTCGGCTACAACACCGCCGTCGCGATCTTCGGCGGGTTGACCCCGCTCGTCGCCACCGTCCTCTACGACTGGACCGGCGCCGTGATCGCGCCCGCGTTCCTCGTCCTCGTCGTCGCGGCGGTCGCGATTCCCTTCCTCCTGCGCGCCCGCGAGACGGCCGGGCTCGAGCTGGCCGAGCTCGATCGACCCGCGCGCTAGCCGAGGAACTCGGAGACGGCCGCGTGCGTCGCCGAGGCGGCCTCGAGCTGGGGCACGTGGCCGCACTCGAGCTCGAGGTGTCGGGCGGCCGGGAGGGCTCGCTCGACGTGCTTCATGAACGCGATCGGGACGAGGGTGTCGTGCCGGCCCCAGACGAACATCGTCTCGTGTTCGAGCTCGCGGAGGCGGTGCCAGAGGCCTTCGGGGCCGCTCGCCTCGTCGCGGGCGATGTTGCGCGCGGACTCGTAGAAGGCGAAGCGGCCGGGGGCGGTGCAGAAGGAGCGGAGGAACTCGTCGAGGCCGGCGGCGATCCAGCCCTCGTTGCCGCTGGGGACGATGCGGCGGACGATCGGCTCGACGATCGCGCGCGGCGCGGGCTGCAGCAGGCTGAGCAGGGGCAGGGGCGCCCGGAGAATGAAGTCGAGCCTCCGATCGCGGCGCAGCCACGGCATCGCCGGGCTGAGCAGGACGATGCGGTGGACGCGGCTGCGGGCCCGCAGGCCAGTCTCGAGGGCGACGCGGCCGCCCATGCTGTTGCCGATCAGGTCGGCGCGCTCGAGGCCGAGCTCGTCGAGCAGCTCGACGACGACCTTCGCGAACCATTCGGCGTCGTAGTTGCCGGTCAGCGGCTTGTCGGAGTCGCCGAAGCCGGGCAGGTCGATCGCGATCACGCGGCGCTCGGGGGCGAGCGCGGCGACCGTGGTCATGAACGAGGCCTTCGTGCCGCCGAGCCCGGGCAGGCAGATCAGCGGCGCACCGCTAGCCCGCCTCCATCGTCGAGATGCGGCCGGCGCTCGTCCGATGCGAGCGGAACTCGAGGCGCTCTGGATCGCGGCGGCCGCTGGTCGCGGCGAGGAAGCCGACGCCGAGGTGAAGGTTGCGGCGGATCCGCAGGCGACCGGCGTGGAAGTGGTCCATGCCCCGCTCGACGTCGAGCGCCAGCCGGCGCCAGACCTCGTCGGGCGCCGAGATCTCGGCGTCCGGGCGGCCGCGGGCAGGAACGAGCTCGACTGAGGTTCCGTGCAGGACGGCGTCCCACTCGGACTGGTCGCTGATCAGCCTGATCCGGACACGCTCGCCGTCGAGATCGACGACGCCGGCGTCGTAGCGGGAGATCAGGGCGTCCAGCGCGAGCGGGCGATCGGTCCCGCGCGTTTCGCTGGCCGTGGTCGTTGACACATCAACATTGTCCCGTACTGGGCGGCGTGGGAAACCACGGAATGCGACATTCCGCTTGTTCAAGCGGTCGACGACGGTTGCGACGGCCAGGTCGACGACGGCCCGTGACCTTGTACGGAGTGCTACCCACTGAAGGTGCGGCGGCCGACGCCGCGAACGGGACCGCGTGAGCGACGAAGCGAGCACACGGACGCGCGCATCGGTCTTCTCCGGGACTCTCGGCGCGGCGCTCGAGTGGTACGACTTCACGCTCTACGTCTACCTGGCGCCGGTGATCGCGAGGCTGTTCTTCCCCGAGGCCTCGACCGTCGACTCGCTGATCGCGACGTTTGGGATCTTCGCCGGCGGCTATCTGATGCGACCGCTGGGCGCGGCCGTGATCGGCAACTACGGCGACACCCACGGCCGCAGGGCGGCGCTGCTGCTCTCGATCTCGGTGATGGCGGTGGGCATGTTCGTGATCAGCGGTCTGCCGACCGAGACGACGATCGGCCTCGCCGCGCCGATCCTGCTGATGGTCGTCCGGCTCGCGCAGGGCTTCTCGCTCGGCGGCGAGTTCGGGGGTGCGATCACCCTGCTGGCCGAGAGCGTTCCCGCCGCCCGCCGCGGCTGGTTCGTCAACTACGCGCAGGTCTCGGCGGGGGTCGGCACGCTGCTCAGCTCGATGACCGTCTTCGTGCTCAACCTCCTGCTCAGCCACGAGCAGGTGCTCGAGTACGGCTGGCGGGTGCCCTTCGTGCTCGGCGGCATCCTCGGTGTGATCGCGATGGTCGCCCTGTGGCGAACGCCGGAGTCGGTGGCGTTCGCGGCCGAGGAGGGTGCGGACGCCAAGCCCGAGGAGGTTCCCTTCCGCGAGCTGCTGACCGAGGAGCGCGGCCCGCTCGTGATCAACTCGCTGCTCAACGGCTACCAGTCGCTCAGCTACTACGTGGTCGTCACCTTCGTGCCCACCTATCTGGTCAGCTTCAGGGGCGCGGCGCCGGAGGAGGGGATCGTCGCCGGGATGGTCGCGGCACTCGTCTTCGCACTCGGCTCGCCGCCGTGCGGCGGACTCAGCGACCGGCTCGGGCGCAAGCCGGTGCTGCTCGCCGGCGTGATTGCGATGGCCGTCCTCGCGGTGCCCCTGTTCCTCGTGCTCCGCGATGCCCTCGTCCCGACCGTGATTCCGGCGCAGGCGCTGCTGATGCTGCTCGTGACGCTCTTCTCCGGTGCGGCCCTGGCCACCTCGACCGAGCTCTTCAACACGCGCACGCGGTACTCGGGGGTCTCCATTGGCTTCAACATCGGCGCCACCGTCTTCGGCGGGACGGCGCCGTTGCTCGCGACGCTGATGATCAAGCTGCTCGGCACCGACCAGGCCCCCGCCTACATGCTCGTCGTCGCGGCGCTGCTCACCCTGTTCGTGCTCGCCCGGACTCCGGAGACGGCGCCGATCAAAAGCTCGGGCGGCTAGATCCCGATCGCCGGGCACGATTCCGTCGCGCGTGGGAAGGTTGGGTGCGGGCAACCGATCGTGAGGTGGACGAGATGCACCGATTGACGCGAGACAAGTTCTTCAAGGACGACGACTTCGAATTCATGATGGAGCTCGCGCTCGGCGCCACCTACCACCGCGGCGCTGACATCGGAGAGTGTCTGGCCACCGCCGCGAAGATCAAGGACGGCGATGCCGAGAGCTGGTTCACCGAGTGGAAGCAGCTGGCCGAGTGGATCGCCGGGGTGGCGGGGGAGTCAGAGGGGCGCGGTCACCGCGTCAGCGCCGGCGAGGCCTGGCTGCGGGCTGCCACCTACTTCGACGCCGCGACCTTCTTCGTCGACTTGACCGACGACCCCGACCGCATGGTGCCGACCTGGGAGGCTCATCGCGATGCCTGGGAGGGTTTCGCTCGCAACCAGGACCCGCCGATCGAGCGGGTTGCGATCCCCTACGAGGACACCGAGCTCGAGGGCTGGCTGTTCCGCTCCACCACGGGAACGGCACCGCGACCCCTGCTGATCCTCAACAACGGCTCCGATGGGCCGGTCTCGGCGATGTGGCTGCAGGGCGCCGCCGGGGGGCTGGCCCGCGGCTACGACTGTCTCACGTTTGACGGGCCGGGCCAGGGCGCGGCGCTGTGGCGGCAGAGCCTCTACTTCCGCCCGGACTGGGAGGCGGTGATCGAGCCGGTCGTGGACTTCGCGCTCGAGATCGACGGGATCGACCCCGAGCGGATCGCCCTGCTCGGTGTCAGCCAGGCGGGCTACTGGGTACCGCGGGCGGTCGCCTTCGAGAAGCGGATCGCCGCGGCGGTGGCCGATCCTGGCGTCTGGGACGTGGGGCGCTCCTGGCACGAGCACGTGCCGAAGTCGATGCTCAAGCACCTCGACGCGGGGGACCGGGACAAGTTCAATCGCGGCATGGAGTGGGGCACCCGCCTGTCGAAGTCGGCGCGCGGAACGCTGGCGTTCCGGATGCGCCCCTTCGGCAAGGAGACCCCGTACGACGTCTACGAGGCGCTGCGGGAGTACACGCTCGACGGCGTCGCTGAGAAAATTGAGTGCCCGATCCTGATCACCGATCCCGACCACGAACAGTTCTGGCCCGGCGACGCCGAGAAGCTCTACGACGCTGTCTCGACGCCGGCGGCGAAGAAGCGGGTCGTGCGCTTCACCGAGCAGGAGGGCGCAGACTCGCACTGCGAGCCCCGTGCGCTCGGGCTCCGCGATCAGCGCGTCTTCGACTGGCTCGACGAGATCCTCGCCTGAGTTCGCGCGCCCGCCGGCCGGTTGTTGCGGTGCCTCAGCGGCGGCAGGCGGCGAACTTCTCGCCCTTGACGTCGAGGGCGAGGAAGGAGAACTTCCGCAGGCCGCAGTCGGTCTTCGCGGGTGGTTGGCCCTTGCAGCCGTGGCGCAGGTTCTCGCAGTCGAAGCGCTTGCCGTTGATGCGGGTGAGGTCGAGGCGCGAGCGGTAGTAGGTGGAGAAGAGGTTGGCGTCACCGCCGGGATCGGCCTTGCCCCCGATCGCGTCGTTGCGCCAGCGTGAGCTGAGCAGGCGGCGGTCGGCCGTCGGGTCGCCCTTCAGGTACTTGTCGAACCAGGCGAGCGTGTACCAAGTGGCGAGATCGATGCCGCGCAGGCTCGCCGGCAGGACGCCGGTCGGCTCGTCGCCGAACTCGAAGTGGGTGCCACCTCGGACCACGATCTGGCCCGTGTCGATGCCGCGCTTGGTGTAGCGCTCGGAGGCGATGTTCTTGGCCTTCGGATTCGGCTTGGTCAGATACGGCGCGTAGGGAATCAGGTAGTCGGCCGTGAGCCCGAGGACGGGCTTGGTGATCTTCGGCGCCGGGCCGTCCGGCGCGCCGAAGCAGCCGGCGGCGAACGCGTACGGGGCCAGCATCGGCACCGTGCCGGCGACCTTGTTGCCGGGGTAGCCGAGCAGCGAGTCGACCTCGTCCGGCGAGGGGGAGACTGGGACGCAGAGGCTGTCGAGGGCGACGGCTGTTTGCAGCCGCTTCTTCTTCTGCACGAGCCAGCTCGCCGCCTGGGACCCGTAGGAGTGGCCGGTGACGCCGACCTCCTTGCGATCGAGCATCTTCCACAGCGGGTTGTAGTCGGTGTCGAGACCGGCCTTGACGCGGCGCTTCTGCTTGCCGGCATGGCTCGTGCCGGTGCCGCGGCTTGCCACGGGCGAGTAGTGGTGCTTGGGCGTTGAGAGGAAGAAGCGCAGGGCGTCGGCGCCGCCGTCGTAGAAGGACAGCCCGGAGCCGCCGAGGCCGGGCTTGCCCTTGAGCAGCTCGGTCAGCGGCGTGCCGGCGTAGGCGCCCTCGTTGCGGTCGGGCCCGACGCCGTACTGATCGGACAGGCCCTCCCCCTGGGGATCGAAGGTGAGCACCTCGTAGCCGTCGCGGGCGAGCGCCTGAGCGAGGAATGTGTAGAGCTCCTCGAAGCCGACGATTGAGCCGTTGATGATGTACACGCCGGGCCGCTTCTTCGGGCCGCTCTTGGTCGCCCAGACGTGGCCGGAAAGCGTTGCGCCGGTGCGGGCGGTGAAGAGGACCGGCTTGACGATGCCGCCGTGTTGCTTCCAGTCCTGGAGGCGCGGATCGATCGGGCAGACCACGGGCGCCGTGCAGAAGACCGGGTCCGGCGCGCGCTCGGGGTCGGATTGGCGAATGGCCTGCCGCTTCTGCTGGTAGGCGAGCGTCGTCTGCGCGACGCCGGCGAGCATCTGCGGCGTCGCCCAGGCCGCCCGGCGCTCGTTGCCGACGAGCTGGTTCTGGGCTTCCTCTACGGGGTTGACCGGAGTGGCGGCCCGGGCGACGGACGCGACCAGGAGTGTTGTCAGAAGCAGCGCCAGCAGTGCCGATGTCGTCCGTCGTGTCATCACGGCTCCGTTCCTCAACCCGGCAGCTGGCCGAGGATCGTGGCGATCAGGTCGTCGACCATCTTCTGCGGGCCGGCGTTGAGGTCATCGGTGCCGCAGACGAGGACGTTGCAGTCCTTCGGGGCATCGGGGCCGATGCCGAGGCCGCCCAGCAGGATCAGCGGGTCGGAGAACTGGTCGACGTCGAAGTTCCAGTTCGGCGGATCGCCGGGGTAGGGCCCCTTGTCGGGGATGTTCTGATCGGTGACGCCGCGCAGCAGCTTGCGGAAGAAGTCGTGGAAGAGGGTCGAGCCGGGGTTGGCGCTCATCGCGCCCTGCGGGTTGAGGGTGAGGTCGCCGGCGACGCCGGTCCAGGTGACGACCATGTGCTGCGTCGGCAGGATGAAGTTGTTCTGCTGGAAGGCACCGACCGTCGCGTAGAGGTCCTTCGGCGCGCTCGGGATCATCCGGTGCTGCAGCGTGCGGCGCGAGGGGATGCTCCCGGTCGTGCACGTCCTGCCCGCGTTGACCCAGAAGAGGAAGCCGTAGCAGGGGTTCGTCCGGGTTGGGCTCGAGAGCCGGCGGATGTAGCTGCGCGAGATCACATGCTTGCCACGCCAGCGGCCGTGGTGGCCGAGCAGCAGGCCGATGTGGGAGAAGGCGGCCGACTTGATGAACAGGTGGGCGTAGCCGTAGGTGTTGCCGGAGCGGTCGCGGAGCCAGAAGTAGTCCGGGCGCTCGATTCCGATCGGGCCGAAGATCTTGCGTTGCACGAAGGACTGGAAGTCCATGCCGACGGCACGGCTGACGACGTAGGCGAGCAGGTCCGGCACGCGCTGCGTGTAGTCGAAGAAGCTGCCGGGCTTGTGGATGAGCGGCAGCGCCATCGCCTCCTTGGCGACGTTGGGGTCCGTGCCCGTCGTCCCGGTCTCGGAGATGATCGACTGCTTGAGCCCGGCCGTCTCGGTGAGCAGGTCGCGGACCGTGATCGCGCGGTGGGCCGCGTCCCCGATCCCCTTCGGCATGTAGCGGCCGATGGGCGCGTGCAGGTTGAGCTTGCCCTCGTCCCAGGCGACCCCGGCGGCGAGCGAGACGACCGACTTCGTCGAGCTGAAGACGTTCCACGGGATCTGCTCGGTGATCGCCTCCTGCGGCGACGTCGCGACGAGGCAGTTGAAGCGCTGGATGCGGACCGAGAGGCGGTTGTGGGTGATCGCGTAGTCCATCGCCGCCTGCACGTCGGCGGGGTTGAGGCCGACCTGTTGCGGCGTTGCGGTGTGGACCGGCTGACCGGGCTTGGGCAGCGCGCAGTGCTTGAGCTTGGCGGCCGCGGGAGCGGGGGAGGCGGCGAGCGCGAGCAGCGCGGCCAGCGCCACGGCGACGACGCCGGCGAGCAGCGCTGCGTTCGGTCCTCGGATGCCGTTTGCCTCTCCCATTGGCTGTCTGGCCAACCTAACCCGGGCGTGGGGTCGCTGTAAAGGGGGAACCGTCGCGGCACTTGGGATACTCGCCGCCGATGGAAGAGCCGCAGACCGTCTACGCCTGGGATCAGCGTTGTCTGGCCCACGACAACGGCTCGATGCTGCTCGACGAGCGGGCGGCGGCATGGCATGCGGTGCCGCACGTCGAGCGGCCCGAGCGGCTCGCCGAGACGATCGCCGTGCTGGAGCGGGCGGAAGTGCTCGAGCGCCTGCGGCGACTTGACTCGCGGCCGGCGACCCGCGCGGAGCTGGAGCTCGTCCACGAGCCGGCGATGATCGAGGCGATCGAGCGGGCCGGGGCGGG
The DNA here is from genome assembly GCA_963774395.1 of uncultured Solirubrobacterales bacterium. GTDB lineage: Bacteria > Actinomycetota > Thermoleophilia > Solirubrobacterales > 70-9 > CAXMST01. The sequence goes on along the minus strand of CAVZET010000007.1, from coordinate 46,475 downwards.
GGAGCTCGGCTGGGTCGGCCCCGAGGCGCGGGTCGGCCCCGGGACCTGGGAGGCGGCGCTGCTCGCGGCAGGGATCACGCTCGAGGTGACCGACGCGGTCATCGGCGGCGAGGCGGCGAACGGCTTCGCGCTCGTCCGGCCGCCCGGTCACCACGCGACCGCGACCGAGGCGATGGGCTTCTGCATCTTCAACAACGTCGCCATCGCCGCCCGGCACGCCCAGCGCTGCCACGGGCTCGGGCGGGTCGCGATCGTCGACTGGGACGTGCACCACGGCAACGGCACCGAGACGATCTTCTACGAGGACCCGAGCGTCCTCTTCATCTCTCTGCACCAGGACGACCTCTATCCGGAGGGACGCGGGGCGGCGGCCGATGCCGGGGCCGGCGCCGGGGTTGGGGCGACGATCAACGTGCCGCTGCCGGCCGGGACCGGCGACGTGGGCTACCTGTACGCGTGGGGGCAGATCGTCGCGCCGGCGTTGGCGGCCTTCGGGCCCGAGCTGATCTTCGTCGGCGCCGGCCAGGACCCGGCTGCCACCGATCCATTGGGCCGGATGAGCGTCACGACCGAGGGGTTTCGCTCGCTGACCCGGCGGGCCCTGGACTCGGCGGATGCGCTCTGCGGCGGCAGGATCGTCGTCGCGCTCGAGGGTGGCTACAGCCTCGCCCACCTGCCTTTCTGCAACCTCGCGATCGCCGAGGCGCTCGCCGGCCTCGAGCCCACCTTCGCGACCGACCCGCTCGAGCTCGACGTGCCCGGCCCGGAGCTGCGTGACTTCGAGCGTGCGGCGGTCGACCGCCATCCGGCGCGGCACTGATCGTCACGGACGCAGGCGATGGTGTGCGGGTAGCCGCACCACGATCTGCGGGTTCGCCGTCTTCCCATGCGCCCTTCGGCACGGGACCCTTAGCGGGCAAGTTCGCAATACGTCCAAGGGAGAACCATGAACGCCGACGAGACCACAGACATCCAGCCGACGCCTGAGAACCCGGGGGAGAGCGGCGCCTCGCCGCCGACGCCGCCCGGGCAGCCGCCGGCGCCGCCGGGAGGGCCGAGCGGCTTCAAGCCGAAGCGCAGCACGGGCAAGACCGCGGCGGCGATCGTGATCGGCGCGATCGGGCTGATCATCGCCGCGGCCGGCACGGTCGCGATCGTCGCCCACGCGTTCCTGCGTGACGACGACGGCTACTACACGGCAAGCACGCAGCTCGAGACGCCCTCGTACGCGCTGACGACCGACGACATCGACCTCAACCAGGTCGGCGCCGATGTGCCCAACGCGCTCGTCGGCAAGATCCGCCTGCAGGCGAGCTCCGATGACGGCAAGCCGCTGTTCCTCGGCATCGCGCCGACGGCCGACGTCAACCGCTATCTGTCCGGCGTCGGTCACCGGCAGGTCAGCGAGATCAGCACCAACCACGATCCGCGGTACGAGACGTTCCCCGGCCACGCGCCGCGCAGCCTGCCCGGCCGGCAGAACTTCTGGGCGGCCCGCAGCCAGGGACCCGGCGAGCAGACGATCCTCTGGGACCTCGAGCCAGGCAACTGGACGATCGTCGCGATGAACGCGAACGGCTCCCGCGGGGTCTCGATCGACAGCGGTATCGGCGCCAAGGTCCCATGGGTGATCTGGGTCGGCGTCGGGCTCCTCGGGCTCGGGCTCGTCTCGATGGGTGGGGCAGCGGCGCTGGCCTACAGCGGCAGGTCGCGGACCACCTGAGGTCCGGCCCGCCCGGGCTGGGCGGGGGCGTTCTGTGTCGAGTTTCCCGTCCATATGACGGGAAACTCGACATGGTTCGGGCGCGGTGGACGTTCTGCGACGACTTTAGGCCCTATATGGGCCCGTAGGTAGAGCAGAACGGCCCTGCGGCGGCTTCGCGCCGTCCTGCCGCTAGCGTGGCGGCCGTGATCGACGAGCGGCTGATCGGAGCGCTGCACCTGACCAGTGGCGAACTCGGCGACGAAGTCGAGCCGGAGACGGCCCATGCGATCTTTCAGACCTCGACGGTCGCGGCGCTGCTCGATGGCGCCTACGAGGGCGACGTCACCTTCGGCGAGCTCGCCCGCCATGGCGATCTTGGGCTCGGCACGCTGAACGGTTGCGACGGCGAGATGATCGCCCTCGATGGCCGCTTCTTCCGCGCCGACGCGAGCGGCGATGTGCGCGAGGTGGGCTCGGAGGAGCAAACGCCGTTCGCGGTCCTCGCCCGCTTCGACCCGGCCCACCGCTTCGAGGTCGGGGGCGGAGGAGGGGAGCTCGACTTCGACGGCGTCTGCGCGGCGATCGACGAGCGCGTCGGCCACCCGGAGATCGTGCACGCGGTCCGCATCGACGGCGACTTCGAGCGCCTGCACCTGCGCTCGGTTCCCAAGCAGGAGCCGCCCTACCGGCCGCTGGCGGAGGTCTTGGCCGACCAGTCCGTCTTCGACTTCGAGGATGCGCCGGGCACGATCGTCGGCTTCCGCTTCCCGGACTTCGGCGAGGGCGTCGAGATCGCCGGCTACCACCTGCACTTCATCTCCGCCGACCGCAGGTGCGGCGGCCACGTGCTCGACCTGCGGGCGGGGGGCGAGCCGCTGCGCGTCGCGGTCGACGACCTCGCCGACCTCTATGTAGAGACGCCGCCCGGGATCGCGGTCGGCGGCAGCGTCGATCAGCGGGCGGTCCGCAGGCTCGAGCGCGACTGAGGTCCGCGCGACTAAGCGGCATCGGTGCGCTTCACGGGTTCTCCGGCGTTTGCCACGCAGCGCGTAGCGAATGCCGGCGAACCTCCCAGCGCGTGGCCGTCGGTGCGCTGGGTTCTCCGACGGTTCCCACACGTTGGGTGGCAAAGTCCGGAGAACTAGCCGCCGTTCGGTCCGTCGCCCAACTACGCCAGCGCGGATCGCTATCTCAAGGGGCAGTGGGGGGACTGCTCGGCGAGGCGCGATCCGGGGGAGTGAAACTCAGAGCTTGCCGAAGAGCGCTCGCAGCCAGAGCTGGGTGAGCTGCTCGGAGACGTGCTCGTCGAGCTTGCGGCCACGGGCGAGCCACTGCATCGCAAAGTTCTCGCTGCCCTGCACGAGGGTGAACGCGGCGACGAGGGTGTCGATGTCGGGATCCAGCATGCCGCGCTCCTGCGCCTGCTGGAGCTGCAGGCTGACGGCTTCCATGACCGAGTCCTGGATCCGGCGGCGGACCTCGGCGATCTCCGGGTACATCGTCGCCGCCTGCATCCAGGCCTGGACGAGGCCGTCGTTGGCCCGGAAGGCCCGCAGGTAGGTCGTGACGCGGGCCCGCAAGATGCTTTCGGGGGTGCGCGTCGCGGGGTCATCGAGCAGGGGGCCGAGCGCGGCGCCGTGGAAGTCGCGGGCCATCTCCGCGGCGAGCGCGACGATGATCTCCCTGCGGTCGTCGAAGTAGGTGTAGAAGCTCGGCCGGCTGACTCCGGCGCGCTCGACGATGTGGCCGACCGTTGCGTTCGCGTAGCCGCCCTCGACGAACAGCTCACGCGCAGCGGCGAGAAGCCGGCGGCGCGTTTCCGTCGCCTTCGGGCCGAGATCGGGCGGCGTCTCGAGGTAGGGGGTAGTGGGTGTAGTGGGCGTCGCGGGAGCGGCCATTTCGCTGACAGTGTGTCAGTTCTGGCCGACATTGCGACACATCTTCATCCGGAAGAGAGCCGGAGGCCCAGTCGAAGAGCCGAAAAGACCGCAACTTTTGATCTGACAGGGTGTCAAGTGTGTGCTAGCTTCCCGGGCCGCAACCGGCCCGACGGGGAACCAACGACACGGGGATGACGATGGGAATCACACTTTCGAGGATCGGGCGCCGCGGCGCCGTCGCAACGATCGGCACCGCCGCCGCACTCGCGGCTGGGGCCCTCGCCCTGCCCGCCGGCGCCTCCGCCGCGAAGTGCAAGCACGAGAGCGCAAAGAACGAGCCGCCCTGCAACCCGGCACTCGCCAACTCCCCGTGGGGCGCCTCGCACCGCGGCAGCTACGCGCAGGCCTCCTCGCCCTACAAGGGGCTGGAGAGCAAGAAGGTGAAGACGATCAAGGACTACACGCCCGGGATCCCGATCCAGCTGCAGTTCTCGGATCGCTACCCGCACGGCGGCCGGGTCGCCTGGGGCTCGGTGGTCAGCTCCAACGACAACCAGAGCGTCTTCAAGGTCAACGCCAAGACCGGCAAGTTGATCGACACCTACACGCCAAGCGAGCGCGAGCAGAACCCGCCGCCGGCTGCCTCGGGGTCCATCAGCGGCTCGTACAACATGCTCGACCGCAACGACCACTTCATCGTCCCGCGGAACCGCTTCATCGACGTCTACGGCGAGCAGAACCCGGACAAGGTGGGCTCGAAGATCACGCTGCTGAAGCGCTACTTTCTGCCCGACAGCGCCTTCTGCACGGCTGACGACCACGTCGTCGGCGCGACGATGACCTACGACGGCTACGTCGCAATGGTCAGCGAGTACGGCGTCGTCTCGACCGTGCCGCGCAAGCCGCACAAGATGAACGACGAGAACCTGCGCACGTACAGCATCAACGGCAGCGCCTGCGACACCGCTCCCCAGGAGGACCTCGAGAACGTCTCCAACTCGATCGCTGCCGACGAGAAGGGCGGCATCTACGTCGTCACCTCGAAGAAGATGCGGAAGGTCAAGCACGACCCGAAGACGAACGAGCTGCACAGCGCCTGGGCGGCGAAGTACAACGCCGGCAGCGAGCAGTCGGCCGTCCGGCTTGGCGAGGGCTCCGGCTCGACGCCGTCGCTCATGGGCGTCGGCAAGCAGGACAAGTTCGTCGTCATCACCGACGGCCAGGACGTCATGCACCAGGACCTCTTCTGGCGCGGCGGAGTTCCGAAGAAGTGGAAGGGTCTCGGCGGCGATCATCCGAAGCGGATGGCTTGCGAGACACCCGTCACGTTCGGCGATCCGAACACCACCGCATCCCTGTCGGAGCAGTCGGTGGCGGTCCGCGGGTACGGGACGCTGAACGTCCAGAACCTGATCGACTACGACTTCGGCAGTGTGACGGGCCCGCTGCGCAGCGTCCTGGCGGCGCTCCGCGGCGGCGATCCGAGCGCCGCGCCACACGGCGCCGAGCGGATCGACTGGAAGCCCGGCAAGCAGAAATGCGTGAGCAAGTGGGCGAACAAGAAGGTCTCGATCCCGAACGGCATCCCGACGATGAGCTCGAAGAGCAAGCTCGCCTACGGCATCGCCCAGAAGGGTGGCGAGTGGGGCGTCGCCGGCCTCGACTGGAAGACCGGCAAGGAGAAGTTCTTCGCCCGCAGCCAGCAGCAGGCGTGCGATCTTGACGAGGCTCACTCCCTCCTGGAGCAGGGTGGCGTCGATGCGATCTTCGGTCCGGTGCTCGACGAGCTCCCCAACGACTGCTCGAACTCGACCTACGCGGCGACCGAGGTCGGTCCCGGCGGCTCGATCTGGACGGGCAACTTCCTCGGCCTGACGATCTACCGGCCCAAGGGCTGAGAGCTTCGGGGGACCAAGGGGGAGACGGCCGCGGTCCGGGTCGCCGGCGATGAGCCGGGCGGCCCGGGCCGTGGGGCCGTTGGTCCCCCGACGTGGTCCCTCGGCCGCGGCGTCAGGCGGCGACCGCTGCCGGTGAGAGCGCCGTCAGCAATGCGACGGCCGGACCGCGATCCCCGGCGAGCTCCTCGGCGCTGGGCTCCGCACCCGTCGAGACGATTTCGAACCAGCGCGGCTGATCGCAGGAGAGTTGGGCCTCCGCGCGCTCTGCGGCTCCGTGGCGGACCCGGCCGTCGCCGGCGCCGTCCGTCTCGATCACGAAGCGCTCGCCGTCGACCGTGCAGTTGAGCGTCACGGGGGCGAGCCCGGCGAGCGCGCCGCCGCGGCGGGCGGCCGCCATCCGGGTGCCGGCGAACAGCGAGGGGCGCGCCGTCCAGCCGGCCTCGTGGTGCGCTTCGGGCTCGAGGAAGTCCATACCCCACAGGGACAGCAGCTCGACCGGCTCGCGCAACTCTTCGCCGCGCTCGGTCAGCGCGTAGGCGGAGACGCCGGCGGCGGGGGCGGGCAGCTCGACGCTTCTGACGATGCCGGCCCCGGTCAGCGACTGCAGACGCGCGGAGAGCAGGTTGGCGCTGATTCCCGGCAGCGCCTGCTTGAGGGCGCCGAAGCGCTTTGGACCGAAGAGCAGCTCGCGGATGACGAGCAGCGTCCAGCGCTCGCCGATCAGGTCGAGGCCGCGGGCGAGACCGCAGATCTGCTTGTAGCTGCGCTGGGTCACGGGTGCACGGGCATCGTAGCGCAGTATCTGATACAAAACTGCTCACTATCGGTTTTTATATCAACAGTGACGTCTCCTTTTCCCCTCCCCGATCCGCTCTGGAGCCCCGTCCATGACCCGTAACCGCACCGCTGCCCTCGGCGTCCTGTTGCTCTGCGCCTTTGCCGTCAACGTCGACACGACGATCGTCAACGTCGCGCTCCCGACGCTCTCGACAGCACTCGACGCCTCGACCCGCGAGCTGCAGTGGATCGTGGACGCCTACACGCTCGTCTTCGCCGCCCTGGTGCTGGCGATCGGCTCGCTGGCCGATCGCTTCGGGCGCCGGCGGCTGCTGCTTGGCGGGCTGGCGCTGTTCGCGGCCGCGAACGGCGCCGCAGCGCTCGTCGATACCAGCGGCGCGCTGATCGCCTGCCGGGCGGTCGCGGGGCTCGGCGCGGCGACGATCTTCCCCTCGACGCTGTCCTCGATCGTGCACCTGTTCCCCGAGCGCGGCGAGCGGGCCAAGGCGATCGGCCTGTGGGGAGCGATGACAGGGATGGCGGTCGCGCTAGGCCCGATCGTCGGCGGCGCTCTTCTCGAGGCTCAGGGCTGGCAGGCGGCGTTCTGGCTCAAGGTGCCCATCGCGGCCTTGGCCTTCGGCCTCGTCCTGGCCTTCGTCCCGGAGTCCGGCGACCCGCGCCGGCCGCGCGTCGACCGGGGTGGTCTGGCGCTCTCCAGCCTCGGTGTGCTGGCGCTCGTCTTCACGATCATCGAGGCGCCGGCCTACGGCTGGCTGGCGGCGCGCAGCATCGCGCGGCTTCGCGCTCGCCGCCGTCCTGCTGATCTCGTTCGTCCTCTATGAGCTGCGGACCGACGAACCGCTACTCGACATGCGCCTGTTTCGTAACCCCCGCTTCAGCGCCGCCTCGGCCGCGATCACGTTCAGCTTCTTCGCGCTTTTCGGCTTCATCTTCCTGATCACCCAGTACTTCCAGGTGCTGCGCGGCTACGGGCCCCTGGAGACGGGCCTGCGCCTGCTGCCCGTCGCGCTCTCGACCGGGACGGCGGCCGTGGTGGGCACGGCGCTCGCCGTGCGGATCGGCAACAAGGCCGTCGTCGCCTCCGGTCTCGCGCTCGGTGCCGTGATGTTCGCCTGGACCTCGAGCGCCGACAACGGCACCTCGTATCTGGAGATCGCCGGGCAGATGATCCTGCTCGGTACCGCCATGGGCTTCACCAGCGCGCCGGCCACCGAGTCGATCATGGGCGCCGTGCCCTCGGCCAACGCTGGTGTCGGCTCCGGAGTCAACGACACCACGCGCGAGCTCGGGGGCACGCTCGGCGTCGCCGTCGTCGGCTCGGTCTTCGCCTCGCTGTACGCGGCGGGCTTCAATGGCGCACCGGCCGGGCTGCCGACCGGCGCCGCCTCCGAGTCAGTGGGCGCCGCCTTCCAGATCTCCGCGCAGATGCCCGCCGCCGCCGGCGACGCGCTGCGGGCGCTCGCGAGCTCGGGCTTCTACGACGGGCTGATGGCCGGCTGTCTGGTCGCTGCCGGCGTCTGCGCGGTCGGCTCGGTGCTCGTCGCCTTGCTCTTGCCTTCCCGGCCGGCGGACGAGGCCGAGGCAGAGAACGCTGCCGAGGCCCCGGTCGCCGTAGCCGCCTCGGCCGGCTGAGGCGCGTGGCGGCTCTCCGGCCGCGGGAATAGCCTGCGGCGCGGTGGAGGCGAGCGCGGCGCAGAGCGGGGGAGATGCGTCGCCGCCGGCCGGCTCGCGATCGGGTTTCGGCAAGTGGTCGGTCGTGCTCGCGCTCGCTTCGGCCCAGTTCATCATGGTGCTCGACAGCACGGTGATGAACGTCTCGATCGAGGACGTGATCGACGACCTCGACACGACGGTCGCGAAGATGCAGCTGGCGATCGCCTCCTACACGCTCGTCACCGCAGCGCTGATGATGCTCGGCGGCAAGATCGGCGACATCATCGGCCGCCGCCGCGCCTTCCGGATCGGCCTCGTCACCTTCGGGCTCGGCGCCGGGATCACCTCGATCGCGCCGACGATCGGCGTCCTGATCCTCGGCTGGTCGATCATCGAGGCGATCGGCGCGGCGCTGATGCTGCCGGCGGTCGCTTCGCTGATCTCGTCCAACTACGAGGGGCGCGAACGGGCGATTTCGTTTGGGATCGTCGGTGGCGTGATCGGCGTCGCGGCAGCGGCCGGACCGATCATCGGCGGTTGGGCCTCGACGGCGTTGAGCTGGCGCGTCGTCTTCGCGGCCGAGGTCTTCATCTCACTGGGCCTGCTCGCCGCCTCGCACGTGATCCGTGATTCCCACCGCGAGGGGCCGCCGCCGAAACTCGACAAGGTGGGCGCGCTGCTCTCGGTCCTCGGGCTCGGGCTCGCCGTGCTCGGCATCGTCCAGTCGACGGAGTGGGGCTGGATCAAGCCGAAGGACGCACTCACCCTGTTCGGCACCGAGATCACCCCGTTCGGGCTTTCGGTCGTGCCCTTCCTGATCGCGATCGGCATCGGCTTCGTCGTTTGCTTCGTGCTCTGGGAGAAGCGGCTCACGCGGCGCGGGACCGACACCCTGCTCAAGCTCTCGATGCTCGACATCCCGCAGCTGCGCTCGGGGCTGAGCTCGATGCTGGTGATGATGTTCACGATGGGCGGCGTCTTCTTCGTCCTGCCGCTCTACCTGCAGATCGTCCTCGGCAAGGACCCGCTCCAGACCGGTGTCCACATCCTGCCGCTCTCGCTGGCGGTGCTCCTCACCTCGCTGATCGCCTCGCGTCTGTCGGCCCGGGTATCGCCGCGACGGATCGTCCGGATCGGCATCGTGCTCATCGTGCTCGGCACCTCGCTGCTGCTGGTCTCGATGGACCTCACCTTCCACCGGGTGGAGCTCAACCTCGCGATGGCAATCGTCGGCGTCGGCATGGGCTGCATGACCTCGCAGCTCGCCAACGTCAACCTCTCCTCGGTCGGCGAGCACGACTCGAGCGAGGTCGGCGGCCTGCAGGGCACGGCGCAGAACCTCGGCACGGCGCTGGGCACGGCGATCATCGGCTCGATCCTGCTCACGGCGCTGCTCAACGCCTTCGACCACAAGATCGCCAACAACCCGCAGATCGCCCCGCAGACGCGGACCGAGGTCAGCCAGCACACCGAGAAGGGGATCGAGTTCGTGCCCGTCGGTCCGGCGAAGGAGCAGCTGCTGAAGGCCGGCGTGCCGGCCTCGCAGGCCAACCAGCTCGCCGACGACTACGCCGACGCCCAGGTTGACGCGCTCAAGATCGCGCTCGGCGGCGTCGCCGTGATCGTCCTGTTCAGCTTCCCTGTGACCCGCAAGCTGCCGGGCGAGCCGCTGAACGCGCCCGGGCCTGGCGCCGCGGCCGTGTAGGCGATACGGCCGATCGGCTCGGCCTCAGGCGCTGGCGGCGCTGAGCCGCTCGATCTCCTCGCCGCTGAGCTCGAGCTCGGTGCCGGCGATCAGGTCCGCGACCTGCTCGGGGATCCGGGCGCTGGCGAGCGGCGCGAGCACCGTCGGCTGGGCGTCGAGCCAGGCGAGGGCGACGGCGGTCGGCGACGTCTCGTGCGCGGCGGCGATCTCGTCGAGCGCCGCGAGCACGCGCGGGCCGCGATCGGTCTCGAGGTAGGCCCGGGCGCCCTCGGTGCGCTCCGATTCCTGCGAGCCCTCCGGCCGGTGCTTGCCGGTGAGAAAGCCGCGGGCGAGCGAGAAGTACGGGAGGACCGCGAGGCCCTCACGCTTGCAGAGCTCGAGCTGACCGTCGGTCTCGAACTCGCGCTCCATCAGGTTGTAGTGCGGCTGCAGGGCGACGTACTCAGGCAGGCCCTCGTGGCGGCTCGTTTCGAGCGCCGAGGCGAGACGCTCGGCGGAGATGTTGGAGGCGCCGATCGCGCGCACCTTGCCCGCCTCGATGAGCTCGGCGAGCGCACCGAGGGTCTCCTCCTGCGGGGTGTCGGGGTCGTCGAGGTGCGTGTAGAAGAGGTCGATCCGGTCCGTGCCGAGGCGCTCGAGCGACTGCTCGGCGCCGCGCCTGATCGTCTCGGCCCTGAGGTTGTCGAGGCCGTCCATCATTCCGACCTTGGTCGCGATCACGAGCTCGTCGCGGTTGCCGCGCTCGGCGAACCAGCGGCCGATCACACGCTCGGACTCGCTGCCCGCGTAGAGGTCAGCGGTGTCGATGAAGTTGCCGCCTGCCTCCGCGTAGGCGTCGAGGACCGCAAACGACTCCTGCTCGCTCGAGCGCCCGCCGAAGACGTTGCCGCCGAGGCAGAGGCCGTAGACCGATAGTTCTGTGCGGGGTATCTGAAGCATGGTGGAGGTGGTCAGCCGAGCCCTTCGACCTCGACGGGCGGGATCTCGCCGGCGGGCTCAAAACCGAAGACGCGGCCGTAGAAGCCGAGCTCGCGTTCGAGGCAGTCGATGATGTTCTCGGCTTTGCGGAAGCCGTGCTGCTCGCCCTCGTAGGCGACGTAGGCATGGGGGATGCCGCGCGCCTTCATCCCGGCGACGATCTGCTCGGCCTGCTCGGGCGGTACGACCTCGTCCTCGAGACCCTGAAACACGATCACGGGCGCGGAGATCCGCTCGACGTAATGGATCGGCGAGCGCTCGCGATACAGGTCCGCGCGGTCCGGATAGGGGCCGATCAGCCCGTCGAGGTAGCGCGACTCGAACTTGTGCGTGTCGGCGGCCAGCGTCTCCGCGTCGGCGACGCCGTAGTAGCTGGCGCCGGCGCCGAAGTCGTTGCCGAAGGTGAGCGCGCAGAGAGTCGTGTAGCCGCCGGCGCTACCGCCGTGGATCGCCAGGCGCTCGGGGTCGGCGAGCCCCTGCTCGGCGAGATGGCGCGCCGCGGCCTCGCAGTCGAGCCGGTCGACGATTCCCCAGGTGCCGTTGAGCCGTTCCCGGTAGGCGCGGCCGAAGCCGGTCGAGCCGCCGTAGTTGACGTCGACGACGCCGATCCCGCGCGTCGTCCAGTAGAGGATCTCGAGCGAGTCCTCGGGCGTCGTGTGGGCGGAGGGACCACCGTGGATCGAAACGATCGCCGGCGGCAACTCGCCCTCCGGGCCTTCGAAGTCGGAGTTCGCGGGCGGGTAGTAGAAGGCGTGCGCGGTGCGCTCGTCACCGTCGGGATCCGTGGTCGGGAACTCGATCGCGCGCGGCAGCGAGAGCATCCCGGCGTCGAGCGGCTCGCGCTCGGGCGTGTGGAGGACCTCGTGCTCGCCGGCGGCGATGTCGCAGCGGACGATCGACGGCGGATGTTCGGGGCTGTTGGCGGCGAAGACCGCCTCGGAGCCGCGCGCCGACAGGGAGGGGTAGGTGTAGGAGGTGTAGGGAAGGCCGAGCGAGCTGGGTGCGCGGCCGCCCACTTCGAGCGCGCAGAGGTCCTCGCTCGCCCGCTCGACGCGGATCACCGCGATGCCTGCGTCGGTGAACGCGTAGGTGGAGCCGCCAAAGAGCCAGGCCGGGTAGCCGAGATCCGCCTGCTCGGCGGTCAGTCTCCTCCGGCTCTCCAGAGGCGCTCTCGCGGTACAGATTCCAGAACCCGCTGCGGTCGGAGACGAAGTGCAGGACGCCGTCGGGGCTCCAGTCGGGCTGCCAGATCGACTCGGTCGGCCCGCCTGCGATGTGGCGGGCTGCGGTGATCGAGCCATCCGGGGTGAGCTCCCCGGTCCACAGCTCGGTCCCGTCCCAGGGCATCCGCGGGTGGTTCCACTCGAGCCACGCGATGCGCGAGCCGTCCGGGCTCGGGCGCGGGTTGGACACGAAGTCCGGGCCGCCGCGCAGCAGGCGCTGCTCGCCGCTGCTCAGGTCCACGGCGGCGAGCACGTTGCTTACTTCGTCAGGGGCGTGGCTCTCGCGGACGCAGATCAGGTGCGAGCCGTCCGGGCTGGGGCGCCCGTCGGCGAAGCGGACCGCCGCCGGGTCGTTGGGCTCAGGCGTGAGCGGCTTGGGCTCGCCCCGCGGACCGTCGGCTCCGAGCCCGATCCGCCACAGGCGCTGGTCGGCGAAGTTCGAGAACGCGATGCCGCCGTCGATGAAGGACCAGGAGCCGCCGCCGTACTCGTGCACGCGGGTCCGGGCGTTGAAGTCGGGCCCGATCAGGTCCCGGTGGGTTCCGTCCTCGGCCCGATGCACCAGCGCGGAGCGCCCGCCCTCGGCCGGCCGCATCTCGGTCCAGACGATGCCGCCCCCGAGCTCGTCGGGAACGAACTTCGGCCCCGAGATCGAGACGTCTCCCGCGGCGATCCGCGCCGCGGTCAGCGGTGATTCCCAGGCGCCGTAAGGCGCCCGCCTCCTGCCTTGTCGCTGCTCCGCGGCGATGGCCCCACTATGCCGACTCCGAGCAAAGAGAGGCCCGGCGGCCACGAGGGCCACCGGGCCGGCGCGTCCCCCCGGACGCAGTGGTCAGGAATCGCGTGGGTCCTGCGTCTCGCCGAGGGGCCGCGTCAGGTCCGGCCTGCGCGCGGGCGCTGGATCGGGCCTGGTGCGGGTGCGGATTCGACGGGTTCGAGGATCCAGCACATCCTGTCCATGGGTTCAATTTCGCACCGGCTGGACGCTTCGCAAACCGCCCAGATTCCGCTTCCCAGGTGCGGGGAACCACGGATTTGCTCAGCGGTGCCGATGGCCGTGCCGGCGCCCGTGCAGGACGCGGAATTTGAAGCTCTTCGTCGCGCCGGGGCGGCCGCGTGGGCTCAGTGCTCGGGCGCGGAACGTGTGCCGGCCGCGCTTTGCCTCGAGCTCCTTCTTGGCGCTGCAGGCGTGAAACTTCTTGCCGTCGAGGCGGCACTCGAAGCCGGCGGCGCCCCTGGCGGCGAGCTTGAAGCGGACCTTGGCCCGCTTGGCGCGCGCTTTCACCTGCTTCGGCGGGTGCTTGGCGAAGTGCAGCTTCGGACCGACCGCGTCGGCGAAGACCTGCGCCGTGAACGCGGTGATCGCCTTCGTCTCGCCGGCCGGGTCGTCGCCGCTACCGACCGCCGCGTTGATGCCCTCGTGGTCGTAGGGGACGGAGAGCACGCCGGCCGGGTCCTGGCCGAGGGCGCTCGCCATCGCCCGGTTGCTGGCGACGCGCTTCGGGTTGAGGCTCGTCACGAAGAGCATCGTGGGGTCGCCGCTGATCCGCGGCGAGGATCGCTGAGGCCTTCGCCCAGGTGCCGTCTTGCGCGTTCTCCGAAGGCGTCGCGAAGCCGTTCCAGATCAGCGCCCGATTCTGCAGGTTCTGTGTCTGTGTGGCCTGCTCGCGGATGTCGAAGGAGTCCGTGTCGAGCGAGATCGCGCCGGCGATCTTCCAGGGCTCGACGCCGTAGGCCTCGACGTAGGAAGGGTCGGTAGCGACGAGGCTGATGATCTGCGCGCCGGCGGAGTGGCCGAGCAGCAGGATCCGCTTCGGGTCGCCGCCGTAGTCGGCTACGTGCCGGTTGAGCCAGCCGATCGCCTCGCCGACGTCGTGCGGATGATCGGGGAAGCGGACCCGGTCGGGGTCGGCGTTCGGGCTGCCGGTCGGCGTCGGCGAGAGGCGGTAGTCGACGCTGGCGAAGACGTAGCCGAGCCGGGTGAACAGCGCCGCCTTGTCGGCGATCTTGTTGCCCTTGTCGCCCGAGTACCAGCCGCCGCCGTGGACGTAGACGACGAGCGGTCGGCGAGCATTGGGGCCAAGGCCGCCGGGCGTGTAAAGGTCGAGCGCGTTCGATCGGCCGGCGGCCGGGGAGTCGATGTCGTAGCTGACGTTGAGGTGGGTCTCATACGCCGAGGCGGGTGCCGCGGCGAGCGCAGCGGCGGCCAGCGCCGTGAGCACGGCAAGGAGGGGGCGGAGGCGGGGCACGTGACCTCAAACACCGCCCGCCCGCACCGGTTGCGGGCCCCCGCGCGTCGGCGGGCGTCCGTCGCCCGTTAGCCTCGGGTCGATGAGCCCAGCGACCGAGTCCGACGATCTCTCCCGCGCCGTCGCCGCCGTCGTCAACGACTGCCTCGCGGGTGGCCGAGGGCGAGGAGGTGCTGGTCGTCGCCAACCCGGCGACGCTCGGGCTTGGCGAGCGCCTGCGCGGCGAGGCCGGGCGGGCCGGCGCCGAGGCCGTGCTTGCGCTGATGGCGGAGCGGGCCACGCACGCCGGCGAGCCGCCGGCGACGATCGCCGCGGCGATGAAGGCCGCCGACGTCGTCCTGGCGCCGACCGTGCAGTCGCTCTCGCACACCGCGGCGCGCAAGGCCGCCTCGGAGGCGGGTGCGCGGATCGCGACCCTGCCCGGCGTCACCGAGGAGATGCTCGCCCGCGTGATGAGCGCCGACATGGAGGAGCTGCGCCGCAAGGGCCAGGCCGTCGCCGACCTGCTCACGGCGTCGACCGAGGCCCACATCAGCTGCCCGAACGGAACCGACTTCCGGCTCGGCCTCGGCGACCGCGAGGCGATCCCCGACGCCGGCGAGCTCGGCGGCCCGAACGCCTTCGGCAACCTGCCCTGCGGCGAGGGCTTCATCGCCCCGATCGAGGGCTCCTGCGAGGGCACGCTGGTCATCGACGGCACGATCGCGGGCGTCGGCATCCCGGCGGCGCCGGTGCGGATGGAGGTCCGCGACGGCAAGCTCGCCGAGGCGAGCGGGGCGGAGGGCGCGCGCGCTGCTCGAGCTGCTCGACGAGGGCGGCCCCGACGCGCGCACGGTCGCCGAGCTCGGGATCGGCACCAACGAGAAGGCGATCCTGACCGGCAACGTCCTCGAGGACGAGAAGATCCTCGGCACCGTCCACATCGCCTTCGGCGCCTCGGCCGCGATCGGCGGCACGATCCAGGTCCCCGTCCACCTCGACTGCGTCGTGATGAAGCCGACGATCGAGGTCGGCGGCACGCCGGTCGTCACCGAGGGCGTCTTCCAGCTCTAGCGCCATCTGGCGCCGGTCGGCGCCAGGGCCTATCCCTTCCGGCAGCTCCTGGTCCGGTCGCTGCGCGCGCGCCGGCACCTGTCCTTGCCCGGGCCGCCGAGCAGCTTGTCGTGACCTGCGCCGCCGAGCAGGGTGTCCGCACCGCGCTCGCCCCGGACCAGATCGGAGCCGGCGCCACCACCGAGCTGATCGGCGCCACCCCCACCGCAGATCCGGTCGCCACCACCCCCACCGCGGATCCGGTCCGCTACCGCCGCGAGCGATGAACACGTCGGCGCCTGCGGGTGCCGTCGCAGCACCTCACCGGCCGAGCGTGCCCAGCCGCGTGACCATTCGCCCGCCGCACTAGTCGTTGGCGTGGACGTCGAGCGTGATCGTTGTCGAGCCGTCCTCGGCGCACGCAGCACCCGGTACATGCGCTGGCCGGGATCCGTCGGATCGGTGGCTCGCGCGACGACCTGTTGCGCCGCCGAAGATCCGCCCGTCCCGAGCTCCCTGGCCAGCGCGCACTGGCCGGCGTCGCCGTATGACTGGGCGAGGCTGACGTGTGCGTTGAAGCCCGCGGTCGGCAGCCCGTACTTGTCCATGAAGCGCCCGGCACCGCTCATCGCATCGCTCTGCACCTCGAGCACGCCCCAGATCACGCACGGCTGCTTGGGGTCGGTCGTCGTACTTGCCGGTGTCGTAGTCGAAGTCGAGGTTGTCGACGACCCACAACTGCGGGCAGATCGCCGCGCGTCGAGCAGTCCGAGCCCACCGCGGGCAGCTCCCAGTCGACCGTCGGCTGTGCTCGTCGCCTCCGGCATCTGCACCGGCAGGATCACGTTGCCGGGCCCATAGCCGCCCGTCGGATCGCGACGAGGCAGGTCTCTCCTCGTATGCCTCCCAGACGTCGATATAGGCGTCGACGGTGCCGTCGGAGTTCGGATCTCCGAGCAGGTTGACCGTCGGGTAGATGTTGCCCTCCTGCTTGCCGCCTGGCTTTGCCTGTGCGTTGCAGGTGAAGTACGAGCCGCTCTCGACGGCGACGTGCGCCAGCGGCCGCCTCTGGGAGCCGATCCAGGCCCGGCGGCAGTGAACGTCGAAGGGCGCTCCGACGATCGGCTCGCCGAGGCCTCTCGTCGCTGGCGACGAAGTTGCTCTCCGAAGGCGAGTCGAGGAGCGACTTCAGCGTCTGCCGCAGCCCGGGCGCGTCCAGCTTCCCCTTGCTGTTCAGAGCGAGCTTCACGGGGTCGTCGCCCGAGCCGAAGACCACCGCCCCGCAGCACGTCTCGTCGACCGTTATGTGGGGGCCGTTCGAGTTCTCGTCCGCCTCGAGGCCGAGCGAGCCACCGTAGGCGTCGACGAGGATCGGCGAGAGCGTCTTCCAGTACTTGCGCGAGGCCCCGACGTAGACGTAGTTGCAGTCCGGATCTGGGGTAGGCCGCGGTCGGGTTCGAGTCGTTGAAGCGGTCGTAGATGCGCGAGCAGACGGGCGTTGTCTCGGTGCCGTCGACCTTCAGCTTGCCGCTCGTCGGCAGGCCCTGGGCCGCGTCGATCAGCTCCGCCTGGACAGTCGACCAAGCGGGGGTCGCCTCCGCACCGCCGGCCGCTTGCCGACGTGACGAGGCCTGATCGCGACGAGCCACCGCAACCAGACCGATCGCCAATCCCCGTTTTCATCCCGCGTTTCCCCTTCACCCGGCGCGGGTCGCGCTACTTGTAAGCGTTCTCGTATTGCTGGCCGATCGCTTTGCCCTTCTTGGCCTCGGACTTGCCCTTCTTCTCGCCCTTCTTGGCCTGGGACTGTCCGGTCTGCTCACCCTGCTGGGCTTGGTTCTGACCCTCCTGCTCGCCCTGCTGGGCCTGGTTGACGTGGGCCTGCTCTTGGCCCTTGCTCGCCCTGCTGGGCCTCCTGCTGGCCGATCTCCTCGCCCTTTGTCGCGTCCGACTCGTTGCTGTTCGCCGCAGCCGGCCCAGCCGAGCCCGATCAGCGCGAGCGCCAGCGCGAGCGCGATCGCCATGCGGCGCCTGCCCGCGAGATCCGTCATCGATCCCAGATCCCACCCTTCAAGCTCCCCACTTCCGACCTTCCTCCCGTTGTGTTACGCCGGTGCGGCGGAGCATCAGGACCACTCGATTGCCAATGGAAGGCCACGGCCGCGGCGTACATCGTCGCTACCGGCCTGCTGTTCGTCGGCAGGGGCGGCGGCTCGCGCGGCGGCATCGGCCCGCACGCCATCGGATAGGTGGCGTCTCAGGGTCGACGCCCGCGCTGGTCGCGGAGACGTCCCGAAGCCCCCTGTTCGCTCCAGTTCTCGCCCTCGGTTCGCCAGTCGGTCCTGGAAGGCCGTCGCGATCTTCCCGATCACTCGCGGGGCGCCGATCGCGGCACGCGCCGTGATCGTTGCGGTTCGTCAGCATCAGCCCGAGCTCGCGGTTGTAGTCCATCGAGGGGGCCGAGAAGTTCTCGGAGCCGACGAAGGTGTCGGTGTCGTCGGCGACGATCGCCTTCGCGTGGATGTAGGTGATGGCCGGGTCGGAGTCGTCGAGCAGGTGGATCTTCGACGCCGTGGCGCGGCGAGCGTGTCGAACTCCTCCGCGTAGCTGTTCGAGGGCGAGACGGTCCCCGCCATCACGACCCGGACCTTGCCCTTGCCGAGGCGGTCGCCGGCGCGAGCGAGGGCACCGACGATCGTCGTCGGGTCGGTGGGTTCGTCGTAGTTGTAGTCCGACATCTCCTCGTTGTAGACGCGCAGCGACTCGCGGGCGCGGCTGATCAGACGCAGCTGGCGCCTGCGGCTGTTGCCCTGAACGGTCGCCTCTTCAGGCAGGTCGGGCTGCACCCCGTCGAGCGGGTAGTAGCCACCCTCGGTCCAGTCCGGGTAGGCGGCGCCGGCGTCGAAGGCGTAGGTGCTCCCGTTCGCCCAGGTGTCGGCGAGCTTCGTCCCGAGCAGGCCGTTGGTATCGGTGCGCGGGCTCGGCCCCTCCGCAGGCGAAGTCAGAGGAGAAGACGGACTCGATGCGCCGCACGTAGTCGGCGTAGTGGCGGCCCGTCGAGGATCACGCCGAAGTCGCGCGCCTCCCACTCGGCCGCGCAGCTCGAGCTCCGCACCCCGACGCGGCCGCGCAACTGGCGGCCGGGTCGGTCTAGGTAGTCGGGGTTGATCAGCGTCTTCGCGTCGTCGACGTAGGCGCTTCGCTGACCCCAAAGCGAGGGGTAGGCCTGCAGGTTGCCGGTCATCACGATCGCCTCGGCGGTCGGCGAGGCGGCCAGCTCGAGACGCCCTCAGCGGGTCGCCGTTCGCGTCGACGGCGTCGATCAGGATCGTCTTCTGGTGCGTGATGTTGAAGTCGTTGTTGGCGAACTGGATCGAGACCCGGCCCGCCGGGCCACCGGCGGCGAGGGCGCGCCGGCGTGCAGCGCGAAGCTGCGCCAGCGTCGCGTAGTAGGGGTCGAGCTCGTAGTTCCAGGCGCAGTCCGCCTGGGAGCTTGCGTCGACGCCGGTGCAGGCGTCGTCGAAGACCTCCCCGTTGAGGATCAGCCTGACGTCGACGCCGCGCTCGACCGCGTCGATGAGCCAGCCCGGGTCGCTCGTTTGGCCGACGAGGTTCGGCCCACCGAACTCGTAGATGACGATGTCGATCGACTGTGTTGGCCGAGGCGAGCGCGGCCTTGATCGAACGGCCGTTGTTGTCCGGCAGCGTGAAGCCGTCGGGCTGCGGACTCGTGCGGGCATCGTTGAGGCCATGGATGCCGATCAGGTTCGTGTGCGTCAGGTTTGCTCTGCGTATGTTCGCGTCAGCGAGGTCGGCCCGCCGCAGATCGGCGCCGGAGAGATCCGCCCCGCCCAGCTTCGCCCGGCTCAGATCGGCGCCCTTGAGCACCGCCCCGACGAGCCGGCAGTCGGCGCAGATCGGCGCCCTTGCCCACGGCGGTGCCGCGGCAGCCGCGGGAACTGTCGCCGGCGGTCGGCCGGCGCACGGCGACGAGGCTTCTGCGGATCTCGCCCGAGCCGCGCCGGGATTGGCGCGTCGCCGTCAGGTATATGGAGCTGGAGAAGCGCAGCTGCCGCCTCTCGGCCCGATCGAGGCGCAGGCGGACGCGGGTCCAGCCGCGGCGGGAGACGTCGGCGGCGGGCACGCGCCGCGAGGCGAAGACGAGGGCGCGGTGGTTGTGTGGGTTGATCGCCGTCAGCCGCAAGAAGCGCCGCGTGTGCCGGCGGGCCGGGCCTCGGCGCCAGCGCACCCGCGAACGGACGACGGCGCCGTCACCGCGCCTTTCGAGGTCGAGCTTGCCGACCCTCGGGCCGTTGGCCGATGCGGCGCCGGCCGCGGTCCAGGGGAGGGCGGCGAGCGTCGCGAGCACCGCGGCGAGGACGGCAGCGCCGAGCGCCACCCGTGACCTGCCCGCCCGCGCCCCATGGAGCCCGATGCGCCGCTTCGCTTCGCCGTTCACTCAGTTCCCTTTACCGGCTTCGCCTGCTCGGGGCCGAGTATCGCACGGGATTTGCGGGCCTCCACCGCCGGTGCCCGGCCGGGCGCTCGGGATAGGCTCGGCGCCATGTCCGCCCGTCATCACCGTGGGCAAGCGGGCCCGGTCGAGCCAGAGCGGCTGCCGGTGCTCGCCGTCCCGAACTTCTCCGCGGCTCCGGCCGGGCCCGAGGCGGACGCGGTCGCGGCGATCGGGGCCGCGCTCGGGGAGCGCGCCGTGATCCTCGACACCCACTCCGACGTCGTCCACAACCGCTCCGTGTTCACGCTCTCTGCCGGGCCGAACGGAGATCTCGCCGCAGCCCTCGAGGCGGGTGCGGCGGCCGCAATCGAGGCGATCGACCTGCGCGAGCACCTCGGCGCCCATCCGCGGATCGGGGCCCTCGACGTGAGTCCGATCGTTTACGCCGGCCCCGGCCGGCCGCGACGAGGCACGGGCGCTCGCGACCGAGACCGCCGAGCGGCTCGCCGCCCTCGGGCTGCCCGTCTTCCTCTACGGCGAGCTCGCTTCCGAGCCGGCGCGCGTCGAGCGCCATCACTTCCGCGCCGGCGGCTTCGAGGCGCTTGCGGCGCGGATGGCGGCGGGCGAGCTCGTCCCCGACCTCGGCCCGGCCGCGCCGCACCCGTCCGCCGGCGCCGTGCTCGTCACCGCGCGGCCGCCGCTGGCCGCCTTCAACGTCGAGCTCGCCGGCGCCGACCTCGCTGCGGGACGGCGGATTGCGGCGGCCCTGCGTGAGTCGGGCGGCGGCCTCGAGGGCGTGCGCGCGATCGCGCTGGAGCTCGCCGATGGGACCGTGCAGATCTCAACCAACGTCCACGACCCGGTGCGGATGCCGCTCGCCGCGGTCGTCGCCGAGGTCGAGCGGCTCGCCGCCGAGCGAGGCGGACGTGCGGTCGCGGCAGAGCTGGTCGGGCTGATTCCGGCGGCGGCCCTGGTGGGGTACCCCGAGCACGTCCCGATCCGCGACTTCGACCCCGCCGCGCGAACGCTCGAGGCGCGGCTGGCGGCCGGCCGCTGAGCGCCCGGCCGCCGGCTGTCGCGCTTCGTCAGCCCCCGTTGCGGATGTGGTCGAGGACGTGGTTGAACTCGTCAGTCGGCGAGAAGTCGACGTAGTCGCAGTTCTCGAGAGCCTCGGGAGCATGCCCGGGTCCCCAGTAGAAGGACTCGCCGGCGCCGAAGTCCTGGTGGCTGGCGCCGGTGTGCATGCGGAGGCGACCGCTGAGCATGTAGCCCCAGTGCGGGCACTGGCAGAGGTCGTCCTCGAGGCCGACGGTTGCGGGGCGGAGGTCGGCCCCTGCCGGCAGGTGCACGAAAGTGACGCTCATGCCACCGCCGACCGGCTCGCTCCTCAGCTCGACGCCGTCGCCCTCGATCGCGATCGGGGCCTCTTCGCGGGTGATCGATTTCATCGTTCCTCCTCGGATGGTTGGGACCTACTCGCAGGAGGGTTGCGACCGCGCCGTTCCCTGAGCGTTCCTCGTCTATGTTTGACGTGGGGCTGGAGGTGAGCAACGAAATGAACGATCCCGTCGTCCGGATCGACCTGCTCGGCGGCTTCCGCGCGGGAATCGGCGATGAGGTCGGCATCGAGGCGCGCCTCAGCACCCGGGCAGCTGAGCTCGTCGCGCTCCTGGCGCTCGCCGGCGAGCACCAGCTCACTCGCGAGGACGTGGTCGAGGCTCTGTGGCCGCAGCTCGACGGAGAGGCGGGGCCCGCGAACATGCGCAAGGCGGCGCACCATGCGCGGCGGGCGTTCGACGATCAGGACGCTGTCGTGCTCGGAGGCGGCGTCGTCTCTCTCTTCCCGGGCCGGGTCGTGCTGACGGACGTCAGCGAGATCGAGCGGGACGCGGCCCGGGCGCTGGACCGTGGGGACGCCGAGGCTGCGGGTGTCCTGGCCGAGTCCTTGCGGCGCGAGCTGCTGCCGCAGTTGCGCTACCGGGCGTGGGCCGGCGAGAGCCGCGAGCGCCTGCTGGAGCTCAGGCGGCTACTGCTGCGCGCCGCCGGCGACTGGCAGGGGCTGATCGAGCTCGACCCCGCGGACGAGCGCGCCTACGTCGAGCTGATGCGCGGGGAGCTCGACGCCGGCGAGCGGGCGGCCGCCATCCGCTGGTTCGGCCGACTCCGGGCAGCCCTGCGAGACGAGCTGGGGGTCGTTCCAGGCGAGGAGGCGCGCGCACTCTACGAGCAGGCCATCGCCGATCTCGGCCCCGACGCGCCGGCGATCGTCGGTCGCGACCTCGAGCTCGCGCAGCTGACGATGCTGTTGCGCGCCAGCGAGGCGCCGCAGCTGCTGGCGATCCGCGGCTCTGCCGGGATCGGCAAGTCGGCGCTGCTCGGGGACCTCGCTCGGCTCGCCCGCGACGAAGGCTGGTTCGTCGTGGTCGTCACGGCGAGCGAGAGCGGCGGCTCCTATGCGCCCCTGGCGGCGATTGCCGAGTCGCTGCTCGAGCGTCGTCCCGAGCTCTCCAGGGAGATCGGGGAGGCGGCGCTCTCCGCGCTCGCGGGCCTGACGCCATTCGCCGGTGGCGACCCGCCGGAGCCGCCCACCCGGCTGACGCGGCATCGCGTGATCGGCGCCCTCCGGCGCCTTCTGCTTGCCGCCGCGGCCGGCTCCCCCGTGATGGTCGTCGTCGACGACGCCCACCTCGCCGACGCCGCCACGATCGGGGCGCTGGCACACATCGGCTCGGTGGTGGATACCGGCGATCCGGGAGCCCGCGTGATCGCCGCGCTCGCCTACCGGCCGGAGGCCGCCCCCGCGGAGCTGCGCCGGGCGGCGGAACGACTGGGCCGCGCGGGGCGGCTCGCGGAGCTCGATCTCGGGCCGCTGGAGGCGGAGGAGGCGGCCGCGCTCGCTGCAGCTGTTTCGCCGGTGAGCCGGGAGCCGGAGGCTGCCGAGCGGATCATCGCGCTTGCCCAGGGAAATCCGTTCCTGATCATCGAGCTTGCCTCCAGCGCCGTCGCCGGGGTGCCGGCGCTGGCGCGCCGCGCCAACGACGTGATCGCGGCCCGCTTCGTCGATCTCGGCGACGAGGAGACCGACGCGGTCGCCCGCCTCGCCCTCGGCGGCGGCGACTTCGGACCCGACGATGCGATGGCCCTGCTTGCGGCGGACGAGCAGCGCGGCCACGAGTTGCTCGACGCGACCCTACGCAGCGGGCTGATCGTGGTCGTCGACGATCGCTACCGCTTCCGCCACGAGCTCGTCCGCCAGGCCCTGCTCGAGCGGATTCCGCCCCACCGGCGCGTCGGCGATCGCGGCGGAGGTCGCGGCGCGGCTCGAGGTGGCCGGTGCGTCACCGGCGCTGATCGCAGCCCGCTGGCTCGACGCCGGCAGGCCGGAGGCGGCGACGCCGTGGCTGCTCCACGCCGCCCGGGAGGCGGTCAGGGTCGGGGGCTTCGACGATGCGCTGGCGCAACTGGCGCCGCTGCTCGAGCACGAGCCCGGGAACGCGGAGGCCCTGCGGCTGCGAGCCGAGGCGATGGACGCGCTCGGCGAGGACGGTGCCCCGGCCGCCTATGCGACCGCCGCTGCCGCCGCGGCCGGGCCGATCGTGGACGAGCTGCGGGCGAAGCGGGCGCTGGCGACGATCAAGCTCGGCGATCCTGCGGGCGGCCTCGAGCAGCTCGAGGGCGTCGAGCCCACGACGCTGGACGGTCGCGTTGCCCACGCTCTCGCCCACGCGGGGGCCGCCGCTCTCGGCGCGACAGACCCCGAGCTCGGGACCAGGCTCGCCGCCGAGGCAAGACAGCTGGCGCTCGACTCGGACGATCCGGACTCGGTCACGGTCGCCTCGTGGGCTCATGCCGCAGCGGCCCACGCCCGGGGCGACCTGGCCGAAAGCCTCCGGACCGACCTTCGCACGACGCACGGGCTCGGGCGTCTCGCCGTCAGCGTCTTCGACGGGCAGCTCTGCATGACTCAGCGCCTGCTCTACGGCTCGCGGCCCTACGCCGACGTGATCGCCTTCGCCGACGAGCTCGCCGCCGAGGCCGATCGTCTCGGCGCGGCCCGGGGCAAGGCCTTCGCGGTCACGATCCGCGGCGAGGCGCGGATGCTCTCCGGCGACCTCGATGGAGCGGACGCGGACCTCGCCGCCGGGGTGGAGCTCCACCACTCGATCCACGCACCGACGGGGGAGTCTTTCGCTTCGCAGCGCCGCGCGGAAGTGGCGCTTCAGCGGGGTGAACAAGAGGCGGCCTCGGCCTTGATCGATCGCGCGCTCGCGCTGGCTCGCGACTCGGACGTCGGCTTCCACCTCCTCGATCGCATCTATGGGACGCGGGTCGCGATGGCGAGCGAGCCGGCCGCCGGCATGGCGGCTCTGGAGGAGGCCGGGGAGGCAGTGCGCGGCCCGGAGGAGACCTGCCCGACCTGCAGGATCACGCTCGCCGTTCCGGCGGCGATTGCGGCAGCGCAGGCGGGAGATCTCGAGCAGGCGGCCGAGTGGTCCGCCGTGAGCGAATACCTCGCGCGTGTCGTCATGCGCCTGCCTGCCTGGGATGCGGCGCTTGAGGAGGTTGGAGCGCATCTCGCCCTGGCCGGTGGGGACGCACCCGGCGCCCGAACGCATTTCCTGCAAGCGGCCGAGCTCTTCGGCGGGGCGGGGCAGCCGCTGGACCGCGACCGGTGCCTCCGGCTCGCCGCCGCTCCAGTCGCCCGACCGTAAGCCCCCCGCGATCATCTAGATTCCGTCTCCATGCCAGGCAACACGAAGCGGCGTCGGCGCAAGCACCGCGGCACCCAGACCGGCTCGATCGACAAACGCGGCAAGACCACGCCGCGCAGCCGTCAGGAGGCGATGTCGCGTGCCCGCAGCGGCGGCAACAAGACCGACCGCCGAGACCGGCCGCCGACCTGGAATGGGGCGGCGTTGCGGGGCGGCATCTTCGCCCTGCTGCTCTTCCCGATGGCGCTGATCTTCCACCAGCCGATCGCCGCGGCGATCATCCTGACGCTGTTCGCGGCCTCGATCTACATCCCGCTCGGCTACTTCACCGACGGCTACTTCTACCGGCGGCGGATGGCGAAGCAGGCGGCTGAGCGGGAGGCGAAGAAGGGCGCACGCGGCAAGCCGCGCTCGGAGGAGAGCTAGTGGAGGTCCGGGGGCTGACGGTCGGCCCAGTCCAGGAGAACAGCTACGTCTTCCACCGCGAGGGCTCGTCGAAGGGCCTGATCGTCGACCCGGGGGAGGAGGCCGAGCGCCTGCTCGCCACCATCACCGACCTCGGCATCGAGCTCGAGGCGATCCTGCTCACCCACACGCACTTCGACCACATCGGCGCCGTCGCGCCCGTCGCCAAGGCGACCGGCGCCCCCGTCTACTGCCCTGAGCTCGAGGTGCCGGTGCTCGCCGACATCATGAGCTACGTGCCGTGGCCCGGCTTCGGCCCGTTCGAGAGCTACGACGCCGACGAGACGCTCGCCGGCGGCGAGAAGCTCGAGCTCGCCGACTTCGAGATCGACGTCGTCTTCACGCCCGGCCACAGCCCCGGCCACGTCACCTTCGCGATCACCGACCCGGGCGCGGAGCAGCCGCCGGCGCTGTTCAGCGGCGACGTCCTCTTCCAGGGCTCGGTCGGACGCGTCGACCTGCCCGGCGGCGACTGGGACACCCTCGAGGCCTCGATCAAGACCCTGCTCGACGCCTATCCGGACGAGACGACCGTCTTCCCGGGTCACATGGGCCTGACGACCCTCGGCGCCGAGCGCGCCACGCAACCCCTTCCTGCAGCAGATCGCCTGATAGGTGGCACATTTCCCCCGGTTTTCGGGGGTCGATGTGCCATCTATCGCCGCGGTCGGGCTCCCACGGTGGCAGCGGAGTCGCCCGACGTGCCTCAGGCGCAGGCCGACGCTTTAGGCTCAGCCACCGATGCCGCCCCGTCACAAAGCACCCCGCGGAACCTTCGACGTGCTCCCCGAGCAGGAGCGCAGCCGCCGGACCATCGCCGAGCACGCCGACGCGCTCTTCGGCGCCGCCGGCTACGGGCGGATCGAGACGCCGGCCTTCGAGGAGACCGAGCTGTTCGCGCGCGGCGTCGGCGAGAGCACCGACATCGTCAAGAAGGAGATGTTCACCTTCGACGACCTCGGCGGCCGCTCGATGACGCTGCGGCCGGAGGGCACGGCGGCGATCGCCCGCGCCTACGTCGAGCACGGCATGCACAAGAACCCGCAGCCGGTCAAGCTCTTCTACCGGGGCCCGTTCTTCCGCTACGAGGCTCCGCAGAAGGGGCGCTTACCGGCAGTTCAACCAGATCGGGGCCGAGGCGATCGGCACCGACAGCCCGCTCGCCGACGCCGAGCTGATCGTGCTCCTCGACGAGCTCCTGCGCGGCCTCGGGATCGCCGACGTGAAGCTGCACCTGAGCTCACTCGGCTCGGTCGAGGGCCGCACCGCCTACCGCGATGAGCTGCGGGCCTACCTGCACGAACACTCATCGCAGCTGCCCGAGGACGTGCGCGAGCGCATCGACACCAACCCGATGCGCGCCTTCGACTCCAAGGACGAGGGCACGATCGAGGTGATGGCCGGTGCGCCGGCGATGCTCGATCGGCTTGACGGTGAGGACGCGGAGCACTTCGCCTGCGTGCGCCGCCTGCTCGACTCCTCCGACGTCCCCTACGAGCTCGACGCGACCCTGGTCCGCGGGCTCGACTACTACACGCGCACGGTCTTCGAGTTCACCAGCGAGAGCCTCGGCGCCCAGTCGGCCCTCGGCGGCGGTGGCCGCTACGACGGGTTGATCGAGATGCTCGGCGGGCCACCGACCCCGGCAGTCGGCTTCGCAGCCGGAATCGAGCGGATCCTGCTCGCGATCGGCGACGCCCCGGATGAGCGCGGCCCGGCGGCGTTCATCGTCTGCGCCGACGGCGAGGCGGCCTTCGCGCTCACCCAGGAGCTGCGCCGACACCGGATCGCCACCCAGTTCGACGTCGCGGGCCGCGCCTTCAAGGGGCAGATGAAGCAGGCGGACCGCTCCAGCGCCGCCTTCGCCGTGATCCTCGAGGAGGACGGCTCGGTGAAGCTCCGGGACATGGAGAGCGGCGAGCAGCGCGAGCTCGCTCGCGAGGATCTGCCGGCCGCTCTCGCGCAGGTCCGCTGAGGCGTCCGGGATGCCAGACTCCGCCGCCATGTCAGAGGCCGCAGCCAGCCCCGCAGCCGCGACGCCGAGCGCCCACAACGCCGGCGAGTTCCCCGCGCTCTCCTCCTTCGGCGGCAACTCCTACCGCGACACGTGGTGCGGTCAGGTGCTCGCCGACCGCGTCGGCTCCGAGGTCCGCCTCTCGGGCTGGGTGCACCGGCGCCGCGACCACGGCGGGCTGATCTTCATCGACCTGCGCGACCGGACCGGGCTCGTGCAGCTCGTCTTCGACCCCGACGACTGCGACGCCGAGACCTTCGAGCTCGGCCACAAGCTGCGCGCCGAGGACGTGCTCAGCGTCGCCGGCGCCGTCGTCGATCGCGACCCCGAGGTCGTCAACACGGACATCCCGACCGGCGCCTTCGAGGTCCGCATCGCCGCCGCGACGTTGCTCTCCGACGCCGACACGCCGCCGTTTTCGATCGAGAGCTGGAGCGGTGAGGCCGGCGAGGACGCGCGCCTGCGCCATCGCTATCTCGACCTGCGCCGCGAGCCGATGCGGCAGGCGATCATGCTGCGCTCGAAGCTCGTCTCGGCGATGCGCCAGTTCCTCGACGGCCAGGGCTTCCTCGAGATCGAGACGCCCGTGCTGACCCGCTCGACGCCCGAGGGCGCCCGCGACTTCCTCGTCCCCGCCCGCCTGCGCCAGGGCTCCTTCTACGCGCTGCCGCAGTCGCCGCAGCTGTTCAAGCAGCTGCTCATGGTCAGCGGCTTCGAGCGCTACTACCAGATCGCCCGCTGCTTCCGGGACGAGGACCTGCGCGCCGACCGCCAGCCCGACTTCACCCAGCTCGACATCGAGATGTCCTTCGTCGAGGCCGAGGACGTGATGGACGTCAACGAGCGCCTGATCGCGCACGTGCTCGCCGCCGCCGGGGTCGAGGTCGAGCTGCCGCTGCGCCGGATCTGCTTCGACGAGGCGATGGGCCGCTACGGCTCCGACAAGCCCGACCTGCGCTACGGCCTGGAGCTCGTCGACGTCTCCGAGGCGCTGGCCGGGACCGAGTTCAAGGTCTTCCGCGGCACGATCGACGGCGGCGGCGCGGTCAAGGGGATCAACGCCGGCAAGCGCGAGCTGCCGCGCTCGGAGCTCGACGGGCTGATCTCGATGGCGCAGGAGCTCGGCGCCAAGGGCCTCGTCTGGGCCTTCTGTACCGAGGACGCGACGAGCTGGCGCTCGCCGACGGCGAAGTTCCTGACGACCGAGGAGCTGAGCGCGATCAACGAGAAGCTCGGCGCCGCCGACGGCGATCTGCTGCTGCTCGTCGCCGACGAGGTCGAGACCGCGAACGAGGTGCTCGGCGGCATGCGCACGCGCCTCGCCGAGCGCTGGGGGCTGATCCCGGACGAAGGCCCCGGCGCGCACTCGCTCTGCTGGGTCGTCAAGTGGCCGATGTTCTCCTGGGATGAGGGGGGCAAGCGCTGGGACCCGCTGCACCACCCGTTCACGGCGCCCGACGGCGAGCTCGATTCCGAGGATCCGGGCGCCGCCGTCACGCAGGCCTACGACATGGTCTGGAACGGCTGGGAGATCGGTGGTGGCTCGATCCGTATCTCCGACCCCGAGCTTCAGGGCCGCGTCTTCGAGCTGCTCGGCATCGACGCCGAGGAGGCCGAGGCCCGCTTCGGCTTCCTCCTCGAGGCGCTGCGCTACGGCGCGCCGCCGCACGGCGGCATCGCCTACGGCGTCGACCGGATCGCGGCGCTGGCGGCCGGCGCCGACTCGATCCGCGACGTGATCGCCTTCCCGAAGACCGCCTCCGGCTCGGACCCGATGACCGGCGCGCCGGCGCCCGTCGACGAAGGCCAGCTCCGCGAGCTGGGCATCGTCTCGATCGCCAAGCCGCCCGCGGGAGCGTCGTCGGCTCCGGAAGCGGCGACGCCGATCGAGATCCACCGCGACTTCGAAGAGCCCCCCGAGCACGAGCACGACGGCGGGCCCGACCAAGGCTCGTGAGCTACGGCGCCACGCCGGAGGAGATAGTCCGCCTCGCTCTCGAGGCGATCAGCGACCGCGACGCCGAGCGCCTGCGCCCGCTGCTCGCCCCCGGCGTCTCAGTGCACACCGGCCGTGGCAGCCACGAGGGCGACGACGCCGTGCTCGCCTGGGCCCGCAAGGGCTACGAGCACCTGGACCGCCGCTGGCGGCTCGAGTCGCTTGAGCCGGCCCCCGGCAGGGGCGGTGAGGACGGCACGCTGCTCGGCCGTGGCCGGGTCGAGTACGTATGGCGTGAGAGCGGCGAGGTCGGGGACACGGTGCCGATCTTCTTGCTCCTCAGGCTGGACGGGCAGCGGCTGGCGCGCCTCGAGGTCTTCGACGAGCTCGAGGCGGCGCTCGCGGCCCTGGACGCGCGCTGAACGACGCCGCCCGCCGTCCAGGTCGATTCAAGCTTTGTGGCCGGGCGACCGAACCAATCCACATTGCTACCTTGAGTGATGGGCCCGAGCTTGTTCGACAGCCGCCTTATTTGTGAACCAACGCAATTGGCTAGGGGATGGAGTTTCGGGGCGCCGCGTGCGGCAGTCCTGACGAGTCCCCACCTGTTTTCTCAGGTTCCACAGCCGGGCGGCACCGGCAGGCTGGGGTCCAATTTCTTTCCGCCGAGGGCAGCGCGGATGCCGAGGATCTCGGCGCCGGCGCTGCGCTGGGCACACTCTCGCATCGATTCGAAAGGGACTTCCAGCGGCGGGGCCAAGGAGGGCCCTGGGCGGTGAGGCAGGCCCTGAACAGCAACCCGCGGGTGCAGCTCGCGGTCTTCGGCATCGGTGCCGTCGTCCTCGTGCTGATGCTGATGAGCTCGCTTGGCGGCCGCGGCGGCTCGGGGGCCAGCACGACGACGCCGACCACTGCCGCAGCGACGACCCCGACGACGGCAACGCCGGCCGCGGCGGCGACGACGCCGGCAACCGCGCCCGCGCCCGTGCCGGCGACCGCAGCGCCGCCGACGGATGCGGCCGCGCCGCCCGCCGACGCCGGCGCCAGCTCCGGTCTGCTGCCGAGCGCCGGCCTGCCCAAGGACGTGCTCGTCGCCTACGCGAAGAACGAGCCGATCGCGCTGCTCGTCATCGACCCGAAGAGCTTCCCCGACAAGCAGGTCAAGAAGTACACGAAGGCGCTGCGCGGCGACAAGGGCACGAAGGTCTTCATCGTCCAGGCGAAGGACATCGCCGACTACGCGCGGATCACCCAGGGCGTCGCCGTCGACCGGACGCCGGCCCTCGTCGTGATTCGGCCCCGCAACCGCACCGACGGGGTGCCGACCGCGGTCGTCGCCGAGGGTTTCCGCGGCTCCGGCAGCGTCAAGACCGCACTCGAGGACGCCCTCTACAACGGGCCAACCGAGCCTTCCTACCCGAAGTGATCCTGATCGCCCGCGCTCAGCGTGGGCACGTCCGCGGGTTCGATCTACCCTGACCGGGCGATGAACGAGGCCTTCGAGCACTACTTCGGCGACCGCTCGCACCATGGCGAACCGCGCGACGGCAGCCACCAGGGCACGGCCGGCGGCGCCGCCTGCGGCGACGTCGTGCGGGTTTCGCTGCGGGTCAGTGAGGGCCGGGTCCGTGACGTGCGCTGTTCTGCCGAGGGCTGCGGCTCGGCCCGCGCGGCTGCGGCCGCCGCAGCCGAGCTGCTCGACGGGGCGACCCTCGCCGAGGCGGCGCTGCTCGACGCGGAGGCGGTCGACGAGGAGCTCGGCGGCCTCAGCCCGGTCGGTCTGCACGGCGCCGAGCTCGCCGCAGATGCCCTGCATCGTGCCCTCGGCGCGGCCGCAATGGGCGGCGAGGACTTGCTCTCACCTCCGCGGACCGGCGAGCGCGAGCGCGTGCTGGTCGCGATGAGCGGCGGCGTCGACAGCGCCGTCGCGGCGCACCTGGAGTCCGAGGGCGGGGCCGAGGTCTTCGCCGTCACGCTCGAGCTCTGGTCCGACCCGGCGAACGACGGCGAGGCGAGCTGCTGCTCGCCGCAGGCCGTGCGCCTGGCGCGCGCGGTCGCGCACGGGATCGGCGTCCCGCACCTGACGGTCGACCTGCGCGAGGCTTTCGCCGCCGGCGTCGTGCAGCCGTTCCTCGAGGGCTACGCGGCGGGAGTGACGCCGAACCCGTGCGTGCGCTGCAACGGCACGCGTCCGGCTCGAGCCGATGATCGGGCTCGCCGAGCGACTCGGCGCCGCCGGCCTCGCGACCGGCCACTACGCGCGCGTCGCCGACGACGGCGAGGGCCCGTTGCTCGCTCCCGCCGGCGATGACGGCAAGGATCAGACCTACATGCTCGCCGGGCTGCCGACGCAGCTGCTCGCGCGGCTGCGCTTCCCGCTCGGCGGCCTGCGCAAGCCCGAGGTGCGCGAGATCGCCGCTGCCGCGGAGCTGCCGGTCGCCTCGCGCCCGGAGAGCCAGGACCTCTGCTTCCTCGCCGGCGTCGGCAAGCGCGGCTTCCTCGCCCGCCACGGCGGCCTCGGCCCGCGCCGCGGTGAGATCGTCGATCCCGCCGGCCGCCGGCTCGGCGAGCACGACGGCCACCACGAGTTCACCGTCGGCCAGCGCCGCGGCCTGCGCCTGGCCGCGCCGGAGCCGCTCTACGTGCTCGCCACCGATGCGCGCGCGAACACGGTCACCGTCGGCACCCGTCGCGAGCTCGCCTGCCGCACGGTCGACGTCGAGGCGCCGACGCTGCATCGCGACGCCGAGCGGATCGACGCCGTCAAGCTGCGTTACCGGGCGCCGTCGTTGGCGTGCTCGGTGAGCGACGGCGGCGCCGGTCTGCGGGTCGAGCTCGACGAGGAGACGACGCGCCCGGCACCCGGCCAGACGGCCGTCTTCTTCGCCGACGGCCTGGTCGTCGGCCACGGCACGATCGCCGCTGAGGCGACCGGGCCGCGACGACTCCGCAGGCTCCCCGAGCGACAGTCAACTAGCCTTCACCGCCCGTGAACTCGGACGAGATCCGCGAGACATACCTGTCGTTTTTCGAGCGCAACGGCCACCTGCGGCAGCCGTCGGCTTCGCTGGTGCCCGCGCCGAGCGATACCTCGACGCTGCTCACCGTCGCCGGCATGCAGCCGTTCAAGCCCTTCTTCCTCGGCCGCGAGACGCCGCCGGGGAGCCGGCTGACGAGCTCGCAGCGCTGCTTCCGGACGCCCGACATCGAGTCGGTCGGCTCGACCAAGCGGCATCTCACCTACTTCGAGATGCTCGGCAACTTCAGCTTCGGCGACTACTTCAAGGCCGAGGCGATCGACTTCGGCTGGGAGCTCTCGACGGGACCGTTCGGGTTCGACCCCGAGAAGATCTGGATCACGGTCTTCGGCGGCGACGAGGAGCTCGGGCTCGGCCCTGACGAGGAGGCGATCGAGCTGTGGCTCGCCAAGGGCGTCCCGGAAGAGCGAATCGTGCAGCTGCCGCGCTCGGAGAACTTCTGGCAGGCGGGGCCGACGGGTCCCTGCGGTCCCTGCTCGGAGCTCTACCTCGACCGCGGGCCCGACTTCGGGCCTGACACCGACCGCCCCGGCGACGACTCCGATCGCTACCTCGAGTACTGGAACCTGGTCTTCATGGCGCTCGAGCTGCACGAGGACGGCAGCCTCACCGAGCTGCCGAACAAGAACATCGACACCGGCCTCGGGCTCGAGCGGATGGCCGTGATCCAGCAGGGCGTCGACTCGGTCTTCGACACCGACCTGATGCGACCGCTGGTCGAGCTCGCCGAGCGGGATTCGGGGCGCTCCTACGGCGGCGAGGACGAGCAGGCGACGCGGGCGATGCGGATCATCGCCGACCACGTCCGGGGCACCGTCGAGTTGCTCGCCGACGGCGTCGTGCCCTCGAACGAGGACCGCGGCTACGTCCTGCGCCGGGTGATGCGGCGCGCGATCCAGCAGGGCCGTGTGATCGGGCTCGAGCCCCCCTGGTTCAGCCGCTACGCCGAGCAGGTGATCGATACCTACGCCGCGATCCACCCACAGGTCGCCGCCGAGCGCGAGACGATCCTGCGCTGGTGCGCGAGCGAGGAGGAGGGCTTCGGCCACACCCTCGACCGCGGCTCGGAGCTGCTCGGCCGGCTCGTCGAGGCAGCGCTCGCCGAGGGCACCTCGTGGATCGAGGCGGAAGAGGCGTTCAAGCTGCACGACACCTACGGCTTCCCCTACGAGATGACCCGGGAACTCCTCGCCGAGCAGGGGCTCTCCGTCGACGACGAGGGCTTCGAGGCATTGATGGAGCAGCAGCGCGAGAAGGCGCGCTCGCGCTCCGGCGTTGCCGTCGTCGACGACCACGAGGCCGTGCTCAGCTTCGTCGAGGGGGCGCCGCCGACGCGCTTCGTCGGCTACGAGGAGCTCGCTGCCGAGACCGCGGTCGCCGCCGCGGTCGCAGTCGAGCCGGCGAGCGTCCCCGACGAGGCCGGCGGCCCGCAGGCGCTGATCAAGCTCGAGGAGAGCCCCTTCTACCCGGAGGGCGGCGGCCAGGTCTCCGACGCCGGCGCGTTGCGCTGGAACGGGACCGAGGCGGGCGTCCTCGACGTCTACCGGGTCGGCGACGATCAGGCAGTCCGCATCCGCCTCGACGGTCCGCCGCCCGAACCCGGCACGCACGTCGCGGCCTCGGTCGACAGGCGCACCCGCCACGCGACGATGCGCAACCACACGGCGACCCACCTGTTGCACGCGGCGCTGCGCGCGACGCTCGGCACGCACGTGCGCCAGGCAGGCTCGGCCGTGCGGCCCGACAAGCTGCGCTTCGACTTCACCCACGGGACGCGCCTGTCGCCCTCCGAGCTCGACACGGTCGAGCGCATGGTCAACGACTGGATCAAGGCCTCGGCGCCGGTCCGGGCGATGGAGATGGCGCGAGCGCAGGCGGAGGAGCTCGGCGCGATGGCCTTGTTCGGCGAGAAGTACGGCGACTGGGTGCGGATGGTCGAGGTCGAGGAGATCTCGCGCGAGCTCTGCGGCGGCACGCACGTCGCCAACACCGCCGAGGTCGGCATCTTCAAGATCGTCCACGAGGGCTCGAGCGCCTCGAACGTGCGCCGGATCGAGGCCGTCACGGGGCCTGCGGCGATCGATTGGTTCGTCGAGCGCAGCGAGCGTCTCGACGAGGCGGGCGAGCTGCTCGGCAACCGCGAGGACGCCGTCGTCGCCGCCCGCCGCGCGAGCGAGCGCCTCGCCGAGCTCGAGCGGGCCGGCGCCGAGCGCCGCGCCGAGGCCACCGGCGGCCTGGCCGAGCGGCTCATCGCCGGCGCGCACACGCATCACTACATCGAGGTCGTCGTCTCCAGCGTCGAGGGCATCGACGACGCCAAGGCGATGCTCGACCTCGCCGATCAGGTCAAGCAGCGGCTCGGCGACGCCGCCGTCGTCCTCGGCAGCGCCGATCGCGGCGGCCGGCAAGGTCGCGCTCGTCGGCAGCTTCTCGCCGGCCGCGGTCTCCGGTGGGATCTCGGCCGCCGATGTCGTCCGCGAGGCGGCGGCGATCGTCGGCGGTGGTGGCGGCGGTCGTCCCGAGGCGGCGCAGGCCGGTGGCCGCGATCCCGACAAGCTCGACGACGCCCTCGCGGCCGCGCGCGCGGCGATCGTCGAGGGGCTCGGCTGACCGATGAGGACGATCGCGATCGACCACGGCACAGCTCGCTGCGGCTTCGCGATCTCCGATGCGACCGGGACGATCGTGCGCCCGTTGCAGACGCTTCCGCCCGAGGTCGAGCCGATTGCGCGGCTGATTGCCGACGAGGGTGCCGAGGCCGTCGTCGTCGGGCTGCCGCTCGGGCTCGACGGCAGCGAGGGCGCCCAGGCGGCCGTCGTGCGCGACTTCTGCGCCGAGCTCGAGGGCGCGGTCGAGGTGCCCGTGACTACCTGGGATGAGCGGCTGACGACGGCGATGGCCGGGGCCTCGAGACGGGCCGGCGCCGGCGCCGCCGAGGATTCGCTCGCCGCGGCGCACCTGCTCGAGTCCTATCTGGCCGCGCAGGAGTCGAGCGCGCCGACGCGGACGCCGGGGGACGTCGCATGAGCGAGCTTCCCGACGGCGACCCGTTCGCCGAAGGAGACCCGAAGGCACGGGAGCGCGAGGCGCGCCGACGGGAGCGCGAGGAGCGCCGCAAGCAGCGCTCCGCCGGCGCCCGTCGCTCGCTCGGCGACCGGGTCAGCGGTGCGATCGGCACCGTCACCGACGCCGTTGCGGGTGGCAACGGCGACCGCGACGGCGACGGCGCCGAGCCTTCCGCGCCACCGCGCCGGGCCGAGCAGCCACCTGCGGCCGCGCCGCCTGCGGCCCCCGCCGAGCAGCAGCCGGCCGCCGGGCCGCCGGCAGAGGAGGCCACGCCTCCTGCCTCCGCGACCGGGGAGCAGCCCGCGAGCGGCACAACCGACGACTGGCTGGCCGACGTCGGCACGGGCGAAGAGCGTGCGATCACCTCCGATTGGGTGCCGGCACCCGAAACCGGGGAGGCCGCGGCGCTGACAGGCGACCGCGCGGCGGTTGAGCAACCGGTGCCGCCCGTCGCGGCGCCCGGCGGAGGCGGAGGAGCGGGCCGCCGCGATGGCATTCCAGTCGGCGGTGGGCGCCCGCCGCGCGACCCGCGCGCGCTCTGGGTGCGGCGCCTGATCGCGCTCGGGCTGGCCCTCGTGCTGCTCGGCGCGATCGTCCTCGTCGCGAAGGCGGCGCTCGGCGGCAACGACACACCGGCGCCCGTCGCGAAGGGGCCGAAGACGCTGAAGACGACCAACGTGACGATCCCCGAGGGGCTGACGGTCGCGCAGACCGCCGACGTCGCCAAGAAGGCCGGCCTCAAGGGCAACTACGAGAAGGCCGTCAAGAAAGCGATGAAGAAGTTCCCGCTGAAGAAGTACGACGCCCAGGGCGCAGCGAACATGGAGGGCTTCCTCTTCCCGGCGACGTATGAGGTGGTCAAGGGGGCGCCCGTCGGCGACCTCGTCAAAAAGCAGCTCGAGGCTTTCCAGCAGTACTTCGATCCGATCGACCTGAGTTACGCCAAGAAGAAGAACCTGACGCCGTACGACGTCCTCAAGATCGCCTCGATGATCGAGAAGGAGGCACAGGTCGACAAGGATCGCCCGCGCGTCTCCGAGGTGATCTACAACCGGCTTGCGGCGGGCGACTTCCTCGGCATCGACGCAACGCTGCGCTACGGGCTCGACAAGTACTCGGGGCAGCTGCTGCAAAGCGAACTCCAGTCGGACAACCCCTACAACACGCGTACCAACCCGGGCCTGCCGCCGACGCCGATCTCGAACCCGGGCGAGGCCTCGATGAAGGCGGCCGCAAAGCCGGCGAAGACCGGCGACTACTACTTCGTCGTCAAGCCGGGCAACTGCAACGGGATGTACTTCACCAGCAGCGCGTCGAAGTTCGAGGCCGCCGCGGCCAAGTACCAGGCGGCGCTGCAGGCCGAGGGCAAGTCGCCGACGAACTGCTGAACGGGGCGACCGGTCGCCGCTTCCCGGGGCGGCATCGCGCGAGGGCCGGCGCCGTGCGAGGCGGGTACGCTCGGCCGATGCCGAAGCTCGCGGTGGTCGGACAGCCGATCTCCCACTCGCTCTCGCCGCCGATGCAGACGGCGGCGCTCGCGGAGCGTGGCCTGGGCCGCGAGTGGAGCTATGAGGCGATCGAGCTCGCGCCCGATGAGTTCGCGGCGGCGATCGAGCGGTTGGCAAGCGGCGAGGCGGGGGAGTGGGCCGGCGTCAACGTGACGATCCCGCACAAGGGTGCAGCGCTCGACCTCGCCGATGCGACGACCGATGCTGCGCGGGCGATCGGCGCGGCGAACACGCTCAGCTTCCACCCGGGACCGGGCGGCGATGGGCCGCGGATCGCCGCCGACAACACCGACGCACCGGCAGTCATCGACGCGATCAGGGCCGCAGGAACCAACCCCGGCGGGCGCCAGGCGCTCGTCCTCGGTGCCGGCGGCTCGGCCCGGGCGACGGTCTGGGCGCTGCTCGAGGCCGGGGCGGAGGTGAGCATCTGGAACAGGACGCCGGAGCGCGCGGCGGCGCTCGCCGACCGAGCTCGGCGGCGTCGCGATCGAAGCGGGGGAGCCGCCGCGACCCGAGCGCTTCGAGATCGTCGTCAATACGACGGCCGTTGGCCACCGAGGTGACGATTCGTCCAGCGCTCGTGCAGGATTCAAGGCGCTCGGCTTCGGCGTCGATCAGCTCAATGAACAACAGGTCGTGGTCGACCTCTCCTACGGGTCGGCCGGGACAGGGCTCATCGAGGCCGCGAAGGGCCGCGGCGCCCGGACGGTCGACGGACTCGAGATCCTCGTTCGCCAGGGCGCACTCGCCTTCGAGATCTGGACGGGGCTCGAGGCTCCCCTTGCGACCATGGACAGAGCAGTGCGCCCCCCGGTAGAGGGCACCAGATGACAGCCGAACCCCCCCGCCCCGGACATCTACGCCCCGTGCCTCCAATCGGCAGCGAGGAGGCGACCGCCCGCGAGCTCGAACCCGATGGAGGCGTGATGGGCCTGACCCCGCCGCTGACCCGCTCGCACAGCGGCGAGTTCATCACCGACGTGATCGTTGACCTCGGCTATGTCAGCGACGAGCGCGTCCAGCAGGTGATCGCCGAGGCCAGGACCGCCGGGCGCTCGCCCGAGCAGCTGATGGTCGAACAGGGGCTGATCGACGGCGATCAGCTCGCCCACGCGATGGCTGAGCGCTACGGGCTCGACCACGTCGACCTGAACACCTTCCAGGTCGACATGGGCGCCGCCAACCTTGTCGGCGTGCAGACCGCGCGCCGTTACCGCGCGGTCCCGGTCGGCTTCCTCGACGAGCAGACGGTGCTGTTGGCGATGGCCGACCCCGCGAACGTGCTCGCCGTCGACGACATCCAGATGATGACCGGGCTGAACTGCCATGTCGCGGTAGCCGCCGAGGTCGATATCGAGGCGCTGATCGGCCGGCTCAACACGCTCGAGACCTCGCGTCGCCGAGGCCGTGCTCGAGGACGAGGACGAGGACGGCGGGCCCGAGATCACCGACCTGCGCGAGTCCGCCGACGACGCGCCGGTGATCAAGCTCGTCTACTCGATCCTCGGTCAGGCGGTCGCCGAGGGCGCCTCCGACATCCACTTCGAGCCCGACGAACGCGACATGCGGGTCCGCTTCCGCGTCGACGGCGTCCTCTACGAGGCCGCGCGCGTGCCGCGGCGGATGGTCTCCGGCGTCGTCAGCCGCGTGAAGATCATGAGCGACCTCGACATCGCCGAGAAGCGGGTCCCCCAGGACGGCCGCGTCGCGCTCACGGTCGAGGAGCGCAAGGTGGACATGCGCGTCGTCACGATGCCGACGCAGCGCGGCGAGGGGGCGACGATCCGCATCCTCGACAAGGAGAAGGCGCTGCTCAGCCTCGACGAGCTCGGCATGGAGGGCGAGCAGCGGGCGCGCTTCGAGGCCGCGATCCACCAGGCCTACGGCGCCGTGCTCGTCACCGGGCCGACCGGCTCCGGCAAGTCGACGACGCTCTACTCGGCGCTCAAGGAGATCAACGACGTCGCCAAGAACATCATCACGATCGAGGATCCGGTCGAGTACCAGCTCGACGGGGTCAAGCAGATCGGCGTCAACCGGCGCGCCGGCCTGACCTTCGCCAGCGGCCTGCGCTCGGTCCTGCGGGCCGATCCCGACATCATCATGGTCGGCGAGATCCGCGACGCCGAGACGGCCAGGATCGGGATCGAGGCGGCGCTTACGGGGCACCTCGTGCTGACCACGCTGCACACCAACGACGCGCCCGGGGCGATCACGCGCCTCTCGAAGATGGGGGTCGAGTCGTTCCTCACCGCCTCCGCCGTCGACTGCGTCGTCGCCCAGCGCCTCGCGCGGACGCTCTGCACGAACTGCAAGCGCCGCACCGTGCTCGCCCGGGAGGTGCTCGCCACGGCGGGCTTCCGCGTCGGCGCCGACGTCGAGGCCTACGAGCCGGTCGGCTGCGCGCGCTGCAACGGCACCGGCTACAAGGGCCGCCACGGCCTCTACTCGGTGATGGCGATGTCGGAGACGCTCAAGGACATGACCGTCGGCGGCGCCGCCCAGGCGGACATCACCAAGGTCGCCCGCGAGGAGGGCATGCTCACGCTGCGCGAGGACGGCCTGCACAAGGTCCGCTCCGGCGTCACCTCGATCGAAGAGGTCGCCCGGGTCTCAGTCTGAGCTCTGGGCGCCTGATGGCCGGCCCGCGCCCCCCAGGCCATTCATCTCCTTCGGGTGATGACGCCGATCGCGTACTGCTGATCGTCTACGGCTTGGTGCAAAGCCTAAGCACGCCCGAACCAGAGCGATTGGATCATCCAGCGACTTGGATGGCCGCCGCGATGCCAGAGCGGCGCACTGGCTGGCGCCTCTATCAGGCGATTCGATTGGCGCTGCGCTGGCTACGTTGGTGGGTGCGGCTGGAAGCGAAAGGCCTCGAACTCCTGCCGATGCGAGGTCCGGTGCTCGTCGTCGCAAATCACGACTCCTGGCTCGATCCAGCGGCGATCGCCGAAGTGATGATGTGGCGGCCGCGCCAGGTCCGCTTCCTCACCAAGGCGAGCCTATGGGAGATCCCCGCCGCCGGCCGAATCCTCGACGGGCTCGGGCAGATACCGGTCCGTCGCGGCGCGGGCGACACGGCGGCGATCGAGCACACTGTGGCGGCGTTGCGCCGGGGGGAGGCAATCGGGATCTTTCCCGAAGGCACTTTCTCCCGCGGCCAGAGGCTCCGCGCCAGGCGTGGCATCTCCAGGCTGGCTGCGGCCTGTCCAGACGTGCCAATCGTCTTGGCCGCGGTCGCCGGAAGCACCGCTGTCAATCGCTTTCCGCGGCGCCCACGCGTCCACATCGAGTTCTTTCTTCCGGCCGGTGGGCAGCCCCGGTCGAGCGAGGACGCGGGTGCGCTTGCACACCGGCTGCTGGACGAGATCCGCTGCCGAGTGCCGCCGACTGCCTGACGACGCCGCGTGCAGCTTCAGCGCCCACCGAGGTGTCAGTCCGCGTAGGCCTCCTGGCCGAGCTCGGCCAGCCAGCCGCGCAGGATGTGATGGATCTGCTCGGCGCCGACGACGTCCTCGTCGGGGAAGCGCAGGCGCGCCGGGTGGCAGATGAAGGGGAAGCTCTGCGGCCCGCCGGCGCCCCCGTGTGAGCCGACGAGCTCCTCGAAGGCGGCGACCTCCTCGGTCTCGGCCCAATACGTGCTGTTGACGATGATGTCGGGGCAATGGGGGAACGAGTCGGTACGGCGCAGCTTCGCGGCGATGTGGGGGCCGAACGGGGCGAGGGGATCGGTGCCCTCGACCGTGTCGTCGGCGAGCGCGTGGGAGCCGTCGGCGCCAAGCACGAGGGCGCCCTGCTGCTCGCTGCGGACGAGCAGGAATCCGACCCCCGGATGGGCGCGAAGCTCGGCGATCAAGCCGGGGTGGAGCGCGTCGATGCGCTCGAGCGTGAGCCGGCCGGGCTCGCGCGGGAAGCTGATCAGGCCGAGGTTGCCCGATGCCATCACCGAGATCTCGGGTGGCTCCTCGCCCTCCTGCTCGGCCGTGCCGTCGCCGTCGTCGGCGCTTGGCGCGTCGATCACGACGACGCCGTCGTCCCCATCGCTGCGCCGGCCCTTCGTCATCGCCCGAACCGTGCGGCCGGCCCCCGTGTCGTCGCGCCCGATCTCCGTCAGGCTCGCGCCGAGGTAGGAGGAAGCCTCGTCCTCGCCACCGCTCGCAGCGTGGATGCGCGCGCCGCCGCGCGCGTGCTTCTCGACCAGGTCCGAGAGCGTCATCCCGTAGCGCTGCTCGAAGGTCGCGCCCTGTGACTGGCCGTGGTCGC
Source organism: uncultured Solirubrobacterales bacterium (assembly GCA_963774395.1). Classification (GTDB taxonomy): domain Bacteria; phylum Actinomycetota; class Thermoleophilia; order Solirubrobacterales; family 70-9; genus CAXMST01. The sequence continues at coordinate 5,893 of CAVZET010000007.1, read as the reverse complement.
TGAGCACGACGAGCTCGTAGGGGCGTGGGGCATCGGCGGCGACCGCGGCGAGACGGCCGATCTCGCGGTCGACCTTGGCGAGCACGTCGAGCGTGTCGTGGCGCTCGATGCCCGAGTGGTGGGCGACCTCGTCGTAGGCGAGGAAGGTCGTGTAGATCACGGGCCGCCCGGCGAGCAGGTCGCCGACGACAGCGGCGACCTGCAGGTCGAGCTGCACCGCGGTGGCAAAGGCCCGCATCGCCGCGTAGACGCGACTGCGTGGGATCCGCGGCAGAACGTCGCGGCGGCGCTGGCGGTTTGCGGCCCGGCGCTCGCGCCAGAAGTCGGCGATCGCCGAGCCCGCGGTCTTCAACACCCCGTAGGGCTGGGCGAAGTAAACGGCATAGTCGCGCCCGAGCGGGCGCCGGCGGACGAGCACAGTGCTCATCGTCAGCATCGAGTGCGGCGCGTCGCCGGAGAGGATGTTGGCGCGGCTCGCGCCGTCGGCGAAGAGCAGCCCCCGGCCGTTGGAGTGGCGGCTCTCGAGCTCGGCGGCATCACGCGGGTGGTTGGTGACGATCGGCTTGCCGCGGTCCTTTTCCCACCAGCGAAACGCGGGCCAGTCCTCGTTGTTGCCGTGCAGGATCCCCGCTTGGCAGGCGCCCGTCTGCGAGGAGAGGTCGGTCTCCCAGCGCTCGAGCCGGTGGCTGCCGGTGGCAACCCAGCGGGCGAGGTTCGGCATCGTGCCGTCGCGCAGGGCGCGGAGCACGACCTCGTGCGCGAGCCCGTCGATCTCGAGCAGCAGCATGCCCGGCACGTCGGTTTCGATCCTGTCCTTGGCGCGGCGCTGCGACCGCTGCAGGACGTTGCGGCGCCAGCTCTCGTCGTCGCCGATCGCGAGCAGCGCGCCGAACAGCGCCGTGAGCAGCGTCAGCCCGATCGTCACGACGATGCCCTCCTCGAGCCCGTCGATGTGAGCGTCCGGGATCAGCTCGATGACGACCGTGACGAGTACGGCGTTGAGCACGATCGCCGCGGCGCCGAGCGTGAGCACGCTGAGCGGCGCCGTGAGCCGCGCGAGCGTCGGCCAGACGAGCGCGTTCGCGGCGCCGACGAGCAGCGCGGCGCCGAGCGCGGCGCCGGGCCCATCCAGGGTGAAGCCCGGCAGCAGCTCCGAGAGGATCAGCAGCGCGAGCGCGTCTGCGAGCAGCACCGCGAGCCCGCGGAGGACGACCTTCAGGGGTCGCGGTCCTGATCTTTGTGGCGTTGTCCGTGCCGGGGCGCTCATCCGTCACCCGGAACTGTCGCCGATCGGGCGGCGGTCGCGCGTCGCGCCCGTCCAGCTGTCCGTCCGGCCCGGCGTCCAGCATCCGGCACGATGGCGGAACCGCCGACGACGCCCCCCAGCGCCGCCTCCGGAGGGGAGGGGAGACCCGAGGGCGACACCCTTGCGGTCGCCACGGGGGCAAATCTGCCCCAGACCGTGCGCCCGCGGGTTGGCGACCTGTTCTTCGGGCGCTCCGGGGGCCGGGAGCCGTCGGTCCGCACGATCCTGCGGATCATCGTCACGGTCGTCCTCTCGGTGCTGGCGCTGTACGTCGTCTACCGCCTGCGGACGCCGATCTTCTATCTGCTGATGGCGATCTTCCTGGCGACGATCCTCTCCGGGCCCGTCGCCTTCCTCTCCCGGCGCATGCCCAAGGGGCTGGCGATCACGATCGTCTACCTGGGCGTGATCCTGATCCCGATCGGGATCGGCGCAGTCCTGATCCCGCCGCTGGTCCGCGCGGCCGCCGATCTGGTCCAGCACTTCCCCAGCTACGTCAGCGACCTCAAGGACACGATCAACCACAGCCACACGCTGCAGAACCTGAACGACAACTTCGACCTGACCGCGAAGCTCGACGAGTTCGCGACCAACGCGGCGTCGAAGTTCACCGACGTCGCCGGCGTGCTCGCCGACATCGGCACCGGGCTGATCAGCTCGGTCTTCGCCGTCGTCACGATCCTGATCATGAGCCTGTTCATGGTCAGCCGCGGCGGCCGCTGGATCGACCGGGCGCTGACGCTGCGGCCGCCGCGCGAGGCCGAGGTGATCAAGCGCGCGCTCGACAACATGGCCGTCGCCGTCGGCGCCTACGTCGGCGGCGCGCTGCTGCAGGCGCTGATCGCGGGCTTCTTCACCTTCATCGTGCTCTCGATCCTCGGCGTGCCCTCGCCGCTGGCGCTCGCCGTCGTGATCGCGACGCTCGATCTGATCCCGCTGGTCGGCGCGACGCTGGGCGCGATCCTCGTCGGGATCGTGACGCTGTTCGTCGACTTCCCGACGGTGACGATCATCTGGGCGATCTGGGCGATCGTCTACCAGCAGGTCGAGAACTACGTGATCCAGCCGCGGATCCAGGGCCGGGCCGTCTCGCTGGACCCGTTCATCATCGTGATCGCGGCGCTCTTCGGCGGCACCCTGCTCGGCATCATCGGCGCCCTGGTTGCGATCCCGCTCGCCGCCGCGGGGCAGATCGGCGTGCGCGAGTTCGTCGACTACCGGCAGGCGGCCCTGCTCGGCCTGCACGAGGAGGAGGACGCAACCGGCGACGGCCCGGGCGAGGGCGGCGACGGCTCGGGTGGCGGCGACCCGTCGCCGACGCGGGGCAGCAGGACGACGGGGGAGAGGACCCGCCGCCGCGCCGAGTCCGGCCCCGACGCCCACGCCCGCCTGATCCCGTCCAGCGGCGTCCAGACGGGCTCAAGCCCTGGCCGGAGGCTGACGATTAGGTGGACGAATGAGCGACTTCGACTTTGCCGAGGTACTCACGCGCATGGTCGAGCTGCGGGCCTCCGACGTCCACCTGACGCGCGGGCTTTCAGCCGGCGATCCGCGTGCGGGGACGGATCACGCCCCTGGAGGACTATCCGCCGCTGACGCCGCAGCAGACGCGCGACGTCGTCTACTCGATCCTCAACAACGAGCAGCGCAAGCGCTTCGAGAACGAACAGCAGCTCGACTTCGCCTACGCGATCCCGGGCGTCGCCCGCTTCCGCGTCAACGCCTACTTCCAGCGCGGCGCGATCAGCGCCGCCTTCCGCCACATCCCGCAGGAGATCAAGTCGGTCGAGGAGCTCGGGCTGCCGCTCGGTGCTGACCGACTTCTGTCGCAAGCCGCGCGGCTTCGTCCTCGTCACCGGGCCGACCGGCTCCGGCAAGACGACGAGCCTGGCGGCGATGCTCGATCTGATCAACCGCGAGCGCGAGGAGCACATCCTCACGATCGAGGACCCGATCGAGTTCCTGCACGCGCACCAGAAGTGCATCGTCAACCAGCGCGAGATCGGCGCCGACGCGCACGACTTCGCCTCGGCGCTGAAGGCGGCCCTGCGCCAGGACCCCGACGTGATCCTCGTCGGCGAGATGCGCGACCTCGAGACGATCTCGACGGCGCTGACCGCGGCCGAGACCGGCCACCTGGTCTTCGCCACCCTGCACACGCAGTCGACCTCGCAGACGGTCGACCGGATCATCGACGTCTTCCCGGCCGAGCAGCAGCACCAGGTGCGGATGCAGCTGTCGATCGCGCTGCAGGGGATCGTCACCCAGCAGCTGCTGCCGACGGCCGACGGCGCCGGCGCGCGTCTGCGCGGCCGAGGTGCTGGTCCCGACGCCGGCGATCCGCAACCTGATCCGCGAGGGCAAGACCCACCAGATCTACTCCGCGATCCAGACCTCGGGCGCGATCGGGATGCAGACGATGGACGCCCACCTGGCGCAGCTCACGCGCCAGGGCAAGATCACCCGCCAGCTCGCCGAGCAACGCGCGCCTCGGTGCCCGACGAGCTGCGCAGGCTGCTCGGCGGCGCCGCCGTCCGGCCAGCAGGCGCCCCAGTACGAGTCGGCGGCGAGCGGCCTCGGAAGCCCGGCCTGAGCGATGAGGATGCGGGCCTGAGATGAGCACCTTCGCCTTCAAAGCGGTCGACGTCGCGGGGATTCCCGCGAAGGGCGAGATGGAGGCCTCGAGCAAGGCCCACGTCACCGAGCAGCTGCGCGAGCGCGGGCTGATCGTCCTCGACGTCGCCGAGCAGCGCGACCCGCTGAAGCTCGAGGCGCTCTTCGACCGCTTCCGGCACGTGAAGATGCGCGACCTTGCCGTCTTCTCGCGGCAGTTCGCGACGCTGATCTCCTCGGGCATGCCGATGCTGCGCTCGCTCTACACGCTCGAGGACCAGACCGAGGACGAGAAGATCAAGCAGGCGGCGGCCGAGCTCCGCGCCGACGTCGAGGCCGGCAGCTCCGTCGCCGACGCGATGGAACGCCGGCCGATGATCTTCGACCCGCTCTACCGCTCGATGGTCCGCGCCGGGGAGGGCTCGGGCCGCCTCGAGAGCGCGCTCGATCTCGTCGCCTACCAGCTCGAGAAACTCGACGCTCTGCGGCGCCAGATCCGCTCGGCGGTCATGTACCCGGCGTTCGTCTTCGCCTTCGCGATCGTCGCCATGATCGCGATCGTCGCCTTCATCGTCCCCGTCTTCGTCGGCATCTTCAACGAGATCGCCGCCGAGGCGCCGGGGGAGAGCGCCAAGCTGCCCTTCATGTCGCAGATCACGGTCAACGTCTCCGACGCGATCACCGGTGCCTGGTACATCATCCTCGGCGTGATCGCCGTCGGCCTCGTCGCCTTCTTCCAGTGGAAGAAGACCGAGAAGGGGCGACATCAGTGGGACACGCTGAAGCTGCATATGCCGCTGTACATCGGCGACATCGTCCAGAAGGTCGCGATCGCGCGCTGGTCGCGGACCTTCTCGGGCACGATCTCCGCCGGCGTGCCGATCCTGCAGGCGATCAAGATCTCCGGCGAGACCTCGGGCAACGCCGTCGTCGGCGCGGCGATGGACCAGGTCTACGAGTCGGTCCGCTCCGGTGGCACGATCGCGGCTCCGCTCGACTCGGCGCCGGTCTTCCCGACGATGGTCACGCACATGGTCTCCGTCGGCGAGGAGACCGGCCAGCTCGAGCACATGCTGGGCAAGATCGCCGACTTCTACGAGGCCGAGGTCGACGCCCGCGTGAAGGCCCTCACCTCGCTGATCGAGCCCGTGATGATCCTCTTCGTCGGCGCCGTCGTCGGCTTCATCGTGATCTCGATGTACCTGCCGATCTTCTCGCATCTACGACAAGATCCGCTGAGCGGCGCTGATTGCAGTATCGTTTGCGAGTCACGCTCGCTCGCAAATGCCCTGCAAATCCTGCCTTTTTGAGCGTGTCCCGGTCTGGCCCGTGCTGATCTGAGGATTGCCATAAGGTGCCCGATGGCGTTCTTCGTGGCAGGGAGAGGTTTAGGACCGATGTCGTCCAGGCCCGTAGCGCCCCCACACTCCTGTCGGCCATTGGCAGAGCGGCCGCAGTCGTCTTGATCGTTAGCTTGTTCCTCGATTGGTACGAGCTGAGCGCGGACGGCGATTCGGTCACTTCTGAGCGGCTGGTCCGCCCTGGAGTTCGGCGACTTTCTGTTCGTGCTCATCGGCAATCGCCGTCGTCGCGGCCCTCGTTCTCGAGAGCGAAGCTTCCTCAGCTGGTGCTGGGTTGCGGCGCTTTGGCCTTCATCTTCGTCGCGCCGGCAGTAGCGATCACGAACACGCCGACGGTGGAAGCAGCCTCGATCAGACGGCAGCGTGGACGTCTCGCTCCAGGCCGGGGCTTCTCTCCGCGCCGCTCGGCGGCGGCGCGTGCTCCTGCTGCTCGCGCAGGGGGCTTGGGCATGGCGATGGCCGCTGAGAGACAACGGCGCACCAACGCCGGGCTGGCTCGCAGGCACCCGCAGCAGGAACGGCTCAGCCCACTTCAGCTGAACGTCGCCGACCGACGAATACACCCTACCGCAAGCGTGACCGGGAAGCCATCGCGGATAGCCTCCACTCCCCG
>CAVZET010000006.1:267500-883312 GCA_963774395.1 uncultured Solirubrobacterales bacterium | reverse complement strand
TCCCAGAACAACCTCGTCGGCGGACGCAGGATCTGCATGAATCGCCTGTAGTAGTTCGAGCATCAGCGGTTGTAGTTCGCGGTCGTCCAGCTCATCAGCATCCTCCGGATCAGGTAGCTGTCGAGCACGGCGGAACGCTCGGGCCGCCGATTCTGGTCAAGCCGATCGGGACGGCGCGAAGGAGCTGCAGGAGCACCGGCCGCGGGGTCGACTGATTAAGAAGTTGAGGCGGTAGACGAAAGCCCCCTACGTCGGCCGGGAGGCCGGGGACGTCAAGCTCCTGCGCTCGTATAGATCTCGATTCGCGGCCAGCCGCTCGGACGGTGCTGACGAGATCCTCAGTCGAGCTTGCCGGGGCGTCCTGAACTCGACGAAGAGGCGGTGGGCCGCGATCTCCTTAAGTGCTCAAGCTTGGCCAATACATGAAGAAGAGCTCGGCTCGCGGCCGGAAATAACGGCCTTGCGAAACATTCCTCTCGCCACCAGTCCGTTATCGAACGGGATCCAATAGTCGTGTGGAGCTGGTGCAGGTCCAGGCCTTTGCCGGCGGCCTGGAAGAAGACATGGTTCTTGACGAGATCAATCGCGAGGAGCTCCCGACCGCCATAGTTCAGCGACTCGAAGATGACCTGGGCGTTTCCCCAGCTCGAGATCTATTACGACGAGCTCGACGTTATTGCGGAGTGTCCGCGCAAGATTCTCAGGGCGGCCTCAGGGCTCGTCGGTCCGCGCAGCCAGGTCTCGATGCGTCTGGTGAAAGAAGTCGCGCCGCCTGGCTCGATGAGGTGGGGCTCTGAATCCGAGTTTCCGTCGTTTCGGCGGCACCGAGGCCCTCCCGTCATGACCCGCGGCCTGTGTCCTGGTCTGACGGGCTGAGCTTGAACCGCAGGTCGTCCTCTTCCGTGACGAGTGCCTGGTCGTTCTCGACCAGCCTGGAGACGAGGCCGATGCTTTCTCGGCCTTGAGTTCGACCGCGTCCCTGTGGACGCAGGCGAGGATATGAAGGTGGTTCGGCGCTGCTGGCCGTCAATTAAGGGCCGGCGATCGACCTCTGATCCTGTTGATAGGGACTGGTCAACGACGATTGCTCCCATGAAGTGGGACGGGCGGGGACGTCCACTCCGTCCTCCTGGACCCGCTGCGCTTCGGCCACCAGGCGCATCGTTTCGAGGAGGTCTTCCCAAAGGTCGGCCCACTGGTCTTCCTCGTTCCAGACGTACCTGCGTTGAAAGATCGGGACGACGTACTGAATATCCGGCTGGAAGACCCTGAGCAACGGGTGTGGATGGGCCTGCACGTCGAGCCGACCATATCGTGGGCCTGGCGCGATGCGCATGGCGTTAAGGTCTGGAGCGGGCTATTGGGGCTCACGCATCGAAGCCACGTTCCCTCGCCCACGCCCGCGCCTCGTCTGCCATGCGCTTTCGAGCGTCGCCAACCTGAGTAGACCACGGGGTCTCGACGTCCTTGAGGTTGAGTGGCGGCTGTAGCTGGCGCAGCACAGCGCGCTCGACAGAGAGGAGCTCGACGTCACCCGTCTTCGGCCACACCGCAAGGCGGAGTCGCCGGCGCATCCAAGCCGTCAGCTTCGCGTCGTGTTCCGGGCTGAGACCGTAATTGGCGTAGTAGCCCGGCTTGTCCGGATTGCGCGGGATCCCGCGTAGATCGAGGCCGTCATGCAGCAGCGCGGCAAACGAGCGGCGGACTGTCGAGGAACCAGTTCGCCCATCACCGAAGTGCGTTGAGAGGTCGCGCGCCACGAGGCTCTTCTCGGCTTTCCCCACGTAGAGCGGCCGCGGATCCGGCGGGCTTTCGAAGGCCGAGTTCCCGCCAAGCGTCGGTGGGACCGTGGATCGCGTACAGGCCGGGGGAATCAGGGACATGCTCCTGCGCCTTCGACAGTGGGTGTGCAGCCCCCTCGAGGACAGACCCCACCTGAGAGATTGTCTTGGGTGAGGTCATCGTCCCCGTCGCCGCTATTCGAATCGTCGAATCCGCAGCTTGTGGACGCGGCCATCGGGAGTCGCGTACGGCATCGTCGCCGGCGCGCTTTTCCGAGGAGGGCTAGTCCGACTTGGCGAGCCGGGCGAGACTACTCCCGGCTTCTGGAACCCTACCGCCCGGCGCTATGCGGACGGTCCTGACGACGGTCTGGCCGGACGCTAGATCCTCGACCTCGACCGTGTGGCCCGGCTGAACTCCGACGAGTGGCGGCTTTGTGTCCGCCCCGGCGTTGTCGCGAGCCCTTCGACGGCCCGGGGCGCAGATCCGACAAGGCTCGAAGCTATCTCGGAGACGTCCGAGTGAGACCTTCTGTTTTCGCGAGTAGTTCCCAGGCTGGTCCAGCACGTAGCAGTGACCGGTGTGGTCCCGCTGGTCGCCCGCCCGCGCACCCGCTTCAATGTCCCCCACGATCCAGACCTGTCTCGATCCTCGGCCATGGGCCAACGCTATCCGCGGCCGCAAACCATTTGCAAACCAACCGCCCGGACGGCAAGGGATTCGGTGACACCATCGCGGGATTCCGGGTCGGCGGGCGGCTCATCAGACGCGGTCTGCGGACCCAGCGGAACGAGCCATCACGACCGTCGAGATGATGTCCGAGGACACCTTGCGGAAAGCGGCACCTCGGGATCCGTGGCTAGGCAGCTTCCTCGACCCGGAACCGATCAAACCTAACCGCCAGTCCTTCGGGATCTGGACGCTCTTCGAGCTGGGAGGGCCGCAAGATCCCGCGTCCGTGGAACGACTGGATCCCCTCTCGCAGCATCGGCCCGTCTCGTTGGTCGCGGAGCCCACGGGAGATGTGCACCACGCCATCGGGCGCGATGCCCATCAGGTTGCGGTCGTACGCGAGATGGTGAATGGCACAAAGCGCGAGGCCGTTGCTCACCTCCTGGAGCCCGTCCTCAGCAAACTCGACGATGTGGGCGGCCTGGACGAGTTCCGTTGGTTGAGGGCGCAGACTGCGCACCGTTTTCGGTAGGCGCGCAGCACTTCGCGCCGAAATCGATGCTGGTCAAGGCGGAGCTTGACCTCTCGCAGCGCGGCGACACGGTGTGGTTTGGGCGAACGTCAGGCCCTGGCCTCGGCCATGTCCGACACGGGCAGGCCGGGTCTCGAGCAGAACGAACCCGCCACCGCGGGTCGCGGTCGGTCACAAACACGGGCTGGACGACCGTGTACTGGCCGGGGTCGATGCCCTTGATGTAGATCAGTGGCACCTGCATCTCGAAGGCGGCGTCGAGAGCGCGATTGTCCGCCTGAGTCAGCGTGCCCGCGCGATATGCGTAGACGATGGCACCGCTTTCTTCGTCGATCTCGTCGTCGTAGGGCGAGTTCGGGGATGTGAACAGCGTCAGCGCGGCCGGCCCGCGCTGCTGCCGGGATCGGTGGATGCCGCGCTGAAACGACCCGTAACTGACCTGCTGTCCGTCAAACGGAAATCCTTCGAGAAGGACTTGGCGCGGGATCAGATCGTCGAAGGCGCGCTGGAGTCGGCGCACATAGTCGTGAGCAGCGAGCCTCAGCGCGTGGTCCGGATCCGCCGGGGGCATACTTGAATCGTCGCGCCGCTGGCGGTGAACCGCAAACTGCTGATGGCGTTGCCGCTACGAGTCCTCCGGGATAGCCCTCAGCCACTCCAGCACCGCCCACGTCGCCTCCAGGTCCTCCCGGTTGTAGTCGAGGATCTCGCCCAGCAGCGCGTCGCGCTCCGCCTCGGTCCTCGCTCTCCGTCGCCTCGATGTACTTGGCCATCGACCAGCTGCCGCCGTACTCCTCGAGCTGGCGCTCGTAGCCGGCGACGGTCTCGATGTCCTTGAGGCTGTAGCTCGAGACCGGGACGGCGACGGACGCTGCGGGTGATCGGCAGGAGGTCGAGGAGGTTGGCCTTGACCCGGGCGGCGATGCCGTCGGGGTCGCCGTAGCGGGTGATGTACATGTCGATCTTGACCTGCTCGTAGGTGGCCCAGTGGACGAAGGGGATGTCGCCGTGCTCGGCGAAGATCGACTCGCACTCGGCGAGGAAGGCGAACCAGCCCTCGCGGTCGCCGCCGCGGGCCGAAGCCGGCGACGGCGGGGCGGAAGGGGCCGGCGTTCTCGCCGAAGACCTGCAGGCCCCAGATGTAGATCTTCTCGAGCTCGTCGAGGCGCGGCGGCATGCCCTCGAGGTCGAACATGACCCAGTTCTTCGGCGTCGGGGAGCTCGGGCTTGGCGAGGAGCGACCGGCTCGCCGGTCTCGAAGGCCTGGGCGCCGGCGAGGATCCGCTCGGCGTACTCCTCGCCGACCGGCTTCGTCCGGCCGCCCCAGCGGCGCTCGAGCTCGGCCAGCGAGGCGACGTCGAAGCTGCGCGAGCAGCTCGGGGATCGTGCCGGCGCCGCGCGCGTGGAGCTCGCTCGACCGTGCCGCGGTCGACCGAGGGCAGGAGGCCGACCTCCTGGCGCTCGATCGCCTGCGGCCAGCAGTGCTCGCGGAAGCCGCAGCCGCTGCACTTCGGGTTCGAGACGTGGACGTCGGGCCGCTCGTCGGCGAAGCGCGAGCTCGATCATCCGCTCGAGCAGCGCCAGCGTCCGCTCGACGCGCTCGCGCTCGTAGGGGACGTCGACGATCTCGCCCGAGCCGGAGTGGACCTGCAGGGCGACGGGCTGGGCGCCCATCGTCTGCTCGTAGAGCCAGCCGTAGAGTGTGGAGCTGCAAGCACGATGTAGTCGCTGACGCTGCGGTTCAGCTTCGAGTCGCGGATCGCCCACTGCTCGCGGGCGGGGAGCATGAAGTCGGGGTGGCCGATGACCTCGACCTCGCGGCCGGCGAGCGTGGTCCGGGCCCGGAGGGCGCCCTGGTAGATGACGCGCTCGCGCTCGCGCGAGGAGCTCGAGCGGTCGCCTGCTCCTGCTCCTCGCGGGGCAGCTCGGCGACGTCGACGGCGCGCGGGAAGCGCTCGAGGTGCCGGCGCCTCGTGGTCGTGGCCGAGGTCGAAGAGCACCTCGCGGAAGGCGTCGGGCGGCTCCTCCTCGAAGCCGTGGCTTCGCGAGCCAGCGCGCAGGTCGCAGCGGCTCGGCTTGAGCAGGTTGTAGAGGGAGCTCGGGGAGATCCGGGGATCTCGGTCTCGGCTCTGCTCTCGTCTGGTGTCGGGGAGGGGCGCTCCATTCCCGCCTCTGCCGTGGCGCTCACCACTCTATGTCCGTCGCCTGCGGGTCCGGAGTACCACGCGGGGATCCAGGTCGCGACCTGGGGTGTCGCACCTCCGCGAGCCACGCCGAGACCACTAAGAGTCCAGCTTCCGGCGAAAGAATCCGCCGGAGTCAATGTGGGCGAGGTCGAGACAGACCACGCAGAGAGGTTGCGCACGCGTCCACCCGTAGCCAGTCACATCACGGCCGCACAGTGCCCGATCCACCGACTGTCGCCTGACCAGGTGGCAGACCTCGCCGCTCGAATCCGACCGTTCGGAACTTCCTTCAGCGGCCTTGGGTACGGTCGTTTCCACGGAGGCAGCCGAGTCTCCGCGGGCTGCCTGTCCCGGTTCACTCGCTGCCGCTTCCGTCGCCGCCCCCGAACTCGCCTCGATGTCTTCGACCATTTGCTCCGCGTCGGCATCCATCCGGGTCCAGTCTCGCGATCGCCTTGAGCCGCTCGTCGCTCGACCCGTGCCGCCCGGGCTGCCGGCGTCGCCGCCCCGTGACCTTCCATTGCGGAGGGATCCCCGCAGAGCGCGCACACGTTGGGAAACAGCCGGTCCGCCCAGACGTCGAACCAATAGCGGCGGCCGCGGCCGAACCTAGGCGCACTCGCTTGAGGCCCGGCAGCTGGAGCGCGGTCGCGGCCGGGTCTCGAGTACCGCCCGGGCAGCCAGACGCGCTTGTAGCCGACGTTCCCCGCCCAAGCTCAGGATCGCGCGCTCGGCGGAGCGCCGCTTACCCTCGGCGAGGAAGCCGACCGTCAGCTCCCAGCCGTACTCGTCGAGGTGGGAGACGCCGACTCCATGATCGAGACGCCGGCACGTTCCGCTCGTCGTAGTAGGCAGCCGGTGAGCGTGCCCTCGTGTGCGAGCTCGGGCCGGTTGGGGAGGACGAGCAGCTGTCGCTCCGACCAGATCGCGCGCTGGATCGGCGCGGGGACTCCGGCGGAGACACCCTCGTACTCAGGGCGGAGCTCCTCCTCGTCGAATCGTCCTCGTCCCAGCCGCTCACTCCGACTCCTGCAGCCCGAGCAGCTCGCTCCAAACGCGCATGTAGCGGCCGGCCCGACCGTGGCCCTGGCGTTCGGCGACGGCGCTCTTGAAGTTGGGGTAGTCGATTTCGGCGGCCATCGCGGCTACCGCGGCGGTCCATCCTGCCGCGAGACGATCGCCCGCCAGCGGTAGTCGGCGGCGGGATCCTCGAACGGCTCGAGCCCGGGGATCTGCTCGCGGAGCGCCTCGAGGTCCTCACGTGTGCGGCAGCGGACGATGATGCGCTCGGGATCTTCCCGGTGCTCGACCGCCGAGTAGAAGCCTTGGGTGCTGAAGATCCACATGTAGTCCTAGTCGCCCATCCGATCAGCTATCTGACGACTCATCACGAGCGCTTCGAGCGGCGCGGTCGGCGGCCCAGCATCCGCGCGATCGCCCGACCCTGCTCGTGTGTGAGGGCGGTGCCTCGACGCGCGGGAGGGCCACCGCCCCGAGTCTCTCCGCCTCGGTCCGCCACCGCCCGCGCTGCGGCTTGGCTGCGCCGGGGCGGTCGCCGGACCGTCGCGCTGCGCGGCCATCAGTCCAGCGACCCCCCGCGCCGTTGGGACGGCCGGCGGACGCGCGGACGCTCGGGCGGCCGTCGCCCCAGCCGCGGCCCTGCCGGGTCCGGGTAGGCCGTGAGCTGGACGAGCTCCTCGCCTCGGTCGAGGCCTTCGTCGGCGACGACGGTGGCCGTGCCGGCAACGCCGAGGTCGGCGAAGCGCACGGTCGAGCCGAGGCCCGCCTCGTGGCGGCGGTGCTCGGCCGAAGCGGGCGCCGCTGTGGCTCGGCCGATGAACTCGTGGATCCACCGGCGGCGCGGCGGACGCGGGGCATGCTCGCCGCGGCCGGCGCTGCCCGGATCGGCGCGAGCGCGTCGAGCGCGTAGCCGCTCGACGAGGGCGGGGTGGAGGTCGGCCCAGACGTCGGCGCGGCCGACGAGGTCGAGGATCGAGATCTCGCCGTCGATCACGCAGACGGCGCCGATCTGGCCCTCGTGGCCGCCGATCGGCTCGTCGAGCTTGCCGAGCTCCTCGCGGCGGAACTCGTAGACGTCGCTCATCGCGCCGGTCGCGGAGGGGGCTTGCAGGTCGTGCGCTGCGGGCTGCAACGGCGCCCCAGACCTCGCCCTGGTCCGCGCGGGCCTCGCCGTGCTGCGCGACGCGCTCACGAACGCGGTCCGCCTTGAGCTTGCGGAGTTCGGGATCGGCCGCCTGCGTGGAGGGCCGGAAGGCCTCGCCGTGGCGGCGGCCGTCCCAGCGTCCCTGCTCGACGCAGCTCACCGGGATCACCGTCTTTGCGCCGCGTCCCGATCAGCAGCGAGATGTCGAGCACCCTGTTCTGCTGGGCCCCGAGCAGCTCCTCGCCCTCGTAGAGGAGGACCGGCTTGCCGCGGTTCTCGACCGCGAGATCATTGACGGATGCACCGCCCGACATCTCGCTGACCCGCACCTCGCCGGCAGCGTGGGCGCGGCTGAACGACGTGTAATCGAATCCGGCCGGGGGGCCGAAGAGCGGGAAGACGGCGAGCGGACCGGAGACGTCAGGCGCGCCGATCTCGATCGGTCCGCCGAGCACGTCGCGGAGGGTCTGCAGGGACTGTGGGGCTTCGCTGAGTTCGGGCATATCGACCTCGTCGCTCCGGCGCGGACGTTTCTGACACGCCGCTCGCGGCGAAAGCGTACGACACGAACCCCCCTTTGCGCCGTCCCGTGACAGCTCGTGTCCCATGCGCGCGTTCTCTCTCGTCACGCTGCCGAAATGGCCGGAGTTTCTTTACTGAAGGATCCGTGGGTCGTGCCGAGGCTCGGCACGCTCGTGGCCTCGATGCTCGTGGGTGGAAGCAGGGGGGTGCTACGCTGTGCCACAGATGGATGTTTCCGTGCGTGAGTTGCGCAACCACACGGGCCACGTGATCGCTGCGATCGAGAGCGGTCGGCGCGTGGTGCTGACCGTGCACGGCAAGCCTGTTGCGGACATCGTGCCGCGGCGGGAGCGCAGCGAGCGTCGACCTACCGCCCTAGTGCTCGAGGAGCTGGCTGAGATTGAAAGTCGGGCGGGGCAGCTAAAGGTGGTCCCGGACCCCACTGACTACGAGACCGGCCTGAGCACTGACGACCTTTGACTGGTGCGGTGAGCGGCTACCTGCTGGACACGAGTGTCTTCATAGCCGCCGAGCAGGGGCGAGCTCCGACGAGCGCGAGTCCCGACGGTGACGCGCGCCTCTCGGTCGCGACGCTGACCGAGCTGATGCTCGGCGTCCGCCGCTCACCGGCCGGCCCGATCCGCGAGCTCCGCGAGCACACGCTTGAGTCGGCGCGGTCGTTCGTCCCGCTTCCCTACGACGAGGCTGTTGCCGAACAGTTGGCGGGCCTGCTCGCGGCGTTGCGGGCGCGCAAGCGGCGGGCCGGGCTGATGGACGCGATCATTGCCGCTACGGCGCTCGCGCATGACCTCATGGTCTGGACGCTCGACGATGACTTCCGTCGCTTGGCCGAAGTGGCCCCCGAGCTGGACGTTGCACTAGCGACCTGAGCGCGGCGGCCGCCTGCGCTCGCCGTCGCTCAGCCGCCGCGCGGCACGGCCTGGTGCAGGCGTCGCCCCATCGCCGCCTGTGATGAGCCGAAGATCCGGCAGAGCTCGTCGAAGTTGCCGTGGGCGGCGCGGTAGTGGTGGCGCATCAGCTCGGGTGGCATGAGTAGCGCGGCGGCGAACTGGTTCGCCTCGCGCTCGATCAGCGCGACGACCTCGTCTTCGTCCGCAGCGCCGCCGCTCGCCGCCCGGCTCTCGATCGCCGCCTCCTCGTCGGGGGCGAAGTCGATCGTCCCGTGCCGGCAGAAGAGCGAGCGTTGGCCGTCCTCGTGCAGGACGCAGTGGCCGAGCTCGTGGCCGATCGAAAAGCGGCGCCGGGGCGGCCACTCCCGGCCCTCCGCCGCGTTCACCCAGATCTCGCGTTCGCGTGGCAGGAACAGGCCCGAGAGCGAGGTGCCCTCGGCGAGCGGCGGGCAGTCCGGGGCCTGCTCCATGTCATGGGGCTCGACGTCGCGGATCAGGAGGTGGAAGCAGGAGTCGGCGATCGCTTCGACCGGGACGGGCAGGCTCGAGCCGTCCCAGACGTAGTCGGGCACCTCGGCCAGCACCTGAGCGGCGCGGCGCTCGATTCGCTCCTGCTCCTCCGGCTCCAACCCCATCCACGGGGACGGTAGCGCCAAACAGTCGTCAGTTGGCCCGGTCTCCGAGCAGGTCGGCGAGCAGCTCCGGGGCGTCCGTTTCGTCGGCGCCGGCCTCCGTAAGTTCGATCGCGTGCCGGAAGGCCGCGATCGCCTCCTCGCGCTCGCCGATCGCGGCCGCCGCCTTCCCGTACCAACAGTGGTTCCAGGGGTGGGCGGGCGCGATCGACGCGTAGTAGCGCAGGTGCCGGTAGGCGTCGCGCGAGCGGCCGAGCTCGTAGCAGCGTGTAGCCGAGGGCGAAGTGGGCCATTGCGTCGCCGGCCTGCAGGCACGAGGTCCAGGCCTGTAGGGCCGCCCTGCCCTCGAGCTCGGTCGCGCGCTCGAACAGGAAGCGGTTCAGCGACTGCCGACCGCCGTAGAGGCTGCGCGCGGCGAGGACGACCTCGCCCGCGCAGGAGGCGGGAAGGCCGAGCTGAGGCGCGGCGAAGATCGGCGGCTCCCAGATCGCCTCGTAGTCGGGATCTTCGGGATCGAAGGCGGAAAACCCGACGACCTTGAAGCCGAGGGCCGGACTCCCAGAGTCCTCGCCGGCGGTGAGGAAGGCGAAGTGGGGACCGAGCGGTCGCCACCGCTCCGCGGGCTGGCCGTCATCGACGCAGCCGAACTCGAGCGCCGTCAGGCAGTCGTATCCGGCGACGTGGCTGATGTAGAGGCGTCGAGGCGCAGGCGTAGCGGGCTCGGGCTCGGCGTGCATGAGAGGAGGTCGTCGGCGGTGCCGCCGACCTGACAGTGGCGCTAGCGGTGGTGGCGGCCGAGGAAGAGCTCGTCGAGCTCGTCGAATTCGGGCCCGGGGCCAGCGGGGGCCACCGCGCCCAACGCTTCGCCGACTTCCTGGTCGAAGTCCTCGTTCGGGAACGCCATGCGAGCAAAGCTCGTGGCGGCGGAGGCCTCGGCCCCGCCGAACCGCTCACCGGCGGCCCGCAGTTGCTCACCGCTCGAGCCAACGATCGCGGCGAGCGCGTCGAGGACCCGATCGGACACGCCCCCCGCATCGAGCCGGCCGTGCTCCATCTGGTGGTAGTAGGCGTGGACCCGGGCGATCTCGGGCTCTCGCGAGAAGCCGAGCGCTTCGGCTAGGCGCCGGGTCAGATCCTCGCGCGTGATCCTTGCCCGCTCCTGGAGACGCGGCAGCAGCTCGGGCCAGCTTCCAGCCTGACCCTCGGCCGACTCGGTCACGCGCTCGAGCGCGCGCTTGGTCGCCGATCGCTCGTAGGCAGCCGGGATCCCACGCTTGGGTGGGGGCTGTGTCGAGATAGGCGTCGATGCGATCGGCGAGCTCCGTCCGCGCCGCGCCGCTCGTCTGCGCGAGGAACTTGCCCGGGTCGACGTCGGCGCCGGCCTCGAACTCGGCGACGAACTCGGCGAGAAGCTGATCGAGGTCGGTCACGCTGAGCGCTCCTCGTCATCCGGCTGGGGTCGTGGGCCGCAGCTGCTCCTCGAGCTCAGCGCGAAAGCGGCGCCAGATCTGGTGCACGTTCGGTTCCTTCATGTCGGCGTCCGGGAACAAGCGGTTGACCTCCGTACATGTCGAGGCCGCGTCGAACTCGAGGAAGCCAAGGCCGATCGGGCCGTAGATGCGAATGACGGTGGCATGGATCTCGTTGCGCTCTCGACAAAGGCGTTCGGCGAGCTCACGGTATGGCAGCAGATTGTTCGCCTCATCTTCGTTGGCGACCCATACCCACGCGCCCTCCTCGCCCTCGTGCTCGTGGCCGAGTCCGGTGAGCTCCGGCGAGCGCTCGGCCCGCCGGTGGAAGTCGACGATCTTGTTACGCGTGATGGTGTCGATCCAAGACCGAAACTGGCCAATGAACTTTCCATCGAAGGCGGAGCGGATCGCACCCTCCATAACGTCCATGACGACATCGTCGTGGGCCGCAGGGGGTGTCTTGGCCCGGACTCTCGACTTGACGATGCGCTCATAGCGCCAGACGAGTACGGCAGCGGTCTGGCGCGCGTGCTCTTCGTGCCCGGCGTCGCGCGCCGCGACGATGTAGGCGAGAACGTCCTCCTCCGAGAGGTGGGCGAGCTCAGCTTCGGTCTTGTAAGCGAATTTGGACAAGCTCTGAAACTTCGTGCGGAATGGCGCTAGGGCGGGCAAGCTAGCGGGTCGGTAGGCGGCTGTTGTCGAGTGCGGTCGCATCGTGCGGGTCGCTTGGTCGCTGTCACCGACGTGGTCTCTCCATAGCGTCGCTCGCCGCTCAGCAAATCTGACATGCGGCTTCCTGCGTTGCCACCCAGCGGAAGGGTCCGAGGCGCAAGTAGCGCGCCGCCCCGCCGCCGGCCGGGCGCCGCCGCTACCAGATCCGGCGCATCCCGAAGAGCTCCTGGACGTAGCCGCTGACCGAGACCGGCGACATGATCAGCTGGTAGAAGAGCAGGTAGAGGAGGAACCCGCGGAGGTTTCGCCGCACGTTCAGGCCGGCGACGCGGAGCGCGTTCTTCTGCCGCGTGTACATGACCATTGCGACTGCCAGGTTGAGCGGCAGGACCGGCGATCGTCATCGGGCCGATGATCATGAAGTTCCCGTTCAGGGCGAGGATCAGCCCGACCGGCACGGCGACCGAGTAGGTCAGGTCGAGATATGGGAAGACGATGTTGGTGGCGACCGAGTGCGAGTACGTTCGGCGCTGGCTGAGCAGCTCGCGGCCGTACTTCCTGAGGCCGTCGATCATCCCGCGGGCCCAGCGGCGCCGCTGGCGAACGAAGTGGCGGATGCCCGTCGGCGCCACGGTGAAGGCGATCGCGGTCGGCTCGAAGCCCGTGCGCCCGGATCGGTCGATCATCGCCCAGGTGAGGACGATGTCCTCGGTGATCGAGTCGGGCCAGCCGCCGACGGCGCGCACGGCGTCGGTGGTGAAGACGCTGAAGGCGCCCTGGGCAACGAGCGTCGCCTGCAGTAGCGCCTGCTCCCGCTTGATCGAGGCGATCCCGAGGAAGTAGTCCCACTCCTGCGCCGAAGAGAGGCTCGACTGGCGGGAGTTGCGAACCAGCACGCAGCCGGCGACGGCGACGGTGTCTGCGGGTGAGACGAGCATTCGGGAGACGAGCCGCTTGAGGGCGCCGGGCATCAGCAGCGTGTCGGCGTCAATCGTCGCCACCAGCGGAGTCTCGACCTCGGCCAGGCCGGTGTTGAGCGCGTATGACTTGCCGGGCCGCTCCTCCTGCAGCAGCCGGACCCGGTGGTCGAGGTGCTCGTAGCTGCGGACCAGATCCGGCGTCTCGTCGCTGGAGCCGTTGTCGATGACGATCACCCGCAGGTCCCGGTAGTCCTGCTCGAGTGCGTAGGAGATCGTCTGGCCGATCGAGTCCTCCTCGTCCCGAGCAGCGATGAGCAGCGTCAGCGGCGGCAGCTCGAGCCCGAGCTGCAGTGGGGCCGGGTGGTCGAGGAGCAGCGAGCTAACCAGCTGCGCGTTCAGATACCCCGGCAGGATCGCGATCCCGGCGACGACGATGATCGCGACCGGCAGGCTCAGGGCGTCGGCGAGGTCGTTGATCCACGGCAGCGCGATCCAGGTCGAGACCGCCGCCCAGAGCAGCCCGAAGGCGACCGTGATCCGGAACCTCGTGGCGACCTGCATGTAGGGGAGAAAGCGTGGTGGCTTGTCGCGCACCTCGGATCGCAGCGAGCGCGCCCGCTCCAGCTGTTCGGCCCCCGAATCCATCGCGCGAGTCAGCGGCCGGTGGCCGTACGCTCCGCCGCCGCCCGGTGCTCGGCGACGACCTGGCAGAACTCGGAGACGACGTGCGGGTCGAACTGAGTACCGGCGCAGCGGCGGAGCTCCTCGAGGGCTTCAGGGACGGCGACGGCGCCCCAGTGGGGCCGATCGGTGGTCATCGCGTCGAAGGCACTGCAGACCGAGACGATGCGCGAGCCGAGCGGGATCTCCTCGCCGGCGAGGTGGTCCGGATAGCCGCTGCCGTCGAAATGCTCGCGGCTGCCGCGCAGAATCCGCGCGGCGGCGTCGCGATCGACCGGCACGCTGAGCAGGTGCTCGCCCGCGATCGTGTGCAGCCGGACCAGCGGCCAGTCCTCCTCCTCCAGCGCCCCGGGCCGATTGACCAGATCGCTCGGCAGCGCCAGCTTGCCGACGTCGTACAGCGCGCTGGCCGCGGCGACCTCGACAACCTCCTCCTCTCCCAGACCAAGGCGCGTTGCGACGTCACGACCAAGCTCACCAGGCAGCATCGGCGAGCCCGTGCGCCGCGCCTCCCGCTCCTCGAGCGGCGCGATGACCTTGGGCACCAGGCCGCCGAGGTCCTCGGTGTACTCGAGGCGGAGCTCGTGCAGGCGCCGCTGCGTGAGCCGCAGAGCCTGCTCGGCGTCGCTTGTATCGGCGGGAAGCTCGACCTGGCCCCCGATTGCCTCGATCGTGTAGCCGCCGCCTCGGTCGGAGAGGCCCGCAGTCGCCGCGCTGGCGACTACTCCCGCCCCCGCCGCGGCCCACCCGGGCCAGCACCGCCAGCTCGGCGTCGCCGGTGCGGTAGACCTCGCCGCTGCCGCTGACGCCCGCAGCGGCGCGGCGAATGAGGCGCTTGAGCATGGCGTCGCCGGCGAGGTTGCCGAACGTCTCGCGATACGCGCGCAGCCCGAAGAGGTCGTAGACGCCGAGCAGCAGCGGACCCTCCTCCGGGAGCCTCCGCGCCGCGCTGCCGAGGTCCGCGATCAGCTTGCGGCGGTTGCCGAGCCCGGTGGACTGGTCGAAGAACGATCTGCCCCGGATCTGCGCCAGGGCGTCGCGGAGCCGCGCCGAGGTGGCCGCATAGCGACCGAGGAGGGCGGCAACCGCGAGCGCGGCGGTGACGATCGCGGCATCGGGCACGCTGCGCTGCGCAGCCGCTGCCACGAGCACCCCCACCGCGGCCACCGTGGCGGCGATGGTGACGACGAGCACCGGGAGACGATCCTCGTCTCGATGCTCCGCTCGGTTCGGGCGCTCGTAGGCCGTCCAGGCGAAGGTGAGCGCAGCGCCGGTAACGACCGCTTTGACCACGAATCCGAGAACCTCACTGTCCACGGCTGCCTGCGAGGAGCCCACCGCGATCGCGATCGCTGTCGCGATGGCGGCGACGGCCTGGCGGGTGAGTCTCCCGCCCGGCTTCCAGGCTGCCGCTGCGGCCACTCCGAGGCCGGTTGCGACGAGGAGTCCGCTCCCGGCCCTGTAGGCGTCAGCCGCGGTGGTGCTGAGCGCGGTGGCCACCGGCTCGTCGAACGTGATGAGCGCGAGCAGGGAGGCGGCGCCGAGGCCGACCACGAGCGAGTCGAACGCGAGCCGGTAACCGACTCGGCCCAGGCTGGAGCCCGCGATCAGGATCAGCGATGCGGCCAGCGCCGGGCAGGCCACCACGCCGATGGCGCCCGCGGGCTCCGGACTCGTGCCCGACCACGCTCCTTGGACGGCAACCGCCCACGCGGCGAAGGCGAGGCCCGCTGCACCCCAGCCTGCCCGTTCGGCTGCCGTCGCCCCCACGAGGGCGGCACGAATGACACAGAACAGAGCGGCTAGCGCCGAGGCAGCGACCAGGCCCCAGTCGCCGAACGTCTCATCGAACGTCTCGATCTCAGCGGCGTTGGTGGCGACGGCCAGCAGGACCAACACGATCCCCGCACCGAGCCAGATCTGCGCCGCGCGCGTAAGCGTGGCCGCGGGCCTGCCTCCGGAGGTCCGGCTTCGGTGCCTGTTCCCTCTGCTGCTCAGCGGAACCTCTCGTCTTGCCGGGTCGGCTCGGCCAAATCGGCCGATGGCGTCTTCGGGCGCGCGTTTTGACCTTACCGCGACATGATGGGCGATTCGTGCCAAGCCGGGAGCCGTCCCGGTCGGGATCCTTGGCCGGAGCGCCCTGGTGCAGGCCCCGGCCCATGGCCGCCTGTGATGAGCCGAAGATCGCGCAGAGCTCGTCGAAGTTGCCGTGGGCGGCGCGGTAGTGGTGACGCAGGAGCTCGGGTGGCATCAAGCCAGACGTCTCGAACACCGACACCACGTTCGGGATCGTCGACCCGAACAACTACACGGTGTGCAAGGAGAACGATCCCGTCCAGGAGATCGTTCCGATCCTCGCGCAGAAATACGGCTGCTGAGGGAGGGGCCCCGCCCCTACTTCAGCTTGTCGCGGCCGTCGCCCGGCATCGACCGCCCCAGCAGCATCGTCTCGCTCGTGGTGGCCATCCAGCGCTCGATGCGGTCGAGCGACCAGCCGTAGCTCTCGCGTAGGACGAGCGCGAGTCGGACGTCGGTGAGGGCGGCGAGGGTGTCGACCGCCGCCTTGCGGTCGATCGACGCGTCGAGCGCGTCGAGTTCCGCCAGCAGCCCGACGATCGTCTTGGCACCCTGGAGGTGGCGGCGGTGGCCCTCGGCGAGCACCGCCTCGAGCTCGGGTTCGGCGGCGGCGCCGGTGACCAGCGCGTGGATGACGTCGCCTGAGTGCTCGAGGATCGAGCGCGTGATCCTGGCGGCCGTGGCGACGATCTCCGTCGGATCGCTCGAGCCCGCGAGCGAGCCGGCGATTGCCGGGATGCCGGCCTCGACGTCGATGACGTCGTTGAGGCGAGCGACGAGCGCCTGCTTGGACCCGACGCTGTCGTAGACGGTCTGCGCCGAGACGCCCGCGGCCTCGGCGACGTCGCGCACGCTGGTGCGCGTGTAGCCGCGCTCGGCGAAGAGGCGGCGCGCGGCACCGAGGATCTCCGCCCTGGTCTGTTCGGCCTGGCGCTCGCGGCGGCTCGGTTGCTTGTCGTTCACGGTCCTCCCTTCAAGACTTGACATATGTTCCAGTTATTTGATAGTTATTCAAGTCACTGGACTCAGACTCAAGTCAATCCTACAGGAGGTCATCGCAATGCTCGATACGGAAACGCTCACGACCGGGGCCGGGGCCGACGCTTCGGTGCCCCGCAGTCCGGGGAGCCCACTCGGCGACATCAAGGCGCGCGCCGCCGGGCTGGGGGCGCTTGCCTTCGTCGCGATCGTCGTGCTCCAGAACGTCCTCCGCGGTGCCTCGGCGCCGGCGAATGACGCAGCCGGTGCGCAGGTTCTCGATCACTACGCCGACCACCGCGCGATCACGGTCATCCTGGCCGTGACGTTCGTGCTGAGCGGTGTCGGGCTGGCCGTCTTCATCGGCGGCGCGATGCGGCGCCTGCTCGACGGCGGACGTCCGGGGTGGGCGTACACGGGCGTCGTCGGTGCGATCGGGATCATGACCGTCTTCGCCGTGCTCATGGGCACCGAGGAGGCGCTCTCGGTCGTGGCTACCGGCGGTGACCCGAGCGTCGCCTCGGTCGATGCCCTCTGGGCACTGCACAACAGCGTCTTCGCCGTGCTGCTGCTGTTCGTCGGCTTGGCGCTCCTCGGCCTGGGCCGTGCCGGCGTCGCCGCCGGCATCACCCCTGCGGCGTTCGATCGGCTCGCTCCAGTCGGCTGCGCGCTGCTCGCGCTGGCAGCGGCAGCCGGCCCGTTCATCGCCGCCGGCGACGCGATGCCGGTCTTCGGCCTCGGCGCCGTCGGCTTCGTGATCTGGCTCGCTTTCCTGGCTACGACCGGCCGCCGCCTGGTGCGGTCCTGAGCGCCGCTGAGGCCGGTGCCGCTTGGGCGGCGCCGGCCTCGGCACCGTCTCGGCGGCCGGGCCACCGCACGCCTACTTCAGCTTGTCGTGGCTTCCGCCGCCCGCCTGGTAGGCGGGCACGGGCTTCTTCGGCTGTGTTGGCGAGGCGTTCGCGGTGCAGGCCGGCGACGAACTCGACCACCTCGGGGCGGTGGGCGAACTTGCGCTCGTAGGCGCGGACGGCCTTGATCGTCGGCATGTCGGCGCTCTCGAGCTGCTCGGCGATCTGCTCGGGGGTGAGGTCGTCGTAGTTGGGGAGGGGCTGGGCGCCGCGCATGTAGCGGAGCTTGTTGAGGACCTCGACCCGGTTCAGGTGGGAGCGCTCGTACTCGTCGATGGCGGTGAGCTCGGCCTGCGTGCAGCCATGCAGGCGGACCATCAGCTGCTTGACGTCGAACTTGTCGTAGTCCTTGATCGGACTCGGCTCGCCGGCCCGGTTGGAGCCGTGCTCCTCGTCCGAGTGCGACGCAGCGGACTGCCGGTCGCCCTTCGTGCGGGCGCGTTTCCCAAAAAGTCCCATGCGTTCCTCTCCCGGCGGTCCCGGCCGCCGGAGGCGGCGATGAGAGATCGCGCTCGAGTTCCACTCTAGCGCCGGCAAGGTGGCGGGCCTCAGCGTCATCACGCGATGCACATCACGAAACCAGGAGTAGGATTCTGGCTTCATCTATCGGCCATGGCCGGGAATCGGGGAGAAGGCATGGACCGAGTACGCGGGCGGCTCACCTACGCGAACGTGATGGCGACGGTCGCGGTCTTCATGGCGCTTGGCGGCATCGGTTGGGCGGCGACGAAGCTGCCGAAGAACTCGGTCGGCACCAAGCAGATCAAGAAGAACGCGGTGAAGTCGGCGAAGGTCAAGAACGGCTCGCTGCTCAGCAAGGACTTCAAGGCGGGGCAGATCCCGTCGGGGGCACGGGGGCCGGAGGGCGCCACCGGGACGCCCGGCAAGACCGGTGCGCCGGGGGAGATCGGGCCCCAGGGCGACCCCGGCTCGTCCGGCCAGCCGGGGCCGAAGGGGGCGACCGGGGCGACCGGGGCGAAGGGCGCGACCGGCGCGACGGGCGCGACGGGCCCCTCCGACACCTACCACTCCGCCACCAGCAGCGGCGTCTGCGCTGACCGGGCCGCTGTCGCTGAAGACCCTCGCCCAGCTGACCCTGCCGGCCGGCAAGTACCTGGTCACCGGTGAGGCGACGGTCGACAACGCGGAGCAAAACGGCGAGGGCTGGGCCTCCTGCGCGCTGCTCGACAGTCCGAGCCAGACGTTCGCCTTCTCGACTTCGGGTCTGGGCCCCAACAGCGGCTTCAACGACGTCGCCGAGGTCAGCCTGACCGGGACCGTGACCCTCGCGATGGAGACGACGATCACTTTCGGCTGCGGCTACGGGATCATCGGCGACAGCGATCAGATGACGGCCAGCGAGCGCCAGATCTTCGCGACGAAGGTCGGCTCAATCCACGAGCAGTAGCGGCGGGCGCCGCGCGGACGCCGGCTCGCCTCACGCGCCGGCGCCGACCCCGCCGCCCGGCATATAGGGCGGTACCTCGCGCGGGCCGAGCGCGGCCATGTGCTCGTGGTGGAGGTGGATCGTCGCCTCGATCAACCGCGGCCGGTTGAAGAACTTGTGCTCGTAGTCGCGGACGCGCTTGACGGTGTTGTCGTCGGCGTTCTGCAGCCGGGCGATGATCTCCTCCTCGTCCATCTCGTCGTAGCCCTTCCAGGGCTCGGCACCGCGCAGGTAGTGGAGCTTGTTGAGCACCGCCTGGCGGTTGTCGTGGGTGAGCTCGTACTGCTCCGCCGCGGCGAGCACGGCCTGCGAGTGGTTGTGCAGGTCGACGACGAGCTGGTGGGTGTTCATCCGGCTGTAGCCGGGGAAGGGCTCGTCGCCGGTCTCGGCCTCGGCGGGGGAGCGGGCCGGGGCCTCCGCGCCGGCCTCCTCCTCGTGGTGCGGGTGCGGAAGGTGCTCGCGAAGCCACATGGTGGATCTCCTTTCCACGCGCGACCTCTGCCACGGGACGGACACTTGGAAGGTCGCGCCTCTTGTGCGGATTGTAGCTTGACCGCCGGCGATCGGGCGGCCGATTCGCTCAGCTCAGCGCGACGGCTGCCTCGGGCGTCGCCACCCGGAAGCTGAAGCTCTCTTGGAGGTAGAGCTGGACCGCGTTGGCGTCGTGGCTTGCGTAGCCGACGGCGAGGTCCTGGCCGCTCTCGAAGAGGAAGTCGCCGCCGCGCAGGCTGAGCACGACCGCGCCGACGACGCCGGGTGCCCAGACGATCGGGCCGTCGAGGATCTTGCGCAGGTGCTCGAGCAGCGGGTAGCCGCCGTGCTCGCTCGTCTCGAGCACGTTCGTGTAGACGCCGGGGCCGAGGGCGAGCCCGTAGGGACCGCCGACGCCGGCAGTGAGCAGCGTCTCAGTTGCCTTGGCGATGTGGTTGGCGTAGCGCTCGCAGTCGGTGCCGAGCTCGAGCGCGTCGTGCTCGGAGGCCTCGGCGATGCCGGTGATGCCCGCGGCTTCCCAGCCGTGGAAGACGGCGGTGTTCTCGGCGACGGCGAGCGCCTGGGCGGCGCGAGCGAGGTCGTCGAGGTCGGCGTCCTCGGCGCCACGGTCGGCGTCGGCGAGCTCGTTGCGCTCGACGCTGAAGTCGGCGCGAAGCTCGCTCAGCGGCAGGACGCGGCGGCGTGAGGCGGCGATGCCCTCGCCGGGCGCGTCGGCGACGTCCTCGATCCGGCCGAGGTTGGTCGCCGAGTACTGCCAGCCGTGCGGGCCGGAGAAGTCGATGAGCTTGCGGGCGGCCAGCGCCGGCCCCAGGCGCTCGCGGGCCTCGGAGTCGAGCAGCTCCCACCCCTGCTCGGTGATCGGTGCGTGTTCGCGCAGAAGATGGCTCACTCAGATCCCTCCTTGAGACCGCCGATGTCAAGTGTCTCGCCGCCGGCGTTCGGTTCGCCCCGGTCCTCGGCGCCCTCGGTCGCCTCCTCCTCGGCGTCCTCGCCGTGTTCGACGATGTCGCCCTCCTTGAAGAGGATGCCCTCGGCGATCTCCCGCCACATGGGCGTCTTGCGCAGCAGGAACTCGAGGTCCATGCAGAAGTGCTTGAACTCCTCGCCCTGGGCGTCGTGCATGATCGCCAGCGCTTCCTTGTCCGTTTCGACGGCGAGCCGCTGCTCGTACCAGCCGATCGCCTCGGCCTCCTCGGTCAACGACGCGCAGAGTCGCGCAAAGGTCCGGGTCTCGGCGGGGAGCTCCTCGGGGGGCTCGTGGTACTGGTCAAATCCCATTGATGACAATCCAATCAGGTTCAGTGTGTTGGTCTCGTGGTGGGGCGCCGGCGGTGACCGTTCTGAGGCGGCCTCGGCACACATCCGGTGCAGACCGGCACCCACCTGTGCGTCGTACCCGGGGAAGCTCGCCTCATGCACTCCCGCGAGTTGAAAGAGGTCGGCGCGAAGCTCGAGGCACTCTGCCGCGAGGGCGATCTGCAGGAGCCCGACGTCGTCATCGACAACCACGACGGCAGCTTCACCGCGCTGTGGTTCGAGCCCGAGCTCGCCGTGATCATCGAGCCGGACGAGCGGGCGGGGGAGTGCACGGGCGAGCCCGAGGTGCCGTCCTCCGACGATCCCGACCCGCGCCGGCGACCCGAGTTTTTCCAGGCCGTCGCGCTGATCGCGGATCTCTGCGAGCGGGGTGGTCTGCCGAAGTTCGACCACGTCGGCCTCAGCGAGGACGGCGAGTTCATCCAGTTCAGCTGGGATGACGAGGAGTTCGCGCCCGGCTGGAACATCCACGAGCTGCTGGCGAGCGCGGATCGGGCGGACGCCGGTCCGGAGAGGTTGGTGTAGTTGAGGTGTAGACTATGTGTATGGCGCGCACCAACATCGAGATCGACGAGGAGCTGGTGCAGCGGGTGATGAAGCGCTACGGGCTTCCGAGCAAGCGCGCCGCTGTCGACTTCGCGCTGCGAAAGACCGACGTCGTGCCGATGACCGTGGAAGAGGCCCTCGCGATGGAGGGCACTGGCTGGAGCGGCGACCTGGAAGCGTTGGATGCCGAGGAAGACCGCGAGATGCGCGAACTCCATGGTCCTCGCTGACGCCTCAGCCTGGATCGAGTTTCTGCGCGGGACGGGGTCGCCGGAAGCCTTGGCCATCAGGCGGTTGATTGCCGACGGCGGCGGCGAGCTGGCGACGACTGGGCAGGTCGTCATGGAGGTCCTCGACGGGGCGGCCGACGTGGGCGAGCGCGAACGCCTTGAGGGGTTGCTGGCACGAGCCCGGTCGCTGCCGGCGCGCGACCCGGATGACTTCGCACATGCGGCCTCGATTCGGTCGACCCTGCGGGCTAACCGCCGAAAGGTGGCGCAGCTCGGGGACTGCTTGATCGCAGCCGTTGCCCTGCGGACGGGCGCTCAGGTGCTGCACCGGGACAAACACTTCGACGCGATCGCCGAGCTCACCGGCCTACCAACGGTGACTTAGAGCCCGCCACGGATGACGCCCAGGGCACGTCGCGGGATCACCGTCCACAGCCCCACAGGGCGCTGCCATGCGGGACTTGGCCGTCGACGCCCCGCTCGGCCCTGAACGCCCCCGGCACGGATACGGCCTCTAGCTGGGGCAGATCCCGAAGTAGCCCTTGATCCCGTTGAGCAGGAGCTGGGTGCCGATCGTGGCGACGAAGATGCCGCCGAACTTCGTCATCAGGGTGATCGTCTGTTCCTTGAAGTTCATCCGGTTGACGAGGAAGAGGTGGCCGACCGGGATCAGGGCGACGGCGACCGCGACAGCGATCAGCGCCGACCAGACGCCGTTGCCACCATCGCCCGAGGCGGCGATCGTGATCACGGCGGTGATCGCGCCGGGGCCGGCCATGAAGGGGATCGCGTAGGGGACGACGATCAGTCCCTCGGCGCTCTCGGGCTCCGCTTCCTCGCGCGCGTCGGTGCCGCCCTGGGCGCGGCTCGGCTCGCCGCCGAGCAGCATCTCGAAGCCCATCAGCACGAGGACGAGGCCGCCGACGATGCCGAAGGCGTTGAGGTCGATGCCGATCAGGTCGAGCAGCTCCTTGCCGACCAGCGCCGAGCCGCCGAGCACGACGGCGATCGTGATCATCAGCTTGCGCACGTACTCGGGCCGGCGCTCGGGCTCGTTCGCGGTGAGCACGCGGAAGAAGACGCTGCGGATGAAGGGGTCGACGAGCAGGACGATCGAGATCGTCGCCTGCAGGGTCAGATCGAGGAAGCTCATCGCGCCGTCAGGGCAGCTTGCGCGCGCACTCGATGCAGAGCACGCTGGAGGGCGCCGCCTGCAGCCGGCCCTCGGGGATCTCGGCGCCGCAGTTGTCGCAGGTGCCGTAGTTGCCCTCGTCGAGCTTGGCGAGGGCCCGCACGGTGCGCTCGCGGATCGCCTCGAGGTCGTTGGCGACGCCGACCGCGTTGAAGCGGTCGATCGCCTCGTTGGTGCCGTCGCCGATCCGCTTGCCGAAGGCGATCGATCCGCTGTCCTCCGGCGGCTTGGTCAGCTCGCCGATCTCGGCGTCGATCGACTCGAGGTCGGCGCGCAGGCGGGTCTCCACTTCCCCCAGGTCCATAGACACATGTTTGCGCCTGGCCGCCGGCGGCGCGGTGCGCCTAGGCGTGGATGGGCAGCTGTGCCCCCGCACGCTCGACCAAGACGTCGAGGCGCACGTGGGGGAAGCGGCCGTAGCTCGGCGGCGGATCGGCCTGGTCGATGTACTCGGCGACCCAGAATCCGTGCGTGCCGTAGAGCAGCTCGGCGCAGCGCTGGGCGTCGAGTGGGCGGAACGAGCCGGCGGCCAGCTCGTCGATCGCAGCGTCGAGGTGGGGGAGGACCGGCTCGACGCGCGCCGCGTCCCACTCGCGCCAGTCGCGGCCGTCGGTGCCGAAGCTCGTGCCGTCGCAGTGGGCGACGAAGCCGCAGTCGGCGAGCTCGCGGGCGCGCTCCTCCTCGACGGCGACGGCCATCCGCTTGCCCCGGATCGGGGCGATGTCCTCATAGAGGTCGGGGCGCAGGCGCAGGCCGAAGCGGCGCGGCATGCGCGAGGCCTTGTAGCCGCGCATGTGCTGGGCGAACCGGTCCTCAGGTGAGCGGACGCTCGAGCCGACGTAGACCCAGGGCAGGCGCGGGTCCCGGCGCCGGCCGGCGTCGGCGGAGAGCTCGATCACATAGACGCGGTTCGTGGCCACCAGGCTCCTTTCACCGGCGCCGCCCGGACTCTTGCCGGCGCACCGCTTCGCCCAGCCGTCGGCCGGGCTCCGTGGGGTTCCGGCTCGTCGAAGCGGGCATAGACGAGACATGACTCCGCAATCCCCGCAATTCATCCTGCAGGCATCCGGCACGGCGCGTAAGTTCGGACCGGTGAGCGTTCCGGCACCCACTGACCCTGAGCGAGGGGCCGATCGAGGCCCCCAGGCGCTCGATCTGCCCGGCCCCTCGCGCCGGATCACGATCGAGCCGGTGCGGCTGCCGAACGTCGCGCCGATGACCGAGATCCCCGGGCCGGAGGTGCCGACGCCGCCGATGCCTGAGCCGACGCCGGACCCGGTTCCCGATCCGATGCCCGACCCCGAGCCGGGGCCGACGCCCGATCCCGAGCCGCCCGCGCCACGACCCGACCCCGTCCCCGATCCGACCCCGGATCCGCAGCCGCCGGAGCCGACGCCCGAGCCCGACCCGACGCCGCCGAGCCCCGGCGAGGAGCCCGATCGGGCGCCGCCGGCACCAGAGCCCGCCCCCGAACCGCCGCCCGCGCCCCAGCCGGAGCCGGCCATCCCCTGAGTCGTGGCAGCCGAGCTGGGGGTCCCCGACTCCGGTGAGCCGCTGCTTGGCTGGCGCGTCTGGCACCTGGAGGGCGACGGCGCGCTGCGGCCGATCGTCGCCGGCAGCGGTGCCTGGCTGGTCGGCGCCAACGAGGCCCGCTGCCATCTCGGCTACACGAAGCACCGGGCGCCGGCGCCCGGTTGCGTGTGCGGCTTCAACGCCCTGCACGCGCCGCCCGAGGAGTACCGCGGCGATGCCGGCCACGCCGTCGGCGTGATCGCGGCCTGGGGCGAGGTCGACATCTACGGGACCGGCTTCCGCTCGCAGTTCGCCGCGGTGATCGGGCTGCTCGCCGACGCGACGCCGGGCACACTGCACGCGCGCAAGCTCGAGGCGGCCGGGATCCACTACGGCGTCCCGGTGCTGCCGATCGGCGAGCTCCGCCGCCACGCTGAGCAGTACGCGAAGCCGGCGGGGCTGGCGGTGCTGCCGAGCACCGCGTCCCCATCGGGCGGCCCGGCGATTCCGCTGCGCCGCCGCAGCAACACTCCCGTGCCGCACGCGGCGATGCCCGACTCCTTCCGAGGTCGCGGCGTGCTCGTCGACTCGCATCTGGCGATCGACCAGGACGGGCGCACGATGCGGATCGCGCCGACGCCGTCGCTGGCGGCGCTCGCCGTCGACGGGGTGGAGCCCGCGGTCGCCGCCGGCGATCGGATCGAGGCCGGCGATCCGCTGCTCGTCGCCGAGGCGGGAGAGAGCGTGATCGTCGCGCCCTCGCCGGTCGACGCAACCGTCGTCTGCCTCAATCCGCTGCCGCCGCGCTACGAGGAGGGCCCGGCGGCGGGCGGCTGGCTGGCGGAGCTGCGCCTGCACTCGGTCAGCCTCGACCAGAGCTCGATCGCCTGGGGCCGGCGTGGGGCGGAGGCCTACCGCGAGCTGATCCTCGCCGCCGGCTCCGACGCGGACCTGCTGCTGCGCGGCGCCCGCCGGCCGCGCCCGCCCGCCGGGCTCGTCTCCGACGGCGAGGCGCGCGGCTGGCTGCGCGCCTTCGCGCAACTCCTCGACGCGGCGATCCGTGTGGAGGAGCGGCTCTGCGCGGCGCTGCGAAGCGTCGAGGGACCGGCTGCGGAGACGATCTTCGAGGTTGCCGGGATCGAGCCGCTGCGTGTCGCCGCGCCGCCCGTCGGCTCCGACCGCTGGGTAAGTACCGGCGCGTCCGTGCGTAACCACGCCCACGCCGCCGGCCCGAAGTTGCGGGTCGAACTTACGCCGGCGGCGCTCGGTGCTTACTGGCGTGGTGAGATCGGGCTCGGCACCGATGACGTCAGCGAGGCGGGCGCAGCCGCCGCCGGCGAGCGCAACCCGCTGCACGTCCTCGCCGGCGGCCGCGGCGCCCTGCGGATCGCGAACTCCCTGCACCGCCGCGCGTTCTCGGAGGCCCGCATCGCCCTCGACGGCCTCGGCAACCCCTGGTTCCGGGCCGGCGACGCGGTCCGCGACCCGGTCGAGAACCTGCGCGTGCTCGCCGGCTTCGAACCGCCCGCGGCGATCAGCGGCGGGGCAGCCTAGGCCCGTCAGCTGCACTCGGAAGGGTTCTTCCGAAGTCCCGCGCTGCAACTTCCGTGCAAGCAGTCCGGGAGGAATCGGCGCAACTAGAGCGAAGTTTGAGGGTTTTCGGTTACAGTTGAGGTAATCAATCGTGTAGCGGGGCACCGTGTCAGGGGATCCGCGCACCTTCCGTTCAGCCCGCCGGTCCGCAACCGGCACGTGGAGCCCATAGGTCTTCCTGTGTCGACTTGCCATCGGTGTGCAGGTGGCAACCAATGGGAAAATCGAGATGGGGAGCGGTTTTCGCCGCGTTTGTGGGCTTGTTTGCGAGCATCGCCTGCCTGCTTCCGGCCGCCGCCTCGGCCGCTGACCCGGGCACCGGACCGGGCGGTCCGATCCTCGTCGTCACCGGCGACTCGAACCCGTTCGGCCGCTACTTCGCCGAGATCCTCCGCAACGAGGGAATGAACGAATTCGACGTTGCGAAGCTCTCGGATGTAACTCAGGGGATGCTCGATGACCACGATGTCGTGATCCTCGGTGAGACGCCGCTGAGCGGCGCCGAGGCAACGCAGCTCAGCGACTGGGTCGACGCCGGCGGCAACCTGATCGCGATGCGGCCCGACGCGCAGCTCGCCGGCCTGCTCGGCCTGAGCTCGACCGGGACGACGCTCGGCGACGCCTACCTGAAGGTCGATACCTCTTCGGCTCCCGGCGCCGGCATCGTCGGCGACACGATCCAGTTCCACGGCACTGCCGACCGCTACACGCTGGCCGGCGCGACCGCCGTCGCGACGCTGTACTCGGACGCGACGACGGCGACGCCGAACCCGGCGGTGACGCTGCGCGACGTCGGGGCCAACGGCGGTCATGCGGCCGCCTTCACCTACGACCTCGCCCGCTCGGTCGTCGAGACGCGCCAGGGCAACCCGGCCTGGGCCGGCGACGAACGCGACGGAACCACCCCGCTGCGCCCCGACGATCTCTTCTTCGGCGACAAGGCCGGCGACAGCCAGCCCGACTGGGTCAACCTCGACAAGGTCGCAGATCCCGCAGGCCGACGAGCAGCAGCGACTGCTGGTCAACCTGATCGAGAAGATGAACGCGGACCGTGCGCCGCTGCCGAAGTTCTGGTACTTCCCGCGCGACGCCAAGGCGGCGCTCGTGATGACCGGCGACGACCACGGCAACGACGGCACCGCCGGCCGCTTCGACAACGAGATCGCCGCCAGCGCGCCCGGTTGCGACGTGGCCAAGTGGGAGTGCGTGCGCTCGACCTCCTACATCTATCCCAACACCCCGCTGAGCGACTCGCAGGCCGCCAGCTACCAGAGCCAGGGCTTCGAGGTCGCCCTGCACCCGAACACCGGGTGCAGCGACTACACGGCCTCTCAGTACGACACCTTCCTGCACGACCAGCTCGCCGACTTCGCCACGAACTTCCCGAGCGTCGCCGACCCGGTGACCAACCGCAACCAC
Source organism: uncultured Solirubrobacterales bacterium (assembly GCA_963774395.1). Lineage (GTDB taxonomy): Bacteria > Actinomycetota > Thermoleophilia > Solirubrobacterales > 70-9 > CAXMST01. Next base: position 856,456 of record CAVZET010000006.1, on the reverse strand, counting down.
TGCATCGCCTGGAGCGGCTGGGCCGACACGGCCAAGGGCGAGCTCGACCACGGCATGCGGCTCGATGCGAACTACTACTACTGGCCCGCGGCTTGGCTGCAGGACCGGCCGGGCATGTTCACCGGCTCGGGGATGCCGATGCGGTTCGCCGACACGGATGGCTCGATGATCGACGTCTACCAGGCGGCGACCGAAATGACCGACGAGTCGGGACAGACGCTGGCCACGCACATCGCGACGCTGCTCGACAACGCGCTCGGCTCGCAGGGCTACTACGGCGCCTTCACGGCGAACATGCACACCGACAACGCGTCGCACCCCGGCTGGTCGGCACTCGTCAGCGCCGCGCAGAGCCGCGGCGTGCCGATCGTCAGCGCCAAGCAGATGCTCGACTGGGTCGACGCCCGCAACGCTTCCTCCTTCGGCAACATCAGCTGGGCCGGCGACACGCTCAGCTTCACGATCGACCCAGATGCCGCCGCCAGCGGGCTGCGCGCGATGGTGCCGCTCAACTCCTCCGCCGGCGAGCTCACGGCCGTCGAGCGCAACGGCTCGCCGGTGACGACGACGACGAAGACGGTCAAGGGCGTCGACTACGCCTTCATCGACGCCGACGCAGGCTCCTACAGCGCCACCTACGCACCCGCCGCCCAGACCCTGATCGACGACACCGTCGCCGACTTCTCGGGCGGCAACACGGGCGCCGGCACCTACGTCTCCGAGACCGACAACGGTGAGGTCACGCTGAAGCCGACGGAGGGCTCGGAGTTCTCCGGCTCGAGCCTGCCGAGCGGCTGGTCGGACTTCGTCTGGAACGCGGGCGGCGCCGCCACCGTCGCCGGCGGCAAGCTGACGGTCGACGGCGCTCGGGCAGGCACCGACGCGACGTATGGCTCCGGCCGCGCGCTCGAGTTCGAGGCGACCTTCCCGACCGACCCGTTCGCCCACATCGGCTTCGGCGTTGACTACAACGACTCGCCCTGGGCGATGTTCAGCGTCAAGCCCGACGGCAACCTCTACGCCCGCACCGACAACCACGCCGGCGACGTCCAGGAGACCTCGCTCGGCAGCGGCCTGCTCGCTTCCCCGCACGACTACCGGATCGAGTGGGGTCCCAGCGAGGTCCGCTTCTACGTCGACGGCAGCCTCGCCGCCACCCACACGACGAGCTTCGGCGCAACCCAGATGCGGCCCCTGGCCAGCGACTACAACACCGGCGGCGGCGCGCTCGTCATCGACTGGCTGCGGATGACGCCTTACCCCGGTAGCGGCACCTTCACCTCACGCGTCTTCGACGGCGGCGCCACCGTCGCCTGGGGCGCGCTCAACTGGACCGAGCAGACGCCCGCGGGCACCTCGATCGCGCTCAGCGTCCGCACCGGCGACACGCCGAGCCCCGACGGCAGCTGGAGTGGCTGGACGCCGATCGCCGCCTCCGGCGACGACATGCCCGGCACCTCCCGCTACGCCCAGTACAAGGCCGAGCTCGTGAGCGGCGACGCCGACGTCACGCCGACCCTGAGCGAGGTCGTGCTCACCCTCGACCAGACGCCGGTCGCCGTCGACGACTCGGCAACCGTCGACGAGGATTCGGGGCCGACGACGATCGACGTGCTCGCCAACGACACCGACTCCGACGGCGGCCCGAAGACGATCACCGCGAAGACCAACGGCGCGCACGGCACCGTGACGATCACCCACGGCGGCGCCGATCTCACCTACGAGCCCGACCCCGACTACTGCAACAGCGACGCCTCCGGCCCCGGCTCGGGTCCCGACGACACCTTCACCTACACGCTCAACGGCGGCTCGGCGGCGACCGTCTCGGTCCACGTCAACTGCCTACCCGAGCTCAGCGTCCTCACCGACGACACCGTCGCCGACTTCTCCGCCGGCAACACCGGCCCCGACACGACGGTCACCGACACCGGCAACGGCGAGCTCACGCTGAAGCCGACCGAGGGCTCGGACTTCTCCGGCTCGAGCCTGCCGAGCGGCTGGTCGCAGCGCGATCAGTGGAACCCCGGTGGTTCGGCGACGGTCTCCGGCGGCAACCTCGTCGTCGACGGGGCGAGCGCCGGCACCGACGCCACCTACGGCCCCGGCCGCACGCTGGAGTTCGAGGCGACGTTCTCGAACACACCCTTCGCCCACGCCGGCTTCGGCGTCGACTACAACACCTCGCCGAACTGGGCGATGTTCAGCGTCAAGCCCGACGGCAACCTCTACGCCCGCTCGAACAACGGCAGCGAGCAGGAGACCTCGCTCGGCACCGGGCTGCTCGACTCCCCGCACACCTACCGGATCGAGTGGGACGCCGGCGAGGTCCGCTACTTCGTCGACGGCGGCCTCGTCGCCACGCACACGATCAGCTTCGGCGCGACCGAGCTGCGGCCCCTGGTCAGCGACTACAACACCGGCGGCGGTGCCCTCACCGTCAACTGGCTGCGGATGACGCCGTACCCCGGCAGCGGCACCTTCACCTCGCGCGTCTTCGACGCCGGCTCCGCCGCCCAGTGGGGGCCGCTGACTTGGGAGTCGCAGACGCCCGCCGGCACCTCGATCGCGATCAGCGTGCGGACCGGCGACACCGCGAGCCCGGACGGCAGCTGGAGCGGCTGGACGCCGATCGCCGCCTCCGGCGACGACATGCCGGGCACCTCCCGCTACGCCCAGTACCGAGCCGAGCTGACCAGCAGCAACGCCGATCTCACCCCGATCCTGAGCAAGGTCGTGCTCAGCTTCGAGCTGATCCCCGACACGACGGATCCGACCGTGACGATCAACCGCCCCTACGACGGCGGCCGCTACTCGCGCTTCGCCAACCCGAAGCCGGAGCTCAACGCCGACTACAGCTGCCATGACGCCGACTCCGGCATCGCCTCATGCGTCGGCACCGTCGCCGACGGCGATCCCTTCGACCGCTCCTCGACCGGGACCAAGACGTTCACCGTCACCGCCACCGACAACGCCGGCAACACCCACACCGAGTCGGTCACCTACAAGGTCTTCAGCTTCGCCGGCCTCGTCAAAGACGATCACCCGCTCGCCTACTACCGGCTCGGCGACGGCCCGGGCGCGACGACGATGGCCGACTCCTCCGGCCACGGCCACGACGGCACCTACAAGAACGGGCAGGACTCCGAGCCCTACGGCGTCTCCGGCGACGGCGACAGCGCGCGCCGCTTCACCGGCGCCGACGGCTACGGCTACGCAAACGGGATCACCGCGCCGCGCTCCTACACGCTCTCCACCTTCTTCAGCGTCGACGACGCCTCCCGCAGTCAGATGATCGTCCAGCACGGCTCCGCCGGCGCGATCTACTACGACGGCTCCGGCCATCGGGTCCGCTTCCGGCCCGTCGACTGGAACGGCCTCGAGCTCAGGACCCCGGCGGGATCGATCACGCCGGGCAGCTGGCACCACATCGCCGCCTCCTACAAGTGGGTCGTCGACCCGAACAACCCCCAGCTCGGCACCGGCACGGCAAAGCTCTACCTCGACGGCCAGCTCGTCGACACCGGCACCGCCGACAAGGCGACCTCCGGCACCTCCACCTTCTACGCCGGCTACGGCGACAAGGCGCCATGGCTGGCCGGCAACCTCGACGAGCTCGCCTACTTCGACAAGGCCCTGTCGGCGACTCACATCCACGAGATCTGGCTCGCCGATCCGCCCGCCGTCGAGACCAGCGGCGATCCAGGCCCGGGCGATACGACCACGACGACGACGCCTGACACCACGACGACGACGCCCGAAACCACGACGACTACGCCCGACACCACGACGACTACGCCCGACACGACGACGCCTTCGGACCCGGCTCCGGTCGCGATGAGCGCCTCGGTCACCAAGGTCACGGTCGGCAAGCGCGTCGTCAAGGCGACCTACGCCTGCGGCGCCACGCGCGCCTGCAGCGGCAAGGCTTCCGCGGTCCTGATCCTCGGCAGGTCGCATCGCGCGCTTGGCCACAAGTCCTTCTCGGCCGCTGCCGGGGGCAAGGGCAAGCTCCGCTTCAAGCTGACGAAGAAGCAGCGCAAGGCAGTCAAGAAGGCGCGGCGTCGCCACGCCCGGGTGACCCTGCAGGCGGCCGACGGTCGCCGGCTCGCCCGCGCCCGCGGCTGAGTCCCGCCGGGCCGCCACCTCGAGCAGGCGGCCGACCGCTTAGCGCACCGGCGTGCGGATGCGGATGTTGCGCAGCTCGGTCGTGAAGGTGGCGTTGGAGGGGCGGCCGTAGGGAACGTCGGCGCCGAGCAACTCGAGCTCGGCGGTGTGGCCGCGGCGGAAGCGCCAGGAGCCCGGATGAATCTGCCAGACGTTCTTGCCCTGCCGCGGGCGGTAGGAGCCGCGGGCGACGAGGTGCTGGGTCGAGCCGTCGCGGCCGATATCCCAGAGCCGCGCGGCGAGCTGCGTGACGTTGGGGGCTGCACCGCTGATGTCAAGGTGCGCGCGGATCCGGGGTGAGCCGATCATCGTCACGCCGTGCTTTGCGGTGAACAGCGGGATCCGGGCTGTGCCCGGCGAGGTCGAGCGCTGCGTGACCACGCAAGAGTCGCCGCCGCCGCTGACGGGGTCGATCGCGCGCCCGACGCTCGGATCGCCGAGGCCGTCGGAGGTGACGGTGAGCGGGCCGCGCGCGCGGGTGCGCAGCTTGCGCCGGGTCAGCCCGCGGAACTGGTTGGCGCGGAACGGACCGCCGGAGTCGAGCTGCTTCGGGCAGCGCTGGACGTAGGCGGTGACTCCCGAGCGGGGGGCCCGCCCGATCCCGCGCAGCCGCTTGTCCATGAACGCGTGCAGGCGCTTGATCAGGACCGCGCGCTCGAGCGGGTCATTGCTGGCGCGCTGGTGGCCGAAGTCGCCGAGCATCAGCGACAGCGGCACGTGGGGGTGGAGCTCGCGGGTCCGGTTCGCGTAGCGCAGGACCTCGTCGGTCGGGAAGAGGTCGTCGGTGAACCCGGAGGCGATGAACAACGGTGCGGGCGGCCGCCGCGGCGTCACGTAGTAGGCGGAGTGGAAGCTGGTCAGCTGCTGCACGGTGCGGCGTGCGTCGGCGTCGGTGTAGGGCTCACCGGCGCTCGTCCGCGCAACCCAGCCGGCGACGTCGGCGCTCGGGTCGGTGCCCGTCGGGGCCAGATAGCCCATCGGCCGGCCGGGGATGAACGGCTCGCCGATCGGCTGTCCCGGCCCGACTGCGGTCTGGGCCGCGGCAAAGATCGCGTTGACGACCGTCAACTTCTCGACGCCGACCGGCTTCGTCGTCACGGCGCGGCCCGAGATCCCGTTGATCGGCACCCGACCGTTCGGCGCGGCCGCGTAGACGAGGTCGGTCCACGGGATCACCGGCGCCGCCGCCCGGATCCGCAGCCGCCTGCCGTCCGGCGAGCGCCACCGTTTGGTGCTTCCGTCGGGCAGCATCACGCGGTTGCGGAGCGCGGCAAGCATCAGCGTCTGCCCGCCTCCGTAGGAGTCGCCCGTGACCCCGATCCGGTGCGGGTTGACGAGCGGTGAGTCGGCCAGCCGCCCGGCCAGCTCGAGCGTGTCGCGGCCTTCGTAGCGGACATCGGCGAGGTGGATGTACCCGTGCGCGCAGGCGACCGGGCTGGCAAGTCGTGCTTCCGGCGTCCCGCACGAGCCCCACAGCCCGCGGGCGGTGTAGGTGAGGACGGCGTAGCCGTCCCTCGCCCAAGCGAAGGCATTGTCGGTGTAGGCGGTCGAGGTGGGGTCGAGGTACTCGTACTTGCTGTTGCCGAAGCCGTTGAGCTCGACGATCAGCGGCAGGTGCCGTGAGCGGCGGCTCGGGAAGGTGACCGTCGTGTCCAGGGGGACGCCGTCCCAGGTGTGGACGAGGCCTGAGCAGGCGTACACGCCCTCGGTCGGCCCGCAGTCCTTGAGCCCGAGCGGCGACGGCCCGGCAGCCGAGGCGGAGGCAGGGCCGAGGGCGAGCACCACAAGCGCACCGGCGCCGAGAGCCCGCCAAGCGTACGAGACACCCCTCCACCGCATGAGGGCGATTATCGCCGCGGCGCTGCGATTCGCGCCGGTAGGCGGACGGCCCTGGCGGATGCGAAGCCGCTGAGCTGCCGCTACATCGACGCCGGTCGCCCGTCGGCGGCGATATCCGACAGCGGCCCGCGCGGAATGTGGATCCAGCCCTCGGCGCGAGCGAGGCGGGTCTGTTCGCGGCCGTTTGGAGAGAAGGTGGCGCCGAGCGCGACGGCGCGCGTGGCGACTGCAGCGACCACGGCGTCGAGCACATCGTCGTTGGCGCGCATCGCGCCGCGGGCGGTGGCGTCGAGGCTGACGATCGGGGCGAAGGACTTGCTCAGGCGGCCAACGAGGCTGCGGCGGGCGTCCTCGCCGAGCCCGCCGCCCTTGTAGCCGGTGGAAGGCAGGCCCCAGGCGAAGAGCGCGGCGGCGGGATAGACCTCGGCGATGCGGCTCGGCTGCAGGCCGCTGAGATCGAGGCGGGCGGGCTCGATCGCGCCGAGGCGGGCGATCCGATCGATGATCCGGGCGGCGCGCATCGCGGTCGCGCCGATCCGGTCGGCGCTGACGCTCATCGGCCGGTTCGGAATCCGCACGCCGCGATCACGCGCGATCACGCGCATCCGCTCGGCAGCGTGCAGATCGGTCGTCCGCTGCTGCAGGTCGGAGGGGTGCGCGTTCGTCCAGCCGTGGCCGGCGTGCCAGCCGGCGACGGCCTTGACGAACGGCTCGGGCCAGCCGAGCGGCGCGTCGATGCCGGCGACGTCGGCGGCCGCGATCAGCTCGATCAGCTCGCCGTCGCCGAGCGGCGGCTTGTGCACCCGGAGGGTGCCTGAGCCGGAGCCGGGCCACTCGATCGTCGCGGCCGCAGTCTTATGGGGGTCGGTGGCGAGGTCGATTCCGAGCGTGCGCATGGCGAGACCCCGGATCCCCGCACCGGGAGGCTGGGCAGCTTAGGGAAGGTCCCCCGCAGCACGCCGGGAGGGCTTGAGCGGATCCTGAGCTTCTCCTGATGGGAATCCGATGCCGCTCGGGCAGGCTGCGCCGTAGAACGAATCGTCCCTTCCAGGGGACCTTGGAAAAGGAACGGAAATGAGCCCTTACGCAGAACAGCTACCCACGCCGACGCCTGGCGCGGCGCCCATTCTCGGCATCGCGGAGCCCGCGGCAGCCGAGTTCTCGCTCGACCGCGAGGAGGCAATCAGCGCGATCGCTAGGGCCTGGGACATCGACCCCGAGCACCACGAGTCGTGGTGGATCGGCGGCTTCGGCTCCGATATGGCTGAGTCGATCGAACTGCTCACCAACGTCGTCTTCTCGAAAGAGCGTGGACTTGTCAGCGGCCCGCGGCTCGACATCCTGATCTTGCCGGTCGTGCCGAACTCCACCGCGCATCCGGTCATGGTCGGCGTGCGCGACGGGGTCGGACCGATCGTCTGCCGCGGGATCGAGGATCTCCACGAGAGCCTGCCGGAACCGTTCGGCTACGGCCCCGAGCAGGTGCTCGACTCGCTCGAGACGTTGCTCGCGGTGGCCACGAGCCTGCTGCCCGACGTCGAGCGGCTCGCAGGCGAGCCCTGGTCACGGCCGCTCGGCCTGAGCGCCGAACGCACGCGGCGGCGCCGTCCTTAGGGGGACTTAGGGGGGCTTGCGACGGTAGGGGCTCTGGTGCGCGCGGCAAACCGTTCGGCCGCGCGCACCAACCGTCGCTTTCAGCCGTCGCCCATCCGGTAGCCGAAGCCCCGGATCGTGCGCAGGTAGCGCGGCTCACGGGGATCGTCGCCGAGTTTCTGGCGCAGGTTCGAGACGTGCACGTCGATCACGTGGTCGTCGCCGAACCAGTTCGGACCCCAGATCCGCTCGAGCAGTTGCTCGCGGCTGAGTGAGATCCGCGGCTGCTCGGAGAGCGCGTCGAGCAGGTCGAACTCGGTCTTCGAGAGTTCGATCGGCTCGTCGCCGACGCGCACCTCGCGTGCAGCGACGTCGATCTCGAGATCGCCGAAGCGCCGCGCCTTCCCGCCGCCATCGGTCCCGTCGCCCTGACGCGTGCGCGGCCGGCGCAGCATTGCCCGGGCTCGGGCGACGAGCTCGCGCGGTGAGAAGGGCTTGGTCACGTAGTCGTCGGCGCCGACGCCGAGCCCGACGAGGCGATCGGCTTCCTCGCCCTTCGCGGTGAGGATGATCACGTACGCGTTGCTGCCGTCCGCGCGCAAGCGGCGACAGACCTCGTTGCCGTCGATGCCCGGCAGCGCGATGTCGAGGATGATCAGGTCAGGGTCGAAGGCAGCAGCCTGCTCGAGGGCCTCCTCGCCGGTGCCGACAGCGCGGACGTTGAAGCCGCTGCTCGTCAGCAACTCCGCGACCAGGGTCGCGACTTCCTCCATGTCCTCGACGACGAGGACCTTGACGCCTTCATCACTCGCCATCCTGAGGCGATCGTAGCGCCGCGATCGCCGTGCCGAATCAGGTCGGGTCACGGCGTGGGCGCTGCGGCTCAGTCGTGAGCACCGCCCGGGCGATACTGCGGCACCTCGACGGGCTCCGCAGCTTCGATCGCCTCGTGGTGCATCCGCATCGTCTTGTCGACCACGCGCGGGCGCCGGAAGAACTTGTGCTCGTAGTCGCGGACGCGGGTCACCATCTCGTCGTCGGCGTTGTCGAGGCGGGCCAGGATCTCCTCCTCGGGCATCTCGTCGTAGCCCTTCCAGGGCTGCGCGCCCCGCATGTAGTTGAGCTTGTCGAAGATCTCCTTGCGGTTCGCGTGGCCGCGCTCGTATTCCTCGATTGCGGCCATCTCGGCCTGCGTGCGGGTGTGCATGGTGATCAGCAGGTCGTGCACCGACATCCGGCTGTAGCCGGGGAACGGCTCATTGGGATCGGACTGCGGCTCTGCGCCGCCGGCCTCCTCGGCGTGGTGGTGTGGATGCGGCAAGTGCTCGCGAAGCGACATCGGTTCCTTTCCGCTGCGACCTCCGCTGCCCGTGGCGGCTGGATGAGACCGCGGCTCTCTGTGCCCCGAGTATCGATGCGGGCGGGTCCCGCAACGACCGTAGTCGGCACCGATCGGCACTCCGGGAGTCCACGGCCGTCGCGCCCGGCACCGGCGTGCCCCCGACCGCCGCTCCTGGGATATTGAGGGCGATGGAGGAACAGGGAACGCTCACGCCCGGCGGCGGGGAGGAGGAGGGCGGTGGGCCTGCGCCTGGACCGCCGCCGCCGCTCGCTCCGGGCGAGCCCGACCTGCCCGGCCCCTTCGCGGTCGGCCGCTGGGCGGCCGGCTTTCGCAACTTCCTCCGCAACCGCCCCCGCGTGCGGCTGATCGGCGAGGTCGTCAACCTCTCGCGCTCGCGCAAGGCCGTCTACTTCGACCTCCGCGACGGCGACGGCGCCGTCCCCTGCTCGATGTGGAACTCCGACCTCGAGCGGCTTGATCTGCCCGCCGAGGCGCTCCGCGACGGGGTCTCGCTCGTCGCCGCCGGCGGGCCCGACTACTTCGCCGGCTCGGAGCGCTCCTCGCCCTCGTTCTCCTTCCGGGTCACCTACCTGCGCCTCGCCGGGGAGGGCGACCTGCTCGCCCAGCTCGAGCGGCTGCGCCGCCAGTTGCACTCCGAGGGCCTGTTCGAGCCCCAGAAGCAGCTACGCGCGCCCGGCGCTGCCGCGAACGATCGGCGTCGTCGTCGGCTCCGGCTCGGCCGCCTATCAGGACATCCTCGCCGGGCTCGAGCGGCGCTCGTGGCGCGGGCGGCTCGTGCTCGCGCACCCACCCGTGCAGGGTCAGGCGGCGGCGCCAAGGATCCGGGCGGCGATCACGCAGCTCGCCGAGATTCCCGAGGTCGAGACGATCATCGTCTCGCGCGGGGGCGGCTCGCTCACCGACCTGTGGGCGTTCTGCGACGAGCACCTGTGCCGGACCGTGGCGATGCTGCGCGTGCCGGTGATCTCCGCCGTCGGCCACGACGTCGATCACACGCTGATCGATGACGTCTCGGCCCAGGCCTGCTCGACCCCGACCCACGCCGCCGAGGCGGCGGTGCGGGTCGACGTCAGCCTCGCCCGCTCGGAGCTGGCGCTGAAGGCGGCCTCGGCGCAGCGCTGCGGTCGCCGCCGCATCGCCGCTGACGCGCGCCGGCTCGGCGCCGCCGCGGGTTCGCTCGCCGGCCACATGCGCGCCCAGCGCGGCGCCCTGCATCAACGTCTGCGCGAGATCCGCGCCGCCTCGCGGCGCGCGCTCGGCGAGCGGCGCGGCCGCGTCCGCACCTACGGCGTCGTCCTCGGCCGCCAGCGCGAGCGGGCGGCGGGCGCGGCGGCCGCGAGCGGGGTCGAGGCGCGGCGCCTGTCGGGGATCGCGGCGACCCTTGCCGCACACGAGCCCGAGCGCGTGCTCGAGCGCGGTTATGCGATCGTCAGCGACCGCGAGGGCGAGCCGATCACGAGCGCGGCCGCCGCGCGCGAGGCGGGCAGCGCCGATGTCCGCTTCGCCGACGATCATGTCGCTGTCGAGGTGGTTGCAGACGATGGATGAGCAAGAGCAGAGCGGGGGAGAGGCGCAAGGCCCGGCGCCGGCGACGCCGGTCCCGCAGAGCTACGAGGCCGCGATCGCCCGCCTCGACGAGATCATCGCCAGGCTCGACTCCGGCCAGGCCGAGCTGCGGGAGACGCTCAGCCTCGTTCGCGAGGGCAAGGCGCTGGTCGAATACTGCAAGGGCGAGCTCGACGCCGTCTCCGGCGAGCTCGAGAAGCTCGACCTCGACAAGCTCGTCGAGCAGCTCGAGTCCAGCGGCCCAGCCGAGTAGGCGGCACCGCCGTGGCCGGGCGCTAAGCTCGGGGCCGTATTCATCCAGAGCGACTGAGGGACCCGGTCCGTTGACGTCGCAGCAACCGAATCCGCCCACACACTGGGCGAGCACGGTGCTACAGCCGGGATCGATGGAGGTATCGAATGACCAAGCCCCCCGTTTGTGAGCCCACGCACCGCGCCGTCTTCAGCGGCCGGCGGCTGACCGTCGTCCCCTGGCGGCAGCTCAACCTCGAGCTGGCGCCGCCGGCGAGCGAGGAGTGGCCGGTGTTCGACCTGTGGGCCGCCGCAGGCAGCCCGGTCGTCGCCCGCCAGCACGGCACCTTCGAGGCGTCGGCCGAGATCAGGCGGCTGGGCCGCTGGGCGCGCGAGGAGGCCGGCGCCGAGCTCGAGTTGGCGACGCCGCGCCTCTGAGCCGCGGGCGGCGGGGCGCGACGCAGGGTTGAGCCCGCGCCGCGCCTGCTGCCCTCAGTCGCTTAGTGGTGCTGCCAGTGGGCGTCGAAGAAGACGTCGCCGCCCGAGGTGCTGATGTTCCAGTGGCCGTGGACGCGGTAGTCGTTGATCCAGTGGCCGCGGGTGCAGTGGTTGTCGTGGCAGGTGTGATGCCACTGGCTGCCCTGCACGTGGGCGTTCGGGAACGAGGTGTGCTCGACCCGGAAGTGCGTCACGTGGCTGTGGCTGTTGAAGTAGAAGCGGATGTGCCGGTGGTGGCTGTCGCGGCCCTCGTAGTGGCCGACCTTCGGCAGCAGGCTGCCGCTGGCGCTGGCTCCGCTGGCGCTGAGCAGCGCGACGCCGGCGAGCAGCATGGCGACGATTCCGATCGTCGCAGCGAGCTTTCGCGTCATTGGTTCCCCTCTCACTAATGCGCGACCCCCCATTGGCCCGCGCGTAAGGCCGAACGGTATCGACGCCGGGCTGCCCTTGCCTGTCGCTCACCGAGTGGCCGCTGGGCTGGGCGGACTGCGCCGCTGCCGCCCGGCCGCGGCCGCCGACTCATACAGTGATGGCGATGAGCGAGCGCCCGCGCAGCAGCGATGCCCCGACGCACGAGCACCCGCTCGGGCCGCGCTTCGAGGAGGCGCTCACCTACGCGCTCGCACACCACCGGGAGGACCGGCGCAAGGGCACCCGGATTCCCTACGCGGCTCACCTGCTCTCGGTCGCGGCACTCGTTCTCGAGATGGAGAGCTCCGAGGGCGAGGCGATCGCGGCGCTGCTGCATGACGTCGTCGAGGACGGCGGCGGGCCGGAGGCCGAGGCCGAGATCCGGGAGCTGTTCGGCGATGACGTTGCGCGCATCGTCCACGCCAACTCCGACAGCCTCAGCGGTTCGGCGATGAAGGCGCCGTGGCGGCAGCGCAAGGAGGACTACATCGCGTCGATCCCGACCAAGGCGCCCGACGAGCTCCGCGTCTCGGTTGCCGACAAGCTCCATAACGCCCGCTCGATCCTCAGCGACCTGCGCCGGCATGGCGACACCGTGTGGACGCGCTTTGCCGGTCGCAAGGAGGGCACGCTCTGGTACTACCGCTCGCTGACGGCGGCGTTCGAGGTACGCCGGCCCGACCTCGGCCCGGGCGGCGAGCAGGCGCTCGACGAGCTGCGCGCCGTCGTCGGCGAGCTCGAGCGGCGCGCGTCCGCAACTTAATCCGGCAGGCAAGACGTCGGACGCCAAGCGAGTGGTTATCGTCACGCGCTCGGGAACCTTGGGAGCCGAGTGGACTCACTTACCTCGCGACAGTCTCTGGCAGTCGTGGCGCTGGGAACGGTGCCGGCATCGCTCGCGGGTTACGCGCTCGGCGAGCTCACCGTTGGTTCGGGGTTTCTTGGTGGCATCCTCGCGGCCGCGATCATCGCGGTCGTCTCCGAGCTGCTGTACCGCTTTCACATCTCCACCAGTAGTCGTTTCGAGCGCGCCTTGGCGACCCCCCAGGCGCTCGCCTCGCGGACAGATCCCGGCACGCGCACGCTCGTCATCTTTGGCGTCGGCTTTGCAACGATGATCGCGACGATAGGCCTGGTCACGGCTATGTTCTCCGAGTCTGGTGGCCCGAATCCTGTCACGGTCCCGTTGTTGCTGTTTGCCGTCGCGACCCTTACATGCCAGGCCGGGGCCGCCTACTTCGCGAAACACGGTGGCGCAGACAGGCTGGGCCGGGTCGCTCTGTGGAGTCTGCTGCCGGGCGCAGTCGTACTCATCGCAGCGTTTCCCGTCGGCCGGATCCTTGATGACCCGGGCGTCAACGGTACGGTGATGATCGCGAGCCTGATTTTTATCCTTTTGGCCGCGATCAATCCCGTGCCGTGGATGGCGGTCGGTTGGGCCTGGCAGGTCCATCTCGGCAACCCGCCGGCGGGTGGGTGGTGGGGCGTGATCCAGACGACGGTGTTCGGCGTGCTTGTGGCGATCGGCCTTGGCTTCGGCGTCGCGATTCTGGTCACCCTCACCCAGAGCGGTATCGATTGGGCGGTCTTCCAAGGCGATCCGAGCAGCGGCGCGCAGGTGGCCGGCGGGATCCTCGGCGGCATCGCTGGCATCTGCCTTGGCGTCGCGGCTGGGCTGTTCCTGTTCTGCATCAGCTTCATCTACTCGCCGGTGATTGCCCTCTTCGCGGTTGTGCCGGCGTGGGCCCTGACTCGGACTTACGGCCCGCAGGGCTGGGTTCGGCACCCGCAGCCTGGGGAGCCGAGCTTCGAGGCGGATCTGCCCGCTTAGACGTCGCTCAGGTCCGGCCCGTCGCCTCCAGCATGCGGTGCACGACGTCGCCCTGGCCGAAGCCGAAGCGCTCGGCGGGAGGCAGCGTCTCCGGCGAGAACCAGGCGAGCCCGGTCGCCTCCCCACCGGGGACGACCTCTGGCTCGCCGACGCAGCTGATCACGAAGCTCGGCGAGATCGACTGCTGGCGCGGATCGAAGGGGCCGGGGCCGGACTCCGCACGCGGGTAGACCGCTACCCACTCGGGCCGGCCCCAGTCGCGCGCGGCGACGCCGACGCGCTCGCCGATCGTCTCGCGCACGTGGCGCATCGCGGCCCCCTCGAGCGACTCGCCGAGCCGGATGCGGCCGCCGATCAGGTTGAGCAGCCCGGGATTGCCGTGACCGTCGGCGCGCTCGATCAGCAGCAGCTGATCCGCGTCGCGGTCGATGAAGACGCAGAGCACGTCGACGGTCGCGATCGGCACCGATCCCTGGATCAGCGCGTAGGTCTCGTCGTCGAGGTGGCCGTCGCTCACGCGTCGGCGTCCGGGGCCGCGGCGGCCTCGGCTTCCTCGCAGGCGGCCTCGGCCTCGGCGATCCGCGTCTCGCAGATGCCCTGCAGCGAGTCGGCGACGTCGCCGAAGACGCGGCTGATCTCCTCCTCGCGGCCGGCGACCGCGGGGGCGAAGTGGCTGGCGAGGACGCCGCCGTAGACCTCCCAGATGCGGGCGAGCAGCGCGTCGCCCTCCTCGGTGACGACCAGCTCGGTGGCGCGGCGATCGCCTGAGACCTCGCAGCGGCGGACGACCCCGCGGGAGACCATCCGGTCGAGCAGCCGGCTGAGCCCGGAGGGGGAGACCTGGACGCGCGCGGCGAGCGCCGTCTGCTTCATCCGCCCCTGATCGCTCCCGCGCAGCGTGTAGAGGACGTCGTACCAGAGGAGCGGCGGCAGCTCACTGTCCTGTAGGCGCTTCTCGACCTCGCGCGTGATCGCGCGATTGGCGACGAAGGCCTGAGCCCACGCATCGCGGGCCGGGCCCTCGAGGCCGGCGGGCTGCTCGACGGCTCCGCCGCAGCGCTCTGTGCAGTGCTTGCCATGGCTCCGATTGTCGCACCGCGCAGCGGCACCCCCGTGGGCCCATCGAGATAGTTTGCTTCGGGAATGTTGCGACAGCATCTTTCCTATGGTACATTGTTGCGACAACATCGATTGAGTTTGCAACTACCAACACGAAGGAGTCAACGATGAGCACAGCAACCGAGACAGCGGCCCCGACCGGCGCCTGGGACGTAGACGCCGTCCACTCGCGGGTCGAATTCCGTGTCCAGCACAACGGCATCGCGCCCTACCGCGGCAGCTTCAGCGACTACGACGTCCGCCTCGTCGGCAACGACGACGGCTCGGTCGCGGTCGAGGGCTCGGCCAAGGTCGCGAGCATCTCCGGCGAGGACGAGAACCTCTACGGCCACCTGCAGAGCCCCGAGTTCTTCGACGCCGAGCAGTACCCCGAGATCAAGTTCCGCTCGACCGACGTGCAGCTCGGCGACGGCGGTGAGCTCACGGTCACCGGCGATCTCACGATCCGCGATCAGACGAAGCCGGTCACGGCCAAGGGCAGCCTCTCCGGTCCCGGCCCGAACCTCGGCGGCAACAACGTCGTCGCGGTCTACCTCGAGGCGGTGATCGATCGCAACGAGTTCGGCCTCGGCTGGAACATGGACCTGCCGAACGGCACCAAGGTGCTCGGCGACGAGGTCACCCTGACGGTCTCGCTCGAGCTCGTCGAGGAGGCGCACTAGTCATGAAGGTCCTCGCGATCTCCGGCAGCCTGCGCTCCGGTTCCCATAACACTCGCCTGCTCGAGGCGGCCGCCCGGGTCCTGGGCGACGCGCGGGGCGGAGGTCGAGATCCTCGACCCCGAGACGCTGCGCTCGCTGCCGCACTTCGACGAGGACCTCGAGGCCGACGTCCCCGAGCAGGTCGCGCGGCTGCGCGAGCTGATCTCGGGGGCGCGACGGCCTGCTGATCGCCACTCCCGAGTACAACAGCTCGATCCCCGGCGTGATCAAGAACGCCCGTCGACTGGGCCTCGCGCCCGCGGCCCGATCAGGCGCTCGCGAACAAGCCGGTCGTCGTGCTCGGCGCCAGCGTGATGATGTTCGGCGCCGTCTGGGCGCAGGCCGAGCTGCGCAAGGTGCTCGGCGCGGCCGGCGCCCGCGTCGTCGATGCCGAGCTGGCGCTCGGCAACGCCGCCGAGCCTTCGCGGGGGCGGCGTCCTCGTCCCGAGGCCGGCCACCATGAGCTGCTCGAGACGGCGGCCGACGCCCTCGTCACGGCGATCGACCGGCGCGAGCAGCGCACTGCCGCCGAGGAGCAGCCGGCCGCCGCTTGACCGGTCGGCGCCCCGAGGCGCACCTCCACCAGCCGGAGCGCGACCGCGAGCCATCGTGCGAGCGGCTGCGCCGGGCTGGGTCCCGGCGTCCGTCTGGGTCAGACTTGATCGGACAATGGACTTCCGCTCCATCTACGAGCACGGCTTCGCACGGGTCGCCGCGTGCACGTCGCCGCTCGCCGCCGCCGACCCCCCCGCCAACGCGGAGGCGGTGCTGCGCAGGCGCGCGAGTGTGCCGCGGACGGCGTCGCCGTGGCTGTCTTCCCCGAGCTCTGCCTGACCGGCTACTCGATCGAGGACCTGCTCCTGCAGGATGCGCTGCTTGACGGCGCCGAGGCGGCGCTTGCCGTCGTCGTCGAGGGCTCCACTGACCTTCGGCCGGTGCTCGTCGTCGGGGCGCCGTTGCGGCTCCGCGACCGCGTCTTCAACTGCGCCGTCGTCGTCCACCGCGGCGAGGTGCTCGGCGTCGTCCGAAGTCGTATCCGCCTACCTATCGCGAGTTCTACGAGCGCCGCCAGATCGCGCCGGGCGGGGGAGGCCGGCGAGGTGACGATCGGCGCCGCGGAAGTCCCGTTCGGTCCGCGACTGCTGTTCGCCGCCGAGGACGTTCCCGGTCTGGTGCTCGCATCGAGGTTTGCGAGGACATCTGGATCCCCGTGCCGCCGAGCTCCGAGGCGGCGCTGGCCGGAGCGACGGTGCTCCTCAACCTCTCCGGCAGCCCGATCACGATCGGCCGCGCTGAGGACCGCAAGCTGATGTGCCGCTCGCAGTCTCGCGTTGCCTCGCCGCCTACGCCTACGCGGCTGCCGGCGGGGGCGAGTCGAGCACCGACCTGTCCTGGGACGGCCAGACGCTGATCTACGAGAATGGCGCCCTGCTCGCCGAGTCCGAGCGGTTCCCCGCGGGCGAGCGACGGGCGATCGCCGACGTCGACCTCGACCTGCTGCGCCAAGAGCGCATGCGGATGGGCACCTTCGGCGACAACCGGGGCGCCAGCCGAGCTCACCGCAGGTTTCCGAACCGTCGCGCTTCACGCTCGGCCCGCCCGGCGGCGACATCGGGCTGCGGCGCGAGGTCGAGCGCTTCCCGTTTGTGCCCGCCGACGCCGAGCGGCTCGAACACGACTGCTACGAGGCCTACAACATCCAGGTCTCCGGGCTTGGCCAGCGGCTAGCCGCGATCGGCGATCCGAAGGTCGTGATCGGCGTCTCCGGCGGGCTCGACTCGACGCACGCGCTGATCGTCGCCGCCCGCGCGATGGACCGGGCGGGGCCGCCGCGCGGACATCCTCGCCTTCACCCTGCCGGGCTTCGCGACCAGCGATCAGCACCAAACTGAACGCGCGGAGCTGATGTGGGCGCTCGGGGTCACCGGCGCCGAGCTCGACATCACCGAGACCGCGCGGCTGATGCTCAAGGAGCATCGACCACCCGTTCTCGCGGGGCGAGGAGACCTACGACGTCACCTTCGAGAACGTCCAGGCGGGGCTGCGTACCGACTACCTGTTCCGACTCGCGAACCAGCGCGGCGGCATCGTCCTCGGCACCGGCGATCTCTCCGAGCTCGCGCTGGGTTGGGCGACGTACGGAGTCGGCGATCAGATGAGCCACTACAACGTCAACGCGCGGCGTGCCGAAGACGCTGATCCAGCACCTGATCCGCTGGGTCGTCAGCCTCGGAGCAGTTCTCCGGCGACGTCAACGAGACGCTGATGCGATCCTCGAGACCGAGATCAGCCCCGAGCTCGTTCCTGGCGAGGAGCTGCAATCGACCGAGGCGAAGATCGGCCCGTACGCGCTCCACGACTTCTCGCTCTTCTACACGCTGCGCTACGGCTTGCGGCCGACGAAGATCGGGTTCCTCGCCTGGCACGCGTGGCGCGATGCCGACACCGGCGGTGGCCGCCGAACTTCCCCGAGACGGAGCGCGGCGTCTACGACGCAGCGGAGATCCGGCGTTGGCTCGAGGTGTTCTGCGAGCGCTTCTTCGGCTTCGCCCAGTTCAAGCGCTCGGCCCTGCCGAACGGGCCGAAGGTCTCGCACGGCGGCTCGCTCTCGCCGCGTGGCGACTGGCGCGCGCCCTCCGACACGTCGGCCGACGCCTGGCTACGCGATCTCGAGCGCTGGTCGCTCAGCGACTGAGGGGCAGCTTCACCCAGCGCGATTCCTTGCGGGTCTCGCCCGCTGCGTCCGTGAGCTTCGCGGTTAGCTTGGCGCGGCCATTGCCGCGGGCCTTGAGGCCCACGTCCGCCCCTCCGGGCTGCAGCGAGACCGGCTTGGAGGCGAGCTTCTTGCCGCTGCGGCGGACGAGCTTGACCCTGCCGTCTAGCGCCTCGGATGCGTCGAGACGGGCGACGACCTTGCCTCGCTTCGGCTTTGCGGAGGAGAGCCCGCCGACGGCGCCGCCGGCTCGCAGCGGCTCCTCACCCGGCTTCAGCTCGTAGGCGCCCCAGGGCGGGTTCGCGTTGATCACCCGACCCGGCGCGCAGTTAGCCAGGAAGCTGGCGAAGTCTGTCTTCGGCGAGTCGGTGCTGATCCGGTAGGCGCCGGTGTCGACCTCGGCCCAGACGATCCCGCCGTCACCGGAGGTGTACGGCTGGCTCGGGTCGGGGATCACCGACTCGTTGAAGTAGGTCGGGTCGGGCAGCGCCGGCTGCGAGGTTGAGCTCGCGCCGGCGACGCCGTGCGGCGTCCTCGCCCAGAAGGTGTTGTAGTCGACGCCGCGCACGTTGCGGCGCGAGGCGGTGGTCACGATCACGCACTGCTGGGGACGGCCGTCGGCATCGAGCGGCACGCCGAGCAGCGCCGCCAGGCCCTTGTACTCGGGATCGGCAGGCGTCTGAAAGTTGGCGTTGGCGATGTCGTGCTTGCGCGTGTGGAACGTCTGCAGATCGATCTCGTTGTAGCCGTCGGGCGGATCGATGTACGGCGTGATCGTCGCGTTCTGCGGCACCTGCAGTGAGTAGTCGCCGTTCGCGTCGGTGACCGCGCTCAGCGACGCGTCCTCGCGGACGCGGATCGTCGCCCCGGCGAGGAACGTGTCCATGTGGTTGAAGGCGTAGGCGCGACCGGAGATCGTCACCGACTTCGAGCCGGCAGCCTCGGCGTGGCCGGCCCCGATCGCCGCCGTTATGGCGCAGGCGATCAGCCCCAGGAACAGTCGCTTCATTTCGTCTCCCCGATCTTGACGGTGCGGTGGTGCAGGCGCGGGATCGTAGGGGGCAGCGAGGGTTCCAGGGTCCGTGGAAGGCCACATTCGGCCGGCAATCAAGTTCGCGTTTACACGGAGGCCTCGCGGGAGTATCCTGAGCTTGTGGCAAAAGGCACAGACACCGCCATCAATGGCCATCACGTCGGGGTCGTCGCCGACAGGGAGATCTCTGAGCATGTGATCGCCGGGCTGAAGGACAGCTTCGGTGTCGAGGCGACATTCGCCTTCGTCGCGCCCTCGGTCCACAGCAGCCACATGGAGCACCTCGCCGCTACGGCGGACGAGCCGCGGCGGGAGGCGGAGGAGACGATCGAGCATGTCGTTCCCATGTTCGGTGCGGCGGGCCTCGACACCGACCGCGTCGAGGTCGGCGATCCCGACCCCGTGATCGCGATCGAGGACCTGCTTCGCGAGCTCGACGACGTCGAGGAGATCGTGCTCGTCACGCGGCCGCGCGGGGAGGCGCGCTGGGCCGAGCGGGACGCCTACGACCGCGCGCGGCAGCGCGTCGCGATCCCGATCACGCACCTCGAGGTCGACGGCGCCGGTGAGCTCGTGAGCTCGGAGCGCTCGGAGGGCCGCGCCGAGGAGCCGCACCGGGCGGTGGTCCACGGCGACGGCAACCTCCCCGACTTCCGCGTCCGCGACCTGGTCGCGATCGTCGTCGCGATCGTCGGCACGATCGTGCTCGGCGTCATCGCCGCGCGTGACATCAGCGTCGCCGCCGACGCCACGAACGGCACCAGCCTGGGCGCCGGGAGCCTGATCACGGCGCTCCTCGCCTGCGGCTTCTTCTTGATCAACGTCTGGCAGATCGTTGGCCTGACCTTCTTCGAGTCGGTCGGCTACTACGGCGCCGGCTCCGCGATCCTCGCGCGGATCTCCCTCTACGGCACGCTCGGCGCGATCGTCGTCGCCTTGATCCTGAGCTGAGCGCAGCTGCGGACTAGGCTGCCCTCGTGGTCGTTCGCGAGGATCCCGACAGCGCCGCGGCGCTCTGCATCCCGCAATCGCAGCACGCTGCGGTCGCCGGGCAGATGGCGGCGGCCTGGGGCAACGAGACGTTCCCGGTGCCGGAGCCCCGCGCCGAGGTGCTCGAGGCGGCGACGCGCCACGACGACGGCATGGACGATTTCGACGCCGAGCCGGAGATCGACCCCGAAACCGGCCTGCCGCGCGACTTCATGCGGATGCCCTTGCCGGTCTGGCTCGAGTGCTGGCGCCGTGGCCCGGCGCTCGTCGCCGAGGACTCGCCGTACGCGGGCATCCTCGTCTCCCTGCACGGCACCGGGCTGCTCGGCTACCGCCGGCTCGACGATCCGGAGGAGGCGCGGATCGCCGCCGACTGGGTCAGCGAGCAGGAGGAGCTGCGGGAGGAGTGCGCGGGCGATGCGGAGCGTCAGCCGGACGTCGCCCCGGGTCTCGGTGGCGGCGCCTTGGAGCGCAATCGCGCCCTGATCTGGGCGTGGGACGCGATGTCGCTCGGCGTCTGCGTGCCGCGCCTACCGGACGCTTACGACGATGTGCCAAGCGCGGAGGGCAGCGTCCGGATCGAGTTCGAGGAGATCTCCGAACGCCGGGAGGGCGACCCGTTCACCGGCGTGCGCACGATCGCGGTCGATCCCTGGCCCTTCGCCGCCGACGCCGTCGAGCTGGAGGCGCAGGGGCGGATCCTTGACGGCCGCTTCGAGGACCGCGCAGCGATGCAGGAGGCGCTCGCCGGCGCCGAGGTGCGCTCACTGAAGGCGATCCTGGTGGGTCGCTGACGTCTTCGGGCATGCGAACGGAGGCGCCTGTTCCCAGCCGCCCCCGTTCGGCGGGACGTGGCGCGTCGCCCGGGGGAAAGGCGCCGTCGCAACTGCCCCAGCGCCCTACCTGGTTCCCGGTTTGCGAAGGTTCAAACGTTGAGGGCCCGAGACCTGCGAATCGCTAGGCGGCGATTCCGTTCGGGCCGAACTCGGGCAGCACGGCGTCGGGGACCCGCAGCGCAGCGACCAGGTCGATCGCGTGCGGATGGAGCTCGTCACAGAGCCGGTTGACGTTGCGGATCACGGCCTTCGAGCGGGTCGATGAGATCCGGCCGTGCTCCTGGTACCAGCCGCGGTGCTGCTCGATGACGCTGAGCGCGTGCAGGTCGCAGAGGCGGTCGAGCAGCGCCTTGGAGCGTTCGTCCTCGCACCCTTCCACGCCGCGGTTGAAGGCCTCGAGGATCTCGCGGTCGATGTATGAGCGGGCGGCGACGAGGACGTGGTCCTGGCAGGCGTTGAAGACCTCGAAGGGGTCGTAGCCCCCGTCGATGCCGTCCTTGAGCCGGCGGGCGGCGCTGGAGACGATGTGATCCTCCCGCCAGGCGAACAGCGCCAGCTGGTACTCGCGGTGGTTGAGGTCGTCGTCCTCCTCCGAGCTCGGCGTGATGTCGTCCCAGATCCGGCCCCAGAGCTCGCGCGCGGCGGAACGCTCGACGAAGCGCTCGATCACCTGCGAGGCGATGAAGCCGGCCATGCCGAGCGGGTCGAGGTCGCCGAACTCCTCCCGGTAGCCGGTCAGCAGGCTCTTGGCGACAAGCTGCAGCAGGACCGTGTTGTCGCCCTCGAACGTGGCGAAGATCTCGGCGTCGGCCTTGTGCGCACCGAAGCCGCTCGAGGTCAGGTAGCCGAGTCCGCCACAGGCCTCGCGACCGGTCTGGATCGACTCGATCCCGTGCCAGGTCGCATACGCCTTGACGCCCGCCGCCTTCGTCTCGAGGTGGCGCCGCTGCTCCTCGTCGCTTTCGGCGCCGCTGAAGACCGCGTCGAGGTCACGCACCATCTCGCGCTGGATGAAGTGCAGCGCATAGGTGCGGGCGAGCAGCGGCAGGAGGCGACGCTGGTGCGCGCGGTACTCCATCAGCGGGACCTCCTCGTCGCCGTCGGGCGGACCGAACTGGCGCCGCGCGCAGCCGTGCCGGATCGGCCGTCGTCAGCGCGACCTTGCTCACCGTGAGGCCGGCACCGGCGACGGAGACGCGGCCCTGAACGAGCGTGCCGACCATGAGAAGAAGCGCTTGGTCGGGTTCTCGATTGGCGAGCTGTAGGTGCCGTCCTCGGTGACGGAGGCGTAGCGGTCGAGGAGGTTGAGCCGCGGGATGCGGACGCCATCGAAGTAGAGGCGCCCGTTGTCGACGCCGTTGAGGCCGAGCTTGTGACCGCAGTCCTCGATCCGGACGCCGTCGAGGACGCGGCCGCGGCCGTCGCGGATCGGGACGACGAACGCGTGCACGCCCTGCGTCTCGCCGTCGATGCAGAAGCTGCGCGAAGACGACCGCCACGCGCCCGTGCGTCGCCGCGTTGCCGATCCAGTCCTTGCGGTCGAGCTCGGTCGGCGTCTCGATCACCCACTCGTCGCTCTGGCGGTCGTAGCTCGCCCGCGTCCGCACCTGCTGCACGTCGGAGCCGTGCGCGGACTCGCTCATCGCGAAGCAGCCCGGCAGCTTGAGCTCGGCGATGTCGCGCAGGTAGGCGTCGTGGTGGCGCTTGGTGCCGAGGTGGAGGATGGCGCCGCCGAAGAGCCCGAACTGCACGCCGCACTTGACGAGCAGCGAGAGGTCGCCGAGGGCGAGCGTCTCGAAGGCCGCGATCGAGCCGCCGATGTCGCCGCCGCCTCCGTACTCGCGCGGGAAGCCGAGCGTGGTCTGCCCATCGGCCGCGAGCTTCTTCGCCCATTGCATGACCTGCTCCCGGTACTCGTCGCGGCGGATCTCGGGATCCACGGGGGCGAACTCGGGCCGCGCGAGCATCTCGCGGCCGCGCGCGCGAATCTCGCCCTAGGGCTCGTCCAGGTAGTCGCCGAGGGTCGCCGCGTCGATGCGCTCGAGCTCCGCGGCCTCGTCCTCGGTCGTCTCGGTGGCGTCGGACATCAGTGTCTCCTCCGGCTCGATTGCCCCCTCGCGGTCCAGTCTATTCCGGGCAATTGCGCTTGCCGGGGAACACCCGTCGCGGCCAACCTTTACGCTGCCGCGCAGTACGAGGCTTGTTGACCAGAGCGGCGTCGCTGGATGCGCCGCTCTCCAATGGCCTGAATACCGACACCCATTGGAGGGAACGCGGAAAATGCCAACCGGAACCGTGAAGTGGTTCAACGACGAGAAGGGCTACGGGTTCATCGAGCTCGACGAGGGCGGCGACAAGGACGCCTTCGTGCACATCACGCAGCTCGCCCCCGGCACGCGCATCACCGACGGTGATCGCGTCACCTTCGACGTCGAGGACAGCCCGAAGGGCATCCAGGCGATCAACGTCACTTCCGGCGGCTGAGCCGAGCCGCAGAAACGAAGTGCTTCCGACGGGCCGCCTGTTCGCAGGCGGCCCGTCGTGCGTTCTCGGGTTCCTAGCGGGAGCGTCCGGCCGGTCACCTACCGTGGACCCACGGCACCACTGCCGTCGATCAGCTCGCAGCCTGCCGCTGGGCCGATCGCGCGACCGGGGCGCACCCCGGGAGCAGGCGTCGGCGGACCTCCCCGGATGGTTCCCGGCTAGCCCGCCTCGCTCCCCCTCAGACCCATCGGCCGCAGCGAATCCGGCCGGCCGCGACGCCGAATCGATGCCAAGAGGTCCCCGGGGGCGAATTCGGCGCTCCTTTCGCCCGCAAAATGCGTGATCACGGTTTGCGAACCAGACGGCTCGTGTCGTACGGTGCAAAGCGCGGTACGAGAGAGGCGCCGCACTCCACGGAAGCCCAGTTGGAGTGAGACCCTCGAAGCGGTCCGGAAGGCTTGAACGCGCGAAGGCTACGCGCAGGGCAGGCAAAAAGGACCGCCTCGTACCCACTTTACGTTCGGCCCTCGGGAAACCGGGGGCCGTCGTCTTGCGGCGGCGTCCTCCGACGCGGCGCCTCGCCGCACCGACTCGGGGCTCATGTGGCTCCGCCACACCGCGCCCCTCGCCGGCACGCCGAGGCTTGGTCGGAGAACGCCTTAGGGTCTCGTCTCGTGAAGCTCGGTTATCTCGCTCGTCCATATTCGCTCGGGGCCGCGCGGCGAGCAGGCTGTGGCCGAGGTGCGGGCGGCCGAGGCGGCGGGCTATGACTCGGTCTGGGTGAACGAGTCCTACGGCTCCGACGCGGTCTCGATGCTCGGCTGGCTGGCGCCGCAGACCACGACGATCGGCCTCGGCGCGGCGATTATGCCGGCGCCCGCGCGCCCGCCCGCCGCCGCGGCGATGGCCGGCGTCACGCTCGACTACCTCTCGGGCGGCCGCTTCATCTTCGGCTTCGGCCCCTCCGGGCCGCAGGTCTCCGAGGGCTGGTACGGGGTTCCGTACGTGAAGCCCTGGGGGCGGGTGCGCGAGTACGTCGAGATCGTCCGCGAGATCGTCGCTCGGCGCGAGGCCCGCTGGAGCACAGCGGCCCGCACTACGAGATGCCCGGTGACGGGCGCGGGCACCACTGGATCAGGGCAAGGCGCTGAAGCTCAACTTCCACCCGCTCCGCAACGAGATCCCGGTCTACCTGGGCGCGATCGGGCGCAAGTCGGTCGAGCTCTGCGCCGAGCTCGCCGACGGCTGGATTCCCGCCTACCTCGACCCGGCGAGCTGGGAGGACGATGTGGGGCGAGCACCTCGCGGCCGGCTTCGAGCGGGGCGGTCGCGAGCGCGTCGGCGCTTGCCGTCTCGCCGACCGTCCAGGTCGCGATCGACGGCGATCTCGAGACGGCGCGGGCCGGGGCGCGGATGCGGATGACCCTGTACCTGGGTGGGATGGGCTCGAAGAAGTTCAACTTCTACGGCGAGCTCGCTCGGCGGATGGGCTTCGGCGCGGTCGCCGACGAGGTCCAGGAGCTGTTCCTCGCGGGCGAGAAGGAGAAGGCCTTCAACGCCGTCCCCGACGAGCTCCTCGACCGGGTCTGCCTGCTCGGCGACGAGCGCGCGGTGGGGGAGGGGCTGGCGCGCTTCGCCGACGGCCGGCGTCGACCGGGTGATCGCGATCCCCGTCCACGCCGACCCGGCCGAGCGCCTGCACACGATCGACGCGCCTAGGCGCCCTCGCCGGGCTCGAGCCCGGCGCCTGACGCGGCGTCCGGCGCTCGGGCACGCATGGTCGCTCGGAGCGGTCGCGCGCTGCGGCCGTGACCGGCTTGACCACCAGATAGTTAGCTAAGATAATTAGCAAGGTGAAGTCAATTTCTACCGAGCAGAGGAACCAGGGAACGGAGCGGATGAGCGACATCACCAACACCGAGGTCAACCGCGTCGTGAGCGCGGCGCGGCGGATCGACTCCGCGAGGCTGACTCGGAGCCACGCCGCGCGGACTTGCCGTGGAGCGCACGGAGCGAGCCGACGATCCCCGAGCAGGCCGCGCGCCTGCGCCTGGCGATCACGCGCACCGCCCGCCGCCTGCGGCAGAGCGCCGGCTCCGAGCTCGGCGCCTCCTCGACTGCGGCCCTGGCGACGATCGAGCGCGCCGGGCCGCTGACCCCGAGCGAGCTCGCCGAGCGCCGAGCAGATCAAACGGCCGACCGCGACGCGGATCGTCGCGCGCCTCGAGGAGGCCGAGCTGGTCGAGCGCGCGCGCCGACCCCGACGACGGCCGCTGCTCGCTGATCAGCATCACGCCGTGCGGCGAGCGCGAGCTCGCCGCAGAGCTGCGCAACCGCAAGGACGCCTACCTGGCGCAGCGGCTCGCGGGCGCTCCCCGAGCGCGACGTCGCGACGCTGCGCCGGGCCGCCGCGATCCTCGAGCGGATGCTCGAGGAGGAGCGGAGTTGAGCGCCGCCGCCAAGCGATCCTTCGCAGCTCTGCAGATCCTCAACTACCGCCTCTACTTCGCGCGGCCAGATCGCCTCGCTGGCCGGCAACTGGATGCAGATCGTCGCCGAGCTGTGGCTGATCCTGCAGCTCACCGACAGCGGCGCCGCGGTCGGCATCGCGACGGCCCTGCAGTTCAGCGGCATCCTCCTGTTCGGCGCCCTCGGCGGCTCGCTCGCCGACCGCTTCGACAAGCGCCGCCTGCTGATCGTCACCCAGACCGCGATGGCGGCACCGGCGCTGGCGATGTTCGGCCTCTCGCTCGCCGGCGCGGCGAGCATCTGGCGTCGTCTACGCGCTGATCGCCGTGCGCGGCCTCGTGCTCGCCGTCGACAACCCGGCGCGCCAGGCCTTCGTGATCGAGATGGTCGGCCCCGACCGGGTCGTCAACGCCGTCTCCCTGAACAGCGTCATCGTCCACTCCGCCCGGATCACCGGCCCGGCGGTCGCCGGCGCCCTGATCGCGATCTGGGGCGTGACGCCCTGCTTCGCGATCAACGCGCTCACCTTCGTGGCGATGATCGCGCGCGCTCGTGACGATGCGGCCCGACGAGCTGCAGCGGCCCGAGCGCGACGGCCGCGAGCGGCGGCCGGATCCGCGAGGCGCTTCAGCTACGTGTGGGACGGCCGGCGCTGCGCACGCCGCTGCTGCTGATGGCGGCGCTCGGCACCCTCGGCTTCAACTTCCCGGTGATCATGCCGCTGCTCGCCCGCTTCTCCTTCGGCGGCGAGGTCGGCGCCTACTCGCTGCTGATGATCGCGATGGGGGTCGGCGCGATCGCCGGCTCGCTGCTGACCGGCGCGCGCAAGCGAGCTCGGCATGCGCGCGACGATCGCCGGCGCCGCCGCCTTCGCGGTCGCCGCCCTGCTCGCGGCCGCGGCGCCGACGCTGCCGCTCGAGCTGCCCGCGCTGGCCCTGCTCGGTGCCGCCTCGGTGCTCTTCGCGGCCTCGATCAACACCGGCCTGCAGCTCGCGGCCGAGCCGCGAGATGCGCGGCCGCGTGATGGCGCTCTACTCGATCGTCTTCCTCGGCTCGACGCCGATCGGCGGGCCGATCGCGGGCTGGCTCGCGCGAGGCGGTCTCGCCGCGGGCTGCGCTGATGATGGGCGCCGCCGCGGCGTTCGCCGTCGCCCTCGCCGGGCTCGCCGTCGGCCGCCGCGCCGAGCGTCGCCAGCGCGCCGGCTCGCCGGCGAGCGCGATCGCGATCGAGGCGCCGGAGGATCCGGCGCTGACGCCGACCACGGGCGAGCTGCCGGTCGTCAGCAGCGGCCGCCGAGGACCAGGCGGAGCGCCGCGCCGCGGAGGAGCAGCACACGGGCGAGCGCCGGCTGGTACCGAGGCCGGCGTCGTCACCGGCCCGCGTTCGCTCACGCCGGGGCGAGGCTCCCGGCCACGGGCAGGTCGGCGCGCAGCGGACCGCTCGCAGCGCCCGGGCTGAGCGCCCCCTCGCCCGAGGCCTGCTGCGGCGACGGTCAACGGATAGGCGGCACACTCGGCACCGCCCGCGGTGCACGATGTGACACGCTGTCGAGTCGCGGGCTACTCGAACGCCTCGAGCTCGTGCTTGTCGTGGGCGCAGAACATCGCGCACCTCGCCGCCCGGTGCGCCCGGCCCGGCCGCGAGCTCGCGCAGGCGACCCTGGTTGGCGACGCGCTGCCGTGGTCGATCTCGACCATCAGCTGGAAGCGCCTTGACCCGAACGGCGCCTGCGGCGGCGTCTGCATCTCGCCGTGGTGGAAGTAGGTGTCGCCGCAGTGCATCAGCCAGCCGTCGCCGTCGCGGACGGCGATCGCCGAGTGCCCGCGGGTGTGGCCGACGAGCGGCACGATCGCGATCTCGACGTCGAGGCCCTCGATCGCGCGCACCGACTCGAACCCGAACCAGCTGTCGCCGCCGAGGTCGTAGGGAACCCACTTCGGCCCGTGCGCCCACTGCGCGTGGATGTAGCGGAGCTTCTCGCGCAGGCCCGGGTCGAGCGCGGCATCCATCTCGGTCCGGAAGACGTGGACCTTGGCGTGCGGGAAGTCGCCGAGGCCGCCGGCGTGGTCGGCGTCGAGGTGGGTGAGGACGATGTGGCGGACGTCGGCGGGCTCGAAGCCGAGCGCCTTGACGCGCTCGATCGCCGTCTCCTCGACGAGCCACCGCGGGCGGACGACCTGGGTGAAGAAGAAGCCGGTCCGGTTCGGGTTGGCGCAGTCGGCGGTGCCGAGGCCGGTGTCGACGAGCACGATCCCGTCGTCGCTCTCGATCGCGAGCACGTGGGCGACGAGGTCGGCGGTCTCGGTCCAGCCGCCCTCGCCGCTCAGCAGGCTTGCGTTGTAGGGGCACATCGACGCGCAGTTGAGGTGGTGGATCTTGGCCATCGCGGCGCATCCTATGGCCCTGCCGCGGGCGTCGCCGATGCAGGCGTGCTGTGACCGGAAAGCGGTCTCGCGGAGTCGGCCAGTGCCTACACTCGAATGCATGCAGCATCGGAGCAGATCGACGACGGGGAAGCCGACGCTCCGCAGAGCGGAGGGGCCCAGGAGAAGCCGGGCCCGCTCGATCGCGGCGTCCTCGGCGGCGCGGCGCCGCCGCTGGGACGCGACCCTCGACAAGACGCTGCGCTCCGCCGTCATCCCCTACGGCTACACGGTCACGACCTGGGCCGCGGGCGCCTATCTGGTCAGCCTGCGCGGGATCCCCTCGGGGCTCGAGGCCTTCTTCTTCGTCTGCGGCGCGATCGTCGCCTTCGCCCTGCTCGCGACGATCTCCGCCCGCCGCGCGGGCTCGGGCGAGCTGATGACCGAGCGAGCCGCTGCCGATCCACCCCGACTCGACCCACCCGATCTTCGTCGCCGGCCTGCACATTGCCGCCGTCGGCCTTGCCTTCGGCGGCGCGACGCGTCGTCGACCGGCTGTTCGGCAACGTCGCCTGGTTCCTCGGCTCGTTCACGGTGACGCTCGTCTACCTCGCGCTCTCGAGCCTCGAGCTCGCGCTCGCGATCGAGACTGCACCGCCGCCAGCTCGGCCTGCGGCGCCCCGGCGTCCTCGTTCGCCGCCGGCGGAGCGTGCCACGCGACACCGTCCGCCGCGGCTGACCCGCATCCCCGGCCGCTTGGCGTTGCCGGCGGCGCCCGCTTGATCTAGATTTCCGTCCGCCGAGTATGGGGTAGGAGGAGCAGCCCGCTCCGCGTCGCATCGGGACCGAGGTCCCCGCGGCGCGGCCGGCTACTCCTGCCCGCGCCCGGCTGCTTGCCGGCCGGGGGCGAAAGCTGAGCAATTTGCGGGCTTCCCCGGCGCCCTGGACAAGTTGCCGATGGCGTCGTGCTTGCGGCAGCTCCTAGGTTCGGGGGCACCCGGCGGAGGGCCGGGATTAGGGAGTCAGGTGAGCGGATCGCAGGCCACAGAGGTCGTCGAGGAGGAGGCCGCCGGCGCCGGCGACGCCGGTGATCGCCCGGCGCCCGCCGGGCCCCCCGTCCCGGCGGCGCGACGGCGTCTCGCGACCGTCCGCCGGGCGCCGGCTGGGGCGAGCTGGGACGAGCGCTGCGCGGCGCTGTTCGAGGATCTGCGGAAGCCCGCGCGGGTGATGGTCGCCCGCGCCTTCGGCAGCGCCCTCTCGGCGGAGGAGGTCGAGGACGTCTACGCGAACGCCTGGACCTCGACGCTCGCGGCGCTGCGCGGGCGCGAGCACGAGATGAGCGACGACGAGCTTCGCTCTTACCTGCTCACCGCCGTCGCCAACCACGCTTCCAAGGAGATGCGGCGCCGGCGGCGCAAGCCGGCCGGCACGCTCGAGGACGCGCACGCGCAGGTCCTCTTCGACCGCCTGCAGCCCTCGCCGGACGAGCGCGCGAGCGGCTCGGAGACCGGCTCGCAGGCGCGCGACGTGCTCGCCAGCCTGCCGCCGCGGCGACGTGCGGTGATGCTGCTCCGTTACGGCTGGGGCCTGGAGCCGAGCGAGGTCTGCCGGCTCATCGACGGGCTCTCGCCGCGCGCCTACCGGAAGGAGATCACGCGCGGCGTCGAGGAGATGATCGCCCGCTTCCGCCAGCTCGAGAGCGGCGAGTGGTGCGCGACCCGCGAGCCCCTGCTGCGCGACTACGTGGCCGGCGTAGCCGACGATGAGGAGCGTCGCCAGGCGCGTCGAGCACATCTCCCACTGCCGGCAGCTGCAGCGAGCTCGTCAGCAGGCTTAGCGACGGTCTGCACGAGCTCGGCGGCGGTTTCGCGGCGTGGACGACGCTGGCCGGCAGCACTCGCCGAGCGCGGCAATGGTCTGGGAGATCGCCTTGCGGCAGCGGTCGAGCGGGTCGCGCCATCTGCTCGCCGTGGGGCGGCGACGCCGCCGCGCCGGCGTCTGCCTCGGCCGCCGCGAGCGGCGCCCGCGGCGCCGGGGCCGCCGGCGCCGGCCTGCTCGCCAAGCTCGGCGGCGCCGGGGCTGCCGGAAACTTCGCGCTCGCCTGCCTCGGCGCTCGGGGCGATCGGCGGCGCCTGCCTCGCGGGCGGCGCGATCGATCTGCCCGCCGGGCGGCCGGCCCGCGCACGTCGGGGAGCCCGACGGGCCGCCACCCCTCTTGATCGGCGCCGGGCCGGCCGCCGCGGCGATCGCGGCCCGCGCCGAGGTCGTAGCCGGCGGGGCAGCAGCCGGGCGGGCGGTGCACGTCGTGACCGTCGCCGAGGCGCAGCGGCGCGAGCGGCGGCGGGCACGCAAGCGGGCAGCGGTGAGAAGGGAGCGCGCCGCCGAGCGCGCCGCCGCCAACGCAGCCACCACGGCGCCACTCGACGCCGCGACCGAGAGCGCCGGCGCGCCCGCCGCTTCACCGGCCCCGACGGCACCCGCCGCGCAGCAGGAGTTCGGGCTGCCCGCGGCGGCCGCGAACAACTCCACGTCGACGTCCTCCGCGGGGCCGGGCAACGGCGGCGCAAGCGCCGGCGATGTCGCCAACGAGTTCAGCCCCTGAGCTGGGTCCACGATCCCGCCCAATGGGGCCGGAGCCCCGGAACTCAGGGCAGCCCGCCCCGCCGGGCGGGCGATCGTCGGCCCTAGACTCGCCCGGTGCCTGCGAAGGGGATCAGATGGGCCGTGGCGGCCCTCGCGGTCGCTTTCGCGACGCTGCTCGTGGGCTGCGGGGGCAGCGATGGGGGCGACCACGGTGAGCAGGATCGAACCGGCCCGCCGACGTTCATCGAGACGACCCGGGCCGGCAGCTTCCTCGATACGCGTGGGCACCTGACGCTCGTGCTCCGCGGCGTCGGCGCGACCACAGCGCTCGGCGCCGAGGGCAGCGGTCAGGGCGGCTCGGCTGGCGCCATCGCGACCGCCGACCTGTTCCGCCGCCGCCACGAGCTGCTCGGCCCCGATCCGCTGCGGGCGACGCTCGCCGGGGCCGAGGTGATTCCGCAGCGCTACGACCTCGAGCTCCGCAACGCCCACTACGACTCCTTCCGCGAGGAGCTCAGCTTCGACGCTCGGATCGTCTCCGGCGCGCCGAAGCCGCCGCCGGGGAGCTTCGGCGCTGCGACGTTGACGATTGCCTCCTCGCTACCCGGTTTCGAGCTGGCGGGCACAGTGCACGAGCGCACCGCCGGGCCGACGGGACAGGAGGGCGGGCCGCTCGGCGGGGCGCTGATCGCCGTCCACGTCGGCCGGCTCGGGATCGCGACCGCGAGCAGCCTCGGCGACGGCAGCTTCTCGCTCGGGCCGTTACCCGCCGGCTCCTATGCGGTCGACGCCTCGCTCGACGGCTACAGGCGCGACTCGGCGACCCGCACGCTGCCCTCCGGCACCGAGCCGCTCGACTTCCAGCTCGTCACCACCGCCACGAGCACCGCCGCAGCAGGATAGGATCGCTGCGATGGCTCGTTCGCTCGAGGGGAAGGTCTTCTTCATCACCGGCGCCGCCCGCGGGATCGGCGCCGCGGTTGCGGCCGAGGCTGCCTCGCGCGGTGCCCGGGTCGCGCTCACCGGACTCGAGCCCGAGCTGCTCGAATCCGTCGCCGGCGCGCTCGGCGACAGTCACCTGCACATCGTCTGCGACGTCACCGACACCGACTCGGTCGCCGCCGCCGTGGAGACGACAGTGGGCGAGCTGGGCGGCATCGACATGGTTCTCGCCAACGCCGGCATCGCCACGTACGGCTCGATCGAGCACACGCCGCCGGAGGCCTTCGACGAGATCGTCGACATCAACCTGAACGGAGTCCATCGGACCGTGCACCTGACGCTGCCGCACCTGATCGCGAGCCGCGGCTGGGTCGGCATCCTCGGCTCGATCGCCTCCTACGCGCCGCTCGCCGGATCGGCTCCCTACAACGCCACGAAGGCGGGGGTCGAGCTCTACAACCGCGCGTTGCGCGCCGAGGTCGGCTGGCGCGGCGTCTGCGCGACCTCGATCCATCCCTCCTGGATCGACACGGCGCTCGTCCGCGAGGCGGACGCCGACCTGAGGAGTTTTGGGGAGATGCGCAGCAGGCTGCCCTGGCCAGTGCGGGCCACGACCTCGGTCGAGCGCTGCGCGAAGGAGATCGTCGACGGCGCCGAGCGCCGCCGGGACCGGATCTTCATCCCGCCGAGCGCCCGCCTCGTCTACTGGATCCGGAATTTCCTCGTCAGCCGCCTCGGCGAAGCGATCCTCGAGCGCGAGTCGCCCGAGCTGGTGCCGCGCATGGACGCCGAGGTCGCTGCGCTGGGTCGCACGATGAGCGCCCGCACGAGCGAGATCAACCATCTCGAGCGCGAGGCGGTCGCGCCCGATCAGCTGACTTAGCGGGCCTTCAGAGGCCCGGCTGGCTCGCGTCAGCGGCGCTGACGATGCCGAAGAGGTCCGGCGCGTCGGGCGCGTCGTCGCACAGGATGAGGCGTGAGTCGGCGAGCGCGGCGGTGCGGTGCGGCGTGATCGCCAGGTAGCCGGGATCGCTCGCCATGTCGATGAACGCCTGCCGGCTCGGGTAGCGGACGAGGAAGCAGGCGTCCCAGCTCTCGCCCTCGGGCGCGATCACGGCGTTTCGCGCGGCGCCGGCCCAGACCGGCTTGCCGCCGACCGCCTCGAGGTAGGGCTGCGCCGCGATCCCGTAGCGCTGGTAGGCCTCGGCGCCGCTGCAGGGCTCCGCGTCGAAGCCCTCGGGGTAGGCGGCCTGCTCGCGGAAGCGGAGCATGTTGAGCATCAGGATCGAGCCCTCGAGGCCGACCTCGGCGGCCAGCGCCTTGAGTTGCTCGGCTGTCGGCTCCACGCTTCCCATCGCCGGGAGCCTATCCATCGGCGGCCCGCGAGCGGTTTTGCCTCCGCGTGACCATCTGTCACCATTCTGCGGCGCGCCCCGTGGCGCGCGCTGGCGGGCATGAGGGACTCCGGGGAAGGGCTCCGATGAGGCATTGGCGGGCACTGACGATCATCGCGGCGATCCTCGCGATGCTGGCGGTGGACGTGAGCGTGGCGATGGGCCAGGAGGCCCTGATCTGCCGCAAGCGGAACATCAAGCTCTCCAGCAAGAACGACCACAGGAACTTCGGTCCCGGTCGTGACGTCGTCAACGGTGGCGACGGCAACGACGTGCTCCATGGCGGACCCGGCAACGACATCATCGTCGGCGGACCCGGCAACGACAAGGTCTACGGCGACGGCGGCAACGACATCGTCTGCGGCGGTACCGGCAAGGACAAGGTTTATGGCGGCCGCGGCAAGGACCAGATCTACGGGGAGGAGGACAACGACGTCCTGATCCCCGGACCGGGTGACGACTACGCGCTCGGCAGCGCCGGCAAGGACAAGGTCTACGGCTACGGGAAGAAGCACGGCAAGATCGTCGATGACGGCGCCGACACGATCGACGGTGGCCACACGCAGGACGTCGTGGTCGCCGGCGGCGCCGACATGGTGCTCGGTGGGTCGGAGACCGACAAGCTTTCGACGGCGACGATGGACGTCGGCGTCGCCGGCATGGACGGCGGCTACCAGAACGACAAGCTGATCGGCTCGAACGCCGACGACGGGCTCATGTACGGGAACATCGGCCAGGACGTGATCAAGGGGAAGGGCGGCGACGACACGATCGACGGCGGGCCGACCAACGACACGATCTACGGCGGTCCCGGCAACGACGACCTGAGCGGCGGCACCGAGGCCGACACGATCTACGGCGACGCCGGCAACGACACGATCCGTGGCGGTCACCGGCCGGGACAAGCTCTTCGGCGGGCTCGGCAACGACTTCCTCTACGGCGAGGACGACGGCGACTTCCTGCAGGGCGCGCCCGACGCCTCGATCAAGGAGGCCGACGTCTGCAACGGCGGCAAGGGTCCCGACACCTACAAGTTCTGCGCGCGGGTGGTGGACGACAAGTGAGTGGCGTGGGGGCGAGCTGGGCGGGGCGCCGGCGAGCGCTGACGCTCGGGCTGCTGGCGCTGATCGCGATCCTTTTCGCGGTCGAAGTCGCGCCCGCCTCGGCGCAGGAGGCATTGATCTGCCGCAAGCGCACGAAGCTGCTCGGCAAGGGCAACAACCACAAGAACTTCGGCCCTGGACGTGACGTCGTCAACGGCGGCGCCGGCCGCGACGTCCTGCATGGCGGCCCGGGCAACGACATCATCGTCGGCGGCCGCGGCAACGACATCGTCTACGGGGACGGCGGCAACGACATCGTCTGCGGCGGTGTCGGCAACGACAAGGTCTACGGCGGCCGCGGCAAGGACCAGATCTACGGCGAGGAGGACAACGACTACGTTCGCGGCGGGCCCGGCAACGACTACGAGCTCGGCAGCGCCGGCCGCGACCACGTCTTCGGCTGGGGCAAGAAGCACGGCCACTACGTCGCGGACGGCATCGACACGATCGACGGCGGCCACACCCAGGACATCGTCGAGGCGGGCGGCGCCGACATCGTCCTCGGCGGCTCCGAGAACGACATCCTGCGTACGCGGACGCCCGACGTCGCGCCCGCGAGCATGGACGGCGGCTACCAGAACGACAAGATCTACGGCTCCGAGGCCAACGACCACATGTACGGGGACCGCGGCAACGACCTGCTCAAGGGCGCGGCCGGCAACGACGTGCTCCGTGGCGAGGAGTCCTTCGACAGGATCTTCGGCGGGCTCGGCAACGACTTCCTCTACGGGGGCATGAACGAGGACTTCCTCTCGGGCGGTCCCGGCCGCGACTACTGCAACGGCGGCGGCCCCGGCCATGACCACTGGGACAAGAAGAGCTGCGAGAAGACGGTCAATCTGCCTTAGGGGTGGCTCTCGGCGCCGGTCGTCAGGCGTTCCGGGGGTGAGGGTCGTTCGCCAGCGTTCCCGCCGAGGGTCCTCGGCCCGCGGGTCCTGTCCGGGAGCTGCGCAGGCCCCGCTGCGCCACCGGCATTGCTCGGGGGCCTGCGATCTCCCGGCCACCCGCGGGAGAGGGGGTTACGCCAGCGTAGGCGACCGGTGCCGGGTGCCACGCGGCGAGCGTCAGGGCCTGAGATCGCCAGCTCAGGGCAGGCGTTCGAGGACCCGCTCGAGGGCCTCGTTGAAGCGGTCCGGCACCTCCAGGTGAGGGATGTGCCCAGCGCCGCGGATCAGCTCGAGCACCGCGTCGGGGCGGACGGCGAGCACGCGCTCGGCCGTGTGCGCCGGCACGACGCGGTCGAGCGTGCCCCAGATCAGGCCGGGCGGCTTGCGCAGCGCGAGCGCCATCTCGGCCAGGTCGGCGGCCGCAGCGGCGCGGAAGGCGGGCGCCAGCGCCGTGGCCCCGGCCGAGGCGCGGAGCACGAGCCGGGCGTCGTCGGCGTCGAGGGCGGAGCCATCGGCGACGGTGCCGGCGAGCAGCGCGCGGCGCGCGCTGCCGATCCCCGCGAGGCGCAGACCCGCCGTCCGGCGGGCCGTGAGGAACGGGCCGATCAGGGCTCCCGCCGCGACTGGCAGCGGGTCGGGGATCGGCCGGAACCCGGCGGGCGCGCAGAGCACGAGGCGATCGACGAGCTCGGGCCGGGAGGCGGCGAGCGCCAGCGCCACGGCGCCGCCGAGCGAGGAGCCGACGATGTCGTACGGCGGATCGAGCTCGCCGGCGAGCGCCGTCGCGATCTCTGCGGCGACCGCTTCGATCTGCCAGCCGGACCCAGGCGCCGGCGAGTCACCGAAGCCGGGCAGGTCGACGGCCACGACCGTGCGGCCGCGCTCGAGCGTGCCGATCGCCCGCGACCAGATCGAGCGGTTCGTGCCGACGCCGTGGATCAAGACCATCGAGCGCCGGCCGTCGCCGGAGCGGGCGATCGCGACGGGGGAGGGAGCGACCTCGTCCATGTGGGAACCCTAGATCCTCGACTTCTCGGCGCCGGAGGACGCCCCTGCGCGCGCCAGTGCGACGCTCAGGGCAGCGGTGAGTTGCCGCCCGAGGCGCGCTCGGCGGCGGCGACGATCTCGTCCCGGAAGTCGGGGTGCGCGATCGCCGCCAGCTCGAGTCCGCGCTGGTGGATCGTCTTGCCCTGGAGCTCGGCCGCCCCGTACTCGGTGACGATCACGTCGACCTGGTGGCGCGGGGTCGTGACGACCGCGCCCGGCTCGAAGAAGGGCACGATCCGGGAGCGCAGCTCGCCGTCGATCGTCGTCGTCGAGGGCAGGCAGAGCAGTGCCCGATCGCTGAGCTCGAGGGCAGGGCCCGTGATGAAGTCCTCGTGGCCGCCGATCCCCGAGTACTGGCGGCCGCCGACCGTGTCGGCGACGACCTGACCCTGGACGTCGACCGCGATCGCGGCGTTGATCGTCACCATCCGCCGATTGGCGCGAATCGAGACCGGCGAGTTGACGACGTCGACCGGCAGGAAGGCGACCTCGTCGTTCTCGTCGAGCCAGCGGTAGAGCTCCTCGCTGCCGGCGGCGAAGGTGGCGACCGAGACGCCGTCCAGATTGCCCTTGCGGTTCGTCACCTTGCCGGCCTCGTGCAGGCTCATCAGGCCGCTCGTGAACATCTCCGAGTGGACGCCGTAGTCGCCGCCGTCGCCCTCGGCCAGGATCGTCGCGATCATCGACGGCACGCCGCCGATGCCGGTCTGCAGGGTGCAGCCGTCGCTGATGAAGGCAGCCGCGTTGGCCGCGATGCGGCGCTCGGTCTCGGTCGGCTCGGCCTCGGGTAGGGGCAGCGGTGCGTTGTCGCTCTCGACGAGCCAGTCGATCTCATCGACGTGCAGGCGGTGCATGTGGTGGGGTGGCAGGCCGCGCGTCCGGGGGAAGGCCGGCGAGGCCTCGGCGAGCAGGATCCGCTCCGGGTCGGCGCCGGCCCGATGCAATTCCTCGACGGAGTGCCCCGCGTGCAGGGAGAGCGAGCAGTAGCCGTCCCCGTCCGGCGGCGAGACCGCCGTCGTCATCACCCGCGGGGCGAGCGCCTGCAGCAGCGGCGTGAAGCGGCGGAAGTCGGCGGGCGCGAAGCTGATGTTGGCGCCCGAGTCGCGCAGCATGCGCTCGATCGGGCCGAAGAAGCCGGAGAGGTAGTGGACGTTGGGGTGGTTGAAGAGCTCGGTGCCGACGGCGAGCAACGCGCCGTAGACGCGCAGCTCCTCCCAGTCGGTGCGCTTGCCGAGCGCCGCCAGCAGCGCTCCGGGCTGTCCGGTCGCCAGGGGCATGCCGAGGGTGTCGTCAACGCGGATCCGCTCGGCGGCCTGCTCGGGGCTCATCCTCTCCGCCATCGGCCCGATCCTACGGGCACGCAGCGCACCACGGGCCGTAGTTCTCCGGTGGTTCGACCGCACATTGTTCGCCGGTGGCAGCCGCTGGCCGATCGGCGGCTAGGTGGCACATCTTCCCCCGTAGGCCGGTGACGATGTGACATCTATCGCCGGCCACGCTCAGCGCCCCCGCAGCGCCAGCACGCGTGCGGCCGATGACTCGAAGCCGGCCCGCTCCAGGTGGCCGTTCGCCAGCCCGCGCCGGAACAGGTCGCGGGCGTCGCGGGCGCGGTGCCAGTCCGTGTAGAGGAGCAGGTCGTCGCCGGCGGCCGCCGCCGCGGTCGCGATCTCCCCGGGGCTGCCGAAGTCCTGTGCGGCCTTGGCGCCGAGGCCGTCGGTGATCGAGACGCCGTCGAAGTCGAGTCGCCCGCGCAGCTCGCCTGTGGCGACCGAGCGGCTGAAGGCGGCGGGGCGGTTCGAGAACGCCGGATAGATCGCAAGGCCGACCATGACGAGCTCGCCGCCCGCCTTCGAGAAGGCAGCGAATGGGCGCTCGTCCCGGGCACGCAGCTGCCGCCTCGAGAGCCCGACGCGCTGGGAGGCCGAGTCAGTGTTGGTCGTCACCGTGCCGAGGCCGGGGAAGTGCTTGGCTGTCGCGGCGACTCCGCCGTCGGCGAGCCCGGCAGCGAAGCCCTCGACTCCGGTGCGGATCACGACGGGGGCCGAGCTGCCGAACGAGCGGCCTTCGCCGGCGATCGCCCCGTCGGGGCGGCCGACATCGAGGACCGGCGCGAGATCGACGTCGACCCCCAACCCTCGCAGCGAGCGGGCCGTGCGCATGCCCTGCTCGCGCGCGAACTCGACGCCGCGCGCGCTCATCTCGGCCGCGGAGGCGGAGGGCGGGCCTGCCAGGCGCTTCACCTTGCCGCCCTCCTGGTCCACCATGACGAGCAGCGGCGGCTGCCCCGATGGTCGACGTCGCTGCAGATCGGCGACGGTCGCCCGCGCCTGGCGACGGGAGGTGACGTTGTCGTCGAAGAGGATCAGGCCGGCGACGCCGCCGGTGCGGATCAGGCGCTTGAGCCCCGGAGGCGGGACGGCGCCGTCCCAGCCGGCGACCAGGCGCTCGCCGGCGAGCTCCGCCGGCGTAAGTCGCGCGGCAGGCGATGCCGGCTCGGCGGCCGGGTCCTGCTCGGCCCCGCCGCCGCGGATGCCGAGCGCCCCGGCGCCAATCGCAGCGGCTAGAGCGGCGACGGCGGCGATGGCCGTCATGCGGCGCCGGCGGACCGCCCGAGTCCGCTGCTGACGGCGCCTGCGGAGCCGCTCGTCAACGCTCACCGGCAGGCGGCGGCAGTGGCACGACGCACCAGAGCTCCTCGTGGAGCTCTGTGAGGTGACGGCCGACGCGCTCGATCTCGGTCTCGTCCCGCTCGGGATCGTCGCCCCGCTGCGCCTCCGCGCTCATGCGCTGAGGCTAGTGGACCCTCGTCGGCCCGCCGCCGATCAGCCGCCCGCCGCCGCGCTCAATGCCTCCTCGGGCGAGGCAGCGAGCCGTCGCTCGTGCATCGGCTTGGCGAAGAGCATCTGCACGTCGCGGATCCGGCCGACGCTGAAGCCGGCCTCCGACATCGCCATGTACAGACGCCACAGGCGCCGGAACCGTTCGTCGTAGCCGAGCTCGGAGAGGCGCGACGCGTGGAGGCGATGAAGCGGTCGCGCCACTCGTGCAGCGTTCGCACGTAGCTCGCGGAGATGTCCTCGAGCTGCAGGGTTCGCAGGTCGGTACAGCGCGCGATCGAGGACTGGATCGCCTCGACCGACGGCAGGCAGCCGCCGGGGAAGATGAGCTCGTTGGCGAACGTCCGGGTGCGCTTCTCGGTCTCGTAGATCGCGTCGTCGACGACGATCGCCTGCAGGAAGAAGAGTCCGTCCTCGGTGAGCAGCTCCGAGCAGCGGCGGAAGTAGGTGTCGAACCACTCCCAGCCAACCGCCTCGATCATCTCGACCGAGACGAGCTTGTCGTAGCGGCCGGTGAGGTCGCGGTAGTCGGTGCCGAGCACCCGGACCCGGTCGGAGAGGCCGGCCTCGTGCACGCGCCGCAGCGCGTAGCCGCGCTGCTCGTCGGAGATCGTCGTCGTCGTTACCCGGCAGCCCCGCGTCGTCGCCGCGTGGATTGCCATCCCGCCCCAGCCGGTGCCGATCTCGAGCAGGTGATCGTCGGGGCCGAGCTCGAGCAGCTCGCAGATCCGCTCGAGGCGGCCGAGCTGGGCGTCCTCGAGGGTCTGGTCCGCATGCTCGAAGTAGGCCGACGAATACATCATGTTCTCGCGGTCGAGGAAGAGCTCGAACATGTCGTTGCCGGCGTCGTAGTGGGAGGAGATGTGCTCGCGCGCCTTGCGGCGCGTGTTCAGCATCTTCAGCGTCCCGAGCCGCTGGAAGGGGATCAGCAGCGGCGCGATCCGGCGGCGCATCGGGTCGGCGCGGCCGATCTCGCGGGTGACGATCAGCAGCAGGTCGAGCAGCTCGCTGGCTGTCCCACAGACCCTCGGCGTAGGTCGTCCCCAGCGCGATGCTCTTCGAGCGCATCAGGCGCGAATAGACGTCAGGGTCGTGGACCTCGCACCGTCGCCCGCCGGGCGGCCCCCGCGGGGCCGAACGCGAGCCGCTCGCCTCCCGGCCAGGTCTCCGTGAGCTCGATCCTGCCGCAGTGGATCCGCCTCATGCAGCGTGTGGATGATCTTCCGAGACCGCATCGCTACCTCTCCTTGCTCGGGTTTCGAAAGTATGGAACTCCTTTCAACTTAAGGGCGGCTGCATGCCCGTAGATGCGCGCCAGGGTCGTCGCGGTCATCGGCGGATAGCGGACGAGCAGAGCCGCCATCCGCCGCGGGGGTGATCTCGCGGCGACGCAGGTCGATGCCGGCCTCGAAGACGCGGCGGTCGCCCTCGTGGTTTGCGATTCGCACGCGCAGGCGCTCGCCCGGCTCGCTCGCCGACCAGCGGTAGCTCTGCTCCATCGGCATGAAGGGGGAGACGTGGAGGGCCTTCTCGAATTCGCCGCCGGCGCCCGCCCCCGGGCTGCGCGCGTCGAGCACGTAGGCGCGACGCTCGCCCCAGGGCGTGTTGGTGACCTCGGCGATCATCGCTTCGAGCGGCTCGCCCGGGCCGTCGCCGTGCAGGTAGTAGAAGGCAACCGGGTTGACCCCGACTCCCCAGTAGCGCGGGTTGGCGAGCAGCCGGACCGGACCGGCGGGGGCGGCGCCGAGCTCGGCGCCGACGAGCTCGCGGGCCGCATCGGCAAGCGGCACGCTTGGGGTCGCCGAGGAAGTCGGAGCGGCGCAGGCGCGCGGGCGCCCGCCTCCGGGCCGACCACAGCGGGATCCCGTCGAGCAACCCGGGGAGCTCGCCGAGGTCGAAGAGCGGCATGAAGATCCGGTAGCTGAAGGCGTGGCGGACGGGCTCGGTGCGGGCGTGGAAGACGCGGCCCTCGTAGATCGCCGACGCGGGACGGTCGCTCGGCGGGCCGGCCGCTCGCGCGCCGGCGGGCGCCACCGCGCGCCGGCGGGCCGGAGCGGGGGAGTGGGCGGGCGCGCCCATCAGGCCGGCTCCGGGATCGGCGTTCCAGACAAGATGCCGGCGTCCGGATCCAACGCGGGCAGCGCGTCGGCCGGCGAGCTGCCGATCGCGGCCGGCACGACGCCGCCGAGCCCGGGCCCGCGGCCGCCGAGCGCCTCGGAGACGCGCAGCCCCGACCAGCAGCCATCCTCGTGGAAGCCCCAGCGCCAGTACGCGCCGCAGTAGTGGGTGCGGTCGGTGCCGCTGATCTCACGCCAGCGGGCCTGGGCGCGGATGCCGTCGTTGGTGAAGACGGGATGCGAGTAGGAGATCGCCTTGATCACCTTTGCTGGATCGATCGCATCGGTCCGGTTGAGCGTGACGAGGAAGGGCACCGGCGCGTCGAGGCGCTGCAGGCGGTTCATGTCGTAGGTCAGCGTCGTCCGGCGGCCGTCTTCAAGCAGGTGGAAGTTCCAGCTCGCCCAGGCGGCGCGACGGCGTGGCATCAGGGCATCGTCGGTGTGGAGCACGGTCTCGTTCTGGCGGTACGGGATCGCCCCGAGGATCTCGCGCTCGCGCTCGCTCGGGTCGGCCAGCATGCCAGCGCCTGGTCCGAGTGGGTCGCGATCACGACATCGTCGTAGCGCTCGCTCCCGCGCCTGCTCGTCACCGTGACGCCCTCGGCGTCCCGCGCGATCGAGCGCACCGGCGTGTCGATGTGGAGGCGCTCGGCGAAGGGCCGGCTGAGCGCCTCGACGTAGCTGTGCGAGCCGCCGACGACCGTGCGCCAGCGCGGCCGTCGGATGAACTGCAGGGTTCCATGGTTGTCGAAGAACTCGGCCAAGAATGCGGCCGGGAAGCTCCACATCTGCTCCGGGTCGGCGGACCAGATCGATGCCGCCTGGGGCACGAGCAGCCGCTCGATGAAGTAGTTGGAGAAGCGGTTCGCGGCGAGGAAGTCGCGGAGCGAGGGGCCGCGGCCGCCGCGCGCCCGCGAGGACGCGCGCGCGGCGGTTGAAGCGGGCGATCTCGGCGAGCATCCGAGGAAGCGGGGGTCGGCGAGGTGTCGCGGGCGGGCGAAGACGCCGCGCAGGCCGCGCGCCGACCACTCGAACTCGCCCCTGCCGTCGGAGACGCCGAAGCTCATGTTGGTCGCCTGCGTTGCGACGCCGAGCTCGGCGAGGATCCGGGTGAAGTTCGGGTAGTTGCGGTCGTTCATGACGATGAAGCCCGTGTCCACCCGCCACTCCGAGCCGTCGCCAAGCGCGACCGAATGGGTGTGGGTGTGCCCGCCCGCATGCGAGCCGCCCTCGAGCACGGTCACCTCGTGACCCGCGCGGTGCAGCTCGGCCGCGGCGACGAGGCCCGAGACCCCGGCTCCGACTACGGCGATCCGCCGGCTCATCGGCTGTCCCGAGCCGTCGGCGGCGGCTTGCGCTCGGCGGTACGCGCGGACGCGCGCTGGGGGCTGAGGTCGGCGAGGGCGCTGGCGGGGTAGCGGGTCATCCGATCCCTGCTTCGTTGTGGACGGTGATTCGGATCACCTGGACCGCGCTTGCCTGCGCGGGTATACGCTGCATCGCGCCGTTGTAAGGGCGCTCAGGAGAGGAGGGAAGATGAGGCAGCTGACGAGCCTCGATACGCAGTTCTTGGCGATCGAAAGCCCAACGCATTTCGGCCATGTCGGTGGTCTCGTGATCCTCGACCCATCGACCCGGCCGGGGGGCAGGCTGCGGCTCGAGGACGTGCACGAGTTGCTCGACGAGCGCATGCCGCTGCTGCCGGTGATGCGCTGGAAGCTCGCCGAGGTGCCGCTCGGCCTCGACCGCCCCTACTGGGTCGAGGACACCAGCTTCGATCTCGAGTACCACCTGCGCGAGCTCGCCCTGCCGGAGCCCGGCGACGACAGGCGCCTGGCCGAGCAGGTCACGAGGATCGCCTCGCGCCACCTCGACCGCTCGCGGCCGCTGTGGGAGCTGTACCTGATCCAGGGGCTGGCGGGGGACCGCTGCGCGATCCTCACCAAGATGCACCACGCGATGATCGACGGCATGTCGGGCGCCGAGATCATGGGCGTGCTCTTCGATCTCGAGCCGAGCGGTCGGGAGCTCCCGGACGCGACCGAGATGGACTCCGGCGGCAACGGCGTCGACGCGGAGACCCCAGGCTCGCTGCAGATGCTCGGCCGCGGCATCGCTGGGCTGCCCATGCAACCGATCCGGATGCTGCAGAAGCTGCCGGCGACGGTGCCCCACCTCGACGTCGCGCCCTCGGTGCTCGGCATCCCCGGCGCGGAGACGATCAGCCGGTACGCCTCGCGGGCGCGCAATGCGGTCGCCGGCGGCGGCGACGGCGACATCGTCGAGCGCCCCCGGCACCGCGCCCCCCGCACACCGTTCAGCGGCCGGATCTCCGCCCACCGGCGCTTCAGCTTCGGCTCGCTGCCACTGACCACGGTCAAGGAGATCAAGAACTCGCTCGGGGTCAAGGTCAACGACGTCGTCGTCGGGCTCTGCGCCGGGGCGGTGCGCGAGTGGCTGATCGCCAACGACGCCTTGCCCTCGGAGCCGTTGCTCGCGCAGATCCCCGTCTCGGTTCGTACCGAGGAGCAGCGGGGCACATACGGCAACCGCATCTCGGTGATGATCGTGCCGATCCCGACCGACGAGCCCGATCCGCTCGAGCGCGTGCACCGGGCGGCGGAGGCGATGGGCGCGGCCAAGAACCGGCACAACGCCATGCCCGCCGAGCTGTTGCAGGACATGACCAACTTCATCCCGCCGGCGATCAACGCCCGCGCCGCGCGGGTAGCGCTGCAGCTCGGCACCCAGCAGCGCATGCGGCCGCTCTACAACCTGGTGATCTCGAACGTGCCCGGCCCGCCGGTGCCGCTCTACCTCGGCGGCGCCGAGGTCAAGGCCAACTATCCGGTCTCGGTGATCACCGACGGAGCCGGCCTCAACATCACGGTGATGAGCTACCGGGACTCGATGGACTTCGGCCTGATCGCCGATCGCGACCAGATTCCCGAGATCTGGGACCTGATC
The DNA here is from genome assembly GCA_963774395.1 of uncultured Solirubrobacterales bacterium. Classification (GTDB taxonomy): domain Bacteria; phylum Actinomycetota; class Thermoleophilia; order Solirubrobacterales; family 70-9; genus CAXMST01. The sequence goes on along the minus strand of CAVZET010000006.1, from coordinate 812,373 downwards.
GGCGCGCTCGGGCGCGACCTCGAGGCGATCAAAGAGGCCATCTGAGCGACCCGCGGGTCGCGGACGCTCAGCAGCTAGCCGAGCTCCTTCATCACTTGGCGCTCGACCGCCTCGGTCATCACTTGGCCGAAGCTCGCCAGCACCGCCTCTGAGGCGAGTGGCCGCAACTGCTCGACGGCCTGCTGCGCGGTCAGCAGATCGGCCTCGCTGAGGCCACCCTCCTTCTTGCGCAACGGGTCGAGCACGTCCTGAACGAAGAGCCGCACGAACTCGCGCGCGATCGAGCCGGTGTGCTTGCGGATCGCCTCGCCGACGGCGAGCGCGTGGCTCGATCGGGATTCCGAGCTCGACCAGCGACGCCGCGGCTCGCAGCAGCGTCGGCGAGGGCACCTCCCAGGTGTCGTCGCCGAGCGGCCGCAGTGCCCCGACCTTCTCGGCCCGAGCGAGTGCCTTGCGGTCGACTTTGCCGTCCTCGCTGCCGAAGGCTGCAGCGATCTCCTCGGTGCGGATCACCTCCGGCTGCTCGTCGGCGAACGGGGTCAGGATCGCGCGCTCGAAGGCGAGCGCGTTCTCGCTGCCGCGCGCCGTGCCGAGAGCGAGCAGGCGCTCGATCGCTTTCAGGTTGAAGCCCTGCGCCTGCATGTCCTGGATCAGCTTCACGCGGGCGACGTGCTCGGCGGAGTAGTAGCCGGTCCGCGCCCGCACCTCGGGCGGAGGCAGCAGGCCGCGTGACTGGTGGGCGCGGATGTTTCGCGCCGTCATCCCGGTCTCGTGGGCGAGCTCGTCGATCGTCAGATCCGCCGTCGAGCCATTCGCGCCCTTGCCGTTGTCGGCAGCGGCGCTGCGGCCGACCGTCTTTGCGTTTGTCATGGGGCAAGCTTACCGCCGATTACACCGATCGATGTCTCACGAGTGGTACGGGTGCGGGGATGTCACCGGGATCGGCTCCGCCGGGGCCGCCCGGCACCCTTCAGGGGGAGGGGAGGGCACGCGGGCGGCCCCGGCCGAGCCGCGGACCCGCGAACGGAAAGCGGGCCTGACTCGGAGCGGCCTCCGGCGCCGAACTCTTCCGGTGCCGAGGGACGGTGGCCGCAAGTCGTTGACTCCGTCGAGGCTAACAGATATGTTGAAGCTACGTCAAATGTTTGTACAAGGCTTGAATAGCCCGTGAGGACCTCCGAACCGACTCCAACTCAGAGCGCGGTGCGCGCTGCCGCCGGCCCGGCGGGCGCCAGCCTTCGGATCGGCGAGCTCGCCCGCCGCGCCGGCATTCCGGCGTCGACGCTGCGTGCCTGGGAGCGGCGCTACGGGATCGTCGAGCCGGCGCGGACCGAGTCCGGCTATCGGCTCTACTCAGCCGCAGACGAGCGGCGGCTGCGGGCGATGGTCGAGCTGATCACGCAGGGCCTCGCGCCGGCCGAGGCGGCAGCCCAGGTGATTGCCGCGGCACCGACGCCTGATGGGAGGGGCGCCGGGCAGGCGGACGCGCCGGAGGAGCCCGCCGGTGAAGGCTTCGGTGCCCTGCGGGAGGAGCTGATCGAGCGCCTGCGCGCCTTCGACGAGGTCGGCGCCCACGCCGTGCTCGACCGGGCGCTCGCTGCCTACGGCGCCGAGAACCTCGTTCACGAACTCGTCCTGCCGACCCTCCGCCGGACCGGCGAGATGTGGGAGGACGGATCGGTGAGCGTCGGCCAGGAACACTTCGGCACGCTGCTGATCCGCGGCCGCATCCTCGCTCTCGGCCGGGGCTGGAGCGAGGGGGAGGGGCCGCTGCTGCTGCTCGCCTGTGCCCCGGGCGAGCGCCACGACCTGCCGCTCGTCGCCTTCGGCCTGACGATGCGCCGCCGCGGCTTCCGGATCGCTCTGCTTGGCGCCGACACGCCACTCGAGACGCTTGCCGACACGGCCATGCGGCTGCGACCCGAGCGCGTCGTCCTCTCCGTCACGTCGGCTGAGCCTGCCGCCGGCCTCGCCGCCGCGATCCCGCTGCAGCTCGGTTCGCCGGTGGCGATCGGCGGCGCCGCTGCGACCCCCGAGCTCGCGCACGCGATCGAAGCCGAGCTCCTGCCGGCGCCGATGCTCGACGCCTCCGAGTATCTGGCGGCTACGGTGGGCGCGTGAGCAGTGGGGACAGCGCCGAAAGCAGCGATCCGGCCGACTTCGACTTCGTTCTCGTGGACGGCTTCAACGCGCTCGGCTCACGGCCGGACGGCTGGTGGCGCGACCGCCCTGCGGCGATGGAGCGGCTGGTCGGCGATCTCTGCGCTCTCGCCGCGCGGCTCGGGGGCGAAACGGCGCTCGAGGTCTGCTTCGACGGGCGCCCGCACGAGCGCGTCGCCGCGGCCGGCGGTGGGGATGTCGCGGTCACGTTTGCCGGCCCGGGGCGAAACGCCGCCGACCGCATGATCGCCGCCCGCGCGCGCGAGCTCGGACCCGGCCACAGCGTCCTCGTCGTCACGTCCGACAAGCGGCTGCTCGCCGCAGTCAAGGCGGCGGGCGCGAGCAGCACGGGCTCGGGCGGCTTCGTCCGCGAGCACCTGCGCGGCGCCGGCGGCTGAGCGGGGCGCCCCGCGCCCGGTCAACCGACAACCGCGTGGATACGATGGCGCGATGGGACGGCTGGCACTGATCGGTGGGCACTCGATTCTCGGCCACGAGCCTGACGCCGGCATGCGCGAGCTCACCGTGCGCACGGCTCACGGTGAGGTCGATGTGCTCGAGTCGGACTCCCATGTGCTCCTCCAGCGGCACGGACTGAAGGCGTACAGGACGGCGCGCCGCGTCGACCACCGCGCCAACTTCGCCGCGCTCGCCGAGCTCGGCTGCGACCGAGCTCTGGCCGTCGCCTCCGTTGGTGGCCTGCGTACCGAGCTCGGCGTCGGCACGTTCCTGTGCCCGGACGACTTCATCGCCCTGCAGCTTGGGATCTCGTACTCCGACCAGCACGACGGCGAGCGGGTGCCGGCCTTCGACGGCAGCTGGCGTGAGCGGATCGTGACCGCCTGGCGGCGCCATGCGGAGGTCGAGATGCGTGACGGAGGCATCTATTGGCAGACGGTCGGCCCGCGTTTCGAGACGCCGGCGGAGATCCGCATGATGGCCTCCTTCGCCGATGTCGTCGGGATGACGGTCGCCTCCGAATGCGTGCTCGCCGGCGAGCTCGGGATCGCGTACGCGGCCGTCTGCGTTGTCGACAACCTCGCCAACGGCGTCGGCGGGGCGCCGCTCGCGGTCGAGGACTTCGAAGCCGGCAAATCGCTCAACCGGCGGCGTCTGCTCGCGGCGCTGACCCCGATCGCGGCTGAGCTGGGGGACGCGTGAGCGACGCCCCGGAACCGCTCGCCGTGACGGGCGCGACGCTCGCCGGCGAGCGCGTCGGGATGCGTTGTGAGGACGGGCTGATCGCCGAGCTCGGCCCCGGCGTTGCCGCCCGGGAGGGCGACCGCGTCATCGACGGGTCGGGGGCGGCACTCGTTCCGGGGCTCGTCAACGCGCACACGCACGCCGCGATGACGCTCTTCCGCGGCTACGCCGACGACCTGCCGCTGATGGAGTGGCTCGAGCAACACATCTGGCCGGCCGAGGCGCGGCTCGAGCCCGAGGACGTCTACTGGGGCACGAGGCTCGCCTGCATCGAGATGATCCGCACCGGCACCGTCGCCTTCTGGGACATGTACTGGCAGCCGGCGGCGACCGCGCGTGCCGTCGCCGACGCCGGCCTGCGGGCGCGGATCGGAGCGCCGCTGATCGACGGCGACGACCCCGCCGGGACGGCGAAGCTCAAGGAGGATGCCGCCGCAGGGCTCGCCGAGCTCGAGGGCGCGCCGCCGACGATCGCTCCGGCCTTCGCGCCGCATGCCGTCTACACCGTCTCCGAGCCGTCGCTGGCGTGGCTCGCCGAGCGCTCGGCGGAGACGGGCATCCCGATCCACATCCACCTCTCCGAGACCAAGGGCGAGGTCGACGCATGCGTCGCGGCGCACGGCCTGCGTCCCGCCGAGTACCTCGACCGGCTCGGCGTGCTGGGGCCGCGGACCCTGCTCGCGCACTCGGTCTGGCTCGACGACGCAGAGCGCGAGCTGATCGCCGCCTCCGGCGCGACGATCGTCACCAACCCGCACGCGAATATGAAGCTCGCCGTCGGCGCCACCTTCGACCTGCCTGCCGCCCGAGCGGCGGGCATCCCGGTCGCGCTTGGGACCGACGGCGCCGGCTCCAACAACGCGCTCGACCTGCTCGCCGAGATGAAGACGCTGGCGCTGGTCCAGAAGCTGCGCGCCGGCGACGCGGCCGCGGCACCGGCCGAGCAGGCGTGGCGGATTGCGACCGGCGCGGAGGCGCCGCTGATCGGCTCGACGCCGGAGCTCGAGCCGGGCGCCCCTGCCGACTTCCTGCTCGTCGATCTGGACTCGCCGGCCCTGGCGCTCGGTTCGCTCGAGGCGGGGCTGGTCTACGCCGCGGACTCGACCGTCGTCGAGGCCAACGTCGTCGCGGGCCGCGTGCTGCTCGAGGGCGGCGTGCCGACCGCGCCCGACCTCGACGAGGTGATCGCGGGCGCCCGCCGCTCCGCCGAGCGACTGGGACTGACGTGAGCCCCGTCGGCGCCGGCGGTCACGAGGTTGCTGCCGCGGGCGGGCTCGTCATCCGCCCCGGGGCTTCCGGGAGTGGGCTCGAGGCGGTGGTCGTGCACCGGCCCCGATACGACGATTGGTCCCTGCCCAAGGGCAAGCTCGATCGCGGTGAGAGCTTCGAGCAGGCGGCGGTCCGCGAGGTCGAGGAGGAGACGGGGATCCGCTGCCGGCTCGGCGCCGAGCTCGCCCCTTCGACCTACCGCGACGGGCGGGGTCGCTCGAAGATCGTCCGCTACTGGCTCATGGAGCCGCTCGACGACGGGGGGCACCCGTTCGAGCCGAACGAGGAGGTTGACGAGCTGCGCTGGCTCGCCCCTCCGGCGGCAGCGGAGCTCGTCGACTACCCGCACGACCGCGAGCTGCTGCTGGCACTTGCAGCCGAGTCCGCGTGAGGCCTCTCAAACATCCGTCCGGCCCCACGTTGAAATTTCGCGCGCCGGCTATCAACGTCGATAACGGTGGTGAACAGCCCCCCGATGCGCGGTCGGACGCACTCCCAAGCACGAGACATAGGCCGGCTTCCGACCCGCGATGAAGCCGACCAAAAGCTCCGGATACCACCGGCTCTTCCTTTCAAGACTCCGATAAGGAGGACAGGTCCCCCCCACACGGCGGAGCGTCGAGTTCGCTTGACGCTCCGCCGCTGTCGTCCGCAGACGGTTGGGTGGGGAGCGGGGCGGGTTGCCGCCTAACTAGGAGATCGGGATGTCCTCGACTCGGTCGCCCGGGTCGGGCGGGCCGTCGATGCGCTCGATGTAGTGGTCGAGCAGGGCCCGGAGCGTGAGCAGGGCCTCGCGCTGGAACTCGTTGAGCTGGCCGCGGAGCTCCGGGGGACCGGTGGCGCGGAGCAGGTCGGCGGCCCGGCAGATCGGGCAGAGCTCGAGGCACTGCAGCTCACCGTCACCGTGTTCGCGGTGCGCGGCGCTCGCTGCGCCGAGGCCGTCGCGCAGCGCCCGCCAGGCGTCGGCTGCCGGGTCGGCGCCGCCGTAGGGATCGTCGGGGTCAACGGGGCTCATCGCGGCGCCTCCTCGCCGATCGGTGCAGCGGCGACGCCCCGTTCCTCTACCGCGGGCTCGCCGGCGTCGTCCTCGGCGCCGCCGGGCGCCTCGTCCGCGACCTGCCCGGAGTCGAAGGTGATCTCGAGGCGGCCGTCCTCGAATCGGGCGCCGGTGGGGGAGTGCCGGCTGAGCGCTGCCGGGAGCACGATCGCCCGCTTCTCGCGCCCCGCCTTGACGATCAGCTCGTCGCCGACCTTCTTCAGATCGAGGTCCGCCCGCTCGGCGAACGGAACGCTGATCGAGAGCACCGTGTGGCCGTCGCGGGAGCTGATCTGCTGGGCGAGCTCGGAGTGCATGATCGCTTCGGCGGGCTCCTCGCCGTCCCCGAAGAGCTCACCGCCGAGCCTGTCGAGCATGCGGTCGCCGATGACCTCCTCCTCGAAGTAGCGCGCGGTGAGTACCGGGACCGGGCTGAAGCCCTCGCGGACGAGCTCGAGGTTGGCTGCCTGGCGCTCGCGCCACGCGCCGAAGTAGGTCTCGTCGACCTCGTCGGGGAAGACGCGGTTGACGACGACGGCGTCGGTCAGGTACCCGTACAGGTTCAGGTAGGTGAAGGTTCGCTGTGCCTCGCGGATCACCATCCGGTCGGGGTTCATGACGAGCCGGATCGAGGTCCGCTCGCGATCGCGGAGGATGCCGTTCATCGCGACGAGGTTGCTGACGAGGCGCTGCACGTCGCTGAAGACGTCCTCGTCCGGCAGCGGTACGTCGAGCAGGGTGCGCGCGAACGGCCGTGCGACCGACACCAGCCGCCGCTCCCAGGGCAGCACCTTGTCGAGCCACCAGCGGGCAACGTCCGGGAACGAGAGCAGTCGGAGCGTTTCGCCGGTCGGCGCGCAGTCGACGATCACGACGTCGAATTCGCCCGACTCATAGTGGCGTTTGATCTGCAGGAGGCTGAACAGCTCGTCCATGCCGGGCGGCACCGTCAGCTCCTCGGCGACGACGCCCATCACGCCGCGATCGGCGAGCAACCGGCCGAGCCAATCCTGGACCGCGGCCCAGTTCGTCTCCATCTCACGCTGGGCCTCGACCTCCTGCGCCCACAGGCGCTCGGCGACGAGCGTCGGCTCGGGCCCGAGGGTGGTGTCGAGTGAGTCGGAGAGGCTGTGCGCGGGGTCGGTCGAGAGGACGACGGCCCGCAGGCCGGACGCGGCGCAGCGCCGGGCGGTGGCGGCGGCGACGCTGGTCTTCCCGACGCCGCCCTTGCCCGTGTACAGGATCGTGCGAGGCGGCTTCCCCGGCCCGGTATCGCGCGGGTCAGGCATCGCGTGAGAGTAGTCGATACCGGGCGCTCGGAGGACGCTCGCGCCCACCCGGGCGGGAACGGGCCTATGCCGCCAAGCCGCTCCGCTACCCTCCCCCGACCGAGGACCGAGCAGATGCGCGCCCGCCTCAACATCCGTGCCCTGACGCTGATCGCGCTGCTCGCGAGCCTCCTAGCGCTGCTCGCGGTGGCGGGCTGCGGGGGCAGCAACAGCGCCGATTCCTCGAGCGACCCGCAGCAGCTCCTCAACGAGACGTTCAACGGCAACAGCTCCGTCGACAGCGGTGTCCTGACGGTCAGCCTCGACGCTTCGGCGCAGGGCGGCGCACAGGACGGCAGCGTCGTCGGCACGCGTCAAGGGCCCGTTCCAGAGCAATGGCGCGGACAAGCTTCCCGCGCTCGACCTGACGGCGGCCCTGCAGGTCGACAGCGGCGGCAACAAGCAGTCGATCGACGGCACTCTGACGCTGACCAACGACGGTCTCTATCTCACGACCAACGGTCAGGCCTACCAGCTCGATGACGCCACCTTCCAGACAGCTGCAGGCCTCCTTCGCGCAGTCGGCGCAGGCGCAATCGAGCAGCACGAACCAGAGCTCTGCGATCTTCGACCAGCTCGGCATCGATCCGAGCACGTGGCTGACCGACGTCAAGAACGAGGGCACGGCGGACATCAACGGGGTGACGACGGTGCACATCAGCGGCACGCCGGACATCGCCCAGATCTTCAGCGACGCGCAGCGGCTCGACCCAACGGGTCAGGCGGGCTCGATCGGCAACGCGGACCAGATCGCGAAGACCGTCAAGTCCGCCTCGATCGACGTCTACACGGGCGCCGACGACAAGATCCTGCGGCAGCTCACTGTTCAGATCGAGCTGCAGGACCCGAGCTCCTCGCAGACGGTGAACCTGAAGCTCGAGGTCGCGCTGAGCGACGTCAATCAGGATCAGACGATCGAGGCTCCGGCCAACCCGAAGCCCCTTGACCAGTTGATCCCGGGCGGCCTCGGGGCCGCGCTGGGCAGCTCGGGCGCCGGGCTCGGCTCGACGGGCGGCAGCTCGACGGGCGGCAGCGGCTCGACGGGCGGCTCCTCGGGCGTCGGCTCCTCGGGAATCTCGGCTGCGCAGTACCAGAAGTGCCTGCAGCAGGCCGGGACGCCCGACGAGCTCGCCAAGTGCCTCGGCCAAGGGTGAGCGCACGGAGAATCCGGCCGTGAGCTCATCACCCGGTACACCGGGAATCAACCGCGCCTTCTTCCGCAGCGCCGACGGCATTCCGTACACGCTCGTGCCGTTGATCCCGATTGCGATCGTGCTCGACCTCGTGCACGCGTCGCCGACCGTGATCTTTGCCGTCGCGGCGCTCGGGATCATCCCGACGGCGGCGCTCATGGGCCGCGCGACCGAAGAGCTCGCCGCGCGCGCCGGGCCGGGCATCGGCGGTCTCCTCAACGTCACCTTCGGCAACGCGCCGGAGCTGATCATCGCCCTGTTCGCGCTTGGCGCCGGCTTGCAGGAGGTCGTCAAGGCCTCGATCATCGGCTCGATCCTCGGCAACGTGCTGCTCGTGATGGGCGCCTCGATGGTCGCCGGCGGCGTCAAGCGCGGCGATCAGGTGCAGAAGTTCGATCGGACCGCTGCGAACGTGCAGTCGACGATGCTGCTGCTCGCCGCGACGGCGCTCGTCATGCCGGCGATCTTCGAATTGATCGAAGGCAAGGGGCTCCCGCATGTCAACGCCGAGCTCGTCGACTACGGCCCGACCGTCGAAAATCTCTCGCTTGCCGTTGCGGTCGTCCTCTTCGCGACCTATGTGATCGGGCTGTTCTTCTCGCTGCGCACCCACCGCAACGTCTTCAACCCGGTTGACGAGCCGGACGATCACGACGACCTCTGGGGCTGGTCGACGAAGCAGGCGACGATCGCACTCGCGATCGCCGGCGTCGCCGTCGGCGTCATGTCGGAGATTCTCGTCGGCTCGATCGGCGAAGCGGCGTCCTCGATCGGCTTGAGCGAGTTCTTCGTGGGAGTGGTCGTCGTCGCGATCGTCGGCAACGCGGCCGAACACTGGGTCGCCGTGCTCGTCGCCTTCAAGGGCAAGATGAACCTCGCCGTCAACATCGCGATCGGCTCGAGCGCCCAGGTCGCACTGTTCGTCGCCCCGGTCCTCGTCTTCGCCTCTTTCCTGTTCGGGTCGACGCCGATGCCGCTCGTCTTCAACGGCTTCGAGCTCGGCGCCGTGCTGATTGCGGCGCTGCTCGCCAACCAGGTCACGCAGGAGGGGGAGTCGACCTGGTTCGAGGGTGTCCAGCTGCTCGCCGTCTACCTGATCCTCGTGATCGTCTTCTTCGCCGCCGGCAGCTGAGCGGCGTCGGCACCCGCCGGGGAACCGGCGCATCGAAGCAAGCCCCGGGTTACTGTCATTCGCGACCGGTGCCGTGTGGGGGCCGGACCGTAGATCAGGGGCTTGGGAGAGATCATGAGCATGAGAGCGATCGTCCGCGCGGCCTTCGCCGCCCTTCTGACGCTGGCCGCGCTGGCCTGCACGGCGCAGGCAGCCGACGCTGCCGTCTCGAAGGCCTTCGACGGCGCCCTCGATTGCACCGTGCGCGGCGACGGCACGCGCCTCTGCGCCGGGACCGTCCCGACCTTCGACGGCACGCCGCTCGATGTCAACCTCGTGCTGCCGCCGGCGCCCGGCTCCGGTCCCGACGGCGACTTTCCGCTGATCATGGAGTTCCACGGCTGGGGCGGTTCGAAGTTGAGCTCGTCGGGCTCGTGGACCGACGACGGATACGCCTACTTCTCGATCAGCGACCGCGGCTGGGGCAGCTCCTGCGGCGGCACTGACCCGAAGCGCCTGCAGGCGGTCTGCGCGAAGGGCTACAACCACCTGCTCGACACCCGCTACGAGGTCCGAGACGTCCAGGAGCTCGTCGGCAGGCTCGTCGACGACGGCCTCGTCGACCCGCAGCGGATCGGCGCCTTCGGCAGCTCCTACGGCGGCGGCATGTCGATGGCGCTGGCCGCGCTGCGCAACCGGGTGATGATGCCCGACGGCTCGCTCGTCCCGTGGAAGAGCCCGGACGGCACTGCCGATCGAGCTCGGCGCCGCGGCGCCCGACATCCCGTGGAGCGATCTCGCCTACTCGCTGATGCCGAACGGTCGCACCCTCGACTACGTTGCCGACGCGCCCTACGACGCCGGCCCGATCGGGATCGAGAAGCTGAGCTTCGTCACCGGGCTCTTCGGCACCGGGCTTGCGGCGAGCAACTACGCGCCACCCGGGACCGATCCCGGCGCGGATCTGATCAGCTGGTACTCGCTGATCAACGCCGGCGAGCCCTACGACTCGAACCCGCTCGCGCAACAGATCGTCGACGAAATCACCGCGCACCATTCGAGCTACTACATCGATGACGCGGTGAAGCCGCCGCCGATGCTGATCTCGAACGGCTGGACCGACGACCTGTTCCCCGTCGACGAGGCGCTGCGGTTCTACAACCACACGAAGGCCGCGCACCCGGCGCGACGATCTCGATGTTCTTCAGCGACCACGGCCACCAGCGGGGTCAGAACAAGAGCGCCGACCAAGCGCTGCGCGTGCAGCGCACGCACGAGTGGTTCGACTACTACCTGCTCGGCCAGGGCAGCGAGCCCCACCAGGGCGTCGAGGCGCTGACGACGACTTGCGGTGCGCCCTCCGACGGGCCGTTTACGGCGCCCACCTGGCGAGCCCTGGCGCCCGGCGAGATCCGCTTCGACGACGCTACGGCGAAGCTGATCTCACCGTCGGCCGGCGATCCGACGGTGAACCAGGCTTACGACCCGATCAGCGGCTCCGGTGCCTGCGCCACCGCCTCGGGTGCCGATCAGCCGGGTCTGGCGAGCTACCGCCTCGATCCGGCACCCGCCGGCGGCTTCACGCTGATGGGCTCGGCGACGATCGTCGCCGACCTGCTTTCGCCCGGGCCGGAGTCGCAGATCGCGGCGCGGCTCGTCGACATCGACCCCGCGACCGGCGACGCGACGCTCGTCGCCCGCGGGCTGTATCGGGCCGACATGAGCACGAGCGCGAAGCGAGTCGTCTTCCAGCTGCACCCCGACGCCTACCACTTCGCCGCGGGCCACATCGCAAAGCTTGAGCTGATGCCCTCGGATGCCCCCTACGCACGGCCGACGAACGGCCAGCTGCCGATCACGGTCTCCAACCTCGAGCTGCGGCTGCCCGTCGCCGAGGAGCCCGGCACCGCCGGCGCCCAGGACCCGGCGCCGAAGGTCGTTCCCGACGGCTACGAGCTCGCTCCGGACTACGTCGACGCGCCGACCGACAGCGACGGCGACGGCATTCCGGATGCCACCGACGACTGCCCGAACGAGCCTGGGCCCTCGTCCAACAACGGCTGCCCGGTCCCCGACCCAGACACCGACGGCGACGGCGTGCCCGACTCGACCGACGCCTGCCCCGCGGATCCCGGTCCTGCCGACAACAACGGCTGCCCGGTGACCGACAGCGACGGCGACGGTATCCCGGACAGCGACGACAACTGTCCGAACGAAGCCGGCCCGGCCTCCAACAACGGCTGCCCGGTCGCGGCGCCCGACGGCGACGGCGACGGGGTGCCTGACGCTGAGGATGCCTGTCCGGACGATCCAGGCCCGGCCGACAACTACGGCTGCCCGCCCGCCGATGCGGACGGCGACGGCACGCCCGACGCGAGCGACGATTGCCCGAACCTGGCCGGCCCCGCGTCCAACGACGGCTGCCCGGTCCGCGACAGCGACGGCGACGGGATTCCGAATCAGGACGACGATTGCCCCGCGCGTTCTGGTCCCGCCTCCAACGGCGGCTGCCCCGAGCCGGAGCCGGCCCGCTGCAGCGAGAAGATCATCGGCACCGGCGCGGCCGACAGGCTGACCGGGACCTCGGCGAGCGAACGCATCCGCGGGCGGGGCGGCGCCGATCGCATCAAGGGCCGCGGCGGCGCCGACTGCATCCATGGTCAGGGCGGCGACGACCACCTGAACGGCGGTGGCGGCAAGGACGTGGTCGCCGGCGGTAGCGGGGACGACCGGATTCAGACGGCGAGCGACGGCAAGCGGCGACGTAGTTCGTTGCGGCAAGGGCCGCGACCGCGCGATCGTCGATCGCCATGACCGGACGCAGGGCTGCGAGAAGGTCGTCGTCCGCAGCTAGCGGCCGACCGCGGCCGGCTCAGGCGAGCTCGGCCAGCGCCTTGAGCACGAGCTTGTCGTGCTGCTTGGGCTGCACCTTGGGAAAGACGCGGGCGATCTTCCCCTCGGGGTCGATCAGGAAGGTCGAGCGCTGCACGCCCATGTACTTGTTGCCGTACATGCTCTTCTCGACCCAGGTTCCGTAGAGCTCGGCAACGGCGTGGTCGGCGTCGGCGAGCAGGGTGAAGTCGAGCCCATGCTTGTCGGCGAACTTCTTCTCGTCATCGACGGTGTCGGGCGAGACGCCGACGACGCGCGCGCCGGCGGCCTCGTAGTCGGCGGAGCGGTCGCGGACCGAGCAGGCCTGGGTGGTGCATCCCGGCGTGTCGGCGCGGGGATAGAAGTAGAGGACGAGCCAGCCGCCGCGGGCGTCGGCGACCGAGAAGTCGTTGCCGTCCTGGTCGGGGAGGGTGAAGTCGGGGGCCGCCTCGCCCTCGGCGGGCATCGGCGCCATCAGTCCTCGCGCCCCGGGTCCTGGCCCTCCTCGTCCTCGTCCTCCTCACCGTCGTCGAGATCGAGGGCGGCTTCCGAGAGTGATCCACCGCCGCCGGGGTGGTAGTGGGTCTGGAACTTCTCGAGGGCCTCGTCGAGGCCGCTCTCGTCGACCGGGACCTCGTCCGATACCCGGACCCAGTCGGAGCCCTCGTAGGACTCCATGTTGAAAATGTCCTGGTCGATCGAGAACGAGTCGTCCACGATGAGGACGACCTCGGTCTGCGGGTTGAAGTAGGTGCCGGGCTGATTCGCGAGCTCCTCGAGCTCGTACTTGTTTGCCTCGACCTCTTCCGCGTCTGCCATCGCGCCCCCTTATATCGGTTGGGACCTGCCTGCGGTCGCCCGTTATATCCGGTCAGAGGGCCTCGAGGTCGCGAAGCTGCCGCGCGATCTCCGCCTCGACGTCGAGCGGCTCCTCGCCGCGGCGGATGCGGCGCTCGTTGCGGGCGACGACGAGCTGGCGCACCTCCTCGACGAGAGCCGGGTCGCCGCCCAGATCGACGCGGGCGGGGGCGAGCAGCTTTGCCATCTCCGCCTCGACGTCGAGCGGCTGCTCGCCGCGCTTAGCCTGCCTGTAGGCCTTCGCCTCGAGCATCTGCCGGACCTCGGCCGCCTGTTCGGCGCGGCCGGCGGCGTCGGTTGGCGCCCCGCCGCCCTTGCCGGCATCCTCGCGGTCCATCCAGAAGGCGCCCTTCCCGATCTCCTTGTAGACCGCGCCGGAGCCGGCGAACGCGATCGCCGCGATCGGGATGACCGCGAAGACGACGATCAGGATCACGTCCCCGTTGCTGATCGCAACGGGCATAGGGTCAGGGTACCGCCGGCACCTGAACGATCGCTGACGAGATCCTCGGCCCGTGGGTCCTGTCGGTGAATTCCCGCCACCCGCGGGAGCGGGGGTTACGCGAGCGGGGTGAGCCGCTGGTCACGTTGGACCCACCATTCCGAACCAACGTGACCACTCGCCGGCGAAAGCAGCGAGGGAGGGGTAAACGGCAGCCCAAGGGAGACGACTGGTCACGAAACCTCTCAACTTGAGGGGTTTTGTAACCACTGGCAGGCGAGAGCACCGACGAGAGGGCTCAAAGCAGCCCAGCGACACACGAGTGGTCACGTTCCATGTCGAGAGAACATGTTTCGTGACCACTCGCCGGCGAAGAGCAGCGAGGGAGCGGTCAACGGCAGGCCACGAAAGACGACTGGTCACGTTCCACCGCAACCTGCGGTGTTTCGTGACCACTCACCCCAGCCAAGCCCCTCCGCAGGCCCACCTCCCTCTCAGCCCAAAGGCGTCAACCGCCCACCCCTCGTCCCAGCTGACCCCAGCCAGCCCCTCCGCCGGCAATCGCCCGCGGACGCTCCCTCCCGCGGGTGGCCCACAGATCGCAGGCCCCCGAGCAATGCCGGTGGCGCAGCGGGGCCTGCGCAGCTCCCGGACAGGACCCGCGGGCCGAGGACCCTCGCCGGCGTCCCGCCGGCGTGCGGAGGCGCTTCAGGCAGTTGTGCGGCGGCCCGCGAGGCGGCCGCGCAGGCCGGCGAGGCGGCCCGTGGCGCGGCGGCGGTCCTTGAGGATCCGCTGGGCCGCGTTGTGCCCGGATGCGGCCATGACGCCGCCGCCCGGGTGCGTGCCGGCGCCGCAGAGGTACAGGCCCTCGAGTGGGGTCCCGTACTGGGCGAGGCCGGGAGTCGGCCGCATGAACGCCATCTGGGCGATGTCCTGCTCACCCTGGAAGATCGAGCCGTCGACGAGGCCGAAGATCTCCTCGAGATCGGGCGGCGCAAGCACCTCGCGCTCGACGATCGCGTCGGGGAGGTTCGGCGCGAACGGCGCCATGTTCTCGATGCAGCGGTCGGCGTAGCGCTCGCGCGAGCCCTCCGGCCACTGCTCGGCCTCGGTCGGCCCGTACTGGGTGAACATCGTCGCGATCCAGCGATCGTCGTCGGTCAGCGACGGGTCGATCGAGGACGGCATCTCGAGCTCCGTGTAGGGATTCTCGGACGGAACGCCCCGGACCGCGTCCTGCCAGGCGCGCTCGAGGTAGTCGAGCGAGGGGCAGTAGTTGACGCCGGCCGAGAGCAGGTGCTTGGCGTCCTCCTCGCTCAGGCCCTCGAAGACCGGCGCCTCGCTGAGCACCATGTTGATCTTGACCGAGGCGCCGCGGGTCCGGTAAGCCTCCATGTCCTCACGGACCTCGTCGGGGAAGTTCTCGCCGCCGGCAAGGTCGAGGATCGTCGTCTTCGGGTGCGCGCCTGACGCGACGATCGGGGCGCGCAGCACCGAGCCGTCGGCGAGCGTCACGCCCGTCACGCGGCCGCCGGCCGAGTCGATCGAGGCGACCTCGGCGCTCGTCCGGATCTCGGCGCCGTAGGAGCGAGCGGAGGAGGCGATCGCCTCGCTGATCGCGCCCATGCCGCCAATCACCTGACCCCAGGAGCCGATGTTGCCGTCGAGCTCGCCGAGCGCGTGGTGCAGCAGGTTGTAGGCCGTGCCGGGGGAGTAGGGGCCGGCCCAGACGCCGACGACGCCGGTCGAGGCGATCGAGCCCTTCAAGTAGTCGTTCTCGAACAGCGAGTCGAGCCAGTCGCCGACCGACATGCGTGAAGATCCGGACCAGGTTCTGGACGTCGCGCTGCGACATGCCGGCGATCCGGCCCGCCTCCTTGAGGATGCCGGCGATGTCGACCGGCGCCTTCGAGCCGAGCGCCGGGGGCTGGCGGATCATCATCGGCCGGACGAAGTCGGCCGCCATGAAGAGCAGCTCCTCGAACTTGCCGTAGGCCTCGGCGTCCTTGCGGCTGAAGCGCGCGATCGACGCCTGCGTCTTGGTCACGTCGTCGTGGAAGATGATCGGGCCGTCCGGGGTCATCGCGGCGTAGGCGGGGTCGAGCGGATAGGCGCGGTAACCGTGCCGGGTGAGCTCGAGGTCGGCGACGACCTTCGGCTGCAGCATCGAGACGACGTACGAGCAGCGTGAGACGCGGGCGCCCGGCCAGACCTCCTCCGTCACGCAGGCCCCACCGAGGATGTGGCGACGCTCGAGGATGACCGTGCGCAAACCAGCCTTCGCCAGGTAGGCGCCCGCCGTGAGCCCGTTGTGTCCGCCTCCGACGACGATCGCGTCGTAGTCGCCGGAACCCCCCGTCGCGGGCGCGTTGCCGTTGACCGAGGTCGGGGTGGACACGGACTGACTGGTCGAGGAAGTCGGCTCCATGGGCGGGCACGCTACCAGCTTGTTCAATTGACTACAAGGTCAAGAGCTGCGTTAGGCTGGCTGCAGGCAGGCCTAGACTCCCAACGGCATCTTCGGGCGCTTCCGCCCGCCGACAGAAACGGGGAACCCCACGTGAGCGACCTTCAAGAGAGAGCCAAGCGGCACCTGATGCTGCACTTCTCGGACATGACCCTCGAGCCGGAGGACATTCCGGTACTCGTCCGCGGCGAGGGCAGCCACATCTTCGACGACGCCGGCAACCGCTACATCGACGGCCTCAGCGGTCTCTACTGCCTCAACCTCGGTCACTCGCACGGCGAGGAGATCGGCGTTGCTGCCGCTGCGCAGATGGCGTCCCTTCCCTTCACGACCAACTGGACGACGGCGCACCCGCCCGCGATCGAGCTCGCCGAGCGCCTTGCCGAGCTCGGCCCTCCGGGCTTCGAGCGCGTCTTCTTCACCTCGGGCGGCTCGGAGGCGGTCGAGTCCGCCTACAAGCTCGCCGTCCAGTGGCATCAGGCCAACGGCGAGTACCAGCGCAAGAAGGTGATTGCGCGCAAGGGTTCCTACCACGGCACCTCGCTTGGGGCGCTGTCCTTCACCGGCATCCCGGTGTGCCGCACCGCGTTCGAGCCGATGGCGGTGCCGACGATGCACGTCGCCAACACGAACGCCTACAGGCACCCCGCCGGCGATCAGGGCGAAGCGGCACTCACCGAAGCGCTGCTCGACGAGATCCGCGAGGTGATCGACTTCGAGCGGCCCGAGACGATCGCGATGATGATCATGGAGCCGGTCCAGAACGCGGGGGGTTCGATCACCCCGCCGGCCGGCTACTGGGAGGGCCTGCGTGAGATCTGCGACGAGCACGGCATCCTGCTCGTCTCCGATGAGGTGATCTGCGCCTTCGGCCGGATCGGCACCTGGTTCGGCGCCCAGCGCCTCGACAGCAAGCCGGACATGATCACCTTCGCCAAGGGCCTGACCGGTGCCCACTTCTCGATGGGCGGACTCTTCCTCTCCGACAAGGTCGCGGCGCCCTTCCTCGAGGGCACCGAGGACTACCTGCACGGGATCACCTTCGGCGGCCATCCGGTCGGCGCCGCCGTGGCGCTCAAGGCGCTCGAGATCTACGAGCGCGAGCGGATCCTCGAGAACGTGACCGCGAACGAAGGCCCGGCCCGCGAAATGCTCGAGGGCCTCAAGGACATCCCGATCGTCGGCGACGTCCGCGGCATGGGCCACTTCTTCGCAATCGAGGTCGTCAAGGACCAGGCGACGCGCGAGGAGCTCACCGAGGACGACGCCAACTGGCTGCTCAAGGACGTCCTCTCGGACAAGCTCTGGGAGGCGGGCATGATCTGCCGGCTCGATGACCGAGCCGAGCCGATCGTGCAGATCGCCCCGCCGCTGGTCGCCGACCTGGCGCTGTTCGAGGAGATCACTTCCATCCTGCGCGAGGGACTGACCCACGCCGCCGAGCGGCTCGAGGCCGGCGCGCCGGCGTAGTCCGTCGGTCGGTGCCTCCTGCGCCCTGATACGTGGCACATCGCGCACCGCCGGCGGTGCGCGATGTGACTTCTATCGGCGGGCGACGGCGTCGAGGGCGAGGGCGCCCTCGGCGGTGGCGAGCAGCGGGTTGACCTCGAGCAGCGCCAAGCGCTCGGCACTCGCCAGCTCGCCGATCCTCGCTGCGGCCGCGGCGACCGCCGCGATGTCGACCGGCTCGCTGCCACGTGCGCCATGGAGCAGGGGCGCTCCGCGCAGCGCCTCGATCGAGGCCCGGATCCGCTCCGCGTCAGCCGGCAGCGGGATCACGGCGACGTCCTCGAGGATCTCGGTCCAGATCCCGCCGATGCCGATCACGAGCGCCGGCACGACGGCGTCGCCGCGCGCGGCGACGATCAGCTCAGCGCCGGGGTCGGCCGCCATCCGCTCGACAAGCAGCTCGGCACCGTCGGCCACGGGTAGCGACAGCAGGCGGCGGGCCTCAGCGGCGACGGTCTCCGGATCCTCGACGCCGAGGGCGAGCGCCCCGACGTCGGACTTGTGCTGGATCGTGGGGGAGGAGAGCTTGAGCACGACCGGTCCGCGGAGCTCGGCAGCCTGCCGGGCTGCATCCTCCGCATCGACGGCGATCCGGCGCTCGGGGACGGGGACGCCGGCGGATTCGAGCAGCGCCTTGGCCTCGGCTTCGCCGAGCCAGGGACCGGCCTCGCTGCGGCCGGCCGCGGCAGCCGCGATCTCGCGCAGGCGAGCAGGGTCGCCGGGCTTGCGCCGCAGCGCCGCCACGCAGCGCATCGCCGTACCCAGGCCCTGAACCGCGGCGATCCCGCGGCCGTCGAGCTCGAGAATCTCCTCCTCGCCGATCAGGTCGGGAAGGGTGGAGGAGAACAGCGGCGCAGCGGCGCTCCGCTCGGCGCCGTCGGCGAGGCCGCGGCGGGTCGCCTCCCAGCCGGGTCGCGTTTCTTCCGTGAGTCCGGCGGGGGTGTCGTGAAAGACCAGCAGCTGCGAGATCGCCGGGTCGTTGCCGAGGGCCTCGGCGATCGCCGCGAGGCGCTCGCGCTCGGCCCAGATCAGCGATGTGTAGTCGAGCGGATTGGCAGATCGTCGCCGCCTCGGGCAGCAAGCCGCGCAGCTTTGCGGCGGTTGGCTCGGCGAGGGGCGGCAGCGGGATCCCGAGCTCGGCCGCGAGATCGGCGGAGATGCCGGAATCGCCGCCGGAGCAGGTGAGCACGCCGAGGCCGCCATCCCGAGGGCGCCGGGCTCGTGGCGCCGCGAGCACCCGGGCGATCTCGAGCAGGTCGTGCGGGTCGCTTGCCCAGGCGGCGCCGGCCTCCTCGACCAGCGCCCGGAAGACGCGCTGATCGCCGGCGAGGGCACCCGTGTGGGCGGCCGCTGCGCCGGCGCCCGCCTCGGAGCTGCCGACCTTGAGCACGACGACGCCGATGCCGCGCTCGGCGCAGTCGGCGAGGGCCTGCGCGAAGCGTTCGCCGTCGCCGTCCGACTCGAGGAAGAGGGCGATCGAGCGCACGCCTTCCGCCCGGCTCAGGGCGGCGAGCCAGTCGCTCGCGTCGCAGACGGCCTGGTTGCCGGTAGAGATCGACCGTGTGGAGGCCGAGCGCCGCGGCGCGAGCCGAGGGCGTTGACGGCGACGTTGCCGCTCTGGCTGACCATCGCGACGCCGCCAGCCGGGCGCGGCTCGACCGAGTCACCCCAGATCGCCGCGCTCGCGGCGAAGTTGACGACGCCGTTGCCGTTCGGGCCGCAGACGGGGAAGCCGGCGGTGAGCGCTGCTTCGCGGAGGTCGGCTTCGAGCGCGACGCCGGCGGCGACCTCGCCGAAGCCGGCGGAGACGACGACCGCGCCGCCGCAGCCGAGGCCGGCGGCCTCGGCGATCACGGCCGGCACGCCCGGCGCCGGGATCGCGACGGCGACGGCGTCGACGGGTCCGGGCAGCTCGCTCAGGGACGGGACGCAGGGGATGCCGCGGATCCGCTCGCGGTTCGGGTTGACCCCCCAGAGCTCGCCCGCCGTAGCCGAGCCGCTCGAGGTTGCGGATGATCGTGTCGCCGTAGGAGTCGGCCCTGTCCGAGGCGCCGACGACCGCGATCGAGGCCGGCGCGAGCAGGCGCCCGAGGCCGTCGGCGGCCGCGGGCGGAGCGGCACCCTCCGCGGTCGTCCCCTGCGCGGTGGCGCTCAGTGCAGGAGCCTTTCTACGCCGCGGCGCTCGATCCCGCGGGCGATGATCAGCCGTTGGATCTCGCTCGTGCCCTCCCAGATCCGGTCGACGCGGAGCTCACGTAGGAAGCGCTCGGCGACGTTCGAGCGCAGGTAGCCGCGACCACCGAAGGCCTGCACGCAGCGGTCGGCGCAGCGCCAGGCGGCCTCGCTGGTGAAGAGCTTCGCGATCGAGGCCTTGTTGTGGACGATCTTCGGGTCCGCTCCCGCGTCGGCGAGCGCCGCGACGGTGAAGGTCAGCAGCCGTCCCGCCGCGGCGTCGGCGGTCGAGTCGGCGAGCGGGAAGGAGACGCCCTGGTAGTCGAAGATCCGCGAGCCGCCCTGCTCGCGGCCCATCGCCCAGGCGCTCGTCTCGTCGAGCAGGCGCCACATCGCGCCACCGCAGCGGGCGGCGATCCCGAGCCGCTCCTCGACGAACCAGTCGCGCTGCAGATCGTCGCCGCCGCCGACGCCGCCGATCACGTCGGCCTCGCCGACCTCGACGTCAGCGAAGCTGATCGTCGGGTGACCGTCGGGATAGGAGTGGGTGAATGCCGGGTCGTCGAGCGTCTCGATGCCGCCGCGGTCCTTCTCGACGACGAACAGGGTCGGGCAGCTTCTGATCGCCGTCGATGACGTTCGCCATCACGATCAGCACGGAGGCGATGTCGCCGGAGGTGACGAACCACTTCTCCCCGTTGAGCACCCAGCCGCCGTTGTCGGAGGGCACGGCGGTCGCTTCGATCCGGCTTGGGTCGGAGCCGGCGTTGCGCTCGGTGACAGCGTAGGCGTCGCGGATCTCACCCCGCAGCAGCGGCTCGAGCCAGCGCTCGGCGTGCTCGGGTGAGGCGTGCTCCCAGACGTTGTAGCCGTTCGGGATGTTCCAGTGGATCGCGTTGGTCGTCCGCCCGTACTGCTCCTCGGCGAGCGACCACTCGGTCCGGTTCCAGCCCTGACCGCCGTGCTCGGGGGAGTGCAGGGCGCCGTTGAGCCGCCGCGCGAGCGCCTCGCGCTTGACGTCGGCGACGACGGCCTCGGGGAGCCGGCCGCCGTATCCCTCTGCCTCCTCCTCGAGCGGCATCAGCACCTCCTCGGCGAAGGCGCGGGCGCGAGCCTGCACGTCGAGAGCGCGCTCGTCGAATGAGAACGGGATCTCCGCCGGATTGACGCCAGGCGGGCTGATCGTCGTGGTGGTCTCGCTCATCTCGTTGCCCGTCCTTCTCTGCCCGCGCGGCTCGACGGCGGGCCTCGGCGCTTCCACTTGACCGGCACTCTAACATGCGCTTGATCAATTGACTACAAAGTCAGCTGACACCGGAATCCCCACTCTGAATGATCAGGACGCAAGGAGAGCGGCGATGAGCGGATCCCCCAACGGCAACGGGTACGCGAGCGCAAACGGCGGGCCGCGGTTGCCGCTCGACCCAGCTGATGTCGGACGCACGATGGTGCCCGTCGAGCGGGCGACGATGCTGCCACCGGCAGCGTTCACCGATCCGGCCGTGCTCGACTGGGAGCTCGAGCACATCTTCTCCGGCTGGGTCTGCATGGGTCACGTCTCGGCTGTCGCCGAGCAGGGCTCGTACCTGATGCGGGAGATCGGCGCGACCAGCGTCTTCGCGATGAGGGGCGGGGACGGCGAGGTGCGCGCCTTCCTCAACACCTGCCGCCATCGCGGATCGCGGATCATGACCGAGACCGAGGGGCAGGTGCGCAAGCGGATCCAGTGCCCGTACCACGCCTGGTCCTACGACCTCGAGGGCAAGCTCGTCGCCGCCCCGCACATGGGCGAGGTCGAGGACTTCGACCGCTCCTGCTGGGGCCTGCTCGAGGTCCGCTCCGCCGTCATCGGCGGCCTGCTGCTGATCGACCTGAGCGGCGTCGCACCCGATCCGCTCGGCCACGTCGGCGAGATCGCCGAATTCCTCGATCGCTATCGGCGTGCCGCGAGCTGCGGCGTGCGGGCGGCACCGTCTACGAGGTCGCGGCGAACTGGAAGGGGATCGCCGAGAACTACAACGAGTGCCTGCACTGCCCCGGCGTGCACCCGGAGCTGAACGCGCTCAGCGACTACCGCTCCGGCGAGGAGGTCTACGGCGCGGGCGACTGGTGCGGCGGCTCGATGACGCTCAACGAGGGCGCCGAGACGATGGCGCTCGGCGACGCGCCACGCCGGCCGTCCGCCGATCGCGGGGCTGACGCGAGAGGGACATTGCCTCCGTCTACTACTTCGCCCTGTTCCCGAACGCCCTGATTTCGTTGCACCCCGACTACTTCATGCTGCACACGCTGTGGCCGCAGAGCCCGGGCGTCACCGAGGTCACCTGCGAGTGGCTCTTCGAGCCCGCGACGATCGCGACGGACGGCTTCGACCCCTCCGACGCGATCGAGTTCTGGGACATGGTCAACAAGCAGGACTGGCACGTCTGCGAGCTCGCCCAGCTCGGAGTCGGCGCCGCGCGGCTACACCGCCGGGCGCTACGCCGGGGACGAAGCCGATACACACGCCTTCGACCTGATGGTCGCGGACAGATACATGGAAGCCCTGCAAGCAAAGGTTGGTAGCGAGGCATGAACGAGATCGCGGCGAAGCTGGGCGAGGTCGGTCTGCCGGCCCCCGTCTCCGAGCTGGCATCCAAGCGACTGGGACGTCGTCATCGTCGGCGGCGGCCACAACGGGCTGACCGCGGCCGCCTACCTGGCGCGAGCCGGCCGTTCGGTGCTCGTCCTCGAGCGCCGCGAGCGGCTCGGCGGCGCCGCCACGCTCGAGCGCCCGTTCGCCGAGATCGCTTCGTGATCAGCCCCTGCGCCTACGTCGTCGGCCTGCTCGACGACGCTCGTCATCGACGAGCTCGACCTCGGCCGGCGCGGCTTCAAGTACTGGATGGCCGACCCCAACCTCTGGGTGCCGTTCGAGGACGGCACCGTCCTTCGGCCAGTTCCTCGACGACGCGAAGACGCAGGAGAGCCTCGACGCTCTCGGCGTCTCGAGGAAGGACAGTCGAGGGTACTGGGCCTACGAGGAGCTCTTCGACGACGTCACGCAAGCTGCTCCGCAAGGGCGACGCGCGACAGCTGGGTCGGCGACAGCCCGACCCGCGAGGAGATCGAGGAGATGCTCGGCGGCGACGAGGAGAAGATCGCGCTCGTCTTCGAGGACTCGATCGCCGACGTCCTCGACCGCTACATCGATGACGAGCGGATCAAGACGGCGCTCTACGGCCAGGGGATCATCGGCACATGGGGCGGGCCGTACGAGCCGGGCACGGCCTCGATCAAGCTCATGCACTACCAGGGCGACATGGGCGGCCAAGGCCCGGTCTGGGGCTACGTCGAGGGCGGCATGGGGATGATCTCCTTCGCGATCGCCGACGCGGCGGCCGAGGCCGGTGCGACGCTTGCCTGCGGCGTTCCGGTCGGAGCGGATCGTGCCCGGCGAGGGCGTCGAGCTCGAGGACGGCACGACGATCCGCGCCCGGACCGTGATCTCCAACGCCGACCCGAAGGTGACGATGCGACTCGATCGGCGCGCGAGCGATCGGCTCGGTCGACTCCGCCTACCGGACGAAGCTCGACGCAGTGGAAGATCCGCTCGCCCGTGGTCAAGTTCAACGCCGCGCTCGACCGGCTGCCCGAACTGGACCGCCGCTCCGGGCGAGAGCTGGCCCGCCCGCGCGACGGTTGACGCCTGCGGGCCGATGGAGGAGGCGCAGCGCGCCTTCGAGCGCTGCGCCGCTGGAGAACCGGCGGTTGCGTTCGGCGAGATCTACGTGCAGACGGGCTACGACCCGAGCCCGGCGCCCGAGGGCAAGCACCTGATGAGCGTCTTCGGCCAGTACGCGCCCTACGACCTCGCCGAGGGCGAGTGGGAGCAGGCGAAGGACGGTGTCGCGCGTCAGTTCATCGACCTGATCGCGAAGTTCGCGCCCGGACTTCGAGGAGACGCTGATCGATCACGAGGTCCTCGGCCCGCGCGACATCGAGTCGCGGATCGGCCTCACCGGCGGCAACATCTTCCAGGGCGAGGTGACCCCGGACCAGATGTGGGAGGGCCGGCTGACGTCCCGGACCCCGATCGACGGCCTCTACCTGTGCGGCGCGGCCACGCATCCCGCCGGCAGCGTCATCGCGCTCAACGGTCGCAACGCGGCCGAGGCGGTGCTCGCCGACCAGGGCGCCGAGCTGCCGGTCCGCGCGGCGACCGCCTAGCGCTCGGGGGCGTCACCTCGCGGTTGCGCCGCGCCAGCGGCGTCCGCGAGGATGTGACGATGAGCAGTGCAGGTGAGGCCGGCCGGCGGAGCACGGCGCCGATCTCCTACGCGGAGTTCGGGGAGCGCTTCTTCCTGCACGCGGTCACCGAGGAGCGAATCGTCAGCGCCCTCCGCGGGATCGCCGGTGAGCGGATCAGCTTCGGGCCGATCGGCGCCGGCCCCGGCAAGCTCGCCAAGGTCAGTGCCGAGGGCGAGGTCGGTGTCGCCTCGGCGGACCCGCTGCGGGCGAGCTCGTCGCCTTCCGGCTGGCGATCCCGGTCGACCTCGACCTGCACATCGACCTCGGGCTCGACCAGTCCCGCTACCACGCCGACGTCGAGGTCGGCATCGACACTCGCCGCGCGCGCCGCAGAGCAGCTGCGCGTGCTGATCGATGTCGAGCCACCGAGCGCGCGCGACGTCAACCTCGAGCTGCGAGCCGACGGCGTCCGCGCCGACCTGCTCGGCCGCCTTGCCGGCATCGACCGCGAAATCCGCCGCTTCATCGCCAAATACGTAAGCCGCGAGATCGACAAGCCCCACATCCGCGAGGCCCGCGACATCGACGTGGCAGCACGGATCGACGGGGCGTACAGAAGGTAAGCGAGCCCACTGGTCACGTCAGGCCCACCGTTCCGAACAACGTGACCTCTCGCCGGCGAAAGCAGCGAGGGGGAGGTCAACGGCAGGCGGACGTGAGACGACAGGTCACGTTCCACCGCAACCTGCGGTGCTTCGTAACCACTGAACAGCTGGCCGGGTACAGCCCCCTCGCCAACAGACCTCCCTCGCTGCCCCGCAAGGCGACGCCTTCCGCCGGCGAGGGTGGTGGCGCGGCCTGGGGGCTGGATGTGCCGTCACCCCCTCGCCGGCGGAGGGTTGACCGCCCTTTGGCACCGAGGGGAGCAGGCGGAGCGTGCAGATCGGCGCGGGGGTCCCCCGAATCCGGCGCGATAGCAGCGGACACGTCCAGAGCGGGCCGACGTGTCTGCCGATATTGGTGCTGGCGAGCACTCTCAGCAGTCACGTCGGTGCTCGCGCGACGTGGCTGCTGTCATTGCTCCACATCTGGTGTCTGGCGCCCGGCCGGGCGCCGGCCGACGCCGCCTTGTGGCGTAGGGTCATCTCGTGGCTCAGGACACGGCGCAGCGCATCCTCGCGGCCGCCTGCGATCTGATCGCCGAGGACGGCATCGACGAGGTCCGGATCGCTCGGGTGGCGCAACGGGCCGGCGCCTCGACAGCGCTCGTCCATCACTACTTCTCAGACCCGCGAGGAGTTGCTCGAGCAGGCGCTGATCCACTCCTTCGAGACGGCCGGCGACGAGCGCTTCGGCGAGGAGGCGCGGATCGGCGGCAAGGGCGGCGCGACGGCGGCGCTCGGCGTTGCGATCCGCGAGAGCCTGCCTTATCCGGGCAGTCAGCAGCGCGAGTGGGTGCTCTGGGTCGAGCTCTGGCTGCGCGCGGTCCGCGACCCTGAGCTGCGTCCCGTGGCGGCGCGTATGTACGAGCGCTACCGCGACTGGATCGGCGACGTGATCAGGGCCGGGGTCGAGTCCGGCGAGTTCGATCCGGAGACCGATGTCGAGCACGCATCCGAGGTGGCGATCGCGTTGCTCGACGGCAGCGGCGTGCGGGCTCTGTTCGAGGACCCGGGCATGGATGTCGAGGCGGCCCGGGCGGCCGTCGCCCGCGGTCTTGCGCCGGAGCTCGGGCTCGAGCCCGACGTGCTCCTCGACTGAGGCTCGCCTCGTTCGGCGCCTCCCACCGCCCCCGTCAGCCGGCGGTGGAAAGTCGGCTTGCGATCCGCCGCTAATCCGAGTAAGTTGAATGACCATTCAGCTTTCGGAGGAGCATCGAGAGGAGTGCTGGGCGAGCCCCACCGGCGACAGCTGTGAGTCCACGTCCGAACATGGAGCACATCCGCAGACCGCAGATCCTGCTCGCGGCCGCCGACGTGATCTCCGAGCGCGGACTCGCCTCGACGCGGATCGCCGATGTGGCCGAGCGCGCGGAGACCAGCCCCGCGGCCGTCCTCTACTGGTTCAAGGACCGGGAGGAACTCTTGAGCTCAGCGCTTGCGTTTGCGGAGGATCGGTTCTACGGGTCGCTGACCGAGCGGCTTGCCGAGATCGACGACCCAGGCGGTCGGCTCGCTGTTCTCTTCAGCGCTTCCGCGCAGGCCTACGACTGGACGCTGTGGATGGAGCTGTGGATCCGCGCCCTGCGCGACGAGGCGGCACGCGAGACGCGTCAGCGTCTCGACGATCGCTGGCGCGAGGAGATCGCCGACCTGGTCGGCGAGGGCCAGCAGCGTGGCGACTTCGATCGCTCGCGTCCCCCCGAGGCCGTCGCGCTCGAGCTCGCCTCGCTGCTCGATGGACTCGCCCTGCAGGCAACGCTCGGCGACCCTCAAGTCTCTCCCGACCGGATGTTGAAGCTGGCCCTCGAAGCGGCCGAGCGACTGCTGGGTGTCAGTCTGGAAGTACCCGCGGAAATACACACCGCCGCGAAGGCTTGACGGTGGAGGAAAAAGGAGGAGCGCAATGAGTGGGAAGAACGCAGACAGGCTCTGGCTGCCGGAGCGGTTGACGAGACGGGACGCGCTCAAGGTGAGCGGCGGTCTCGCGCTTGCGGCGGGCCTGAGCGCCTGCGGCGTCGGCAACGGCGCCGGGACAACCGGCGACACGGCCCGCAAGATCGAGCCGAAGGTCGACGGCGACCTCGTCTACTTCAACTACGCCCAGTACGTCGACCCGGGGCTCGTCAAGAAATTCGAGTCGAAGTACAACGTCACCGTGCGCGAGTCCTACTACGACTCGATGCCGGCGATGATGGCGAAGCTGAACTCGGGCAACCAGTACGACGTCTTCTTCCCGAGCGCCGAGTTCGCGCACAAGCTCGTCGGCGCCAACCAGCTGATCGAGATCCCGCGTGACAAGGTGCCGGCCGCCAGCGACATCTATTCGTTCTTCGACAACCCGTGGTACGACCCGGGGTCGAAGCACACGTTGCCCGTACTCGCTCTACCAGACTGGCCTCGGCTACCGCGCCGACAAGATCGACACGATGAGCGGCTCCTGGCGGGACATCATCAACCCGCAAGCCGACGGCCGCTCGTTCGTCCTCGACGACTTCCAGGAGGCCATCGGGATGGGGAACCTGGTCAACGGCTACGACCTCAACACGACCGAGGCGGACCAGCTCAACAAGACCAAGGACTACCTGGTCGGCCTGAAGCCGCATCTGCGCGGATTCAGCACCGACACGATCACCAACATGTCCTCGGGCGACGCCTGGATCCAGCACCTGTGGAACGGCGACATCATCAACATCCGCTACCGGGTCGACGACCCAAGCTCGATCCAGTTCCAGAAGAACGAGGAGGGCGTGCCGACCGGCAGTGACGTGTTCGCGATCCCGGTCAATGCCGCAGCATCCGGGCACCGCTCTGCTGTTCATCGACTTCCTGCTCGAGAACTCCGCGCGGAACTCGAGCTGGACCGGCTACCCGATGGCGACGAACAGCGCCGCGAAGAAGTACGCCGAGCTGGTCAAGGGCCAGCCCGAGCTGCAGGTCACCATCGACGATCTCGAGGGCGGCGACCAGTTCGCCAACCTCGAGGGCGCCGATCGCGCCGAGTGGGACCGGACCTGGACCGAGGTCAAGGCCGGCTGACGGCCGGTCGGGCGGCGATGAGCGGGCGGCCGGCGAGTTGAGCGAGCGGCGCTTCGCCAGCCTGACGCTGGTGCCGGGCGCAGCCTGGCTGGTCCTGCTGTTCCTCGTCCCGCTCGGCGTCACGCTGGCGATCTCGTTCGGCGTCACCGACGAGCTCGGCAACGCGCTTTATGCCTGGCACCCGGAGAACTACAGCGAGGTCTTCGACCCGCTGTTCCTACCGATCCTGCTGCGCTCGGTCGGCTACGCCTTCGCGACGGTCTCGCTCTGCCTGCTGATCGGCTACCCGATCGCGTACTACATCGCCCGCTTCGGGGGCCGCCACAAGTACCTGCTGGTGGCGCTGGTCGTGCTCCCGTTCCTCGTCAACTACCTGATCCGCGTCTACGCCTGGACGGCGATCCTCTCCGACGATGGGCTCGTCAACGGCGTTCTCAAGGACATCGGCGTGACCGACCAACGGCGTTCGCTTCCTGAACACGCCCTACGCGGTGATCGGCGGCCTCGTCTACGGCTACATGGCGTTCATGATCCTGCCCGTCTACGCCGCCCTGGACCGGATGGACCCGTCGCTGATCGAGGCCGGCAAGGACCTCTACGCCAACCGCTGGCAGACCTTCCGCCACGTCACCTGGCCCGCCACCTTCCAGGGCGTGCTCGCCGGCTGCGGTGCTCGTCTTCCTGCCCGCCGTCGGTGACTTCGTCTCCGCGCAGCTGCTCGGCGGCCCCGACACCTACATGGTCGGCAACCTGATCCAGCAGCAGTTCTTCGAGGCCAACAACTATCCCGTTCGGCGCCGCGCTGACCACCGTGCTGATGGGCTTCCTGCTGATCTTCATGGTCTTCTACCTGCGCTCGGCCGGCCGCGCGGCTGAGGAGGCGAGCGAGCGCGTGCAGCGAGCCGCGCGACGCGGCGCCAAGGACTTCGATCGGCCGCGCTTCCTGCAGCTGCTGATGGGGGCGTTCCTGTTCTGGACGTTCGCGCCGATCGCGATCGTCGTCCTGTTCTCGTTCAACTCCGGCAAGTCGCTGCAGAACTTCGACGGCTTCAGCACCCAGTGGTACAGCGACTTCTTCGGCGACTCGCAGCTGCGCGAGTCGCTGTTCGCGAGCCTCGAGATCGCGCTCGTGACGATGATCGTCGCGACGGTGCTCGGCTCGCTGCTCGCCTTCGGGCTGGTCCGCTCGCGCAACCGGCTGAGCCCGGTGACGAACGTGATGATGCTGGTGCCGCTGGTCGTGCCGGAGATCGTCGCCGGCGTCTCGGCGCTGCTGATCTTCACCCAGATCGGGATGAAGCTGTCGCTGACGACGATCATCCTCGCGCACATCACCTTCTCGATCTCCTACGTGACCGTGATCGTCCGCGGCCGGCTCGTCGGCCCTCAACAGCGAGGTCGAGGAGGCGGCGATGGACCTCGGGGCGACCCGGATCCAGACGCTGCGGCTCGTCGTGCTGCCGGCGCTGTGGCCGGCGATCCTCGCTGCCGGCCTGCTCAGCCTTCGCGCTCAGCTTCGACGACTTCGTGCTCTCGTTCTTCACCACGGGCGACCTCGCCGCAGCCGCTGCCGGTGCGGATCTACTCCTCGATCCGCTTCGGCGTGACCCCGACCATCAACGCGATCGGCACGCTGATGCTGTTCGTCTCGCTGACCACGATCGGCGCTGGCGCTGGCGCTGCCGTGGCTGCTGCGGCCGGCGGGGCAGAACGTGCTGATCGGAAAGGACGCTGCATGAACGAGAACGGCGAGGCGATCCGCTTCGAGGGCGTGACCAAGCGCTTCGGCGAGATCGAGGCGGTCAACGACATGGAGCTGATGATCCGCAAGGGCGAGTTCTTCTCGCTGCTCGGCCCGTCCGGCTGCGGCAAGACGACGACCCTGCGGATGGTCGCCGGCTTCGAGCAGCCGAGCGAGGGTGCGATCTACCTCGAGGGCGAGCCGGTCGGCGAGGTGCCGCCCTACCGGCGCAACGTCAACACCGTCTTCCAGAGCTACGCGCTGTTCGAGAACCTCGACGTCTTCGAGAACGTCGCCTTCGGCCTCAAGCGGCGCAAGGTCGGCAAGGACGAGATCAGCAGGCGGGTCGACGAGGCGCTCGAGCTGGTCCAGCTCCCGAGCCGCAGCGACGCGAAGCCGCGCGAGCTCTCCGGCGGGCAGAAGCAGCGCGTGGCGCTCGCGCGGGCGCTCGTCAACCGGCCCTCGGTGCTGCTCCTCGACGAGCCGCTCGGCGCCCTCGACCTGAAGCTCCGCCGGCAGATGCAGGTCGAGCTCAAGCAGATCCAGCGCGAGGTCGGGATCACCTTCGTCTACGTGACCCACGATCAGGAGGAGGCGCTGTCGATGTCGGACCGGATCGCGGTGATGAACGCCGGCCGGATCATCGCAGTGCGGTGTGCCCGAGGAGGTCTACGAGCGCCCGGACGAGGAGTTCGTCGCCGGCTTCATCGGCATCTCGAACCTGATCGCCGGGCATCGTCGAAGGCGACGGGGGGTCCGCGTCGGCTCGCGCTCAGATCGCCGCGCCGGTTCCCGAGGGCTGCTCGCAGGGCGACACCGTCCAGCTCTCGGTGCGGCCCGAGAAGATCGCCGTCGACGACGACGTCGAGGAGGGCATGGTGACGATGAGCGGCCGCGTCAGTCGCCCGCGTCTACCACGGCGTCAACACCCAGATCACCGTCGATCGTCGGCGACGGCGCCCAGCTCGTCGCGCTCGAGCAGGCGACCTACCGCGCCAGCGCCGACGACCGCTGGGAGGAGGGCATGGAGGTGACGTTCGGGTGGCACTCCGGAGAACACGCTCGTGCTGCGCTGACGGCGTGTAGGGCGGCAGCATGAGGGTCGCCGTCATCGGTGCCGGCCTGGCGGGGCTGGCGGCGGCCGACGCGCTCGTCCGCGCCGGGCACGAGGTCGATGGTGCTCGAGGCCCGCGAGCGGGTCGGCGGCCGGGTCCATTCGCGGACGCTTGCCAACGGCGCCGTGGTCGAGATGGGCGCCGAGTTCATCCTCCCCGGCTGCGACGTCGTCAGGGCGACGGCCGAGCGGCTTCGGGCTCGGGCTCTGGGACAAGGGCATGCGCTACGGGCGGCGCGACCCGGTCGGTGCCGAGGTGCCGCCGGGCGCGCTCGAAGCGGCGGTCGAGGCAATCGAGGCCGCGCTCGCGGCGACGAATCGGGGGGCGGGGGAGAGTGCCGCCGCGGCTGCTCGCGCGGCTCGAGATCGACCCGGGAGCCCGGGAGGCGATCCTCGCCCGCACGGAGGTCTCGGCCGCGGCGACGGCCGAGACCGTCCCCGCTGCCGAGCTCGGCTTGCTTGCCCGCGTCTCCGACGATCCGGCGCCGGGGATCGCGGGCGGCAATCAGCGCCTCGCCCTGGCCCTCGCCGGCGCGCTACCGGCGGGGACCGTGCAGCTCGGAGCGCCGGCGGAAGCGGTCGCTCACGGCGCCGGCTGCGTCGTCGTGCGGACGGGCGCGGGGGAGATCCCCGCCGACGCGTGCGTGGTGGCGCTGCCGGCGCCGCTCGCGAGATCGCTCCGGTTCGAGCCCGAGTTGCCCGCTGAGTACCGGCGAGGCGCTGGCCTCGGTCGCCTACGGACACGCGGCAAAGCTGTTCGTGCCCTTGGCCGAGCCGGTCGCCGCCGAGCGCGACGCTCGCGATCCCCGATCGCTACTGGGCCTGGACTGCGACGGGGGAGGGCGACGCCCCACAGCCCGTCGTCAGCGCCTTCGCGGGCTCGGCACCGGCGCTGGAGCGCCTCGGGGTCCCCGCCGGGCCGGATCGGTGGCTCGCCCGCCTCGCCGAGCTGCGCCCGGATCTCCCGCTGCTCCCCGACGAGGCCGTCCTCTCGACGCTGGGACGACGACCCGTTCGCCGAGGGCGCGTATTCGGTGTCGATCGACCCGGCTGGCGCGGAGCTGCTGCGCCGCCCCGCCGGGCCGGATCGCCTTCGCCGGCGAGTATCTGGGCGGCGAGATGGCGGCGCTGATGGAGGGGGCGCTGCGCAGCGGCGCGGCCGCGGCCGCCGTCCTCACCGCGGGCGATCCACGCGCGTAGGTGCCACATCAGGCGGGTCATAACGCCCCCGATGTGGATTGCGTCCTGCGTGGCATCCGCTCCGACTGCACGCGTGGTGCGGCCAGCCCCTCGCTTGCGCCCTGAGGCCGTCTGCCCTATCCTTTTCTTGGTTGACTGACCAGTCAATCGGTCGGCCGCGAGCCACGCCAACAGGTGACTCGGGGACCCAAATACGCGCTTTGGCGCGCACCCTGGCACGCCGCGGACCCTCTACGACGACACTTACAAGGAGCGATCAACAGTGGTTGATTTCACCCTCACTGACGAGCAGAAGGATCTGCGCGAGATGGCGCATTCCTTTGCTGAGAAGGAGATCCGGAAGGTCGCGGCGGAGTACGACCGCGACGGCACCTGGCCCCAGGAGATCATCGAGAAGGCCTGGGAGGTCGGCTTGATGAACGCCCACACGCCCGTCGAGTACGGCGGTCCGGGCCTCGATTACCTCTCGGGCTGTCTGATCGAGGAGGAGCTCGGCTGGGGCTGCTCCGGCATCGGCACCTCGCTGGCCGCCAACGGCCTCGCCTCGGCGCCCGTCGCGCTCGGCGGTTCCGAGGAGGTCAAGAAGGAGTACCTCGGCATGCTCACGGAGGGTCCGAAGCTCGCCAGCTTCTGCCTGACCGAGCCCGACGCCGGCTCCGACGTCTCCGGGATGAAGACGACCGCCACCAGGAAGGGCGACAAGTGGGTCATCAACGGCTCCAAGTGCTTCATCACCAACGGTCAGTACGCCGACTGGTACACGGTCTACGCGAAGACCGACAAGGAGGCCGGTCACCGAGGCATCTCGGCCTTCGTCGTGCCCGCGCGATGACACGATCGTCATCGACAAGAAGGAAGACAAGATGGGCCAGCGGGCGTCGAACACGGCGACGGTGACGTTCAACGAGACCGAGATCCCCGAGGGGAACCTGCTCGGCGAGGAGAACAAGGGCTTCAAGCTCGCGATGATGACCCTCGACCGCACGCGTCCCGGCGTCGCCGCGATGGCCGTCGGTATTGCCCGCGCCGCGTTCGAGCACGCCTGCGAGTACTCGAAGGAGCGCCAGCAGTTCGGCATGCCGATCGCCATGCACCAGGCGGTCGCGTTCATGATCGCCGACATGGCGACCAAGGTCGAGGCCGGTCGTCTGCTCACCTGGCAGTGCGCCGCGCTGCTCGACAACGGCCTGCGCAACACGCTCGCCGCCTCGCACGCCAAGCGGTTCGCCGCGGACTCCGCGATGGAGGTCACCACCGACGCCGTGCAGGTGTTCGGCGGCTACGGCTTCATCAAGGAGTACCCGGTCGAGAAGCTCATGCGCGACGCGAAGATCATGCAGCTCTACGAGGGCACCTCGCAGATCCAGCGCCTCGTCATCGCGAAGGAGGTCCTGATGGGCCGCAACGTGAACGAGCCGATCCCCGAGGCGATCAAGAAGGACGCCGAGCCCGTACCGGCCTGAGGCGCCCTCTGACGCGGCGCCTGGCGGCACCGAGTCGGGGCTTACGTGGCTCCGCCACGCCGCGCCCCTCGCCGGCACGGCCAGGCTTGGTCAGAGAACGCCTCAAGTAGCAGCTTGAGGAAGAGCCCCCGGGAGACCGGGGGCTCTTCTCGTGTGGCGCTGGGCGTCCGCTGCGGCGTGACTCGGCGTGGTCGCCGACGTGGCTGCGGATACGCGTGCCGGGGGACGGCGGACCGAGGACGTCCGACGTGCGCGGCTCGGTACGTCGGCGCGTTATCGCCCACATGTGGTGTTCGCGCCACACGTCGCGCCGCGCACGTCCGTCGCTCGTGTGCCACATGGTGCGGACGGCCGGCACCCGCCGCCTCCCGAGCCCGCGCCGCGCGGCGCGCACATATCCTCACTGGATGGCCGAACGGCGATCCAAGCCCGTCGCCGAGGCCGCCGCGGAGGCGGCGCGCGTCGGCGAGCGCAGGGGCGGCCGCGGGCGCAAGCCGGCGGGTCGTGCATCCGACGTCTTCGGCGGCGAGCTGCGGCGCCGCGACGTCTTCCCGCTGCTCGTCCTGCACCTGATCGCGCGGGAGCCTGCCTACGGCAACCGGCTGATCGAGGAGATCGAGCGGATCAGCGGCGGGATGATCACGGTCAATCCGAACACCATGTACCCGCTGCTGCGCGAGCTCGAGTCGCAGGGACAGATCGAGGGCCAGTGGGAGCACCCGGACCGGCGCACGCGCCGCTTCTACACGATCACCGAGCCGGGCCGGGCCGAGTACGCGCGCCTGCGGCGTGAGCTCGAGCCGTTCCTGGCGATGATGGCGCGCACGATCGAGATGATCCGCGCCGAGGTCTACGGCGGGGAGGAGGAGTGAGCGAGGTCTCCGCCGCAGATCGAAGTCGCGGTGCCGATCGCCGACGCCTGGAGCCTCTACTTCGACCCGGAGCGCTGGCGCTCGTGGGTCGACAGTTCGACCGCACGGTCAGCTCCGACGGCTACCCCGAGGTCGGCGGGACGCTCGTCTGGCAATCGAACGCGGCCGGTCGCGGGCGCGTTGCCGAGCGCGTGCTCGCCCACGAGGAGCGGCGCCTGCACATCGTCTCCTTCGAGGATCCCTCGACCACCGGGACGCTCGAGGTGCGCTTCGAGATGGCGGCGGCCGGCCGCGGCGGCGACTCTCGCAAGACGCGCATCGGCCAGCGACTCGACTACTCGCTGCGCGAGGGCGGGCCGCTGACGGCGATCACCGACCGCCTCTTCATCCGCGGCCAGATGCGCTCCTCGCTCGAGCGCAGCCTTGCCGACCTGCGCGGCGAGCTGCTCGCCGCCGCGGCCTGACCGCGACCCGAGCGCCGTCCGCTAGGCTCGGCGCCCCGCGAACCCACGCACGATCGGAGAGAGATGTTCGTCTTCAAGGCTGCAGTCGTCGGCGCCGGCACGATGGGCGGCGAGATCGCCCAGGCGATCGCCGCCGCCGACATCGACGTCGTCCTCAAGGACGTCGATCAGAAGTTCGTCGACCACGGCCTCGAGAAGGCCCGCGAGATCACGAAGGGCCGCCTCGACCGCCTCGTCGAGAAGGAGAAGATCACCGCCGAGGACGCCGAGGCGCGGCTTGGCCGAGATCATGGGCCGGATCGAGGGCACCACCGACTACTCGTCCTTCGGCGACGTCGACTTCGTGATCGAGGCCGCTCCGGAGCGGATGGAGATCAAGCAGACCGGTCTTCGCCGAGCTCGACGAGGTCACCCCGGGCCACGCGATCCTCTCCTCGAACACCTCCTCGCTCTCGATCACCGAGATGGGCGAGGCGACGCTGCGACCGGAGAAGGTCGTCGGCTTCCACTTCTTCTACCCGGCCTCGGTGATGCCGCTGCTCGAGATCGTCGAGGGCGAGGACACGTCCCCGGACACGATCTCGGTCGCCTACAACTTCGCGCAGGCGATCAAGAAGCAGCCGATCGTCTGCGGCGAGGTCCCGGGCTTCGTCGTCAACCGGATCCTCAACGCCGTCCGTCGGCGAGGTCTGGCGCGAGCAGGAGCAGGGCGGGCTCTCGATCAAGGCGATCGACGAGGGCATCGCGGCCGCCAAGGCGGCGCCGATGGGCCCGTTCTTCCTCACCGACATGCTCGGCCTCGACACGGTCCTGCACGTCGCCGAGCACCTCGAGGAGTCCTACGGCGAGCGCTTCTACGTCCACGAGGGCATGCAGAAGCTCGTCGCCGAGGGCAAGCTCGGCGCCAAGAGCGGGGGAGAGGGCTCCTACGCGAACGGCGAGCCGAACCTGCCCGGCGACGCCGAGCCCGACGTCGACGACCTGGTCGAGAAGTTCACGCTGAAGGCGCTGGTCGAGGCCTGCCTGCTGCTCGAGGAGGGCGTCTGCACCGTCCGTGAGATCGACCTCGGGATGATGGCCGGCGCCGGCCTCGACCCGCGCCGGGGCCTGTTCCCGCCGTTCTGGAAGGCCGACATCGACGGACTCGACGTGACCCTCGAGAAGCTCGAGAACCTGGCCGAGCGCCACCCGGACCGCTTCAGCGTCCCGCGGGTGCTCAAGCGCCTCGTCGCCCAGGGCCGTCTCGGGATCGCCGCCGGCCAGGGCTTCTACGCCTACCCGCAGCCCGACGAGGGCGAGCAGGCGGAGACCGTGAAGCTCGAGACGCGGCCCGAGACGGGCGTCGCGATCGCCTGGCTCGCGAACGCTGCCGATGAACGCGCTCAGCCCACAGGTGATCGCCGATCTGCGCACCGTCTGGGAGCAGGGTCAAGGCGGCCGACGGGATCCGGGCGATGGTCGTCGCCTCCTCGATCCCGCTCGTCTTCAGCGCCGGCGCCGACATCAAGGCGTTCACGCAGCTCGACGAGGCGGGCGGCAAGGAGCTCGCCGACGACGCGCACGCGCTGCTGCGCGAGTTCGAGACCGAGCCCGTGGCGACGGTCGCCGCCGTCAACTCGCTCGCCTTCGGCGGCGGCTGCGAGCTGGCGATGGGCTGCGACATGCGGATCGCGGCGGCGTCGGCCGTCTTCGGCCAGCCCGAGATCAACCTCGGGATCATCCCCGGCTTCGGCGGCACCCAGCGGCTGCCGCGCCTGGTCGGCGCCCAGAAGCGCGCTCGAGATGAACCTGACCGGCGACGCGATCACGCGCCGGCGATGCCTACGAGCTCGGCCTCGTCAACCACGTCGTCGCACGACCACGAGCTCTTCGACACGGCGCTCGCCTTCGCCCGCAAGCTCGCCGGCCAGGCGCCCGTCGCGCTCGGCGAGATCAAGCAGCGTCTCCGGCAGGGCGGACATCGACGAGGGAATCGAGGCGGAGAAGAGCGGCTTCGCCACGATCTTCGTCTCCGAGGACGCGCGCGGAGGGCATCTCCGCCTTCCTCGGCAAGCGCAAGCCGCACTGGCAGGGCCGCTGAGCTCCGCGACGGGGCGGCGACCCTAAGAGGCCGGCTCAGAACCCGCGGGGGCTCTGAAACGGCCTCTAAGCTCCCGGCGTGGCCGCCGCCCCCGTAAGCGAGAGAATCGAGGCGCTCGCGGAGCTGATCGGCTCCGCCGAGCGCGTCGTCGCCCTGACCGGCGCCGGAATCTCGGTCCCCTCAGGGATTCCGGACTTCCGCACGCCCGGCGTCGGCATCTGGGCCAAGGTCGACCCGATGAAGGTGGCGACGATCGACGCCTTCCACCGCGACACGCGTGCCTTCTGGGACTTCTACCGGCCGCGCTTCGAGATGCTCGCCGACAAGCGCCCGAACCCTGCCCACGATGCGCTCGCCGAGCTCGAGGCGCCGAGGGACGCCTCGAGGCCGTGATCACGCAGAACATCGACCGCCTCCATGCCGAGGCGGGCACCGAGGAGCTGATCGAGGTGCATGGCTCGGTCGCGACCTCCTCGTGCACGAGCTGCGGGAGCGAGCTGGCCGCTGGCCGATGTCGAGTCACTGTTCGATGCCGACGGCATTGCGGTCTGCACCGCAGTGCGGGGGCAAGGTCAAGCCCGACGTCGTCCTCTTCGGCGAGCTGTTGCCGGTCGATGCGATCGAGCGCGCCCGCGAGCTCGCCGGAGTCGGCCGACCTGATGCTCTGCATCGGCTCCTCGCTCGAGGTCTTCCCGGCAGCCGGACTGCCCGAGCTGACGCTCGAGGCGGGTGGGCGGATCGCGATCATGACCCGCAGCGCGACGCCATACGACGACGCTGCTGCGGTGCGGCTCGACGGCGACCTGGCCGTCAGCTGCCGGCGCTCGTCGACGCGCTGGGCGCTCGAGCGCCTGAGAGCGCCTGAGAGCCTCAGAGGCCACCTCAAAGAGCACTGAGCGCCGCTCAGCCCAGCATCCGCCGGCCGGGATCGCTCGGCGGGCGCCCTTCAGCGCCTGACCGAGTTGCTCGGGGTCGATCTCGGCGCCCGCCAGCGCCCGCTCGCGCATCGCGGTGATCTCCGTCGCGAGCTGCGGGTCGATCTCGCCACCGCTGCGGGCTCGGGTCTCGATCGTGAGCGCCAGCCCGAGCGCGGCAAGTGCCGAGCGCCCCTGATCAGCGTGACGCTCGGCGTCGACGAGCAGCGCTTCCTCGGGGCGATCTCCTCGCGGCCCCCGAGCACCGCCGCGACCCGCTCCTGGGCGCCGACGGCGTCGATCGTCTCGGCGCGGACGCTGCGGCGGCGACGCTCTGGGAGCTCGGCGGCGGCGTCCCAGCGGCCTTCGGCGACCTGCTGGCCGGATCCGTAGCCGAAGCGGACCGCGACCGCGGCCTCGATGTCGAGGTCGCCGGCGTATGGATCGGGGGCGGCGACCCGGTAAGCGTGCAGCGCCCGGTTCGTGGTCCGGATCACCTCGTCGAGCAGCGCCTGGGTGATCTCCTCGTCGCCGAGCACCTTCGTCGAGCCAGGCTCGCGCCTCGTCCGCGTCCGCGAAGGGCATCGCCTTGGCCAACGTCAGCCTGCTCAGCGCCAGCGGGTCCGGCGGCGGCTCGGTCTCGAGCGGCACGGGCTTGCCGCGGCGTAGTCGCGAGCCCGCGCGCACGGCACCGAGCGTCCTGATCACCAATACGTCGGGGTCGGCATCGGCCTCGCCGGGCGGGCGGACGAGGTAGCGCCCGGCGCCGAGCACGATCGCGCCGGCGAAGTCGAGCTGGGCGAAAGGGAGCAGCGGCGGCACGGCGGCGACGTTAGTGGACGGCGAGCGGCATCAACCGGCCCCGCTCGCCCGGCGGCCCGGCGGCGCTACTCGCCGAGGTGGGCGTTGCTCGAGCGCTTCTGGTGCTTGTCCGGAAGCGCGAAGTCCGACGGGGAGGTGGGGACCTTGGGCTGATCGAGCTTGCCGATCCGGTTCAGCAGCTTGTCCCACTGGGCCGGCTTGAGCAGCGTTGAGAGGTTCGAGCCGCCGCCGTCGGGCACGGCCGACGGTGTGTAGCCGACGTGGATGTGGTCGTTGTGGTCCGGCATCGAGAAGGTCGGGCCGCCCATGTCCATCAGCGAGATGATCTGCGCCGGGCGCATCGAGCCCTGGAGCTTGAGCAGGTCGTTGATCACGTCCTCGGTGATCGACCCGGGACCCTGGTTGCCGAGGATCGGGATGCCGTTGACCTGGGCGATGTCGATGGCATCACCGGTCCAGTGCGCCGAGACGTTGCCGGAGACCGTCATCTTCGAGTGGCCACACTCGAGCGAAGTGATCGTCAGGTGGTAGCCGCGGGCGACCAGGTACTCCATGACGGCGAGCACGCGGCGGTCGATCCGGCCGGAGCGGATGTCGGCGCGGCCGCAGGAGTAGATCTGTAGGGCCGGGTCCTTGAGGACGCGCTTCATGAGCTGGGACTTCGACATCAGCAGGACCTGGCCGACGTTGGCGCTCTCGTCGAACGGGTTCTGACCGGCGGCGCGGTAGATCGCCGTCGCCTCGAGCAGCTTCCAGCCGTCGAGGATCGGCTTCGGGTCGATCTTGCGGGCGCCCTTGCCGGCGGGCTTGATCGCGAAGTGGAGGTGGGAAGCGCTGCCGTCGTGCAGGTTCCCGATCTGACCGAGGACGGTGCCCGCGACGACCTTCGAGCCTGCCCGCAGGCGCTTGGCGTCCATCGTCTTGGGGTCGAAGCGGAGGACGCCGGAGAGGTAGTTCTTGACCGTGTCGTAGCCGGGCACGCCACCCTTGAGCACCTGGTCGAGCTGGCCTCCGAGGTTCTGGTTGCTACCGCGGTTTGCCTTGCGGTCGGGCAGGGCCGCGACCCGGGCGCGGGCGTTCTCGGTGTTGACCGGTCCGCTGCTCTCCTTCTTGGTGGAGCCCTTCTTCGCGTCCTTGGCCTTCTTGCCGCCGCCGACGAGCTTGAAGTCGGAGCCGGTCAGGCTGTTGTCCTTCTTCGGAACCGGGATCGCCTTCGCGACCTTGCCGAGGTCGGAGTAAGTGAACTCGTTGCCGTAGGCGTCGCGGAGGACCAGGTAGTTGCCGAGGTGCTTGTTGTGGCCGACCTTCTTGACGACGCCGTCGTTGACGGCGACGACGGGGGAGCTCTTCTTCGCGTAGATGTTGATGCCCCGGCGCGTCGGCGAACCGCTGATCACGTCGGCTGCGTTGCCCTTGACGCCCTTCCGCGGCGTCGAACGCTTGACCGCGGCGCGCTCGGAGATGTCGTCGGCGTAGCGGGCCTTCGCCGCGACGGGGAAGTGGGCGCCCTCGGTCAGGCCGGTGAGCGAGTCGACGATCCCGGACGGGAGCTTGCCGTACTGCTGCGCGTAGAGCAGGACCTCGTCGACGTACCAGTCGGCGTGGTTGTAGGAGAAGATCGCCTTGCGGATGTCGGTGTCGCCGCCGGCGGCCTTCAGGTAGCGGGCGGCGGCGCAGATCGCGTCGACCGGGTTGTAGGGGTCCTTGCGGCCGTCGCCGTTGGCGTCCACCCCGTAGGCGCGCCAGGTCGAGGGGATGAACTGCATCCAACCGAGGGCGCCGGCGCTGGAGACGTTGAGGTTGGTGCCGAACGCGGTCTCGATCCGGTTGATCGAGGCGAGCACCTCCCAGGGGATCCCGTACTGGGTTCCGCAGGCCTGGTAGATCGGCAGCAGGAAGGGCGGGATCGAGAACTGGCTGATCATGAAGTTGGGGACGCCGATCGGGGCGGCGCCGAAGTCGGCGATCGAGACCGACGGGTTGGAGTTCGTCGGTGTGCCGTCCGGACGGCGGATCGGGTTGGGCGCGTCGGGCTTCCGCTTGTCACCCTCACCCTTCGCTTGAGACTTGTCCGAGAATTCGAAGTCGGCCTTGTGCTTCTTGCCCTTGCCCTTGCCGGCCTCGAACGGGTTCTTGACGTCAGGGAGATTCGACCCGCCGGTGGTGCTGGTGTCGCCGCCTGTCGTGCTCGTCGTCGAGCTGCCCGTCGTCGTCGAAGAGGTGTCGCCGCCGCCGGTGGTCGTCGAGCTGCCGGTGGTGCTGGACGTCGTGCCGCCGGTCGTGGTGGTCGGGGCGGGGTTGCTCTCGTCGTTGTCGCCGGCGCCGGAGCAGCCCGGGTCGGCCATGTCGATCGATGCCGTCACCGTCGTCGTCGGTGCCGTTCGCACAGGCGGGGAGCGCGCCGCCGACGCCCGGCAGGTCGCCGCCCGCGGGCAGGTTCACCGAGACGTGCGCATTGCCAACGCCCAGGTTCACGTCCGCGCTGCTGGCGCCGGCGTATACCACTGCGCCGAGGATGCCCAGCGCGATCGCGATCAGAAGCCTGTTCTTCATTCCCTCTCTCAGAACCTAAGAGTCTGGCAGCCTGGCCGAACGTTTCCCGCCGGATCTCGCCGACCGGTCACGCCGTCCCGTACCTCTCTCCGGTGGCCCTCAACGCTATCCATCCCCGTGGCGGAATGCAATCGGCAACCGGTTGGCGCAAGCCACGTCTCTCCACAGCCATTCTTCGGCAGCATTGCAGCTTGCCTTGAGCGACTCCGGCCGCTCTGGACCGGGGCCGCTGGCTGCGACCGCCCGATCACGCATCGGCTAGCGTCCACAGCCCCAACCGACCGCCGGCGGCGACGGCCGAAAGGACGAGATGAGCGACGACAACCCAGGTATCCGCGAACGTGGCGAGGAGGCGCTCGGCGACCTCGCGCAGGCGCTGCTCGAGAACCCCCTCTTCAGCCAGGCAGTGGGCCGGGCGCTGGGCGCGGGGGAGAAGGCCGCGCAGGCCCAAAAGAGCGCCCTTGGAGCGCTCGACGTCGCCTCCGCGGGGGATCTGGACCGCCTCGTGAAGCGGATCCGTTCGCTCTCGGACCGGATCGAGCAGCTCGAGGACGACCTCGATGACCAGCGCCGCGAGCTTGCGGCGCTCAAGCAGACCTCAGCCTCGAGCTGAGGTCGAGCCTTTCGCCAGCGCCGCTGCGGCGACGATCGGCGCGGCGATTGCGCCGAGCCGCAAGGCCGACGCGTCCAGCGCCTCGTCCTCGAGCGGTACCCCACCGGAGCTGGCGACGACGAGCGTCGCCGCGATTGCGATTCCGCGGGCCGAGGCGA
The DNA here is from genome assembly GCA_963774395.1 of uncultured Solirubrobacterales bacterium. GTDB lineage: Bacteria > Actinomycetota > Thermoleophilia > Solirubrobacterales > 70-9 > CAXMST01. The sequence goes on along the minus strand of CAVZET010000006.1, from coordinate 770,832 downwards.
GTTGCAGCAGCGTCGCGGTCTGTAGGTCGAACGGATCGCCGGCGCCCGCACGGCCGTCCGCCGGAGCACCGGCGGTGTGCTCGCTCCCCGGCGGCTCGTGTAGGTGTTCGAGGCTGAGCAGCGCGAGCGCCGGGCCTGCGCCGGCCGCAGTGAGCGCGTCGCTGAGCGCCCGGTCGGCGGCCGCGGGCGCCGTGCCCGGTGCCGCTGCGGTAGCCGCGACGACGCCCGTCCCGAGCGGCAGCGAGCCGTCGGCGCTCGTGCAGGTGCCGATCCGGACCGCGTGCGTAAGTCCCGCTTCGATCAGTTCGCCGAGCACGACCGCGGCGCTCGGCCCGCCGATCCCCGTCGCCTGGATCGTCAGCTCGGCACCTTCAGGCGTTGTGCCCCAGTACCCCCAGAGCCCACGGTGGTGGTTCGACATACGGGGCTCGGCGAGCAACTCCTGGGCGAGCAGCAGGGCCCGGGCCGGGTCGCCGCACAGCAGGGCAGCCCGCGCGGTGGGCGCCATCGGTCGCAGGTAGGTGGACACGGCGCCAAGATAGACGGGCCCGGTCGGCTGCGTGTCGAGCTCGCGAGGTCAGGCCGATGGCGATCCCCCGACGCATCCCGGACGCCATCCGAGTGCGCGGGGTATGGAGACGGCCTCTAAGCTCTCGGATCGGATGAGCGAGCCCGGCGAACCCGCGCGCGGCGACCCGGACAGGGTCGGCGACAGCCTGCGCAGCGCGGTCGAGCGAACCCTGGCGGCGACCGCGGGATCGGCCGAGGAGACCAGGCAGCGGGCCCGCGAGCTGCTCGACGAGGTCGCGCGCCGCGGTGAGATCGCCCGTGAGGAGCTCGGGCGGCGTCGCGATGCGGCGCGCGACGACCTCGCGCGGCGTAGCGGGGACGCCTCGAACCGCCTCGCGGATGCGATTGCGGACCTGCGTTCCGCATCCCGCGACGACCTCGGCCTGTTGAGCGAGCGGATCGGCGGCATCGAGCGCCGGCTGGCGGACCTCGAGCGCGCCCTTCGCTCAGAGCAGGGGGAGCGACCGCCAAAGGCCGACAAGCCGCTTGGGGAAACGGCTCAAGGGGGCAACACTAAAGCTCAGGTAGAGCCTGAGGATATGGGGGAGACGGGCGCCGACGGGTGAGCGGTGGCCGCCGGATCGCGATTGCCGGCATCGCCGGATGCTGGGGCACCGAGCTGGCGCGCCGGCTCGCCCGGGACGAGCGCGTCGAGCAGATCTTCGGGCTCGACACGCGCCAGCCCGACGTCGACCTCGAGCGCACCGAGATGATCGAGGTCGACATCCGCAGCCCCGTGCTCAGCCGCGTGCTGCCGACGACCGGCGTCGACACCGTGGTCCACTGCGGCATCGTCTGGTACCCGGAGCAAGACAAGCCGCTGCGGGCGCTGCACGACATCAACGTGATCGGCACCCTGCAGCTGCTCGCGGCCTGCGAGAAGACGCCCGGGCTCGAGCGCGTCGTCGTCCGTGGCTCGGCGGCGATCTACGGGTGCGAGCCCGCGGCGCCCTCGTTCTTCACCGAGGAGATGGCGCGCAGCTTCCCGCTGCGGACGCGCTTTCAGCGCGACATCGGCGAGCTCGAGGCCTACTTCGAGAACTTCGCCCGCCGCCATCGCCGCCTTGCCTGCTGCATGCTCCGCTACCAGCCCGAGCTCAGCGCCGAGATCGAGACGCCGCTCGCCCGCTACCTGTCCCTGCCGGTGGTCCCGACCCAGCTCGGCTTCGATCCACGCCTGCAGCTGCTGCACGGCGAGGACGCGACCGGCGCCCTGGCGGCGGCGACGCTCGGCACGGTGCGCGGCGCGGTCAACGTCGCGCCGTCGGGCTCGATCTCGCTGAGCCGCGCCCTGCGCCTGCTCGGACGGCCGGAGGTCCCGGTCCCGCATCCCCTGTTCGGCCCGGCGCTCGCCCGCGCCGGGCGCCGGCTCGGCGTCGGCGCGCTCTACGGGGACGCGGTGCGGCTGCTGCGCTACGGCCGCGGCGTCGACAACCGCCGGCTTCGCGACGAGCTCGGCTACGAGCCCCGCTTCGACGCGGTCGGGTCGGTCCGTGACTTCGCCGCCCGGCGGGCCGGCTCGCGGCTCGCCCCACTACCCGACCTTCGGCGCCGCGCTCGGCCGCCTCGTCGGGGAGCCCCGTTGAGCACCGGGCAGACTGCTGACGCCGAACGCGAGCCGGCCGTGGAGGCCGGGTTCGAGTTCATGCGCGGCTTCCGCCGTGGGCTCGACGCCGGGCTCGATCCGCTGCTCGCCGCCGAGGGCGCAGCCGAGGCGCTGCCGCGAGCGTTGCGCGACTCGGTCGCCCGCATGGCCCGCCGTATGCGCGGCAACTACCACGAGGACGAGTGGGGCTTCGACGAGGAGTTCGCGGAGGCCGCCTACCCGTTCTTCGAGTTGCTCTACGACCGGTGGTGGCGGGTGGAGGCGACGGGAGTCGGAAACGTGCCGGCGCACGGCCGCGCCATGCTCGTCGCCAACCACGCCGGCTCGCTCTTCCCGTTCGACGCCTCGATGATCACCGGCGCGATGATGAAGCGCCACCCGCTGCCCCGCTGGCCGCGATTCATGGTCCTCGACTGGGCCTTCACGCTGCCCTTCGTCTCGGCCTTCATCCGCAAGGTCGGCGGCGTTCCCGCCAGCCCGTTCAACGCCACCCGGATCCTCGAGTCGGATGGGCTGATGATGGTTTTCCCGGAGGGCGCGAAGGGGACGGGAAAGCCGTTCGCGGAGCGCTACCGGCTGCAGCGCTTCGGCCGCGGCGGCTTCGTCGAGATCGCGCTGCGGACGCGCTCGCCGATCGTCCCGATCGCCGTCGTCGGCGCCGAGGAGATCTACCCGAAGCTCGGCGACGCCGGACCGCTCGCGCGCGCGATCGGCGCACCGTTCGTGCCGCTCACGCCGACCTTCCCGTGGCTCGGGCCGCTGGGCCTGGTGCCGCTGCCCTCGAAGTGGCGGATCGAGTTCTGCGAGCCGGTCGACATCTCGCGGTGGCCGGCGGAGGCGGCCGACGATCGACGCGTCGTCTTCGAGATCTCCGAGCGCGTGCGCGAGACGATCCAGAGATGCCCTCTACGAGAACCTCGTCCAGCGTGGCTCGGCATTCATCTGAGCGCGAGCAGGGGTTCCGGCCGGGCGGTTGACGCGGAGTTCGCTGATGGATAGATTGAGACCATCAACACAAGGCAACAGGCCGGGAGCGCCTGCAGCCGGTGTCGCCGGAGCTCAGGCGCACCGGAGGAGCAGACGCGAGGCGTGAGCTAGCGCCGTCGGCCGACGTCGCGGGCCGTGTGCCCGCTGAGGCGACGGGCACCAATTGGTCCCGTCGCCTCGACATTTCGGCCGGCCGGGCACGGGGGAGGCCGGCCGGTGAGCCGCGGCCCGGGACGAGCCGATCCCGATCGCCGAGGCGGCGCGACGCGCCGGTGTCTCCGAGTCGACCCTGAACCGCTGGGCGGAGAGCCGCGTGATCCCGCTCGAGGACGGCGAGTGGACCGCCGGCCGCCGCCGCACAGGCGCGGGTCGCGGCGCGGATGCGGGCGCGCGGTCACTCGCTGCGCGAGATTCGCGCCGCCGTCCGCGACGGGCGCCTCGCCCTCGGCTACATCGAGGAGCTGCTGCCGGCCACCGGCAGCGGCCGCAGCCGCCGCGAGGTCGCCGCCGAGCGTCGGCCTCGAGGAGGAGCTCGTCGAGCGGATCGTGACCCTGCTCGGCGTGCCGCTGGCGAACGCCGACCGGCTCACCGACGAGGACGTCGAGGCGCTGCGGATCATCAAGCGGATCCTCGACCGCGGCTTCCCGCTCGTCGCGCTGCTGCAGCTCGTCCGCGTCTACGCACAGTCGATGCGACGGATCGCCGAGGCCGAGGTCCGCCTCTTCCACCTCTACGTACACGAGCCGATGATCGGCGACGGGGTGCCGGCGCTCGAGATGGCGGAGGAGATGGGCGGCCTGGCCGAGAGCCTGCTGCCGGAGACGACGCCGATCACCGAGTACGTGCACCGCCGCTACCTGGCGCACTACGTCGAGCAGGACGTCGTCGGGCACATGGAGTCCGACCTCGGGCCCGGTTCGGGCGGGGCCAACGTCTCGATGGCGTTCTGCTTCGTCGATCTGACCGGCTTCACGCGCTACACGGTCGAGGAGGGCGACGAGCAGGCGCTCGATCTGATCGAGCGCTTCATCGAGACCGTCGAGGCGACCTTGCCCGGCGGACGCGACGATCGTCAAGACGATCGGCGACGAGGTGATGATCGTCTCCACCGACCCGATCGTGATGACGGAGTGGGCCGTCGGCTTTTTGACGCTGTTCAGGGAGCGGCCGCGGCCGCGGACCGGACTGCACTACGGCCGCGCCGTCTACCGCGACGGCGACTACTACGGCAACGACGTCAACCTCACCCACCGGATCGTCGCGCGGGCGCTCGCCGGCGAGGTGCTGGTCACGCAGGCGGTCGTCGATGCGATCGGCTCGTCCGAGTATCTGGCCTTCGAGCCGATCGGCAAGGTCGACCTCAAGGGCTTCCCCGAGCCGGCCGAGCTCTTCGTCGCGCGGGCGGACGCGCGCCGGCTGAGGAACCGGGACCCAAGCGGTCCGCGCGGCAGCCGCCTGATCGCGGCCTATGATCGCCCGCCGGTGGTGCGATGAGGGAATCCGAGGCTCTGGCCCGGTTCGCTGCGCGGATCGGCGCCGAGGGCGCGGCTTGCGCGCGGCTCCGACGGCGTCGTGATGCTCTCCGGCGGCGCCGATTCCGCGTGTGCTCGCGGCCGTCGCCGTGCAGCTGCTCGGGCCGCAGGCCGTCTACGCGATCCACCTCAACTACGGGCTGCGCCCGGACGCCGACGAAGGCGAGGAGGCTGCGCGGGCGCTGTGCGCGAAGCTGCGCATCGACCTGCACATCGAACGCCCCCGGCTCGGCGAAGGCAATGTGCAGGCGCGCGCCCGGGAGGCCCGCTACGAGGCGGCCGAGCGACTGCGGGCGAAGCTCGGCGCCGCCTGGATCGCGACCGGCCACACGCGAACCGACGTCGCCGAGACGATGCTCTACCGGCTCGCCGTCTCGCCCGGCTCGCGAGCGCTGGCCGGCCTGCGCCCGGTCAACGGCCGGATCGTGCGGCCGCTGCTCGGCCACGGCCGCGAGCAGGTGCGGGCGATCGCGATCGCGTGCGGGGCTGCCCTTCGCCGACGACTCGACCAACGCCAGCCCGCGCTTCGCCCGCAACCGGATCCGGGCCGAGGTGATGCCGCTGCTCGAGGAGATCGGGCCCGAGCTCGAGCGCAACGTCGCCGAGACCCACGCGGAGCTGCGTCGAGGAACGCGGAGTGGATCGTCGCCGAGGCCAAGCGCGCGATCGACGCCGCGGGCTGCGCGGGCGGGGCGCCGTTGCGCCACGAGGAGCTGGCGACGATGGCCCCGGCGCTGCGTCGCGCCGTCCTCACGGTGCTCGCCGAGCGCGCCGCGGGTGGTCGGCCGGTCCGCATCGACCGCGCCCGGGCCGCCGAGATCCTCCGCCTCTGCGCGGACCCCGAAGGCGGCGAGATCGAACTCGGACGGGGGCTCCGCGCCATCTGCGAGGCGGGCTCGGTCCGCTTCGCCGCCCCCGGCGGCGAGCCGCCTCCTGATCCGGTTCGGCTGACGATCCCGGGCCGTGCCCGCTACGGCGAGTGGGAGATCATGGTCGCCGAGCTGCGCAGCGGGGCGGTCGAGCCCGAGGGGCCGGAGCTGGCAACGCTCGACGCGAGCGAGCTCGGGCGCGAGGTCGAGGTCCGGCCCTGGCGCGAGGGCGATCGGATCAGACCGCTCGGGCTCGCCGGCGGCAGCAAGACCCTGCAGGACCTGTTCACCGACAGCGGCGTGCCGCGCTCGCTGCGCCGGCGGCTTCCCGTCGTCGTCGCCGGCGAGCGGATCGCCTGGGTTGCCGGCGTCGCCGTCTCCGAGGACTTCCGGCTGGGCCGCGCCGAGGCGCCGGTCGCAGTGATCCGCGCCTACCGCCGCGAGTCGTGAGCCCCGTCGGCGCCGCTCCTCCGGCCGCTGAGACGGCCCCATAGACTCCGCACCGAGATGAGCGGCGCGGCCAACTCACGCCCGAGCGCGATCGGCGAGATGCTCGTCTCCAGCGAGGAGCTGCACGCGCGGATCGGCGAGCTCGCCGCCGAGATCGACCGCGACTACGAGGGCCGCGACCTGGTCCTCGTCGGTGTGCTCAAGGGGGCAGTGATGTTCATGGCCGACCTGATGCGCGCGCTCTCGGCGCCCTGCGAGGTCGACTTCATGGCCGTCTCCAGCTACGGCTCGGCGACCGAGTCGAGCGGCGTCGTCCGCATCCTCAAGGATCTCGATACGTCGATCGAGGGCCGCGACGTGCTGATCGTCGAGGACATCATCGACTCGGGCCTGACGCTGCACTACCTGCTTCGCAACCTGCGGGCCCGCGACCCGCGCTCGCTCGAGGTCTGCGCGCTGCTCACGAAGCCCGAACGGCGCCGGGTCGAGCTGCCGATCCGCTACGTCGGATTCGAGATCCCCGACCGGTTCGCGATCGGATACGGCCTCGACTATGCGCAGCGATACCGCAACCTCGACTACGTAGCTGTGCTTGAGCAGTGAACGCCCGCGCTCGCCCTGCCCCCAGGCAGGCGAGCAGGCACGGACACCCTGGTACGCTGGGCGTTGTCCGCGGCCAGGGATTTCCCTTGCACATGCGGAATTTCTGACCTTGACCGAGATTGCCCACAGCCTGCGGCCGGCCCTGCCGAGGGGAGGCCATCGATGAAGCGCATGTCGCGTAGCGGAGCGCTTGTGCCGATCCTGATCGTGATCGTGCTCGCGTTCTTCGCGCAGCGGATCATCTCGCCCTCGACGAAGGAGGACACGCCGAACTACGGCGAGTTCATCGCGATGATCGACTCGCCGACGGACTCGCAGAAGATCCAGTCGGTCGACATCAAGACGAACGACAACACCATCGACGTCACCGAGACCGACGGGACGAAGTTCTCGACCGGCTACCCGGACAACACCGAAGAGGCCCTGGTCAACACGCTCGAGCGCCACCACATCTCGACCAGCGTCCAGGGCAAGGGCGGCTCCTCCTTCCTCGGCCTGCTCACCTACATCCTGCCGTTCGTCCTCATCCTCGCCTTCTGGATCTTCCTGATGAACCAGATGCAGGGCGGCGGCTCGCGCGTCATGAACTTCGGCAAGTCGCGGGCGAAGCGGATGTCGGTCGACGCGCCGAAGATCACCTTCCGCGACGTCGCCGGCGCCGATGAGGCCGTGCAGGAGCTGCACGAGATCAAGGAATTCCTCGAGAACCCGAAGAAGTTCCAGTCGCTCGGCGCGAGGATCCCGAAGGGCGTGCTGCTGTATGGACCGCCGGGCACCGGCAAGACGCTGCTCGCGCGCGCCGTTGCCGGCGAGGCGGGCGTTCCCTTCTTCTCGATTTCGGGCTCGGACTTCGTCGAGATGTTCGTCGGCGTCGGCGCAAGCCGCGTTCGCGACCTCTTCGAGCAGGCGAAGCAGAACTCGCCCTGCATCATCTTCATGGACGAGATCGACGCCGTCGGCCGCCATCGTGGCGCCGGCATGGGCGGCGGTCACGACGAGCGCGAGCAGACCCTGAACCAGCTGCTCGTCGAGATGGACGGCTTCGAGATGAAGGACAACATCATCCTGATCGCCGCCACGAACCGGCCCGACATCCTCGACCCGGCGCTGCTCCGGCCCGGCCGCTTCGACCGCCAGATCGTCGTCGACCGCCCCGACCGCAAGGGCCGCAAGAAGATCCTCGAGGTGCACACCCGTGGCAAGCCGCTTGCCGGCGAGATCGACCTCGACGTGCTTGCCGGTCAGACGCCCGGCTTCACCGGCGCCGACCTCGCCAACCTGATCAACGAGTCGGCGCTGCTCACGGCCCGCAAGGGCAAGCGCGAGATCACGATGGTCGAGCTCGAGGAAGGGATCATGCGCGTGATCGCCGGCCCCGAGAAGAAGACCCGCGTGATGAGCGAGAAGGAGCGGCTGATCACCGCCTACCACGAGATGGGCCACGCGATCGTCGGCCACGTGCTGCCGAACTGCGACCCGGTCCACAAGATCTCGATCATCAGCCGCGGTCAGGCGCTCGGCTACACGATCAGCCTGCCCTCCGAGGACAAGTTCCTGACGACGCGCGCCGAGCTCGCCGACACGATGGCGATGACGCTCGGCGGCCGCGCCGCGGAGGAGATCATCTTCGGCGAGATCACGACCGGCGCCTCGAACGACATCGAGAAGGTGACGGCGACCGCGAAGCAGATGGTGATGCGCTACGGCATGTCCGAGCGCCTCGGCCCGCGCGTCTTCGGCCACGACCGCAGCCAGCCCTTCCTCGGCCGCGACATGGGCGCCGAGCCCGACTACTCGGACGAGATCGCGCGCGAGATCGACGACGAGATCCGCCGCGTCGTCGAGACCGCCCACCAGACCGCCAAGGACATCCTCACCGAGCGCCGCGACGGCCTCGACACGATCTCGAAGATCCTGCTCGAGCGCGAGACGATCGACGCCAAGCAGTTCGTGGCGCTGCTCGACGGCACCCCGGAGGACGATGTCTTCGGTCCCGACGAGGACGAGGAAGCTCCGACGACGTCCCCGAGACGCCGGCCGAGACCGAGAGCTGGCACCAGCCGCGAAGGTCCCCGCCCGACGCCGCGGCCCCGCCCCGGCTTCGCCGGCGGCTCCGCCGAGTAGTCCGTCCCGCTGGTTCAATCCTGACCATGACCCGCGCCCAGGTCATGGGGATCGTCAACGTGACGCCGGACTCGTTCTCCGACGGGGGCCTCTACCTGGAGGCGGAGGCGGCGATCGCGCACGGGCATGAGCTGCGTCGCCGAAGGCGCCGACATCCTCGACGTCGGCGGCGAGTCGACCAGCCCGGGCGCGGCAGCGGTCGGCGCCGAGGAGGAGATCCGCCGCGTTGTCCCGGTGATCGCGGAGCTGGCCGCGGCGGGCGCCGTGCCGGTCTCGATCGACACCTCGAAGGCCGAGGTGGCGGCGGCCGCGGTCGACGCCGGGGCGAGGATCGTCAACGACGTCACCGCCCTCAGCGACCCGGCAGATGGCAGCCTGTGCGCGGAGCGCGGCGTCGTGCTCGTGCTCATGCATATGCAGGGATCGCCGCGGACGATGCAGGAGAACCCGACCTACGACGATGTCGTCGACCGACGTCCGCGACTTCCTCGCCGCCCGGGTCGAGAGCGCGGTCGACGCCGGGGTCGAGCGAGGAGCGGATCTGGATCGACCCCGGGATCGGCTTTGGCAAGACGGTCGAGCACAACCTCGAGCTGATCAGGCGGCTCGGCGAGCTGCGCGCGCTCGGCCGGCCGATCCTGCTCGGCGTCTCGCGCAAGAGCTTCCTCGGCCGGCTCACCGGTCGCGAGGTCGGCGAGCGGCTCGGCGCCTCGCTCGCCGCCGCGATCGCCGGCGTCCAGGCGGGCGCCGCCGCGGTCCGCGTCCACGACGTCGGCCCGACCCGCGATGCGCTCGCTCTGCTCGACGCGCTCGGCGTGGCCGGAGGAGGCGGACCCGAGTTGAACGGTGAGCTCTGGATCGAGCTGCGCGGACTGCGCGTGCAGGCGCGGATCGGCGTCAGCGACGCCGAGCTCGAGACGGAGCGCGAGCTCGTCATCGACATCGACCTGATCCCGAGCACGAGCGCCGCCACCGAGACCGACGAAATCGCAGACACGGTCGACTACTCGGAGGTGGCTGCGATCTGCGAGCGACTCGCACGCGAGCAGCCGCACCGGACGCTCGAGCGGCTCGCTGCGCGAATCGCCGACGCGTTGCTCGCCGGCGTCGCGTGCGACGACGTCGGCGTCCGGGTCGCAAAGCCGGCGCCGCCGATGCCGCAGACGGTCGACAGCGTCGCCGTGCGCCTCGCGCGGGCTTCGCAGAGATGAGCGTCCGCGGCCCCGCCGGTGGAGCCCGGACCGGATACCTCGGCCTCGGCTCCAACCTCGGCGACCGGCATGGCCACCTGGTCGCCGCGCTCGAGGGCCTCGGCCGCGGCGGGGCACCGGTGCGTCGGGTCTCATCCCTCTACGAGACGGCGCCCTTCGGCGAATACGAGGGACCGCAGCCGGACTTCCTCAACGCCGTCGCCGAGATCTCGACAGAGCTCTCCCCACGGGAGCTGCTCGAACTCTGCAAGCGGCTGGAACATGAGCGTGGCCGCGACCCCTCGGGTCCCCGACACGGCCCGCGCCCGCTCGATCTCGACATCCTCCTGCTCGGCGACCTCGTCGTCACCGCGCCCGGCCTGCGGATTCCGCACCCGGGGATTGGGGAGCGCCGCTTCGTGCTCGAGCCGCTGCTCGAGCTCGCGCCCGGGCTCGAGCTGCCGGACGGCGAGCCGCTCGCGCCGCGGCTGGCGGCGTGTGCGGATCAGGAAGTGGCGGCGGCGGGCGAGCTCAGCCCGCCCTTCCACTCGGCGGGCAGGGCCGCCGGGGCGTAACCGGGGTAATCGGGCACGAGCCGCAGCGCGTAGTCGGCGATCGGTCGCCCTTCGAGCGCCGGGCGGACGTCGTCGAGTGTCATCAGCAGACGGATCGACGGCGCGATCTGAAAGTCGGCGACGTTCGGCGTCTCGCCGCCGATTACGCCCTCGGCGAGCAGCCGGTCGGCCTCGTCCAGCGTCGCGGGCAGGCCTTCGATGTCACGGCGGACGTTCGCGTCGTCGCCACCGTTGAAGCGCTTCGACAGGTAGACGAGCGGTGCTGCCGTCATCGCCGCAAGGCCGACCGGGATTCCGAGCCGGGCGCCCTCCAGGTAGCTGCGCCGTCCTCGGGGATCGCGGCTGAGCACGTTCCAGATGATCCGTCGCGGGATCGGCTGCAGGATCTCGTCGCCCCACCGCTCAGCTGCCTCGACCGCGGTCCGCTCCGGCGGGTCGGCCGGCAGCAGGGCCGGCTCGGGCACGGCATCGTCAAGCGCGCGGGCGATTGCGCCGCTGCCTTGAATCCGCGTCCCGTCGAGGATCAGGGCCGGCACCGTGACGGCGCCGAAGCCGGCGGCACGGAGGATGCCCTTGGAGAGGACGGGTACGAGATCGACCCGGCGGTAGTCGATGCCCTTGAGCTCGAGCATCAGGCGGGCGCCGATCGAGGGGTGCGAACCGGGCATGGCGAACAGCGTGGCTTTCATCGTCGCCGATCCTAACCCGGCGGCGCGAATCTGGGCCTAACCTTCACGCCCGATGCTGCTCGCAGTCGACATCGGCAACACCCAGACCCACATCGGCTTCTTCGAGGCGGACGGCGAGCTGAGCGACAGCTGGCGCCTTGGAACGAATGCCTCGGTGACCTCGGACGAGCTCGGGATCACCCTGCTCGCCGTGCTCGAGGCGGCCGGCAAGGAGGCGCGCGCGATCGAGGGCGTGATCGTTTCGACCGTCGTCCCGCAGCTCGCCTCCTCATACGAGGGGATGTCCGCCAGGTATCTGGGGGCGCCGCAGATGCTCGTCGGCCCCGAGCTGCGCAGCGGCATGCCGATTCGCATCGACAATCCGCTCGAGCTTGGCTCCGACAGGCTCGTCAACGCAATCGCCGCCTACGAGCGGTTCGGCTCGGCCTGCGTCTCGATCGACTTCGGCACTTCGATCAACTTCGACGCCGTCTCGGCTGCGGGGGAGTACAAGGGGGGCGCGATCGCTCCCGGCCTCGAGGTCTCCCTCCAGGCGCTCGTCGGCCGGACAGCGAAGCTGCCGCGGATCGATCTTGCCGACCCGGGCCGCGCGGTCGGCAGGGGGACGATCGAGGCGATCAAGTCGGGCTTTGTCTACGGCTTCGCCGGGCTCATGGACGGGATCGCCGCGCGGATGGCGGAGGAGCTCGGCGGCGACGTCTCCTACATCGCGACCGGCGGGCAGGCGGGTTTGATCGTTCCCTACTGCAAGACGATCCACGCCCTCGACGAGCACCTGACGCTGACGGGACTGCGTCTGGTCTGGGAGCGGAACCGGTGAGCGGCCAGCCGGCGCTGACCGAACCGCTCCGGATCGGCGACGTCGAGATCGCCAACCGCGTGCTGCTCGCGCCGCTGGCCGGGATCGGCAACTGGTTCGTGCGCACACAGGCCCGCCGCCACGGGGCCGGGCTCGCTGTCTCGGAGATGGTCTCGAGCCACGCCGTCCACCACCGCAACGAGCGGACGATGCGCGAGCTGCTCGTCATCCGGCCCGACGAGCACCCGGTCTCGATGCAGCTCTTCGGCTCCGATCCCGATGTGATGCGCGACGCGGCCGCGACGGTCGCCGCGGCCGGCGCCGACCTGATCGACATCAACATGGGCTGCCCCGTGCGCAAGGTCCGCAAGACGGGCGCGGGCGCGCAGCTGATCGCCGACCCGGAGCTCGCCGTCGAGCTCGCCCGTGCGGCCTGCGAGGGCGCCGGCCGTCGCCCCGTCACCGTGAAGCTGCGCTCAGGTCTGTCCCCCGGCGACCACTCGGGGATCGACGTTGCCGAGCGCCTCGCGAACGAGGCAGGCGTTGCGGCGATCGGCATGCACCCGAGGCCGGCCACGGTCCAGCACAAGGGGCGCCCCGAGTATGGACTCGTGCGCGAGCTGCGCCGGCGGATCGACGTGCCGGTGATCGTCAGCGGTGGCCTGCGCACCGCCGAGCGTGCCCGCCGCGCCTACGAGGAGTCGGGCGCCGATGCCGTGATGATCGCTCGGGGCTCGCTCGGCTACCCGTGGATCTTCGAGGAGCTGACTGGCCGCCGCGAGGTGCCGCCGAGCCGCGAGGAGATCGTCGCCGAGCTGCTCTGGGTCATGGACCGCGCCGAGGAGCACATGGGGGAGAGGGCCGGCCGCTACCTGCGCAAGTTCTACCCCTGGTACATGGAGCGGCTCGAGGTGCCGCGCCGCGAGGCCGATGCCTTCCAGCGCGTCGAGGACCTCGACGAGGTGCGCGGGATGGTGCGGGCTCTGGGGGCTGGCGAGCCGGTGCTCGCCGCCGCTTCCTGAGGCGCCGCACGGCCCCGTTTGCATCGCTGCGCCGGACCCGTAAGCACCGCTCTTGACGCCCGTAAACCCGTTGCTATAGTTCCGCGCCTTCAACGCCCGCGCGTGGCCTCGAACGGGGGTCCGCAAGCGGGCGATTTGCAGTCTCTGGGGGCGCGTAGTGAGGGGCGCGAAACCAGGCAACAGGCAGAGGAAAGGTTCTAATCAAGTGGCCCGCGAATCGCTGATCACACCTGAAGGGCTCGAGAAGCTCAAGGAGGAGCTCGACGAGCTGTCGACCGTGCGTCGCCGCGAGGTGGCGGAGCGGATCAAGGACGCCCGTGAGTTCGGCGACATCGCCGAGAACTCGGAGTACGACGACGCCAAGAACGAGCAGGCGATGCTCGAGCAGAAGATCGCGCAGATGGAGGAGCGGATCCGCCGCGCGACCGTCGTTGACGCGAAGGACATCGACACGAGCGCCGTCTCGGTCGGCGTCAAGGTGCACGTCAAGGACGAGAAGACCGGCGACTCGCGGAAGTTCCAGATCGTCGGCTCGGCCGAGTCGAACCTGGCCGAAGGCAGGCTCTCCCACGAGTCCCCGATCGGCCGCGCCCTGATGGGCCACAAGCGCAACGACGTCGTCTCCGTCGAGGTCCCCCGGGGGCCGAAGCGCAAGCTCAAGATCACCAAGATCGAGACCGCCTAGCAGGCGGCGGGCCGGGAGCGCCGATGGCGGCCGTCGCGGGTCGCTCACGTCCGTGCGGACGATCGCTCCCGCTAACGACCGCCCTCGACGCTCCCAGCCTCGCCGTGGAGTCGTCGACGCCTGGCGTTGGTCGGCCGAACCTCACCGACTTTCCCAGCACATAGCCGGCAAAGTCGATACGGAACGCCCGCGGCCCGGCGCAGCCCCCTCGCCGGCGGCCGGTTGACCGCCTTTGGGCAGTGAGGGAGTCGGGCGGAGCGTGCAGATCGGCGAGGGGGTAGCCCGAGTCCGGCGCAATAACTGCGCCACGTGCAGAGTCGGGCCGACGTGTGCTGCCGATATTGGCGCCTGGGGACCACTCTCAGCAGTCACGTCGGGGCTCGCGCGACGTGACTGCCGTTATTGCTCCACATCTGGTGTCTCGCGCCCTACCCGGCCGAGACTCTCGCCGGCCCGACCTCCCTCACTGCCCTCGCACCGCCGCGCCCTTCGCCGGCGGCGCCGGTCCGCGCGGCGTGACGGCCCCGCCTACTCGTCCAGCTGCAGGTCCATCAGTGCCACGTCGAGGATCTGGCCGAACTTCTCGCCGGCGCGGCGCTGGGTCCCGATCGGCTCGAAGCCGAGCGAGCGGTGGACCGCGATGCTGATCGGGTTCGCCTCGACGATCCGGGCGAGCAGCGTGCCGGCCCCGGTCTCGGGCGCGAGCTCGACAGCGGCGGCGAGCAGTGCCCGCCCGTAGCCCTTGCCCCGCTCAGCGGTGTCGACGTAGACGGAGACCTCGGACGTCCGGGCGTAGGCGCCCCGTGGCGACCACTGCGAGAGCGAGCTCCAGCCGATGATCTTGCCGTCGGCGACGCCGACGAGCACCGGATAGCGCTCGGGGCGATCGAGCAGCCAGCCGTCGTCGGTGCCGAGCTCGCGCGGGACCGTGTCGAAGGTGTTGACGCCCGTCGTCACCTCGTGGTTGTAGATCTCGAAGATGCGCGGCAGATCGGCTGCTGTGGCGCGGCGGATGTCGAGCGAGGCGTCCGGCAAGGCCGTCAAGGGTAGGGCGCTCCAGCTACGCTCGACCGTCCAATGGCGCCCGAGAGCACCCCCACAGACGTCCCTGAGGGCGAAGAGCGGCCGAGCGAGAGTGCGCTGATCGCCGAACGGCGGGCGAAGGCCGAGCGCCTGCGCGAGGCGGGGCTCGACCCGTTCCCGCACTCCTATCCGGGTCGCACCGACATCGCCGAGGTGCGGCGCTGAGTTCGAGGAACTCGCGGACGGCGAGGAGACCGAGGCAGAGTTCCGCGTTGCCGGCCGGATCGTCGGCAAGCGTGGGATGGGGAAGGCCGCCTTCCTCGACCTGCGTGACGGCTCCGGCCAGATCCAGCTGCAGTCGCGCTCCGACGTGCTTGGCCCCGAGGGTCACGAGCTGCTGTTGATGATGGACATGGGCGACCACATCGGCGTCGACGGGACCATCTTCAAGAGTCGTCGCGGCGAGCTCAGCCTTCGCGTCACCGCCTGGCAGCCGCTCGCCAAGAGCCTGCGCCCGCTGCCCGACAAGTACCACGGCTTGACCGATGTCGAGGCCCGCTATCGGCAGCGCGAGCTCGATCTGATCGCCAATCCGGAGGTGCGCCGGATCTTCATCGTGCGCGCGAAGGTGATCGCCGAGATCCGTCGCGACCTCGACGACGCCGGCTTCATCGAGGTCGAGACACCCGGTCCTGCAGCCGATCTACGGCGGCGCGCTGGCGCGACCGTTCACCACTCACCACAACGCGCTCAGCCGCGACCTCTACCTGCGGATCGCGACCGAGCTCTACCTGAAGCGCTGCATCGTCGGCGGCATCGACCGTGTCTACGAGCTCGGCAAGGACTTCCGCAACGAGGGCATCAGCCCCAAGCACAACCCCGAGTTCACGATGCTCGAGTGGTACGAGGCCTATGCCGACTACGACGACAACGCGACGCGGCTCGAGCAGCTCGTCGCGCACGTCGCCGAGACCGCGATCGGGACGACCACGATCGAGCGCGGCGGACGCGAGATCGACCTGGCGCCGCCATGGCGGCGGACGACTCTGACCGAGGTGATCCGCGAGCACGCGGGCATCGACATTTCGACCCGCCCCTCGCGCGAGGAGCTCGCCGATGTCCTCGGCACGAAGCCGGCCGACGATGAGGGCTGGGGGAAGCTCGTCGACATGGTCTTCTCGAAGCTCGTCGAGCCGAATCTGATCGAGCCGACCTTCGTGCGTGACTACCCAGTCGAGCTCTCGCCGTTCGCCAAGGACCACCGCACCGAGGCGGGGCTGGTCGAGCGCTGGGAGGCCTTTCTCGGCGGCGTCGAGATCTCGAACTCCTTCACCGAGCTCAACGACCCCGATGAGCAGCGCCGGCGCTTCGACATGCAGGCCGCCGAGCTCGCCCGCGGCGACGACGAGGCCCAGCCGCACGACGAGTCCTTCCTGCGCGCGCTCGAGCAGGGCATGCCGCCGACCGGCGGCGTCGGCCTCGGCATCGACCGCCTCGTGATGCTGCTCACCGGCGCCTCGAGCCTGCGCGAGGTCGTGCTCTTCCCCGCGATGCGGGACTGAGCCCCCGAGCGCCGGTGGGCGCCTCGAAATTGGGGGTTGTCACGGTGCGCGTCGCCGGTTAGGTTCGCCCGGCGGCCGCCGTGTGGCCGTGGTCCTACCCAACTGAATCGAAGGGAGTCCGCGATGAATCGGGTTCGCGGCAAGTTCACCTACGCCAATGTCGTTGCGACGCTGGCGCTCTTTCTCGTTCTGGCCGGCGGTGCCGCCTGGGCGAAGAAGAACCTGATCCACACCAACGACATCGCCAACAAGGCGGTCACAGGCAAGAAGATCGCCAAGAAGACGATCAAGGCGAAGAATCTGAAGAAGAACGGCGGCGTCACCGGCGCCGTTGTCAAGAACGGCAGCCTCGGTGGCGACGACATCGGCGACGCCTCCGTCCCCGGGGGGAAGCTGACGAACGGCTCCGTGCCCGTCGCCAAGCTGCCCGGCGAGGAGAAGTACCAGGCCCCGACGCTTGGCAACGGCGGCCAGGGCGACTGCACCTGGTCGGACGCGTCGGTGACGGCGCTGCCAGGCGCGAATCCGGTCGGCTATCGCCTTGACCGCTTCGGCGACGTCCATCTGAGCGGGCTGGTCACGGCAACCCCGCATCCAGGGGTCGGCGACGAGGAGTGCGGATCGACCGCGCCGGAGCCGGACGACAGCATCGAGGACGAGCGCGCGTTCACGCTGCCTCCGCCGTACCGGCCCAAGCACCTGACCGTCCGCGCGGTTGGCAGCTCCGCAATCATCATCGGCGGCCAGGCGCCGACGCTGGTCCCGCCAAGCAGCGTCGTGCCGGCGGGAGCTGTGCTCGCGTCCACCAGCAGCGGCAGCCTGGACGTCCTCGATGGGATCGTCTTCGAGGCTGCCTCGGCCGGCGTCTCCCCAACGGCCGCGCCGGCCCACGCCGCCGCGCCCGAGCGGGCGAGCGGACACGTGCTCGAAGCACTCGGGCTGAAGTAGATCGCGGGCTCCTGCGGCCGTGACCGACTCGGGTCACGGCCGCGGCCCGGCCCGCCTCCGCAATCTCCGGAAAAACCGGTTCGTGCCTGGCCCGCGCCTGCGAGTCGGCGTGCCCGCCCGTCTATACTCCGGCCCTCGCGCAAACGACACACCGGAGGTCTCGTCCCACTCGGCAACTCAGAGCCGATAACGAAGGAGCTAGGCCGCCGGTGCTGCGGCGTTCCCCGATCAGGCTCATGGGTCCGACCTAACGGACCGAGATACTCACCAGACACTTCAAAACGAGACGTAGAAGCAGCTAGATGTTCGAAAGATTCACAGAGAGGGCCCGCCAGGTAGTCGTCCTTGCGCAAGAGGAGGCGCGGACCCTCAAGCACAACTACATCGGCACCGAGCACATCCTGCTTGGGCTGCTGCGCGAGGAGGAGGGCCTCGCTGCCCGCGTGCTCGAATCGCTCGACATCACCGTCGAGCGCGTCCGCGCCCAGGTCGTCCGCATCGTCGGCTCCGGCGAGGAGGTGACCTCGGGCCAGATCCCGTTCACCCCGCGCGCCAAGAAGGTGCTCGAGCTCGCCCTGCGGGAGGCGCTCAGCCTCGGCCACAACTACATCGGCACCGAGCACATCCTGCTCGGCCTGGTCCGCGAGAACGAGGGCGTCGCGGCCCGCATCCTGCTCGACTTCGACGCCGACTCGGAGAAGATCCGCAACGAGGTCATCCGCATGCTGTCCGGCCCCGGCGGCCGCCGGCAGGGATCGGGCTCGGGGAGCTCCTCGTCGAGCTCCGGTGAGGGCAAGAAGTCCTCGAAGCTGCTCGACCAGTTCGGCCGCAACCTGACGAAGCTCGCCGACGACGGCAAGCTCGACCCCGTGATCGGTCGCGAGATCGAGATCGAGCGGATCATGCAGATCCTCGCCCGCCGCCAGAAGAACAACCCCGTGCTGCTCGGCGAGCCCGGCGTCGGCAAGACGGCCGTCGTCGAGGGTCTCGCCTCGCGGATCATCTCCGGCGAGGTTCCCGACCTGCTCCGCAACAAGCAGATCTACACGCTCGATCTCGCCGCTCTGGTCGCCGGTTCCAAGTACCGCGGCGAGTTCGAGGAGCGCCTCAAGAAGGTGATGAAGGAGATCACCCAGCGCGGCGACATCATCCTCTTCATCGACGAGCTCCACAACCTCGTTGGCGCCGGCGCCGCCGAGGGCGCGATCGACGCGGCCTCGATCCTGAAGCCGGCGCTCGCCCGCGGCGAGCTGCAGACGATCGGCGCGACGACGCTCGACGAGTACCGCAAGTACCTGGAGCGCGACTCGGCCCTCGAGCGACGCTTCCAGCAGGTCAAGGTCGATCAGCCGTCGGTCGAGCAGACCGTGCAGATCCTCGAAGGCCTGCGCGAGCGCTACGAGCAGCATCACCGCGTCAAGATCAGCGACGACGCGCTCGCCGCCGCCGCCGACCTCGCCGACCGCTACATCTCCGAGCGCTTCCTGCCCGACAAGGCGATCGACCTGATCGACGAGGCAGCCTCGCGACTGCGGATCAAGTCGATGAGCCAGCCGCCCGTCTACCGCGAGCTCGAGGACGAGATCGAGGAGACGCGCCGCGCCAAGGAGGCCGCGATCGAGGCTCAGGAGTTCGAGAAGGCCGCGAACCTCCGCGATGCCGAGCGCCAGCTCACCTCGAAGAAGCGCGAGCTCGAGGAGGAGTGGAACTCAGGCGAGGAGGGCACGCGCCCGGTCGTCGGCGAGGACGAGATCGCAGACATCGTCTCGATGTGGACCGGCATTCCTGTCTTCAAGCTGACCGAGGCCGAGACCAAGAAGCTCGTCGAGATGGAGTCCGAGCTGCACAAGCGAGTGATCGGTCAGGACGTCGCGATCAGCGCCGTCTCGAAGGCGATCCGCCGCAGCCGCGCCGGGATCAAGGACCCGAAGCGGCCCGCCGGCTCGTTCATCTTCCTCGGTCCCTCAGGCGTCGGTAAGACCGAGCTCGCCCGGACGCTGGCCGAGTTCCTGTTCAGCGACGAGGACGCGATGATCCGCATCGACATGTCCGAGTACATGGAGAAGCACGCGGTCTCGCGGCTCGTCGGCTCTCCTCCCGGATACGTCGGCTACGACGAGGGCGGTCAGCTCACCGAGGCTGTGCGCCGCAAGCCGTACTGCGTCCTGCTCCTCGACGAGATCGAGAAGGCCCACCCGGACGTCTTCAACATCCTCCTGCAGATCCTCGAGGACGGCCGGCTGACCGACAGCCAGGGCCGCACGGTCGACTTCCGCAACGCGATCGTGATCATGACCTCCAACGTCGGCGCCCAGGACATCGCCCGCAACACGCCGCTCGGCTTCGCGGTCACCGACGAGCTCGGCACGACCTACGACGAGATGAAGAAGCGGATCATGGGCGACCTGAAGAAGGTCTTCCGCCCGGAGTTCCTGAACCGCATCGACGAGGTCATCGTCTTCCACAAGCTGACCCGCGAGCAGATTCGCGAGGTCGTCGACCTGCTTGTCGGCAGGGTCAAGGCCCAGGTCTCCGAGCACGATCTGCAGCTCGATCTGGACGACCCGGCCAAGGACCTGCTCGTCGACAAGGGCTGGGATCCGTCGATGGGTGCCCGCCCGCTGCGGCGCGCGATCCAGCGCTACGTCGAGGACCCGCTCGCCGACGAGGTGCTCAAGGCCGGCCCCGACCAGATCGAGCCCGGGACCACGGTGATGGTCACGCGCGATGAGAAGGGCGACGACGAGGACGTGCCGCTGAAGCTGACGCTGGTCAAGCCGAAGAAGCCGCGCGCCAAGAAGAAGAAGGACGGCGAGGGCGACAAGCAGCCCGTGGCCGTCGGCGCCAAGCCGTCGAGCGGCGGCGCCCCTGAGGGCGCGAGCGATGAGCAGGGCGGCGGCGATTCCGACGCCGCCTCTGCCGCCGACGCCGGCTAGCAGCCCCAAGCCTGATCGAAGCCCTGATCCCTGCCTCCGGATGGGTCGCGGCCTTGCGTCGTCACCCACCCGGCGACATCGCATGCCTGGGCCGCGTCGGGGTAGATTGGAGACGGATGCGATTCACAGGCCAGCGGCGATGAGCGGAGACGGTTCCAACGGGAGCGGCCGCGCCGAGGCCGACGTCGATCCAGGGGAGACCCGGGAGTGGCTCGAGGCGATCGACGCGGTGATCGCGGCCGACGGTCCGGACCGCGCCGAGCAGCTGCTCGGCCGCGTCGTCGGTGAGGCCCACCGACGCGGCGCCGCGATCCAGACGAGCGGCCCGACGCCCTACCGCAACACGATCCAGCCCGCCGACGAGCCCGAGTTGCCCGGCGACCCGGCGCTCGAACGCCGGGTGCGCTCGCTGGTCCGCTGGAACGCGATCGCGACCGTGCTGCGCGCCAACGCGGAGTCCTCGGAGCTGGGCGGCCACATTGCCTCCTACCAGTCGGCTGCGGTCCTCTACGAGATCGGCTTCAACCACTTCTGGCACGCGCCGAGCGAGGACCACGCCGGCGACCTCGTCTACATCCAGGGCCACAGCTCGCCCGGGATCTACGCGCGCTCCTTCCTCGAGGGTCGGCTCAGCGAAGAGCAGATGGACGGCTTTCGCCAGGAGGTGAGCGTCCCCGGCGGGCTCAGCTCCTACCCGCACCCATGGTTGATGCCCAGCTACTGGCAGTTCCCGACGGTCTCGATGGGCCTCGGCCCGATCATGGCGATCCATCAGGCGTACTTCATGCGCTACCTCGCCGACCGCGGGATCGCCGACACCTCGGGCCGCAAGGTCTGGGCCTTCCTCGGCGACGGCGAGACCGATGAGCCGGAGTCGCTCGGCGAGATCGCCCTCGCGGGCCGCGAGGGCCTCGACAACCTCGTCTTCGTCGTCAACTGCAACCTGCAGCGCCTCGACGGGCCCGTGCACGGCAACGGCAAGATCATCCAGGAGCTCGAGACGATCTTCCGTGGCGCCGGCTGGAACGTGATCAAGGTGATCTGGGGCCATCGCTGGGACCCGCTGCTCGCCGACGACGAGAACGGCCTGCTGCTGCAGCGCATGGAGGATGCGATCGACGGCGAGTACCAGGTCTACAAGTCCCGCGACGGCGCCTACGTCCGCGAGCACTTCTTCGGCGCTCATCCGGAGCTCGCCAAGCGGGTCGAGGGGATGAGCGATGAGGAGATCTGGAACCTGAACCGCGGCGGCCACGACGCGGTCAAGGTCCACGCGGCGTATGCCGCCGCCGCAGCCCACACCGGCCAGCCGACGGTGATCCTCGCGAAGACGATCAAGGGTTATGGCATGGGCGAGGCCGGCGAGGGCCAGAACACGACCCACCAGCAGAAGAAGATGAACGCGGAGGCGCTGAGGGCCTTCCGCGATCGCTTCGAGCTCGAGATCTCCGACGAGGACGTCGAGGCGGTCTCCTTCTACCGCCCGCCCGAGGACTCGCCCGAGATCACCTACATGAAAGAGCGCCGGGCCGAGCTCGGCGGCTATCTGCCGGCCCGTCGTGAGCGCGTCGAGGAGCCGCTGCCGGTCCCCGATCTCGACCTCTTCAAGAGCCAGCTCGAGGGCACGGGCGAGCGCGAGGTGTCGACGACGATGGCCTTCGTCCGGGTTCTCGCCGCGCTTCTTCGCGACAAGCAGATCGGCGATCGGATTGTGCCGATCGTCCCCGACGAGTCACGCACCTTCGGCATGGAGGGCATGTTCCGCCAGCTCGGCATCTACTCGCACGTCGGTCAGCTCTACGAGCCCGAGGATGCGGGCTCGATGATGTTCTACAAGGAGAGTCGGCAGGGGCAGATCCTGCAGGAGGGGATCAACGAGGCGGGCGCGATGTCGGCCTGGATCGCGGCGGCGACCTCGTACTCGAATCACGCCGTGCAGATGATCCCCTTCTACGTCTTCTACTCGATGTTCGGCTTCCAGCGGGTCGGCGACCTCGCGTGGGCGGCCGGCGACTCGCGGTCGCGTGGCTTTTTGCTCGGCGGCACCGCTGGGCGCACGACGCTCAACGGCGAGGGGCTGCAGCACGAGGACGGCCACAGCCACGTGCTCGCCGCGACGATTCCCAACTGCATCTCCTACGACCCCGCCTACGGCTATGAGGTGGCGGTGATCGTGCGCGAGGGCCTGCGGCGGATGATCGGCTCGCAGGAGGATGTCTTCTACTACCTGACGATCGCCAACGAGAACTACGCCCACCCCGAGATGCCGGACGGCGCCGAGGAGGGGATTCTGCGGGGCATGCACCGGGTCAAGGAGGCATCCGGGAAGCGGCCGGCCGTTCGCCTGCTCGGCTCCGGGCCGATCCTGCGCGAGGCGCTCGGCGCGGCCGAGCTGCTCGCTGAGGACTTCGACGTCGACGCGGAGGTCTGGAGTGCGACGAGCTGGACGGAGCTGCGCCGCGACGGGCTTGCCGCCGAGCGCGAGGCGCGCCTCGCCGCTTCCGGCAAGCGTCGCGACACCTGGGTCGAGCAGTGCCTCGGCCGCGAGCCGGGCGCCCCGGTCGTCGCCACGAGCGACTACATGAAGGCGCTACCCGACGGGATCCGCGAGTGGGTGCACGGGCGCTTCGCGACCCTCGGCACCGACGGCTTCGGCCGCAGCGACTGGCGCCGCGAGCTGCGCAGCTTCTTCGAGATCGACAGCCGCCACGTCGCCGTCGCCGCGCTGCAGGCGCTTGCCGACGACGGCAAGGGCCCGCGCTCCGCGGTCAAGGGCGCGATCGAGAAGTACGGGATCGACCCCGACAAGCCGGACCCGGCGGTGAGCTGAGCGATGGAGGTCAAGGTCCCCGACATCGGCGACTTCACCGACGTGCCGGTGATCGAGATCCTCGTCTCCGAGGGCGAGCGCGTGGAGGCCGAGCAGGGCCTGATCACGCTCGAGTCCGAGAAGGCGACGATGGACGTGCCCGCCCCCGAGGCCGGCACGATCACCAAGCTGCTGGTCGCCGTCGGCGACGTGGTCAGCGAGGGCACGGCGATCGCCGAGATGGAGGCGGGCGAGCGAGCAGGAGGACGACGCCGACGAGAGCGGGGAGGACGAGGACGGCGCCGACGGCGAGGACTCCGCCGACGGCGACGCCGAACGTCCCTCAGGCGGTCCCATGGGGACGGATGCGGGACGTTCGGCGGACTGAGGGCGGGAGGCCGAGCTCCGGCGAGCCCGTCTACGCCAGTCCTTCGGTGCGCCGGCTGGCCCGCGAGCGTGGCGTCGATCTGAGCCGCGTCGAGGGCACCGGCCGCAAGGGCCGGATCACCGTCGAGGACGTCGAGCGCGGCGAGACCGGTGTAGCCGGGGCGGGCGCCGGCACGTCGATCGAGGGGCCGAATATGGCTCCCTGGCCAACCATCGACCATGCCAAGTACGGCGAGGTCGAGCGGGTCGAGCTTTCCCGCATCAAGCAGATCAGCGGCCCGAACCTGGCTCGCAACTGGGTCTACATCCCGCACGTCACCCACCACGACGAGGCCGACATCACCGAGCTCGAGGCGTTCCGCAAGCAGATCAACTCCGAGCAGGACGTCAAGGTGACGATGGTCGCGCTGCTGCTCAAGGCCTGCGTGCCGGTGCTCCAGCAGTACCCCGAGTTCAACTCTTCGCTGGACGGCGACGCGTTGATCCTCAAGCGCTACTACCACCTGGGCTTCGCCGCCGACACGCCGCAGGGACTGCTCGTGCCGGTGATCCGCGACGTCAACCGTAAGGGGCTGCTCGAGATCGCCGAGGAGCTGATCGAGCTCTCCGGCAAGGCGCGCGAGGGCAAGCTTTCGCCGTCGGAGATGGCCGGCGCGACCTTCACGATCTCCTCGCTCGGCGGCATCGGCGGCACCGGCTTCACACCGATCGTCAACGCGCCGCAGGTCGCGATCCTCGGCGTCACCCGCTCGCAGGTCAAGCCGGTCTGGGACGCCGATGCCGGTGAGTTCGTACCCCGGCTGATGGTTCCCCTGTCGCTCTCCTACGACCATCGCGTGGTCGACGGGGCCGCGGCCGCGCGGTTCTGCGTGGCGCTCGTCAAGGTCCTCGAGGACTTCCGGAGGATCCTGCTTTGAGCCAAGTCAAGGTCCCCGACATCGGCGACTTCACCGACGTGCCGGTGATCGAGATCCTCGTCTCCGAGGGCGAGCAGGTGGAGGCCGAGCAGGGGCTGATCACGCTCGAGTCCGAGAAGGCGACGATGGACGTGCCCGCCCCCGAGGCCGGGCACGATCACCAAGCTGCTCGTCGCCGTCGGCGACACCGTCAGCGAGGGCACGGCGATCGCCGAGATGGAGGCGGGCGAGGGCGGCGACGGTGCGGAGGAAGACGACGCCAAAGACGAGGATTCGGACACCGACGACGCCGAACGTCCCTCAGGCGGTCCCATGGGGACGGATGCGGGACGTTCGGCGGCTGAGGGCGAGCCCGAGCCCGGCCGCGTCGTCGTCATCGGCTCCGGACCCGGCGGCTACACGGCCGCCTTCCGCGCCGCCGACCTCGGCCTCGAGGTCGTGCTCGTCGAGCGCTTCGACGTGCTCGGCGGCATCTGCCTGAACGTCGGCTGCATCCCCTCGAAGGCGCTGCTGCACGCCGCCCGCGTGATCGCGGAAACCGAGGAGTCGGCCTCGTTCGGGGTCAGCTTCGGCGAGCCCGAAATCGACCTCGATCGCCTGCGCGAGTGGAAGCAGGAGGTCGTCGGCAAGCTGACGGGTGGGCTCGAGGGCCTCGCCAAGCGTCGCAAGGTCAAGGTCGTCACGGGCGAGGCCAAGTTCACGGGGCCGAACGAGATCGACGTCGACGGGACGAGGATCGACTTCACGCACTGCATCATCGCCGCCGGCTCGCGGCCGATCGAGCTGCCCGGGTTTCCCGACGACGAGCGCGTGATCGATTCGACGGGGGCGCTCGAGCTGGCCGATGTCCCCGAGCGGATGCTGATCGTCGGTGGCGGCATCATCGGCCTCGAGATGGCGACCGTCTACGACGCCCTCGGCAGCTCAGTCAGCGTCGTCGAGATGACCGACCAACTGATCCCCGGATGCGATCCCGACCTCGTCAAGCCACTCGCTGCAGCGGATCGAGCCCCGCTACGAGGCCGTGATGCTGGGCACGAAGGTCGGCGCGGTCAAGGCGACCGAGAAGGGCCTCGAGGTGAGCTTCGAGGGCCGCGACGCCCCCGAGACACAGGTCTACGACCGCGTTCTCGTTGCCGCCGGCCGGCGCGCCAACGGCGATCTGCTCGAGCTCGGGCCGAGCGGGGTGGAGGCCGACGATCGCGGCGTGATCGCCGTCGATGAGCGCCAGCGCACGAACGTCCCGCACATCTTCGCGATCGGCGACATCACCGGAAACCCGATGCTCGCCCACCGCGCCACCTATCAGGCAGTCGTCGCCGCCGAGGTGATCGCCGGCGAGGATGTCGTCTACGACGCCCAGAGCATCCCCTCCGTCGCCTACACCGATCCCGAGGTGGCCTGGACCGGCCTCACGGAGACCGAGGCGAAGCAGGCAGGCAGCGAATACGAGGTGGCGAAGTTCTCCTGGCAGGCGTCCGGCCGCGCGCTCGGCATCGCCCGGCCGGAGGGCCTGACGAAGTTGCTCGTCGATCCCTCCACTCGGCGGATCCTCGGCGCCGGGATCACGGGCGTCAACGCTGGAGAGCTGATCGCGGAGCTCGTCCTGGCGATCGAGATGGGCGCCACCGCGAGCGACGTCGGGCTCACCGTCCATCCCCACCCGACGCTCTCGGAGACGGTCACCTTCGCGGCCGAGGTCGCGGAGGGCGTCGTGACCGACATCTACGCGCCGAAGCGCCGGCCACGATCCCGGGTGTAGAGGCAGCCTCCGCGCCGCCCATCCGGGATCCAGGGAGGAGTGGGGGCGATGGTCGATCGAGAGGCATTCGCGCTTGGCCTGCGGGTCGCCATCGCCGTACCGGTGGCCCTCGCCGTCTCCGACCTGCTGATCGGCGGCGCCCAGGGCCCGCTGTTTACGGCGTTCGGTAGCTTCGCGCTGCTCGCAATGGCCAACTTCGGCGGTCCGCCGCTGCGACGCCTGCGGGCCTACGTCG
Organism: uncultured Solirubrobacterales bacterium; assembly: GCA_963774395.1. Taxonomy (GTDB): domain Bacteria; phylum Actinomycetota; class Thermoleophilia; order Solirubrobacterales; family 70-9; genus CAXMST01. The sequence continues at coordinate 744,551 of CAVZET010000006.1, read as the reverse complement.
CTTGCACGCTGATCAGCGGTGCGCTGATCGCGATCGCGACGCCGTTCTCGGGTGATCCCATCGCGGCCGGCCTGCTCGCCCTGCCGATCCTTTTCGGGATCCGTTTCGGCGGCAGCTTCGGCTCGCAGTTCAGCGCCGGCGTCACCGCGACGACGCTCGCCTTCGTGCTCGCGATCGCGGTCGAGGTGCCGAGCGCGGCTCTTGGCGACCGGCTCCTGGGCTGGGCGATCGCCGGCGCCTTCGCGACCGCGGCGGCGCTACTCCTCTGGCCCACCTGGGAGCGGGCGAAGATGCTGCTCGCCCTCTCCAAGGTCGCGGGCGCGTTCGCCGAAGGCGGTCTTGGCGAGTATGCGGATCGCGCCCAGAAGCTGCTGGCCGATTTCCGCCTGAGCCGACCGAGCGGAATCCCGGTGCATGCTGCGACGCTGCGCGAGGAGCGGTGCTTCCGGCGCACGATCAGCCAGTTCACGCGGCTCGGCGAGATTGCGCCGTTGCCGCCATGCGACGCCGAGGAGGACCGCAGGCTGCTGGGCGAGATCGAAACCGGACTCGCCGCATGCGCGTCGGCCCTCGCCGGCGATGCGGACGCCGCGCCGGATCCGGCGGCGATCGAGCGCGCCCGGATCGAGCACCGGGATGCGCTGCACGAGCGCGTGCGGGCACAGCTCGATGCCGGTACGGACCCTGAGGAGGTGCTCCGCTTTCTCGACCGGAGCTTCCCGCTGCGGATCGGCTCCCTGGTCGTGCTTGCAGCCTGCACGAACGCGCTGATCCTGACCGGGCGCGAGCTTCCGGGTGAGGAGGACTTCGAGATCTATCCCGAGCTGGAGACGCTCGAGGACTCGGGGCCACGCACCGGCTTGCGCCTCGCGCGGGCCTGGCTGCGCCGGGACTCGGCGCGGCTGCACGATGCGGTGCGGGCCTCGGTCGGCCTTACCGCGGCCGTCGTCGTCGCGACCGCGACCGGCATCAGCCACGGATTCTGGGTCGTGTTGGCGACGCTCGTCGTACTTCGTTCGAATGCGCGCGGCACCGGCCGCACCGCCTTCCGGGTGATCGGCGGCACGGTCGCCGGCTTCGTCGTCGCCTCCCTGCTGCTGCAGGTGATCGGCACCGGCCAGACCGGCCTGTGGATCGCCTTGCCGTTCGTCGTCTTCGCGTCCGCCTATCTACCCGCGTCCGCGAACCTCGCGGGCGGTCAGGGCGCGTTCGCCGTCTTCGTCGTCGTGCTCTTCAACCTGTTCGAGCCGGTCGGCTGGTCGGTCGGCCTCGTCCGGGTCGAGGACGTCGCCCTTGGCGCCACGATCAGCCTCGTGGTCGGCCTGTTGCTGTGGCCGCGCGGCGCCACCCACGCGATTCGCCGCGCGGCGGTCTTCGCCTACCGGGCCGCCGGCGACTATCTCGCCTCCGTGATCGGCGAGGCGGTGCCCGTGGCTGGGCCGCTGGCCCAGCCGCCCCGCGAGGAGGCGATGGCGGCGACGGTTCTAGCCGCCGACGCGATCGACCAGCACCGAGCCGAGCCCGGCCCACAGCTCGACGGCCCGCAGGAGTTCGCGCTGCTCGATGGTCCGCGCTTGATCCGTGCCGCCGCCGACGGCTGGACGGCGATCCGCGTGCTGTACCCGGGCGAGCACGGCCCGGCCAAGGCATTGCACGAGCGCGCGGCGCTGCTCGGCTCCGAGGTCGAGCGACTGGCGGTGGCGCTCGAGTCCGGCGGCGTGGCGCCGGACCCGGTGCACAAGCGCCCCGACCTCTCCACCGATCTACGGGCCGAGGCGGTAGCGGCGCTCAGCGACTGGCATGCCGGGGAGACTGGCAGCCTGCGGATCGTCTGGGAGCGCGATTGGCTGCACCTGCTCGCCGGGGCGTTTGCCGGCCTCGAGCAACCGGTGATCGAAGCGGGAGAGGTGCTGCGCTAGATGATCGAGGGCCGTGCGCCTCAGCCGCTGCCGCCCGGCAGCGGTGGCAGGCGCAACTCAACCTCGTCGAGGATCGGCTTCAGGATCAGATACGAGGCGTAGAGCCCCCCCGCGAACAGCGGTAGGCCGGTGACGATCCTCGCCACTGCGAGCAGGCCCACGGAGTCGCTCAAGTAAAGGGGCACCTGAATCGCGAGCCGGGTAGCGAAGACCCCGACCCAGATCCAGCTCGCGAGGGTGTAGAGGCGCAGTCGTTTGCTGTTCGCGCGCCAGTCGCCGTCCTCGCCGGTGAAGCGCGAGAGGACCAGGCCGATCAGCGGTCGCCGGACGAGGATCGAGCCCAGATACAGCGCCAGCCAGCCGGCGTTGGTGAGCAGGCCCGGTAGGAAGAAGCCGCTTGCGTTGCCCGTCCGGGCGGCGACGAAGGCACCGATTGCGACGCCGACGACGCCCGAGATCGCGTACTGGATCGACTCACGCCGGTACAGGCGGATCGCCGCGAGCACGGCGCTGATGCCCAACGCGATGATCGCCGGCACGGTGATCTTGTCCTGGCCGCTGGCGACGTAGGCGATCGTGAAGGCGATGAAGGGGAGCGTCGACTCGGCGACCCCCAACGGACCCCCGACGGCGTCCGACAGCGTCTGCCCCGTCGGCCGCGGATGGGCGTCGTGGAGCTCCTCGTGCTCATTGTCTGCGGGGTCGGCCACTCTGCGACGATAACCCGGCATCGGCGGCAGCGATTCGCGCCTCCGCATCGATTTCCACTATCCACACAGAAGGAGCCTCCGTGACGAGCGCCACCGCGACCGACCTCTACGAGATTCCGCAGGAATTCGCCGACTTCCGCGAGATGATCCGCAACCTCGCGACTGACAAGATTGCGCCCCGCGCTGCCGAGATCGATGCCACCGATGAGTACCCGTGGGACATCCGCGAACTGCTCGCCTCCCACGACGTGCTCGGCCTCCCGTTCGCCGAGGAGTACGGCGGCATGGGCACGGGCACGCTGATGCTGCAGATCGGCGTCGAGGAGATCGCCAAGGCCTCCGGCTCGTGCGCCCTGATCCTGATGATCCAGGAGCTCGGCACGCTGCCGATCCAGCTCTTCGGCTCGGAGGAGCTCAAGCAGCGCTTCCTCCCCAAGTGCGCGTCCGGCGAGTGGTCGCCGGCATTCTGTCTCAGCGAGCCCGACGCCGGCTCCGACCCGGGGGCGATGCGCACGACCGCCGTGCAGGACGGCGACGAGTGGGTGATCAACGGGACGAAGAACTGGATCACCAACGCGGGCATCTCCGATTTTCAGGTCGTCTTCGCCGTCACCGATCGCGAGGCGGGCCGGATCACGGCCTTCGTCGTCGAGAGCGATCGCGAGGGCTATTCAGTGCCGAAGTTCGAGCACAAGCTCGGCATCCACGGCTCGCCAACCGGCCAGCCCGTCTTCGAGGACGTCCGCGTTCCGGCCGACAACGTGGTCGGTGAGGTCGGCCGCGGGCTGGCCGTCGCGCTTGGGACCCTCGAGCGGACGCGCCTCGGTGCCGCCGCCCAGGCCGTCGGACTCGCTCAGGGCGCGACCGATTACGCCGTCTCCTACGCGAAGGAGCGCGAGTCGTTCGGCAAGCCGATCATCGAGCACCAGGGGCTGCAGTGGAAGCTCGCCGACATGCAGACGAAGACGGCCGCCGCGCGCGAGCTGCTCTACAAGGCCTGCGCGCTCGCCGACCGGAACGACCCGCAGCTGTCGATGTACTCCTCGATGGCGAAGCTCTTCGCCTCCGACACCGCGATGGAGGTGACGACCGATGCCGTCCAGGTGCTCGGCGGCTACGGCTACGTGAACGAGTATCCGGTCGAGCGGATGATGCGCGACGCCAAGATCACGCAGATCTACGAGGGCACGAACGAGATCCAGCGCGTGGTTATCGGGCGCCACCTGGCTCGGTGATGCCCGGCGTCCCCTGACGCGGCGCCTGAGCGCACCCGGACGGCGCTCATGTGGCTCCGCCACACCGCGCGCCTTCCGTGCACGCTCAGGCTTGGTCAGGGAACGCCTCGAACCATGGGCAGGCGGGCTCGACTGCGATCGGCCCCGCCTGCTAGCTCGAGGCCGGGATCAGGCTCGGGTCCCGCTCGGAGGCATCGGGGCGCAGGAGAATCGCGCCCTCGCCGGTCACGTAGGCCTCCTCGCCATGTTCGACGACGTCCATGCCCTGGGACTCCTCACGGGCGCCGGCCCGCAGCGGCATCGCCAGGGCGAGCAGCTTGAGGATCAGGAAGGTGCCGACGAAGGCGTAGGCAGGCGTGGCGAGTACGGCGAGGAGTTGATCCCCGAGTTGGGCGGGGTTGCCGAACAGCAGGCCATCCGAGATCCCGTTCCAGGATTGCTGCGCGAAGAAGCCGATGAAGACGATCCCGGTGAGCCCCGCCATGCCGTGCGCGGCGAGGACGTCCAGCGTCTCGTCGACCCGGGTGCGGGTGCGCCAGGCGATCACGCCGTAGCTCGGCAGCGCTGCGATCGCGCCGAGCAGCATCGCCCATCCCGGGCTGATGAAGCCGGCGGCCGGGGTGATCCCAACGCAGCCGACGACGATCGCGGTGGCGGCGCCGACAGCCGTGACCTGGCGGCCTCGGATCAGGTCGAGGACGAACCAGACGAGCAGCGTGCAGGCCGGGCACAGCAATGTGTTGACGAAGGCGAGTATGCCCTGGTCGTTGGCGCCGATGCCGCTCCCGCCGTTGAAGCCGAACCAGCCGAACCACAGCAGGCCCGCGCCGAGCAGGACGTACACGGTGTTGTGGGGCAGCAGCGCCTGGCGGCCGTAGTCACGCCTGGCGCCGACGACGAGTGCGGCCGCAAGCGCCGAGAAGCCCGAGCCCATCTCGACGGGTATGCCGCCGGCAAAGTCGAGCGTGCCGCCCGCTTGCAGCCAGCCCCCGCCGAACGCCCAGTGGGCGAGGACGGGGTAGATCGCGACCGACCAGATTGCGATGAAGATGAGGTAGGCCCGAACCGCATGCGCTCGACGACAGCTCCCGAGACGAGCGCGGCGGTGATGATGCAGAACGTCCCCTGGAAGGCGAAGAACAGGATCTGGGGATCGCCTGCCCCTCGCGCGGGTCGAAGCCGACTCCGGAGAGGAAGGCATGGTCGAGTCCGCCGATGAACCCGTTGCCGTCGGCGAAGGCGAGCGAGTACCCGATCGCGGCCCACGAGATCGTCGCGACGGCGAGCGCGGCGATGCTCATCATGAAGGTGTTGAGGGTGTTCTTCGAGCGCACGAGACCGGCGTAGAAGAGGCCGAGCGCGGGCGTCATCAGCAGGACGAGCGCAGTCGCGGCCAGCATCCACGCGGTGTCGCCGGTGTCGATCTGGGCCTGCGCCAATGAGCGCCGGGCTCATGGCGAGGCCTCCATCGGCGTGACGGCCGCGTCGTCGGTCTCGCCGGTTCGGATGCGGACGACGCGGTCCAGCTCGACCACGAAGATCTTGCCGTCGCCGACCTCGCCCGTGCGCGCCACCCTCGCAGAGCGCCTCGATCGCCGGCTCAACGAACTCCTCCGAGACGGCGATCTCGAAGCGCACCTTGTCGGTGAGCTCCATCTGCACGCGGGCGCCGCGATATGTCTCGACGCGGTCGAGCTCGCCGCCGTGCCCCTGCACGCGACTCATCGATATGCCGCGCACGTTGGCTTGGTACAGCGCCTCGAGCACGTCGTTCGCCTGCTCGGGACGGACGATCCCGATCACCAGCTTCATCTTCTCTCCTGTGTCGGGCTGCAGGGGGCTTGACCGCGGCGGGCGGGGCCCCGCGACGGAGTTCGTCGCGCGAGCTTGCGGACTCTTGCGACGTGGCGAGCCTAACGGCGGCCGCCGATGCCTTCGCTGGTTGGTTGACGGTGGCCAGGCCCGGGGCGCGGTGACGTCCCGGGGGGTTGCAAGGATCGAAGGCCGATGGCGAGGGCGAAGACATCGATTCATCTGCGACGCGTGCGGGCACGAGGCCCTCGCCTGGTCGGGGCAGTGCGCGCGGCTGCGGCGAGTGGAACACGCTGAACGAGGTCCGGGTCGAGCCGACGCTCCGGCCCCGGCGCGGAGCGGCGGCCGCCGCGGGCGTCGCGCCGGCGCCGCGGCCGGCCGGCCGATCCCGCTCCGCGATGTGGTGCGTCCCCAGCACGAGCGCCTCGCCTACCGGGATCGGCGAGCTCGACCGGGTGCTCGGGCGGCGGGCTGGTACCCGGCTCGCTGGTCCTGCTCGGCGGCGCTCCCGGGATCGGCAAGAGCACGATCACGGCGATGGCGCTCGGCAACCTCGCCGGCGCCGGCCGGCGGACGCTTTACGTGACCGGCGAGGAGTCGGCGGCGCAGGTGCGGATGCGGGCCGAGCGGCTCGGGGAGGGGGCGCTCGCCGTGCCGGTCCTCGCCGAGACCGAGCTCGGCGCCGTCGCCGCGACGCTCGAGGCCGAGGCGCCCGAGGTCTGCGTCGTCGACTCGGTGCAGACGATGCACAGCTCGACGCTGACGAGCGCGCCCGGATCCGTCGCGCAGGTGCGCGAGGCGGCGAATGGCCTGATGGAGGTTGCCAAGCGGACCGGCACGGCGACTCGTCCTCGTCGGCCATGTGACCAAGGAGGGGTCGGTCGCCGGTCCGCGCGTGCTCGAGCATCTGGTCGACTGCGTGCTCGTCTTCGAGGGCGAGCGCGAGCGCTCCTACCGGACCCTGCGGGCGCTCAAGAACCGCTTCGGCGCGACCAGCGAGGTCGGCGTCTTCGAGATGCGCTCCGGCGGGCTCGTCGAGGTCGAGGACCCCTCCGCCCGCTTCGTCGCCGAGGCGACCCGCGCGCCGGGCTCGGTCGTGCTCTGCGCGATGGAGGGCACGCGGCCGCTGCTCGTCGAGGTGCAGGCGCTCGTCGCGCCGACCGAGATGGTGCCGCCGCGCCGGATCGCCAACGGCATCGATCGCAACCGCCTTGCGATGGTCCTCGCGGTGCTCGCCCGCCACGGCGGCGTCTCCGTCGGCTCGGCCGATGTCTTCGTCAGCGTCGCCGGCGGCGTCCGCGTCGACGAGCCCGGCGCCGACCTCGCGGTCGCGCTCGCGGTCGCCTCGGCACAGGCGGGCGAGCCGCTCTGCCGATCCGGGAGGACTGCCCACTCGCCTGCTTCGGCGAGATCGGGCTGACCGGCGAGCTGCGCGGCGTTCGTCCACCCCGAGCGCCGGCTCGCCGAGGCGCGCAAGTTCGGGCTCGGGCCGATCCTCGGCGCCCCCGACGGCTGAGCGCGAGCCCGGACTGGCGGCCGCTCGGACCCTGCGCGAGGCGCTGCGCGCAGGCGCCGCGCGGCGCCCGCACGGCGCGGCGCCGCCGAGCCGCCGCTCGCTGCCTGAGTTTGCAGGCGAAAACGTCTGCGCTTGACAGGCGGCAATCCGAGCCTTCCACTCGGGATTCGACCGCGGCGCCGCGAAGCTCGCGGGGTCTGCCAAACTGGACGGCCGGATGACGCCGGCTTCCTGGGACGAGCAAACTGACCCGCAGGCGCGTCAGGACCCGCGGATGCTCAAGGCCCTCGACATGGTCGCCCCGGGCACGGCGCTTCGCGAGGGCGTCGACAACGTCATTCACGCCTCGACCGGCGGCCTGATCGTTCTCGGCGAGCCGGAGGAGATCTCCTTCCTGTTCTCCGGCGGGCTCCGTCTCGACGTCGACTACACGCCGCAGCTGCTCTACCAGGTGGCGAAGATGGACGGCGCGATCGTCCTCGACTCGGATGCGCGCAAGATCTCCTGGGCGAACGTCCAGCTGATGCCGGATCCGACGATCCACTCGGCCGAGACCGGCACCCGCCACCGCACCGCCGAGCGCGTCTCGAAGCAGACGAAGGCGCTGGTCATCGCGGTCTCGGCCCGCCGCGACGTCGTCTCCCTCTACCAGGAGGGGATGAAGTACATCCTCCAGGACATCCCGACCGTGCTCAGCAAGGCGAACCAGGGCCTGGCGACGCTCGAGAAGTACCGCAGCCGCCTCGACGCGGTCTCGAGCCGCCTGACGACGCTCGAGTTCGCCGGCGCCGTCACGCTCCACGACGTGCTCACCGTCCTGCAGCGCGGCGAGCTGCTGCTCCGCACCTCCTACGAGGTCGAGCGCTACATCATCGAGCTTGGCGCCGAGGGCCGGCTGATCGAGATGCAGCTCGAGGAGACGGTCGTCGGCGTGCTCCCCGACCGCGCGGCGCTGATCCGCGACTACGCCTCCGACGACTCCGAGGCCGCCCTCGACGACACCCTTGCAGCGCTCTCGCACGCATGCCGCACTCAGAGCTTCTCGATCTCGGCCGTCTGGCCGAGCTTCTCGGCCACGACCGCAAGGTCAATCCTCATGACCTGCGGGTCGTCGGCGCGCGGCTATCGCGCGCTCGGCAGGATCCCGCGGCTTCCGCGGCTGGTCGGCGAGAAGGTCATCCGCGAGCTCGGCAGCCTCGACGCGATTCTCGCGGCGAGCGAAGCGGAGCTCGCATCGGATCGACGGCGTCGGCGAAGGCCGCGCCGTCGACATCCGCGAAGGCCTCGACCGCCTCCGGGAGGTCGAGGTCTTCGATCGATACCCAAAGGTCTGACGGGCGCCCACTGGGCGCCCGTCCGATTCAAGGAGGCAGACGATTCCCGAACTAGTCGAAGCAGACGAGCTGACGAGCGCCCCTCTCGAACTCGAGGATCTCGATTGCGATTTCGAGGTGGGCGACAACGTCGTCTATCCGCACCACGGTGCGGGCGTCGTGCTCACGAAGGAGACCAAGTCGCTCCTCGGCGAGGAGCGCGAGTACCTGACGATCAAGATCCTGCACAACGACATGACGGTGCAGGTGCCCTGCGACAACGCCGGCCAGGCCGGGCTGCGGCGGGTGATCGGCCCCAACGACGTGAAGAAGGTCATCGGCGTCCTCACCGACGACGTCTCGGAGATGCCGAAGAACTGGAACCGGCGGTTCAAGCACAACCGCGAGAAGATCAAGACGGGCGACGTCTTCGAGCTCGCCGAGGTCGTCCGCAACCTCGCGATCCGCGAGATGGAGAAGGGCCTCTCGACGGGCGAGAAGCAGATGTACACGCGGGCGAAGAAGATCCTCGCCTCGGAGTTCATGTACGCGCTCGACAAGGACGAGGATGGCGCCGAGGACTACCTCGACGAGTCTGCTCACCGAGCGCTTCGGGGCCGGGCGCACCGGCCTAGGCCCGGACGATCAGCCGCACAGGGCGCCGCCTGAAGCGCGACCGCCGTGATCGCGGCCGCCGGCTCCGGGCAGAGGCTCGGAGCCGGCGGCCCGAAGGCTTTCGTCGAGCTCGCCGGTCGGCCGCTGCTCGCTCATTCGCTCGGCGGCCGCGGCGGCCGCGTCGTCGATCGAGGCGATCGTCGTCGCCGCGCCGCCGGGCGCCCTCGATCGGGCGAGCGAGCTCGCGACGGGTCTCGGAAGCGTCCCGCTCGAGGTCGATCGCCGGCGGCGCGACGCCGGGCGGAATCGGTCGCCGCGGCGCTCGAGCACGTGCGGAGCGAGCTCGTCCTCGTCCACGACGCGGCCCGGCCGCTGGCACCCTCGGAGCTCTACGAGTCGATCGTCGCGCGGCTGCGAGGCCGAGCCCGACGCTCGACGCGGTGATCGCCGCCGCGCCGGTCACCGACACGATCAAGCGCGTCGCCGGCCGAGGGCATGCGGATCGCCGAGACGGTTCCGCGCGAGCGAGCTGTGGGCGCGCGCAGACTCCGCAGGGCTTCCGCGTTGCGGCGCTGCGCGAGGCCCAGCACGAGGCGCTCGCGGCGGGCGCGCTCGCCGCGGCGACGGACGAGGCGGCGCTGATCGAGGCCGCCGGCGGAACGGTGGGCATCGAACCGGTCCCAGGGGCCGAACCTGAAGGTGACGACTGGCGAGGACCTGCTGATCGCCGAGGCGCTGCTCGGCGCCGTGGGCTGAGCGCTTGCTCAGCGGGTCAGCAGGACCCAGACGGCCGTCGCCGCGAAGGGATCTGGCCGACGCCGAAGGCGACGCCGAGATTCGCCGCGCCGAGAGCCTCCGCGATCGCGACGCCGACGGCAAAGGCGGCGGCGGGGATGCCGAGGTCAGCGAGCAGGGCCACGTCTTTAGGCTACCTCCAGGCCCGCCTATCCGCCGGTCACGGACCAAGCAGATGCTGAACGACCTGCACGTACATCTGCGCCCCGACGAGCCCGGCACCGACGCCGGACCTCTACTTCACGGCGGCGAACGTCGAGCGCTACCGGGCGGCGGCGCGAGCGGCCGGGATCGCCGAGCTCGGCATCTCCGAGCACATCCACCGCTTTTCGGCCGCGCTCGAGATCTGGCGGCACCCGTTCTGGGTCGAGCAGGCGATCGACGACCTCGATGCCTACTGCGCGTTTCTCGCCGAGACGCGACCTGCTCGTCGGGATCGAGGCGGACTGGGTCGGGGCGCGGAGGAGCGGATCGCGGCGCTGCTCGAGCGCGCGTCCCTTCGACTACGTGCTCGGCTCCGTCCACTTCGTCGGCAGCGCCTCGGTCGATCAGGACCGATGGGACGTCTGGGAGATCGAGTCGGGCGACCCCGACCGGGTCTGGGAGCGCTACTTCACCGAGCTCGCGGCCGCCGCCCGCTCGGGCCTGTACGACGTGATGGCCCACCCCGACCTGGTCAAGGTCTGGGGCGCGGCCCGGCCCGGGCCGCGAGCGCGATCCGCGCCACTACTACGAGATCGCCGTCGAGGCCTTCGCCGAGGCGGGCGTCGCGGCCGAGGTCTCGACCGCCGGTCTGCGCAAGCCGGTCGGCGAGCTCTATCCGGCGCCGGCCGTTCGCCGAGATGCTGGCCGAGGCGGGCGTGCCGATGACGATCTCCTCCGACGCCCACCTGCCCGAGGACGTCGGCTACGCGTACGATCGCGCGCTGCGAGCTGCTCGCGCGGCTCGGGGTCGGCGAGATCGCCGCCTTCGCGGACGCGAGCGACGTCTCGAGGAGGTCGGATGAGCGCCAGCGTCGGAATCGGATACGACAGCCATCGGTTCGAGGCCGGGCGGCCTTTGATCCTGGGTGGCGTCGAAATCCCCCACGAGCAGCGGCCTCGGCGGGCCACTCCGACGCCGACGTGCGTCACCCACGCGGTGATCGACGCGCTGCTCGGTGCGACCGGAGCCGGCGACATCGGCGATCGCTACCCGCCCGAGCGACGAGCGCTGGCGCGGAGCTGACTCGATCGGGCTGCTTGAGGACGTGCGTTGCCGAGCTAGGCGGCGCGCCCGTCAACGTCGACGTAACGATCGTCTGCGAGGAGCCCCGGCTCGGCCCCCACAAGCTCGCGATCGGCCGCGCGGATCGGTGGAGTAGTAGGAGTACCCGTGATCGTCAAGGCGACGACGAATGAGCGGATGGGGCCGATCGGACGCGGCGAGGGGATCGCTGCCTTCGCGGTCGCGCTCGTCGATGTCGACGACGGGCGCGGCTCTGACCGCGCCCCCGGAAGGGTTTCGTCACCGGCGAAATGAGGGCCGCGAAGGCGCCCGTCTCCTCCACGCCGCTACGGCCGATGTTACGCGCGTAGTGAATGACGGCGAAGCCGGTATAGGCCGCGAAGAGGCCGTCGGGGAGGCCGACGACCCACTTCCACGAGGTGTCGGGCTGGGTCATCTCGTAGACGCCCCAGATCGCTATTCCAAGCCCGAGGACGAGCATCGTCCCGCCGAGCACCATACGTCCACGCCTGCTCATGCTCCGTCCTAGCTCGGCCATCTCAGCATGACCTGGAGGAAATCCCAGGACATGGACAGCCATGTTCAGTTGCCTGCTCGTTCTCATAATCCCTTGGGTAGTGTGCTCGGATAGATGTTAGAGGGTGTAACAGCTGCAACGAGGCGCATCCGCCTGGGCCAGCTCGGGCCCGCGGTCGACGTTCCGTTCAACCTCAGGGTCCTGCTCGAGGCCGGGATCGTTACGCCGATGCGGCCCGACAAGCTGCTCGCGGTCGGGTCGGTTCTCCGAGCCTGGGGAGCGTCCCCGGCGGCCGGGATCGCCGCCTCCGCGGTCCGCCGTCCCGATCGCGACGGCGGTAATCGATGAGCGCGGCAGCCGGACGTTTGCCGAGCTCGAGTCGCGCTCGAACGCGCTCGCCCGTGCCCTGCGGCGCGAATCCGGCGTGCAGGCCGGCGACTCGGTGGCGGTCATGTGCCGCAACCACGCCGGCTTCATCGAGGCGATCATCGCCTGCGCGAAGCTCGGCGCGACCGTGCTGCTGATGAACACCGACTTCGCCGGTCCGCAGCTCGTCGGCGTTGTCGAGCGCGAGGAGCCGAAGGCGGTGATCTACGACTCCGAGTTCACGGGACTGCTGGAGGAGGCCGCCAAGGATCTCGCGCACGTCGTCGCCTGGCGCGATGAAGGCGACGCCAGCGAGCACCCGATCGCCGACGAGTTGATCGCGGCCGCCTCGGAGCGCCCCGCTCGACCCGCCGGTCGAGCCGAGCCGCTTCATCATCCTCACCTCCGGAACGACCGGAACGCCGAAGGGCGCGCAACGCAACTCGCCGGACTCGCTCGGGCCGCTCGCCGCCCTCTTCGACCGGATCCCGCTCCGGGCCGAGCAGAAGATCCACATCGCGGCGCCGATGTTCCACTCGTGGGGCTTCCTGCACTTCACCCTCGGCCTCGCGCTCGGCTCGACCTACGTTCTCCGACGCCGGTTCAAGCCCGAGGGGGCACTCGCGGCGGTCGCCGAGAACCGCGCGGATGCGCTCGCGGTCGTCCCGGTGATGTTGCAGCGGATCATGGAGCTCGATCCCGAGGTCCGCGACAAGTACGACCTCTCGTGTCTACGCGTGACCGCGGCTAGCGGCTCGGCGCTCCCCGGCGATCTCGCGACGCGCTGGATGGACACCTTCGGCGACAACCTCTACAACCTCTACGGGTCGACCGAGGTCGCCTGGGCCTCGATCGCCACGCCCGACGACATGCGCGATGCTCCCGGTACTGCGGGCAAGCCGCCCCACGGGACCGTCGTGCGGATCGTCGACGAGAGCGGCGAGCAGCTCCCGGACGGCGAGACCGGCCGGATCTTCGTCGGCAACGAGATGGCCTTTGCGGGCTATACGGGTGGCGGCGGCAAGGAGGGGCTCGACGGACTGATGAGCTCCGGCGACGTCGGTCACTTCGACGAGGCCGGTCGCCTGTTCATCGACGGCCGCGACGACGAGATGATCGTCTCCGGCGGTGAGAACGTCTTCCCTCGCGAGGTCGAGGACCTGCTCAGCGATCACGAAGCGATCGACGAGGCCGCGGTGATCGGGATCGAGGACGAGAAGTACGGGCAGCGACTGAAGGCCTTCGTCGTGCTCGGCGGGGGCAAGGAGTTGAGCGAGGATGAGGTGAAGGCCCACATCAAGGCGAACCTCGCGCGTTACAAGGTGCCAAAGGAGGTCGAGTTCTTGGATGAGCTGCCCCGGAATCCGACCGGCAAGGTGCTGAAGCGCGAGCTTGCCTAGGCGTCCCCGGCGCTGCCTGGACGCTGGCGCCCGGCACTCTCTGACGCTGCGCCTGAGCGCACCTCTTCGCGGCTTATGTAGCTCCGCTACACCGCGCCGCTCGAAGGCACGCGCCCGGCGTCCCCTGACGCGGCGCCTGAGCGCACCAGTCGGGGCTCATGTAGCTCCGCCACACTTCGCCCCTCCAGGGCACGCTCATGCTTGGTCAGGGAACGCCTTGAGTCTGGGCGGGCGGGGTCTGGGCGGGAGGCTCCTTGGCTGCGCGGATAGCATCGGCTTGCGATGCGTGAGGTCTTTCTTCGAGACACGATGAGCGGCGAGCTGCGGGCGCTGGAGCCTGGGCCGGATGGGTCGGTGGGGATCTATGCGTGCGGCCCCACCACCTACGCGCCGATCCACATCGGGAACGCGCGGCCCTATGTGGTGTTCAGCGTGCTGGGGCGCTTTCTCGCGCATGAGGGGTATGAGCCGACGGTCGTCTTCAATCTGACGGACGTCAACGACAAGATCTACGACGCCGCTCGACGAGCGGGGAGTACCTTCGGCGGAACATGCGGAGGAGATGATCGCGGCTTACGTCGCCGACACCGACAGGCTCGGGGTCGGCCGGCCCGATCATGAGCCGAAGGCGACGGAGACGATCGGTGCGATCGTCTCGCTAATCGAGGCGTTGGTCGACTCCGGGCACGCGTACGAGTCGAGTGGTGACGTCTACTTCCGGGTCCGCAGTTGGCCCTCCTACGGCTGCCTGTCCAATCGCGACCCCGAACAAATGGACCAGGGCGAGGAGGCCGGCGCCGCCGAACTCAAGGAGGATCCGCTCGACTTTGCGCTCTGGAAGGCGCACAAGAAGGACGAGGACACCTCCTGGCCCAGCCCGTGGGGCGACGGGCGGCCCGGCTGGCACATCGAGTGCTCGGCGATGGCGGAGGAGCTGCTCGGCCTCGAGTTCTCGGTGCACGGCGGCGGCTCGGATCTCGTCTTCCCGCACCACGAGAACGAGGCGGCGCAGACGGAAGCCGCGCGGGGGCAGGCCCTGGCCAAGATCTGGATGCACGTCGGCATGGTCGAAACCGACGCGGCCGAGAAGATGTCGAAGTCCGTCGGCAACATCTTCCTGCTCGGCGAAGCGCTTGACGCGTTCGGCGGCGAGGCTGTCGCCGCCTTCCTGCTCTCCGGCCACTACCGTCAGCCGCTGCGCTTCGGCCGTGAGCCACTCGAGCAGGCGCGGGCCGCGAACGTCCGCCTGCGCGAGCCGTTCGTCGCGGTCGACCCGGTGCCGGCGGGTCCCGAGGGCCCCGATCCCCGGGTCGCCGAGCTCCGTGAGTCGTTCTTGGTCGCGCTCGCCGACGACTTCAACACGCCGCGGGCGCTCGCCGCAGCGCACGAGCTCGTCGCCGAGATTCACCGGAGCTCGCCGGCCGGCGGGCACGAGGTTCTCGCCGAGATGCTCGACGTGCTGGGGCTCGGCGGCCTCACGAGCGCGAGTGCGGGCCCTCCGGCGGAGGCGGAAGCTTTGCTCGCGGAGCGTGAGCGCGCCCGCGCCGAGCGCGACTTCGAGAGCGCCGACAGGATCCGCGACGAGCTTGCCGAGCTCGGCTGGCAGGTGCGCGACACCGCCGATGGGGCGCGGCTCGTCCCGCTCGGCTGATGAGCGGCAGGCCGGAGGGGGAGCGCGGTGAGCGAGTTCGTCTACGGGCGTAATCCCGTCGCCGAGGCCCGCCGCGGGCGCCGGCGCGTCCTGCGTGAGTACGGCACGCCCGAGCACGCCGCCGAAGAGCTCGAGCGCCTCTGCGGATCGCCCGACCACCAGGGCATCGTGGCCGAGGTCGAGCCGTACCCCTACGCGGATGCCGATTCCCTGCTGAAGCCGGAGGATGCGATGGTGATCGCCCTCGACCAGGTGCAGGACCCGCGCAACGTCGGCGCCATCTGCCGCTCCGCCGAAGCCGCGGGCGCCGCCGGAGTGGTGCTGTGCGAGCGGCGCGCCGCCGGGATCACCGGCGCTGTCTGCAAGGCCTCCGCCGGCGCCGTCGAGCACCTGCCGATCGCCCGTGTGCGCAACCTCGCCGATTGGCTGATCGCGGCGCGCGCGCGGGGGGCCTGGAGCTATGGGGCCGATGCGGGCGCCGCCAGTAGCTACGCGGACCTAGACCTCGACGGTAGGTTGATACTTGTCCTCGGTGGGGAGGGGGGCGGGCTACGCCCCCGGGTCGCAGACGCCTGCGACGAGCTCGTCCGCATCCCGACCACGGGCCGCGTCGGCTCGCTGAACGTCTCGGTGGCCGCTGCCGTGCTGGCCTTCGCGGCCGGCCGAGTCAAGGGCTGAAACCGGCGGCGCATCAGCCCTGCCCGGGGTAGCGACGGGCACGGACGGAAGCCCCGTTCTGCAACGGCTCTTGCAAGTTCTTGCCGCGTGGGGTTGACAGAACTCCGCGGCGGCGTATAGTTCCGCGCAGAAGGTAACGCTGAACCTAAGGTTCACGGTTGAGCCTTCTCATATCCGATCAGGCGCCGGGGAGGAAGGCGCCACTCGATCCGTCTCGTATGGAGGAGATCCAGTGGCTGCATCCACCCAAGAATTCACGCAGGTCGCACCTATCGGTGCGCATCCGACGTCCAGGCGCTCACATGAGCCCGCGGGCGAGTTGGCAGACGCCTACCTCGTTGCACAGGCGAAGCGGGGCGACAGCGTCGCCTACGACCGCATCGTCCGTCGCTACAAGGGATTCGTCCGCCTCAAGGCGTCGTCGTACTTCCTGCTCGGCGGCGAATCCGACGATCTGATCCAGGAAGGGCTGGTCGGTCTCTACAAGGCCGTTCGCGACTTCCGCTCCGATCGCGAGTCGAGCTTCCGCAACTTCGCGGAGCTCTGCATCACCAGGCAGATGATCACCGCCGTCAAGACGGCGAGCCGCAACAAGCACGCACCGCTCAACCAGTCGATCTCGTTCGCGACGTCGCCGACGGCGCCCGGCGACGGGGACTCGACCCTCGAGGAGATCCTCCCGGGCCCCTCGACCCAGGATCCGGCCTCGAAGGTGATCTCGACCGAGGAGCTCGGCAGCCTCGTCGAGTGCCTGACCTCGGTGCTCTCGGATCTCGAGAGCGAAGTCCTGAGGTGCTACCTCGACGGTCGCTCCTACGAGGAGATCGCAGAACGGCTCGAGTGCGACACGAAGACCGTCGACAACGCACTGCAGCGCGTCAAGCGCAAGGTCGGCGTGCATCTAGCCGAACGCGAAGTCCTCCACTAGCGCGTCGGCGTCCCCTGACGCTGCGCCTCGCAGCGCACCGATCGAGCGGCTTATGTGGCTCCGCCACACCGCGCGCCGCCCGGCACGCCGAGGCTTGGTCAGGGAACGCCTCTGGTTGACGTTGGGGAGGGGGCCGGCGCGTTCTGCTCTGCTTTTGGGCACCTATGGGGCCCAAAGTCGTCGCAGAAGCCCTGCCCCCGCCGAGCGACCGCCGGCGAGCCATCCCTCACGCGTAGACGGTCTTCTCCGGCTCCTGCCTGAGCAGGCGGCCCGCCTCGATCGCGGCTGCCGAGCTCGCGGCGCCGGCCGCCAGGGCGCCGGCGGTCCATAGGGGGCCGCTGCGCTCGGTCCCGAGCGCCCGGTCTGCGGAGAGCGGTCCGGGGCCGGCGTCGGTGAGGGCGAGGACGGCGGCGATCATCACCGCGTTGTACTCCCAGCCCCGATCGGTGACCCAGACGCCGTTCTGTGCGTGGACCTTGCGGATCGCCGTGGCCATCACCGAGACGACACCCGTCGCAGCCAGCGGCGTGAACAGGCCGAGGGCGAGCAGCAGCCCCGACCCCGCCTCGGCCACTCCGGCCGCGGTGGCCTGCGCCTTCGGCGGGTTCATCTCGAGCTTCTGCATCATCTCCGTGGTCCCGTCGAGGCCCGAGCCGCCGAACCATCCGGTCAGCTTCTGCAGGCCGTGGCCGATGAAGAGCCCGCCGATCACGAGGCGAGCGATAAGACGTCCGATTCGCAAGCTGTCCTCCAATTCGTTCGCTACGCAACGGCTTCCCCGGATGGCCGCGGCGCAAACTCCGCTGCCGCGTCAGCGTCTACGCTCGGCGGCACCAGTTGCCCGGATAGCTCAACTGGTAGAGCACCGCTCTTGTAAAGCGAAGGTTGCGGGTTCGAGTCCCGCTCCGGGCTTGGCCGCCGCGGGCTGTAACGCGTTCCCCCGCAGGGGGTAAGCCTGAGCGTGTCCGAGCCACCCGAGAGCGCCCGCGGTCCCCACGGCGAGGTTCGCCGCGAAGAGCCACGAAAGGCGCCCCAGACGGGCGCCGCCGATCGCATCGGCTCCGAGCGGATCGCCGCCTACCACCAGTACACGCGCGACCACGGCGTCAACTTCCTGCTCTACTCGGTCGCCCGCGCGATCCTGCTGCCCTTCTTCCTCGTCTGGTTTCGGCTCGACCGGATCGGGCGGGAGTACGCGAAGGTCGATCGCGGCCTGATCGTCGCCGCCAACCACCGCTCGTTCCTGGACCCGTTCGTGATCGGCGCGTTGCTGCCGTGGCGGCGCCCGATGCATTACGTCGCCAAGGTCGAGCTGTTCGAGAAGCCCCTGCAGGGCTGGTTCCTGAACCGGCTCGGCGCCTATCCGGTCCGCCGCGGCCAGGCCGATGCTGCCTCGCTCGAGACCTCCGACGCGATCCTCGCCCGCGGCGGCGCGCTCTGCATCTTCCCCGAGGGCACGCGGATCCGGCGCGGCTCGCTCGCCGCCCCGCACCGTGGCGTCGGCCGGCTGGCCCTCGAGTCGGGCGCCTCCGTGCTGCCGGTCGCCGTGCTCGGCACCGAGCACGTGCGGCGTGGCTGGCGTATCCGCCCGCGCAAGGTCCGCCTGCGCGCCGGCAAGGCCGTCTCCTTCCCGCAGACGGAGAACCCATCGCCCTCGTTGGCGGCGACCGTCACGGGCCGCATCTGGCCAAGCATCGAGTTGCAGTGGGAGTGGCTCGGCGGCCTGCCGCCGATGCGGAAGGCAGCGGTGATCGGGGCCGGTAGCTGGGGTACTGCCGTCGCGATCCTGCTCGCGCGCGGCGGCATCGAGGTCGAGCTCGGCTGCCGGACCGCCGAGCAGGCGATCGAGTTGAACGACACGCGGGAGAACGGTCGCTATCTGCCGGGCATCCGGCTTCCGGATGCGATCACCGTCAAACGCGCGGCTGAGATCGAGGTCGCAGGACTCGATCTCGTCTGCCTGGCGGTCCCCTCGTCCGGTCTGCCCGCGGCGGTCGGCGCGCTCAGCGACCAGATCGGCAGCCGGACGGCGGTCCTGCTGCTCAGCAAGGGACTGGTGCCGCCACTCGGCACGCTGCCCTCCGAATACGTGACCCAGCGCGTGCGGGCGCGCGCGCTCGCGTCGCTCGGCGGTCCCGCGCACGCCAAGGAGGCCGCCTCCGGTACGGCGGCGCTGGCGCTCGCCAGCGACGACGGGGACCTGCGGGCGCAGCTCGGCGACGTCTTCGACCGTGCGGGGCTGATCTGCGAGCGTTCGGCCGACGTCGTCGGCGTCGAGATGGGCGGCGTCGCCAAGAACGCGGCCTCGCTTGCCGCGGCAGCCGCCGAGCCGCACGGGCTCAACGCGGCCGGCATCGCGGCTGCCGAGGTCTGGCGCGAGTGCGTCGCCTACGCGACCCTCAAGGGCGCCCGCCTCGAGACCTTCTCCGGCCTCGCCGGGATCGGCGATCTGACCGCGACGGTCCTTGCCCCGGGCAGCCGCAACCGGCGGGCGGGCGAGCTGCTTGGGACGGGGGTCCCGGCGGCGCAGATCCCGGAGCGGATCGGACAGGCCTCGGAGGGACTCGAATCGGTGCCCCTGATTGCCACGGCAGTCACCGACGCCGGTGTCGACGCCGATGGCCTCGTCGGCCTCGCGGCGCTGATCGAAGGCGAGTTGACGGCGGTCGAGTGGGTCGCGCGTCTGCGGCGGGCGGAGCGTGCGAGGAGCGCGGCCTGATGCAAGCGCTGAGGCGACGCCGCCCCGCACGGCGATCCGCCCTACATTTCGCCCGTGTCGAGCGAGGGCGAGGAGGCGGACGAGTCCGCACGGAAGGCGGAGCTCGACCGCGACTTCGAGCGCGTCTACCGCGACCACCTGCGCGACGTCTACTCGTACGCGTACTACCGGATCGGCAACCACCACGACGCCGAGGACCTGACCGAACAGACCTTCCTGCAGGCGTACCGCCACTTCGAGCGGGCGCGCCGCGAGTCGCAGGGGAGGCCACTGCGGCCGTGGCTGATCCGGATCGCCCACAACCTCGCCTCCAACTACCACCGCGACCGTTCGCGGCGCCCGACCGCGGCCCTCGACAACGTCGAGCCACCCGCGCACCCGCACGGCACCGAGCGGGTCGCCGAGGGCCGCGAACAACTACGGCTCGTCTTCGAGGGGCTCGGCGAGCTCTCCGAGGACCGGCGCGAGGCGCTGATCATGCGCTTCGCCCTCGGGATGAGCAACCGGGAGATCGCGCGGGCGCTCGGTCGCAGCGACGGCGCCACGAAGGTCCTCATCCACCGTGCGATCAAGCAGCTCGAGGAGGAGCTCGCCGAGCCCGGGGAGGGGGGCGACGATGAGTGAGACGGCTCCTGCCACGGGTGGCGCCGGCATCGACCTCGAGTCGCTGCTCGCCGACGCGCTACGGCCGATCGAGCCGCCCGAGCGGCTCAGCGGGCGCGTCGAGTCGACGCTCACCAAGCTCGCCGATGCGGCGGCCATCGAGCTCTCCGACTGGGCCGAGGAGCTGACCGAGAGCGAGCTCGAGTCGCTGCGCGATCCGCGCAACTGGGTTCGTCCGGTCGCGGCCGTCGCCGTCGGTGGCGTCGCCGGCTCGGCGCTCGTCCTGCTCGAGATCCGGCGCCGGCGCAAGCAGGAAGGGTTCGCCGGCGTCGCCGACGAGCTCCGCAAGCGCCTCGGCGCCTCTTAGACGGCCTCTTAGGCGACCGCCGCCGGCGGGCGGGCCGAGATCAGGCCGGCCGCGACGCCGGTGACGCCGATCGCCAGGTGCAGGATGTTCAGCTCCGTGCCGACCGGGATCGCGTTGAGCAGCGCGCCGGCGCCGTGGTCGGTCTGCGTCATCCCCCAGACTCCGAGCACCGTGAAGCCGGCGCCGAGCAGCAACGCCATCGCCCGCGGGGCGCGCGAGGCAGCGGCGAGGCAGGCGAGACCCGCGGCGAGGTGGAGGGCGTTCTCCCAGCCGTTCGTCGGGAAGACGCCGAGGATGTTGTCGGAGACGTAGGAGTCGCCGGTCCCGAACGATGCCTCGTAGGCGAAGCCGGCAATGCCGCCGATGACCAGCGCCGTGCCGACGACGAGCACGAAGAGGCGTGCGGCGGTCGCTGTCTCGTCTTTGGCCATCTCGTCGGGCTCCAGAGGGTTGATCGGGATCGAATGATCCGACTCGCGCGCCGGGACCGTACCTTTCAACGCGATGTTCCGCATGCCTTCCCAGCCACGCTCGCAGGCAGACGTCGGCGACGCGTGCCGAATCGAGGCGCCAGCATGAATCCGGCCGAGCTCTCACGGCTCTCCGACGAGGACCTGATGGCCTACGTCGACCGCAAGGATCCGGACGCGTTCGAGGCGCTCTACGACCGCCACGGGGGCGCGGCCTACTCGCTCGCCTACCGGATCGTCGGCGACCGGACCGCCGCCGAGGACGCCACCCAGGAAGCCTTCCTCTCGATCTGGCGCTCGCGCTCGCGCTACGACCGCGCCCGCGGCAGCGTCCGCTCCTGGGTACTGAGCGTGATCCGCAACCGGGCGATCGACTCGCTGCGCCGCGGCGGGGTGAACGCGCCGAAGCTGACCCATGACGACGACGCCGCGCTGCGACGCTCGCGAGGCGCCCGACCGCACCGACGCGGAGGCGATCCGCAACGAGACCGCCGGCGAGCTGCGCGGCGCTATCGAGGCGCTGCCGAACGAGCAGTCGCAGGTGATCGAGCTCGCCTACTTCGGCGGCTTCAGCCACAACGAGATCGCGCAGATGATCAACCAGCCGCTCGGTACGGTGAAGGGCCGGATGCGGCTCGGGCTGGAGAAGATCAGGGCCGAGATCGCCGAGGCGATCTCACCCGATGCGATCGAAGGTCTGACGGCATGAGCGACACCGAGTCACGCGGCGGCTGCCCCGAGCGGCACGACGATCTCGCGGCTTACGCGCTCGGCGCGCTCGACCCCGGCGAGGCCGCCGAGCTCGAGCGGCACCTGGCCGGCTGCGCCGCCTGCAGCGAGCGCCTGCTCTGGTTGCGCCCGGCGGCGGATCTCGTGCCCGCGTCGGTCCGTCAGGTCGAGCCGCCCGCGAGCCTCCGTAGCCGAACTGATGGCGACCGTTCGCGCCGAGGCCGGCGCCGAGGCGGAGGCCAGCCGAGCCGGCGCGCCGCGGAGCGACCTCGGGCCACTGGCTCGCGTCCACGAGTGGCTGTTCGGCGAGGGGTCCCTGCGCCCGGCGCTCGCCGGCTTCGCGGCCGTCTGCCTGCTGGTCGCGGCGTCGGCGGCTACGAGATCGGCCACTCCGGCGGCGGCTCGCCGAAGCCGAAGACGTTCGCCGCGCTGCCGACCTCCCCGAACTCGGCTGCGAACGGCACCGTGCAGGTCTCCGGCAACAGCGGCACGCTGACGGTCAGCAACATGCACGCGATTCCGAAGAGCCGAGGTCTACCAGGCCTGGGTCGGCGCAAGGGTTCGAAGATCGAGCCCTCGACCGTCTTCGTCATCGACGGCACCGGCCAGGGCATCTGCATCGATCCCCTCGATCCCCGCCGGCGCCGACCGGGTGATGGTCACCCGGGAGCCCGCCGGCGGCAGTCGCCAGCCGAGCACCGCGCCGGTGCTCACGGCCGAGCTCTGAGCGCAGCGATGCGGGCGGGCGCCCGCCGCGCGGCCGACCGGGAGGCCCACCCCTCTACCCTTCGGCGCCCGATGCGCTGCTACCGGCACCCCGACCGCGAGACGAACGTCGCCTGCTCGCGCTGCGAGCGGCCGATCTGCGGCGACTGCATGACGCCCACGCCGGTCGGCATGCGCTGCCCCGAGTGCGCCAGCGACCGCACGCAGGTCCGGCGGCCCCAGTTCTCGGGAGCCGGGGAATCGGGCGAGCAGCTTCTCGCGCGCGCCGGCGACCTTCACGCTGATCGCGATCAACGTCGTCGCCTTCATCGCCGAGCTCGCGACCGGCGGCGGGCTGATGTCCGGCGACGGCGGCGGCACGCTGATGCAGAACGGCGCGCTCTGCGCCGACGCGGTCGGCGGCGGCGGGCTGCTGCAGCCCGCCACCGGTCGATCACCGGCGGCGGCGAGTTCTGGCGGATCATCACCGCCGGCTTCCTGCACGTGAGCCTGCTCCACATCGGCTTCAACATGTTCGTCCTCTACGTGCTTGGGATGATGCTCGAGCCGGCGATCGGCACCGCCGCGCACGGTGGCGATCTACTTCGGTCTCGCTGATCGCCGGCTCGATGGGCGCGCTGCTGCTCGCCGACCCGGCCCAGAACACGGTCGGCGCCTCGGGCGCGATCTACGGCCTGTTCGCCGCGGCGATGATCATCGCCCGGGACCGGGGGATGACCCAGGTGCTCTCGCAGCTCGGCTTCTGGCTCGTGCTCAACCTCGTCTTCACCTTCAGCGTCAGCGGCGTCAGCATCGGCGGTCACATCGGCGGGCTGGTCGGTGGCGCGATCGCGGGGGCTGATCGTCTCGCCGGTGAGCGCCGCGGCAGCGCCCGCATGGTCGGCGCCGAGCTCGCCGCGATCGTCGCGCTCGCGATCGGCCGCGTTCGCCGGCTCGATCGCCGTCGCCAACTCGAAGCAGGCGCCACGCTTACCGCCGGGGGTCCGCCTCGCGCAGGCCGAGACGCCGGCTGCGACTCAGGCCAGGGCGGGCACCGGCGCCGATCGAAGTGGAGTCGGTGCTGGACCCAGGTCGGGGTGGAGGATCGAGGCGAGCAGCTCGACCCCGTCGGCGAGTCGCGGCCCGGGCCGCGAGAAGCTTGCGGCTGCGTCGACCGCGTAGATGGTTGCGGCCCCGAGCGAGCTGAGCCGCTCGCGGTGCGCCGCTGCCTCGGCCAGCGCCTCCTCGCAGTAGAGGCCGCAGGGCATGACGACGACGGCGTCGGGTCGGGCCGCCGCGACCTCCTCCCAGGAGACGACGCGCGAGCGCTCGCCCGGCCTCGGCGAGGACATCGATGCCACCGGCCGCGTCGATCATCTCCGGCACCCAGTGGCCGGCCGCGTAGACGGGGTCGAGCCACTCGAGCGCGGCGACCCGGGGTCGCTCGAGCCCGGCGACGCGGTCTCGCACGGCGTCGATCCTCGCCCTCGAGCCGCTCGCTCGCAGGCGACCCCGTCCGCCGCGCGGCCCGCCGCCTCCCCGAGCCGCTCGGCGTCGGCGAGCACCTCGCCGAGGGTCGAGGGGTCGAGCGAGAGCACTCGCGGGCGGCTCGGCAGTCGCGCCGCGACGGCGACGACGTCGTCGTAGGAGACCGCGCACACCGCGCAGACGGCCTGGGTGACGATCAGATCGACGTCGAGCTCCGCCAGCCGCTCCTCGTCGAGCTCGTAGAGCGCCTCGCCGCGCTCGGTCCGCTCGCGTACGGCGGCGTCGATCGCGGCGGCGTCGAGGCCCGCGGGGATGACGCTGCGGGTCAGCGCCGGTAGCTCCCGGGCGGCGGGCGGCCAGTCGCACTCGTGGGTGACGGCGACGACATCGGCGCCCGAGCCCGAGCTCGAAGCAGAACTCGGTCGCCGACGGGACGAGGTTTGCGATCCGCATCGCCGGGGCACTATAGGCTCGGATCATGGCTCTCTCGACGACAGCGAGATCACCGATCGCCTCACCGGCCTCGACGGGTGGGAGCGTGAGGGCGAGGCGATCACGCGGAGCTTCGATCGCGGCGACTTCGTCGGTTCGGTCGAGTTCGTCAAGCGGATCGTCGAGCCGGCCGAAGAGATGGGCCATCACCCCGACCTCGAGATCTCCTGGGCGACGGTCAAGGTGACGATCTCGACCCATTCGGAGGGCGGGCTCACCGCGACGACTTCGAGCTCGCCGGGCGCATCGACGCGCTCGCCTGAGCGTCGGCAACCGCCGTCACACTGCAGCTCGATGCGCCTGCTGCACGTAATCGCGACGCGCCCGAACTTCGTCAAGATGGCGCCGGTGATCGCGGCCCTGCGGGACGCCGATCCCGGCGGCAGGCACGTGCTCGTCCACACCGGCCAGCACTACGACCGCAACATGTCGCAGATCTTCCTCACCGAGCTCGGCGTGCCCGCGCCCGACCACGAGCTCGGGGCCGGGGGCGGCACCCACGCCGAGCAGCTCGCCGCCGTGCTCGAGCGGCTCGCGCCCGTGCTCGCGGCCGAGCGGCCCGACCTCGTCATCGTCCCCGGCGACGTCAACTCGACCCTCGCCGCGGCGATCGCCTGCGCCCACCTGCAGATTCCGGTCGCGCACGTCGAGGCGGGGCTGCGCAGCTTCGACCGGACGATGCCCGAGGAGGTCAACAGGGTGCTGGTCGACCAGGTCTCGGAGCTGCTCTTCACGCACTCGCCGGAGGCGCTCGGCAACCTCGAGCGCGAGGGCATCGACCCCGGTCGCGTCGAGCTCGTCGGCAACACGATGATCGACACGCTCGTCGCCCTCGAGGACCGTTTCCGCGAGCGCGGCGCGGCGGCCGGCCTCGGACTCGAGGCGGGCTCGTACCTGCTCGTCACGCTGCATCGACCGGCTCTCGTCGACGGGGAGCTGCTCGTGCCGGCGCTGGCCGCGCTCGCCGAGGTCGCGGCGCAGATGCCCGTCGCCTTTCCCGTCCACCCGCGCACACGCCAGCGGATTGCGGCGCTCGAGGCCTCGGGCGAGGCGCCGGCTCTGCCGAAGGACCTACGCCTGATCGAGCCCGTCGGCTACCTCGACTTCCTCTCGCTGCAGGCGGATGCCGCGGCGGTCCTCACGGATTCCGGCGGCATCCAGGAGGAAACGACGTACCTCGGCGGTGCCCTGCTTCACGCTGCGCGACAACACCGAGCGGCCGATCACGATCGAGGCCGGCACGAACATCCTGCTCGGGCTCGACCCGGCGCGGATCGCGGAGCTCCCGCAGCTGCTCGCGACTGCCGAGGGCCCCCGGGCGGAGCCGCCGCCGCTGTGGGACGGCCACGCAGCGGAGCGGCTTGCGGCGGTCGTTCGTGAGCGATTCGGCGACTGATCGCCGGGTTTGCAGGCGGTTCGTCGTCGCTGAGGTTTCAGATGGCACTTTCTGCGATTCTGCGCGGAGATGGCCGGCTTCAGCCTCGCGCCCAAGGACCGTGTCTTCTTCGACCTACTCAAGGACGAGGGCGAGAACGTGCTCCGCGCCGCGGAGCTGCTCAAGGCAGATGCTCGAGACCTGGCCCGACGATCAGGGGATCGGGCGTCAGATCGTCGAGGCGGAGCAGGAGGGCGATCGGCTCACCCACGCTGTGATCCAGCGGCTCAACTCGACCTTCGTGACGCCCTTCGATCGCGAGGACATCTACGGGCTCGCGACGAAGCTCGACGACATCGTCGACTACGTGGAGGAGGCTGCCGACTTCCTTGGGCTCTACCAGATCGAAGCGCCGATGCTGCAGGCTTCGCAGATGGCGGACGTGCTCGTCGCGGCCTGTGAGCAGATCGTCGCGGCGCTCGGCGCGCTGCGCGGGTTCAAGGAGCTCGACCCCTATTGGATCGAGATCCACAGGCTGGAGAACGACGGCGACAGGATCTACCGTGATGCTGTCGCCTCCCTTTTCGCCAACGGCATCGACCCGATGATTGTCATCCGGTGGAAGGACATCTTCGGTGTGCTCGAGCGCGCGATCGACTCGACCGAGGCCGTCGCCCACATCATTGAAGGCGTAGTTATCAAGAACGCCCGCTGAGTCCGTGCACGACGACCTGGTCCTCGTCATCGTTGTCGTTGCGGCGCTTGCCTTCGACTTCACGAACGGCTTCCACGACACCGCGAACGTCGTCGCCACGTCGATCTCGACACACGCGATGTCGCCGCGCGTCGCCGTAGGCATGGCCGCAGTGCTCAACTTCGTCGGCGCGTTCATCTCGCTCCAGGTCGCCGCGACCGTCGCCGGTGACGTCGTCCAGTCGGACGCGATCACCCCGACCGTGATCTTCGCCGGGCTCGTCGGCGCGATCGCCTGGAACCTGGCCACCTGGTACTTCGGCCTGCCTTCGAGCTCCTCGCACGCCCTGATCGGCGGCGTCGTCGGCGCCGCCTTCGCGGCAGCGGGAGCGAGCGCCGTCAGTGGTGACGGGGTGCTCGGCAAAGTCCTGATTCCCGCGGTGATTGCCCCGATCGTCGCCTTCATCGTCGCCCTCGTAGCGATCGGGATCGCCTACGCGCTCGTCGGCAGGCTTCGGCCCGGGCCGGTCAATCGCGGCTTCCGCCATGGGCAGGTCGTCTCGAGTGGACTGCTCGCCCTCGCGCATGGAACCAACGACGCGCAGAAGACGATGGGTGTCATCACGTTGGCCTTGATCGCCAACGGGAACCTGAGCGCGACTGATTTCAGCGTGCCCACCTGGGTTGTCGTCACGTCGGCCTCGGCGATTGCGGCCGGCACTTACATCGGCGGCTGGCGGATCATCCGCACGATGGGCACGCGGATCATCAAGATGGACACGGCGCAGGGCTTCACCGCGCAGGGGGCCGGCGCGGGGGTGATTCTCGCCTCGAGCCACTTCGGCTATCCGCTCTCGACCACACAGGTGATCACGGGTGGCGTGATGGGCGCCGGGGCCGGCAAGCGGTTGTCCGCCGTCCGCTGGGGGCTGGCGGGCAACATCTTCGCCGCCTGGATCGTGACGCTGCCTGCGGCGGCTGCCGTCGGCGCCCTGGCCTACGGCTTCACCAGCCTGTTCGGCGACGGCGCCGCCGGGCCACTACTCGTGCTCGCCCTCTCGGCTGCCCTTGGGGTCGCCCTCTTCTCGCGCCGAATCCGGCGCGGCCAGCCGGTGCCGACGACATGACGCCGTTCGATCTGCCGATTGCGACGGTCGTGGACTGGAAGGCGCTCGCGGAGGCGTCGCTTGCCTCGCTGGTTGCCGGCAGCGTGCTCACCTTCGCCTTCTCGCTCGCGATCGTCGGCACGACCAAGGCGGCCGAGTTCCGTCGCGCGAACCGCCGCGCGGCGGCGGTCGCCGCCGGGGCCCTCGGAGCGATCGCCCTGGCTGCATCGATTGGCGCGGTCGTCGTCGGGCTGATCGTGATGATCGACTGAGCCCGGACTGAACCCGCCGGGTCGGTGGCGCACTCGCCGCCGTCGCCGATCGGTCACCATTCACAGTCCGATGCTGATCGCGCTCCGCAACATCGTGATCATCGCCCTGCTGGCGCTACTCGTCACCGTCGCGCCCGCCGGCGGCAGCGTCGTCAGCGGCATCCTCGCCGCCCTCGCTCTGATCTTCCTCGCAGCGGTCGGCCTGCTTCTCGCTCGCGTCTGGAATGACACGGCGCTCACTCGCGACACGATGACCGAGGGACAGCGCTGGGCCGTCTACGGCGCACTCGGCGCCCTGGCGCTGATGGTGGCCGGCTTTGACGAGCTGCTCTCTACGGGGGCGGGGACGATCGTCCTGATCGCCGTGGTCGCGGGGTCGGGCTGGATCCTGTTCAGCACCTGGCGCGCCCTGAACAGCTACTGATCCGGCACGCTCTCGCGCGTCTGCGCTCACCACGCGCGCGCTTGCCACTCCTACGGTCGGCTGCATGGTCGAGCGGTCGGTCAGAGCGGTGGGCGAGCGCGCAGGAGAGCGCGGTCAGGCGGCGGTGTCGCTGCTTGCCACGCTGCCGGCGCTGCTCGCCTGCTGCGGGGTGCTCGCGCAGGTAGCGGTCGTCGGCTGGTCGGCATGGTCGGCCGCCGGAGCTGCCCGCGCCGCTGCCCGTGCCGAGCTCGTCGGCGCCGATCCCGGTGACGCCGCCCGCGCGGCCCTACCCGGCCCGCTCGCGGCGCGCGCCGACATCTCGCACGCCGGCGATCGGATGCGGGTCGATGTCGACCCGCCGCAGCTGATCCCGCTTCTACCCGCGCTCACCGTCGGGGCCAGTGCCGGCCTCGATCCGCAGGCGCATGCCGAAGGTCCCGGAGAGGGCCGTTGAGCGCGCACCGACTTGGCGTCGGGCCGTTCTGCTCGACCTCCGGCCAGGCTCAGATCGAGCTGGTCGCAGCGGTGCCGGTACTCATCTGCCTCGCCGCGGTCGTCCTTCAGCTGCTCGCCGTGGGGTACGCGCAGTCGCTCGCCGACGATGCGGCGGAGGCCGGTGCTTACGCCGCGACCGCCGGTCTCGAGCCGGGGCCGGCTGCCCGAGCAGCGCTGCCGGGCTGGGCGCAGTCGAGCGCCGACGTCGAGTCCGACGCGGGGCGGGTCACCGTGTCCGTTCGAGAGCCCGAGCCTCCTCGAAGCCGTCGGCAAGCGGCTCGTCGTCGACTCGAGCGCCTGGGCGCGGCCGGGGAGCTGAGCGCGTGGTCGATGTCGAGATCGAGGGTGCGCACGCGATCGCCGTCGCGCCGACCCCAGCGGCCGCCACGGCCCGTCCGGCGGCTGCTGCCCTCGCCCTGGCGGCATCCGCCGAAGGCAGGCGCGATGAGCCTCGCGCGGGAATCCTCGTCGACCTCGGACCTCCGGTCGAGTTGCGGCCCTCGCTGCTCTGCGCGGACGACGCCCGGGCCCTTGCGGACCTCTGTGGCGAGAACGGCCAGTGGCGCGCGGTTCCCCGAGGCCGACTCTGCATGGTGGCCCCCGGCGACGACGGCGCCGTCACGGGCGGGGCGCGAGGACGTGAGGCGATGGCAGATGTGGTCGCGATCGCCGCCGCCGCTGGGGCGCCTCTCGTCGTGCACGCCGCCGGCGCCGGCTTCCGGGCCTTGCTCGAGGACCTCGAGGTCAGCGGGGCAGACGCCTCGGTGCTGATCCAGGCCGGCCGCGATGGGCGCGAGCTGTCGCTGCTCTCGGCGCTCAGCGTGGAGCTCCGCGCTGAGCGTCGCCGTCATCGCATCTGGCGTCGGGCGCCTGGTCTGATCGCGGGACGGAGGGCGCTCGCGGGCCTCGATCCGGGCGGCGCCACGGCGACGCGCGCGAGGGCGGCGTACCGCGGACTCCGCTCCGAGGAGGGGCAGGCCCTGCCGGCGCTTGCGGGCCTGATCGTCGCGATCGCGGTGCTGGCGCTCGCGTTCGTCGCGCTCGGCGGGGCGGTCACGGCCAAGGGCCGGGCTCAGCGGGCGACTGACCTGGCGGCGCTTTCGGCGGCCCGTTCGATGCGCGACGACTTCCCGCGCCTGTTCGTTCCTGCGCTGCGCGCGAACGGAACTCCGAACCCCGAGCACCTCGACAAGGCGGCCTACGAGGCGCGCGCTGAGGCTGCTGCCCATAACGCCGCATCCCGCAATGACCTGCCCCCGGAGGCCCTGAAGGTCAGCTTCACCGACGGCAACTCGCTGGCGCCGCTGCGGGTCGCCGTCACGGCGCGCCCGCGCACCGAGGTCGACGGCGAGGACGCCGGTCGGCTCTCCCTCCACGCCGAGGCGGCGCTGGCGCCGCCCGTCGCCCCGATCGCTTCGACGCCGCCCGACGCGCCCACCGCGAGCGGTGGCGGCTACGCGGGTCCACTGGCGAGCAGGCAGGGCAAGCAGATGCGCCCCGACGTCGCCGCCGCCTTCGATCGCATGTCGGCGGCGGCCGCGTCCGATGGCGTCAGCCTGATCATCAACTCCGCCTACCGCTCCGACGCCGAGCAGGCGGCGCTCTTTGCCGCCAACCCGGATCCGCGCATGGTCGCCCCGCCTGGAACCTCGCTGCATCGATGCGGCACCGAGCTCGACCTCGGGCCGTCGTCGGCGTACGGGTGGCTGGCCGCCAACGCCGGTCGGTTTGGCTTCCTCGGCCGCTACTCGTGGGAACCGTGGCATTACGGGTTCACGGGTGGTCCGCCGCCCTGCTCTCAGTCGGGGAACGAAGTTGTCTCGGAGGGGACCGGCGGTGGAACCCATGGCGACGGCCGAGCCGCCGGCGATCCCGGCCTGCCCGGCTTCGTCCCGCCCCAGTACCGGGCGCCGCTGATCGCGGCGGCGGCACGGCACGATGTCTCGGCGGCGTTGCTCGCGGCGCAGCTCATGGCCGAGTCGAACTTCAACCCCGCGGCGGTCTCGCCGGCGGGTGCCCAGGGCATCGCCCAGTTCATGCCCGGCACGGCGGCCGCCTACGGTCTCGGCGATCCGTTCGACCCGGTCGCCTCGATCGAGGCGCAGGCGACGCTGATGGGCGAGCTGATCGCACAGTTCGGCGACCCGCGCCTGGCGCTCGCCGCCTACAACGCGGGGCCGGCTCCGGTCGAAGCCTGCTCGTGCGTGCCGGCGATCCCCGAGACTCAGGCCTACGTGGCCCGGATCATGGGCATGCTGGGCGGCGCCGGCCAGCTGACGACGCCGCAGCCGACCCTCGAGGTCAGGCTCGTCTCATGAGATGTCCGCGTGGCCCCGCGGCTCCGATAGGGATAGGGTCCGCGGCATGGCACTGAAGACGATCAATGGCATCGAGGAGTTGCAGGCGAGCGTCGGCGAGACGATCGGCCCCGGCGAGTGGCGCGAGGTCACGCAGGAGCTGATCGACACCTTTGCCGACGTCTCGGGCGACCACCAATGGATCCACGTCGACGTCGAGCGGGCGAAGGCGGAGAGCCCCTTCGGGCAGACGATCGCGCACGGCAACCTGACCCTGTCGATGATCGACGGTATGCGCGGCGGGCTGATCGAGATGAGCGGCTTCAAGCTCGCCGTCAACTACGGCTGGAACAAGGTCCGTTTCCCGGCGCCCGTTCCAGCCGGCTCGCGGGTCCGCGCGTCTGCGCGGCTCGAGTCGCTCGAGGACGTCGGCGGCGGCTGGTGGCAGGCCGTGAACGTGCTCACGGTCGAGGTCGAGGGCAACGAGAAGCCCTGCTGCGTCGCCGAGTCCGTCGGCCGCTTCGTCTTCGGCTGACGACCTGAGCGGCCGCCTAAAGTGGGCCGAGTGGCCCGCGAAACAGAGTTGAGCGAAAGCGGCGGCGGCCCTGATCGCGGCGCCGACCTCGCCGAGCAGCGGCGGCGGCTGCCCGACGCGCCCGGCGTCTACATCTTCACCGACGACGAGGGCCGGGTCGTCTACGTCGGCAAGTCACTCTCGATCCGCAAGCGCGTTGCCAATCACTTTTCGAGCCGCTCGACGCTCGGCGCGCTCGCCGACCGGATCGTCTCGATCGACTTCCTGGTCACCGAGACCGAGGCAGAGGCGCTGCTCACCGAGCAACAGTTCATCAAGCGCCACCGGCCCTTGCTCAACGTCAAGCTCCGCGACGACAAGTCCTATCCCTACATCGGCATCTCGCTTGACGAGGAGTTTCCGCGCGTCTACTTCACCCGCGAGCGCCACCGCCCCTCTCGGACGTACTTCGGCCCCTACGCGACCGCCCGCCGCGTCCGGGAGACGCTCGAGCTGCTCGGCAAGCTCTTCCAGTACCGGACCTGCGAGGGCGCCGAGCCCGGCCGGCGGTCCGGCGTGCCGTGCCTCGATTACTACATCAAGCGCTGCGGGGCGCCCTGCGTGGGCTATATCGACCGCGAGGAGTACATGCGCTCGATCGAGTCGATCCGGCGGTTCCTCGGCGGCCGCTACCGGGACGTCGAGCGCGATCTCGAGGAGAAGATGGAGCAGGCCTCCGTCGATCAGGAGTTCGAGCGCGCGGCACTGTTCCGAGACCGGCTCACCGCCGTTCGCTCGCTGATGGAACGGCAGAAGGTCGCGGGGGAGTCGGTCGGTACCGCCGACCTGATCGGGGTCGCGGTCGAGGGCTCCGACGCGAACGCGCAGCTCTTCCAGGTTCGCGACGGCGTCCTCGCCGAGCGGCAGGGCTTCTACCTCGACAACAAGGGCGAGCGCGGCATCGAGGAGGTCGCCGAGCAGTTCCTCGCCCAGTACTACGAGGCGGCGCCAACGGTGCCGCCGCTCGTGGTCGTCGGACCGGAGCTGGCGGCGCGGGCCGGCGTGCTCGCCGAGGCGCTGGGGAGCGGCGCGGAACGAAGGTCGAGGTGCGCGCGGCCGAGCGTGGCGACAAGCGCCGGCTGCGCGAGCTCGCCGAGCGCAACGCGAAGCTCGCCCTCGCCCAGGACCGGCTGCGCAAGGAGCGCCGTCGGGCGGAGCGCACGGCGGCTCTGTCGGAGCTCGCCGACGCGCTCGGCATGGATGAGGTCCCGATCCGGATCGAGGGCTACGACATCTCCAACATCGGCCCCGAGCACACCGTCGCCTCGATGGTCGTCTTCGAGGGCGGTGCGCCGAAGAAGGCCCACTACCGGCGCTTCAACATCCGCGGCCGCGAAGGTGGCCGCGGGCCCGACGACTTCGCCTCGATCGAGGAGGTGCTCTCCCGCCGGCTCTCGCGGTTCGTCGCCGCCGTCCGACCTGAGCCCGCACGATGCTGAGCTCGACGAGAGCTTCGCGGCTCTGCCCTCGCTGATCATGATCGACGGCGGGAAGGGTCAGCTCTCGGCGGGGATCAGGGCGCTGCAGCCGTTGCTCGAGCGTGGCGTGCACCGTCATCTCGCTCGCGAAGCGGCTCGAGGAGGTCTACGTGCCGGGCAACTCCCGGCCGCTGCCGATCACGCCCAGACTCGGAGGCCTCGCGCCTGCTTGCAGCGGGTCCGCGACGAGGCGCACCGCTTCGCGCTCGAAGGCCATCGACGCCGACGTGGCAAGGCGATGACGACCTCGGTGCTCGACGACCTGCCGGGGATCGGCCCGGCCCGCAAGCGGGCGCTGCTCGGCCACTTCGGCTCGCCCGAGCGGGTTCTCAGCGCGAGCCGCGAGGAGCTCGAGGCGGTGCCCGGGATCCCGGGCAAGCTCGCCCGCGAGATCCACGGCCGGATCAACAAGACCGGATAGAAGCTTCGGAGCCGGCGGGCAGGACGCGCGGGCCCGATGCGCGCTTCACCGATAATGGGTCGGTGCCAGCAGCTGCGATCAGCGTCAGCGGGCTCCGCAAGAGCTACGGCCGCCACGAAGCAGTGCGCGGCATCGACCTCGAGGTCCGCCCTGGCGAGATCTTCGCCTTCCTCGGCCCGAACGGCGCCGGCAAGACGACGACGGTCGAGATCCTCGAGGGCTACCGCGAGCGGACCGGCGGCGAGGTCTCGGTGCTGGGCACCGACCCCGGCGAGGGCGGCCTCGATTGGCGCGGCGGAAGCTGGGAATCGTCCTGCAGGAGTGCAGGATGGAGTCGAAGCTGACCGTGCGCGAGATCCTCGAGATGTACGCGGGCTACTTTCCGAAGCCGCGCGACGTTGCGGCGACGATCGAGCTCGTCGGCCTCGGCGAGAAGGCCGACGTCCGCAACGGCAAGCTCTCGGGTGGCCAGCAGCGCCGCCTCGACGTTGCCGTGGCGCTCGTCGGCGATGCCGAGCTGCTCTTCCTCGACGAGCCGACCACCGGTTTCGACCCCTCCGCCCGGCGCCACTTCTGGGAGGTGATCTCGGGCCTCCGCGAACTCGGCAAGACGGTCTTCCTGACGACCCACTACATGGACGAGGCGCAGGCCCTCGCCGATCGCGTGGCGGTGATTCGCGGCGGCGAGATCGTCGCCACCGGCAGTCCTGACGAGCTCGGCGGACGCGGCACGGCCGAGAGCCTGATCACCTTCTCGCTGCCGGCCGGCGTCGAGTCGGGTGCCTTGCCCGAGCGGCTTGCCGCATCGCTCTCCGGCTCGAACGGCAAGCTCTCGCTGCAGACCAGGGAGCCCGTCGCGACGCTCAACTCGCTGACGGCCTGGGCGCTGGAGCGCGAGATTGACCTGGAGGCACTCGAGGTCCGGCGGCCGAGCCTCGAGGACGTCTACCTGGAGCTGACGGGAGCCGAGGATGAGTAGCTCGGCCCTCGCCCTGCATCAGTTCCGCTACGACCAGAAGGTCTTCTGGCGGAACCCGGCCTCCGTCTTCTTCACGGTGATGTTCCCGATCATCTTCCTGCTGCTGTTCGCGGGTCTGTTCGGGAACAAGCAATCGATGGCCTCGGCGTCAAGACCTCCGCCTACTACGTGCCGGGAATCATCACCCTCGCCGTCGTCTCGGCGACGCTCGTCAGCCTCGCGATGAACCTCGTGATCGCCCGTGAGGACGGCCGCCTGAAGCGGCTCCGCGGCACGCCGCTGCCGACCTGGGCGCTGATCGCGGGCCGCGTCGGCAACTCGATCGTCGTCTCGGCGATGATGGTCGTGCTCGTCACCCTGCTCGGTGATGTGCTCTTCGGCGTTTCGGTGCCGACGACCACGATCCCCGGCATCGTCGTCACGCTGATCGTCGGCGCCTTCTCCTTCTCCGCGCTCGGCTTCGCGCTCAGCTCGCTGATCCCGAGCGAGGACGCCGCGCCGCCGATCACCAACGCGGTCGTGCTGCCGCTCTACTTCCTCTCCGGCGTCTTCATCCCGGAGACGGAGATCCCCGACGGCGTCCTGCACGTCGCCGACGTGTTCCCGATCCGGCACCTGTTCGAAGCCTTCTTCGCCTGCTACGACCCGTCGACGACCGGCGTTGGGATCGAGTTCGGCCACCTCGCCGTCGTCGCAGCCTGGGGGCTCGCCGGGCTGATCTTCGCCCTGCGGCGTTTCCGCTGGTCGCCGCGGACCGACTGAGCCTGCCAGGGGCCGTTCGGCCATCCGGGCATTGCTGGGCGCGTCCGTAGTCCCCACGCAGATCCTCAGTAACCCGCCAGAGGACGCGCGCGGGAGCGACTCGTTAGGTTGAGAGCGTGCTCGTAATCAGCAAGTTTCAACCGCTACTAGGGAGTTCTCCGACATGCCAGTAAAGGTCGGCATCAACGGCTTCGGCCGCATCGGCCGCAACCTCTTCCGCGCCGCGCATGCCGCCGGCGCCGACGCGGAGCTCGACTTCGTCGCCGTCAACGACCTGACCGACGCCGCGACCCTCGCTCACCTGCTCAAGTACGACTCGATCCTCGGCCGCTTCGACGGCGACGTCGAGGCAGGGGAGGACTCGATCACGGTCAAGGGCAAGGAGATCAAGGTGCTCTCCGAGCGCGACCCGGCGGCGTTGCCGTGGGCCGACCTCGGCGTCGACATCGTGATCGAGTCGACCGGCTTCTTCACCAAGCGCGACGACGCCGCCAAGCACCTCGAGGCGGGCGCCAAGAAGGTGATCATCAGCGCCCCGGCCACCGATCCCGACATCACGGTGGCGCTCGGCGTCAACTTCGACGCCTACGACCCCTCCCAGCACAACATCATCTCCAACGCCTCGTGCACCACGAACTGCCTGGCGCCCGTCGCGAAGGTGATCAACGACACCGTCGGGATCGACCACGGCCTCATGACGACGATCCACGCCTACACCGCCGATCAGCGGCTGCAGGACATGCCGCACAAGGATCTGCGCCGTGCCCGAGCGGCGGCGCTCAACCTGATCCCGGCCTCGACCGGCGCCGCAAAGGCCGTCGGCCTCGTGCTGCCGGAGCTCAACGGCAAGCTCAGCGGCTTCGCCGTCCGCGCCCCCGTCGCGACCGGCTCGGTCGTCGATCTGACCTGCAACGTCTCACGCGAGACCAGCGTCGAGGAGATCAACGCGGCGGTCAAGGCAGCCGCCGACGGACCGCTGAACGGGATCCTCGCCTACACCGAGGATGCGATCGTCTCCACGGATATCGTCGGCGATCCGCACTCGTCGATCTTCGACGCGAGCGTCACGGTCGTCATGGCGGGCACGATGCTGAAGATCCTGACCTGGTACGACAACGAGTGGGGCTACTCCAACCGGGTGGTCGAGCTCGCGCAGAAGGTCCTCTAGGACACGCCGCAGGGGAGCAACAGTGGCAAAGACGTCAGAACCAGAGACTGAGAAAGGGGTCTTCGAGAAGGCCTCGATCCGCGACGTGCGCGTGAACGGCAAGAAGGTGCTCCTCCGCGCCGACTTCAACGTGCCGCTCGACCACGGCGTCGTCAAGGACGACGCCAGGATCCGGGCGGCGCTGCCGACGATCGAGCTACTGCGGGACAGGGGGGCGACGGTCGTTCTCTGCTCTCACCTCGGCCGTCCGGGCGGTGAGCACGACCCCGACCTGTCCATGGCCCCCGTCGCCGCGCGGCTCGCCGAGTTGCTCGGCACGTTCGTCGCCGTCGCCCCGGGCGTCGTCGGCGACACGGTCGACTCGGTCGTCGCCGGGCTCGACAGCGGTGAGGTGCTGCTGCTCGAGAACACGCGCTTCGAGAAGGGCGAGACGAAGAACGACCCGGACCTCGCTGAGGCCCTCGCAGGGCTTGCCGACATCTACGTCAACGACGCCTTCGGTGCCGCCCATCGGGCGCACGCGTCCACCGAGGGCGTTGCCCACCACATCCCCGCGTACGCGGGGCTGCTGCTCGAGCAGGAGGTGCGCGAGCTGACCTCGGTCCTCGCCGATCCCGAGCGCCCCCTCGTCGTCGTTCTTGGCGGCGCCAAGGTCTCGGACAAGATCGGCGTCATCGAGCGCTTCCTCGAGACCGCCGACAAGGTCCTGATCGGCGGCGCGATGTGCTTCAGCTTCTTCCGGGCGCAGGGTCACGAGACCGGCAATTCACTTGTCGAAGAGGAGGGCGTCGAGCTCGCCGGGGGCGTCCTCGCGCGGGCCGAGAAGGCCGGCTGCGAGCTGCTGCTGCCGACCGATCTCGTCCTCGGGTCCGCCTTCTCGGCCGAGGCCGAGCCGGTCACCCTCGATGGCGTCGACGTACCTGCGGAGATGATGGGCCTCGATATCGGCCCGGAGACGGCCAAGGCCTACGCCGACGCGATCGCTACGGCTGGCACCGTCTTCTGGAACGGGCCCGATGGGTGCCTTCGAGCTCGAGCCGTTCGCGGCCGGCACCCGCGCGGTTGCCGAGGCGGTCGCCGACGCCGACGCCGTCACCGTCGTCGGGGGCGGCGACTCCGGCGCTGCGCTTGCCCAGTTCGGCCTCGCCGACCAAGTGAGCTGGCTGTCGACGGGTGGCGGCGCCTCGCTCGAGCTCGTCGAGGGCAAGGAGCTGCCCGGGGTCGAGGCGCTGCTCGACGCCGAAGAAGCTGATGGCTGACGGGCGCCGGCCGCTGCTCGCGGCCAACTGGAAGATGCACAAGACCGCCGCTGAGGCGCGCGAGTTCTGCACGGCCTTCCTGCCCGCGCATCGGGACCGAGCCGGGCCCGGAGATCGTCATCTGCCCGCCCTTTCTCGCCGTCGGCGCCGTCGTCGAGGCCTGCGAGGGAACGCCGGTCGTCGTCGCGACGCAGAACATGTACTTCGAGGACGCGGGCGCCTTCACCGGCGAGGTGTCGCCGCCGATGCTGCTCGACGCGGGGGTCGGCGCCGCCGTGCTCGGTCACTCCGAGCGCCGGCAGCTCTTCGGCGAGACCGACGAGGCGCTGTCGCGCAAGGTTCCGGCAGCTCTCGAGGCGGGCATCTTGCCGATCCTCTGCTGCGGTGAGACCGAGCAGGAGCGCGACGCCGAGGAGACCGAGCGGGTCCTGCGGCGCCAGATCGAGGCCGACCTCGCGCTCGTCCCGGAGGAGCGCCTCGGCGACGTCGTCATCGCCTACGAGCCGATCTGGGCGATCGGCACCGGCCGCACGGCGACTCCCGAGCAGGCCGACGATGCCTGCGGCTTCGTCCGGGCGCTGGTCGCCGCCCGCAGCGAGCAGGCCGCTGCGGCGGTGCGGATCCTCTACGGCGGCTCGGTCAAGCCCGCGAACGCGGCCGAGCTGCTCGGCTGTGCCGAGATCGACGGTGCCCTCGTCGGCGGCGCCAGCCTCGACCCCGGCGACTTCGCGGCGATCGTCGCCGCGGCCGGATAGGAGGGCGGAGGCGTGGCGCTGCCCGAGCTGCCCCGAGGGCTTCCCGGTCGGCTCGCTGGCGCTCGTCATCCTCGACGGCTGGGGGCTGGCCGAGCCGGGTCCCGGCAACGCGATCTCGCTGGCCGAGACGCCGACCTTCGACGCGCTCTGGGAGCGCTATCCGCACACCACGCTCTCGGCCTCCGGCCGCGACGTCGGCCTCCCCGACGGGCAGATGGGCAACTCCGAGGTCGGGCACCTCAACCTCGGCGCCGGATCGGTCGTCAAGCAGGACCTCGCCCGGATCGACGACGCCGTCGCCGACGGCAGCTTCTTCGACAACGAGGTGCTGCGCGCCGCCTGCGAGCGGGCGGTCGAGAGCCCGCGCGGCCGCCTGCACCTGATCGGGCTCGTCTCCGACGGCGGCGTCCACTCCGGCTGGGAGCACATCGAGGCCTGCATCGAGCTCGCCGCGCGCGAGGGTGTCCCGGATCTCGTCTTCCACGCGCTCACCGACGGCCGTGACACGAGCCCGAGCGGCGGGCCCGCCTACCTGGAGCAGGTCTAGCGCTGGCTGCAGAGCGCCGGCCGGTTCGGCACGGTCGGCGGCCGCTACTACGGCATGGACCGCGACCACCGCTGGGAGCGGACGAAGCTCGCCTACGACGCGATCGTCCACGCCGCAGGGACCGCACGCCGATGACGCGGTCGCGGCCGTCCGCGACTCGCACGAGGCGGGGGAGACCGACGAGTTCGTCAAGCCGACGGTGATCGGCGACTACGACGGCGTCGCCGACGGCGACGTGATCATCACCTTCAACTTCCGGCCCGACCGGATGCGGCAGATCGTCGAGGCGCTGGGCGATCCCGACTTCGACGGCTTCGACCGCGGCGTTCCGGGCCCTTCGACGTGACGACGATGACCGAGTACCGCTCGGGCTGGCCCTACCCGGTCGCCTTTCCGCCGCGGGAGCCGGCGACGACGATGGCGGAGACGATCTCGGCGGCCGGCGGCGCTCAGCTGCACGTCGCCGAGACCGAGAAGTACGCGCACGTCACCTACTTCTTCAACGGCGGCCGCGAGGACGAGTGGGAGGGGGAGCGAGCGCGCAGCTCGTCGACTCGCCGCGTGACGTCCCGACCTACGACCACAAGCCCGAGATGAGCGCCGCCGCCGCCGCCGACGCCTTCTGCGAGGCCTGGTCGAGGCCCCGGGCGAGGGCTTCCGCTTCGGGATCATCAACTTCGCCAACCCCGACATGGTCGGCCACACCGGCGACATCCCGGCCGCGATCGAAGGCAATCGAGACCGTCGACGGCTGCCTGGCGCGGGTCGTCGCGGCCGTGCACGCGCGCGGTGGCGCCTGCCTGATCACCGCCGACCACGGCAACGCCGACCACATGCTCAACGCGGACGGCTCGCCGAACACGGCCCACACGACCAACCCGGTGCCGCTGATCGCGACGGTCGAGCGGGCATCGAGCTCGACGCAGGCGGCATCCTCGCCGACGTCTCGCCGACCGCGCTGGCCCTGCTGGGGATCGACCAGCCCGCGGAGATGACCGGGCGGTCGCTGATCGCGACGGAGACCGACCGCTTTCGGCCGATCAGACGGCCGACGTGCCGGGCGGACCGGCGGGGCGAGTGGTTCGGGAGCGATCGCCGGGCCCCCTCTCGTTTCTGCGTCCGGGGCCCCGGCCATCTAGGGTCCGCCGATGCGCTCCGACCCGAAGCGGCTGGCCTTCGAGATCGACGGCCCGCGACGGCGAGGCCCGCGCGGGCGTGCTGCGCACCGCCGCACGGCGACGTCGCGACGCCCGCCTTCGTGCCGCTGGCGACGCGCGGCTCGGTCAAGGGCCTGCTCCCCGACGAGGTCGCGGCCTCGGCTACGAGATGGTGCTCGGCAACACCTACCACCTGATGCTGGCCCCGGGCGCCGAGCGGATCGCCGAGCTCGGCGGCCTGCACGCGTTCATGGACTGGCCGGGGGCGATCATCACCGACTCGGGCGGCTTTCAGGTCTTCTCGCTCGCCCACGGCACGCGTCGCCGACGAGGTCAAGGGCCGCCGCGGCCGGCCGCCGCTCGAGGGCGGCGTGCTCTCGATCGACGAGGAGGGGGTGCGCTTCCGCTCCTACATCGACGGCGACCAGCACTTCCTCTCGCCCGAGCGCTCGATGGAGGTGCAGGCGCTGCTCGGCTCCGACATCGCGCTCGCCTTCGACGAGTGCACGCCGTTCAACGCCGACCGCGACTACACGGCCGCGCTCGACCGAGCGCACGCACCGCTGGCTCGACCGCTGCCTCGCCTGGCACGCCGAGCACGGCCCGCGCCGGCAGGCCGTCTTCGGGATCGTCCAGGGCGGCGTCCACGAGGACCTGCGGCCGAGTCCGCCGGCGCAGCCGTCGGGGCGGCCGCGGTCGACGGCATCGCGATCGGCGGCACCCTCGGCCGCGACAAGGAGCAGATGCGCGAGGTGCTCGAGATGACCCTTGCGGGGCTCCCCGCCGAGGCGCCCAAGCACCTGCTCGGGATCGGCGAGCCCGATGACCTGGTCGAGGGCATCGCGCGCGGCATCGACACCTTCGACTGCGCCGTGCCGACCCGGCTCGGCCGCCACGGCATGGCGCTCGCGCCGCTGCCCGAGCGCCGCTTCCGCTTCGACATCCGCAACCGGCGCGAGGCGGACGAGCGCGGGCCGCTCGTCGAGGGCTGCCCCTGCCCCGCCTGCTCACGGATGAGCCGCGCCTACGTGCACTACCTCTCGCGGGCCGAGGAGCTGACCGGCGTGCGGCTCGTCACCCTCCACAACCTCGTCTACACCGAGGCGATCGTCGCCGGCGCCCGCGAGGCGATCGCCGCGCGGCGCCTTCGGCCGGCTTCCGCGACGCGCTGCTCGGCGGCGCGACGCCCTGGCAGGCGGCGGGCTGAACCCGGGTCCACCCGGGCTGGCTCAGGCTGCCGGCCTCAGTTGCCGGCCAGCTTGGTTGACCAGGTCCTTGATCGCCTCGACCTGGTCGCGGAAGTTGTCGCGGATGTACTTGCCGACGTCGGTGTTGCGAGCCGGCGTCGGTCGCGAGCAGGATCACGGCCGCGACGATCGCGGCGACGATCGCGATCAGCAGCACGCCGCCGAGGCCGCGCATGAAGCGTGAGAAGGCCGAGCGCGTCCGGGCTCGGCTGGCGTGCCGGCGATCGGCGCTGGGCGTGCCGGCGCGGGCGCTGGGCGCCGCGGCCGGGCGCGCGGGCACCGGCGCGGTCGGGCGTCTGCGGCTCGCGCGGGGCGACGCGGGTGGCGGCGGTCTCGTCGCGCAGCATCCGGGTCGCTGCGGTCGTCGGGTGGCGCGATCCCGTCGAGCCCGCCGCGCAGCGGCGCGGCGAGCTCGAGCGCGTCCGGGTAGCGATCCTCGGGCTCGTTCTCGAGCGCCTTGCAGGACGGCGGCCGAGAGCTCCTCGGGGACCTCGGGCTCGTAGCTGCTCGGCGGCAGCGGCCGCTCGTTCTCGCGCCGGATCGCGAGCTCGGCGAGGCTGTTGCCCTCGTAGGGGAGGCGGCCGGTGAGGAGCTGGTAGGTGACGACGCCGAGCGAGTAGACGTCGCTGATCCCGGTCGCCTCCTCGCCGCGCGACTGCTCCGGCGAGAGGTAGGCGGCGGTGCCGACGACCGAGCCGACCTGGGTCAGCCGGGTCTGCTCGGCGGCGCGGGCGATGCCGAAGTCGGCGATCTTGACCGTCATCCCGTCGAGCGTCGCCGTTCGGCACCGACGGTCCGCCGATCACCATCAGGTTGCCGGGCTTGACGTCGCGGTGGACGATGCCCTGCTTGTGGGCGTAGTCGAGCCCGGCGCACGCCTCGGCGGCGATCTCGACCGTCGTCTCCGCGTCGAGCGAGCCGCGTCGCTGCAGCAGCTGCGCGCCGGAGCGGCCCTCGACGTACTCCATGACGATGAAGTGGCGGCCGCCGTCGACGCCGGTGTCGTAGACCTGGACGATGTTCGGGTGGATCGAGCTTGGCGACGGCGAGCGCCTCGCGGCGGAAGCGGGCGACGAACTTCTCGTCGTCGGAGAGGTGCTCGGCCAGGACCTTGACGGCGACCGTGCGCTCGAGCACCTCGTCGGTCGCCTTGTAGACGGTCGACATGCCGCCTGAGCCGAGCCGCTCGCCGAGCACGTAGCGGTCGGCGATCGAGCCGGCGCTCACTTGCTGCCCCCTTCTCCTTCTCCTTCTGCCTGTGCTTCGCCTTGCCGTGCTCGGCTCGACGCCGCCTTGCGCGCCGGTGCCGATGCCGCCGCCGTTCCCCTGACCGTTGCCGCCGCCGTTGCCCCCGCTTCCGGGCGTGGACGTGGTCGAGGTCGTCGAACTCGTCGTCGTCGAGCTCGTGTTCGGCTTGCTGGTAGTCGTCGTGCTCTTCGTCGTCTCCTTGGTGCTGCTGGTGCTTTGCGTATCGGTCGTTGACGATGACGTGGAGGGGGTCGTCGTCGTGGCTGTCGTGGTCGACGTCGTCACCACTTCGATGCAGTTGGTCGAGAGCTGCCTCAGGTGGTCGAGCAGCTTGTTAGGTCGTCACGGTTCTGGCCGCTGGTGTCGAGCCCGTCGATCTGCCTGGAGACCTCGTCAAGCTGGTTCTGCATGTCCTGGCAGCGGTCGTTTGTCGTAGTAGTCGGCCGCCTGCTCGACCGCCCGGCTAAGGCTGTCCGCCTGCGTCGCCGGGATCGTGTCGCTGCCGCCGGACCCGCAGCCGGCGGTCAGGATCCCGGACGCGAGCAGGCAGGGACCGCCGCCCGCAGGCAGCGCTCGGAGACCGACCTGGGAAGGACCGGGCGCATCGGCGACGAGTCTAGCTGTGGTCCGATGTCCATCTTTCAGCGTCCGACGTAGAGTCGTTTGGCCAGATGCGGGGGCAGATCCGTGGCCTCGATCGCGGCCGCCGCGCGGTCGATGTCGTAGCTGACCCGGTGGTATGTCGCCTCCCAGGTCTCGGTGTCGAGCTCGAGCCACGCGGCTCTCGGATCGCCGTCGCGGGGCTGGCCGACGCTGCCCGGGTTGATCAGCCAGCGACCCTCGGAGATCTCGAGCCTGGTGCCGGCGCCGGCCTGCCAACCGCGTGCCTCGCGCGTGCCCGGGCGCCCTGCTCTCCTCGTCCGGGACGGAGAAGAAGAGGGCGACGTGGGAGTGACCGACGAGGCTCACGCGCTTCTCCTGGACCGCGATGCAGTCGGCTGCCTGATCCGGCCACAGGACGTATTCCCAGACCGGGTCACGGGGGGAGGCGTGGTACAGCGCCGCCGCATGCGAGGCGTCCGACGGATCGAGCTCCCGAGATAGGCGAGCTCCTCCTCGCCGATCCGCTCCTGCGTCCACTCGACGGCCGCCGAGGCGGCGCCGGAGAAGGTCGAGGTGTCGAGCTCACCGAGCACGGCGAGGTCGTGGTTGCCGACGAGCGCAGACGGCGCAGTTGGTCACGGACGAGGTCGGTGCACTCGTTCGGGCTGGCGCCGTAGCCGACGACGTCGCCGAGGCACCAGAGCTCGCTCGACACCGGTCTCCGAGATGTCGGCGAGCACGGCCTCGAGGGCCGGGAGGTTCCCGTGGATGTCGCTGAGGACCGCTACCTGCATGGGCTTCCCCACCTGGCAAATCGGGGCGGTCTATCGTAGGTGCGGATGAGCTTCGCGGGCATCCCTGCGATCACGCGGCGTCCGGATCCTTGCGGCGCTGGCGCTGCTGGCCGGCGCCTGCGTCGCGGGCGTTGCTCGTGCTCGTTCCTTCACAGCCGGGCCCGACGGGCGGCACAGCCGACCTCTCGGAGTTCGTCGATCCGGCGCACCTCGCCCGGGCGGCCGATTACGCGCTCCGGCGCCCGTCCGCTGCTCCTTGCAGCGCTCCTTGCGGGCTACGTGCCGTTGGTCCTTGCCGCGATCGGCTGGCCTCCGGCGCTCGCGCCGGCCTGCTCGAGCGCTTCGACTCACGGCCGGCACTCGGCGCCCTCGCGGCCGGCGCCGTCCTGTCCCTGCTCGTCGCCCTCGCCCAGTTGCTCTTCGCATGGCTCCTGCACGAGCACGCGGTCGACTTCGGGATCTCCGTGCAGGGCTTCGGCGCCTGGCTCTTGGACTTGGTGCGCAGCACCGGTATCGGGGTGCTGTACGCGGCGATCGGCGCCGCGATCCTGCTGCTCCTGCAGCGGCGCATGCCCCGGCGCTGGTGGATCGCTGGTGGCGCCGTGGTCGTGCTCTTCGCGTTCGTCTCGACCTTCCTCGCGCCGGTCGTGCTTGCCCCGATCTTCAATGACTTCGAGGAGCTGCCGCCGGGCCACGTCCGCCACGAGGTCCTCGGTCTCGCCGAGCAGGCCGGCGTCGACGTCGGCGGCGTCTA
Organism: uncultured Solirubrobacterales bacterium; assembly: GCA_963774395.1. Classification (GTDB taxonomy): domain Bacteria; phylum Actinomycetota; class Thermoleophilia; order Solirubrobacterales; family 70-9; genus CAXMST01. Next base: position 699,887 of record CAVZET010000006.1, on the reverse strand, counting down.
CTCGGTCAACGCGTCGGACCGGACGCGGACGATCAACGCCTACGTCGACGGGATCGGCTCGAGCCGGCGCGTCGTCATCTACGACACGCTGATCGACGATGCCCAGCAACCCGCTCTGCGGGCCGTGGTCGCGCACGAGCTCGGTCACGTCGCTGCCAATGACGTACTGCGCGGGCTCGCCTTTGCCGCGATCGTCGCTCTGCCGGGGATGTTGCTCGTCCGTGAGCTCGGCGACGGCATCGCCGAGCGCCGTGGTCTGCGGGCCGGCCGCCCATCCGCGCTCGCCGCCTATGCGCTGCCACTCGTGCTGACTGCGTTCGTGCTCGGGATCGTCGGCAACGTTCTCTCGCGTGCCGTCGAGGAGCGCGCGGATCGCTTCTCGCTCGAGCTCACCGGCCAGCCGCACGGCATGATCGAGCTGCAGTCCGAGCTCGCCCGGCGCAACCTCTCCGATCCCGATCCCCCCGGCTGGTACAGCGCCCTGTTCGGCACCCACCCGACCACGGCGCGGCGAATCGGGATCGCCGAGGCCTTCGAGCGGCAGGGCCGCGCCCGGCTCGAGCTTTTGCCGCCCGAAGCGGCCTCTACAGTCGGCGACGGTGCCGGAGCGAGGCGACAACGAGGGCTGGGCGCCGCCTGAGTTCGGCGACCCCGAGCCCGTTCGCCGGCCGCTCAGACCGCCGGCCTCGAGCGTCGCGGAGGAGCTGCGTGCGCTCGATCAGCGGCTCGCCGCTGCCGAAGATGCCCGCGCCGCCGAGGGCGAGGAGCTGCTCACTCGCATGGGTGCGATCGAGGTCCTGATCGACCACCTCGACGGTCGCGTCGGCGAACTGGAGCGCGACGCGCGCGGATCCCGTGGGACCCCGGAGGACATCGAGCTGCGGATCGGCGGGCTCGAGCATGCCGCCGACGCGCTGGGTTCGCTCACCGCAGTGCCGGCGACGATCGCAGCGCTCGAGCAGGAGCTGATCGCGCTCGGTGAGCGGCTCGACGCCCGCGACGCCCGCGACGAGGTCCGCGACAGCCTCGTCCGCCGCGAGATCGAGGCTCGCGTCTCGCTTGCGGAGTCGCGCCTCGGCACGCGCCACGCCGAGCGCTGGGAAGGCCTTCAAGACGCGATCTCCGCAGCGGAGACGCGGGCGGACGACGCGCGCGGTCGAGCTCGAGGCGCGCCTGGCAACGCAGGCCCAGGCAGCGACGAGCGCGCTCGCTGAGCTCGAGGAGCGGCTCACCGCCTCGGTCGAGGTCCTCGCGGCCCGGCTGGGTTCGGCGACGGGCGCCTCCGGGGAGCTGGCCTCCTCGACCGTCGCCAGGCTCGAATCGCTCGAGCGCGACATCGCCGCGATCGAGTCCGAATTCGAGACGCTCGCCGGACGGATCTCCGCGATCGGACGGCGTCCAGAAGCCGGGCGGCCCGAGTCGGCCGTCCCCGGCTCCCCGCCCGGCTGCCGAGGAAGCGAAGTCCGCACCCCCGACGCCCCCGAAGTCACCGGCTGCCGCCGAGCGCGCCCGCGCCCCGGTGCCGCCGGCCGATCCGTCGGGGCCGGTCAACCTCAACGAGGCGAGCTTCGAGGTCCTCCGCAGCCTCGGCTGCTCGGTGACGCAGACGGCGCGGATCCTCGCCGCCCGCAAGGTGCGAGGTGGCTTCACCTCGCCGGAGGAGCTCGCCGACGTCCCCGGCCTGCCGAAGGAGTTCCGCGCCGAGCTGATCTCCCGACTTACGGTCTGATCAGACGGCACCCGGGCGCGCCTGACGGCACCCGCGAATCGCCTCCGGGCAACCAGCCCGCCGGCGATCCCCGCGCACCGTCAGCCGCGCCCGGTCGCTCGCCTGATCGGGACCGTATCTAGGTTCTGATCAGACGCCGCGACGGCGGGTGACCAGCGGCACGGTCCGGGCGATCAGCACGAGGTCGCCCCACAGCGACCAGTTCGACACGTACATGTAGTCGAGCTTGACCATCTCCTCGAGCGGGACCCGCGAGGAGCCGAGCACCTGCCAGTGGCCGGTGATCCCGGGCCGCAGGTCGAGGCGGCGCCGGTACAGCCCGGCGATGTTCGCGTCCTCCTCGGGGACCAGCGGTCGCGGGCCGACCAGGCTCATGTCGCCGCGGAGCACGTTGAAGAGCTGCGGCAGCTCGTCCAGGTTCGTCCGCCTGATCCAGCGCCCGACCCTGGTCACCCGCGGATCGTCGGCGATCTTGAAGAAGCCCTCCGCTCCGGAGTCGAGGTCGGCGAGCTCGCCTCGCATCGCGTGGGCGCCGGCGACCATGCTGCGGAACTTGTAGGATCGCGAACTCGGCGCCCGTGGCGGCCGATGCGGCGCTGGCGGAAGAGCACCCGGCCGCCGGGTCGCTCGAGCCGGATCGCGATTGCGATCGCGGCGAGCAGCGGCGCGCAGACGAGCAGCAGCGTTGCCGTCGCGACGCAGGTCGAAGGCGCGCTTGATCGCGCGCGACGAGCTCGTGATCGCGAAGCGCCTCATCGCCGAGCAGCGAGACGCCGCCGATCGGGTCGACCTGGACGGCTGCGCCGGCGAGCCGCGACACGTCGGGGATCACGCTGACCTTGACGCCCGCGTCGCGCAGCGCCCGGATCACGAACATCAGCTCGTCGCCGCCGCGCGAGCCGGGGGCGACGATGACGCGGTCGATCTCGAGCTCGTCCAGCAGCCGGGTCGGCACGTTCGAGCCGCCGCCCGGGCTCGACCAGCTCGCGATCGGCACGACGGCGACGAGGTCGACGTGCGCCGCCTCGCTCGTCTCGATCGCGCTCGCGGAGCCCGGGCTCGCGACTCGTGTTGCCGACGAGCAGGCAGCGCTCGGCCGGGACGCTCGCCCGCCAGATGCGTCGCGCGCCGGCGCGCGATATGCGACCAGCGTCGACGAAGAGGGACCGAGCAACATGAGCAGGCCCTGGAGGGAGCCGAGCGTGCCCGTCGACGAATGCGGCCCCGCCCAGGTAGACGAGCGAGCACGGCGACCGCTGCAGCGCCGAAGAGGTTCGGAACCTCCTCGAGGGTTGTCTTGTGGATCATCGGAGCGTCACGGTCGTAGAGACCGAGGAGCTTCATTCCGAGCAGCATCAGCAACGGGACGGCGGCGATTGCGGGCTTCAGGGTCGTGGTCCCGGCGAACGCCGCGCCGACCGTGATCGCGAGCCCAAGCGAGAGCAGATCGGCGAGTGCGAGCAGCCGGCGCAGATGGGTGTCGCGCAGCCTGCTGCGCCGGATTCTGATCGGCTCGTGCCGGGGCTCGGCGGTGAGCGCCGCGGCGTCGGCGCTCGCGACCAGCGCTGCGGTCTCGTCGGAGCCGGTGTTCGGGCCGTGCCGGTGGCGCCGGGGGCCTGCGCGCCGAGGTCACCCTCGGTGCCCGTCAGTGCTTCCACGCGATCCTCCCCCTCGCCCCCGGCGTCAGATCCGCAGCCGCTGCGGCGGCGGATCGGGCAATGCCGATGCGGTTGGGGTAAAGCGCCTCATCTCCGAGTGCCAGCCGACCGGGTTGCAGCTGCGTACACGTAACTCCCTCTCTGCTGCGTCCCTTACTGACAGCGTTGGCGATCATAGACCGGACCCAGCCGCCCATTCGACAGTTCCCCATGCCACCTTGCCCATCGGCTGTGCCCGTCGGATCCATGAGCAGCGGCCAGTGCCTCTCAACGGGTGTCGAACTGCGGCTTGGTCGGCGTGCGCCACCGTAGAATCGCGCCGCGACGCGGACGCGGACCGCTTCGCCCCCAGCGCTTCCCTGCACGATGGCCGACGGACCAGCAAACCACTCGCAACCAGCTTCCGGCTATCGGCCGCGATATTCGTCCCTGGACGACTACCTGCAGGTTCTTCGCCGCCGCCGGTGGCTGATCCTGGCGCTGACCGTCGTCGGCGCGGCAATCGGCGTCGCGCTGGCCGCTGTCGGCCGCGAAGACGTACACGGCAGAGGCTTCGCTTTCGTTCCGCGACCCGTCTCAGGACCTCGCGCTCTTCGGCGTCGACACGCTGCCGCAGAACTCGCCGGCCGTGCGGGCCGCGGTAAACGCCGAGCGCGTGACCCGTCCCGAGGTGACGAACCGCGTCGCCAAGCGCTTCAAGGGCGAGCTCACTCCCGCGCAGCTGTACGCGTCGATCGCAGCTCGCGTCGGCGCGCAGACGCAGCTGGTCGTCCTCGACGCCACGTCCTCGACGGCGGCGCAGGCCGCCGAGATCGCCAACGCGTATGCGCAGGTCAACGTCAAGCTCGGCAGCGAGCAGAACGACGAGCGGCTCGCCAGGGTCGAGCGCTCGCTCAGGGACCAGATCAACAGCCTGAGCGTCAAGGATCTGCAGACGAAGCCCGGGACCGGGGTCAAGATCTCCGTCCTCGAGCAGCAGTTCTCCCGGGTCAAGACCCTGCGTGACATCTCCAAGCCGGTCGAGATCACGCAGAAGGCGCTGCCGCCGGGCGCGCCGGACAACGCCTCAGCCGCCGCCACCGGATTCGTCGGCGCGCTGATCGGGCTCGTCGCCGGGCTGATCGCCGCCTTCACGCGCGACGCGCTCGACCGCCGCGTCCGTACCTCCAGCGAGGTCCATTCCGAGCTCGGCTTCCCGATCATCGGGCGGGTTACCGAGGGAGCCCTTGGCTATCCCGGGCCTCGCCCGTGTCGAGGGTCGGGCGCCGATCGAGGAGTCGGACTTCGAGGGCTTCAGAGTGATCCGCACCAACCTCGGCTTCATGACGGAGGGTGGCCCTCCACCGCGGTGCGTGCTCGTTGCCGGCTCGCAGCCCGAGGAGGGCAAGACCACGGTGGCGATGTCGCTCGCCAGCGCCGCGGCGGTCGGCGGCCAGCGCGTCCTGTTGCTCGAGGGCGATCTGCGCCGGCCCTCGTTCGCCGGCCGGCTGGGGATCAACGCCTCGCCGGGGCTCGCCGAGTACCTCCGCGGTACGGCCGACCCGTCGCAGGTCGTTCAGCTCGTCGACCTCTACCCGCCCGGCCAGGACGCTGCCTCGCCGCAACCGAGCGCTCGGCTTGCCTGCATCACGGCCGGCGCGGCGGGAGCCGACGCGGCCGAGCTGCTCGCCTCCGAGCGCTTCAAGCACTTCATTGGCGAGATTCGGGATGCGTACGAGCTCGTCGTCATCGACAGCAGCCCCCTGCTCGCCGTGGTCGATCCACTCGAGCTCGTCGAGCAGTCGGATGCGGTCCTCTTTTGTACCCGCGCCCACCGCACTACCCGCGACGAGCTGCGCGCCGCGCGCTCGGCGCTCGCCAACCTCCCCGAGCGGCCCTGCGGCGTCGTCGTCACCGGGATGCGCCGAGATGGCCCCGACGCCTACTCGTACTACTACGGCTACTGAGCCCGGCCGGGCGAGCCGTCCCGGAGCCGGCCGCGAGGTACTCGTCGTCCTGCACGAGCCGGTCGTCGGTGGGGCGACGCTTTCGGTGCTGCGCACGCTGCCGCTGCTCCGCGAGCGGGGCTGGCGATTCCTGCTCTGGGCGCCACGGCCGAGCGAGCTCCACGATTACCTCACCGAGCAGGGCTGGGAGGTGCATGGCGCCGAGCGCACCGTCGGCTACAGCCTCGCCGCGCTGCGGCTGCCGCCCGGCCCGCGCCGGCGCCTCGCGGCGATGCCCGCGCTACTTCGGCGCGCTGCGCCGACTTGCGGCCGAGCGGCGCCCCGCGGTCGCCCACGTGAACTCCTTGACGACGCTCGCCGAGGGAGTGGTCTTGCGGACGAGCGGCGTGCCGGTCGTCGCACACCTGCACGAGATGATCGCGCCGACGATCAAGGGCACGGCCGCCCGAGCCGCGATCCGAGCGCTCTCGCCGGAGGCGATCGGTGTCTCGGGCGCGTGTGCGGCGAATCTCGCGATCGGTGGCTGGCATCCGCGGGTCGTCAACGAAGGCGCCGAGTACCCGGAGAAGGCCGCCGTTCGCGAGCGGGACGTCGGCGAGCGGCCGGTCGTTGCAACGGTTGGCGTGCTCAGCCGCCGCAAGGGCACGGACGTCTTTGTCGAGGCCGCGGAGATCGTGCGGGGGCGCAGGCCGGAGGTCAGGTTCGTGCTCGTCGGTTCCGCCACGGATCCCACTCGACGCCGATTGGGCGGCCGGCGTGCTCGAGCGAGCCCGTGCCGCCGGGGTCGAGCACATCCCCAGGACCGACGTGCCAGACGCTGCTCGGCGAGGTCGACGTCTTCGCGCTTCCCTCGCGGATCGATCCCTGCCCGATCTCGCTGCTCGAGGCGATGGGCGCCGGTCTCCCCGTCGATCGGGGCCGCCAGCGACGGCATTCCCGAGCAGCTCGACGGCGGCAAGGCCGGCGAGCTCGTCCCGCGCGAGGATCCGGCTGCGATGGCCGCCGCGATCCTCCGCCTGCTCGACGACCCTGTCCGGGCCCGGGCGCTCGGATCCGCGGCCCGGGAGCGAGCGACGGGGACCTACTCGATCGCGCGTCAGGCGCCGGCATCGAGGACGCCTGGCTGGCGGCCCTCGGGCGATGAACGCCTCCAATCCGGCACTCGGCCACGACTACCTGCTCGTCATGCGAGGGGCTGAGCGCACCTTCGCCGAGATCGCGCGCCTGCTTCCCGACGGCGCCGATCTACACGACGCTCTACTCGGAGGCGGGCACCGGAGGCGCGTTCGCCGGCCGGCGCGTCGTCACCTCGCCCCTGCAGCGCCTCGGCGTGCGGCAACGCGGCTTCCGAGCGCTCCTGCCGCTGTTTCCCCTGGCGGCGTCCCGCCTGCGTCCGCGCGGCCACGACCTGCTGCTGACCTCGAGCAGCGCCTTCGCGATCAGGATCAAGCCGGACCCCGGCGTGCCGCACGTCTGCTACTGCCATACCCCGTTCCGCTATGCGCATCACGAGCGCCGACGGGCGCTGGGCGAGGTGCCTGCGCCGCTTCGGCCGGTGCTCTCGCGAACGCTCGACGCGATCCGCCGCTCCGACGTGGAAGCCGGCAGACGGGTCGACCTGCTCGTCGCCAACTCCGAGACGACCAGAGCGCGGATCGCCGCGGTCTACGGTCGCGACGCGCCGGTCGTCCACCCGCCGGTCGAGCTCACCCGCTTTGTCACCGATCCGAAGCCGCCTGTCGCCGGCGGCGCCGTACTTCCTCTGCGTCACCGAGCTCGTCCCGCACAAGGGCGTCGAGATCGCGCTCGAGGCGGCGCGGCTCAGCGGCAGCCGGATCGTGCTCGTGGGCTCCGGTCCCGCTCGCGCCGACCTCGAGGCACGTTTCTCGGACGTCTGCGAGTTCCGCGGGCGCGTGACCGACCGCGAGCTCGAGCGCCTCTATGCGGGGGCCACGGCGATCGTCGTGCCGACCATCGAGGAGTTCGGGATCGTCGCGGTCGAGGCGCAGGCGGCCGGCCGGCCGGTCGTGGCGCCACGCGAGGGTGGGGCGTCGGAGACCGTCGTCGACGGGGAGACGGGGCTGCTGCTGGACGAGCGCACGCCCGCGGTCTTCGCTGAGGCGATGAGCGATGGCGAGTTCGCGCGCTTCTCGCCCGCGGCGGCGCGGGCCAACGCCTCCCGCTTCAGCCCGGAGGCATTCCGGGCGCAGCTCGCCGCCCTGCTCGAGCGGCTCTAGGTGCGATCGATGTAGCCGCGCCGGTGTGCCACGGCCTTCTCGTACGCGCTCTGGTGCAGGGCGGCGAGGCGGTCGAGGCTGAAGTGCTCGAGGGCCCGCTCTCGGCCGGCCGCGCCGAGGCGGGCGCGGAGAGCGTCGTCGGTGAGCAGCCGCTCGATCGCCGCTGCGAGGTCGGTGGGTCGGCCGGGGGGCACGAGCAGGGCGGTCTCGCCGTCGGCGACGAGTTCGCGGACGGCGCCGACGTCGGTCGCGACGACCGGCTTGCCGGCGATCATCGCCTCGAGGATCGCGGTTGGCATGCCCTCCGAGCGGGCGACCGAGGCGAGCGCGAAGATGTCGACCCCGGCGAGCAGGGACGGTACGTCGTCGCCGGGGGCGAAGCGGACGTCGGCAGCCCGAGCTGGCAGCCGCTGCGCGTAGCTCCGCCTCGTAGCCCGGGTGGGCGGGGCTGGGGCTGCCAATCAGGCGCGTCGGCGGCGCGAGTCCACGCGCCACGAGGATCGCGACGGCGCCAATCAGGTCCTCGTGCCCCTTCTGCGGCGTCAGCACGCCGACGGTGCCGAGCGCCGGCTGCTCGGTGTCGAGCCCGAGCCGCTCGCGAGCACGGGCGCGGGCGGCTTCGTCGGGAGCGAAGCGCTCGGCCCTGACCGGGGGGTAGACAGGGACGAGCCGCGGGCCGAGCGTGCGGGCGGGCGGGTGCAGGTCGGCGAGCGCCTCGCCCCAGGTCGTGACGGCGTCGGCGGCGCGGACGACGTAGGGCATCGTCACACGGACGAGCGGCCGCGGGGTGCGGCTGTCGAGGATCTGCCAGACGACCCCGACGTCGTTTCGCCGCCGGGCCGCGAGCGCCGCCTGCGGATTGGTGGGACCGTGGACCTGGACGACGTCGATGCCGCGCTCGCCGATCAACTCCGCGAGCGCACCGATCTGGGCGTGCGAGCGGACCGCCAGGCGCACATTGGGCCGCGGGTCGCGCGTCGCCCGCAGACGGGCGAGCGGCATTGTCAGCGTCTCGACGCCGGCGTCGCGCAGCCGCCTCGCCGCCTCGCCGCCCTCCTCGGGGAGTACGACGAGCGTCTCGGTGCCGAGCGCGCGCAGACCGGGGGCGAGCGTCGCCGCCTGATTGTGGGCGCCGCCCCAGGTTGGGCCGTGGATGACCGAGAGCAGCTTCAACGCTGCGGACGCCCGCCCGACGCTCCGCCCGGCTCCTCGTCTCCGCCGCCCAGGATCGAGAACTGGGCAACGCCGAGCCCGATCAGGAACCAGGCCATCATCACCTCGCGGTTCTCGATGAAGAAGCCGGCGTAGAACATGATCATCATCGCGACGAGCGAGCCGCAGGCGCCGATCGCGATCGCCGCCCGGGTCGGGTCGCGCGCGCCCACGGCGCGTCGCGCCAGGGTCACCCCGAGGAGCACCATCGAGGCGATGAACAGGACCATCATCGCGAGCCCCTGCTCGACCCCGATCTTCAGGTAGCTGCTGTCGAGGTTGACCGCGGTGATCGGCACGAATTCGCCCTGGAGCGCGACCGCGCCGACGGTCCCGAGCCCGTGGCCGAAGGGCTTGTCCGTGACCAGCGGCCAGGCGTCCTTCCAGCGGTCCAGGCGCGTCGAGTAGGCCGGGTCGTTGCCGGGGTCGAAGATCCGCAGCAGGCGTGCCGTCCCCTCGTCGGACTTGCCGACGGTAAGCGCGAAGCCCCCGGCGCCCAGCACAGCGATCGCGACCAGTGCCGTCAGGGTTGCGCCCGTTCTCGTACCTGCCGGGAACGCCGAGCAGAGCTGGAAGAGCAGCAGCGTGACGAGGATCGCCGCACCGCAGGCGATCAGCCCGGTACGGATCTCGCTCGCGATCAGACAGAAGCCGAGCAGCGCCACGGCGACCGCGCCGGCCATCCGTGGGCGACCGCGCCAGGCCAGCACCATCGACAGGCAGAAGGGAATCACGGTCGCGCACCACAGTGCGAGCTGCTGCGCTGTGAGCTGGCTGCCGTAGAAGTGCAGCGCCTCGGAGTGCGGGAAGCCCGGTAGCGCCGCGCGCGCCGCCTGCTCCTCGGAGCCGCTCGGTCCGACCACGTAGCGGAAGACGCAGTAGACGCCGACCAGGATCCCGACCCCGATCACCCCGAGGGCGAGCTCGCGGTTGCGCTCCCGTGCCCACGGTGAGAGGGCGACGGCGAGGAAGCCGCTCATCCACAGGATCGACGCGCTGAAGGAATCCCAGCCGGTCGAGGGGGGATCCGTGAGCAGCGCCGTGACCAGCGTCGCGACCACGTACAGGGCGGGGCCGAGCACCGCCGGCCAGAGCCAGATCCGGGGCCGGCCGGAGTTGATCAGATGCCAGCCGACTCCCGCCCAGAGCGAGTAGACGACGAACTCCGTCGGGCCGCGGGGCGTGATCGGCGAGAGCGCGGCGAGAGTGCCGGAGAAGCCGAGCAGGACGAAGAGCAAGAGGGAGGCGGCGACGGGGTGGCGGGCCGCGAGGACCGCCCCGAACGGGATCAGCAGCAGATAGCTTCCGTCCTTGGGTCCGATGCCGACGGCGAATGCGCAGATCAAGACGGCGAGCGCCGCGAGGGCGATGAGGAACGAGAGCCCGAAGCGCTCCCAGGGGCCGTGCGGTGTCTCGAAGGCGCCGTCGCTCGCGTAGGCCTCCATGCTCGGGCAAGCGTACAAGTGTGGTTCGGTGGTGAGCGCAGGTGGCTGAGGCCGGCGTCGATGTCGTCATGCCGTTCGCCGGCGGCGTCGCCGAGGCGCGCGAGGCGATAGCCGCGCTGGCCCCGCTCGTGCCAGCGGCGGCGAGCGTGACGCTCGTCGACAACAGCCGCGAGGGCTCGGCGACGGCACTCGCGGTGCCTGGGGTCACCGTCCTCACCGCCGGGCGCCTGCAGGGCTCCTACTACGCACGCAACGTCGGCGCCGACGCGGGGTCGGCCGCATGGCTGCTGTTCATCGACTCCGACTGTCGCCCTCCGGCAGGGCTGATCGCCGCTTACCTCGAGCCCGAGCCGGCTGCGGGCGTCGGAATCCTCGCCGGCGCCGTGCGCCCGGCCCCGGCCACCTCACGGGCGGCCCGCTATGCGGCGTCGCGCGGAGAGATCGACGAGCGCTTCCACCTCGAGCACGGGCCGCGACCGGCCGGCGTGACCGCGAACCTGATGGTCCGGCGGGCGGCCTTCGACGCGGTCGGTGGCTTCGAGGAGGGCGTCCGGAGCGGTGGCGACGTCGACTTCTGCTGGCGCGTGCAGGAGGCGGGCTTCTCGCTCGAGCACAGACCGGCCGCGCTGCTCGAGCACGACAATCCGGATTCGGTCGCGCGGCTCGCCTCGAAGGCCCGCCGCCACGCGGCCGGCCGGGCCTGGGTGAACGAGCGCTGGGGCGAGGCGCTGCCCCGGCCGCGGCTCGCGCGACCCTTCCTGCGCGGGCCGCTCGTCGCCGCCTACTGGGCGGCGCGGGGCGACCGCGAGCGGGCCGCCTTCAAGCTGATCGACATGCGGCTTGCGACTGCGGCGCTGCGCGGCTACTGGACGGGCGACAACAGCGCCGGCCCGGGGTCAGGGCGCTGATCCCGCTGTCAGCGGCGCCAGCGCGTCAGATCCCAGCCGGTGAGCCGCTCGATCCCGGCGATCTCCGGCTCGAGCCGCTCGAGCAGCCGCCGCCGCGTGACCTCGTCGACCGCTGCCGCCGACTCCGCGGGCCGGCGCGCGCAGCGCCTCGGCCGCGCGCGAGCGGACGCCACGTGGCAGGCGGCCGGCGACCGCCGCCCCCGGGCGCCGAGGAGCGGACCCGCTCGGCCATCCGGAAGGCCGCACCCTTGCCGGCGCCCACGTTCGACTCCTCGGCGAGCGCCGGCGCGGCGAGCACCGGAGCCGGATCGAGCCCGAGGAAGCTGAGGACCTCGGCGACGGCCGCGGCGCGGTCGGACCGGAGCCGGTCGGCATCGACGATCAGGATGCGATCGCGTCCGAACTGCTCGAGGAACGGCGCCAGCGCGGTCGCGTAGCTCGAGACGCGCAGGTAGGGGGCGCGCTCGTCGAGCAGGGCCTCGGCGGGCGGGCGCGGGTCGCGGTCCGCGAACTGGTCGAGATGCGAGCGCATGCGCTGGACCGGGTCGCGGACGACGTAGACGATCCGCGGCGACCCGAGCTCGGCTGCGATCGCCTCAGCGACGCCGCCGAACCACGGGAACGAGTACGCGACGGAGCTCTCGCCGCGGACCGGTGCCTCCTCGAACTGACCCTCGTACCAGGCGCGGCTCGCGCTCCCGGCTGGAGCGCTCGCCAAGCAGCGGGCCGGCGGCCTCGGCGTCGACCGGCAGGAACCGGTTCGGCTCCTTGAGCCGCGACATCGAGACCTCGGGGTGCAGGTCGAGGTAGCGGTGCAGCGAGCTCGTGCCGCACTTCATCGCGCCGATCACGAGCAGGTTGGGGAGCCGTCCCATCGCCTGCGCAGGGTACGACCGCGGCCCGTCAGCGCCACGCCTACCTCCGCGCCACCCGCAGAGCCTGAACTACATTTGCCCTGTGAGCGAGCCGGAGGTCTCGGTTGTGATCCCGACCCGTAACCGGGAGACGCGCCTGCGCTTCGGGCTCGAGGCGCTCGCCGCACAGACCCTGGAGCGCGGAGCGCTTCGAGGTGATCGTCGTCCGGGCAGAGGACAGCGCCCGCCCCTGGTGCGAGGCGCCGCCGGACCTCGATGTCCGCTTCATCACGGCGCCCGCCGGGCCGGCGCTGCAGCGCAACATCGGCTGGCGGGCGGCACGGGGGAGGCTCGTCGCCTTCACCGACGACGACTGCCGGGCGACGCCGCAGTGGCTCGAGCGGCTGCTCGCCGCCGAGGGCGGGTCCGACGACATGCTGCAGGGACGGACGGCGCCGGACCCGACGGAGTCCCACCTGCTGCACGGGCGGGCGAGGAGCATCGACATCGACGCGATGGACGCCTGGTTTCCGACCTGCAACATCGCCTTCCCGCGGGCGCTGCTCGAGCGCCTCGACGGCTTCGACGAGGACTTCCCGACAGCCTGGGGCGAGGACACCGACCTTGGCCTGCGCGCGATCGACGCCGGCGGCACCGTCGCCTACGTCCCCGAGGCCCTCTCCTACCACGCGGTCAACGCGCGCACGCTGCGTCAGGCGCTGCGCGAGGCCTGGCGCCGCGACTCGCTGCCGATGGTCTTCGCCCGCCACCCGCGCCAGCGCCGGGCGCTGTTCCTCGACACCTTCGTCCGCCGCACGCACGCCAACTTCCTGCTCGCCCTCGCCGGCCTGCTGATCGTGCGCCGCCATCCGCTGCTCGGCTTCGCGGCGATGATTCCCTACCTGCGCAACCGCAGGCCGCCGCTCGTCGCCCTGCGCAGCGCGCCGCAGATCCTCGTCCACCTGCCGGGCCGGATCGCCGTCGACGCGACCGAGATCGCCGCCGTCGGCCGTGCGGCGATCCGCAACCGCGTCCCGGTCATCTGAGATGGCCGACGCCCGAGCCGCGGCCGGATGGCGCAGGCGCTCCGGCCCTGAGCGTCGTCGTCGCCGCCCACGACGCGGCGGCGACGCTGCCGGCGACGCTCGCCGGGCTCGCCGCCCAGGAGCCGCTCGACGGCGGCCTCGAGCTGCTCGTCGTCGACGACGGCTCGGCCGACGCGACGGCGGCGATCGCCGAGGCCGCGGGCGCCACGCGTCCTGCGCAGGCCGCGGGGCGGGCCCGCGGCCGCGCGCGCCGCCGGCGTCGCCGCCTCGAACGGCGCCGCGATCGCCTTCCTCGATGCCGACTGCGTGCCCGAGCCGGCTGGGCGGCGGCCGGCCTGCGGGCGCTCGCCGCCGGCGCCGAACTCGTCCAGGGCCGGGTCCAGCCCGACCCCGGAGCGCGGCTCGGCCCATTCGACCGGACGCTCTGGGTCGATGCCGACGTCGGCCTCTACCAGACGGCGAACCTGTTCTTGACCCGCGCCGCCTACGAGGCCGCCGGCGGCTTCGACGCCTGGGTCGCTGCCGGGCGGCGACGAGCGCGGCCACTTCGGCGAGGACGTGCTGCTCGGCTGGGCGGCGCGGCGCGCCGGCGCTCGCGCCGCCTTCGCCGCCGACGCGGTCGTCCGCCATGCCGTCTTCCCGCGCGGCCCGCGCGGCTACGTCGCCGAGCGCGAGCGGCTCGCCTACTTCCCGGAGCTCGTCCGGCGCGTTCCCGAGCTGCGCCGACGAGCCGCTCTTCGCGCCGCTTCTTCCTGAGCCGCCGCACGGCCGCGCTCGATCGCGGCGCTGGCGGGGGCGGCTGCTCGCCGTGCTGCGCCGCTCGCCGTGGCCGGCGCTGGCCGCGCTTCCCGTACGCAGCGCAGCTCGTCGACGCGGCGCTCGCCGGCGCTCGCGGGGCCGAACGGCGCTCGTGTCTCGCCGCCGATCTCGCCGCCGACCTGCGCGGCCTTGCGGCCCTCGTCCGCGGATCGCTGGCGAGCCGGAGCACCGTCCTGTGAGCGCCGGGACGGCTGCCGGCGGGAGGCGCTGCAGCGTGCTCACCGTCGGCAACATGTACCCGCCGCACCACCTCGGCGGGGCCGAGCTGATCTGGCGCTCGGCGGTCGAGCAGATGCGCGGGCGGGGCTGGCGCGTCCGCGTGCTGACGACGCGACTGGCGCGCGCCCGACCCCGACCCCGCGTTTGCCGAAGACCCCGACATCGCCCGGACTCTGTCCTGGTACTGGCGCGAGCACGACTTCCCCCGCTACGGCGCCGCGTCGAGCGGCTGCGCGATCGAGCGCCGCTCTCGCGCCGCGCTCGCCCGGCGAGATCGAGGGCGTTCGCCCGGACGTCGTCTGCTGGTGGTCGATGGGCGGCATGCCGATGTCGCTGCTCGCCGAGCCGGCGGCGGCGCGCCTGCCGGCGCTCGGGGTGCTGCTCGACGAGTGGCTCGTCTACGGGCCGGCGGTCGACGGCTGGCAGCGGCTCTGCCGCCGGCTCGGACCCGGCCGGCGCCGCGCTCGCGGCGGCTGGCGCGGATCCCGGCGCGCGTCGATCTCGGCCGCCGCGGCGGAGTGGATCTTCATGAGCGAGACGCTGCGCCGGCACGCCCGCGAGGCCGGGATCGAGCCGCGCAGCTCGCGCGTCCTGCTGCGAGGCATCGACTCCTCGCGCTTCGATCCCGGCGGCGCGAGCGCGAGTGGGGCGGACGCCTGCTCTGCCTCGGGCGGATCGATCCGCGCAAGGGGATCGCGGTCGCGATCCGGGCGCTGGCCGCAGCTGCCCGGCTGCACGCTCCGGGTGATCGGCGACGGCGATCGCGGCCACCTCGCCGAGCTGCAGCGCTCTCGCGGCCGAGCTCGGGCTCGCCGAGCGCGTCGGCTTCGAGCGGATCCCCGGCGACCGCGTCCCGGCCGAGCTCGCCGCCGCCGACGCGCTGCTCTTCCCGGTCCAGTGGGAGGAGCCGTGGGGGCTCGTCCCGCTCGAGGCGATGGCGTCGGGCACGCCGGTCGTCGCGACCGGGCACCGGGGGCTCGGGCGAGTACCTGCGCGACGGCGCGAACGCGCTCGTCTACGCGCCGCGAGACGATCCGGCGGCGCTCGCCGCGGCCGTCGCGCGACTGCGGGACGACGCGGCCCTGCGCGCCCGCCTGCGCGCGGGCGGGCTGGAGACGGTCGCGCGAGAGCAGCGAGCAGGCCTTCAACGAGGGTGTCGCCGAGCGCGTCGCGGCGCTCGCCGCCGAGCGGACCGGGAGGGGCGGCGATGAGCTCGGGCGAGGCCGCCGTCCGCGTCGTCGTCGTCTCCTGGAACACGCGCGAGCTGCTCGCCGCCTGCCTCGCCTCGCTCGAGCCCGATCGCGAGGCGGGTCTCTGCGAGGTCGTCGTCGTCGACAACGACTCCACCGACGGCTCCGCGGCGATGGTCACCGAGCGCTTCCGCCGGGCGTCACGCTCGTCGAGGCCGGCGCCAACCTCGGCTTCGGCGTCGCGGTCAACCTCGGCGCGCGGACCGGAGCGGGCGCTCCGCCGTGGCTCGTCGCCGCCAACGCCGACGTCGAGGTCGAGCCGGGCGCGATCGCGGCGCTGCTCGGACGCGCCGCCGCGACACCGCGTCTCGGCGCCGTCGCCCCGCGGCTGATCGCGCCCGACGGCTCGACTCAGCACTCGGTCCACCGCTTTCCCGACCTCTGGCTCTCGGTCGCCGCGATCTCCGGCGCCGGGCGGCTGCCGTGGCTCGGCGACCGGCTGCTGATCGAGGGACGCTGGAATCCGGAGCGGGCGCGCGACGGTGCCCTGGGCGCACGGCGCCTTCATGCTCTTCCGGCGCAGCGCCTTCGACGCGGTCGGCGGCTTCGACGAGCGCCAGTGGATGTATGCGGAGGACATCGACATCGCCTGGCGGCTCGCCGAGGCGGGCCTGGGCATCGGCTACGAGCCGGCGGCTCGCGTCCGCCACGCCGGCAGCGCCGCGGCCGTGCAGGCCTTCGGCGACGAGCGCTCGGCCCGCCACATCCGCGCCGTCTACGCGTGGATGGCGCGCCGCCGTGGGTTGCGCCCGCGCCCGCGCCTTCGCGCTCGTCAACACGATCGGCTCGGCGCTGCGCTGGGCTGCTCGCCCAGCCCGGGCGGCTCGCAGGTTTCAACGGGTCGGCGAACCGGGTCGCGATGTTCCGCTCCTATGTGAAGCTTCACGCTCCAAGGATTCGCGCCCGCCGAGCGGCTGCTCGCCGGCGGCGAGCGCGACCCGGCCAACGCACAGCGAGAGCGACGGAAACGATCGATGAGTCCGACCTTTGCAGCCGAGCAGGCCAGCGCCGCGAACGAGCGCCTCGGCGCCGGCGCCGCCGAGATCGACTGGTACCACACCCAGGAGCTCGCGCCGGGGCTGGTCACGCCCGGCATGTTCGACCTGCGGCCCTACGTCGAGCGCTACGGCCTGCCCGCCTCGATGGAGGGCATGCGGGTGCTCGACGTCGGCACCTTCGAGGGCTTCTGGGCGTTCGAGATGGAGCGGCGCGGCGCGCGAGGTCGTCGGCCTCGACATCGACGACGTCCAGGACCTCGACTGGCCGCCGCGACTGCGCCCGGCGGAGGGCGGCAAGCGCGGCGAGGGCTTCGCGATGGCGCATGCCGCGCTCGGCAGCTCGGTCGAGCGGATCGCGATGCCGATCTACGGCGCGACGCCGGCCGAGCTGGGTTCGCTTCGACCTGATCTTCTGCGGCTCGGTGATGATCCACCTGCGCGATCCGATGCTCGCGCTCGAGCGGCTCGCCGCCCTCTGCGGCCCGGGGTCGAGGCTGATCTTCACCGACGAGTACAGCCCGAAGCTCGATCGCCTGCGCTGGCTCGGCGTCAGGACCGCGGCCGAGTTCCTCGGCGAGAGCCCATGGATGACCTGGTGGCGGCCCGCGAGCCGCACCTGGGTGACGATGATCCGCTGCGCCGGCTTCGAGGACGCTCGCATCCACGGCCGCTTCAACATGGGCTTCCGCGCCGAGCGCGGCGGCGTCCCGCACGTCGTCGTCCACGCCGACGGGCCGAAGCGTGAGCGGCTCGCGCCCCTCGCTGTCGGCCGGCTCAGACGCCGGCTCCTCTACCTACCGCGCGACCTCAGCTACGGCTACGGGCCGTGCTGATCGCCTCGCGGCTGCGCAAGTGGTGGGTGCTGGCCCGCCACCCGCACGCCGACATCCGCTTCACCGAGCCCGTCTACCTCGGCCCGGGCTTCAGCCTCTACATCCCCGAGCCGGCGAGCTTCCACGTCGGGCCGCGGGGTCGAGTTCCGGCGCGGCTTCCGGGCCGAGCTCGCCGCCGGGCGCCGTCGTCGAGATCGGCGCCGGCACCCGCTTCACCTACGACCCGGTCATCCAGTGCGGCGAGCGGATCGAGATCGGCGAGCGCTGCATGGTCGGGCAGTCGACGCTGCTCGTCGACGGCAACCACCGCTTCCGCGACCTCGATCGGCCGATGCTCGAGCAGGGCTACGACTTCAGCCCGGTGGTGCTCGAGGACGACGCCGTGCTGACGACGAAGTGCACCGTCGTCGGCGCCCGCATCGGCCGCCGCTCCTACGTCGGCGCCGGCGCCGTCGTCGTCGACGACATCCCCGCCTACTCGGTCGCCGTCGGCGTCCCCGCCCGCGTCGTCGACAGCTTCGGTCCCGAGGGCGACCGCGAGGCCGGCGGTCGCCGCCGTCTCCGCTCAGCCGGCCTCGCGCTCGGCGAGCTCCGGTCCCGCCGGCGGCGGGCCTGCGTCGCGCGTCGGCCGCAGCCTCCCAGCCCGCGAGGAAGTCCGGCGCGAGCAGCTGCTTGAAGTAGAGGTCGGCGCTGTCCCATGACGCTTCGGCCCGAGCCAGGGCATGCCCGGGTGGGACCCAGCGGGCGAGGCGCCGGCCGCGGCCGCGCGCCGGCGGCCGCGCCGCCGCCGCCTCGAAGAGCCGGTGGAACCAGGGCTCGATCTCCGGGTGCAGGGCGACGAAGCGGCGCTCGGCGGCGGCGATCCGGCGCACCCGCCGCTGCCAGATCTCGGGGGTCATCTCGCGCAGGTGGTCGCGCGACCGCCGCCCGGTTGAGCAGCAGCCGCATGCCCGCGCGGTCGGCGCGCAGGCCGAGGTCGAGATCCTCGTAGCCGAACGGGAAGTTGACCTCGTCGAAGCCGCCGAGCGACTCGACAGAAGCTCGCGCTTGAGCGAGACGTTGGCGCTGAAGAACCGGCCCCAGCCCGCCTCGATGCCGGCGATCAACGGGTAGTCGAACTGGATCCCGCGGTCGAGCCAGCGCATGAAGGCGCTCACCCGCAGCTCCGGCGCCCAGCGGACGAGCCCGAGCACCGCGCACCTCCGGCTCGGGGTGGTTGCGGTGCCAGGCGAGGTGCTCGGCCGACGAGCGCCGGGACCGGGATCGTGTCGTCGTCGGTGAACAGCACGAGCGGCGCCCGGGCGGCGCCGGCGCCGGCGTTGCGGTTGGCGGAGGCACCGGGCCGCCCGCCGCGGACGATCCGTCCCGGGTAGGGCTCGGCGGCGAGCAGCCGCTCGAGGCGCGTCCGGGCTCGTCGGCGGCGGCGTCGAGCGCGACGATCAGCTCGAAGCGAGAGCGCCGGCGGAATCTGCGGCGGCGAAGCCGGCGAGGACCCGCTCGAGCGCTCGCGCCGGTGCCCAGGGTCGGGATCACGACGCTGAGCTCGGGCGCGCTCACCTGCCCGGCGCCGCCGGGCCGGCCGGCCGCGCGGCGATCGCGCAGTGCGGGTCGCCCAGCCAGGCGCGGCGGATCTCGTCGCGGCCGAAGGGGCTGAACAGCCCGCGGGCCATGCGCGGGTGCAGCTTGCGGCGGCGGGTGGCCGGCGCCCGGGCTGCATGTCAGCCGCACGGGGTCGGCGGCGAGCTCGAAGCCGGCCGCCTCGACCATGCGCACCAGCGCCGCCTGGTTCGGCTTCCACCACCAGGGCCGGCCGACGCCCTCGAGTGTCGCCAGTCGGCGTGCGCGGGAGTAGGCGGGTGCGCAGCGAGATCGATCGCGTCGACGAGCGAGCAGCTCCTCGCAGACCTCGCGCACCCGCATCAGGCCGCCGACGGATCGCGCAGGTGCAGCAGCAGGCTGCCGACGTAGACGACGTCGAAGCTGCCGAGCATCTCGCGATCGAGCTCGTAGATGCTGAGCTCGTGCCGCGTGACCGACGAGCCGAGCGCCCGCCGGGCGACCTCGAAGCCCTCGCCGCGGCCCTTGCGCTCGCCGACCGCCGCGACCGCCGCGCGGCTCGGCGCCCGCCGGCCAGTCCCAGCGCTCGGGGTCGAGCACGTCGACGGCGACCACCTCGGCGGCGCCGCGGCTCTCCATCAGGAAGGCCCAGAAGCCGTCGAAGGTGCCGACGTCGAGGCAGCGCTTGCCCTCGAGTGAGGAGCGGGATCGGGACCTGCCCGGCGATCTCGCGGAGGTCGAACCAGCCCGGCGTCTCGATGCCCGGGGCGAGCTCGATCGTGTGGTACCACTGCCGCGCGGAAGACCTCTCGCCGCAGCGCCTCGGTGCTCGAGCGGCTCCTCCACGGGCGCCAACGTAGCAACTGCGATCGAGCCTGCCGCCAGGTCCGCCGACAACTGCCTGAGGCCGTGCGGCGGCGATTATGCTCGCCCGTGCCCGCCGCCGCGATCGCCCACGACCCTGCCCGCGAGGAGGCGGAGCTGCGCGAATACCTCGGCGACGGCTTCGACGCTGACCAGCCTGCGGCAGTCGGACGCGCGGGTGCGTCGAGGAGTTCGCGGCGGCCGCCGACGAGGGCTCCTTCTACCGCGCAGTCCGAGGCCTACCTCTACAACCTGACCGCGTTCGCGATGACGCACGACCAAGCTGCCCTACCTGCGGCGAGCTCACCGCGCGCGCTGCCAGCCGGGCGCCCGGATCCTCGACTACGGCTGCGGGATCGGCTCCGACGGGCTGCTGCTGGCTCGAGCTCGGCTACCGGGTCGAGTTCGCCGACTTCGCCAACCCGAGCACCGAGTACCTGCGCTGGCGGCTCGCCCGCCGCGGCCTCGAGGCGCCCGTCCACGACCTCGACCGCCACGTGCCCGGCGGCTTCGACGCCGCCTACTCCTTCGACGTGATCGAGCACGTCGCCGACCCGCTCGGGCTTCCTCGGCGAGCTCGAGCGAGCGCCGCGGCTGGTCGCCGTCAACCTGCTCGAGCCGCGAGCCCGGCGACATCGACCTGCACCACGATCTGCCGATCGCCGAGCTGCGCGAGCACGCGGCCGAGCGCGGCCGGATGCCGCCTACCGGGTCTTCTGGGGCCGCTCGCACCTGCTCATCTACGAGCCGGGACCGGCGGGCCCGGCGCCGTTGCGCCGCCGGCAGCTGAACGCGGCGCCGGCTCGCCGCCTCGCCGCTGGCGAGCCGCGCGGCGCGGCTCAGAGCATCGGTACGCGGTGGCGGATCGAGCCCCGCACCGCCGTCGTGAGGTCGACCGCGTCGTAGGCGACGAGGTAGGGGCGCGAGCAGGCGCGGGCGAGGCGCCGCGGTCCAGCGAGCGTCCCCGCAGCCCCTTCAGGTAGGGCAGCGCGAGCAGCAGCGCCGGCGGGCAGGCGCCGCGGCCGCGACGCGAGCCCGGCGAGCGGCGAGCAGCAGCCGCGCGTGCGAGCGCTTCCAGAAGATCCCGCGCGTAGGCGGTCGCAGCGGCGCAGCTCGGGATGGCAGGCGGAACATGCAGCGCCGAGTCGGCGCCGCGGCGGGCGAGGCGCAGGTAGCCGAGCGGGCCGAGGTCGTCGACCGCGTGCAGGACGCGCGGCCGTCCTCGCGCCACTCGCAGCTCGGCGCCCTCGCCGCGCGCGCGCGCCAGCCGAGGTCGACGTCCTCGCCGGCGGCCTCGGTGAAGCGCTCGTCGAAGCCGCCGAGCGCGCTCGAGCAGCTCGCGGGGGTAGGCGATGTTGCAGGTCTGAAACCAGTCGGCTCGGGCGCCTCGATCCGCTGCGTGCGGCCGAAGGGGCCGCGCTCGGGCCCGTCGGCGGGGTTCGGCAGGGTCGGACCCTGGATCACGGCGCCGGGCGCGCGCCGGCGTGCTCGAGCAGCGAGCCTCGAGCCATCCGGGGCTCGCCTCGCAGTCATCGTCGGTGAAGGCGACCAGCGGCGCCGTCGGCCAGCCCGCCAGGCCGACGTTGCGGGCGGCCGCGGGGCCGCCGCGATCTCGGGCCGCGCGACGCTCCGCAGCCGAACGCGGCGAGGAGGCGTCGCGCTCGGCGAGCAGCCGCTCGGTCTCGGGATCGGGGCCGTCGACGGCGACGACCACCTCGAAGGCCGGCCGGCGAGCGTCTGCGCCGTCGAGCGAGTCGAGCAGGCGCGCGAGCCGGGCGGGCCTGCCGCGGGTCGCGACCGCCACGGTGATCTCGCGTGCGGCGGTCGGACATCGGCGCGGATGCTACAAACGGCGCCGCAGTGAGACCCCGATGTCTCAGTCGTCGTCCCCACCTACCGTCGGGACACGCGGCTCGCCTTCACGCTCGACGCGCTCGCCGCGCAGACCCTCGAGCGCTCGCGCTTCGAGGTGATCGTCGTCCGCGACGACGACGCGCCGCCACCCGCGACCCCGGCCGGGCTCGACGTGCGCTTCATCACCCAGCCCGCGCCGGGCCCGGCGATGCGCCGCAACCGCGGCTGGCAAGAGGCGCGCGGGCGCGCTCATCGCCTTCACCGACGACGACTGCCGCCCGGCGCCGGGCTGGCTCGCGGCGCTGGCCGACGCCCACGCGCAGCTGACCGGAGACGACATCGTCCTCGAGGGCCGCACCGAGCCCGACCCCGACGAGGCCCACCTCTACCACGGCCTCGCCCGCTCGATGGAGGTCTACGGCCCGAACCGCTGGTACCCGACCTGCAACCTGGCGATGCCGCGGGCGCTGATCGAGCGGCTCGGCGGCTTCGACGAGGCGCTCGCCTTCTGGGGCGAGGACACCGACCTCGGCCTGCGCGCCGAGGGCGTCGGCGCCCGGCTCGTCTACGTCGACGAGGCCGTCGTCTGGCACTGCGGTCCACGTGCGCTCGCTGCGCGCCGCGCTGCACGACGCGACCCAGCGCCACGCCGAGGCCGAGGTGCTCGCCCGCCATCCCGAGCACCGCGACGAGCTCTACATGGGCGCCTTCATCGGCGAGGAGCATGCGCGGATCACGCTGGCGGTGGCTCGGCCTGGTTGCCGGCGCCGTCACCCGCAGGCCGGCGCTGGCGGCGCTCGGCGCCTATCCGTACGTGATCCACAAGGTCGCCAAGCGCCCGTTGCAGCCGGGCTTCGCGACGCCGATCGGCCTCGCCCGGCTCGGCGTCGACTCTGCTCGGCGGTGCCGCTCGTCGACGGCACCGAGGTGCTGATGCGGCTGCGCACGAGCCTGCGCAAGCGGAGCCTCGTGCTGTGAGCCGCGCGGCGGCCGGCGTCCTCGCGCTGGGCGCGGCGCTGCTGTGCTCGTTCGCGCTCGCGGCCGGAACGCGGCGGGCGCTGCCGGCGAGCGCGGCGGCGCGACTTCGCTCTTCGGCTTCTCCGACGGCAGCCCGCTCTTCCCCTACGAGGGCTCCGCCGACGCACCGAGCAGCTCGCCCGGCTCGCGCGCCGGCGCGGGCGCCCAGGCCGACCGCTTCACGCTGCGCTGGGAGGAGGTCGAGCCGACGCACGCCGCCGCCGCTCGGCCCGCCGCGCTACGACTGGAGCGCCGTCGACGCGCTCGTCGAGGCCCTGCGCGCGCGAGGGCATCGCGCCTCTGCCGATGCTGCTCGGCGCGCCCGGCTGGGCGCGGGAGAGCGGCTGCTCCGGGATCTGCCCGCCGGCCCGCGAGCACCTTGCCGATTGGAGGGCGTTCGTCGCGCGCCGTCGCGGCCCGCTACCCGGACGCCGCCGCGATCGAGATCTGGAACGAGCCGAACCTGGCGACGAACTGGGCGCGGGACGCCGGACCCGGCGGCCTACGCGTCGCTGTACGGCGCAGCGCTGCAGAGCACCGCCGACCTGCTGCCGCGGACGCCGATCCTCGTCGGCGGCCTGGCCCTCGCGCTCGCCGGACGCCCAGCAGGCGGGCAGCGAGGCGATCCCGCGACTGGCTCGCCGGCTTCTACGAGGCGGCGCACGGCGCCGGCGTCGACCTCGGCGATCGGCCGCGTCGCGCTCGCCGTGCATCCCGTACCGCAGGCCTCGACGAGCTCGCCGGCTCCGATCCGCAACGGCCGCTTCGACGCGACGCTGGCCGCCGTGCGAGGCGATCGCCGGCGCGCGACCGGTCGGAGCCTCTCGGCGGCCGCTGTGGGTGACCGAGACCGGGCGTCTCGACCACCGCCGCGGGCGGCGACGGCATGGCTCCGCCCGGCGCTGCAGGCGAAGGCGCTGCTGCGCACGATCGAGCGAGCTTCGCCGCAGCCCGACGTCGCCGCGACGCTGATCTACACGCTCGTCGATCGCCCGCCCTCGACGGACGAACCCAGCCGAGGAGGGCTACGGGCTCGTCGGCCGCGGCCCCGGCTTCACGCCGAAGCTCGCTACTGCGCGCTCGCCGCGCGCGCCGGCAATCCGCACGCCGACGGCTGCACAACCGGCTGAGGTCGGCGCCGCGGCCGACTACCCTGGCCCGGAGCAGATGACCGCACCGCTCGTATCCGTCGTGATCCCCACGCATCTGCGCGAGACGCGGCTGTCGTTCGCGCTCGACGCGCTCGCCGGCCAGACGCTGCCGCTCGACCGCTTCGAGGTCGTCGCGGTGCGCTCGCCCGCCGCCGGGCCGCGGACCGAGCCGCCGCCGGTCTCGACGTCCGCTTCCTCGACAGCCCTGAGGCGAACATCTCGGTGCAGCGCAACATCGGCTGGCGCGCCGCGCGGCGCCGCTCGTCGCCTTCACCGACGACGACTGCCGCCCGTCGCCCGACTGGCTCGAGCGGCTGCTCGCCGCCACCGAGGGCGAAGCCGGGTCGCCGCGCGGCGATCGCGTCGCCTTCGGCCGCACCGAGCCCGACCCCGACGAGGGCCACCTGCACTACGGGATCGCCCGCACGATCCACGTGATCGGCCCCGACCGCTGGTTCCGGACCTGCAACATCGCCTACCCGCGCGAGCTGCTCGAGCGCCTCGGCGGCTTCGACGCCGAGCTCGCCTTCCACTGCGAGGACACCGACCTCGGCCTTCGGGCGCTCGCCGACGGGGCCGAGGGCGTCTTCGTCGACGAG
Source organism: uncultured Solirubrobacterales bacterium (assembly GCA_963774395.1). Lineage (GTDB taxonomy): Bacteria > Actinomycetota > Thermoleophilia > Solirubrobacterales > 70-9 > CAXMST01. The sequence continues at coordinate 675,691 of CAVZET010000006.1, read as the reverse complement.
GCCGTCGTCTGGCACGCGGTCCACGTGCGCTCCTTCGGCCAGGCGGTGCGCGATGCCGCGCGCCTGTCCGGCGAACCCGGCCTGCTCGCCCGCTGGCCGGAGCAGCGCGACGAGCTCTACCTGCGCACCTTCGTCTCCGAGGAGCACGCGAAGGTCGTCCTGGCGCTCGCCGGGGCGCTGCTGTGGCGGCGCAGCAAGGCGCTCGCCCTGCTCGCCGCCTACCCGTACGTGATGGGGCGCGTCGCCAAGCGCCTCCGCAACCCGAACCCGCTGAGCCCGATCGGCGCCTTCCGCCTCGCGGCCGACATCGCCGTCGAGGGCACGCTCGACTCGGTCGAGGTCGCCGCCCGGCTCCGCTCCAGCGCGGCGAGCCGGGAGCTCGTCCTTTGAGCGTCGCCGACAGCCCGCTCCGCGAGCGGGTGATCTTCGTCGAGGGGGCGCCGCGCAGCGGCACGACGCTGCTCGTTTCGATGCTTGCCACGCATCCCGAGATCGCCGGCATCGTCGCCGAGTCGCACCTCTTCGACCGCGGCGTCGGCGCGCTCTTCGACAACCACGCCCGCGACGCGCAGTACGAGGGCTTCCTCGCCAACTACGTGAGCGCGGACGAGCTCGCCGACCTGGTTCGCGATCTCTGCGACGGCGTCCTGCTGACGATGCGCGAGCGGGTCAAGCCCGAGGCCGAGCGGGTCGTCGAGAAGACGCCGCTGCCACGCTGACGGCGCCCGCGAGATCATGGCGGCCAAGCTCGCCGCCTACCCCGACGCGACCTACGTGCACGTCGTCCGCGAGCGCGACGCCGTCGTCCGCTCGCTGCTGCGGGCACCGTGGGCCGACGTCGATGAGGCCGGGGCGGCCGAGTGGTGGCGCTCTTCCGTGGACGCGGTCCGCGCGACGGCTGGGCACGTCGGCCCGCCGGGCGCCTACCTGGAGCTCGCCTACGAGGACCTGGCGGCCGATCCGGTCGACGCCGTCGCCGGGCTGCTCACCGATCTCGGCCTGTCCACGGGCGAAGAGGCCCGCGAGCGGCTCGAGGCGGCCTCGCGGGAGCGGATCAGCAGCTTCGGCCGCCCGCCCGAGCCCGGCTCGAAGACGCCGCCCGCGCAGGCGGTGGGGGCGAGGGGACAGGGCTCGGCCGCGCCCGCGGCCGGCGGTGCTCGGCTCGATCGCCGAACGCGCCCGCGAGCTCGGCCGCCGCGTCACCGAGCGGCGGGGCGGCGACGCGGAGCTCGCCCAGCGCGCGATCGTCGCCGCCCGCCGCGGCGACGCCGAGGAGCTCGCTCGGCTCACCCATCCCGACTTCCGACTCGAGCTGCGGACCGGTGCCGGTGACCTCGTCGCGGAGGGCGAGCCGGCGCGAGAGCAGCTGCTCGCGCTGGCGGCGACGATCTTCCGCCGCGGCGCCGTCAGCGAGGGCTGGGGCGAGTTTCTCCACCGGCGGGACGAGCTCGAGCTCGCTGGCGATCGTCTATGGCGACGGCCGCCGTACCGACCTCGCCTTCACCGCGCTCGCCCGCAACGGCCTGCTCGAGCGCCTGCACGTGCTCGCTGCCGGGGAGCCCGGTGGCCGCCGCCCCGGCCCGATCTCGCTCACGCCCGCCGTCGGCGCCGAGGAGGGGGAGGAGGGGGCCGATGACCGAGGAGGTCGGCGCGATTGCCGACGAGGTCGCCGAGGAGACGATCCATCCCGAGGGCGGCCTCCGCGTCCGTACCGCTCAGGGGGTGCTGGTCAACACCGCCTTCCGCGTCGGCCTGGCGCTCGTCGGTCTCGTCCGCAACGTGGCCTTCGCCGCGTTTCTGACGACGCGAGCAGTACGGCCTCTGGGGGCTCGTCCTGACGACGCTGATCACGATCGCCTTCCTCAAGCAGATCGGGATCGCGGACAAGTTCGTCCAGCAGCGCGAGCCCGACCAGGAGGCGGCGTTCCAGAAGGCCTTCTCGCTCGAGCTCGCCTACTCGGGGATCTTCTACGTGCTCGCCGTCGTCGCGATCCCGATCTACGCCTTCGTCATCTACGGCGCAGCCGGACGCGCTGCTGCCGGCGTTCGCGCTCTCGCTGTCGCTGCTCGTCTCCGCCTTCCAGTCGCCGATCTGGGTCTTCTACAGGCGCATGGAGTACGCCCGCCAGCGCTCGCTGGAGGCGATCGATCCCCTCGTCACGACGGTCGCGACGATCGGCTTGCTGATTGCCGGCGGCGGAATCTGGGCGCTCGTCATCGGCTCGCTGATCGGCTCCGTCGCCTCCGCCGTCGTCGCGATCGTGGTCAGCCCCTACAAGCTTCGCTGGCGCTTCGAGCGGGAGACGCTCTCCGAGTACGTCTCCTTCTCCTGGCCGCTGCTGATCAACGGCATCGGCAGCCTCGCGATCGTCCAGGGGGCGCTGATCATCGGCAACGCCGCGATCGGGATTGCCGCTGTCGGCGTGATCGGCCTGGCCGGCAACATCGCCGCCTTCGGCACGCGCGTCGAGACGCTGCTCAACAACACGCTCTATCCGGCGGTCGCGGCGCGGCGCGACAACCTCGTGCTGCTGCGGGAGACGTTCGAGAAGGCGAACCGGATCAGCCTCATGTGGGCGCTGCCCTTCGGCTTTGCGCTGACGCTGTTCGCCGGCAACTTCGTCCACCTGGTGCTCGGCAGCGAATGGGAGCCGGCGATCCCGCTGTTGCGCGTCTTCGGCCTGATCTTTGGCTTCGCGACGGTCGCGGCGGCGTGGAGCACGATGTACCAGGCGCGCGGCGTGACGAAGCCCCTGGCGACGATGACCTGGGTGACGACCGGCGTCTTCTTCGTCGTCACGGCACCGCTGATGATCACGATCGGGACGATGGGCTACGCGTGGGGGATGGCGGCGGCGACCGTCGCGCAGCTGATCACGCGCGACTACTACCTGCGCAGGCTCTTCCCGGACTTCCGGCTGCTGGGCCACACGATCCGCTCGCTGTTGCCGTCGGTCGTCCCGATCGCCGCCGTGCTCGCCCTGCGGGTCGCCTTCGGCGGCGACGAGTCGACCGCGCGCTTCCTTGCCGAGCTCGCCCTCTACGTCGTCCTCACCGTGCTCGCCACCGCGTTCTTCGAGCGCCGGCTGCTGCGCGAGGCGCTCGGCTATCTGCGCGCCGCCACCCGGCGGGCGCCACAACCGTCGATCAGCGCGGCCGCCTGAGGTACGTTGCCCCGCGCCATGGCACGGATCGCCTTCCTGCACCCCACCTACTGGCCCGAGGTCAGGCGCGGCTCCGAGCGCCTGATCCACGACCTCGCCGCCGGCCTCGCCGGCCGCGGCCACGAGATCACGCTGATCACCAGCCACCCCGGCAGCCCCTCGAGTGCCGAGGAGGACGGCTTCCGCGTGGTCCGTAACTGGCGCCCGCCCTACATGCGGCCGCTGCGCTGGTACGAGGACCACGTTGCGGAGGTCCCGGCGACCGCCTTCCGCCTGTGGCGCGGCGACTTCGACATCGCCCATGCGTTCTTTCCGGCGGACGCCTGGGCGGCGATGCAGGCCCGCAGGCGCCTCGGCGGCCCGCCCTTCGTCTTCACGATCCACGGCATCCCGGTGCGCCAGTACCTGGTCGAGCGCCGCTACCGGCTCGAGATGCAGCTCGACCTCGTCAAGGAGGCGGCGGCGACGACCGTGCTCAGCGAGGCCGCGGCCGAGGGCGTGCGCCGCTACCTGCTCGCCGAGCCGCAGGTCGTCCCCGGTGGGGTCGTCTGCGACGACTTCGAGGTCGAGGCGCCGCCGCAGGGCCGGAGGGGGAGGGGCCGGTGATCGTCTGCGCCGCCAGCCTCAAGGACCCGCGCAAGCGGGCCGAGCTGCTCTTCGAGGCGTTCGCGAAGCTACGCGCCGAGCGCCCCGGCGCCGAGCTTCGGATCGTCCGCCCGCGCGATCCGCTGATCTTCTCCTGGGAGGCGCCGGAGCGCCCCGAGGGCGTGAGCTGGGTCGAGGCCTCCGAGACGGCCGAGCTCGCCCGCGTCTACGCCGGCGCCGACATCAGCGTGCTGCCCTCCGTCGACGAGGCCTTCGGCCTCGTCCTGGTCGAGTCGCTCGCCGCCGGCACCCCGGTCGTCGCCGCCCGCTCGGGCGCCTGCCCGGAGATCGTCACCGACGACGCGATCGGCCGCCTCTTCGACGCCGACGACGCCGATGATCTCGCGCGCGCGATGGGCGAGGCGATCGACCAGTCGGCCGAGCCCGGCACGCTCGAGGCCTGCCGCGCCCGCGCCCGCGACTTCGACATCTCCCGGGCGCTTGACGCCTTCGAGGCGATCTACTCCGAGGCCCTGGGCTGCGCCGGTCGCCACCGGGTGATCCGAGCGGCACGCCCGCCGGCCCGCAGGCTGTCAGGGCGCCCGCGTCAGCGGAACGCGACGCTCATCGCGCAATCCGAGGCACTCAATCGGCACAGTGCGGTTCGCCCGTACGCGTACGCCAGCTGCTGGGCATGCTCATCGGGCGGAGTGTTGAAGCGGCAAGGCGCCGGCACAGCCGATCGCCATTCGGCCGTGACCGGGGTAGCCCTCGGGTCTGGGGTTCGAGTCCCCCGCATCTCCGCCGTACGTCGAGACGCGGTCATGGCGGACCGCTCGTCGGCATGTCAAGCTCTAGAACGAATGGCGATCGGGTCCGGGGTAGCTTCCCGGCCGCAGCCTGACGGCCCGCGGCGCTCGGGCTCGTTGCGGCGTGAAGGACGTCCTTGACCAAGAGCAGAGCGAGGCCGCGCATTCTCCTCGCGCGCAAGCACCGTCGCGTAGTCGCTCCACTTCTACCCGCCTATGGGCGGAGTGAAAGTGGACGCTGATGAGCCTGCCACCGGCGTCACTTCGGTGCGGAGCCCCGAACGTCCCGCGAACCCGTTCATAGCAACGCTTGCGGGACGTTCGCGGCTTGCAGCAGACGCTGCGGCGCTCGACGAACGTGCCGCAGACCCCCTTATAGGGGCGGATCCTGCACGTTCGTCACCCTCAGTGCCTCTTCCGGTCGCAAGAGTCAGCCGCGACCTGGCTCGCAGTTGAGCTACCGGCCACTTGGCCTCTGCCGGTTTGACCCCGGAGCGTCCTTGGGGGAGACTGTTGCCATGCCTTCCTGGCTGGCAAAGCTCATCGACTGGATCGACGCCCGCGTCGACAAGCCCGCAAGCGATCACAACATCGTTCCGGGCAGCGAGAAGATGATCACCGACGAGGACATGGCGAAGCCGTGGGCCGAAGGGGTCCGCGCGCGCCGGGGCGGAGCCGGCCTCGGACCGAACACCGACGATCGCCGCTAACGGCTTCTGCGCTTCTGGCCCGGCTTCGTCGCCGTCGCCACGAGGCTGGCCTTCGCCAGGTGCTCGGTCGGGCCGAAGGCGGCGAGGCGGCGGAAGAGGGCAGTCGGCGCGCGTGCTCGGGACGTGGTCGGTGTAGACCCAGGGCGTGTAGCCGACCTCGACGGCGGCGAAGCCCGCCTCGCTGCAGCGCCGCCTCCAGCTCCGCTGCGGTGAGCTCGCCGACGTGCATCTCGCGCTCGATCGGCTTGCGCGGGTCCTCGGGCCAGGAGCGGCCGCCGGGCCAGACGCGGCGGATGCGCGAGTAAGTCTCGTAGATCGCCCGGTTCGGGAACGTGTGCAGGACGATCCGCCCGCCGGGGCGCAGCAGCCGCAGGCACTCGCGCAGCGCATCGGCCTGCTCGTCGGGAGTCAGGTGCTCGATCACGTCGAGCATCGCGATCCCGTCGGCGACGTCGTCCGCCAGCGGCATCGCGCGGGCGTCGGCGACGAGCAGCTCGGCCCGCTCGCCGAGGCCGCGTTCGACGGCGGCCCCGCGGGCGACCTCGATTGCCGCCTCCGCGTACTCGATCCCGATCGGCCCGTCCGGCGCCTTGCTCGAGCGCCCAGAAGACGAGCTCGCCGCGGCCGCAGCCGATGTCGATCAGCGTGCCGCCCTCCGGCAGCTCCGAGCTGCTCCAGCGCCCAGGCGTAGCGCCCGGCCGTGCCGCCCGGCGGCGAACTCCTCGTGGCCGTCGGCGAGCTCGAGGTAGTAGTGCTCGTCGTAGAGCTCCTGCGGGACCGCGGGGTCCGGGGGCGGGGCGCCCGCGTCGCTCACGGCACGAGCCCCTCGACGAACGGGACCTCGAAGACCTTCTCGTGCATGACCGGGCCGTGGCCGAAGTAGCGCTCCTCGCCGAAGAGCTCGCCGTGGTCGGAGGTGACGATCACCCACGTGTTCGACGGCAGCGCGTCGAAGAGCCGCGCGAAGACGCCGTCGAGGTACTCCACGGCGCGGATCTGCCGGCCTGGAGCTCGCGCATCTTTCGCTCGTCGAAGAACTCGCGCGCGATCACCGCCGGCCGGGGCGTCGTCGAGCCGCTTGAAGACCCCGTGCACGCCGGAGATCACGCGGCCACTCGCTCGGGTCCTCGTCGGGCAGCGCGTAGGGGTAGTGGGTCTCGCCGACGTTGAGCAGGTAGAAGCTCGGCCGCTCGTCGCTGAAGGTGAGCTTCGTCGAGCATCGCCGCCATGTCGTTGTGGGTCGGCATCAGCTCGTAGGCGTCGAAGTCGCGGTTCACGCAGGTGTGCGGGTTGAGCACCGGCATCGAGACCATCGCCGCCGTCCGGTAGCCGAGCGTGTTGCGCAGGTACGTCGGGATGTACAGCGCCGGCAGCATCTTGCGGAACTCGATCCCCTCGACCCCGAGCCGCTCGCGAGTAGCGGAGGAAGTCCTCCTTGTAGTACTCGGACGCGTAGACGGCCTGCGGGCTCGTGTGGGGGAGCAGGCCCATCAGCAGGTTGTAGTGCGAGGGTGCCGTCCAGCTCGCGTAGCTCCAGCGGCGCTCGACCGGACCCGAGCGCAGCGAGGCTCGGCCGGAGACGCCTCGATCCAGGAGTCGAAGCGGAGGCTGTCGAGAACGACGACGACGAGGTTGCGGGCGCCCGCGGGCGGATCGGGCAGGCCGTCGCCGCCGAGCCCTCCGGCCGCTTCGGCGCTCACTCCTCGATCCTTCCCCGGCCGGGCGAGCAGCGCGGCGTGCGGGACGCCGTCGGCGCCGCGTCACGACGCGGCCCGGCAGCCGGCGCAGGCGCTCGCGCAGCGGCGGCCGCTCGGCCGCGCTGCGATGCGAGGCGCCGAGCGGGATCGAGTAGGGCTTCGTCGTCCGCTCGATCTCGAAGCCGGCGGAGGCGACCATCGTCCGGTGCCCGGCGGCGTTCGGCGATCCACCACTGGCAGCTGCTCGCCGCCGTGCTGGTGCGCGGCGGCGCGGCCGCGGTTGCAGCGCCGTCAGCAGCGGATCGATCTGCTCGGCGGAGAGGAAGTGGCCCGTGCAGACGCTGCGGATCGCCTCGAGTGCCGCGATCGGGTTCTTCAGATGCAGCATCAGGCTCCCGCAGACGACGACGTCGAAGCTGCCGACCGCCTCCGGCGACAGGTCGTAGACGCTGAGCTCGCGGCGCTCGACCTTCGAGCCGAGCAGCTCGCGGGCGATCTCGAAGCCGCGGCCGGTGCGCGTCTCGCCGCCGCCGGCGATCGCCGGCGGGTCCCGAGCGGCGCTCGCTGCAGCGGCCAGTCCCACTCGGCGGCATCGCCGATGTCGACCGCGATCACCTCGGCGGCGCCGCGACGCTCGAGCTCGAAGGAGAGGAAGCCGTCGTAGGGGCCGACGTCGAGGCAGCGCTTGCCGGCGACCTCGGGCCAGGGCATCAGCTCGACCACCGGCCGCAGGTCGAACCAGCCTGGAGTGACGAGTCCGGGGCCGAGCTCGAGCACGTGGTACCAGACCGGGTTGGACGCGATCAGCTCGCGCGCGTCGGCGGGCTTCGCGCCCGAACCGGGGGTCGGGGCGCCCGTCTGCTCTCGGTCCATCCTGCGTTTGTACCCGATGCGGCGTCGGCGACGTGCCACCTCGTCTACGATCGGCGGCGCCGATGGCAGAGCGGCCGAACATCCTCGTGATCGTCTTCGACACTGCCCGCGCCGACGCGTTCGAGCCCTACGGCGCCGCCCCCGGCAGCTCGCCGGCGTTCGCCGATCTCGCCGCGCGCGGGTTCGCCCACGAGGCCGCCTACGCCAACGCCTCCTGGACCGTGCCCTCCCATGCCGCCCTGTTCACCGGCGAGCTGCCCGCCGACGTCGGCCTGCTGCAGGCGCCGGGCAGCCGCCCAGACGGCTGCCGGGCGCCGAGCTGCAAGCCCGCTCCGATCGGCTCCTGCAGTCGGTGCTCGGCGCGGCCGGCTACCGGACCGGAGCGGTCAGCTCGAACCTCTGGATCGGGCCGCGGACCGGCTTCGAGATCGGCTTCGAGAGCTTCGCCGCGATCGACACCCGCCGGCAGGCGGAGATGAGCGAGACCGACCTGCGCGCGCGGCTGAGCTGGCTCGGCGAGGGCATCCGCGCCCGGGTCGACGACGGCGCCGCCGATGCCGGTACGGCGCTCGGTGGCTTTCTCGACGACGGCGGCGGCGACGAGCGGCCCTTCTTACGCGCTTCGTCAACCTCGTCGAGGCGCACTCGCCCTACCTGCCGCCGCGGCCCTACAACCCGCTCGGCCCGCTCGACCGCGCCCGGGCCGCGATCGAGGCGCGCCGGCACCTGACGATGGGCGAGATCTGGCGCGCCTGCGCCGGCGGCTTCGACGTGCCCGCGCCGGCGCTCGAGCGGATGCGGCGGCTGTACGCGGCGGCCGTGCGGCTGCTCGACGACTGGCTCGGCCGCGTGCTCGAAGGCCTCGAGCAGCGCGGGATCCTCGAGGAGACGATCGTGATCGTCACCTCCGACCACGGCGAGAACTTCGGCGAGGGCGGTCTGATGGGCCATGCCTACTCGCTCGACAAGCGCCTGATCCGGCTGCCGTTCGCCGCCGCCGGCCCGTTCGCCGCTGCCCGACGGCGCCTTCACGCTTGCCTCGCTGCCGGCGTTGCTCTGCGCGGCTGCCGGTCTCGAGGGTCATCCCTACGAACGGGCACCGGGCGAGCCCGGCGCGACCGTGGCGCAGTTCGACCCGCCCGCCGAGCCGGGCGACCCGCGCGTCGGCAAGGCGCTCGAGCTCTGGAACCTGCCGGAGGAGTCGGGCGAACGGATCACGGCGCGGCTGCGCAGCGCCTCCGACGCCGCCGGCCGCTTCAAGCTCGTCGACCGCGACGGCAGCGAGCAGCTCTTCGACCTCGACGCCGACCCGCTCGAGCTCGACCCGCTCGACCCGGCGGCAGCCGCGACGCCGCTGCCGCCTGCCGATCTCGAACGCCTGCGCGCCGCGCTCGCCGCAGCCGAGGGTCCCGCCGCCGGCGAGGGGCCGCCGTCGCCGCGGACGGCCGACGGCGTGCCGCCGCCCTCCGGTGAGATCTCCGACGAGGAGCGGGCGAAGCTCGAGGAGCGGATGAAGCTGCTCGGCTACCTGTAGCCGGCTCGGCGCGCCGCGGCGCTCAGGCCTGCAGCTTGCGCGCCAGCACGAGGCAGAACTGGGTGCCCTCGCCGCTCGTCCGCTCGATCTCCATGCCGCCGTCGGCGGCTGCGGAGCGGACCTGCTCGACGCTCACCGATGAGCCGAGCCAGGCGCCGTGCTCCTGGCCCTGGGGGGCACGACCGAGGGCGACGCGGAGTCGCTGGCGCACCCCACGCGCGCCGCGCGGGCGGTGTACCGACGGGTCGTTGGAGACCTGGAAGGCGGCCCAGCCGCCGGGCCGCAGCACCCGGCCCATCTCGCGGATGTAGCCGAGCGTCACCTCGGGATCGGGGATGTGCTGAAGGACGACGTAGGAGAGGCAGGCGTCGGCGCTCCCGTCGGCGACGCCGGTCAGCGTGGTCCCGTCTCCGTGCAGCCACTCGACGTTGTCGAGCGCCGCGTTCTCGCCCCGCGCCTGCTCGAGCATCTCGGCGGAGACGTCGAGCGCCCGGACGCTGCGCCCGCGGTCGGCCAGCGGCCGCGTCATCCGCCCGATGCCGCAGCCGATCTCGACGATCTCGTCCTCGGGACGGACCGCAACGCCGAGGGCGCCGAGCATCGCATCGACGTCGTTCGGCCCGCTCGCCCAGAACGCCTCGGGATCGGTCTCGCGATAGCTGAGCGAGTTGTTGATGAAGAACTTCGAGTTCTCACGGGCACGCTCGTCCCAGAAGCTGCCCATCTGCTCGCGGCTCTCGCTCATCCTGCGAGCGAACGTAGCAGGGGCCGACGGAACCGGCCTCACACCGGTTCCGCTGCGGTTACGCTGCGCGCGTGAGCGCCGCAACGCCCCCCTCGTCCCCCGGCAGCCCCCGGCCGCAGGCCGGCGACCCGGACCTCGCCCGCGAGGCCCTCGAGCGCAACCCGAACCTCTGGTACCACACGCTCGAGCTTGCGCCTGGCGTAGTCACGCCCGGCTACATCGACATGCGGAAGGCGGCGGCGAAGGTGCTGCCCGCGGACATGCGCGGGATGAAGGTGCTCGACATCGGCACCTTCGACGGCTTCTGGGCGTTCGCGATGGAGGCGCGCGGCGCTGAGGTGACGACGGCCGACCTGGAGACGATCACCGATGCCGATTGGCCGCCGGTTCATCGGCCACGGCTCGAGGCGCAGGCGACGAAGGACGGGCTCGTCCTCGGCGAGGGCTTCCGGCTGGCCAAGCGGGCGCTCGGCTCGAACGTCGAGCGCGTCGTCTGCGACATCTACGAGCTCGCTCCCGAGCGCGTTGACGGACCGTTCGACATGGTCTACGTGGGCGCGATCCTGACCCATCTGCGCAACCCGATCGACGCCCTGCTCAACGTCCGCTCGGTGCTCAAACCCGGGGCCGAGTTCCGGACCTTCGAGCCGATCAGCGCCCACCTCAGCCTCCGGGTGCGCGGTCGGGCGGTGGCCGAGTTCAAGGCGACCAACACCGACTACACCTGGTGGCTGCCGAACACGCGGACGCTGATCGAGTGGCTCTCGGCGGCAGGCTTCGCCGACGTCAAGCGCTACGCCCTCAGCCGCCCTCCCTGTGCCGAGCGCACTTGGTACGCGGCCGTCCGCGGGACCAACCCGATCACCAGCTGAGACGGTCCGCTGAGCGTCGCTTCGCGGCGTGATCCGGGGCCATGCATGAACCCCGCCGAGAGGGGAATACGGCGCCAGGCACGCCCAACGAGGGGCGCGTTTCTCGGACGATCCGGCGGAATCCGGCATAAAGACAAGGGTTTCGTCCACCGTCGTTGTTAGATTGGCGCCGCTTACGACCCACGAGGAGGCAACAAGTGACCAAGTCTGAATTCATCGACGCCGTCGCCGACGACGACCGCATCGAGCAGCAAGAAGGCCGCATCCGACGCCGTCGAGGCCGTGCTCGACACGATCGTCTCGACGTTGAAGGGCGGCGGTGAGGTCAACTTCACCGGCTTCGGCAAGTTCAGCGTCAACGAGCGCGGTCCGCGCCAGGGCGTCAACCCCCGCACCGGCGAGCGGATCACGATCCCGGGCGGCAAGGTGCCCAAGTTCTCCGCCGGAGCCGGCCTGAAGAGCGCCGTCAAGGGCGGCTGAAGACGCCCTCGAGCAGTCCGACACCGTTCGCAGACCGGCTTGCGGCGCTCGTACGCGAGCGCCGCAGCCAGGTCTGCATCGGGTTCGACCCGGCTTTCGATGCCGAGCCCTGGCGCTCGGCATCGCCGCGGACGGGGGTTGGGAGCGACCCCGCCGCGGCGGCCGCGTCCGCCGCGTCCGAGCGTCTGCCTGCGGCTGATCGAGCAGGCCGGGCCGGCCTGCGTCGCGGTCAAGCCCCAGCTTGCCCGCTTCGAGGCGCTCGGCGCGCCCGGGGCCGCGGCGCTCGAGCGAGGTCTGCGCCGCCGCGCGCGCCGCCGGGCTGCTCGTCGTCGCCGACGGCAAGCGCGGCGACGTCCCGGTCTCAGCTCTCGCCTACGCCGACGCGCTGCTCGGCTCCACCGCGACGCCGTGGGGCGAGGTCCCCGGTCTCGGTGCCGACGCGATCACGGTCAACCCGCTGCTGGGCGGCGACTCGCTCGAGCCGCTTGTCGACGCCGCCGCGCGCCGCGGGCGCCGGAATCTTCGCCCTGGTCCGCACCTCGAACCCGGGCGCCGCCGACGTGCTCGACCTCGAGCTCGCGGGCGGTGAGCCCCTGCACGAGCGCCTCGCTGCGAGCGTTGCCGCGCTCGCCGACAGCCTCGGCGGCAGCGGCGAGCTGAGCGGCGCCGGGGCCGTCGTCGGCGCGACCGAGCCGCGTTACATCGCCCGGCTGCGCGAGCTGATGCCGAGGGCGATCTTCCTGCTCCCCGGCGTCGGCGCCCAGGGCGGGGCCCCCGAGACGCTCGGCGCCGCCTTCGCCGCCGGACCGGCCTCAGCCCTCGTCACGGCCTCGCGCAGCGTCTGCGGGCGCCGAGGACCCCGCCGCCGCCGCCGAGGAGCTCAGGCAGCTCGTCTGGTCCGCCAGCGGCGCCGCTGAGCGCCGTAGCGCCCTAGAGTCCCCGGGATGAGCGATCCGATCGGAGCGTTGAGCGAGGCCGTGCTCGCCGCCTCGCTGGAGGTTGTGCCGGGTGCGGAGATCGAGCCGACGCTGGAGCGGCCGCCGAAGCCCGAGTTCGGCGACTTCTCGACGAACGCCGCGCTGCTGCTCGCGCCGCTCGCCGGCGCTAACCCGCGCGAGGTCGCCGAGCGGCTTGCCGGGACGCTCCGCGGGCGGCTCGGGGACGGCCTCACGGACGTCGCCGTCGCCGGGCCCGGCTTCGTCAACCTGTTCCTCGCCGACGAGTGGTTCACCGGCGCCGCCCGTCTGATCGCCGAGCGTGGCGCCGGCTGGGGTGGAGGCGTCGCCGCCGGCCGCGAGCGCCGCACCCTGGTCGAGTTCGTGAGCGCCAACCCGACCGGGCCGATCACCGTGGCCAGCGCCCGGCACGCCGCCTACGGCGATTCGCTCGCCCGGATCCTCGAGTTCGCCGGCCACCCGGTCGAGCGCGAGTACTACGTCAACGACGCCGGCGGTCAGATCCGCCTGCTCGGCGCCTCGATCGCCGCCCGGATCAGCGGCGGCGACATCCCCGAGGGCGGCTATCAGGGCGACTATCTGATCCCGATCGCCGAGCAGCTCGCGGCCGAGGGCCTCGGTGCCGACGATCCCGAGGCGCTTGCCCGGCGCGGCGTCGAGCTCATGCGGGCCTCGATCGAGGCCTCGCTCGCGCGCTTCGGCGTCGCCTTCGATCGCTTCTCCTCCGAGCGCGCGCTGCACGAGTCCGGCGCGCTCGACGCCGGCATCGAGCTCGTCTCCGCGACCGAGGGGACCTATCGCGAGCGAGGGCGCGCTGTGGATGCGGACCTCCGACCTCGGCGACGACAAGGACCGGGTCATCGTCCGCGCCGGCGGGGATCCCACCTACTTCGCCTCCGACATCGCCTACCACCGCGACAAGCTCGACCGTGGCTACGAGCTGCTGATCAACGTGCTCGGCGCCGACCACCACGGCTACGTCGCCCGGCTGCAGGCGATGATGAACGTGCTCGGCGCCCCGGCCGGCACCCTTGAGATCGAGATCATGCAGCTTGTCAATCTGCTCGAGGGTGGCGAGCGGGCGGCGATGTCGAAGCGGCGTGGCGAGTTTGCGACCCTCGACGACCTGATCGACGACATCGGGGTCGACGCGGCCCGCTTCTTCCTCGTCCAGCGTTCGCACGACACGCCATTGGACATCGACCTCGAGGTGGCGCGCAAGCGCTCCAACGAGAACCCGGTCTTCTACGTCCAATACGCGCACGCCCGGATCTGCAACATCTTCCGCCGCGCCGAGGCGGGCGAGGTCGAGGAGGACCCGGAGGCGGACGCCGGAGAGCAACTGCATGCCAGCGAGAAGGCGCTGACGATGAGGCTGCTCGAGCTGCCCGCTCAGATCGAGCGGGCGGAGTTGCGACGGGAGCCTCACTCGCTCGGGGCCTGGTCACGCGAGCTCGCCGCCGACTTTCACGCCTTCTATCGCGACTGCCCCGTGCTCGGCGTGCCCGAGCCGATCCGCGGCCGGCGGCTCGAGCTCTGCGCTGCGACGCGCTCGGTGATCGCGACCAGCCTCGGCCTGCTCGGCGTGAGCGCGCCGGAGGAGATGTGACGGCAGTCGGCGGGTTCGCCGCAGCGCTGCGCGCGTGGCTGCGACCGATCCTGATCTGCGCCGCGATCGGCGCCGCCTGCGGGCTCGCCTGGGGCTTGGCGGACGAGCCCAGCTACGAGGCCACGGCGACCGTCATCGTCCTCGATCGTGGCAAGGCGGCCGAGCAGCTCGGTCAGGGGGTGATCGGTGGCAATGATCCGCGCGCGGCGGAGCGGCTCGTGGCATTGGCGCGCTCCGGCGACGTCGCGAAGCTCGCGGCGGCAAGCCTCGGCGGCGACGTCGCCGGTGCCGACGTCCTCGCACTGACCGACTTCAGTGCCTCGGCGGGCAGCGGCACGCTCGCGATCCACTCCGTCGCCGGCTTCGCCGACTATGCGGCCGCCGCGGCGAACGCCTACTCGGGCGCAGTCGTCCAGCAGGCGGCCGCACTCGAGAAGCGCCGCCTCGAGCGCGCCAAGAAGCGCTTCGAGGAGGAGCTCGCCGGCGTCGATCCCGCCTCCGAGGAGGGGGTCAAGCTGCAGGACAAGCTCGACGCGGTCGCCACCTTGATGGACGAGGGCAATCCGCTCCGTCCGGGGGTGCCGGCGACACTCCCCTCGAGCCCGCTGAGCAGTCGCTCGGCGCCGCTGTGGACGCTGCTCGGCCTGGCCGCGGGCGCGGCGCTCGCGATCGCGGCCCTGGCGGCCGCCGAGATCCGCCGCCGTCCCGTTCGCACGGCGCGGCAGCTCCGCGAGCTCGCCGGCGCCGAGCCGCTCGCGCTGCTCGGCACACGTGAATCGGTTGCGCCCCCGCAGCGCCCCGCCGTCCTCGAGTTCGACCCGCTGCTTGCCGACCGGGGCACCGAGATCGCGCTCGCCCTCGGGCTCGATCGAGGCGGCGGCGCGCTCGCGTTGACCGTGAGCAGCGCGATGCCGGCGGAGGGACGGACGACCGTCGCGCTCGGGCTCGCCGCTGCGGCCGCCCGCCTCGGCCGGGGCGTACTCCTCATGGAGGCGGACATGCGCAGCCCGGTCCTCGCCGGCCTGCTCGGCATCGACCCGGGACCCGGCCTCTCGGAGTATCTCGCCGGCGGCGCCAGCCCCCGAGAGGTGATCAACCCGATCACGGTCGCAGGGCGGGACGGTGGCAGCGAGCCCACCTTCGTCTGCGTCACCGCGGGCGCCACCGGCGACTCTCCTGCGGCGATGCTCTCGGGGACGCGCTTCGGCGCCCTGCTCGGCCAGTTGCGTCGCGTTTACGACCTCGTCGTCTTCGACGGCCCGGCGTTGCTGCCGGCGCCGGAGGCGATCTTGCTCTGCGAGGCCACGGACGAGACGCTCCTCGTCGTTCGCGCCGGCGTCACGCGCCGCGCCGAGCTGCGTCGCGCGCTCGGCCAACTCTCGGGCGTCTCGCTGGCCGGCACCGTGCTGACCGGCGCAGCGTACGCCGGACCGGGGGTCAGGCGACTGTCGCGGGACCGCGGAATCCGCTTTGCAGGCGGTTCCGGGCGGCGTTGACGGCGCTCGCGACCCCCTACCATCGGACAGCGATGGAGACGGATGCCAGCTACCTCCCCGATCCGCCGAGGCGCTCGCTGTTCGCGAGGGTCGCGGCACTCGTCGCGCTGTTTGGAGTGGCCGTCATTCTGATCGTCGTGATCAACGGCTCGCTTGGGGTCAGCGACAACTCGACCTCGACGACGGCAACCAAGTCGGTCCCGACGACCCATGGCGAGATCCCGAAGAAGTACACGGTCCAGGACGGCGACTCGATCAGCGGCATCGCCGCCAAGTACAAGATCAGCGTCAAGCGGATCGAGCGTCTCAATCCGAATCTCGACCCGCAGACTCTGGCGACCGGACAGGTCCTCAAGCTCCACTGATCGTGGAGCGCCGACTTCGACTTCGGCGGCCGGCGGCCGCCGCGATACCTGTACTGGTCTGCGGCCTGCTGCTGGCCGGCCTGCTGACGCCCGTCCACGCGCCGGCGGCGACCGGTAAGGGCGCGAAAGGCGGTCAGCCCGCCCCCAAGCTCGACGCCCGCGCCTGGATCGTGATCGACGCCCGCGACGGCGAGAAGCTTGCGGGTCACGACGTCAGTGCGACGGTGCCGATCGCGAGCACGACGAAGCTGATGACCGCCTACCTGACGCTCCACCACCTGCCGCTCTCGAAGGTGGTCAGGGCGCCGGGCTACACGCCGGTCCCGGGCGAGTCCGTGCTCGGGCTGCAGAAGGGCGAGCGGATGTCGGTCCGCGACCTGTTCACGGCGATGATGCTGCCGAGTGCCAACGATGCCGCCTACGCGCTCGCCGAGAACGTCTCGGGCTCCATCCCGGCGTTCGTCCGGGAGATGAACCGCACGGCGGAAAAGCTCGATCTGCGATGACACCAGCTACGACACGCCGATCGGGCTCGACGATCCGAAGAACGGTTCGAGCGCCCGCGATCTCGCCGCCCTCGCCCGCATCCTGATGCGTGACCCGCGCTTCCGCCGCATCG
The DNA here is from genome assembly GCA_963774395.1 of uncultured Solirubrobacterales bacterium. GTDB lineage: Bacteria > Actinomycetota > Thermoleophilia > Solirubrobacterales > 70-9 > CAXMST01. The sequence continues at coordinate 659,177 of CAVZET010000006.1, read as the reverse complement.
TCGCCAAGCCGGAGGCGACGCTGAAGACCGGCGCGATGCGGCGCACGATCGAGACCCGGAACACGCTGATGCTCAGCGATCCCTCAGTCGACGGAGTCAAGACCGGCCACACCCTCGATGCCGGCTACGTGCTCGTCGCGTCCGCTGAGCGCAAGGGCACGCGGCTCATCAGCGTTGTGCTCGGCGCCCCGTCGGAGACGGCTCGCGACTCCGACTCCGAGCAGCTGCTCGACTACGGCTTCTCGATGTACCACAGGCGGACGGCGGTGGATCGCGGCCAGCGGCTCGGCACGGTCCCCGTTGCCGAGGGCGAACCGGCATCCCTGCCGTTGCAGGCCGGCCGATCGATGCGCGCCGTGGCGCGCGCCGGCCAGGACTTCGACGTCGAGCTCCACGCGCCGGCCTCCGTCGACGGTCCGATCGCCGCCGGTTCGAGGATCGGCACGGCGGCTGTCACACTCGACGGGCGCAGGATCGGCACCGTCCCGGTGCTGGCCGGCGCCTCGATCGCCAAGCGGAGCACGATCGACAAGCTCGGCGGACCGGTCGCTGCGCTGCTGATCGCCGGGGGTTCTATTCTCCTGCTCATCGCTTTGGCAGTCGCCCTGCGCAGGAAAGGCGCCGCTTGATTCTCACAGTGACCATGAATGCGGCCCTCGACCGGACCGTCGCCGTTCCGCGCTTCCGCCTCGGCAACCGCCACCGCGTGGTCGAGTCGTCGCGCGCCCCCGGCGGCAAGGGCGTCAACGTCGCCCGGGCGCTCAAGTCCCTCGGCGAGCCGGTGATCGCCACCGGCCTGGCCGGTGGCCCGACCGGCTCCCGGATCCGCGAGCTGCTCTCCGCCGAGGAGGTGCTGCACGACTTCGTCGAAGTCGCGGGCGATTCCCGGACCAACTACTCCGTCGTCGACCCGACGACCGGTCAGCAGACCGAGATCAACCAGCGTGGCCCGCAGGTGAGCGCCGCCGAGATCGAGCGCTTCGTCGACCGGCTCATGTATCTGGCGCGGGGCTGCACCCACTGCGTGCTCGCCGGCTCGCTGCCGCCCGGCGTCCCGACCGACCTCTACGCCCGCTTGATCTCGGAGCTCCGCACCGCCGGCGTCCCGGTGATCCTCGACAGCGAGGGCGAGCCGATGCGGGCCGGCCTGCGCGCACAACCCGATCTCGTTGCCCCGAACATCGCTGAGGCCGAGGATGCCGTCGGCTACGAGTTCGGCGAGCCCGGCGATCTCGCCGAGGGCCTCGGCGGACTGGTCGAGATGGGAGCGGGGGAGGCCTACGTGACCAGCGGCCAAGGCTGCATGGCAATCGGCCCGCCCTCGCCCGGCGCTCAGCGCAGCTTCTACGAGGCCTCGATCGCGCAGCTCGAGCCGGTTGCGGCAGCGGGCTCCGGGGACGCCTTCCTCGCCGGCCTGATCTCGGCCCGCCGCGCCGGCCGTGGCGTTGAGGAGGCGCTCGCCTTCGCCGTCGCCTGCGGCGCCGAGTCGACCCAGCACTTCGGCGCCGGCGCGCTCGATCCCGAGGGTGCCGCGCGGCTCGTCGACAAGGTGACGGTGCGGACCCTTCCCTCGCCGATCGGCGTCGGCTGAGCCGTCTCGGACGCTCGCCGGCCGCGCGGGCCGGAACTAACTCCGCAAATAGCGCATTCGAGCCGTCCCGAGGCCGCCGGTCGCGCTGCCTACAATCAATCCTTCATTCAGCCGCAGCCGCAGCCCAGCACGACAGAGGGAGTTCACTGAAGTGGAAGTCGAGATCGGAAGGGGTAAGAAAGGTCGCCGTGCCTACGGGTTCGACGACATCGCAATCGTGCCGTCGAGGCGCACGAGGGACCCCGACGACATCGACATCACCTGGAACCTGGGTCCGTATCGCTTCGAGCTGCCGCTGCTCGCCTCCGCGATGGACGGGGTCGTCAGCCCCGCGACCGCGGCCGAGATCGGCCGCCTCGGCGGCCTCGCCGTGCTCAACCTCGAGGGCATCTGGTCCCGCTACGAGGACGCGGACGAGCATCTCGAGCGGATTGCCAAAGCGCCCCCGGAGCTTGCGACGCGGCTCATGCAGGAGATCTACGCCGAGCCGGTCAAGCCCGAGCTGATCGCCCAGCGCGTCGAGGAGATCAAGGCCGGCGGCGGCGTTGTCTGCGGCTCCCTGACCCCGCAGAAGGTCATGGAGTACCACGAGGTCGCGCTCGAGGCCGGGCTCGACATTCTCGTCGTCCAGGGCACGGTGATCTCGGCCGAGCACGTCAGCCAGTCGAGCGAGCCGCTCAACCTGAAGGAGTTCATCGCCTCCGCGCCGGTGCCCTGCATCGTCGGCGGTTGCGCTTCCTACTCCACCGGTCTGCACTTGATGCGGACGGGCGCCGTCGGCGTCCTCGTCGGCGTCGGCCCCGGCGCCGCTTGCACGACCCGTGGCGTCCTCGGCATCGGCGTCCCGCAAGCGACTGCGATCGCGGACGTTGCCGCGGCCCGCTCGCAGCACATGCTGGAGACCGGGCAGTACTGCAACGTGATTGCCGATGGCGGCATGCGTACCGGCGGCGACGTCAGCAAGGCGATTGCCTGCGGCGCCGACGCCGTGATGATCGGCTCGCCGCTCGCTCGCGCCCAGGAGGCGCCGGGCCGTGGCTTCCACTGGGGGATGGCGACGTTCCACCCCTCGCTGCCGCGCGGCACCCGTGTGACCACGCACCAGGACGGCACGCTCGAGCAGATCCTGCTCGGTCCCGCGAACGAGAACGACGGCACGTTCAACCTGATGGGCGCGCTGCGGACCTCGATGGCGACCACCGGCTACGAGGACATCCCGTCTTTCCATCGAGCCGAGGTGATGGTCGCCCCGTCACTGCAGACCGAGGGCAAGCAGCTGCAGCGCCAGCAGTCGGTCGGGATGGGTTCGAACGGACGCTCCGCGATAGCCAACGGCGTCGGGGTGGCCGACGACTGATGCCTGAGGCCGGACCGGGCGCACCTACCGACACCGCCGGCCATCCCGCGGTGCCGACGAGACGTCGGAGCCGATCCTGATCGAGGGCGAGGGCGCCGGCGGCCCCGACCCGGGGTCCGCCTCGGCCGGCCTCGCCGGCGAGCTCCCGACCGACCGCGAGGAGGTGCTCGTCCTCGACTTCGGCGGCCAGTACTCGCAGCTGATCGCGCGGCGGATTCGCGAGTGCGGCGTCTTCGCCGAGCTGCTCCCGCACGGACTCGCCATCGAGCGGATCAAGCAGCGCCAGCCGCGTGCCCTGATCCTCTCCGGCGGCCCCGCCTCGGTCTACGAGAAGGGCGCCCCCGAGCTGCGCCGCGAGCTGCTCGAGCTCGGCATCCCCGTGCTCGGCATCTGTTACGGCATGCAGGCGATGGTCCGGACGCTCGGCGGGCGGGTCGAGGGTGCCGAAAAGGGCGAGTTCGGCCGCACGACCCTGACCCTGGCACCCGGCGCCGACGGCGGCACGCTGCTCGCCGGCTTGCCCGACGAGCAGCAGTGCTGGATGAGTCACCGCGACTCCGTCTTCGAGCCGCCACCCGGCTTCACTGCGCTTGCCGCGAGCCCGGGCTCGCCGGTCGCCGCCTGCGAGGACACCGAGCGCGGCCTCTACGGGATCCAGTTCCACCCCGAGGTCGTGCACACGCCGCATGGCCAGGAGATCCTCGAGAAGTTCCTGCGGGACGTCGCCGGCTGCACCGAGCGCTGGACGATGAGCTCGGTGATCGACGAGCAGATCGCCAAGATCCGGGCCCAGGTCGGGGAGGCGGGTGTCATCTGCGGGCTCTCCGGCGGCGTCGACTCGGCGACCGCGGCGGCGCTCGTCCACAGGGCGATCGGCGATCAGCTCACCTGCGTGCTCGTCGACCACGGGCTGCTGCGCAAGGGCGAAGCCGAGCAGGTCGTGACCAATTTCCGCGAGGGGCTTGGAATCAAGCTGATTCACGTCGACGCCGAGGAGCGCTTCCTCGCGCGGCTCGCCGGCCAGGACGATCCCGAGACGAAGCGCAAGATCATCGGCGAGGAGTTCATCCGCGTCTTCGAGGAAGAGGCGCGGAATCTCAGCGACGCCAAGTTCCTCGTGCAGGGCACGCTCTACTCGGACGTGATCGAGTCCGGCGGGGGGGAGGGCGCCGCGACGATCAAGTCCCACCACAATGTCGGCGGGCTTCCCGACGATCTCGACTTCGACCTCGTCGAGCCCCTGCGGATGCTGTTCAAGGACGAGGTCCGCGCAGTCGCCGCCGAGCTCGGGCTCAACGACCGGATGGTCTGGCGCCAGCCCTTCCCGGGTCCCGGCCTGGCGATCCGGATCGTCGGCGGTGAAGTCAACAAGGAGCGGCTGGACATCCTTCGCGAGGCCGACGCGATCCTTCAGGAGGAGATCCGCGCCGCCAACCTCTACCGCGATCTGTGGCAGTCCTTCGCGGTGCTGCCGGTCGTCCGCTCGGTCGGCGTTCAGGGCGACGGGCGCACCTATGCCTATCCGATCGTGATCCGCGCCGTCACCTCCGACGACGCGATGACGGCCGACTGGGCGCGCCTGCCCTACGACCTGCTGGAGCGCGCTTCGAACCGGATCATCAACGAGGTTCCGCAGGTCAATCGCGTGGCGCTCGACATCTCCTCGAAGCCGCCCGCGACGATCGAGTGGGAGTAGCGTCCCGCCGGGTGCCGCCTGGTGGACCCGTCCACTAGTAGCGTCCGCCGGGATGCTGGCTGCCAGCCGAGCGCGGATCGAGTCGACTCTCCCCGAGGACGCCGTCGTGCTGGACATCGGCGGCTGGGCCGATCCGCTGCCCCGGGCGGACTGGGTCGTCGATCTGATGCCCTACGAGACGCGGGGCCTCTATGCGGAGGATGGCGGCGGCGGTACCGCGGCGCCTGAGCGCTTCTCCGCCGGGACCTGGATTCGCCGCGATATCTGTGACCGCGTGCCGCTGCCCTTCGGTGACGATCAGTTCGACTTCGTTGTCTGCTCCCACACGCTCGAGGACATCCGCGACCCGATCGGCGTCTGCGCCGAGATTGTCCGCGTGGGCACGGCGGGCTACATCGAGGTCCCATCACGGCTCGAGGAGCAGTCGTGGGGCGTTGCCGGCCCGTTCGTCGGCTGGTCGCATCACCGCTGGCTCATCGATCGCCCTGGGGGCAGGCTCGAGTTCATGCACAAGCCGGGGGCGTTGCAGGCGCTGGGCGAGGCGCAGATCCCTGCGGACGCCTACGCGAAGCTGACGCCCGAGCAGCGGGTGATCGCCTTCTTCTGGGAGGGCAGCTTCGACTTCGGCGAGCGGCTGCTCTTCGACCAGGCCGAGCATGACGCCGACCTGATGGAGGTCGCCCGTCCGTTCAGGGACGCGGCGGCTGCGCCGCCGCCGGCGCGCCCACGGGCCGCCGCCGGCCGCCGGCATTGGCGTCCCGGGCGGGCGCGCTGAGCCGGGGCCGGAAGCAGCGTCGGTGCAGGCGCTGACTCCGGCGGAGGCGCAAAAGGCAGACGCCCCGCGCGAGTGGCTATGATCCTCGGCCCGCGTCGCCGGCGCCGACCGCCGGTGCGCGCTTTTTCACGCACCCAAACGATGAAGACCTACGCAGCAACAGCCACCGATCGCCCGACGCGCGACTGGTATGTCGTCGACGCCGAGGGGCAGACCCTCGGCCGTCTCGCGACGCAGATCGCCGACACGCTGCGCGGCAAGCGCAAGCCCGAGTACACCCCGCACACGGACGTCGGCGACTTCGTCGTCGTCGTCAACGCCGAGAAGATCAGCGTCACCGGCGACAAGCGCACGCAGAAGCGCTACTGGCGTCACAGTGGCTACCCGGGCGGGATCCGCTCGCGGACGCTCGAGGAGATGCTCGATCGTACGCCCGAGGACGTGATCCGGCTCGCCGTCAAGGGGATGCTGCCGCGCAACAAGCTCGCCCGCAAGCAGTTGCTGAAGCTCAAGGTCTACGCCGGGCCTGAACATCCGCACGCGGCCCAGCAGCCGAAGCCCCTGGAGGTAAGAGCCTGATGGCCGACGAAGAGACCCCTGAGCAGGAGACCCCCGAGGAGGCCCCGAGCCGCCGAGGCCGAGGCCCCCGAGGCCGAGCCCGAGGCTGCTGCCGAGGAGCAGGCGCCCGAGGCTGCTGCCGAGGAGCAGGCGCCCGAGCCGGCCGCCGAGGCCGAGGCCCCCGCTGCCGAGGCTGCCGAGGAGCCCGCTTCCGAGGACGCCACACCTGAGCCGCGCCGAGCCGAGGCCCCCGCCGCCGAGGAGCAGCCGAGCGCCGAGGAGCCCGCAGCGCCCCCCGCCGCCGAGCAGAAGCCCGAGGGCAAGAAGGACGTCGTCCCCGGCGCCAACCTCGAGCCGATCGCGATTACCGAGGAGCGCGAGCTGACCGCCGAGGAGCGCGCCGCGCAGGAGGCCGAGGAGGAGGAGCGGGCCCGCCGCGAGGCGGCCGCTGCCGACGACGACGACGAGCTCCCGCGCCGTGCAGCCGTCTCGGTCCCCACCGACGCTTCGATCCAGGCAACCGGCAAGCGGAAGAGCTCCGTCGCCCGCGTCGTCCTCCGTGCCGGTCAGGGCACGATTGAGGTCAACGGCCGCGCCTTCGATGACTACTTCCCCCGCCCGCTACCACCAGACGATCGCCCGTCAGCCGCTGCTCACAGCCGGCTACGAGAGCAACGTCGACGTCAAGGTCCGGGTTCACGGCGGCGGCGCCTCCGGGCAGGCCGGCGCGGTGCGCCACGGCATTGCCCGGGCGCTCACCGAGCTCGACCCCGAGCTTCGTGGCGACCTCAAGCGGCGCGGCATGTTGACCCGTGACGCGCGCGCCAAGGAGCGCCGCAAGGCCGGGCTCAAGAAGGCCCGCAAGCGGCCGCAGTTCAGCAAGCGCTGAGCGCTCCAGCCGCATAGGATCGGCCGATGGGTGCGGGCGAGGCTCCGAAGCTGTTCGGCACCGACGGCGTGCGCGGCCCCGTCGGCGAGAAGCTGACGCCGGAGCTCGCGCTGGCGCTCGGCCGTGGCGACCGCGGCTGAGCTCGCAGCCGAGCGCCCTCAGGTGCCTGATCATCCGCGACACGCGAGAGTCCGGGCACATGCTCGAGTCGGCGCTCGCCGCCGGCATGGCCGCCGCTGGGGCGGACGTCTTCCTCGGCGGCGTCCTGCCGACGCCGGCAGCGGCGATGCTCGTCCGTCGCCACGGGCTCGATCTCGCCGCCGTCGTCTCCGCCTCGCACAACCCCTGGCGGGACAACGGGATCAAGTTCTTCGACTCGGCCGGCCGCAAGCTCGACGACGAAGCCGAGCTCCGCGTCGAGGCCCGCGTCGCAGCCGGCCCGCCGCAGACGACCGCGGGCGGGCGGATCCGCGAGCTGCGCGGCGCCCGCGACGACTACCTGCGCGAGCTCGAGCGCGCCTTCGACCTCGATCTCTCCGGCAGGCGGATCGTGCTCGACTGCGCGAACGGCGCGACGTACGGTGTCGCGCCCGCCGCCTTCGAGCGCTGCGGCGCCGAGGTGATCGCCGTCGCGACGGAACCCGACGGACGGAACATCAACGAGGGCTGCGGCTCCACCCACCTGGAGCAACGTCGCCGAGGTCGTCCGCCGCGAGGGCGCCGAGCTCGGCTTCGCCTACGACGGCGACGGCGACCGGGTCCTCGCCGTCGACGCCGAGGGCCGCGAGATCGACGGCGACGAGATCGTCGCGATCGCCGCCCTGCACCTGAAGGAGATCGGCGAGCTCGCCGGCGGCGCCGCGGTCACGGTGATGTCCAACTACGGCTTCCACCAGGCGATGGAGGAGGCCGGGATCGAGGTCGCGACGACCAAGGTCGGCGATCGCTGCGTGATCGAGGAGCTGCTGCGCCGTCAGTGGACGATCGGCGGTGAGCAGTCCGGCCACATCATCTGGACCGACTTCGCGGCGACCGGCGACGGGCTCGCCGCTTCGCTGCTCGTGATGCAGGCGCTCGCCGGCCGCTCGCCTTGCCGACGTGCACCCGATCACGCAAGCTCCCGCAGTACCTGGAGAACGTGCGGATCCCATCGCGCGAGGCGCTCGCCGGCGCGACCGCCCTGTGGGAGGCGGTCGGCCGCGAGGGGGCCGGGCTCGAGGGCCGCGGCCGCGTTCTCGTCCGGCCGTCCGGCACCGAGCCGCTGATCCGGGTGATGGTCGAGGGGCCGGACGAGGCGGAGTGCCAGGCGGTGCTCGGGCGGCTGGTCGCGGCCGCCCAGCGCAGCGCTCGGCTGAGCTTCGCTGCTCGCCCCCGCGGCAGAACGTCTTGCCGCTGTCTCTAACCTTCTCGTACCCGGCCCACGCCGGTCCGCAGCGATCGATCGACCCCAACTGGAGGTGTTGCGCCGATGTGCGGCATCGTCGGATACGTGGGCAAGAGGCCGTGTCGCGACCTGCTGATCGCGGGCCTCGAGAAGCTCGAGTACCGCGGCTACGACTCCGCCGGCGTCTCCCTGCTCGATGACGGGCACATCGAGACCGTCCGCGCGGTCGGCAACCTCGCGAACCTGCGCACCGCCGTCGAGGAGGCCGCCGCGAACGGCGGCGCCGTCGCCGTCGCCGAGGCGGAGGCGACGATCGGCCTCGCGCATACGCGCTGGGCAACCCACGGCCGCGTCACCGAGGAGAACGCCCACCCGCACGGCGACTGCTCCAACGACATCCACATCGTCCTCAACGGGATCGTCGAGAACCACTCGGAGCTGCGCCGCGAGCTCCGCGACGAGGGCCACATCTTCAGCTCCGAGACCGACGCCGAGATCGTCGCCCACCTGATCGAGCGCCACTACGAGGGCGATCTCGCCGCCGCCGTTCGCGCCTCCTTCGCCGATCTTCGCGGCCACTACGCGTTCGTCGCCATGCACGCCGAGCATCCCGACCTGCTCGTCGGCGCTCGCCAGGAGTGCCCGCTGATCGTCGGCATCGGCGAGGACGAGTCCTTCCTCGCCTCGGCGATTCCCGCCTTCCTCAAGGAGACGCGGACCGTGATGCAGATCGAGAACGGCGACATCGTCGTGATCACGCCCGAACAGCGTCGAGGTCACCGACGCAGCCGGGGCGCCGCTCGCCCGCGAGCTCGACGAGGTCACCTGGGACGAGGACGCCGCCGAGCGCGGCGGCTACCCGACCTTCATGCTCAAGGAGATCTACGAGCAGCCCGACGCCGTCGCCGAGACGATCGTCGACCGGCTGCCGAACGCCGACTCCGTCGACCTGGCCGAGATCGACTTCCCCGCGGAGCGGGCGGCGGACCTGCGCCGGGTGATCATCGTCGCCTGCGGCACCTCCTATCACGCGGGCCTCGTCGGTCGCTACGCGATCGAGCACTGGGCCCGCGTCCCGCGTCGAGATGGACGTCGCCTCGGAGTTCCGCTACCGGGATCCCGTGATCGGCCCCGACGACCTCGTGATCGGGATCACGCAGTCCGGCGAGACCGCCGACACGCTTGCGGCGATGCGGCTCGCGAGCGAGCGCGGCGCACACGTAGTCGCGCTGACCAACATGCAGGGCAGCCAGGCGACCCGCGACGCGGACTCGGTGCTCCTGACCCGCGCCGGCCTCGAGATCGGCGTTGCCGCGACGAAGACTTTCACCAGTCAGGTAGCCGCGATGTACCTGCTCGGCCTGTGGCTCGCCGAGGCTCGCGGGAAGCTGTCCCCGGAGCGGCTCGCCGAGCTGATCGCCGAGATGAAGACGCTGCCGCACAAGATCGAGGAGACGCTGGCGGCGACGAGCGAGCAGGTGCGCGCGGTCGCCCGCAGCCATTACGAAGGCCGCTTCTTCCTCTATCTCGGCCGCCACATCGGCCTGCCGGTCTGCCTCGAGGGCGCATTGAAGATGAAGGAGATCTCCTACATCCCCTCAGACGCCTACGCCGCTGGGGAGATGAAGCACGGACCGATCGCGCTGCTTGACGAGTCGACGCCGGTCGTCTGCGTCGCTACGGACAGCCCGATCCTCGACAAGGTGCTTTCCAACATGGCGGAGGTCCGGGCTCGCGGCGCCGACGTGATCGCGATCGCCACCGAGGGCTCCGAAGCGGTCGCCGAGGCCGCCGATCAGACCATCTTCATCCCGCGCACCGACTGGATCCTGCAAGCGATCCTCGCCGTGCTGCCGATGCAGTTGCTCGCCTACGACACGGCGCGCATGCTCGGCCTCAACGTCGACCAGCCGCGCAACCTGGCGAAGACGGTCACCGTCGAGTAGCTGCGCGCCCCGGCGTCCGCCCAGCCTCGCTACGATGCCGCCGCCATGGAGATCATCACACGTAATCCTTTTCGGTCGTCCCTGCTGCTGCTCGTCGCGGTCGCGGCGCTCGTGCTCGCCGCCTGCGGCGGCAGCGACAGCAGCAGCCCAGCGAGCAGCGGCCCCGACCCCGCGACCCTGACTCCAGCCGACGCCGTCTTCTACGGCGACGCGACGATCAAGCCCGAGGGCGACCAGAAGTCGAACGTCGAGTCGGCGCTGCAAAAGCTGACGGGCTCCAGCGACATCGGCGGGATGATCAGCTCACAGCTCGACGCTTCGCTTTCCTCCGACAACGTCTCCTTCACGAACGACGTCGAGCCGATCCTCGGCTCGACGATGGGCGGCTTCGTCTCCGGCGTCAACGGCAAGGGCGCCGACGGCGCGGTCGCCTTCTCGGTGACCGACACCGGTGCCGCCCAGGACCTGCTCGACAAGACCGCGAACTCGAACGAGAAGGACGCCAGCTACAACGGCGTCGACTACAAGGTCTCGAGCTCCGATGACAGCGCCTACGGCATCATCGGCGACTTCGCCGTCGTCGGCACCGAGCAGGGTTTCAAGGACGCGGTCGATGCATACAGCGGCGATTCGCTCGCCGATGACAGCACGGCGACCGACGCGCTCGATTCGGTCCCCGCCGACACACTGTTTTCCGCATACGTCGATCCGAAGGCCGCGGTCGACGCGGCGATCTCGGGCGGCGCGATCACGCAGAAGGAGCTCAACCAGAGCGGCGCCGCCGACCAGATCGACAAGCTCGGTGACGCGCCGCTGATCATCTCCGGCGGCGCCACCGCCGACTCGCTCTCGGTCCAGGCCTCGGGCCCGGCGGGCAACAGCTCCGCTGCCAACGACATCGTCAGCTCGCTGCCCTCGGGCGCCTGGCTCGCCTTCGGCGCATCCAACGTAGGCCAGACGATCTCGCAGAGCTACCAGCAGTTCGTCCAAGGCTTCGAGCTCGGCTTCCAGCAGAGCATGCAGAACCTGAACGACCAGTTCGGGACGACGGCGCCCTCGCAGCCGCAGATCCCCAACATCGACGCGGCGATCCAGCGCGCCACCGGCCTCGACATCACCAAGGACTTCGGCTGGATCGGCGACGTCGGCGGCTTCCTGCAGGGCAGCTCGCCGCTCGACATCGGCGGCGGCCTCGTGATCCAGACCGACAACCCGCAGCAGGCCACGGTGACGCTCGCCAAGCTGCGCAAGGCGCTCGGCCGCAATCGCAGCCTGAAGATCACGCCGGGAAGCGACGGCGGCTTCAACATCCAGTCCGCCTCCGCGCCGGTCGGGGCCGAGGTCGCGATCCGCAACGACAAGGTCGTCTTCGCCTTCGCCGGCGCGACGATCGACGACGTGCTCCAGCCCTCGCAGACGCTTGGCGACGCCGACAACTTCAAGTCGGCCACGGGTGCGCTCGGCGACGGGATCGACCCGACGTTCTACCTCGACGCGCCGGCGCTCGTGCAGCTCATCAGCAACGCGGGCGGCAGCAGCGATCCGAGCTATCAGCAGGCCGCGCCCTACCTGTCGGCGATCAACTACCTGGTGCTCGGCAACGGCGTCAGCGGCGATCGGATGACCGGCCGCCTCGTGCTCGGGCTCAAGGAGCCGAGCTCGGGCTCCGAGACGACCGCCGCCGCGATCCAGCCGTGACTGCGCGCCGGGCTGCGGCCCGGAATCGACCTGATCGAGATCGAGCGCCTCGAGCGCGCGCTCGAGCGCCGTCCGGCTCTCGCCCACCGGCTGTTCACCGACGCCGAGATCGACTACGCGGAGTCCCGGCGCCGGCCGGGGCGGCACCTGGCGGCGCGCTTCGCGGCCAAGGAGGCGGCGATCAAGGCGCTCGGCGAGGCGCTGCCGCCGCGCGAGATCGAGGTCGTCCGCGGCGACGATGGCCCGCCGGACTGCGCCTGCACGGCAGCGCCGCCGAGAGCGCCGAGCGGCGCGGCCTCGAGCTCACGGTCTCACTTACCCACTCGCGCGAGAGTGCCGCGGCCGTCGTCATCGCCGCGCCGCGGCCAAGCTGATCGGGCCGCGCGGAGGCAGCCCACTAGGCTCCGGGCCATGAGCCCACGCGAGCCATCCGACGACGCTCCGCGGGTCGCGTTGCCCGCCTGGCTCGAGCCGCTGCTCGACGCTGAGGCGATGCGCGCCGCCGATGCCTGGGCGATCGAGGGCGAGGGCATCCCCTCGCTCGATCTGATGGAGACCGCCGGCGCCGCGGTCGCCGAGGCCGTTGCCGAGCTGGCGCCGGAGGGGCCGGTCCGGATCGTCTGCGGCAAGGGCAACAACGGCGGCGACGGGCTCGTCGCGGCCCGCCAGCTCGCCGGGCTTGGCCTCGCCGTCGACGTGCTGCTGCTGTGGCCGGCGGACGAGCTCAGCGACGACGCGCGGTCGAACCTCGGCCGCCTGCCCGAGGGAGCCGCCTCCGAGGTCGGCGTCGAGGACGTCGCCGACGCCCTTGCGGGATCCGGCGCGATCGTCGATGCGATCTTCGGCACCGGGTTCGACTCGGCGCCGCGCGAGCCTGCCGCCTCGGCGATCGAAGCGATCAACGGCTGCGACGCGCCGGTCGTTGCCTGCGACATCGCCTCCGGGATCAGCGCCAGCGACGGTACCGCCGCCGGCGCCGCCGTCGAGGCGGAGGTCACTGTCACCTTCCACGCGGCGAAGGTCGGCCACCGGATCGCGCCCGGCGCCCGCTGTACCGGGGAGCTTCGCGTCGCCGACATCGGCATTCCGGCCGGAGCGCCGGCCAAGGCGACCGCCGGCGTGATCGCGCCCGCGGTGCTCGATGCGTTGCCCCGCCGTGGCGCCGCCTCGACCAAGTTCAGCTCGGGCAACGTGCTCCTTGTCGGCGCTTCGCGCGGGCTCACCGGCGCCGTCGCGATGGCGTCGTCGGCGGCGATCCGCGCAGGTGCCGGCTACGCGGCGGCTGCGGTCCCCGCCTCGCTGGAGCCGATCCTCGAGGCGAAGCTGACCGAGGTGATGACGATCGGCGTCGCCGAGCAGGATGGGGGCCTGACGCCCGCGGCGGCGGAGGCGATCGCCGCCCGCGCCGAGAGCGCCGCCTGCGTCGTCCTCGGCCCGGGGGCGGGCCGGACCGAACCGACCCAGGAGCTGCTCCGCGATCTGGCGACGCGCCTCGACGCGTCCGCTGCTGATCGACGCCGACGGGCTCAACGCGATCTCCGGGCGGCTTGGCACCGTGCGTCGCGAGGACCGGCCGCTTGTCATGACCCCGCACGCGGGCGAGCTCGCCCGACTGCTCGGCACGGACTCGGCGGCGGTCGAAGCGGCGCGCCTGGAGTGCGCCCGCAGTGCTGCCCGCGAGGCCGGCGCCATCCTCGTGCTCAAGGGCGCGGACACGATCGTCACCGACGGCGAGCGCGTCGCCGTCAACGCGTTGCCCTCGCCGGGCCTTGCCACGGCGGGCACCGGAGACGTGCTCTCGGGCACGATCGGCGCCCTGATCGCGCGCGGGGTTGAGCCGTTCGATGCGGCCTGCGCCGGCGTTTACGCGCACGCCCGGGCGGGCGCGATCGCCGCGCGGCGGGTCGGGCTCGTCGAGTCGGTGATCGCAACCGACGTGATCGGGTCGCTGCCGGCCGGGCTGGACCCCGAGAGGGACTAGGCGATGGAAGCCTTCCAGCGGGCCTCGGCCTGGGTCGACGCAGGCGCGATCGAACGCAACTGCAGGCGACTGCGGGCGGAGCTCAGCGGCGCTGCGCAGCTCTGCGCCGTGGTCAAGGCCAACGGCTACGGGCACGGTGCGCTCGATGTCGCCCGCGCGGCGATCGCCGGCGGCGCCTCGATGCTCGCCGTGGCCGCTGCGAGCGAGGCTTTCGAGGTGCGCGAGGGGCTCGGCGAGGTGCCGATCCTGACGATGGGCGCGCTCACCGACCCCGAGCTCGACGTGGCGCTGGCGGCGCGCTCGGAGATCGCCGTCTGGCGCGAGGGCTTCCTCGATGTCGTCGCCGAGCGTGGCGCCGCGCTCGGTTCGCGCCCGCGCGTGCACGTCAAGTACGACACCGGCATGGGCAGGCTCGGCGAGCGCGAGCCGGCCAACGTCGAGCGGTTGCTCGAGTGCGTCGCCGCCGACGAACGAGTTCGAGCTGGCGGGTCTGTGGACGCACTTCGCGACGGCGGACGAGCTCGACTCCCGCTTCTTCGACGAGCAGCTCGAGCGCTTCTCCGAGCTCGCGGCGCGCGCCCGTCAGCGCTACGGGCCCGAGTTGCTCCTGCATGCGGCGAACAGCGCCGCCACGCTGCGCGAGCCCGCCTCGCACTTCGACATGGTTCGCTGCGGCGTCGCGGTCTACGGGATGGACCCCTTCGGCGAGGATGCCGCCGCGCGCGGTCTCGAGCCGGCGATGGGGCTGAGCAGCTACGTCGCCGACCTGAAGCGCTTCGAGCCCGGGGACAGCGCCGGCTACGGGCGCTCATGGAAGGCCGATCGCGAGACGTTCGTCGCGGTGGTGCCGATCGGCTACGGCGACGGCGTCCGCCGCGCGCTCTCGAACCGCGCGCAGGTCCTGATCGGCACCCGCCGCTACCCCTGCGTGGGCACGATCTCGATGGACAACCTGACCGTTGACGTGGGGCCGACGCCGGAGGTTGGCCCCGGCGATGAGGTTGTCCTGCTCGGCAGCGCTGCCACTGAGCAGGTGCGGGCCGAGGAGTGGGCGAAGCTGCTCGGCACGATCAACTACGAGGTCACCTGCGGGATCTCGCCGCGGGTGCCGAGGATCGTCCGCCGGTGAGCCCGGCTTCGGGCCTCGAGGAGGGGATGTCCGGCTCGGCGCTCGTCGCCGACGTGCGCGCAGCGCTCGGCGCGACGGCCGACGCGGGGGAGGGTGGACCGTGGATCGTCGGCGGCGCCGTCCGCGACGTGCTCGCCGGTCGCCCGATCGGCGATCTCGATCTTGCCGTCGGCGCGGGTGCCCGCGCGGTCGCGGAGCAGCTTTCGGGGGCGCTCGGGGGTCGCGCCTTCGAGCTCTCCGACGAGTTCGAGACCTGGCGCGTGAGCGGGTCGGGCGGCAGCTGGACGGTTGACGTTGCGACGCTTCGGGGCGATGACCTGGCCGCCGACCTGCGCCTGCGCGACTTCACGGTCAATGCGATCGCCGTGCCGCTCGCGGGTGGTGGGCCGATCGATCCGCTCGGCGGAATCGGCGACCTCGAGGCCGGCGTCCTGCGGCTCACCCGCCCCGGCGCCTTCGACGACGATCCGCTGCGACTCATGCGCCTCGCCCGGATCGGGGCCGAGTTCGGGCTTGAGCCCGAGCCGGAGACCCTCACCCTCGCGCGAGCGCGAGCGTCGCGGGCGGGGGAGCCCGCCGGCGAGCGCCGCTGGGCGGAGCTGCGCGGCATGCTCGCCGGCTCCGATCCGTTGCGTGCGCTGGAGCTGCTCGAGGCCACTGAGCTGACGCCGGTGGTACTGCCCGAGCTCGCGGCGCTGCGCGGCGTCTCGCAGAGCGCCAACCACCATCTCGACGTCTACGACCACACGATCGAGGTCCTGCGCCGCTGGCTCGAGATCGAGCGCGACATTCCGACTTACGCCGGCGCCTCGGCGGGCGCCGTGGGTGCGGCGCTCGCCGAGCCCCTCGCCGACGAGCTCAGCCGCCGCGACGGGATCCGCTTCGCGGCGATCCTCCACGACATCGGCAAGCCGGCGACGCGGCGCGAGCAGAACGGCTTCGTCGGGTTCCGCGGTCACGACTCGGTCGGCGCCGAGATGATCACCGAGCTCTGCGCTCGCATGCGGACGAGCAGGCGATTCGCCCGCTATGAAGCGGCCCTCGCTGCTCACCACCTTGTGCTCGGCTTCATGACCCACGAGCGCCCGCTCCCGCGCCGGCGCGTCTGGGACTACCTGAGCCGCTGCGGCCCGGAGGCGCTCGACGTGACGATGCTGACGATCGCCGACCGGCTGTCGGCGCGCGGTTCGGGGGTCCCGGAGGCTGCGATCGAGGCGCACCTCGAGCTCGCCCGGGAGATGCTCGCTGAGATCGTCGCGATCGAGCGCGACGGCCCGCCGCAGCCGCTGCTCGACGGCGACCGCCTTGCGGCGCTTCTCGGTGGGCCAGGTCCGCGCGTCGGCGAGGCCGTCGCCGAGCTCGCGGCGGCCCAGTTCGCGGGCGAGGTGAGCGACGCGGCGTCCGCCGAGGCGCACATCACCGCCTGGGCCGATGCCGTCGGCTGAGCAGCCCGCGCCGGCTCAGCGGCTCCCCACGGCCTTCGAGAGCAGGTCCGCATAGATCCTCGCCCCCGCCGGGGTCGGGTGGATGCCGTCGTAGGTGTCGTCGCCGAGGTTCTTGATCGCGTCCTGCCAGTCGATCTCGTGTGCCTCCGGCCACTGATCGATCTGGAAGGTGAGCTCGTCGTTGACCTGACTCTCCCACGAGCGCGGCACTTCGACGTTGACGAAATAGACGTTGGGGACGCCCTTGAGCGCCTCCTTGATCGCCTCGAAGTCCTGCGAGTAGACGGGTCCGTTGTTGCCGACCTGGACGATGACCGTGTCGGGCAGCTGTCCCGCTTGCCGGTAGGCGTCGATCAGCGGTGGGTAGGCCTCCGCCTGTCGTGACTCCTCCGCGTCGATCACGGCCTTCTTGCCGAGCGCCTTCTGCAACTGGGGCTCGGCGGCGAGCATCACCGAGTCGCCGATCGCGAGGATCGAGCCTGAGCCGCCCTTGCCGGCCTTCGGGCCGTTCGCCGCCGGACCCGGTGCCGGATTGCCCTGCGCCGCGGCGGCTGCGGCGGCCTGCGCCGCCGCGTCCGAGCTGCCGCCCGGCTTGTCGAAGCCGCCCCAGCCGATCAGGATCACGGTCAGCAGGACGCCCGCGCCGAGCGCGATCCGGCCGGCGAACAGCCACGAGGGCGCGCCGGGCTGATCGCGTCGCTTGCGGAACGGCTGCTCGACGTACTCGTAGGAGAGGTGGGCGAGCAGCAGCGTCACCGCCAGCTGCATCGGGATCAGGATCCCGCGCGGGATCGAGACGTCGAGCTCGGGCCTGGTCAGGGTGACCACCGGCCAGTGCCAGAGGTAGAAGCTGTAGCTGCGCAGGCCGAGCCACAGCATCGGCGCGATGCCGAGGACCCGGTTGAGCGACGTGGCCGGATGAGCGCATGCGCCGATCGCGATGGCGCACCAGAGCGAGAAGCCGAGCAGCCCACCTTCGTAGCTGGAGGCGTCGAAGTCGTTGAAGGTGGCGAAGTCGCGGATCACCATGAAGATCGCGATCGCCCCGGCGACGTCGAGCAACCGGCCGAGCCTGCGGTTGGTCGGCGCGGCGACCTCGCCCGGCGTCCAGACGAGCGCCAGCGCGACGCCGACGAGCAGCGCCGCGGCGCGGGTGTCGGTGCCGTAGAAAGCGTGGTCGACGTTGCCGCCCGGGTGGTAGAAGATCGCCATCAGGATCGTCGAGAGCGCGATCCCGGCGAGGACCATCGCGAGCAGGTGGCGCTTGCTCAGGCGGGTCAGGCCGGCCGCGAAGACCACCGGCCAGATCAGGTAGAACTGCTCCTCGACCGAGAGCGACCAGAGGTGGCGCAGGAGCGACGGACGCCCGAAGCTCTCGAAGTAGGACTGGTGGGAGAGGATCAGGTGCCAGTTCTGCACGTAGAACAGCGAGGCGACGGCGTCGCCTCGCAGCGAGTCGATGTCGGCCGGGGCGAAGATCGCGGCGAGCACCAGCGAGGCGGCGATCAGCACCGCGACGGCGGGCAGCAGGCGCCGGGCGCGCCGCAGCCAGAACTGGACGACGTTGATGTGGCGGCGGCGCTCGTACTCCTGCAGCAGCAGTGAGGTGATCAGGTAACCGCTGATGACGAAGAACAGGTCGACGCCCATCCAGCCCCCGGGCATCCAGCCGACGCCCACGTGGTAGAAGAAGACGGCGAGCACCGCAACGGCACGAAGGCCGTCGATTCCCGGCATATAGGGGAGGCGCGACTCCCGTTTGGGCGCTGTTGACGGCGGCAAGCTGCTGAAGCGTCTTCTGTGGTCGATCTCGTCCGTGGCCCGGCCGGTCCGGGCCCCCTTTCCCCGATGGGGAGCTGCCCCGGTCCGCCGGTCCGGGACCGCCGCCGGCGGCGACGAAATCCCTGCTCAGGCTACCGTCGCGGGGGGACGATCAGCCGCTTTCGCCGTCCAATAGTGTGCTCGCCGTGAGCGGGGAAGCCGAGCCGAAGCCCGACTGCATCTTCTGCGCGATCGCCGCCGGCGACGCACCGGCCGAGATCCTCGACACCGACGAGCACACGATCGCGTTCATGGACATCAACCCGGCGACGCCCGGGCACGCCCTCGTGATCCCGCGCCGCCACAGCGACGGCCTGCTCGAGATCGACGACGAGGACCTGGCGCGCTGCATGACGGCGGCCCGCCGGCTGACGCTGCGGATGCGCGAGACGCTGGCGCCCGACGGCTTCAACCTGATCAACGCCTGCGGCGCCCTCGCCTGGCAGACCGTCTTCCACTTCCACGTGCACGTGATCCCCCGCTACGCCGACGACCCACTGAAGCTGCCGTGGATCCCGCGCGGCGCCGACATGGACGAGATCGCGCGGACCGCCGCGCGGATCCGAGGAGAGAGCTGATGAGCGACCAGAGCACCGACCCGATCAAGATCGAGCGCGACGGCAACGTCTACGTCGCGACCCTCGACGACCCGCCCCTGAACCTGTTCCGCCGGCGCACCTTCGAGCAGATGGCCGAGATCCGCGACGAGGTCAACGCCTCCGATGCCCGCGCCTTCGTCTGGAAGGGCAGCGGCGGCAAGGTCTTCAGCGGCGGCGTCGACGTCGAGAACTTCGCCCAGATCCCCGACGGCGAGGCGGGCACCAAGGCCGCCGGCGAGGGCGTCTACCAGCTCTCCGCCTTCGAGCGGATCGAGGTCCCGACCTTCGCCCTGGTCGAGGGCCTGTGCCTGACAGCGGCGCTGGAGGCGGCGCTTGCCTGCGACATGATCTTCGCCTCCGAGACGGCGAGCTTCGGCCTCGTCGAGCGGGTCGTCGCGCTGACCCCGTTCGGCGGCGGCGTCCAGCGCATGGCCGAGCGCGCGGGCCCGGCCCGCGCCCGCGAGTTCGTCTACTCCGGCAAGCCCTACGACGCCGAAGACGATGCACGAGTGGGGCGTGGTCAACCGCCTCTACGCGCCGGAGGAGATGCTCGCGAAGAGCATGAAGTTCGTCCATCACGTCGCCGACGGCCCGACGCAGGCCAACAAGGCGACGAAGCGGATCGTGCGCAAGGTCCTCGACGAGGGCGTCGCGGCCGCCGACGCGGCGACCGGCGAGATCGCCGGCCCGCTGTTCGACACCGAGGACCTCAAGAACGCCGTCCAGAGCTTCCTCACCGAGGGCCCCGGCAAGGCCACCTACACGGGCCGCTGAGCCCAGCCGCGCGCGCCCCGCGCCCGCCTCGGACGTCCGAGCGGCTACCCTTCTCCGCCGCATGTCGAAAGAAGAGAAGATCGAGATGGAGGGCGAGGTCGTCGAGGCCCTGCCCAACACCATGTTCAAGGTCAAGCTCGACAACGACCACGAGGTCCTCGGGCACATCAGCGGCAAGATGCGCCGCCACTACATCCGCATCCTCCCCGGCGACCGGGTGAAGATCGAGCTCAGCCCGTACGACCTAGACCGCGGCCGCATCACCTACCGCTACAAGTAGGCGGCGGGCTGGGAGCGCCGATGGCCGGCGCGCTCGCTCGCTCATGTGCGCGCGCGACGATCGCTCCCGTGCGCCCGCCCTCGACGCTCCCAGCCTCGCCGTGGAGCGGTGACGCCTGGCGTTGGCCGGCCGAACCTCACCGACTTTCCCAGCACATAGCCGGCAAAGTCGATACGGAACGCCCGCGGCGCGGCGCAGCCCCCTCGCCGCCGGCCCGTTGACCGCCTTTGGGCAGTGAGGGGAGCGCGGCGGGGCGTGCAGCGGCGAAGCAACGCGCCTGACGTCCGGCGTCAGACCTGACGTGTCGGCGCTGCAGAGTGCGCCGTCAGGACAACCGAATCGCGCCGGACCCCAGCGTCTCTGCGGCCGAGGTGTGGCGCGTTGTTGTCCCTCGCGTCCGCCATCGGCGAGCTCTCGCCAGCCGACCTCCCTCACTGCCCTCGCAGCGCCACGCCCCTTCGCCGGCGGCGCCGCCCCGCGCGGCGTGACGGCACGCCGGCGCCGGCAGTCCACCGCTCCCCTCAGTACGCCGTGCGCCGCATCCCGCGTAGCGCCCAGGCCCCGAGCAGCGCCGTCAGCCCGACGATGACGACCAGCCCGGGCCACGTCCCCGACCAGGTGACGCTGCCGACGAAGCCCTGGCGGACGGCTTCGACGACCTGGGTGACCGGGTTGTACTTGGCGACGGTCGTACATCCAGCCGGTGAGCAGGTGCTGGGGGGCGTAGGCGGTCGTCATCAGGATCGCGGCGAGCATCCCGGCCTGCATCAGCGGAGACGCCGACTGGGTCTTGAACTTGAGCGCGATCGCGCAGCCCCAGCAGGCGGCGGCGACGCCCATCCCCATCACGCAGACGATCGCGACGAACAGGCCGAGGGCGCCGGGAAAGTGGGCGCCGACGATCATCGCGACGACGAACAGGAACGTCCCCGGGACGAGCGAGCGCAGGCTGGCAGAGGCGACCAGCCCGGCGAGCAGCACCCAGCGCGGGGCGGGGGAGGCGAGGAAGCGGTCGAAGAGCCCGTTCTCGATGTCGCGCGCGAGGTTGACGCCCGTCGCGGCGCCGGTGAAGCCGGCCCCCTGCAGCAGGCTGACCGGGATCAGGAAGCTCGAGTAGCTGTTGGTGTCGAAGCCCGGCAGCAGCGTCAGCGCCGCCGAAGACCGCGGTCAGCCCGAGGAAGAAGATCGTCGGCGCCAGCACGCCCGGGATCGCCGCTCCGGGCACGCGGATCAGCTCGTTGCGGGAGCGGCGCAGCATCGCGCCGATCGTCCGCATCTCGACCGAGAGCGCCGGTCGCCGACATCAGCCCACCCGCACCCTGTGGCGCATCGCCGCCGCGGCGAGCGTGAAGCCGACCGCCGCCGACGATCGCCAGCCCCGAGCAGCCCCTTGAGCATGTCGGCCGGTCGTGAACGAGGAGATCACCGGATCGCGGACCGCGTTGACGATGAAGCTCGCCGGGTTGTAGTGGGCGATCGTCTGCGCCGGCTCCTGCAGCAGCTCCTCCGGGAAGAAGGCGGTGGAGAGGAAGAGGATCACGAAGACGAGCGGGAACATGCCCTGGACGACCGAGGCGCTGCCGGTGCGCAGCGCGATCGCCGCGCCGATCGAGCCGAAGGCGATCGCCGAGGCGACGACGAAGAGGATCATCACGACGATCCCGATCACGCCCTCCTCGACGCGGACGCCGAAGATGTAGCCGATCGCCAGGAACCAGATCGCCGTGAACAGGCCGAGCGCCGCGGTTCCGGCGAGCCGCCCGAGGACGATCGCGAAGCGCGGGATCGGCGCGACCAGCAGCCGGTCGGTGAAGCCCATCTCGATGTCGACGGCGAGCGCGATGCCGCCGCTGTTGCCGGCGAGCAGCGTCGACTGGATCATCGCCCCGGCGAGCATGAAGGCGAGGAAGCTCTGCACCTGCGGGAAGCCCGGGCAGGTCGACGGCGCGCCCGGCGCCGCCGGTCTGGATCGCGAGCAGCAGCGTCGGGAAGATGATCAGCGGCGCCATCAGCTGCGGGCGCCTGAAGGTCTGCATGACCGAGCGCCGGCCGAGGATCGCGACCACTCGCCACGTCGTGCGGGTCGATCACTGCATCCGCCCTCGGCGGCCTCGGCGGTCGGCGTTCGCTCTCCTGGCTCGTCGTCGATGTCCAGGTGCTCGCCCGTCTTCGCGACGAAGACGTCGTCGAGGGTCGGCTCGACCAGCTCCAGCGACTCGACGAGGATGCCGGCGTCGTCCAGCGCCCGGACGACCGGCGCGATCTGGGAGGCGCCGTCGCGCGAGCTCGACGACGAGGGTCCCGTCCCGGGCCGGCAGCGGCTCGCCGAAGCGCCCGAGCACGTCCTCGCAGTCGGTCGGGCGAGCCCTCGGCGAGCGTCACCTCGAGCCGCGCCTTGCCGACCTCCGCCTTGAGCGAGGCCGGGGTGCCCTCGGCGACGATGCCGCCGCGGGCGATGATCGCCACCCGGTCGGCGAGCTGGTCGGCCTCCTCGAGGTACTGGGTCGTCAGGAAGACGGTGGTGCCGTCGGCGTTGAGCTTCTGCACCTCCTCCCAGATCGTCTTGCGGCTGACGGGGTCGAGCCCGGTCGTCGGCTCGTCCAGGAAGAGCACGCGGGGCTCGTGGACGAGCGCCGAGGCGAGATCGAGCCGCCGCTGCATGCCGCCCGAGTAGGTGCCGACCCGGCGGTCGGCGGCCTCGGTCAGCCCGACCCGCTCGAGCAGCGTCTGGCTGCGCGTCGTCGACCTCGCCGGCGGGGCAGCCCATGCAGCGTCGCCTGCAGCTGCAGCAGCTCGCGGCCGGTCATCAGCGGATCGAGCGCCGCCTCCTGCAGGGCGACGCCGATCGAGCGGCGAACGGCGGCCGCCTCCTCGACGACGTCGTAGCCGGCGACCCGCGCCGAGCCGCCGGTCGGGCGCAGCAGCGTGGTCAGCATCCTGACCGTCGTCGTCTTGCCGGCCCCGTTCGGGCCCAGGAAGGAGAAGATCTCGCCTTCGGCGACCTCGAGGTCGACGCCTGCAACGGCGGTGACGCCGCCCTCGAAGCTCCGCTGCAGGTTCTCGACTTCGATCGCGGCCATGGGGCGCAGGGAGTGTATTTGGCGCTGAATTCCGCCCCTTTCACCCTCGCTGGGAGATCGCCTGCGAGGCCGCTGAACCCGGCACCGTGGCCCGCCGTCGCCCCTACACTGCCCCCTGCCCGACCTCCGGAAAGGTTGGACCGCGGCCGCAACGATGCGCGCCGGTCCGTGTTCGGGAACCGTGATGGCATCCACAAGACACAAGAGAGCCCCCCGCATCGCGGCAGCCGCGATCGCCCTCGTCGTCCTGATCGCCGCGATCGCCGCGGTCTCCTCGCAGGCCAAGGGCGGACACGCCGTGATTCTCGGCTCGACCAAGAAGACCCCGAAGCCGCTTTGCCCCAAGGACTGCTCGGTCACCGGAACGGTGACGGGCTTCGGTGTGCTGGCCAACGGCAAGAAGGGTCTCTACAGGATCCCCCACGATGGGAAGCTGGTCGCCTGGTCGGTGGATCTCTCGAAGCCGACGAAGTCCCAGCAGGAGGACCTCGGCACCAAGCTCGAGGACAAGAAGTACGGGACGAAGCCCGTCGGCCGGCTTGCGGTGCTCAAGAAGAAGAAGAAGGCTTCCCGGTACGTCCTCAGCAAGCAGACTCCTGTCATCGACTGGGGTTCCGACCTTGGTGGGAAGCCGATCTACACGCTGAAGAAGCCCCTCAAGGTTCACAGGGGTCAGGTCGCGGCATTGACGATGCCGACCTGGGCTCCGCTGTGGACCAACCAGGTGGACGGCGCCAGCAACTCTTGGAAGGCGAGCCGCAAGAAGGGCAAGTGCGGCGCCAACGATGTGCTCAACGCGAAGCCGCATCTCCGCAAGGGCACGACGCGCGAATACGGCTGCACCATCTCCCACGAGCGCATCCTCTACTGGGCGTACCTGGCCCCATCGAAGGGCAAGAGCGGCGGCGGCGGCAAGTCGGGCAAGAACCGACGGAACCTCCGTGCCGCGGCGGCTTCCCAGGCTGGTTCCGGCGGCGTCGTAGCCGTCGGCACGCGCTAAGGCGCAACGCGTACGCGTTGCGCTCGGGACCTGACCGGTCCCGCAACCTGCGCCTCGGCGCGAGGCGCTACTTCGTCGAGGTCGTGTCGGCGGTGAAGCCGCCGCTGTTCGTCGTCGTGGTGGTCGACGTGGTGGTCGATGACGTCGACGAGGTCGTGCTCGACGTGCTCGTCGTCGGCTTCGCCGTCGTCGTCGGCGTGGTGGTCGCCGAGGTCGGCGCCGCCTGCTGGGTCACCGTCGTCGTCGAGTTGCTGCTGCCACAGGCCGCGACGCCGGCTGCCAGCGCCGCTGCGGTGGCCACGATCAATGCTCGTCTCTTCATCCCTGCTCCCCGTTCGTTGCCTCCTGGCGCAGCCCGCAGTGCGGGCAGTCGCTCAGGTCGATCCCGATCAGCTGCCGGCAGCGGCGGCACTCGCGCAGGTTCTCGGGGCTGCGCAGCAGGCTCGAGCCGACGGAGCGAGCGGCAGGGCCCGGGTCACGGGCTTGCAGCTCCTCGCCGGTCTCGCGATCGACGTAGACGCCGCTCGGGCTCGGCGGCGACGAGAGCCTCGCGGCCGGAGGCCGGGGCGCGGAAGCGGTAGATCTGACGCTCGCTCACGGGCGGAACCTTATCCGGTGCAGGCGGCGAAGATGCGGCGATGCGCGTCCTCATCTTCCACGGCTACCTGCTGCGCGGCACCGGCAGCAACGTCTACAACGCCAGCCTCGCCCGGGCGCTCGCCGCACTCGGCCACGACGTCCACCTGTCTGCCAGGACCGCGAGGCCGAGACGCTCGCCGTGGATCGACGCGGTCGGGACCTCGGAGCGGCGACGGGCTTCGACCGTCCGGACACCGGGCGGCGCCAGCCCGGGCAGCGGCTCGATCACCGCCTACCGGCCCGAGATCGGCGGCCTGCTGCCCGTCTACGTCGCCGACCGCTACGAGGGCTTCGAGGTCAAGACGTTCGCCGAGCTCAGCGACGCCGAGCTCGACCGCTACATCGAGGCCAACGTCGCCGCGGTCCGCGCCGTCGCCAGGGACGCGGGCGGCATCGACGCGGCGCTCGCCAACCACCTGGTCATGGGGCCGGTGATCCTCGCCCGCGCCGGACTGCGGTTCGCGGCCAAGGTGCACGGCAGCGCCCTCAGCTACACGGTCGAGCCCGAACCCGCGCTTCCTGCCCTACGCCCGGGAGGGGATCGCGGCCGCCGCGGGCGTGCTCGTCGGCTCCCGCCACACGGCCGAGTCGCTCTGGGAGACGCTGGCCGAGCCGGCGGCTTGAGGCGAAGACGCGCCTCGGCCCGCCCGGCGTCGACGTCGCCGCCTTCGCCCGCCTGCCGGAGGCCGAGGTGCCGGCGCGCGATCACCGAGCTCGCCGGCGAACTCCGCGCCGCGGCGGTCGGCGCCGGCGGCGCCGACCCGAGCGACTCCTTCGCCCGCGACACCGGCGAGGCGGCGGAGGCGCTCGAGCAGCTTCGCGCGGCGACCGGCCCGCGGGTGATCTTCGTCGGCAAGCTGATCGTCTCCAAGGGCTGCGACCTGCTGCTCGCCGCCTGGCCGCTGGTCGCGGCCGCCAACCCCGGCGCCCGGCTGCTGATGGTCGGCTTCGGCGCCTACCGCGAGCCGCTCGAGCGCCTCTGGGCAGCGATCGCCGCCGGCGAGCGCGAGCAGGTCGCGCGCGATCGCGGCGGCGGGCTGGGCGCTCGAGGGCGGGGAGGAGCGGCCGCTGCCGATGCTCTCCGCCTTCCTCGCGGATCCGCCGGCCGGCTGGCGCGAGGCCTGCGCCGCCGCGGCCGGCAGCGTCTCCTTCGCCGGCCGGCTCGAGCACGCCGAGGTCGCGCGAGCTGCTCGGCGCCTGCGAGGCGATGGTCGTCCCCAGCACCTTCCCGGAGGCGTTCGGGATGGTCGCCGCCGAGGCCGCGGCGGCCGGAGCCCTGCCCGTCTGCGCCGACCACTCGGGCCTGGCCGAGGTCGCCGGCGCCCTCGACGCGGAGCTGTCCGACGCCGGCCCGGGGCTGACCGCCTTCCCGCTCGGCCCGGGCGCGGTCGAGGCGATCGCCGACCGGCTCGACCGCTGGCTCGCGCTCGCGCCCGATGAGCGCGAGAGCGCCGCGCGCGCTCGCTCGCGGCGACGGTCGCCCGCCTGTGGAGCTGGGAGGGGGTCGCTCGGGGCGTGCTCGAGGCGTCGCCGGGCGAGCTCGCGAGCCTGCCGCGGATCCCGCCTGGACGAGCCGTTTGAGATGCCGGCGAAAAGAGCCGATCGTCACTAGCTCGGAGGGGCGCCGCTCGCCGCCGCGCGAGTCAATAGAATGCCCAGCGTCCGTATGAAGGACATGACCCCCGGCACCTTCCTCCGCCTCGCGGCGACTGTCGATCGTCGCGACGGTCGTCATCTCGGTCATCATGCTGATCCCGGACTGGAACGGCCTGCAGGGATCGGCCGAGGCCTCGCAGATCGACACGCTGCTCGACGTGATGATCGTGCTCAGCTCGTTCGTCTTCAGCGTCGTCATGGTGATGATGGGCTACGCGATCTGGAAGTACCGCGCCAAGCCCGGCGACGAGTCCGACGGCGAGCCGATCCACGGCAACACGCAGCTCGAGATCGTCTGGACCGCGATCCCGACGATCATCGTGCTCTTCGCCGGCATCTACTCGGCGGTCGTGCTCGGCGACATCGAGGCCGAGGCCTCGAACTCGATGCGGGTCGACGTCACCGCCCAGCAGTTCGCCTGGCGCTTCGACTACCCCGACGCAGGCAAGACCTCGACCGAGCTGCACGTGCCCTCGGGGACGCAGCTCGAGCTGCATCTGCAGGCGCTCGACGTCCTGCACTCTTCTGGGTGCCCGAGTGGCGGATCAAGCGCGACCTCGTCCCCGGCGCCAACATCGACGACGACGACGACATCGACAACATCGTCCGCGTGACGCCCGACGTGCCGGGCACCTACTCGGTGGTCTGCACCGAGCTCTGCGGCTTCGGCCACGCGACGATGCGGGCGACGGCGGTGACCGAGGACAACCAGGCTGACTTCGACGCCTGGGTCAGCGAGCAGCAGGACATCCCCGAGGCGGGACGGTCAGCGACCGGCGCCGCCGGCGGCAACGGGGCGGGCAGCCTCGCCGACGAGTAATTTGAGCAGGAGGTAATCGAACGTGCCCGCAGCAATCAAGCAGACCGGGCTGGACCCGCGCGATGCTCGGCGCCGTGCATCGGCGGGCTCTTCGGCTTCGGCCTCGTCGTCGGCCTGCGCGCGATCAGCGGCCTCGAGATCTTCCAGACCGAGCAGACCGGCTACCCGCACGTCATCGTCCCCGCGATCACGACCCCGTTCGGCTGGCTGGTCGGCTTCGGCGCCTTCGACTACTGGTTCCGCTGGGCGGCCGGCAAGCCGACGATCCCCGACGACCACTCCAGCCACGGCGCCTACAGCTGGAAGGACTACTTCAAGTTCAACACCGATCACAAGGTGATCGGCATCCAGTACATCTGCATCACCTTCTTCTTCTTCCTCGCTCGGCGGCCTGCTGGCGATGGTCATGCGGGCCGAGCTCGCCCAGCCCGGCACGCAGATCGTCGATCTCGAGCACCTTCAACGGCCTCTTCTCGACGCACGCCGCGTTCATGATCTTCCTCTTCATCATCCCGGTCTTCGCCGGGATCGCGAACTACGTGCTGCCGCTGATGATCGGCGCGCCGGACATGGCCTTCCCGCGCCTCAACGCGCTCAGCTTCTGGATGCTGCCGGCCGCCGGCCTGCTCTTCCTCGCCTCCTACCTGTGCCCCGGCGGCGCCTTCGACGCCGGCTGGACCGGCTACGCGCCGCTGTCGACCGGGGCCCCGCTCGGGCAGTCGTTCTTCAACCTCGGCGTGCAGTTCGCCGGCGCCTCGTCGATCGCGACCGCGCTCAACTTCCTGGTCACGATCGTCACCATGCGTGCGCCCGGAATGAGCTTCTGGCGGATGCCGCTGCTCGTCTGGGCGAACCTCTCGACCTCGCTGCTGGTCGTCGCCGCGACGCCGTTCATCGCCGGCGTCCAGTTCATGGTCCTCTTCGACCGCGTGCTCGGCACCAACTTCTTCCAGGCGGCCGCCGGCGGCGACGTGATCAGCTACCAGCACATCTTCTGGTTCTACTCGCACCCGGCCGTCTACATCATGATGCTGCCGGGCTTCGGGATCGTCAGCGAGGTGATCTCCACCCACGCCCGCAAGACGATCTTCGGCTATCGACTGATGGCCCTGGCGCTGCTCGGGATCGTCGTGCTCGCCTTCGCCGTCTGGGCCCACCACATGTTCGTCGCCGGCATGTTCGCCTGGCTGCGCGTGCCGATGATGATCACGACGCTGCTGATCGCGGTGCCGACCGGGATCAAGATCTTCTCCTGGCTCGGCACGCTGTTCGACTCGAAGCTGCACATCGAGAACACCTCGATGCTGTTCGCGCTCGGCTTCATCGTCACCTTCGTGATCGGCGGCATCTCCGGCGTGATGCTCGGCATGATCCCGATCGACATCCACGTCTCCGACACCTACTTCGTCGTCGCCCACCTCCACTTCGTGCTGTTCGGCGGCTCGGTCTTCACGATCTTCTGCCGGCTCTACCACTGGTTCCCGAAGATGACCGGGCGGATGTACGACGAGCGGCTCGGCCGCTGGCACTTCTGCCTGACGGCGGTCGGCATGCTCGGCACCTTCGTGCCGATGCACTGGATCGGCATGGACGGGATGCCGCGGCGCGTCGCCGACTACGCGGCCCAGTTCGGCGACTGGAACCTGCTGATCAGCGTCTTCAGCTTCGTCCTCGGCGCCGCGCAGCTGATCTTCCTCTACAACATGATCGTCTCCTGGCGCTTCGGCCCGAAGGCGCCGGCCAACCCGTGGCGCGCGAAGACGATCGAGTGGCTGGTCTCCTCGCCGCCGCCGGTCTTCAACTTCGACGAGATCCCGCGCGTCGTCGGCGGCCCCTACGAGTTCGGCGTCCCCGGCGCCAAGCACGCGATCCTCGGCGACGACGAGGAGGGCGCCGACGTCGGCGGCCCGAACCCGCTGTCGCCGGCGCCGGCGCAGGAGGGACGGGCTAGTGGCCGAGGTCGACTCCCGTCAGCGAGGGCGGCACCGTCCTCGCCTTCCTCAACGAGGTGGCGGGCGGCCGCAAGCTGCTCGCGGCGATCCGCGAGCGGGTCGAGGCCGGCGCCGAGCACGTCGCGCTCGCGGCGCCGCAGAACCAGCCCGTCGCCGGCCAGATCGTCGACGCCGACGAGATCCACGACGCGGCGCTGAGCCGCGTCGAGGTCACCCAGAGGGTGCTGCGCTGCGTTCGGGATCGAGGCGACCGCGACGGTCCTCGACCCTGACTCCGCCGCTCGCCCTCGATGACGCCGTCCGCGCCTTCAAGCCCGCCGAGATCCTGATCTCCTGCCTGCCCGAGACCCGCTTCGGCTTCGCCCGCAAGGACCTGATCGAGTGGGCCCGGGACCGCTTCGAGGTGCCGGTCGAGCACATCCCGGTGCGCATCGAGGACGACGCGATCCGCTGGGACGTCACCCACACGCTCGTCGTCGCGACGCAGACCGTCAACGCGCCCGACCTCGTCGAGCGCCTGATCGAGCGCCACGAGGAGCGCCGCACCGCTACACCTTCGTCTGCCCCGCCTCCGGCGACGCGCCCCGCGAGGAGGTCTGCGACCGACTCGCAGCGACGCTCGCCGCCGTCTACCGCGAGGAGCATCGACGCGACCGGCCAGCCGATGAGCCCCGAGCCCTTCGCCGCGGTCGAGAACGCGATCGAGCACTACCGCGTCGACGACATCCTGATCTCGACCTTCGCCGGCCGCAGCTCGAAGTGGCTCGAGGACGGGCTGATCGACCGCGTCAAGGAGATCACCGACAAGCCGATCGAGCACTTCGAGTCCAGCGGCGGCTCGGTCGAGCCAGGCGGCGCTCCCGCAGCGCCGCGTCGCCGAGGGGGTGAGCGCCTGATGGAGTCCGCATCGATCGCCCTCGGCGCGCCACGCCCACGAGGAGCACCATCACGGCCCGCCGGAGGCGAACGCCTCCTCGAAGATCGACCGGCAGACGCTCGGCATCCTGCTCTTCATCGTCAGCGAGGCGATGCTGTTCGGGGCCTTCTTCGCCTCCTACTTCTTCATCCGCGCGGTCGCCAACGACGGCGGGCCCTGGCCGCCGGAGCCGTTCGAGCTGCCGGTCGCCGGTCGCCGGCATCAACACCGCGATCCTGATCTCGTCCTCGTTCACCATCCACTGGGCGCTCGAGGGCATCCGCCGCGGCAACCGCAACGCGCTCAAGGCCGGCCTGGCGCATGACCTGGCTGCTCGGCGCGACCTTCCTCTTCATCCAGATCAACGAGTACGTCCACATCGGCTTCAGCGCCCGCGACGGCGCCTTCGGCTCGATCTTCTACGGCCTCACCGGCCTGCACGGCGCCCACGTCTTCGTCGGCCTGATGCTGCTCACCTTCGCCAACATCCGCGCCTGGCGCGGCCACTTCGGGCCCGAAGCCCAAGGACCACCTCGGCGTCGAGGTGCCCGGCATCTACTGGCACTTCGTCGACGTGATGTGGATCATCGTCTTCATGCGTCTACCTGCTGTAGCGACGTCGCGTTTCGGGCACGCCGAAGCGGCCGCAGAGAGCGTCGCGCATCGTCCCAGCGACTCCCAGCAGATGCTGGCAAGTCGATGAGGTTGCGCGGCCATCTCCATCCCTCCAGAAGCGACGAGCCCGCGGGGCTCGCTGCCCGGGCAGGTCGTCTGTTCTCCGTGGGCGGCTGGGTCGACGCGGTGGAGGCGCGGGCTTGGCTCAGGCTCGGCGCCGGTTGTCTGGCTTCGCCTGGCGCGGCGACGCTCGAGCTCGTCGGCGTCGCTCAGCGCCCAGCCGATCCGCTCGACGAGCAGGTGGCCGGCGGTCTCGGTCTCGACGTCGGCGGAGTGGATCCGCTCGCGGTGGACCTCGGTGCCCGTCGCCCTCGCCGGGGCCCTCGGTCGTGA
This sequence comes from uncultured Solirubrobacterales bacterium, assembly GCA_963774395.1. Classification (GTDB taxonomy): domain Bacteria; phylum Actinomycetota; class Thermoleophilia; order Solirubrobacterales; family 70-9; genus CAXMST01. The sequence continues at coordinate 628,183 of CAVZET010000006.1, read as the reverse complement.
TGATGATCTGCGGCATTTGCGGCTCTCCTTCCGTCGTCTGTCGCTCTGGCCGCGTCCATGATTACCACAGTGTCTTAGCAATTGCTAACAAAGTCGCTAAAAGATTGTAAATCTCCCGGAACCGGCCGAGTGGGAGAATGGGGGCATGGAAGGAGCAGCGAGACCGAAACAGCCGATGCGCAACCCGTTCCGCTCCGAGGCGGACGCCTTCCGCCTGCTCGTGATCATCGGCGTCGCGGTGGCGGTGATCGCTCTCGCTGAGCCGCTCGGGGGCCCCTGGGTCGGCGTGCCGGTCGCCGTGATCATCTTCGCCGCCGCGATCCGAGCGACGTGGCGCTGGTTCCGCGTCGCGCTGTCCGAGCGCGAGCTCTGAGAGGCCGTAGGAGCGGCCTGCGCACCCTGGAGGGAGGCTCAGCGCCCGGCGCCGGAGCGAGGAACGGCGCGGAGGCGCCCTCAGAGCGGCTCAGCCGCTGCGGAGGAGCCGCCGCCCTTGACCTCGCCGCAGCCCAGCTTCTGGCCGGCGCACTCGGAGAGGAACTCGACGAGCAGCTTCAGGTCCTCGGGATTGATCTCGTCCCGTAGTTCGCGGGCATGATGCCGTCCGGGAAGCCCTTGCGCGATCTTGGCGGAGGGATCGACGATCGACTCTGCGTGATCATCGCGGCGCTCTGGCCGGGGAGCACCTCGTCGAGGTTGGGGCCGACGGTGCCGCTGGAGCCGGCGGCGGCGAGGCGTGGCAGGCGCCGCAGCCGTTGTTGGCGAAGACCTGGCCGCCGGGGCCGCCGGGGGCCTTCGGCGGCTTGATGCCGGGCACGCCGGCGACCGAGGCGACGTAGGCGGCGACGTCGCGGGCATCGTCGCCGTGTGACGAGCTTCGGCGGGCATGTAGGTCGGGTGTTCTCGGGGTCGGTGTCGCGCGGGTTCTCGATCTGGGCATCGACGACGCCCTCGATCGTGTCGCTGTCGATGCCGCGCGTGGCGCGGCGGCGGCGAAGGCCGCGTCGAGGTCGGGGCCGACCTCGGCGGTGGTCGCGGCCTCGGCGAGGGTGTGGCAGCGTGCCGCACTGTTGGCGACGAAGAGCTTGCGCCCGTTGTCGAGGTCGGCGTTCTCCGCGTCGTTGCCGGTGCAGCCCGCCAACACGGCGACCGCGGCAGTTGCCGCGGTCAGGGGGAGGAGCTTGCGGAGCGCGCGCTTCAACGGGCCCGAATCCTATAGGTCGGGAGGTCGAGCGAGGCGCTCGGAGCGCGCCCGTCGGGGCCATCGGATAGGGTTGAATCAATCACGCACAAACCCGCGCACGAGATCACTCGGCGCGACGAAGAGGGAGACGGAAAGCAGACGATGGAAGTCCGCGAGGGGATGTCGAAGATCGTCCTCACCCTCGGCCCCGGTCACACGCTGCGCGAGGCCGCCCGGATGATGACCGAGAAGGGTGTCGGCGCCGCCGTCGTCCTCGACGAGGAGGCTCCCGGCCCCGGGTGATCCTCAGCGAGCGCGACGTGCTCATCTCGTCGGCAAGCGGCGAGGACCCCGACGCCGAGCGCGTCGCCGATCACATGTCCGACAAGGTGATCACGGCGACGCCCGACTGGAGCCTCGAGCGGGCCGCCACCGAGATGGCCCAGCGCGGCATCCGCCACCTGGTGATCGTCGAGGGCGGCGAGCTCGTCGGGATGCTCTCGATGCGCGACATCATGCGCGTCTGGACCTCCGACGGCGCGACCTCGGCGATGACGCCCGGCTAGCTGCAGTCGGCGAGCCGCGCCCCTTCCCGCTTCTGCGATGACTTTGGGCCTATATGGGCCCGATGAGCAGACGGCCGACGGCGGCGAGGCGCACGGCGCTGCGGCTCAGCCGCGGCGGATCGGCTCGGCCGGGATCACGGCCGTGCTCGAGCTCCTGCTCGCGGCGCATGCGGCGAGATCTCGTCGCCGCTCCTGCGCCACCACGAGCGCAGCGCCGGCGAGCACGATCAGGGCGCCGATCGACGGCCCACCACCAGTGCGCCGAAGACGCGCGACGCATCATCGAGCGCGAGGCCGGCGGCGATCAGCACCGGTGCCCAGGAGTCGCCGGGGACGTAGATCAGCTCGGTCGGCTCGGGGGTCTGCTCGCTCATCGTGCGGCGGTCAGCCGCCGATGTGATCGACGGCGAAGTAGAAGGTGAGGCGCGAAGATCAAGCACCGCGAGCGCGGCGAGCCAGAGGCCGGAGCGGATGTTGCGTGTTGGCGCGGAGGCGGTCCATGCGGCGGCGATTATATGGCGATCAGCCGATCGATCGCCATCGCGGCGAACAGCAGCGCCAGGTAGGCGAGCGAGCTCAGGTAGAGGCGCAGGGCGGCGCGCCTGCGAGGGGTGCTGGAGCAGCCGTAGCGGCGAGGCCGATGAAGCCGGCGCCGAGCAGCAGCGCCGAGGCCAGGTAGAAGCCGCCGAGCATGCCCGTGACGAAGGGCAGGATCGTGAAGGCGACGAGCACCACCGACGTAGAGCAGGATCTGAGCGGCGGGTCGCGGCCGCGCCCTTGACGACGGGCAGCATCGGCACGCCGGTGCGCTCGTAGTCGTCGCTGATCAGCAGCGCCAGCGCCCAGAAGTGGGGCGGGGTCCAGAGGAAGATGATCGCGAACGGGTAAGGGCCTCGGGCGCGAGGCCGCCGGTGGCGGCCGCCCAGCCGACGAGCGGCGGCATCGCCCCGGCGGCGCCGCCGATGACGATGTTCTGCGGCGTCCGCGGCTTGAGCCAGGCCGTGTAGATGAAGACGTAGCCGAGCAGGCCGGTCGATCGCCAGGCACGGCGGCGAGCAGGTTGACGGTCAGCGCCAGCTGCACGAAGGCGGCGACGCCGAGCGCGATCCCGAAGATCAGGCCGTGGACGGGCTCGATCCGGCCGGCGACGAGCGGCCGCGCCGGCGGTGCGCGCCATGCGGGCGTCGACCTTGCGGTCGATGAAGTGGTTGATCGCGCCCGGCGCCGCCGGCGGACAGGTAGCCGCCGAGGCAGGTCCAGAGGACCGTCGAGAGCGCCAGCCCCTGCGGCTTGGCGACGATCATCGTCATCACCGTCGTCCACAGCAGCAGCGAGATGATCCGCGGCTTCGTCAGCGCCAGGTAGTCGCGCGCCGTGCGGATCAGGCCGCGCTCGGCGGTCGACTCGGCCGCCGCGGCGCCGGGTCGCTCCGTCGCGGGGCCGGCGGACGCGCTCGCCGGGCGCGCTCGGGCGCTGCGGGCGCCGACGGGCGGCGGGGTCCTGTGTGCGATGCCTGCGGATTCCATGGAAGTCAGTGCGTGCGGCGCGGCTGGCGATCCGATCCGGGCTCGGCGTACTGGCGCCGAGCCCCGGCGATCTCGCCCTCGGGCTCGCGACCGGTCCGCTCAGGCTAGCGGGCCGTCGCCCTCGCCCGTTCGTCCCCTTCGGAAGTCTCGTTCGGCTCGCCGGGCGCCTCGGCGTCGCCCGCGGGCGGCTCCGCGGGCTCGACATCGGCGGCTGGCTGTCGGCAGCGGGCTCGGCTGGCTCGGCGGCGGTCTCCGCACCCGCGGCGCCGACGGCGCCGGCTCGGATGCGGGCTCGGCGATCGTCGCATCGGGCAGCACGAGCTCGGTGCGGTGGCGACGGACCGCCTCGCGGATGTCGCGGTAGGGCTCGTTGCTGCGCACGTCGGGGACGAGGTCGAAGTTGTGGACCGGCGGGGGGGAGGGGGCGAACCACTCGAGCGTGATGCCGCCCCAGGGGTCGGGGCCGGCCGGCGTGCCGCCGTTCCAGCTCGCGGCGACGTTGATCAGCGTCAGGATGATCCCGATCGCGAGCGCGAAGGCGCCGATGCTAGGCGATCAGGTTGTAGACCGACATGCCCGGTGTCGGCGTAGTACTTGTAGACGTCGACCGGCATGCCCTCGAGGCCGGCGAGCTGGATCGGGATCACCATCAGCACGGCGCCGCCGACGATCAGCCGCAGAACGAGCCCCGGCCGAGGCTCTCGCCCATGTAGCGGCCGCTGATCTTCGGGAACCAGTAGTAGAGCGCCGGCGAAGCCGCCGAGCACGCCGGCGCCGATCAGCGCGAAGTGCGTGTCGCCCCAGGCGACGCCGCGTGTTCGCGAGCTGCCAGCTGACCGGGATCACCGACTGCGCCCACTCGCCGGCGAGGCCGATGATCAGCAGCACCGCGGCGCCGAGCGCGAAGCTCATCGGCGGCTTCATCTGCACGTCGCCGCCGCGCAGGGTCGCCGATCCAGTTGAAGATGATCAGGCCGACCGGGACCGCCGCCGCGACGGCGCAGCAGCATCGCGAAGTAGAGGAAGCCGTCGCGGATCGGCGCCGAGTACATGTTCTGCATCCAGGCGAGGACGCCGAGCACGGTGAAGGCGACCATCGAGCCCGCGATCGTGCGGTGGCCGAAGACGGGCTGGCGCGAGAAGGTCGAGAAGATCTCGGAGATCGTGCCGAAGGCGCCGACGATCAGCGTCACGTAGATGCCGGTGAAGAAGATCCAGGCGAGGTGCTCGTAGAGCAGCGGCGCGCCCTGCTCGCCCGGGTCGAAGAAGACGCCGCCGAAGTTGCGGTCGATGAGCAGCATCGTGACCGCCGCCGCCATGATCGGGCCGATGACGAGCATCGTCCAGGAGACGACGGTGCCGGCGAAGCTGAACATCGGGACCCGGCGCCAGACCATGCCCGGCGCGCGGTCGCGGCGCACGGTGGTGACCATGTTGACGCCGAAGGCGATCATCGAGAGGCAGATCAGGCCGACCCGATGCGGCCCAGGCGTTGACGCCGTTGTTGGGCGTGCAGCGATGACCGACAGCGGCGGCAGGGCAGCGGTACCGCGCCTCGCGAGGGCTGCTACAGGAAGCTCGCGTAGAGCGAAAACGCCGCCGGCCAGGTAGAGCCAGTAGGAGAGCGCGCCGAGCCGCGGCAGGGCGGCGCCGCGGGCGCCGATCTGCAGGGGCACGATGTAGCTGATCAGGCCCATCAGCAGCGGCATCGCGAACAGCAGCACGGCGCTGACCCCGTAGGCGCTCAGCAGGCGGTCGAAGATCTGCGGCCGCATGAAGTCTGCTGTCGGGGACGATCAGCTGGATCCGCATCATCACGAGCAGCGTCAGCGTCGCCGCCAGGAAGATCGAGCGCGGTGCCGATGAACATCCGCCCGACCGCCTTGTGGTCGGCCGGCGGTCGCCTTCGCGATCCAGCTCGGGCGCGGCGCCGGCAGCGACTCGGTGACGACCTCGGGGCGGGCGCGCCGGCGGTGTAGGCGGGCGGCGTCATTCCGGTTCCAGTACCCCCGGCGCGGTGCCGTCGCGACGGACCTGCCTGTGGACCGGCCTCCTGCGCGGCCTGGATGTCCGTCGGCCTGCTTGGCCGAGCCAGGCCTCGTACTCGGCCGGCTCGACGACGGTGACCCGGGCCCGCATCTGCGCGTAGGAGGGGCCGGAGAACTGCGGTCGAGCGGCCCTCGTAGGTGCCGACCTCGTCGGCCTTGAACCAGGCGTTGTTGTTCTGGCCCGGGCACGGCGTCGAACATCGCCGCCGAGCGCCGGCACCCACCAGCGGTGCAGGACGTCGGTCGACTTGATGTCGAGCATCACCTCGGTATCGACCGGGACGACCATCTCGTAGTAGCTGAAGGTGCCGTCCGGGTACTCGTAGCGCCACAGCCACTGCTGGCCGGAGACGTGTGATCTCGAGCGGCTTGCTGTCGCCGGCGGGCAGGCTTGAGGTCCTTCTGCGCGGTGGTCAGGCCGTCGGCGCCGGTCGCCTCGACCTTGCGGGCGGACTCGGTGACGACGATGCCGAAGACGAAGACGGCCAGGGCGAGAACGCCGAGCGCCGATGCCGACGCGGCGCTGGATCGCCGTTCGTGCCGCGGGTCCGCCGCGTTTCGGCCGGCTCGGCGCGCCTTGCCGCGGCCGCGGACGGCGGCGAGCAGCCCGACGATCATCGCGAGCGCGATGACCGTCGCGAGCACGACCATGACCGATGTAGGCGGTCTGGGTGTCCTCGGCGTTCGGGGAGGCCGGGGCTGTCGGGCGCGAGTCGCGCCCGCGAGCGCGCTGGCCGGGCATCGCGGCAAGCGCGAGGCTCGCCACGGCGGCGCTACCGGAGGAGCGAGCTTTCGGCGAGGGGCCCTGCAAGGCGGCGCCATTCTATGCGCCCGCCCCGGCAGATGTCCGCACGTCCTCGGCGAGCGCCGGCGCCTGTCGCCCGGTGGCGCCGATCTATACTCGCCGCGCCTTGCGACCGGAGCCCGCCGCCAGCGCCACCGCAGCCGCGCCCGGACGCGCGGCTTGGACTGCGGGCGGCTGGCGATCGGCGGCGATCGCGGCCTCGGTCGCCGTGCCGCTGCTGCGCAAGCGCCTGCGGATCCCGGCCCAGGCGACGGTCGCCGCGACCGTCGCCGGCCCGCTCGGCACCGCGATCCTCATGCCGCGGACCAAAACGCCGCGACGCGATCCTCTTCGCGCAGCAGATGTGGGCCTTCACGGTCGTCCACGAGCTGCCCTACGACGATCCCGAGGCGCTGCGCCGGCGGCTGCGGGTTCGCTACCCGATCGTGACCGACCGGATCATCGGCGCCGGGCGGCTGCCGAACTGGCGCCTGCAGAAGCGCCTTCGCGCGGACCGACGGACCGACGCGGTTCGATCGCCTGCTCGCCTTCGCGCACTGGGCCTGGTTCCTGGAGCCGCACGCCTCGCTGCTCTTCATCCTGATCCGCGACAACCAGAACTTCGCCCGTGCGGCCCGGCAGATGGCCGCCGCCTACGACCTCGGCTGCGCCGGCGTACTTCGCCGTCCCGACGGCGCCGCCCTGGTGGGCGTCGGAGAACGGCTACACGGGCGACGAGAAGGTCCGCCGGCTGATGGTCCAGGTCGGCGAGGAGGTCTGGAGGGCCCCTGGCCGCACCTGTACGAAGTCGCTCGGCGGCAACCCATGGGCGGCGATGCCATCGCTGCACTTCGGCGCCTCGGTGCTGGCGGCGATGCTGCTCTCGGAGTCGAGCCGCACGGCCGGTGCCGTCGGCTGGGCGTATGCGGGCGTGCTCGGGCTCGCGCTCGTCCACCTCGGCGAGCACTACGTGACCGACCTGCTCGCCGGCCTGGCGCTGGTCGGCGATCGTCCGCAAGGGCGAGCCGCTGGCCGAGCCGTTCGCGCTTGCGCTGAGCGAGGCCGATGCAGCGGCTCGAGCGCCGCGCCGGCGCCTCCTGAGTCAGAGCAGCCGGGCGGCCGCTGACCGCGCCGTTACCCTGCCTGCGATGCGGTTCGGCGCGTTCGTGAGGTGGTGAGGTGAAGGGGTCCGCTGCGCCGGGCGGGGGCGAGAAGGGCGTCGACGAGGAGGAGCGGCAGAAGCACCTGGCACTCGTCGCCGCCGAGCCCGGCCCGCCGGCGCTGCGCGAGATCCCCGACGAGGACGACGAGGGCGAGAACATCGAGCCTTCGTTCCTCGAGGATCCAGGCCAGATCCTGAAGACGCTGGTGATCGTCCTCGTCCTGATCGCTCGCGATCTACGTCGCGGTGCCGAAGATCGCCGGCCTGAGGACGCGATCGCCGAGCTCGGCAAGGCGAGCCGCTCGTGGATCGGCGTCGCGATCGGCGCGACCGTGCTCGCCTTCGCCGCCGACGTCGCCCTGTTCCGCGGCGTCGTCGGCCGCGAAAGCGTCGAGCTCGACTGGAGCGAGTGCTACCAGATCAACATGGCCGGTCTCGCGGCGACGCGGCTGTTCAGCGCCGGTGGCGCGGGCGGCATCATCCTCACCTACTGGGCACTGCGCAAGGCGGGCATGCGGCGGACCGAGTCCGTGCGCCGGATGATCGCCTACCTGGTGCTCGTCTACGGGGTCTACATGCTCGCGGTGATCATCTTCGGCGTCCTCTTACGCGTCGGTGTCCTGCCCGGCGCGGCGCCGGTGTCGATCACGATCGTGCCGGCCGGCATCGCCGGCGCGGTCGCCGTGTTCGCGATCGCTGCTCACCTGGATCCCGCCCGATCTGCAGCGGCGGCTCGACCAGCGCACCGGGGACGGGCCGCTTCGCGCGGCTGATGACCAAGCTGGCGGCGCTGCCGGCGACGCTCGGCGCCGGCGCCCGGCTCGCCTGGCGCTTCGTCCGCCACCCGCGCCGTCGGCTGGCTGGCGATCGCTCGGGGCGATCGGCTTCTGGGCCGCGAACATCATGATCCTCTGGGCGAGCTTCCGCTCGCTCGGCGTCACCGTTCCCGCTCGGCGAGATCGTCGTCGGCTTCTTCGTCGGCATGGCCGCCAACCTGGCGCCCGCCCCGGCGGGCGTCGGCGCCGTCGACGGGGGCCTGATCGGCGTCTTCGCGATCTTCGGCTACCCGCTGCAGACGGTGATCGCCGCGGTGCTGATCTACCGGCTGATCGCCTTCTATCTGCCGGTGCCGCCGGGTATCGTCGCCTTCTTCCAGCTGCGCGGCACCGTCGCCCGCTGGGAGGCGGACCGGTCCGGAGAGGGCGACGGGGTCCCGCCCGAGGAGCGGGTACCGGCTACCGTGCCGGCGGGCTCGGGGCGAGCTTTGCCCGGCTGGACGAATCACACTTCATAAAGTAAAGTATTGGTGCAATCGAACTGAGCCAAGGAAGACGAAGGAAGCAGATGAGCGACGCCAGCAACGAGGGCAAGGTCGAGAACCTGATCATCATCGGCGGTGCCTGCGCCGGCTACACGGCGGCCACCTACGCCGCACGCGCCAACCTCGAGCCGCTCGTCATCGAGGGCTTCCAGTGGGGCGGGCAGCTGCAGAACACGACCGACGTCGAGAACTACCCGGGCTTCCCCGAGGGGATCATGGGTCCGGAGCTGATGGCGCAATTTCCGCGCCCAGGCCGAGCGCTTCGGCACCCGCTTCATCACCGACGACGCGACCCGCGTCGAGCTCAGCGACGGCGGCATCCAGCGCGTCTGGGTGAACGATGACTCCTACCGGGCGAAGGCCGTGATCCTCGCGATGGGCGCACAGCCGAAGCGGCTCGGCCTGCCCGGCGAGGTCGAGCTCGGCGGCCGCGGCGTCTCCACCTGCGGCGTCTGCGACGGCGCCTTCTTCAAGGGCGAGGACGTGATCGTCGTCGGCGGCGGCGACTCGGCGATGGAGGACGCGATGTTCATCGCCAAGTACGCGCGCAAGCTTACGGTCGTCCACCGCCGCGACGAGTTCCGAGCCTCGAAGATCATGCTCGAGCGCGCCCAGGAGGTCCCGAACATCGAGTTCAAGACTCCCTTCGCGCCGGAGGAGTTCATCGCCGGCGACGGCGGCAAGCTCGAGCGCGTCCGGCTCGTCAACACGGAGACCGGCGAGCACGAGGAGGTCGAGGTCGGCGGCGCCTTCGTCGCGATCGGCCACACTCCGGGCTCGGAGCTCGTCGCCGGCCAGATCGATCTGCACGACAACGACTACGTGCGCACGGACGAGCCCTCGACGCGGACCAACCTCGCCGGCGTCTTCGCGGTCGGCGACCTCGTCGACTTCACCTACCGGCAGGCGATCACCGCCGCCGGGTCGGGCTGCCGCGGCGCCCTCGACGCCGAGTGGTACCTGCGCGACACGCCGCCGACCGAGGAGCAGGCCGAGGCAATGGCCGAGGCCGCGGCAGAGGCCTGAGCCCGAACCCGGCCGGCGCCCACCGCGGGCGCCGGTTCCGCAAGCGAGCGGGAGCCCACCCGTGAGCCGCCGCGACTGGTCGCTGCTGCTCCTGCTCAGCGCGATCTGGGGCTCGAGCTATCTGTTCATCAAGATCGGCCTGCGCGAGATGGCGCCGGCCGTCGTCGTCTTCGGGCGCGTCTTCGCCGGCACGATCGTGCTGCTGCCGATCGCCCTGCGGCGCGGCGCCCTCCGTGGCCTCGCCGCGCGCTGGCGCGTACTCGTCGTCGTCGCCCTCGTGCAGGTCGCCGGCCCGTTCATGCTGATCGCCGCGGGCGAGCGCGAGATCTCCTCCTCGCTGGCCGGCATCCTCGTCGCCTCGGCGCCGATCTTCACGGCGATTCTCGCCCTGCGCTACGACCCCGAAGACCGTTCCGAGGGGCTGCGCGGCGCCGGCGTCGCGGTCGGAATCGTGGGCGTCGTCGTGCTGCTCGGCTTCGACCTCTCGGGCAGCGGTGGCGCGCTGCTCGGTGGTTTCGCGGTCGTCCTCGCCAGCCTCGGCTATGCGGTCGGCGGCTTGATCCTGAAGCAGCGGCTCGTCGGCCATGAGCCGCTCGGCATCGCCGCCGCGGTCCTCGGCATCAGCGTCGTCGCGATCGCGCCGTTTGCGGCCGTTGCGGCCCCGGACGCGGTACCCGGCGCCGGCCCCCTGCTCGCCGTCGCGACATTGGGCGCGCTCGGCACCGGCTGCGCCTTCGCGATCTTCTACGGGCTGATCGCCCGCGTCGGGCCGTCCCGGACCTTCGTGGTCTCCTATCTGGCTCCCGGTTTCGCAGTGGTCTACGGCGCGCTGCTGCTCGACGAGGCGCTGACAGCGGCGACCTTCGCGGGCCTGGTGCTGATTCTCGGCGGCTCCTTCCTCGCAGCCGAGGGCCGGATGCCCTGGCAGGCACCACCCGATCCGGAGGCGTTCCCAGGGCCGCGGCGGCGAGCACGGCTGCCTGATTCGGGCAACGGTTAGGGTGCCGGGTGCATGTGGCCGATCGTCATCACCGTCGTCGTCATCCTGCCGCTTCTCGTGATCGCCTTCCTGCGGACGCGGCGCAGGCGCTGACGCGGGCGGTTCGGGGGCGTCGATAGGCCGCCGGACCTACAGACGCTGGCGCAGACGGCCGATCGGCGTGCCCCCGCCGACGACCGTGACGTCGCCCGGACCGACCGCGATCGCCGTGCAGTTACGGCCCGCGCGCTTCGCCTCGTACAGGGCGAAATCCGCGGCGCGGTACAGAGCGTCGGCGCCGGTTCCGTCGCTCGCGCAGGCGATCCCGCAGGAGATCGTCAGCTCGAACTGGTCGGGTGCGAACTCATCGTGGATTCGCCTCCGCACCCGTTCGGCGGCGATCGCGGCATCCTCCTCGCCGGTCCCCGGCAGGATCAGCCCGAACTCCTCGCCGCCGACTCGGGCGGCAAGGTCGGCGGTGCGGGTGACGCCGGCGATCGCGGCGCCGGCACGGCGCAGGACCTCGTCGCCGGCCTCGTGGCCGTGCTCGTCGTTGACGCGCTTGAAGTGGTCGAGGTCGCAGATGACGAGCGCGACAGGCGCGCCCTCGCGGGCCCTGCGGGCGAGCTCGAGATCGAAGCGGGCGTCGAACGCACGCCGGTTCGGGATGCCCGTCAGTGGATCGAGGTAGGCGTCGGTCGAGAGCTCGATCGCGATGCTTTCCGTTCGCGTCCGCATCACCCAGATCAGCAGGCCGAGGAGGGCGAGCATCATCGCCGAGCTGAGCAGCAGGTGGAGGGCGAGCGGCGTGTGACGACCGAAGAGCAGGGCCCCGTAGGCGGCGAGCGCGAGCACGCCCTCGGCGGCGGCTAGACGGGGTGGCATGAACAGCAGGCAGAGCAAAACGATCACCGCGTAGGCGGGCGCGACGACGGGTTCGGAGCCTGGCTCGGAGGCCAGCGACAGCAGCGTGATCAGGCCGATGCCGAGCGCCGCGGCAACCGGGAAAAAGGCACGCGGCAGGCGCCGGTAACCGATCAGGCAGATGAGGCCGATCAGGCCGAGGCCGGCGGCCTCGAGCGGGAAGCGCCCCGGGTCCTCGACGATCGGATCGAAGACGGCGAGGGCGAGGCCGGCGATGCCGCCGATCGAGAAGACGAGCCCGAAGGCGCTCGCGGCGACCGCAAGGTCGCCGAAGTCGCGTGCCTCGGGCCGCAGCAGTCCGTGCCAGACGAGGCGTTCGCGGATCGGCGGGTCGGAGACCAGCTCCCGCGGGCCGGTCAAGTCAGCTCTCCGCCGCCGGCATCGTCGGCAGGATCGCGTCGATGCCGGTTGCCGCTCGGCCGATGATCAGCTTCTGGATTTGCGACGTGCCCTCGTACAGGCGCGTCACGCGGGCGTCTCTGAGATAGCGCTCGACCACGTGGTCGTCGACGTAGCCGGCGCCTCCGTGGATCTGGATCGCGGCATCCGCGCATTCGCTCGCCGACTCGGTCGCATAGAGCTTCGCGATTGACGTCTCGGCCGTGTTCGGCTTGCCCTGGTCCTTGAGCAGGCCGGCGCGGAAGACGAGCAGCCGTGCCGCGTCGCGCTTGACGATCATCTCGGCGAGCATCGCCTGCACGAGCTGGAAGCGGGCGATCGGGACGCCGAACTGGCGCCGCTCGGTCGCGTAGGTGGTCGAGGCCTCGACGCAGCCCGTGCAGATCCCGACGCAGCCGGCGGCGACGGAGTAGCGGCCGTTGTCGAGCGCCGACATCGCGATCTTGAAGCCGTCACCGGGCTCGCCGAGCATCGCCTCCGCCGGCACCTCGAGTCCGTCGAAGGCGAGCGAGGCGGTGTCGGAGGAGCGCAGCCCGAGCTTGCCGCCGATCTTCTGCGAGGAGAAGCCGGGGCTGTCGGTCGGCACCAGAAAGCAGGCGAGCCCGCGGTGGCGGGCGTCGGGGTTGGCCTGCGCGAAGACCAGCGCGACTTCGGCGACGTTGCCCTGCGAGATCCACATCTTCTGGCCGTCGATGCGCCAGCCGGAGTCGGTTCGCGTCGCCCGCGTGCGCAGGTTTGCCGCGTCGGAGCCGGTGTCAGGCTCGGTCAGTCCGAAGCAGCCGAAGGCTTCGCCGCTGCAGAGCCGCGGTAGCCACTCCCGCTTCTGCGCTTCGGTTCCCCAGCGCTCGATCGAGCCGGCGACGAGCGACGTCTGCACGGAGACGACCGTGCGGGCGGCGCTCGAGGCGCGCTCGACCTGCTCGAGGACGAGCGCGTAGGAGACGTAGTCGAGCCCGCGGCCGCCGTACTCCTCCGCGACGGTCGCTCCCAGGTAGCCCATCTCGCCGAGCTTGCGCGCGAGCTCTTCGTCGAAGCGGCCCTCGCGGTCGAACTCGCGCACCCGCGGCGCGATCCACTCATCGGCGAACTCGCGCGCCGTCTCCGAGATCAGCCGCTGCTCGTCGGTCAGCTCGAGGTCCATCGCGGGGTCGCTCAGATCTCGGCGGCGCGCTCGAGGTCGACCGCGAGGCGCAGCGCGTCGGCGGCGGCGATCGCGTGGGCGCCGCCGCCGGGCTCGGGCAGCTCGCTGCCGTCGATCGATGAGATCGGCTGGATCTCGCGCGTCGTCGAGGCGAGGAAGGCCTCGCTTGCGGCGCGCAGTTCGTCCGCCTCGTAGCGCCCCTCCTCGGGCGCCAGCGCCTCGACGACCACGCGGCGGGTGATCGAGTCGAGGATCCCCGTCTCGAGCTCGGGCGTGCGCAGGACGCCGTCGGCGCCGGCCCAGAAGATCGAGGAGGTCGGCGCCTCGAGCGCGATCCCGTCGCGGTCGACGTAGACGGCCTCGTCGGCGCCGCGCTCGGCCGCGACCCGGGTCGCGTGCATGTTCGCGGCATAGGAGATCGACTTGACCCCGGCGAGGATCTCGCTCGGGCTCAGCTGCACGAGCGCGACAGCGACGTTCGGCGGCCACTCGGGCAGCCGCTCGGCGATCACGATCCGCCGGCCGCCGCGGGTGATCACGATCCGCAGCATCGACTCGGGCGGGCCGTCCAGATCGGCGAGCAGCGCGTCGATCTCGCCGCGCAGCGCCGTCAGGTCGAACTCGAGCTCGATCGCCGCCGGCGGATCGCTGCAGTCGCTCGAGGTGCTCGCCGAGCCGGAACGGGTGGCTGCCGTAGAGCTTGATCGCCTCGAAGGCGCCGTCGCCGCGCAGCAGGCCGTCGTCGAGGACCGAGATCGTCGCCGACCCCGGGTCGCTGAGCGCCGCCGTCGATGCTGACCTTGATCGCTTCCGCCATGGCTCTGAAGCTACCGGAGCGGCCGGCTGCTCGAGGTCTAGCCTTGACCTTATGGAGTTCGTCCTGGTCACCCTCGGGATGGTCGCGTTCATCATCCTCGTCCTCGTGCTGCTCGGCCGCTCCTATCCGGGCAGCGGCGCCGACCTGCTCGACTGGAAGCCGACGCGCGACTACGAGACCGAGGTGCAGCTCGAGCAGGACGACATCGCCCAGATGCTCGCCGCCCAGAACGAGTACCGGCGCCGGCGCGGGGCGAAGGAGATCACCGAGCGGGACGCCGAGCGGATGGCGGCCGAGGACAACCGCGTCCGCAACCGGGCCAGGAGCATGGACGAAGGCACGCTCTCCGAGCTCGAGCAGGAGCTGCGCGACCGCGAGAGCGACGACTGAGCGGAGACTGGGAGCTCGTGGCGCGGGCGATGCTGGTCGGCTGCGGCTGTCACGGCCGCGACGCGGGCGTGCTGCTTGCGCGAGCGCGGCTGGGCCGTGCGCGGCACGAGCCGCGACGCTGAGGGCCGTGCCGAGATCGAAGCGGCCGGGCTCGAGGCTGCCGAGGCGGATCCAGACCTGGTCGGCTCGGTCGTCGAGCTCTGCGTCGACGTCACCGTTGTCGCCTGGCTGCTCGCCGAGGCGAGCGGGGATGCCGCGGCCGCAGCTCAACAGCGAGCGGCTCGGCAGCCTGCTGCACAAGCTGGTCGACTCACCGGTCCGCGGCTTCGTGTTCGAGTCTCCGGCGGACGGGCGGGGCGTTGAGCTGGTCGAGGACGCGATCGCGCGCTGGCACCTGCCGGCTGAGATCGTTCGTGCGCCGCGAGGGGAGACCGGCTGGGCGGAGGCGGTCGCCGACGCGGTCGAGGCCAGCGTCGGGCTCGGCTGAAGGGAGGGCGGCGGGTGCCGGGCGGCGCTCGGCCGCTCAGCCGCCGCTCGTCTTGTCGGAGGCGCTCGCCGGTTCGGCCTTGCCGATCTGGTTCTGGGGGATCGTGTCCTGCGGGCCGTTGCGGGGGAAGTCGATGTCGCGGGGCGCTGTCTGCTTGGCCGAGGCTTCGGTCCAGGGCGCGGTGTCCTTGAGGGGGATGTCGCGGTTGTCGATGTTGCTGACGACCGTCAAGAAGACGATGACGAGCACGACGATGATCGCGGTGAAGACGCCGTAGACGGTGATCTGCTTCCGCAGCGTCGCGCCGTACTGCTGGCCGACCACGGACCGGCGCTTGTCCTGACCCATCGCATCGACATCGCCGGGCGCTACGGCCGGGCCTCCCTCTGAGGCGGGCTCCTCCATCGCGATGAAGGGTAACGGCGGGGGGCGGGCAATTTCCAGTGCGAACCGTGCGCTCGGCGTTCGGTGAGTCGACCGGCCTCGCGGTGCCGCCGGTCAAACTGACGCGACAGCGCGCAAGACGTAGTCAACGACGCCCGCCTCTGAGCGGCACCGGCGGCTCGACTCAGGCGTCCAGCCGCTCGAAGAAGACCTGGAGCATGCGCGCCGTCGCGCCCCAGATCAGGTCGTCGCCGACGACGAAGGTGGGGGTGCGGAAGGGGACGCCGCGGCGGATCAGGCGCCGCATCGCGTAGCCCTCGCGGAGCTCGCTGAGGCGCAGCTCGATCACGCGCTCGACCTCGGTCGGCTGTAGGCGGTGGTCGCAGGCCGGACGGGATCAGGCCGACGATCGGGAGCACGCGGTAGCTCGTCACCACAGTCGAGATCGGCTGCAGCGCGCCGACGACCTCGACCGCGGCGGGGTCGAGGCCGATCTCCTCGTGCGCCTCGCGCAGGGCGGTCGCGGGCAGCTCCTCGCCGGCCTCGGCGCGGCCGCCGGGGAACGAGATCTCGCCGGCGTGGCGGCGCAGGTCGTGCGCGCCGCTCGGTGAAGCATCAGACCCGGGTCGTGCGGCCAGTCGTAGAGCGGCAGCAGCACGGCCGCCTCCTTGCTGCCGTGGGCGTCGATCGCGAGCGCCTCCGCCGGCTCGAGCAGGCGGGAGCGCGAGCTCCTCGAGACCCTGCGCAGGGCTCAGACGATCACCTGGACCGTGCCGCCGTCGACGCTCCAGGCGGCGCCGGCGACGTAGGAGGCGGCGGGTGAGCAGAGGAAGGCGATCACGGCCGCGATCTCGGCCGGCCGCGGCGAGCCGGCCGATCGGGCGCTTGCCGCCGACAGCGGCGAGCGCCTGCTCGCGCGAGTCGTGGCCGGCGGCGTCGACGGTCTGATCGAGCAGACCGCCCTCGGCCATCCACATCTCGCTCGTCACCGGGCCGGGGCAGACGGCGTTGATCGCTACGCCCTCGGCGGCCCAGCGGTCCGCGTACAGGCGCGAGAGCGAGAGCTCGGCCGCCTTTGCGACCGAGTACTCGGGCATGTTCGCCGAGGGCCGCTTGCCGGCGGTCGAGGCGACGTTGACGACGCGGCCCCAGCCGCGCGCGGCCATGCCGGGGACCGTGGCGTCCATGAGCCGCTTCGGCGCGATCACGTTGAGCTCGAAGGCGGCGCGCCAGTCGGCGTCGCGGGACCTCGTTCGATCTCGCGAATCGGTCGAGACGCCGGCGTTGTTGACGAGCACGTCGGCGCCGGCGCTGTGGCTGAGCTCGGCTGCCGCTGCTGCGATCCGCTCGGCGGCGGCGTCGGCGGTCACGTCGAGCGCCTCGGTGGCGACGGCTGCGTCGCCGACCGCATGCTCGCGGACGGCTTCGGCGGCGATCGCAAGGTCGTCGGCGCCGCGGGCGACGAGCAGGACGGAGGCGCCCGCTTCGGCGAGCAGCGCGCGCGGTCGCCGAGCCGATCCCGCGGCTCGCCCCGGTGACGACGCTGACCCGGCCGGCGAGATCGCCCGCCCGGCCGCTCACGCGATGCTCCCGGCCCGGACCGAGATCGGGATCGTCGGCGCCAGCGCCTTGTGCACGGGGCACTTGCGCGGCGATGCGTCAGCGAGCCGGTCGCGTCTGCTCCTCGTCGAGGCCTTCGGGCAGGTCGACGATGACCTCGTAGGAGAGATCGCCGCTCGGTCAGCGTGCCCTCGCTCTCGACGCCGACGGCGAGCCCGTCGAGCGTCCCAGCCCTTGCGGTCCGCGTACATCTCGATCGTGATCGCGGTGCAGCCGGCGAGCGAGCCGGCGAGCAGCTTGATCGGCGCCGGGCCGGCATCGTTGCCGCCCTTGGTCGGGCGGCTCGTCGACGGTGATCGTGTGGCCGCCGACCTCGAGCTCGTGCTCGAAGCCCGCGCGGCGCGTGGCGACGACGTCGGGACGCTTCAGCCCCGACCCTCGAAGAGCTCGGGCTCGGGCACGTCGGTGAAGCGGGCCATCGCCCAGACGAGGTCGGCGGCGCGGTTGACGTAGCCGGTCAGCGGGCCCGGCACGCTGCTCGCCCGCCTCGCCGAGGGCGGCGACCCGGCGCTCGGCTCGGCGCAGGATCGCGCGGGCGAGGTCGAGCTGGGCGGAGAGCTGCGTGCCGCCGGGGATCACGAACTTGGGCGGCAGCTCGACCCGCTCCATGTAGCGGTCGATCGCCTCCTCCATCCAGCCGATCATCTCGGCGCGTGATCGCGGCTGACGCCGTCCTCGAGGCGCTCGGCGGCCTCGGGCGCGGTCGCCAGCTCGGCGCCGGCGACGAAGAGCTCGTTCTGCAGGCGCAGGACGTCGGCGCGCGATCTCCTGCCCGGACTCATCGGGGCCGCAGAGCGAGCGGGCGAGGCCGAGCGCCGAGCCCGCCTCGTCGACGGCGCCGTAGGCCTCGATGCGGACGTCGGCCTTCGAGCGCCGGCCGCCGTACCAGAGCCCGGTCGTGCCGTCGTCGCCCTTGCGCGTGTAGATCTTCATCGCCCGCCAATCC
Organism: uncultured Solirubrobacterales bacterium; assembly: GCA_963774395.1. Lineage (GTDB taxonomy): Bacteria > Actinomycetota > Thermoleophilia > Solirubrobacterales > 70-9 > CAXMST01. The sequence continues at coordinate 610,483 of CAVZET010000006.1, read as the reverse complement.
TAAGCGCGCCCGCGCAGGGGCCGGCGCCGGTCAGCGGAGCGGGTTGAAGAGCAGGCCGGTGAGCAGCTTCGGGAAGAAGTAGGTCGACTTCGGCGGCATCGTCTCGCCGGCGGCGGCGACGTCGCGGACCTGCTGGACCGGGGTCGGGCGGAGCAGGAAGCCGGCGTCGGCCTCGCCGTCGGTGATCCGGCGCACGGCCTCGGCGGTGTCGGAGCAGTAGGAGAGCCCGCGCTTGGCGGCGATGTCGTCGGCGCTCATGCCCAGCGCGCGGCGCAGGATCAGCGCCTCCAGCGCCGCCGCGTCGAGCCGCCGGTAGGCCTCGCTGAAGCCGTCGAGCTCGGCATCGAGCGTGCTCGCGGTCCTTGAGGATCAGGTGGTAGGGCGTCTTGTGGTGGGAGTCCATGTAGCCGAAGGCGACCTCGCCGGCGTCGGCGGCCGGGGACGATCTCCTCCGGCGTCGGGGCCGGGGGCCGGGGCGATCTCGAACATCGACGTCAGCGTGTCGCGGATCGCCTCCTGCTTGGCCGTGTCGAGGTCGTGCAGCAGGCGGTGGGTGGCGAAGACGCTGAGGCCCGGGTCCTCGAGCGAGACGAGGCAGGCGAGCGTGTAGCGGTGCGGGCCCTCGCCGCCGATCTCCTCGCCGTAGGTGCGGGCCGTCTCGTAGCGGTGGTGGCCGTCGGCGATCAGCAGCTCGGAGGGCTCGAGCAGCCCGGCGAGCGCCTCGTGCACGGCCGGGTCGGCGATCGGCCAGACGCGGTTGACGGTGCCGTCGGCGTCGGTCGTCTCCGCCCAGGGCTCGGCGGCGAGCGCGGCGGCGATCAGCGACCAGGCGTCGCCCGCGTGCAGGACGAAGATCGGCGACATGCTGTGCCGCGGTCGCGCGGGTGAGCCGCAGCCGGTCCTCCTTCGGGCCCGGCTGGGTGCGCTCGTGCGGGCGGACGAGGCCGGGGCCGTAGGGGTGACGCGGATCCGGGCGAGGAAGCCGCGGCGCGTGCGCGCGGCGCCGTCGGGGCCCGTGTAGTCCTGCTCGTAGGCCCAGATCGTCGGCTCGGGCGTCGCGGACGAGGACGCCGTCCTCCTCCCAGACCTGCATCGTGCGCGCGGCGTGCTCGTAGGGGTCGGTGTCGTCCGGCGGTCTGCGGCAGGTCGAGCTCGACGACGTTGTAGGGCGAGCGCGCCAGCAGCGCGCGCCCGGCCGGCGGCGTCGATCACGTCGTAGGGGGGCGCGACCACGTCGCCGATCGCGACCCGCGCGGGGTCGTAGTGCACTGCGGTCAGGGGCTGGACCTCGGCCATCGCCGCGCGGAGGCTAGCGGGCGGGGTGGCGGCGGCCGGTGGCGGCTTTCGTCCAGCCCGTTCCATGTCGAGTTGCCCACCTATACGACGGAGAGCTCCCCACGGTTCGGTGAACGAGGCCCTGCCGGCGCCCGGCCGGGGGTGGATCGACATCGCAGGAGCCAACTGGGTCACGGGCTAGACTCGCCCCCGATCGGGGCGTGGCGCAGCCTGGTAGCGCACCTCGTTTGGGACGAGGGGGTCGCTGGTTCAAATCCAGTCGCCCCGATTGGCGGGGGCCACCGATGAATCGCCTCCGTAGCGGTGGAGCGGGCCGGCGGCCAGGCTCTCGGCGAGATCGTCCCCTGAGGCGGTCGCTTCGCCGCACCTAGAATCGGCCGCGTGGATGCCGAGGGAGCGGAGCCGGCGGGTACGGAACGCGGCGACGGAATCGACCTCTACTGGCTGCCGCTGGGTGCCGGCGGGCACTCGGTCAAGTGGAACGGGCGCGCCTATGAGGCGGTCAAGGCGCGAATCGACGGCCGCCGGCCCGCCGCCCTCTTTCACGCCGCGCTGGAGATCCGTCTCGACGGCGCCCGCTGGATCGGTCGAGCAGGCGCCCGCCGGCCGCGGGCCGGGCAGCGATCGCGGCGTGGTCGCCGTCGGTCCGGTCGGCGCCCGCTGGGCAGGCCGCGTGCGGATCTTCCGCTACGAGGTGCGGCTCTGGGAGCGGGGACGGATCCCCGACATCGGCGAGGCCGTCGACAGCCCGCGGCGGATCAGCGACGATCCCGCGCTCGCGCGGCGGGCGCTCGATGCCGCGCCACGCGTCCCGCCGCTCGTCTGGGGACGCGACGAGATCGGCGCGGGGGAGATGTGGAACTCGAACGCGGTTATCGCTTGGATTCTCGCCCGCAGCGGTGTGGCCGTGGCGGACGTGCTCCCGCCGGCAGGCGGCAGAGCGCCGGGATGGGGTGCCGGCGCTCTGCTCGCTGCCGGTCAGGGGTAGACGACCTCGCCGCTCGCGGCGTCCGTCAGTGTGATCGCCAGGGCCGGGCAGGCCTCGGCCGCTTCCAGCATCAGGTCGTCGGGTCCAGTGCCGATCACCTCGGCGGTATCGCCGAGGGCGAAGATCTGGGGCGCGATGTCGACGCAGTCTCCGTGGGCGCTGCAGGCGCCCGTATCGATTGTGGGGATGAATGTCATGGGGACTCCTTGTTCTGTTCTTCGGGGTTGACTTGGGGAGCTGTTGCCGCATCGATCTCGCGGCGCAGGCGCGCGAGCTCGCGGGGGCGGTCGAGGACCAGCGCGGCGACTGGGCGGCCTTCCCGCAGGTAGGTGGCGTGGAAGGCAGGCTCGTCATCGGCCGCATCGACACGGCACTCGTCGGCTTCGCCGGCGTAGCCGATGTAGCGGATCCGCGAGCCGTGCTGATCACTCCAGAAGCTCGGCATCGCGCTGGGACCCGGCTCGAGGCCGAGGATCGCGCGTGCGACGTCGGTCCCCTGCCGCGTCGCGGCGTCCCAGTGCTCGGTGCGCGCGTGCCCGCCGAGCCGCTCGTCGTAGGCGAGGGCGACGTCGCCGGCCGCGTAGACGTCCGGCAGTGCCGTGCGGCCGGCCCCGTCGGTGGGGATGCCGGCGCTCCAGTCACGACCCGGTCCGTCGGCCCAGGCTGAGGCGGGCGCGACGCCGACTCCGACGAGGACGACGTCGCTTTCGAGGCGCTCGCCGTCCGCGAGCTCGAGTTGTTCGACCGAGCCGTTGCCGTGTGCCGCGTCGAGGCGCGCCCCGAGCCGGAAGCCGATTCCGGCATCCTCGTGCAGGGTGGTGAAGCGGCGCCCGACATCGGGCCCGAGGATGTGCGCAAGCGGTTGCGGCAGCGCTTCGACAACGGTCACGTCGAGACCGAGGCCGCGCGCGGTCGCGGCCGCCTCGAGTCCGATGAAGCCCGCGCCGATCACGGCCAGGTGTGCGCCCGGCTGCAGCGCCGCCGCGAGGTTACGGGCGTCGGCCATCGTGCGCAGCGAGTGGACGTTGTCGAACCCGCCGAGCATCGGCAGCTGGCGCGCCACCGAACCGGTCGCGATCACGAGCGCGTCCCAGTCCAGGCGCCGACCGTCCTCCAGCAGCAACTTCCGCTCGCTGTATTCGAGGGCCTCGGCCCGGGCGCCGAGCAGGAGTTCGATCTCCTGCTCGGCGTACCAGTCCGCCGGCTGCAGCGCGAGGGCGTCCTCGTCATGCTCGCCGGCGAGGTAGCCCTTCGACAGCGGCGGGCGGTCGTACGGAGGCTCATGTTCGGCGCAGACGATCGTCACGGTGCCGTTGAAGCCCTCGCGCCGCAGCGTCGCCGCGCAGCGCTGGGCGGCGAGACCGCCGCCCGCGATCACGACGCGCCTCATGAGGACTCCTCCAGCGCGGGCGTGGCTCGTCCGGGCCGGACCGCTGGAGCGGGCCGCGACTTGCGGTTGCTGATGCCGAGCATCCGGTAGGCGAACATCACCGCGATCAGGGGCGCGGTCAGCGCCAGCCACCAGCGGAGCGCGGGAGTCGTCGCGTCCGTGCCGGCGCCGATCGTATGGACGACGGCGAGGGCGTAGACGACGATCGTCGCTCGGTGGGCCTTGCGCCACAGCTTCGGGCCGATGCTCCGGCGCACGTAGAAGCTGAGCCCGAGCGCGGCCGCGAGGTAGCCGCCGATGATCCCGAGCCCGGTCCAGACGGGCTTATAGCCCATCACGAACGGGACGGAGATGCCGACGGGACCGGGCGCGAGCCACGCGTCGCCGAGCAGCGTCAAACCGTGCACGGCGATCGCGAGGAGTCCGGCGAGGGCGGTCTGCTCGTGGATGGCGGACAGCTTTCGGGGCAGTCCCGGCCGGCGCGTCATGCGGCCTGCCTGGGCGAGTCCGATGATCACCGAGAGGGTGATCAGGCCGAGGGCGACGAGGCCCGAGGCACGGCTCGCGAGCCACCACCAGTGTCCGTCGAGGGCCTGGGCGTTCATCGGGCCGCTCCCGTCAGGTCGAGCTGCGACGCGGGGGCGCCGTTGAGCGCCGGTAGCGTCACGCGCGGTGGTCCGGCAAGCCCGCCGGCCCGTTCGACGCGGCCGCTCTCATGGACCATCAGGCCCCCGTAGCGGGCAAGCAGATCCCTGGCGCCCGCTGGTCCGGAGAGCAGCGCCGCCTTTGAGATCGTCTCGGCCTCGAGCGTTGTCGGGCCGAGCGCCGTGACCCCGACGAGGCCCGTCCAGGCGGGCTTGCCGGTTGACGGATCGATCAGGTGGTGGGCGAAGTTGCCGTCGGCGTCCCGCCACAACCGCACGTCGACGCCCGACGTCGCCACGCCGCCGCGGCTCAGCCGCAGGTGGAAGTGGCGGGCGCGCGTGAGTGGGTGCTCGACCTCGATCTCGAACGGCTGCTCACTCGAGGCTGACCGCCCGCCGAGGCGGATGTCACCGCCGCAGTCGGCGATGAAGTGCGAGTAGCCCGCGAGGCGTTCGGCGAGCATGTCCGCCGCGAGCCCCTTGCCGGTGCCGCCCGTGTCGAACAGCACTCCCGCCGGGCGGCGGATCGTGCCGTTCGCATCGTCGACCTCGACGGTGCTCCAACGACCGCTCCGCACTGGGCCGAGCGGGCCGGCGCTCAGGGGCGGCCGAAAGTGCCTCCCTCAGCGGTGCCGGTTCGAGGCCGGCGCGCGAGGTCGCGTAGCCGGCGCGCTCGAGCTCGGCAACCAGCGTTGGGTCGACGAGTCCGTCGGTACGCCGGGCGGCCTCGATGCCGGCCGATACGGCGCGGCGCAGCAGCTCCGAGGCCGGGACCTCGTCACGAGGGTCGCGGTTCAGGGCCGTCAGCTCGCTGTCGGGGCGGAAGCGGGAGAGGCGCCGATCGAAGTCCTCGATGAAGGCGCGGCACTCCTCCGCCTGGATCCCGGCGGCGGGTAGCGCCCGGCTCGGGGTCACCGATCACGATCCGGATCGCGCAGCCCATGGCGTCGAATGTCGAGTCGCAGAACGCCATCAGGAGGTGCTCGTGACGGCGGCCGCGGGTGCGGGCGCAGGTGCGGGTGCGGGCGCGGCCGCGGGGGCCGGGCTCGAGGGCGCCGGGCTCGAGGAAGCGGTCGAGCTGCCGGACGAGGCCGGCGGCGCGCTCGAAGACGTCGGCGTTGACGTCGCTACCGGGGCGCTGCCCTTGGACTGTGCGGGAACCACGTCGGTGATGACGCGGGTCACGATCACGCGGCGCTTCGGGCGCTGCGGCTTGGTTGCGACCGCCTTCGTCGCCGAGGCGACGCCGACCGATGGGTCGTGTCCGCGAGGCGAGCTGGAAGGCGAGGAGCTCGAAGAGCACCGCGAAGCTCGCGATCGCTGCCAGGAAGGTCGGCAGCGCCCTCGGCCGCCGGGTCGGCGCGGGCTTACTGGGGGCGAGGTCAGTCATCGTGACCGCCGCCACCGTCGCCACCCTCGGAATCGTGGCTCTCGGACTCGCCGCCGGAGGCGCTGCCGCCACCGCTGCTGTGCGTGCTCGCCGAAGGCGGTGCCGTCGAGGAGCCGCCGGAGCTGCTGGAACCGCTGGAACCGGTGCTCACGGGCTTGGTCGTTGCCGGGGGCGCCGCGGCGACCGGGACGCTTGGCGCCGGAGCCGCCGCGGGGGCGGGCGCGGGCGCGGGCGCAGAGGAGGCAGCGGGAGCCGAGCCCGACGCGGATGCTGACGCAGGAGCGGAAGCGGGCGCCGGGTTCTTCGGCTTCACGTGGTGGGTCCGGTGGATCGTCCGGTGGACGACGGTCGTGCGGGGCTTCGGCTGTTGCTTCTGCGCCTCGGCGACCGGTGCGGCGGCTTGCGAGTTGTTGTTTGAGCTGAGCGCGTAGCCGCCGAGCCCGCCGAGCCCGAGCACCGTCGCCAGGGCGGCAACCTTGATGCGGGCGTCGTCGGTCAGTGGGGGTTTGCCTGTGGTCCTCTGCATCGGAATGCTCCTTCGGTTGGGTGCGGCCATTGTTCGCGGCGCCCGGGAAGCGGCCGCCAATGTCAGGGTTAGGAGCAGGGAAAGAAATGCCGGGCCACCCGGGAACGGCCCGGTCCGCCGATACATTCAGGTCATGGAAGCTGCAGGCCAGAACGGCACGGTGCTCTTCGTCGAGGACGAGCCGGCTATCTACGAGCCGTTCTCGCAGGCGCTGGAGCGCAACGGCTACCGGCCGATCGTCGCCCGTACCGCGGCCGAGGCACTCGAACTGGCGGGGAGCGTCGATCCGGATCTCGTCCTCCTCGACCTGACGCTTCCCGACGGCGACGGTCGCGACGTCTGCCGCGCCCTGCGCCGCGACTCCGATGTCCCGATCCTGATGCTCACCGCCAGGGGCACCGAGATGGACAAGGTTCTCGGGCTCGAGCTTGGTGCCGATGACTACGTCGTCAAGCCGTTCAGCTCCCGTGAGGTGATCTCACGGATCAGGGCTCTGCTGCGCCGTTCGGTGGCCCGCGAGAGCACGGCGCCCGAGACGAGCCGGATCGGAGCCCTCGAGGTCGATCGCAAGGCGCGCACGGCCCGGCTCGGGGCGGAGGAGCTGACGCTGACGCGGAAGGAGTTCGACCTACTCGCCGAACTTGCCGCCCATGCCGGTGAGGTGGTCACCCGCGAGGACCTGATGGATCGCGTCTGGGACGTGAACTGGTTCGGGCCGACGAAGACCCTTGACGTGCATATCCGCGCGCTGCGGCGCAAGCTCGGCGACGATGCCGCGGACCCGCACTGGATCGAAACCGTGCGCGGCGTCGGCTTCCGGTTTGCGGCCGGGGAGGGCGATGCCCCGTAAGCCTCCGGACCCGACTTATCGGAGCGGTCGCCTACCTGCTGCTGCTCTCGCTGCTGGCGATGGGAATCCCACTGGCGCTGAGCATGCGCAGCCGGGTCGACTCGGAGGTGCGCAGTCAGGCCGAGAGCCAGGCCCAGATCGTCGCGGCCAACGCCTCCGAGGTGCTCGAGCCGAAGGCTGGCTCGAAAGGGAGCAAGGCGCTCGACCGGCTCGTGCGGGTTTCGGCCGAGCATGTGCGCGGCAGGGTGATCGTCGTCAATCGGTTCGGCACGGTCGTCGCCGACAGCGCCGGCCGCGCCGAGGTCGGCCGCAATTACAGCTCGCGCCCGGAGATCCAGCAGGCGCTCGGCGGTTCCACCTATCAGGCGACCCGGGACAGCAGCACGCTCGGTACGGCGTTGCTCGCGACCGCGGTGCCGGTTCTGCACGGCGGTCGGACAACCGGCGCGGTCCGGGTCACGCAGAGCGTCGATGCGGTCAACGCGGCTGTTCACCGTTCCATGGTCGGGGTCATCCTGCTCGGCGGCGTCGTGCTGCTGCTCGGCCTCGCCGGCGGCTTCGTCATGGCGTCTGAGATCGCCCGCCCCATCCGCCGGCTCGACCGGGCCGCGGAGTCGGTCTCAACCGGCGATCTGGAGGCGCGTGCCGCAGTCGAGGGCTCGAGCGAGCAACGCTCGCTGGCCCTCTCGTTCAACCGCATGACGGAGCGATTGGCCGAGATGATCCGCAGCCAGCAGGACTTCGTCGCCGACGCGTCGCACCAGCTGCGGACGCCGCTCGCCGGACTGCGCCTGCGGCTCGAGGAGCTGCGCGAGACGACGGCGAGCGCTGACGATGCAGCGCAGCTCGACGCGGGGATGCGCGAGGTCGATCGGCTCTCGCACATCGTCGACGAGCTGCTCATCCTCAGCCCCGGTGGTGAGCATGGCCTGCCCCCCGAAGCTCTCGACGCCGAGGAGGCGCTCGAGCGGGCCTTCGAGCGCTGGGCGGCGCACGCGGACGAGCAGGGTGTTGAGCTCGTTGTCGTGCCCGGTGCGGAGGGCAGCTTCTGGTGCGCCCGGGCCGATCTCGATCGTGCGCTCGACCCGCTGATCGAGAACGCGATCGTCTACTCGCCGGTAGGCGCCGAGGTCGAGCTGGCCGCGGGAGCGGGCGCGATCGAGGTCCGAGACCGGGGTGCCGGCGTCGACGCCGGCGAGCGCGACGCGGTCTTCCAGCGCTTTTACCGGGGAGGTGCTGGGCGCCGCGTCACCGGCGGCACGGGCCTGGGCCTGCCGATCGCCCTCCAGTTCGCCGAGGCGTGGGGAGGATCGGTGGCGCTGCTGCCCAGATCGGGCGGCGGCACGGTCGCGCGACTGATCCTGCCAGCTCCGGACCGGATCTCCGCCGAGCGCGGGGCTCGAAGATGACCACGAACGCCCGCATGGCCGTCTTCGCGCTGGTCGCCCTGCTGGTCGCCGGCGGGGTCACCTGGGCTGCAAGCAGGCTCGTCTCCGAGCGCATCGGGCTCAGCGGTGAGCCGCTCTCGGCCGGGGAGGGCCTGGCGCCCAACGACGCCCACAAGCCATCGGGAGGTGGTGGCGGATCCGGCCACAATGGAGGTGGCGGCCAGGGCAAGGGCTCCGATGACGGATCGTCGGGTGGGTCGACGACCACGCCGACGACGACCGCGACTGCACCGCCCACGACGACCAGTACAGCGGCGCCCACGGGTTCGGGTACGACGACCGGCACGAGTGAAGACGGCGGCGGTGGCAGCAGCGACGGGGGCGGCGGCGGAGGCGGGGACGACTGACGCTGAGCCGACCGGCCGCGGGGCCGTCCGTCGTGCCGCGGGCCGATCCCGTCCGGGTGCTCGACGGCGGGTCCGTCGACGTCGTAATCGCGGCGAAGAGCTCGAGCGGCATCATCCGCTCTCCCTCGCGCAGTGTTGCCGTCAGGCGCGATCTGAGCGGGCCGGTACGTGACTCCATCGGCGCATGATTGTGACGGCCGCGGTCTGAAGGGCGGGGCGCTGATCCATCCGAACCGTGTACGAACTTACGTTCGTGGCCCCGCAGGCGTCCCGTATCCAGCCCGCTCGACCTGACTGGCGGCGATGCAAGAGAATGAAGCCCCGGCGGCGGTGTCGAAATTGGTAAACGAGGCGCCCTCAAAAGGCGCTGCTCGAAAGGGCTTGTGGGTTCGAGTCCCACCCGCCGCATGAGGCCCCGGGACCGAAGGCCTAGGCGACCATGTGCGGCAGATACACGCTCACCAACCCCGACCCGAAGCGCTTGCGGCTGCGGTTCGGGATCGATGAGCCGTTCGAGTTCGATGAGCGACCGCGGTTCAACATCGCGCCGACCGACTCGGTGCTCGCCGTGCGCAACCGCGCCGCGGGCCGTGAGCTCGGTCGGCTGCGCTGGGGGCTGATGCCGGGCCGCTGGGCGGAGAAGGGCGGGCGGCCGTTGATCAACGCGCGGGCGGAGACGGTGGCCACGCAGCCCGCCTACCGGGAGTCGTTCGTCAAGCGTCGCTGCCTGGTCTGCGCGGACGGCTTCTACGAGTGGAAGAAGACGCCGACCGGCAAGCAGCCGATCTGGATTGCGCGCCCCGACCGCGACCTGTTCGCCTTCGCCGGGATCTGGGCACAGCTCGAGCGCTCCGAGGGCGAGGTCGTGCACAGCTGCTCGATCATCACCTGCGAGCCGAACGCGATGATGCGCGAGATCCACGACCGGATGCCGGTCATCCTCGACCCGGCCGACGAGGCGTCGTGGATCGATCCCGAGGGCGACCCCGACGAGCTGCTCGAGCTGCTGCGGCCGGCGGCCGAGGACGCGCTCGAGCCGCACGAGGTCGGCGACGGCGTCAACGACGTGCGGCGCGACGGTCCCGAGCTGCTCGAGCCCCCGCTGAAGCTGTTCTGAGCCGCCCGCGCTGCGAGCGGCGGTCAGGGAGTACTGGGATCGGGACCGGCGGAGCCCCACTGGCGGCCACCGGGAGAGTCCGCGGGATCGATCTCGTCCGGGGCCGGATCGATCTCCTCGGGGATGCCGGTGTTGTCGGCGTGCTCGGCGACGTAGCCGGGCTCAGCGCCCTCGTAGCCTTCGCCGTCGGCATCGCCGCCGGCGATCGGGCGCTCCTCTTCGACGTGCCACTCCTGGTTGAAGCCGAGCATCGCGACCACGACGAGCAGCAGTTGAACCGGGATGACGATGACCGTCAGCAGACCAAGCAGATCCTCGGGCAGCGCCGGTGAGGTGAGCCCATCCTTGGCGCGGTCGAACCAGCCCGGTGCGGCGACCGCGGCGAAGATCGCCATGATCACCGCAAGCGCGGCAGAGACCGGCAGCACGCCGCGGTTCCAGCGCATCACCAGGAAGGCGAAGAGCACGTACAGACCGGCCCAGATCAGGGTGATGACGCCGACGCCGGGACTCTGCAGGCGGGTCCAGCCGCCGAGCGTGATGATCACGAGCAGGGCAGCGGAGATCAGCAGGACGACGGCGACGAGCGCTTTCGTCGTCTTCGCCTCGGCCTTCTCCCTGTTCGGCCGCCATAGCTCGTAGCCGGGGCGCGCCTCTCCGATCGCAGCCATCTCCCGGAGCATATGGCCTCGACCGGCACCGCGCTACCGTTGACCGCCTTCGCCCGCGGACGTGGCGGAATTGGAAGACGCGCCAGGTGGGCGGTGTTCGCCCGGGCGCCTAGCTCTTCGGGCCGACGAACTCGTCCAGTCTCGCTACCGCGGTCTTTCGGTAGATCGCGATCTGCTGCTCACATGGTCTGGTCCACGGAATCCCAAGGTTGTCGAGTGCTGAGCAGAAGACTTCTTTGATGTCCTCCGATCTGTTCGAGAAGTGGTACCGGGTGCTCATCAAGCCGCGGTCATCCGTGACGATGCGGCAGCCGTCGCTCTCGATCAGGCCCTTCACGAGGCCCCCTGGCAAGCGCTCGACCAATGACTGCTGCCAGGTCGCGAGACGATGGGTCGCTGGGATTCCGAGGCGTTTGCTCACCTCCAAAGGACGAAGGCCGCGTTGCAGCAGCACGAGCGCGCGTTCAGCCTGCTCCGGTTCCCACATGGCGAACGGATGTTCGCAACGGTTCCGGACGCCAAGGCGTACGATCCCGTTGGAGCGGGCGTGGTGCAATTGGCTGACACGCCAGGTTTAGGTCCTGGTGCTCGAAAGAGCGTGAGGGTTCGAGTCCCTCCGCCCGCATGCGAGGCATTCTGAGGAGCCTGCTCGGGGCGATAGCGGGGCAGCCAGGGCTCGAACCTGGAATCGCCGGTTTTGGAGACCGGAGCCTTATCCAATTTGGCCACTGCCCCCGGCGGCGGCCGATCGTAGCGGGGCGGCCGCGCCGGTGCCCGCCATGAGCCCGCGGTTGCGGGCGGCTCGCCACGCGCCCGCCCGTTGCCCCTGCCGCTGTAGCTTGGAGAGATGCCGGACGAGGGGCGTGGGCAAAGGGAATCCGGGGGTTCCGGAGGGCTCGCCATGCACGTCCTTGACCGCTTCTGGAAGGTCCTCAGCAACGCGATCTCGGGGCTGTCGCTGCACCGCGGCACGCAGCTCGCCGCCTCGATGGCCTACTACGCGCTGCTCTCCGTCTTCCCGGCGGCGATCGTGCTGGCGGCGGTCGCCGGCAAGGTGATCAGTGACAACGCCGCACAGCACGACGTCGTCGACTACCTGCTCCGCAATCTGCCGCTGAGCCAGAGCACGGGTCCGTCCGACATCCAGAAGCTGCTCGACGGCGTCACCAACAACGCGGGCACGCTCGGGCTGATCGGCCTCGCCGTGCTCATCTTCTCGGCGACCGCCCTGGTCAGCGCCGCGCGCAACTCGCTCAACCTGATCTTCGGCGAGGACGTCCGCCGCGGCTTCGTCCGCGGCAAGGCCCTCGACCTCGCCCTCGTCTTCGCGCTCGGCACGGTCTTCGTGATCTCCTTCGTCGCCTCGATCGCGGGCCGCTTCGAGGTTCACCTCGACGGCTGGTTCGGGAGCGTCGTCAACAGCGTCGCTTCGCTGGCGAGCAACTCGGTCGTGCCGGTGATCATCGCCGGCCTGCTCTTCACCGCCGCCTTCAAGATCCTGCCGGCGGAGCGGCGGGCCCTGCGCGACATGTGGCCGGGCATCGTCTTCGCGACGTTCGGCTACGAGATCGTGCGCCGCGGCTTTGCCATCTACCTCGACGGCTTCTCGCACTACTCGGCCGTCTACGGCTCGCTCGGCGCCGTCGTCGCCTTCATGTTCTTCGTCTACCTCGCCTCGCTCGTCTTCCTGCTCGGGGCCGAGATGGCTGCCGTCTGGCCCGGCGTCCGGGCGGGCGACTACGACGGCGATCCCGACGAGGAGGGCGAGTCGGTGGGGCAGGCGATCGTCGGCTGGCTCAAGGGCCTCGTCTCGCGCAACCCCGTCGACCGCTGAGCGTTCCAGGGCGGCTGAGCAACCGGCGAGCCGCTCGCGCGAGCCCGCTCTAACGTGCCGCGCCGATGAGCAACCTGCGCACCCAGCTCAGTCCGCAACGCCGTCGTGCGGTGCTCACGGTCGCGATCGCCGCCATCTCGCTCGACTCGGCGCTGCTCGGGCTGATCGCGCCGCTGCTGCCCGAGATCGAGCACCGGATCGGCGCCTCCGACGCCGGTCTCGGGCTGGCGCTCGGCGCCTACGCGCTGCCGGTCCTCTTCGTCTCGCTGCCGCTCGGCCGCCTCTCCGATCGGATCGGTCGCCGGCCGCTGCTGCTCGCGGGCATGCTGCTCTGCGTCGCCGGCTCGCTGCTGATCGCCTTTGCCGACTCCCTCCCGGTGCTGGTCGCCGGCCGCGCGGTCCAAGGGGTCGGCTCCGCCGCGAGCTGGATCGCCGCGCTCGCCCTGGTCTCCGAGCTCGCTCCCCCGGGGCGCAAGGGCGAGGCGATCGGCTTCGCGCTCGCCGCCAACAGCGTCGGCGCGATCGCCGGGCCGGCGCCGGCGGGATCCTCGGCGACACGCTCGGCTTCGACTTCCCCTTCCTGCTCGTCGCCGGAATCGGCCTGCTCGTCGCCGCCGGCGCCTTCTTCGTGCTTCCGCGCGACGGCAGCAGTGAGCCGGCGGAAGCGGGCTCGGTCGCGTGCGCTCGTCCGACTTGCCTGCACGGGGCCGGTGCTGCCGGCGACCGCGATCGTCATCGCCGGCGCGGCGGCGATCGGCCTCGTCGAGGTCGTCGCCCCGCTCGACGCGAGCAGCGGCTCGGCGTCTCGGCGGCGACGATCGGCACGCTCTTCGCCGCGACGATCGCGCTCGATCTGATCTTCTCGCCGCTCGGCGGCCGCGCCGGTGATCGCCGGGGGCGCCTCGCGATCTCTGTGCTCGGGGTCCTGATCGCGACCCTTGGCATCGTCCTGCTCGCGACGCTCGGCGGCACCGCAGGGCTCATCGTCGGCCTCTCGGTCTACGGGATCGGCTCGAGCCTGCTGTTCTCAGCCGCGGTGCCCTGGCTCGACGACGCCTTCGGCGAGGTCGCCCGCGGCTTCGGCTACGGCTTCCTCAACCTGATCTACTCGCTCGGCTACACGGTCGGGCCGATCGTCGCCGGCCTCGCCCTGCAGCTCTCCGGGCCGGGCTTCGCCTATGCGCTGCAGGCCGCCGCCTTCCTCGGCTGCGTCCTGCTTGCGCTCTCCCGGCGGCAGCCGGCACCGCTCAGTGCCGTCGCGCCCGCTCCCACATCTGCAGGTACGCCTCCGCCGAGCGGAACAGGGTCCGCATAGCGCGCCCGCCGCCGGGCGCTTGCTCGGTCGCGGCAAGCAGGTCGGGGATCAGCCCATAGTGGGCGACGCGGTTGGCGTTGAAGTCGAACGTCCGCGTGCCTGAGCGCTCACGCCTGAACTCGACGCCGACCGCTCCCCTCAACTCCCGCACAGCCCCAACTATATGAGCCGATCCCGTCCGCTCAGGAGTCGAGCGGCGAGCCCGGCAGCGCCAGGTCGAAGCGGGCGCCGCCGAGCTCCGAACGTGATGCGGTGACCGCGCCGCCGTGGGTCTCGGCGACCTGCTTGACGATCGCCAGGCCGAGGCCGGAGCCGGGCGTTCCGCGAGCCGCCGGGCTGCGCCAGAATCGTTCGAAGACGTGGGGGAGGTCGGCATCGTCGATGCCGGGGCCGCTGTCGTCGACGCGGACGCCGTGGCGGTTGACCCGGACCTCGATCCGCCCGCCCGCGGGTGTCCACTTGACCGCGTTGTCGAGCAGGTTGCCGATCGCCCGATCGAGGCGCTCGGGGGCGCCGCGGACGATCGTCGGTTCGAGCTCTGCCTCGATGACCGTGCCCTCGGCGATCCGCCGCCGCGTCCGGTCGACGCACGCGGCCGCGACCTCGTCGAGCCGCACGTCGGCCGGCTCGGCGCCGATCCCCTTCTCGGCGCCCTCGCGGGCGAGGTCGACGATGTCGTCGACGAGCCGACCCATCTCCTGGAGCTCCTCGTCGAGCTCGTCGAGCAGCTGCGCCCGCTCCTCCTCGCTGCTGCCGCCGCCGCGCATCAGCGTCTCGATGTTCGTGCGCAGGCTCGTCAGCGGCGTGCGGAGCTCGTGCGAGGCGTCGGCAACGAGCCGCCGCTGGGCCCCGACGGAGCGTTCGAGCGCCGCCAGCATGCTGTTGAAGGCGAGTCCGAGACGGGCGAGCTCGTCGTCGCCGGCGACCTCGATCCGCTGGGTCAGATCCTCCGTGCGGGCGACGTCCTCGGCCGTCCCCGTCAGGGTCCGGACGGGCGCCATCGCCGTCCGCGCGACGAGCAGCCCGAGGCCTGCGGCGGCGGCTGTGCCGCCGATCGCGACCAGGACCAGGATCAGTGCGAGTTGTGAGAGCGAGTTGTTGACCTCGCTCAGCGGCCGGGCGAGGACGAGGGCGGCGTTGTCGTTTAGCCGCGCGGTCGCGAGCCGCACGCTCGAGCCGTCGACGGTTGTATCGGAGAGCTCGATGGCGTCGGAGCCCGACCGCAGGACGTCGGTCGCCGTGCCTGTGGGCAGCGTCTGTCCCGACTCGAAGCCGGGGCTGGCGAGCAGGACATTGCCCTGCGAGTCGACCAGCTGCCCAATCGCCGACCCGGTCTCGATGCCGGGACCGCCGAGGATCTCGGGTGGCAGCGCCGGCGGTCCATGCCCGTCACCGCCCGCGGCCGTGCGGCCGCTCGACCCCGCTCGCTGTTCGAGGCGGCGGTGGAGGATCGCGCGCAGGCGCTCGTCCGGCATTCCCCCGGTCGCCGAGCCCATCGCAGGGCCGCCGGCGGCGGTCGGCGGCAGCGGCCCGCCGCCGAGCGGACCGTTCGCGGCGAACTGCTGTGCGCTCTGGGCCTGGCGGCGGAGCGAGTCGTCGATCTCGCCGCGCAGCTCGGAGCGGACGATGAGCCAGGCGGCTCCGGCGACGACGATGATCGCGGCGGCGACGGCGAGCGCCGAGAGCAGCGCGATTCTGCGGCCGAAGCTCATTTCGCCTCGCGCAATGCGTAGCCGACGCCGCGCGCGGTGTGGAGCAGGCGTGGCTCGCCCTCGGCCTCCGTCTTACGGCGCAGGTAGCCGACGTAGACCTCGAGGGCATTCGAGCGGGGTCCGAAGTCGTAGTCCCAGACGGCCTCGAAGATCTGCGTGCGGGTCAGCACCTGGCGCGGGTGGCGCATGAACAGGTGCAGGAGCTCGAACTCGGTCTTCGTCAGCTCGATCTCGCGCGTCGCCGCGGCGAACCTCGCGGGTACGCGGATCGAGGCTCAGGTCGGAGAAGCGTGAGGACGTCGCCGATCGAGTCGTCGCCGGCGCGCCGGCTCGGCCCGGCGCACGAGCGCCCGCAGGCGGGCGAGCAGCTCGTCGAGGGCGAAGGGCTTGACCAGGTAGTCGTCGGCGCCGGCGTCGAGGCCGTCGACGCGGTCGGAGATCGCGTCGCGCGCGGTCAGCATCAGCACGGGCGTCCGGTCGCCCGCGGCGCGCAGCCGCCGGCAGACCTCGAGGCCGTCGACCTCGGGCATCAGCACGTCGAGGACGATCGCGTCCGGGGCCGCAATCGCGATCTCGCGCAGCGCCTTCGCCCCGTCGGGTGCGGAGTTGACCTCGTAGCCCTCGAGCTTCAGCGCCCGCTCGAGCGCGTGCCGCACCGCCGGCTCGTCGTCGACGACCATCACTCTCATGCCTTCAGTCTGCCCGTTCCGGATGAGCGGAGGCTGAGAGCGCCGAGGTTATGATCCTGCCTCTGCGGGCGAGGTGTAATTGGTTGCACGTGACCCTTCCAAGGTTGAGGCAGCGGGTTCGATCCCCGTCGCCCGCTTATCCGCGACGCCGCGCGATCGGCATCGGGGATTTCCCTAGACTCATCGCGTCACGGGGCGTGGCGCAGTTTGGTAGCGCATTCGACTGGGGGTCGAAAGGTCGCTGGTTCAAATCCAGTCGCCCCGATTTGAAGAGTGGTCCCCGCGCTTTCGGCCGGAGTCGCCACCCCGGTAGAGTCGACGCCGATCTCTGCAGGGGGTGCTAGAGAGGCCGACCATGAGCCCAGGACCCGAGCATGCGCTGGACCACGTTGTCGTGGTGATGTTCGAGAACCGATCGTTCGACAACCTGCTGGGGCGCCTGTACGAGCCCGGTGAGGTCCCCTCGTTCGAGGGGGTAATCGGCAAGGACCTGTCGAACCCGGTCCCCGAGTGGGCCGAGCATCGACCCGCGGACGGGGTCCTGCGCTACGGCGTCGCGCCCGACATGAACACTCCCGACCCCGACCCAGGTGAGGAGTTGCCGCACATCAACACCCAGCTGTTCGGGGTGCTGGATGAAGAGAACCGGGGGGTCCTGCAGCAGGAGGAGATCGTTCAACGAGCCGCGCGAAGGGCAGGCGGCGACGATGGACGGGTTCGTCACCGACTTCATCGGCATGCTCGACGGTCGAACTGGGCGCCAGCCGACGGTCGAGGAGTACTCACAGATCATGACCGGCTACTCGCCCGAGCAGATGCCCGTGCTCTCGGGGATCGCGCGCGGGTTTGCCACATTCGATCACTGGTTCTGCGACGTGCCGACCTGCACCTACCCCAACAGGTCGTTCTTCCACGCGGGCGAATCGTCGGGCTACGTCGTGAACATGACTCCGCCGGGGTGCTTCCCGAACACGAACAACGCTGAGACGCTCTTCGATCGACTCGACGCAGCCGGGCTGACCTGGAAGGTCTACTGCGACCCGCCGTCGCACTACTCGCTGACCGGCGTGATCCACGCCCCGCGGCTCGCCGACAAGTTCGCGACGAATTTCTTCTCCACCAGCCAGTTCTTCGCAGACGCCGAGAACGGGGAGCTGCCCACCTACGCGTTCATCGAGCCGCAGATCATCGGCTGGAACCACAACGACATGCACCCGCCGTTCGGATCCGTCCTGCAGGCGGTCGCCGCAGCGAAGGGCGCCGATGCTTCGGACTTCCACTTCGACCCGCCGTCCTCGCTGATCGGCGGAGAGGACCTTCTCGCGCGGATCTACAACGCGATCCGCAGCTCGTCCTCGTCCGAAGGCTCCAACCACCTCAACACGACGCTGATGGTCACCTTTGACGAGCACGGCGGCACCTACGACCACGTGCCGCCACCCGCCGCCGTGCCGCCGGACGGCAAGGGCGCCGCAGGACAGATGGGGTTCAAGTTCGACCGTTCGGGCGTGCGGATCCCGACGCTGGCAATCTCCGCCTGGATCCCGGAGCGCACCGTCATCAACGACGAATTCCGCGCGACTTCGCTGCTGGCGACGATGCGAGAGCGCTGGAACCTGGGGGAGCCGCTCACGGCCCGCGATGCCAGCGCACGGAGCTTTTCCGGCATCTTCACCCTGGACTCCCCGCGAGCCCAGGAGGACTGGCCGGAAATCATCCCCCGACCCGTGCCGGAGATGCCAGAGACGGTCGTTCCGCTCGAAGCTCCCCTCGGCATGCTTGGTCGATCGCTCCTCTTCTCCATCCTCGGGATGGCCCAGGAGCAGGGCTTGCCGTTCCCGAGATCAAGCAGGACGATCCGGTGACCGGCGCCCAAGCGGTAGCCGCCACCCACGAAGTCCTCGGCGACCTGTTCCCGAACATGCGCGACTGACACTGCCCACTCTTTTCCAGCTCCGACCGCAGTTGCAGCGGGCTCGCCGATCGTTGCTGGACCCGGCGGTACCGCCGTGGTACCGACTGATGTGTCCTATGTGCCCAGGGAGTTCACGACTCACGACGGCATGAACGCAGGGGACGCTCCGGGACACAGCTCCAGCTCCAGCCCGTCGACTGGGGTCGAAAGGTCGCTGGTTCAATTCCAGTCACCCCGATCTGGGTCGTTCGGCCCATTGCGTTTTCCGGGCGGGGGGCTTTAGATCCGCCGCGAAGTGGTTTCCGTCCGCCCTCCGAGCCTGCTCGGCCGTAAAGACTCGGCCTCGCTGCTGGGAACCCAGGAGGGGACCCGATGACCTCGAGGGCAACCTGGTTCTGCAGGTGCGCCCGGCGGCCTTTGCCGGGCCCGTCCGCCGTGCTTGCGCTGACCGCGTTGATCCTGGTGGTTGCGCTGGCGTCGATGGCTGAGACGGCGGCCGCCGTCTCCATTCAGACTGCCCCGGGCTGCCAGGGCGCTCCGGCTGACCCGGAGATCGGCGATCTGTGCCCCGACGGCTCGATTCCCGACGAGTTCTCGGCCACGGTCAGCGGTGACATCGGCTCCGGTGCCACGGTCACGATCGACCCCTCGGTCCCACCGTGCAGTGAACAGGACTCGGGCACCGACGTCTTCACCCCGGACGGGTGCTACTCGGGCATGGACTTCAACGTCGGCACCCCGCTCTGTGCCTACCTGGACTCCTACGACGACGGGGTCAACCGCCCGCCGACCCACGAGGGGAAGCCGGCCTACGACTGCGACAGCTACCTACTGGACGAGCCGCTGCCCGGAACGCTGATCTACACCGACAAAGGCAACTCCAACTACTACCTGGGCCTGAGCGACGACGACTGCAGTGCCGCGTTCAACACGCTCTATGCCAGCGGCGGGCCCCCCGGGGATACCTGGCCCACCCACGGCCCTGCGTCACTGACCTGCACCTACCAGCGACCGGCCCACGCGCCGAACGGGCAGGACACCGAGCCGAACGGCTTGTACGGGCCGACCTGGATCCAAGGGACCGTGACGCTCCACATCGAGTACTCCGACGGCACGTCCGCCGCACCGGGAACGCTGTTCTGGATCCCGGTGGACGGCACGGAGCGGGCTCGGCCGCCGATCGCCCGCTTCGAGGAGAACAAGACCGCGACCCAGGCGACTTACGATTTCCTCAACCACTCCGTCTCGCAAAAGGGTCACGCGATGTCCTACAAGTGGACCTTCGAGGCTGCGGCGGTGGGCGATTCCGGCTACACCAAGCTCGGCACCTCCGGCGCGCAGCAGCCGGAGTTCAACTTCGACTACGGCAAGTATGCCCACGTCACCCTGGACATCACCGACTCCGTCAACGGGATGACCGACACCGTGGTACACGGGTTCACGATCGACAGGAGTGGAGCGCCACCGCCCCCGGGCGGCGACCTACCAGTGGTGACGGTGGAGGCGAGCGACGACTCCGCCGCGGAGGCCGGGCACGACACGGGTACCTGGACCCTCACCCGCACCAAGACCGCGGGGAAGCTCACCGTCAACGTCTCGACGTCGGGGACGGCGAGCGAGGGCTCGGACTACTTGGCCGTCGCCGACACCGCCACCTTCCCCGCTGGAAAGGACACCGTCGACGTCACCCTGACACCCGTTAGCGCTCCCCCCGTCGAATCCGCCGAGGTCGCCACCATGACAGTGGACCCCGGCGACGGGTACACCGTCGGCGACCCGTCGACCGGCGATATCACGATCCTTAGCGACGACGGCAGCGTCAGCAACCCTGAGCTGAAGGCGAAGCGCACCCAGAAGCAGAAGGGCAAGGCGATCCTCGTCAAGGGCAAGGCCTCGGCGGGTGAGCCCGTCAAGGTCGTGCTGACCGGCAAGGTCAAGGTCGGCAAGAAGAGCTACCCCCTTGCGAAGCAGAAGTCGAAGGAGTCGAAAACGTCGACCGCCTTCAAGCTCAGGCCGAAGGGCAAGAAGGCGAAGAAGAAGATCGCCAAGTACTTGAAGAAGGGCAAGAAGGCGAAGGCGAAGATCAAGGCCGACTTCAGCGACGACTCCGGGAACAAGGCCACGAAGCGCAAGAACGTCAAGCTCAAGGGCAAGAAGAAGCGCTAACCAGACCCGGCCGTCGCGATTGGTCGCCCGGTTGGTAGGTTCGAAGCCGTGTCGCATCCCGATGCCGCAGCCCCGCCCGACCAGGGGCTGATCGAACTCGGCGAGGTCTGGGAGAACCCCGTCACGCGCGAGCGGGCCAGGATCGTCGAGTTGCCGTGGGAGAACGCCGACGATCGCGCCGTCGGCGAAATGACGGCTCTCCCCGGGGCACGCGTCCTGGGAGAGCACATGCATCCGGCCCTGACCGAGAGCTTCAGCGTCCTCGAGGGGGAGCTGACCGTTTCGTGCGATGGTCGAAAGTCGACTCTGCGCGCCGGCGAGAGCGCTCAGATCGAGCCCGGTCAGTGGCACGACTGGTGGAACGAATCCACCGACGACGCACTCGTTCGGGTCGAGGTCACCCCTGGGGCGCGCTTCATGCACATGCTCGAGACGATGTTCGGGCTCGCCCGGGAGGGCCATGTGGACAAGAAGGGCATGCCACACCCACTGCAGCTCGCCCTGACCACGCAGGAATTCTCGGACGTGATCGTGTTCCGCAAGCCGCCGCAGGCGGTACAGCGGTTGGTCTTTGGCTCGCTCGCCCCGGTTGCCAGGCGCCTCGGCTATCGGGCCACCTACCCAAGCCTCTCCCGCACTGTGCTCTCCGTCGAGGCGATCTCAGCCGGGAAAGGCTCCAACAACGGGTAGGCGAACCGGACCGCTCGCCGTCACGGCAGCAGGTTGCGGTGCAGCGGCCGGATCGCTCGGGTCTGTAGGGATCGGGGAAATCCAGTCGCCCACGCCTTGGGCTGCTCAGCTCCTCGCCGACCGAATCTCCCAGACGGTTTCGATGTTCGAGGCGTTGCTGCCCGAGAGCACGAGGTCGCGATCGCGGGAACCGTGCACTTGGTAGGCGATGCCAAGCTCGCCGCTCCGCGCTTAGCGGGTTGGTGGTCGGGTGCTGCGTGCTCTCGAAACACCGCCGTGATGCCGACCGGCGTGCCCGTGCTCGACCGGCGAGCAAGGTTCGCGGAGCCACCCGCCAAGGCGGAAGTCCGTGGAATCGCTCATCTACTCTCTTGAGGCGATGGGGGTGGAGTCGGATACGGGACCCCGTGCCTCGCCGCGCGGCTCGGTCGTCCTCTGCCATGGGGCCGGCGAGCGGCTGGGGGTGATCGCCGACACGCAGCTCGACACCGCATTCCTCTCAGGCGAGGAGCTGGTCGCCCATCTTCCGACCCTCGAGGACGGCGTGACGGCGGCGATCGAGTTCGCCGCCTGGGACCGCTCGCTCGAGGGTCCCTCCACCCAGACGCGGACCGTGGTCGTTGACGCCGGCGGTCGGCGGCAGGTTGCGGCCGCGCTCGAGCGCGGCCGATCACTGCTCGCTCGGGCGCCTGCGGGCCGCGCCTGCATGGAGTCCGCCACCGCCGAGCTCTGCCGGATCGACTGGGTCAGGGCACGCGGCGGAGTCGACGGTCTCGCCTGCATGCAGTGGGCCGGCGCCGGCCGCGAGCCAGGAGGCGACGGCGAGTTGTTTGCCGAGACTTCCTCCGCTCGCGGTACGCCGTTGATCGGACGGCGCGCCGAGCTACAGGGGTTGGCGAGCGCCTGGGCCGACGCTGAGCGCGGCGGCATCCAGATGGCGCTCATCGCGGGGCAGCCTGGCTCGGGCAAGACGAGGCTGGTGACCGAAGCAGCTGCGGAGATCGAGCAGGCGGGCGGCTCGGTGCTCTACGGAGCGGGCGAGGAGTCCGAGGCCGCCCCGTATGCGCCCTTCGTGGCTGCCCTTGCGGGCGCGGCCCCCCGCGAGGGAGCGCCGTCGCCGACGTTCAACGACCTCGCTCGGGGGACCGAGCCGGCGCGCGGGAAGCCGGCCAGCGCCGCGTTGGGGGCGGAGCCGAGCGCTCTGTTCAACGCCGCCGTGGGGGAGCTCGAGCACCGTTGCCGCCACTCGCCCACGGCACTGATCATCGAGGACCTCCACGACTGCACCCCGTCCTCGCTGCAGCTGCTCAACCACCTGGCGCGCTCGCCGGACCTCAGCCGGCTGCTGATTATCGGTACCTACCGGCCCACGGACCTCGACCCGGAGACCCCGCAGGCGGGACTGATCGGTGGCCTGCGCAGGCAGTCTTGCGCTACCCACCTAGAGTTGGGACCACTCGATCTCCGGGCACTGCGTGGCCTGGCCGCATCGTTCGGAGTGGAGCGGTCGATCATCGGCGAGGCGGCCGAGATCGCCGCCGAGGAGACCGCCGGCCTATCGCTCTACGCCGGCGAGCTGCTCCGGGCGATCGCCGCCGACGGACGGATCGAGTCCGCTGCGGACATCCCGCGATCGCTCCAGGTGCTGATCGAGAGCCGGATCCGGGCACTCGGATCGGCAGTCCACGACCACCTCAGCGCCGCGGCGGTGGCCGGGACGAGCTTTAACGCCCGGATCGTTGCGACCGCGGCCCAGGTCGATCCTGAGGAGCTCGCGGAATCGTTGCGCCGCGCCGAGCGTGCCGGCGTGCTCGTCCCGAGGCCGTCGACGGACGAGCACGTGTTCAGCCATGCGCTGACCAGGCGGTGTCTTTGCGATGCCCTGAGCGGGACACTTCGCGGGCGGCTGCACCGGCGGCTGGCAGTCGCGATGGAGCGCGAGGCCGCCGACGGCGCCTCGATCGAGCCGGGCAGGGTCGCCCGTCACTGGGAGCAGGCCGACCCTGCTGACCGCTCCCGCGCCGCCGAGTGGGCGGTTCGCGCCGCCGAGCGTGCCCTCGAGCGCTTTGACCCGTCGGCTGCCGTGGGCTGGTACGAGCGCGCGCTCGAGCTCGAGGAGCGCGGGCACTCCGACGATGCGGCCCGTCGTTGCGATCTGCTGCTCGGGCTGGGAGCAGCCCTCCGGCTCCAGGGCAGCGCCCGCTTTCGCGAAGTCCTGCTCGAGGCGGCCCGGCTCGCGCTCGAGCTCGACGATCCGACGCGCCTGGCGTCAGCGGTGCTGACCAACGATCGCGGCTTCATCAGCGCGGTCGGCGACTTCGATCGCGAACGACTGGCGTTGCTCGAGCTGGCCATCGACCGCGTCGGGGAGGGAACCCTGCGTCCCCTGCTGCTCGCGCAGCTGGCGCTGGAGCTGACCTTCGCTCCCGGGGGCGAGCGCCGCCACGCGCTGGCGGAGGAGGCCCTGCGCCTGGCTCGCGCGACTGACGACCCGGCCTTGCTGGCTCGGGTCCTCAACCGCCACCTGCTCGCCTGCTGGGAGCCGGGGAACGCTCGCGAGAGGATCATGATCGCCGACGAGAGCGTCAGGGTCGGCGCCCGGCTCGACGGCCCGCTCGACCTCTTCCACGGCCTGCACTGGCGCGCGGTCGCCGAGCTGGAGGTATGCGAGATCGAGGCGGCACACCGTTCGATCAACGAGGAGCTACGGATTGCGGCCCGGCTCGGCGATCCGACCGCCGACTGGCTTTCGGTCTGCTCGGTCGCGCTGCGGCATACCCTGCTCGGGAGGCTCGAGGAGGCGGAGCTGGAGGCGGAGCGGGCCGCGGCCCTCGGCCAGGCGAGCGGCCAGCCCGACGCCCTTCCCTTCTACGCCAGCCAGATTGCCAGCATCCGCTGGCAGCAGGGCCGGCTGGGTGAGCTGACCCCGCTCCTCGACGCGGCCCTCGAATACAACCCCGGCTTACCGGGCTTCCGCGCCCTGGTCGCGCTGGCGCGGGTCGCCGCCGGCAACGCCGACGGTGCCCGCGAGGTGCTCGAGGTCGACAGCGCCGACGGCTTCGAGAAGCTGCCACACGATCCGATCTGGCTCTCCAGCGCGGTGAACTACGCCCACGCCGTCGCGGAGCTCGGAGATCCGGGGGCGGCCGAGTCGCTCGCAGATCAGCTCCGGCCCCTGCTCGGTCGGATCGCGACCTCGTCGGTCGGCTACTGGGGGCTGACCGACCACGCCGTCGGCCGGCTCCAGGCGACGCTCGGCAGGCCCGACGAGGCGATCCTGCTGCTGGACCGCTCGATCCGTGAGTACGCGCGGTTCCCCTCCCCGATCTGGCGGGGCCAGGCGATGCTGGAACTTGCGGCGGTTCTGCGCGAGGCGGATCGGGACGAGGTCCGTCAAGGGGACTTGGTGGCCGAGGCGCGAGCGCTCGGCCTGCGTCATCGAGCCGGCCTGCTCTCGGGCGATGACGAGCAGGGCGGGGCCACCGGCGCCGCCGCGGATCGGCCGGACTCACGCGAGCGGCTCGAGGCCCTCGATCTGACCGAGCGCCAGCGGGACATCGTCCTCCTGATCGCCCGCGGGATGAGCAACGCCGAGATCGCCGATCAGCTCGCGATCAGCCCGCGAACGGTCAAACGCCATCTCGAGAACGCCTTCGCCCGAACCGGCGTCCGCGGTCGCAAGGGCCTGATGGCGCTGCTGTACGAGTAGCCCCGCGACGGTCGGCGCCCGGGGCCGGGCCGGCTAGCAGGACCGATCCAGCATTCGTCCGATCTTGGGCCGTTCGGCCCATTGCGTTACCCGGGTGGAGGGCTTTAGATCCGGTCGCGAAGTGGCTTCCGTCCGCCTTCCAACGCTGTTCGGCCTCGTCGGCGCCGCACTCTTGCTGGCGGCCGCTCCCGCCGCAGCTGGGACCTTCCCCGGGAAGAACGGCAAGATCGCCTATAGCTACTTGGACACGATCTACACGATCACCCCGGGCGCCGGGGCCGGCCAGAAGCTGGTCACGGATCCCGACGGCGGCGGCAACCCCTCGTGGTCGCCCGACGGCGGTCGCCTGGCATTCGAGTCGGATCGCGGGGGCCAGCGCGACATCTACGTCATCAACGCCGATGGCACCAACGAGCGCCGCCTCACTTCCAACGATGCGATCGAGGAGTCCGACCCGAGCTGGGTCGACAACGACACCGTCATCTTCCGCGCCGATCCCGACAGCGGCGATCCCTCGTTTGTGACCGTAAACCTGGGCGACGCGCCGACGTCCAGCTACGCGTTCTTCCGGGCGCCCGAGCCCGGGGTCGTCGACAACTTCACGCGGCCGGAGATCTCGGCCGGCGGGGCGTTGCTGTTCACCGAGTACTTCCCGGTCCCGGGAACCTCCAAGTTCAGGTCGGCGGCATGGACGGCCTCCGGCAACGGCGACGCCACCAATGTCAGCGGAACCGAGGAATCTGCGTGGTCGGGCGGATGGTCGCCGGACGCAGTCCAGTTCGTGTATACGCGCACCATGCCCGGGTGTTGCGACGTCGACGTCTTCACCGACTCGGCGGCCGGCTCTCCGGTCGACATCACCAACTCGCCGAGTCGCAGCGAGGTCGACTCCGAAGTTCTCACCCGACGCAACGAAGGTGGTCTTCGGCGACAACTCGAACCTCTACGTCAGCAACGCCGACGGCAGCGGCGAGACGACGTTGCCGACGGGCTTCTTCGACGCGCGGGATCCCGACTGGCAGGCGACCGGTGGCACCACGCCACCGCCCGACCCGGGTCCGGACCCCCCAGCGCCCGACAACAAAGCCCCAGACCTGGGCCTGGCCGGCAAGAAGCAGCAGTCGAGCAAGAAGCGGATCGTGGTCCAGGCGAGCTGCGACGAGGCCTGCTCGGTCGAGGTCAAGGCGAAGGGCAAGGCGACGATCAGGGGGCGCAGTGCGGTCGCAGCGGGCAAGCGGGTGAAGAAGAAGCTGAAGCTGACGACCGCCAAGGCCGATCTGGCGGCGGGGGAGACCAAGAGCCTGAAGCTGAAGTTCAAGGGCCGGAAGACCAAGAAGCTGGTCAAGAACGCCCTCAAGCGCAAGCGGGGGAAGATCACGCTGGAGCTGCAGGGCGTCGCCACCGACGAGGCCGACAACCGGGCGACGGACAACTTCAAGGTCAAGCTCCAGAAGTAGTAGGACCTCTGCGCGGCGCGGCGCTGCTGTGGCGCCGCCCGGGGCTTCCAACCTGTGTCAGCTGGGCGCGGTGGCTCGGCCGGCGCTCAGGGGGCTGGGAGGGCGCTCTAGTGTTGAGCTCGATGATCCGCAGTCCCGCACACGACCCCTGGGGCCGGGACCTCGCCGGGGAGCTTCACCAGCTCACCTTCGAGAGCGAGGCGCTGGCCGGCAACCCGCTCGGCGACCCAGCCTCGCGGCCGCTCTACGTCTACACGCCGCCGGGTTGGCCCGACGATGGGCCGTACCCGGCCGTCTGGTCGATTCAGGGGATGACCGGGCAGATCGACATGTGGCGCAACCGCTCGCCCTACAGCTCGACCTTCATCGAGGACCTCGACCGGCTGATCGTCGCCGGCGAGTGCCGTCCGGTCGTCGTCCCGATGCCCGACTGCTGGACCGCCTACGGCGGCTCGCAGTTCCTCGACTCGGCCGGGACCGGCAACTACCTGACCTACCTTTGCGACGAGCTCGTGCCGTTCGTCGACGGCCGCTTCAACACGATCGCCGAGCGCGATGGCCGCGCCGTCCAGGGCAAGTCATCGGGTGGCTACGGCGCCCTGATCCTGCCGATGCTGCGCCCGGACCTTTGGGGCGGGCTCGGAGACGTCTCGGGCGACTCGGCCTTCGAGTACTGCTACATGCCGGACTTCCCGCAGACCTGGACCGTGCTCCGTGAGTACGGCGGCTCGATCGACGAGTTCTGGGCGCGATGCGCGAGCAGGCCGATCCCTCGCCACCGATGTTCGCCGCCGTCAACACGATCGCGATGGCCGCCTGTTACTCGCCCGGCCCCGGCGGCGAGCCGGAGCTGCCATTCACGATGGCGGACTGCTCGCTGCGCTCCGAGGTATGGGAGCGGTGGCTCGCCTTCGACCCGGTGCGGATGCTCCCCGACCATCTCGACGATCTGCGCACGATGCGCGCGATCTCGCTCGAGTGCGGCTTGCAGGACGAGTTCAACCTCTACGCGGGAACGGCGATCATCCACGAGCAGCTCGAGGGGGCGGGGATCGAGCACCGGTTCGAGCTGTTCGAGGGCAAGCACGGGCACCTGACGCCGCGCTACGCGCCGCTCGTCGCCTGGCTTGCCGCGCGGCTCGCCTAGATTCGCCCAAGGGCGGCCGGCCCCGATCGCTCAGCGGGCAGGCACCGCGCCTGCAAGCTCCCTTGCAAGACAAGGATTCTGTGAGCGAATGGCAAGGGTCAGACGAGCCGGTTGACTACCGTGCCCTCCACGTATGGGCCCCGTTTCCCGTCGACCCGGCCGGCGTCTGCGCCGGCGGCTGCGCTCCGGCGTGCCGGCAGCACTGCCGATCGCCGCGCTGGCGGTCGCGCTGCTCGGCGCGCAGCCCGCGGACGCGCAGAGCGTCTCTGCCCTGCAGTCGAAGGTGGACGCCTCGCGCCAGAAGGCCGAGGCGATGGCCTCGCAGATCGAGTCGCAGACCGCTCAGCTGGAGGCGAGCCGCGCCGACGCCGTCGCGGCCGCCAAGCGCGAGGGTGAGCTCAACGCGACCCTGGCTCAGGGAGAGGAGCGGGCCCGCGAGCTGAGCGCCGCCGTCGCCCGCTCGCAGGCCGCGTTGGAGCGCGCCCGCGCCAAGCTTCGGCGTTCGACCCACTCGCTCGCCAAGCGCCTCGTTCAGATCTACAAGTACGGACAGACCGATGCGATCGAGGTGCTGCTCGACTCCGGGGGCTTCGATGACCTCGTCGCGCGGGCCGACTACCTGCAGCGGATCCAGGACGCGGACTCCGCCCTCGTCACCCGTACCCGGGCGCTGCGCGCGGGCGTCTCCAACCAGCTCGATCAGGTCTCCGCCGCTCGTCAGCAGCAGGTCGCCCACAACCAGGAGCTCACCGCCGCGCGGGATCAGATCGCTGCCGTCCGCGCCCAGGCTGTCGCCCGCTCGACGGCGCTCGCACAGGCGCGAAGCGCCCAGCAGTCAGAGCTAGGCAGGCTGCACGCGCAAGTCGAGCACTGGCAAGCGCAGGTCCAGCGAGCGCAGCAGATCTCCGCCCAGCAGGCCCAGCAGCAGGTCGCGGGACAGATGACCGACTGGGCGATCCCTTCGAGCATCGTCCAGTGCGAGTCCGGCGGCAACTACAGCGCCGTCAACCCGTCCTCGGGGGCCGGTGGCGCCTACCAGATCCTCCCCTCGACCTGGAAGCTGTACGGGGGCACCGGTCGTCCCCAGGACGCCTCCCCGGCCGAGCAGGCGCGGATCGCGGCGCTGATCTGGGCGGACTCGGGCTCCTCCGCCTGGGAGTGCGCCGCCGGCTGAGTAGCAGCCGGCAGGTGCTCAGTCGCGAACCATCCTCGTCGCCTTGCAGAACGGCGCCGTGCCGTCGGGATCGTGCTCGCAGCGGAAGTCCGTCACCCGCCACAGGGGCTCCCAGCAGCCGTGCCGCTCGAGCACCCCGCGGACCGCCCCCGCCGCGGGCTCGGACAGCTCCGCCGCAGGCCTCCTGCAGTTGCCGTAGACACCAGGGCCGGTAGGCGCTCGTCGGGACGTCGCGGTAGACGACCCCCTGGACGCTCAGGTCGTGGCTGCGGCGGTCTGCGGTGTAGGCGATGGCGTTCTGCGCGAGGGCCTCGAGGTGCGTCTCGCCGATCTCGCGAAGCAGTGGGCCCCAGTCGTCGGGGATGCCGGGTTCGAGACCCTCTGCGGCGAGCCGGTTCGCGCGCGCATTCCAGGTACGGGCCGTCCACTCGAAGACCGCCGACGCCTGCTCGCGCATGGTCTGCGCCGTCGTCGGATCGTGCGCGAAGTGGCGCCAGAACGGCCCCATCAGGCCCACGTCGGCGATCGTCGGGCGCCCACCGAGCAGGAACGGCCGTCGCGAGAAGATTGGCTCGAGCATCGTGAGCAGGTTCAGGAAGCTGCCCGCCGCGTGCGCGCGATTCGCACGGTCGACGCCGTCGCCGGCGACGAAGAGCTTCGTTTGGCGTCGGGCGACCCAGCGCCTGCGTAGCTCCAGGGGCACACCGGGGATGCGAACGACCTCCTCGGCGAAGCGGGTGCTCGCCAGGTACCGGTCGGGGGCGTTCGACCAGCGCCAGTACATCGCCGGACGCCACAGCCACTCGTCGGCGAAGTCCTCGATCAGCAGCGAGAGCCAGCGCTGAACGGGATCGGCCGGGATCACCGACGGTTCGGGACGGTCCCGCTCGAGCCAGGCGATCATCGGCGTCGTGTCGCTCATCCAGCGCCCGTCCTCCAGTTCGACGCTTGGGTACTGCGTTGCGCCCAGGTGTCTGCGGCACAATCGTCCGGTAGAGCCGCAGGTCGAGCGGCCGGTACTGGTACGGGATCTCCCGGTAGCGGAGATAGGTCTCGAACTTGCCCGTGAAGTACGAGATCTTTGACCCGTAGACGATCATCCCGGTCACCGTACCTGCCGAACGGGCCGGCTGACGTGAGTGGCGTGCCCGTGCCGACGAGCGCCCGCGCCGGGCACCGGGCCGTCGCGGCTACGATCGGACGGGTGATCACCGTCGTCTTCCGCTCGCGGCTGCGCAATCCGGGCGATCCTGAGTACGCGGAACTCGCTCCGCGGATCGAGCGGCTCGCTCGCTCGATGCCTGGCTTCGTCTCCTTCGAACGGTTCCAGTCCGCCGCCGGGGAGCGGCTCTCACTGATCGGATTCGAGACGCTCGAAGATCTCGAACGCTGGCGCAACCATCCCGAGCACCGCGAGGCTCAGCAGCGCGGGCGGGAGCGCTTCTACGCCGAGTACTCGATCACGGTCGCCGAAAACATCCGTGCCTACGGCTTCGACGCAGAGCGCGGCTCAAGCGACTAGGCAACGGCGTCCGCGAGTCGCTCGGCGAGCCAGAGGTCGCAGAGCCAATCGCGCTGCTCACGCGCGTTGCTGCGCTGGAGCATGATGCCGCTCGCCGTCAAGTCCAGGCGGGGGCGCCGGAAGGACTCAGTCCGAGAACAGCGAGACGCTCTTCTGAAGGTCGAGCATCAGCAGCCAGCTCGCCGCGGCCGAGGTCGGCCACGTGCGGTACTGACCCCAGGTGGAGTCGCTGTCACGGTCGGCGCCGATCGGGCCGACCGTGCTCGGCGTGTTCGTCGCCCGTAGCGAGTCGACGCCGGCGGCGATCAGCGGTGCGGCGGTCTTGAGCCGCGTGAGCGCGAACTGCGACTCGATCGTGCCCTCACTCCAGATCAGGTCCGGGGAGCCCGCGTCGAGGAAGGGCCGCAATCCGCTGACGTCGGTCGACGCCGCTGGGGTCGATCGCGGGGCGATGTAGAAGCCGGGCCGCATGATGTAGGCGCCGACCTGCTCGTCCCGGTCGTCCCCGCGCGTCTGCAGGTACATCGCTCCCAGTGCCTGCACGTCGATCGGGATCCGCGGGTCGGCCGCGCCCTCGTTGAAGTGCGCCGAGCTCTTGTCGCTGACAAGCAGGTTCGCGTCGATCGCCTTGCCGAGCGCCTCGCGCGCTGTGGTCAAGTCGGCCTTCGTGAAGTCGCCGAATTTGTGCGAGTGCTTCGCGAGGTCTTCGAGCTCACGGAGGAGCTCGTAGGTCAGCAGGTTGTGCTGGGTCGATACCCAGGAGACGTCCGGTCCGCCGGGGATCAGCCCGTCCTTGTTGCGCAGGCCGAGCAGATAGGAGACCGTGGCCCCGGTCATCGAGTCGTAGCTCTTGTCGCCGTACTTGGCGGCGAAGGCGGCGCCGGCGAGGCCGACCCAGGCGACGGCGCCGGAGCGCACGACCGGGGCGCTGGCACCGCTCTTGACGTCGAAGGCGAAGTCGAAGGAGCCGTTCCGGTTCTGCAGGAGCGCGAGCTGGTCGAGCAGCTGGCGCGCCTGGCTGCGGTCCTTGTCGGCGACGAAGGCGATCGTGGCGAGCGCGTTGTCGTAGGTCCACGAGTAGTTCGCCAGGTCCGCGTAGAGCGGATCGCTGGTCGGGATGTCGAAGGAGCGGACGAGCAGGAGCTTGTTCGGGTCGTCCGAGCCGCCGATCTGCGCGACGCCGGGCGCCTCGCCCTTCGCGGCGGCGGAGCCCGCGACGGCGCCAAGGTGATGATGCTTGTGCTTGTGCTTGCGAACGCGGATCGGGCCGACCTGCCGAGCGAGCTTGCGGGCGAGGCGCCGGTGCGGCTTGCGGCCGTTCTTCTTCTGCGGCCAGGCCTTGTGGATCCCTGTTCTTGTGCTTGCACTTGCGCCGGTGCTTGTGCTTGTTGCACTTTGTGCTTCGCCGTGGTCGCCTGCGTCCGCGGGGTGGCTGGCCCGCCGGCCGCAGATGCGGTCGGTGGCGCCGGCGGCGATCAGCAGCCCAGCGAGCACGACGGCGAGTCCGGCACGTGCCATAAGTCGCCTCCCCAGCCTGGAATCCGTTCCGCATGGCAGGCTGCAGGGTAGCGCGCGATCGGCCTGCCGGGGCCCGGGCTGGACTACGGAGCGAGCTCGAGGCGCCGCGCGACCGCTGCGGCGATCATCGAGGCGATCGGGCCGGCCGGGTAGCCGGCGATCCGCCCGGCGCCGGAGGCGACCACGAGCCGGCCCTCCGTCGCTGGCGAGCTCGACCTCGACGCGCGACGGCGATCGCTCGGGCGCCGACCGCGGCAGGCGCCGCGCCGGCGACGGCTCCGAGCACCGGCGAGGCGAGGCCGCCGAGCACCTCGCCGCCGAATGCGGCGAGCGCCGCGCCGCTCGTCGTCGCCCGCGACCGCATCAGGTAGCCGCGGCCTTCGCGGCGGGTGAGGACGAAGTCGCTGACCGCGAATGGCCCGGTGACGAACTCGCGCAGGACGATGTCCACCTCGCCGAAGCCGTCGAGTGCCGAGAGCCCGCCGCTCTGGCCGTCGCGGGACATGCCGATCTCGAGCCCGCGGCCGCGGACCATCAGCCGGTCGCCTGAGCGACGTAACAGGCGTAACGCAGGCATCGCCTCGATGACGACGAACGCATCGCCTCCGTTCTCGGCGAGCCGCCGCTCGATCTGCCGCTCGCCGATCCGCGGTACGACGACCTGCGCGACCGTCGCGATGATCAGCAAAATGAGCGCGGCGATCAGCGCGGCAGCCATTGGCGATAGCTTGCCAGCGCAGTGGCTGAGACGGTTGGCGTCGATGTGGGTGGCACGAAGGTGTCGGTTGCGGTGCTCTCGGAGGGGAGCCTCTCGGAGCCGCACGTGCGGCCGACCGAGAAGGCGGACGCCCACGGGCTGATCGACGAGATCGTCGCCGCCGTCGAGCACGTGCGCACCGACGCAACTGCGGCGGTCGGCCTTGGGGTGCCCTCCGTCGTCGACTTCGCAACCGGGCGCCTGCGCAGCAGCGTCAACGTCCCCTTCGCCGATCTGCCGTTGCGCGACCTGCTTGGCGAGCGCCTTGGGGTGCCGGTGTTCGTCGATAACGATGCGACCGTGGCAGCGCTCGCCGAGGCCTCGGCGGGCGGCCGGATCGTAATTCCGAACCTCGTCATGTTCACCGTCGGCACCGGTGTCGGCGGGGGGCTCGTGATCGGCGGGCAGGTCTTTCGTGGTGCTACCGGCGCGGCCGGAGAGGTCGGGCACACCCTCGTCGCTCTGCCGCCGGCCGGCCCCGCACCGGCGCCCACCGGGTTCCCCCAGCCGGGCTCGCTCGAGTCGGTCGCCGCCGGCACGCGCCTCGATGCGCTCGCCCTCGCCGCGGCGGCGAGCCACCCGGAATCGACGCTGGCGCGGCGGGCCGCGGGGGGCGAGAAGATCTCCGGCCGCGACGTCGTCGAGTGCGCCCGCTCCGGGGATCCGGCGGCGCTCGAGGCGCTCGAGACGCTTGGCTCGTGGCTTGGCGTGGGGATCGCCAACGCGATCAACCTGCTCGACCCCGACGTGGTGGCGATCGGGGGTGGAGTCAGCGTTGCCGGCGAGCTCCTGCTCGGACCGGCCCGGCGTACCGCCCTCGGCTACGTCCTCCCCGGCGTCGGCACGCGGACCCAGATCCGGCTGGCGGAGCGCGGTCCGGAAGCCGGCGTACTGGGTGCCGCGCTGCTCGCCGCTGCCGAGCTCGCCCGCGCCGGCAGCTGACCCTGGCGGCGCCCGGTGGCGCGAGCCCGTGCTCGCGCCTCGCTACGCTGCCGCGCCATGTCACGAAAGCGCTTCGCGATCGGCGGGGCGATCGTCATAGCGGCGCTTGCTGTGATCTACGGCTATCTCCTGCTGACGGCCAAGAAGGACCCGACCGACGTCCACGTCACAGGCGAGGAGATCAGCGCGCTGGAGCACGCGAGCTGCCCGCCTCGGAATGAAGTCCTTAGAGCCGGTCGCTACACGCCGGCCGAGGTCGCACGGGCGGAGCGCAGCCGCTTCGTAATCAACGGCCGCACGGTGCAGCTCAAGCCCCCGGTCGACTGGACGATGAACCCGCAGCACGCGCGCTCGTTCGCCCACAACCTGTTCAAGTTCCAGTGGATCGACCCGCTGATCTACGCCTACGAACACGACGGCGACGTCGGTGCCCTGCGGCAGGCGACTGATCTCGCTCTCGACTTCGCCCGCGCCAACCCGCCTGGCGGCAATCCGGTCGATCCCGACATCTGGGACGACAAGCGCACCGGCGACCGCGGCCCTTACCTCGCCTACATCCTGCGCGCCGCCCAGTGCGAGGGACTGCTCGACGACTCCGAGCGCACGCTGCTGCTGGCGCTCATGCAGCGCCACGTCAACGTGCTCACCGACCCGCAGACGTACAAGGAGACCAACCACGGCCTATTCGTCGATCTCGGGCTCACCCTGCTCGCCCACCAGCTCAACTCACAGCCGGACAGCTCCGATTGGGGCGACCTGGGCCGCCGGCGCTTCGCCTCGACCTTCCACGACAAGATCGTCGAGGACGAGGGCTTCTGGCTCGAGCACTCAGCCGGCTACCAGATCCTCGTCACGCGGACCCTGCAGCGGTTCCTCTCGATCCCGGGCAACTACGACTCGGATCTGGCGGCGATCCTGAAGCGGATGCAGGGCGTCGTCGGCTGGCTGCGCGAGCCCGACGGCAAGATTCCGCAGTGGGGGGACTCGGACCTGAAGACGGTGCCCGACTTCGGCGCCAAGCGAGCCCGCCGCGAGCACGGGTTGCTCGCCCTGCTCCACTCCGGCGTGGCGATCGTCAAGGAGCCCGGCGTCTGGTTCGGGACGATCGCCAGCTACTTCTCCGACGCGCACAAGCACGCCGACGCGCTCACCTTCGACCTCTTCGACGAGGGCCGCAGGCTGATCACCGACACCGGCCTGTACGCGAAGGACAAGGACAAGAACTTCGCCTTCGCCCATGCGACCCGGGCGCATTCGGTGCTCACCGTGGACGGCCAGGAGTTCCCTCGCGACGGCAGCGATACCTACGGCTCCGGCCTCGAAGCGGCCGGCAAGGGCCACGGCGTCTACGCGGTTCTCGGTACCAATCCGGCGACGCTCAAGCAGGGGGTCGACCACCATCGACTCTTCCTCTACAAGCCGCACCACTACCTGATCGTCGCCGACCACCTGCAGGCCGACGCCAAGCACCGCTACGCCCGCTTCTTGCAGTTCGCGCCCGGGATCGACGTGCACAAGGACGATCGTGGCCAGGGCCTTGCGCTGAGCGCGCCCGGCTTCCGTGGCTTCGTCCGGACCAGCGGCGCCGACAATCAACGCATCGAGCTCGCCAAGGGCGAGCACGACCCGCTGCGCGGGCTGACCTCGCCCTCGTTCCGCAAGTGGGTGCCGCGCTGGACCGCGCGCCTGCGCACGAAGGCTGCCGACTCGAGCCCGGTCACCACGATGACCCTGCAGGGCAAGCCGATCACCGCGACGCTGCGCTCCTGGACGCCCGCCGGCCGGCAGGGCATCGTGCTCGACCTGCGGCGGGGCGGCAAACCGTACGAACGACTGCGGGTCCGCGCGGACGGGAGTGATCTCTCCGTCGACGTCGAGCGCGCCGATGGAAAGTCTCGGTCCGCTCGCTAGCGGCTAGCTAGACTGGCGCGCCATGCGCAAGGAGGACCGGGGGATGCGTAAGCCGGCGGCGGCCGTTGCGGCAGCGGTCGTGCTCAGCGCCCTGCTTCTCTTGCTGCCGCCGCTCGCCGCCGCGCGGGTGCCGCAGATCCAGGCCCACCGCGGTGGCACGCTCGAAACGATCGGTGGCAAGCAGGTGCCGGAGCGGCCGGAGGAGACGGTCGCGACCTTCCGCCGGGCCGCAAAGCGCGGCTACGCGATCGAGCTCGACGTGAAGCTCACCTCCGACGCCGTTCCGGTGACGATCCACGACGCGACGCTGGATCGGACCACCAACTGCAACGGCGAGGTCGCAGCGATCAGCTGGAAGCGCCTGCGCCGCCGCTGCGAGGTCGATCTGCTCGGTAGCGACGGCAACGACAGGCCGATGAAGGCGAAGGACCCGCGGCGCGCTCCTGTCCCGAAGCTGCGCCACGTGCTGCGCATGGCAAAGCGCAACCACGCGCGCATCAACCTCGAGATCAAGAACATCCCGACCGATCCCGACTATGACCCGACCTCCGCCTACGCGGAGCGCGTCGCCGGCGTCATCAAGCGCTCTGGCTTCCCGGTCCGGCACCTGATCGTGCAGAGCTTCTGGCCTGCGAACCTCGACGTGATCAAGGCCGATCCGTACTTCTCGAAGGCGACGACCTCGTTCCTGACGCTGAGCAGTGCCAACGACTCGGCGCCGGCATACGCCGCCAAGCAGGGCTACGACTGGGTCTCGCCGCAGTGGCCCGTGGACGCGAACTACATCGCCGGCGCGCACGACCTCGGCCTGAGCATCGTCCCGTTCACGGTCGACACGCGCCGGGACCTGCGAGTTGCAGCAAGCTCCGGCATCGAGGCGCTGATCACCAACGATCCGGATCTCGCGCGGAAGGTCCTCGGCGCTGCCTAGGCGGGGTGTGGGCCGGGGCGCGACCGCCCCCGGCGTCCGAGCTCGATCCGCTGCCGCGCCCCTCTACCCTGGGCACGTGCCGTCTGCATCCCCCGACCCCCTGATCGATGCGCACGGGCGCCTGATTGGCGATCTGCGTGTCTCGGTCACCGACCGCTGCAACTTCCGCTGTCAGTACTGCATGCCGGCCGAGGGCCTGCCGTGGCTCGAGCGCTCCGAGATTCTCAGCTTCGAGGAGATCGAGCGGCTCGTGCGGCTGTTCGCCGCGCTTGGCGTCCGCGACCTGCGGCTGACCGGCGGCGAGCCACTCGTCCGCCGCGACTTCCCGAAGCTGGTCGCGAAGCTGACCGCGATCGAGGAGCTGGACGAGGTCTCGCTGACGACCAACGCCTACCTGCTCGAGCGGGACGCCGAGGCGCTGGTCGGCGCCGGGATCGACCGCGTCAACGTCTCGATCGACTCGCTCGCCCGCGACCGCTTCTTCCAGATCACCCGCCGCGATGCTCTGCCCCAGGTC
This sequence comes from uncultured Solirubrobacterales bacterium, assembly GCA_963774395.1. Classification (GTDB taxonomy): domain Bacteria; phylum Actinomycetota; class Thermoleophilia; order Solirubrobacterales; family 70-9; genus CAXMST01. The sequence continues at coordinate 573,910 of CAVZET010000006.1, read as the reverse complement.
CTGCGCGGCCTCGAGGCGATCGCCGCTTACCCCGAGGTGCGCCCGATCAAGGTCAACGCCGTCGCGATCCGCGACTTCACCGAGGGCGAAGTGATCGCGTTCGCCGAGCTCGCCCGGACGAGCGACTACCAGGTGCGCTTCATCGAGTTCATGCCGCTCGACGCCGATCGCGCATGGGAGCCCGAAGCGGTGCTCACGGGCGAGGAGATCCGGGCGCTGGTCGCCGAGCGCTGGGAGCTCATCGAGCTCGAGCGGGAGCCGTCGGCCACGGCGCGCGTCTTCCGGTTCGCCGACGGGGGCGGGGAGCTCGGCTTCATCAACCCGGTCTCGGAGCCGTTCTGCGCCGATTGCAACCGGATCCGGCTGACCGCCGAGGGCAAGCTGCGGACGTGCCTGTTCTCGGTCCGCGAGACCGATCTGCGGGAGCCGCTGCGCGCCGGCGCCGGCGACGACGAGATCGAGCGGATCATCCGCGACGCGGTCTGGCGCAAGGAGCTCAAGCATCACGTCGGCGAGCCCGGCTTCGTGCCGCCGCCGCGCTCGATGAGCGCAATCGGCGGCTGAGCCAACTCCGGCCGCTGCATAGGTAGTACCTATGTAATGCTTAGTCGGATGCCGGCCGCTAAGTCCTCCGATCTGAGCCTCGGCGATGCCGCCAAGCAGCTCGGCGTCAGCGTCGACACGCTGCGCCGCTGGGATGCTGCGGACAAGATCAGGACGGTTCGCGACGCGTCCAACCGGCGCCGCGTCCCACTCGCTGAGGTCGAGCGCCTGCGGCCCTCGCCGGAACGGCATGCGACCGGGACGAGTGCCTCGCCCCGCAATCGCTTCGCCGGTGTCGTCACCTCGGTCGAGGTCGATGGCGTCATGGCGCTGGTCGAGATCGAGGCCGGGCCGCACCGGATCACCGCCGCGATCACGCGCGACTCCGTCGAGGAGCTCGGCCTAGCCGAGGGCGTCGAGGCGACCGCCTTCGTCAAGGCGACCTCGGTAATGGTGGAGCGCACGTGAGGCGCCTGGGGCGCGCGTTCGCCTGCACGCCGCTGCTCGCCCTCGCGATCGCCGGCTGCGGCTCCAGCGAGTCCACGGGTGGCCCGGGGGCGGGCGCCGGCAAGCCGCTGACCGTCTTTGCCGCGGCCTCGCTGCAGCCCGCCTTCGAGGCCTACGCCGAGCAGTTTCCGGCAGGCAGAGGTCGACTACTCGTTCGCCGGCTCCGACACGCTCGCGGCGCAGATCAAGCAGGGGATCAAGCCGGACGTCTTCGCCGCCGCCAACGCGACCTACCCGGAGGAGCTCCACCGGCAGGGCCTGCTGAAGAAGCCGCAGGTCTTCGCCACGAACAGGCTCGTGCTCGCCGTGCCCGCCGACTCGGAGATCGACACGATCGCGCAGATCACCGAGCCCGGCGTCACCCTCGCCATCGGCGAGCGTGCCGTGCCCGTCGGCAGCTACACCCGCGAGGTGCTCGCCAAGCTCGGCCCCGAGGAGAGTAAGGCGATCCTCCAGAACGTCGCCTCCGAGGAGCCCGACGTCTCCGGGATCGTGGGCAAGCTCACCCAGGGAGCGGTCGACGCGGGCTTCGTCTACCAGAGCGACGTCGCTGCGTCCGACGGCAAGCTGAAGGCGATCGAGCTGCAGCCGAAGATCTCGCCCGACGTCTACTACGGCGTCGGCGTCGGCGCCGACTCGCAAGCTCCGGCCCTCGCCCGGCAGTTCATCGACGGACTCCTCGACGGCGCCGGCGCCAAGGCGCTGGCGGCCGACGACTTCGGTCCGGCGGTCGGGACGCCCGACGCCGCGCACAGGGTCGAAGGCTGAGCGGTGGCCGCCGCGACCGCCGGCCCGGCAGTGACGGCGCCGCGGCGACCGTCCGCGTTCCGGGCCGGGAGCGCGATCGCGCTGACCCTCGTCCTCGTCTTCCTCTCGGTGCCGCTGCTCTCGATCTTCGTCGAGGCGGGACCGGGCCGGCTATGGAGTGCGTTGGGCGAGCAGACCGCGATCGACGCGCTCCTGCTCAGCCTGCGGACGACCGTGATCGCACTGCTCGTCATCATCGTCGTCGGCACGCCCGCCGCCTACCTGCTCGCCCGCAGCGCACTTTCGCGGGCGCTCTGCTGGCGATCACGCTGATCGAGCTGCCGCTCGTCCTGCCGCCGGCGGCGGCCGGTATCGCGTTGCTCGCCGCTTTCGGGCCCAACGGCCTGCTCGGCGGCGCGATCGAGGACGCCGGCATCCGCCTCGTGCTGGAGACGGCGGGAGTCGTCGTCGCGCTGATCTTCGTCGCCTCGCCGTTCTTCATCCGGCAGGCGATCGCCGCCTTCGAGGCGCTCGACGGCGATCTGCTCGACGCCTCGCGGACGCTCGGCGCGGGTGAGCTGCGGACCTTCGCCCGCGTCGCGATCCCTTGCGCGGGCGCCGGGCTCAGCTCCGGCGCGGCCCTCGCCTGGGGCCGGGCGCTGGGCGAGTTCGGGGCGACGCTGATGTTCGCCGGCTCGCTCCAGGGTCGCACGCAGACGGCACCGCTGGCGATCTACAGCCTGCTGGCGCGCGACTTTGACGCGTCACTGGCGCTCTCAGCCGTGCTCGTCGCGCTCTCGGCGGCGATCCTGCTCTCGGTCAAGCTGCTCGGCCCGGGGCGGCGCAACGCGCGTGGGGAAGAGGCCCTCGGTGCTGGCGTTTGAGCTCCACAACGACTCCGGCGGCCCGCCCCTGCAACTCGCCGGGGAGCTTCACGACGGCCGCACGCTCGCCGTCATGGGGCCGTCCGGCGCGGGCAAGACGTCGCTGCTCCGCGCCCTTGCCGGCCTGCTGCGGCCCGGTCGTGGCCGCGTCGCGCTCGAGCGGGACGTGTGGCTCGACACCGGCGGCCGGCGTCGACGTCGCGGTCGAGCGGCGGGACGTCGGCTTCGTCTTTCAGGGCTACGCCCTGTTCCCACACCTGAGTGCGCTCGACAACGTCGCCTTCGGCGCGGTCGGTGCCCGGCGAGCACGGCGCTCGGTCGCCGCCGGGCTGCTTGAGCGACTTGGGCTCGAGGCTCGCTCGGGTGCCCGCCCGGGGAGCCTCTCGGGCGGTGAGCGGCAGCGGGTCGCCCTGGCCCGAGCCCTCGCCCGGCGTCCGCGTCTGCTGCTCCTCGACGAGCCGCTCTCGGCGCTCGACCCGCGGACCCGGACGTCCGCCGCGGGCGAGCTTTCGGCGCTGCTCGCCGAGAACCCGGCGCCGGCGGTGATCGTCACCCACTCGTTCGAGGAGGCGGCGATCCTCGGCGATGAGATCGCCGTTCTCGACGGCGGCCGGCTGGTGCAGCGCGGCACCCCATCGGAGCTCGCCGCGCGGCCGGCGAGCGGCCTCGTCGCGGAGGTCGCGGGCGCCTCGGTGCTCGCGGGCGAGGCCGTCGGCGGCCGTGAAGGACTGACCCTCGTCGCCCTCGCGGGCGGCGGTGAGGTGCTGGCGACGGACGAGGCGAGCGGCCCGGTCGCGGTCAGCATCTTCCCCTGGGAGGTGACGCTGGCGGCGCCCGGCGTCGTGCCCGCGGACTCGGCCCTCAACCACGTCGCCGGGGAGATCAGCTCGGTGACCGAGTTCGGCAACCGCGCCCGCGTCGCCCTGGCGACGCCGCAGCCGCTCGTCGTCGAGATCACCGCCGCCTCGGTCGCCCGGCTCGGGCTGCGGCCCGGCGAGCGGGCGATCGCATCGTTCAAGGCGACGGCGACCCGCCTCTCGCCCCGACCCCGATAGGTTCCGCGCATGGACCCGCACGAGTGGATCGCCGCCTTCGCCGCCGAGATCGGGATCGACCCGCCCGACCGCGGCCAGATCGACAGCATGCTGAAGCTCGCGTCCGTCGCTGCCCACAGCTCGGAGCGGATCGCGGCACCCGTCGCCTGCTGGATCGCCGGGACCGCCGGCGCCGATCTTGATGCGGCGTGCGAGGTTGCCGAGCGGATCGCGCCCGCCGCGTCCTCGGACTGAGCAATGTCCGGCGCCGGCGTCACTCGCGCGCTCGCGCGTGTCGAGGTCCGCGTCCTGCTGCTGCTGACCTTCACCGCCGGCGTCTTCGACGCGATCAGCTTCGTCGGCCTCGATCAGGTCTTCGTCGCGCTGATCACCGGCAACATCCTGCTGATCGGCTTCGGGCTCTCCGAGCCGGGCCTGACGATCGGCGGGCCCGCTCGTCGCGATCGCCGCCTTCTTCTTCGCTGCCGCGGTCACCGGGCGGATCGACCTGAGCGCGCGCAGCCGCGAGCAGCTGCTGCGGCGCACGGTCGCGGCGGAGGGCCTGCTGCTCGTCCCGGCCGTAGTCCTCGCGATCGGCTACGACGACCAGGAGCTGCGCCGCCTGCTGATCCTCGCCGCGCTCGGCGCCGCGATGGGGGTCCGCAACGAGACGATCCGCGAGGTCGCGCTGCCCGAGCTACGGACGACGCTGCAGACGCTGGCGCTCTCCGCCGTGGCGACCGAGCTCGCCCGCAACCGCGGGCTCGACGCAGCCGGGCTGGGAGCGCGTCGGCGGCATCCTCGTGCAGTTTGCCGGCGCCGCGATCGGCGGGCTGCTGGCCTATAAGACGGAGATCTTCTGGCCGCTGCTGATGCTGCTCGTGATCAACGCGACGGCCTTCGCGGTGCTGCTGCGCCGCGAGCGCCGCTCGCCCCCTCGGTCATCCGCAACCGCCGCCCGCGCGTAGTCGGACGCGATGCTCGACCTCGACGTACAGCTGCTCACCCTCGCCGCCGGCGCGGCGGTGATGGCGCTCGCCTGGCTCGTCAGCCTGCCGCTCCGCGACGCCTCCGTCGCCGACATCGCCTGGGGGCTCGCGTTCATCGCGATCGCCTGGACCGCGGCGGCGGTCGGCGACGGCTACGGGCCGCGCTCGACGCTGATCGCGATCCTGTTGACGATCTGGGGCCTGCGCCTGTCCGGCTACATCGCCTGGCGCCATGACGGGGAGGACAAGCGTTACGCGGCGATGCGCAAGAAGCAGGGGGCGAGCTTCGCGTTCCGCAGCCTGCTCACCGTCTTCCTTCTGCAGAGCCTGATCGCCTGGGTCGTCTCTGTGCCCGTGCAGGCTGCGGCTGCTGACCCGACGCCGGCGAAGATCGGCGTTCTCGGCGTGGTCGGGGCCGCCGTGACGCTCTTCGGGATCGCGTTCGAGGCGATTGCCGACATGCAGCTCTCCCGCTTCCTCGCCGCCAAGCAGGAGGGCCGGGAGAGCGGCGTCATGGACCGCGGTCTGTGGCGATGGTCGCGACATCCGAACTACTTCGGCAACGCGACGCTCTGGTTCGGGGTTTGGCTGATCGCGCTCGAAACGGGCTCGGCGTGGTGGACGGTCATCGGCCCGATCCTGATGACGTTCTTCCTGCTCCGAGTCTCGCGGCGTCGCGCTGACCGAGAAGACGATCGCCAGGCGCCGGCCCGGCTACGAGGAGTACATGCGGCGGACGAGCGCCTTCGTCCCGCTGCCGCCCGTCGACGATCTTAGGTTCCGGAAATATGATGGGTGCGAGGCTGTAAACGCCATGTCGCAGCCAACCGCACCATCGGAGGTCATCGGGCAATGGACGAAGCAACCGCAACGGAGTTCAAGCAGCGCGCCCAAAAGACCTGGGCTGCCGGCAATTTCGACGACATCGCGAAGTTGATCCTGCCGGTCGGCCGGGCGCTGGTCGAGCGCGTCGACGTGCAGGCGGGCGAGCGGGTACTCGACATCGCCGCTGGCACGGGCAACGCCTCGATTCCCGCTGCTCTGCGCGGCGCCGACGTCGTCGCGTCCGATCTGACCCCGGAGCTGTTCGTCGCGGGGAGGGCGAATGCGGAGGCGGCCGGGGTCGAGGTTGAATGGGTCGAGGCGGACGCCGAGGCGCTGCCGTTCGACGACGAGAGCTTCGATGTCGTGCTGTCGACCTTCGGGATCATGTTCGCGCCGCGTCACGAGGTGGCTGCGGCTGAGGCGGCCCGGGTGTTGCGCCCTGGCGGCCGCTTCGGCTTCTGCTGCTGGCGTCCGGAGGGCAAGATCGGAGCCTTCCTTCAGACCGTCTCCCGGCACATGCCGCCGCAGCCCGAGGGTTTTGTTCCCCCGCCCGCCTGGGGGACCCGCGAGCACTGCGAGAACCTGTTCGCGGGCACCGGTGTCGAGCTCGAGTTCGAGGACGAGGTCGCCGAGCAGGTCTTTCCCTCGGCCGACGAGGCGTTCGAGTTGATGTCCGCGCGCTTCGGCCCGCTGGTGATGGCGCGGGCCGCTGCTCGAGCCGCAGGGCAAGTGGGACGCGCTGAGCGCGGATGTGCACGAGCTGTACCGCGAGCAGGCCGAGCCAGTCGAGGGGGGCGTCGCCGTGCGGGCGGAGTATCTGCGGATCGTTGGGACCAAGCACTCCTGACGCCCGTTCACCTCCCGGTCTCACGCGGGGCTCGCCCGTGTGAAAAGCTGACGGCACTGGCCCGACCGAGAGGAGATGCTGTGCAGATCGGGATGATCGGCCTGGGCCGGATGGGGGCGAACATGGTTCGCCGGCTTGATGCGGGACGGGCACGAGTGCGTCGTCTACGACGTCAGCGCCGACGCCGTCGCCGAGCTCGCGGGGGAGGGGGCGACCGGCGCCGACTCGCTCGCAGACCTCGTCGCCAAGCTCGAGGCGCCGCGCCACGCGTGGATCATGGTCCCGGCCGGCTACGTGCAATCGACCGTCGACGAGCTCGCCGGCCTGATGGACTCCGGCGACGCGATCATCGACGGCGGCAACTCCTACTACCGCGACGACGTCGACCGCGCCAAGGCGCTCGAGCCGAAGGGCATCCACTACGTCGACTGTCGGCACCTCGCGGCGGCGTCTGGGGGCTCGAGCGCGGCTACTGCCTGATGATCGGCGGCCCCGACGAGGCGGTCCAGCGGCTCGACTCGGTCTTCGCGACGATCGCGCCCGGCATCGACGGCGCTCCCGAGCGCACGCCCGGGCCGCAGCGGCGATCCGACCCCGTCCGAGAACGGCTACCTGCACTGCGGCCCCTCCGGCGCCGGCCACTTCGTGAAGATGGTCCACAACGGGATCGAGTACGGCGTCATGGCCGCCTACGCCGAGGGCCTGAACATCATCAAGCACGCCAACGCGGGCGAGCAGACGGGCGAGGTCGACGCCGAGACGACGCCGCTGCGCGACCCCGAGTACTACCGCTACGACATCGACCTGACCGAGGTCGCCGAGGTCTGGCGGCGCGGCTCGGTGATCGGCTCCTGGCTGCTCGACCTGACTGCCGCGGCGCTGCTCGACTCGCCCGATCTCGACGAGTTCGGCGGTCGCGTCTCCGACTCCGGCGAGGGTCGCTGGACCCAGCACGCGGCGATCGACGAGGGCGTCCCCTCGCCGGTGCTCTCGCAGCGCCCTGTTCGAGCGCTTCAGCCTCGCGCGGCGAGGACGAGTTCGCCGACAAGCTGCTCTCGGCGATGCGCAAGCAGTTCGGCGGCCACGACGAGAAGCCGGCGGGGTCGGCGTGAGCGACGCACCTGCCGCAGCGCCGCTCGGAGACGCGGCTGCCCGTTTCCGAGGGCGGCGCGGGCGCGGGCGCGCGGCGCCCGGACCCGCATGTGATCGTGCTCTTCGGCGCGGGCGGCGATCTCGCCGCCCGCAAGCTGATCCCGGGCTTCTTCCACCTGCAGGCCGCGGGCCTGCTGCCCGAGGAGTGGCGCCTGGTCGGCACCGCCGACCAGGACTACGACGACGAGAGCTTCCGCGACCACGCGCCGCGAGGTGATCGAGAAGTTCGGCCGCCACGGCGGCGTCGCCGAGGGCGACTTCGAGGGCTTTCACCGCCGGCTCAGCTACGTGCCGGTGTCGGCCGGCGCCGACGCGCTGCACAAGAAGGTGAGCGAGGCCCGGGCGGAGATCGGCGGCGACTGCCGGCTGCTCCACTATCTGGCAGTGCCGCCGCCGGCGTTCGGCTCGATCACCGAGACGCTGCAGAAGACTCGGGCTCACCGGCCCGGAGGCCCGGGTGATCATGGAGAAGCCGTTCGGCCACGACTACGAGTCGGCGGTCGCGCTCAACGAGCTCCTGCACAGCGTCTTCGACGAGGACCAGATCTTCCGCATCGACCACTTCCTCGGCAAGGAGTCGGTGCAGAACGTGCTCGCGCTGCGCTTCGCCAACGGGCTCTTCGAGCCGATCTGGAACCGCAACAACGTCGAGTATCGTGCAGATCGACGTGCCCGAGACGCTCTCGAGTCGGCACCCGCGCCGGCTTCTACGAGGGCACCGGCGCCTACCGCGACATGATCGTCACCCACCTGCTGCAGCTGCTCAGCTTCGTCGCGATGGAGCCGCCGGCCAGCCTCAGCGGCGCGCACCTGCGGCTCGAGAAGCAGAAGGTCTTCGACGCGATCAAGCCGATCCAGCCCGACGACGTGGTCCGCGGCCAGTACGAGGGCTACCGGGAGATCGAGGGCGTCGCCGACGACTCCGACACCGAGACCTTCGTCGCCGTCAAGGTCGAGATCGACAACTGGCGCTGGGCCGGCGTGCCCTTCTTCCTGCGCACCGGCAAGTGCCTGGCGCGAGTCCGCGGCACCTGGTCGCGCTCGACTTCCGCGAGCCGCCGATGCAGCATGTTCCCCGGCGAGGTCCAGCACCAGGGCGCGAACCAGCTCGTCTTCGAGTTCTCCGAGCCCGGCTCGATCACCGCCGACTTCCAGGCGAAGGTGCCGGGGCCGACGATGGAGCTCGGCCCGGCGCGGATGACCTTCCGCTACGAGGAGAGCTTCTGCCGCCGAGAACCAGCTCGAGGCCTACGAGCGGCTGATCCACGACGCGATGATCGGCGACGCGACCCTGTTCACGCCGGCCGACGGGATCGAGCGGCTCTGGGAGGTGAGCGCTCCGGCGCTCGACGATCCCGAACCCGGTGATCCCCTACGAGCAGGGCTCCTGGGGCCCGAAGGAGGCCGACGAGCTGGTCGCGCCGTTCCACTGGCGGCTCGGCGAACGTCGTGGAGAGCGATCGAGAACAGCGACCGAGCGAGGAGCGACGCCAGATGAACCGCGACCAAGGAGCTGCACGACGCGGGCCAGAGCCTCTGGCTCGACTACGATCACCCGCGAGCTGTCAGCGACGGCACGCTCAGCGCTACATCGACGAGCTCTCGCGTCACCGGGCTGACCTCGAACCCGACGATCTTCGACAAGGCGCTGAGCGGGGGCGACGCCTACGACGAGCAGACCTCGGAGCTGCTCGCGGCCGGCAAGAGCGGCGAGGAGCTCTTCTTCGAGCTCGCGATCACCGACCTGCGCGGCGCCTGCGACCTGTTCGCGCGAGATCCACCGGCGCACCGACGGCGTCGACGGCTGGGCCTCGCTCGAGGTCTCGCCGCTGCTCGCCCACGACACCGAGGCGCACGGCCGCCGAGGCGGCGAAGCTGCACGCCGCGGCCGAGCCGCGACAACCTCTTCATCAAGATCCCGGGCACGCCGGAGGGGCTGCCGGCGATCGAGGACACGATCGCCGCCGGGATCCCGGTCAACGTGACGCTGCTGTTCGACGCCGACCAGTACGTGGCCCAGGCCGAGGCCTACATGCGCGGGCATCGAGCGCCGCATCGAGCAGGGGCTCGACCCGAACGTGGGCTCGGTCGCCTCGCTGTTCGTCAGCCGCTGGGACGTCGCCGTCGCCGGCGAGGTCCCCGACGAGCTCGCCAACCGGCTCGGGTCGCGCGCCGCGACCAAGGGCTACGTCGCCTACCGCGGAGCTGATCGAGAGCGACCGCTGGCTGCGGCTCGAGAACGAGGGCGCGCGCCCGCAGCGCCTCCTGTTCGCCTCGACCGCGACCAAGGACCCGGCGCTGCCGAAGACCAAGTACGTCGACGCGCTCGCGGCGCCCCTGACACGTCAACACGATGCCCGAGGAGACCGCTGCTCGCCTTCGCCGAGCACGAGCGACACTGGCCCGATGCTGCCGGCCGACGGCGGCGACGTCGACGCGCTGCTGGCCGAGTTCGAGCGGCGCCGGCGTCGACCTCGACGGCGCTCGCCGCGCGAGCTCCAGGACGAGGGCGCGGAGAAGTTCGTCGACAGCTGGAAGGACCTGCTCGAGCGGATCGAGGAGAAGAGCAAGGCGGTCGCGGCGGGCTGACGCGGCGCGGCGCTGAGGGCGACCGATGAGCGACCAGGGCCGCCCGGCTACCAGGAGCTCGCCGGCCTACGGGCACCTCGCCGACCTGCACGAGGCGACCGCGGGGCTGCACCTGCGCGAGCTGTTCGCCGCCGACCCCGACCGCGGGCGAGCGGCTGGTCGCCGAGGCCGAGGGGCTGCGGCTCGACTACTCGAAGAACCGGGTCGACGACGAGATCATCGGCCGGCTGGTCGAGCTCGCCGCGCGAGGCCGGCGTCGAGGAGCGACGCGACGCGATGTTCGCGCGGCGAGCACATCAACTCGACCGAGGACCGCGCGGTCCTGCACGTGGCGCTGCGGATGCCGCGCGAGCGCTCGCTGATCGTCGACGGCGCCGACGTCGTCGCCGAGGTGCACGAGACGCTCGACCGGATGGCGGCCTTCGCCGAGCAAGATCCGCGCGCGCGAGTGGCTCGGCCACACCGGCAAGCCGATCACGAACGATCGTCAACATCGGCATCGGCGGCTCCGACCTCGGGCCGGTGATGGCCTACCGGGCGCTGCGCCACTACGCCGACCGCGGCCTCACGGTGCGCTTCGTCTCCAACGTCGACGGCACCGACTTCGCCGAGAAGACCCAGCGACCTCGATCCCGGAGACGACGCTGTTCCTCGTCGCCTCGAAGACGTTCACGACGCTGGAGACGATGACCAACGCGCACACGGCCCGCGACTGGCTGCTGGCCGGGCTCGGCGGCGACGAGGCGGCGATCGCCAAGCACTTCGTCGGCGCTCTCGACGAACGCCGAGGAGGTCTCGGCGTTCGGCATCGACACCGACAACATGTTCGGCTTCTGGGACTGGGTCGGCGGCCGCTACTCGATGGACTCGGCGATCGGGCTGTCGACGATGATCGCGATCGGGCCCGAGGCCTTCGCCGAGATGCTCGCCGGCTTCCACGCGATCGACGAGCACTTCCGGACCGCGCCGCTCGAGCGAGAACCTGCCGGTGCTGCTCGGCCTGCTGAGCTTCTGGTACGCGGAGTTCTACGAGGCCGAGACGGTCGCGGTGCTGCCCTACGACCAGTACCTGGAGCGCTTCCCCGCCTACCTGCAGCAGCTGACGATGGAGTCGAACGGCAAGCACGTGCGGCTCGACGGCACCCGCGTCGTCGGACCCGACCGGGCCGATCTTCTGGGGCGAGCCCGGCACCAACGGCCAGCACAGCTTCTACCAGCTGATCCACCAGGGAACGCACCTGATCCCCTGCGACTTCATCGCCTTCGCCGAGAGCCTCAACGGCGAGCTGCCCGGGCGAGCACCAGGACAAGCTCGTCGCCAACGTCTTCGCCCAGGCGGAGGCGCTCGCCTTCGGCAAGACCGAGGACGAGGTCCGCGCCGAGGGCGTGCCCGAGGAGCTCGTCCCGCACAAGGAGTTCGACGGCAACCGGCCCTCGAACGTGATCTGCGCCGAGCGGCTCGACCCGGCGACGCTCGGCAAGCTCGTCGCGCTGTACGAGCACTCGGTCTTCACCCAGGGCGCGATCTGGGGGATCAACTCCTTCGACCAGTGGGGCGTCGAGCTCGGCAAGGTGCTCGCCAAGCGGATCATCCCCGAGCTCGCAGGGCGACGGCGAGCTCGACCACGACAGCTCGACCAACGCGCTGATCCGACTGGTACCGGGCGCACCGCTCGGGCTGAACCCGTGATCTCGCTGCACCGCGGCGACATCACGACCGACGCGGAGGCCGACGCGATCGTCAACGCCGCGAACTCGTCCCTGCTCGGCGGCGGCGGGGTCGACGGCGCGATCCACCGGGCGGCCGGGCCGGCGCTGCTCGAGGAGTGCCGGCGGCTCGGCGGCTGCGAGACGGGCGAGGCGAAGATCACCGGCGCGGGCGAGCTGCCGGTCTCGCCACGTGATCCACGCCGTCGGACCCGTCTGGCGCGGCGGGGGAGAGGGCGAGCCGGAGCTGCTCGCCTCCTGCTACCGGCGGGCGATCGAGCTCGCCGCCGAGGCGGACTGCGCGCGGGTCGCCTTCCCGGCGATCTCCACGGGCGTCTACGGCTATCCGCTCGGGGCCGGCGGCCGAGGTTGCGATCGCGGCGACGCGGCGCGGCGCATGGCGGCGCAGGACGTCGTCGCCGAGGCCCGCTTCTGGCTCTTCGGCGAGGACGCCTACGCCGCCTTCGAAGCGGCGCTCGCGGAGGGATCCGGCCGCTAGGCTCCTCGCATGAGGAGAATTCTGTCGCTGCGGCGCTGGCCGTGCTTGCGACGTTCATCTGGGGTGCTGGGGAAGCGGCGGCACGGACGGCGACGGTGACGTCGTTCGACGGCACCAAGATCCACGTCAACTTCTTCCCGACGGACGATCCGATGCACGGCAAGCGCTCGCCGACCGTGCTCTTCGGGCCCGGCTGGAGCTCGCCCGGCGACACGAACCCTGACAGCCAGACCGACGTCACCGTGGGCGCGGTCGGCGTCGGCCCGCTGCGGGCGGCGGGCTACAACGTCCTGACCTGGGACCCGCGCGGCTTCGGCGCCTCGGGCGGCACCGTCGAGGTCGATAGCCCCGACTACGAGGCGCGTGACGTCAAGAAGCTGATCTCCTGGGTCGCCAAGCAGCCCGAGGCGCAGCTGGACGGCAAGCGCGATCCGCGCGTTGGCATGACCGGGGCCTCCTACGGCGGCGGCATTCAACTCTCGGTCGCCGCGACCGACAAGCGCGTCGACGCGATCGTCCCCGACATCGCCTGGCACTCCCTGACGACGAGCCTCTACAAGGACTCGACCTTCAAGTCGGGCTGGGGCTCGATCCTCTATTCGCTCGGCAAGGCCAACGGCACGCTCGACCCGCACATCGACAGCGCCTTCGACTCCGGCACCGCGACGGGCCACATCTCCGCTGCCGACGAGAACTGGTTCCGCAGCCGTGGCCCGGGCGACCTCGTCAAGAAGATTCGCGTGCCGACGATGCTCGTGCAGGGGACCGTCGACACCCTGTTCACGCTGCACGAGGCGGTGACCAACTACCGGATCCTCCATCACCACGGCGTGCCGGTGAAGATGCTCTGGTTCTGCGGCGGCCACGGCGGCTGCCTGACCGATCAGGGCGACACGGGCCTGATCGAGAAGCGCTCGATCGCCTGGCTCGATCGCTGGCTGGCGGGCGAGCGCAAGGTCAAGACCGGCCCCGGCTTCCAGTGGCTCAACCAGGACGGCCGGGAGTTCAGCGCCAAGCGCTGGCCGCGCAAGCACCGGACGATCGAGGCGCACGGCAGCGGCTCGCTGCCGATCACCGAGGCCGGCGGCTCGGGTCCCTCCGGCCCCGGCCCGGGCGCCGTCGGTGCGATCGCCGGGATCACGAACGGGACGAAGGCGCTGAACGCCGTCAACGTGAAGATCTCCGGCAAGGGCAGGAGCAAGCAGATCGTCGGTGCGCCGAAGCTCTCGCTGACCTACTCGGCGACCGGCGCACCCGGCGACACGCGCGTCTTCGCGCAGCTCGTCGACGACGACACCGGCATCGTGCTCGGCAACCAGGTGACGCCGATCCCGATCAAGCTCGACGGCAAGACGCACACGATCAAGCGGCCGCTCGAGATGGTCGCCCACACGCTTCGGCCCGGCTCCAGCGTGACGCTGCAGATCACCGCGAGCGCGACCAACTACGGGCTGCAGCGCTCGGCCGGCGTCGCCAGCCTGAAGAAGGTCAACGTCAAGCTGCCGGTCGTCAAGGCCGCGAAGAGCAAGCGCCGCTAGCTCGAGCCGCCGCTGCGCGGCTCTGCCGATGCCGCCAGGGCGGACTTGGCCGGTGCACCGGGGCGACGCCGCCCGATAGAAGTCACATCGACCACCGCCCGCGGTAGTCGATGTGACACGTATCGCTCCGCGGCATCCGACCCGGCGCCCGGCTCAGTCGTCGAGGTCGCGCAGCACGACCCGCGACGGCGCGCCGTCGGAGCCGTCGGCGAGGTGCATGGGCAGGCAGATGAGCTCGTAGGGGCCGGGCTCGATCTCGCGCAGGTCGAGGCCCTCGAGGGCGACGATCGGCTTGCGCGAGCAGGGCGCGGTGGGCGTCGCCGTCGCCGATCGACAGGTAGTCGATGCCGATCAGCCTGATGCCGCGCTCGAGCACCCAGCCGGCGCCGCTGCGGTCGAGCCGGATGAAGTCGTGGGTGAACTCGCTGCGCTCCCACAGCTGCGAGTTGGTCGTCTTCAGCAGGACCCGCTCGGAGCCCTCGGGGATCGCGGCCGCCTCGAGCGCCTCGGCGTCGATCGGATCGAGCCCGCGCGGTCGGCGATCTCGACGACGACGCAGGGACCGAGCATCGCCTCGAGGTCGAGCACCTCGGTGCCGTCGCCGCCGTCGTAGAAGTGGGCCGGGCCGTCGACGTGGGTGCCGGTATGGGCGCCGAGGTCGAGCTCGGAGACGTTCGCCTCGGCTCCGTCGGCGATCGCCTGATAGAGCGAGCGCGAGTAGCCGGGGTTGTTCGCGGTAGATGTGCATCCCGGGGCGGATCGGGACCGAGATGTCGTGGATCGCCATCGTCGCCTCCCCGGCTCAGGCTACTTCTTGGCGAGCAGCGCCGCGCCGATCGCCCCGCCGAGGTCGCCGAGCGCGGCGACGTGAAAGGCGGGCGGGTGCTCGTGGTCGAAGAGGCTCTTGTGCATGCGGCGCCTCGATCTTGGGTCCGAGGCGTGTCGCCCGAAGCGGATCCCGAGACCGCCGCCGAGGATCACGGCCTCGACGTCGAGCAGGTTGACGGCGGAGGCGATGCCGGCCCCGAGCGCGTCGACGGCGCGCTCGAGCAGCTCGGTCGCGAGCTTGTCCTCCTCCTCGAGGGCCTTCCCCCAGACCGAGCTCGTCAGCCGGTCCTTGTCCTTGTGGTCCATGATCTTGAAGAGCTTCGTCTTCTCGCCCTTCTTGTGCCGGTGCGGGCCTCGGCCTCCATCGCGGCGCGCCCGGCGTAGGCCTCCATGCAGCCCTCGTTCCCGCATGGGCACTTGGCGCCGCCCTTCTTGACGACCATGTGGCCGATCTCGCCGGCCGCGCCGCGGCCGAGCCAGTCGTTGCCGTCGAGCACGATGCCGCCGCCGACGCCGGTTCCCCAGAAGACGCCGAGCACGCTCTTGATACGGCTTGGCGGCGCCGAGCTCGAACTCGCCGGTCGTCGCGACCTGGACGTCGTTGCCGATGAAGACCGGCGGCGCCGAGCGCCTGCTTGAGCTCCGTCGGCGAGGGGATAGGTGCTCCAGCCACTCGCTCAGGTTGCGCGCGCTCCGCGACGGTGCCGCGGCGATCATCGACTTCACCCGGCGAGCCGACGCCGATGCCGAGCAGCTCCGACGTCTCGTAGCCCGCGTCCTCGGCGGCGTCCTCGAGGCAGCTCGGCCATCGCGGCCGCGATCGCCGAAGGACCGCCCCGCTGCGGGGTCTCGGTCCGCGCCTCGCCGCAGCACGCTGTTGCGGCCGTCGACGATCACCGTCTGGATCTTGGTGCCGCCGAGGTCGATACCGCCGCGCGCCTTCGCGCGCGGGCTCATCGTCGTCCTCCGCCATCGGCGCGAGCTGTACATCGCCGGGCGAGCGTATCGCCCCGCGCGTGACATAGAGTCCGCGGGCAGCCCCCGACCGCCCGGAAGGAGCCCCGAAATGGCAGAGGAACGAGCTCGACGAGCTCGCCGTCAACACGATCCGGACGCTCGCGATGGACGCCGTCGAGAAGGCGAACTCGGGGCATCCCGGGACGCCGATGGGACTGGCGCCGCTCGGCTACGTCCTCTTCTCGCGGATCATGCGCCACAACCCGGCCAACCCCGCCTGGCTCAACCGCGACCGCTTCGTGCTCAGCAACGGCCACGCCTGCATGCTCCAGTACGCGCTGCTGCACCTCTGCGGCTACGACCTCAGCCTCGACGATCTCAAGAACTTCCGCCAGGTCGGCAGCCGCTGCCCCGGCCATCCCGAGTACGGCGTCACGCCGGGGATCGAGGTCTCGACCGGCCCGCTCGGCCAGGGCTTCGCCAACGCGGTCGGCTTCGCGCTCGCCGAGGCGATCTGGGCACGAGCGCTACAACCGCGAGGGCCGCGAGGTCGTCGACCACCACACCTACGTCATCGGCCGGCGACGGCGACATGGAGGAGGGCATCTCCTCGGAGGCTGCCTCGCTCGCCGGCAACCTCGGCCTCGGCAAGCTGATCGCGATCTACGACGACAACGAGATCTCGATCGAGGGCTCGACCCACCTCGCCTTCAGCGAGAAGGTCGCCGGAGCGCTTCGAGGCCTACGGCTGGTCGGTCCACCGCGCTGCCCAAGGACGCGAGCCTGAACGAGATCGAGCTGGCGCTCGCGCGAGGCGCAGGGCGTCGAGCGACAAGCCCTCGCTGATCGTGCTGCCGACCGATCATCGGCTTCGGCTCGCCGAACAAGCAGGGCACGGCCGCCGCGCACGGCTCGCCGCTCGGCGAGGAGGAGATCAAGCTGACCAAGGAGAACCTCGGCTGGCCCTACGAGGAGCCGTTCACGGTCCCCGACGAGGTCCGCGAGCTGTTCGCCGGCGTCAAGGAGCGGGGCGCCGAGGCCGAGGAGGAGTGGTCGCAGCTGTTCGAGGAGTACGCGGCCGACAACGCCGAGCATGCCGAGGAGCTGCTGCGCGTCACGCGGCCGCCACGAGCCGAAGCTGCCGCGAGATCTCGCGAGATGCCGACCTTCGCGCCCGGCGACGACCCGCTCGCCACGCGCGCCAGCCTCCGGCAAGGCGCTGAACTGGCTCGCGCCGCGGGTGCCGGAGCTGATCGGCGGCGCCGCCGACCTGGCGCCCTCGACCGCGACCAACCTCGACGACTAGCCAGAGCATCACCGCACCATCACTTCGACGGCCGCAACCTCGCACTTCGGCGTCCGCGAGCACGCGATGGGCGCGATCGTCAACGCGCTGACGATCGAGGGCATGCGCGCCTACGGCGCGACGTTCTTCGTCTTCAGCGACTACATGCGCGGCGTCGATCCGGATGGCGGCGCTGATGGAGATCCCCTCGATCTTCGTCTGGACCCACGACTCCTTCTGGGTCGGCGAGGACGGCCCCACCCACGAGCCGATCGAGCACCTCGCGTCGCTGCGGGCGATGCCGAACATCGAGGTCGTCCGGCCGGCCGACGCGAACGAGACGTTCCTCGCCTGGCACTGGCTGCTCGGTCGCTGCGATGCGCCGACGGCGCTGATCCTGACCCGCCAGAAGCTGCCCAACCTCGAACGCGGCCAGATCCCCGACGACGCGATCGAGCGCGGCGCCTACGTCTACTCGCGACAGCGAGGGCGGCGACCCGAGCTGATCCTGATCGGCACCGGCTCGGAGGTCTCGCTCTGCGTCGAGGCGGCGGCGACGCTGCGCGAGGCGACGGGGTCGCGGTCCGGGTCGTCTCGATGCCGTGCGACCTCGCGCTTCGCCAAGCAGGACCAGGCCTACCGCGACGCAGATCCTGCCGCCCGGCGATCCGGCAGGCGGCTCTCGGTCGAGGCCGGCTCGACGCTGGGCTGGAACCGGTGGGTCGGCGACGACGGCGCGAGCATCGGCATCGACCACTTCGGCGCCTCGGCGCCCGGCCGCGAGCTCGCCGAGAAGTTCGGCTTCACGACCGAGCGCGTCGCCGAGCGGGCCCGCGAGCTGCTCGCTAGCTGAGCCGGGAGCGCGCGCGATGTTCGGCAACACGGGCTTCCCGGCGATCGGCGACTACGCCTTCCTCTCCGACTGCCACACCGGCGCGCTGGTCGCCCCCGACGGCTCGGCATCGAGTGGCTCTGCCTGCCGCGCTTCGACTCGCCGAGCGTCTTCGGCGCGCTGCTCGACCGCGACGCCGGCCGCTTCCGGATCGGGCCCCGAGCACAGCGTGCCGCTCAGCCGTCGCTACCTGCCCGGGCACCAACGTGCTCGAGACCGACTGGGCGACCGAGCGCGGCTGGCTGATCGTCCGCGACGCGCTCGCGATCGGCCCCTGGCGCGAGGATCGCGATCGACCAGCACGCCCGCGACGCCCACCGACATGGACGCCCGCCACATGCTCGTCCGCCACGTCGAGTGCATCGGCGGCGAGGTCGAGGTCGAGGTGCTCTGCAACCTGATCGACGACTACGGGCGCGAGCGCGCGCGAGTGGAACGTGCACGGACGGTCGCACGGTCGCCGACTGCGAGCTCGCCAACGGCCTCGAGCTGCGGATCATGAGCGACGTCCACCTCGGCATCGACTCAGGGCGTCGTCACCGGCAGCCACTGGCTCGAGGAGGGCGAGGAGTGCTTCGTCGCGCTCAGCTGGGACGAGCCGCTGCAGGACCCCGAGACGGCCGAGCAGGCGCTCGACGAGATCCGCGCGACCGAGCGCTTCTGGCGCCGCTGGCTCTCGCGCGGGCGCTTCCCCGAGCACCCCTGGCGCGTGCACCTGCAGCGCTCGGCGCTGGCGCTCAAGGGCCTCACGTACCTGCCGACCGGCGCGACCGTCGCGGCGCTGACCACCTCGCTGCCCGAGACGCCGGGCGGCGAGCGCAACTGGGACTACCGCTACACCTGGATCCGCGACGCGACGTTCACGCTCTGGAGCCTGCACATCCTCGGCTTCGACGCCGAGGCCCGCGACTTCATCGCCTTCATCGCCGACATCTGCCGGAAGACCGGGACCGGACCTGCAGATCATGTACGGGATCGACGGCCGCAAGGACCTGACCGAGTCGACGCTCGACCACCTCGCGCGGCTACGTCGGGCTCGAAGCCCGGTGCGGATCGGCAACGGCGCCTTCGACCAGCACCAGAACGACGTCTTCGGCGCGCTGCTCGACTCGGTCTACATCCACACCAAGGCCCGCGAGCACGTCCCGACCGAGCTCTGGGACGTCGTCGCCGACCAGGTCGAGCAGGCGATCGGGGTCTGGCGAGAACGCCCGACCAGGGAATCTGGGAGGCGCGCGGCGAGCCCAAGCACTACGTCTCCTCGAAGCTGATGTGCTGGGTCGCGCTCGACCGCGGCGCGCGGCTGGCGACGGCGCGGCGCGAGGAGGACCTCGCCGAGCAGCTGGGGCGAGGTCGCCGAGGAGATCAGCGAGGACATCCTCGCCAACGGGGTCAGCGAGCGCGGCGTCTTCCGCCAGCACTACGAGACCGACGCGCTCGATGCCTCGACCCTGCTGATCCCGCTCGTCCGCTTCCTGCCGCCCGACGACGAGCGCGTCCGCAACACGGTGCTGGCGATCGACCGCGACGTCGCCGAGGGCCACGCAACGGGCTCGTGCTCCGCTACATGGTCGACGAGACCGACGACGGCCTGCACGGGGAGGAGGGCACGTTCTCGATCTGCTCGTTCTGGCTTGCCTCGGCGCTCTCGGAGATCGGCGAGACGGTCGCGGGCGCGGGCCCTGACCGACCGGCTGCTGCGGATGGGCGGCGAGCTCGGCCTGTTCGCCGAGGAGATCGAGCCGCTCTCCGGCCGGCAGCTCGGCAACTACCCGCAGGCCTTCACCCACCTCGCCCTGATCAACGCCGTCAACCACGTGATCGCCGACGAGCTGCGCGCCGACGACTGCGCGAGGGCCAGACGGCCGTCTTCAGCCGAGATGCGCGGGCCGGCGGAGGAGGAATGTCATGAGGATCGCCTGCGGCTTCGACCACGGCGGCTTCCCGCTGCGCGAGACGATCTTCGAGGCCGCTCCGCGAGGACGGCCACGAGGTCGCTCGACCTGGGCGCGAGCGAGCTACGATCCCGACCGACGACTACCCCGACTTCGCGCTCGCCGTCGTGCCGCGCGTCGTCGGCGGCGAGGCGGAGCAGCGGGTGCTCGTCTGCGGCTCCGGCGCCGGCGTCGCGGTCGCCGCGAACAAGATCGACGGGATCCGCGCGGCGATGGCGCACGACACCTACACGGCGGCGCAGTGCGTCGAGCACGACGCCTGTCAACGTGCTCGCGCTCGGCGCCCGCGTGATCGGCCCGGTGATCGCCGCCGAGCTCGTCAGCGCCTTCGCCGGCGCCGACTTCAGCGGCGAGGAGCGCCACGCGCGCCGCCTCGCCAAGGTCGAGGAGATCGAGCGGAGCGGGCTCGACGCCGAGCTCTAAGGGGCGCCCTGTCGCCGGCCGACCGCCGGGATCGGGTGAGGTGGGCCTGGAAAGGTCGCGGGTCGTGGACTGGCCGTCGCTTCCGTGCCGCGAGCGGAGATCGCCGCTCGGGACTTACCGGGAGCGTCCTGTTGCCTCGAAGAGACAGTGGCTCGGGCGCACGCAGTCGTCCACTTGACGGGGCTATAGCCCCCACTAAGTGGACGGTCATGCGCGTTCTGTCGCCCGAACGGCCAGTGGCGCCTTCCGCGAGGAGGACGAGGGCTTCGCTCTGCTCTCGGTGAGGGTCCTTAACCGCAACGGCCCGCGCGCCGCGGGCCGTAGGCTCGTCGGCCGGGGAGCTACCCGGACCCGATCGCCATTCGTTCTAGAGCTTGACATGCCGACGAGCGGTCCGCCATGACCGCTCCCGACATACGGCGGAGTGCGGGGGACTCGAACCCCAACCGAGGGCTACCCCGGTCACGCCGAATGGCGATCGGGTGCGGCGCCTTGCCGCTTCAACACTCCGCCCGATGAGCATGCCCACAGCTGGCGTACGCGTGGGCAACGCAATGTGCCGTTCAGTGTCGGATTGCGCGACAAGAACTCGCTCGGGGTTTGTCAGCCGACGTCGCACTTCAGCGATAGCCATCACCCGCTAGTAGGAGGTTCCGCGGAACCTCCCTCGCTGCTCCGTAAGGGAACCGGCCTCACCTGGTCCAACTGTCTGGATCTGACCCCCTCAGCGGGGGTCGATTCCAGACAGAACAGGCTGAGCGAGACCCGTGCCTCAAGCATCAGCGCGACTGGCCCAGAGGACCGGGCAGGAACCTCAGCTGACCCGCTCCGGCCCGCGTAGACGTTGACCGAGCCGCCGCGGGCGAAGCCGCAGAGCGTCATCCCGAGCTCGTCGGCAAGCGCGATCGCGAGCGAACTCGGGGCGCCGACGCCGACGAGGATCGGAGCGCCGGCGACGGCCGCCTTCTGGACGAGCTCGAAGGAGAGGCGGCCGCTGACGCAGAGCAGCGAGTCGCCGAGCGGGACGAGCCCCTCGCCGAGCGCCCAGCCGATCACCTTGTCCATCGCGTTGTGCCGCCCGACGTCCTCGCGGGCGCAGAGCAACTCTCCGGAGTGGTCGAAGAGGCCGGTCGCGTGCAGGCCGCCGGTCAGCTCGAAGGCGGGCTGGGGCAGACGCTCGGGCAGCGAGGCGAGCAGCCCGCGCGCGACCGTCGGACCCGGCGTTGCGCGTGGCGCGTCGACGCGGACCTGGTCGATCGCGCCCTTGCCGCAGACCCCGCACGAGGACGTCGCGTAGAAGGAGCGGCTGCCGGGGTCGCGCTGCAGCGGGCCCTCGACGTCGATCACGTTGCCCTCGAGCTCCGGACCTGCTCCGGCCGGGCGCGGGCCGCTCGATCAGGCCCTCGCCGTGCAGGAAGCCGAGCGCCAGCTCCTCGTCGTTGCCGGGCGTGCGCATCGTCACCGCCAGGGCGCGCCGTCGACGCGGATCTCGAGTGGCTCCTCGACGGCGACGTCGTCCTCGAGGCCGTCGTGCAGCACGCGCTTGTACATCCGCGGATCGATCGGCCGACGATAGACATCCCATGGCGCCTCCGGGTGCGACTCTCGCTACAGTGACCTTGAGTCGAAATCACGTAGTACGGGGCTGAATCTGTGCGACGTTCGATCTCTTGGGGGCGACTGCAAAGGAGAGCCTTGGCAGCCGTCCTCCCGGAAATCCACCGGACGTGTTTTGCGAGCGAGTTTCTCGCGGCCGGGTGTTCAAGCCCCAGTTAGGGAGGAACCCCGTGAGCACGCAGCCAGCAACCAATCCATCCGGCGAGACCGGCGATGGGGCGATGACGATGGCCATCTCGCGGGAGATGGTGGCGCTGATGAAGGACTACTTCGGGCGCGGGCCGACCAAGGCGCGCACCTACATGCGGGACAACCTGATCGTCGTGATCATGGAGGACACGATGACCAAGGCCGAGCTCACGCTTGTCCGCTCGGGCAATATTCGCGAAGTCCGGGACCTGCGCCGGCTCTTCCAGGAGACGATTCGCAAGGATGCGGTCGAGCTCGTCGAGCGGCTCAGCGGGCGCCATGTTGCCGCCTTCATGAGCGATCACGACACCGAGCGCGACGTCGCCGCCGAGATCTTCGTCCTCGACGCAGCCACCGGCGACGGCGAGTCGGGAACGGTCCTCGAATAGCCGGCCGGGTGGCCTCCGGTCTGCTATACCAGTAGCCGGGTCGGCCGCGAACCGAAAGGTGCGCGGAAGGCTCGTTCTCGATCGATGGATACCTGGGTTTTCCGCCCGACGACCGTCGCGTCCATGATCGCCACCTAAGGAACGAGTCCGCGGTGCCCGACGGCCGAGGCCCCAGTCACGAGGAGAACGCCGGTTCGGCGTGGCGGGCAGACGCGGTCACGTACCTGAGCTCGAGCACGGACCTGCACTGCATCCTCGACGCCGGGCTCCGGTTCCGCTGGGCCGCCGGCGCCTGGGTGGATGTGGTCGGAACGCCGCCCGAGCGGCTGTTGGGCCGCTCGCTCGAGGAGCTGCTGCATCCGGCGGAGAAGCTCTCGCTGGTCGAGGGGTTGAGGCGCGCCGACGGCTCCCCCCGCGAGTACCTCGGTCGCATGCGCTGCGGCCCCGGTGTCTACCGGTGGCTGGGCTGGAACGGCCGGTCCGACGAGGGCGGCAGTCGCGTCATCGCCTCGGCCCGTGACGTCACGGCCCGGGTCGAGGCGGAAGCGTCGCTGTACGAGGAGCTCGCGGCGGCCCGCGAAGCGGCGACCCACGATCCGCTCACCGGGCTCGCCAACCCGGTTCTGCTCCGAGAGCATCTGGTGCTGACGCTGGCGCGGTCGGCGCGTACGAAGGTGCCGCCGCTGGTCCTCTTCGTCGATCTCGACCGCTTCAAGCGCGTCAACGACACGCTCGGGCATGCCGCCGGCGACGAGGCCCTGCAGATCGTCGCGGCGCGCCTCGGCGAAGCCTTCCGTCCCTCCGACCTGGTCGCGCGGGTCGGCGGCGACGAGCTCGTGATCGTGCTCGAGAACGCTAACCCGGGTGCGGTACGGCGGCGGGTCACGGAGGCGGTCGGCGCGCCGTTTGAGATCGACGGGCACTCGGTTCGGCTCAGCGCCTCCGTTGGCATCGCTCTCCTCAGCGATCCGACGGTGACGCCCGCGCAGGCGATCCGCTCGGCCGATGCCCAGATGTATATGGACAAGCACCGCCGGCGTGACCGCGAGCGCGGTGCACAGGTCTTGCCGCCGAACCACTGAGCCCCCGTCAGGCAGGCCCGGCCCCGGCCGGTACGCCGCGTCGACCGTTCAACCGTCGAACAGGCGGGGCTCGGAGCGCAGCGAGCAGCTGATCGCCGATTCTGCCGCCGGGCTGCGGATCAAGCAGCTCCGGCGCTGAGCTCGCGCTCGAGCGCCGCCAGTTCCTCGGCGGTGTTGACGTTGCGCAGGAAGACGCCCGGGTCGCCGAACGAAGCGAGGGTCTCGCCCTCGATCCGCGCGGCGCCGAGGTCGGCGACCGCGGCCCGGGCCGAGGCGCCGGCAGCGATCGCCTTGCGCAACACCGGCACGCAGTCGGGGTCGTAACGGCCGAGCAGCGGTTGCTCGCCGTGGGGGCCGACGACGATCGTCGGCCCGCTCGCCTCCGCCAGCGCCCGCAGCAGCTCGCCGGGCAGGAGCGGCATGTCGCAGGGGCAGGCGACGAGGGGCTCGCCGGTGAGCTCGAGCGCAGCCGTCACGCCGATCAGGGCGTGATGCTCGCCCTCGTCCTCGATCGCGACCTCGCACTCGCCCGCGAGCGGGCCGAGGCGCGTTCGGTGTTTGGCGACGAGCAGGGGCTCGAGGTGGGCGTGCCGGCCGGCGTCGATCGCCCACAGCCCGAGCGGGCGCCCGAGCAGCGTCCGCAGGTGCTTCTCGCCGCCGATCCGTTCGCCGGCGCCGCCGATCAGGATCGCGCAGCGACTTGCGGGCCGGGCCCCGGAAGTCATGCGCGAACTCTGCCAGGGATGATGCCTGGGCATGCCTGAGCTGACCTCGATCGAGCGCGCCCGGGAGTTGATCCTCGAACGCTGCGAGCCGCTCGCCGCCGAGCCCGTGCCGCTCGCCGAGGCCCTGGGCCGGGTGCTGGCCGAGCCGCGTCACCGCGACGAGCGCGTGCCGGGCTTCGACAACTCGGCGATGGACGGCTTCGCCTTCCGCGCGCGCCGACCTCGCACGGGCCGGGCCTGCTGCGCCTCGCCGGCGAGTCGCGCGCCGGTCACCCGTACGTGGGCGCGGTCGGGGAGGGCGAGGCGGTCGCGATCTCGACCGGCGCCGTGCTTCCCGGATGGCGCCGACGCGGTCGTCCGCGTCGAGGACACGAGCGAGCCGGAGCAGGGATCGTGTCGCCGTTGTCGGTCGTCCCCGAGCGGCGGGGCGAACGTGCGCCGCGCGGGCGACGACATCGAGCCGGGCGCCGAGCTGCTCGGCCGCGGGGACGCGGCTCGAGCGGCCGAGCTCGGCGTGCTCGCCTCGGTCGGCGTCGCCGAGCCGTCCTGCGCGCGGCGGCCCGCGCGTCGCCCTGCTCAGCACCGGCGACGAGCTGGTCGGCGTCGAGGAGCCGCTGCCGGCGGGCGGCGTCCGCAACTCGAACTCCTACGCGCTGCCCGGCCTGGCCGCGGCGGCGGGCGGCGAGTCCTCGCGCTCGCACGGCCGCGTGCTCGACGATCCCGAGCGACCTCGAGGCCGCGTCGCCGCGGCGCTCGCGGTCGCCGACGTGCTCGTCGTCTGCGGCGGCGTCTCGGTCGGCCCGCACGACCACGTCAAGGACGCCTTCGCCGAGCTCGGCGTCGAGCAGGTCTTCTGGCGCGTCTCGCTGAAGCCCGGCAAGCCGGCCTTCTTCGGGTCGCGCCGGACGGCACGCTCGTGCTTCGGGCTGCCGGGCAACCCGGTCTCCGCCTTCGTCACCTTCCTGCTCTTCGTGCGGCCGGCGCTGCTCGCGCTGCAGGGCAGCCGACCCCGGCGCGAGCGCGGATCGAGGCGGAGCTGACCAGCGCCTACGAGAAGCCGGCCGATCGCGCGCACGCGATCCGCGTCGGCTCGAGCTGGGCCCCGCCGGCTGGCTGGCGACGCCGGCGCCGCACCAGGGCTCGCACGTGATGACCAGCCTGCTCGGCGCCGACGGCCTGGCGCTGATCGGCGGCGGCGACGACCGCGCGTCGAGGCCGGCGAGCGCGTCGACGGTCGAGCTGATCCCGGCCGGCCGCGCGCCTAGCATCCGCCGCATGGCGACGCATCACGATCGAGGTCAAGCTGTTCGCGATGCTGCGCGAGCGCGCCGGCGCCGACTCGGTCGAGGTCGAGCTCGCGCGAGGGCGCGACGGTCGAGCGACCTGCTCGGCGAGCTCTCGGGCCTGATCGGGGCGATGCCGGTTCGGGCCGCCGTCAACCGCGAGTACTCGGAGAGCGGCCGGGCGCTGCAGCCGGGCGACGAGGTCGCGCTGATCCCGCCGGTCAGCGGCGGCGCCGACGTGCATGCCGCGGTCCGCTCCGAGCCGCTCTCGCTGGACCGGCTCGCGCAGCGGTCGGTCGTCCGCGACGGCCGGCGCGATCGTCACCTTCAGCGGCGTCACCCGGGAGGTCGAGCGACTCGACTACGAGGCCTACGCCGAGATGGCGGAGGCGAAGATCGGCGAGATCCTCGGCGAGTGCCGGGATCGGCATGGGCGCTCGGCGATCGCCGCCGAGCACCGGGTGGGCAGCGTTCCGCTCGGCGAGCCGAGCGTGATCGTCGCGGCGTCCGCGGCTCACCGCCCGGAGGCGTTCGCGGCCGCGCGCGAGGCGATCGACAGGATCAAGGCCGAGGCGCCGATCTGGAAGCGCGAGATCGAGGGGGGTGAGGCGCGATGGGTGGAGGGCACGACTCCGGCCTGACGCACCTCGACTCCGGCGGCGAGGCGCGCATGGTCGACGTCGGCGCCAAGCCGGAGAGCGAGCGCCGCGCCGTCGCCGAGGCGCGGCTGCGGATGAGCCCCGAGACGGCGGCGGCGATCGCCGCCGGCGACGGGCCCAAGGGCGACGTGCTCGGCCCCGCCCGGCTCGCCGGGATCGCGGCCGCGAAGCGAACCGGCGAGCTGATCCCGCTCGCCCACCCGCTGCCGCTCAGCTTCGCCGACGTGCGCGGCGAGGTCGATGCCGAAGCCGGCACGGTGACGCTCACCGCGGAGGCCCGCTGCGTCGGCCGCACGGGTGTCGAGATGGAGGCGATGACGCGCCGCCTCGGTCGCGGCGCTGACCGTCTACGACATGGCGAAGGCGCTCGAGCGCGGGATCGTGATCGAGCAGGTGGCGCTGCTGCACAAGAGCGGCGGCAAGAGCGGCGAGTGGAACCGGGATGGCTGAGGGCGCCGGCGAGGCTCGCCGATTCAGCGCCGCGGCGCTGACGATCAGCACCTCGCGGGCGGCCGGCGAGGCGACCGACGAGGGCGGGCCCGGCGCTGGCTGAGTTCGCCGACTCGATCGGCACCGAGGTCGAGGTCCGCGAGACGATCACCGACGACCGCGAACTGATCGCCGCGCGGCCTGCGGCGCCTCGCCGACGAGGCCGGCGTCGCTCTGATCCTGACCACCGGCGGCACCGGCTTCGCGCCCGCCGACGTGACCCCCGAGGCGACCCGCGACGTGATCGATCGTGAGGCGCCCGGGATCGCCGAGGCGATGCGGGCGGCCTCACGCGAGCACACGCCCAAGTGGATGCTTTCGCGGGGCGTCGCCGGCGTCCGCGGCCGGACGCTGATCGTCAACTTCCCCGGCAGCCCGAAGTCGATCGCCGAGTGCGGCGAGGCGATCGCCGGAGCGTTGCCGCACGCCCTTTCGCTGCTCGCCGGCGAGCGCCCGCACTGAGCGGCCCGCTCAGCACGTCAGGCCCGGCGCTTCGCCCCCACGAGGCGATGGTCGGTTGCCGGGTTCAGCGGCGCGGCTCGAACAGGTAGTGGCTGACGAGCCACTCGCTGCCGTTCCGGTAGCCCCAGATCTCCGCGCAGGAGAGCAGGAACAGGCGCCAGTTGCCGAGCGCGATGCGGGCCGCGCGCTCGCCGCCGTGGACGTCACGCAGGACCGCGAGCGCCTGCTCGCGATTGGCGTCGAGGCGCCCGAGCCAGGCGCTCAGCGTGCGTGAGTAGTGCGTGCCGTTGACGATCCAGCGCTCGCGCAAGGCGAGGTCGTCCTGGAAGTGCAGGAGCAGGTCGTGGGAGGGCATGACGCCGGCGGTGAAGAAGCGCTCCGCCGCCCAGGTGCCCTCGTACAGGTAGGCGACCGTCCGGTGGCTGAAGACGTGGATGAAGACCTTGCCGTCGGGGCGGACCCAGGTCGAGACGCGGCGCAGGATCTCGCGCCAGTTGTTCAGGTGCTCGAACATCTCGATCGAGACGACGCGGTCGAAGGAGTCGGCGTCGAGCTCGAGGTCGTTGGCGTCGGCGGTGATCACGCGGACCCGGTCGGCGACGCCGCGGCGCTCGGCCTCGGCCTCGATCCATTGGCGCTGCGGCGCGGAGTTCGAGACTGCCGTCACGCGGCAGGTCGGATAGCGCTCGGCGATGTACAGGGTCATCGAGCCCCAGCCGCAGCCGAGGTCGAGAATCTCGTGGCCGTCGGCGATCCTGCGCCCGCTCGCAGCTCTGGGCCAGGCTCGCCTCCTCGGCCTGCTCGAGCGTCGTCTCCTCATCCGGCCACAGGCAGCCGCTGTACTTCCGGCGCGCGCCGAGGAAGAGGCCGAAGAACTCGGGCGGCAGCGCGTAGTGCTGCTCGTTCGCCGTCTCGGTCGCGAAGGCGATCGGGCCTGAGCTCTTGCGCGCGACGAGCTCGGTGAGTCGCTGCTGGGCGGCCTCGACACCGCCGGCGCGCTCCCGGCGCAGGACGGTGCGGATGCCCAGCGGGACGCCGGCGCGGAGCAGCGCGTCCGGGACTACATCGGCGCCCAGGCGCCTGGTCGAGCAGCGCGTATCGGAGGCTGGTCTTCGGCATCGGCCGGCCGACTACGAGCGAGGGGGCACTGCCTGGATCAGCGCCGGTCGCGCTCAGGCCTCGCCGTGCTCGCTGAGCTCCGCATGCGTCGCCCCGGCGAGCACGTCGATCGCCTCGGGCTCGCCCTCGGCGCCGACGACGATCACGCGGCCCGGCCAGAAGGGGCTCTCCGCGGACGTCGAGCCGAGCATCGCATCGACGTAGAGCCAGCAGCCGGTGTTGTGCAGCGTCGTCCCGCGTTGCTCCCAGGGCGGATCGGTCGCCGCGCGTCCGTCCTCGCCGGGCAGCGGCCCGCGGCGGTGGATGTGGCCGAAGATCACGTGGTCGGCCTCGATCTCGAGCCGGTCGACGACGACCTGCATCGCCTCGACCCCGGAGCGACCGATCTCCGCGAGCGAGAAGTCGCGGCCGAAGCGCCCGAGGCCGGCCCGCTCGAGGCCGCTCAGCGTCGCGGGAACGACCGCCGAGCGCAGGATGCGGCCGCGCCAGTTGCGGGCGCGGCCCGAGGCGCCGCCGAGCAGCTCCCAGATCCGCATGGGTCGGCGCCTTGCCCTCCTCGCTTGCAGTGTTCGGGCTGCGCGCGCCCTGGGCGAGGTTGAAGAGCAGGTCGTAGACCGGCGCGTGCAGCTTCTCGTAGTCCTGCGGCGAGGCCCGGCGCCCGGTGTCGCGGCCGCCGATCCGGTCGATCGTGGCGATCGACAGCCGCTCGATCGTCGGCAGCGTGATGTGGCTGTCGAGATAGTGGCCGTGGGTCGCGTAGACGTCCTCGCGGATCCAGACGCCGGGGTAGCTGAGGACCAGGCGCGCGGGCGCGGCCCAGGACTCGAGCTCGCCGACGTAGCGGTGGGGCGAGGGAACCTCCTCGGCGAGCCCGATCTCGCCGTCTCGATCGCGCACGCGCTCGAGCCACTGGCCGAGCAGCCGGTGATCGTGGTTGCCCGGGACGAGAACGATCTCCTCGAAGTGGGCGCCGACTGCTTCGAAGAACGGCCGGGCGATCTCCATCGCCGCCTCGATCGGCCCGTCGCGGAGTTCGATCGTGTCGCCGAGCAGCACGAGCCGCTCGCAGTCCGCGGTCGCCTCGAGCAGCCGCTCGAGCATCTCCGGGCGGCGCAGCAGGTCGACCTCGGCGCTCGAGCCGAGGTGCAGGTCGGAGATCACGGCGGTGCTCATCGCGCCGCCATGGTCGCACGAGCGGACAACGGGCTCGCACGGCGATAGACTCGCGATCGGGATGGAGAGCGCTACCGCATCCGGCACGAGCGCCGGCAACGGCGCCGGTGCCCCCGGCGCCCCGATCGAGGTCGAGAATCCCGGCCAGCGGCGAGACGATCGCCACCGTCCCCGCCCTCGGGGCCGCCGAGGTCGCCGAGCTCGCCGCTGCCGCCCGCGCCGCGCAGCCCGGCTGGCAGGCGCTTGGCTTCGAGGGACGCGCCCGCGTGCTGATGGCCGCCCGGGCCTGGCTCGTCGCCAACGGCGAGCGCGTCGTGCAGACGATCTGCGGCGAGACCGGCAGGCCGGCCGACGAGGTCCAGTTCACCGACCTCGGCTACGGGATCTCGGCGCTCGAGTTCTGGGCCGCCAACGCCGAGCGGATGCTCGCCGACGAGGAGGTCGAGACCGCTTCGCCCGCCGTGCGCGGCGGGCGCCGGCTCAAGGTCCGCTACGCGCCCGTCGGCCTCGTCGGCGTGATCGGCCCCTGGAACTTCCCCCTGACGAACAGCTTCGGCGACTGCATCCCGGCGCTCGCCGCCGGCAACGCGGTGATCCTCAAGCCGTCGGAGGTCACGCCGCTGACCTCGCTGCTGATGGCCGAGATGCTGACGGCGGCCGGGATCCCCGAGGGCGTCTTCCAGGTCGCCACCGGGCCGCGGCGAGGCCGGCGCGGCGCTCGTCGAAGAGGCCGACTTCGTGATGTTCACCGGCTCGACGGCGACCGGCAAGAAGGTGATGGCGAAGGCCGCCGAGACGCTGACGCCCGTCAGCCTCGAGCTCGGCGGCAAGGACCCGATGATCGTCCTCGCCGACGCCGACATCGAGCGCGCCGCGAACGCCGCCGCGACCTTCGGGCTCATCAACTCGGGCCAGGTCTGCATCTCCGTCGAGCGGATCTACGTCGAGGAGTCGATCCATGACGAGTTCGTCGCGCGGCTCACCGAGAAGGTCGGCGCGCTGCGCCAGGGTCCGCCCGGCGAGCTCGGCTCCGTCGACGTCGGCGCGATCATCTTCCCGCCGCAGATCGAGATGATCGAGGAGCACGTCGCCGACGCGGTCGAGCGCGGGGCCGAGGTCGTCGTCGGTGGCCAGCCGCGCCGAGGGCTCGGGCCCGGCCGTTTCTACGAGCCGACGGTCCTGACCGGCGTCGACCACTCGATGCGCTGCATGCGCGAGGAGACCTTCGGGCCGACCCTGCCGGTGATGCGCGTTGCCGGCGCCGAGCAGGCGGTCGAGCTCGCCAACGAGGGCGGCTACGGCCTGCAGGCATCGGTGTGGACCGGCGACGTCGCCACGCGGCGAGGCGATCGCCCGGCGGCTCGAGGCCGGCGTCGCCTCCGTCAACGACACGGCGGTCAACTACGACGCGCTCGAGCTGCCGATGGGCGGCTGGAAGGAGTCGGGCCTCGGCTCCCGCCACGGCGCCGACGGGATCCGCAAGTACACGAAGCGGCAGTCGATCCTCGCTGACGCCGGCC
This sequence comes from uncultured Solirubrobacterales bacterium, assembly GCA_963774395.1. GTDB lineage: Bacteria > Actinomycetota > Thermoleophilia > Solirubrobacterales > 70-9 > CAXMST01. The sequence goes on along the minus strand of CAVZET010000006.1, from coordinate 543,002 downwards.
TGGGCGCCCTCCCGCGAGCTGCCTTCATGCTCCCCTACGACGGGACGGTCAGCCAGACGGTCGGCGAGGCGATGGCGGCGCTCGCCCTGAGCGAGATCTTCAGCCCCGCGCAGCGGCGGACGCTCGCCGCCTTCTGCGACACGCTGTCCCCTCGCTGCAGCCGCCGGCCGAGCTCAACGGCTCGCGGCGACCCGACCGGCTTCTGGGCCCGCTCGGCCTCCGACATGGCGATCGCCGAGGCGATCGAGATCGGCCTGCTGCAGGCCGATCTCGCCGCGGAGGAGATCGAGGGGCTGCGCGGGCTGCTCGACGCGCTCGCCGAGCAGGGCATGGCGCGCCGGCGACCCCGCAGGAGGCCCGCGAGGCGATCATCCACGGCTTCTGCGACAGCTCGCCCGAGGCGCTCGGCCGGCGTCACGACGCTGCAAGGGCCTGGCGCTCAGCCTCTACTACGCGCTGCCCGACGCCGGCACCGGCATCAACCCGAACTGGCCGGCGATGGGCTACCCGGGTCCGCAGGCGCTGCCGAAGCCGGCCGAGCAAGCCGATAAGCCGCTCGCCGCCGCCGGCCGAGGAGGCGGTGACGCTCGAGGCCGACGTCGTCGTCGTCGGCTCCGGCGCCGGCGGCGGCGTGATCGCGGGCGAGCTCGCCAAGGCCGGCCACAAGCGTGTGCGTCCTCGAGATGGGCGGCTACTACGACGAGTCCGACTTCCTCGGCCTCGAGCTCACCGCCTACCAGCAGCTCTACCTCAACGGCGGGCCGTTCCCGACCGCCGAGGGGCAGGTCGGCCTGCAGGCCGGCTCCTCGCTCGGCGGCGGCACGGTGCTCAACTGGACCAACTGCCTGCGCACCCACCGACTGGGTCCGCGACGAGTGGGCGAACGAGTTCGGCCTCGAGGGCCTCGACGGCTCCGACTACGACGCCCACCTCGACGCGGTCTGGGAGCGGCTCAGCGTCAACGACCGACTGCTCGGACCTGAACGGCCCGCACCAGCGGCTCAAGGAGGGCTGTCGAGGCGCGCGGGCGGACGACTTCGAGCTGATCACCCGCAACACCGACCCCGCGACCTACGACCCGGTGACCGCCGGCTACATGGGCTTCGGCGAGCAGTCGGGCTCGAAGCGCTCGACGCAGAAGACCTACCTCGCCGACGCCGCGGAGAACGGCGCCGAGTTCCTCGTCAACTGCCGGATCGAGCGGATCCTGATCGAGGGCGGGCGCGCGCGTCGGCGTCGAGGGCGAGCTGACGCGCGAGGACGGGACGACCGTCGCCGGTCACCGTCCGGGCCCCGCAGGTCGTCGTCGCCTGCGGCTCGATCGAGTCGCCGGCGCTGCTGCTGCGCTCGGGCATCGGCGGGCCGGCGGCCGGCGACTACCTGCGCCTGCACCCCGCCGTCGCCGATCTTCGGCGTCTACGAGGAGGACCAGGATCCCTGGTGGGGCCCGCCGCAGGCCGGCCTCTCGCACAGCTTCGACGGATCTGGCGAGCGACGGCTACGGCTTCCTGCTCGAGTGCGCGCCAGCACACCACCGGCCTCTACGGCGCCGCGGTGCCCTGGCAGTCCGGCGCGCAGCACAAGGCCGAGATGCTCAAGTTCCGCCGCGGCGCCACGTTCATCAACATCGACCGCGACCGCGGCCACGGTCGCGTCGACGATCGACGCCCGCGGCCGGGCCGTGCCCTCGTACCTGCTCACCGACGAGCTCGACGTCGGCATCATCCGCGACTCGCCTCGAGGAGATGGTCCGCCTGCAGGAGGCGGCCGGTGCGCTCGAGATCGAGCGCGCTCAGCCGCAAGCCGCTGGCCTGGAGGCGCGGCGAGGACCTCGAGGCATTCATCGAGGCGGTCCGCAACGCGTCGCTGGCGCCGCGCGAGATGGCCATCTTCAGCGCCCACCAGATGGGCAGCTGCCGGATGGGCACCGATCCGGCGACGAGCGTCGCCGGCCCCTGGGGCGAGCTGCACGACGCCGGTGGCGTCTGGATCGGCGACGCCAGCGCCTTCCCGACGGCGTCGGGGACGAACCCGATGCTGACGATCATGGCGCTGGCGCGGCGCACCGCCGCGGGCGATCGCCGCTTCGCTCTGAGGCCGAGCGGCACGCGTCCCATGCGCGGCGGGGGAATGAAGCTCCGGTGACCGGTCCGCTCTACCGGCTCGGCAGTGGAACATGGCGCGGCATTGGAAGGTGGACCTTCCTCGTCTGGCTCGTGGTCGTCGTCGCGACTCGTGCTCGTCGCCAACGCCGTCGGCCGGCCGACGAACAACAACCTCGACCTTCCCGGCACCGGACTCGACGCAGCGCGACGAACCTGCTCGAGCCGGGCTCCTGCCGAAGCAGGCCAACGGCTCGTCCCGATCGTGCTCGAGGCGACCGAACGGCAACCGGATCGATCAGCGGCTCCAACAGCAGACGCGATCAAGCAGACCGTCAAGGCGCTGAAGAACGACCGCTACGTCAGATCAGCGATCAGCCCGCTCTCGCCGCGAGGGCGCGGACGACCTCACCAAGGACGGCAAGATCGGCTTCATCTCGGTGTTCCTCGACCTCAGCTCGGGACGAGCTCACCGAGGACGAGGCGCAGCAGATCTTCTCGACACGGCCGAGCCGCGCCCACGGAAGCACGGGCTCGAGCGTCTCGCGCCGGCGGCTACCTCGGCGGAGCGGCTCTCGATCCCGCGACACGGCCTCCAGCGACCGGCTCGGCGTCGCTCGTCGCGATCCTCGTGCTGATCGCGGTCTTCGGCACGGCCGTCGCGATGACGATGCCGATCTTCACGGCGCTCGTCGGCGCTGCTGGCCGGGGCTTGGCGCTGATCGGCTTCCTCGGCCAGCTGATCGCCGTCCCGCAGGTCGCGCCGACGCTGGGCACGATGCTCGGCCTCGCGGTCGGGATCGACTACTCGCTGTTCATCATCAGCCGCCATCCAGCGCCAGCTGCGAGGACGGCATGGAGCCGAAGGAGTCGGCGGCGCGCGCGCTCGCGACGGCCGGCGGCGCGGTGCGTCTTCGCCGGCTCGACGGTGATCGTCGCGCTGCTCTGCCTCTACTTCGGCGGCGTCGACCTCGTCCGCTCGCTCGGCTACGCGGCGGCGCTCGTCGTGCCGTCGCGGTGGTCGCTGCGCTGACGCTGTTGCCGGCGCTGATGGGAGCGCTCGGCGACGGATCGAGTCGCTCAGCGCCGCTTCGTTCTTCCAAGGGCCGCCCCCAGGAGGACACCGACGACGTCTGGAACCGCTGGGCGCAGCGCGTCGGCCGCCACCCGCTGCCGTTCGCGGTCGGCGGCGATCGTCCTCCTCGTCGTGCTCGCGATTCCCGATGCTCCAGATGCAGCTCGGCTCGATCGACTACGGCGCAGTACCCGACCGACACGACCGAGCGCCAGGCCTACGACACGCTGACGCAAGGGCTTCGGCGTCGGCGCTCAACGCGCCGCTGCTGGTCGCCGTCGAGTTCCCTCCGACGACCCGGCGAAGCCGGACACGAAGAAGCTGCACAAGGTCCAGCAGCAGCAGAAGCAGCAACAGCAGCAGGCGCAGAGCAGTAGAGCAGCAGCACAGCAGGCCGCGGCAGCCGGCCAGCCGCAGCCGCCGAGCCAAGGGCCCAGCAGAAGCAAGCAGCAGACAGGCGCAGGCTGCAGCAGCAGAGCGTTCCTGACTCGACGCGGCCAGCGATCCGCGCCTGGTCAAGCTGCAGAACGACGATCGGCAAGGACCAAGGACGTCGCCAGCGTCACGCCGGCGCAGGTCGACAAGAACGGCAAGCACGGCGGTCTTCAGCGCGATGCCCGGACGCGGCGCCCTCCTCCGAGAAGACGCGAGACCTGGTCACCAAGCTGCGCGACGACGTGATCCCGAAGGCGACTGAGAGCAACGGGCTGAAGGCCTACGTCGGCGGCCAGACCGCCTCGTTCATCGACCTCGCGACCAAGATCGGCGATCGGCTGCCGCTCGTGATCGTGATCGTCGTCGCGCTCGGCTTCCTGCTGATCGATGGTCGCCTTCCGCTCGATCGTGATCCCGGCGCTGGCGGCGCTGCTCAACCTGCTCGCCGTCGCTCGCCGCCTACGGCGTGCTCGACGCGTCTTCGAGCTCGGCTGGGGGGTCGAGCTGATCGGGCTCGACAACAGCCTGCCGTCGTCAGCTTCGTGCCGCTGCTCATGTTCGCGATCCTCTTCGGGCTCTCGATGGACTACCAGGTGTTCCTGCTGAGCCGGGCGCAAGGAGCACTGGGACGCGACGGAGCACGACAGCCACGCACGCGGTCGTCGGCGGCCTCGGCCTCGCACTCGCCGGGTGATCATCGCCGCGGCGACGATCATGTTCGCCGTCTTCGCCAGCTTCGTCCTCAACGGCGATCCGACCGTCAAGCAGTTCGGCGTCGGGCTCGCGGTCGCGGTCGCGCTCGACGCGCTTCGTGCGTGACGACTGGTCGATGCCGGCGCTGATGCTGCTGCTCGGCAAGCGCGACCTGGTGGTTCCCGGGCTGGCTGGAGCGGCATCATGCCGAACATCGGGATCGAGGGCGAGGAGTACTTCGCGCGAGCTCGACGCCCGCGACGGGGACGCCGCGCCGGAGGCGGCGACGGCCACGGGACACCAGAGGCACGGAACGAGCCGAAGGAGGCTGAGATGGACGGGTTGAAGGTCGCGGTGACCGGGCCGACCGGGGACATCGGGCTCGCGACGCTGCAGGGCGCTCGACGCCTCGCGCGGCCGTCGGCCGAGGTCGTCGGCATGGCGCGGCGGCCGTTCGACCCGGCCGAGCACGGCCTCAGCGCAAGGTCACGCTACCGGCCAGGGCGACGTGCTCGACCGCGACCGCGGTCGACGCCGCCGTCGCCGGCGCCGACGTCGTCATCCACCTCGCCTTCATCATCTTCGGCGACCCCGACGAGGCCCAGCCGATCAACGTCGAGGGCTCGCGCAACGTCTTCGAGGCGGCGGTCGCCGCCGGCGCCAAGCGGCTCGTCTACACGTCGCTCGGTCGCCGCCTACGGCTTCCACGCCGACAACCCGCAGCCGCTGACCGAGGACGTCGCCCCGCGCGGCGACCGAGGGCTTCTACTACTCGGCCCACAAGGCCGAGCTCGAGGAGCTGCTCGACGAGATCGCTCGCCGGCGCCGGCGACCGAGGCCTACGTGTTCCGGCCCTCGATCGTCGCCGGGCCGCGACGCCGATCACGTTCGTCGAGACGATGGTCGCGATGCTGCCCGCTCTACGGCCAGCTGCCGCTCGTCCGGCGGATCTTCGGCGAGGTGCCGTTCCTGGCGCCGGTGCTGCCCGATCCCGGCGTCCCCTTCCAGCTCGTCCACCACGACGACGTCGCCGCGGCGCTGCGTCGCCGCGACCGAGGGCGAGGGCGAGCCCGGCGCCTACAACCTCGCGGCGCCCCGGCGACGCTGACGCGTCGCCGAGCTCGCCCGGGCGCTGGGCTGGTGGTCGGTGCCGCTGCCGAGGGGGCTGGTCGGCTCGCTCGACGACGTGCTCCATCGGGTGCCCGGGCTGCCGGCCGAGTTCGCCTGGCTGACCGCCTTCCGGGTGCCGGTGCTGATGGACTGCGACGCGGGCCCAGCGAGCAGCTCGGCTGGGAGCCGCGCCACGACGCCGCCGATACGCTGGCGGCAATGATCCGCGGGGCCCGCGAGCAGGACGTCCTCTAGAGCGAGGAGAGCGGCTATGGCCGAGCGCGAGGAGCCTGAGCTTCGACTCCGGCGGCGAGCGCTGTGCCGCCTGCTGTACGAGCCCGAGGACGGGCGAGGGCCGGCACCCGCTCGTGATCCTCGCCCACGGCTTCGCCGGCACCCGCGAGGCGCGCCTGTGGGCCTACGCGGAGCGCTTCGCGCGACGCCGGCATCGCCGCGCTCGTCTTCGACTACCGCTACTTCGGCGACTCCGGCGGCGAGCCGCGCCAGCTGCTCTCGATCGCGCGCCAGCACGAGGATTGGACGGCGGCCGTCGACCTTCGCGCGGACGCTGGACGGGCATCGATCCGCTCGCGGATCGCGCTGTGGGGGACTCGGCTTCTCCGGCGGACACGTCGTCGCGACCGCCGCCGAGGACTCCGCGGATCGCCGCCGTGATCTCGCAGACGCCGTTCGCCGACGGCGCGGCGACGCTGCACGCAGGCCGGCGTCGGGAACTCGCGCGGCTCACGGCCGCCGGCGCTCCGGGACTGGCTGCGCGCGGCGACCGGCCGCGAGCCGTATCCGGTGCCGGCCGTTGGCGCAGCCCGGCGAGACTGCGCGCGATGACGCCAGCCCGACTCCTACGACGGCTACCTGGGCCTGTTCGAGCCCGGCGCGAGTTCCGCAACGAGTTCTGCGGGCCGCGCGGCGCTGCTGATCGGCTCCTACCGGCCCGGCGCGAAGGCGCCGCAGGTGCTCTGCCCGCTGCTCGTCGTCACCTGCGCGGGCGATCAGGTGACGCCGCCGGCGCCGGCCCGGAAGATGGCCGAGCGCGCGCCGCAGGGCCGCTCGATCGAGTACGGCCCGGAGTGGGGCGGGCACTTCAACATCTACGTCGGCGAGCTCTTCGAGCAGCACGATCGCCGACCAGATCGCGTTCCTGCGGGAGTCCCTCGCTGTCGAGGCGGACGCCGGCGCGGCTGAGACGACTGGCCGCCGCCTGAGCGGCACGCCCCCGGATCCTCAGAGCGGGTCGGCGGCGATTGCGCCGACCCGCGCGCCGAGCTCGTCGAGGTGCGGCCACTCGCTCGATCGGGCCGCTCGGGCCGGCGCACCGCGTCGGGGTCGCCGGGCGGCAGGCTCGGCGAGCAGCGGGCGTCGCGGTGCGGCTGCCGAGCTGCTCGGCGACGGTCTCGCGGGCGACCTCGATCACCTCGTTGCGGTTGCGGCCGCTCATCAGGTTGATCCCCATCGCGTCGAGGTCGCGGCCGGTCGGCTGCACGCAGCGACCACCTCGGTGCCCTCTTCGCGCAGGCGCCGGGCCTCGCGCCCGAGCCGCTTGCCGGACTCGGTGTTGGTGATCAGCCGGAACGCCGTACAGCGGGTTGACGCGGCGCCGATCGGGTGCAGGGTCGAGGTCGGGTTCAGGCAGATCACGAGGTCGAGCCCGAGGCCGCGGACGATGTCGAGGTTCGAGGTCGACCAGATGCCGCCGTCGACGTAGCGGCGGCCGGCGATCCGTCACCGGCCGGTAGAAGCCGGGGATCGCACAGGAGGCGGCGACGGCGTCCTCGAGCTTCGCCCTGGGCGAGCCGCTCGCGACCGAAGGCGACCCGGCGGCCGTTCGAGTAGTCGCAGGCGACGACCCAGTGGTTCGGGTGGCGCGGTCCAGCTGCCCGGCACGGCGCGGCGGATGATGTCGCGCAGCGGCTCGTTCGAGATCACCCCGCGCGGCAGCCAGCCGCTGAGCATCCCGGCCGGCGTGTGCCGAGCGCGGGCGGATCAGGCTGCGGACGGACGAGCGGCAGCGAGCCGGGGAACAACGGCATGGCGCCGCGCTCGTAGCGGAAGACGCGCCGGCGCTGCGGTCCGCCTCGGCGGCGGGCTCGCCGCGGGCGTCGGGCATCGCCCTCGAACGACTCGCCGCGGCTGTGGGCGACCATGAACCACGGCGGCATGCCGGCGGCGAGCAGCGAGGCGATCATCGACCCGGCCGAGGTGCCGACGATCACGTCGGCGGTGGCCGGGATCCCAGCCGGTCTCTCGGCGAGCGCATCGAGCCCGCCGGTCAGCCAGGCGCCGCCCTGGACGCCGCCGGCGCCGAGTACGAGCCCGACCTTCATCGGCCGCTCCCGCAACTTCGTCTGCCCCGACATCGGTTGACCCCCGGCCTGCCTCAGACCCCGACCGATCCGGACTCGCGGCCGCAGACGGGGCAGTGGTCGCCGTGCGGCAGGTCCCGCTGCGAGCAGTAGGGGCAGCTCTCGATCCGCTCGAGCACGCCGAGCAGCTCGCCGACGCGGCAGACGAGCAGCCGCTCCTCGTCGACCTCGACCCAGGCGCCGGCCGAGGAGGGGAAGACGACGTGGTCGCCGACGGCGACCGGCATCTTCACGTCCGCGCCTGGTCCCACCAGTCGAGCCCCGGCCCGACCGCGAGCACGATCCCGTGCTGGGGCGGATCCTCGCGCGACCCCGGCGGCACGACCAGCCCCGACGACCGCACCCGGTCGGGCTCGAGCTCCTTGATGATCACCCGATCGAACAGCGGCCGCAGCAGATTGCGCATAAGGGGATGGTATGGGAGGGAGGGGGCGGGATTCGTCCTCAGCGCTTAGGCCCGATGAACTCGTCGAGTCGCGCGACGTCCGCTTTGCGGGAGACGTAGACGGTACGTGGCGCGCGAGTCGTGTGCAGACCCAGGGCGCGCAGGCGCGCTCGAAGATTCCTCGGATGTCCGTCGAGACGTTGAGAAGCTATACCGCGGATGGAGCCAGTTGGTGCCCGTGTTGATCGCTCTGCATCCGTCGGAGTGAATCAGGCCACGGATCAGCGGACGAGGGTCGGCATCGACTGACTGCCTGCTGCCACTCGGTCAGGACGATCCGGCGCTCGTGCTTCTTGCCCGGGGCCGTGCTGCGGGAAAAGGCGCGGGCCAGCTCTTCGAGTAGGCGTAGACCGACGTCGTCGTCGGCGAGGCCTTCCCGTTGCAGCCGCTGCCGCGCCCAGATACCGCCGACCCGGTTGTGAGGAATCACGCCTGCATCGCCTCTTCGCACTCGTCGACGATTCCTGGGTACTTCGCGTCGAGGATGATGCGGAGCCGGAAACCCCACGCGGTCCCGCCGAGATGTAGCCGTCACCGAGATAGAGCCCGAGCAGATACGGATAGTCTCAGGCAGGCTCCCGAGAAGTCTCGGTCGTGGCCGCAGGGAGAAGCCCGCCCGGGCCTGGGGATCCGGTGCCCCGGCGGTCCAGTCCGCACCGTCGTGCGGGGATCGCCGGTGGAGTAGCCCGCTGCATCTCCAGGCGCGCATCGCGCAGCGCCACGACCCTCGGCTCGCTGTTCGCGCACGAACGATGTATCGCACGAGTGCGGGCGGAAGGGACTCGAACGCGCCACGCTCTTTCGAGTCCGCTGCGGCTGTGCGGATCCTGTCAGACGCGATTCCAGCCGCCGCATTGTCCGAAAGGACGTGGGGGTTCGAACTCCCTCTAGGCCGCACTACAGAACGATGTTCGCCTCAGGCCCCTTTTCGAACGGCGAGACTCCGTTGCTAAGATCGCCCGCCCCGCGCCGCTATCGTCTAGGGGACTAGGACGCCGCCCTCTCACGGCGGAAACCGGGGTTCGAATCCCCGTAGCGGTACTTCTGAGACCCCCGTGGACGCCGGGTTTCGTCTTTCGGCCCCCCTCTGCAGCGGAGAAATAGGCTCGCGGGCATGGCCGCCGAGGAGCATCCCGTGATCGCGGCCCTGCGGGAGCGCCCGGAGGGGGCGCGGCTGGCGCTCGTCGTGGAGGGCGGGGGCATGCGTGGAGCCGTCTCCGGTGGAATGGCGCTGGCGCTCGACGAGCTCGGGCTCAACGACGCATTCGACGCCGCCTACGGCTCGTCGGCGGGGACGCTGAACGCGATGTGGCTGATCGGGGGGCGCGTCGCGGATGGGATGCCGACGTGGACCGATCCCGGGCTCGTCAAGGAGTTGATCAGCCGGCGCCGGATCTTCGGCTCGCGGCCGATCGTGGACGTCGAGACGCTGATCGAGACCCGCTACGAGCAGCTCTCGCCCGGTCTGTTCAATGCCGTTCTCGAGGCGCCGACGGAGCTGCATCCGATCGCGACCGACGTCGCCACCGGCCAGCCCGTGGATCTCCACCGGACGATCAGCGATGAGCCCAGCCTGCGGCGGGCCGTCCGTGCATCGGCGACGCTGCCGCTGCTCGCCGGCGACCCAGTCGACGTCGCCGGTGGCCGCTACCTCGATGCCGGCCTCAGTGCCGCCATTCCCTTCCGCGCCGCCTTCGCCGATGGCGCCACCCACGTCCTGCTCTTGCGCTCGCGCCGAGTAGGCGAGCTTGCGTCGCCGCCGGGGCGCACCTCCGGGAGCGTCATGGGCCGGCTGCTCTCGCGGATCAGCCCCGCCGTCGCGGCGGGCTTTTTGACGCGGGCCGAGCGGGAGGGAGCGGACGAGGCGCTGCTGGCCGAGCACGACGCCGATCCGCAACGCACCCCACACGTGCTGTCGGTGCGCCCGGCCCCCGACTCGCCGGTGCCATCCCGGCTCGAACGCGACATCGACGTCGTCAGGGCCGGCCTGGAAGCGGGCAGGCAGGCCATGCGTCGGGCGCTCGCCGGTCTCTAGCTAGGGGTCGATCGCGATCGTCGCTGCCACGGTCCCGGCCTCGTCGCAGATCCACAGCATCGTGCCGGCGCGGTGGACGACGGCCGGTCCGGCCGCGATGCCGGCCCGGAACTCGATCTCGAGCACCGCTTCGCTCTCGCGCGGAGGAGGGATCGGGAGGAACTCCTCGGCGACGCGCCAGTACCAGACGTTGCTCACATGGCCGGCGAAGTCGACGTCGGCGCGCCCGAAACTCCACGGCAGCTGCTCGGCATCATCGGGTGGCGCGGACGGGTGGCGGAGCGAGCTGCGCGCCTTGCGATCGCCGGCACTGGGCCCGTAGATCTCGTCGAAGCCGGGCGGCAGCCGCGCCGGCAGCCGCGTGTCCGGGTCCACGTGCACCCAGATCGCGACCGCATCGACGTCGCCGGCGCCGGGCTCCGAGCCGCCGATCGAGCTCGATCGCTCGGCGACCGACTTGGCGCGGGCGCTGCACCACGTCTCGACCTCGGTCATCGCGCCGAACTCCGGCAGACGGCGGACGGTCAGCGTCAGCCGGCGGATGATCCAGAAGGAATCGGCGCCCACGCCCGAGTCCAGCCCGTCCGCGAACGCCGTCTCCTGCAGCCAGCGCGCGAGGGACGCGATGTGCGCCCGGCCCTCAGCGTCGACATCGGCGGCGCCGACGGTGTGCGTGGCTGTGAATCTGCGGCCCGGCATTGCTCGACGGGGCTGAACCTAGAGAAAAGGGGAGAGGGCCGGATTCCCCGAGCGGTATCGCGGCTTTGCGTGCGACGGTCGACGCCGTGCTGTGCGGTAAACCCGAACCGTGAGTGGGTACCCCAGCGCGTTGTTCAGCGCAGCCGTTGCGTCTACCGTGTCTCGGCGGGGTGAAAGGACGCACCCTCGGCCGGGAGTAAGCGACGGCAGCAAATGCGTCACAGCGACAGGCGTGAACATGCCTTAGGGGGCCGAAATGCGGGCAGGAAGTCAGTCGATACGGCGGTACCACCTCTATCCGGTGCTCGCTTTGGTGGCGGCGCTTTCGGCGGCGCTTCTGTTCGCTGGACCGGTGACGGCGTCGTCTTACCGAGGCGGCGGGGCCGCCACGGCCGCGGGCAAGAAGGGCAACAAGCACAAGATTCACAAGGCTTGGCCGCACAAGAAGAAGGGCAAGAAGCCGCATAAGCGACTCGCTCGCAAGCTCGCCCGTCAGACCGGCCCAGTCAAGAAGAAGAAGAAGCGCCGTGCAGCCTCGGCCCCGTCGCCCCGGGCGGGTTCAGTCGGCGCGGACGTCGCCAGTTCCCCACGGGTCGTCGCCACGACCAGTGCCGCCGACGGCAAGCTGCTCCTCGTTCGCTCCTTCGACATCCCCAAGGAAGACCCCCTGTATACGGACCTGGTCAACTTCTCTTGGACCTACGACAACGCGCTTGCCACGATCGGATTCGTCGCCGACAGGGACCGCAGCCAGGCGCGCCAGTTGCTCGACCAGCTCGCCCTGCTCCAGAACAAGAACGGCTCCTTCAACTTCGCATTCAACGTCGAGACGGGCGCTGCCTCGGAAGCCATCCGCTCCGGCGCCGTCGCCTGGGTGGGCCTCGCCGGCACCGCGTTTGCCGACAAGTACGGGGACAAGAGCTACGACGAGATGGTCGGCAAGACAATCGACTATCTGCTCAGTCAGCGCAACGCCAGCGGCCTGATCACCGGCGGTCCACGGATCTCTTGGGTTTCGACTCAGCACAACCTGCTCGCGGCCGAACTTCTGCGCGAGGCTGCGCAGCTGACCAAGGGCTCCCACAGCTTCGGCTACACCGCCGCCGAGCTCTCCGACGCGCAGCAGGCGCTCGTGGCCGCGATCGACAAGATGCTCTACGTCAACGACGGCTCCGGCAAGGGCCACTTCCGCGAAGGCCAAGACGACAACCGGATCCCGATCGACGTGCAGGCGCTCGGCAGCATGTACTTCGACAGCCTCGACGACAGCCGGGGCGAGGCCGTCGTGAAGTACTTCCTAAAGCGCCCAGGGTTCTACATCCCGCCCCGGATTCCGCCCCTCACCACGCCTCCTGTCCCGTTTGAGGTGAGCGGCATGAGGCCGTTCCTGGATGCCGGCTCACCTGACGTGATCTGGTCGGAGGGGACGATCGAGTCCCAGATGGCCGCGACCCGCCTCGGGGAAGACGACACGTTCCTGAGGTCCTCGGTCGAGTCGCTCCGGAAGACGATCCAGCCGGGCACGGTCGGGCCGATCGGCGCCGATTTCGAAAGCGACACGAGCTGGGGTCAATACCGGACCTGGCCGACTTCGGCGGCTGCCAGTTGGCTGTTGATGAACGCGCTCGAGGAGAAGGTCTACCTGTTCACGCGCTGACGCCGGCGATGGCAAGAGGGTCTGGACGCCGTAGTTAGCCGCAGGGCGGGAGGTAGCCGTGGCCGATGGCGAGCCCCGGCGCCGTCGCGACGATCCGGTCGACCCGATCCTCGCCTGGAAGGAAGACGTATGTTCGAGACCGTTGCCCTTGCGCTCGATGGCTCCGAGCAGGCGGAGGCCGCGATCCCCGCCGCGACGGCGCTCGCCAAGCAGGCAGGCGGGCGAATCGTCGTCATCCACATCGATGAGCGCACCGTCGCCAAGGGCGACATGCCACCCGTGCATCCGGATGAGTCCGAGATCGTCGACAAGGTCAAGGCGCACGCTGCCGCGATCGGCGCGGAGGGAATCGACGTCGAGATCGAACTCGATTCGTCGGTGCTCGGCGGACCGGCGACGAAGATCGCGGCGATCGCGGAGATGGAGGGCGCCGGCGTGATCGTCATCGGCAGTCGCGGCGAGTCGTCGCTGAAGGGCATGCTGGTCGGCAGCGTCGCCCACAAGCTGCTGCACGTCTCCTCCTCGCCGGTGCTCGTCGTTCCCGTCCGCTGAGCGTCATGCGGCCCGCGCACGCAGCCGAGCAGGCCGACCTGCTCGAGCTCTTCCTCCCCGTCTACGACGTATCCGACTCGGTTGCCGTCACAGTCGACGCCGACCGGGCCACGACGTGGAAGGCGCTGCTGGACGCGGACCTGATCGACGTCGGCCGCCGCAAGCCGATGGTCGCCGCGCTTGGCGCGGCGCGGATGCTGCCTCAGCTGCTTGCCGATGGACTGCGGGGCCGCGGGCTGCCGGAGAAGCCGGACAGCTTGCGGCTTGGCGAGCTCGCCGGGAAGAGCTCGGCCCAGGGGGATTGGATCCTGCTCGGCGAGCATCCCGAGGCGGAGCTCGCGCTCGGCCTCGTCGGTCGCTTTTGGCGGCCGGTAATCGCCTACGCCGACGTCGGCCCGGACGACTTCGCGGACTTCGACGAGCCCGGCTGGGCGAAGACCGTCTACGACCTGCGGGTCGCGCCGCTCGGCGCCGGCCGGACGCTGCTCAGCGGCACGATGCGGACCTTGAGCACGGATGAGGCCGCACGCCGCTGGTTCCGCCGCTACTGGACGATCGGGGCCGGCGCCGGCGCCCACATCCTCGTCTCGGGATTGCTCGAGACGGTCGCCGAGGAGGCCGCGGCCGCGTCCGTTCGGACCGCCTAGATCTACGGTCCACTAGTCCGAGAACGCGCCGCCGAGGAAGTCGGTCATCTCGGCCAGGACCTCGTCGGAGTTCGTCTCGTTGAAGATCTCGTGCCGGGCGCCTTCCCAGATCCGTTCGCGGCGCTCGGGGGCGAGGTGCTCGACGGCCTCGCGCGTGCCGTCGATCGGCACGATCGGGTCCTCGGCTCCGTGCATCCAGAGCACCGGCGTGCCGGATACGGCAGGGCCCGCGGCGACGGCGCCGCCCGCTGCGAGCAGCGCCTCCAGGGTCGTCCGCTTGAACGGCCCGTGCCAGACGAGCGGGTCGGCGGCGTAGGCGGCGCCGACCTCGGGGTCGCGCGAGAGATCATCGGGGTCGAGCGCGATCTCTGGCATCGGGTCCATGTTGGCGACCGTCTCGAACGCCGGGTTCGAGCCGATGGCTGGAGCCGAGAGCACGAGCGCCTCGAGGCCGCCGGGGTACAGCTGCGCGTAGCGGGCGGCAATCAGGCCGCCCATCGAGTGACCGATCACGGCCAGCGGCACGCCGGGATGCTGCTCGCGCGCGAGCTCGGCGACGAGCTCGACGTCGGCGGCGATCGCGTCGATGTCCTCGATCAGGACGCGCTCGCCCTCGGACTGGCCGTGGCCGACGTGATCGGGGCCGTAGACGACCGCCCCGGCGTCGACGAGCGCCGCGCCAACGTGGTCGTAGCGACCGATGTGCTCGCCGTAACCGTGCACGAGCAACGCGATGAAGCTCGCCCCCTCGTTCTCCCAGACCCGGACGAAGAGGCCCCCGCCGTCACCCTCCACGTTCAGTTCGTCGCCGTCAGCCATCGCAGCTCCTCTGCTCTCGGGGTCCGCCGCCAGCCTATTGACGCAGGCGCCCCGGCCCGGCTTCGGCGTAGCCTTTGACGCCCGCCGGGCGCTTGCATACGCTGGGCCGAGAACAATCAACCCCCGGAGGAGGGGAGATGACGATCAGCGAGGGCGTCACGCCGGCCGTGGCCACCAACGCGCCGACGGCCGTCGCGCCGGGAGGCGCGACCCGTCGGCTGGAGAGCGCCGACGAGCGCTGGGGCCGGATGCCGGTGATCGAGACCGGGGAGGACTACCTCGCCTCGCTGCGCGGGCGCGGCACACGCCTGTTCATGTTCGGCGAGCGGATCGACGAGCCCGCCGACCATCCGATCGTGCAGCCGTCGATCAACGCGCTGAAGATGACCTACGACCTCGCCACCCGTGAGCCCGAGGTGGCGACCGTCCACTCGCCGCTGATCGACGCGACGATCAACCGCTTCCTGCACGTCGCCGAATCACCCCAGGATCTGATCGACAAGCACGCGATGCAGCGCCGGCTTGGCCAGCTCACGGGCACCTGCTTTCAGCGCTGCACCGGGCTCGACACGATCAGCGTCCTGCACTCGGTCACCTTCGACATCGACCGCGACCGCGGCACGGGCTACCACGAGCGCTACCTCGACTTCCTCAAGCTCGCCCAGCGGCACAACATCCTGATCGCCGCGGGGATGACCGACCCCAAGGGCGATCGCTCGAAGGCGCCGCACGAGCAGGCCGACCCCGACGTCTTCCTGCACGTCAGCGGCCGCAACGACGAGGGGATCTTCCTGCGTGGCGCGAAGGCGCACATGACCGGCGGCTGGAACCAGCACTGGATCTGCGTGCTGCCCACGATGAACCTGCGCGAGGCCGACCGGGCCTTCGCCGTGGTCGCGATGGTCCCCGGCGATGCCGAGGGCCTCACCTACGTCTACGGCCGGCAGGCCTCCGACACCCGGGCGCTCGAGCCCGGCACGATCGACAAGGGCAACGCAAAGTTCGGCGGCCAGGAGGTGCTCGTCCACTTCGACGACGTCTTCGTCCCCTACGAGCATGTGCTGCTCGACGGCGAGTACGAGTATGCGCAGCGGCTCGTCTCCCGCTTCACCGCCTACCACCGGGCGAGCTACGTCTGCAAGACCGGGCTCGGCGACGTGATCACCGGCGCCGCGGCCGAGGTCGCCGACAACAACGGCGTCGCGACCGCCTCCCACGTCAAGGACAAGCTCGTCGAGATGGTCCACCTGAACGAGACGATCTACTCGAGCTCGATCGCATCCGCGGCGCAGGCGAAGCCGCTCGACTCCGGCATCTGGATGAACGACGAGCTGCTCTCCAACGTCTGCAAGCACAACGTGACGCGCTTCCCGTACGAGATCTCGCGCCTCGCCCAGGACATCGCCGGCGGCATCGTCGCGACGATGCCCTCGGAGGCCGACCTGCGCTCCGAGGAGGTCGGGCCGCTGCTCGAGCGGATGCTCGCCGGCCGCGAGGACGTGCCGACCGAGGATCGGATGCGGATCCTGCGGCTGATCGAGAACATGACGCTCGGCCGCAACGCGGTCGGCTATCTGACCGAGTCGCTGCACGGCGCCGGCTCACCGCAAAGCCAGCGGATCCAGATCCTGCGCGGTATGGACGTCGAGTTGAAGCGGGCGCTCGCCCGCAAGCTGGCCGAGGTGGACGAGCCCCAGTCCGAGGACCGGCAATGAACGGGCCGATGCTGAGCCGGGTGCTCGTGGCGCTGGCGCTCATCGCCTTTGCGGCCTCATTGCAGCTGGTGCTCTCGGACGTCGATGTTGCTTGGGCGGCGGCTGCCGTCTGGGGCGCTGCGATCGGCTGTCTCGGCTGCGCCGTGCTGCTGCGCTGGCCGACGCCGCTCGCTTGGGCGCTGGCGCTCGGCGGTGGTCTGCTCGCCGCGATTGCCGTGTTCGTAGCCGGTGGCTCGGTCCACTGGCAGGACGGCCCGCTGGGCTGGTCGAGCGAGGCGACGGCGCTGCTGGCGACGGCGCTGCTGCTCGCCGCCGCCCTGATCTCCCTGCAGCGACCTGGGTCGCGCCGCCCGCCGCACGCTTCCGGCTAGCTGTCCGCTGCCCCTTTCGGCGGGGGCCGGCGGCTGAGCCCCGGCGAGCTGCCGACGTTCGTGTAGATCCAGCGCGAGCGGCGGCCGAAGACGGGACCGAGGGCGACGCGGTCCTCCCGGCGGACTAGCAGCGCCGCGGCCACGCAGCCGATCAGCGCGAGTGCCCCGGAGACGACGAAGGCCATCTGGAAACCGGTCACGTGCGTATTGATGATGTCTGTGGCGACCGAGTGCACCAGCTTCGACTCGTGAGCGTGCGAGAAGCCGCTCTGCTCGGCTCGCAGGATGAAGTCCTGGACCCGGTCGCTCTGCGTGGCCGTCGGATGGATCCCCCGGTCGGCGAGCTCGGCGAACAGCTTGTGCTTGTAAACGCTGAGCTCGACCGTGAGCAGGATTGCGATGCCGAGCGCGCCGCCGAGCTGCTCGCTCGTGTTGATCATCCCCGCTGCCGTGCCCCGGTCGCCCTCGTCGACGGCGTTGAGCCCGACCGGGTCGTTGACGGTGAGCACGATCCCGAGCCCGATCCCCTGCAGGATCAGGCCGGGGATCAGGGCCACCGCAGTCCTGTCGCCGGCGCCGATCGCGAGCGCCGCGCCCGATCCCGCCAGCACCGCGAAGCCGACGGCCAGCGGAATCCGGCCGCCGATCCGGTCAAAGACGCGGCCGGCCAGCGGCCCGGCGGCGATGATCGGGATCGTCGCCGGGATCAGCGCGATCCCGGCGACCTCGGGCGAGACCCCGATCACGAGCAGCAGCAGGAACGGCAGCAGGTAACCGAGCCCGAGTTCGATCATCCCGGCGATCACCTGGCTGATGTTCGAGGCGAGGAAGTTCAGGTGGCGGAAGAGACGCAGGTCGAGCAGCGGGTCGGAGACGCGGAGCTCGATCAGGGCGAAGATCGCAAAGCCCGTGAGGCCGACGAGCAGCGGCACGAACGTGAGCGGGTCGCTGAAGCTTCCCTGCTGTAGCTGCGAGAGCCCGAAGAGCAAGCTCGTGGCCGAGATCGCGAGCGCGGCGACGCCGGGAAAGTCGAGGTTGCGGATGGACCCCGCACGGGAGGGGGCGAGCGCCGGCACCGAGCGCAGCGTCAGCGCGATCGCGACCAGGGCGAGCGGCACGTTGATGACGAAGACCAGGCGCCAGTCGACCGCCGTCAGCAGGCCGCCGAGGACCGGGCCGGCGGCGGCGAACGCGGCGGAGCCACCGGCCAACACGCCGAGCGCGCTGCCCGCGCTTCTCCTCCGGGAAGACAGCAGCGACGATCGCCACCGCGGTCGGCATCATCAGCGCGGCCCCGAGCCCCTGCAGCGTCCGGGCTCCCAGCATCCACGGCATCGACTGCGAGGCGGCCGCGAGCGCCGTCGCGATCGCGAAGGCGGTCGCGCCCCAGAGGAAGACGCGACGCAGGCCGAGGAGGTCGCCGAGGCGACCGCCGACGACCATGAACGCCGCCAGCGGCAGAATGTTCGCGGTCAGGATCCAGCTGCCCTCGCTGAGCGAGCCGTGCAGCTCCGCGACCGCATCCGGCGTGGCCAGCGGGACGGCGGTCTGGTCGACGAGGATCAGGCTGCTCGAGAGCGTCATCGCGGCGAGCGCGATCGTCGTGCGGGTCGCCGCACGGCCGCCCGGGCTTCTCGCCGCCCCCGCACCGCTCAATCGAGCACCCGCAGCACGGCGTAGTAGCTGTCGTGGCGGCGTAGCCACGGTAGGTGAACGTCCTCGACGAGCTCGAGCGGCCGGATCGCGCGGGCAATGCCGACGAGCGCTTCGGGGCTCAGGCCCCACCACCAGTTGACGGCGTGACTGGTGGGATCGAACGGCTCATCGGCGACCTTGCGGCTCACCGCTGCGTAGCCACGGCGTTGCTCTTCGTCGAGCCCCGGGTAGAACGCCGCGGCGCCCGGCAGGCCGGGGATGGAGGGGATCACCTTCGAGCCGACGATCAGGTACTCGCCGGTGATCGAGAGCAGGTTCGCGATCAACAGATGCGGCACGGGCGTGTGGTAGAGCAGGCCCGAGCACCAGACGACGTCGTGGGTGCCGAGCGCCTGCACCTCCGCGGTCTCGTGGAGGTCCGCCTGGGCGAAGCTGACCTGCGAGTCGCGGCGCGCGTGCTCGGCTTCGTACTCCGCGCTGGCCGGCCACTTGTCGGAGGCCGTGACGCGGGCCGCGCCCAGCTCCTCGGCGAGGAACGCGCAACTGCCGTTCATGATCCACAGGCAGGCCGTGTCGACGAACGAGCGGCCCGGGGCATACCGTCCGATCAGCTCCTCCTGGGCGCGGAAGACGAGCGGCGCACGCTCGGACATCGCGCTCTCGCCGGCATCGGCGGCCCGGCGGGCGGGCAGGCGCTCGAGCCGCCGGCGCACGAGTCGAGCCAACAGCCGCTCCTCGGCCCGCTCAGACCAGCTCATCTCCAGATCCACCCGTCGAGCATCGATCACCCGCGTCACGGACGCGAGGCTATCGAGCGATCAGCGGCAGAGCTTGTAGCGATCGCGGACTGTGCGGATCCGCCCGTCGAGCAGCTCGGCGTCTACGGAGATATCGGCGCGGCGGTTGTCGCCGAGCTTCTTGTGCCTGACCGTCACGCGGAAAGGCGCTTCGTCGACCGAGCCCGCCCGCTTGCCGTTGACCTTGAACTTCGCCGAGGCGAGCGGCTCGCCCGTCGTTCCGGCGACGGCAATGCGGAGCCGCTTCACGCAGCGGCGCTGGTGCTTGCGCGCGGCTTGTGCTTGCTGCGCTTGCTCGCCTTGCCGCGCTTGCCGTCCGTCTGCAACTGCAGGCTCGGCTGGGTTCGGCAGCTCGCCCCCGCGCAGTCGGCGAGGCCGGCGAGCTCCTCGTGCAGGTAACCCTCGAGCTCCGCGTACTTCCTCTTGCCGTACAGGTTGTCGAGCTCGTAGGGATCCTCCTGCAGGTCGTAGAGCTCGTTCTCGCCGCCCGCGTTCTCGACGTACTTGTAGCGCTGCGTGCGCACCGCCTTGTAGACGCCGGTGTTGGCCTCGCCCGCCTCGCCGAGGCCCGAGTACTGCTCCAGCAGGATCTCGCGGCCCTTGTAGCGGTCGGGGTGGGCGGCGAGGGGCATCAGCGAGCGCCCGTCGACCTTGACGAGCGGCGTCGCCCCGGCGACGTCGGCGATCGTCGGCGCCAGGTCGATGTTGGCCGACATCTCCTTGACGGTCTCGTCGCGTGGGATCCCCGGGCCCCGCATCATCAGCGGCACCCGCACCGCTTCCTCATAGACGCGGTTCTTGCCGGTCGGGATGCGGTGCTCGCCTCCGAAGAAGCCGTTGTCGGAGGTGAAGATGACGAGCGTGTTGTCGAGCTCCCCGGTCGCACGCAGCTCGTTGATGATCGTGCGGACGCCCCGGTCGAGATCGAGCAGCGACTCCGCCCGGCACCAGTAGCGCTTCTGGATCCGCTCGATCGACGTCGAGCCGAGCGGCGAGAGCTCGCGGATCGCCGCGGGCTTGTCCTTGACGTTCTTCTCGTTGAAGTTCGGGGGCTCCGGCATCGGCTGCGAGCTCAGGGTGCCGAGGTCCTGCACCGCCGGCTTGGCGCTCTTCGAGCAGGTCGCCGGCGAGCCGTCCGGTCTGTTCTGGGGCCCGCCTCCGTGCGAGGCCAGGTAACCGACCGAGAGGAAGAAGGGCTGGTCGGAGGGCGCCCGCTGATCGATGATCTGGACGGCCTTGTCGGTGTAGACGTCGGTCGAGTAGGTGTTCGGCTGCGCCGGCGCGTCGGGGTCCTCCTGCTCGCTCCCGTACTGCACCCACTGGTTGTCCTCGAAGAGGTCGTACCCGTAGTACTTGTAGGTGTCCTTGGAGCCGTGCCACTCCGACCAGCCGGGGGGCACGCCGATCGGGCTCTCCTCGTAGCCGTTCAGGTACTTGCCGATGTGGGCCGTGTAGTAGCCGGCATTCGACAGCCAGACCGGCATCGCGGTCTCGTTGTTGAAGCGCTGGAAGCCCCCATACGGGGCGCCCTTGTTGCCGAGCACCCCGTGGTTGTGCGGGTACTGGCCGGTGAACAGCGTCGCCCGCGACGGACAGCACAGCGGCCAGACCGCGAGGTTCGTCGGGAAGGTCGCGCCGCGACTGCCGATCATCTGCTCGGTGAGCGGCATGAAGCGCATCTGTTCCTGGGTCTGGTCGTCGCTCTCGAGCAGGACGATGTTGGGCCGCTCCTGCGCCTGCTGCGCGGCGGCTGCGGAGGAAGCCCCAACGCCACCGAGCAGGTGCGCCGAGGGCGATCGAGAGCAGCGCGAACGAGACCGCAACTGCGGCCCGTCTTCCTGCTCGGCCAGATCGAATCGGCTCCGTCATGCGCTCCCGTGCCCGAAAAGGATAGGCTGCGGAAAGGAGGTCCCGGCCGGTCGTCCCACCGGCCCGGGATGGGCAACAGGCAATCGGAGGTTCAGGGAATGGGCAAAGTTCGCGCGCTCGTCGTACTCGCAACCGGAGTGCTGCTCGCGATAGCGATCGCAGCTTGCGGCAGCTCCTCCAGCAGCTCCTCGGGTGGCACGATCATCCGCGGCACGACGGATCAGCCGATCTCCTACGACCCGGCAGGCGCCTACGACCTGCCTTCCTATGACGGGATCTACTCGATCTATCAGAACCTCCTGACCGTGCCTCCGGGCGGCAACAAGGCCGAGCCCGAGGCTGCGCAGAGTTGCGAGTTCACTGACAAGTCAGACACAACTTATGAGTGCAAGCTGCGGTCTGGCCTCAAGTTTTCCGACGGATCGCCGCTGACGGCCGACGACGTCGTCTTCTCGTTCCAGCGCAACGTCAAGATCGCCGACCCGAACGGCGCCTCCTCACTGCTGGCGAACATGAAGAGCATCGAGGCGCAGGGCGACGACACCGTCGTCTTCCACCTGAAGGAGCCCGACGCCACCTGGCCGCTGCTGCTGACGACCGGCTCGTTCGCGATCGTCCCCTCCGACGTCTACCCGGCGAACAAGCTCCAGCCCTCGGACAAGGTGATCGGCTCCGGCCGTTACACGCTCGCCTCCTACGAGCCCGGCCAGCAGACCGTGCTCGAGAAGAACCCGCAGTACTCGGGTGACTCGCCGGCGAAGAACGACCGCGTGATCATCAAGTACTACAAGAAGGCTTCGCCGCTGAAGCTGGCGATCCAGAACGGCGATGTCGACATCGCCTACCGGAGCCTGAGCCCGACCGACATCGAGGACCTGAAGAGCGCCGACGGCCTCAACGTCGTCTCCGGCAACGGTACGGAGATCCGCTACATGGTCTTCAACACGAAGCTGCAGCCCGGCGACAGCGACGCGCAGAAGCTCGCGATCCGTCAGGCCGTGGCGCAGACGGTCGATCGCCAGTCGATCGCCGACAACGTCTACAACGGCACGGTGCAGCCGCTCTACTCGATGGTGCCCCAGGGCCTCCAGTACGCGACCGACTCGTTCGCCCAGCAGTACGGCGAAGGCCCCGACGTCGCAGCCGCCAAGCAGACGCTCGCCGACGCCGGCGTGAAGACGCCCGTGCCGCTCGAGATCTGGTGGACGCCGAGCCACTACGGCACCGCATCCGGTGACGAGTACGCCGAGATCAAGCGCCAGCTCGACTCCAGCGGCCTCTTCGACGTGACGCTGAAGTCGACTGAGTGGGATCAGTACTCGACCTCGGCCTTCACGGACGAGTACCCCGTCTACCAGCTCGGCTGGTTCCCCGACTATCCGGATCCGGACGACTACACGTCGCCGTTCTACCTGCCGGACTCGTTCCTGAACATCCACTACGACAATCCGCAGATGAACAAGCTGATTGCCGACGAGAAGGGGACCGCCGACGACGCACAGCGCTCGAAGGACTTCGAGCAGATCCAGAAGATCGCAGCCGAGGACGCTCCGGTCATCCCGATCTGGCAGGGCGAGCAGGTCGCCGCCGTTCGCGATGGTGTGCACGGAGTCGAGGAGACGTTCGACCCATCGTTCATCTTCCGCTTCTGGCTGATCTCGAAGAACTGATAGGACGCCCGCCCTCGGCGGATCCCAGGGGCGGGAAGCAACGGAATTGAGCGGGACCACCGGATCGGGCAGCCTGCGCGCGTACGTGCTGACGCGCATCGCGCTGGCGCTGCCCACGGTGCTGATCCTGCTCACCGTGGTCTTCCTGCTGATGCGGGTCGCGCCGGGCGACCCGATCAGCGCCGCGCTCGGCGCGAAGCTGCCGGCGAAGGAGCTCGAGAAGCGCAAGGAGGCCGCCGGCTACAACAAGCCGGTCATCGTTCAGTACGGCGAGTACCTGAAGCAGGTCGCGACGCTCGATCTGGGCCACTCGGTCACCGACAACCGCTCCGTCGGCTCGATCCTCGTCGAGAACGGCAGCGCGACGCTCGAGCTGACGCTGGCGGCGTTCATGATCACGCTGCTCGTCGGCATACCCATCGGCCTGATGGCGGGCCGCTACCGGGACGGGCCGTGGGATGTCGGCGGTCGGCTCTTCGGAATCGTGATCTACGCGTTCCCGGTGTTTTTTCTGGGCTTCCTCTTCCAGCTGCTCGCTTCGAAGGTCGGCTGGCCGACTTCGGGCCGGGCGAGCCCGCTCGTCGACTTCGACCTCAACAAGGTCACGCACTTCTACCTGCTCGACACCCTCATCCAGGGCGACTGGAACGCCTTCTGGGATGTCCTGCAGCACCTGATGCTGCCCGCCTTCGTACTGGGCATCACGATCGCGGGCGTGCTCATCCGGCTCGTCCGGGTCAACCTCCTGCAGACGATGCAGGGCGACTACGTCGAGGCTGCCCGGGCACGCGGCGTCAGTGAGCGCC
This sequence comes from uncultured Solirubrobacterales bacterium, assembly GCA_963774395.1. Lineage (GTDB taxonomy): Bacteria > Actinomycetota > Thermoleophilia > Solirubrobacterales > 70-9 > CAXMST01. Next base: position 519,468 of record CAVZET010000006.1, on the reverse strand, counting down.
GGGTCGTGATCAACCATGCCTTCCGCAACGCGCTCGTCCCCGTCGTCACCGTCGCCGGCCTGCAGTTCGCGATCCTGCTCGGCGGTGCCGTGCTCACCGAGGAGACCTTCAACTGGCCGGGAATCGGATCGGAGCTCGTCCGCTACCTGAACCAGCGCGACTACATCGCTGTGCAGGGCATCGTCACCGTCTTCGCGATCGCCGTCGTCGTCGTATCTGTGCTGATCGACGTCCTCAACGCGTTCATCGACCCGCGGGTGAGGTACCGATGAGGCGCCCCGGTCTGCCGCGCTGGCTGGCGCCCGTCCGCGAGTCGCGCGGCGTCTCCCGCTGGCTCTTCTGGACGGGCGTCGTGATCGTCACCTTCTTCGTCGTGCTCGCGATCTTCGCGCCGCTGATCGCCCCCTTCGGCTTCGACCAGGTCAGCGACGCAGCGGGCCGCTTCCCCAAGCAAGCGCACCCCGACTCCACCCACCCGTTCGGGACCACCGTCGGCAGCTATGACGTGCTCTCGCGCGTGATCTGGGGCTCCCGCACGGCGATCGAGGTCGTCGTCTTGGCCGTCTTCTTCTCGCTCGTGATCGGCGTTCCGCTCGGGCTCATCTCCGGCTACCTGGGCGGCCGCCTCGACCGCTTCCTCGTCCTCGTCATGGACGCCATGTTCGCCTTCCCGTACATCCTGCTGGCGATCGTCATCGCCTTCCTGCTCTCCGACACCTTCGGTCAGGGCGTCTTCACCGCCGCGATCGCGATCACGGCGGTGTACGTGCCGCAGTACTTCCGGGTCGTCCGCAACCACGTGATCAGCGTCCGCGAGGAGTCCTACGTGGAGGCGGCCCGGGCGCTGGGCGCGCCACGGCGAACGATCATCACGCGCTACATCCTCCAGAACGTGGTCCAGAACGTGCCGCCGCTGGCGACGCTGAACGCTGCCGACGCGATCCTGACGCTCGCCGCCCTCGGCTTCCTCGGTTACGGGATCCAGCCCACCGACGCGGCCGAGTGGGGCTATGACCTGCAGCGCGCGATCGACGACGCCGGCGCCGGGATCTGGTGGACCGGGCTGTGGCCGGGCCTCGCGATCGTGCTCCTCGTGACTGGTTTCACGCTGCTTGGAGAAGGCCTCAACGACGTCATCAACCCGCTGATCCGCGCCCGCCGCACCACCGCGGCCGAACTGCCCGACCGCGACAAGGGACCCTCCGGCCCCGGGCTCGCGGGCGAGGAGGGAGAGCGCCTGTGAGCGCCGAGCCCGGCTCCGACCCGATCCTCACGGTGGACGATCTCCGCGTCTGGTACGGGACCGCCGACGTGCCCGTGCGCGCCGTCGACGGCGTCTCGTTCGAGATCGGCGCGGGGGAGACGCTCGGGCTGGTCGGCGAGTCGGGCTGCGGCAAGTCGACGCTCGGCCGGGGGGTCCTCGGCCTGCTGCCGGCGATGGCCTCCGTCGACGGCTCGGTCCGCTACGCGGGCTCCGAGCTCGTCGGCCGCGAGCAGGCCGAGATGCGGGCGATGCGCGGGCCTGAGCTCGGGCTGATCTTCCAGGAGCCGATGACGCGACTCGACCCGTTGCAGACGATCGAGTCGCACTTCCGGGAGGCGCTGCGGACGCACGCTCCCGAGATGGACAAGGATGAGGTCCGTCGGCGCTCGCTCGAGGCACTGGCCGGGATGGGCATCCCGCGGACCCGCTTTACGCAGTACCCGCACGAGTTCAGCGGTGGCATGCGGCAGCGGATCATGATCGCGCTGGCGCTGGTGCTTGAGCCGAAGGTGTTGATCGCGGACGAGCCGACCACGGCGCTCGACGTCATCGTCGAGGCGCAGATCCTCGGCATCCTCGCCGACCTGCGGCGCAACTTCGACACCGCGGTGCTGCTCATCACCCACAACCTCGGAATCGTCGCCGAGGCCTGCGACCGCGTCGCGGTCATGTACGCGGGCCGGATCGTCGAGGAGGGCGACGCGCGCGAGGTCTTCTCCGAGCCCGCGCATCCGTACACGCGCGAGCTGCTGCGCTCGACGATCTCGCTCGAGACGACCGGGCTCAACTACATCCCCGGAGCGCCGCCGAGCCTCAAGGACCCGCCGGCGGGCTGCCGCTTCCACCCGCGCTGCCCGGACGCGATGAAGGTCTGCGCCGAGCGCTTCCCGATCGAGGTGCGGACCGCCACCGGGCAGCGCACGGAATGCTGGCTGCACGGACCGGAGGCCGAACTCACCGCGGGCGATCGCGAGCCGCTGCCGCGCGAGGACTTCCTCGAGGCGGAGGAGGCTTGAGGTGAGCGACGAGGTGCTGCTCGAGGTTCGCGACCTCTCCACGACCTACTCGGTCCGGGGCTCGTTCCTCGACCGCATGCGCGGTCGCGAGGCCGGCTCGGTGAAGGCGGTCGACGGCGTCTCGCTCGATCTTCACAAGGGCGAGGTGCTCGGCGTCGTCGGCGAGTCGGGCTCGGGCAAGACGACCCTCGGCCGCACGCTGCTCGGCCTCGTCGAGGCGAGCGGCGGCTCGATCCGGCTCGAGGGCCGCGAGATCTCCTCGCGCTCCGAGAGCGAGCTGCGCAGCCTGCGCCAGCGGATGCAGATCGTCTTCCAGGACCCGCACGCCTCGCTCAACCCGGCGCTCACCGTTGGAGCCCTGGTCGCCGACCCATTGCGTTTTCACAAGCTCGCCTCCGGCAGCGAGGAGCTGCGCAGGCGCGCTGCCGCCGCACTGGAGCGGGTCGGTCTCGCGCCCGCCGAGGAGTTCCTCGACAAGTACCCGTCTGACCTCTCCGGCGGCCAGAAGCAACGCGCTGTGCTTGCCCGGGCGATCATTCTCGAGCCCGACGTGCTCGTCGCCGACGAGCCGGTCTCGATGCTCGACATGAGCGTCCGGGCGAAGATTCTCGAGCTCATGCTCGAGCTCAAGGAAGAGCTCGGGCTGACCTACCTCTACATCACGCACGACCTCGCGACGGCGAAGTTCTTCTGCGACCGGATCGCGATCATGTACCTCGGCAAGGTCGTCGAGATCGGGCCTGCCGAGGAGATCTACGCCAACCCCTCGCACCCCTACACCGCCGCGTTGCTGCGGGCGATCCCCGAGCCGGATCCGCGGCGTGCCGTGCCTCGCGACCTGCCCCGGGGCGAGGTCCCCGACGCAGTCGTGCCGCCGCTCGGCTGCAGCTTCCATCCGCGCTGCCCGCGCGCCTTCGGCTCGTGTGGCTGGGAGGGACGCGACCTGCGGATGTTGCTGGAGATGCGCTGGAACGAGCTCGACACCGAGCGCTACGAGGCCGAGCGCGAGATCGTCGGCGACCTCGCCGTGCTCGATGTGCCCGCCACGGAGGTCCTCCTGCCGACTGCCGAGGGCGCGAGCGACGAGCAGGTCGCCGCGATCGTCGAGGAGCTGCGCGCCGCCACGGCGGACGACCCGTTCTGGAGTGGGGTGGAGGGGACCGAGGTTGAGCAGGGTGGTGTTCGCTTCCGCTTCCGGGAGCCGGTCTCCCCGCGTGAGCTCGCCGTCGGCGCCTCGACCGTGCGCTGCCACCTGCACGACCCCGAGGTGCCGGGTTCCCCGGCGGCGGGCGGGACCGGCTGAGTCGCAACCTACGTGGGGCGAGCGGCAGCTCCGCTGACCGCCTACACCACTGTCAACTTCGCATAGGCTCAGCCGCATGAGCGCCACAGCAGAGAGGCCCGAGCCCGTCATCCCCCTCGTCCCCTCCGACGAGGAGCGGTTGCTGCGCGAGGCCGTGGGTGGCATCACCTCCGGATACGGGGCGAAGTACATGCTCGAGTGCACGGAGGCCGGCGAGCCGCCGACCGAGCTCTGGGACGCGCTCGCCGAGAAGGGCTACTGCGGCGTCAACCTGCCCGAGGAGTTCGGCGGCGGTGGACTCGGGATGACCGGGCTCGCGGCCGTCCAGGAGGAGCTCGCGCTGCAGGGCTGCACGCAGCTGCTGCTCGTCGTCTCACCCGCGATCGCCGGCTCGATCCTCGTCGCCCGCGGGAGCCGCGAGCAGCAGGAGGAGTGGCTGCCGGGGCTGGCGCGCGGGACCACGCGGATCGCCTTCGCGGTGACCGAGCCCGACGCCGGCACCAACACCCACAACATCTCGACCCGCGCCAAGCAGAACGGTGACGGCAGCTGGGTGCTGAAGGGCCAGAAGACCTACATCTCCGGAGTCGAGCACGCGACCCACATCCTGATCGTCGCCCGCCAGGAGCTCGATGACGGCCAGCTCGGACTGCCGCTGTTGTTCATCGTCGACGTCGACGCGCCCGGGCTCAACCGCGAGTCGATCCCGATGGCGCTGCGCCTCCCCGACAAGCAGTGGACCCTGTACATCGACGGCATCGAGGTCGCCGACGAGCGCCTGATCGGCGGAACCACAGGCGGCCTCGGCGCGCTCTTCGACGGGCTCAACCCGGAGCGGATCATGGCGGCGGCCGGCTCGATCGGCGCCGGCGACCGCGCCCTGCGGCAGGCATCGGAGTACGCGCGCGAGCGCGCCGTCTGGGGCAAGCCGATCGGCACCCACCAGGGCCTGAGCCACCCGCTCGCGCAGTGCAAGGTCGAGCTCGAGCTTGCGCGGCGTGATGACGCAGAAGGCCTGCGCGCTCTACGACGCCGGCTTCAAGGGCGCGGGCGAGGCGTCGAACATGGCCAAGTACGCGGCGGCCGAGGCGGCGGTCAAGTGCGTCGATCAGGCGATCCAGACCCACGGCGGCAACGGCATCGCGCTCGAGTACGGGCTCACCGACATGTGGTGGGGAGCGCGGCTCAACAAGATCGCCCCGGTGAGCCGCGAGATGATCCTCAACTACGTCGCCGAGCACTCGCTGGGCCTGCCCAAGAGCTACTGAGGGCCACCGGGCATGGGCCTGCTCGATCACATCACAAGCCATGCGGACTGGCCGGCGCCCGGCGTCGTCTTCCGCGATCTCAACCCGATCTACCGCGATCCTGCGCTCATGGCCGAGGCCGCCGATGAGCTCGCGACGGGCGGCGCGGCGGCTCAGTGCCGACGGCGACGGCGGCTTCGATCTCGTCGTCGCTCCCGAGGCCCGTGGCTTCATCCTCGGGCCGATGCTCGCTCAGGCGATCGGCGCCGGCTTCGTGCCGGTGCGCAAGCCGGACAAGCTGCCGCGGCCGGTGCACGCGCACGAGTTCGAGCTCGAATACGGCAACGAGAGCCTCGAGATCGGCGCCGCTGCCTCACTCGCAGGGAGCGAATCGGTGCTCGTCTACGACGATGTGCTGGCGACGGGCGGCACGGCGACGGCGACGGGACGTCTCGTCGAGGCCCTGGGCGGCAGCCCGGCCGCGTTCGTCTTTCTGCTCGAGCTCGAGGAGCTCAGCGGTCGGGCTCGGCTCGAGGCGGAGACCGGGCTGCCGGTCGGCGCCGCACTGCTCGGCTGAGGCGGTGGCCCTTCAGCTCGGCGCCGATGCCAACGGCGACGGCACCGGCGCCAGGTCAAGCAGCAGTTTCTGCGTGAGCTCGCGCTTGGCGCTGAAGATCGCCGTGCAGCCGCGCTCGGCCGGGAGGAATACGATCCTCCCGTGATCAGCCCAGAAGAGGCGGTTGAGCGGATCTCGTCCCGCTTCGGCGTCCACAGCGGCCGACGGGCGCTACATGCGCGCGGCATCGTCTGCGCGGGCACGTTCGTCGCCTCCCCGGAGGCCGGAGCGCTGACGACGGCGCCGCACATGCAAGGGGAGCGCGTCGGCATCATCGCCCGCTTCTCGAACGGCGGCGGCAACCCCGAGGAGCCCGACCGGGCGCCGGACGTGCGCGGGCTCGCCGTTCGCTTCGAGCTGCCCGGCGGCGAGGGGACGGACATCGTCGCCCAGAACGCACCCCGCTTCCCCGTCTCCAACCCCGACGACTTCGTCGCCCTGCTCGGGGCAACCGAGCGCGGCCCGGGGATGGCGGCGCGGCTCCCGCTCTTCCTGCTCCGTCACCCCTCGGTGGTCGGCGCGCTGCGCGCCAACGCAGCGGCGCTGAAGGCTCCGGCGAGCTACGCCGACCTGAGCTACTACGCGGTGCATGCGTTCCGCTGGCGCGCCCCCGACGACTCCTCCCGCTGGGTCCGGTACTCGTTCGTCCCGCGCTCGGCCGATGAGGCCGCCGAGCAGGATCGCGGCACTCCCGACTACCTCTCGCCGGGAGCTCGCGCAGCGGCTCGCCGGAGGCGGCACGATCGACTACGACCTCGAGCTCGCGCTCGCCGGCCGCCGACGACGACCCGCACGATCCGAGCTCCGTCTGGCGCGGCAGCGAGCGACTGATCGCCGGGCGGCTGCAGCTCGAGTCGGTCCTCGATGGGCGTGAGTCGACGATCTTCGACCCGCTGCGACTCACCGAGGGGATCGAGCCCTCCGAGGACCCGGTCCTGCACTTCCGCCCGCGCGCTTACGCGATCAGCTACGCGCGCCGCACCGGCGACGAGACGCGGCCACCGGAATGGGCGCGCTGAGCACCGGCGGCGGCGCTCACCAGTCCTCACCCTGCTCGTAGCCGAGCTTGACGAGCAGCGGTCCGGCCTCGCGTTTGAACGTCGCCCTGTCCTCGTCGGTGAAGACTCGCTGCCAGTCGCCGGCGACGCCCTTGCGCCGGAAGCTCGAGGAGTCCTCCTCGCCCCGCTTGCGGCCGCCCGAGCCACGCTCGAAGCTCGCTGCCTCCAGGCAGGCCGCGACGCGCTCGACCCCCGCCTCGACGCCGAGGAAGCGCGAGGAGGCGGGCGAGCTCGGCCTCCGGCTTGGTCAGCATGTCCTCGTAGCGGACCTCGGCGTAGCGGTCGCCGAGCAGCGCCCGGCCGTCGGCCCGCGCCCGCTCGGTGTAGCCGGCCCAGCGTGCCGCCGTCCCCGCCAGGTGCCCGGGCGCGAAGAGGCTCTCGCCGCCGCGGACCGAAGCCGGAGGGGTCGGCTGCGGTAACGGTCACGCCGTGCCGCGAGGTCGGGATCGAGCTCGGTGCCGGTGATCCGCTCCCGGTTGTTCCAGATGTGGTGCACGGCGGAGACGGCGGCGTCGCGGCCGTCGCGGATCACGTGGATCACCCTGGCGCCGGGCACGCCTGCAGCGATCTCGGCGACGACGTCGGTGCCGTTGAGCGGCGTCTTGTCGCCGGCGATGCGCGCGTCACTCGCGGCCAGCCGCTCGGCCATGATCCGGGCGGCGGCAGCGCCCGCGATCGAGCCGACTCCGCGCTCGTACTCATCGCCGCGGACCCAGGCCCCGTGATGCCACCACTCGCGCAGCTCCGGCGAGTCGAGCAGCGCCCGCTGCAGTGACCTTGCCCATGGCGCCGGCTCGGCATCGCCGCTGCCGAAGAACTGGCCTTCGCCCCGGCAGAGGATCTCGGGGTGGCGGTCGAACGTCTCCATCAGCCACGAGGTCCCCGACTTGCCGCGCCCGACGATGAAGAAGAGCGGCGGCGCGCCCGCGGGCGGTGGGCCGGAGCGCATCGACCAGCGGTTCAGCCGCGTCCAGTTGATCGCCTTGAGCAGGCGCCGAGCCCGCGGTAGCTGGCGCAGCTGCTCGACGCGGCGCTCGGCCTCGAGCCGGTGCTCGCGCTCGCGCCGAAGCGCCTCCCGCAGCTGTTGCAGCTCGCGCTCGTCCTCGCCCTCTCCGCTCGCCGCGTGCACGCCGTGGCAACGGTAGCCCGGATACGGTTGCGGGCGCACCCCCGACCCCCCGAAGGAGCCCCACGCATGCCCGACGACCGACCCGGCCTCGCCGGCAAGACGATCCTCATGTCCGGTGGCAGCCGCGGCATCGGCCTCGCGATCGCGGTGCGGGCAGCCCGTGACGGCGCCAACGTCGCGCTGATGGCGAAGACCGCGGAGCCGCACCCCAAGCTCCCGGGGACGATCCATACCGCGGTCGCCGAGATCGAGCAGGCGGGCGGCAAGGGGCTCGGGATCGTCGGCGACGTTCGCGAGGACGCCTCGATCGACGATGCCGTCGCGCGGACCGTCGAGCGCTTCGGCGGCATCGACATCTGCGTCAACAATGCATCGGCGATCAACATCGCCCAGCACGCCGGACCTCGACCCCAAGCGCTACGACCTGATGCAGGACATCAACACGCGCGGCACCTTCATGCTCAGCCGCGCCTGCATCCCGCACCTGGCGGAAGCCGAGAACGCGCACATCCTGACGCTGAGCCCGCCGATCAACCTCGACCCGAAGTGGGCGGGAGGGCAGCTCGGCTACACGATCGCCAAGTACGGGATGAGCCTCTGCACGCTCGGCCTCGCCGAGGAGCTGCGCGATCGCGGCATCGCCGCGAACTCGCTGTGGCCGCGCACGCTGATCGCGACCGCGGCCGTGCTCAACCTGCTCGGCGGCGAGGCGGCGATGAACCAGTCGCGGACACCGGAGATCGTCGCCGACGCCGCCCACGCGATCCTCACGCGGCCGGCGGGCGAGTGCACGGGCAACTTCTTCATCGACGACGAGGTGCTCGCCGAGGAGGGCATCACCGATCTCGACGGCTATCGGGCCGGCAGCGGGGAGCCCGTGGTCGATCTCTTTCTCGAGGGCTGACGGCGCAACCGCCGGCCCCGGCCCGTGTTCTCGGGCTGGTAGCGTGACGGCACTTCACGGGGAAGTCGAGCGAGGAGGAGAGGGATGCGTAAAGGGGACCGGCGGGCTGTTGCTCGTCATCTGAAGCTTGGCCTGGGGGCGATCGTCGTCGCCGCCGCGACGTTCGCGACGGCGCAGCCGGCCGCGGCCGCGCCATCGCCGAGCAGCGTGTTCGAGCGGCAAGGTGCCCTGCTCCGAGCGCCCCGACGGCGCCACCTTCTGCAACGCCGAGCCCCGCAGCACGGCACCGGCATGGGACGGCGTGCCGATCGACGTCGATGCCGCCTTCCCCTCGCCCTCGAAGTTCGGCCCCGGCCCGTACCCGCTCGTGATGATGTTCCACGGCTACGGGGGCAGCAAGCTCGGCCTGCAGGACATGCGCCGCTGGCTCAACCGCGGCTACGCAACCTTCTCGATGACCGACCGCGGCTTCCACGAGTCGTGTGGCTCGGCCGCCTCCCGCGCCGCCGCGGGCTCCGCCTGCGACGACGGCTACATCCGCCTGATCGACGACCGCTACGAGGTCCGCGACGCCCAGGAGTTCGCCGGCCAGCTCGTCGACGAGGGCCTCGTCGAGCCGAAGAAGATCGGCGCTCAGGGCGGCTCCTACGGCGGTGGCATGTCGATGGCGCTGGGCGCGCTCCGCAACCGGGTGATGATGCCCGACTACAGCCTCGTCCCCTGGAAGAGCCCGGACGGCACCCCGATGGAGATCGCGGCGACGACGCCGGAGGTCCCGTGGACCGACCTCGCCTACTCGCTGCAGCCGAACGGCAGCACGCTCGACTACCTCGCCGACTCGCCCTACACGGGCCCGGTCGGGGTCGAGAAGGAGTCGCTCGTCAACGGCCTCTACTACAGCGGCCTGTCCGCGCCCGGCTACTACGCGCCGAAGGGCAGCGACCCGACGGCCGACATCACCGGCTGGCACGACCTGCTCAACGCGGGCGAGCCGTATGGGGCGGATGCGCAGGCGATCATCGACGAGATCACCCAGCACCACTCCTCGTACTACATCGACCACTCGATCCCGCCGGCGCCGATGATGATCTCGAACGGCTTTACGGATGACCTCTTCCCACCCGACGAGGCAATCCGCTACTACAACCGGACGCGGACTCAGTACCCGAGTGACTCGCACCTGGCGCTGTTCTTCGGCGACTTCGGCCACCCGCGCGCCAACAACAAGGAGGACGTCGGCTCCTCGCTCGTGCGCCACGAGAACAAGTGGATGGATTACTGGGTGAAGGGCGAGGGCAAGACCCCGCGCCAGGGCGTCACCGCCTTCACCGAGACCTGCCCGGAGGCGGCGGCCTCGGGCGGCCCCTACAAGGCCCCGACCTGGGCGAAGATGTCGAAGGGCGAGATCCGCCTCACCGCCAAGCAGGCGCAGACGATTGCCGCGGATGGCGGCGACCCCGCCGTTGCCCACGTCTTCAACCCGGTCGGCGGCAGCGCCTGCGGTACCGCACCCGGCACCGACGAGGCGGGGACGGCGAACTACCGCCTCGACGCGGCGCCCGACGGCGGCTACACGTTGATGGGCGCAGCCACGGTGCTCGCCAAGTTCAGCTTCTCCGGCGACGCTTCGGAGGTCGCGGCGCGGCTGCTCGACGTCGCGCCGGACGGCACCGAGACGCTCGTCTCGCGCGGCCTGTGGCGGCCGGATGGCAGCTCCTCGAAGACGCAGGTCTTCCAGCTGCATCCGAACGGCTGGCACTTCGACGCCGGCCACGTCGCCAAGCTCGAGCTGCTTCCGACCGACAACGATCCCGGTCTGGCCGGTGGCTACGGCAGGACCTCCAACGACCAGCAGGACGTCACCGTCAAGAATCTGAAGCTGCGGCTCCCGGTCCGGGAGAAGCCGGGCTCGCTCGACGGCCTCGTCGGCGCCGCGGCCGCCAAGCAGCTGCCGAAGGGCGACGAGCTGGCCCGGGACTTCCGCAAGCTGAACGACGCCGTTCCGCACCTGGTCGGCCACAAGCTCAAGCTCAAGCGCGGCAAGCTCAAGGGCAAGGTGTTGTGTCCGCCGCGGTTCGCCGTCTGCCACAACGTCAAGCTGACGGCGAAGGTGCGGGGCCGTAAGTACAAGGCGAAGGTCAAGCAGATGGACGGCGGCAGCCGCAAGCCGGTCGTGCTCGGCGGCAACATGGTCCGGGTGCCGGCTCACATCCCGATCAACGTCACGTCGGCGGAGCTCGATGGGCGGGTCAAGTCGAAGGCCAAAGTCCACGGTCGCTGACCGCTCGCCGAACCGCGTCGACTTCTCCGCTCATATGACGGAGAAGTCGACGAAGAACGGGTCGGTGGTGCGGTCTACCGGCGCCAGACGCCCGAGCGGGCGAAGGGGATCCAGGCCCGCGGGCGGGTGATGATCGCGGTGATCAGCGGGCCGGGGTCGAAGTAGCTGACGCGCTTGGTCACGAGGCCGTCGCGAAGTTCGAGCACGTCGACCAGCGACCACCGCAGTTCACGCCTGCCGAGCGTGCCGATGAGGTCGAAGACGATCACGCCTCCCGCCGCATCGCCCCAGCCGTCGTGCACTTCCGCGTGCACGTCAGGGATCAGGTCGAGCAGGCCGCCCATCGTGCGTAGTGCCGCCGCCTTACCGCGAGCGGTGGGCCTTACCGCGAGCGGTCGGCGCCATCGGCTGGACGAGGACGATGTCGTCGGCCTGCAGCTCGCTGAAGCCCGCGATCGTCGGCCGCGCCCAGACTTCGGTGAAGCGCGCCTTGAAGCTCTCGAACTCGGGACTCGAGACCCGCTCGGCCGTCACCAGGCGCCGCCACCACCGCCGCCGCTGAAGCCGCCTCCACCGCCGGAGAAGCCGCCGCCGCTGGAGCTCGACTCCGGAGCGACCTGGCTCGAGAAGCCCGAGGAGAACGAGTTGAAGTTCGCGTTCCAGGCGCCGCCGTAGAGGGCGAACGCCGTCCAGCTGCCCGTGTCGTTCGCCTCCGCGCCGACGGGTGCCGGGATCCGGCCGGACTTGGCGACGCGCTCAGCCGTGCCGAAGGCGACCGCGTAGACGAGGATCGCTCGCCACAGCTTCAGTGTCGCCGGCGGGTCGTCGTCGAGGCGCGGGAAGTCATCGGTCCAGCGCCGGAAGGAGGCCCAGCGGGCGTTGCGCTCGCGGTCGGCCGCGTCGAGCCGCTTGTACGCCGTGGCGGGCAGCAGGTAGACGAAGAGCATGCCGGCGACGGTCGTCGTCGCGGGAATCGCGACCCAGCCGCTGCGCATGATGTAGAGCGCGGCGAGGACCCCGTAGCCGATCAGCGCGACGACGGCGAGCAGGAGGCGGAGGCCGGTGTAGTTGCGGTCCCAGTTGATCTGCTCCTTCCTCGGCCTGGTCGAGGGCGCTCGTCATTCCTTCCCAGCGCGAGCGCCAGGTGGAGGAGTGCTCAGGGATCTGGTCCTTCATCTTCGAGAGCGCGATCTCCTCGCCGCCGAGCAGGTCGTCGAAGAAGGAGAGCGTCGTCGGTCTCGTACTCCTCGAGGCCGTCGGTCGGCGGCCGGTTGTCGGCGGCCTTGATCAACAGATCGAGGTCGGCTTCCTGGGAGGTGCGGGTCGCGTAGTAGCCGCGGTCGACGAGGCTGAGCAGCGTCGCGAGCACGACACGGTCGTCGTAGGCGCCCTCGGTCGCGAGCGCGTAGGCGAGCGCCGGCGGGATGTCCTCGGGCGGCTCCGGCACGTACTTCGGCACCGAGGTCGGTCGCTCGCGGGCGAGGAAGGCGAGCGCAGCGAGAGCAGGACGACGATCACCGTCCAGGCGATGAAGATCGCCCAGGCGTGGTCGAAGACGACGTTCTCGGCCTTCGTGACGAGGCTCTCGTCGTTGGAGATCTTCTGCTCGGAGGCGACCACCTGGTTGATGCTGCCGCTGCCCTGCCGGGCGCCGATCGTCGAGCGGACCGCGTTGGGCGGGACGGTCGCGCGGAAGATGACGTTGTGCGCCTTCTCGGCGCGGTCGGCGCTCATCGTCGCCTTCCCGTCGCCGATCGAGACATCGGCCTCGAGGGTGCGCTTGCCGTCGGTGGGCTTGCTGTCGTTCTTGCCGAAGCGTCGAGACCCAGGCGTGCGGTCGGGTCGGTGCCGTCCGGGGTGACGATCTCGGCCGTCGAGGTGATCGAGCCAGAAGTTCCACTGACCGCCCCAGACGGCCCAGCCGACATCGAGGCCGTCGTCGTAGGCCGTGATCGCGTTGCGACGTCGTAGCTGATCGTGAACGTGCGCTGGTCGGGGGTCTGCGGGTAGTGCCAGACGACCCGCACGCCCGCGTAGCCGGGCGGTCCTCGTCGTGCCGAAGCTGTCGGGGGCGTCCGAGGAGCCGAGCGCGGTATTCGCCCCGGGCGTGTAGCGGCTTCCCGTTCTCGAGCACCCGGACGTGGGAGATCTGGGCGCCCTCGCGCAGCGGGATGTCGCGGAAGGCGCCGCTGAAGCTGCCCGCGTGGAAGTGGAACTCGAGCGTCTCGGTGACGCGCAGGCGTCGAGTTCGTCGCTGGAGCTCGACCCGGGTGTTCGCGGTCGCTGATCTCGTAGTGCTTGGCGTCGGACTGGAAGACGTCGGGACCCCAGGTCGCCGCCAGGTAGACGACGCCGACGATCGCCAACCGCCACAGGACCTCCCAGATCAGCGAGCCGGTGCTCACGCCGCCCGCCTCCGCCGAGCGCGACGGTGGGCGCGATCTCGGCGCCGGCGCCGGCCTCGAAGAACTCGCGGGCGCTCGAAGCCGAAGCCGCCGGCGATCAGGTTCGAGGGGAAGACCTGGATCTTGGTGTTGTAGGTCTCGACCGTGTCGTTGTAGACGCGGCGCGTGATCGAGATCTTCTCCTCGACGCCGGAGAGCTCGCGTCTGCAGCTTCTGGAAGTTCTCGGTCGCGCGCAGCTGCGGGTAGTCCTCGGCGACGGCGAGCATCCGGCCGATGCCGCCGCCGAAGCGCGCCTCCGCCGTGCCGCGCTCGGCGGGGCCGGCCTCGTCGGCGCCGATCGCGCTCGTGCGCAGCTCGGTCGACCTGCTCGAGCGTGTCGCGTTCATGGCTCGGCATAGCCGGCGACGGCGCCGACCAGGTTCGGGATCAGGTCGTGCCGCAGCTTCAGCGCCACGTCGATCTGCGACCACGAGTTCTCGCAGGCCAGGCGCAGGCCGACGAGCCGGTTGTAGGTCAGCCAGACGAACGCGCCGACGGCAGCGATCAGGACGACGATGACGATGAGAATGATCAAGCTCAGGTCCCTGGCGGTTTCGCGAACCGAAGTGCGGGCGCCAGCCTATCGCGCGTGAGAGCGCCCACACAGGCCGCCAAGCTGCCCAAAGGTGCCCCTCGATCGGGTAGGTTCCTGAGCGTCTCAACCCCGAGGAGTGCGAATTGGATTCCAGTCAGCTCAAGAGGTTCTCGCTGTTCGAGGGCGTCGCGGACGAGAGCCTCGCGAAGATCGCCCCGTTCACGCAGCTCGTCGAGTTCCCCGAGGGCAAGGTGATCATCCAGGAGGGCGGGTACGCCAACGACTTCTTCGCGATCGACGAGGGCACCGTCAAGGTCGAGAAGGGCGGGCGAGGAAGTCGCCACGCTCGGCCCCGGCGACGTCTTCGGCGAGCAGGGTCTGCTCGAGAAGCAGGAGCGTTCCGCCTCGGTGATCGCGACATCCGTCGTGCGTGCGCTCAAGATCGAGCACTGGGAGCTCTCCCGGATGCGCAAGGCGATGCCCGAGGTCGTCGACGGCCTCGTCAAGACGGTCGAGGAGCGCACGAGCTAGCGGCCTTCCCGGCCGTTCAATCCGGCGGGTGCCACTAGACTGGCGCTCGTCCATATAGGTCGGTGTTCGGGGAAGTCCGGTGAGATGCCGGCGCGGTCCCGCCACTGTGACCGGGTGAGTTCGTCGCAGCGCCCTCTCGTCGCGAGAGGGCCGGGCGCAGCCACTGGGAGCCCGACGGGCTCCCGGGAAGGCGCGGCGAAAAGTCCCGCAAGCCAGGAGACCTGGCTCCGGCCCAGCTGTAAACCCTCGAGGAAAGGGTGGCTCATGTCCACACACCTCTTGCGCCCGCGGCGGGTCCTGCCCGTGGCTGCGGTCGCGCTCACGACGATGTTCGCGGCGTCCTCGGCGCACGCCGCACCCAACAGGATCGGCGCCGATGTGCGCGTCGTCGACGCCGCCGGCAAGACGCTGGTCGACAAACGCCAGTACACCGGCACGACGAAGATCAAGACCTCGCGAAAGGCCGACTGCTTCGGTAAGGGCACCGGTGGCTGCGGGGACGGTCAAGGTCCCCGGCACGACGGCGCTCGGGATCGTCGCCGACGCCTCCGAGTACGCGCGCAAGCTGCGCCCGCTCTCGATCACCGATTCCTTCGACTTCGGACTCGGCGTCTGCGGCTTCGGCCATGCGATCGCCCCGTCGACGGGCTACTGGTACCTGAAGAACAACCACGTCGGCTCGCAGACGGGCGGCGATCAGACCGGCGCTGGAGCGCGGCGACGACATCCTCTGGTACCTGATCGAGGACTTCAACGACCCCTACCCGGCCGAGCTCGCGATCAAGGCGCCGGCCAAGGTCAAGCCCGGGCACAAGATCCGGGTCAAGGTCAGCGAGTACGCCGACAACGGCAAGAAGACGGCGGCCGCGGGAGCGAAGCTCGTCGGCACGGGCGTGACGACCGACGCGCCGTGGCAAGGCGATGGTCCCGATCCAGGGCGCCGACGACGCGCCTGCGGGCCGTCCGCGACGGCGCGATCCCCTCGCCGGCGATCGACGTCTGCGAGCAGCTCAAGCTGGGCGACTGCCCGAACGGCCATCCACTCAAGATCGACGGCACCGACCAAGCGCCGATCACATCCGCAGCGACAAGCGGCCGACGGTGATCAACGCGTACCGGGGCCGTGACGTGATCAACCTGAAGCCCTCGACCAACGCGGCGCCGCCGATCGTCAAGTGCGGTCCGGGCAAGGACGTGGTCAAGGTCCGCCGCCACCAGAAGTTCACCGCCCGCCACAGCTGCGAGCGGATCAAGCACGGCTGAGGTGAAAGGCCTCCGCACATCCGCGGCCGCGGTGGCGATCCTGATCGCCGCCGCGGTCGCGGGCTGCGGGTTCGGCCCGGGCCCGAGCAGCGCGGGGACCGCGGACCTGCGCGTGACGCGGGACTTCGGTGCCGAGCTGCTCGATCAGGCGACCGACACCGACCCGGCCGCCTCGGAGACCGTCGCCCGCTTCCTCGATCGCGAGGCCGAGATCGAGACGAGCTACGGCGGCAACTTCGTCGACTCGATCGACGGCCTCGCCGGCACAAGGTCGAGGCCGGGCACAGCTACGACTGGTTCTTCTACGTGAACGGCTACTGGTCGCCGGTCGGGGCCGGCGAGGCGCAGGTCCATCCCGGGCGATCGGATCTGGTGGGACTACCGCGACTGGACCGAGGCCTACCGCGTGCCGGCGGTCGTCGGCTCCTGGCCGGAGCCCTTCGCCGATGGGTTCGAAGGCAAGCGCTATCCAACCGAGCTGACGTGCGCCGCCGACGTCGTCGTGGCCTGCAAGGCGGCCGACGGCGCCCTTCGCGATGCGGGCGCTGAGCTGACCGTGGCCAAGGGAGGGGATCCGCGGTCGAACCCGGACGCGACCCTGCGCGTGCTCGTCGGTACCTGGGACGAGGTCCGTCGCGATCCGGCGGCCCGCATGCTCGAGCAGGGCACGGGTGTGAGCGGCGTCTACGCGCGGCCGGTCGCTTGCCGCGGCGGTTGGGGTCTCGACCTGCTCGGCGTCGATGGCAACTCCGAGGGCACCGCCGCACAGGCCGGCTGGGTCGCGGCGACGCGGGACGGGAACGAGCAGCCGACCTGGGTCGTCTCCGGAACGACGCCGGAGCAGGTCGGCGCGGCGGCGAACCTGCTCGGCGACGCTTCGCTTCGGGATCACTACGCCGTAGCGACGGTTGCCGGCGGTTCCGTTCCGCTGCCGGCGGATGCGCCGGTCAGCGGCGCGGCCGGCTGCACGCGTGGGAGTGCCGCGTGAGGCCGGCGCTCGCCTACTCGCCGCGCCCCGGCCCGCTCGGGCGCGCCAGGCCGCTCGTCGCCGCCATCTACCTCGGCCCGCTTGCCGTCGTCGCCTTCAGCTTCTCGAGCCCGCTGGTGCTCGCCGCGGCGGGCGGCGCGGGGCTGCTCGCCGCCGCCGCCTCCGGCGCCCTGCGGCCGGCGCTCGCGCCGCTGCGCTACGGGCTGGTCCTGGCCGCCACCGTGATCGCCGTCAACGCGCTCGTCTCCGACCGAGGCGACACGATCCTGCTTCCGCGGCGGTCACGTGCCCGTGCTCGGCAGCGTCGACGTCACGCTCGAGGCGCTCGCCGAGGGCAGCATCCTCGCCCTGCGGATCCTCGTCGCGCTCGCCGTCTTCGCGGTCTGGTCGGCCTGCGTCGATCCCGACCGGATCCTCAAGGCGATCCGCCCCTTCGCGGCGCGCTCGGCGATCACGGCGACGCTGATCTCGCGGCTCGTGCCGCTTGCCGCCGCCGACTCGACGCGCCTGCAGGAGGCGGCATCGCTGCGCGGCCCGGCAGCCGCGCCCGTCGGCCGGCGGCGCTGGCACGCCGGCTCGTCGCGGGCTCGCTCGACCGCTCGGTCGACGTCGCGGCGACGCTCGAGCTGCGCGGCTTCGGGCTCGGCACGCGTCCGGCGCGCGTCCGCTATCGGCGCCGGCGCGGCGAGATCGCGATGCTGGTGGCCGGCCTTGGGATGATCGCCGCCTCGCGTCGCGGCGGCGATCGCCGGCTGGGGTGAGATCCAGATCTACCCGACGATCAGCGGCGGCTTCGAACCCGGCACGCTCGCCTTCGCCCTCGCGTTGCCGCTGCTCGCCGCACTCCCGTTCTGCTCGCGGCGCGAGCTCAATCGCCTGCGTGGCGAGCGCCGTGCCGCCCGGGAGCTGGGCGGATGAGCGCGCCGGTCCTCAGCTGCGCCGGGCTCGAGTACACGTACCCGGGCGCCGCGGCGCCGGCCCTGGGGCCGCTCGACCTCGAGCTCACCGAGGGCGCCTTCGTCGTCCTCGCCGGCCGCTCGGGCTCGGGCAAGTCGACGCTGCTGCGCGCCGCCTGCGGCCTCGTCCCGCATTTCCACGGCGGTCGCTTCGCCGGCGACGTGATCGTCGACGGCCGCAGCACCCGCGAGGCCGGGCCGGCCGAGCTCGCCGTCAACGTCGGCTTCGTCGCCCAGGAGCCGGAGAGCCAGGTCGTCTCGACGACGGTCCGCTCGGAGCTCGAGCTGCCGCTCGAGCTGCGCGGTCGCCAGGCGGCGGAGACGGCCCGCGCGGTCGAGGAGGTGGCGCTCGCGCTCGGCGTCGAAGACCTGCTCGAGCGGACCACGGACACGCTCTCCGGCGGCGAGCTGCAGCGCGTTGCGATCGGCGCCGCGCTGGTCACGCGGCCGCCGTTGCTGTTGCTCGACGAGCCGACCTCTCAGCTCGACCCGGTCGCCGGCGACGAGCTCATCGCCCTGCTGCGCCGGCTCAACGAGGAGTGGGGGGTGACGGTCGTGCTCGGCGAGCACCGGCTCGAGCGCTGTCTACCCGCCGCCGATCGGGTCGTCGCTCTGGAGGGCGGCCGGATCGCCTTCGACGGCCCCCGTGACGGCTTCGGGGCATTCGCGACGGCGCGCGCACCGTGGCTCGCCACGCCGGGGATGAAGATGTTCGAGCTCGCCGGCCTCGAGGGCAGGCCGACCTCCGTCAAGGAGGCCCGGGTGATGCTCGCCGCTGGGCACCGCGCGGTCGCCGGCGCCGCGGGTTCGGGCGGGCGGCACGCGGCTGCCGAGGACGGCCCGCCGGCGCTCCTCGCCCGTGACCTGCACGTCGAGCTCGATCCCGGCAGCGGCCCGCGCGAGGTCCTCGCCGGCGTCGACCTGCGCATCGAGGCGGGTGAGCTCGTCGCGATCGTCGGGCCGAACGGCGCCGGCAAGAGCACCCTGATGCGGACGGCGGCCGGACTGCTCGACCCGGCGGCGGGCACCGTGGAGGTGGCCCGCGGCTGCGCCCTCGTCGGCCAGCGACCCGACGATTACTTCGTCCGCGAGCGGGTCGAGGACGAGCTCCCGGGTCCGGCCGGCGTCGCGGCACTCGCGGCTGCCGGCCTCGAGGTCGATCCGAGCCGCGATCCGCGCGATCTCTCGGGTGGCGAGCGCCAGCGGCTCGCGGTCGCGATCGCGATGGCGGGCCGGGGCGCCGGCGGCAATCCGCCCGGGCTCGTCTGCCTCGACGAGCCGACCCGCGGCCTCGATCGCGAGCGCAAGGCCGGGCTCGTCGATTGGCTCACGGGCCTCGCCGGAAGGGGCGCTGCGGTCCTCGTCGCGACGCACGACGTCGAGTTCGCCGCGGCGCTGAGCGAGCGTGTCGTCCTGCTCGGCCGCGGCCGCGTGCTCGCCGATGGCGCCGCCGAGCAGATGCTCGCCGGTGGCTGGTACTTCGCCACCGAGGTGGCGAGGATCACGGGCGGTCGGGCGATCACGCCGAAGGCCGGGGCGGCGCTGCTCGGCTGCCACGGCCGGCGATGGAGAGAAGCTGGCGCGATGAGCTGGCAGTTGGCGATCTTCACCGGCCTGGCGCTCGTGCTCGTCACGGGTGGTGTCTGGTTCGAGCGCTCGCGGCCCTCGGCGCGGATCGTCGCCGCCGTCGCCGCGCTCGCCGCGCTCGGCGTCGCCGGACGGCTCGTCCTCGCGCCGATTCCGAACGTCGTCGCGACCACTGACGTCGTGCTGATCGCCGGTTACGCGCTCGGCGGCCCGCCGGGCTTCGCCGTCGGTGCGCTCTCGGCGCTGATCTCCAACTTCTGGCTTGGCCAAGGCCCGTGGACACCCTGGCAGATGGCGGGCTGGGGCCTCGTCGGGATCGGCGGCGCGATCCTCGGCCGGCTCACAGGCCGGCGCCTCGGCCGGGTCGGCCTCGCCGTGGCGGGCGCCGTCGCCGGCCTCGCCTACGGCGCCCTGCTCGACCTCTCCGCGATGGTCAGCTTCGGTGGCGAGCAGTCGCTCGAGCGCTACCTGGCGCTCTCAGCGCGCAGCATCCCCTTCAACATCGCCCACGCGGTCGGCAACGCGGCGATCATGCTCGCCGCAGGACCGGCCCTGGTGCGGATCGTCGAGCGCTACCGGACGCGGTTCGAAGTCGAGTGGGCGCCGCTCGCCCCGCGAGGCGCGGGCGCCGCAGGGCTCGGCGCCGCCACCGGTCGCGCCGGCGGCGGTCTCGCCGTCGCGCTGATCGCGCTCGGCGTCGGGCTTGCCGCCTTCGCCGGACCGACCGGGCCGCAGCGGGCCTCCGCCGCCGATGCGCAAGCGGCCGGCTCCAGCGCCACCTCGTGGCTGCGCTCAGCGCAGGGGTCGGACGGCGGCTGGGGGACTGGACCGGGGTACAGCGCCAATGCGGGGATGACCGGCTGGGCGATGCTCGGCCTCGAGGCGGCGGGCATCAACCCGCGGGACGTGTCCAGCGGCGGCCGTGACCCGGTTTCGTTCCTGCGCAAGCAGGCCGGCAGCCTCGACTCGACCGGCGACCTCGAGCGGACGATCCTCGCGCTGCGTGGCGCCGGGGTCGGCGTCGGCGACTTCGGTGGCCACGACCTGCCCGGCCGAGCTGCGCAAGCGCCAGTCGCACAACGGCTCCTACGAGAAGCAGGTCAACCTGACCGCCTTCGCGATCCTTGCCCGGACCGCCGCCGGGGAGGGCCACTCTTCGCTCGCGCGCTGCCGCCGGCTGGCTGCGCGATGCCCAGAACCGTGACGGCGGCTGGGCCTCGACGTCTCGCGGCGCCAGCGAGCCGGACAGCACCGGGGCCGCGCTGCAGGCGCTGGCTTTGGTTGGCGCCGAGCGGCCGATCAAGGCGGGGGTCAAGTGGCTGCGGCGCGACCAGAATGGGGATGGGGGCTGGGCCCTCGTGCAGGGCTCCGATTCGAATGCCCAGTCAACCGCCTGGGCGATCCAGGGCTTGGTCGCGGCCGGCGTCGACCCCGACCGCGTCGCCAAACGGCGGCGCAGCGGCCTCGACTACCTGCGCTCCCGCCGCGCCGGCAACGGCCACTACGAGTACTCGAAGAGCAGCGACCAGACGCCCGTCTGGGTCACCGCACAGGCGCTGACGGCGGTCGAGCGCAAGCCCTTCCCGATCGCTGCCGTGGCGCGCAAGAAGAAGCACGGCACTCACCACCACGATCACGGCAAGGGCGGGGACGGCAGCGGTAGGGCAACGGCGGCGGATCCGGCGGCGCGGGCACGAGCCCGTACTCCGGGGCTGGCACCGGCGTGGGGAGCCTCGGCGCAGTTGCAGGCGCCGGTTCCGGTGCAGGTGCCGGTCCTGCCGCAGGCTCGGGTGCCGGGAAGGCGCAGCAGGGTGGCAAGCGGGGGACGCTCGCCGAAGGCGCCTCTGGGCACAGGTCCGCCGACGCCCGGGCGACGGCCGCTGCCGGGCAGGCGCGCAAGGCGGTGCTGAGCGCCGCGGTGGCGCAGGCCCTGCCGCCTGCCCCTGCGGGCGAGGCCGGCGACTCGCTGCCGGCCACGTGGGTCTGGCTCGCCGGCCTCGGCGTGCTCGGCGCCGCGCTCGCCGGCGGCTTCTTCCTGTATCGGCGCGGGCTGCCCTGAGCGTCGGGCGGCAGGCCGTGTCTGCCAACCTGCGCGCGATGGACGTCGAGGAAGCGATCCGCACGCGCCGCACGCACAAGGCCTACCGGCCCGAGCCGGTGGCCCGCGAAACCATCGCCGAGCTACTCGAGCTCGCCCGCTGGGCGCCCAATCATCACCTGACCAACCCGTGGCGCTTCCGCGTCATCGGCCCCGGCGCCCTCGAGCGGCTCAAACAGGCGGCCGGGCCCGAGGCGGCGCTGAAGCTCGACCGGGCGCCGACCCTGATCGCCGCCACGGCGGTGCCCGATCCCGAGGACGAGGTCGTCGCCGCCGAGGACCTGCACGCCGCCTCCTGCGCCGTCTACGCGATCCTGCTCGGCGCCCACGGACGTGGCCTCGCCGCCTACTGGCGCAGCCCAGCTGTGCTCCGCGAGGGGGCTGGCCGCGAGGCGCTCGGCATCGAGCCGGAGGAGACGGTGCTCGGCTTGATCTACCTCGGCGAGCCCATCCAAGAGCAGCGCCCGCCGGAGCGGGCCGAGCCCGGCGAGTACGCGACGTGGCTCGACTAAGTCGGCACGCCCGATAGGTTCCGCAGCGTGAGCGAACACGTCCGCCCGCCGAGCCGATGATCGAGCGCTCCCGCGCGATCGCGGAGCTGACCGACGAGGTCTTCGACGTCGTCGTCGTCGGCGGCGGGGTCACCGGCGCCGGAGTCGCCCTCGACGCTGCCTCACGCGGCTACTCGACGGCGATCGTCGAGCGCAACGACTGGGCCTTCGGCACTTCGAGCCGCAGCTCGAAGATGGTCCACGGGGGCCTCCGCTACCTGCAGAACTTCGACCTCGGGCTCGTCCGCGAGGCGCTGTTGGAGCGCCAGCTGATGGTCCACCTGGCACCGCACCTCGTCTATCCGACGCCGTATCTCGTGCCGACGCTCGGCGACGATCGGCGGGACGTCAAGATCGGGATCGGGCTCAACATGTACGACGTCATGGCGACGACGCGGGTCGGCCAGGGCCGCCGCCAGCGGCTCCGGGGCGGCGGCGAGGACTCGGAGGGCGACGCTGCATGGTCACCCGACCGCCACCGGACGATCTCCGCCGAGGAGACGCTCTCCTACCTGCCGGTGCTCGAGCCGCGCGGCCCGAAGGGCGCCTATCTCTTCTACGACTGCCAGACCGACGACGTGCGGCTCGTGTTGACGATCCTCGGCGAGGCCGAGCGCTTCGGCGCCGTAATGGCGAACCGGGTCGAGGCCGACTCGTTGCTCGAGCGTGACGGCAAGGCGAACGGCGTGCTGGCCACCGATCGCGTCAGCGGCGAGCAGTTCGAGATCCGGGCTGAGAACGTCATCAACGCAACCGGCGTGTGGGCTGACCGGATCAAGCCGGGCGAGATCACCGACGAGACCGAGGTTCCGCGGATCGCACCGAGTCGCGGCACGCATGTGACGCTGCCGCTCGAGCGGCTGCCGCTCAACAAGGCGGCCTGCATCGTTCCCGCCGGCGCCGGGCGCACGATCTTCGTCCTGCCCTGGTACGGGCGGGCGCTGGTCGGCACGACCGACAACGACTTCGACGGCGACATCGACGAGGTTCGGCCCGGCGGCGACGACATCGACTACCTCCTCGATGCCGTCAACTCCTACTTCGGCGAGCATTTCACCCGCGACGATCTCACCGGCGCCTACGCCGGGGTCCGGCCCCTGATCTCGACCGGCGATCCGAAGAAGTCGGTCGACATCTCGCGCAAGGCCGAGTTGTATGAGACGTCGTCGGGGATGCTGACGATCACCGGCGGCAAGCTGACGACCTGGCGGCGGATGGCGAAGCAGACCGTCGACCGAGTGGCCGAGCGTGAGGGCCGCGATCTGCCCTGCCGTACGGCGGACATCCCGCTCGGCATGTCGGCCTCACCCGAGGATCTGGCGCCGCCGGCGTCGCTCGAGCCCGGCCAACTGCCCGACGACGCCGCCGAGCAGCTCGCCTTCCGTTACGGGCACAGCGCGCGCTCGGTCCTGGCGCTCACCGCCGAGCGGCCGGAGCTCGCCCGCCCGATCGTCCCCGGCCATCCCGACATGCTCGCGGAGGCTGTGCTCGCGGCTCGCTCCGAGCAGGCGGCGACCGTCGGCGACGTGCTCCTGCGCCGCACGCGGCTGGCGCTGGTCGCGGCCCCCGCGCTGCGCACCGCCGACGCGGTCATGCCCGTTGCCGAGGCGCTCGGCGACGAGCTCGACTGGGATCGGGGCCGGATTCGCGACGAGGCCGAGGCCTGGGTCGACGAGCTCGCTCGCGAGGGCTGCGACCCGGCCGGGGCGGGGGCCTGACGGGACACCTACCCGGCTCTCTATCCTGCCGCGGAATGTCGACTTCACTGAAGAACAAGCATCTGGCCGACCTCCACGAGCTCGCTCGCGAGCAGGGGGTGGACCGCTATCGGATGCTGACCCGTGACGAGCTGATCGAGACGCTCGGCGGCGAGGCCGCCCCCGAGGAGGCAGGCGAGGACCGCGCCCCCGGCGAGGGCGCCTCACGGCAGCGGCGGCGCAGCGGCCGCAACCGCAGCGGCAGCGACCGCCGTGGCGGGCGCGGTGGCGGCCGTGGGCGCGACAGCGCGCGCGACTCCGAGGCCGACGAGGCCGACGCGGAGGAGCACGTCGTCGAGGATGAGGAGGGAACGCCGGTCACCGGCGTGCTCGAGATCACCTCGCGTGGCCATGGCTTCGTCCGCCGCGAGGAGGACCCCGAGGACGAGGGCGACGTCTACGTCTCGCCCTCGCAGATCCGCCGCTGTGAGCTCAGCGACGGCGATCTTGTCAGCGGACCGGCGCGCAAGCCGCGGCGTGGCGAGCGCCATCCGGCCCTCATCCACATCGACACCGTCAACGGCGCCGAGCCCGGCGCGCCACGATCCCGCTTCGAGGACCTCGAGCCAAAGCCCCCGCACCGGCGGCTCGCGCTCGCCGGCGAGAAGCTCGAGGGCGACGAGCGCACCCTCGTCCGGGCGCTCGCTGCGCTCATCCCGCTGGCCTACGGCCAGCGCGTGCTGATCGAGGCCGAGCGCGGCTCCGGGCGTACGACGCTGCTCCGGGCCCTCGCCCGCGACCTCTCCGGCCAACGAGGAGCTGGGCGTCGTCGTCGTGCTCATCGACGAGCGGCCCGAGGAGGCGCCGGCGTGGCGCGAGGCGCTTCCGGACGCCGAGCTGGCGATCGCTACCGCCGACATGCGCCCGAAGGAGCAGCTGCGGCTCGTCGAGCTCGCCCTCTCGCAGGCCAAGCGCCGTGTCGAGGGCGGGGAGGACGTCGTCGTCCTGATCGACTCGCTCTCGCGTCTTGCTGTCGCCGCCGACGATCCCGGAGCCGCCAAGCCCATCTTCGCCGCCGGGCGTGAGACCGTCTCCGAGGACGCCGGCTCGCTGACCGTGATCGCGACCGTGCTCACCGACACCGACGACGGCGTCGCCGCGGCGCTGCGGACGACCGAGAACGTGAGCCTGAAGCTGAGCCGGGAGCTCGCCGCTGCCGGCGTCTACCCGGCGCTCGACGTGGGAACGGCGCGGGTCACCGGCGAGGAGCAGCTGCTCGAGGAGAAGGAGCTCGCCGCGGCCCGCGAGCTGCGCGCCCAGCTGGCGCGGCTCGACGCTCGCGAGGCCGCCGAGAAGCTCGCCGCCGAGTCGAAGTAGCTCCGGCTACGACTGGTACGCCAGCGCGGCCCAGGAAGGCTCGCGGCTGAGCTCGATCGGCTCGGAGTCGCGATCGGGCTGGATGTAGCCGAAGGTGCTCGTGTCGGGATCGAAGGCGATGTCGAGCTCGCCCTCCTTGACCCGCTGATCGAGCCAGGCGCCGCGGAACACGAGGCGCCGGATCCAGTGCACGAGGCTGCGGTTGGAGCCGTCGACCAGCTCGCCCCAGTTCTCGTTGACATGCTCGCCGAGCGCCGAAGCTGCCTCGCGGATCTCGCCGTTGACGGCGAGCTCGACGAGGTCGTGCATTTCCTCGTCCGCCAGCCCGGGCTGAAGGAAGTTGAGCTTCACGGCGGCCTGCTCGACTCGCTGTGAGAAGTCCTGCTCGTTGAACGCGAAGCGGAGCTCCCCGTACTCGAGAACGTAGTCGGAGCCCGACTCGTAGTTGCCTCTTCGCGTTGCCTTTTCCACCAGTTGTGACCTCCCGACGCGGGCCTCCCCCGCCGCGGGATGCGGATGTTTTCGAACGCTCACGATCGCGGTCGAGGCCCGCCGGCGCCTGAACGCAGGCTTGCACCCATCGCCGCCCGGGAGGAATGCGCGGCGGGCCGTCGACGGGTAGCGCCGCGGGCGGCGCCAGGGCCGCGGACGAGCTTTGCCTGCTCCTAACCCGACCGTTCCCTGCCGCTTGCCGGCCGGGGAGCAGACTCGGAGTCCATCGGAAGCCGCCTCCTGCGGCTCGAAAGGAGAAAAGGAGAAAAGCATGATCATCAACCGGACCAGAATTGCAGCCCTCGGAGCCACCGCAGCCCTCGCGCTCGGCGGAGTTGGCGCTGCCCAGGCCGTCGCCTCGCCCGCCCAGAGTGCCAGCAAGCACGACCACCACGGGCAGAAGCACGACAGCAAGGGCAAGGGCCACAAGCACGACAGCAAGGGCCATAAGCACGGCAGCAAGGGCCACAAGCACGACGGCAAGGGGGGTAAGGGCGGCAAGCGCTGATACGCAGACACCGATAGAGCCGGATAGCGCGAGGCTGCCGCCCCCCGGGGTAGGTGGCCTCGACGCCTGCCCTCGTCCAGGTCCGGCGGATTGCCCCCGGCTGTGTGGGGCGCGCCGAGGGCGAACGGGCTTGAGGGGGCGTGCGACCCGGCCCGCCCGCCCGACGCTTCCGCGACCTGCCGCAGGCGGAGGTCCTGGGCCTGCGTGTGCCGGTCGCCGCGACGCCGCTGAGCCGCCTGCTCGGGCTGGCTCTGCTCCGGCGAGAGTCGGCGCCGAGGGGATTGCTGCTCGAGCGCTGCCGCTCGATCCATACCTTCGGGATGCGGTTCGCGCTCGACGTCCACTTCCTCAACGCCGAGGGCACGTGCATACGCAGCGAGCTGGGGGTGGGGCCGCGGCGGATGCTGGTCGAGCGGGGTGCGAGCGCGGTGCTCGAGCTGCCGGCGCCGACACATCCGCCGGTTTCGTCTGGATCTGACCCCCTGTGAGGGGGGCGATTCCCGACGAAACGCCCGGGCGAGCCCCTCTGGGGGCGCGCGGAGGTGGCCCGGGGTTTGCCGGGATGCACACGCCGGCCTACCGAAGGAGACAGAGATGCTGCCGGAGATCGATGACCTGGGGACGATCGTCGTCTGCGAGGACGACGAGGTGACGCGGGAGCTGCTCGTCGACAACCTCGAGGCGGACCGCTACCACGCGCTCGCCGCGCCGACCGCGGCCGACGCGCTGCGCTTCTGCCGCTACAGCCATCCCGACGCGCTGCTGCTCGACCTCGCCCTGCCCGACGCCGCCGGCCTCGACGTCCTGCGCCGGATCCGCGCCTCCGACGGACCTGCGGCGGAGTTCGACGCCGGGCTGCCGGTGCTCGTCATCACCGGCCGCTGGCTCGGCCGAGGACCGGGTTCGCGGCTTCGGCGAGGGCGCCGACGATTACCTATGCAAGCCGTTTCATTACCCGGAGCTGCTGGCCCGCCTGCGGCGGCTGCTCGAGGCCCGGGACGGGGCCCGGGGCGGGCCGCTTCGGATCGGGCCCCTGAGGGTCGATTCGGCGAGCCGCGAGGTCCGCGTCGGCGAGCGCGAGGTGCAGCTCGCCAACAAGGAGTTCGAGCTGCTGCGCGCGCTGGCGGCCGAGCCGACGCGGGTCTTCACCAAGCAGGAGCTGCTGCGCGACGTCTGGGGCTTCCGCGCGGCTGGCCGCACGCGAACGCTCGACTCCCACGCCAGCCGCCTGCGGCGCAAGCTCGACCCCGAGCGCGGCCGCTTCGTGATCAACTGCTGGGGCGTCGGCTACCGGCTGGTCGAGGGCGGGTGAGGACGGTGCTCGTGGCAGTGACGCTCGCCGCGCTGCTCGCGACCGGCGCGATCGCGACCTGGCGCCTGCCGGCGTGAGCGCCGCCGACGGCGCGCGCTGCGCGAGGCCCTGCATGAGCTGCGCCGGCCGCTGCAGGCGATGACGCTCGCCCTCGATCCGGAGGGCACCGATCCGCTCGCCGCACAGCTGCGGACGGCGCTCGCCGATCTCGAGGCCGCGGTCGACGGTGGGCGAGCGGCGCCGCGGCGGCAGAGCTTCACGCTCGCGGACCTGCTCGGCGATGCGGCGGCCCGCTGGGGCGGCGCCGGGCCGCGCGTCCGCGTCCGCGCCACGGCCCGGCCCGCGCGCGCTCGATGGCCGATCGCTCGCGGCTCGGCATGGCACTCGACAACCTGATCGCCAACGGGGTCGAGCACGGCCGCGGCCCCGTCGAGCTCGACGCCGAGATCAGCGAGCGCTCGCTGCGGCTCGAGGTCCGCAACCGGCGACGCCCCGGAGCGGCGCCGCTCGATGGAGGCGATCCCGCAGGCCGACCGGCGTCGCGGACCCGCGCCGCGGCCACGGCCTGCGGATCGCCGGCAGGGAGGCCGCCTCCGCGGCCGGGGCGCTGATTCCACCCCGCTCTGGACGCGGAGGGGACCGTCGTCGCGGCGCTCGAGCTGCCCCGCGCGGACCGTCCGAGCGGCGCGCGCTGATGGCGGCCGCGCGCCGCCGATCCCGGCCCGCCCGTCGGCCGCGGCCGACGCCGCGCCCTCGTCCTCGGCGTGCTGGCGCTGCTCTGCGCCGCCCTCTCGGCCGGCGCCGCAGCACACTCCGGGGCGGGCTCCGATGCCGGCGCTTGGCCCGTTGCGGACGGTCGTCGTCGCCGAGCGCCCGCTCGAGCGGGGTAGCCGGCTCGATGCGCCGGCCGTCGCCAAGCGCCTCGGCAGCCGCGAGATCCCAGCCCGCTTCGCGCCGCCCGACGCGCTCGCTGACCCGGCGTCCGCGGCCGGATCACGAACCGCGGTGCCGGTTCCCGCCGGGTCGTATCTGACCGGCCGCGTTGCTGGCGCGTCGCTCTTCCCATGACGAGCACGGCCCGAGCTCGCTGCCCGCCGGCCTGCGACCAGTCGAGGTCGAGGTCAGCGGCGGCCCCGCGAGCTCGAGCAGTGGCTTGCCGCGGCCCGGCTCGAGGGTCGACGTGCTCGCCGCGGACGAGCCCGGGTCGACGACCGACCCTCGCGTCCACGTCCTCGCGCGCGACGTCCGCCTGCTCGCGCTCACCCCGGTCCGCCGACGACGGCAGCGGTGCCGACCCCGCGACGGGAGGCTGGCTGGCAACGCTGGCCCTCGACCGGTCGCCGGGCGCTGGCCGTGATCGAGGCCGACAACTACGCGCGCGAGGTCAGGTTGCTGGGGCGATGAGCGCGGCCCGGGCACGCGATCCCGAGGAGCTGCTCGAGGAGCGGGTCGGGCGCGCTGGCCGAGGAGCTGCGCGGCCGCCTGATCGATCGACATCGGGCGGCGGCGATCGCCGCCGGGGTGGATCTGCCCCGGCGGTTGCCGAGCAGCTCGAGGCGCTCCTCGGCGAGGAGGCGGCGCTGCTCTCGGCCGCCAGCAGGGAGCTCTTGCGGGCGCGCCTGCTGCGCGAGACCGTCGGCCTTGGACCGCTCGAGGAGCTGCTCGGCGACCCCGAGGTCGAGGAGGTGCTCGTCAACGGGCACGACGAGGTCTGGATCGAGCGCGCCGGCCGCCTCGAGCGGCGCGACTCGGCCTTCGAGAGCGAGGCGCAGCTGCACGACGTCGTTGAACGCATCCTCGGCCCCCTCGGCCGCCGTGTCGACGAGCTCAGCCCGATCGCCGACGGCCGCCTCGATGACGGCTCGCGCGTCAATGTGATCATCCCGCCGCTGGCGATCGACGGCGTGACGATTTCGATCAGGCGCTTCGCGGCGCTGCGTCCGGGGCCTGAGGAGCTGATCGAGCGCGGCTCGGTTCCGGCCGAACTCATGGACCTGCTCCGCGCGGACGTCGAGGCGCGGCGCAGCATCCTGATCAGCGGCGGCACGGGGTCGGGCAAGACGACGCTGCTCAACGCGCTCTCGGCCTTCATCGCCGCGGGCGAGCGCGTGATCACGATCGAGGACGCGGCCGAGCTGCGGCTCTGCCAGCCGCACGTCGTCCGCCTCGAGAGCCGGCCTGCGGGGCTCGGCGGCGCCGGTGCGGTGACGATCCGCGATCTGGTCCGCAATGCCCTGCGCATGCGGCCCGACAGGCTGATCATCGGCGAGGTCCGCGGCGCCGAGGCGATGGACCTGATCGTCGCGCTCAACACGGGTCATGCCGGGCGCGCTTTCGACGGTGCACGCGAACGGGCCGGCCGAGGCCCTGCGCCGGGTCGAGATGCTCGCGCTGATGTCCGACCTGCGGGTCGGTGCCGAGGTCGTGCGAGAGCAGCTTGCGGGCGCGCTCGACCGGGTCGTCCACGTCAGTCGCCTGCCGGGCGGCGGCCGGGCGGCCGTGTCCTACTCTGGCGATCGAGGGTGACGCCGACGCCCCGGAGCTGCGCGAGCTCTGGCGGCGGGAGGCGGTGGAGGGGCTGAGGTGGGGGTCGCGCTGCCGATCCTGATCGCCGGCGCCGGCGGGGCCGCGCTGGCGCTCGCGGTCGCCGAGCTGCTCTCGAGCCTCCCCGTCGTCCGCCGCTGGGTCGGCTCGGCGGCCGAGGCGCTGCTGCGGACCGGCCGCGAGGGTCGGCTGCCGACCGTGATCGAGCGCCGCCGGCTCGGGATCCTGAGCGGCGCCGGGCTGGCTCTGCTGACGCTGACCGTGCCGGCCCCGGGCCCGCCGTCGCGCTCGCCGCCCTCGGCCCGTGGGTCGCGGGCCGCCTGATCTCCCGCGGCGAGCGCCGCTACCGGCTTGCCCTGGAAGCAGGCGGTGCCGGAGATCGCCCGTGGGCTCGCCGACGGGATCGGCTCGAGCGGCTCGATCCGCCGCGGGCTCGTCGATCTCGCCCCGACGCTCGAAGGCCCGCCGGCGACGGAGCTCGGCCGGGTCTGCGCCGACCTCGAGCTCGGCGTGCCGCCGCGGGCGGCGCTGGAGGCGATGGCGCAGCGCTCGGGGTCGGCGGAGATCGGCGAGCTGATCGCCGCGATCTGCTCGCAGGAGCGCTCGGGCGGCGATCTCGTCGGCCTGCTCGCCCGCCACGGCGACGCCGCCGAGGCGCGCCAGCGGGCGCGGGCCGAGGCGCGCTCGGCGACCGCGCAGGCTCGCCTCACCGGCGGCATGGTCGTCGCGATGCCCGTCGCCGTCGGCCTGCTGGTCGAGCTCGTCGCGCCGGGCTTCCTCGGCAGCCTGCTCAGCGAGCCGCTGGCCGCCGTGCTGGTCGCCATCGCGGTCGGCCTGCAGCTGCTCGCCTGGATCGTGATCCAGCGACTCGGCCGGGTCCGGGCGTGAGCGCGCTGACGGCGATCGGCGCGGTGCTGCTTGCCGCGGCCGCGATCCGCGAGCTCTGGGGGTCGCACGGGGACGCGGTCGGCGACGCCGTCGGCGGGCGGCGGCGCGCGCGCAGCGCAGCCCGACCGGGCGGCTGATCTCCTCCCCGGCGACGCCGGGCGTCGAGCGGCGGATCAGGGACGCCGGGCTCGGCGGCCGGCTCACCGTCAAGTCGTGCTCGCGGCCCGGGCGGCGTCGGCCTGCTCGGCGATGCCGCTGGCGGTCTCGCTTGCGCCCGCGGCGCCAGGGCGGACGGGGCTGCTGGTCTGCTCGCCGTGCCCGCGGCGCCGCGGCCGGGCCCGACCTCGTCCTCGAGCGGCTCGGCAGCCGCCGCCGCCGGGCGATCGCCCGCGCCCTGCCCGGCGCGCTCGAGCTGATGGCGGCGCGGGCGGAGACCGGGGCCGGCCCGCCGCGGCTGCTCGCCGACGCGCGCACGGCGCTCGGCGCCGGGCCCCTGCACACCGAGCTCGCCGGGGCCTGGGCGGAGATCGAGTGCGGGGTCCCGCAGGCGCACTCCTCGCCCGCCTCGGGGCAGAGGGCGGGCCCGATCTCGCCCGCCTCTCGGTCCTGATCGACCGCTCCCGGCGACTCGGCTCGCCGCTCGCCGCCGGCCTTCAGGCGCAGGCGGCCGCGCTGCGCGTCGAGCAGGGCCGCGCGATCGCCGAGGACGCCGCCCGCGCCGCGCCGAAGATCCAGCTCGTCGTCGCCCTGCTGCTCGTCCCGTCGGTCCTGCTGCTGGTCGGCGCCGCGATCGCCGCCAACGCCGACGCGCTGCTCAGCGGGCTGGTTGAAGCAATCCACGGTAATGCTGCATTGCAGTATCACTGCTAGGCTCCGCCGCATGGCGAACAGGACCACCTTCGTCACCATCCAGCAGCGCGGCCTCCTCGCCCTGCCTGCGGAGTTCCGCAAGAAGCATCATCTGGACGAGCCCGGCGCGCAAGTCGAGGTCGCCGAGCGCGATGACGGCGTGATCGAGCTGCGGCCGCATGTGCCCGTCCCCGCGGATCAGAAGTGGTTCTGGAGTGAGCGCTGGCAGGAGATGGAGCGTCAGGCCGACGCCGACGTCGCGGCCGGCCGCGTGCGGCGCTCGGAGAGTGCCGCCGACTTCCTCGCCGAGCTCGACAAGGACGAGTGAGATACGAACGGACCGAGAGCTTCGCGCGCGACTACCGGAAGCTCTCGGCAGCGCACAAGGAGGAGTTCCGACGGGTCGTGCTCGAGGAGTTCAACCCCGCGCTGGACGAGCACCTCGAGGATCCCGGCAGGCCCTGGCCGGCACGCCTGGGGATCAAGGGAGTCCAGGGAGCGCCGGGGATCTGGGAGCTGACCTGGAGCTTCACCGACCCCGACGGTCGCGCCACGTGGGAGTGGATCACGATTGAAGGCGAGCCGGCGGTCCGCTGGCGCCGAGTTGGATCCCACGCGATCTTCACGCGGCCCTGATCCCGCCACTCACCCCGTTTCTCGCGGCAGGCCTTGACTTCAAGGGCACTTGAGGTCGTACGCTCGAGCCGGAACCTGATCAACCTCGAGAGGAGACGGCGATGAGCACGACGATGGAGGACCGGCCCGGTATCGCGGGCGGCCCGGCTGAGCTGATCGAGACCGAGGTGACCTCATGGCCGGGCGTGACGGCGGGCCTGGGGCAAGCGCGGGGAGTACGGCTTCAGCGTCGGCCGCCGGCAGATCGGCCACGTGCACGGGGACCGCGTCGCGCACTTCGCCTTCCCAAGAGCCCAATGGCGCGAGCTCATCGACGCGGGCCGGATCACGACGCACCCGATCGATCGCCACGGCCTTGGCGCCCGGCGGCTCGAGTCCGACGCGGACGTCGCCGAGGCGATCGCGCTGATGCGGCTCAACTACGAGCGCGCCATCGACCGACGGCGACAGCTGAGCCGGGCGCCTATCGCAGCGTCGACTGCTCGGCCTCGCCGGCCAGCCGGCGGGCGATCGCGCCGGCGGCGTTGCAGATGCCGTCGAGCTCGGCGGCGCTGTCGAGGTGGCCCTTGCGGTTCACGCAGAGGCTGCCGGCGGAGCACTCGAAGGCGATCCCGTCGGGCGCCGCCTCGCTGAGCCAGACGATGAACTTGGGGCAGAACAGGCGCTTGAGCCAGACCTCGTCGTCGTTGGGGCCGTAGAAGATCTCGTAGCGCTTGTCGAGCTCGGTGCTCTCGAGCTCGAGCCGCTTCATCCGCCGGAAGACGTCCTCGGCGGAGTCCATCCAGCGGAAGCCGGAGCGGCGCTGGCAGTAGATGTCGCTGACCTGCTGGGCGACCGCGGGCATGTCGTGCATGACGACGGTGAAGCGGTAGTAGTCGACGTCCTCGTTGCCGTCGCTGTCGCGGCTGCGCTCCTCGTAGGTGTAGAGGGCGAGGGCGCCGGGCAGGCCGCTGGGCAGGGTGCCGTTCATGATCTGCTCGCCGTAGCGGCGATCGCCCTTGCGCAGCAGCGGCGTGGTCGGCGGCAGGGAGCCCTGCCGTCTGGCGGTTGAGGCCGCGGGCGGTCGCGTAGGCGTTGAAGAAGTCCTCCTTGGCCCGGTTCGAGGCGATCACGAAGACGATCAGGATCGCCAGCAGCAGCATCGCCCCGGCGGCCGCCGCCGCCGATCGCGGCGCCGGCGCCGGCGGTGCCGGCGATGAAGGCGACGATCAGAAGAAGTGCGTCGATGCTCGAGCACCCACGGATTCGCCGAGAGCGAGCGCAAGTGCCGGCCGCGGGTGTCGTCGGTGTCCTGGGGCACGGCAGGGAGGCTCGGCGAGGGACCGCGCGCTCTCGATCTCCTCCGGCTGCGCGCCCGGCGGGGGCTCAGTCGGCGTCTGTCGGGCCTTCCGGCTGCCATCGCCGCGCAATCTACCGGCCCGGCCCGCGGCACCGCGCGGTGCAAGGGGCGTTGCAGGAAGGAGTCGGGGCGGCGGGGGCGGTGGGCAGCGTCTCCCACCGAGCCCGATTGCCACTTGTCAAGCCGTTTTCGGTCGCCGTGGGCCCCGGTAGCAGTTCCGTCCGACGGAGCCTGTGTAGTGCCGGGTGCAGATTGTGTGGCGTTGTGGCGAGAAGTGGGGTACTGTGTCGCACCAGTTGTGATCACCAGGGCCGGGGTGTGGAGATTCCTCCCATCTCCTCACCTCGGCCCTCTCTCTTTTCTCACCCGACCGATTTCGCCACACCAGCACCACAAACCTCCTCACGCAAGATGGCATTCCGCGGACAGCACGAGCACAGCCTCGACGCAAAGGACCGGATCACGGTCCCGGCCGACCAGCGCGCCGCCCTCGCCGACGGGGTCGTCGTGATGGAGGGCGTCGAGAAGTGCGTCGAGGTCTGGCCGAAGGCCGCCGCCGAGGCGATGGAGGCGGCCTGGATCGCGCCGCTCAACCCGATGGGCGCCGACGCGCGCCGGATCCGCCGCTCGGTTCTTCGGCTCCTCGGACGAGGTCGAGCTCGACTCGGCCGGCCGCATCCGCATCAACAAGAACCTGATCGAGCACGCCGGGCTCTCGACGGCCCCTCGCTGATCGTCGGCGTCGGCGACCACCTCGAGATCTGGAACGCCGACGCCTGGGGCGACGAGAGCCGAGCGAGATCGAGGCGCAGGCCGACGAGCTGACCGAGCGGCTCGCGGCGCAAGCCGCCCGTCCGGTCCGCCTGGGCTGGAGCCGGGCCGAGCTGAGCGAATGGCCACACTGACCTACATGCCCGCCGAGCACGTCCCAGTCCTCGCCGCCGAGCTGATCCGCGCTCACCGACCCGGCCCCGGCGACGTCGTCGTCGACTGCACCTTCGGCGCCGGCGGCCATGCGCGCCTGATCGCCGAGCGGATCGGGGCGGAGGGCACGCTGATCTGCCGTCGACCGCGACCCCGCCGCGATCGAGCGCTTCGAGGAGTTCGCCGCCGAGGCGCCGTGCGAGACCCGCTTGATCTCGACCCGCTTCGACGAGGCGCTGCGCCGAGCTCGCCGCCGAAGGCGTCCGCGCCGACCTCGTCTACTTCGACCTCGGCGTCTCCTCGATGCAGATCGACGCCTGGGAGCGCGGCTTCTCCTACTCCTTCGACGCCCCCCTCGACATGCGCATGGATCCCGCGCCAGGAGCTCGAGCGCGGCCGAGATCGTCAACGAGTGGCCCGAGGCCCGGCTCGCCGAGATCATCCGCAACTACGGCGACGAGCGCCGCGCCCGCTCCGTCGCCCGCCAGATCGTCGCCCGCCGGCCGATCGAGCGCACCTCCGAGCTCGCCGAGGCGGTCAAGGCCGGCGCTGCCCCCGGCCGAGCGCTTCGGCCGCGGCAACCCGGCCAAGCGCACCTTCCAGGCCCTGCGGATCGCCGTCAACGGCGAGCTCGACGCGCTCGACGCGGCGCTGCCCGAGGCCTGGGAGCTGCTCGTGCCCGGCGGCCGGCTCGCCGCGATCAGCTTCCACTCGCACGAGGACCGCCGCGTCAAGCGCTTCCTCGCCGATCTCGCGCGCGGCTGCATCTGCCCGCCCGAGCTGCCCGGTCTGCCGGTGCGGCCATGAGCCGGAGGCCGAGCCGCTGGCCCGGGGAGGCGTTACCCCCTCCGACGGCGAAGTATCCGACAACCCAAGGGCTTCCTCGGCGCGCCTGCGCGCCGCAGTCAAGCTCGACCGAGGAGGGGATTCCTGATGGCAGCCACCGCAACGAGCGTCCGCACGAGGCCGAGCCGGCCGGCGCGACGTCCGTCGCGCAGCGCGCCCCGCGCGCCGCGTGCAGACGCCGTCGAAGCGCGTCGCCGCCGCCGAAGGCGCAAGGCGGCGACGACCCGCCGGACGCGCGCCGCAGCCGCGGCTCCCGCCCGCCGTCGTCGCGCGACACCGCCCGCGGGCGGCGTCGTGCGGCTGCCCGTGCACGCCGTCGCCGGTACCGCCGGCGCCGTCAGCGGTCATCGCCGACTCCTCGCTGATCGTCTCGCATGACCCGCAGCCGCGCCTGGATCGGCTTGCTCGGCGTGCTGCTCGGCGGGATCGTCGCCGTCAACGTCTGGGGCCTGAGCCTGAGCGCCTCGAGCAGCACGACCGCGCAGAAGATCGAGCGGCTGCAGCAGCAGAACAGCATCCTCGGCGCCAACATCGCCAAGCTCAGCTCCAGCGACCGCGTTCGCCAAGATCGCGAGCAAGGCAGGGCCTCGACACCGCGACCCCCAAGGGGATCCGACTACCTCGGGTCGAAGGGCTCGGACGCGGCCGAGGCGGCCAAGCGGCTCGCCAACGGCGAGATCTCGACCCTGTCCGCAGCTGCCGCGACCACATCCTCGATCGCCGCGGCCGACGGTCACGCCGCCGGCGACGACCGTGACGCCGACGGCGACGGACCCCGCGACGACCGATCCCACGGCAACCGCGACCGCGCCGACCGCATCCGACCGCGACGACCGATCCGACCGCGGCGACCACCACGTCAACGGCGACGCCGACCCCGTCCGCGACCGATCCGACCTCCACTGGCGACCTCGGCTGCGACGACGACGCCGGGCGGCGTCGCCCCCTGAGCCGATGACGGGGAGGCGCGCGTGAAGCTGATCGAACGCCGCGTCGGGCTGCTCTTCGCGCTCTTCGCGCTCGCCTTCATGCGGCGTCCTCGGCCGCGCCGCGTGGCTGCAGACCGTCAAGGGTGGCGAGTACAGCGCCGACGCTCACTCAGCCAGCAGACCGCGACCGTGACCGTGCCCGGCGCCCGGGGCAGCATCCTCGACCGGCGCGGGGAGGGGCTCGCGGTCTCCGAGGACGCGTCCGACGTCTTCGCGACGCCGTATCAGGTGACGAACCCGGACAAGACCGCTGCGAAGCTCGCGAAGCTCGATCAAGGGCAGCAAGCAAGCGGACATCCTCAAGGCGCTCACCGCCAACACCGGCTTCGAGTACGTCGCCCGCCAGGTGCCGCTTGATCGACGCCGAACAAGATCGAGAAGCTCGGTCTCGACGGGATCGGCACGCTGCCCGACTCGCGCCGCGTCTACCCGCAGGGCGACATCGGCGGTCGCCTGATTGGCGCGGTCGGCACCGACGGTCAGGGCCTGTTCGGTGTCGAGGCCTCCCAGGACAGCGTCCTGCACGGGACCGACGGGCAGGTCGCGGTGACGCGCGACGCGCTCGGCGACGAGATCCGCCGCAACGTGGTCACGCAGGCGCAGACCGGCGGCAACGTGCAGCTCACGATCGACGGCAAGATCCAGGCGGAGACCGAGAGCGTGCTCAACGAGGTCGGCGAGACCTACGATCCCGCAGGGCGCGACGGCGATCGTCATGGACCCGCAGACGGGCGACATCCTCTCGATGGCGAGCTGGCCGGCGGTCGATCCGACGCACCTCGCCAGACGCCAACCCCGACCTGCTCTCGAACATGGCGACCTCGTTCACCTACGAGCCCGGCTCGACCTTCAAGGCCTTCACGGTCGCCGGCGCCGAGGAGGACGGCCTCGTCAAGCCGACGACGACGTTCGACCTGCCGCCCGTTCTACAGGTGGCCGATCGGCAGATCACCGATGCCGAGGCGCGCGGGCCCGAGACGATGAGCGTCGCCGACATCCTCAAGGTCTCCTCGAACATCGGCGCGGACACGATCGGCCTGAAGCTCAACCACGGCCAGTTCGGCTCCCGCTTCGACCACTGGGTGCGCAAGTTCGGCTTCGGCCAGCCGACCGGGATCGACTATCCGGGCGAGGAGCAGGGCATCGTGCCCCGGCCGAAGGACTACTCCGGCTCGACGATGGGCAACCTGCCGATCGGTCAGGGCTTGGCGGTGACCCCGCTGCAGATGATCTCCGCCTATGCAGCGATCGCCGACGGCGGGGTGCTGCGCACTCCGCGGCTGATCGAGTCGGTCGACGGCCACGGCGAGCCGCGCGACACCGGGCACCGGGTGATCAGCCGTAAGACCTCGCGCGATCTGCGGACGATGCTCGAGGGCGTTGTCGAGCCCGGCGGCACCGCCTCGGTCTCGGTCCCCGGCTACGTGCTCGCCGGCAAGACCGGTACGGCGCAGAAGGTCGTCGACGGCACCTACTCGGACTCCCAGTACATCGCCTCCTTCGTCGGCTTCGCGCCCGCCGAGCACCCGCAGCTGCTCGCCGCCGTCGTCGTCGACGACCCGAAGGGCGGCAACTACTACGGCGGCACGGTCGCCGCCCCCGCCTTCGGCAAGATCGCGTCGTTCGCGTTGCCGTACCTGGGGATCCCGCCGAACTGATCGTCGGGAGCGGCGCGGGCGCGGCTCCGGCGACAGCAGCACCTCGCCGCGCCCGCCGCTCCCGCCAACGTCTCCGGCCGGCAGAGCAGCCGGTCATCGCTGTGTTTCCGCGGGCGGATGTTAGCGGTTGTAGCTCCGCCCGGACGCTCCTAGAATCGCCTCCGATGAAGCTCGGCGAGCTCTGCGACGGGATCGGTGCGCTCACTGACGCGGCAGCGGCGACCCCGAGATCACGGACCTGGTCTTCGACAGCCGCAAGGCCGCGACCGGATGCCTGTTCTTCTGCGTGGTCGGGATGAGCTCCGACGGACACGAGTTCGCGCCGGCCGCCGTGGAGGCGGGAGCGGCGGCGCTCGTCGTCGAGCGGCCGCTCGGGCTGGGCGTGCCGGAGCTCCTCGTCGATGACGCCCGGGCGGCGATGGCGCCGCTCGCGCAGCGCTTCTTCGGCGATCCGACCGCGACCCTGGCGCTCGCCGCGGTGACCGGCACGAACGGCAAGACGACGACGGCGTTCCTGACCCGCTCGATCCTCGAGGCAGCAGGCGTCCAGTGCGGGCTGCTCGGGACCATTCGCCAGGTCGTCGGCGGCGAGACCGTCGAGGCGGTGCGGACGACGCCCGAGGCGATCGACCTGCAGCGCACCTTCGCCGCGATGCTCGCCGCCGGGGACGGCGCCGCCTCGGTCGAGATCTCCTCGCACGCCCTCGTTCTCGGCCGGGCCGACTGCGTGCACGTCGCCGCCGCAGCGTTCACCAACCTGACCCAGGACCACCTCGACTTCCACGCCGACATGGACGACTACTACGAGGCCAAGCGCCTGCTCTTCACCGGGCAGGAAGGCAGGCGTGAGCCGCCCCGCCTCTCCGCCGTCAACGTCGACGACGAGTACGGGCGCAGGCTGCTCGCCGACCTTGCGGAGGCCGGCACCGAGACCCGGATCGTCACCTTCTCCGCCGCGGGCGCGGAGGCCGACCTGAGCGCCACGGGCCTCGAGTTCGACGCCTCGGGCGCCACGTTCACGCTGCGCGCCGAGGGCGGGAGCCACGACGTTGCGCTCGGCCTGCCCGGCCGCTTCAACGTCGAGAACGCGCTCGCCGCGCTCGCGCTCAGCCGGCGGCCTCGGCGTGCCGCTTGCCGACGCCGTTGCGGCGCTTCGCGATGCTGAGCCCGTGCCGGGCCGGATGGAGCCGATCCGCGAGGGCCAGGACTTCGCCGTGCTGGTCGATTACGCGCACACGCCCGACTCGCTCGTCAACGTGCTCGAGGCCGCCCGGGGGCTGGCCGCCGGCCGCCTGCTCAGCGTCGTCGGCTGCGGCGGCGATCGCGACCGGGCGAAGCGGCCCCTGATGGGCGCCGCCGCCGCCGAGGCCTCCGACGTCTGCTTCGTCACCTCCGACAACCCCCGCTCGGAGGATCCGGACGCGATCATCGCCGAGGTCCTCACCGGGATCGGTGATCGCTCGA
Organism: uncultured Solirubrobacterales bacterium; assembly: GCA_963774395.1. GTDB lineage: Bacteria > Actinomycetota > Thermoleophilia > Solirubrobacterales > 70-9 > CAXMST01. The sequence continues at coordinate 480,173 of CAVZET010000006.1, read as the reverse complement.
ACGTCGTCGTCGAAGTCGACCGCCGCAAGGCGATCGCAGGGGCGCTCGGGCAGGCCCGCTCGGGCGATCTCGTCGTCATCGCCGGTAAGGGGCACGAGCAGGGGCAGGAGTTCGAGGGCGGGCGCAAGGAGCCCTTCGATGACCGCGAGGTCGCCCGCGAGGCGCTCCGCGAGCTGGGGGTCGGAGCGGCGTGATCGACATTCCGGCCGAGCGGCTCGCCGCCGAGGGCGGTGCCGAGGTCGCCGTGCGCGGCGCCGGCGAGTTCGCCGAGCGCGCCGTCGTGGACTCACGCGAGGTCGGGCCAGGCGATCTGTTCTTCGGCATCCCGGGCGAGCAGGTCGACGGCGGCCGCTTCGCCGCCGACGCGATCTCGGCCGGGGCCTGGGGGGTCGTCGTCGATCCCCGCCACGCGGCTGATCTCGAGCCCGACGGAGGTGATCGGGGCCGGGTCGGCGAGGGGCCCGCCTGGGTGCTCTCGACGCCGGACCCGGAGCGTTGCCTGCAGGAGATGGCGCGGGCCTGGCGGCGGACGATCGGCTGCCCGCTGGTCGGCATCACGGGCTCGACCGGCAAGACCTCGGTCAAGGACATCACCCGCGCCCTGCTGCCCGCCCGCGTCCACGCCAGCCCCGAGAACTTCAACACCGAGATCGGCATGCCGCTGGCGCTGCTCGCGGCGCCGCGCGATACCGAGATCCTCGTCATGGAGATGGCGATGCGGGGCATGGGCCAGATCCGCCAGCTCTGCGAGATCGCCGAGCCGAACGTTGCGGCGATCACCAACGTCGGCCCGGTCCACCTCGAGCTGCTCGGCACGCTCGAGGCGATCGCCGAGGCGAAGGCGGAGATCCTCGCCGGCCTGGCGCTCGGCTCGGGTGAAGGCCGGGCCGTCGTGCCCGCCGACGCAGAGGCGCTCGAGCCCGCATCTGCACGATGCGCTCGTCACCTTCACCTTCGGCCCCGGCGGCGACGTCTTCGCGCTGAGTCGCGGCGCGCAGCGGCCTGCGGCATGAAGGCGCGGATCGGCACGCCGCATGGCGAGGCCGACTTCGAGTTCGGCTTCACCGAGGAGCACAACCTGCGCAACGCGCTCTGCGCGATCGCGATCGGGGTCGCCCTCGACCTCGATCCCGGGGCGATGGCCGCGAACGCGTCGCGGATACAGTTCTCGCGCCTTCGCGGCGAACGGATCCAGCTGCGCGGGGGGATCCTGCTGCTCAACGACTGTTACAACGCGAACCCGATCTCGATGCGCTCCGCCCTCGAGCACCTAGCTTCTGAACCCACCCCCGGAGGCGGCCGCCACGTCGCGGTCCTCGGCGGCATGGCCGAGCTCGGCGAGGGTGGGCCCGGCTACCACGAGCAGATCGCGGAGCTCGCCCGTGGGCTCGGGATCGCGCCGCTGATCGGCGTCGGGGACCTGGCGACGGACTACTCGCCGGACGAGTGGGTGGCGACGCCGGGCGAGGCCGCGAAGCTCGCCGCCGAGCTTCTCGGCGAGGGCGACGTGGCGCTGATCAAGGGCTCGCGCTCGGTCGGTCTCGAGCTCGTTGCCGACACGCTCCGCGTCGAGCTCGGCGAGCAGCGGCCGGAGGCGAGCGCGTGACGGGCCTGCTGCTGGCGGCGATCGGCGGCGACGTCGCCTCGACGGTGATCGACCGCGGTCAGATCCTGATCGGGGGCATGGCGGCGATGCTGATCACGATCTTCCTCGGCCCGAAGTTCATCGAGATCCTCCGCAACCGCGAGTTCGGCCAGCAAATTCGCGAGGAGGGCCCGCAGGGCCACCACGAAAAGGCCGGCACCCCGACGATGGGCGGGCTGATCATCTTCGCGGCGATCTCGATCCCCTACCTGGTGCTCAGCGATCGAGACACCGAGAGCCTCGCCGTCTTCCTCGTCGCCCTTGGCAGCGCCGGGCTCGGGTTCGCCGACGACTGGGTCAAGATCGTCAAGCGACGGTCACTCGGCCTCTCCGCGCGCTGGAAGCTGCTCGGCCAGATTGCCCTCGCCGTGGTGCTCTGGTGGTTCGCGTTCAAGTCCGTCGGCCTCGACCCGAACCTGCAGCTGCGCGTCTGGGGCGCGCACCTGTACCTCGGGCCGGCGGCCTACGTGGTCCTCACCTTCTTCGTCCTCGCGGGCGCAAGTAACGGAGTCAACCTCACGGACGGGCTCGACGGGCTCGCCGCGGGATGCTGCGCGATCGTGTTTCTCGCCTACATGGCGATCACGGTGACGACGGGCCAGCAGGGGCTGGCGCTGCTCTCCGCCTGCCTCGTCGGCGCCTGCGTCGGCTTCCTCTGGTTCAACGCACACCCGGCGACGATCTTCATGGGGGACACGGGATCGCTGGGGCTCGGCGGCGCGATCGGCGCCCTCGCGATCATGACCCAGACCGAGGTCCTGCTGATCATCCTCGGCGGCATCTTCGTCATGGAGGCGCTCTCGGTCGCGATCCAGGTCTTCACGTTCAAGGCCTTCCGCCGCCGCGTCTTCCTGATGGCCCCGATCCACCACCACTTCGAGATGATGGCCTGGTCGGAGACGAAGATCATGCTCCGCTTCTGGATCATCGCCGCCGTCTGCGCCGGCATCGGCTACACGCTCTTCCAGAACTCCATCGGGGTTTAGTCGGCGGCGGACTGGGAGCGCCGATGGCGGCCGTTGGGGTCGCTCACGTCCGTGCGGACTATCGCTCCCCTAACGACCGCCCTCGACGCTCCCAGCCTCGCCGTGGGGGGTTGACGGCTGACGCTCGTTGCGCGGGGGCGGGTGACTACGGCGCTGGACCGGCTCCGGTCAGCGGTTTATCGCCTTTGGGCATCGGCGGGAGCGGGCGAAGCGTCCATATGCGCAGCCACGTCTGCTCCAGGTGGACGTCCTTGCGCCCCATGCAGCCTGCGGCCGCGATGCCAGCAGCCACGTCTGCAGCGAGCCGACGTCTCTGCAGTTGCTGGTCGTAGGGACCAGCCTCGGCAGACACATCTGGGCGCCTTGGACGTGTCTGCTCCTATTGGTCCAGATCTAGCGTCTGCCGTCGCCTCCGGGCCAGCGACTGCCGCCGGCTGACCTCCCTCACTGCCCTCGCGCCGCCACACCCTTCGCGGGCGGCGCGGCTCCGCGCGGCGACCCTTCGCCGGGCGCTGTCTGGGACCGCCCCGCCCGAGGGGAGCGCTGTCGGGAGTTGTTGCCCAAGCCCTCGTGCGGTCGCCCCTGGGCGTACCGGGAGAGCAGCGGCCGGCCGCGCAGGGTCGCGCCTCCATACGGCGAACATCCGCGTTATGGAAACCAGGCCGCCGATTCCCGAGGGGCCGTATCTGATCGTCGGCATGGCCCGCTCGGGCCAGGCCGCTGCGCGGCTGCTCGCGGACTCGGGCGCGCGCGTCGTCGCCGTCGATTCGGGATCTCCTTCCGTGGATGCAGGATTGCGGGACGCGGGCGTCGAAATTCACCTGGATGACGACGGCACGCAGCACCTCGAAGGGATCGGTCTCGTGATCAAGAGCCCAGGGGTGCCGCCGAGTGCGCCGGTCATCGAGATCGCGCGCGAGCGCGGCGTGCCCGTGATCGGTGAGCTCGAGCTCGCCTGGCGCTCGCTCCCGAACCCATTCGTCGCCGTCACCGGCACGAACGGCAAGACGACCGTCGTCGAATGGCTTGGACACGTGTGGCGTGAGGCGGGCATGCCCGTCGTCGTCGCCGGCAACGTCGGCCGGCCGCTCTCGGATCTGCCGGCGCAGGTCGACGAGTACGCAACGGTCGTGTGCGAGTGCTCGTCCTTCCAGCTCGAGGACAGCGCCGCCTTTGCGCCCGAGGTCGCGGTGCTGCTCAACGTCACGCCCGATCACCTCGACCGCCACGGCAGCTTCGAGGCTTACCGCGACGCGAAGCTGCGGATCTTCGCGGGTCAGGCGCAGACCGACTTCGCAATCTTCGACGCCGACCTCGCGCCGTTCGCCGCCTCCGAGCGCCCCGGGCACGGCGCGACCATCGCCTACGGTGTCTCCGCCTGCGCTGAGGGGGGCTGCCTCGTGCGGCTGCGCAACGGCACGATCGAGGTCGACGGCGCGGCGCTCGTCCCGGTCGAAGAGCTCGCCCTCGCCGGCGAGCACAACGTCCGCAACGCGATGGCGGTCGCCGCGGCGGCGCTCTGCGGCGGCGTCCCCCGTGAGGCGATCGGCCGCGGTCTGCGCAACTTCGCCGGTGTCGCACACCGGCTCGAGCGGGTCGGCGAACACGACGACGTGCTCTTCGTCAACGACTCGAAGGCGACCAACGTCGCCGCGGCGGAGGCGGCCCTCCGCTCCTTCGGCGGGCGCCCCGTGCACGCGATCCTCGGCGGCAGCCTCAAGGGTGGCGGTTTCGACGACCTGCGACCCGCGGTCGCCGAGCGCTGCGCCGCCGTCTATCTGATCGGCGAGGCCGCCGACGCGCTCGAGGAGTCGCTGGCGCCCGCCGGCGTGCCGATGCGCCGCTCCGGCACGCTCGAGATCGCCGTCGCCGAGGCCGCCGCACGCGGCGCCGAGCCCGGCGACGTCGTCCTGCTCGCCCCGGCCTGCGCCAGCTTCGACGCTTTCCGCGACTACGAGGAGCGCGGCGAGCGCTTCCGCTAGCCTCGTGCGGGAGCGGCTGTGAGCGGCGCGATCGCGGGGCTGCGCAGCGGCTTCGGCTCGCGGCGCAAGGGAGCGGCGAAGAAGGCGAAGCGGCGCAGCTCGCAGCCGATCGAGTACCAGCTCGTGATCACGGCGACCATGTGCCTGGTCGCGTTCGGCGCCGTCATGGTCTTCAGCGCGAGCTCGACCTCCTCGCTGCTCGGCTCGAACGGCGACGGCGCCTTCTACCTGAAGCGCACGCTCATGTTCGGCGCCTTCGGCCTGCTCGCCCTGCACGTGCTCGCGCGGGTGCGCCTCGCGACGATCCGCAGCCTGACGCCGATGCTGCTCGCCGTCTGCTTCGGCCTGCTCGTCGTCGTGCTCGGCATCGGCACGTCGGTCAACGGCGCCAAGAGCTGGATCGTCTTCGGACCGCTTCAGGTGCAGCCTTCGGAGATCATGAAGGTGGCGCTGCTGCTGTACGGCGCTCACCTGATCGCTGCCCGGCCACAGCTCACCGACGACCTGCGCTCGATGCGGCCCTATCTGGTCGTCGTCGCCATGGCCTTCGGGCTGATCCTCCTACAGCCGGACTTCGGCACGACGATGGTCACGGCGCTCGGCATCAGCGCCCTGCTGATCGCCGGCGGTGCCCGCATCCGCCACCTGGCGATCATCGCCGGCGTCGTCGGCTTCGTCGCGCTGATTGCCGTGCTGATCGAGCCCTACCGGATGGCGCGCCTGACGACCTTCCTGCACCCGGGCTCGGACCCATCCGGCGCCGGCTTTCAGACCGGCCAGGCCTCGATCGCGATGGGCTCCGGTGGCATCTTCGGCGTCGGGCTCGGGCAGAGCGTCGAGAAGGCCTTCTACCTGCCGGAGGCGCACACGGACATGATCTCCGCCGTGATCGGCGAGGAGATCGGCTTCGCCGGGATCACCGTGCTCGTCGGCCTCTACATGCTCTTCGGCTACGGCGGCTTCCGCACCGCCCAGCGCGCCAAGGACCGATACGGCAGGCTCCTCGCCGCGTCGCTGACCGCAATGATCCTGATCCAGGCGACCATCAACCTCTACGCAGCGATGGGGATGGCGCCGCTGACCGGGGTGACCCTGCCATTCGTCTCCTATGGAAACAGCAGCCTGATCGTGACCCTCGCAGCCGTCGGGTTACTTCTCAACGTGGCCAACGGCGGCACGGCGGCGAGCGCCGCTCGACGGACGCGGGCACGCGGGCGCGGCCGGCGCTCGGCGGCCTCTGGGTGATCGACGGCGAGCGCTCGCGACCGAAGCCGAAGCCACGGACCAAGACGCGGACATCCCGGAGCTCGACGTCCCGCAGCACGCGGGCGGCCTCGAGAACGCGTCGCACTTCCAGCAGCGGAGGAAGCAGTGCCACACGTGGTGATCGCGGCCGGCGGGACAGCCGGTCACGTGGTGCCGGCACTAGCCGTCGCCGACGCGCTCGCTGAGCGCGGCGCTTCGGTCAGCTTCATCGGCACGCGCGAGCGGGCCGAGGCCGAGCTGGTCCCGAAGGCGGGCTATGAGATCGACTTCCTTGCGGTGCGCGGGCTCGACCGCCGCAACCCGCTCAAGGCCGCCGCCGCCGCGGGCCGGGCGGGGATCGCCGTACGCGCGGCGCGGCGCCTGCTGCGTGAGCGCGACGCCGATGCCGTCATGGGCGGCGGCGGCTACGTCGCCTGGCCGGCGGGCATGGCGGCAGCCGGAATGCGGCTTCCCCTGGTCCTGACCGAGGCTGACAGCCACCTCGGGATCACAAACCGGCTGTTGGCGCGGCGCGCAAAGCGCGTCTGCCTCGCCTTTCGGATCCCCGGCCGCGACGGTGCCCTCTACCTGCACACCGGCCGGCCGGTGCCGCGGGCGATCCTCGAGGCGGACCGGGCCGCGGCCCGCCGCCGCTTCGTGATCGAGGCCGAGATCCCCTGCTTGCTGATCTTCGGCGGCAGCCTTGGCGCGCGAACGATCAACCAGGCTGCGGCCGAGGCCTTCGCGGGGCCGGACGCCGGCGAGCGCGCCGTTCCACGTCCTGCATGTCAGCGGCACCCGCGACTACGAGGAGATCCGAACGAGCGTCGGCGACGCGCCCCGGCTACACGTTGCTCGAGTACCTGCCCGACCTCGGCGACGCGCTCGCTGCCTGCGATCTCGCCCTGGCACGCTCCGGCGGCTCGGTCTTCGAGCTCACCGCCGCCGGCCGCGGTGCTGTGCTCGTGCCGTACCCGCATGCGACCGGCGCCCATCAGCACACGAACGCGAACTGGATGGCGGACGCGGGAGCCGCGATCGTCGTCGAGGACGCCGATCTGACCGCTGACCTGCTCGCACGAGCGCGTCGCGCCGCTGCTCGCCGACCGGGAGCGGCTCGCCGCCATGGGGGAGGCGTCGCGCAAGATCGCCAAGCCCGATGCCGCGGAGCGGATCGCGACTGAGATCCTGAGCTTCGCATGACCGCGCACGACGCAACCCAGGAGGGTGGGCCCGGCGACTTCGTCGGCCGCCGCCTGCACTTCATCGCGATCGGCGGCGCCGGGATGAGCGGTCTGGCGCTGCTCGCCGACCGGCTCGGGGCCGACGGTCACCGGAAGCGATCGCTCCGACTCGACCTACATGGCGCGGCTGCGCGCCGCCGGGCTCGAGCCACGCGTCGGCCACGATGCCGAGCTGGTCCCAGCCGACGCCGACATCGTCGTTTCGACCGCGATCGGCGAGGACAACCCCGAGCTCCTTCGCGCACGCGAGCGCGGCCAGCGCGTGATCCACCGGGGCGAGCTGCTCGCTGAGCTGACCGCCGCGGCCGGTCGGCTGATCGCCGTTGCCGGTGCGCACGGCAAGACCACTACTTCGGGGATGATCGCCCACATGCTGCGCGAGGCGGGCGCCGATCCGGCCTTCGTTCTCGGCGGCGAGCTGCCCGGTTCGGGGCCCGGTGGAGGTCCGGCAAACGCCGGCTGGGGCGAGGGCGGAGTCGTGGTCGCCGAGGCCGATGAGAGCGACGGGAGCTTCCTGAAGCTGGACCCGGACGTGGCGCTCGTCAACAACGTCGAGCTCGATCACCACTCGCACTGGGCGGGCGAGGCCGAACTGTGGAAGGCCTTCGGGGACTTCTGCGCGCGCGGGCGCGTCACGGTCGCACCGGCAGGGGAGACGCTCGCCCGGCTCGGAGGCGGCGTCGGTTTCGCGGTCGAGCGCGAGGAACGGCCGCAGGACTCCATGGCCGCCGCTGCCGCCTTCCGGGCTGGCCCTGCGCGCCCGCGCGAGGGCGGCAGCGCCTTCACCCTGCGGACGCCCGAAGGCGAGCTCGCAGTCGAGCTCTCGGTGCCCGGAGCTCACAACGTCGCCAACGCGACGGCGGCGCTGGCCGCCTTGCACGCAGCAGGCGCTGGGACCTCGCTGCCGCCGCTCGGCGAGCTTGCGGCTGCGCTCGCGAGCTTCCCTGGGATGGCGCGGAGGCTCCAACTCAAGGGAACCTGCGACGGCGCGCGTATCTACGACGACTACGCGCACCACCCGACCGAGGTCGCGGCGAGCCTCGCGGCCCTCCGCGAGCTGCCTCACCGGCGCCTGATCGCGATCTTCCAGCCGCACCTGTACTCGCGGACGAAGGCGCTGGCGCCTCGCTTCGGCCGAGCGCTGGCCACCGCGGACGTGATCGGCGTCCTTGACGTCTACGCGGCTCGTGAGCAGCCGGTCGGGCCCCTCGCCGGCGTCAGCGGCCTTGACGTCGTCCGCGCCGCCGCCTCGGCAGCCTCCGGGCGCCCCGTGCTGTGGATCGACGAGCTCGACGGGGCGGCCGAGGTGATCCGCGAGCAAGTTCGGCCGCAGGAGGGCGATCTGCTCGTCACCGTCGGCGCCGGCGATGTCTTCAAGGTCGGCGATGCGCTGACCGGGGGAGCGGGCTCGTGAGCGCCGAACTTCCGGCCGGGGTCGAGCGCGACTACGCGATGGAGCGCCTGACCACGGTCCGCGCCGGCGGCCGAGCCGACTACTTCGCCCGGATCGGCGAGATCGCACCGCTGATCGAGCTGCTCGGCTTTGCCCGCGATCGGGGCGTGAAGGTAGGAGTGGTGGGCTCGGGGTCGAACTTGTTGGTATCGGATGCCGGTTTCCGAGGTTTGGCAGTGAAGCTCGAAGGTGATCTAGCGACGATCGAACGAGATGGCGACCGCGTGCTCTGCGGCGGTGGCGCCCGGCTTCCCTCGGCGGCCGCCAAGTCCGCCCGCTGGGGCCTGTCGGGGCTCGAGTTCGGCGTCAACATCCCCGGTTCGGTTGGCGGCGCCGTACGGATGAACGCAAACGCCTATGGCGGCGAGCTCGCCAAGACCCTGGAGTGGGTCGAGGTCTGCACCGCGGACGGCAGCGACCGCCGCGATCCCGCGACGCTTGGTTTTCGCTACCGCAACTCCGACCTGCGCGACGGCGAGATCGTGACGCGAGCCTCCTTCGCACTCACGCCGGGCGATCCGGAGGAGATCAAGGCCACGCTCGCTTCGATGCGCGGTCGCCGCCGGGAGGCGCAGCCTTCTGGGATCAAGACGTTCGGCTCGACCTTCAAGAATCCGGACGACCCCCGCGCTGAGGGTCGCTCCGCCGGACAGCTGCTCGACGCCGCCGATTGCCGTGGCCTGCAGGTCGGCGGTGCCCGCTTCTCACCCAAGCACGCAAACTTCGTCGAGAACGCCGGGAGCGCGACGACGGCCGACATCCTCGCGCTGATGGCAGCCGGCCGCCGCCGTGTCCACGAGCGCTTCGGCGTCGTACTCGAGCCCGAGGTTCAACTGCTCGGCGAGGTCGAGTGGCCACCCGACTGGGAGCTCCGCTGATGGGCGCGCTTCCCCGGCCCCGCTTGCCGCGCATCTCGCGCCCCCGTCTGCCCGGGCTCCGCAGCCGGGGGGCCGGCTTCAGTCTGCCGCCGTGGCGCACCGTCCGGCGCCGGCTGATCGTGCTCGCGTTGGTCCTCGTCGCGCTTGCCGCCGCCTACATGTTCTGGTTCCGCACCTCCTCGTTCGTCGAGGTTCGCACGGTGAAGATCACGGGAGCCGACCAGGCGCCGGAGGTCGACTCCGCCCTGCGCGCCGCGGCCGATGGCCAGAGCACGCTGCACCTCAACGGAGACCAGCTCCGCGCCGCGGTCGCCGACAACCCGCAGGTCTCGCACATCGCGATCGCCACCGACTTCCCGCACACGCTGCTCATCGACGTCGACGTCCGCGAGCCCGTCGGATACGTCAAGTCGAGCGGGGCCATCGTTGCGGCCGACGGCGTCGTGCTCGACCACAGCGGCCACGCTCCCGACGGGATTCCGGCGATCGATGCAGACGGCGCCGGCGACGGCGCGGCCGGGTCGAGCGTCGGCGGTGACGCGCTGACCGTCGCCAAGGTCCTTGGCGCCGCGCCGAAACAGCTCGCCGGCGAGATCAACGGCGCGGCGGCCGACAAGGACTATGGCGTCACCGTCGACTTCGGCCCGGGCATCGAGCTGCGCTTCGGCGATGCCTCGGGAGCGGCCCTGAAGTGGAAGGCGCTCGCCGCGGTGTTGGCCGATCCGAAGTTCAAGGGAGCCTCGTACCTCGACCTGAGCGTTCCGAACCGCCCCGTAGCCGGCGGTGTGCCGACGTCGACGGACAGCACGGCTGCGGGCACGATCGACCCGACGACGACGGTGCCACCGGCGACGAGCACGGTGCCGGCGACAACCCCGACGACGACGGTGCCCGCCACGACGACGCCGGTCGATCCAACCGCCACGACGGTCCCGTGAACGCAGTCTGCGCTTGCATTTGGGGGATGCCGTAGAGTCTCAAGCTAAGGTTGAGAGTTGAGAAACCCTCAGGTAGTGCTTGAGACAGCGATCTTGCAAGCACCCTCCGCTTGCGTTGACAACCTCTAGGGTCTGCCCTAGTTTTCACGCTGTTTGCGGGGGAGGAATCGCAAACCCTCAACTATGCGTTCAGCATCGGACGGAACCCAGAAAGGCAAGTGAAGCTCACATGGAGGCTTCCAGTTATCTCGCGGTGATCAAGGTCGTCGGCGCAGGGGGCGGCGGCACCAACGCTGTCTCGCGGATGGTCGATGCCGGCCTCAAGGGCGTCGAGTTCCTTGCCGTGAACACCGATGCTCAGGCTCTTCGCGCTTCCGAGGCCGACGTCAAGCTGGCGATCGGCCAGGAGCTGACTCGCGGCCTCGGTGCAGGCGGCAACCCGGAGGTCGGCGCCGGCGCCGCCTCGGAGAGTCGCGACGACATCAAGGAGGCGCTCAAGGGCGCCGACATGGTCTTCGTCACCGCCGGCGAGGGCGGCGGCACCGGCACCGGCGCCGCGCCCGTCATCGCTGAGATCGCCAAGCAGGAGATCGGCGCGCTGACCGTCGGCGTCGTCACCAAGCCCTTCGAGTTCGAGGGCTCGCGCCGCATGCAGCAGGCCCTCGACGGGATCGAGCGCCTTCGCAACGAGGTCGACACGCTGATCATCGTCCCGAACGAGAAGCTGCTCAACATCGTCGAGCGCCGCGAGCCGATCTCGGAGGCCTTCCGCAAGGCCGACGACATCCTCCGGCAGGGCGTCCAGGGCATCACCGACCTGATCACCGTTCCCGGCCTGATCAACCTCGACTTCGCCGACGTGCGGGCGATCATGGCCGACGCCGGCTCGGCGCTGATGGGCGTCGGTTCGTCCTCGGGCGAGAGCCGCGCGGCGGACGCCGCCAAGGAGGCGATCTCCTCGCCGCTGCTCGAGTCCGCGATCGACGGTGCGACGGGCATGCTGCTCAACATCACCGGCGGCGAGGACATGGGCCTGTTCGAGGTCAACGAGGCGGCCGACGTGGTCGTCGAGACCGCGGACAAGGGCGCCAACATCATCTTCGGCTCGGTCGTCGACAACACGATGGGCGACGAGCTCCGGGTGACCGTCATCGCCACCGGCTTCGAGGGCTTCGAGCTCCTGGCCCGCAGGCCCGCCGAGGTCCGCCGCCGCAGTCGCGAGCGTGCGGGGATCAAGCGGTCCGACCGCGAGATGCGCAGCCTCGAGGTCTCCGACGACGACATCGACATCCCGCCCTTCCTGCGCGACAGGTAGTCGCGTCGCCGGCGCGTCGCCGGCGAGGGTCCCCGGCCCGCGGGTCCTGTCCGGGAGCTGCGCAGGCCCCGCTGCGCCACCGGCATTTCTCGGGGGCCTGCGATCTGTGGGCCACCCGCGGGAGAGAGCCTCACGTGGCCGATTGCCGGCGGGAGGGGCTGGGCTGGGGTGAGCTGGGACGAGGGGTGGGCGGTTGACACCCTTTGGCAGTGAGGGGGGTGGCCTGCGAGGGGCTTTGGCTGGAGTGAGTGGTCACGAAACGTCCTTGATAAGGATGGAACGTGACCAGCCGTCCGTCGTGGGCTGCGTTGAGCTCTTCCTCGGTGCTCTCGCCTGCCGGTGGTCACGAAACCTCTCAAGTTGAGAGGTTTCGTGACCAGTCGTCTCCGGTGGGCTGTCGTTCACCGCTCCCTCGCTGCTCTCGCCGGCGGGAGGTCACCTTGGTTCCGCCGGGTGGTCCAACGTCACCGGTGGGCTCTGAGCGCCAGGCCCAGACCTCCGGCGCCTTCCATATCCTCGGCGGCGTGAGTGACGCAGGGACCGATCTTCGCCGCACGCCCCTCTACGACGAGCACGTGGCGGCTGGGGCGCGGCTGGTGCCGTTCGCGGGCTGGGAGATGCCCGTTCAGTACGAGGGGGTCAAGGAGGAGCATCTTGCGGTGCGCTCGTCCTGTGGCGTCTTCGACGTCTCGCACATGGGCGAGATCCGCACCGAGGGGCCTGACGCGCTCGCCTTCCTGCAGCGGTTGCTTTCCAACGACGTTGCCAAGCTCGCCGCCGGGGGCGCCCAGTACTCGTGCCTGTGCGCAGCCGACGGGGGCATCCTGGACGACCTCTTCACCTACCTGCTCGACGACGGCAGCTACCTGACCGTCACCAACGCCGCCAACCACGAGGCTGATCTGGCCCGCTTCCGCGAGCTCGCCGAGGGCTTCGACGTGACGATCACCGACGCGGCCGCTGAGTACGCGATGCTCGCCGTCCAGGGCCCGGAGGCGCGCGGCATCGTCGCCGGCCTCGCCGCGGGCGAGCTGCCGGCACGGATGCACACGGCCTCGGTCGAGGTCGCCGGCGTGCCGTGCCTCGTCTGCGGCACCGGCTACACGGGCGAGTCCGGGGTCGAGCTGCTGGCTCCGCCGGATCAGGCGGCCGGCCTGTGGCGGGCGCTGCTCGAGGCGGGCGCCGTCCCGGCCGGCCTGGGCGCTCGCGACACCCTGCGGCTCGAGGTCTGCTTCCACCTGCACGGCAACGAGATCAGCCCGGAGCGCAACCCGATCGAGGCGGGGCTCGGCTGGTGCTGCAAGGAGGAGACGGGCTTCGTCGGTTCCGAGGCGATTGCAAGCGCCCGGGCCGAGGGGACGCCGGAGAGGCTCGTCGCGCTCGTGCTCACCGAGCGCGGCATCCCGCGTGGCGGCAACGTGCTGCTGTACGACGGCGAGCCGGTCGGTGCGCTGACCAGCGGCACCTGGGCCCCTTCGCTTCAGCTCGGCGCCGGAATGGGATACGTTCGCGCCGATCTGGCCGAGCCCGGTACGGAGCTCGAGGTCGACATCCGCGGGCGCCGGCGCGCCGCCGAGATCCGGCCGATGCCGCTTTACGAGAAGAAGAAGAGCTGACCGATCCCCACGGGGAGACTGGAGACTTACTTTGGCCGCCGAGGAGAGCTATCCCGAGGACCTGCGTTACCACCCCGAGCACGACTGGGCTCGGATCGAGGGCGAGGAGGCGACCTTCGGCGTCACCTGGTTCGCCCAGGACGCGCTCGGTGAAGTCGTCTTCTTCGAGCCGCCGGAGGTCGGCACCGAGGTCAAGAAGAACGAGGCCTACGCCGAGGTCGAGTCGGTGAAGGCCGTCTCCGACGTCTTCGCGCCACTCAGCGGCGAGATCACGGCCGTCAACGAGGCCGCTGCCGAGAGCCCGGAGGCGATCAACGAGGATCCCTACGGCGAGGGCTGGATGGTCAAGGTCAAGCTCACCGAGCCCGCCGAGGTCGATGAGCTGATGGACGTCGCCGCCTACAAGGCGATGCTCGCTGACGAGTAGCGGTGCCCGCCGGCGCCCGCCACCCGCATCTCTAACCTAGGCGACCTTCGATGAGTCGCTACACGTCAGCAACCGACGCGGACCGCAGGGAGATGCTCGAGGCCGTCGGCGCCGCCTCCGTCGAGGAGCTCTTCGCCGACGTTCCGCCGGACATGCGTCTCGGCCGTCCGCTGGAGATGGAAGACGGGCTGCCGGAGAACGAGGTCTACTCCCGCCTGGCGGCGCTCGCCGCCCGCAACGCGGACGCCGAATCGGAGCTGTGCTTCCTCGGCGGAGGCATGTACGACCACTACGCACCGGCCATCGTCGACGCGATCACGTCCCGCTCGGAGTTCCTCACCCCGTACACGCCGTACCAGCCTGAGATCTCGCAGGGTGGCCTGCAGACGATGTTCGAGTTCCAGACCGCGATGTGCGAGCTGACGGCGCTGCCGGTCTCCTCGGCGGGCCTGTACGAGGGGCCCTCGTCGGTCGCCGCTGCCGGTTATCTCGCCCTCGGCGCCGCGAAGGGCAAGCGCCGCCGCTTCGTCGTCTCCCGCGGCCTGCACCCACACTCGCGCGAGACCCTCGTCACCTACTCGCGTGGCTACGGGACCGAGGTCGTCGAGGCCGGCCTCGAGGCCGGCCTGACCGATCCCGCCGCGGTCGCCGAGCTGCTCGATGACGAGACCGCCGCCCTCTTCGTCCAGAACCCGAACTACCTCGGCTCGGTCGAGGACCTCGAGGCGCTGGCCGAGGCGGCGCATGCGGCCGGCGCGCTGCTGATCGTCGCCTGCGATGCGGTCAGCCTCGGCGTGCTCCGTCCGCCCGGCGAGTGCGGCGCCGACGTCGCCGTCGGCGAGGGCCAGCCGCTGGGCGGTCGCCTCGACTACGGCGGTCCCTCATTCGGCTTCTTCTGCGCGACGGAGGAGCACATGCGCCGCATGCCCGGCCGGATCTCGGGCGAGACGACCGACGTCGACGGCCGCCGCGGCTTCGTGCTCGCGCTGCAGACCCGCGAGCAGCACATCCGCCGCGAGAAGGCGACGCACAACATCTGCACCGCGCAGGCGCTGAACGCGCTCGGCGGCATGATCTACCTGAGCTGGCTCGGCAAGCGGGGCCTCGTCGAGCTCGGCGAGCTGCTCGCCCGCCGCACCGCCTACGCACGCAAGCGGCTCGGCGCCGTCGCCGGCGTCGAGCTCGCCCACGACGCGCCCGTCCTGCGCGAGTTCGCGCTGCGGCTCGAGGCTCCCGTCGGCGCCGGTCCTCGACTACTGCGCCGAGCGCGGCATCGCCGCCGGCATCCCGCTCGACAGCGACTACCCCGAGCTCGGCCAGGGCCTGCTCGTCGCGATCACCGAGCAGCGCACCGCCGAGGACATCGACCGCCTCGCGCTCGTCGCTCGAGGACGCGGTCGCGGCGTGCGCCGACGTCCCGCGCTCGGCGGACGGCCGAGGGGGCGGAGCTCGATGAGCGGACTGCCCAGAGCCACCGACGCCGCCCTCCGGCGAGCCTGCACCGAGACGCCGATGCAGCGCGACCACGCGACGACGATCTACGAGCGCTCGGTCCCCGGACGCCGCGCCGCCGTCTTCGCCGACGCCGGCGTGCCCGAGGCCGAGACGCCGCTCGCGGAGCTGATCCCGGCGAAGCTGCTGCGCTGCGAGCCCGCGCGAGCTGCCCGAGGTCGCCGAGCCGGAGATCGTGCGCCACTACAACCGCGTCTCGCGCCGCAACTTCGACCTCGACTCGGGCTTCTACCCGCTCGGCTCGTGCACGATGAAGCACAACCCGCGGATCAACGAGCGCGTCGCCGCGCTTGCCCGGCCACGCCCGCCTGCATCCCGCGCAGCAGCCCGAGCGGGCCCAGGGCGCGCTCGAGCTGATGTGGAACCTGGAGCGGGCGCTCTCGGAGATCTGCGGACTGCCACACGTCTCGCTGCAGCCCTCGGCCGGCTCGCACGGCGAGCTCGCGGGCCTCCTGCTGACCCGCGCCTTCCACGCCGCCAACGGCGAGGAGGAGCAGCGCCACGAGGTGCTGACCCCGGACACCGCGCACGGCACCAACCCGGCCTCGGTGACGATGGCCGGCTACGACGTGGTCAAGGTCGCGACCGCGCCCGACGGTGGCGTCGACCTCGACGACCTGCGGGCGAAGGCGGGGGAGCGGACCGCCTGCCTGATGCTGACCAACCCGAACACGCTCGGCCTCTTCGACTCGAACATCGCCGAGATCACGCGGATCGTGCGCGAGGCCGGCGGCACCCTCTACTACGACGGCGCCAACCTGAACGCGATCATGGGCAAGGTTCGGCCCGGCGACATGGGCTTCGACATCGTCCACGTCAACCTGCACAAGTCGTTCAGCCAGCCGCACGGCGGCGGCGGCCCCGGCGCCGGCCCGATCGCCGTCTCCGAGCGGATCGAGCCGTTCCTGCCGGTGCCGCGGATCGAGCGGCTCGAGAGCGACAACGGCAGCGGCCCCCGGCTTCGCGCTGCAGGGCGCCGACGCCCACCCCGAGACGATCGGCCGCCTGCGCGGCTTCCAGGGCAACTTCGGCGTCTTCGTGCGCTCCTACGCGTACATGCTCAGCCTCGGCGGCGACGGCCTCACCGAGGCCTCCGAGACGGCCGTGCTGAACGCCAACTACCTGCTCGCGCGGATGCGCTCCGGCCGCGCCGGCAAGCATCTGCCGCTCGCCTTCGAGCGGACCCCGATGCACGAGTTCGTCCTCTCGGGCAAGCCGGCGAAGAAGGAGCTCGGCGCGAAGACCCTCGACATCGCCAAGCGCATCCTCGATCACGGCATGCACCCGCCGACGATCTACTTCCCGCTGCTCGTCGACGAGGCGATCATGGTCGAGCCGACCGAGACCGAGACGAAGGAGTCGCTCGACGCCTTCGCCGATGCGGTCGAGTCGATCCTCGAGGAGGCCGAGCGCGATCCGGAGATCCTCGCCGGCGCCCCGTACACGACCCCGGTCCGCCGCCTCGACGAGGTTGCCGCGACGCGCAACCCGCGCATCCGCCAGGAGCTTTAGAGGCCGTCTCGAGACGCCCACGCCCGGAGAGCGCCGGCACACGTGGGTCTGAGACAGCCTCTTAGCGCTCAGCCATCGAGCTTCGCGGCGTCGAGCTCCGCTGCCTTCGCCCTCGCGGCGGCGAACGAACTCGCTGACCAGGTACAGCGCGGCGCCGACCAGCAGGATGACGCCGCCGCGCAGGATCACCTGAGCCTGGGTCTGCGTGATCAGGAAGACGCAGACGAGCCGCGCCGAGAACCGGCACGGCGCTCGGGGCACGGAAGTGCTTGTGCTCGACCTCGTCCCGCCGGAGGACGAGCACCGCGACGTTGACGATCGTGAACACGCAGAGCAGCAGGAACACGGTCGTGTCGGCGAGCGCCGAGAGGTCGCCGGTCGAGACCAGGACCAGGGCGAGCGCCGGTCGTGAACAGGATCGCGACCCACGGCGTCTTGCGCCCCGGCAGCACCCGGCCGAAGGCGCGGGCGACGACGCCCTCGTTCGACATGCCATAGACGAGCCGCGAGGCCATGATCATGTTGATCAAGGCGCCGTTGGCGAGCGCGAACAGCGTGATCGCTGCGAACAGCTTCGTCGGCAGGCCCAGGGGCCCGATCTCGACGACCTGCAGGAGCGGGGCCGTGGAGCCGGCGAGCTCGTTCGTCGGGACGACGGCCGAGGCGATGAAGGTGACGCCCATGTAGAGCACGCCGACGATCGCGAGCCCGCCGAAGAGCGCCTTCGGGTACGTGGTGCTGGGGCGCCGCGTCTCCTCGGCGAGGTTGACGGAGTCCTCGAAGCCGATCAGGGCGTAGAACGCGAGCGTCGTACCGCCGACAATCGCGAGAAAGACGCTGTCGCCGTCCTTGAAGTCGAAGTTGCGAGAGACGTCGGCGCTGCCGTCCCCGAAGGCGACGATGCCCGACGAGCACGATCAGCAGCAAGCCGAAGATCTCGATCAAGGTGAAGACGACGTTCGTCTTCAGCGATTCGGCGACGCCGCGCATGTTGAGCGCCGCGACAGCCACCAGGAAGGCGATCGAGACCGGGATCACCGGGATGTCGGTCCCGAGCAGGTGCGCAAGCGAGCCGCCGGAGAAGCCGCGGGCCAGCGTCGAAGCGGAGGTGATCCCGGAGGCCATCACCGCGAAGGCGACCATGAAGGTGAAGAACTGCAGGCCGAACGCCCGGTTCGTGTACAGCGCCGCGCCCGCCGCCCGCGGGTACTTGGTGACGAGCTCGGCGTAGGCGAACGCGGTCAGCGCCGCGAGCACGAACGCCGCCAGGAACGCGGTCCAGATCGCGCCGCCGACCTCGGCGCCGACCTCCCCGACGAGCGCGTAGATGCCGCCGCCGAGCATGTCGCCGACGATGAACATCAGCAGCAGGCCGGGGCCGATCGCGCGCCGCAGCTCGGTCGGCTCCTCGCCCTCGCGCTCGTCGGCCCCGATCGTCGCCGGTGGTCTGCTCACGCCGGGGTCCTACACGATCTCGGCCGGCAGCCCCTGCTCGAGCTCGAGCACCGGCGCGAACAGGTCGCCGTGCTCGTCGACCCGCTCGAGCACCGCGGCCGCCTCGAAGGCGAGCAGTCCGGGATCGCCGTCGGCGAGGCACCGCTCGACCTCGTCCCAGCGCAGCGGCGTCGAGACCGTCGGCCGCGGGCGGGCGCGCAGCGAGTAGACGGCAATCGTCGTCTTCGAGACGTCGTTCTGGCTCCAGTCGACGAAGACCTTGCCCCCGCGCAGCTCCTTCTTCATCTTCGAGACGACGAGGTCGGGCTCCGAGCGCTCGAGCGCCTGCGCAACGGCGCGGGCGAAGGGCTTCGTCTCCTCGTAGCTCACCTCGGTGTTGAGCGGCACGTAGACCTGCATTCCCTTCGAGCCCGAGCTCTTCGGGAAGCACTCGACGTCGAAGCGGGCGAAGAGCTTGCGGATCGTCAGCGCCACCGCGCAGCATTCGACGATCGTCGCCGGAGGGCCGGGGTCGAGGTCGAAGGCAAGCACGGTCGGCCGCTCGACATCGGCCACGAGCGACAGCGAGGGATGCAGCTCGAGCGCCGCGAGTTGCGCCAGCCAGATCAGCGTCGGGCGGTCGTCGCAGACGGCGAACTCGATCTCCCCGGCTCGGCGCCCGGCCCAGATCGACTCGGTCCGCACCCACTCCGGCCGGTGCTTGGGGCTGCGCTTCTCGAAGAAGTGCTTGCCCTCGACGCCGTCGGGCCAGCGCGTAACGGTCAGCGCCCGGTCGCTCAGGTGAGGCACGATCGCCGGCGCGATCCGCGCGTAGTAGTCGATCACCTCCCCCTTGGTGAATCCGGCCTCGGGGTAGAGGACCTTGTCGAGGTTGGTGACCGACAGGCGCCGGCCGTCGACCTCTACTTCGCGGCCTTTGCCCGCGACTTCGAGCTCCCCTTCGAGGACTTCGAGCGGCTCGAGCCGGAGGATCCGGACGAGGACTTCTTCGAGGAGGAAGCGCCCTTGCCGGAGCTCTTGGCCTTTGGCTTGGCCTGTTCGCCGCCGCCGCCGAGCTCCTCGCCCTTGACCGCGGCCAGGCTCTCCTCGAGCGCCGCCATCAGGTCCGGCGCCTTCGTCGGCTTGGGTGCCTCCGAGTCGACCGAGACGAGATCCTCGCCGCGCGCCTTGCGCTCGATCAGATCGAGCAGCTCGTCGCGGTACTCGTCCTTGTAGCCGGACGGCTCGAAGTCCGAGGCGAGGGAGTCGATCAGGGCCTTCGCCATGTCGACCTCCTTCTTGTTGGGCGCGACGTCCTCCTCCTCGCCGAGCAGCCCGTCGAGCTGCTCCGGTGGGACGACCTCGTCGGCAAATCGCATCGTCGCCAGCGTCAGCACGTCCCCGGTCGCGCGGATCGCAGCGAGGCTCTCCTTGTTGCGCATGACGAAGCGCGCGACCGCGACCTTGCGCTGTTCGCGCCATCGCCTTGACGAGCAGGGCGTAGGCGCGCTCGGCGCCGGGCTGCGGGCCGAGGTAGTACGGGCGGTCGAAGTAGATCGGATCGATCTCGTCGAGGTCGACGAAGTCCTCGATCTGGATCGCCTTCGTCTTCTTCGGCGCCAGGTCCTCGAGCTCATCGCGGCTGAGGATCACGTACTGCTCGGGCGCGATCTCGTAGCCCTTGACGATCTTCTCGTAGGGGACCTCTTCGCCGTCCTCCTCGGCGACCCGCTTGTGGCGGATGCGCGAGTGATCGCCGTCGCGAAGCTCACGGAAGCTGATCGAGCGGCTCGAGACCGCCGAATAGAGCTTCACGGGCACGTTCAGGAGCCCGAAGCTGATTGATCCTGTCCAGATTGCACGTGCCATCGACGTCAGTTTCCCGAGCTTAGTACCCGTTCCTCCGCAGTCGAAAGCGCGGGAATGTGATCTTGCGTATCCATCTGGGTTCTGTGACCGGCGGGCACTGCGGAACTAATCGGTCAGTCTCGAACCACGGTCGCCGGGTCGACGTCGTCGCGCAGGCCCTTGAAGGCGGGCTGGCGCAGCGTTGCCTCGCGCGTCCACTCGCTGAACTCGACGGCGCACACGAGGCGGGGCTCGACGAAGCGCGGGCCTGCGCGCTTGGGGCCGACGCCAAGCTCGAACGGGTTGTCGGGACGCTGCAGCGGCGCCAGCAACTCCTCGAGCTGATCGATCGCCCGCTCGCTGAGGCCGCTGCCCACGCCGCCCGCGTAGACGAGCCGCTGCGGCACGCCCCGGTCGGTTGCCTGCTCGGGGGTCGCGTCCCAGACGCCGAGGATCAGCGAGCCGAGCCGGCCGCTGCGACCCCCGTCGCCGCCGTAGGAGCCGCCGATCAGGAAGTCGCCGCGCAGCTTGATCCGCACCTTGACCCAGTCGCGGCTGCGCGTACCGGGCCGGTAGCGGCTGCCGAGTCGCTTGGCCACCACCCCCTCGAGGTGCTGCCGCTTCGCAGCCTCGAGCAGCGCCGGTCCGTCGGCGAGGTGGTGGCGCGGCGTCTGCCAGCGCGCACCCGCGAGCCCGAGGTCGGCGAGCAGCTCACGGCGGCGCTCATAGGGCTCCCCGGTGAGATCGTCGCCATCGAGCGACAGCAGGTCGAAGGCGACGAAGGTGACCGGCGTCTCGGGGGCCCGCCGGGCGATCGTCAGCGGCGAGGTGACGCCCATGCGCCGCTGCAGCAGCTGGAAGCTCGGCTTGCCGTCAGGCCCGAAGGCGACGATCTCGCCGTCGAGGAGCGCGTCGCGACCGTCGAGCGCCGCCGCGAGCGGCTCGAGCTCCGGATAACGCTCCGTGATCGCCTCGCCCCGGCGGCTGAACAACCGCGTGCATCCGTCGGTGAGGTCGGCGAGAGCGCGTACGCCGTCCCACTTGATCTCGAACGCCCACTCCTCGCCCTCGGGAAGGCTCTTGGAGTCGGTCGCGAGCATCGGCTCGATCGTGCGCACGCCGCGAGGCTAGTGGCCGCGTCCGCGGCCGGACATAATCGCCTCGTGCTGTTCGAGCTCGAGAGCATCTCGGTCGCCCGCGGCGGCACCATTGTCATCGAGGGACTGAACGCCGATATCGCCGAAGGCGCGACGGCGGTGGTCGGCCCGTCGGGAGTCGGCAAGTCGAGTCTCCTGCGACTGCTCAACCGGCTTGCCGACCCGGTGGCGGGACGCATCCTCTACCGAGGCGAGCCGCTCGCCGGCCGCGAGGTGCATGAGCTGCGCCGCGAGGTGGCGCTCGTTCCGCAGCTGCCGGCGCTGCTCGACGGGACGGTGGCCGACAATCTGCGCTTCGCAGCGGGGCTCGCCGGACGCGAGCTCGGGGATGGGGAGGTCGCGCGGCTACTCGAACGCGCCGGTCTCGACGGCTCCTTCGCCGACCGGCCGGGCGGCGAGCTCTCCGTCGGCGAGCGCCAGCGTGCGATGCTCGCCCGCGCGCTCGTCAACGAGCCGGGCGTCTTGCTCCTGGACGAACCCACATCGGCCCTCGATGCCGGCGCAACCGAGGCGATCGAGCGGACGCTCGCGGAGCTACGCGAGGAGGGCGGCCTCTCGCTCGTCGTCGTCACCCACGATCCGGCGCAGGCGGAGCGCCTCGGCGACTCGACCCTGCAGATCGAGCCTCGGGGCGGCGAGACGCCGGCCGCGGACGGCGACCGTGCGGATGGGGGCCGGACGGAGTGAGCAGCGTCCACATCACCGTCGGCCAGCTCGTCGCGGCCCTGGCCCTCGTCCTCCTCGCGATCGCCGTTGCCCGCTGGCGCCGGACCGAGCTCGAGGGCGACATCGCGATCGCGGTCGTCCGCAGCTTTGTGCAGCTGACGGCGATCGGCTACGTGATCCAGCTGATCTTCGATGTCGACAGCCTCGCCCTGGTCGCGCTGCTGCTCGCCGTCATGGTCTGCTTCGGGGCGCTTACCGCGCGCTCGCGCGCGAAGCGCGTCCCGAGGGCCTTCGTACCGCTCCTGATCGGGCTCTCGATCGCCGCGCTCGCGACCCTCGGGCTCGTGGTCGGCCTCGGCATCTTCGATCCGCAGCCGCGCTACATGGTGCCCGTCGGCGGCATGGTGATCGGCAACTCGATGACGGCCTCCGCGGTAGCGCTGAACAGACTTGGCGACGAGTTCGCCGACGGCCGCGAGCGGATCGAGGCCACGCTCGCACTTGGGGCGAGCGCCCGCGATGCCGCCCTGCCGAGCGTGCGCAGGGCGCTGCGCTCGGGAACGATCACGCTCGTCGACTCGACGAAGACGACGGGCCTCATCTTCTTCCCCGGGACGATGGTCGGGATGCTGCTCGCGGGGGCGGAGCCGACCGACGCGGTGCGGCTGCAGCTGATCCTGCTCTGGGTCCTGCTCGGGAGTGTCACGATCTCGGCGCTCGTCTCCACGGCGCTCGCCTATCGGCACTTCTTCAGCGAGGCGGACCAGCTCGTCGAGCTTCCCCGCTGAGCGCCCGTCCCGAACGGCCGTACTCCAGAGTGGCGAAACGCCACCACCAAGATTGGCCGGGGTCGGCCTGCCGCCGTTGGCCGGAACGGATAGCGTGAGCGCCGAGGGGAGCTTGTCTCGCGACGATTGGGAGCAGGCACTGCAAGCAGAGCCCGAAGATCAGGCACCGGCCGGCGCGACAGCGACCGTCGCTGCCACTGACCCCGACGTGCGCCTGACCGCGGTCTCGAAGTCCTTTGGCGACGTCGTCGCCGTCGATTCGGTCGACCTCGAGATTGCCGCGGGCGAGTTCTTCACCCTGCTTGGGCCGTCGGGCTCAGGCAAGACGACGACGCTGAGGATGATCGCCGGCTTCGAGCTGCCCGACTCGGGCACGGTCGAGCTGGCAGGCCGCGACATGACGACGCTCCCCGCCTACGACCGGCAAGTCAACACCGTCTTCCAGGACTACGCGCTTTTCCCGCATATGACCGTCGCCGGCAACGTCGAGTACGGGATGCGGGTCGCGAAGGTCGACAAGGCCGAGCGCGAGCGGCGGCGCGGCGCGGCGCTCGAGATGGTCGGCCTCTCGGGCTACGACGCCCGCAAGCCCGCGGAGCTCTCCGGCGGTCAGGCGCAGCGGGTCGCGCTGGCCCGGGCGATCGTGAACCGCCCACGCGTGCTGCTCCTCGATGAGCCACTCGGCGCGCTCGATCTGAAGCTACGCGAGCGCCTGCAGATCGAGCTCAAGCAGATCCAGGGGGAGGTCGGAATCACCTTCGTCTACGTGACCCATGACCAGGACGAGGCGCTGACCATGTCGGACCGTCTCGCGGTTTTCAACGAGGGACGGATCGAGCAGATCGGCGCCCCCGAGCAGGTGTACGAGCACCCGGAGAACACGTTCGTCGCCGGCTTCGTCGGGACGTCGAACGTGCTCGAGCGGGACGGTGAGAGCTTCACCGTCAGGCCGGAGAAGATCAGGCTGCTCGCCGAGGGCGAGGCGGGGGACGGGCTGGTCACCGAGCGGGGCACGGTCCTCGACGTGGCCTACGCGGGAATGCTGACGCGTTATTCCGTTGAGCTTGCAGATGGAGGAGAGATACAGGTCGTCCGTCAGAACCTCGAGGAGACCTCCGCGGAGGCCCACGAGCAGAAGGGGCGATCCGTTGTAGTTGGCTGGCGACGCGAGCACACCGTGCCCGTTGCCCAGAGAGAGGAGAACGTATGAGAAGCGAACAGGGCTCCGTGCGATGGGCCTGGCTCATCGTCGCCGGGCTGACGTTGCTGATGGCGGCCGTTGCCGCCGGCTGCGGAAGCAGCAGCAGCGACAGCACCAGCGCGGACAGCATGCCGCAGCAACTCGGCAAGGGCGAAGGCGAGGTCGACCTCGTTGCCTGGGCCGGCTACGTCGAGGACGGCTCGACTGACCCGAAGGTCAACTGGGTGAGCGACTTCGAGAAGCAGACGGGCTGCAAGGTCAACGTCAAGGTCGGCAACACCTCGGACGAGATGGTGCAGCTGATGCGCTCGGGCCAGTACGACGGAGTCTCGGCGTCCGGCGACGCGACGCTCCGGCTGATCGACGGCGGCGACGTCGCCCCGGTCAACACCGACCTGGTGCCGAACTACAAGGACATCTTCCCCGGCCTCAAGGACCAGCCATACAACTCGGTCGACGGCCAGATGTACGGCATTCCGCATGGTCGCGGGGCCAACCTGCTGATGTACAACACGGACGACTACAAGACCACGCCGAATTCGTGGGATGTCGTCTTCGATCCGAAGAAGGCGGCGGAGCAGAAGGGCCACGTCACCGCCTACGACAACCCGATCTACATCGCCGACGCGGCGCTGTATCTGATGAAGCATCAGCCCGACCTGGGGATCACGAACCCCTACGAGCTGAACCAGGATCAGCTCGACGCCGCGGTCCAGCTGCTCAAGGAGCAGCGTCAGAACATCGGCGAGTACTGGTCGGACTACACGAAGGAGATCCAGGCCTTCGCCAACGGCGACACGACCGTCGGCACGACCTGGCCCTACCAGTACCTGACGCTGAAGGCCGACAACAAGCCGGTCAACGCCGTCTATCCGAAGGAAGAGGGCTCGACCGGGTGGTCGGACACGTGGATGATCAGTTCGCAGGCCAAGCACCCGAACTGCATGTACATGTGGATGAACCACATCACCGACCCGAAGGTTCAGGCCCAGGTCGCCGAGTGGTTCGGTGAGGCGCCCGCCAACTCGAAGGCGTGTGACTTCACGACCGATCCGAACTTCTGCCAGAAGTACGACGCGGACGGCAAGAAGTACCTGGACAACCTCTACTACTGGACCACGCCCGTCTCCGACTGTGGCGACGGCAACAACGACTGCACCACCTATGACGATTGGGTGCAGGCGTGGACCGACGTGAAGGGGTGACGCGGTCCCTCTGAACGCCAACGCAAGGCAAGGGTGATCCGTGGAGGCGGCTGACGCGCTCGCGCAGCAGCCGAAGAGGTCGGCGGGCCGGAGGCTCGCCGGCCTCTTCCACGGGCGCCCGCGCCTGCAGGTGAGCAGCCTGCTGGCCGGCCCGATCGGCTGGCTGGTGATCGGCTACCTGGGCTCGCTTGCGGTCCTGCTGATCGCCAGCTTCTGGACGCTGGGCGAGCTCAGCGGTCAGGTCGAGCACACCTTCACGCTCGACAACTTCAACACGATCCTGACGGAGCCCGTCTACCGCACGATCGCGCTGCGGACGGTCGCGATCGCAGCGCTCGTCACGGTCACCGACGCGCTTTTGGCGCTGCCCCTCGCCTTCTACATGGCCAAGGTCGCGGGGGCCGGGCGCGGGGCCTCCTCGTCGTCGCGGTGCTGATGCCGCTGTGGTCCTCGTACCTGGTCAAGGTCTACGCGTGGCGGACGATCCTCAGCGAGGACGGCGCGCTGAACTGGGCGCTGAACCCGCTCGGGCTGCACGGGATCGGGTACGGCAACAGCGCCGTCTGGCTGGTCATGAGCTACATCTGGCTGCCCTACATGATCATCCCGATCTACGCGGCGCTCGAGCGCATGCCCGACTCGCTGCTGAGCGCCTCCGAGGACCTCGGAGCGCGCCCGGGGCACACCTTCAGACGGGTCGTCATGCCGCTCATCTTCCCGGCGATCGTCGCCGGTTCGATCTTCACCTTCTCGCTGACGCTCGGCGATTACATCGCGACGCAGCTGGTCGGCTCCGGCAACCAGTTCATCGGCAACGTGATCTCCGCAGTCGATCACCAACAACCTGCCGCTGGCGGCGGCCTTCGCGACGGTGCCGATCCTGATCATGGTCGTCTACATGCTGATCGCAAGACGCTTGGGAGCGTTCGAGCATGTCTGAGCCCCGGGTGGTCCGCAGATGAGGCTCTCGCCGCGATCGCTCGCCCTGCTCCGGCTCGCCTCCGGAGTGACGCTTGCGTTCATGTACATCCCGCTGGCGATCATCGTCGTCTACGCCTTCAACGCCGACTCGGTGCTGACCTGGCCGCCGCCCGGCTTCACCCTGCACTGGTTCAGCGACGCCTTCCAGAACAGCGGCGCCCGCGACGCCTTCTTCAACTCGATCAAGGTCGGGTTCGTGGCGACGATCTTCGCGCTGATCCTCGGCACGCTCGCCTCCCTTGCCGTCTCGCGTTATCGCTTCTTCGGCCGCGAAACGGTCTCGTTCGTACTGCTCTTGCCGATCGCGCTGCCGGGCATCCTCACCGGCGTCGCTCTGAATACGACCTTCACCCAGCTGCTCGGCGTCGACCTGAGCCTGTGGACGATCGTCGTCGGTCACGCCACCTTCTGCATCGTCGTCATCTACAACAACGTCGTCGCTCGGCTGCGCCGGCTCTCGACGTCCTTCGAGGAGGCGTCGGCGGACCTTGGCGCGACGCCTTGGCAGACGTTCCGGATGGTCACCTTGCCGAACATGCGCGGCGCGCTCGTCGCCGGCGCACTGCTCGCCTTCGGCCTCTCCTTCGACGAGATCATCGTCACCACGTTCACGGCGGGAGCGGGGGAGCAGACCCTGCCGCTTTGGATCTACACCAACTTCTCGCGCCCGAACCAGCTGCCGATCGTCAACGTCGTCGCCGTGCTCGTCATCTTGATCTCGATCATCCCCGTCTACCTGGCCTACCGATTGACGCGAGACGAGGAGTCGACCGGAGCGGTCGTCCCCGCGGCGGCGGGGTAGGGGCGGCGCGCCGGTGCCCGGCCGGCGATTGCAGCGAGGGGAGGCCGGCGGAAGGATCCTTCTGGGTCGGCTGGTCACGTTCCCTCCTAACTTGAGAGGCAATGTGACCAGTCGCGCGGCGAGAGCCTTTCCTGATGTCTGAAAGCGTGGGATAGGCGACTTGCACGACATCGCTCGATCGGGCCATGATTGCCACATGCCCAGCCTCGCCGCATCGTCTTCGCCGTCTACGAGGACATCCAGAGCCTCGACCTGACCGGGCCCTGGGAGGTCTTCAACACCGCCGCGGCGCGTCTCCCTCAGTGCTACTCGCTGACGACGGCCTCGCTCTCTGGCGACCCGGTCCGCACCTCCAGCGGCCTGACGCTCGGCCGTCGACGCTCGCCTGGACGAGATCGACTGAGCTCGACACGCTGCTCGTTCCCGGCGGCAGCGGCACGCGGGCCGCGGTCGCCGACGAGGCCGCTGCTCGCCGAGGTCCGCCGGCTTTCGGGCGCCGCCCGTCGCACCGCCGGCGTCTGCTCCGGGTCCTTCGTGCTCGCCGCCGCCGGACTGCTCGACGGCCGGCGCGCCGTCACCCACTGGGCGTACTGCGATGCGCTCGCCGCGGCCTTCCCCGAGGTCGAGGTCGACGCCGACCCGATCTTCGTCCGCGACGGCGAGTTCGTCACCTCGGCCGGTGTTACGGCCGGAATCGACCTCGCCCTGGCGCTCGTCGAGGAGGACCATGGCGCCGGCGCTCGCGCTCGAGATCGCTCGCTGGCTCGTCGTCTACGCGCAGCGCCCCGGCGGCCAGTCGCAGTTCTCGGTCCAGCTCGCCCACCGGGCCGCCTCCTCGGATCCGCTGCGCGACCTGCAGGGGTGGATCGCCGAGCACCTCGACGAAGACCTCTCGGTCGGCCGCGCTGGCCGGCCGGCTCCACCTCTCCGAGCGTCAGCTCGCGCGGCGCTTCCGCGCCGAGCTCGGCGCCAGCCCCGCCGACTACGTCGAGCAGGCCCGCGTCGAGGCGGCCCGGGCGCGGCTCGAGGCCGGCGACGAGGGGCTCGAGCTGGTCGCCGACGCGCTGCGGCTTCGCCAGCGCCGAGGTCATGCGCCGGGCCTTCCAGCGCCGGCTCGGCACGAGCCCGAGCGGCTACCGCGAGCGCTTCGCGCGCGGCCGCGCCGGCCTGAACTTCCGCAAGCCGACAACACCGACCCAGGAGGAACCACCATGCAGGTAGCGATCCCGATCTACGAGGGGTTCACGGCGCTCGACGCGATCGGACCCTACGACGTGTTGCAGAGCGTGCCGGGAACCGAGGTGGTCTTCTGCGCGCCCGAGGCCGGTACGCACCGGACCGAGAACGGCCAGCTCGGCGTCATCGCCGATCGCTCCTTCGCCGAGGTCCGATCCCCGGACATCGTCGTCGTCCCGGGCGGGCTCGGCAACCGGCGTTGGCTGCAGGGCGTCGAACCCCTACACCGAGTGGCTCGCGGCCGTCCACGAGACGACGACCTGGACCACCTCGGTCTGCACCGGCAGCCTGATGCTCGCCGCCGCCGGGCTGCTCGACGGCGTCGACGCGGCCACCCACTGGGCGGCCCGTGACACGCTCGCCGAGCTCGGCGCGAACCCGGTTGCCGAGCGGGTCGTCGAGCGCGGCAAGATCGTCACCGCCGCCGGCGTCTCCTCGGGGATCGACATGGCGCTGCGCCTCGTCGACCGCATGTTCGGCGAGACCGCGGCGCAGGCCGTGCAGCTCGGGATCGAGTACGACCCCGATCCGCCACACGATGCCGGCTCGCTCGAGAAGGCGCCGGCAGAGGTCGTTGCCGCCGTCCGCGCCGTGATGGAGCAGCAGGACGCGGCCGTCGCCGAGCGGCTCGGGATCCCGCTCGGCGCCTGAGCCGGGCGCCGGGGGGCCGCCGTCAGGGGACCTCGGCCGGGTCAAGGGCCTCGAGGTCACCGAGGTCGATGCGCCGCGGCGCCGGGCGCGGCGTCGGCGCGCCGCCCACGGGCGGGATCGGAGCGGCATCGACCGGTGAGGTGCGGCGCAGGAGGATCACGCGAGAGGATCAGCGCGAGCAGGATCAGCGCCGCGGAGATCTTCAGGCTCGTGCCGAGCGAGTCGACGAACGCCTGCCGGACCGCCTCCTTGACGGCTGCCGTGTCATGGCCGGCGATCTTGTCGAGCGTCTGCGTGGCACCGCTGGCGCCGGAGAGGACCCCGTCGAGCTCCTGGGCCTGGTCGCGGCTGACCGTGATCCCGAGCTTGCCGACGTCGGTGACGGTGCGCTGCGCGTCGAGCTCGTTGAAGATCGCGCCGGTTACGGCGACGCCGAGGGTCGCGCCGAGACCGCTGAGCGTGACGAGCACGCCGGAGGCGGCGCCGGTGTGATCGCGGGAGACGGCGTTCATCGCCGCGAGGTTCATCGGCGTCAGCGAGAAGCCGACGCCGAAGCCCATCAGCGCCGTCGGCAGCCACAGGTCCGCGTAGTCGGTCGAAAGCGACAGGCGCGAGATCAGCACGACCGCGATGCACATCAGCGCGAGGCCGACGGCGATCGGCGGCCTCGGTCCCAGCGAGGCGGCGGCACGACCGCCGAGCGGCGAGCCGACGACCATCAGCCCGGTCAGCGGCAGCAGCAGCACGCCGACCTCGGTCGGGCTGTAGCCGAGGATCTCCTGGAAGTACAGCGGCAGGAAGAAGAGCAGCGCGCCGAAGGAGAAGTCCAGGGCGAAGATGACGATCGTCGCGCCGGCGAAGTTGCGGCGCCGGAAGAAGTCGAAGTCGATGATCGGCTGGGGTGCGCGGCGCTCGACGATGACGAAGGCCGGTGGCGAGGACGACGGCGAGGACGAGCAGCGTGATGATGGCCGGCGAGCCCCAGCCCCAGGTCGCGCCCTGAATGAGAGCGAGGGTGAGCGAGGTCAGCGCGGTAACGGAGAGCCCGACGCCGAGCAGGTCGACCTGGCGCGACGCCTTCGGGTCGCGCGACTCCGGCGCACCGCGCCAGGCGCACAGTGCGACGCCGACCGGCGATCGCGGCGCAGACGATGAAGATCCAGCGCCAGTCGAGCTCGCCGGTGAGCACGCCGCCGATCAGCACGCCGATGCCGGAGACGAGCTCGGTCGCCGCGCCCCACATGCCGATCGCGGTGCCGCGCCGCTCGCCGGTGAAGACGTTCGTCAGCACCGACATCGAGGAGGGCATGATCAGCGCGCCGCCGCTGCCGGCGAGGGCGATGCCCGCGATCAGGACCTCGATCCCGGGCGCGGCGGCGGCGAGGATCGAGCCGGCGGCGAACAGCGCGGTGCCGAGCAGCAGGAAGCGCTTGCGGCCGAAGACGTCGGCGAGCCGGCCGGCGGCGATCAGGAAGGCCGAGAAGGGGATCATGAACGCGGTCACGGTCCACTGCAGCTCCGCGATCGAGGTCCCGAACTCGCCGTGGATCGCGGGCAGCGCGACGACGACCGCCGCCGTTGGGAGCTGGACGATGCCAGCAGCGGCGACGACAGCGGTCAGCGTCAGCGGGCGGCTCGTCGGTCGAGTCACTGCGGCGCGAGTCTATTCCCGGCGTGCGCATCTGGCCGCGCCCGGCCGCGGCGCGCCGACGCATTACGCTGCGCTGCCGTGAGCAGCCCCGCGCATCGCATCTTCAGCGGCATCCAGCCGACCGGCCGCAAGCACCTCGGCAACTACATCGGGGCGATCCGCCAGTACGTCGAGGGGCAGGAGCGGGCCGCAACGCCGGACGCCGCGCTCTATTGCATCGTCGATCTGCACGCGACGACCGTCGACTACGACCCGGTCGAGCTCCGGGAGCGGACCTACGACACGACCGCGATCCTGCTCGCCGCCGGCCTCGACCCCGAGCGCTGCATCCTCTTTCGCCAGAGCGACGTCAGCGAGCACACCGAGCTCACCTGGCTGCTCTGCGGCGTCACCGCCTGGGGCGACCTCAACCGGATGCACCAGTGGAAGGTCAAGCGCGAGCAGATCGAGAGCCGGCCAGGGTGGGCTTCGTCTCCGCGGGGATCTTCAACTACCCGGTGCTGATGGCCGCCGACGTGCTCGCCTACCGGGCCGACCGACGTCCCCGTCGGCGACGACCAGCGCCAGCACGTCGAGCTCATGCGCGAGATCGCCCGTCGCTTCAACGAGCGCTTCGGCGAGACGCTGGTCGTGCCCGAGCACCGGATCCCGGAGGTCGGTGCCCGGATCATGGACCTGCAGGACCCGACCGCGAAGATGTCGACGACGGGTGGCTCCGAGCAGGGCACGGTGCTCGTTCTCGACGATCCGGCGGTCGTGACCAAGAAGCTCAAGAGCGCCGTTACCGACTCCGGCCGCGAGGTCAAGCGGGGTCCCGGCAAGGAGGGTATCGCGAACCTGATCGACATCCTTGCCGTGGTCCGCGGCACCGATGCCGAAGTGATCGAGGCCGAGTTCGACGGCAAGGGCTACGGCGACTTCAAGGGTGCCGTCGCCGAGGCCGTCGTCGAGTACCTGGCGCCGGTCCGCGAGCGCTACGCCGAGCTGCGGGCCGATGAGGCGGGGCTCGAGCGCGCGCTCGCCGCCGGCGCCGAGCAGGCCCGCTCGATCGCCGCCCCGGTGCTCGCTGACGTGCGCGAGGCGATGGGCGTCGGCGCGCCGCGCGGCTGATCCTCGGGGGCCGCCGGAGGCGCGGCCCTCTACATTCCCCTTGGTGACGGACGGGCGCCCACCTCTGGGGCCGTCGGCGGGACGGCTGGCGATCGTGGCGGCGATCGCCGTCTGGGACGTTCCTGCTTGCCCTCGCGTGCGGTGGGCAGCCCTCGGCAACGCCGCCGCAAAGGGCAGGCCGAAGCAGCTGTTCGGCTTCAGCGGCATCCGCCCCAGCGGCGACCTGACGCCGCGGACGACGGCGCTGCTTACGCGCGGAATCGCCGGCAACACGACGCGTACGGCGATCCACTGGCAGGCACTCGAGCCGCAGCGCGACCACTACGACGAGGACGAGTTCCTGCGCTACGACGCGCCTCTACCGGGGCCTCGTCGGCCGAGAACATCACGCCGATCTTCGTCCTTCAGTACGCGCCGGCCTGGGCGCGGGACGGCGGCGCCGCGAAGCGCTGCGGCAGCTCCGACTGCGTGCCATTACCCGCCGGCCCGCTCGATGCTCGGCGAATGGCAGGAGTTCGTCGCAACGATCGCGCGCCGATACCCGAAGGCGTCGATCGAGGTCTGGAACGAGCCCAACTACATCGGCCAGTGGCAGTCGGGGGTCGACCCGGCGCGCTACGCGCGGCTGCTCGCCGCCGCCGATCAGCCGTCCACTCGGTCAACCCGCAGGACTCCTGTTTACGCCGGCGGGCTCGGTACGGCGACCAAGGACCGCTCGCTGACGCCGCCGCAGTTCCTGCGGCGGCGTACGCCGCCCGTCCTTCGCTGAAGGGGCACACGGACGCGATCAACCTGCACCTCTTCCCGGCCCTCCACGTCGGACCCGGCTCGGCGTTCGCATCGCTACTTCGACGAAGGTCCGCCGGGTCCGCGACGCGGCCGGCGACTCACTCGACGCCGATCCTGGTCAGCGAGATCGGGCCGTGACGACCAGCGGGCCCGGGGCGCTCGAGAAGGAGCAGGCCGCTGCGCCTGCGGGCGCGCCGCCGAGGTCTGCGATGCCGGACGCTCGGCGTCCTCATCTACACCCTCGCCGACCGCGACGAGCTGCCAGGACCCGCGAGCGCGGCTTCGGCGTCGTCCGCGCAGCAGGGCTGCTGGACCGACGGTAGTCGCCGAAGCCCGCCTACTGCGACTGCGCGCGCGGCCGGCTACCGCAACGTCGATGCCCGCCCGACACCTACTCCGCAGATCCGCCGCGGCGATCGCGGACGGGGAGTCCGCTTCGCCTGCTCGCCGGGGATCAGCGGCTCCGTGCTCCCGACGGCCCGCGGTCACGCTGCACGAGCCCGGGCGACTCAGCACGGCTCGCGGCGCACAGTTCGCGGTCTGCGCGTGCGACGTTCGGGCCGGCACGATCCGTACCGCCGGGCTGCGTCGTTCACGTCGATCCCGGCGTCCGCGAGCTCGGCGGGTCGCCGGACGAAGATCAAGCCTGGCGCGCACGGAGCGCGCGGCCGCGTCAACGTCGGCCGCAAGCCAGGGTGTCAAGGGTGGCGGTCTGCGTGGGCGCCGGGCGCGGCGCGCGCACAGCGGCTGCCCAGGCTCAAGTTCGCCGAGGCGGGGCCACGGCCGCAGCGACGATCCGTTTCGTCGCAGGCTGGACGATGCCCGCGCCGGCTCGACCACACGGCGGATTGCAGGTCGTTGAGCGCATCGCGCGGCCGCCGCGCGCCGATCTGTGGCGACACCGCACGCTGAAGGGAGCCGGCGTGGCGGCTGCTCGGCGCTGGGACCATCGCAGGTTGACGATGAACTGGGCGCCAAGGATGCCCGCTCGCTGTCGTGCAGGCGTGGTGCCTGCGTGCTCTTGCTTGCGCTGCTCGACTACGGGCCTCAGCGCCGCGCGGCGACATGTCACGCAGCAGCGGGCGCCGAAGGACATCTTCGGCTTCAGCGGCGATCCGCCCGGTCGAGGACCTGACCCCGCAGCTGACGGCGGCTGCTGACGAAGGTATCGGCGGCAATACGAGGCGCACGGCGTTGCACTGGCAGGCGCTGAGCCGAAGCGCGGGCCTTCACGCAGAGCCGAGTTCGAGCGCTACGAGCGCTCTACGCGGCGCTCGTCGCCGCCGGGATCAAGCCGATCTTCGTCCTCCAGTACGCGCCCGCCTGGGCGCGCGACCCGGGCGGGCCGCAGGACTGCGGAGACCTCCGACGCCTGCCACTACCCGCCCGCCGGCGGATGCTCGGCGAGTGGCGCGAGTTCGTCGCCGAGGTCGCCCGGCGTTTCCCGGCGGCGGCGATCGAGATCTGGAACGAGCCGAACTACGGCGGACAGTGGCAGTCCGGCGTCGATCCCGCTCGCTACGCGCAGCTGCTCGCCCAGTCGCCGACAGTGCCGCGCGCCGCCGTCAACCCTGCGATCCCGGTCTACGCCGGCGGCCTCGGCACCGCCGCCAAGGACGACTCGCTGACGCCGCCACCGCTTCCTGCAGCAAGGCCTACGCCGCGAACCCGTCGATCGAAGGGACACACGGACGCGATCAACCTCCACGTCTTCCCGCCGGTCGAACTCGGGCCCGCACTCGACTTCGCAGCGCTTTTCACCCAGGCTGCGCGCGGTTCGATACGACCGGCGACCACGACGACGCCGATCCTCGTCAGCGAGATGGGCCGCACCACGAGCGGCCCGAGCGGCTCACCGAGGCGCAGCAGGCCGACTGCTCTGCGCGCGACGCGGAGGAGATCCTCTCGATGCCGGACACGCTCGGCGTCCTCGTCTACACGCTCGCCGATCGCAACGAGCTTCCCGTCGACCGACCCCGAGCGCGGATACGGCATCGGCCGCGCCGGCCCCGGCGGCAACAGCAGCGACTACCACCCGAAGCCCGCCTACTGCGCTCTTCGCGACATGCGGCCGGATACTCGCGGTTGCCCCAAGGCCCCGCGGGCGGGCGACGCCGTCAGGCGGCTGCTCGTGCGTGAGGTCGCAAGCCGCGAAGCATCGCGGCTGCGCCCCGGCGGCCGTGCGCGTCGGGTGATGATCAGCGTCGACGCGCCGGGCGAGCTCGTCGAGGCGGCAAGGATCCGGATCTGCGCCCGAGGCCACCAGGCGCCGGGTCCAGCGTCATGGCGCGGCGATGCAAGCGGGTCGGGGTCCGAACTGCGCGCGGGCAGGCATGTCGCACCCGTCCTTCAAGGTGCGGCTGCGCAAGCGCGGCGCCGGCCGAGTCGGCTGCGCTTCGTGGCGAGTGGCCGCGGTGTCCGCGCCCGGCCGGCGATCACCGCGCCATCTCGAGCGGCGCTGACGCTGCGAAGGCGAAGTCGGGGGCGAAAGCTACGGCCTTCGCGTGGTGTCCGCCCTCAAGCGCCGCGGGGACCGACTCCACGAGCCCCGCGGGGCTGCCGATAGGGGGACCAGTTCGTTGTCGCCTCTTCCGCCCACCGGCCGGCGGTGGGGCCTGTGCGTCGCCTGGGGACCTGCTGGCGCTGCTGCTCGCGACCGCCGGCACGGCCCTGGCTTCGCCGACCCGGTGGCGATGAGAGCTCCCGAGCCCGATCACTGCCCCGCTCCGCGGGCAGCTCTACGGCTTTGCGGGGATCCGCCAGATCGGGGGCCCCGACCCGCGCCGCGCGCGCCGCTGATCACGGCGGTCGGCGGCAACGCGACCCGCACGACGATCCACTGGCAGGCGCTGGAGCCGCAGCGGGACCGCTACGACTAGGCCGCGCTTCGTTCCCTACGACGCGCTCTACGCGGCCCTCCGCGCGCGCCGGTATCACGCCGATCTTCGTGCTCCAGTACGCGCCCGCCTGGGCCCGGGACCCGGGCGCCCCGCAGGACTGCGGCGCCTCCGACTCCTGCCACTACCCGCCGGCCGTCGATGCTCGGTGAGTGGCGCGAGTTCGTCGCCTAGATCGCCCGCCGTTACCCGAAGGCCGCGATCGAGGTCTGGAACGAGCCCAACTACGTCGGTCAGTGGCAGTCGGGCGTCGACCCGGCCCGCTACGCGCGACTGCTTGCCGCCGCCGACGCGGCCGCCGCTGCGGTCAACCCCCGATCCCCGTCTACGCCGGCGGTCTCGGCAGCGCCGTCAAGGATCGCTCGCTGACCGCGCCGACTTCCTGCGCCACGCCTATGCGGCGCGCCCTCGCTGAAGGGCCACACCGACGCCGTCAACTTCCACGTCTTCCCGGCCAAGGGTCTCGGGCCGGCTCGGTCTTCGGCCAGTTCTTCGCCACGATCCGCGCCGTCCGCGACGCCGCCGGCGACGGCTCACGCCGCTGCTGGTCAGCGAGATGGGGCGGACGACGAGCGGGCCCTCCCGCCTCGACCGGCCGCAGCAGGCGCGACTGCTGCTCCGCGCGAGCGGCGGATCCTCCGATGCGCGACACGCTCGGCGTGCTCGTCTACACGCTCGCCGACCGCGACGAGCTCCCGCCGAGGACCCCGAGCGCGGCTTCGGCGTCGTCCGCGCCGGCCCGGGCGAGCCGAGCAGCTCCTTCAAGCCGAAGCCCGCCTACTGCGCGCTGCGCGTCGCGCGCCGGCTACCGGCGGCGCCAGTGCCCGCGGATCTCGAGCCGTCGCGCCGGGCTCGCCGCGCGCCAAGGTCAAGCCGCGCGTCGCTTGCCGTCCGGCGCCGACCATCGCCGGCGCCTGGTCGTTCTCGTCCGGGCCCCAGGCGCGCGGGAGCCCGTCGCGGCGGTCAAGGTCTGCCTGCGCGCAGCCCGCCGCGGCCGGTCTCCGTGCTCCGCCGCCGCGCTGCCGGCGGACGAAGCCGCTGCGGGCGCGCCGGACCGTGCAGGCGTCCTTCGTCGGCTCCGGCGGGTCGACCGGGCCGGGCCCTGGGATCGCAGCGACGCCGGCCGCATCGTGGCCCGTGTCGCGCCGGGACGCGCAGAAGCTGCGGTCCGCGCCGGCTGAGCTCCCGGCTACTCCGTCCGCCGGCGCAGGGTCAGGGCGCCGAGCGCCAGCGAGAGGACGGTGACGGCGATCACGACGAGCACGTCGAGCGAGCCGGCCCTGCCCAGCCCGCCGTCGGAGGCGACGCGGGCGATCGCGTCGTACGAGTAGGTCATCGGCAGCGCCCACGAAACGGCCTCGAGCGCCGGCGCCATCTGGTCCCGGGGCACGAAGAGGCCACAGAGGAGCAGCTGCGGCAGGATCAGCGCCGGCATGAACTGGACGGCCTGGAACTCGGTCCGGGCGAAGGCGCTGGCGAGCAGCCCGAGGGCGGTCCCGAGCACGGCGTTGAGGACGGCGAGGGCGACTACCGCGGCGGCCGATCCGGCGACGTCGAGCCCGAGCACGGCGAAGGCGAAGCCGGCGACGATCGCTCCCTGGATCACGGCGACACCGGCGAAGGCGAGGCCGTAGCCGGCGATCAGGTCGAGCTTCGCAAGCGGCATCGTCATCAGCCGCTCGAGCGTGCCGCCGATGCGCTCGCGCAGCATCGTGATGGACGTGACCAGGAACATCGAGATCAGCGGGAAGATCCCGACGAGCGGCGCGCCGACCCGGTCGAAGCTCCCCGGGCTACCGGAGAGCACACCTTTCATCAGGGCGACGAGGGCGACCGGCACCGCGATCACGAGCGCGATCGTCCGCGGGTCGCGACGCAGTTGCAGCACGACTCGGGCGGCGGTCGCGAGCGTCGCGGCTCCGGTCATCGCTCCGTCCTCGCGGATCAGGCGCAGGAAGGCATCCTCGGGGTCGGACGTACCGGTTCGCGCGAGCAGCTCGGCCGGTCGGCCCGCGAAGGCGATGCGGCCCTCGCGGAGCAGCAGCAGCTGCTCGCAGCGCGTCGCCTCGTCCATCACGTGGCTGGAGACGAGCAGCGTCGTCCCGGCGGCGGCAAGTTCGCCGAAGGTCTGCCAGAGCGAAGCGCGGAGGACGGGATCGAGGCCGACGGTCGGCTCGTCGAGCAGCAGGAGGTCGGGCTTGGCGAGCAGCGCGACGGCGAGCGAGACGCGGTTGCGCTGTCCGCCGGAGAGCGTGCCGACGACGCGGTCGAGCTCGGCGGTCAGGTCGACGGTCACGGCCGTCTCCTCGATCCTGTCGGCGTCGACGCCGAGGATGCGACCGAAGTAGCGCAGGTTCTCGGCGATCGTCAGGTCGCCGTAGACGGAGGGCGCCTGGGTGACGTAGCCGACGCTCCTCCGCAGGCTCGGCGTCCCCGCGGCGGAGCCGAGCACCGTGACCACGCCGCCGGCGACGATCTGAACGCCCGCGATCGCCCGGATCAGGGTGCTCTTGCCGGAGCCGCTCGGGCCGAGCAGGCCGGTGACGGTGCCGCGCTCGACGCTGAGGGAGATGCCGGGCAGCACGGTCACAGAGCCCCGAATGACTTCGAGGCGCTCAATCTCGATCGCGGGGTTGCGATCAGGCACCGTCCGCGATCGTATTCGGGTCCCGCCCGCGGTGGCAGTGCTGTGCGACCGCCGGGGCTCGTACGCTTCCGGTCGATGCGCTCCGCCGACCTCGAGCTCGACCTCGACGTCTTCGCCGGCCCCTTCGACCTGTTGCTGGCGATCGTCCTCCGTGAGGAGATCAGCCTGCTCGAGGTCGAGCTCGGCGCCGTCTGCGCCGCCTACGTCTCGCGGCTCGAGGAGACGGGCGAGCTCGACCTCGAGGCCGCGACCGAGTTCCTCGTCCTGATCGCAGCCCTGCTCGAGCTCAAGTCGCGGTTGATGCTGCCCAGCGAGGAGGAGGTCGAGCTCGACCTCGGGCCCGAGGAGGCGGCCGAGGAGTTGCTCGCGCGGATGCTCGAGTACCGGCGCTACAAGTCCGCGGGCGCCGAGCTCGCGGCGCGCTTCGAGGCCGAGCGCCCGTACCTGTACCGCTCGGCGCCACTGCCGCCGGAGCTGCGCCGCGTCTCGGTCGAGGTCGCCCGGCCCGTCTACGACGCCGAGACGCTCGGCGCCGCCCTCGGCAACCTGCTGCGCACCCCGCCGCGCGTCGACACGAGCCACATCAGGCCGACCGTCTCGCTCGAGCGCCGGCTCGAGCGTGCTCCGCGACCTGCTCGGCCGCCGCGCTCGAGTCGACTTCGACGAGGCCTTCGGCTCCGAGGACCGCCTGACGCAGGCCGTGACGATCTTCGCGTTGCTCGAGATGCACAAGAAGGGCGAGGCGACGTGGACGCCAGCCCGAGACGTTCGGCCCGATCGAGATCCGGGCCGGCGAGGTGCAGAAGGCGGGCGCCGCATGAGCTCGGCCTCCGACCTCGCCCGGACGATCGAGGCGCTGCTGTTCCTCTCGCCCGAGCCGGTCCCGGTGCCGGAGCTGATCGAGGCCTGCGAGGTGGGCGAGGTGCAGGTCCGCAACGCGCTCGATGTGCTCGCCGAGGAGCTCGCGCCCGGTCGCCGCGGCCTCGTCCTCAAGGAGGTCGGCGGTGGCTACACGCTCGCGACCGACCCCGACGCCGAGCTCGCCGGCCCGGCGGCTGCTCTCGCGCCCGAAGACGCCGCCGCTGACCCAGGCACAGGCGGAGACGCTGGCGATCGTCGCCTACCTGCAGCCGGTCTCACGCCCCGAGATCTCGCGGATCCGCGGGGTCAGCTCCGAGTCGGCGGTCACCTCGCTGACGCGAGCGCGGCCTGATCGAGGAGTCGGGCCGCTCGCGCTTCGGCGCGACGATCTACGCGACCAGCGAACTCTTCGAGCGGCTCTTCGGCCTCACGGGTCTCGACCAGCTTCCCGACGTCGCGCGCTTCGACCCGACGCCGGAGGACGCCGCCGAGCTCCGCGAGCGCCTGCTCAAGGCGGGCGAGCAGCGCAGCGAAGGCTGAGCCGCCGGTGCGGCTCGAGCTGCTCACCGGCGACCTTGCGGTCTGCCGGCTCGGGCCCGGCGATCCAGTGCCCGAGTGGGCGGCGGCCGAGCCGCCGCCGGGCACCATCACCGCCATTGCCCGCACCGCCGAGGAGTTGTCGCTCGTCTGCTCGGCTGAGCTCGTGCCCGAGGGGGCGCCGGCGTCCGGCCCGTGGCTGGCCCTGCGCGTCGCGGGGACGCTCGATCACACCCTGACCGGCATCCTCGCCGCGCTGGCGGCGCCGCTCGCGGACGGCGGGGTGCCGATCTTCGCCGTATCGACCTTCGACACCGACTACGTGCTGGTCCCGGCGGAGCGCCGTGGCGACGCACTCGCGGCGCTCGACGCCGCCGGCCATGAGGTCGCGCCCGACGGTGGGGCGGCCTGATGCGCCTCGTCAAGTACCTCGCGCACAGCGGCGTCGCCTCCCGGCGGGCGAGCGAGAAGCTGATCGCGGCCGGCCGGGTGGCGGTCGACGGAGCGACCGTGACCGATCCGGCGCGGGACGTCGAGGGAACCGGGCGGGTCACCGTCGACGGTCGCGACGTGGCGCCGGAGGGACGCGAGGTGTGGATGCTGAACAAGCCGTTGCACGTCGTCTCGACCGCCTCGGAGCCGGGCCGTCGCCGGGCCGTCGTCGAGCTGATCGACTCGTCCCGGCGCCTGTATCCGGTCGGCCGCCTCGACGCCGACTCGACCGGGCTGATCCTGATCGCCAACGACGGTGAGCTCGCCAACCGGCTCACGCACCCGCGCTACGAGGTGCCGAAGACGTACCTGGTCAAGCTTCAGCGGCCGCCCGGCGAGGGACAGCTACGGCGGCTGCGTGAAGGGCCCGAGCTCGACGACGGCCCGACCAACCCGGCCGAGGTCAGCCGCGCGGGGCGATCGCACGATCGAGGTGACGATCACCGAGGGTCGCAACCGCCAGGTCCGGCGCATGGTCGAGGCCGTCGGCAACCGGGTCGCGACGCTGCGGCGGATCGGCTTCGGCTCGCTGCGCCTCGGCGACCTGCCGCAGGGCGAGGCGCGGCTGCTGACGCCCTCGGAGCTGCGACAGCTCTGGAAGGATGCGGGGGCGATGGACGGAGACGACACCAGATGAGCGGCGCAAGCGAGCCCGAGCGAGGCGCGGACCGCGTCTTTGCGGTGCGGGGCGCCGTGCAGGCCGACCGCAACGACCGCGAGTCGATCCTCAGCTCGGCCGACGAGCTGATCCGCGAGCTGATGCGCCGCAACGAGCTCGTCCCCGAGCGGATGATCTCCTGCATCCTGACCTGCACCGACGACCTCGACGCCGAGTTCCCGGCCGTCGCCGCGCGCGGCGCCGGCCTGACCGCAGTGCCGCTGCTGTGCACGCGGGAGATGGACGTGCCGGGCTCGATGGAGCGCGTGATCCGGGCGATGGTGCACTACTACGCGCCGGCCGAGCACGAGCCGCAGCACACCTACCTCGGCGCCGCCCGGCAGCTCCGCTCCGACCTACACTCGGCGCAGTGACGATCTCGCAGGTCAACTACGCGAAGAAGCTCGAGCAGCTGCCCCATTACGAGGGCGGCATGGACCTCGAGCGCGCCCGCGAGCTCTACGAGACAGACGAGGTGATCAAGCTCGCCTCGAACGAGTCGCCGTGGGGCCCGCACCCGGCGGTGCTCGAGAAGGTCGCCGAGGCGGCGGCCTCGGCGAACCGCTACCCCGATCAGCACGCGGCGCTGCTGCGCAAGCGGATCGCCGAGCGCTACGACTTCAACCCGGACGCGATCGCCGTCAGCAACGGCTCCTGCGAGATCCTGCTCGCCGCCTCGCTGGCGCTCTGCGAGCCCGGCGCCGAGATCGTCTACGGCTGGCCGGCGTTCTCGATGTACCCGCAGATGGCGCCGCTGAGCGGCGCCACCGAGATCCGGGTGCCGCTCAACGACCGTTACGAGCACGACCTCGAGGCGATGCTCGCCGAGATCACCGTCGCGACCCAGCTCGTCCTCGTCTGCAACCCCAACAACCCGACCGGCACCTACCTGCCGGCCGCGCAGATCGCCGACTTCTGCGAGCGCGTGCCCGATCACGTCACGGTGATTCTCGACGAGGCCTACATCGAGATCCAGACCGTCGACGACCCGTTCGCGACGGTCGATCTGCTGCGCCGCTTCCCGAACCTGGTCCTGCTCCGCACCTTCTCCAAGGTCTACGGCCTCGCCGGCCTGCGCTGCGGCTACGCGCTCGGCTCCGCACGCTTCCGCGCGGCGGTCGACGCGGTGCGCCAGCCGTTCAGCATCAACCTGCTCGCCCAGGCCGCCGGCGCCGAGGCGATCCGCCACCAGGACGACGTCGACAGATCGCGTCGCGCGCACGGTCGCCGAGCGCCTCGACGTCGAGGCGCAGCTGCACGAGATGGGG
The DNA here is from genome assembly GCA_963774395.1 of uncultured Solirubrobacterales bacterium. Lineage (GTDB taxonomy): Bacteria > Actinomycetota > Thermoleophilia > Solirubrobacterales > 70-9 > CAXMST01. Next base: position 438,541 of record CAVZET010000006.1, on the reverse strand, counting down.
CTGCTGACCGCCGAGTCGCAGACGAACTTCTCCTGGATCGCACTCGGCGATCGCGACGACGCCGAGGTCGTCGAGGCGCTCGGCAAGGCGGGCGTCATCGTCCGCGGCGGCACCCCGCTGGGCGGCCCGGGCCACATCCGCGTCACCTACGGGACGCCGCAGGAGAACGCGAAGTTCCTCGAGGCGCTGCGCTCGATCATCTGACGCGGCGCCTTGTCGCGATCGCGCCGGCGTGGTACAACCCCAGTCCATGGAATCGACGCCGAACCTCTCTTCGCACGGCCCTCGAGGCCGCCGTTCGGCATGCGTATTCCTGGTATTGGCGATTTAGCTAGGCGTCCGGCCTGGGCTGCCCGCATCGCGTTGCGGCCCCACCGATCCCGAAGCTGAAGCGCACCGCCTCGCCTTCTGGGCTCCTTCCGCCGGACGCCGGTCCCGACCGTGGCGTCCGCCCCTGCGTGCGCCCTCCGCGTGAGTACCTGCAGCACCAGAAAGGCAACGAATTCCAATGATGATCGTGATGAAACCCGAGGCAGGCGAGGCGGAGATCGCCGCCGTCGTCGAGCGCGTCGAGGCGGGCGGCTGCTCGGCCCACGTCTCGGCCGGCGAGCTGGTCACAGTGATCGGCGCGATCGGCGAGCGCGAGCGCGTCCAGCGCCTGGGCCTCGACGGCGCCCCGGGCGTCGACCGCGTCGTGCCGATCCTCAAGCCCTACAAGCTGAGCTCATCGCAGTTCCGGCACGGCGTCCGATCCGTGCATCGAGATCGGCGACGTCCGGATCGGCGGCTCCGAGCCGCTTGCCCTGATCGCCGGGCCCTGCACCGTCGAGGGCCGCGAGCAGACGCTCGAGGTCGCCGATGCCGTCGCCGAGGCGGGCGCCGACATGCTCCGTGGTGGCGCCTACAAGCCGCGCACCTCTCCGTACTCGTTCCAGGGGCTCGGGCTCGAGGGCCTCGGGATCCTGCAGGAGGCGAAGGAGCGCACAGGCCTGCCGGTCGTCACCGAGCTGATGGACGCGCGCGAGGTCGACTACGTGGCCGAGGTCGCCGACGTGATCCAGATCGGCGCCCGCAACATGCAGAACTACAACCTGCTCACGGAGGTCGGCCGGACCGACTGCGCTGTCCTGCTCAAGCGCGGCCTCTCGGCGACGCTCGAGGAGCTGCTGATGGCCTCCGAGTACGTCCTCAAGGAGGGCAACGAGCGGGTCATGCTCTGCGAGCGCGGGATCCGCACGCACGAGAGCGCCTACCGGTTCACGCTCGATCTGCTCGGCGATTCCGGCGCTGCGCGAGATGACGCATCTGCCGGTCGATCGTCGACCCGAGCCATGCCGCAGGCCGGCGCGATTGGGTCGAGCCGATGTCGCTGGCCGCCGCCGCGGCCGGTGCCGATGGCATCATCGTCGAGGTGCACGCCGAGCCGGAAGAAGCGATCTGCGACGGCCCCCAGGCCCTGCGCGCGGACGAGTTCGCCGGCTACGCGGAGCGCCTGCGCGCCGTCGCCGAGCAGGCCGCCGCTCCCGCGATCGGGGAGGCCGTGGCGGCTCTTTGAGCCGCGCGGCCGGCGTCGATGAAGATCGCGATCCTCGGCGTCGGGCTGATCGGCGGCTCGATCGGTCTCGCCGCCCGCGAGCGGCTCGGGGCCGAGGTCTGCGGCTTCGACCCGCATGCCGGAGACGCTCGAGGCGGCGCTCGAGGTCGGCGCCGTCGACGAGGGCGCGGGTTCGGTTGCCGATGCGGTCGACGGGGCCGACGCGGTCTTCTGCGCGGCGCCGGTCAACTGCTGCCCGAGCTCGTCGCCGAGGCGCTCGCGGCAAGCGGGCCCGAGGCGGTCGTCTCCGACGTCGGCTCGACGAAGGTCGGGCTGATCGAGGAGGTGGCCGGACTCGAGCAGGCGCCGCGCTTCATCGGCGGCCATCCCGCTGGCCGGAGCCGAGACCGCGGGCGTGCGCAACTCGCGCGCCGACCTGTTCGACGGCGCCCGCTGGTACCTGACTCCGACGGCGTCCGCGGAGGGCGTCCTGTTCGATCGCCTGCACAGCCTGCTCGCCGACCTCGGCGCGCGGCCACAGGCGCTCGATCCCGACGAGCACGACCGGATGATGGCCACCGTCAGCCACCTGCCGCACGTGCTCGCCAACGCGCTCGTCGACCGCGCGGAGCAGACCCTGGCGGGCGGCGAGCGCCGGCCCGAGCTCGGCCGCAGCTTCCGCGACTCGACGCGGGTCGCCGGCGCCAACCCCGCGATCTGGGCCGAGATCTTCGCCGCCAACGCGCGACCGGGTCGCCGACGAGGTCGACGCGGTGATCGCGCGGCTGAGGCAGGCCTCGCGCGCTGCTGCGCGAGGGTGACTCGACTGCGCTCCTCGACTACCAGCAGCGGGCCGCCGAGGCGCGCCGCGCCCTCGAGCACGAGGTGCTCGAGGGCGGCCGAGCTGATCGAGCTCCGCCTGCGCGTCTCGAACCGCCCCGGCGTTGCTCGCCGAGCTCGCCCTCGCCCTCGGGCGCGCCGGCGTCAACATCGAGGACATGAGCCTCGATCCCTCCTCCGACATGCGCACCGGCGCGATCTCGCTGTGGATCGCCGGCGCCGATGAGGCGGAGCGGGCGCGGGAGATCATCGCCGGCCTCGGCCACAGTGCGACGGCCGTCAGCGGCGGCTCGTAGGCGGTAGGCGAGCCGCGATGGGCGCCAGGCGCTTCGATCCCCCGGGCCCGCTGAGCGGCACCCTGGCGGCGCCCCCCGACAAGTCGATCTCGCATCGGGCCGCGCTGCTCGCCGCGATGAGCGACGGAGAGACCGCGATCGAGCGCTACCTCGACGCGGCCGACACGCGCAGCACGCTCGACGCCGTTGCCGCACTCGGCGCGAGCGTCGAGATCGGACGACGAAGCGGGTGGCGGCGCCCTGTCCGTGCGGATCTCGGGCGTCGGCCTGCGCGGCCCGCGCGCCGAGGCCCCGATCGACGTCGGGCAACGCCGGCACCCTGATTCGGCTGATCTCCGGGTGGCTCGCCGGGCAGGAGGGCCGCTCCTTCGAGCTCGACGGGGACGCCTCGATCCGCTCGTCGGCCGATGGGCAGGGTGGCCGAGCCACTGCGGCTCGATGGGCGCCGGCGTCGACGCCGCCGAGGGCGACCGCCCGCCCCTGCGGATCGAGGGGACGGCATTGCGGGCGATCGACTATCCGCTGCCGGTCGCCTCCGCCCAGGTCAAGTCGTGCCTGCTGCTCGCCGGGCTGCTCGGCCGACGGGCCGACGGTCGTGCGCGAGCTCGAGCGAACCCGCGACCACACGCGAGCGGATGCTGTCGGCGGCCGGGGCCGCGCTCGACCGATCGCCGACCGGACGGCGCTGCCGACGGCGCCCTCGCCGGCCGCAATCACGATCGAGCCCGCCGCCCGGATCGCAGCTGCCTTCCCTGCGCGTCGCCGGCGATCTGTCGAGCGCCGCCTTCCATCTCGTCGCGGCACTGCTCGTCCCGGGCAGCGCGGTGACGCTCGACCGGCGTCGGGCTCAACCCGACGCGCGTCGGTCTGCTCGGCATCCTGACCCGCATGGGGGCGCGGATCGAGGTCGTCGAGCAGGGCTTCGAGGCAGGCGAGCCGGTCGGCAGCGTGACGGCCCGCGCAGGCGCCCTCGAGGGCACGAGGATCGGCGGCGCCGAGGTGCCGCTGGCGATCGACGAGCTGCCGCTGCTCGCGCTCGCCGCCTGCTTCGCCGAGGGCGAGACGGTCGTCACGGGGGCCGAGGAGCTGCGCCACAAGGAGTCGGATCGGATCGAGACGGTCGTCGACGGGGCTCGGCGCGCTCGGCGCCGACATCGAGGCGCTGCCCGACGGCTTCGTCGTCAGCGGCCACGGCGGCCTGCGCGGCGGCACGATCGCCGCGGCCGGCGATCACCGGATCGCGATGCTCGGGGCCGTCGCCGGGCTCGCCTCGCGAGGAGGGCGTCACCGTCGACGGGATGGAGGCCGCCGCGATCAGCTACCCCGGCTTCGAGGCGGACCTCGCCTCGCTCGTTCACTGACGAGGACAAAGGGCCGACGGCCGCTTGGGCGCCGCTCGCGTACCCTGACGGCCGCCATGGTGATCGCCATCGACGGACCCGCAGGGGCCGGCAAGTCGACAGTCGCGAAGGCGCTCGCCGAGCGCCTCGACTTCACCTACCTCGATTCGGGCGCGATGTACCGCTGCGTGGCGTTGTGCACGTTGCGGGCTGGGGTCGATCCGGATGCACCGGGCGAGGTCGAGCCACTCGCGCGAGCGCTCGAGCTGCGCATGGCGCCGGGGCTCGTCGAGCTCGAAGGCGAGGACGTCAGCGCCCGGATCCGCGAGCCGGACGTGACCGCCGTGGCCTCGCGCGTCTCCGTGCACCCGGGCGTGCGCCAGGCGATGGTCGACCGCCAGCGCGAGCTCGTCGCTGAGGGCGGCTGGGTCGCCGAGGGCCGCGACATCGGCACCGTCGTCTGCCCTGAGTCGCCGCTCAAGGTCTTCCTGACGGCGTCGGAGCAGGAGCGCGCTGGGCGCCGCGCGCTGCAGAGTGGACGCGAGGCAGCCGAGATCCTCGCCGAGCAGCGCGATCGCGATGCCCGCGACCGGGAGCGCGAGCATGGCGCCCTGCGGGCAGCCGACGACGCGGTCGAGGTGCGCCACCGACGGGCTCACCATCGAGCAGGTCGTCGAGCGGATCGCCGTGCTCGCCGCTGAGCGCGGCCTCGTCGGCGCGGGGGAGGGGGCCTCGTGAAGGTCGCGGTCGTCGGCTATCCGAACGCCGGCAAGAGCACCCTCGTGAACAGACTCGCGGGTAGGCGCGAGGCCGTTGAGCACGATCAACCGGGGGCGACCCGCGATCGCAAGGAGATTCCGTGCGAGTGGAACGGGCGCAGCTTCATGCTGATCGACACCGGGGGCGTCGATCTCGCCGCCGGCGACTCGATCTCCCGCGCCGTCCAGCAGCAGGCGCGCGAGGCGATCGCCGACGCCGACGTGATCCTCCATGTCGTCGACGCCCGCGCCGGGCTCGGGCCCGGCGACGCCGAGGTTGCGTCCCTGTTGCGCCGCGCCAACCGCCCGGTGATCGTCGTCGCCAACAAGCTCGACGCGGCCAGCGCCGACTACCTCAGCGCCGAGCTGCACGGGCTCGGGCTCGGCGAGCCGATCGCGGTCAGCTCCACGCATGGGCTTGGCACCGGGCGATCTGCTCGACCGGATCGTCGAGCTCGGTCCCGAGCCCGCGGAGGAGGAAGCCGAGGACGAGCGCCCGCGGGTCGCGATCCTCGGGCGTCCGAACGTCGGCAAGTCGTCGCTGCTCAACGCCCTGCTCGGCTCCGAGCGGACGATCGTCAGTGAGATCGCGGGCACGACGCGCGATGCGATCGACACCGAGATCGAAGTCGACGGCCGGCCGCTGATCCTGATCGACACGGCCGGCATCCGCCGCCGGACGAAGGTCGCCGGCACCGTCGACTACTACTCGCAGCTGCGTGCCGAGCGCGCCGCCTCCCGCTCCGACGTGGCGATCCTGCTCTGCGACGCGTCGGAGGGCGTCACCTCGGAGGACCTGCGGATCGGCGAGCTCGCGATGAAGAGCGGCTGCGCCACGCTCGTCGGGCTCAACAAGTGGGACATCGTCGAGCTCGAGCTGGACGACGCCAAGGCCCGGATCGAGCAGCGCCTGCGGCTGCGACCGCCGGTGATCACCTGCTCGACGGTGAAGCCTCGCAACCTGCAGAAGCTGCTGCCGAAGGCGCTCGAGCTCGCCGACCGCCGCGCGACGCGACTGCAGACCTCCGAGCTCAACCGCTTCCTCTCCGACGCTGTCGCCCGCAATCCGCCCCCGTCGCGGCACGGCCGGCGCCTGCGCACCTACTACATCGCCCAGGTCGATTCCTCGCCGCCGCGCTTCGCGGTCCAGGTCAATGACCGCAAGCTGATCAGCCGCGACTGGGCCTACTACCTCGAGAACGCGCTCCGCGATCGCTACGGATTGCAGGGAATTCCTCTCGTCATCGACTTCGTTCCCCGCCAGCGCGACCGTTCGGCATCTGTATAAGCCCGATCGTGGCCGAGCGCCGGGGAAGGTTCGAAAGGATGGCCGCTGCGCTGCGCCGGCGCGGCTCCGCTGATGCGGGCGGCGGCGACGCGGAGCGCGACGAGCCGAGCGGGCGCTCGGACGCCGATCCGGACCGGACGCCTCCGGGCGATGAGCGCCCCGAGGCTGCCGCCGAGGATGCCGTCCCCGATGCCAACGACGCGGAGGAGCCGCCGCCCGGCTTCGAACGCCCCTCGCTAGGCGACCTGAGCGACGACCCCGGGGGCGGCAAGTCCGGCCGACCCGAGCTGTTCGAGCGGATGGCCGTCGGCGCCTCCGACGTGCGCCGGGACGTCGCCCGCGCCGGCCGGGCCGCCGCGAGCGCAGCGCGCACGGCCGGCGGCCGCATCAGCGACGGGTGGATGGGGCTGCCTCTACTCACTCGGCAGCGGATCGCTGCCGCCGCGGCGTTCGTAGTCCTGGTCTTGTTCTTCGTCCTCGTGCTGATCCCGAACGCGCCGTGCTGGGCGCCAGGCGGCAGCGCCTGTCCGCCCGCGGACGACGCGATCGCACTCGTTCCCGCCGATAGCGACGGCTACGTGCACGCGAATCTCGATCCCGGTACCGATCAGGCGCAGGCGGCGACGGACATCGCCGGGCGGCTCGCCGGCTTCAGCGCGGTCGGTGCGATCGGCGGCGATCTGCTCAACCCGGCGGCGGGCCGCGCGATCAACTATCGGCGCGAGATCGCGCCGTGGAGTGGCGGCGAGATCGCGATGGCACTCACGGCGGGCGTTGGCACGCATCAACCGAGTCGTCTTGATCGAGGTCGCCGACGAAGACGGGGCAAAGTCATTCGCCGACAGCTACCTGCGCGGGCAGGTGACGACGAGCGATCAGGACGGAGTCACGGTCAGCACCGACCAGCGCGGCAACGCCGCGGCGATCGCGGGTGGCTTCTTGATCCTCGGCACGACGACGGCGGTGGACTCCTCGGTGGCCCTCGCCAACGGTAAGGGCGACTCGCTCGAGTCCAACGACGCCTACCGAGGGATCGCCGACGAGCTCCCGGACGAGAGCCTCGCCACAGCCTGGCTCTCTCCCGGGCTGACCGACTTCCTGTTCCGGCCAAGGGGCGCCTTGGCGAGCTTCAACACGTTCGTCAACGCCGCCGGTGGCAAGGGAGCCGGCGCGGCCCTGTCCTTCGACGGCGACACGGTCGACCTCACCGTTCGCAGCCCCCAGGATCCGAACGCGCCCGCGGGCGAACAGGACTTCTTCGCGGCCCTGCCGCAGTTCAAGCCTTCCCTGGCCGCCCAGCTCGGAGCCGACACGCTCGCCTATCTGGGGCTCGGCGATCCAGCGGCCAGCGCCCGATCCCTGATCCGCCGTGCCGAGCAGACGGCGCCGCAGCTGTTCAAGGGACTGAAGCGGTTCAACCGCAACCTCGACCACAAGGACGGCGTCGATCTCGAGCGGGACCTGCTGCCGGCGCTCGACGGCGAGTCGGCGCTGACGATCGAGCCGCAGGTGCAGCGCGGCAGCGACGGGCAGGCGCAGGCCCCGGGCGTTGCCGCTCAGCTCTCGACGCCCTACCTGGCGTTGCTGGCGACCGGCGTCGACACCCAGAACGCGCTCTCCGACCTCGCCGAGCTGCAGGGACCCGATCGCCGCCGAGGTCAACCCCGACTCGGGCACGGCACCGGTATTCAGCTCCACGCAGATCGCCGGCGTGGAGGCGCACAGCCTCCGGCTCAGTCCGGTCGTCGACCTCACCTACGCCGGCTGGGACGACAAGCTCGTGATCGGCACGAGCCCACTGGCCGTGTCCCGCGCCCGCTCGGACGCGGACCCGCTCTCCGACTCGGCGGTCTACCGGGACGTGACGAATGGGCTGCCGGATTCGGTTTCGATGCTGCTCTACGTCAACACCCGCGGCTTGCTCGACCTCGGCGAGCGACTGTTCCTCGCCGAGGATCCGGCCTACGCCGAGATCGCGCCCGACCTGCACACGCTCACTGGGCTCGGCCTCGCGGTCACCGACTCGGACGACGAGCTCGACACCAATCTCCGGATCACGGTCGGCGATCCAGTCGAGCCGCAGCAGCAGCCTGCGGTGGCGCAGCCGGCTGGCGATTGACCGATCTGAAGTGGCTAAGGTGCCCTCTTCAGTCCAGGACCCGACAGCGAAGGAAGCGCAGATAAGCGATGGGCGAGACGATCGAGCTTGCAGAGAACGAGTACCTGTTCACCTCAGAGTCGGTGAGCGAGGGACACCCCGACAAGATGTGCGACCAGATCTCCGACGGCGTCCTCGACGCCGTGATGGCGGCCGACCCGAACGGGCGCGTCGCCTGCGAGACCCTCGTCAACACCGGACTCGTCGTCGTCTCCGGCGAGATCTCGCACCACCGCTGACCTCGACATCCCGAAGATCGTGCGCGACACGGTCAACGGGATCGGCTACGACAACGGCGAGATGGGCTTCGACGGCTACGCACTGCGCCGTGATCACGGCGATCGACGAGCAGTCCGCCGACATCGCCCAGGGCGTCGACAAGGCGCTCGAGACGCGCGACCGACCCCGCCGACGACGACGAGCTCGACGTCGACGGCGCCGGCGACCAGGGAATGATGTTCGGCTACGCGACGCAACGAGACCGCAGGCGCTGATGCCGATGCCGATCCAGATCGCGCACACGCTCGCCGCCCGGATCGCCGCGGTCCGCAAGGACGGCGACGATCCCCTACCTGCGCCCGGACGCCAAGACCCAGGTCACGATCCGCTACCAGGACGACAAGCCCGGTCGAGATCGTCAAGCTGCTGATCTCCACCCAGCACGACCCCGGCGTCTCCAGCCGACACGACGATCAAGCCCGATCTCTGGGAGCACGTCGTCGTGCCGGTGCTCGACGCCGAGTACGGCGACCTCTACGACGCAGTCGCCGCTGCCCGAGGAGTTCCTGGTCAACCCGACCGGCAAGTTCGTGATCGGCGGCCCCGTCGGCGACGCCGGGCTCACCGGCCGCAAGATCATCGTCGACACCTACGGCGGCGCCGCCCGTCACGGCGGCGGTGCCTTCAGCGGCAAGGATCCCTCGAAGGTCGACCGCTCCGCCGCCTACGCGGCCCGCTACGTCGCCAAGAACGTCGTCGCCGCCGGCCTCGCCGACCGCTGCGAGGTCCAGGTCGCCTACGCGATCGGCGTCGCCCACCCGGTCTCGATCATGGTCGAGAGCTTCGGCACCGGCAAGCGTCTCCGACCACAAGCTGACCGAGGCCGTGCGCGAGGTCTTCGACCTGCGCCCCGGCGCCTTCCGCCGCTACCTCGACCTGCACCGGCCGATCTACCAGAAGACCGCCGCCTACGGCCACTTCGGCCGCGACGACGAGGACTTCACCTGGGAGCGGACCGACCGCGTCGAGGAGCTGCGCGCCGCCGCCGGGCGTCGAGGCCGCCGGCCGGGTCTAGCGAGCCGACAGCTCGAGCCCGCGGCGCTCCGGCCGCGACGCAACTGCCGCGCCGGGTTCGGGCGAGCGAGTCCGTCGATGCGACGCCTCGCCGCCGAGCTGGCGACGCGCTGGCGAGAGCCGCGGCGCCGGGCGCGCTCGGGCTCGCCGAGGCCGGTGTCGTCGTCGGGGTTCGTCGCCTGGTGGACCTTCTCGACGACCTCGTCGGGGTCGGCGACGCCGGCGAAGACGAAGTCGGTCGGGTCGTTGGAGGCGGTGTCGAAGTCGATGTCGCCGATCTGCAGCAGGCGCTGCAGCAGCGACTGCGAGTAGTTGACGTCCTGGACGCGCGTCAGCCGCGACTCCTGGACCTCGCGGGAGACGATCCCGTGCTTGATGTGGAGGCGATGGTTGGTGATCGTGTAGCGGGTCGAGACGCGGCGCAGAAAGCCGGCGACCGCGGTGATCGCCGACGCCGACGAGCAGGACGATCGCGACGAGGCCGGTGCTGACGCCGTCGCCGATCGTCTTGCCCCAGAGGACGACGAGCGACGATCAGCACGCCGGTGACGACGCCGCCCTTCAGGTAGAAGTCGAGGATCGCCCGCCACGAGGGATGGCCCTCGAAGACGATCTGCTCTCCCGGTCCCGAGATTGAACGACATCGCGAGCCGGAATATATCCCCGTGGAGGGTCGTCGTCGCGCGCGGCCCGCCGCTGGGGCTGCCGCCCGATGATCTAGCTTCGCCGCTCGATGCCGCGTCGATCGCCAAGGTCGAGCCGATCACCACGGCCCGTGCGCTGCGCGGGCCGTTCGACTACCGGATTCCCGAGGGGATGCAGATCGAGGTCGGATCGCTGCTCGTCGTGCCCTTCGCCAATCGCAGCCTGCTCGGGGTCGTCACCGGATTGGCGAGCGAGAGCGAGCTGGCGCCGGAGCGGCTCTCGGAGCCGCTCGATCTGCTCGACGTCTCGACGACGGCCGAGCTGATCGAGCTCGGCGGCTGGATCGCGGAGCGCTACGCGTCGGCCCGATCGCGCGGGATCGCGCTCGGCCTGCCGCCCGGCGCGGGGACCGGCAAGCGGCCGCGGGCGGCGCGGGTGCGGACCGAGCGGCGTTCGCGGATCACTGCGGCCGGGCGGGCGGCGCTCGCCGCGACGGAGGGGGGAGGGGGCCCGCGCCTTGGCGAGCGCCAGCGCGCCGTGCTCGAGACCCTCATCGATCGCGAGGAGCTGGGCGACCGTGAGCTCGCGAAGCTGACCGGCGCCGGCGGTCCGGTGATCGGGCGCCTCGCCGAGCGCGGATTGGTCGCAAGCGAGCGCGTCACGGTGCGCCGCCGGCCCGAGCTCCCGGCCGTCGGCGATGCCGCCCGGGAGATCGAGCTCTCGGCCGCGCAGCGAGCCGCCGCCGACCGCGTCATCGCGGCGCTCGACGGAGAGGCGCCGAGCGAGCTGCTCCTGCACGGCGTCACGGGCTCGGGCAAGACGGAGGTCTATCTGGCGGCGATCGAGGCCTGCTTGGAGCGCGGCCGGACGGCAATCCTGCTCGTGCCCGAGATCGGGCTCACCCCGCAGACGCTCGGCCGGGTCGCGGCGCGGCTCGGCGACCGGGTCGCGGTGATCCATTCCGGCCTCTCCGAGGGCGAGCGCGGCGACGAGTGGCGGCGGCTGCGCGAGGGCGAGGCCCAGGTCTGCGTGGGGCCGCGCTCGGCCGTCTTCGCGCCGCTCGACCGCCCTGGGTTGATCGTCGTCGACGAGGAGCACGACTCCTCCTACAAGCAGGAGGGCGACCCCCGCTACGACGCCCGGGCCGTTGCCCGCAGACGCGTCGCGGAAGCCGGCGGCGTCTATCTGGCGGGCAGCGCGACGCCGCGCCCCGAGAGCTGGGCCGAGCTCGAGCGGATCGAGCTGCCCGAGCGCGTCGACGCTCGGGCGATGCCGAGGGTCGAGCTGCTCGACATGCGCGAGCTCGGCCCGCGGGCCGGGCCGCTGCACCCGCGGGTGCGCGACGCGCTCATGGCCCTCGCCCCAGACGAGAAGGCGATCGTGATGCTCAACCGCCGCGGATACGCGCCGCACCTGTCCTGCGCGTCCTGTGGCGAGGCCGTCGGCTGCCCGCACTGCGACGTCTCGCTCGTCATGCATCGCGGCAGCGGTCGCATGCTCTGCCACCACTGCTCGCACAGCGAGCCGATCCCGCGTGAGTGCCCGAACTGCGGCTCGGTCGCGCTGGCCCGGGCCGGCGCCGGAACCGAGCGCATCGAGGCGCTCGTCGGCGAGCTCGCGGCCGACCATCCGGTGATTCGCCTCGACGCCGACACGACCGCGACCAAGGGCGCCCACGGGAGGCTGCTCGCCGAGTTCGGCGCCGCCAGGGGCGGCGTCCTCGTCGGCACGCAGATGGTCGCCAAGGGTCACGACTTCGGCGACGTCGTCCTCAGCGTCCTGCTCGACGCCGACTCGACGTTGCGCTACCCGGACTTCCGGGCCGAGGAGCGCACGTTCGCGCTCGTCTCCCAGCTCGCCGGCCGCAGCGGCCGCGGCGAGCGCGGTGGACGCGTGCTCGTCCAGACCCTGGCTCCCGACGCCGAGCCGCTGCGGGCCGCCGCAGCGCACGACACGGCGGGCTTCCTGCGCGGCGAGCTCGAGCGCCGGCGCGAGTTCGGCTACCCGCCCTTCGCCAATCTGGTTGCGATCGAGCTGGCCGGACCGTCGGAGACCCGCCTTGCGACGGCCGCCGAGACGGTTGCCGCCGCCGTCGCGCCGCGATTGCCGGAGGGCGCCGAGCTGCTCGGCCCCGCTCCTCGCTTCCGGCGCCGCGGTCGCTATCGGCGGCGGATGCTGATCAAGACCCGGGAGCCCGATGTGGTGACCGCGGCCGTCGCGGCCGGGCTCGACGGACTCACCGGCGCCCGTGAGCTGCGCGATGTGGCACTCGCCGTCGACGTCGATCCGCAGTAGGACGTCCAGCCACCGCCTGAGACGCCGCCGGGCCCTGCATAAACTGGCTGGATGAGCGATAACGAGATCGCCGAGCAGACCCCGCCCGAGGCGGACACCGAGGCCGGCGCCGAGCGCGAGCTTTCCGCTGAGGAGCAACGGCAGCTCGAGGAGGTACGCGAACGGCGCCGCGACGCGCTCGCCCAGGTCCGCACCTTTGGCGACCCCGTGCTCAAGTCGAAGGCCTCCCAGGTCACCGAGTTCGGCCCGCACCTCGACGCGGAGGCCGAGCGGATGTTCGCGCTCATGCACGATGCCCTCGGCATCGGCCTCGCCGCGACGCAGCTCGGTGCGATGCGCCGCATGCTCGTCTTCCAGGCCGGACCCGACGCGGCCCCGCGCGCGATCGTCAACCCCGAGATCCAATGGTTCTCGGAGGAGCTCGTCACGGCCGAGGAGGGCTGCCTGTCGCTGCCCGGCATCGCCGTCGACGTCGAGCGGCCCCTGTACGCACGCGTCAGCGCCCAGGACACCTCCGGAGCGCGCATCCTGCTCGAGGCATCGGGCCTCGAGGCGCGCGTGCTCCAGCACGAGATCGATCATCTCGACGGCGTCCTGATCCTGGATCGGACGGTCGCGCGATCAGCGACGCGGTGCGATGCGGGCGCTGCGCAACGGAGAGAGCTTCAGCCCAGGGGTCCTCGAAGAAGACGACCACGACGCCGACGCCCCGCCGGAGGACGAGCCCGGCCCCTCGACCTGAGCCGGGCCGATATGGCGCTCGCCAATGCCTACCTGGGCACCTCCGAGTTCGCCGCGACGGTGCTTGGCATCCTCGCTGCTTCCGAACACCGGCCCGCGCTCGTCGTCACGCCGCCCGACCGGCCTGCCGGCCGCGGGCGCAAGCTGAGCCCGCCGCCGGTGGCCGTGCTGGCCGAGGAGCTCGGCCTGCCGCTGCACCAGACCCCGAGCATCAATGACGCCGAGGCCGTCGCCGCTGTGCGCGCGGCCGGCGTCGCCGCTTGCTCCGTCTGCGCCTTCGGCCAGCTCATCGGCGCGCCGCTGCTCGGCGAGCTGCCGATGCTCAACATCCATCCCTCGCTGTTGCCCCGGTGGCGCGGAGCGGCGCCGATCGAGCGGGCGATCATGGCCGGTGACGAGCACACCGGCGTCGCGGTGATGAGCGTCACCGCCGGCCTTGATTCCGGTCCCGTGGCTTTGCTCGAGGAGGAGCCGATTGGTGCCGACGATGACTTCGGCACGCTCGCCCCTCGGCTTGCCGAGCGCGGCGGGCGGATGCTGGTCGAGGCGCTGGGTCTGCTCGAGGCCGGCTCGCTCCAGCTTGCGGAGCAGGATGACGCGGCGGCGACGTACGCGGAGAAGATCGAAGCCGCCGACCGGCGCCTCGATCCGAGGCGACCGGCCCGTGAGTTGGAGCTGGTCGTCCGTGCGCTCAACCCCCACATCGGCGCCTATCTCGAGCTTGCCGGCGGCGACCGGCTCCGGGTTCGCTCGGCGCGGGCGGTGGCGGCCGGCGAAGACGCCGGACCACCCGGCACGGCGCGAGCGGCCGAGGACGGTCTCCGCATCGCCTGTGCAGGGGATGAGCTCGCGATCGCCGAGCTGCAACCGGCGGGCAAGCGGCCGATGATCGCCGTCGACTGGCTCCGGGGCAACGCGCCTCCGGAGCTCGCGGGCGGTACCGCTTGAGCGCGCCGACGCCGGCCCGGCGCGCCGCGTACGAAGTGCTTCGCCGGGTCTTCGAGCACGGTGCCTGGGCGGATCGGGCGCTGCGCAGCGCCGCCGGGCGCTATGAGCTCGAGGGGCGCGAGCGGGGCCAGGCGCAACGGCTCGCCTACGGATCGGTCCAGCGCCGCGGGACCTCCGACTATCTGATCGCCGCCTACGCCGAGCGGCGGGTCGAGCGCATCGACGCGCCGTTGCTCGCGGCGCTCCGGCTCGGCGCCTTCGAGCTGCTCTTCACTGACGGCGCCGCCGAGCACGCCGCCGTCGATCAGGCCGTCGAGCTCGCCAAGGGCGGCCGCGACGGCGGCCGGCGCCATCGCGGCGCCGGGCTCGTCAACGCGGTGCTCCGACGGATCGCGCGCGAGGGAGAGGCGACCCTGGCCGCACTCGACCCTGCAAGCGCCGAAGGGGCCGCGGTGATCCACTCGCTGCCGGTCTGGATCACCGAGCTGTGGATCGCCGAGCGCGGCCCCGAGGCTGCCGCGAGGCTGATGGTGGCCACGAACGAGCCGCCGCATCACACCTACCGCGCGACCGGCGTCGCCGGCGAGCTGCCCGCGGGTCTCGAGCCGGTGGCCGGCATGGCACCGGGGGCCGAGCTGCTCACCGCCGCGACCGACGCGCCCGCCGGCGCCGGCGCCGCGATCGAGGCTGCCGTTACTGCCGGCACCCTGATTCCTCAGTCCCGTGGCTCGGCACTCGCGGCCGCGGCGCTCGAGGCCGCCCCCGGTGAGCGCCTGCTCGATCTCTGCGCCGCACCGGGGATCAAGACGACGCAACTTGCGACGGCCGTCGGGCCGCACGGCTCAGTCACGGCCGTCGAGCGCGATCCGGGCCGCGTGCGCCAGCTGGAGGAACTCTGCGAGCGCCTCGGCGTGGGCAATGTGACGGTCCTCGCGGGCGACGCGACCGAGCTCGACGTCGGGGCGGGCTACGATCGCGTCCTCGTGGATGCGCCATGTACAGGCCTGGGCACGCTTGCCTCCCGCCCCGACGCTCGCTGGCGGCGGGTAAGCGCCGACGTTGACGAGCTCGCCCGGCTGCAGTCCCGGCTGCTCGATCGCGGCCTGGAGGGGCTGCGCGACGGCGGCCGTGCGGTCTACAGCGTCTGCACGATCTCTCGCGCCGAGGGCGAGGCGGTCGCCGGAGCGGCCGCGAAGCGCTCCGACGTCGCCCGTGTCGTCGACCTGGCTCCGCTCGCTCCAGGCGCGGAGGCGGAGGCGCCGGCGCCGGCGGGCTCGCTCGAGCTGTTGCCGGGCCGTGACGGCACCGATGGCTTCTTCATCGCCGCGCTCGAGCGAAGCGGGGGAGGCGCATGAGCGAGGAGGCAGACGTCGTGCTCGAGCGCCCCTCCTGCCCGGGCTGCGGCGAGCCCTGGCTGCGCCCGACCCAGCTGCCGGGCCGCTTCCGCTGCGTCAACTGCATGCAGCGCTACGAGCTCGTCTCGCAGTGCCCCGGCTGTGGGATCCACCAGACGATCGCGCGGATGAGCACCGATCGCGACCTGCGCTGCCAGTCCTGCGGCGAGTCGATGTTGAGGCTCGTATGAGCGCCGACGATCGCACCCCGCTGAGCGGGCCGGGCCGCCGCGTCGCCCCCTCGATCCTCTCCTCGGATTTCGCCCGCCTCGGCTCGCAGGTCGCCGAGGTGATGGACGCCGGCGCCCGCGTCATCCACGTCGACGTGATGGACGGCCGGTTCGTACCGCCGATCACGATCGGACCGCTCATCGTCTCGGCGATCGCCGACCAGGTCCATGACGCAGGCGGAGTCATCGACTGCCACCTGATGATCGCCGACCCGGATCGCCAGATCGCCTGAGTTCGCCCGCGCCGGCGCGGACGGCATCACCTTCCACGAGGAGGCGACGCCGCACGCTCACCGGCTGCTCGGAGCCGTACGCGAGGCCGGCTGCCTGGCCGGGCTCGCGCTCAACCCTGGCACGCCGCCGGTGGCCGCGTCCGACGTCGCCGCCGAGGCGGACCTGCTGCTCTGCATGAGCGTCAACCCGGGCTGGGGCGGGCAAGGCTTCATTGCCGCGTCGCCGGCGAAGGCGGCCGCGATGCGCGCCCTCGACGCCGGCCCGCGGATCGAGATCGACGGCGGCATCGATGCCGAGACGGCGCCGCTCGTCCGCGACAGCGTTGACCTCTTCGTCGCCGGCTCGGCGATCTTCGGAGCCGACGATCCGGCGGCGGCATACGCGGCGATCGCCGAAGCCGCCGAGGCTGTCTGAGCTACGCAGTCCGGCGTAACAGGCCCCACGGCGAGGGCGAGAGCACCGAGGACGTAGCCATCGGGGCTCTCGGCCCGCCGTCACCTGAGCGCGGGCGCGTTGAGGACACCTACGGCCTCCTGCCACCAGGAGCGCTCCTGCGGGCTCGTCTCCGGCCGGTCGGCCCGCTCGACGCACCAGCGGGCGAGCGCCCGACGGCCGCCGAGCGCGACGATGTCCAGGTCGGCGACGGCAAAGCGGCCGTCGGCGAGGGCGACGACCGAGGCCGCCCGGTCGCTGCGGGTGCGCAGAACGCGGGCGACTTCGACTCCGTCGAGGCGCTGTGGATTGCCGGTGTCACCGTCTCCGGACGAGGTCGGTCGCACCGAGAAGATCTGCGGTGAGCCACGCGGGACCAGTTCGGAGAGCGGCTTTTCACCGACCGGTCCCTGGCGCCACAGCGAGACCAGGCGACCGACCTGCTGGCGGGCTTCACGGCGGATCAGGAGGTGCAGCTCGTCGTCGGCCTCGATCACGGTCGAGCCGCGCGGCGGCAGCGCCTCGCCCCCGCGCACGATCACGTTGACGAGCGCGTCGCGGGGTAGGCCGAGCTCCTTGACCTGGTGGGAGACGACCGCATCCGTCGGCGCCACCCGGTAGGCGAAGACGTCGCCGCCGAGCTCCTGAATCATCCCGGTCTCGACCAGGGGCATCGGCAGCGCCGGCTCGTTCGTCGTCAGCGCGAGGCGGTCGGCGAGAGCCTCGAAGGTGAGCCCCTGGACGAGTGTCGAGATGACGACGACGAAGAAGACGACGTCGAAGACGAACGCGGCGTCGTTGATCCCTGCGATCACGGGGAACGTCGCCAGCCAGATCGGGATCGCGCCGCGCATCCCGGCCCAGCTCAGCATCAGCCGCTCCTCAAGCTTGAAGGAGGCGAACGCGGTTGCGATCAGGGTCGCCAGCGGGCGGGCGAGCAGCATCACGACGAGCGCCAGCGCGATGCCTTCGACGGCGACGTCGCGGAGCGCGCTGGGCGTCACGAGCAGCCCGAGTAGGAAGAAGAGCGAGATCTGAGCGACCCAGCCGAGGCCCTGGTGGAACGCGGTGATCGTGCGCCGCGCGGGGAGGATCCCCGTGCCGAGGATCAGGCCGGTCAGGTAGACGGCGAGGAAACCGGAGCCGTGGGCCAGGTCGGCGAGCCCGTAGGAGATGCCGATCGTCGCGATCGAGGCGACCGGGTACAGGCCCGCCGTCGGGAAGTCGAGCTCGCGGAACACGTAGCGGCTGCCCAGGCCGACCGCGACGCCGAGCGCCGCGCCGACGGCGAGCTCGAGCACGAAATCGCCGGCCATGTCGAGCCCGTTGTAGCCCGGCGTCTGGATCCAGGAGATGAACCCCGTGACGAGCAGCAGCGCGACCGGATCGTTCATTCCCGACTCGCCCTCGAGCGAGCGGGCGAGCCTCTTGCGCAGCGTCGAGCCGCGCAGGACGGCGAAGATCGCGGCCGAGTCGGTTGCGGCAACGGCAGAGCCGACGATCATCGCCTGCAGCGTCGGCAGGTCGAAGAGCCACTTTGCGGCGAGGCCGGCCGCGACGGCGGTGACGAGCGTGCCGATGGTGGCCAGCGAGACGGCTGTGCCGAGCACCGGCCGGATCTCCTTCCAGCCCGCGGTCAGGCCGCCCTCGAAGAGGATCAGCAGCAACCCGATCGTGCCCAGGGTCCGCGTCAGCGTCACGTCGTCGAACTCGACGTGGGCGGGCCCCTGCTCGCCGATCAGCATGCCGAGGCCGAGAAACAGGACCAGGCCGGGGACGCGGAGGCGGTCGGCGACCATCGCCGCGGCGATGCCGGCGGCCAGCAGCAGGCCGCCGATCAGGATCAGCTCGGCATCGGACACGCAGCGAGACTAGTCGCGGGCGGGATGCTGAGCTGAGCCCGGATCTCAGGAACCGACGGCCCAGGGCGACACGCCCCCGGGAAGCGTCGCCGGATCGTGGTCGTGCAGGGCGGTCGGCCCGGCGACGCCCGGCGTCGAAGCCGTGATCGCCGGCGGCAGCGCCACCTTGGCCACCGTCCACTCGCCGTCGCGCTCGCTGAGGATGAAGCTGTGCGTGGCGCGGTCAGGATGCTCGGCGGTCATCCGATCCCGCAGCTGCTCTGCCTGCGCCCGCTCCATGGACGAAGGATAAAGCTTGGCCGGGCGTTTACCTGCGGGCTCCAAGGGGGGAGTAGAATTCTGGCTGACTGACCAGTCAATCAGTCTCGAACAAGCTCCCAGAACCCGCCAACAGGGGTCGCCGCAAATGAGCGAAGTGAGCGCCGCAACCGAGACCGACCGCAAGCACCTGCGCCGAGCGCTGGAGCTCGCCGAGCGCGGCCGAGGGCACGTCAGCCCGAACCCGTTGGTCGGCGCCGTGATCGTCAGCGACGACACCGTGATCGGCGAGGGCTGGCACGCGCAGCTCGGCGGTCCGCACGCCGAGACCGCGGCGCTCGAGGACGCCCGTGGCCGCGGGGCCGACCCCGCCGGCGCGACGATGTACGTGACCCTCGAGCCCTGCGCCCACCAGGGCCGGCAGCCGCCCTGCGCAGATGCGATCGTCGAGGCGGGGCTCGGCCGCGTGGTGATCGGTTGCGACGACCCATCCGAGAAGGCCAACGGCCGCGGTCCCGGGACGTTGCGCGACGAGGGCATCGATGTCGACTTCGTCGACGGGCGCGAGGCCCGGGCGGCGCGGCTGCTGATCCAGCCCTTCCGCAAGCACGCCCGCACCGGACGGCCGCTCGTCACGCTCAAGTCCGCCGTCACCCTCGATGGGCGCACCGCAACCGCCGACGGGATCTCGAAGTGGATCTCGGGGGACGAGAGCCGCGAGCGCGTGCACCGGTGGCGCGCCTCGGTCGATGCGGTCGCCGTCGGGATCGGCACCGCGCTGGCCGACGATCCGACGCTGACGGCACGCGGGGTCGGCGCCGAACGGCAGCCGGCGCGCGTCGTCTTCGACGGTCACGCACGCCTGCCACTCGACTCGTGCCTGGTCCGGACGGTGACCGAGGCGCCCGTGATCGTCATCGCCGGCCCCAGCGCTCCGGGCTCCCAGACCGATGCGCTGACGAACGCCGGCGTCGAGGTGATCGTCTGCCCCGGCGAGGGCCCGCAGCGGATCGAATCGGCGCTCGACCAGCTCGGGCGGCGCGAGATCACGAGCTTGCTGCTCGAGGGCGGCGCGACTCTGGCCGGCGCTTTCCTCGACGCGGGCGAGATCGACGAGCTGCGCACCTTCGTCGCCCCGAAGCTGCTCGGCGGCGCCGACTCACGGCCGTTGCTCGGCGGCCACGGCGCCGCCGATCTCGAGCAGGCCGAGCGGGCGCTGGAGATGAGCTGGGAGGCTTCCGGCGAGGACCTCCTGATCAGCGCCAGGATGCGAGAGTGGTGAGCCCGATGGACGCGGGAACGGGAGAGCCATGTTCACCGGCCTGATCGCGGATCGGGGCCGCATCGAGGCGCTCGACAGCGGGCCTGAAGGCGCGCGGCTGACGATCGCGACCCGGCTCGCCCCGGATCTCCGCGACGGCGACTCGGTGGCTGTCAACGGCGTCTGCCTGACCGTCACCGAGCTCACCGACGCCGGTTTCGCCGCGGACGTCATGAACCAGAGCCTGGAGGTGACCGCGCTTGGCGGACTCGAGGCCGGCGCTGTGGTCAACCTGGAGCCCGCCTTGCGGGCGGGCGACCGGCTCGGCGGCCACATCGTCCAGGGCCACGTCGACGGCGTCGGCGAGATCGCCGGCAGCGAGGCGGACGGCTTCGCCCGGCGGGTCCGGATCGCGCTCGGGCCCGAGCTCTCGCGCTACGTCGTCGAGCACGGCTCGATCGCCCTCGACGGCGTCAGCCTCACCGTCGCCGCGATCGATGGGGACGTCGCCGAGGTCTCGCTGATCCCCGAGACGCTCGAGCGCACCAACTTCGGAATCGAAAACCCCGAGGACCTCGACGGCCGAACGGTCAATGTCGAGGTGGACGTGATCGCCCGCTACGCGGAGCGACTCCTGCAAGGCTTCATTGAAAGGAGCACCACTGATGGTTCATGACGAGACCGCTGCCGGTCGATCCACCGGCACACAGACCGACGCACCCGACTCGCCCTTCGCGACGATCGAAGAGGCGATCGAGGAGATTCGCCGCGGCCGCATGGTCGTCGTCTGCGATGGCCCGGACCGCGAGAACGAGGGAGACCTCGTGATGGCCGCCCAGTTCGCAACGCCGGAGGCCGTCAACTTCATGGCCACCTACGGCCGCGGGCTGATCTGCCTCGCCCTCACCTCCGAGCGCTGCGACGAGCTCGGCCTCAACCTGATGACGGCGAAGAACGAGGCGCCGCTGCAGACCGCCTTCACGATCTCGATCGAGGCGGCCGAAGGCGTCACGACCGGGATCTCGGCCCATGACCGGGCGCGCACGGTCCAGGTCGCGATCGACCCGCATTCCGGACCCGGAGACCTGGTCCAGCCGGGGCATATCTTCCCGCTGAAGGCGAAGGGTGGCGGCACGTTGGAACGCACCGGCCACACCGAGGCGAGCATCGATCTCGCCCGCCTCGCCGGGCTGATCCCCGCCGGCGTGATCTGCGAGATCATGAACGACGACGGGACGATGGCCCGCGTCCCCGACCTCACGGACTACTGCGCCGAGCACGACCTGCTGATGGTCACGGTGGCCGATCTCATCTCCTACCGGCGCCGCACCGAGAAGCTCGTCGAGCGGATCGTTTCGACCCGCCTGCCGACGGCGCTGGGCGACTTCACCGCGGTTGGCTACCGCTCGCTGGTCGATGACAAGCACCACATCGCAATGGTCAAGGGCGAGGTGGCCGGCAAGGAGGACGTGCTGGTCCGCGTACACAGCGAGTGCCTGACCGGCGACGTCTTCCACAGTCTCCGCTGTGACTGCGGCGATCAGCTCGTAGCAGCGATGTCGCAGATCGAGGAGGAGGGCGCCGGAGTCCTGCTCTACCTCTCGCAGGAAGGGCGCGGGATCGGCCTGCTCAACAAGCTGCGCGCCTACAAGCTCCAGGAGGAGGGTCTCGACACCGTCGACGCCAACCTGAAGCTGGGCCTGCCGGCGGACCTGCGCGACTACGGGATCGGCGCCCAGATCCTCAAGGACCTCGGGTTGAGTTCGATCCGGATCCTGACCAACAATCCGAAGAAGATCATCGGCATGGAGGGCTATGGCCTGTCCGTGAGCGAGCAGGTCCCGATCCAGGCCGTCTCCAACGTCCACAACGAGGCGTATCTGCGAACCAAGCAGGAGAAGATGGGGCACACGCTCCACCACCAGGCCCTGCCGCTGGATGAGGAGATGCTCCACTCCGAGCACGAGCGCGATGCCGAGGTTGTCGAGCAGGAGACGCCGGTTCCCGGGCCCGTCCCCGGACCTGCCGACGGCGGCGAGAGCGCCGGCTGATGAGCGGCGCCGACGAGGGGGCCTTCTCGGAGGCCGAGCGCAGCCTGCTCGCCGGCGAGCGGTGGGCCGTGTGCGTCGCGACGTTCTACCGCGACCTCGCCGATCGGCTGATCGCCGGAGCCCGTGAGGGCTTCGGCGAGGCCGCCATCGGCGCGGACGCGGTCGACGTCTTCGAGGTGCCCGGCGCCTTCGAGCTGCCGCGGGCGGCGATGCTCTGCGCCGAGTCCGGCCAGTACGCGGGCGTTGCCTGCGTCGGCGTCGTCATCCGCGGTGAAACGGACCACTACGACTTCGTCTGCGGCGAGACGGCGCGCGGCATCGGTGAGGTCAGCCTGACGACACCCGTCGCCGCCTCCTTCGGCGTGATCACCTGCGACACGCGCGAGCAGGCCGACGCGCGCGCCGGAGGCGGCAAGCGGGATCAGGGCCGCAACGCCGCGATCGCCGTCATCCGCATGCGACTCATGGCGCTCTCCCTTGAAGGTGCCTGAGACGCTTGCCTGACGCCGGCTTTGCTCTACCATGCCGCGTCCAATGGCGAAGGTCTGTCACAGCTGCGGCAAGAAGCCGGCGGTCGGAAACAATCGCAGCCACTCGATGGTCGCGACCCGGCGCCGCTTCAACCCGAACCTGCAGAAGGTGCGCATCCTCGAGGACGGAAGTCCCAAGCGCACCTACGTCTGCACCCGCTGCCTGAAAGCCAACAAAGTCATCAAGGCCTAACTGGGCGGCGGGCCGGGAGCCCCGATGGCGGCCGTTGGGGACGCTCACGTCCGTGCGGACGATCGCTCCCCTAACGACCGCCCTCGACGCTCCCAGCCTCGCCGTGGAGCGTTGACGCCTGGCGTTGGCCGGCCGAACCTCACCGACTTTCCCAGCACATAGCCGGCAAGTCGATACGGAACGCCCCCGCCAAGCCCCCCGCCAAGCCACGTCCCTCGCTGCCCTCGCAAGGCCACGCCTTCCACCGGCGAGGGCGGTGGCGCGGCGGGAGGGCTGGATGTGCCGCCACCCCCTCGCCGGCGGGAGGTTGACCGCCTTTCGGCACTGAGGGTCGGGCGGAGCGTGCAGATCGGCGAGGGTAGCCGAGTCCGGCGCAATAACTGCAGTCACGTGCAGAGTGGGCCGACGTGTCTGCCGATATTGGCGCCGGGGACCACTCTCAGCAGTCACGTCGGGGCTCGCGCGACGTGACTGCCGTTATTGCTCCACATCTGGTGTCTCGCGCCCTACCCGGCCGATGACTCTCGCCGGCCGGCCTCCCTCACTGCCCTCGCACCGCCGCGCCCTTCGCCGGCGGCGCCGGTCCGCGCGGCGTGACGGCCGCGCCCGTTCGCCGGCGGCGCCGCTCGGCTCGGCGTGATAACGCCGCCGGCGACGCGCCGGCGCGACCCCCTCCGCCGGGCGGCCCGGCTACCCGTAACGCCACCCGACTGCCGCCGTCGGTATTTTCCTGCGCCGTGCCCGATCCATCGGTAGAGCGCTTTCGGCGGGTGGTCGCGGCTGCTTACAACAACCTCGACTCGCGCCGCCAAGAGGTCAACGACCTCAACGTCTTTCCTGTCGCCGACGGCGACACGGGCGACAACATGGCGCTGACGATGCGCTCAGTCCTCGCCGAGCTCGATCGGATCGAGTCCGAGGGGGGCTCCTCGCCGGACCGCACCGACATCGTCCACGCCGTCGCCCGTGCGGCGCTGATGGGCGCCCGCGGCAACTCGGGAGTGATTCTCAGCCAGATCGTCCGCGGCGCGGCTGAGGAGCTCGCGACCCGCCCGGGCGAGCTCGTCGACCCGACCCTGATCGCCGCCGCGTTCGCGCGCGCCGCCGACGCCGCCTACGAGTCGGTCCGCAATCCCGCCGAAGGCACGATGCTGACCGTCGTGCGCGCGATGGCCTACGCCGCGACCACCCATCTCGCACGGATCGAGGAAGAGAACCGGCGCCTCAGCGGCGACGACATCGGCGAGCGGCAGGACCAGATCCTCGCCGAGGTCGTCGAGGTGATGACGCGAGCCGGGGAGGAGGCAGTCGCGAAGACGCCCGACCAGCTCGACGTGCTCGCCGACGCGGGCGTCGTCGATGCCGGTGCCCACGGCCTCGTCCTGATCCTCGCCGGCGCGCTCGCCGGACTGCGCGAGGACGGTGGAGTCGACGTCGCCGAGCAGGCTCCGGCGCGGATCTCGGTGCCGCATCACACCGACAGCCGCTTCCAGTTCTGCGTCAACTTCATCGTCACGGGCGAGGGACTCGACGGCTCCGCCACGGTCGCGGAGCTCGAGCAGCTCGGCGACTCGGTACTCGTCGTCGGCGACTCGCGCACGCTCAAGGTCCACGTCCATACGGACGACCCGCCCGCGGCCCGCGCGATCTTCGCCGGGCTCGGCGAGGTCTCCAACGTGGACGAGGCCGACATGCGGGCGCAGATCGCGGAGCGTGAGCGCCGTCTCGCCGACGGCGGTGGCCGTACCGGCGTCCTCGCCGTCGTCTCCGGGACGGGCCTGCGCCGCCTCTACGAGGAGCTCGGCGCCGATGTCGTGGACGGCGGCCCGACCATGAACCCCTCGACCGACGAGCTGCTCGCCGGCATCCACGCGGTGCCGGCGGAGGCGGTGATCGTGCTGCCCAACTCCTCCAACGTCGTCATGGCGGCCGAGCGCGCGGCGGAGCTCAGCGACCGACCCGCGCTCGTCCTCGACTGCACGAGCCAGCAGGCCGGGCTCGTCGGGATGGTCGAGTTCGATCCGGCGATCGCGATGGACGAGAACGCCGAGCGCCTCGCCGAGGAGCTCGCCGACGTGCGCGTCGGCGGCGTCGCGCCGGCGGCCAAGGACGACGTCGACGGCCGCTTCGTGCGCGGCGACGCCGTCGGGCTCATCGGCGGCGAGGTGATCGCCTGGGGCGGCGCCGGCTCGACCCTGCGCGCGACGATCGAGGCGCTCTCCGACGACGCGGAGATCGTCACGATCATCGAGGGCGAGGGCGCGCCGATCGCGCTCGACGAGGTCACGGCGATGGCGCCGAATGGCCTCGAGGTCGAGGCCCACGCGGGCGGCACCCCCGCCTGGTGGTGGCTGCTCGCCGTCCAGTAGGCGGCGGGGCGTTACCAGCCGGCGCTGCCGGGCACGCCCTTGAACGGACCCGTGATCTCGGCGGTGATCCAGCCGCCGTAGAAGTCGCCCGGCTGCGGGCTGACCGGCTCGTCGCCGAGCCTGCACTCCACGCGGCCCGGGTAGAAGGCGACGTGGTCGCGGATCGCCTCGTAGCCGCGGCTCGGCCGCCGGTAGGTCCAGGCGGCGCGCGCCGCCCGCTCACCGTCGGTGACGACATCGAAGTAGGAAGCCGAGCCCTTCCACTCGCACAGAGCTGTGTCCGCCGGCGGCGGCGATCGCGTCGTTGTCGACGTCCTCGGGCGGCAGATAGACGACGGGTGGGCCCGCTGTCTCGCAGATCTTCAGAGCCCGCTCGGAGCGGGCGATCTCGGCGCCGGCGAAGCGCACCGTGACCAACCGCCGCTCGGGCCGGATCGCCGGTGGACGCGGGTAGTCCCAGACCGACTCACGAGGCAGGCCGTTGGGCGCGATCCCCACTGCCGGCTCCGGCGACGGGTGCGCGCCGCCGATGCTCACGGTCCGCCGTCGACCTCGACGATCGCCTCGACCTCGACCGACATGTCGAAGGGCAGCTCGGCGGCCCCGATCGCGGAGCGCGCATGGCGCCCGGCATCGCCCCAGATCTCGATGATCAGGTCGCTGAAGCCATTGATCACCGGGGGCGTCAGGTTGAAGCCAGGGGCGCAGTTGACCAGCCCGAGCGCCTTCACCCAGCGCGTCACGCGGTCGAGCTCACCGAGCTCCTGCTTGAGCGAGGTCGATGATCGCCAGCCCCGTCAGCCGGGCTGCGTGCGCCGCCTGCTCGAGGCTGACGTCGGTGCCGACCTTGCCGGCGACGAGCAACTCCGTGCCGTCGGTCGGACCATGGCCCGAGACGTAGGCGAGCCCGCCGCTGACGGTGATCAGCTCGAAGCTGAACTCGACGCCCGGTGGCGCCGCAAAAGGCTGCGGGAGCTCGATCCCGAGTTCAGTGATCCGGTCCTCGATACGGCCCATTGCCGGAGCCTATCCAGGCCCTGGCCTCGGCCTTCCGGCGGACCTCTGACCTACGCTGATCCGATGAGCGCCCGGGCGCCAGCACGAGCAGCAGACGGCGAGCCCCACGTGACGGACGAGGGCACCGAGCCCGAGCCACCGCGGGCGATCGGCAGCGGCGGGCCGCAGTCGCGGGCGCAGTTGCTTGCAGCCGCCGTCCGGCTCCCGCGGCGCCCGGAGGCGCTCGAGGTCTCGCTGGAGGCGCTGCGCGGCGTTGGCACGAAGCTGGCGGCGACGGCCGGGGAGCTGGACATCGAAACCGTCGGCGACATGGTCGAGCACGTCCCGCACACCCATCGTGACCGAGCCGCCGCGACGCCGATCGCCGAACTGATGCTCGGCGGCGAGGCGACGGTCGTCGCCGAAGTCCGCACCCAGGGCCGCCTGCGCCCGACCCGGCGCCGCAATCTGCGCATCGTCGAAGCGACGCTCGCCGACGAGAGCGGATCGATGAAGGCGAGCTGGTTCAACCAGGCGTGGCTTGCCGAGCGGCTCGTGCCGGGCGTCAGGCTGCTCGTCAACGGGCGCCTCGACAACCGCGGTTTCCGCGTCTCCGCCTACGAGCTGCTCGGCCGTGAGGAGGCGGACCCCGGGCCCGGCGGCGACAGCCCACTGCACGCCCGAGCCGCGGTGCCGCCGGGAATCCACACCACCGGCCTGGTCCCCGCCCATCCGGCAACGGAGGGCCTGCGGCCGCAGAAGCTGCGCGAGTGGGCCTGGCAGGCGCTGGCGCGCGCCTGCGACGTACACGAGCCACTGCCCGCGCCGATACGCTTCAGGCGCCACCTCGCAGGGGCCGCCGACGCGCGGCTGGCGGCGCACTTCCCGGAAACCGAAGCGGAGCTCGCCGCCGCCCGGCACCGGCTCGCCTACGAGGAGCTCTTCCTGCACCAGGCGGCGCTGGCGATGCGCCGCGGCGAGCGCGACGAAGGCCGCCCGGCCCTGCCACTGGAGCCGCCCGGCGAGCTCGTCCGCACCTGGCTCGCCTCGCTGCCGTTCGAGCCGACCGGCGACCAGCGGCGTGCCCTCGCCGAGATCGATGCCGACCTCGCGGCCGAGCGCCCGATGCAGCGCCTGCTGATGGGCGAGGTCGGCTCGGGCAAGACCGTCGTCGCGGTCTACGCGATGCTGCGCGCGCTCGAAAGCGGGGCGCAGGCCGTGCTGATGGCGCCGACCGAGACCCTCGCCAACCAGCACTTCGCGACGCTCGAGCGGCTGCTGGGCGGCATGCCCCTGCCGATCGGGCTGCTCACCGGCGCCAGCGGCGCCGCCTCCAGGAAGCGCACGCTCGGCGCCCTGGCGACCGGCGAGCTCGGGCTGGTCGTGGGCACCCATGCGCTGATCGAGCCCGACGTGGGCTTCGCCCGCCTGGCGCTGGCGGTCGTCGATGAGCAACATCGCTTTGGGGTCCGCCAGCGTCGTGCCCTTGACGCGAAGGGTCCGGGCGACGTCGCGCCGCACGCGCTGCACATGACCGCGACGCCGATCCCGCGGACGCTCTCGCTGACGGCCTACGGCGACCTCGACACGACGACCCTGCGCGAGCTGCCGGCCGGCCGGCAGCCGATCAGGACCTGGGTCGTGGGCGAGGAGAAGCGCGCCGGCGCCTACGGCTTCCTGCGCGAGCAGGTGGCGGCGGGGCGGCAGGCGTACGTCGTCTGCGCCGCTCGTCAGCGAGTCGGAGAGCGCCCAGGCCCGCGCCGCCGTCGCCGAAGCCGAACGGCTTGCAGCGGAGGAGCTGTCCGGGCTGCGGATCGCCGTCCTGCACGGGCAGATGCCCTCGGCTGCCAAGGCGGATGCCGATGGCCGCCTTTGCGGCGGGGGAGACCGACGTGCTGGTCGCGACGAGCGTCATCGAGGTCGGCATCGACGTGGCCAACGCCAGCGTCATGGTGATCGAGGATGCCGACCGCTACGGGCTCAGCCAGCTGCACCAGTTGCGCGGCCGCATCGGGCGCGGCGAGCACGAGTCGTATTGCGTCCTCTTCGGTGACGCGGGCAGCGAGCGCGCCGCCGCCCGCCTGGCGGCGATCAAGGCGGAGCGCGATGGCTTTCGCCTGGCAGAGGTCGACCTGACGTTGCGGGGCGAGGGCGAGGTGCTGGGCACGCGGCAGTCCGGGCTGCCCCGCTTTCGCGTCGCCGTGTTGCCTGACGACGCGGAGCTGCTCGCCGAGGCGCGCGAGGACCTGCTCGAGCTGCTCGCGCGCTACGGCTCGCTCGAGGCGCCGGCGCTCGGGCCGCTCGCCGAGATCGTCCGTGCGCGCTTCGGCGACGAGCGCGCCGAGCCGATCGCGGCCTGATGTCAGCGGGACGCAAGCGCGACGGCCGACGATCCCAGCCGCAGCTGCGGATCGTCGCCGGGGAGCTCCGCGGCCGGCGCCTGCGCTCGCCCCAGGGGGAGGTGCGGCCGACGGCACAGCGCACGCGCGAGGCGATCTTCTCGATGCTCGGGCCCGAGGCCGTCGAAGGGGCTGTGGTCCTCGATCTCTTCTGCGGCAGCGGCGCCCTGGCGATCGAGGCGCTGAGCCGCGGCGCGCAGCGCGCGACGCTCGTCGACAGCGCAATCGAGCCCGCAGCCGCCAACGCCCGGCAGCTCGACCTCGGCGACCGGATCGAGCTGCTCCAGGCCGTTCTGCCGGCTGCGATCGCGCCCGGCGGGAGGCTGGCCGGCCGTCGATTCGACCTCGTCTTCTGCGATCCGCCCTATAGACTCGCGGCCCGCCTTGGCCCAGAACTCGACAGCCACTGCCCCGACTTGCTCGCCACGGGCGGGCTCCTGATCGTGGAGAGCCCTGCCGCCGACCCGATCGAGCTGACGCTTCCGGCGCTGCGCCGGCGCGCCTACGGGGCCGCGCACGTCGCCGTCTATGCGGCCCCGGAGCCCCGCTCCTGATGTCCCCCGACGGACGCACAGCGATCTGCCCGGGCAGCTACGACCCGGTCACCAACGGCCACCTCGACATCATCGGCCGCACCTCGCGCGTCTTCGACCGCGTCATCGTCGGCGTCGTCAACCAGCCGCTGCGCAAGAGCAAGACGCTGTTCACCCCGGAGGAGCGCAAGGGCTTCCTCGAGCAGGCAATGAGCGCCCACGACAACATCGAGGTCAAGGTCTTCTCGACGCTGCTCGTCGATTTCGCCCGCGAGAACGGCGCCCGCGCAATCGTCAAGGGCCTGCGTGCGATCTCCGACTTCGAGTACGAGTTCGAGATGAACCAGCTCAACCGCAAGCTCGCCCCGGACATCGAGAGCGTCTACGTGATGGCCTCGCCTGAGTACAGCTTCCTGAGCTCGACCGGTGTCAAGGAGCTGGCCACCTTCGGCGGCGACATCACCGATCTCGTTCCGCCCGGGGTCGCCGCCGAGCTCTCCGAGCGGATCCAGCGCCGCTAGAGCTGCCCGCGCCCGGCCCCGGGGCGCGTTCGAGGGCCGATCAGCAGTCGGAGCCCAGCTTGACGTGGACGACGTCGCCGCGACCGCCCGTCACCCAGCGGTGGCCGAGCTTGCGGCCGGTGGAGTCGAGGCAGATCAGCCGCCAGCGCTCGCGGTGTCCATGCCTGTGGCCGAGGTTGAGGATCGGGCGCGTGGACGGATTGAGGTTCGCCGTGAAGCTGCCGTCGGGCCCGACGTCGACGCGGCTCCGCAGCCGGTCGCGGAACTTGATCGGAGCCGTCGGCTCTCGGTTGCGGTGGCTGACCGGAAGCGTCGTGGTCTTGAACGACTTGCGGAAGAGAATCGTCCCGTCCGTCGGGCCGTCGCCCGTGACCACGAGGTGCCCGGCGTGGCGCCGCGCGAAGCCCTGCAGGTTGTAGCCGGCCCGGCGCATACCGCCATTCCCGTCGGCCGCCTTCGTGGTCCCCGCCCACTGCCCGATGACCCTGCTGTAGGCCGGGTGGAATCCGCGTCTGCCGATCTCCGGGGTGAAGTCGATCGAGCCGAGCGAGTAATAGGACCAGCCCTCCATGCCGCCGCTCGTCGGGTACAGGTAGGTCACGGGCTTGTTCTTGAACCCGGTCTCCCTGGCGAGCCTGCCGCCGAGCCGGCGATAGAGGGCCTGGTCCGGGATCTCGCCGAGGCCGTCGATCAGCGGCGGGCGCAGCATCAGGGCCGAAAAGGTGTGATCGGTGAAGGCGGCGGTTACCTGGTTGTTCGAGAACAGCGACCGGACGTTCCGGGTCTCGGGCTCGGAGAATGGCGCCGGGCCGCGGTAGTCGGCGGCGGTGCGGCTGATGCCGCCGCCGGAACCGCCCCAGAGCCCGCCGTAGTTGCGGTTGACGTCGACGCCGAGCGAGGAGCCGCTCGTTGCGGCTCCGCAGTCGCCGACCCCGCCACTGGCCGGGATGTGGCAGTTCTTGCGGTGCATCTCGGCAGGAAGCTCGGCGATCGTTGCGCCGGGGTCGCCGCTCCGCTGACCGAAGTCCGCCCGTAGCTGTCCGGCCTCGCGCGAGATGTTGAACCCGTCGGGGTTGACGACGGGGACGACGATCGTCTTCGTGTCGGCGAGCAGCTTGAGCGCTCGTGGCTTGCCGGCTGCGGCAGAGTCGAGCAGCTCGTACGCGGACTCCATCGCGATCTCACCGGCGGGCCATTCGCGCGCGTGGTGCAGGCCCATGTGCATGTACACGGGCTCGCCCTCCTCGGCACCCGGATGGTCGCCGAGCTCGAGTGCCTCGACCGGCCGGCCTTCGCCGGTGCGCTGCGGCAAGGTGAAGACGCGAGCCAGATTGGGGTGTGCGGCGGCAAGGTCCTTCATCTCCTGCTCGTAGTCGAACAGCCGCCGGTAGCTGGTCCTGCCGCTTGGCATCGAAGGATCGGGCGCCGGCAGCCCCTTCGCTTGCCGGCGATCCTCGCGGCGGAGCTCGTTGGTGGAGGCAACGGCAGGATCGTGCGGCGCCACCTCGTAGTCCAGTCCGACTGCGTCGAGCTCGTTGCGGTCGCGGGCGCCGTAGGCGACGACGGTGGCGGCCGAGGGGTCAGGCCCCGGCGTGACGTCGAGTCCGGATCGCGCGAGCGTGGCCCGGTCGGCGGCGGTCGGTGTGGCGACCTGGAGGATCTGCGGGGAGGAGGCCTCCTGGGGGGACGGCATCCGCTCGAGCTCCGCCCGGACCGTCGGCGCCCCGGCGGCACCCGGATTGCGGCAGACCTGGACGGAGATCGTCTCGCCCTCGAGCGCGTAACCGGTCGCGACCTCGACGGGACCTGTGGAGGCGGCCGCGGTGACGACGCGACCGGCGGAGAAGGCCGCCAGGTCCCAATCGCCGGAACCACCCGCGATCGTCAGCCGCAGGTATCCGAAGTAGGGCACCTTGAAGTGGGCGATGCCGCTGCCCGGACCGGGCTGCAGCCCGTCGAAGCAGGGTCCCTGGAAGGTGCCGCCGACGTGGACATGGGTCTTGAGCATGGGCTGAAAGGCCGCCGCCGCCCGCTGCGGTGCGGCCGCGCCGAGCGCCAGGCCTACGGCTACGATCAGCGCCGCCGCCCCCATCCATCGTCCAATGCAACGCGTCGCGCATCGCTCCACAGACATGTCCAGCTCCCCTGGTTGTTTTCCCTGCTCGCACGCCCGGCGACGCCGAAACGCGACCGCGGATCACCGTAACGAATTGGGCAGGAGCTTGCATTCCGGGGGAGAAAAGACCCCGCGACGAGGGAATTGCCTGCCGACCCCTAATCTTTACGCGCACTCATGGACGTTCTCGTACTGATCGACAAGCTCGATGATTTGATCCACAACGCCCGGCCGGTCCCGTTGACCGACCAGGTGAGGGTCGACCGCGAAGAGGTCTACGACCTCCTGGACCAGATGCGGGCGACGATCCCCGAGGAGATCAAGCAGGCGCGCTGGATCGTCAAGGAGCGTCAGGAGATGCTCGCCGAGGCGAAGCGCGAGGCCGAGCGGATCGTCAAGGAGGCCCGCGACCAGCAGGCCCGACTGATCAGCGAGGAAGAGGTCTACAAGCAGGCCGAGCGCGGTGCCGAGGAGATCCTCGAGGACGCCCGCGACACCGAACGGCAGATCCGCCTCGGGGCCGAGGACTACGCCGACGAGATCCTCTCGACCCTCGAGGTCAACCTGCAGAAGTTCCTCGCCGCCGTCCAGCGCGGCCGCGACCGGCTCGCCGGGCGTGACGAGTTGGACGTCGAAGAAGTAGCCGAGTAGCGGCGGCGCCCTCCGACGCGGCGCCTGAGCGCACCCGCGGCCCGCTTATGTAGCTCCGCTACACCGCGCGGACCGCGTGCACGCTCATGCTTGGTCGGAGACGCTGGTGCTCGCGCCGCGGGCGTTGCTCTCGTATCTCCGTCCCCTGATTCGCTCCCTCGGCCTCCGGCCCGGCCCCCCGCTCTGAGTCTCCAGGATAGCGTCGCCACTTCCCCGAGGGAAGGAGACGGTGATGGCTGCCGACGAGAACGGTCGCTGGTTCAGCGATGAGGAGTTGGCCGAGATGTCGCGGCCGACCATGGATCGGGTCGTCGAGGCGATCGATCGTGGCGATCTCGAGACCGCGAAAGCGCTCTGCGAGGCGATGAAGTACGAGGGTCAGTTCATGCACGACATGCTCGTCGACGGGATCGCTGGACTGATCTCGTTCGTCAAGGAGAAGCTTGGCGACGAGGGCGTGGAGGAGGCTTGGGAGTACTCGCTGGAGCGGGGCTGGAAGCCGACGGTGGAGGCGATCGACCGCAACGACCGTCGCTTCATTGCCGAGGCACTGGCGGCGACGTGGCGCGCGCACTCGACCAGTGGGGTCGGGCCGAAGCCGGGCGCGTTCGAGATCGCCGAGGACGAGGAGAAGCTGACGTTCACGATGAACCCGTGCGGGTCCGGGCAGCGGCTCGTGCGGCTCGGCCGTTACGGCCCGGACGGGTACGGGACGACGGATACGGCGCACTCGTGGAGCTACGACCGCGAGGACTTCCCGCTGTACTGCACGCACTGTGCGTTCATGAACGAGGTCCTGCCGATCCGCTGGATCGGTTACCCGGTCTATCCGTCACACCCACCCGAGGACTTCGAGCTCCGATCCCTGCGTGTGGCATTGGTACAAGGACCCGGCCGACATCCCGGCCGAGCACTGGAGCCGGCACGGGATGACCAAGCCGAGCGCCGATGCCGATGGCTGAGCTGAGCGCAGCCGAGGTCACGGCCCTGTTCGCCGCCGCCCGGATCGACGCCGGCGAGCTGACGCTGACGCGGATTCCCGGCGGCGCCTCGCGCGAGAGCTACCTCGTCGAGGAGGCGGCCGGCGCTCGTCGCTGGGCTCTGCGCTGCGATCCGCCCGGGTCGATCTCGTTTGCGCCCCTGGCGCTCGAGCACCGGCTGCTCGACGCGGCGGCGGCGGCCGGCGTGCCGGTGCCCCGGGTGCTCGCCTTCGCGGCTGCCGAGGACGAGCCGCTGGGGGAGCGGGAGGGCTACCTGATGGAGTTCGTGGCGGGCGAGTCCGTGGCACCCCGCCTACTGCGCAAGGACGAGTACGCGACGGCCCGTGGGCGACTTCCCGAGCAGCTCGGCCGGGCGCTGGCGGCAGTCCACAGCATCGATCCCGGTGCGATCGAGGAGCTGGCCGTGCCCGAGGGCGACCCGGCGCTCGCCGCCTGCGAGCTCTGGGAGGCGGAGATCGACCGGATCGGCCAGCCGCTGCCAGGCGTCGAGGCAGGTTTGCGGTGGCTGCGGCTCAACGCGCCCGATCCGGCGCCGGCGCCGGCCCTGGTCCACGGTGACTTCCGACTCGGCAACTTCATCGTGGACGCCGATGGCCTCGCCGCGGTGATCGACTGGGAGCTCGCCCACGGCGGCGATCCCGCCGAGGACGTCGGCTGGCTCGTGATCCGCTCCTGGCGCTTCGGCAACGATGAGCAGCCCGTCGCCGGCGTCGGCACGCTGGAGTCCTTCCTCACTGCCTACGAGGAGGCCGGAGGTGCCCACCTGGAGCGTGAGCGGCTGCTCTGGTGGGAGATGATGGGCAATCTGAAGTGGGCCGTGATCTGCGCCCGCCAGGCGCTCGACCACCTCTCCGGCGCCCGTCCCAGCCACGAGCTCGCCTCGCTCGGCCGCCGCATCTGCGAGCCCGAGTGGGACATGCTCGAGCTGATCTCCGCCGAGCTCCGGCGGGAGGCAGCCTGATGCAGGACTTCCCAACCTCCGCCGAGCTGCTCGAGGCGCTCGCCGCCTACCTGTTCGGCGACGTACGCCCGCTCGTTCCCAGGGAGGAGCGGTTCCGCGTGCTCGTCGCCGCCAACATCTGCGCCGTCGTCGCCCGCGAGATCCGCGCCGGGGGCGAGCCCGACGAGGCCGATCGCGCGGCCTTCCTGCGGCTGCTCGGCGGTGTGGGGCCGACCGACACGAAGGAGGCAGCCGCCGACCTCGCCGCCCGTATCCGGGCGGGGCAGCTCGATTCCTCGCTGCCCGACGTGATCGCCGAGATGCGCGAGCACGCGCGGCGCAAGCTCGAGATCGCCCGGCCGGGCTACGCGGGAGCGTGAGGTCGATGCCGGCGGCGTAGCCCGCTCGACGGCCTCTCAGCCCTTCCAGCCGCCCCGATCGCGCAGGGCGCGCGTGAGCGACATCGTGTTGAGGCTGGCGCCGCCGTCGATGCCGATCGCCTCACCGGTGATGTAGCCGGCGATCTCCGAGCAGAGGAAGGCTGCGAGCGCCGCGACCTCCTCGGGGTCGGCCATGCGGCCCATTGGCATCAAGTCGTCGAGCGCGTCGAGGATCTCCTGCGGCATCTCGCGGACCTTCTCGGTGGCGACCATGCCGGGCAGGATCGCGTTCGCCGTTACACCGCGCCGCACGTTCTCGGCCGCGAGCGTCTTGACGAGCCCGACGAGGCCGGCCTTCGAGGCCGCATAGGCGGCCTGGCCGGGAAGCCCGTCGCGGGCGGCGCCGCTGGAGATCACGACGATCCGCCCCCAGCGGCGCTCGCGCATTCCCCCGAGGCAGGCCTGGATCACGCGGAAGGCGCCGGAGAGGTTGACGTCGATGTCGCGCTGCCACTGCTCGGCCGTCATCCGGTCTGCCGCGGCGATCGTGTCGGTGATCGCCGCGTTCGAGACGCAGACGTCGATGTCGGCGAGGTCGGGCAGCGGATCGTGGGCGATGTCGAGCGTGTAGTCGCAGCCCGGCGTCTTGTCGAGCGTCGCGACATCGAAACCGGCGCCGCGTAGTCGCACGGCGATCGCCGCGCCGAGGCCGCGCCCGGCGCCCGTGACCAGCGCCCTCCTCCGCGGCGCGTCGCTCATCGGTACACCGCCCGGATCACGGCCAGATCGCCGTCGCGCCAGACGATCTCCCCGCCGCACCACGCAGCGAGCTCGTCCGCATCCTCCGGGAAGTCGTAGTCGGGATCGATCGGCGTGCGCTCGACCTCGTCCTTGACGACGTCGCCGATGACGAGCGCCGCCGCCTGCTCGCGCACGCGCCGGAACAGGTCGCGCTTGCCCTCGGCCCGCAGGTGGTGGACGCTGAGCACGGAGATGACGAGGTCCCAGGGGCCGTCGGGCAGCGGGTCCTCCATGCGCGCGAGCTGCACGTCGATGCCCGCCCCGCGCGCGTGGAAGACCATCTCGGGGCTCGAGTCGAGGCCGAGGATCTCGGCGTCCGGGTGGGCGGCCAGCACGCGCCGCGAGGTCTCCCCGGTGCCGACGCCGAGCTCGAGTACGCGGGCCGGCGGCGGTTGGGATCGCGGCGACGGTTTCGTCCTGAAGTCGTTCGAACAGTGGTACCTCGGCCCGCATCAGGTCGAGGTAGGTCTCGGGGTTCCAGTGGAATTGGGCGCTCACTAACCTCGGAGAGTATGGAAGTGGGCCGGATCGATCTCGAGGCGATGGGACTGCGCAGCGGCCAGGCCGAGGTGGTCGAGCTCGTGCTCGAGCCGCGCGAGCCGGTCGTCGGCGGCGAGCCGTACCCGATCGAGGGCGGCTCAGTCGCCGCCCGCCTCGACATCTCCCGCACCACCTCCGGCTACGCGCTCCGCCTGCTCGCCGCGCCGGTCA
Organism: uncultured Solirubrobacterales bacterium; assembly: GCA_963774395.1. Taxonomy (GTDB): domain Bacteria; phylum Actinomycetota; class Thermoleophilia; order Solirubrobacterales; family 70-9; genus CAXMST01. Next base: position 402,542 of record CAVZET010000006.1, on the reverse strand, counting down.
TCGCCGGGCCTTGCGCGCGCTGCCTCGCCGACGCCACCCTGGAGCTGGCCGTCGAGGCGCGCGAGGTCGAGCAGGCCGGCACCGACGATGCCGAGCTCTCGAGCCCCTACGTCGACGACGGCATCCTCGATACGGACGCCTGGCTGCACGACGCGATCCGGCTGGCGCTCCCGGAGAAGGTCCTGTGCAGGCCCGATTGCGCCGGCATCTGCCCTGAATGCGGGGCGAACCTGAACGAGGTCGGCGCCGAGGGCCACTTTCACGAGCCGCCACCCGATCCTCGCTTCGCGAAGCTCCGAGAGCTTCAGGGCGACGACTGAAGGCCGCAGAAACCGCTTGATCAAGGGCCGGAAGTAGTACCGGCCCGGGTCCTTTTCGGGGGAAGTCGGACCCGGGCCGGATTTGAATGAGGGGGCTGGGGCCGCTGGGGGGAAGGCGCCAACCCCTCTCGGAATCGAAAGTAACAGGATCGATGTGGCGTGTCCACGGACAACTGTCACGTATCCGCCGACCGGTATCACGGAGCCGTGCCGTTCGGCCGGCGCGCCCCCACACGAGCGCTGCGGCCCGCTACCATGCCCGGCCCGATGGCCGTACCGAAGAAGCGACAGTCCAGTGCCAGGCGCGATCGGCGCCGCAGCCACGACGCGGTGGCCGCCCCGCGGCTGAACGAGTGCCCGCAGTGCCACAGCCCCCGGCTGCCGCACCGCGTGTGCCCGACCTGCGGCACGTACTCGGGCCGACAGATCGTCGACCTCGACGAGCCGACGCTCGAAGCGCCCGAGCTCCGGGACGGAGTAATGCCGTCTCAGAGCCCGCCGTCGGTGGCGGGATCGGACGACGGTGACACCACCGTCGTCGCCTTCGACGCGCTCGGGGCGGAGGGCGGCCCGGATGTCGTCGTCGAGGGCATCGGCCGAGCGGTCGGCGACGGGATCGGCGTTCGCGCTTTCGGTCGCCCCGAGGAGCTCGCCGGCCTGGGCGCCCTGCCTGGCGTCGAGGTGATCGAGGCGACCGACGTGATCGGCAACGACGAGGACCCGGTCGCCGCGGTCCGCTCGCGGACCGGCGCCTCGATCGTCGCCGCGGCGGCCGACGTCGCCGCGGGCAACTCAGATGCCCTTGCCAGCCCCGGCTCGACCGGCGCCACGATGGCCGCGGCGCTGTTCGCGCTCAAGCGGCTGCGCGGCGTGCAGCGCCCGGCGCTCGCGGTCCAGGTGCCCGCCCCCGGCCTCGAGCGCCCCGTGCTGATGCTCGACGTCGGCGCCAACGCCGACGCCCGGCCCTCGCACCTGATCCAGTTCGCCCACCTCGGCTCGGCCTTCTCGACCGCCGTGCTCGGCGTCGCCCGCCCGCGCGTCGGCCTGCTCTCGGTCGGCGCCGAGGAGAAGAAGGGCTCGATGCTCGTCGTCGAAGCCCACGAGGGCCTCGCCGGCGGCGAGGGAATCGACTTCATCGGCAACGTCGAGGGCAGCGACCTGCTCACCGGCGCCGTCGATGTGATCGTCACCGACGGCTTCACCGGCAACGTCACGCTGAAGACGCTCGAGGGCACCGCGAAGGCCGTCGGCGGCGCCGTCCGCGCCGCCGCGAAGAGCGGCCCGCGAGCGGCGATCGGCGGGCTGCTGATGCGCAGCGCCCTTGGCGACCTGCGCTCGCGCATGGATCCCGACCGCACAGGGGGCGCGATCCTGCTCGGATTGCGCGGCGTCGCTGTCGTCGGCCACGGCTCGTCCGGCCCGGAGGGGATTGCCAATCAGATCCGGCTCGCGGCCCGGGCTGCGAGTGAGGACGCGACCGGGAAGATGGCTGCGGCGCTGGCCGAGGCGGACGTCGGCAGGGCGGCGCTGCGCGCGGAGTGATATGAGAGTCCCGATGAGCACGGACCCACCGAGCAAATCGCGAGCAGATCTTCGCCATGGTCCGCGATCACCTGAGCACCGAGCTCGAGCTCGAGCCGGGTGAGGTGAGCGACGCGACCCGCTTCCGCGAGGACCTCGACGCCGACTCGCTCGATCTCTACGAGCTCGTCATGGAGCTCGAGGACACCTACGGGGTCTCGATGAGCGAGGAGGAGGCGGCGAAGATCCTGACCGTCGGTCAGGCGGTCGACTTCGTCTTCGAGAGGCTGCCCTCGGCGGCCGGCTGAAGGCTTGGCTGAGGCGCGCGAGCCCGAACGCACCGCGCCGGGCGGGGGCTCCGGCGGCGCCCTCGTATCGCTGATCGCCGTGCTGTCGGAGGCGGACCGCAAGCAGGCGGTCACGCACAGCTCCTGGACGGCGCGCCGGGTCGACTCGTGGGGGCGTGCCGCCTTCCTCGGCGATGCGGTCCTCGGCCTGGTCGTCGGCGAGGAGCTCTACAAGCGCTACCCGCGCTCGGACATCGGCCGGCTGACGAAGGTCCACGGCCAGGCGGTCAGCGGCCGTGCCTGCGCCGAGGTCGCGCTCGAGCTCGGGGTGCCGGAGATGCTCGCCGCGCGCCGCGCCGAGCGCCCGAGGGCGGCATCTCGGTCGAGGAGCTGCTTGCCAGCGAGCGGGCGATGGCGTCGATCGTCGAGGCCCTGATCGGGCTCGTCTACCTCGCCCGCGGCCTCGAGCAGACCGCGCCTGCCGTGCTCGCCGCCTTCGAGCCCCAGATCGGCTTGGCGAGCGAGACGCTGCTCGACTTCAAGTCGGCCCTGCAGGAGCTGCTCGCGCGGCGCGGCGAGATCGTCTCCTACGTGGTCGCCGACGAGTCCGGGCCGCCGCACATGCGCCGCTTCACGGTCGAGGCGAGGGTTGCCGGCGAGGTGCTCGGCGCCGGCAGCGGGGCCGAGCAAGAAGGCGGCCGAGCAGGCCGCCGCCTCCGACGCGCTCGCGACGCTCAAGTCCTGAGCGCAGGCCCGCGGGCGGCTACGCTGCGCGGCCCCTCCGTTCCCGTCCGACCCATCCACGACATTTAGGCCCCACCACCGGGGCAGAGGATGCATCTCAAGTCGATAACCCTGAAGGGCTTCAAGTCCTTCCCAGACCGTACGAAGCTGGAGTTCTCTCCAGGCGTCAGCGTGATCGTCGGCCCGAACGGCTGCGGCAAGTCGAACATCACCGACGCCGTGCTCTGGGCGCTGGGCGAGCAGAGCCCGCTCGCGGTTCGCGGCCAGTCGATGCAGGACGTGATCTTTGCCGGCGGCCGCGAGCGAAGCGCCCGCACCGCCGCCGAGGTCGAGGTCGTCATCGACAACTCCGACGGTGCCGCCGGCGCCGAGTTCTCCGAGATCTCCGTGCAGCGCAAGCTCGGCCGCGAGGGTGAGGGCGGCTATCGCCTGAACGGCGCCGCCTGCCGGCTCGCCGACGTCACCGACGCGCTCTCCGACGCGAGCCTCGGTCGTGAGATGCACTCCGTGATCGGTCAGGGCAAGGTCGAGGCGATCGTGCTCAGCAAGCCGCGCGATCGTCGCATGCTGATCGAGGAGGCCGCCGGCCTCGGCAAGCATCGCAAGCGCCGCCGCCGCGCCCAGCTCAAGCTCGAGCGAACCCGCTCGAACCTCGATCGCGCCCTCGACGTCGAGCGGGAGGCACGCTCGCGGCTGCGGCCGCTGCGCCGCCAGGCGAACGCCGCCGAGACGCACGCCCGGCTCGAGCGCCAGACCCATGAGCTGCAGTTGCGCTTGCTCTGCGATCGGCTGGCGATGGGTTCCGGCGACCTCGCCACGGCTGAGACCGAGGCCCGCGAGGCCCGGGCCGAGCGCCAGCGGCTCGAGGCCGATCTCGCAAAGATCAGCCAGCGCCGCTCCGCAGTTGAGGATCAGCTCGCCGCCCGCGACCGCGAGCGGACCGCGGTCTGGGGCGGCCTCAGCGCGTTGCGCGCCGCCCACGAGCGGCTCGGGGCACGGACCGAGGCGATCGTCGCCCGCGAGGCCGAGCTGCGCGCCGCCGTCCTCCGTCGCCGCGAGGCGCTCGGCGCGCTTGCCGCGGAGCTCCGAGCGACGCACGAGGACGCCGAGACCGCACTTGCCAAGGAGCTCGACGCCGCCTCCGAGGCGCTCGGCGAGGCGCTTTCCGGCATCGAGAGCGCCCGGTCGGGCGAGGTCGACGGCCGCCTGGCAGCGCTCGCCGACGTTCGCGCCGCCGCCGAGCGCGGCATGCGCTCGACGCGCCGCGCCGAGGACATCCTCGGCCACCGTCGCCAGGACACCCTCGAGCGGCGGGTCGAGGCGGAGGCGGATCTGCTCGGCACGCTCGGCTCGCTCTGCGAAGCGCTCTCGGGCGCCCGCGACGCCGTCGGCGCCCGCGCTGCTGCGCTCGAGGAGAAGGTCGTCGGTACCCAGCAGGGTGACGAGCTCACCTCCGAATTGCGGGAGTGCTCGCGTCAGGAAGCGGAGTTGCAGGCGCAGTTGCGCGCGAGCGGCGAGCGCGTCACCGAGGCCGAAGTCCGCGCCGCCCACCTGCGCGATCGCCGCGAGGAGGCGGTTGCCGAGCACAAGCGGCTTTCCGCGCAGCTGGAGCTCGAGGAGGCGCCCGCGCCGAAGCGGCTCTCCGACGATGAGCGGGCGGAGGTCGAGGCCGGGATCGAGCGCCTGATCCGGCGCCGCGAACAGCTTGGCCCGGTCAACCCGCTCGCCGAGCGTGAGTACGAGGAGGCCAAGGCACACGTCAACGACCTCGAAGAGCAGCGCGAGGACCTGGAGAAGGCGCTCGCCGAGCTCGAGAAGCTGATCCGTCAGACCGACCGCGAGATCAGCGCCGCCTTCGAGGAGACCTTCGCGGCCGCCTCCCGCAACTTCGAGGAGCTGATCGAGCACATGTTCCCCGGGGGGCGCGGCCGCCTGCGGATGGTCGAGCCGCAGCGCCCTCGCCGCGTACTCGGCGGGGGCGAGCCGGATGCCGAGGGCAGCGAGGAGAACGGCACCGAGCCGCATCACGGCGAGGGGGAGACCGAGGTCGGCGCCGAGACGGTCGTCGACGACCCCGACATCACCGAGGCGAACGACGACGATCGCGGCGTCGAGATCGAGGTAACTCCAGCCGGCAAGGCGACGCGGAAGCTCTCACTGCTCTCCGGCGGCGAGAAGTCGCTCGTCGCTCTCGCCTTCGTCTTCAGCGTCTTCCTTGCGCGGCCCTCGCCCTTCTACATCCTCGACGAGGTCGAGGCCGCCCTCGACGACGCCAACATCGACCGCTTCCTCCAGCTCGTCCGTCGCTTCTCGGACCGCGCCCAGTTCGTGATCGTCACCCACCAGAAGCGCACGATGGACGCCGCCGACGTGCTCTATGGGGTCTCGATGCAGGACGGCGCGACGAAGGTGATCTCGCGCAGGCTGCCGCGTGAGACCCAGCTCGTCGCCGGCGGCGACGATGCCGAGGGCGATTCCGGCGAGGCGGACGAGTCCGGCTCCGGCGAGCGCGCCGCCGCGTAGGCCGGCCGGCAAGACCCAACCACGTCCGTCCTCTACGCTGCCGCCCGTGCCGACGAGCTGGGCGGAGCTGATCGACCTCGGGGAGCGGGCGCCCGCGATCCCCGTAAGCGAGGATGACGGGCCCGATGACGGCTCACCCCAGCGCCGCGGCTTCTTTCGCCGTCTGCGCGAGAGCCTGGCGACCAGCCGTGAGGCGCTCAGCGCCGAGATCAGCGCTTCGCTTTTCGAGACCCTCGACGCCGAGACGTGGGAGCGGCTCGAGGAGGCGCTGATCATGGCTGACGTCGGCGCTCGCACCACTGCGGACGTGGTGGGGCGACTCGAGGCCGAGGTCGAGTCGGGCAAGGTCGAGGGCGGCGAGGCGGCGCGGGCGCGGCTGATCGAGCTGCTCGCCGAGACGGCGGCCGTGGGCAGCCCACGTATTGACCTGAAGAAGAAGCCCGCCGTCGTCCTCGTCGTCGGCGTCAACGGAACCGGCAAGACGACGACGATCGGCAAGCTCGCCCACGCGCTGCGTGGCATGGGCCTCGAGGTCGTGCTCGCCGCCGGCGATACCTACCGGGCTGCGGCGGTCGAGCAGCTGACGACCTGGGCCGAGCGTGCCGGCTGCGAGATCATCCGCGCCGAGACCGGCCAGGACGCGGGCTCGGTGATCTTCGATGCGATCTCCGCCGCCGAGGCCCGGGGCGCCGACGTCGTGCTTGCCGATACGGCGGGCCGCCTGCACACGCGCACCGACCTCATGGATGAGCTCGCCAAGGTCAACCGCGTGATTGCCAAGAAGCTGGGGGAGGGGCCCGCCGAGACACTGATCGTCGTCGACTCGACCACCGGCCAGAACGGCCTGCGGCAGGCGAAGATCTTCAGCGAGGCCGTCGACGTCGACGGCGTTGTCTTGACGAAGCTCGACGGCACGGCGAAGGGCGGCATCGCCCTGGCGATTGCGTCCGAGCTGGGCATTCCGGTGAAGCTGATCGGCGTCGGCGAGGGCATCGAGGACCTGCGCCCCTTCGACGCCGAGGAGTTCGCAACGGCCCTGCTCGGCGACTGAGCCAGCCGCCCCGTAACCTCTCCTCCGATGTTCGACCAGCTCTCCGAGCGCCTCCAGGGCACGATGTCGGACCTGCGCTCGCGCGGCAAGCTGAGCGAGGACGACGTCGACAAGGCCATGCGCGAGATCCGCCTTGCCCTGCTCGAGGCGGACGTCAACTTCAAGGTGACCAAGCAGTTCGTCGCCGCTGTCCGCGAGAAGGCGATCGGCGAGGGCGTCCTGCAGAGCCTGAAGCCGGGTGAGATGGTCGTCAAGGTCGTCAACGAGCAGCTCACTGAGCTGATGGGGGGCTCCGGGCGCGAGCTCGCCTTCGCCTCGAGCGGGCCGACCGTGATCCTGATGGCCGGCCTGCAGGGTTCCGGCAAGACGACCGCGACCGCGAAGCTCGCCCGCCACCTCAAGGGCGAGGGCAAGACCGTTGCCGTCGTCGCCTGCGATACACAGCGGCCCGCCGCCGTCGATCAGCTCATGAGGCTCGGCGAGCAAGCCAAGGTCGAGGTCTTCCAGCAGGGCACCGAGCGCGACCCCGTCGACATCGCCGAGTGGGCGCTCGGCCAGGCCAAGGCGCAGGGCCTCGACGCGCTGATCATCGACACGGCCGGCCGCCTGCACATCGACGCCGAGCTCATGGACCAGCTCGTTCAGATCAAGAAGCGGACGCGGCCGCACGACATCCTGCTCGCGGTCGATGCGATGACCGGCCAGGACGCCGTCAACGTCGCCGAGCAGTTCGCCGAGGCAACCGACTTCGACGGCGTCGTCATGACGAAGCTCGACGGCGACGCCCGCGGCGGCGCCGCGCTCTCGGTCAAGGCCGTGACCGGCAAGCCGATCCTCTACGCCTCGACGGGCGAGAAGCTCGAGGAGCTCGAGCGCTTCCACCCGGACCGGATGGCGCAGCGGATCCTCGGCATGGGCGACGTGCTCTCGCTGATCGAGAAGGCGGAGCAGGAGATGGACCTCTCCGACGCCGAGGAGATGGAGCGCAAGATGCGCCGCAACGAGTTCACGCTCGATGACTTCCTCAAGCAGCTCAAGCAGGTCCGCAAGATGGGTCCGCTGACGAGCGTGCTCGGGATGATGCCGGGCATGGGCAAGGCGATGAAGGAGCTGAAGAGCGCCAACGTCGACGACCGTGAGCTCGACCGGCTCGAGGCGATGATCCTCTCGATGACCGCGGAGGAGCGCCGCGACCCGGACATCATCCGCGGCTCGCGCAGGCGCCGGATCGCGATGGGCTCCGGGACCAACGTGCAGGCCGTCAAGCAGCTCACCAAGCAGTTCGACCAGATGCGCAAGGTGATGAAGCAGATCGCCTCCGGCAAGATGCCGAACCCCGAGGCGCTGATGCGTCAGCAGATGGGCACAGGACGTAGGCGCTAGATACCGTGTACCCTTCCGCGCCGCACCTATGGCAGTTCGAATCAGACTCAGACGGGCGGGTTCCAACAAGAACCCGATCTGGCGCATCGTCGTCGCCGACAAGCGCTCACCGCGAGATGGCCGCACGATCGAGACGATCGGCAGCTACAACCCGCAGACTCAGCCTTCCCAGATCACGATCGACGCCGAGCGCGCCCAGCACTGGCTCGACCACGGGGCACTGCCCTCGCCGACGGTCGCCCGTTTGCTCCGCACTCAGGGCGTCGACGGCGGCGGCGGCGAGTAACCGCCGGGTCCGGACGCCGGCATGCGCGACTTCGTCGAGTACCTCGTCCGCGCCCTGGTCGAGGAGCCCGAGGCCGTCAAGGTCGAGGAGTTCGATGAGGAAGGCGATCTCGTGCTCGAGGTGACCGTCGCCGACGAGGACCTCGGCCGCGTGATCGGCCGCGGCGGCCGCATCGCCAACGCGATCCGCACCGTCACCCGCGCGATCGGCGCCCGTGACGATCGCCGCGTAATTGTCGACATCCTGGATTGACGGTCGGCGGCGGACTGGGGGCGCCGATGGCGGCCGTTGGGGTCGCTCACGTCCGTGCGGACGATCGCTCCCCTAGCGACCGCCCTCGACGCTCCCAGCCTCGCCGTGTGGCGGTGACGCAAAGGACGGGGTCCCAGGTCTCTAGGCTTCCCGCCCCCTCATGAAGATCGATGTCTTCACCCTCTTCCCCGAATGGTTCACCTGGTTCGGCGAGCAGCGACACGTCGCTAACGCGCTCGCGGCAGGGTCGGAGTTGCGCTGCCTGAACTACCGGGAGACGACGCCGCTGGGCGCCGGACAGGTCGATGACTCGCCCTACGGCGGTGGCGCGGGGATGGTGCTCAGGGTCGACGTCGTCGATGCGGCGCTCGAACGTGCCTACGGACAGTCCGGGATCAGGCCGCGGACGATCGTGCTCGCGCCCTCGGGCCGCATGTTCGACGACGCTCTCGCCGCCGAGCTCGCCGCCGAGCCCCACATCGCGCTGCTCTGCGGTCGCTATGAGGGCATCGATGAGCGCGTCCGCGACCACCTTGCCGATGACACGGTCTCGATCGGCCGCTACGTCCTCGCCGGCGGCGAGCTGCCGGCGATGGTGATCGCCGATTCGGTCCTGCGCAAGCTCCCGGGCGCGCTCGGCCACGCCGACAGCGTGGTCGAGGAGTCGTTCTCCGAGGCGCTCGGCGGGGCTCCCGAGTACCCGCACTACACCCGGCCGCCGACCTATCGCGGCTGGGGCGTTCCGGAGATCCTGCTCTCCGGCGACCACGGGGCGATCCGCGAGTGGCGCCTCGAGCAGAGCCGCCGCCGCGCCGCCGACGAATCCCGAGCCTCCCACGGCGCCTAAGCGGCTGCCGAGGTCCGCTACTATTCCGCACCCGCGCGGGCCGGACCGGCTTGCGCGATCTTTTTGCCCCGTAGCTGCGCCGCGACCCACATGCGCTCGAGGGGCACCCAGGAACTTCCATGAGCACGATCATCGACAGCATCGAGAAGGAGCAACTGCGCCGCGTCCCGCGCTTTCAGGCCGGTGACCGCGTCCGCGTTCACTTCCGCGTCGTCGAGGGCTCGCGCACGAGGACGCAGGTCTTCGAGGGCGTCGTGATCAAGCGGCAGGGCAACGGGGTCCGCGAGACGTTCACCGTCCGCAAGCAGTCCTTCGGCGTCGGTGTCGAGCGGACGTTCCCGATCCACTCACCGAAGATCGAGCAGCTCGAGATCGCCGCCCGCGGCGACGTCCGCCGCGCAAAGCTCTACTACCTCCGCGACCGCGTCGGCAAGGCCGCCCGCGTCGCCGAGCGCCGCTGGGGCATCACCGACGATGTCCTTGATGCCGAGGAAGCCGGTGCGATCGACGCCGAGGGCTCCGCTCAGGAGGAGGCCGAGGTCGAGGTGACTCCGGCGGAGGGTGAGGAGGCGGCCGGCGAGGAGTCGGCAGATGCCGAAGGGGCCCCGAGCGAGGACGCCGCCGCCGAGGAGGCCGATCAGGGCGAGGCCGAGGACGCCGATCAGGCAGCCGCCGGGGAGCCCGACGGCGATGACGATGGCGGGTCAGAGGGGGACTCGACCGAAGACGAGGCGTCCGAGCAGGACGGCTGACGCCGTGCGGGCCGAGGGGTAGTGGACCCGTCCGCAAATTCGATCGCCTTCGGACGCGACCACTAGATGCCGCGCCCGAAGAGCACAGCCGGCGCGTTCGTCGAGCTCGTCGCGATCGTCGCCTTTGCCATCGGCCTGGCGCTGCTGATCCAGGCATACGTCGTCAAGCCGTACCAGATCCCTTCCGGTTCGATGATCCCGACGCTGGAGATCAACCAGCGCGTTCTCGTCAACCGGCTCGCCTACAAGTTCGGCGACCCCTCGATCGGCGACATCGTCGTCTTCCATCCGCCGCAGGGCGCTGACGGACCAGGCCCGATGTGCGGGGCGCCCAAGACCCAGGGCGAGGCGTGCCCGGAGCCGGTCTCCCAGGAGTCGGACACGAACTTCATCAAGCGTGTCGTCGCCGGGCCTGGCGACAAGCTCAGCATCCACAACGGCCACCCCGTCGTCAACGGCGTTGAAGCGGATGAAAGCTTCATCGACCCCGTGCCGAGGGATCGGGGGTGGCTGCGACCTTCCGAAGACGATCACGATTCCACCCGATATGTACTTCATGATGGGCGACAACCGTGGCTCCAGCGACGACAGCCGCTTCTGGGGACCCGTGCCCAAGGACTGGATCATCGGCAAGGCCTTTGCCACCTACTGGCCCCCAAATCGAATCGGCATCTTCTGAGCCGGAGCCGGAGCCCGCTGCGGGCCCGCCGACGAAGCCGAAGCGCCGGCGCAAGCGGCCGGACGGGCGCCGCACGACCTGGCTCTTTCGCTTCGACCAGAACTTCGGCTGCCGCTACGTGGCCGGCGCCGACGAGGCGGGGCGCGGCTGCCTCGCCGGCCCGCTCGTTGCGGCGGGCGTCCTGCTCGACTACGAGAAGCTCGGCGCCGACGAGCGCAAGATGCTCGCCGGCCTCGACGACTCGAAGCGCAAGACGGCGGAGGAGCGAGAGGCTCTGTACCCAGCCGTCCTCGCCTGCGCGGAGCGCGTCGTAGTCACGGCACGCTGCGCGCCGGGCATCGATGCGCGGGGGCTGCACGTGACCAACCTGCAGGCCCTCGCCGATTGCCTCGGGCGGGCTTCGGTCCCCGGCGCAAAGTGCCTCAGCGACGGCTTTCGGCTCGGCTCACGCTGCCCCGTCCCGCACGAGGCCGTCGTCGGCGGGGACGCCCGCAGCGCCGCGATCGCCGCCGCCTCCGTCGTCGCCAAGGTGAGCCGCGATCGCTATATGGAGCGAGCCGCCGAGCGGTATCCGGACTGGGACTTCAGCGGCAACGTCGGCTACAGCACCCCTGAGCACCGTGAGGCGATCATCGCCAACGGGATCAGCGCTCTGCACCGTCGCTCGTTCGCCTCGACGGCCTACAGCCAGCTGCAGCTCGGCGCCTGAGCCCGAAGACGCGCCGAGCGCGCTCGCCCTGCGGCGGTAAGGCCTGTTCGGCTCTCAGAAGGCCGCCGGAACGTGGACGATCTCGGCCCCCCGCGGGCCGAGCGCGACGCCGATCGCGTCGAATCGGATCTCCGCGTACGGCCTTGGCGGCCGCGGGCGCTCGGCCAGCCAGGCTCGGGCGAGGCGGCGGACCTGAAGCCGCTTGCGCGGGCCGATCGCCTCGAGCGCCCGCTCGGCCCGCTCGGGGCCTCTTCCCCTAAGTGCCTTGACCTCAACGAAGACGAGCGTCTCCCCATCCACCGCGACGATGTCGAGCTCCCCGTAGCGGGTGCGGGCGTTCCGCTCGATCACGGCGATGCCGCTGCGGGCGAGCCAGCCCGCAGCGGCATCCTCGCCGGCCCTACCCGTGCTCCTGCGTGCATCCGTATCCGTCATAGGGCGATGCTCGCGTGGACCGGCGCACGGGTGGTGGGCGCCGTCGGCGGACTTGGCAACGCATCCGCAACGCGTTCGCAAACGCATTCGAGCGGTGACCGAATCGGCGCAGTTGCGCGAGGCCCGGTCTCCCACGCGTCACACGTGCGGCCCGAGCATCCGCACCGTGCTCGCACTCGCAAGGACATTTGCTCTGGCCGGAGTCGAGGCCGTGCCGGTCGACGGCGGAGGTCGACATCCATCGCGGCCTGCCCAGCTTCGCGGTCGTCGGACTGCCCGACGCCGCCGTGCGGGAGAGTCGCGAGCGCGTTCGTGCGGCGATCGTCAACTCCGGCTCGGAGTTCCCGCTGCAGCGGATCACGGTCAGCCTTGCGCCTGCAGATCTGCGCAAGGCCGGCCCGGGGTTCGACCTGGCGATCGCGGCCGCAATCCTGACCGCCTCCGGTCAGTTGCCGACCTGCCTGCTCGAGGGGCGGGCCCTTGCCGGCGAGCTCGGCCTCGACGGCGGCGTGCGGCCGATCCGCGGCGCCCTCGCGATGGCTGAAGCGGCGCGGCGTAGTCGGGGCCACGCGGAATCGTCGTCGCCCGGGCGAATGCGGGCGAGGCGTCGCTGGTGCCGGACCTCGAGGTCGAGGCGATCGATGCGATCGGCGAGCTGTCCGCGCTGGCCGAGGGGACGCGCCGAGCCGCGCCGGTCGAGCCGCTGGCGGTCGAGTCCGGCGCAGGCCCCGATGAGCCTGACCTGAGCGAGCTGCGCGGACAGCCGGTCCTGCGGGGTGCGCTCGAGCTTGCGGCTGCGGGGGCACACAATCTGATGATCGTCGGCCCTCCGGGTGCGGGCAAGTCGATGGCGGCTCGCAGGTTGCCGTCGTTGATGCCGCCGCTTCGCCATGAGGAAGCGATTGAGGTGCGGAGGATCGCCGGCGTCGCGGGGATCTCCCAGCCTCCGGGAGTGATCGCCCGCCGTCCGTTCCGGGCGCCGCACCACACGATCTCTCCCGCCGGGCTCGTCGGCGGGGGCAATCCGGTCCGCCCGGGAGAGATCACGCTTGCCCACAGGGGGGTCCTCTTCCTGGACGAGCTGGCGGAGTTCAACAGGGCGGCGCTGGAGGCCCTGCGTCAGCCGCTCGAAGCGGCGCGCGTGACGATCGCGCGCGCGAGCGGGGCAATCAGCTTCCCGACGGCATTTCAGCTCGTCGCCGCAGCCAATCCCTGCCCCTGTGGGCACGGTGCAGCGGACCCGCGCTGTGCGTGCCCTCCCGGCGCCGTCGACCGCTACCGGGCGCGGCTCAGCGGTGCGCTCGCCGACCGCATCGACATCAGCGTCACGGTCGGCCAGCCCGACGCGGCCGCGCTCGCATCCGACGAGCCGGAGCCTTCGGCTCCCGTGCGCGAGCGTGTGGTCACGGCGCGTGCCGTGCAGGAGGCCCGTTACGGGGCGGGGTTGACGAACGCGGCAGTCGGCGACGCGCAGCTGCGCAAGCTCTCGCGACCGACGCCTGGCGCGCTCGAGATGCTCGCCGGCGCCCAGCGCAGTCATGGGCTCAGCGGCCGTGGCTGGGCGCGGGTTCTGCGGCTGGCGCGGACGGGCGCCGATCTGGAGGGAGAGGAGGAGGTTGGCGAGCAGCACGTTGCGGCCGCGCTCAGCTTGCGCGGGAGGATCGCTCGATGAGCGGTCTGCCATGTGAGCTCTGCGCTCCACGCGGGCTGCTGCTCGCCGAGCTCGCGGCCGGCATCTCCGTGGCGGTCGACAACCGCTCAGGACGGCGGGCCCGCGATCTCCTTGCTCTCGACGATCTCGCGCTGGCACTCGCCGTTACGCCGGATCATGCGGCGGCGGAGCGAGCCGTCGAGCGCAGCCGGAAGCCGGCCGCCCTGCGAGCGCTCGGCGCCGGCCTCGACGCGAGCGGCTGCTGGATTCTTTGCCGACACGACGAGCGCTGGCCCGCAGCACTGACGCTGCTCGGTGAGGGCGAGCCCCAGGCCCTTTACGGCCGTGGCGACCCATCGGCGCTCTGCCGCACCCGACCCGGTGACGATCGTCGGCGCGCGGCGGGCGGGCGCCTACGGTCGCGAGGTCGCCGAATCGATCGCCTACGAACTGGCCTGCGCCGGCGTCGCCGTTCTCAGCGGCCTGGCGATGGGGATCGACTCAGCCGCGCATCGCGGAGCGGCGCGGGCGGGGGAGGGCGGGCTGGGCGTTCTTGCCGCCGGCCCGGAGCGCCCGTACCCGCGCCTGGCGACGGCCGAGTACCGGGGTGTGGTCGCCGCCGGCGGCGCTGTCGTATCCGAGCTTCCGCCGGCGAGCCCGGTGCGGCGCTGGATGTTCCCGGCTCGTAACCGCATCATGGCGGCGCTCGGCCGGATCACGGTCGTCGTCGAGGCGGCGGAGCGCTCGGGCTCGCTGATAACCGCGGATATGGCGGCGGACTGCGGCCGCTCGGTCGGGGCGGTGCCGGGGCCCGTCAACTCATGGCGCTCGGCGGGAGCCAATGCGCTGCTCGTCGACGGGGCCGTTCCGGTGCGGGATGCGGCCGACGTGCTCGAGCACCTGCATGGCCCCGGGGCGGGAGCGGCCGTGGCGAGGCGATCGGGGCCGCGGATCAATGACGAGGACGAGGCGCTGCTCGATGCGATCGAGCGCGGCGCCGGGACCGCGGACGCGCTCGCCACCGAGCTCGGCGTCGACGGCCCGGGGTGCGCGGCCGGGCTCGCACGGCTCGAGCTGGCGGGGTACGTGGAGGTCGACTTCGCCGGTGCGATCACGCGCACGCTGCTCCGGCGCAGGGCAAAGGGGAGGGGGGCCGCCGCCAATACGATGGATCGATGAGTGCTTCGGAGCGGGACTTGCCCGCAGTGCTGACGATCGCCGGCTCAGACTCGGGTGGCGGGGCCGGGATCCAGGCGGATCTGAAGGCCTTCGCGGCCGCGGGCGTGCACGGGATGAGCGCGCTGACGGCGCTGACGGCGCAGAGCACGACCGGCGTTGAGCTGATCGAGGCGGTGAGCCCGCGCATGATCATCGCCCAGGTCGAGGCGGTCGACGCGGACATCGGCGTCGATGCGGTCAAGGTCGGGATGCTCGGCGACGAGGCGACGATCGAGGCCGTCGAGCGGGCGCTCGCCTCGCTCGGCGAGGTGCCGATCGTCGTCGACCCGGTGATGGTTGCGGAGAGTGGGGCGGAGCTGCTCGAACCGGCGGCCCGCTCGGCCCTGGTCGAGCGGATCCTGCCGCGGGCGACGGTGATTACTCCGAACCTGGGAGAGGCGCGCGCGCTGACGGGGCTGGGTCCGCAGGCCTCGTCACTCGAGCTCGCCGCTGCGGCGCTCGAACTCGGTCCGCAGGCCGTGATCGTCACCGGTGGTCACGGTGATGGGGTCGACGTTCTGCTCGAGGCGGGTGCGGCGCCCGTCGAGCTCCCCGGAGAGGTCCATGCCGGCGGTGCCGCGCACGGTTCCGGCTGCACTCACTCGGCGACGCTGGCAGCGCTGCTCGCGCACGGACTTGGACTTCCCGAGGCCGCCGCGTGGCGCGAGACGGGCGGCCGCGCGCGCCGTCCGCGATGGGCTCACCGGGATCGGCGCGGGCGCCGGCCCCGTCGACGTTCTCGGGATCCGCGATCGAGGACCCCAACGAGGCGCCTGAGCTCTCGATGCGGCACCACGCCTCCTTGCCATAATCGTCGGCGTGAAGCTCCTCCGGATGAGATCTGGATATGGCGATCAGTTGCTCGCCGAGGGTGATCCGGAGATCGAGGCGCAGGAGCGCGAGTTGATCGAGGCCTTCCGCCGGCAGCTCGACCAGGGGCTTTGGGCCGCAGTGCCGACGTCGGAGAGCGGCAGGCGAGAGGCGCTGCTGGTCCGTGACTTTGCCGAGGTTCCACGCGACGCCGAACGCGTCATCTTCTTCCCTCCGGCGGCGGGCGGATGACGCGACTGCAGCGCGCCGTCCACCGGCTTCGCTTCCGCCTCGCGGCCCGGCGAGTTTCGCGCCGACGGCTGTCGATCGGACGTCCGCTGACCGCCGAGGAGCGGGCGGCCGAGGATCGTGCCGAGGATCTGCTCGGGTCCGTCGTCGGCGAGGACGCGCTCGCTGCCTACCGCGCGCTCGGCTTCCTGCACGCCTTCGGCGGTGCCGAGAAGGACGGCCTGCCGGGCTACGGCTACCTGATCTACCCGCACCGGCCGATCGTCAGCTTCGACAGTCGCACGGGCGAGCCGCTGAACGAGCTCTGCGTCCGTTTTCCGGACCGGACCGAGGAGGGCGCACCTGAGCGGCTGCCTGACGCCGACGATGTGCTCGCCAAGTGGATGGCGCTGCGCGGCGATGAGCTCGGCTTGCTCGCCGAGGCCAACATCGACCGTCCCGGCGCCCAGGTCGATCCCGAGCAGGCGCGGCGCGATGTCGTCCGGTTGCAGGAGTGGATCAGCCCATCGGACGCGAGCGCCGGCGACGGGTTCGCCGCCAAGCAGTAGGCCGCCCGACCGACGAGCCGACCGGACGGCGCCTCTCCGTAGACTGCGGCCCGATGAGCAGCGACGGCAACGGCAACGGCAGCGCACCCACGACCACGGGGCTTCCCCGGCCCCGATCGGCGGCGGTCTTCGACGGTCCCGATCGCGCGGCGGCGCGCGCTTACATGAAGGGGATCGGCTTCGACGACGAGTCGCTCAAGCGGCCGACGATCGGGATCGCCAACACGTGGATCGAGGCGATGCCCTGCAACTTCCACCTGCGCGGTCTCGCCGAGCACATCAAGGAGGGCGTGCGCGCGGCCGGGGGCACGCCGATGGAGTTCAACACGATCGCGATCTCCGACGGGATCACGATGGGCACCAAGGGAATGAAGAGCTCGCTCGTCAGCCGCGAGGTGATCGCCGACTCGATCGAGCTGACGGCACGCGGCTACCAGTTCGACGCGGTGATCGCGCTCTCCGCTTGCGACAAGACGATTCCCGGCTGTGTGATGGGACTCGCCCGCCTCGACATCCCCTCGCTCATGCTTTACGGCGGCTCAATCGCCCCCGGCCGCTACCACGGCCGTGACGTGACGATCCTCGACGTCTTCGAGGCCGTCGGCGCCCACGCCGCCGGCAAGATGACCGACGATGAGCTGCACGAGCTCGAGGGCGTCGCCAGCCCCGGCGCCGGCGCCTGCGGCGCCCAGTTCACCGCCAACACGATGGCCTGCGCCTTCGAGGCGCTCGGGATCTCCCCGGGCGGCTCGGCGATGGTCCCCGCTGAGGACGACGACAAGGCGACCGTCGCCGAGAAGGTCGGCGAGCTGATCATGACCGTGCTCGAGCGCGACATCCGCCCGAGCCAGATCATCACCAAGGGCGCGCTCGAGAACGCGATCGCCATGGTCTGCGCGTCCGGGGGCTCGACGAACGGGGTCCTGCATCTGCTCGCCGTCGCTCGCGAGGCCGGCGTGCCGCTCGAGATCGCCGACTTCGAGCGGATCTCGCGGCGCACGCCCCTGTTCGCCGACATGAAGCCAGGCGGCCGTTACGTCGCCACCGACCTCTTCAAGGCCGGCGGCGTGCCGCTGATCCTCAGCCGCCTCTCCGACGCGGGCCTGCTCAACCGCGACGAGCTTACGGTCACCGGCCGGACGATCGGCGAGGAGGCCGACAGGGCCGACGAGCGTCCCGGCCAGGACGTCGTCCTGCCGGCCGACGCGCCGCTCAAGGCACAGGGTGGGCTTGCGATCCTGCACGGCAACCTCGCCCCCGACGGCGCCGTCGTCAAGGTCGCCGGCACCGAGCGCCTCGGTCAGAGCGGACCCGCTCGCGTCTTCGAGCGCGAGGAGGACTGCTTCGCAGCCGTCAAGTCGGGAGGCATCAACCCCGGCGACGTGATCGTCATCCGCAACGAAGGCCCCACCGGCGGCCCCGGCATGCGGGAGATGCTCCAGGTCACCGCCGCGATCGTTGGCATGGGGCTCGGCGAGGAGGTGGCGCTGATCACCGACGGACGGTTCTCGGGGGCAACGCGCGGACTCATGATCGGCCACGTCGCACCGGAGGCGGTCAAGGGCGGCCCGATCTCCGCGATCCGCGAGGGCGACACGATCAAGATCGACGTCGAGGCCCGGACGATCGACGTCGAGCTCTCCGACGAGGAGATCGCCGAGCGCGTCGCCGCGTACGAGCCGCCCGAGCCGATCTTCAAGTCGGGCGTGATGAAGAAGTACGCCGACACGGTCTCGAGCGCCTCCGAGGGCGCCGTCACGGGCTGAGACGGCCTCGAACGCCGAGGCGGCGGCTCTCCGTCCCGCTCAGGCCGGTGCGGGCCCGTCGGCCGCCCCAAGATCGGCGATCTCATCGCCGACCTTGATCGTGCCGCTGCTGATGATCGCCGCCCGGAGGCCACCGCGCTCGACGAGGGCCCGGAGCACCCCCTCGCGCGTCAGCCCCTGCAGATAGCTGCACGGATCCGCCTTCTCGATCCCCTGGCACTCGATCGGGCCGACCCGGAAGCGGCGCCCGACGAGCGCGTTGAGGTCGATCCCGCGTGTCAGGAGGTTCCGCCGCGACTCCTCGTGCGTGAGCTCGAGCCCATCCGAGTTGACGGCCTCGATCGCCTCGGCGGCGATCAGCGTGACCGCGTCGGGCCGGCGCTCGGGATCGGAGAAGCGGCCCTCCTGCATGGCGTAGCGGTCGCCGGCGAGGCCACGCCCGGCAATCGCCTCGATCGACTCGACGGCATCCAGCGGCTCGCCCTCGCCGGGCGCGATCGCGATCGCCTCGAGCCTGCCGGGGCCGTTCATGTGGCCGCCTCGATTCCGGCGAACCGGCCCAGCAGCCGGTTGAAGCGCACCGGCCGCTCCGCCATCGGCACATGCCCGCAATCGTCGAAGACGATCAGCTCGGAGTCAGGGATGCGCTCGTCGTAGCCCGGGGCGTCCGAGGCCGGCACGACGAGATCGTCGCGGCCCCAGACGAGCTGCGTCGGGACCGCGATCCGCTCGAGCCGGTCGAGGATGTCGTACCCGGTCAGCGCGCCGACTGCGGGGAGGAACCCCGGCCGCCCCACCCCATTGACGGAGAACTCGTAAAGCAGCTCGCGCCGGATCCGCTGGGGGTGGCGGAAGACGCCGCCGAAGGAGAGCTGGCGAAGGGCGGGACGCCGCAGCCCTGACATGTTGAGCTCGAGCGCGATCGGGTTGATCAGGTTGAGCATGCGCGCCGCCGCCATCGCCGGCCGGCGTTCGATCGTCGCGTGGCTGATGCCGGCGGCGGAGACGAGCATCAGCCGCTCGATCCACTGGGGGCGGGCGATCGCTGCCTCCGCCGTGATGAAGCCGCCGAGCGAGTGGCCGACGAGGACGACGTCGGTGAGCCCGAGGGCTGCGCAGAATTGGTCGAGGAGTCGCCCGTAGGCCGGCACCGTGATCTTCCAGCGGGGCATCGGGCTGTGACCGAAGCCGGGCAGGTCAACGGCGATGGCGCGACGGCCGGCGGCGGCGAAGTAGGGGAGGTTCTCGAGGAAGGTCTGCCAGCAGCCGCCGAGGCCGTGCACGAAGAGGATCGGCGGCCCGCTGCCGATTTCGGCGTAGGTGAGCTCGGCGCCCTCGAGGCCGATCCGGTGGACGTGCTCGGACCAGTCGATCCCGAGCCAGCGGGGCTCCGGATCCTGGTTGCCGTAGGGGTCGGGTCCCTCACTCGGCGTCGGCTTCGGCCGCTCGATCCGCCGGTATGGGTAGGTGACCGCGCGGGGCCCGAGGTCGGAGACGGCGCCCGCCTCGGCGGCAGCGTCGACCGCCTCGCCGACGGCGTCTGCTGCGCGCGATTCCACGGGGTGGATCGTAGATGGAGACCGGCGTTACCGCCTGCGGCTGCGAGAATCCCGCCCCCGACCGATGGACCGGGCCAGCACAAGCGCGTCGCCGGAGGGGGCGGCTGAGGAGCCACACCGGCCACGCCGCGTGCTCGTCACAGGCGTCGCCAACCCCTGGGGCGGGCGTCTCGCGCAAGCGCTCGAGGCGGACTCCGAGGTTGAGGCGATCGTCGGCGTCGACGCGGACGAGCCCACCCGCGAGCTCGGCCGGACCGAGTTCGTCCGCACTGGCGAGAGCCACGCCCTGATCAGACGGATCGTGCAGGCGGCGCGCCTCGACACCGTCGTCGACGCGCGACTGATCGTCGACTCGACCGCCCGCTCCCGCGAGCAGGCCCACGAGAGCAACGTGGTCGGGACGATGAACATCCTGGCGGCCTGCTCCGACCCGGACTCTCCCGTGCGCAAGCTCGTCTTCAAGAGCTCCGCCCACTACTACGGCTGCCGCCAGGACGACCCTGCGTTCTTCACCGAGTCCATGCGGCGCCCCGATCGGCCCGGGGCCGCGATCGAGCGCGACGTCGTCGAGGCCGAAGCGGCCGTCGCCGACCACGCCCGCCGCCACCCGGACGTCACCGTCACGGTCCTGCGCGTCGGCAACGTGCTCGGCCCGGGGTCGCGGACCTCGCACGCCCGCCTCTTCGAGCTGCCGGCGATACCGATGGTTGCGGGCTTCGATCCGCGCTGTCAGTTCGTGCACGAGGATGACGTCGTCCGCGCGCTCAGTTTCGCGATCGATCGTGACCTGCACGGGATCTACAACGTCGCCGGCGACGGCGTTCTCGCCCTCAGCGAGGTGATCTCGCTGCTCGGCAAGGCGCCGGCGCCCGTGCTCTCGCCGATCGCGACCTCGCTTTCGGCCTTGCCCCTGCGGGTACTCGGCGCGCGCGTGCCGGAGGAGATGCTGCCACTGCTGCGCTTCGGCCGGGCACTCGACAACAGGCTGCTCAAGGGGCGCGGGTTCACCTACGACTTCACGACCCGCGAGACGGTTCAACGGCTCGCGGCGCATCAGCGCCTGCACCCGGTCCTGCGCGAGGGCGACGGCTATCGGTACGAACGCGACGTCGAGGACTTCCTGCGTCGCAGCCCGCTCGTCCGCGACGACGGCTGATTCCACCCGCCGGGTCGAAAAGTGATCCGGTGCAGGCGATTCTGCGCAATCGAGGTTGCATGGGCGGCGACGCTTGCCGTTCGGGCCGGTCGGCTCCTACACTGCGACACACGGCATCGCAGGGGTGTCGTCTGATGGTCGTAGACCGTTACCGTTTCTAGGGAAGTCAGGAATAGCAACTCAGGCGATTGACGATGTCACGCAAGCTTCAGATCTCACTCACGGTTGTCGTCGCGCTGGTCATCGGCCTGGCGCTCTTCGTCTACCTGTGGGACAAGTCCTACGACGACAAGATCGCCGACGGGGTCACGATCGGCGGCGTCGACGTCGGCGGAATGACCGCCGCGGAGGCGAACGCCGAGCTCAAGCAGGCGCTCGTGCAGCCGCTCGACAAGGACGTCGTCGTCCGCTACGGCGATCAGAAGTACAAGCTGCAGTCGACCGACCTGGACGTGCGCGCCAACGTCGACGGCATGGTCGAGCGAGGCGCTCGCCCGCTCTCAGGAGCCGGGCATCCTGACCCGGACCTGGGATCGGATCAATGGCAACGGCCTCGACCTTGCGATCGAGCCACAGGTCAAGTATTCGAAGTCGTCGGTCGACCAGTTCGTCAAGAGCGTTGCCGACAGCATCGACCAGCCCGCGCAGGACGCGAGCGTCCACCCAGGCCCGAATTCGCTCGACCCGGTCCCCGCCAAGGACGGCCTCGCGGTCGATCACGGCCAGCTCGCCAAGCAGGTTGTCAAAGCGCTCGACCGGCCGACCGACCGCAAGGTCAAGGCGAAGGTCCACAAGACGAAGCCGGACGTGACCACCGGCGACCTCGCCTCCAAGTATCCGACGTACCTCGTCGTCGACCGCTCCAACTTCCAGCTCCGCCTGTACAAGAACTTGAAGCTCGACAAGACCTACACGGTTGCGATCGGGGCCCAGGGCTTCGACACGCCGACCGGCCTGTACGCGATCCAGGACAAGGAGGAGAACCCCGTCTGGCACGTGCCCGACTCCGCCTGGGCGGGCAGCCTCGCCGGTAAAGACATTCCGCCGGGCCCCGAGAATCCGCTCAAGGCTCGCTGGATGGGCATCTACAACGGCGCCGGCATCCACGGCACGACCGACACCGGCTCCCTGGGCAGTGCCGCCTCGCACGGCTGCGTGCGGATGGCGATCCCCGACGTGATCGATCTCTACGGCCGCGTCGACGTCGGTACCCCGATCTACATCCAGTAGCGCCCCAACACGTGGCGGGGCCGCTGCAGCGGCAGGGTGCCGGGCCTTCGCAGCGAATCTCGGCAGGGTGAGCGGCAAGACGGCGACAGCGGCGGACGACACCTCCACCGAAGGTCAGGGCGACGGAGCTGAGCTCGAGCCCGCCTGGCAGGCCGCGCTGCTTGGCTTCGAGGCGGACATCCGCCGCCGGCACCTCGCCGAGCACACCCGGCGGGCCTATCTGCGCGACGTCGGCGAACTCGCGGCTTGGGCGGGCAAGCGCCGGCTTGAACCGGGCGACGTCAGCTATCGGGTTCTGCGCGGCTTCGCCGCCGAACTAGGGACGCGCAATCTCGAGCGCACGAGCGTCTCCCGCAAGCTCGCCGCGGTGCGCAGCTTCTACGACTACTTGTTTCGACGTGGCGAGGTCGCCCAGAACCCGGCGGAGCTGCTGCCGAACCCGCGCAGCGACTCGCGCCTACCCAGGGTGCTCTCAGCGGAGGAGATGCGCGTGCTGCTCGAGCGCATCCCGACCGGATCGGCGCTTGAGGCGCGCGATCGGGCGATGCTCGAGATCGCATACTCGGGCGGACTGCGATGCGCGGAGATCGTCGCCCTCGACATCGGCAGCGTTGACTTCGAGGGGGAGACGCTGCGGGTCCGCGGCAAGGGCGGCAAGGAGCGGATCGTGCCGCTCGGCGAGCCCGCCCAGAAGGCGCTCGCCGGATACCTCGAGCGCTGGCGCCCCGCGCTCTCGGTGGAGAGCGACGAGCAGGCGCTGCTGCTCTCCAAGAGCGGCCGCCGCCTGTCTCCATCCGACGTCACCCGCCGGCTCGGGCGGTGGGTGCGCGAGGCCGCGATCGCCGGCCGGGTCTCCCCGCACGCCCTCCGACATTCGTTTGCAACCCATCTGCTCGAGGGCGGCGCCGACCTGCGCGCGATCCAGGAGTTGCTCGGGCACGCGAGCGTCTCTACGACCCAGATCTACACGCGCGTCGAGCCCGGCCGGCTCCGGCGCGCCTACGGTTCCGCTCACCCGCGCGCGTGAGACGGGCCGGCGGCAACATTCGTCCCTCGTTGCCACCCGGCCCACCGGGACTTGAAGGCTGGACTAACGTATGAGCGCCGGTTCGTCCGGGAAGGGTTGATGGAGACCAACGTCAAGGCCGTGGAGCTCAAGGAGCTGTGGCGGCGCTGCAAAGAGGAAGGCGATGAACGCGCTCGCGAGCGCCTCGTGGTCGCGTACTCGCCGCTGGTCAAATACGTGGCCGGCCGGATGGCCGCAGGGCTTCCCAGCCACGTCGAAGAGGGTGACCTGATCTCGTACGGGCTGATCGGCCTGATCGGTGCCATCGAGCGCTACGACCTCGAGCGCGAGATCAAGTTCGAGACCTTCGCGGTCTCGCGGATCAAGGGCGCGATCATCGACGAGCTGCGATCGCTCGACTGGGTGCCGCGCTCGGTCCGCGCGAAGGCGCGCGATGTCGAGCGCGTCCACACACAGCTCGAGAACGAACTGCAGCGCACGCCGACGGAGGAGGAGATGGCGGTGAAGCTCGGCGTCGAGGTCGACGACTTCCGCAACACGCTGCTCGAGATCGCCAACTCGTCTGTTCTCGCCCTCGACGACCTGTGGACGATCGCCGACGCCGACGGCGGCCAGATCTCGCTGCTCGACACGATCCGCGACCCGCACGCGGTCGACCCGCAGGAGGAGATCGACACGGTCGAGCTCAAGGACCGCCTCGCCGATGCGATCGAATCGCTGCCGGATCGCGAGCGGCTCGTGATCGCCCTCTACTACTACGAGAACCTGACCCTGCGCGAGATCGGCGAGGTCCTCGGTGTGACGGAGTCCCGGGTCAGCCAGCTGCACACGAAGGCCGTCATCGGCCTGCGGGGTCACCTCACCGTCCGCTGAGTGTCGGCCGGCACGACGCGACATCAGCCGCCCAACGGGGTCCGGCGCCAGGATGCCGGCGAAGGCCGTGATCTAACGTGGCCCCGCTCATGGACCAGGTCAAGCCAGCCGCCCAAAAGAGCTGCGCGGTCTGCGGTCGCAACCTGCTGATCGGCGAGCGCTCGAACCCTTACATCCAGACGGGTGGCACCGAAGTTCTCGTCTGTGAGCTCTGCAAGCCGCGGGCCGAGCAGGCGGGCTGGCTGCGGCCTGAGGAGGCCGCCTCGGCTCACGACATCGGTGGCCGGCGTCGGCGCCGCCGGCGCCCGGGCGGCGAGTTGCTCGGTGGCCTGCGGGCCCGTGTCGAGCGCGCCTCCGAGAGCATCGGCGGCCAGATCGACGAGGGCGACGCGGAGTCCGAGGATGCCGGCACGAACGAGCGCTCCGAGCGCCGTCGCAGCTCGCGGTCCGTGAGCCGCGAGCCGAACTCACGGCGCCGCCGCGAGCCGGCGGCCGGTGAGGATCACTCCGCCCCGATGCCGATGCGCTCGACCGCCGGGCCTGACGTCGTCGAGTCGCTCGCCGCCTTCAATCGCGGCGAGAACCGGCGCACCGTCTCGGGCCTGAGCAAGTCGCTGGGCGAGCCGCTCGCGACCGCGATCGCGATCCGTACGGCGAGTGGCGACACAGGCGCCCGGATCACGGTCGCCTGGGAGCTTGCCTGGTACCAGTGGGAGGTCGGGCCGGGAGCGCGCGGCCCCGAGGTCCGCGAGATCGCCCGCGGCGAGACGATCGATCAGCTGCACGCCGCCGACCGCAACTGGAACCTCGACGTCTCCAGCGATGGCACGCTCGCCAGGCGGCCGGTCGGAGGCCCGGAGCCGATCGGGGAGGAGGAGTGAAGCTCACCGTCCACGTCGACGGCGGCTCTCGCGGCAACCCGGGACCGGCGGCGATCGCGGCCGTGGTCTCCGACGGCAACGGCGAGATGCTGACCGAGGCCTCGCAGGTGATCGGCCGCGCCACCAACAACGTTGCCGAGTACCGGGCACTGCTGCTCGGTATTCAGACCGCGCTCGAGCTCGGAGGCGACGAGCTCGACCTGGTCGGCGACTCGGAGCTGATCGTCAAGCAGGTAAGGGGTGAGTACAAGGTCA
The DNA here is from genome assembly GCA_963774395.1 of uncultured Solirubrobacterales bacterium. GTDB lineage: Bacteria > Actinomycetota > Thermoleophilia > Solirubrobacterales > 70-9 > CAXMST01. Next base: position 377,530 of record CAVZET010000006.1, on the reverse strand, counting down.
AGAACGCTGAGCTCAAGCCGCTGCACGCCGAGGTCCACGCGGCGCTCTCCGGCGTCCCCTCGTGGACGATCCGTCACGTCCGCCGCGAGCGCAACGTCGAGGCCGACCGCCTCGTCAACGAAGCGCTTGACGCTCCCTGAGCCACGCGCCGGCATTCCCAAGCCCTTCGCCGCCCGCCCGCTCCCGTCCAGCCCGTGCGGCTCCCTATACTGCCGTCCCCTTGCGGCTGTAGCTCAGTTGGCTAGAGCGTCTGCTTGCCATGCAGAAGGTCGTGGGTTCGAATCCCATCAGCCGCTCTACTCTGGATCTCCGCCAAACCGCAGCACGCGGGATTCGTGGTTCCGTGGCGCACAGCCGGGGGGCGTGCCGCTGCCGAGCCGGTGGCTGGCTGGTAGCAGCGGGCGAGATGGCTGGCCCTCAGTTACCGTGCGGCATCGTGGACGAGGTGGCGGTTGATCGGGCAACGGAGCCGGCGCGCTGGCTGCTCGGGATGGGCGTCGAAGGCGTCCCGTTGACCCAGACCCACGCGCTCGCGAGGGCGGTCGTGCGGGAGGGCGTCGAGCGGTGGCCCGCCTGGTGGGACACCGAGGTGGTCGGGCCGCCGCAGCGCGAGGCCGAGGTCCGAGTTCTCGAGGCACTCCGTGAGGGCCTGCGTCGTCTCGGACTCGTCAGGCGAAGGGGCCGCAAGCTCTTCACGACCAAGCGTGGCCGCGCCCTCCTCGAGGATCCTGAGGCGCTGCTCGCCTGTCTGGCCTTCGACCTCGATGGAGGCGACGAGCTCGGGGCGGTCGTCGCGAGCGCCGTCGTCGACTCGCTCGCCGGCGGTGAGCGCCATCACGACGAGCTGGCCTCGGCGGCGGCGGGAGCCGCCCGTTGGGACGGCTGGGTCGACGAGGCCGGCCGACTGCCCGACGCTCGTGGTCTGAAGTGGGACGTGGTCGGGGTCATCTGCCGCGGCGAGGCCTACGGGCTGATCGAGCGCCGGCCGGATCCGGCCGAGCCGCGATGGCGCACGGTGCTAACGCTGACCGACGCGGGCTCCCGGGCGCTCGCCGTGACCAGGACCGGGCCGATCGGAGGCGGCGCCTTGGTCTTCGAGGCCGAGCTCCTGAACGCGCCAGGCGTTGGCGCGATGATTGCCGTCGGAGCCGAGCAGCACCTGACCGTCCTGCATCTGGCGATCCAGGAGACCTTCGGCTGGCTCGACGACCACCTCTACTCCTTCTGGATCAACGGCGAGTTCTGGGGTGGGTCCGAGTATGAGTACACGAGCCCGATCGACTTCGACTCACGCGGAGCGGCCACCGCCGAGCTGCCGATCGCCGAGCTCGGCCTCGAGCCCGGCGCGGAGATCGCCTATCTCTTCGACTTCGGAGACGAGTGGCGGGTGCTGCTGAGGCTTCGAGATCGCGGGGAGACCGACGGTGGCACCTATCCGCGCGTGATCGAAAGGATCGGCGAGGCGCCCCCGCAGTACGGATGAGCAAGGCTGGGGAGAAAGCACAGCGACGGGCTGACATCGCGCTGGTCGGCTCCTACTACGAGGCCCGGCTTGTGAATCTGCTCGAGCGTGTGCGCGCCGGCTTCGCCGACTACGACGCGGGTGAGCTGGACGCGTTCGACCTCGACGATCTGATCCATCGCTACAAGCGCGCGACTCGAGAGCTTTGGAAGTTCTGCGGTTCGGTGACCGGATCGAGCGCCCATTTCATCGCCCGCTCACTCGAGGAGATGCAGGAGCGCGGCGAGACGATCGACTGGTGGGAGCGCGGCAACCCGTCTCGCGATCGCTCGTAGGTGTCCGCCGCTTACGTCCCCACGGGTGACTGGCGTCACCAGCTCGACGCGCCTATCGCGAGCCGGTGGGTGGCGGCACACCGAGCTGCTTGCAGATCTCCCGGGCGAGCCGGTGGTCGATCTCTCGATGGCGCGGCATCGCACTGCGGCCAGCGCCACCCGGCCCCGCCCAGCGGGTGTGGTTGCCGCCCTCGTCGATCGTCCGGCAACCCTGCTTGCGCAGGTGCCGCTCGAGATCGCGGCGCTTCAAGACGCGAGGGTGAGCTCGACCGCTTCGCTGTCATCCGCTGCTGCTCCCGGCTCGGGGCTCAGCATCAGGCGCAGCGCGTCAAGCACGTTCTCGCGGGCCTCGGACCGAGTGCGCCCCTGGCTCACCGCGCCCGGGACCTCCTTCACCTGGGCGACGATCCAGCCGTCATCGCCGTCAGCGAACGTGATCGTGAAGCGGAGAGATTCGCTCATGTTCAAGATGGTAGGGCGGGCGGTCGACGGCTACCAGTCGTGTGCTGGGGAAGGGGGGCCCGGAACTGGTCGCAGGGGTGGTAGCGCGGCGTCGCGCCGCCCCGCGACGCGCAGGCGTACGTGTGCGGGCCGGCCGCCTTCATGGACGAGATCAGCGCCGGTCTGCCGAGCCTGGGGTTCGAAGCCTCCCAGATACACACCGAGCCGTTCGGACCTGCGCCCAGCGTGACGCCGGGCATCGCGGCCAAGCCCGACGTCGGCGCCGCATCCGCCGGCCGGGCCGGCGGGAAAGGGGCCGATGATCCAGTTCGCCCGCAGCGACCTCGCGATCCCGTGGAGCGAGGATTGCGGCAGCCTGCTCGAACTCGCTGAGGCATGCGACGTACCCGTCCGCTGGTCGTGTCGCACCGGTGTCTGCCAGACCTGTGAGTCGACCCTGATCGCCGGCGACGTCAGCTACCGGCCCGATCCGGTGGAGCCGCCGCCCGAGGGAGGCGTACTCATCTGCTGCTCACAGCCGCGTGGCGACATCGTGCTCGACCTGTGACCAGCAGGCGAGGGTACGTGCAGCCCGCGATCCGCTTCCTCCGCCCGCTCCGTGCACCGGGCGAATCTCTGCGACAGTCCAAGGACTGAGACGTACGACTATCGAGGGGGAACAATGGAGCGACGCAACGCTGGCGAAAGAGGATGTACGCGTAGCGACCGGGGGCTGGTGGCTACTCTCGCTGGTCGGCCTGCTCAGCTTGGTCGTCGGGGTGACGCTCCTGTTCAAGCCCGGGGACAGCCTCGCCACGCTGGCCGTGATCGTCGGCATCTTCCTGCTCCTCGACGGCATCCTCGAGTTGGCTGCCTCGCTCCTGCACAGCACCCAGAGCCGCGGGATGGTGGCCCTGGTCGGAGCGCTGACCGCAATCGTCGGCGTCCTGCTCATCCGCCACCCGGTTCAGGGCGTCGAGTTCGTCGCGCTGCTGATCGGGCTGTGGCTGATCGCGGTCGGGGTGGTTCGCGTTCGTCGCCGCATTCGAGCTCGTCGAGAATCGCGGCTGGAACCTGTTCGTCGGTGCGCTCGAGGCCGTCGTCGGCATCGTCATCGTCTCCGACCCGAGCATCGGCTACGCGACGCTCGCCGTGATCGTCGGCATCGCCTTCATCTTCAACGGCGTCGGCATGCTCGGCCTCGGATGGAGCCTGCACGCTCTACGACGTCAGGCCGGCTGACGCGAGGCGCGCCCGGGGCGGTCGGGTTGGCCAGGGTCCGCGCGATCCGAGCGCTGCCCGAGCGCGAGCCCCAGCCCCGGGAGGGCGTAAGACAGATGGAGTGGACGCTGGCGATCATCGCGCTGGCCGTCCTTGCGGTCGCGGCTGTGTCTGGGCGGATCGCGGGCACGCCGATCACTCCGGCGATGCTCTTCGTCGCGATCGGGCTGCTGATCGGCCCGAAGGTGCTCGGCGAGGTCGACCTCTCGGCCACCGGTTCGACTATCCGTACGCTCGCCGAGGCGACGCTCACGCTCGTCCTCTTCTCCGACGCATCGCGGATCAACCTGCGGGAGCTGCGGCGTGACAGGAACGTGCCGCTGCGGCTACTCGGCATCGGGTTGCCGCTGACGATCGCCGCCGGCACCGTTGCGGCGGGCGTCGTCTTCGGCCGGATCAGCATCGAGGAGGCGGCGGTGATTGGCGTCGTCCTGGCGCCGACCGATGCCGCCCTCGGCCAGGCGGTCGTCAGCGATCCGGGAGTCCCGGGGCGCATTCGCCAGGGCCTGAACGTGGAGAGCGGGCTCAACGACGGCATCTGCGTGCCCTTGTTGTTCCTCGCAGTTGCCGCAGCCGACGTCCAATCCGGTCTGACGGGTGGCCGATCGGCTGCGACGCTCGTCGCGGAGGAGATCGGCTACGGGATTCTCGCCGGGCTCGTCGCCGGGGCGCTGATCGCGGCGATCGTCCGCTTCGCCGCTCCCAGAGATCTGATTGCCGGAGCCTGGCTGAAGGTGGTCCCGGCGGCCGGCGCGGCCCTGGCGTACGGAATCGCGCAGGGGCTCGACGGATCCGGCTTCATCGCAGCCTTCATCGCGGGCGCCACCTTCGGTGGGCTCGTCGGTCGCGATCCCCTCGAGGTCAACAGCCTCGTCGAGGAGGTCGGCGACGTACTCAACGGGGTCACGTTCTTGATCTTCGGAGCGGTCCTGCTCGGACCGGCGCTCGGCCGGCTCAGCTGGGAGTTGGTCCTCTACGCGGTCCTCAGCCTGACGGTGGTGCGAATGCTGCCCGTGGCGATTTCGATGATCGGCACGGGCGCTCGCGTGCCCACCGCCGGGTTCATGGGCTGGTTCGGGCCGCGCGGGCTTGCCTCGATCGTCTTCGCCGTGATCGTGCTCGAGGAGTCTCAGTTGCCGCACGAGCAGACGATCCTGCTCGCCGTCTACCTCACGGTCGGCCTCTCCGTGCTCCTCCATGGCCTGACCGCTACGCCTCTGGCCGACCGCTACGGGCGTTGGTACAGGGCACACCCTCGCGGGGCCCGCCCGGCGATGGAGAGCGCCCCGGTCGAGGTGACGCGGCCTCGCTGAGCACCCGCGGGCGCCAAGGGGCCGTGGATCCCGTCGGTGCGCTCGAGGCCGTCGTCGGCATCGGTCATCGTCTCCGACCCGAGCATCGGCTACGCGACGCTTGCCGTGGTCGTCGGCATCGCCTTCATCTTCAACGGCCTCTTGATCTCGGGTTCCGACTCGCAGATCGAAGGTCATCTATTTACGTATGTCTATTGAAATGAGCCTGGTCAATCCTTAGGATTCGGCGCGACAAGACGAACCAGGCGCGAATCGAAAGGGCGGGCCGTCATCCGCAACCAAGAACGTCGTTCACGCGGCGCTCCCGCCCGACTGGGTGATGCTGCCGGCCCGCCGGTCCCCGCTGCGGTGACGCGGCAGCTCTCGACGCTCGACCGCTACCTGCCGATCTGGATCGGGGTGGCGATGGCGGCCGGCCTCGGGCTTGGAGCGCTCGTCCCCGGCTTGGAGGATGGACTCTCGTCCATCGAGATCGGGAGCACCTCGCTGCCGATCGCGATCGGGTTGCTGCTGATGATGTATCCGGTGCTGGCCCGGGTTCGTTACGAGGAGCTCGGACGGCTGCGCGGCGAGCGTGGCCTCTTCGTCTCTTCGCTCGTCCTCAATTGGGTGATTGGCCCGGCGCTGATGTTCGCCCTCGCCTGGCTGCTACTCCCCGACGAGCCTGCGTACCGCACGGGTCTGATCATCGTCGGCCTCGCGCGCTGCATCGCCATGGTGCTCGTCTGGAGCGAGCTCGCCTGCGCGGATCGTGAGGCCACCGCAGTTCTCGTCGCGATCAATTCGCTTTTCCAGGTCGTCGCCTACAGCCTGCTCGGCTACTTCTACCTCTCCGTGCTGCCGGGTTGGCTCGGCCTGGATACCGAAGGCTTTTCGGTCTCGATATGGGAGGTTGCCCGCACCGTCTTGATCTTCCTCGGCATTCCGCTGGCCGCCGGCTACCTCACCCGTGTGTTCGCCCTGCGCCGCCGAGGCAGGGAGTGGTACGAGGGGACCTTTCTCCCGCGGATCGCCCCGATCACTCTCTACGGCCTGCTCTTTACGATCGTCCTGCTCTTCGCCCTACAGGGCCACCAGATCACCAACAATCCACTCGATGTGGTGAGGATCGCGCTGCCGCTGTTGGCGTACTTCGTCCTCATGTTCACGATCGCCTTCGCATGGGGCCGAGGGGCCGGCTACGGCTATCCGCGTACCGCGACACTCGCCCTGACGGCCGCCTCGAACAACTTCGAGCTGGCGATCGCGGTTGCGATCGGGGTCTTCGGCGCCACCTCGGGTGAGGCCCTGGCAGGAGTCGTCGGTCCGTTGATCGAGGTGCCGGTTCTGGTCGGGCTCGTCTACGTCTCCCTGTGGGCGCGTGGGCGCTGGTTCAGCGGCACGCCGGGCGGCCCGGCACCGAGCGCGGCGCGGGTGATTGGCTGATGGCGAACGCTCTCTTCGTCTGCCTGCACAACGCCGGGCGCTCGCAGATGAGCCGGGCGCTCTTCGAGCGCGCTGCCGGCAGCCGCCACGGGGCCGATGCTGCCGGCACCGAGCCGGCCGAGCGCCTGCACCCGGCCGTCATCGAGGTGATGGCGGAGATCGGCATCGATATCTCCGACCGCCGACCGCAGCTCTTGACCCGCGAGATGGCGGAGTGGGCCGACATCGTCGTGACGATGGGCTGCGGGGACGAGTGTCCGTACATCCCCGGTAAGCGCTACATCGACTGGGACCTGAACGACCCCACGGGCGAGCCCATCGAGGCAGTGCGGGTGCTGCGCGATGAGATCGCCGGCCGCGTCGACAGCCTGGCCGCCGAACTCGACGCTGCGGCGCCGCGGGCGAGGCGGTGATGCGCACGACGCGTGGGGATCAACGGGTTCGGCCGAATGGGGCGCATTGGCGATGCGCGCTGCCTGGGGCTGGCCGGGGCTCGACTTCGTCCACGTCAACGAGGTGGCCGGCGACGCCGCGACCGCCGCCCATCTGCTGATGTTCGACTCGATCCACGGCCGCTGGTCCGGCGAGGCTCGAGGGCGGGGAGGGAGTGCTGATCATCGAGGGCGAGGCGATTCCCTATTCGGTCGGCGCGACCCCTGCCGAGCGTGGCCTGGGCCGAGGCCGGCGTCGAAGTCGTGCTCGAGTGCTCGGGCAAGTTCCGCACCGCTCGAGTCGTTGGCGCCGTACTTCGAGCAGGGAGTCCGCAAGGTCATCGTCGCCGCGCCCGGTCAAGGAGGACGCCGCGCTGAACGTGGTGGTGGGCGTCAATGACGATCCGGCCGAGCTGGCCCGTTACGACATCCTGACTGCCGCCTCGTGCACGACCAACTGCCTGGCCCCGGTGGTCAAGGTGATCCACGAGGGGATCGGGATCCGGCATGGATCGATCACCACGCTCCACGACCTGACCAACACCCAGGCCGTGGTTGACGCCCCGCACAAGGACCTGCGCCGAGCCCGGGCCGCGAGCCTCTCGCTGATTCCGACCACGACCGGCTCGGCGACGGCGATCGGTCTGATCTTCCCTGAGCTGCAGGGCAGCTCGACGGCCTCGCGGTGCGGGTGCCGCTGTTGAACGCCTCGCTCACCGATTGCGTCTTCGAGGTCGAGCGTCAGACCGACGTCGAGGAGGTCAACGGCCTGCTCGCGACCGCAGCGGCTGGTGCGCTGGCCGGGATCCTCGGCTACGAGGAGCGCCCGCTCGTCTCCGTCGACTACCGCGACGATCCGCGCTCGGGCATCGTCGACGCGCTCTCGACGATGGTCATCGACGGGACCCAGGTCAAGGTCCTGGCCTGGTACGACAACGAGTGGGGCTACGCGAATCGCCTGGTCGAGCTGGCGCGGGCAGTGTCGCGAGCGACGCTCGCCGGGCGCTGATGGCATGCCGCAGCGGCGCGCCAAGGCAGGGCGACCTGCGCAACTACGCCCTCGTCACGGCCGCCTACTGGGCCGACACGCTGGCCGACGGGGCGATCCGGATGCTCGTCCTCTTCTACTTCTTCGAGCTCGGCTACACCGCCGTTCGCGGTCGCGTCGCTGTTTCTCTTCTACGAGGTCTTCGGGATCGTCACCAACCTGGTCGGCGGCTGGCTCGCCGCGCGCTTCGGGTTGAAGCACGACGCTGTTCGCCGGGCCTCGGACGCAGATCTTCGCGCTGCTCGATGCTCGGCTTTGGTCCCGGAGCGTGGCTCGTCGTGCCCTACGTGATGGTCGCGCAGGCGTTCTCGGGCATCGCCAAGGACCTGACCAAGATGAGCTCCAAGAGCGCCGTCAAGCTGGTCGTGCCCGAGGAGTCCGAGGCGTCCCTCTACAAGTGGGTGGCGATCCTGACCGGCTCGAAGAACGCGCTCAAGGGCGTCGGCTTCTTCCTCGGCGGCCTGCTGCTGACGGTGACCAGCTTCCAGACCGCGATGCTGATCCTCGCGGCGATGGTGCCGACGGCGCTGACGGTCGTCTCGCTGCTGATGCACGGCGGCCTCGGCCGCACCGACGCGAAGGCGAAGTTCCGCCACATGTTCTCCAACAACCGCGCCGTCAACCTGCTGGCGGCGGCCCGGTCTTCCTGTTCGCCTCGCGCGATGTCTGGTTCGTCGTCGGCCTGCCGGTCTACCTGGCAGCGTCCTCGGCTGGAGCTTCTGGGAGGTCGGCACCTTCATGGCGGTCTGGGTGATCGGCTACGGGATCGTGCAGGCTTCGGCGCCGCGCTTCGTCAAGCGCCAGGTCGAGGGCGAGGGACGGAGCCGGACGGCAGGACCGCGACCTGGCTTGCCTTCGTCCTGGCCGCCTTCCCGGCCGGCATCGCAATCGCGCTCGCGGCCGACTTCGACCCGACCACCGTGCTCGTGGTCGGCCTGATCGCCTTCGGCGTGATCTTCGCCCTGAACTCCGCCGTGCACTCCTACCTGATCCTCTCCTACGCCGACAACGAGAAGGTGGCGATGAACGTCGGCTTCTATTACATGGCCAACGCCGGCGGGCCGGCTGGCCGGCACCGTGCTCTCGGGCCTGCTCTACCAGTGGCGGGTCTCGAGGCGTGCCTGTGGGCCTCCGCGATCTTCGTCCTCGCCGCCGGCGCTGATCTCGCTGATGCTGCCCACCAAGACGCCTAGCCCGACCGGCCGCGCTTCGGACCCCGCTAAGGAACCGCTGCCTGGAGCGGCGTGAGGAGGGATCGGCCCGCTCCGGCGACGAAATCTCCGATCCTCGGGCGAGATGCGATGATTGCGGCTCGCGTCCATCGGGCGGGACGGGGGTACTAGAGTTGGAGAGAGCCTTGACGCAGCTGCGAGTGCCGGTGACCATCGCGGTCGCGGCCGTCGCCTTTGCCCTGTCAGCGGGCTCGGCCGTCGCCGCCTCCGCGCCGGCTCGCGACCGCTCCGGCCGCGGGGCCGAACCCCGCCGCCGCGGCGACGATCGGCTCCGCGGCCTACGACTACGGCTTTCCGCTGCTCGAGTTCAACCGGGTGCGCCGTGAGATGACGAGCGTCGCCTGCCCCGACCACAAGGGCAATGCGCCGGTCAACAGCTTCTCGAACGCGAAGAAGTTCGCCGACGCCACGTCCACGTCGTCGTCGCCCCGAACACCGACACCCTGTACTCGATCGCGCACCTCAACCTGCGCAAGGGCCCGATCACGCTCACACACCCGAATATGGGCAAGCGCTACTACGGCTTCGAGATGCTCGATCCGTACACGAACGTGATCGACATCCCCGGCCAGCGCAAGGACGGCGGTGCCAAGGCGAGCTGGAAGATCCGCTGGAAGGCGAGCAAGAGCGGCAAGACGAAGGCGCCGCGGGCCGACCGCGTGATCCGCTCGAAATACCCGGACGTCTGGGTGATCGGCCGGACCCTGGCCAAGGGCAAGCGTGACCAGAAGAAGGCCTACGAGCTGATGAAGCGCTACCGACTGCTGCTGCCGAACGGCAAGCCGCGCAGGTTCGCAAAGGGCTGCAAGCCGGGCGAGCCCGCGCCTATCCGACGCCGACCGACGGCGCCGGCTTCAGCGAGGCGCTCGGCAAGGCACTCGTGCGGTACCCGCCGCCGAAGCGCGACGATCCGTTCCTGGCCAAGGTGGCGCCGTACGGGATCGGCCTGGGTACGACGCCTGCCGACGCAGGTCTCAACCCAGCCACGCTCGCCGCCCTGTACGGCGGCATCTCGGCCGAGGCCGCAGCGCTGCCGACGGCCGTGAAGCTGCACGCATTCACCGAGTCACAGAAGACGAGCGGCTGGTACTTGCCGCCCGCCAACATCGGCAGGTACGGCACCGACTACACGACGCGAGCGCAGATCGCCTCTGCCGGGCTCGGCGCGAACACGCCGCAGGAGGCGATCTACCCCGTCGGAGTCGGCGACGGCAACGGCGCCCTCTACGCGGGCGCGAACGATTACCGGCTGACATTCCCGAAGGGCGAGCAGCCTCCCGCTAAGTACTTCTGGTCACTGACCATGTACGACACCGACGGCTACCTCGTCGACAACCCGATCGACCGCTACTCGATCGGGCCGACCCACCCGCCGCTCGCCAAGAAGCAGGACGGATCGGTCGTGATCGCGATCCAAGGGAGCGAGCCGAATGAGGAGAACGTCAACTGGCTGCCGTCGCCGCCCGGCCAGTTCCGCCTCAACCTGCGCCTCTACGGGCCGAGCAAGAAGGCGATCAACGGCGTCTGGATCCCGCCTGGGGTCGAGAACCTCGGGCCCACGGGCGGCTAGCGGCGGCGCCTGGTCGGCGGCTTACCCGCGGATAACGTCTAGAGGTCGTTTTCCGGTAAAGGACTTGGCGGCGGCCCCCGGTTCTGTCAGGATCGGAGCGCAATGAGGGCGTCGCGTTGGGTCAGCTCGATCGTGGTAGTGCTCGCCGCCGCGCTTGCTTGGCCGCACACCGTTGGTGCCTCGACCCCCACCTACCGGGACCCGCCGAGTTACAAGGGCGTCAAGAAGGCGCCGAAGACGAAGTCGCCGAGCTTCCCGACCACGAACCTGTCCAGCGCGGGCACCTTCCCCGACGTGCTGGTGGACGAGGCCGGCACTGCCCACATCGTTTGGAACGAGGGCCGGGGCAACAACGCCGACGTCACCGTCTACTGCCGCCTCAAGCGCGGCGCGACAAGCTGCGACAAACGCAAGGACGCTGCGCTGGGACAAGACCTACGGCCCCGGCGACGGGCCGCAGTACAACACCGACGACGGTGGGCCGCGGATCGTGCGGATCGGCAACCAGCTGCTGGTCCTCTCGAAGCGTTACCCGACGATCGGCGACAAGCCCGACGGAGCGTCGAGCTCGACCGTCGTCGGCTGGGTCTCGAACGACGGCGGCACGAGCTGGAGCTCCGCGCGGGTGCTCGGCAAGCGCGACCTCGGACAGCTGGCCGTGGCCGGGCCGGCTGACAACCCGAAGGTCGTCAACCTCGGCTACGACCCCTTCTGCGGCGGCATGTGCCTGTCGACGTATGTCTCCGGCCTCTACTCGACCGACGAGGGCATCCTCAACACGGACCCGAACTCGAACTATCACGCGACGCTCGTCCGGGACGGGGCCGGCCTGATCGCCGGCTTCAGCGACCTGCAGCCGCGCATCTGGCTACGTCGTTACAAGGGCACCGGCGCCGTCACCGATCCCGCCAACTGGTCGGTCTCCACGCCGCTGCCCGGCGACGAGCCCGACCTCGCCGACGGACCCGCCGGCCCCTTCTTGATGCAGCGCCCGGGCTATTCGGGGCCGCTGCAGGTGCGGCGGCTGTCGGTCGGAGCGGGAGAGAAGGTCGCCGCCGGTCCGCCGACGGCGATCACCGGCGCCGACGGCGCCCGCTTCGGCCGCCTGCAGGAGGACGACTCGGGGCGCCTGCTCGCCGCCTGGCAGCAGGAGGGCTCAGGGGTGCAGCTCCGCACCTCGAAGGCCGGCGCCTCGGGCTTCGAGCCGAGCCAGCGCCTGATCGGCGGCGACGGCAACGGTCAGATCGCGCTCGACGCCTACCGCGATGGGGGTGGCTTCAGCGTCCTCAACCACACCGGTGGCATCAACTCGCAGGGGCAGATCGATGCCGTCGGCTTCGGCAATCGGGCGGCGACCGGCCGACCCGGGATCGCCAACGTGCCGGGTGGGGCAGGCGACGTCTCCTGCCAGCGCGTCGGCTTCGGCAGCTTCGCGATCAAGACCGTCGAGGGCTGCTTCCTCGAGGGCACGGGCGCCCATAGCGACGTCGTCGTCACCTCGGGCGAAATCACGCTGAACGGCCTTCGGATCGTGCCCGACCCGGGCGCGCGCCTGGTGATCGACCCGAAGAAGTTGACGATCGACTCGATCGGCCAGGTCCGGGTGCTCGTCAGCAACGGCTCCACCGAGGTCGTGCTCTTCCACGGTGAGCTCCATCGTGACCTCGCCGGGCTGAAGCCGGGGTCACGCCTGTTCGAGTTTCCCCAGGGCCAGTACCAGGCGAACGTGCTGGGCTTCGACGTCGCGGCCGGCGTGCCGGTGATCCTCACCAAGGACGGCGTCCGGATCCCGGTGGACGTCGATCTGCCCACCGCGTTCGGCGGCTTCACGGGTCACGCCGAACTGCTCGCCAAGGACGGGAGCGGGCTGATGCTCGACAGCCTCCACATCCACATCGGGCCGGTGCCGCTCGGTGTGCTCGTCATCGACAACCTCGACATCGACTACTCCAGCGGCCAGACCTGGCGCGGCTCCGGCAAGCTCAGCGTGCCCGCCGGTGGTTCGATCGCCGCCAACTTCCGCTTCGACGCGGGTGAGTTCGGTGGCGCCGGCTTCGACTACACCCTGGCGCCGCCGGCGACGATCGGTCCGTTCGTCTACCTGCTCTCCGTTGGCGGCGACTTCTTCCTGCAGCCGGAGACGAAGATCGCCGCCCGGGCGTCGATTGGCGCTGGAGCCGCCGTCCAGGGCGAGGCGCCCGTCAAGGTCAACGGGCAGTTCACGATGGCCTTCCCGCGCAACGGACCCGCGCAGTTCAGCCTGAACGGGGACGTCGAGGTCTTCGTCGTCCAGATCGCCAACGGGTACCTGGTCTTCGATACCAGCGGCTATGCGCGCTTCTACGGGCACACGGGCCTCGACCTCGGTCCGCTCTCCGGTGGCGTCGACGTGAACGGGTTCGTCGACGGCGGCAGTGGCCAGTTTGGCGCCGACATCAACGGCGACGCCAAGTTCTGCATGGATGTACCCCTTCCCAAGCCGGCCGGGACGGCCAGCGTGTGCGGTGACGTAGGCGCCGAGGCCGCCGTCTCGAGCATCGGCTTCGCCGCCTGTGCCCACCTCAGCCCGCCCAAGCCGGTGCCCGATTTCAGCGGGGGGCTGGCGATGCGCTGGGACGACCTCAGCCCCGCCGTGCTGGCGAGTCCGATCGTCGCCACGGCGCAGCTGATCGAAGCGATCACCGTTCCATGCCACACGAGCGCCTACCGAATCCCGCCGCCGCGGCGGGTGAGTCCGCGCATTGCCCGGGCCGCGGGCCAAGGGCTGGCGGTGCCGGGCGGCCTGCCTTCAGCGACGATCCTCGTCAAGGGCAGCGGCGGCGTTCCGGACGTGACGGTGCGAGGCCCGAACGGGCAGCTGGTCGCGCCCGGCAGCTCGACCGACGACGGCTTCGTCCTCGAGGCACCCGGCGCCAACGCCGTCTGGGTTGTCTTGCAGAAGCCGCAGGGCGGGACCTGGACCGTGACCCCGAACTCCGGCTCGGCGCCGATTGCCGACGTCCTTCTCTCGCAGGGCTACGTACCGGCGAGCGTCAAGGCCCGGGTTCGCAGGGGCCGTATCGCCTACAGGGTCAAGCATCTCGGCAGCGGCCAGAAGGTGGCCTTCAAGGAGAGCGGCAAGTTCGGCACGAACCTGCTTGGAACGGTGCGCCACGCGAAGGGCACACTGAAGTTCAAGCCCGCGCCGGGCGCGGGCGGCAAGCGGCAAGTGACGGCGTTGATCATGCGCGACGGCCTCGTCACCGACAAGCGCGTCGTCGGCAGCTACAAGGCGCCCCCGCCGAAGCGGCCCGCTCGCGTCAAGAAGCTGAAGGCGCGCAAGCATGGCTCCAGCCTGGTCGTTTCCTTCCGCCGCCCGAAGCCTGTGGCGCGCACGCAAGTGCTGGTCAGCGGCCGCCACGGTACGCATCTCGCGAAGCTGCTCGAGGGGCGCAAGCACAAGGCCCGGTTCGGTGGCCTTCGCTGGGAGAAGCGGCTGACGGTGAAGGTCCGGTCGTACTCCGACGAGGGACGAGCAGGCCCCGTAAAGAAGCTGACGCTGCGCTCGCGACGCTGAAGGCGCCGCGAAGCGTCAGCCGCGTGGCGTGACGACGAGGGAGACCGAGCGGGCGCCGCGGCGGCGCTGGAGCAGCAGCCGGCGAGCGCCCGGGCGCGAGACGACGCGGGCACCCTGAACCTTGGCCTCGTAGCGGCCGTGGTAGTGGATCGGGGGCAGGAAGACCTCGCTCAGCTTGCGCCGTGGCAGCCGCTTGCCGGCGGGCGTCTTCGTGGAGTAGCGCAGCTCAAAACGGTTGCTGGCGGGATCGAAGCTCCAGCCCTTCGGTGTGCCCGCGACCAGCTGCGGGTAGGGCCGTGCCGAGGCGGCCAACTTCGCCCGGTTCAGGTTGTCGCCGTGCGGCGGCTTACGGGCGTCGCCGACCACTGACTGCACGCCGGTGCCGCTCGTCGTCGGGTCGTCGCACTCGCAGTAGTGCCACTGCGTCCAGCCGACCATGTGCTTGTCGGCGCGACGCTCGACGTCGGTGATCGTGTCGAGGTCGTCGGTGGCGCCGAACTCGCTCATCAGCAGGCCGTCGCCCGTTTGCTGGGCCTGCTTGTCCGCGTTCGCAAGGGTGAGGTTGTAGCCCTGCTCGCAAGTGACCTGCGGAGCGCCCGGGACCGGGACGGGGAGGCAGTAGAGGTTGAAGGCCATCGCCGTGTTTGGATCGCCGAGCTTGCCGACGGAGGTGTCGGCGCCGAAGTCGAAGGTGAGCAGCGGCGCCCAGAAGACGAGCGAGCTGCCGTCGCGCTTGCGGATCGCTGCGAGCACGCGCTCGATGAACGGCTGCATCGTCTTCTTGTCGAAGGCCGGGCAGCCTTCGGGGGAGATGCAGGTCTCGTACGTCGAGCCGGGCCAGGGCTCGTTCAGGAGGTTGTAGCCGAGCAGCCCCGGCCGCTTGCCGAACATGCCGGCGATATGCCGCCACATCGCCGCGAACGAGTTCTGCAGCGGCCGGCCGGCGGCGTCGGGGTCGTTCGCCCAGAAGTGGTCGAAGGCGCGGCTCAGCGCCGGCATCGCCAGGTAGTTGGCGGGGAAGCCGAGGGCGGGCTCGGCGGGCAGCGTCGCCGCGTCGCCGACCACCGCCCAGTCGGGAAAGCCCTCGCCCTGGAAGCGTGGGTTGTACATGTCCTGGTGGGCGTCGAGCAGGGTGAAGATCCCGTGCCTCTGCAGGCCGCGTTGCGTGTGCGAGAGGCTCTTCAGATAGCGCTTGCGGTAGTCGGCGCGGCGGCCGTTGGTTGGCAGCTTGGGCTCGACTCCGTTCTGGATGATCCCGAGGCGTACGAGGTTGAAGCCATTGCGGTGCAGAAAGCGCATGTCGTCGGCGTTGAAGCCGGCGTCGGCGGGCCGGTAGGAGCCGACCTTGTAGACCATGTTCCACCCATGCAGGACGACGACGCGACCGTGCGCGTCGGTGATCCAGCGACCGTCGTGGGAGAGCGGGGGAGTGGGGTTCGCCGTGGCCTTGGGCGAGGCGCCGGCGGGCGCCGCGCAAACGAGCATCGCGAGCGCCGCAATCAGCGCCGCGAACACCCGCCCTCTCCCCGGTCGGTCCACGGGCGCAATGGTAGGGCTCTGGACGGTGCTCGACGAGTCAGCAGCCCTTGTCAGGGGTCACGGCCGCAAGCTCAGCCCAACACTTCGGTCTCGCCGCGCCCCGACTTCGGCATCTGCCCCGGCCCTCGACGGGATGGCTACACCGAGTGGCGATCGGCGCCGCCCGGCTTTTGCCGACTATCCGTTGTACTCGTCGAACAGGAACGTCACGACCTGGTTCCCCTTCGGCTTCTGATCCATCTTCCTCTTTGCGTGGTTCACCAGTAGTGAACACGGCTGACCAGAGTTGACCCCCCGCCGCGTCGACAATAGCCGCCGTTGCGGAACCGACTCAGGCATGGGGACCCGTCGCACGTCAGCCGCTCACACGAAGGCGGGAAGCAGACGGCTAAGCTGCCGCGCAGATCTAGCCGAGTTCGAGCGAGCGCTGGAGCTCCGTCGGATTGGCTCAGATAAGTCACCTTGGCGCCTTGGCGGAGTGGCTACGCAGCGGCCTGCAAAGCCGTTTACACCGGTTCGATTCCGGTAGGCGCCTCTGGCTTGAACAAGCCATAAACTGCATGGGCAAGCCAGAGCCCGGCCACCCGGGCCCCTGGCTTGGAACCGCAGTAAACCGTTAGAAACCGCTGGTCAACTGGCGCAACTGGCGCGGGTACTGGCGCAGGGGCTACGCGGAAGAATGCCGAGGTCCCCGCACATCGGCTGGTGCCCGATACTGAGGGCATGGCCGCCGATGACTTCTTGGAGCTGGCCAGCAACCTGGCTCAGTTCCACCGCGAGCACGAGAAGTTCTACGCCCGGGCTCCGCTGGAGGAGGCTGCATCCCTGAGCCGTACCTCGGCGGCTCTGCGCGCCCTTGCCGAACGCTGGTCAAGTGTCGATCCGGAGAAGCCCGAAGTGGCGAGCCCTTTTTCGGGCAGCGAGGACCTGAACGACGAGCGCGCGCTCGAACTCGCCGGGATCCTGTTCATGGAGGGGGAGAACGAGCCCGCCGAGATCTCGCGGATCAAGCGCGAGTTAGAGGCGAGCGCGCGGGGAAACGACGAGGCAGGAGAGTGGCTGAGCTCGGCAATGGAAATGAGCTGGGCGGTAGTCGAGCGGCTGCTCGACTACCCGGCGCTCGCTGACCTGATCGGAGAGCGGCACCGGATCATCTCCAACGACTGGCAGGCGGCCTCGCTGGCGAAGCTGATCGCGCTTCAGCTTGAGCGCGCAAGAGCGATCATGGAGCGGCTCGACTTCTCGCCTGCGGCGATCCGGGCCGACCTTGGGGCGACCGGCGCTATTCGGCCTTCCTGTACGCGGCCTGCGAGCTGATCGATCAGGCGAGTGACCTATCCGCTCGGAGTGCCGTGCTCGTGCATGAGAACGAGCGGCGATGGCGGGTGTTCAGGGCACGGGTGGATCAGCTCGCGGCTGGCTCGGCCGGGTAGTTGACCGCCTCACTGGCGGATTAGCTGGCGCAGCCTCACGCAGAACCGCTTGATGTCGCGGACTGACGCCAGCTACGGCGTTCGTGATCGGCGGCTGAGTAGGGGTCGGAGCACCCCAGCGCTACAGTCGGAGGTCGATGCTCCGCAGGGGCCGCTGGCCGCTCGCGATCGTGTTCTTGGCCCTGCTCGCGGCGGCCGCCTCGCAGCCCGGATCCGCGGCTAGGGCCGTCGAGGACGGCGGCTGATCGGACGGGGGTGCGTGCGGAGCGGCTCTACGCGGCCGACGGCCCGCTGAACGCGCCGATCGACTCCGCGGCCCGGGCCGACCCCGCGTCGGCTTCGATGGTTCGTCTGCTCACGCGGGACCGCAGCCGCGGTGGCTTCTTCCTGTTGCTCAAGCGCTGGACCACCACGGTCTTCTTCGCCCACCGCAACACCCCTCGGCGCCGCGTCCGGCTGACGGCGGGATGGGCGCCCGCCCGCCGGATGTTCGGGGTCCCGCTTCCTCGCCGCGCCCGCCCGGATCCCTCCGGGGACGGTTCGATGACGATCATCGACCGCCGGAGCTCGTGCGAGTACGACTTCTGGCAGGCGCGGAAGCGTCGAGCCGGCTGGTCGGCGAGCTGGGGGAACGCGACCAAGACGTCGGGCCCGGGCGTGTTTCCGAAGGGACTCTCCGCTCGGGGATCGGGCTTCGCGCTTCCGGCCGGAATCATCTGGCCAGGCGAGCTGGCCGCGGGCCACATCGATCACGCGCTGATCTTCAGCTACTCGTGGCCGAGCCACAGGGGCGCCGTCCCGCCGGCCACCGAGACCGACGGGGCCAGCCGCAGGCGCGCCGCGATCCCCGAAGGTGCGCGGCTACAGCTTGATCCCGGCCTCGATCTGCGCTCGTTGCACCTCAGCCGCTACCAGCGAACCATCGCCAAGGCCCTGCAGAAGTACGGCATGTACCTAGCCGACGGCGGCGGCCCCGGGATCACGCTCTACGCCGCGAATCCGGCGAGCTTCCCGGGCAACCCGTACAGGGGCCTGCTGCCGGACCGCAGATACCCGGGCCTGGGCCGGATCCCCGTGAAGCGCTTCCGGGTCCTCGAGATGCCGGCACCGGTGCCCGATGGAAGGCTTCCCAAGCGGATCATCCCGACGGGCTGCGCGAGGCTGCGGTAGCAAGTCGGCGGCGGGGTTGGTCGGCACCGCTGTGCTCGCCGGGTTATTGGAGCTGGGCTGTCGCAGCCAACCGGCCGGCGCGCGCCGTTCCGTTGGGGTTCAGCGTCGGCGGCGCCCGGACCTGCCGGTCAGCGCCAGAACGATCCACCAGAGGATCGGCACGACGACCAAGATCAGGACGAAGGCAAGCGCCAAGTCGCTGCTGACGATGACCGCGGTGGACATGGCCTGAAAACTACTCCCAATCGACTGGTGCTACGAATCTGGGGCCGGCGCCCTCCCGGATCCCGACGCAGGCCCGCCCGCAGGGTCGGCCGTCACACGTGACGCTTGCCCTTCGTCTATGCATCGAAGAAGCTCACGAGGGAAGGACACAGCGATGCGACTGCTCATCACCGGTGGATCAGGCGTCCTCGGCAACGCCTCGATCCCACTGCTGCGGCGCGCCGGACACACCGTCGAGGCCCCGGCGAGGACCGAGCTGGACCTCTTCGACCCGGAGGCCGTCGCCGACGCCGTCACCGGCGTCGACGGGATTGTTCACCTCGCAACGCGGATACCGGCCCCGGAGCGCATGCGCGACCGCGAGGCCTGGCGGGACAACGATCGGCTCCGTGCCGAGGCGACACCGATCCTGATCGACGCGGCGCTGGCGGCGTCCGTCGAATGGTTCCTGTTCCCGAGCATCGCCTTCGTCTATCCCGAGGACGGACCGGTGGACGAGTCCACGCCCGCCGTCGAGGCCGCGTCCGAGATCCTGCTCTCCGCGCTGGAGGCCGAGCGCCACGTGGCCCGCTTTGCCGACGCCGGCGCGAGCCGCCGCGGCGTCGTGCTGCGCTTCGGCGTCCTCTATGGACCCAGCATCGGCAAGCCGGCCCCCGCCGAACCATGGGCGTCTTACGGCGCCACGGTCAGGATCGAGGATGCTGGTAGTGCGATTGCCGCTGCTCGAGAGGTCCCCAGCGGCGTCTACAACGTCGTCGGTGACGGCGAGCGCGTCTCCAACGAGCTCTTCAAGAAGACGGCGGGGTGGCGTCCGCAGTTCGGCCGGCCCAATCGGCGCCGACGGTTGAGCGTGGCGCGAAGGCGCCGCGGACGCTCTAGCTCGCCCAGGGGCCGACGCCGCCAAGGCGTTCGACCTCGATCCGCATGCGGAAGCCCGCGGGCGGGTCATCCATCGGCGGGAACTTGACCTCGGGGCCGAGGTAGGTGTGCGCGAGCTCCTGCAGCAGCTCCGGCGCGCCGCCCTCCTCGATCGTCGCGTGACCGTGCACGACGAGGTATTGGCGCAGGCCCGGTGGCTGGATCTCGGTGCCCTCGAAGGAGAGGACGACCCGGGGGTCGTTGCGGACGTTGGCGAGCTTGCGCTGTGTGGCCATCAGATGAGCCGTGGTCAGGGCGTCGCCATCGACCCCGACCCACACGCAGGTGACCTGCGGGGAGCCGTCGGCGTTGAGCGTCACCAGGTGCCCAAGCACGCCGGAGCGGATCAGATCCTTGGCGCTGTCGGGCAGCTCAACGGCCATCGCCGCAAAGGTACTCCTCCCTGGGGTCTCAGCGCCGTAATCTGCCGCCGGTGAGCGACGTCAAGGCGCAGATGCGGAGGGGGGAGCTGTTCCTCGGCGATGCGGCGCTCAGCGCCGAGCTCGATCGCTGCCAGCTCGAGGTCCAGCGAATCAACGCGATCCCTGGCGCCCGAGCCGAGGAGCGGCGGGCCGCACTGGAGGGCTTTCTCGCTCACTTCGGCGAGGGCACGGTGATCCGCCCGCCCTTCTACTGCGACTTCGGCGACGGGATCTCGATCGGCGCTCGGACCTTCATCAACTCCTGCTGCACGATGCTGGACACGGCGCCGATCTCGGTCGGCGACGAGTGCCACATCGCCGCCAACGTGCAGCTCGTCGGTGCCACGCACCCGATCGACCCCGGGCCGCGGCGCGCCGGCTGGGAGTACGCGAAGCCGGTGGTGATCGCCGACGGCGTCTGGCTCGGCGCCGGCGTCATCGTCCTGCCCGGCGTGACGATCGGCGAGAACACCGTCGTCGGCGCCGGGTCGGTCGTCACCCGCGACCTGCCCGCGAACGTCATCGCCTACGGCAACCCGGCCCGTGTCGCGCGCGAGATTGGCCCCGAGGACCGGGTCGAACTTCCGGCGAGCTGAGGGGCGGCACGCTGAGCCGAGGGTCTCTACGGCTCGCGCCGGTCAGCGTGTCGTCCGCTCCGCGGGCGGCCGGCGTCGAGGGCGCCGACTTGACCCGCGCGGGCCGAGTCCGGTTATGTTGAGTCCGATGGACAGCGCGAGGCTCCCGTGAGCACGAGTCGCAAGGCATTGGCAGTCGGTGTCGGCGGCGCCGCGGCGCTCGCGGCAGGCTGGATCGCGACTCAGCGCCATGACGCCCGCGCGGTCGCCGCCGACCCGCACGGCCGCGAGCTGTTCGCCGACTTCGGCGGGAGCCGCAGCTCAGTCCGCGCCGCCGACGGGACCGCGCTGTGGGTGCGCAGCTTCGGCCCCGAGGACGCGCCGGCGCTGATCTTCGTCCACGGCTGGACCTGCGCCGCCGAGTTCTGGAAGCTGCAGGCGCGAGGCGCTCGCGTCCGAGCGCCGGCTGATCGCCTTCGACCTGCGCGGACACGGGCAGAGCGAGCGGCCGCGCAACGCCGACTACTCGATCGAGACCTTCGCCCGCGATCTCGACGCCGTGATCGAGGCCTTTGTCCCGGCGGGGGAGCGGGCGATGCTGGTCGGCCACTCGCTCGGGGCGATGACGATCGTCGCCTGGGCGGGCGCCCACCCCGACAAGGTCGACGGCCGCGTCGCCTCGGCCGTCCTCTGCAACACGGGGGTCGGCGATCTGATCAGCGAGTCGCTGGTCACCGAGGGGCTCCCGGAGGGCTTCGGCTCGCTCGAGCGCCTCGCCGGCGAGGCGGTGCTCAAGGCGCGCGCGCCGATCCCGACCTTCACCGCGCCGATCGCCAACCGTGTCATCCGGCACGCCGTCACCGGTCCGGACGCGACTCCCGCACAGGTCGCCTTCTGCGAGCAGCTGGTCGTCTCCTGCCCGGCCGATGTCCGCGCATCGGTCGGCGGCACGCTGACGCAGCTCGACCTGCGCGCACGCGCTCGCGGCGCTGCGGGCGCCGACGCTCGTCATCGCCGGCGAATGCGATCGGCTGACGCCTCCCAAGCACGCCTACGAGATGGCCGCCGAGCTGCCCGACGTGCTCGACGTGATCGAGATCCCGCGCTCCGGCCACATGAGCCCGATCGAGTTCCCCGAGCAGGTCAACCTGCTGCTCTCCGAGCTCGCCGGCGCACCGATCGCCGTCGCCGCGGCCTGAGCCCGCTGACGCCCCCGCGAGCGCTCTCCCGGACCGCGCCGGTCCGCTAATTGCCCCGTCCCGGGCGTTTAGCTCAGTTGGGAGAGCGCCAGCTCGACAAGCTGGAGGTCACTGGTTCGAGCCCAGTAACGCCCATGGCCGGGTGGCCCGGAGCCGCTCAGCGCGAGCTCCGCCCGGCCGCCAGCGCCTCGCAGCGCTCCGCCCGCAAGCAGTCGCGGGTCTGCCGGTGGGCGAGGCTGAGCACGTGGCCGCGCACGCTCGAGTCGTCGTAGCGAGACAGCACGGCGTCGGCGCAGGCGCGGATCTCTCCGGGCGAGCGCATGCCTTCGAACTCCTCGGCGAGCGGCGGCAGCATGCGCTCGAGCCGCAACTGGTGAGCCGTGTGGTCGGAGCGGATCGCGTCGAGCCGCTCGTCGATCAGCTCGCGGACGTGCGCTTCGATCATGTCGCGGATCGCTCGCACCTCCGCAACGGCAGGCCCGCAGGGTCGGGAATGTCCCAGTCCTCGACCGTCGTCGGCACGTATGGGCAGGCGTCGCCGCAGCCCATCGTCACCGCCCAGTCGGCGTGCAACTGCATCTCGCGCTGCAGCCGTCGCGGTCGCCGGCCGCGCAGGTCGATGCCGACTTCGCCCATCACCTCCAGCACCTCCGGCCAAATCGCGGAGCTGGGCATCGATCCCGCCGACTCGGCACGCATGTCCTCGCGGCGCATCGCGTCGAAGAACGCCTGCGCCATCTGCGAGCGACCGGCGTTGTGAGTTACAGACGAACAGGACGTATCTCATCTCGTTCTCCCTCGTTTCTGGGTCTTCGTGTCGGCTGCTCAGCTCCGGCCGGCCGGCGCGGTGGCGTCGTGGGGGAAGGGGGCCTGGGCGGCCTGCTCGGGCGTCAATTCGGGGTAAAGGACCCGGATCACCGCGATCGCGACCGCGCCGCCGACGAGCTGGGCGACGACGAAAGCGGGGACCGAGGCCGGGGCGATGCCGGCGAAAGTGTCGGAGAACATCCGGCCGACGCTGATCGCGGGATTGGCGAAGCTGGTCGAGCTGGTGAAGAAGTAGGCGGAGCCGATGTAGGCGCCGACCGCTGCCGCCGCCAGGTGGCCGCGACCCGTACGCGCGAGCGAGAAGATCACGAGGATCAGGCCGAGCGTCGCAATCACCTCGGCGAACAGGTGTGCTTCGGATGCGCGGTGGTGCGTCGAGATGCTGATCGCGGTCAGCGTCGAACATCAGGTTCGCGGCGATCGCGCCGGTGATACAGCCCCCGATCTGGACGGGGATGTAGGCGAGCGCATCGCGGCGCGAGAGCCCGCCGAAGGCGGCGTCGACGAGCGAGACGACCGGGTTGAAGTGGGCGCCGGAGACCGGGCCCGAACATGAGAATGATCGCGAACAGGCCCGCGGCCGTCGCGGCGGCGTTCTCGAACAGGGCGAGGCCGACGTTGCCGCCCGAGAGCTGCTCGGCGGCGATTCCTGAGCCGATCACGATCGCCGCCAGAAAGGCCGAGCCGAGGAACTCGGCGAACAGCCGGCGGGGCAGGGAGGCCTCCATCAGCCGGGTTCGTCGCCGCCGAGCAGCTCGGCGGCGAGCGCGCGGACGCGGGCGTCGATCTCGATCGCGGATCCGGCGCACTGTCTCGACGTCCTTGCCGGCCGGGTCCTCGAGCTCCCAGTCCTCATAGCGCTTGCCGGGGAAGAACGGGCACTCGTCGCCGCAGCCCATCGTGACCACGGCGTCGGCTGCGCGGACCGAGTCGGTGGAGAGCAACTTCGGGAGTTCCTGCGAGATGTCGACCCCGACTTCGGCCATCGCCTCGACGGCCGCGGGATTCACGCGCTCGCCCGGCGCCGAGCCGGCCGAGCGCACCGTGATCCGGTCGCCGGCGAGCTTCGTCATCAGGCCCGCGGCCATCTGGCTGCGACCGGCGTTGTGGACGCAGACGAAGAGCACCGTGGGACGGGGGTCGGGCACGGCGCGAGATTACTCCATTGACAAACGTGATTGCAATCGATATTCCTATATCGAGCGATGTCGATCCAGGAGCAGTGATGAGCGAGGCCCTCGAGCTGACGCCGAAGACCAAGCGGCCGCTCGGCGAGCCCTGTTGCGAGCCCGTCGTCTACCCGGACATCGAGCGCGCTCACGCGGAGCGGATGGCCGCCGTCGCCAAGGCGCTCGGCGACCCGGTGCGGATGCAGCTCGTCGACGTGCTCCGCAAGCACGCCGGCAAGGTCTGCGTCTGCGAGCTCGTGCCGCTCTTCGACCTCTCCCAGCCGACCGTCTCCCACCACCTGAAGAAGCTGCGCGACGCCGGCATCGTCGGCTCCGAGCGGCGCGGCCTGTGGGCCTACTACTACGTCCGCCCGGAGGCGCTCGAGGAGATCGCAGCGTGGCTGACCTGACCGAGCTCCCGATCGCGCCCTGCTGCGACGCGGCCCTGGCGGCGAGCTGCTGTGAGCCGTCGGAGAAGGACGACTGCTGCGGCGCCCCCACCGAGCCGGTGCGCTGTGGCTGCCAGGCCGGCGGGGTGGACGGGGACGAGGAGTGAGCCGCGCCGCGCCGCCCCCGACGAGCACGTTGCGGCCCGCCAAGGCCGCTGGGGCGGATCGATGAGCGCCGAGATCCAGCTCAACGATCCCCAGACCCTCTATCGGCGCTGGGAGGGTTCGCAGTGGAACCCGTTCGAGATCGAGCTCGACGCCGACCGAGAGCAGTGGGGCGGTCTGGACGATGCCGATCGCGGCCTGCTCTACTGGGTGCTCGCCTCGCTGATGGTCGCTGAGGAGCGGATCACGACGAAGTTCTCGGGTCTGGTCGGTGCGCACGGCAGCGAGGAGGAGGCGACCTTCCTGTCGACTCAGCAGGTCGACGAGGCGCGCCACATGCAGTTCTACGCGCGCTTTCAGGACGAGGTGATCGCCGAGCCGACGACCGTTGCCGCGCACGTCGACCGCGCCCGCGCCGAGGTCTCCGACGCCTTCCGGCTGATCTTCGACGAGGTGCTCGTCGCCGCCCACGAGAGGCTCGTCGCCGAGCCCACGAGCCTCGAGGCGAAGGTCCGCTTCGTCACCCTGTACCACCTGATTCTCGAGGGCACGCTCGGGCTGACGACCTTCAAGTTCACGACCGAGTACCTCGAGCGTGAGTCGTTGCTGCCCGGGTTCGTCGCCGGCTACTCGAACATCCACCACGATGAGACCCGGCACATCGGCTACGGGGTCTGGTTCCTGCGGGAGACCGTTCGCTCCGAGCCCGCCGCAGGTGATTACGTGCGCGGATTGCTGCGCGAGGTCCTACCGGCCGTCGCCGAATCGCTCTCACCGGGCAGCGGCGAGGACGGGCCGGACCTTGCCCGCCTTGGGGTCGAGCCCGCCGCCATCCGGGACTTCGCCCTCGACGGTCTAACTCGGCGCCTCGAGATCGTCGGCGTGCCGCTCGCCTCGCTCGCGGCCTGAGCGCGCTCCACGCGTCGGGTACCGTCGTTGGCGGTATCCGAGAAGGAGAGTCATGCAGATCACCAGGAGCACGCTGGCGAGCGTCAAAGGCCCGGCCGAGTGGTTCACGGGCGACGTGTACTACGACCATGTCGCCGAGAATCCCGCGCCCTCGAGGGTGCGAGCGCTGAACGTCCACTTCACACCCGGCGCTCGTACCGCCTGGCATACCCATCCCTTCGGCCAGCTGATCTGGGTGACGGAGGGGGTCGGCCGCGTCCAGCGCGAAGGCGGACCCCTAGAGGAGATCAGGCCCGGCGATCGCGTCTACTTCGAGCCGGGCGAGAACCACTGGCACGGCGCGGCTCCGGACCGTTTCATGGTCCACGTCGCGATCCAGGAGGCCGACGACGAGGGCAATCCCGTCTATCTGGGGCCCGCACGTCAGCGACGAGGAGTACGGGCTTGCCTCGCAGTAGGATGCGCCGCCTAGCGGGACTATCTCAAAGGGGAAGCATCAGATGAGGAAGAGCAGCCGACTGCTGGCGATCGCCGGCATACTCGTATTCAGCGTTGCGGTCCTGGCGTCGAGCGCCGGGGCGAGCCACCACAAGCAGCAGAAGGTCTATTGGATCGACCTCGGGGGTCAGGCTTCTCAGCACCCCGACTACGTCTTCTTCACCGCCGACGCGGGCGGCTACATGAAGGACGTCAAGTGGCGCCACTGGGGCAAGCGCAAGACGATCGGGCGCGGCACCTTCGGCACGACGGCTCCCTGCAACGGCAGCCCCTGCCCGGCCGGCCCGGCAAAGATCACGATGCGCAAGCCGGTCAAGTGCACGCCCGAGTTCGGCAACAAGAAGGGCAAGCACGTACGCGTGTACAGGCACGCGAAGCTCGAATACCCCGACGGTCAGGGCAACACCGAGACCGCAAACATCACCGACCGGGCCGGCTGGGCCTCCTGTAAGCAGGCTCACTAGCGCGGTGCCGGCGACGCAACTCGGTTTCATCGCGGCAGCGCTCGGGTAACGACGGGCCGATGAGCGAAGCTCGCATCGCCGTGCTCGGCGCCGGCGGCACGATTGGCGCCGCGATGGCGCGCAACCTGCTCGGCGCCGGTTTCGAAGTCCATGCCTGGAACCGCACGCGCGAGCGCGCCGAGCCGCTCGCCGCCGATGGCGCGACGATCGCCGGTGAGCCCGGCGAAGCGGCGGCGGGGGCCGAGATCGTGCTGACGATCCTCGCTGATGCCGAGGCCACCCTCGATGTCGCCGGGCAGGCCCTGTCCGACGGCGACGGACGCCTGTGGCTACAGATGGGGACGATCGGTATCGAGGGCACGGAGGCCTGCGCGAAACTGGCCGCTGCGCGTGGCTTCGCCCTGGTCGACGCTCCCGTGCTCGGCACCAAGCAGCCCGCCGAGGCGGGCGAGCTGACCGTCCTCGCCTCTGGGCCGGAGGCCGAGCACGAACGCTGTGGGTCGGTCTTCGCTGCCGTCGGCAAGCGCACGCTGTGGGTCGGGGAGGCGGGGGGCGGCACGCGGCTGAAGCTCGTCAGCAACGCCTGGATCCTGGCTCTCGTCGAGGGCCTGGCCGAGACCGTTGCGCTGGCCGAGCGCCTCGACGTCGACCCCAACGCCTTCCTCGAGGCGATCTCCGGCGGCCCGCTCGACGCCGGCTACGCCCACCTAAAGGGCAAGGCGATGAAGGAGCGCAGCTTCGATCCTGCATTCAAGCTGGCGCTGGCCGCCAAGGACGCGGCTCTCGTCGAGGCGGCCGCGAATGCACACGGCGACCCGCTGCCGCTGATCGAGACCGTCCGCCGGCGCTTCGAGCAGGCCGTCGACGAGCACGGCGAGCTCGACATGGCCGCGACCTTCCTGACGAGCGCCGACGGCTCGCGCTGAATCGGGACGGGCCGACCGTCGCTGTCCGGCCGTAGGCTGAGGGGGTGAGCGAGCTCGAAGCCGGCGACGGCCCGATCGTCCGGGCGGAAGGGCGGATCGTGCTTGACGACAACCTCGTCGTGCTGGGGACCCTTGCCGATGCCTCGGTCGACCTGATCTACGTCGACCCGCCCTTCAACACCGGCGGTGAGCAGCGCCGCCGCACGGTCGAGACACGCGCCGATCCCGACGGCGAGCGGGTCGGCTTCGGCGGTCGCCGCTATAGCTCACGACTGCTCTCCGAGCTCGCCTTCGACGACAGCTTCACCGACTACCTCGGCTTCCTCGAGCCGCGCCTCCGCGAGGCGCACCGCGTGCTCCGCGAGACCGGGACCCTCTACGTCCACCTCGACCCGCGCGAGGCGCACTACGTGAAGGTGCTGCTCGACGAGCTCTTCGGACGCGAGTGCTTCCTCAACGAGATCGTCTGGGCCTATGACTTCGGCGGCCGCAGCAAGCGCCGCTGGCCGGCCAAGCACGACACGATCCTGGTCTACGTCAAGGACCCGCGCAGCTACCACTTCGACTCGACGGCGGTCGACCGCGAGCCCTACATGGCACCGGGCCTCGTCGGGCCCGAGAAGGCGGCGCGCGGAAAGCTGCCCTCCGACACCTGGTGGCACACGATCGTGCCCACCTCCGGGGCCGAGAAGACCGGCTATCCGACCCAGAAGCCGGAGGGGATCGTGCGCCGGATGGTGACCGCGTCTTCGCAGCCGGGCGAGCTGTGCGTCGACTTCTTCGCCGGCAGCGGCACGCTCGGCGCCGTCGCCCGCGAGCTCGGCCGGACTTCCTGCTCGTCGACTCGAACCCGGAGGCGATCGCGATCATGGAGCGGCGGCTCGGGATCGAGGCCGAGCGGCCGGCTGGAGGCGAGTCGGCCGGCTGACGCCGATCGCTCACCACCGCGTCACTATCCTCGCCCGCCATGTTCGGTACCTACGCAGCGGCGCTGTTCGTGATTGCGGCCTCGCTGCCGGTCGGCGCGGCAGCGCTGTGGCTCGCCGGTCGGCGCCAGTGGAGCTGGCTCGCCCCGGTCGTCGGCTTGGCGACGATCACCGTCGCGGCCTGGCTGCTCGTCCGACTGCCGGGCGAGGGCCTGGCCGCGCTGATCGGGATCGCCCTGCTCGCCGTCGTCTGCGCGCCGGCGCTGCTCGCTACGGGCTTCGGCATGCGCGAGCTCGCCGAGGGCGGCGCCGTTCTGCTCATCGCGCTGCTCGCCGTCTCGATCCCGTTCGCCGCCGAGGGCCACTTCGGCATCCTCGGCACGGGCTTCAACGTCGACATGTCCCAGCACCTGTTCGTCGCTGACGGGATCGCCCACCCGCACACGGCGACGCCGCTGCTGATCCGCCAGGGCTATCCGGTCGGCCCGCACTCGCTCGCTGCGACCGGCGCCGAGCTCACCGGCGGCAACCTCGTCTCCGCCTTCACCGGGGTGACGATCGCCGTCCCCGTGCTGCCTGCCCTGACGGCGCTGACGGCGACGCGCGAGCTCGGGCCACGGCGCAGTCTGATCGCCGCGCCGCTCGCCGCGCTTCCCTACCTCGTCGCCTCCTATCTCGCGCAGGGCTCCTTCAAGGAGCTCTTCGAAGCCGCCTTCCTCGTTGGCTTTGCGCTCTGGCTGCGCGAGCTCGGCCGCCCTGCTCGAGACCCGTCGGCGGCTCCGGCGCCGGGGCTCGCGGTGCCGGGCGCGCTGCTCGTTCGCCGGTGCCCTCTACTCCTACTCGGGGCCGGGCGTCGCCTGGCTCGGGGGCACGCTTGCCATCTGGGCACTGATCGCGATCGTGCGCTCGCCGGGTGCGGCGATCGCGCGACTGCGTGCCGCCCTTCCCGGGATCGCCGTAGGCGTCGTTCTGCTGGCCGTCCTCGTCGCGCCCGAGGCCGGCAGGATCATCGACTTCGGCGCCAACGCCGGCAACGTCGCCACCCCGCCGTCGACCCCCTCGCGGGCGCCCACCGCGGACGCCGCCGGTCTACGCCGCCGCCGGCAGCTCCGATGCCGGGCACGGCAACGGCCACAGCAGCGCCGGCTTCGACAACCGGCTCGGCAACCTCTTCGGCGACATCCCGGCGCTCGAGGTCTTCGGCGTCTGGCCGAGCGGCGACTTCAGGGTCGAAGCCGGTGACGGTGCGGTCCCGGCACCGGTCTTCTACCTCGGCGCCCTGCTCGGCGCCGTCGCGCTCGGCTTCGGGCTGCGGCGGGCGTTGGCGCAGGCAGAGACGGCGCTGCTCGCAGCGCTCGCCGCTTCGGCTGCGATCTGGCTCGCCGCGCTGCTCTTCTCGACGCCGTACACGACGGCCAAGGCGCTGCAGATGGTCGCCCCGGTGCTGATGCTGATCGCGCTGCGCGGGGTGCTCGACGGCCGCTTCTCACCGCTTCGGCCGCGGCCGGGGGCCGGCACCGCGCTCGCGGCCGCCTTCGTCCTCGCCGCCGCGGGCTCCAGCGCGCTGGCGCTCGCCAACGCGCCGGTCGGTCCCCGCCACTACACGGCCGACATCGCCTAGCTGCGTGGCCGCGTTGCCGGGATCCCGACGCTGCTGCTCGCGCCGGCGGCGCAGATCACCGATCAACATGCGGGCGAGTTCTACGGCTGGGAGCTGCGCGGCGCGCAGCCGATCTGCGTTGAGGCCATCCCCGAAGTGGGCGCCTACGACCGGGCCACGCCGCCCGGGATCGATCTACGTGATCACCTCGGGCAGCCTCCGCGAGGCGCCGTTCACCGACGTGCGCAAGCTGCGTACCGTCCACTAAGTACGAGCTCTGGGCAGGTCAACGGCAAGCCGGGCTCGGCCGCCGGTGCGATCGACCAGGACCCCGACCAGCCGACGAACTGCAACCTGGGTCTCGAGGACGGCTAGGGCGGCCCGGCTACTCCGGCGCGCGCGGGCCGCGGTCGAAGCCGCCGAGGCGCTCGGCGGGGAAGATCGCGTAGCTGCCGATCGCCGTCGCCAAGAGGCGCTCGGAGCCGTCCTTTAGCGGAGCGAAGACGCGGCTCGAGAGGATCGCGTTGCGGTCGTTGCGACGGTCGAGCGTCGAGACGCAGACCACGTCGCCGTCGCGGGCGGTACGCAGGTAGTTGATCGCGATGTTGATCGTCGCGATCCGCTCGCCCGGCTCGCGCGCCTGCCAGAGGATCGAGCCCATGCAGTAGTCGACCATCGCGTAGCTGACGCCGCCGGCGAGCAGCCCGGCCGGGTTGAGCAGCTCCGGGCGGACCGTGAGCCGCACCCGGTCGGCAGCCTCCCAGCGGAGCCCGATCCAGCGGCTCAGCCCGTCGATCCCGGGCATCGATCGCTCGCTTGCCTCCATCCGGCGGCGGACTGTATCCCGCGGGCGGGTCGTCTAGGATCGGGCGCCCATGTCCTCGGCGACCGCAATCACCGTGAAGCTTCCCGACGGGACCCCGCTCGAGCTACCGGCCGGCGCGAGCGGCGCCGATGCGGCCGCGGCGATCGGCCCCGGGCTGGCGAAGGCGGCGCTCGCGGTCGAGGCCGAGGGAGAGGTTCGCGACCTCGCGGCGCCGCTTGCCGACGGCGCCGAGATCTCGATCGTCACCGACCGCAGCCCCGAGGCGCTCGACCTGATCCGCCACGACGCCGCGCACGTGATGGCGACGGCGGTCTGCGAGCTGTGGCCGGGGACGAAGGTCTCGATCGGCCCGCCGATCGCCAACGGCTTCTACTACGACTTCGAGTTCCCCGAGGGCGTCAAGGTGACCGAGGCCGACTTCGCGAGCGATCGAGGAGAAGATGGCCGAGCACATCGAGGCCGACGAGCCTTCGAGCGCACCGACATCCCCGTCGCCGAGGCGCTCGAGCGCTTCCGCGCCGAGCGGCAGCCGTTCAAGGTCGAGCTGATCGAGGACCTCGTCCGCGACGAGGGGGTCGAGACCGTCTCGCTGTACCGGAACGGGCCCTTCACCGACCTCTGCCGCGGGCCGCACGCGCCCTCGACCGGGCGGATCAAGGCGATCAAGCTGAACTCGGTCGCCGGCGCCTACTGGCGCGGCGACGAGACCCGCGAGATGCTGACCCGGATCTACGGCACGGCCTTCTTCAGCAAGAAGGACCTCGAGGCGCACCTGGAGCGGATCGAGGAGGCGAAGGCACGCGATCACCGCCGGCTCGGGCCCGAGCTCGACCTCTTCCTGTTCCGTGAGGAAGCGCCGGGAATGCCCTTCTGGCTGCCGCAGGGAACGGTCCTGCTCGACCTGATCGAGGGCAGGATCCGCGAGCAGCTCGACAAGCGCGGCTACCAGCGAATCGACACGCCGCAGATCCTCGACGAGGAGCTCTGGCACCGCTCCGGCCACTACGAGAACTACCGCGAGAACATGTTCTTCGCCGAGCCCTCCGAGCGCGAGCGCGACGAGCACGCCCGCCGCTTCGCCGTGCGGCCGATGAACTGCCCGGGCGCCTGCCTGGTCTTCGACTCGGTGCCGCACAGCTACCGGGAGCTGCCGCTGCGCCTCGCCGAGTTCGGCCGCGTCTCTCGCTTCGAGCGCGAGGGCGTGCTGCACGGCCTGCTCCGCGTCCGCGCCTTCACCCAGGACGACGCCCACGTCTACTGCACCCTCGAGCAGGTCCAGGACGAGGTCGCCGACATCGTCGAGGCGATCGACGAGCTCTACGCGCTGTTCGGCTTCGACGACGTCACCGTCGAGCTCTCGACCCGGCCGGAGAAGTCGATCGGCAGCGACGAGGAGTGGGAGCAGGCCGAGGGGATGCTGAAGGACGCGCTCGAGAGTCTCGGCCGCGAGTACGTGCTCAACCCCGGCGACGGCGCCTTCTACGGCCCGAAGATCGACTTCCACGTCACCGACGCGCTCGGCCGCTCCTGGCAGCTCGGCACCTGCCAGCTCGACTTCTTCATGCCCGAGCGCTTCGATCTCACCTACCAGGGCGCCGACAACGCCGAGCACCGGCCGCTGATGATCCACCGGGCGCTGCTCGGCTCGATGGAGCGCTTCGCCGGGATCCTGATCGAGCATCACGGCGGCCGCTTCCCCGATTGGCTGGCGCCGACGCAGGCTGTCGTGCTGCCGGTCGCCGACCGGCACAACGAGGCGGCGGAGGAGATCGCCGCCGAGCTCCGCGAGCTTGGCGTGCGCACCCGGCTCGACGACCGCTCCGAGTCGGTCGGCCGCAAGATCCGCGACGCCGAGCTCTCCAAGGCGCCTTACATGCTCGTCCTCGGCGACCGCGAGGCCGAACGCGGCGAGCCCTCCGTGCGCTCGCACAGCGACGGCGAGCTCGGGCAACTGTCGCCCGCGGCGCTCGCCGCGCGGATCGGCGTCTGAGCGGTTGCCCCCAATCGGGCTTGCAAGGCCGCGGTGCGTGCGTATACTGCGCCGCGATGCAAGGGAACGACACCTCCGCGCGCCGTTGAGCGCCCGCGACCCCCTTTGCCTGCCCGCTTTCTCCGACCGGCTCTCACTTAGCTTGCAGCTGCCCGTTTCCAGCTAGTGCCCGTCGACGCGATCACGATCGCGTTCGGCGGCGTCCGAACGAGCCTGACGACACCCGGCGACCGGGCACGTGCCGAGGGGCACGCACCCGGCCTCCGTCTGCCCTCAGCCGCGCTCGGCCACACGCCGAGCCACGACCCTGATCGCGGCGGCGCGCACTAGTGCCGGTCCCTCGACGTTTCGACCGGCGTCCCCCGGACAGGGACCCGACCAGGATCAACGAGCGCATCCGCGTTCCCAAGGTCCGCCTGATCGGCGCCGACGGCCAGCAGATCGGCGTCGTCGAGACCGACGAGGCGCGGCGCATCGCACGTGAGGCTGATCTCGACCTGGTCGAGGTCGCCGCCGACTCGCGGCCGCCCGTCTGCAAGCTGCTCGACTACTCGAAGTACAAGTACGAGCAGGAGCAGAAGGCGAAGCAGGCCCGCAAGCACCAGCAGCAGGTCAACGTCCGCGAGATCAAGCTGCGGCCGAAGATCGCCGACCACGACTACGAGACCAAGAAGGGCCACGTCGCGCGCTTCCTCAACAAGCGCGACAAGGTCAAGGTGACGATCATGTTCCGCGGCCGCGAGCAGGCGCACCCCGAGCGCGGCAGGGCGCTGCTCGACCGGCTCTACGAGGATCTCGGCGAGATCGCCGTGGTCGAGCAGGAGCCGCAGCGCGAGGGCCGCAACATGCACATGGTGCTCGCGCCCTCGAAGGACGCCGGAAAAGAAGAAGTCGGAAAAGCCTGACCCTCTGGGCGCCCCGCCTTTGCGCGCAGGCTGCGGGTTTGCTTACATACGCCGCCGCCCATGCCCAAGATGAAGTCACATTCGGGGTCGAAGAAGCGGTTCAAGAAGACCGCGACCGGCAAGCTGCGCGGACACGCCGCCTACTCGAGCCACATCCTCGAGAAGAAGTCGCCGAAGCGCAAGCGCAAGATGCGCAAGCCGGCCGAGATCTCGCCGCAGGACTCGAAGCGCGTCAATCACCTGCTCGCGGGCAGGAAGGGGCGTAGGCGATGCCCCGCGCAACCAACGCCGTCGCGCGCAGGAAGCGGCGCAAGAAGACCCTCGCCCAGGCGAAGGGCTACTACGGGCGCAAGCACTCCTCGTACCGCTTCGCGAACGAGCAGGTCATGCGGTCTGGCAACTACGCCTACCGCGACCGCCGCGACCGCAAGCGCGACTTCCGCCGGCTGTGGATCACCCGGATCAACGCCGCCGCGCGCCAGAACGAGATGAGCTACTCCGAGTTCATGCACGGCCTTTCGGAGGCCGGCGTCGAGGTCAACCGCAAGATGCTCGCCGACATCGCCGTGCGCGATCCCGAGGCGTTCCGCCGATTTGCCGAGCTGGCCCGGGAGGCCGCGGCGTAGCCGCGGACGCATAGTCACTCTCCCGGGCGGACCGCGATGCGGCCGCCCTTTTTTGTGCCCGATCACCGAGACGAGACCCCCGAAA
Organism: uncultured Solirubrobacterales bacterium; assembly: GCA_963774395.1. Classification (GTDB taxonomy): domain Bacteria; phylum Actinomycetota; class Thermoleophilia; order Solirubrobacterales; family 70-9; genus CAXMST01. The sequence goes on along the minus strand of CAVZET010000006.1, from coordinate 343,649 downwards.
CCGACAGCAGCAGACGTGACAGATCCGATCAAGAGCCCCGCGAACGAGAAGCTGAAGCTGGTCCGTCGCCTGCACGAGGGTCGCGGGCGGGCCCGGCTCGGTGCCTTCGTGACCGAGGGCGAAGACCTGCTCGCAGCCGGGATTGCCGCCGGCCGGGTGCCGCGCTTCGTCCTGGTCGCCGCCGGCGAGCTCATCGACGGCGTGCCCGCCGACGCGATCGGGGTCGAGCCGGAGCTCCTCGCGGGTGCGTCGGCGCTCGGCTCCGGCACGCGGGTGATCGCCGTCTGGGAGCTGCCCGAGGAGCCGGTCCCGACCGCCGGCCCGTGCGTGTGGCTCGACGCGGTCGCGGACCCCGGCAACGTCGGCACGATCATCCGCAGCGCCGCGGCGCTGTGCGGCGCCCGCGTCGTGCTCGGCCCGGGCTGCGCCGACCCCTACTCGCCGAAGGCCGTGCGGGCGGCGATGGGAACCGCGCACGCGCTTCCCGCCGGCCCTGGGCCCGATCGGCGACACGCCGCAACCGCGGCTCGCCCTCGTCGCCCACGGGGCCGGCGACCTCGACGCCGAGATCGGCGCCGGCCCGCCGGCGACGCTGGTGCTCGGCAGCGAGCGCGACGGCGTCTCCACCGAGGCGCTCGCGGCCTGCGATGCGACGGCGACGATTCCCCTGCAACCCGGCGCCGAGTCGCTCAACGTCGCGGCGACGGCGGCGATCGCGCTGCACCGGATATCGTCGGCCGCCGCCTCCGCCGCCGATTCCCCAGCCGGAGGCGATCGCCAATGATCGATCGCATCAAGGAGATCCGGGCCGAGGCCGAGGCGGCGATCGCCGCGGCCGGCTCCGCCGCCGAGCTCGAGGAGCTGCGGGTCCGGTACCTGGGCCGCAAGGCCGAGCTGCCCAAGATCCTCAGCGGAATCGGCGAGCTCGACCCGGCCGAGCGCGGCCCGGTCGGCAAGGGCGGCAACGAGGCCCGCAAGGCGATCGAGGCGCAGATCGGCGAGCGCGCGCGAGGCGCTGGAGGCCGGCGAGCTGGCGACGCGGCTGGCGGCCGACGCGCTCGACGTGACGCTGCCTGGCACGCCGCCGGTCGCAGCCGGCCACCTGCACCTGCTGACCCGGACCCGGCGCGAGATCGAGGACGTCTTCGTCGGCCTCGGCTACCGCGTGATGGAGGGCCCGGAGATCGAGCACGACTACTACAACTTCACCGCCCTCAACCACCCGCCAGGTCACCCGGCGCGGATGCTCCAGGACACCTTCTACGTCGACCCGGGCTCGCTCGCCGACGGCGTTCTGCTGTACGGCGACGACGGCGAGCCGCTCACGCTGCCGCCGGGCCCGCGCGACGTGCTGCTCCGCACCCACACCTCGCCGATGCAGGTCCGCTCGATGGAGGCGCAGCAGCCGCCGATCTTCATCGTCGTGCCCGGCACCGTCTACAGGCGCGACTCCGACGCGACGCACACGCCGATGTTCAACCAGATCGAGGGGCTCGCGGTCGGCGCCGACATCACGCTCGCCGACCTGCACGGCACGCTGCTCACCTTCGCGCGGGCGATCTTCGGCCCCGAGCGCGAGGTCCGGATCCGGCCCCACTTCTTCCCCTTCACGGAGCCCAGCGTCGAGGTCGACGTCTCCTGCTTCCGCTGTGGCGGCACGGGCTCGCTGCCGGGCGGCGATCGCTGCAACCTCTGCAAGGGCACCGGCTGGCTCGAGATCCTCGGCGCCGGCATGGTCGACCCGAACGTCTTCGGCTTCGTCGAGGCGAACGGCTACGACCCCGAGCGCGTCCAGGGCTTCGCCTTCGGCATGGGCATCGAGCGGATCGCGATGCTGCGCTACGGCGTCCCCGACCTGCGCCTCTTCTTCGACAACGACGTCCGCTTCCTGGAGCAGTTCTAGTGGGCCGTCAAGAAACGTTGCACCCGAAACTGGCGGCGCCGGATCGCCGCTGGGCGTCGTCCTCACTCGCCCGCGTAGCGCTGCTACGCGGGCTCCCTGCGTCCTACCCCAGCGACGCCCGGCACTCGCCATTTCCGGGCGACCGTTCCTGGGCGGCCCACTAGCGATGCGCGTCCCGATCAACTGGCTGAGCGAGTACTGCGCCCCCGGGGGCTGATCGACGACCCGCGGGCGCTCGCCGAGCGGCTGACGATGACCGGCACCGAGGTCGAGCGGATCGGCCACGCGGGCGCGCCGGCGCCGGAGACTTCGTCGTCGGCCGGGTGCTCTCCGTCGATGAGCATCCGGATGCCGACCGGCTACGGGTCTGCACGGTCGATGTCGGCGAGGCGAGCCGCGGACGATCGTCTGCGGCGCCCCCAACGTCGCCGCCGGGCAGACCGTCGCCGTCGCCCTGCCCGGCGCCGTGATGCCCGGCGGCCAGAAGCTCGGCAAGGCGAAGCTGCGGGGCGTCGAGTCGACGGCATGATCCTCTCGGAGGCCGAGATGGAGATCGGCACCGATCACGGGGATCGCGGTCATCGATGCGGCACCTCCTCCGCTTCGCGTCCGGGGGACCGGCCTCGCTGCAGCCGGGGACGCCGCTCCAGGACGTTGTGCCGATCGCCGATCCGGTGCTCGAGCTCGAGATCACGCCGAACCGGCCCGACTGCCTCGGCGTCTACGGCGTCGCCCGCGAGCTGCACGCGATCACCGGCGCCGAGCTCGCCCCCGAGCCCTGGGCCATCGACGCGGAGGCGCTCGGGGAGGGCGAGGCCGCCGACTACGCCTCGGTCACCGTCGAGGTGCCGGAGCTCTGCCCGCGCTTCACCGCGCGCGTCTTCACCGAGATCGAGATCGGGCCGTCTCCGCTGTGGCTCAAGCAGCGGCTTGCCGCCGCCGGCCAGCGGCCGATCAACAACGTCGTCGACATCACCAACTACGTGATGCTGCTCACCGGCCAGCCGCTGCACGCCTTCGACCTCGACAAGGTCCCCGGCGGCGAGCTGATCGTCCGCCGGGCCGCCGACGGCGAGAAGATGACGACGCTCGACGACGTCGAGCGCACCTTCGACACCGACGCCGTGCTCGTCTGCGACCGCGAGCAGCCGACGGGGATCGCCGGGATCATGGGCGGCCAGGTCTCCGAGGTCTCCGAGACGACGACTCCGGTGCTGCTCGAGGTCGCGACCTGGATCGGCACCAACATCCTGCAGACGTCGGGCAAGCTCGGGCTGCGCTCGGAGGCCTCGACCCGCTTCGAGAAGCAGCTGCACCCGGAGCTGACGATGCGGGCCCAGCGTGTCGCCTCCAGGCTCATCACCGAGCTCTGCGGCCCCGAGGCGAAGCTCGTGCCGGGCACGATCGACGTCGACGCGCACGCGCCCGATACGAGCCGTTCTCGCTGACGCTGCGCGCGAGCGGAGCCGACGGCCTGCTCGGCATGGAGGTCGGCCGTGAGCGCCGGCGCCTACCTGGAGCGGCTCGGCTTCGGCACGGAGGAGCCGGCGCCGACGAGCTCACGGTCGCGGTGCCCGCCGACCGCCACTTCGACGTGACCCGCGAGGTCGACCTGATCGAGGAGGTCGGCGCGCGTGCACGGCATCGACGAGCACCTGCCGGCGACGCTGCCCGCGCGGCCGCCGGGCCCCGGCGGGCTGGCGCCGCACCAGGCGCTGCTGCGCCGCGCCGAGGACGTGCTCGCGGGCGCCGGCCTCGACGAGGCGATCACCTGGAGCTTCGTCGGCCCCGGCTGCCGCCGAGCGCTCGGCCTCGAGGGCCTGCGGGGCATCGTCGTCCACAACCCGCTCTCCGAGGACCAGTCGGTGATGCGGACGAGCTGCTCGGCGGCCTGCTCGACGCCGCCGCCTACAACCTCGCCCGCGGCGCGCGGGCGCCTCGCGCTGTTCGAGTCCGGGCGCGTCTACCTGCCCGAGCCGCCGCCGAGCGAGGGCGGCGTTCTCGACGGCCACTTCGCCGGCAACCGCCCGGCCCCGGCCACCGAGCCGCACCGGATCGCCGCCGTCGTCTGCGGCTCGCTGGCGCCGCCGGGCTGGCGCGGGCACGAGCAGGCGGCCGACTTCTACGTCGGCAAGGGCCTGGTCGAGCTGCTCTGCGCGAGCCTGCGGGCCGCCGTCGCCTTCGCGCCCACCGCCCGGCCCTTCCTGCATCCGGGCCGGGCGGCCGAGGTGACGATCGGTGATCGCGCCGCGGGCTGGGTCGGCGAGCTGCACCCGACGCTTGCGGCCGAGCGTGACCTGCCGGCGACCGTCGCCTTCGAGATCGACGCCGGCGCGCTGATCGCGAGCGCCGCCCGCGGCTCCGAGACCTACGCGGACCTGACCTCCTACCCGGCCGTGCTCGAGGACCTTGCGGTCGTCCTCGACGCGGGCGTGCCCGCCGGCGAGGTCGTGACGGCGGCGCTCGAGGCCGGTGGCGAGCTGCTCGCCTCGGCACGGATCTTCGACGTCTACGAGGGCGAGCAGGTCGGCGAGGGGCGCCGGAGCCTGGCGCTGCGGCTCGAGTTCCGGGCGGCCGACCGCACGCTCACCGACGCCGAGGTCGCCGGCCCGCGCGAGGCGATCATCGCCGCGCTCGCCGCCCTCGGGGTGAGCTCCGTGGCTGAGCCCACCGCCGTCCAGCCGCTCGACGGCGAGCCCGCCGCCAAGGTGCTGGTCGCCGGCGCCTCCGGCTTCGCCGGCGCGCTCGCCGCGCAGCTGCTCTGGCGGCATCCGCGGTTCGAGCTGGTCGAGGTCACCTCGCGTTCGGACGCCGGCACGCGGCTCGACCGCCTCTACCCGCGCTACCGGGTGCCGCTGGAGCTCGTCGAGCTCGACATCGACGGCGCCGAGGAGTGCGACGCGGCGATCGTCGCCTACCCGCACGGCGCCGCCGCGCCGACCGTCGCCGGCCTGCGCGAGCTCGGCCTCCAGGTCGTCGACCTGAGCGCCGACTTCCGGCTCCGCGACCCCGAGAACTACCGCGAGTGGTACGGCGAGCTCGGCGAGCCGGAGCTGCTGCCCGAGGCCGTCTACGGGCTGCCCGAGCTCTACCGCGAGCAGATCGCGACCGCCTCGCTGGTCGCCAACCCCGGCTGCTACCCGACGGCGACGATCCTCGCGCTGGCGCCGCTCGCCGCCGCGGGCCTGATCGCCGACGTCGTCGTCGACGCGAAGTCGGGCGTCTCCGGCGCCGGCCGCGGCGGCGGCGACGCCTACAGCTTCGTCACCCTCGACGAGAACGTCTCGCCCTACAAGACCGGCGGCCACCGGCACGAGCCCGAGATCGGCCAGGAGCTGCGGGCGCTCGCCGGCCACACGCCGCGGCTCACCTTCGTCCCGCACCTGGTGCCGCTCGACCAGGGCGAGCTCGTCAGCTGCTACGTGACGACGGACGGGGACGTCTCGCCGGCGGAGCTCGCCCGCCTCTACGAGGAGCGCTACGCGGACGAGCCGTTCGTCGAGCTCGTCGACGCCCCGCCCGGCGTCCGCGACGTCCGCGACACGAACATCTGCCGGATCCACGCGACGGTCGCGGCCAACGGCCGGGTGCTCGTCTTCGCCGTGATCGACAACCTCTGGAAGGGCGCCGCCTCGCAGGCCATCCAGAACCTCAACCTGATGCACGGACTGCCCGAGGGTGAGGGGATCTCGTGAGCGAGGCGACGACTACGGCCTTCGACTCGCGCTGGGTGACGCTTCCCCCGGGCGTCGAGGAGCTGCCGCCGGACACGCTGGCGCCCGGGTTTGCCGCCGGCGCGGCCGCCTGCGGGCTGAAGGGCGGCGGCGCCACCGACGTTGCCGTGCTCGGCTACGAGGGCTCGCCGCCGAGCGGGGCGCGCTCGGCGCTGCTGCTTGACCCGCAACGCCGCCCCCGCGGCGCCGATCGTCGTCTGCCGCGACGAGTGCGAGCAGGAGCGCGTCGCCGCGGTTGTCGTCAACTCCGGCAACGCGAACGCCGCCACCGGCGAGCAGGGACTCGAGGACGCCCGGCGATGCAGCGCCGCGCCGCCGCCGAGCTCGGCTGCGAGCCCGCGGCCGTCGCCGTCGCCGAGACCGGCGTGATCGGCGTGCCGCTCGAGATCAGCGCGGTGCTCGAGGGGATCGACCGGGCCGCGGCTGCTCGCGCCGCCGGCAACTCGGCGGACTTCACCGCGGCGATCATGACCACCGACAAAGGTCCCAAGCGCTGCGCCGTCAAGGCCGGCGGAGTGACCCTGAGCGCTCAGGCCAAGGGCGCCGGGATGATCGAGCCCGGCTTCGCGACGATGCTCTGCTTCGTCCAGACCGACGCCGTCGTTCCCGATGCCGACGCGGCCCTGCGGCGCGCCGTCGCCGGCTCCTTCGAGCGGATCACGGTCGACGGGCAGATGAGCACCAACGACACCGTCCTGCTGCAGGCGAGCGGCGCCGCCGGGGAGCCGCTGCCCGACGGCCTGCTCGACGCGGTGCTGCTGCAGCTCGCGCTGATGATCGTCGCCGACGGCGAGGGCGCCTCCCGAGTCGGCAGGGTCGCGGTCAGCGAGGCGCGCGACCGCGACGAGGCCGAGCGCGTCGCCCGCGCGATCGCCAACTCGCCACTCGTCAAGACCGCGCTCTACGGCCGCGACCCGAACTGGGGCCGGATCGCGCAGGCCGCAGGCATGGCGCTCGCCGGCGAGCGCGATGTCCCCGAGCTCGGGCCGGACCGGATCGACGCCGCCGAGCTCGGCGGCGCCGAGGTCGAGGCCGAGATCGGCATCCGCCTCGGTCGCGGCGAGGGCGCCGCGCACGTCTACTTCAGCGACCTCACCCACGAATACATCAGGATCAACGCGGAGTACACGACATGAGCGAACAGGTTGACGCGGAAAGCCGGGCGAGCGCCCTGGCGGGTGGCCTCGGCACGCTGCTCGAGGCGCTCCCCTACATCAAGGAGTTCCACGGCCGCACGGTCGTGATCAAGTACGGCGGCGCGGCGATGGAGGACGAGGCGCTCCGCGACGAGTTTGCGACCGACATCGTGCTGCTCAAGTACGTCGGCCTGAATCCGGTCATCGTGCACGGTGGCGGCCCCGAGATCACCCGCTACATGAAGCGGCTCGGGATGGAGGTCAAGTTCGTCGAGGGTCTGCGCGTCTCCGACCGCGAGACGGTCGAGGTGGCGAAGATGGTGCTGCTCGGCAAGATCAACTCGGACATCGTCCAGCGCCTCAACCGGCACGGGCAGCCCGCGGTCGGCCTCTCCGGCGAGGACGGCACGCTGTTTCACATCAAGCCCGCGCCCGAGGCGGAGAAGGTCGGCTTCGTCGGCGACATCGAGCGCGTCGACGTCGACGTCCTCAACCACATCGCCTCCGACTACATCCCGGTGATCGCCTCGGCCGGCACCGACGGCGAAGGCAACTCCTACAACGTCAACGCCGACTCTGCGGCAGGCAAGGTCGCGGCCGCGCTCAAGGCCTACAAGGCGATCTTCCTGACCGACGTCGAGGGCTGGCGCGCGGACGCCGACGATCCCTCATCGCTGATCTCGCTGGCGACGGTCGAGGAGGTGGTGCGCGCGATCCCCTCGCTGGACGGCGGCATGCGCCCCAAGCTCGGCGCCTGCGTCGAGGCGATCCGCGGCGGCGTTGGCGCCGCCCACATCATCGACGGGCGCCGCCCGCACAGCCTGCTGCTCGAGCTCTTCACGGACGCCGGCATCGGCACGAAGGTGACGCCGTGAGCGCCGGCCCAGGCGGACACATCGCCGAGCTCGCCGCGATCGAGGGCCGCTTTGCGATGCCCACCTACGCGCGGGCCCCGGTCGAGTTCGTCCGCGGCGACGGGACGCGAATCTGGGACTCCGACGGCAACGAGTACGTCGACCTGTTCGCAGGGCTCTCCGTGCACAACGCGGGCCACCGCCACCCGCGATCGTCGCCGCGATCACCGATCAGCTCGGCCGCATCTGGGGCTGCTCCAACCTCTACTACTCCGAGCCGGCCCTGCGCCTGCAGGAGCGGCTCGCGGAGTCGAGCCTCGGCGGGCGCAGCTTCCTCTGCAACTCAGGCGCCGAGGCGAACGAGTGCGCGATCAAGCTCGTCCGCAAGCACGCCCACGCCCGCGGCATCGAGCGGCCCGAGATCGTCGCGCTTGAGAACGGCTTCCACGGCCGTACGCTCGGCGCTCTCTCGGCGACGGTGAAGCTCGCGCGCGAGGACCTCTTCGGTCCGCTGCCCGGAGGCTTCGTCGGCGTCCCGCGCGACGATGCCGAGGCGCTGCGCGCCGCCGTCGGCCCGCAGACCGCCGCGGTGATCGTCGAGCCGGTTCAGGGCGAGTCCGGCGTCCACCCGATCGCCGACGAGGTCCTGATCGCCGCCCGCGAGGCCTGCGACGAGCATGGCGCGCTGCTCGTCTTCGACGAGATCCAGACCGGGATGGGGAGGACCGGGACGCTTTGGGCGTACCAGGCGGGGCCCGTGCGGCCCGACGTGATGACGACCGCGAAGGCGCTCGGCGGCGGCCTGCCGGTCGGCGCTTGCGTGATCGCGCCCGAGCTTGGCGATGGGCTGACGGCCGGCGAGCACGGCTCGACCTTCGCCGGGGGGCCGCTCGGCGCTCGGGCGGCGCTCGCCGCGCTCGACGTCCTCTCGGCGCCGGAGCTGCTCGCGAGCGTGCGCGAGCGCGGGGCGGAGCTCGAGGCCCGCTGCCTGCGGATCGAGGGCGTCGAGGGCGTTCGCCGGCGCGGCCTGATGGCCGGCCTGGCGCTCGAGCCGGGGCTCGACTCGAGCAAGGTCGGCGCTGCGGCGCTGGCGGCCGGCGTCGTCGTCAACGCGCCGAACCCTGAGACGATCCGGCTGCTGCCGCCGCTGGTCATCGATGCAGCTGAGCTCGCCGGGGGGCTGGACCGGCTCGAGGCAGCCGTGACGACCGCCCGCCGGGCCCGTACCTAAACTTCAGTTCGTGAGCGAAGAGCCGACACGCCGGATGCCCATGGACGAGCCCCCGCGGCGACGCGGTGGTGGCGGCTCCGCGGGCGGCAGTGGCGGCGGCGGCGGTCGCCCGCCGCAGCACCCCTACGGCTTCGAGGAGGAGCCGCCTGAGAAGGGCGACGGGATGACGACGGCGCAGAAGACGGCGATCGGCCTCGTCGTGGCGGTCGTCATCGGCCTGATCGTCGCGCTCGTCGCGCTTGCGGCCGGCGGCGGCGGTTCGACGACGACGGTCACGACGGTTCCGACCGAGACCACTTCGAGCGCCCCGACGACGACGCAGCCGACGAGCACGACGAAGACGAAGACGAAGTCGACGACCACGGCGCCGACGACCACCACGACGACGACTCCGACCACGACCGCGACGACTACCACCCCGACCTCGACGAACACGTCGGGTGGCGGGCGGTGGCGGTAGCGGCGGCGTTACGCCGTAGCCGTCACCTCCTTCGGGGCGGCCTACCCGGCGCAGCGCCGCGGGGGATGCCTCTAGGGTTCCGCCCTTGTCTCGTTCGATGGTCACAGGGGGCGCGGGCTTCATCGGCTCCCACATAGTCGACGCCTTGCTCGCTCGCGGCGACGAGGTGCTCGTCGTCGATGACCTGTCGAGCGGGCGCGTCGAGAACTTGAGCGGAGCGGATCCGGCCCGGATGCAACTGGCGCGCGGCGACATCCGTGATCGCTCCTTCCTGCAGGAGCAAATCGCCGCCTTCCGCCCCGAGCAGGCGTTTCACATGGCCGCCCAGGTCGACGTTCGCAAGGCCATCGCGGACCCGGTCTTCGATGCCCGGGCGAACATCGAGGGCCTGATCAACGTGCTCGAGTCGCTCCGTGAGGTCGTCGACACCGGCTGTCCGCTCGTCTTCGCTTCGACCGGAGGCGCGATCTACGGCGAGGGCGACGGCCTCGAGCTGCCCCTCGACGAGGGGGCTGCGATCAAACCCGAGAGCGCCTACGGCGCGAGCAAGTTCTGCGGCGAGGTCTACCTCGGCCTCTACAGGCGCCTTTACGGGATGCCGTCGGTGGCCCTCCGGTTCGGCAACGTCTACGGGCCGCGCCAGGATCCGCACGGCGAGGCCGGAGTCGTGGCGATCTTCTGCGGCCGGATCCTCGAAGGTCGGCCGCCGACCGTCTTCGGCGATGGCTTGCAGACCCGCGACTACGTCTTCGTCGCCGATGTCGTCGGCGCGGCGCTGGCGGCGGCCGGCCGCCTCGAGCGCGACGGAGCCGCGCTCGAGGGTCCGTTCAACATCGGCACCGGCGTCGAGACCAGCGTGCTCGATCTGGTCACGGCACTCTCGGCTGCCGTCGAAGGGGGAATCGAGCCCGTCCTCGCACCGGCGCGGACCGGGGAGGTCCAACGTGTGTCGATCGACCCTGCGGCCGCGAAGCAGGCACTCGGCTGGCGCGCAGAGGTCGCCGTCGATGAGGGCCTACGGATAACGCTCGAGGCCACACGTGGCTGAGCGACTGCGCCCGGGCCTGCAACTGCAAGACTTGCGCGCCTGATGACCGCCGATCCCGAAGAACAGAGCAGCTACGTGCCGACGGCCTCCTACGAGGCCGACCCGCGCAACGTCGCCCGCGTCCTGCTGCTCTATTCCGGCGGGCTCGACACCAGCGTCATGCTGCGCTGGATTCAGGAGCGATACGGCGCCGAGATCGTCACGCTGACGGTCAACCTCGGCCAGCCCGACGAGGACTGGGACGTGGTCACCGGCAAAGCGAAGGACCTCGGCGCGATCGCCTCAGTCGTCGTCGACGCCCGCGAGGAGTTTGCGAACGAGTACGTGCTGCCGGCGATTCGCGCGAACGCCCTCTACGGAGGCGGGTACCCGCTCTTCACGGCGCTCGGCCGGCCGCTGATCGGCAAGCTGGCCGTCGAGGCGGCTCGCGAGCATGGCTGCGACACGGTCGCCCATGGCTGCACCGGCAAGGGCAACGACCAGGTCCGGATCGAGGGCACGGTCGCGACCCTGGCCCCGGAGCTGAAGTTGCTGGCGCCGGTGCGCGAATGGAAGATGGGCCGCGAGGAGGAGATCGCCTACGCGCGCGAGCACGGGATCCCGGTCTCCGGTGGCACCGAGGCGGCCCCGTACTCGATCGACGACAACCTCTGGGGGCGTTCCTCCGAGGGCCGCACGATCGAGGATCTCGAGGCGGCACCGCCCGACGACGTCTTCCAACTCGTCACCCGGCCCGAGGAGGCGCCCGACGAGTCCGAGACGGTGACGATCGGCTTCGACGCGGGCAAACCGGTCTCGATCGACGGCGAGGCCGTGCAGCTGGTCGACCTGATCGATCGCCTGACCGAGCTCGGCTGCCGACACGGTGTCGGCATCGTCGACCACATCGAGGACCGGATCGTCGGGCTCAAGGTCCGCGATCTCTACGAGGTACCCGCCGCCTCGATCCTGCTCACTGCCCACAAGGACCTCGAGAAGCTCGTCTCGACGATCCACCAGAACAACTTCAAGTCGACGCTCGAGACCCATTGGGCCTACCTCTGCTACGCCGGTCTATGGCACGAGCCCCTGCGCACCGACCTCGACGCCTACATGCTCTCCGCCAATCGGATGGTCACCGGCGAGGTAACGATCAAGCTCTTCAAGGGCTCGGCGGTGCCCGTTGCCCGGCGCTCACCGCACGCGCTCTACGACCAGTCGCTTGCCTCGTTCGGCGAGTCCGGCGGTGAGTTCAGCCAGCAGGCGAGCCCCGGTTTCATCGAGCTCTTCACCCTGCAGAGCCGCCTCGCGCACCGCGTCCGCGCGGCGGCCGAGGACGAGTAGGCCGTTTCGCCGTTGCGGGCGCCGGGTACGCTGAGCGCATGAGCGCGTTCTACGAAGCGATCGGCCGCATCGTCGTCCTCTTCATTCGGGTTCGCTACGGAAAGCAGCTGCGTATCGCGGCACTGCTCGGCGTCGCCGCGACGGTCGCTGCCGGCTATCTGCTTGCCGGGCGCGACGTCGAAGAGGGCTAGCCACCCGGCTCGCCCCGGCCGCACTCAGCCGGAGCCGAGCACCTGGGCGAGCACGGGTTCGGGGTCGACCCCGAACTCCTCGCCGATCGTCTTCGCGATCTGCTCGCGATCGGTACCCGCAACAGCGAGCTGGGTCGCTCGCAGGACCGCAGCCGGCGCCGGGCCGTCGACCTCCGTCGGTCGACGGGGTGGGGGCGGGCATCGCGCGGAGCTGTGCCTCGACTGCCGCGATCGCCTCGTCGAGGCCTGCGAGCAGCCGTTCGGCCCGCTCGCCGACGCTCGCCGCGTGCGAGACGAGATCGTCCGTGAGGCGGCCGATCATCCGCATCCGCTCGGCCGTAGTCGCGTCGGCGCGCGCATGCGCCTCCTCGAGCTGCGCTCGAGCCTGCTGCTCGGCGTCGGCGCGGATCGCCTCGGCGGCGCGCTCGGCGGCAGCGATCACCGTGTGCACGCGGTCGGAGATCTCGGCGCCCGTTCGGGCCGCGTCGCCCTCGGTCACGAGGACGCCTCGAGGTGCTTGCCGATTGTGCTCTGCAGGCCGGCCCAGGGAGCCGGCTCGGCACTCGCCTGTCGGCTGAGCACCGCGAGGGCGTCGGCTGCCGTAGCTGCGGCCTCGACCAGAGCTGCGGTCTCGCCCTGGATCCTGCCGAGGTCGGCCGCCAGGGCGGCGCGCAGTGCCCGCAACTCGGCGATCCGGCGGACGCCGGCTTCGACCGCCTCGGCGCGGCCCCGGGTCTCGATCCCGTGCGCTTCCTCGGCGGCGAGCTCGAGCATGCGGGCAGCCGCAGCCCGCACCTCTGCGAGCGACTCCTCGACCTCGCCGATCGTCGATCCGGCCATCGCAGCGATCTTATGAGGCCGGCGCGCGCGGCGCGGCCCGCGCATGGCGGTGACGGCGGCCTACCATCAAGGCCCGCGAAGGGGTTGCCCATGCGGGATTCCTGTTAGACGGTAGACGCCGATGGCGAGCGATTCAGAGTCCGAGGACCCACAGGAGAGGATCAGGCGCGCTCGCGAGCGGCTCGAGGCACATCTGGCCTCGATGGAGTCGCGGGAGCCCGAGCCTCTGACTGAGCCCGCGCGCAGCCGCTCCGAATCCGCAGCGGCTTCACCGGCGAGCTCGATCCCGGCCGAGATCGCCGAGCGGCTGGCGCGGCTCGACGAGTTGCTCGAACGGCGCATCGCCGAAGCGGCGCGCGGGATCGAGGACCGCGTTGGTCAATGGGTCAACGTCCGCGTGCAGACTGCTGAACGGCGCCTTGAGCTGCAGACCGACGCGCTCGAGACCGCGCTCGGCGAGGAGGCGGAGATCGCACGCCGCACGGCCGAGCAGATCGACCTCTCGCGCCAGACCCTGATCGAGGGTCGCAAGGAGGCGCTCGCAGCGGTCGCACGAGCGGTCGAGGAGGCGCAGGTCGAGGCGGGAGCTCAGCTCTCCGAGCGCGTGCGCGAGGCGCTCGCCACAGCCGAGAAGGAACTTGCGCAGGCGGCCGCCAAGCTCGTCGCCGAAGACGGCGAGAGTCTTGTCGCTCGTGCCCGCGAGGAGACCGACGCCGCCGTCGAGCGCGCGGCCACACGCGTTGCCGATGCCGGCGAGAAAGCCGGCGAGGAACTTCGCGAGACAGTTGCCGCGAGGCTCGGCGAGGCACGGGCCGAGCTCGAGCGCACGGCAGAGGCACGGGGCGAGCAGCAGAGCGCCGAGGTCTCGAAAGCGCTCGAGGAGGCCAGTGCGGAGCTACGGCGCCAGGCCGGATCCGACCGCGAGGCCCTGGAGGCCTCCGGTCGCGCCGCCGCCGAGGAGGCAGCCCGTACGGCGGTCGCCGAGGCAGAGGATCGTCTCGCCGCAGGCGCGCGTGAACGCAGCGACGGTGCCGAGCGTGAGCTCCGCGAGCAGGCGGCGCGCCGGATCGAGGAGCAGGTCGCCGGTGCTCGTGCCGAGCTCGACGTGCATGTCGAGGCGGCGCTCGGCGAGCTCCGGCGCGAGGCATCCCAGGAGCTCGACCGCAGCCGTGGGCACCTCGTCGAATCGGCCGAGCAGCGGCTTGCTGCCGCCGAGGCGAGGCTCGCCGAGCGCGGCACGGAGCTGACTGCGGCCCTGCAACGGGTCGCGACCGACGAGGCCGCCGCGACGGCAGGGAGGGAGAGCGCCCTGCGGGAGCTCGCCGGCGACTCGCAGAGGCAGCTGCGCGAGCTTGGTGAGGAGCTGGCTCAGGCCGGCGCCCTCGCACGCGAGGCGCTCGAGGCACGGGCGGCCGAGGTGCGCGCTGAGTCCGTGGAAGCGGCCCGCGCCGCGGCCGGCGCACTTGCCGCCGAGCGGCTCGACGCAGGCTCCGCCCGTCTCTCGGGCGAGCTCGAGGCCCACCGTGCAGCCCTAGGCGCGGAGCTCGAGCAGGCGCGCGCGGAGCTCCGTTCCCAGGCGGCGAGCGAGCTCGAGACAGCCCGCCAGCAGGCGGCCGCCGCTGTTGCCGAGGCCGTGGGCGAGCTGCGCGCGGAGATCGGGACGAGCCTCGGGGCCGACCGCGAGCAGCTCGAGCGGGCGGCAGGCGAGCATCGCTCCGCGCTCGAAGGGAAGCTTGGCGAGCTCACGGCCGCCGCCGAAGCGCGACTCGCCGACCTGGTCGAACGCGAGAGCAAGGCAGCGATCGAGCGCGCCGACGGGCGGGCCGCCGAGCTTGCCGGCGACTCGCAGCGCCGCTACTCGGCGCTCGCCTCCGAGCGGCTCGGCGAGATGCGGACCGCTTTCGCCGCCGACGTCGAACGCGCCGGTGAGCAACTGCGGACCGGGGCGGCGCGCGAGCTGGAGGCAATCGGTGAGCGCTCGACGGCGATCGGAGCAGAGGCGGCGAAGGCGGCCCGCGCCGCGGCGGCCGAGATCGCCGAGGAGCGGGTGGCGGCGGCAGCAGCCGAGCTCGGCGCTGATCTCGAGCGCCGCGAGGGGGAGCGGCTGCGGGCGGCGCGTGAGCACCTCGACGGACTTGCCGCCGACGCAGAGCAGCGGCTGCGCGACGCCGTCGCCTCCGAGCAGGAGGGCACTAGGGACCGGCTCGAGGCGCAGGCCGCGGAGCTCGCAGACCGCGCGCAGGCCCGCTACGCGAGCCTCGCTGAGGAGCGACTCGCGGCGGTGCGTACGACGTTCGGCACCGAGGTCGAGCAGGCGGCGGAGCGGATCACGGCCGATGCCGAGCGTGAGATCGCCCGGCTCTCCGAGCACTCGTCCCGGATTTCCAGCGAGGTGACCGAGGGCGCCCGGGTGACGGCGGAGCGGATCGCGGCCGAGCGGCTTGCCTCCGCTTCCGGAGAACTTGCAGCAAAGCTCGGGGCCCGTGAGGACGAGCGGGTCTCGGCGGCGGCCGCCGAGATCGAGCGCGTCCTGGGCGGCGCCCGGAACGAGCTCATCGAGCGGATCGCCACCGAACACGCTGACGCCGTGGAGCGCGCCGAGGCCCGCACGGCGCAGCTCTCCGAGGAGGCGCAGGCGCGCTACACGTCGCTTGCCGAGGAGCGGCTGACTGAGATCCGGGCAAGCTTCGGGGCCGAGGTCGAGGCCGCTGTCCGGCAGCTGTCGGAGACGGCTGCCGGTGAGCTCGACAGGGTCGGCACGCGGGCGGCTCAGGTTGCCGCGGATGCCGCCGAGGCGGCCCGTGCCGAGGCGGAACGGATCGCCTCCGAACGCCTTGCGGGCGCTGCCGCGGAGCTGCGCCAGGAGCTCGAGCGGCACGAGGCAGAGCGCGTGGCCGGGTCCGAGACCCGGATCAGCGAGACCATGGCGAGGGCCGCCGCGCAACTCTCCGAGCAGGCGAAAGCGGACCTCGAGGCACGGCTGCGCGTGGCCGAGGATCGGCTCGACGAGGCTCACAGCGCCCGCCTGGCCGAGGGCATTGCCCGGATCGAGGCGATCAGAGCCGAGATCGCGGCCGAGCGCGACGCGGCGCTGGAGCGGCTCGGCGAGCGGGCCGACTCGATCCGCCTCAGCGTCGAGGAGGCTGGTTCAGGCTCGCTCACCGCCCTCGAGAGCGAGCGACGGGCAATCGCGGAGCGGGCTGCGCAAAGGGCTGAGCAGAGCGCACGGGAGAGCGCTGAGGAGCACCTCGCGGGCTCCGAGGAGGCGCTGACGTCGAAGCTCGATGCTGCGGCTGCGGGACAGGCAGAGCGCATCGACGCCCGCATCGAGGCCGAGCTGCAGCGGGTGCGGGACGAGTCGACGGCGCGGATCGAGGCGATGCGGGGCGAGATCTCGGCCGGCATCGAGCAAGGGGTCGGTGCGGAGATGGAGGCGGCGGTCCGGTCGCTTGAAAAGGATGCGGAGCTGCGGCTCGCCGAGGCGCGGGCGGAGCTCGAGGCGAGGGCCGCTGCGCGGGCTGAAGTCGAGCACAAGCGGCTCTCCGAGGCCGCCGAGCGGACGCTGGCCGAGCTCACCGAGCGCGCCGCCGGCGCCGGCGCCGCCCTCGAGCAGGCGCGGGCTGATGCCGGGGCCCAGATCGAGGCGCGGTTGGGCGAGCTTTCGGAGAGCGCCGATCAGCGACTGGCGGAGCTCTCAGATGCCGGCAGCTCGCCACCTCGGCGAGCTCAACGAGCGTGCCGGGGCAATCGAGCGGAGCGCCGTTGAGACCGCCGGCGAGCGTGCCGAGCGCATCGCATCGAATCGGCTCGATGCGGTCCGCACGGAGCTTTCGGACGCCCTGCAGGCTGAGCTCGCCGAGCGGCTGGAGGCGTCGACCGCGACGATCGCCGCGGAGATCGAGCGAGCGAGCGAGCGACTCTCGACTGAGAGCGCGGAGCGCGGTGCCACCGCCGCCCAGCGCCTCCGTGACGAGATCGACGCCGACACGCGCCTGCGCTTCGAACAGGCCGAGGCAAACCTCGTCGCCCACGGCGGCGAGCGGATGCGCGCGGAGACGGCCCGGATCGAGGCGCTCGGCGAACGCGTGGCCGATGCGATCCAAGCGGATGCAGAGCGTGGCTCCGGGCAGATCAAGGCACTGGCCGAGGATGTCGAGGGCGCGATAGCGGCGGCGCTGAGTGAGGTTCGCGAGCTCGCCGCGGCGAGTGAGACGACCGCCTCGCAGGTCGCCGAGCGCCGCTCCGAGGAGATCCTCGCCGCGCGCGTCGACGGTGTCTTCGAGCGCCTGGCTGAGCGTGTCGACGCGGTGGCCCAGCGAACCCGCGCGGACCTCACGGAGGCGGTCGAGACGCGGGAGCGGGAGGCCTCCGACCGACTCGAGCGGGAGGTCGCTGCGACGCGCGAACGCGTCGCAGCTGACCTTCGCGGCCGTGCCGAGCAGATGGCGACGGCCTCGCTCGAGCAGGTACGCCAGCTCTCCCAGGACGCGCGGGCCACGCTCGCGGCTGAGGCCGAGGAGCGGTCGGCGGCGGCCGACGCCCGCCTCAACGAGCGACTGGAGGCCGAGGCTGCCTCGCTGCGGGCCGAGCTGCTCGCAGGCGGCGAGCGCCTCGGCGCCGACATCGACGCCCGACTGACCGCGGCGAGGGAGCGACTCGAGCGCACGGCCGCGGAGGCCGCCGCACGCGCAGCGGAGACGAGCTTCTCCGGAGCTGAGACGCGCCTCGGCGAGCGCCTTGACGCGCTTGATGCGAGCCGCGCCAAAGGACTTGAGGAGCGCGTCGACAGCACGCTCGCCAAACGCTTCGAGCAGGCCCTCGCCGACTCAGAAGCCGCGGTCCGCGCCCGCCAGGAGGAGCTGGCGGCGGGCCTGCGGACCGAGCAGGGGGATGCGATCGAGCGGATCGACGCCGCCGCGCGCATCAGGGCCGAGCAGGCGGAGGACAGGCTCGGCGAGCGCGTCGATGCGGGTGTCGCGAGTGCCGGCGAGCGGATCGAGGCGGCCGCGGCGTCGGCCTCCGAGGCCGCGGTCTCCGAGCGCCTGCGGGGCGTCGACGAACGACTCGAGCAGCAGCTCGGGGAGCGCAGCGAGCGGATCGCGGGGGAGCTCGAGCGGCGGGCGCAGGAGCGAGCAGGCGTGCACGCGGAGGAGCTGCGATCGCAGCTCGCCGAAGAGGCAGCGCGGCGGGTCGAGGAGGCGATTTCGAACGCGGCCGCGGAACTCGATCGGACCGGCGCTGCGCGCATCGAGACAGCGGCCGAGGCAATGCAGGAGGCGGGCCAGGCGCGAATCGAGAGCTTCGAGCGACGACTCCAGACGAGCGCCGGCGACTTCGACGGACGCATCGACGCCGCGCTCGAGACGGCGCGCGGGACGATTGCGGACGAGCTTGACCGGCGCGTGACGGGCGCCGTCGACGACGCAGCCAATGACGCCCGGGAGCGGATCCGCGCTCAGCTTGCCGACGAGGCCTCGGCCGCGGCATCCGCGGCCGTCGAGGCCGAGCGCGGCCGACTCGCGCGGAGCGCCGCCGAGATCGAGGGAACGGTCCAGGGCCTTCGGGATGAGCTTTCCAAGCGCGGCCTGCGACGCGAGCGGGAGCGCTTTGACAAGGAGCAGGGCGAGGCGGCGGAGCGGGCGTCTGCGGCTCTTGCCGCCGAGCAGAGCAGGTTGACCGGGGTGGCGGCTCAGTCGGTCGGCGATCGGGCTCGTGAGGCCGCAGAGCAGCTCGAGCAGCTCGCCCGCGAGGGCTCCGAGCGGATCGCCGTTGCCTCGCGGGGCGGCGAGACGGACCTGCAGGCCCACCGCACGGCCGCTGCGGCGGAGCTCGAGCGGCTGCGCTCCGACGCAGTCACGGCGATCGACGCGGAAGTGACAAACGCCCGCGAGCAGCTCGAACGACACGCTGCGGATGTCGAGTCGCGGGCGGCCGAGGCAGCGCGCCGTGCAGCGGAGGAGGCAATCGAGCGCCGTGGCGAAGCGCTCGCCGCCCGCGCCCGCGCGGGCGTCGAAGCCGCCGAGGAACGAGCCGCAAAGCGACTCTCAGGAGCTGCTGCCGCCGCCGAGCAGCGAATCGCCGCCGCCGACACCGCCTCGGAGCGCGAGCAGCGGATCGCCGAGCGCAGCGAGCGCGCCCGCGAGGAGGCCGAGCGACGCGTGCGCGAAGCGGAGCTGCGCCTCGCGGAGGTCCTCGGCCGGCTCGAGAGCGGGGACGAGGACTAGTACACCGCTGCGCCAGCGTCGGCGCGCCCCTGCAACTCGTTCCCCGGTAGCGCGCGGACGGCTCCCGCAACGTGCGGGAAAGCGCCGGCCGGCGTCCGGTTGGCATCCACCTGCCTTGCCATGATGGCCCGATGACCGCCCCCGCGGCCCACCTACACGTGCACAGCGAGTACTCGCTGCTCGACGGCGCCAACAAGATCCCAGCGATGGCCGCGCGCGCGGCTGAGCTCGGCATGCCGGCGCTCGGGCTCACCGACCACGGCGTCATGAACGGCGCCGTCGATCTCTACAAGGCCTGCAACGAGAACGGAATCAAGCCGATCATCGGTCTCGAGGCCTACCTTGTCGGCGACGTCTCCGAGATCAAGACGAAGACTCGCTGGGAGCGCAACCACCTGACGCTGCTGGCCTCCTCCGACGTTGGTTTCCGCAACCTCGTCAAGCTCAGCTCCGCCGGCTTCCTCGAGGGCTTCGCCCGCGGTAAGGCCAACGTCGACCTGAGCATGCTCGACCGCTACTCGGAGGGCGTCATCGCGCTTACCGGGTGTCTGCAGTCGCGCTTCTGCAGGCGGATCGTCGAGGACCGGCCGCAGGAAGCCCGCGAGCACGCCGACGAGCTGATCGGCATCTTCGGCGCCGAGGACGTCTACTTCGAGCTCCAGGTCAACGGGATCGCCGACCAGGACAAGGCGAACGAAGGAATCGAGCGGGTAGCGCGCGAGCTCGGCGCGCCTCTGGTCGGCACGGCCGACGTCCACTACCTGCGCCGTGAGGACTACGACAACCACGCCGCGCTGCTCTGCGTGCAGACCAAGTCGACGCTCGAGCAGCCGAAACTGCGCTTCGACACGAACGAGTTCTATTTGAAGAGCTCCGAGGAGATGCACGAGTCGTTCGCGCCGTGGCCCGAGGCCGTGCCGAACACGCTGGAGATCGCCGAGCGCTGCAACGTCGAGATCAGCCTCGGCGAGCTGCTGCTGCCGCGCTTTGTGACGGAGGACGGCTCCGAGCCCGAGGTGATGCTGCGCCGCATCGCCAACGAGGGCCTGCGCCGCCGCTACGGCGACCCGCCCCCCGCCGAGGCGATCGAGCGGCTCGAGTTCGAGCTCGGCGTGATCGAGGAGATGGGCTTCCCGTCCTACTTCCTGATCGTCTGGGACTTCGTCCGCTACGCGAAGGAGAACGGCGTGGCCGTCGGCCCGGGCCGTGGCTCGGCAGCCGGTTCGATCGTCGCCTACTCGCTCGCCATCACGGACCTCGATCCGCTTGCCAACGACCTGCTCTTCGAGCGCTTCCTGAACCCGGCACGGAAGTCGATGCCGGATATCGACATCGACTTCTCGGTGCGCGGTCGCGAGCGGGTGATCCGCTACGTCGCCGAGAAGTACGGCCGCGAGTCCGTCGCCCAGATCATCACCTTCGGCAAGATGGCGCCACGCGCCGCAACCCGCGACGCCGCCCGCGTACTCGGCTTCGACTACGGCACCGGCGACCGCGTCGCGAAGCTGATCCCCGAGCCGATCATGGGCCGTAGCCCGAGCTTCGATGAGTGCCTCTCCAACGGCGAGGATCTGCGCAAGGCCTACGACACCGAGGGCGACGTTCGCCAGATCGTCGACACGGCACGAGGGCTCGAGGGGATCGTCCGCAACAACTCGATCCACGCCGCCGCCGTCGTCATCGCCGACCGGCCGCTGCAGGAGGTCGTGCCGCTGCAGCTCGCCGAGGACCGCGGGGCGACCAAGGACGGGGAGCGCTCGTACAAGATCGTGACCCAGTACTCGATGGTCCCCGTCGAGGAGATCGGCCTGCTGAAGATGGACTTCCTCGGCCTCCGCAACCTCGACGTGATCGAGGACGCGGTCGCGATCGTCGAGCGCTCGCGCGGCGAGTCGATCGACGTCGAGGCAGCTGCCGCTCGATGACGAGACGACCTACGAGATGCTGCGCCGCGGCGACTCGGTCGGCGTCTTCCAGCTCGAGTCCGAGGGCATGCGCGACGCGCTGCGCAAGGTGCGGCCGACGGAGTTCGACGACATCGTCGCGCTCGTCTCCCTGTACCGCCCGGGCGCAATGGCGTACATCGACACCTACGCGCGCGGCAAGCGCGATCCGGAGACCGTCAAGTTCGCCGACGATCGCCTGCGCCCGATCACCGAGGACACGTACGGCTGCTGCATCTACCAGGAGCAGCTGATGGAGATCAGCAAGCAGATCGGCGGCTTCACGCCGGCCGAGGCGGACGACCTGCGCAAGGCGATCGGCAAGAAGAAGCGGGACATGATGGCCCGCATGGAGACCAAGTTCCGCGAGGGCGCGGCGGCCTCCAACACCGACCCGAGCGTCACCCGCGACCTCTGGCAGCTGATGACGAACGCGGCCGACTACTCGTTCAACAAGTCGCATGCCGCCTGTTACGCGCTGATCGCCTACCGGACCGCCTACCTGAAGGCGAACTACCCGGCCGAGTACATGGCCGCGGTGATCAGCTCGGTGATGTCGACCAAGGACAAGGTGCCGTTCTTCGTCAACCGCTGCGAGGAGATGGGGATCGAGGTGCTGCCGCCGGACGTCAACTCCTCCGACCACGGCTTCGTCGTCTCCGGCAACAAGATCCGCTTCGGCCTCGACGCCGTCAAGAACGTCGGTTACGCCGCCGTCGAGGCGATCCTCTCGGCGCGCGAGGAGCGGCCGCTCGATTCACTTTGGGACTTCTGCGAGCGCGTCGACGCGCGCACCGTCAACAAGCGCGCGATCGAGTGCCTGATCAAGTGCGGCGCGCTCGACTCGACCGGCGCGCCGCGCCGGGTGATGCTCGACCGTCTCGCCGACGCCCAGTCGGCCGGCGCCAAGAGCCAGGAGGACGCGCTCAACGGCCAGGAGTCGATCTTCGCGCTCGAGGAGGTCTCGGCCACGACCGGCGGCTACCGCAACCAGCATCCGCCGCTCGTCGGCGAGGAGTTCAGCCAGCGCGAGCTGCTCGCGCTCGAGAAGGAGACGCTCGGCACCTTCCTCAGCGACCACCCGCTCTCCGAGGTCCGCGACGCGCTCCGCGTGCGCACCGACTGCTCGCTGCTCGAGCTCGACGGCAAGGACGACGGCGCCTGGGTGACGGTCGGCGGGATCGTCGCCGACTGCAAGAAGATCCGCACGAAGAGCGGCACGAACATGATGTTCGCGACGCTCGACGACCTCGAGGGCCGGACCGAGATGATCGTCTTTCAGAAGTCGCTCGAGAAGGCCGGCGACGTGATCGAGACGGACGCGGTGCTGCTCGTCCGCGGCCGCGTCGACCACAAGGACCGCAACGAGACGAAGCTCGTCGTCCAGGACGTCGAACCGTTCGCGCCGAGCGCTGCGGAGATGGACTCGGCGAAGGAGAAGGTCGCCGAGATGACCCGCCGCAATCCGGTGGTGATCAAGCTCGACGCCGCGGAGTTCGGCCTCGGCGTGATCGAGGAGCTCAAGTCGGTCTTCGCCGACTTCCCCGGCGACGAAGAGGTCGAGCTCGTGATGAAGACGCGCGACGGCGTCCGCAAGCTCCGCTTCGGCGAGGACTGGAAGGTCGCCCGCACGGCCGGCCTGCGCGCCGAGCTGGATCAGCTCCTCGGCCCCTCAGCCCTGGCTGCCTAGAGGCCGTCTCAGCCTCTTAGCGGTCCGCCGGGCTCTGGACGCTGGCGTCGCAGCCCTCGGCGAGGACCTCGGATGCCGGCGCGTCGGAGGGGAAGTCGTTGATGTAGGAGTCGGTGACGTAGTCGACGACGGCGCCGACCTCGGCGCCGTGGCAGCGGCTCGGGTTGTCGGCGACGAACTCCGTAGCGGCCGCGAACTGGCCCTTGCGGCTGAGGTGGTCCCAGCCGCTCTTGTCGACGTCGTAGGCGGCGCCCTTGGGCACGCCGGGGGTTCCGGCCGGCGGCGTGTCGGGCCGGCGGCAGGCACGTTCTCCGAGCCCTGGGCGACGGTCTCGCCGCTGCCGCCGCAGC
Organism: uncultured Solirubrobacterales bacterium; assembly: GCA_963774395.1. GTDB lineage: Bacteria > Actinomycetota > Thermoleophilia > Solirubrobacterales > 70-9 > CAXMST01. The sequence goes on along the minus strand of CAVZET010000006.1, from coordinate 320,722 downwards.
CCGTCGCGCACGCGAGTGCGACGGTCGCCGCGACCAGCGCCGCGAGGGGTTTGGGGTGGACCCGCATCGCAGGAGAATCTAGATCACGGGCCTCGCCTTCATGCCCACCAGGGGAGGCGGCTCCGTAGACTTCCCGTAATGGCTGTAGCGGCAAGAGGCGAGCTCGAAGCCCCACCGGGCGAGTGCCGCCGCTGCCGTACTTACTGCGACAAGCTGATCGAGCCCCGGGCCTGTCTGCAGATGCGCTGCCCGTACCTTTGGAGCTATGTGGACGGACCCACCGGCCGGCGTTTCATGGGCTGCGTGCAGAAGGTCTTCCGCGGCGAGATCGACGTGAAGCTCTTCGAGGCCGCCGAGCGCGAGGGCGGCTACGGCGGCATCAAGATGACCGGCGCGCCGCTCTCGCACTGTCAGTTCCGGGTCGAGCCGGCGTTCGAGGGCGACGGTCCGGCGCACACCTGCCTCAACCCCCGGTTCTTCGACATCCTCGAGCCCGACGACGACTTCGACCTGCGCGACACGATGACCTTCCGCCGCGCGGCCTGAGGGCCCGCTGCGGCAACACCAGTAGTGGAGCGGGCCGACTGGACATCGCGCTGGAGCGAAGGCCGGATCGGCTTCCATCAGGGACGCTACAGCGACTTCCTGGAGCGCCACGCCGATCGCGCCTGGGGGACCGAGGGGCCAGGGAGGGTGCTCGTTCCGCTCAGCGGCAAGAGCCTCGACATGGTCTTCTTGGCCGACCGGGGAGCGGAGGTCGTCGGCGTCGAGTACGTCGAGCAGGCGGTGCTCGAGTTCTTCGCCGAGCGCGAGCTCGAACCGGAGGTCGAAGACGGCCCGCCAAAGCGCTTCGCCGCCGCTCCGTATGAGCTCTTCGCCGCTGATTTCTTCACCATCGGGAAGGACGCCGCCGGGCGGATCGACGCGGTCTTCGACCGAGCGGCGCTCGTCGCCCTCGATCGCCCCACGCGGGCCCGGTACGCGGCGCACCTGCGAGAGCTGATGCCCGCGGGCTCGGTGAGCCTGCTGATCACCTTCGACTACGAGCAGTCGCAGATGGAGGGCCCGCCGTTCGCGGTCGCCCCCGAGGAGGTCGAGGAGCTGTTCGCGGACGGCTTCGAGATCGAGCGGCTCGAGGAGCGGGAGCTGGTCGACCAGCGCTTCCGCGACCGCGGCCTCAGCTCGATGCGCGAGATCGCCTTCGCGCTCAGCCGCGTCGCTTGAGCCCCTGGTTTCGGTAGCGCTTCGCGCGCCGGACCTCGTCCCTGTCGGTGCCCTGCTTGTCGGGACCGGGGGTCTCCAGCAGCGCCGGCAGGCGCTCGAAGCGGGGCTCCGAGAGAAACGTACCGATCCCGGTCCGGCCCATCTCGCCCTCACCGACGTTCGCGTGCATGTCCCGGTTCGAGCCGAGCGGCACGCGGCTGTCGTTGACGTGCAGGCACTTGAGCCGGTCGAGGCCGACGAGGTCGTCGTAGTCGTCGATGACGGCCGTCAGGCCCTCGGGCTCGACGATGTCGTAGCCGGAGGCGAACAGGTGGCAGGAGTCGAGGCAGGTGCCGACGCGCGGCCCGGAGCCCGCAGCCTCGACGAGCTGTGCGAGCTCAGCGAAGTCGCGCCCGAGCGGTCCCTGGGTGCCGGCCGTGTTCTCGAACAGCAGCGGGCAGGAGTCGGACTCGGCGAGTGCCTCGCGGACGAGCTCGCCCGAGCGCGCGACGGCCTCATCGAGCGGCTCTCCCTTACGCGAGCCCGCGTGCACGACGACGCCGTCAGCTTTGATCGCATCACCGAGGCGTAGCGCCTGCGTGAGCGAGGCGAGCGACTTCTCCGCGATCTCGGGATCCGGCGAGGTCGTGTTGATCAGATAGACCGCATGGATCGTCACCGAGTCGATGCGCGAGGCCTCGAATGCCTCGTTGAACGCGGCGATGCTCTCGGGCCCGTGGTTGGTCGGACGCCACATCCGCGGGCTTTGGTTGAAGATCTGGATCGCGTCGCACTCGCGCTCGACGCCGTTGGCGATGGCGTTCTCGAGGCCGCCCGCTGTGGAAACATGCGCGCCGATCAGCATCCTGGTCGAAACCTCCGTGAATCCATTGAGAGTCCGCTTCGCCCCTTCGCCGACCGGCGCCCTGCACATCGGGGGAGCACGGACCGCACTCTATAACTGGCTTGCGGCCAGGGGCTCGGGCGGCGAGCTCGTACTGCGTATCGAGGACACCGACCGCGAGCGCTCGACGCCGGAGAACGTCGAGCAGATCCTCGACGCCCTGCGCTGGCTCGAGCTCGACTGGGACGAAGGGCCGATCAGCCAGGCCGAGCGGGCGCCGCATCACGCCGAGCGCCTGCAGCAGCTGCTCGATTCCGGCCGCGCCTACCGCAGCAGCGACGGTCCGGACGAGGTCCGCGCCTTCAAGGAGGCGAACCCCGGCGCCGGCTTCCGGGGCGAGGTGAGCGACGCCGCCGACGCCGCCGTCCGGCTGCGCGTGCCCGACGAGGGGGAGACCGTGGTCGAGGATGCGATCCGGGGGCCGATCGGCTTCGAGAACCGCCTCCAGGACGACCTCGTGATCGCCCGGGGCGATGGTTCGGTGCTCTACAACTTCGCCGTCGCGGTCGACGATGCCGAGATGGGGATCAGCGACGTGATCCGCGGCGACGATCACATCTCGAACACGCCGAAGCAACTGCTCGTGCTCGAGGCGCTGGGCTTCGAGGCGCCGCGCTACGCGCACCTGCCGCTGCTGCACGGCCCCGACGGCAAGAAGCTCTCCAAGCGCCACGGCGCCGCTTCAGCGCAGGAGCTGCGCGAGGCCGGCTATCTGCCCGCCGCCGTGCGTAACTACCTGGCGCTGCTCGGCTGGGGCACCGACGACGACACGACGCTGCTCAGCACCGCGGAGCTCGTCGAGCGCTTCGACGTCAGCCGGGTGGGACGGTCGAGCGCCGTCTTCGACGAGCAGAAGCTGCGCTGGATCAACGGCCGCTACATGCGTGAGGAGCCGCTCTCGGACTACGAGCGGACGCTCGCTGCCCACCTTGAGCGCATCGACCCCGACGGAGCCGCGGCGTTCGCGGCAGCCGCCCCCGAGCAGCGGGCCGCGGCCTGCGAGATCGTCCGCGACAAGGCCCAGGTCGTAACTGAGGTCTGGCCCCTGATCGCGTTCCTGTTCACCGAGCCGGAGACGGACGAGAAGTCCTGGAAGAAGGTGATGAAGCCCGGCGTCGCCGAGCCACTCGTCGCCGGCCTGGCGGCGCTGGAGGGCCTCGACGAGGACGCCTGGAGCGCGGAGCTGATCGAGACGGCACTGCGTGACTTGATGGAGCGCGACGAGATCGGGGCGCGGGCCCTGCTGCAGCCGATCAGGGTCGCGATCAGCGGCTCGAGCGTCTCTCCCGGGATCTTCGAATCACTCGCCGTACTTGGCCGCAACGACTCGTTGAACCGCATCGGCAAGGCGATTTCACGCCTGCAATTGGAGCTCGATGCGGGTTCGGCGTCCCAAGACGCCCCCCAGGGCTAAATCACCGGGCCCAAAATGCCGATCAGTAGGTCGGGCCCCCCGATCCTGGCCCCCCTGATCCTGCGATGACGACCGCGACCCAGACCGGAGCGCCGCCTGCCAAGCCGATGGGCAAGGGCGGGCACCGGCTCTCTGCCGCTTTCGAGGCCGTCAACACGCTGCCGGCGCTCGCCGAGACCGTCTCCCGCGTCGGCAAGCTGACGGCGAAGGAGGGGGCGAGCATGGATGAGCTCTGCGAGCTCGTCGAGTCCGACACCGCGGTCGCGATCGCAGTCATGCGGGCCGCCAACAACGGCGGCGGACCGCGCGGCCGGGTGACGAACGTTCCCGACGCGATCGAAGCGCTGACCCCCGCCGGAGTTCGCGCCGTGACGAGCCAACTCGAGACCTATGAGTTCTTCCAGTCGGTCGGCAACTGGGAGCGCCTGCCCGAACGCTTCCGCCGCCATGCCGTCGCGACGCGCCACGCGGCAGAGCGGATCGCCGATCTCGGCGATGTCGCCGGTCGCGACGAGCTCGTCACCGCGGCGCTCTTGCATGACGTCGGCCAGCTCGTCCTGATGCGCCTTTACCCGGGTTACAGCGAGATCGTCGACGACCGCACGGCGACGCCCGAGCAGCGGACTCAGCTCGAGCGCCGCGAGCTGGGCATCGACCACACCCTCGTCGGTGGTGTCCTCGCCCGCCGCTGGGGCATGCCGGCGGTGATTGCGAGCGCGATCGAGCGTCACCACTCGGCCGAGGCGGAGGGTCTTGCGGCCGCCGTGCGGCTCGGCGACATGGTCGTCCACCAGTCACAGGGCGACGCCGTCTCCGGCGAGGCAATGGACTCGATGGCCAAGGTGTGCGGCCTCAACTCCGAGCGCCTGCGCCAGGTCCTCTACGAGTTCCCGCATGCGCGCGCCCCGCGCCAGCGCCGCGGCGAGCCGTGCCCACTCTCCAAGCGTGAGGTCGATGCCCTCCGTGGTCTCGCCGAGGGCAAGGTCTACAAGGAGATCGCCGCTGAGATGGGTCTCTCCGCCAGCACCGTCCGCACCCACCTGCACAACGTCTACCGCAAGATCGGCGCCGCCGACCGGGCCCAGGCCGTGCTCGTGGCCCGCGAACGCGGCTGGATCTAGTCGCTCACAGCCCACCGGCCACGTCAGAGCACCCCTGCCGAACCAAGGAGCCTCCCGCAGGCGAGAGCACCGAGGGAGCGGTCAACGGCAGCCCAAGGGAGACGACTGGTCACGGAACCTCTCAACTTGAGAGGTTTTGTGACCACTGGCAGGCGAGGGCACCGAGGGAAAGCTCAAAGCAGCCCAGCGGAGCCGACTGGTCACGTTCCACCGCAACTTGCGGTGTTTCGTAACCACCGGCCGGCGAAGAGCAGCGAGGGATCGGTAAACGGCAGCCCACGACGGACGAGTGGTCACGTTCCACCGCAACTTGCGGTGTTTCGTAACCACTCACCGCAGCCAAGCCCCTCCGCAAGCCCACCTCCCTCGCTGCCCAAAGGGCGTCAACAGCCCACCCCTCCTCCCAGCTAACGCCAGCCAAGCCCCCTCGCCGGCGATCGCCCGCCCAGCGCTCCTCTCCCGCGGGTGGCCGGCGGGTGGGCGCCCGTGCCTCCGCAGACCAAGTGAACCAAGCGGATCTGCGGGGGCACGGGCTCCCGCCGGACAGGACCCGCGGGCCGAGGACGCCTCGCCGGCGGATCGCCGAGCCGAGGACCGGCGGCCCGCCGCTACTCGATCAGGCTCGCCCGCAGCGCCTTCGCCACCGCATGTGTGCGGTCGCGGGACTGCATGCGGGCGAGGCTTGCCTTTGCGTGGGTGCGGATCGTCTCCTCGCTGAGGCCTAGTCGACGGGCTGCTTCTTCGGTCGAGAGCCCGTCGGCGAAGAGCTGCAGGACCTGGCGCTGACGTGGCGTCAGGGTCGTCACGGCGGCCCGGCCGGCAGCTGGGTCGACGTAGGTCTCGCCGTTCGCCGCTGCATCGATCGCATCGCCGACGGCGCTCAAGGCGGAGATGCGGCTTACGTAGGCGAGTGCGCCGGAATCGAACGCCTCGCGGACCGCGTGGCGCTCGAGCGGCCCCCCCAGTGCAACGACGCCGAGCCCGGGTTGGGCCTTGAGTAGGCCGCGGATCGTCGCGGCGCCGGACGGCAGACCGTCGAGCGCCGGTCGCATCTCGACGACGGCCACGTCGAAGTTGCCGACGTTCAGGTGCAGCTCGACCGCGTCGCGACCGTGGGCGAGTTCCTCGACCTCGAACTCCCCATCGAGCAGCGCGGTGACTCCCTTGCGGACGATCGGGTGCGCGTCGATTAGAAGACAGATTCGAGACGCATGCATTGAGAAACGCTCCCCTCCGGCCCAGTGAGCGGCGAAAGGCGATCGTAACGGAGCCGACGCCGTCCGAACCGGTAAAAACCGGAGGCGATGATCTCCGTCACGGCCAAGTCCCGGTACGCCGTGGTCGGGATGGCGGAACTCTCCCGCCACGCCGACAAGCCGGTGCCGATCTCGGTCGTCGCCGAGCGTCGGGACATCCCGGTCCAGTTCCTCGAGCAGCTCTTCAGCACGCTGCGCCGCGACGGCCTGCTGATCTCGCAGCGCGGCGCGAAGGGCGGCTTTCGCCTCGCCCGCGACCCCGACGAGATCACGGTGCTCGAGGTCGTGCAGTCGCTCGACGGCAAGATCGGCGATGAGAGCACGGAAGCCGGTGGTATCTGGTCCGACGGGGTCGAAGCGCTACGCCGCGTCTTCGGCGAGGCGACGATCGCCGATGTCGCCCGCCGCGAGGACGCTGAGGCGGGCGGCCCCGTCTACTTCATCTGAGCGCGGTCGAACGGCCGTCGGGCGGGCCGCTACCGTTCGCCCGCATGAGCGCTCCGAGCCACCCTGCGCATCGCTGCCGAGGCTTCCGCCGTCGTCGGCGACACGCCGATGGTCAAGCTCGGCCGGATCGGCGAAGGTCTCGGGGCCGAGATCGTCGGCAAGCTGGAGTGGTTCAACCCCGGCGGATCGGTCAAGGACCGGATCGGAGTGGCGATGATCGACGCCGCGGAGGCAGAGGGGCGGATCGAGCGCGGACGGTCGGTGATCGTCGAGCCGACCAGCGGGAACACCGGCATCGCCCTGGCGATGGTCTGCGCGGCGCGCGGCTACCGCTGCGTGCTGACCCTCCCCGAGGGAATGAGCCGCGAGCGCTCGGCCCTGCTTCGCAGCTACGGCGCGGTCGTCCGTGAGACGCCCTCGATGGGCGGCATGAACGAAGCGGTCGAACTGGCGCGCTCGATCGCCGCCGAGCACGAGCACGCCTACATGCCGATGCAGTTCGAGAACCCCGCCAACCCCGACGTCCACCGCCGAACCACAGCTGAGGAGATCTGGCGCGACACGGGCGGTGAGGTCGACGCCGTCGTCTGCGGGATCGGAACCGGCGGCACGATCACGGGGATCGGCCAAGCGCTCAAGGAGCGCCGGCCGGAGATCCGGATGATCGGCGTCGAGCCCGCCGGCTCGCCGGTGCTCTGCGGCGGCCGCCCGGGCCCGCACCGGATCCAGGGCATCGGCGCCGGGTTCGTGCCTTCCGTTCTCGACCGGGACGTCGTCGACGAGATCGTGCCCGTCGAGGACGACTCCGCCGTCGCCACCGCCGGTCTCGCCGCCACGCGTGAGGGCCTCTTGATCGGGATCTCCGCCGGCGCCGCGCTGTATGCGGCGATCGATCTCGGCGCCCGGCCGGAGATGCAGGGCAAGCGGATCGTCGTGATCCTCTGCGACAGCGGCGAGCGTTACATGTCGCTGCCGTTCTTCGGCGCCTGAGCGACATCCGCTCGCGCGTATCCTTCGCTCAGATGCTCGGTTTCGGCACCCTTACCCGCGTGCTCGGAGAGGTCCGCGCCGACGTCGGCGCGGCCCGCGACCGCGACCCCGCCGCGCGCACGGCGAGCACCGTCGAAATCCTCGCGACCTGGGGTGGGGTGCAGGCGGTCCTCACCCACCGCGTCGCTCACGCGCTGCAAGAGGCCGCAGTTCCGCTCGTGCCTCGCATGCTCGCCAATGCCTCGCGGATAGTGACCGGAGTCGAGATCCACCCAGCGGCGACGATCGGCAACGACCTGTTCATCGATCACGGCACCGGCGTCGTCATCGGCGAGACGGCGGAGATCGGCTGCTGCGTGACGATCTACCAGGGCGTGACCCTCGGCGGCACCGGCTTTCAGCGCGGCAAGCGCCATCCGACGGTCGAGGACAACGTGACGATCGGCTCCGGGGCGAAGCTGCTTGGCCCGGTCACCGTCGGGCACGGCGCCAAGGTCGGCGCCAACACCGTCGTGATCGAGGACGTGCCGGCGAACTCCACCGTGGTCGGCAACCCGGGCCACACCGTGCGCGTCGACGGCCGTCGCCCGGAGGGCCCGGACAGCGACTGGATTCATCTGCCTGACCCGGTCGCCGACTCGGTGCGGATGTTGAGCGAGCGGCTGCGCGCCATCGAGGACCGCCTCGCGCGCCTGGACGGCGAGCGGTCGCAGGATTCCGGCGCCGAGGTCCGTGAGCTGCGCCCACGCCAGGGACCGAGTCCCGCCGGAGGCTGAGCACCGCTCGTCACCGCGGCCGGCCCGGATCGTTCCGCAGGCCGCAAGCACCGGCTTTTCGCCGCCGGGCAGCGCCGCGCCCGCGGCTATCCTCGGCTGTCCGTGAGCGAGGCGCCCGCAGAAGAGACAGAGGGAGAGTTCGCCGGCTACGACCCGGGCGACGAGGGTGATCCCGAGCAGCTCGAGGGCTTCTACGGAGCCCCGGTCGCTGCCGGTTCGACGCCGCTCGAGCAGCTGCTCGAGGACCTCAACCCCGACCAGCGCCGGGCCGTCGAGCACGGAGAGGGCCCGCTGCTCGTCCTCGCCGGCGCCGGCTCGGGCAAGACCAGGGTGCTCGTCCACCGGATCGCCTACCTGTTGCAGACCGGCATGGCCCGGCCGGGGCAGATCCTCGCGATCACGTTCACCAACAAGGCGGCGAACGAGATGAAGGCCCGCGTCGAGGCGCTGACCGGCAACGCCGCTCGGGTGATGTGGGTGATGACCTTCCACTCCGCCTGCGCCCGCATCCTGCGCCAGCACGCCGAGCGGCTCGGCTACAAGCGCGGCTTCTCGATCTTCGACGAGGCCGATTCGCGGCGCATGGTCAAGCGCTGCATGGACGAGCTCGACGTCGATCCGAAGCGCTATCCGCCGCGCACGATCAAAGGCGCGATCTCCGGTGCGAAGAATCGCTTGCGCGACGCCGAGACGCTACCGCGAGGAGGCGGGCTCGTACTTCGAGTCGATCGTCGCCGACGTCTACGCGATGTACGAGAAGCAGATGCACGACAACAACGCGATGGACTTCGACGACCTGCTCGTCCGCACGGTCAACCTGCTCGAGCTCTTTGCCGATGTCCGCGCCGGCTTACCAGCGCCAGTTCCGCCACGTCCTCGTCGACGAGTACCAGGACACCAACCGGGTCCAGTACCGGCTCCTGCAGCTGCTGACCGAGGAGTCACGGAAACCTGTTCGTAGTGGGCGACGACGCGCAGTCGATCTATGGCTTCCGCGCCGCCGAGATCCGCAACATCCTCGACTTCGAGAAGGACTTCGGCGCCGAGCGGGTCAAGCTCGAGCAGAACTACCGCTCGACGCAGACGATCCTCGACGCCTCGAACGCGGCTCATCGCCCACAACCGCGATCAGCTCGACAAGGAGCTGTGGACGGATGCCGGCGCCGGCGATCAGGTGACGATCGCCGAGCTGGCCGACGAGCACGAGGAGGCGCGCTGGGTCGCGGGCGAGATCGACCGGCTGGTCGAGGAGGAGGGCATCCCGCGGACCGAGGTCGCGGTCTTCTACCGGATGAACGCGCAGAGCCGGGTGCTCGAGGACACGCTCGTCCGCTTCGACGTGCCCTACCAGGTGATCGGCGGGACGAAGTTCTACGAGCGGGCCGAGATCAAGGACGCGGTCGCCTACCTGACGCTGCTCGTCAACCCCGAGGACAGCGTCTCGCTTGGCCGCGTGATCAACACCCCGCGGCGCGGGATCGGCCAGACCTCGGAGGCGCGGATGCTCGCGCTACGCGAACACGGTCGGCCGCACGCCGCTCGAAGTGCTGCGCGAGCCGGACAAGGTGCCCAACCTCGGGTCCGCGGCCGTCAAGGCGATGAGCCGCTTTGCGGAGCTCGTCGACTCGCTGCACGAGCGGGCTGAGCGCCGCGGCAGCGTCGCCGAGCTGCTCGAGGCCACCCTGAGCGAATCCGGCTACATCGAGGCGCTCGAGGCGGAACGCACGATCGAGGCCGAGGGCAGGATCGAGAACCTGCGCGAGCTGATCGGCGTCGCCGGCGAGTTCGACATCAACCGCGAGATGGAGGGCCCGAGCGAGACCCCGCCGCTGGCTGAGTTCCTCGAGCAGATCTCGCTCTACACAGCTCAGGACGACATCGACGACGACACCGAGCAGGTGACGCTGATGACGTTGCACAACGCGAAGGGGCTCGAGTACCGGGCGGTCTTCATCATCGGCTGCGAGGACGGCGTCTTCCCGCACTCGCGCTCGATCGACGAGGGTGACATCGAGGAGGAGCGCCGCCTCGCCTACGTCGGCCTGACCCGGGCCCGCGAGCGGCTCACGCTCACCCATGCACGCCGCCGCTCGATCTTCGGTGCAGCGGGCACCGGCGTGCCCTCGCGCTTCCTCGGTGAGATTCCCAGCGGGCTCGTCGAGCGTCACTCGACGGTCGGCCCGGCGACGGGCTGGGGGGTCGGAGGTTCGCCACCACCGTCCTCCGGCTTCGGCAGCGAGCCTGCAGGCATGGACCAGACGCTCGAACTGGCGGTTGGCGACGACGTCATTCACGCTGCCTTCGGCGAGGGCGTCGTCACGGCGGTCGAGCCCGGCAACGTCGTCGTGGTCCGCTTCGGTGGCAGCGGGGGGGAGCGCAAGCTGATGGCCGACTACGCACCGATCCAGAGGGCGTCGTGAGCGCCGCGATCATCGATGGCAAGGAGATCTCGGCAGCGGTGCGCGAGCGCGTTGCCGCCGTCGTCGCTTCATCGGTCGCGGCGGGCGATCGGGCGCCTGGCTTGGCGACGGTGCTCGTCGGCGACGATCCCGCCTCGCACGTCTACGTCGCCAACAAGCGCAAGGCCTGCGAGGCGGCCGGAATCCGCTCGATCCACCACCAACTCGCCGCGGACGTCGGCCAGGCCGAGCTCGAGCGCGTCGTCGCCGAGCTCGACGCGGACCCCGAGGTCGACGGCATCCTCGTGCAGATGCCGCTCCCCGCGGGCCTCGACGCCGACCGGGTGCTCGGCCTGATCTCAGCGCGCAAGGACGTCGATGGACTCACGGCGGTCAACGCCGGGCTGCTCGCCCAGGGCAAGATCGGCGTTGCCGAGGCGCTGGAGATTGAGCGTGGCGGGCCGCCCGCCGGGCTTATCGCCTGCACTCCGAGTGGTGTCATGGAGATGCTCCGCGTCACCGGCGTCGAGCTCGAGGGCGCCGAGGTCGTGATCGTCGGTCGCTCGACGCTCGTCGGTCGCCCGCTCATCAGCCTGATGCTTGCCGCGAACGCAACGGTCACGGCGTGCCACTCCCGGACTCGCGATCTCGCAGGGACCTGCCGCCGTGCCGACGTCCTCGTCGCCGCCGTCGGCGTGCCGGAGCTCGTCAGGGGCGACTGGGTGAAGCCGGGTGCGACGGTGATCGACGTCGGCATCAACCGCACCGATGACGGTCTCGTCGGCGACGTCGACTTCGGCGCCGCCTCGGAAGCTGCGGCCGCGATCACGCCCGTGCCCGGCGGGGTGGGGCCGATGACGATCGCGATGCTGCTCGCCAACACCGTCCGCGCCGCCCGAGCGCGGAACTCCGACTGGCCGCCGAGCTAGATTCGGCGGCGTATGGAGGTCGACGGAATCAGGCGAGGGGAGCTGCTTGCGGCGGCGTCAGCGATCGCTCTGCTGTTGATCATGCTGCTGTTCGACTGGTACGGGGTTGAGCACCGCGGCTTCGGCGTCGGCGGTCACCACGGCCGCGGGGGCGATGCGTTCGAGTCGTTCAGCTTCATCGACCTGTTCCTGCTCGGGACGGCCGTCTTCGCGATCGTCGTCGCTGCGCTCTCGGCGAACGATCCACGCGCCAACACGCCGGTTGCGCTCAGCGCGATCACAACCCTGCTCGGCGGGCTCTCCGTGCTGCTGATCCTCTTCCGGATCATCGACACGCCACACGGTCTCGACCGTAGGCTCGGCGTCTGGCTTGGCCTGATTGCGGCGTTCGGCATCTTGTACGGGGCCTGGCGCGCCATCCAGGAGCAGAAGCCGGACGAGAATCCGGACGGCGAGGTCGGAAAGCCACGGGATCGTGGAAGCGCGAACGCGTCCAGCGCGTAAGCCACGGGTTGAGCCCCGCGCCGCCGAGCGACCCCACGTCGCGCGGGCGCCGGCCCCGGGGCGGCAGCCACGGGACGCCCGCGACGATCTCGGAGCGCTGCGTGCCTCGGCGCCCACGGTGACGCTGACGGCGATTGGCTCCGGTGCCGTTCTGCTGCTCAGTCTGCTGTTGCCCTGGTACGCGGAGAGCCCGCCGCCCGGCGCCTTCTACGCCAAGCAGTCCTACTCCGCCTTCTCCGCGTTCGCGCTCGAGGATCTCGTTCTGACCTTGCTCGCGATCGCAACGATCCTCGTCGGCCTGCGTCTGCGGGCTCTGCTGCGGCCGCGTGGTGGCTCCGCCGCTGAGCTTGTCGGCGCCTGCCGGATGCTGACCGCAGTCGGCGGCGTCGCCGCAGCGATCGTTGCCGTGCGGATCGTCGCCCTGCCTGCGCCGCCGGTGCCATTGGCAACGATCGGAGTCCAGTTCGGGGCGCTCGTCGCCCTCTTCGCGGCGCTTGCCGCAGCCGGAACCGGCGCTTGGGCTATGCGGCAAGCCACAAGCGTCGGGGCGGCTGTGCCACACCGGCGCCCGCGTCCGCCGACGGAGTAGCGGGAGCGCCGCCCGGCCGCGGCTTGTAAGAATGACGCCGATGATCGAGCGCGACGAAGTCCTCCACATCGCGCGGCTGGCGCGGCTGCGGCTCTCCGAGGAGGAGGTCGACCGCATGCAGAGCGAGCTCTCGGGCGTGCTTGCGCACGTCGACCGGATCGGGACGCTGGACCTCGCCGGCGTGCCGCCCACCTCGCATGTCGTCGAGCTCGAGAACGTGCTCCGCGACGACGTGCCGACGCCGAGCCTGAGCCGCGAGCAGGCGCTCGCGAACGCGCCCGATCCCGAGGACGACTCCTTCCGCGTGCCCTCTCCACAGGCGTGAGCGCGCACGAGCTCAGCGTCGTCGACGCGGTCGCCGCGATCGGCGCCGGCGAGATCGGCCGCGACGAGTACGCGTCGCTGTGGGCGCGTGCAGCCGCCGGCGACGAGCTCGGCGCCTACCTGTGGACCAACGACGATCCCTCGGGTGAGGGCGACGGCCCGCTCGCCGGCATCCCGGTGGCGGTCAAGGACCTCTTCTGCGTCGAAGGGATCCAGGCGACGGCGGGCTCGCGGATCCTCGACGGATACGTGCCGCCCTACACCTCGACCGCCGTCCGCAAGCTCTTCGAGGCCGGCGCCGGCCTGCTCGGCAAGACGAACATGGACGAGTTCGCGATGGGCTCCTCGAACGAGAACTCCGGCTACGGCCCGGTGCTCAACCCCTGGGATCGCAGCCGCGTCCCGGGCGGATCCTCCGGTGGCTCAGCGGCAGCCGTGGCCGGCGGCATCGCGCCCTGCGCGATCGGCACCGACACGGGTGGCTCGATCCGTCAGCCCGCCTCCCTGTGCGGGATCGTCGGGCTGAAGCCGACCTACGGCTCGATCTCCCGGAACGGGATGATCGCCTTCGCCTCCTCGCTCGACCAGTGCGGGCCACTGACCCGCACGGTCGCCGACGCGGCGCTCCTGCTCGCTGCGATGGAAGGCCGCGATCCGCTGGACAGCACCTCGATCGGCATCGAAGGCGGCGTGGGGATGCCTACCGCTGAGCGGCTCGACGGCCTCCGGCTCGGCGTACCCAAGGAGCTCGCCGGTGACGCCGAGGGCATCGAGCCCGGCGTGCGCGAGGTCTTCGAGCGCACGATCGAGCTCTGCAGCTCGCTCGGGGCGTCGGTCGACGAGGCGCATCTGCCGCATGCCGAGCACGGCATCTCGGCCTACTACGTGCTCGCCCCGGCCGAGGCGTCGGCCAACCTCGCCCGCTACGACGGCGTCCGCTTCGGCAAGCGCGTACCCGCCGACGAGCTCGACGAGATGTACGAGCTGACCAGGGCGGCCGGCTTCGGCGCGGAGGTCAAGCGGCGGATCATGCTCGGCACCTACTCGCTCGCCTCCGGCTACTACGACGCCTATTACGGCCAGGCGCAGCGCGTCCGGACGCTGATCGCGCGCGACTTCGCGACGGCCTTCGAGAGCTTCGACCTGCTGCTCACGCCGACCTCACCGTCGGTCGCCTTCGGACTCGGCGCCCGCGCCGCCGATCCGCTGGCGATGTACATGTCCGACTACTGCACGGTGCCGATGTCGCTCGCCGGGATCCCCGCGATCTCGATTCCGGCCGGCCTCGCCGAGCCCCCCGGCGGCGGCCCGGCGCTGCCCGTCGGCCTGCAGATCGCCGGTCCGGCCTTCAGCGAGTCGCGGCTGCTCGATGCGGCGCACGCCCTCGAGGGCGCGATCGGCTTCGACGCCTCGCCGGCGATCTCCGGGGGCGAGCCGTCGTGAGCGCCTTCGAACCCGTCATCGGCCTGGAGATCCACGTCCAGCTGCAGACGCGGACGAAGATGTTCTGCGGCTGCGAGCTCGAGTTCGGGGCACCGCCGAACACGCACACGTGCCCGGTATGCCTCGGTCACCCGGGTACCCTGCCGGTCCCCAACCGGCAGGCGATCGACTACGCAATCGCCGTCGGCCTGGCGCTCGGCTGCGAGATCGCGCCGCGGTCGATCTTCCACCGCAAGAACTACTTCTACCCCGACCTGCCGAAGGGGTATCAGATCAGCCAGTACGACATTCCGCTCGGCGCCGGCGGCGCCCTCGGCGACGTCCGCATCCACCGCGTCCACGTCGAGGAGGACGCGGCGAAGCTCAGCCACGTCGGCTCCTCCGGCCGCATCCATGGCTCAGGCGCCTCGCTCGTCGACTACAACCGCGGCGGTACGCCGCTCGTCGAGATCGTCACCGAGCCCGACCTCACGAGTGGCGCCCAGGCTCGGGAGTGGCTCGGCCTGCTGCGTACGACGCTGCGCCAGCTCGGCGTCTCCGACGTGAACATGGAGGAGGGCAGCCTGCGCTGCGACGCCAACATCTCGATCCGCCCGGCGGGGACCGAGGGGCTCGGGACGAAGACCGAGCTCAAGAACATGAACAGCTTCCGCTTCATCGAGCGCGGCATCGCGGCCGAGATCAGCCGTCAGACGGCGATCGTCGAGGCTGGAGGAGAGGTCGCCCAGGAGACGCTGCACTTCGACCCCTCCGACGGCTCGCTGACGTCGCTGCGCTCGAAGGAGTACGCCCACGACTACCGCTACTTCCCCGAGCCCGACCTGGTGCCGCTCGCGCCGAGCGCCGAGCAGATCGAGGAGATCCGCGCCTCGCTGCCCGAGCTGCCCGGCGCACGCCGCGACCGCTTCGCGAGCGAGCTCGGCCTCAATGCCGACGACGCCGCGCAGCTCGCCTTCGACGCCGAGCTCGCCGACTTCTTCGAGCAGGCGCTGCCCGCGGCCAAGGCGGCCGATGCCCAGGCCGTCGCCAACTGGGTCACGGGCGAGCTGGTCCGCGTCTCCCGTGAGGCCGGCCTCGAGCACCCGACCGAGGGCAAGGCCGACCCGGCCGCGATCGCCGCGCTCGCCGACCTCGTCGCCGAGAAGACGATCAACCGCAAGACCGGCCGTCAGGTGATCGCCCGGCTCGTCGCCGACGGCGGCGACCCGGCCGCGATCGTCGAGCAGGAGGGGCTTGCAGCCTCCGACGCCGGCGACCTCGAGGCCGCCGTCGATGCCGCGATCGCCGCCGACCCGGACGCCGCCGAGAAGGTCAAGGCGGGGGAGGGAAAGGCGATCGGCGCCCTGATCGGGATCGTCATGCGCGAGACCCAGGGCCGCGCCGACGGCGGCGAGGCTACCCGCCTGATCCGCGAGAAGCTCGGCCTCTGAGAGTCCTGGCCCGCCGCCGCCCCTCCGCTCTACCTTGGGGTCCCTCTGGGCCCCAAAGTCATCGCAGAACGCCCACCGCCCCCAACCTCACCGACTTTCCCAGCACATAGCCGGCAAAGTCGATACGGAACGCCCGCGGCCCGGCGCAGCCCCCTCGCCGCCGGCCGGTTGACCGCCTTTGGGCAGTGAGGGGAGTCGGGCGGAGCGTGCAGATCGGCGAGGGGGTAGCCCGAGTCCGGCGCAATAACTGCAGTCACGTGCAGAGTCGGCCGACGTGTCTGCCGATATTGGCGCCGGGGACCACTCTCAGCAGTCACGTCGGGGCTCGCGCGACGTGACTGCCGTTATTGCTCCACATCTGGTGTCTCGCGCCCTACCCGGCCGATGACTCTCGCCGGCCCGCCTCCCTCACTGCCCTCGCACCGCCGCGCCCTTCGCCGGCGGCGCCGGTCCGCGCGGCGTGACGGGGTCGCCGGCGCCGGCAGCCCACCGCTCAGCTTTGTGCGGATGATCGCTTTGTAACAATTTGTTACAAAGTCCGATAGACTGAGGTCGTGGCTTACAACGTCGTCATCGCTGGTGGAGGATTCGCAGGCGTCAACGCGGCTCGCACGCTCGAGAAGCTCCTGCCGAAACAGTCGGCCCGGTTGATCCTCGTCAACGACGTCAACTTCCTGCTCTACACGCCGCTGCTGCCTGAGGCCGCCGCCGGCACGCTCGAGCCGCGCCACGTCGTCACGCCGATCCGCGACATCCTCAAGCGCACTTACCTGCGGCTCGGCGCGATCTGCGAACACGACGCCGCGCGCCGCACCGTGACGCTTCGCACCCATGAGGGCGAGACCGAGGAGATCCGCTACGACACATTGCTGCTGGCGATGGGCTCGGTCAGCCGGTCGTTGCCGATCGAGGGGCTGAGCGAGCACGCGATCGGCTTCAAGAGCCTCGCCGACGCGATCTGGCTCCGCAACCACCTGATCGAAACGCTCGAGGCTGCGAACTCCGCTGAGGACCCGGCGAAGCGCGAGGAGTTGCTCACCTACGTGTTCGTTGGCGGCGGCTACAGCGGACTCGAGGCGATGGCGGAGCTACAGGACTTCGCCGCTGACGCGATGGCGGCCTACCCGCGCGCCCGGCTCACCGGCATGCGCTTCATGCTCGTCGAGGCGGCCGACCGCGTCCTACCGGAAATCCCAGGCGAGCTCGCCGAGTACGCGGTGCGCGAGCTCCGTGGACGCGGCATCGAGATCCGTCTCGGCACGCAGATCGAGCGCGTCGCCGCGGGACGAGGTGCAGCTCTCGACCGGCGAGCGGATCCCGACGAGGACGGTCGTCTGGACCGCCGGCGTCGTCGCCCACCCGAGCCTGCGGATGATGGGCGTCGAGCTCGACGAGAAGGGCCGCATCCCGGTCGACGAGCGCCTCGCCGTCCCCGGGCTCCCCGGCGTCTACGCGGCCGGTGACTGCGCGGCGGTGCCCAACCCCGACGGCGGCCTCTGCCCGCCGACGGCCCAGCACGCGATCCGCCAGGCGCGTGTCGCCGCTCACAACATGGGGGCCGATCTCGGCGTCGGCAAGGAGAGGACCTTCAACTACCACTCGCGCGGCGCCTTCGTCAACCTCGGCCGCCACAAGGCCGTCGCCAGCGGCCCCGGCCTGACGCTGTCCGGCTTCCCCGCATGGTGGGCGGCGCGCACCTACCACGTGTCACAGATGCCGGGCGCCGGCCGCAAGCTGCACGCGGTCGCCGACTGGACCGTCGGCCTGCCGTTCGGCCGCGACACAGCCGAGGTCGGCTCGATCGGTCACCCGCATCCGCTGCGCGCCGAGGTCTACGAAAAGGGCGGCACCCACCGCCCGGTGGCCTGACCCTCGGCGCGCGGGTCCTGTCGGCCCCTGCGGGCGCACGCGAAATCCGCTTGGTTCACTTGGTTTCGCGCACGCCCGCCGGGGCCGGCACCCGCGCGAGTGACCAGTTCCGCATGGCGATCTGGGCGCTGGCGTAAATGCTGACCGCGGGTGGCGCGGGGGAGGGATCCCACGGCCCGACGGACCAAGTGAACGAAGCGGATCCGGCGGTCCGTGGGATGCCCGCGCGACAGGACCCGCGGCCCATCGCTCCCGCCGACCCCGGCCTGCAACGATCCCCCGAACGTCATGCCCTTCCTGATCGTCATGGCCTCCTTCGGCATCGCCACCGCCTTCATCGCCAGGGCGAAGGGGTCGAGCTTCTTCCTCTGGCTCGCCATCGGCTGCGTCACCGGGCCACTCGGGCTGATCGCGGCGGTGCTGTACCGGCGCGAAAAGAGCGAACCCGAGCGCCTTTGCCCGCGGTGCGGCAAGGTCCTGAAGCTGTACGTGCAGGTCTGCCCGCGCTGCGGCGAGGATCTCTACCTGCCCGACGTGACCGAGGTCCGGCCCGGCCCGGACTTTCGTTGAGCACGGCATCGCGGCGGCCGGCGCCCAGGCCCGGGAATCGGCTCTGAGCCGCCGAAAACGGCTGGTACACTCGTCCGTCCACGCGGGAGGGCCCGGAGCGTTCGGTGTCCACCGCCACAACCTGTCCCCGCGATCCCCAAGGAGGTCGAACCCATGCGCGCAGCCGATGCACTCTGCCAAGCCCTGAAGGCCGAAGGCGTCGAGCACGTATTCGGGATCCCCGGGGGAGCGAGCCTCCCGCTGTATGACGCGATCTACGACGCGGACTTCGAGCACGTGCAGAGCCGCCACGAACAGTGCGCGGGCCACTCGGCCGAGGGCTACGCGAAGGCCTCCGGCAAGGTCGGCGTCGCCTTCGCGACCTCAGGCCCCGGAGCGACGAACCTCGTCACGGCGATCGCCGACGCGGTCATGGACTCGGTCCCGACCGTGTTCATCACCGGTCAGGTGCGCACTGACCTGATCGGTACCGACGGCTTCCAGGAGGCCGACGTGACCGGGATCACGATGCCGATCGTCAAGCACAGCTTTCTCGTCACCGACCCGAAGCAGATCCCGCAGTACGTGCACGCGGCCTTCCACATCGCCAAGAGCGGTCGGCCCGGGCCGGTCCTGATCGACATCCCGCAGGACCTCTCGCGCCAGGAGATCGATTACGAGCCTGCCGAGGGGCCTCCGAAGCTGCCCGGGCTACCAGCCGACGACCGAGGGCAACATCAAGCAGATCCGGATCGCTGCCAAGGCGCTCGCCAACTCACGGCGGCCGGTGATCTACTCGGGCGGCGGCGTCGTCAACGCGGGCGCCGCAGAGGAACTGCGCGAGCTCGTCCGCTCGGACCGCTTCCCGATCACCTCCACGCTCATGGGCCTGGGCGCCTACCCGGCCCCCGACGATCAGTGGCTCGGGATGCTCGGCATGCACGGGACCCGCACCGCCAACTACGCGATGGACGAGGCCGACCTGATCGTCTCGATCGGGGCCCGATTCGACGACCGGATCACCGGCAAGCTGGACGAGTTCGCACCGCGGGCCAAGTTCATCCACATCGACGTCGACCCGGCCGAGATCGGCAAGAACGTTCCGGCTCACATCCCGATCGTCGGCGATGCCGGCGACATCCTGCCGAAGCTGACCCGCGAGTATCGGGCGCTGCAGGCGGACAGCTCGCGCCTCGACGAGTGGTGGGAGAAGCTCCGCGGCTGGCAGGAGCAGTATCCGCTCGGCTACGAGGATTCAGCGGACGCCGAGATCAAGCCGCAGTTCATGGTCGAGGAGCTGTACCGCGTCACCGACGGCAAGGCGATCATCACCTCGGACGTCGGTCAGCACCAGATGTGGGCGGCGCAGTACTACCACTTCGCCGAGCCGCGTCAGTGGCTCAACTCGGGCGGCCTCGGGACCATGGGCTTCGGCCTTCCGGCCGCGATCGGGGCCAAGGTCGCGCGGCCCGACGACACCGTCGTCTGCCTCGCCGGCGACGGCAGCCTGATCATGGTCTGCCAGGAGATGGCAACCGCCGCCGAGCACGACCTCGACGTCAAGGTCATGCTGATGAACAACGGCCACTTCGGCATGGTCCGCCAGTGGCAGGAGCTCTTCTGGGAGGAGCGATACCAGTCGGTGAAGATGGGCTCGAGCCCTGACTGGGTCGCCCTTGCGAAGGCGTTCGGCTGGAATGCGGCGCTCTGTGACGACAAGGCCACGCTCGGTGAGGCGATGCGCGAGACGCTCGAGACGCCCGGCCCGGCACTGCTCGACGTACGCGTCACGTCAGGGCGAGAATTGCTATCCGATGATCCCGGCCGGGCACGCCGCTCGGGACATGGTCGGCGGCCCGGATCTGGGCGCCGAGATCAAGCGCGGAGGACACCTTGGCTGAGTCCCAGACACCAGAGCTGAACCTCGAGGACCTGCAGGCTACGAGCGGCCTCACCGGGCGCAAACACCTGCTCTCGCTGATGGTCGAGAACCGGCCCGGCGTCCTCGCGCGCGTCGCCCTGCTGTTCAGCCGCCGCGGCTTCAACATCGACACGCTCGCCGTCGGCCCGACGGACGACCCCGACATCTCACGCGTGACGCTCACCGTCGACGGTGCGGTGCACCCGATCGATCAGGTCACCAAGCAGCTCCACAAGCTCGTCAACGTGATCAAGATCCGCGACATGGAGCCGGACACGACCGTCTCCCGGGAGATGGCGCTGTTCAAGGTCAACGCTCCGGCAGAGGGCCGCGCGGAGATCATGGAGTTCGCGCAGATCTTCCGCGCTCAGATCGTCGACGTCTCGCGCAGGACGATGACGATCCAGGTGACCGGCACCGCCGACAAGATCGATGCCTTCGAGCGCATGGTCCGCCCGCACGGGCTCGTCGAGATGGCGCGCACGGGCGAGGTCGCGATCGCCCGCTCCCGACCGGAGAACTAGACAGATCGCCGTAGCGGCCGACTCCGCGGAGCTGCTCGACGCGCTCAACGGGCTGGCCGAGCGCGCCGCGGGCGGCCCGCGCCGGCTGATCAGCGTCACACGGCGGATCCCGATTGCCGATCCGACGGCGGCGGTCTTCGCCGCGCGGAGGGCGAGCGACCGCTACTTCTGCTGGGAGGAGCCCTCCCGGGCCGGCTTCGCGATCGCGACGCTCGGCTCGGTGCACGAAGTCGTCTCGCGCGGGCGCGGACGCGCTCCGCGACCTGCGCGACGACACGGCGGAGCTCGCCGCCGGACGGCTCGCCGACGAGCCGGGGGATCTACCGATGGGCGCCGGTCCGTTGTGGGTCGGTGGTCTCGCCTTCGCGGCCGAGGGCGGCGCGGAGGCGCAGTGGGCCTCGTTGCCGCCGGCGCTGCTCGTGCTACCCGAGCTGCTGCTGAGTCGCGGACGGGATGGGACGTTCCTGACCTTGTGCGCGCTCGCCGGCGGCGACACGGAGCCGCGCGATGATCACGGACCGCGCGCGGGGACGGCTTGGGACGCTCAGTGAGGCGGCGCTGCCACCGCTTGATCCGAGCCCGACGGCCGGCGTGCAAGTGCGCAGCGCCCGGCCCCCGGCGGCGTACGAGGAGGCGGTGGCTGAAGCGGTGCGCAGGATCCGCGCCGGAGAGGCGAGCAAACTTGTGCTCGCCCGCGAGGTGCACGTCGACGCGCCCGCGGCACATTCGGTGCCGGCGCTGTACGGGGCTCTCCGCGAGCTCTTCGAGACCTGTTTCGTCTTCTGCGTTGGTACGCCCGAGGCGGACTTCATCGGCGCCTCGCCGGAGCTGCTCGTGCGCCGCAGCGGCGCCGGTGCCGCGACCGTTGCCCTCGCGGGGTCCGCGCGGCGCAGCGCCGATCCCGCCGTCGACGATCACCTCGGCGAACAGCTGCTGCGCTCCGACAAGGACCGCCACGAGCACGCGATCGTCGCCCGCCGGATCAAGCGGCGGCTGGACCCGCACTCGGTCTGGGTCGAGGTCGCCCCCGAGCCGGTCGTGATCAAGGTGGCGAACATCCAGCACCTCGCGACGCCGATCCGCGCGCAGCTGGCCGAGTCGCGCTCGGTGATCGAGCTCGCCGAGCTCCTGCATCCGACGCCGGCCGTCGGCCCCGAGCCCGCCGGCGAGGCCGGCCTGCGGGCGATCGCCGAGCTCGAGGGCATGGACCGCGGCTGGTACGCGGGGCCCGGTGGGCTGGATGGACATGGCCGAGGACGGGGAGTTCTGCGTGGCGCTGCGTTCGGCGCTGATCCGGGACCGC
The DNA here is from genome assembly GCA_963774395.1 of uncultured Solirubrobacterales bacterium. Classification (GTDB taxonomy): domain Bacteria; phylum Actinomycetota; class Thermoleophilia; order Solirubrobacterales; family 70-9; genus CAXMST01. The sequence goes on along the minus strand of CAVZET010000006.1, from coordinate 298,827 downwards.
CGCGCCCACCTCTACGCGGGCGCCGGCATCGTCGCCGATTCGGACCCCGCATCCGAGCTCGCCGAGACCGAGGTCAAGCTCGGCGCGCTGCTGCCGCTGCTCGCAGGCTGAGCGGCGTCTGACGGCCGCCCAGAGGGCTCAGTGGGCCGCCGCCACCGCGACGGCGACTGCGTCCGCCAGGCGGCGGTGCAGGGCGACGTTGTGCTCGGCGTCGAGCGTCGCATGCAGCAGCATCGGGCCGCCGTCGCCGGCCCCGAGGCGGGGCAGCTCGGCCGGTTCGGAGACGAGCGCGTAGCGCGAGGCCGAAGGCCTCGGCGAGCGGCCTCGTAGTCGAGCCCGGCGGGCGTATGGAAGAGGCGGCTCGAAGGTTGGCTCGTCGACTTGGCCCGCCTGCGGCAGGAAGTCGAAGATGTGCCCGCCGCCGTTGTCGGCGAGCACGATCCGCAGCGGCGCGCCGAGCAGGGCCGCGACCTGCAGCGAGCCGATGTCGTGGGCGAGGGCGAGGTCGCCGAGCAGTGCCCAGGTCTTGCGCCGTGTGCCGCGGGCGAGGCCGCACGCGGTGGCGACGAGCCCGTCGATCCCGTTCGCGCCGCGGTTCGAGAACAGGCGCGCCGTCGCGCTCGGCGACGGCGGCGAAGGCCTCGACGTCGCGGATCGGCATGCTCGAGGCGATCAGTCCCTGCTCGCCGGCTCCGACCGCCTCCGCAAAGGCACGCGCCAGCGCCGGCTCGCTCATCCCCTCCGGGGCCGCCAGGACCTCGCCGATCGCCGTCTCGGCCGCCGCGTCTGCGGCCTGCCAGCGCTCGGCCCACCCGGGCTCGCCCGTCGGCGTCCGAGCCGCCGAGCGACGCGTGCAGGGCCTCGAGTAGCAGCCGGGGGTCGCCGTTGACGATGGCGCCCGCCCGGTGCGTCGGCTCGTTCCAGCGGCCCGGAGGACCGAGCACGATCTGATCGGGTGCCCCGGGTCGAGTGAGCCAGGCGCGCAGCGGCTTGCTCGTCGGCATGTCGCCGCAGCGAATCACGAGGTCGGGCTCGAGCACCGCGGGCGGATCCCGCAGGATCAGGTCGTAGTGGGCGATCGAGCTGTCACCGGCGTGCCTGCCGAGCCGCAGCCCCGAGGTGGGCTCGGCGAGCACCGGAATGCCGTGCTCGGCGGCGAGGGCGGCGAGGGCGGCGGCTACTCCCGCGCGGGGTTCGCGGCCGGCGACCGCCAGCGGGCGACGGGAGCGCGCGATCGCATCGGCGAGGGCGCGAACCAACTCGGGCTGGGGGGCGCGGGCGGCAAGGCCGACCGTCAGCGGTCGCTCCCCTTCGCGGCCCTCACGCGCGAGCGGGTCAGCGGCGGTGACATCTCCCGGCCGCGGCTCGGGCCCGAGCGGATCGCGCCAGGGCAGGTTCAGGTGCACCGGCCCGCGCCCGCCGAGCGCCTCCGCGACTGCCCGGCAGGCGACCGAGCGGTAGTGCAGCAGGCCATCGTCGTCCGCATCGTGGCTGCCGACTTCGCAGAACCAGCGCACGGCGGAGCCGTAGAGGCCGATCTGGTCGATCGTCTGCCCCGCGCCGATGCCGCGCAGCTCCGGCGGCCGATCGGAAGTGAGGGCGATCAGCGGCACGCCCGCCAGGTCGGCCTCGGCGATCGCCGGGTGCAGGTTGGCAGCGGCGGAGCCGCTCGTGCAGGCGAGCGCCACGGGCGCACCGGTGGCAAGCGCGGCGCCGAGCCCGACGAACCCGGCCGAGCGCTCGTCGAGGACGATCTCGACCTCGACCCCGGGCTCACGGTCGAGCGCCAGCGCCACGGGCGTCGAACGTGATCCGGGGCTGACTACCGCCCGCCTCACACCTGAGCGTGCGAGCTCCTCGGCGAGAGCGGTTGCCAGCGCCGTATTGCGGTTGGTCTCGTCGATCACGCGATCCTCAGCTCGGCCAAGCGCGCCTCGTCCACGTCGACCCCGAGGCCGGGTGCGGAGGGCGGTAGGAGGGAGGGGCCGTCGAGGCCATCGCCCGGAGCGTATGTGGCGGAGAACATGTTCAGGGTTGCGAGGCCGTGGTCGAAGCGCGTCGCGTATCCGGTGCGCGGCAACACTTGAGCGAGGTGCAGCCCAGCGGCGATGCCGATCGGGCCGTCGAGGGCGCTCGACAGATAGCTCGGCAGGATCGCCGCAATACGCAGCGCCTCGAGCAGTCCGCCGACCTTGGCGATCTTGAGCGTCGCCGCATCGCAGGCGCCGATCTCGGCGACGGCCTCGGCATCATCGGCCGAGGCGACGCTCTCGTCGGCGACCACCGGGATCTCGGTAGCGGCGCGGACGGCGGCGAGTCCGGCCGCGTCCGGACAGGGCTGCTCGACGAGCTCGAGCTCGTGTCGGCCGAGGTCCGCGAGCCGCTCCGTTGCCTCGCCGGCGCTCCAGGCGCCGTTGGCGTCGATGCGGAGCAGCGCGTGGGCCCCGATCGCACGGCGGACGGCGGCGATCCGCTTGGCGTCGGCCTCTCCCTCGAGCCCGACCTTGACCTTGAATGTCCGGAAGCCGTGAGCCAGCTGGGCTGCGGCGCGGGCGGCGACCGCGTCCGGCTCGCCGGCGTCGATCGTCGCGTTGCAGCGCACGGGGATGATGTCGCCGGCACCCAGCAGTTGCCACAGAGGTAGGCCGCTGATCCGGCCCGCGAGGTCATGGAGGGCGATGTCGAGCGCCGCGAGGGCCTGCGCGCCCATCCCCTGGGCGCGGCAGCGGGAGAGCAGCCCGTGGATCCAGCCGCGGGCCTCACCAGGCGCGCCGAAGGTCGACGGCGCCGCCGAGGCGCCGGCGACGATCGGCTCACAAGCCGCCAGGTCGGCGCGGACGCGGTCCAGCGAGGGGCCGCCGCGCAGGCTCAGCGGCACGGCCTCGCCGAGGCCGACCTGCCCGCCGTCGGCGTGCAGGCGCAGGAGCACCATCTCGCGCCGGTCGAGTTCTCCGGCCGCCGTTCGGTAACGCTCGCGGAAGGGGAGCGCGATCGGGATCGCTTCTATTCGGACGATGCGCATCAGGGACGAGACGGCTGAGCTTGCCGCGTCAGGCAGTATCCCGCCGGGCGACGGTGGCGCGGGCTCTCCGGATCAGAGGACGAGGGCGATCGAGGCGACGACGGCGAAGGCCGCGAGCAGGGCGCCGGTCTGGGCAAGCGCCGCGTTCAGTGCCGGGCCGTCAGTGCGGGTGCGGACGGCCCGCATGGGCTTCGCGGCGAGCGGGATCGTGATCAGCGCCGCCAGCGCCGGCAGCCAGTTCGAGCCCGCGAGCAGCACGAACGGGAGGATCACGTAGGCGAGCGCGATCATCGCTGAGTACAGATCCCTGGTCCGCTCGCGCCCCAGCCGGACCGCGAGCGTGCGTTTGCCGGCACGCCGGTCGGTGTCGATGTCGCGCACGTTGTTGACGACGAGGATCGCAGCGGAGAGCAGCCCGATCGGCAACGAGAGGATGAACGGGGCCAGGTCGAGTTGCTCGAGCTGTACGTAGTAGGAGCCGTTGACCGCGACGAGGCCAAAAAAGACGAAGACGAAGACCTCGCCGAGGCCCTCGTAGCCGTAGGGCTTCGGTCCGCCGGTGTAGAGGACACCGGCGGCGATCGAGAGCACGCCGACGAGAATGATGATCCAGCCGACCTCGAACGCGAGGTAGAGGCCGGCAATCGAGGCGACCCCGAATGCGGCCCAGGTCGCGTACAGGACCCGGCGCGGTGCTGCGAGACCGGAGGCGGTGACCCGCACCGGCCCGAGCCGGTCCTCGGTGTCCGTGCCGCGCTTGGCGTCCGAGTAGTCGTTGGCGAGGTTGGTGCCGATCTGGATGAAGATCGCGCCGATCAGGGCGGCCAGGAAGTTGCCCCAGCGGAAGGCGCCGGTCCCCTCGACGGTGATCAGGAGCTGGCCGGAATGGGCGGAGCCGGTGACGAATCCATGCTGCAGCTGGTTGTAGGCCGCGGCCGTGCCGATGAACACCGGCGCCAGAGCCGCGGGCAGGGTCCGCGGCCGTGAGGCCATCAGCCAGATCTTGAGCGCGCTCAAGGCCGGCTCACGCTCTCACGGACGGCGCGGGAACTTGTCGAAGTCGCCGTACTCGACGTCGCGGCCTTGCTGGAAGGCGTTGCGGCCCTCCTGGCCCTCCTCGGACATGTAGAAGAGCAGCGTCGCGTCGTGGGAGAGCTGCTGGATTCCCGTGATCCCATCCTCGTCGGCATTGAAGCTCGACTTGAGCAGACGTAGCGAAAGCGGCGAGAGCGCGTTCATCTCGCGGCACCAGGCGACCGCCTCGCGCTCGAGATCGCCGGTGGGCACGACGGTGTTGACGAGGCCCATGTCCATCGCCTCGTGGGCGTCGTAGAGGCGGCACAGGAACCAGATCTCCTTCGCCTTCTTCGGCCCGACAAGCCGCGTCAGCATGCTCGATCCGAAGCCCCCGTCGAAGCTGCCGACGCGTGGGCCGGTCTGCCCGAAGACTGCGTTCTCGGCCGCGATCGTCATGTCGCAGACCAGGTGCAGGATGTGGCCGCCGCCGACCGCGTAGCCGGCAACTGCGGCGATGATCGGCTTCGGCGTGCGCCGCATCTGCACGTGCAGGTCGCCGACGTCGAGCCGGCCGATGCCCTGCTGGGCGACCTCGTCGGAGCCGATGTAGCCATCGTCGCCGCGGATCTTCTGATCGCCGCCCGAGCAGAATGCCTGATCGCCGGCGCCGGTGAAGATGATCGAGCCGACCTCGAGGTCGTCGCGCGCCTTGGTGAAGGCGTCGCGGAGCTCGGCGAGGGTCGGAGGTCGGAAGGCGTTGCGGCGATCGGGCCGGTTGATCGTGATCTTCGCGATCCCGTCGGCCTTCTCGTAGAGGATGTCCTCGTAGTCGCCGGCGCTCTGCCACTCGATCGGTGCGTAGAGCGTCTCCTCGGGCGGGGCATGCTTGTGTCGTCTCGGCATCTCTCCGTGGGGGTCGGGTTTCCGGGGGACGTCCGCGGCCGGTCGTCCGGCGACGGGAGAATGGGCAACGATAGAGATGCACGCCGAACCCGGGAACACGAACTGGCTCGCGAGCGCCGCCGCGGCGGCTCCCGACCGCCCTGCGGTCATCGACGGCACGGGCGACCGGCTGACCTACGCGGAGCTGCTACGCGCGGGCCCTGTCGCTGGCGCGCCGGCTGGCAGGGCAGGAAGGGGTGGTCGGCATCGAGCTCGCGCCGGGGATCGCAGCACGCGACCGCGCTGCACGCGGCGATGCTCGCGGGGCGCCCGGCGCTGACGATCCGTCCGGGGCTGCCGGCGGGCGAGCGCGAGGCGGTGCTCGCGGCCGGTCGGCCGCAGACCGTTCTGGCGAGCGCCGAACGTGCAAGAACGGGTCCCGGAGGGCCGGATGCTGCACGTTCAGCCCCGGAGGGCGGCATGCCGGCCCCGCATCCGGACGCGACGCTCGCCCGCGTGCTGAGCTCGGGGACCACCGGCGCCCGGCGCCCGGTCGATCTGAGCTTCGCCAACTTCGCCGCCTCCGCGGCGTCCTCGGCCGCGAACCTGGGCGTCGCAGCCCACGACGTGTGGCTCGCCTGCATGCCGATGGACCACGTGGCGGGCTCTCGATCCTCACCCGATCGGTCATCTACCGAACCGCGGCGCTGATCCACGAGCGCTTCGACGCCGGGGCGGTCGCCGCGGCGCTCGCGGCCGAGGACCCGCGCGTGACGCTGGTCTCGCTGGTCCCGACGCAGCTGCGTCGCCTGCTCGACGCCGGCGCGCCGCTCGACCGCGTGCGAGTCGCTCTGATCGGCGGCGCCGCCCTGGACCGCGAGACCCTCGATCGCGCGCTTGACGCGGGGCGCCCCGGTCGTCCAGTCGTACGGGCTGACGGAGGCCTGCTCTCAGGTCTGCACGCTGGCACCCGGCCGAGGCGGCGGCTCACCGCGGCTCCAGCGGTCGCGCGTTGCCGGGCATCGAGGTCGGCGATCGGCGAGGCCGGCAGGATCCGCGTCCGGGGCGCCAACGTCGCCGCCTCCGCCGCCGGCCCCGGCGGCTGGCTCGATACCGGCGACGTGGGCCGCCTCGATGCCGACGGCTATCTGTGGGTCGAGGGGCGCGCCGACGACGTGATCGTCTCCGGCGGCGAGAACGTGCGGCCTGAGCCCGTCGAGGACGTACTGCTCGCCGATCCCGGCGTGGCCGAGGCGGCCGTGGTCGGTCTGCCCGATCCCGAGTGGGGTCAGCGCGTGGTCGCCTTCGTCGTCGCTGAGCCTGGCGCCCGGCCCGACGCCAAGGCTTTGATCGCCCGCTGCCGCGCCGAGCTCGCCCGCCCGATGGTCCCCAAGCATGTGGAGCTCGTCGCCTCCTTGCCGCGGACGGCGGCCGGCAAGTTGCAGCGGCGTCGGCTCCGCGACGGCGCATGAGCCCAGCGAGGCGCGACCTGTAGATTGCGCCGCCTATGACCGACTCAGACCGCTCCCAGATGCTCTACGACGACGACGCCTCGCTCGACCCGCTCGCAGGTAAGACCGTCGCGATCCTCGGCTACGGCTCCCAAGGCCACGCCCACGCGCTCAACCTGAAGGACTCCGGCGTCGACGTCGTCGTCGGGCTGCGTCCCGACTCCGCCTCGCGCGCCGAGGCCGAATCCCATGGCCTCGAGGTCCTCGACGTCGCCGACGCCGCCAGCAAGGGCGACGTCGTGATGATCCTGCTTCCGGACGAGCGGCAGGCCGAGATCTGGGAGAGCGAGATCAAGGACGGGATCGCGCCCGGCAACCTGCTCATGTTCGCCCACGGCTTCGCGATCCACTTCGGCCAGATCGAGCCGCCGGCGGGCGTCGACGTCGGCATGGTCGCCCCGAAGGGCCCCGGCCACATGGTCCGCCGCCAGTTCGAGGAGGGGTCCGGCGTGCCGTGCCTGATGGCCGTCCACGCCGACGAGACCGGCACGCCCGCGACATGGTCCTCGCCTATGCGAAGGGGATCGGCGGTACCCGCGCCGGCGTCATCGAGACCACCTTCAAGGACGAGTGCGAGACGGACCTGTTCGGCGAGCAGGCCGTGCTCTGCGGCGGCACCAGCGAACTCGTCCAGGCGGGCTTCGAGACGCTCGTCGAGGCCGGCTACGACCCGCGCCTCGCTTACTTCGAGTGCCTGCACGAGCTCAAGCTGATCGTCGACCTGATGTACGAGAAGGGGTTGCAGGGCATGCGCTACTCGATCTCGAACACGGCCGAGTACGGCGACATGACGCGCGGCCCGAAGGTGATCACCGACGAGACGCGGGCGGCGATGAAGAAGATCCTCGCCGACATCCAGTCCGGCGACTTCGCCCGCGAGTGGATCGCCGAGAACCGCGCCGGCCACGAGAACTTCGACCGCATGCGGGAAGAGGCTCAGGGCGCCCAGATCGAGCAGGTCGGCGGCGAGCTCCGCGCGAAGATGGACTGGATCCGGACCGACTGACGGCCCGCCGACGTGGCCCCGTCCGCTCGGGGAGGGGGCTTCGGGAGCGCGGCCGGGTACGAGGACGACTTCGCCGTGCCCCGCTTCGTCAAGAACATCTGAGCCGATGGACGTGAGGCCGGAACCCACCCTCGACGTCCGCGTCGAGGGAGCCGGGCCGGACGTCCTGCTTGTCCACGGCGGAGCCGGGCCGGAGACCACCTGGGCCGGCATCGAGGGCCTCGCTGCCCGGTGGACGCTGCGCTACGTCTACCGGCGCGGCTACGGGCGGAGCCCGGCCCCTGTCGGAGGGCGGCAGGACTGGGAGGTCGACGGCGCGGACATCGTGCCGCTGCTCGGCGAGCGGACCCACCTCGTGGCTCATTCGTACGGGTGTCACGGAGCGCTGCACGCCGTCGTCGCGGCGCCGGCGCACGTCGCCTCGGTGACGCTGATCGAGCCGCCGCTGTACTTCCTCAACCCCGGCGATGCCGAGATCGAGCGTTTCGCGGCGCTCGGTGACGAGGTCCTGACTGCCGGCGAGCACGCCGACCCCGCGCGTCTACGCGAGTTCCTCGAAGTCGCCGGCGTGCAGGTCGGCGACGGGCCGCTGCCGGACGCCGTGCTCGCCGGGGTACGCCGTGCTCACGGCGGGCGGTTGCCGAGCGAGTCGCGTCCAGACCTTGAGGCGATCCGCAGCGCGGGGATACCGGTCCTCGTCGCCTCGGGCGACCACCTGCCCGCGCTCGAGCGGATCTGCGACGCACTCGCCTCGGCGCTCGACGGGGAGCGGCTACGGGCGCCCGGCGCGGGTCACTTCGTTCCGGCTGCGCCCGGGTTCGCGCCGAGCTTCGAGCGCTTCCTGGACCGGGCGGTCGCCCGCGCCCCCTAGACCGCCCGGACGGCCTCTTAGAGGCTTAGTCCTCGATCGGCCCGGGCTCGGGGGCGCCCTCGACGGAGCGGCCGTCGCGACCCACGTAGCCGCCCTTACCGCCGACGCAGAGGTAGGTCGCAGGCACCTCGCCGCGGTTGAGGACGCGGCGCGGCGTCGCCGCATCGACGCGGGCCATCGCGCCCGGGGCGAGCGTGAAGGCGCCGGCTTCGCCGAAGCTCATCTCGATCTCACCGTCGAGGCAGATGTAGAGCTCCTCCTGCTCGTCGTGGAAATGCGTATTCGTGCCGTACCGTGGCGGCAGCACGATCGCGTTGACGCCGAACGCGGTCACCCCAAGGGCATGGCGGACCTTGCGAAAGCCGAAGCCGTCGCCCATCGCGTCGAGGGACCCGACCGCGAAGCCGGGTCCCTCGATGATTTCTTCGGGCATGCGCTCTGTGGTGCCTGCGCGGAAGGCGCTCAGCTCGCCGGCGCAGCCGGCGGCGGAGGCGGGGGCGGCGCACCGCTGCGGGGGGCTCGGCGCCACCGTCGAAGCGCGGGGCCTCCTCGTACTCGTCGACCCAGAACGGGCGGGAAGTCCTCGGTCAGCAGCAGTCCGTAGCAACCCGCCTTGGCGACATACGCCGAGGCCGCGCGGAGCGGCTTGTACAGGCCCTCCGGCAGCTTCGCGGTGAAGATCATCACGATCCAGGCGATGAAGCCGACGATCTCGATGATGATGTTCATCACGTAGGAGAGGATGTAGACCGGGATCAACAGGATGATCCGGAAGAACACCTTGACCCGGCTGTAGCTCTCCTTCGGCTCCGGGATCATCAGCCGGACGGGGTAGTCGTAGTCCTCATCGCCGTCGAACGGCGGCCACTCGTCGGTCAGCAGATAGGTGAACCCGTTCACCCGGTTGCTGAAGCGCACGTACCCGGCGACGAAGTTGTAGAGGCCCTCCGGGTAGCGCGCCGTGAACAGCAGCGCGAACCAGGCGATGATCACCGCGATGCCTGCCGCGATACCCCAGAACATCAGCGCGATGAGCCACGGGATCACGAGGATCAGACGGAAGAAGACGGTGAGGCGGTTGCGACCCTCGCCGTCGTAGACCGCCGAAAAGGCAACTGGATACATAGAAATACGAACCCCCTCCGGGCTGGTACGTTGGGACGTGCGGAAGCTTATCGCCGGTTCGGGCGGACTCGTGATCGCGCTCTGAGCGCCGAATCCGAGCGTTCAAAGGAGGCCCGGCGAGGGCCGACGCGCGAGTTTCGTAATCTGCTGAGCCCTCATGCCCGCAGAGACCGGAACAGCCCCCACCGTTCGCATCCCCTCCGACCTGCTCCCCGCCGACGGCCGCTTCGGCTGCGGGCCCTCCAGGGTCAGGCCCGAGGCGCTCGCGGCGCTGGCCGAGCGCTCCGACGTGATGGGCACCTCGCACCGCCAGGCAGCCGTCAAGGACCTCGTCGCCCGGATCCGCAGCGGGCTGCTCGATCTCTTCGACGCGCCCGAGGGCTACGAGGTGATCCTCGGCAACGGCGGCGCCACCGCGTTCTGGGACGCCGCCGCTGCGGGCCTGATCCGCGAGCGCTCGCTGCACCTGACGTTCGGCGAGTTCTCGCTCGAAGTTCGCGAAGGCGGCCGCCTGCGGCGCCGTTCCTCGCCGATCCGATCGTCATCGAGGCCGAGCCCGGCGACGCACCCGCGCCGACCGCGGACCCCGGCGCCGACGTGCTCGCCTGGGCCCACAACGAGACGTCGACCGGCGTCATGGCACAGGTCGAGCGCCCCGAAGGCGCCGGCGACGCGCTCGTCCTGATCGACGCGACCTCGGGCGCCGGCGCGCTGCCCTTCGACCCCGCCGCGACCGACGCCTACTACTTCGCCCCGCAGAAGGTCTTCGGCTCCGACGGCGGCCTCTGGCTGGCGCTGATCAGCCCGGCCGCGGCCGAGCGCATCGGCGAGCTCGACGGCGCCACCGAAGGCGGCCGCTGGCAGCCCGCCTTCGCTCTCGCTCGCGACCGCCCTCGAGAACTCGCGCAAGGACCAGACCTACAACACGCCCGCGGTCGCGACCCTGCTGCTCACCGTCGATCAGATCGAGTGGATGCTCGGCAACGGCGGGCTCGACTGGTCGGCGGAGCGCTGCGGCCGCTCCTCCGGACACCTCTACTCGTGGGCGGAGGCCTCCGACGTCGCCTCCCCGTTCGTCGCCGACCCGGCGAAGCGCTCGCTCGTCGTCGGCACGATCGACTTCGACGAGGGCGTCGACGCAGCGGCCCTGGCCAAGGTGCTGCGCGCCAACGGGATCCTCGATACCGAGCCCTACCGCAAGCTCGGCCGCAACCAGTTGCGGATCGGAATGTTCCCTGCCGTCGACCCGGCCGACGTCGAGGCGCTCACCGCCTCGATCGACTGGGTCCTCGAGAACGCCCCGGAGGTGCGCGCGTGAAGGTCCTCGTCAAGGAGAAGATCGCGGAGGCGGGCGTCGAGTTGCTGCGCGAGCACTTCGACGTCGAGCTCGGCGTCGACTGGAAGAACGGGGAGCTCGAGGAGCGAATCGGCGAGTTCGAGGCGATCATCATCCGCTCGGCGACGACGATGACGCCGGAGCTGATCAGCAAGGGCACGAAACTGCGCGCGATCGGCCGTGCCGGTACCGGCGTCGACAACGTCGACATGCCCGCCGCGAGCAAGCGGGGCATCATCGTCGCCAACGCTCCCGAGTCGAACTCCGTCGCCGCTGCCGAGCACACGCTCGCCCTGGCGCTGGCCCTGTTCCGCAACGTCCCGCAGGCCGACGCCGCGCTCAAGAACGGCGAGTGGGCCCGCTCGCGCTACGGCGGCAACGAGCTCTACGGCAAGACGCTCGGCGTCCTCGGCTTCGGCCGCATCGGCCAGCTCGTCGCCCGCCGCGCCCTCGCCTTCGAGATGAACGTCGTCGCCTTCGACAAGTTCGTCTCCGCCGAGCGTTTCCGCGAGCTCGGCGTCGAGGGGGCGGAGACCAGCGAGGAGCTCTACGAGCGTGCCGACCTGATCACGATCCACCTGCCGAAGACCCCGGAGACGACGAACTGGATCGACGACGAGGCGATCGCCCAGATGAAGGATGGCGTGCGGATCGTCAACTGCGCGCGCGGGCCGCTCGTCGACCTTGCTGCAGTCGAGCGTGGGCTCGAGTCCGGCAAGCTCGCCGGCGTCGCCCTCGACGTCTTCCCCGAGGAGCCGACCACCGAGCATCCGCTCTTCGCCCGCGATGACGTCGTCGTCACGCCGCACCTCGGCGCCTCCACCGCGGAGGCGCAGGATCGCGCCGGCGTCGTCACCGCCGAGCAGATCGTCGCCGCGCTGACCGGCGGCGTCGTCACGAACGCGGTCAACATCCCCGCCGTCAGCCCTGTTGCGATGGAGGCCCTGGCGCCCTTCGTGCCGCTCTGCGAGAAGCTCGGCCGCCTCGCCCAGGGGCTCGCCGACGGGTCGGTCGAACGCGTCGAGGTCGAGGTCCGCGGCCGGATCGCCGAGCAGGAGACGCGGCTCCTCGGCCTGGCGACGCTCGTCGGGCTGCTCGGCGGCCACACGGAGGAGCCGGTGACGCTCGTCAACGCGCCGAGCCTCGCGGAGGATCGCGGGATCGAGGTGACCGAGACGACGACCGGCACGTCCGAGGACTTCACCGAGCTGATTACGGTCCGCGTCGAAGGCTCGTGGGGAGCGGTCGAGGTCGCCGGAACCGGCGTCGGCCCCCGCAACGATCCCTACCTGGTCGGCGCCTGGGGCCAGAGCTTCTACCTGCCGTTCGCCGAGCACCTGGCGCTGTTCCGCTACAGCGATCAGCCGGGCATGATCGGCCGCGTCGGCACGGCCTTCGGCGAGCATGGCGTCAACATCGTCTCCGCCGCCGTCGGCGCCGAAGCTGACGGCGCTGAGGCCGTCATGGCGCTGACCACCGATGCGCCGGTTGCGGACGACGTGATCGAGTCGATCGCGGGCGCCGAGGACTTCGCCGCCGGGCGCGCCGTCGAGGTCTGATCCGCGCGCGTCATCCGTAGGGGGCTAGGCTGCGAGCGATGCGCGCAGTCGTGATCACGCGCCACGGGCCGCCGGAGGTGCTCGCGGTCGAGCAGCGCCCCGATCCCGTGGCCGGGCCCGGGGAGGTGCGGATTGCCGTCCGTGCAGCCGGAATCAACTTCGCCGACTTGATGGCGCGCACCGGCATGTACCCGGACGCGCCGCCGCCGCCCTGCGTCGTCGGTTACGAGGTCGCGGGCGAGATCGAGTCGGTCGGCTCCGGGGTCGAGGGCCTCGCGGTCGGCGACCGAGTGCTCGCCGGCACCCAGTTCGACGGTTACGCCGAGCTGGTCACGGCGCGGCCGGCGGACGTGCTGCCGCTTCCGGACTCGCTGAGCTTCGAGCAGGGCGCCGCGGTCCCCGTCAACTACGCGACCGCCTGGGCCGGGCTCGTGATCATGGGCGGCCTGCGCAAGGGCGACAGGGTGCTGATCCACGCCGCGGCAGGCGGCGTCGGGATCGCCGCTACCCAGATCGCCCGCTCGATCGGCGCCGAGATCTTCGGCACCGCCTCCGCCACCAAGCACGAGGCGATCCGCGCACAGGGCGTTCAGCACCCGATCGACTACCGCAACGACGACTTCGAGAGCGTCGTCCGCGAGCTCACCGGAGGAGAGGGGATCGACCTCGCCTTCGACGCGATCGGGCCCTCGAGCTTCCGCAAGGACTACCGGCTGCTGCGGCCCGGCGGCCGGCTCGTCTGCTTCGGGCTCAGCGAGGTGCAGACGGGGGAGAAGCGCAACGTGCCGAAGGCGATCCGCAGCCTCGCGTCGATGACCACCGCGACGATGCCGTGGTGGAAGAGCATGGCGATGATGAACGAGAACAAGGGCGTCTTCGGGCTCAACATGCTGAGCTGGTGGAAGACCGAGGGCGATCTGCAGCGGGCGATCGAGCCGCTCGCGGCCGGCCTCGCCGACGGCTCGCTGGCGCCCGTCGTCGCGGAGGCGTTCCCGTTCGAGCGCGCCGCCGACGCGCACCGCTTCATCCATGAGCGCCGCAACGTCGGCAAGGTCGTCCTGACGCCGTGAGCGCTGCGGCGCCGATCCTGCTCACCGGCAGCGTCGGCTCCTTCTGGGACGAGAACATCGTCGCCACCGGCCGCGAGGCCGAGTTCCTCTTCTTCGCCGCGTTCCTGATCACGTTCGGCTTCATCCGCACGAGCGCCCACCTGATCCGCGCCCAGGTCAGCTGGTGGCCCGGCAACGTCAGGTCGGCGGCACCCACATCCACCACTTGGTCTGGGGCATCTGCCTGCTCCTCATCTTCGGCTGGCTCGGCGTCACCCAGGACCTCGGCTCGCCCTGGCTGCAGATCGACGCGATCGTCTTCGGCCTCGGCACGGGCCTGACGCTCGACGAGTTCGCGCTCTGGCTCAACCTGCGCGACGTCTACTGGGAGAAGGAGGGCCGGGCCTCGATCGACGCGGTGATCATCGTCGCCTCGGTCACGGGCCTGCTGCTCGTCGGCCTGCGGGGCTGGGTCGAGGCCGGGACCGACGTCGAGCACTTCATCCTCAACGTCGTCGGGGTCGGCTGGATCGTGACGGTCGCGGCCGCGGCTGTATGCGTCAGCAAGGCCAAGTACGCCGTTGCGCTGATCGGCCTGCTGATCAGCCCGGTCGCGATCATCGGCGCAATCCGGCTGGGACGGCCGACGTCGTTCTGGGCTCGTCACCGCTACGACGAGGAGAAGATGGCGCGGGCGCGCAAGCGCTTCACCGGCCGCCGGGGCCCGCTCGAGGCAATCGACAGCCGTCTGCACCGGGCCGGCGGTGCCGTCACCGAGCCGCAGGCCGCGACCCCGGGGCCGGCCCCCGGCTGATCCCCGCTCCGTGGTTCGCTACTCTGCAAATCGTGAGCTCCAGCGAGCGCCTGCTTCCCCTTCTGCTTCTGCTCCCCCCTCGGGGGGATTAGCGCTGGGCGGCGCGATAGCCGCAACGACAGAAGGAAACTCACACGCAGAAGGAGAAGGAGGCCCAGCCCATGAGCGCTGAGGACCACCACACTGACGGGGCGGTAGACGGTCCCGAGACCATCGAGACGGAGCGCGTCGAGATCTTCGACACGACGCTTCGTGACGGCGAGCAGTCGCCCGGCATCGCCCTCAACACGGCCGAGAAGGTCGAGATCGCGATGCAGCTCGCCCGCCTCGGCGTCGACGTCATCGAGGCCGGGTTCCCGATCACCTCCCCGGGCGACTTCGAGGCGGTCTCCGAGATCGCCCGGACCGTCCAGGGCCCGGTGATCGCCGGGCTCGCCCGTACGCACACTGCCGACATCGAGGCGGCGTGGAACGCGGTCAAGGACGCCGAGCGTCCCCGCATCCACACGTTCATCTCGACCTCCGACATCCACATCCGCCATCAGCTCCAGACGGACCGCGAGGACGTCAAGGGCCAGGCGAGGGCGGCGGTAGCGCATGCGCGGTCGTTCTGCGAGGACGTCGAGTTCTCGCCGATGGACGCGACCCGGGCCGATGTCGAGTTCACGGCCGAGGTCTGCGCGATCGCCGTCGCCGAGGGTGCGACCGTGGTCAACATCCCCGACACCGTCGGCTACACGACGCCGGAGGAGTACACCCGCTACTTCGAGCGCCTCTACGAGATGGCGCCGGAGCTGCGCGGAGTACGCATGTCGGTCCACTGTCACGACGATCTCGGCCTCGCCGTCGCCAACTCGTACGCCGGCGTACTCGCCGGTGCTCGGCAGGTGGAGTGCGCGATCAACGGGCTCGGCGAGCGGGCCGGCAACTGCTCGCTCGAGGAGATCGTGATGCTGCTGCGGACGCGCCGGGCCGATCACGGCTTCGACACGGGCGTCAACACGCGCGAGCTCGCCCGGACGTCGCGCATGGTCAGCCGCTTCACCGGCTACGTGGTACAGCCGAACAAGGCGATCATCGGTCGCAACGCGTTCGCGCACGAGTCCGGAATCCACCAGGACGGCGTGCTCAAGGAGCGCACGACCTACGAGATCATGGATGCTCGCGACGTCGGCCTCGAGTCGAACTCGATCGTGCTCGGCAAGCACTCCGGTCGCCACGCCCTGCACGACGCGCTCACCCAGCTCGGCTTCCAGGTCGAGGGCAACGCCCTCAACCAGGCATTCCAGCGGTTCAAGGAGATCGCCGACAAGAAGAAGCAGGTGACCGCGCTCGACCTCGAGGCGATCGTCTCCGACGAGATGCGCGAGGCGAGCCAGAAGTACGAGCTCGCCTGGTTCGAGGTCGAGTCGGGCAGTCGCCGGGCGCCCGTCGCGCGCGCCGGCGTGACGATGCCGAGCGGGGAGGAGGTCACCGGGGAGTACTCCGGCGACGGCCCCTTCGACTCCGTCTTCGGCGCGATCCAAGCGGCGGTCGGCACCGAGTGCGATCTGCGCTCGTTCGAGGTCGCAGCCGTGACCGCCGGCGAGGACGCGCTCGGCGAGGTCACGGTCCAGCTGCGGGCTCACGGGCGCCTGGCCAACGGACAGGGCGTCTCCACGGACACGATCGAGGCGGCCGCCCGCGCCTACGTGCGGGCGCTCTCGAACGCGCTCGACGGCGCGGCGGTTCGCGAGGCGGAGGCGGCCACGGCAGAGCACGCCACGGCGCCGATGCCCCCAGGCCCCTGCCACAACCGGCGCCGCCAATCGGGTGCCAAGCGGCCGGCGGCGGCGCGCCGGGCGCCGGGTATAGCCTGAGCCCATGGGTGCGCTGGACGGAAGGGTCGCCGCGATCACGGGCGCCTCGTCGGGAATCGGCGAGGCTACGGCGCTCGCGCTGGCTGCCGAGGGCTGCGCAGTCGCGCTTGCGGCACGCCGCACGGACCGCATCGACGCGCTGGCCGAGCGCATCACAGCCGAGGGCGCTCGCGCCTGGACGAAGGCGACCGACGTCACCGAGGAAGAGCAGGCGCGTGCCTTCATCCAGGGGACGGAGGAAGAACTCGGTGGGCTCGACATCCTGATCAACAATGCCGGCGTCATGCTGCTCGGCCCGATCGCCGGGGCCGACACGGAGGAATGGCGGCGGATGCTCGAGGTCAACGGCCTTGGGCTGCTCTACTGCACGCACGCGGCGCTGCCGATCATGGGCACCGCCGGCAGCGGCCACATCGTCAACGTCTCCTCGGTCGCGGGACGGTCGGCCAACCTCGGCAGCGGCGTCTACAACTTCACGAAGTTCGGGGTGGTCGGCTTCTCGGAGGCGCTGCGCCAGGAGGCCCTGCACGCAAACGTCCGCGTGACGATCATCGAGCCGGGCTACGTCGAGACTGAGCTGCAGGGCCACAACACACACCCGGTCGTGCTCGAGCAGATGGCGAAAATGCGCGAGCAGATCGACCCGCTGCAGGCCGAGGACATCGCCGATGCGATCAGCTGGGCCGTCACCCGGCCCGCCCACGTCAGCGTCAACGAGATCCTCATCCGCCCGACGAAACAGTCGCGCTGAGCCGGGTCAGTCGCCGAGCCGGCGCTCGACCTAAGCGCCTCGGCGCTCGGCGCCCGCCTCGCGTACCTCGCGCCGCTGCTCCGGAGCGCCCTGCCAGTCGTAGAGGGTGTCCTCGGCGGGCTTGCCCTCCGCGCTCCAGCCACCCGGTTCGGAGATGCCCTCGGCCGACCAGTCCCACCACCAGATCCCCTTGAACCAGGGTTGATCGTGGAGCGCGGTGAAGGCGGCCTCGTAGGCGGTCTGCTGGGCTGAGGTGCTGACCGGCGCCGTGTCCTGGCCCTGGCGGGCTGCCGTCCCCTGACGGCTCTGGTAGCCGAGCTCGGTGAAGACAATCGGCCGGTGCCACTTGCGTTGCAGCGTGTCCATGCGAGCCCGGTACGGACCCCAGGCGTCGACGAGCTGGGCGACGCTCGGATCTGCGGACGTGGTCTGCAGAGGCATGTACGCATCGATCCCGATGAAGTCGAGTGCGTCCCAGAAGTTGACGCCCTCGGCCCCGTCGACCCAGTTGGCCGCGAACGTGAGCTTGCCGTCGTAGACGGAGCGGATCTGGTCGATCAGCGAGCGCCAGTCCGCCTCATACGGCGTCATCGTCGTCAGCTCGGTGCCGATTACGAGCACGTCGGCGTCGATCCGCTGGGCAACCTCGGCGTAGTGGAGCAGCATCTGGTCGTAGGAGGCAAACCACGCGCTCGGGTCGGAGGGGTTGATCTCGCCGCGGAAGGTCCCGTCCTGAACGTCGACGTGGGGCTTGAGCACGACGTCGAGCCCGAGCGAGCGGGCCCGCTGGCTTGCCGCCTCGAGGCTCGCGTCGGTTGGCGTCTTGACCGGATCAGAGAAGACGGCGTTCGAGCTCGGGTCACTCATGTACCAGGTGGGGGCGAGGGCGACGCGGTCGGTGCCGGTCGAGCGAGCCGTCAGCATCGCTCGCTCCGCCTCTGGCCCCGTGTATGCATCCGGCAGGAACGCCGTCAGGTTCATTCCGCGCTGCCACGCGGTCGGGAGATTGCCGCGGACGCTGGGCACGTCGTTGAGAACGTACGCCGCCGCGCCGGCGGTCGCGCCGCCGGCAACCAGCAGCGCAGAGGCGGCCAGGACAAGCCGGCGGATGAATTGGATGCTGAACATTTGTCTGTGATACCGTACGCGCCGCCCAACGACTCGGCAGCGGCGCCCGTACAACGATGACACCCCCGCGAAACCCCTCGACCATCGCCTCGCCCCCGGCTGAAGCAGCCTCGGTCGAGCCCGCCGCGATCGGTACCCGCGTCCGCGCCCTGCGCGAGGCCATGGACCTCTCACTGCGCGAGTTGGCCGAGCGGGCCGGCGTCTCCGCGGCGACGCTGTCTCAGGTCGAGCGCGGCGAAAGCTCGCCGACGCTGACGGTCGCTGCACGAATCGCCGACGGGCTCGAGCTCACCCTCTCCCAGTTGCTGCGCCTCGACGAGGGCGGTGGTCACGTGGCAATCGTCCGCGCCGGGGAGCGGTCGCCGCCGCCGCCGCGCCGGGCATTCGGTCGAGGAGCTGACGCCGCCGCTGCCGGGCCAGCGTGCCGACGTCTCTCTGCATGCCCTCGATCCCGGCGCCTCGACGGGCGGGGAGGACGACCCGCCGATGCACGAACCGGGCAGCCGCGAGACCGTCGTCGTTCTCGAGGGCGAGGTCGAGCTCGTCATCGAGGGCGAGCCGCACCGCCTGCGTTCCGGCGACACCGCGACCTTCGACGCCGACCTTCCCCACAACCTGCACAACCCGGCTGCGGTCCCGGCGCGGATGCTCGCGGTTGTCGCCGCCGGGCTGCGCCGGAGCTGACCGGACAACAGACTGAACCGACCCAAGAACGAGTAGCGAGACAGGAGCAAGCCGATGAGCGCACCGGAAACGATGTTCGACAAGATCTGGAAGGCCCACGAGGTCGCCGAGGGCCTGATCTTCATCGACCTGCACCTCGTTCATGAGGTCACCTCTCCGCAGGCCTTCGACGGGCTCCGCCTCGCGGACCGCAAGGTGCGCCGGCCGGATCGCACCCTGGCGACCGCCGACCACAACGTCCCGACCGACGACACGCCGGTGGCCCGGATGATC
Source organism: uncultured Solirubrobacterales bacterium (assembly GCA_963774395.1). Taxonomy (GTDB): domain Bacteria; phylum Actinomycetota; class Thermoleophilia; order Solirubrobacterales; family 70-9; genus CAXMST01. The sequence continues at coordinate 279,940 of CAVZET010000006.1, read as the reverse complement.
GCGGACGAGCTCTCCCGCAAGCAGGTCGAGAAGCTCGAGGCCAACTGCGAGGAGTTCGGAGTGCCGCTGTACTCGCTGGGCTCGGACCGCCGCGGGATCGTGCATGTGATCGGCCCGGAGCTGGGCGCCACGCAGCCCGGCATGACGATCGTCTGCGGCGACTCGCACACCTCAACGCACGGCGCCTTCGGGGCGCTCGCGTTCGGGATCGGCACCTCCGAGGTCGAGCACGTGCTCGCCACCCAGACGCTGATCCAGAAGCGGCCGAAGACGATGCGGATCAACTACACGGGCGAGCTCGCCCCGAACGTCTCCGCCAAGGACCTGATCCTGGCCACGATCGGCCGGCTCGGTACGGGGGGCATGACCGGCTATGCGGTCGAGTACGCCGGCGAGCCGATCCGCAAGCTCTCGATGGAGGGCCGGATGACGGTGTGCAACATGACGATCGAGGGTGGCGGCCGGGCCGGCATGATCGCTCCCGACGAGACCACCTTCGAGTGGGTCAGGGGCAGACCGGGGGCGCCGCAGGACTTCGAGGCAGCCGTCGCTCGCTGGCGCGAGCTACCGACCGACGAGGGCGCGAGCTTCGACGCCGAGATCGAGATCGACGCCTCGGCAATCTCACCGATGGTCACCTGGGGCACGACGCCCGGGATGGTCACCGAGGTCGCGGCGGCCGTGCCCGATCCGGCCCAGATGGACTCGCCGGCCGGCCGCGAGTCAGCCGAGCGCGCGCTGACCTACATGGCACTCGACGCCGGGACCCCGATGACCGAGATCCAGCTCGACCGGGTCTTCATCGGCTCTTGCACCAACTCCCGGATCGAGGACCTGCGCCTCGCAGCGGGCGTGATCAAGGGCCGGAAGGTCGCCGACACCGTGCGGGCGATGGTCGTACCGGGCTCCGAGCAGGTCCGCGCCCAGGCCGAGGAGGAGGGCCTGCACGAGGTCTTCCGCAAGGCCGGCTTCGAATGGCGCGCCTCGGGCTGCTCGATGTGCCTCGGCATGAACCCGGACATCCTGATCGAGGGCGAGCGCTGCGCTTCGACCTCGAACCGGAACTTCGAGGGGCGCCAGGGCAAGGGCGGTCGCACGCACCTCGTCAGCCCGCACATGGCGGCGGCGGCCGCAATCGAGGGTCATTTCGTCGACATCCGCGACTGGAGCTGAGGGCAACGCCCCGTTCTGGAAGGAGAAGCACCATGGAGCCACTGGACATCATCGAAGGACGAGTCTCGGTCCTCGACCGCCACGACGTCGACACCGACCAGATCATCCCGAAGCAGTTCCTGAAGCGGATCGAACGGACCGGGTTCGGCGAGTTCCTCTTCTACGACTGGATCCGCGACGGCGAGATCGAGCTCGACCCGAATCCGATCCTCGTCGCCGGGGCCAACTTCGGCTGCGGTTCCTCGCGCGAGCACGCGCCCTGGGCCCTGCAGGACTTCGGCTTCGAGGCGATCATCGCCCCGTCCTTCGCCGACATCTTCTATTCGAACTGCACGAAGAACGGGCTGCTGCCGGTCGCGCTCGATGCCGAGCACTGCCGCGGCATTGCCGCCGCCGGCGAGGCGCGGATCGACGTCGACGAGTGCACCGTCACCTACAAGGACGGCGTCGTCCCGTTCGACCTCGAGGACGAGATCCGGGTGCGCCTGCTCAACGGTCACGACGAGATCGACATCACGCTCGGCAACGAGGCGGCGATCACCGCCTACGAGAGCGAGCGCGAGGCGCCGGCGACGGCGACCACCGCGCTGGGCTAGCGGGGCGTCCACTAGATGGCTCCGCGCGGCTCGCGTGAGTGGGACGCCGGCACCTACGACCGCGTCAGCGGGCCTCAGTTCGCCTGGGGCAACGAGGTCATCGACGACCTCGAGCTCGACGGCACCGAGACCGTGCTCGATGCGGGCTGCGGCTCCGGGCGGGTCTCCGAGCTCGTCCTCGGCCGTCTCAACCCAGGGGCCGGCGGGCGGCTGATCTGCGTCGACGGCTCGGCTGCGATGGTGGAGGAGGCGCGCAAGCGGCTCGGCCCCGAGGTGAAGGTGATCCACTCCGACCTGCTCGAGCTCGACGTCGAAGGGCTCGGCGGCCCCGTCGATGCGCTCGTCTCGACGGCAACGTTCCACTGGATCCTCGACCACGACGCGCTCTTCGCGAACGCGCTCGAGTGGCTTCGGCCCGGCGGCCGCGTGCGAGCCCAATGCGGGGGAGAGGGCAACGTCGCGCGCTTCTATTCGATCGCCTATGAGGTTGCCGAGCGCAAGCCGTACGCCGAGCACGTCGGCGCGCTGCCGGAGAGTCGCTACTTCGCCTCGGCCGAGGCAACGGCAGCGCGGCTCGAGCGGCTCGGCTTCGAGCGGGTGGAGTGTTGGCTGCAGCCGCGTGACACCCAGCCGGAGGAGCCTCGCGAGTTCATCCGCACCGTCTGCCTGGGCCCGCATGTCGATGCGCTGCCCGGAGAGCTCCGCGAGCCGTTCGTGGACGACGTCTTCGCCGAGTGGTCCGCGCGCGACGGCGGCGAGCCGGTGCTCGACTACGTCCGGCTCAACATCCGCGCATGGCGGCCCGGCATCTAGACTGGCGCGCCGCATGAGCGACCCGAAGCCAAGCGCCCGCGTAGTCCTGCTTCCGGGCGACGGGATCGGCCCCGAGATCGTTGCCGCGGCCCGCGAGCTGCTCGACGTCCTCGGCGGCTGCGAATTCACCGAGCATCTGATGGGCGGCTGCTCGATCGACGAGCACGGCACGGCGCTCACCGACGAGGTGCTCGACGCATGCCGGAGCTCGAACGCCGTGCTGCTCGGCGCCGTCGGCGGGCCCAAGTGGGATACGACCGACCCCGATGCCCCGCGGCCCGAACAGGGCCTGCTCGGCCTCCGCAAGGGCCTCGGGCTGTACGCGAACCTGCGTCCCGTGCGGCCCATCCCGGCGCTGATCGACGCCTCGCCGCTGCGCTCGGAGCTGATCGCGGGGACCGACCTGCTCGTCGTCCGTGAGCTCACCGGCGGCATCTACTTCGGCGAGAAGCAGAGGGGCGACGACTTCGCCAGCGACGAGTGCCGCTACACGGTCGCCGAGATCGAGCGCATCGGCCGCACGGCCTTCGAAGCCGCCCGGCGCCGCGGCGGCAAGGACGGTGCCGCGCCGCGCGTCACCTCCGTCGACAAGGCCAACGTCCTCGAGACCTCGCGCCTATGGCGCGAGGTGATCGTCGGCGTCGCCCGCGAGTTCGACGATGTCGAGCTCGATCACCTGCTCGTCGACAACGCCGCGATGCAGCTCGTCTCGGCGCCTGCCCGCTTCGACGTCGTCGTCACCGAGAACCTCTTCGGGGACATCCTCAGCGACGAGGCCGCGATGCTCACCGGCTCGCTCGGCATGCTCCCGTCCGCGAGCCTCGGCGACGGCGGGCCCGGCCTGTTCGAACCGGTGCACGGGTCGGCCCCCGACATCGCCGGCACGGGCGTCGCCAACCCGCTCGCCACGTTCCTCTCGGTTGCCCTGCTGCTTCGCCATGGTCTCGGCCGGGCAGCGGACGCCGACCGCGTCGACGCCGCCGTCGAGGCGGCGCTCGGGCGTGGCCTGCGCACGGCCGATCTCGCGGTCGAGGGCGAGCGCAGCGTCGGCACCGCGGAGATGACCGCCGCCGTTATCGCCGAGCTCTGACGCTGACGGCAAGCAGAGAAAGGGCCGGAGTGCTTCGCACCCCGGCCCTTCCGAATCTGCCCCTAGCTCGCGGGGTCGGCGATCGCGTATGCGATCAGCCGGCGGCCTTGAGCGTGGAGATCGCCTTGTCGGCGGCGTCCTGGCAGATCTGCTCGGCCTGCGCCCCCTGATCGCCGGACAGCGAGCCGGCCTGATCCTCACACTGCTGGAACGCGTCCTTGGCTTGCTGACACGCCGTCGTGCCGGCGGCCTCGGCCGCGGTGCCCTTGACGACGTCGATGCAGGCGTTGTAGACGTCATCAGGCGTGGTGCCGCCCGAGCTCGAGGTCGAAGTCGTCGATGACGTATCGGTCGATGTTGTGTCGGTCGACGAAGCCGTCGTATCGGTCGTCGCGCTCGTCGCCGCCGTCGAGGACGTTGAGCTGTTGCTGCTACCGCAACCGGCGGCGATCAGTCCGAGACCAAAGACGGCTACGAGCATGAACAGCAGGGTCTGTTTGCGCATGACTCTCCCTAGGGAAGGTTGTGGCCGGGCGGGACTGCTTGCGGCCTTCGGGCGACCACCCTAGTGGAATCCAGCGCACGCACGAAGGATCTTTCCCCTGATGGCGTGGCGCCCGCTTGACCGTCCGGTAATACTTCCTCGGTCATGTTGCGGGGAAAGCTGCCCCGCGTCCGTGGAAAGGAGCGAGCAAGTGGAAGAGGCCGAGTGCATCTGGATGGATGGCGAATTCGTCGCATGGGACGATGCCCGCGTCCACGTACTCACCCACGCGCTCCACTACGGGACGGCCGTCTTCGAGGGCGTCCGCGCCTACGACACGGAGATCGGGACCGCGGTCTTCCGCCACACGGAGCATCTGCAGCGGCTGAAGCGCTCGGCCGACATGTACCACCTCGACATGCAGTACTCGATCGAGGACATCCGCGAGGCGTCGAACGAGCTGATCCGGCGCAACGGCTTTGACTCCTGCTACCTGCGGCCGCTGGTCTGGCGTGGCTACGGTGAGATGGGCCTGTACGCGAAGAGCGCTCCCGTGCACGTGATGGTGGCCGCCTGGCCCTGGGGGGCATACCTCGGCGACGAGGGCAAGCGCAAGGGCGTCCGCGCCAAGGTCTCTTCCTGGCGCCGGATCTCGCCCGACAGCCTGATTCCGCACGCCAAGGCCTCGGGCCAGTACCTGAATTCGATCCTCGCCAAGACCGAGTCGGCGCACGCCGGCTACGAGGAGGCGATCCTGCTCGATTACCGAGGCATGGTCTGCGAGGGCTCGGGCGAGAACATCTTCGTCGTCCGTGACGGCGTCATCTGCACGCCGCCGCATACGGCTTCGATCCTCGATGGGGTCAACCGCAAGTCGGTGATCCAGATCGCCCGCGACCTCGGCTACACGGTGATCGAGCGCGATATCGCACGCTCGGAGCTGTATATCGCCGAGGAAGTCTTCTTGACCGGCACGGCCGCAGAGCTCGTACCCGTGCGCGAGATCGACCATCACGAGATCCCGGCCCCAGGCGAGATCACGAAGGTCGTCCAGGCCAAGTTCGAGGATGCCCTCCACGGCCGCGCCGCGGAGTACCGCGAGTGGCTGGACGTGGTCAGCGAAGCGAGTAAGGTGAGCAGCTGATGCAGCCGCGCATCCACATCGGGATTCCGCGCCGAATTACCGGCACCGCTTCCGCCTGAGCGAGGTCTCCGGGCGGCAGCGGCGCCGCCCGCCCGCACGCGATCGCGCGTGCACGCAGCATCCCGGAGCTCTCGCCCGGTCGCTGCATCACCCACACTCAGCAAGGATCATCCCGTGACGAGCAGCGTTCATCTCTACGACACGACCCTCCGCGATGGCATGCAGGGGCAGGGCATGTCCCTGTCCGCGGCCGAGAAGGTACGCGTGGTCGTGGCTCTCGACAGCCTCGGCGTGCACTTCATCGAAGCCGGTTTCCCGGACTCCAACCCGAAGGAGCTCGAGCTCTTCGAGCGCCTTGCCGAGGTGCCCCTGAAGACCGCGACCGTCGCTGCCTTCGGCATGACCCGGCGGCGCGAGACCGCGCCCGAGGACGACCCAGGCCTGCGCACGCTCGCCGGTTGCTTCGCCCCCATGATCACCCTGGTCGGCAAGACCTGGGGTCTGCACCTGGAGAAAGTCACGCGCGTCAGCCGCGAGGAGAATCTGGCGATGATCGCCGACTCCGTCGGCTGGCTGCGGGACCAGGGCAAGCGCGTGGTCTACGACGCCGAGCACTTCTTCGACGGCTGGCGCGACGATGCCGGCTACGCGCGCGAGTGCCTCCGCGCCGCGACCGCGGCTGGGGCCGAGAACCTGAGCCTCTGCGACACGAACGGCTCGAGCCTGCCGCACGAGATCGCCGAGGCGACCGCGGCGATCGTCGCCGAGTTCGGCGGCGGGGCAGAGGCGCCGACGATCGGCATCCACACGCACAACGACGCCGAGTGCGGCGTCGCCAACTCGATCGAGGCGGTGCGGGCCGGCGCGACGCTCGTCCAAGGCACGATCAATGGCTATGGCGAGCGGACCGGCAACGCGAACCTGGTCTCGATCCTCCCTGCGCTCGAGCTCAAGCTCGGCCTGGAAGTGGTTGGCCGCGAGCGCCTGCGCACGCTGACCGACACCGCGCACCTCGTCGACGAGATCTGCAACCTGTCCCCGCACCTCGACCAGCCTTACGTCGGCCGCAACGCCTTCGCGCACAAGGGCGGCATGCATGCGGCAGGAATCGCCGTCGATGCCCGTACCTTCGAGCACATGGACCCCGCCGACGTCGGCAACGCCCGCGAGGTCTTGATCTCGGAGCTGGCCGGCAAGGGGTCGGTCCTCAACCGCGCCGAGGTCGCTGGAATCGAGCTCGACGACGAGACCGCGCGCCGTGCCGTCGAGCGGATCAAGGAGCGCGAGCACGAGGGCTATCACTACGAGGCCGCCGACGCCTCGTTCGAGCTGCTGATCCGGCGCGAGTCGGGCCTGTACGAGCCCCTGTTCACACTCGAGAGCTTCCGCGTCGTGACCGAGAAGCGTGCGGACGGGCGAGTCGAGACCGAGGCGACGATCAAGGTGTGGGTGAAGGGCAACCGCTATCTGCGCACGGCCGAGGGGCGCGGACCGGTGAACGCGCTCGACCGTGCGCTGCGCAGCGCGATCATCGAGCAACACCCTGAGCTGGCCCACATCGAGCTGACGAACTTCAAGGTCCGCATCCTGGACGAGGACAAGGGCACCGAGGCCGTCACGCGAGTGCTGCTCGACAGCTCCGACGGCCACGACTCATGGGGCTCGATCGGCGTCTCCGACAACGTCATCGAGGCCTCCTGGGAGGCGTTGGTCGACTCGCTCGAGTACGCGTTCCAGCCGCATGCGCAAGCGCAGGCGGCAGATGCCGAGGATGGGGCGCCGGCGGGCGCCGCGGGCGGTGGCTGAGCCCGAGGCTCCGGACGCTGCCCTGGGCGAGCGGATTCCGCTCGCGCGACCGTCTCTGGGCAAGCGCGAGGAGGAACTCGTACTCGAGGTCCTACGCTCGGGCATGCTCTCGCTTGGACCGATGCTCGACCGGTTCGAGCACGAGTTCGCCCGCTGGCTCGAGGTCGAGGATGCGATCGCGGTCTCGAGCGGCACCACGGCCTTGCACCTCGCGGTGCGCGGCGAGGGCTGGACCGAGGGCGATCAGGTCTTGACTTCGCCGCTGAGCTTCGTCGCCTCCTCCAACTGCCTGCTTTTCGAGGGGGCCGAGCCGCGTTTCTGCGATGTCGATCCCGTCACGCTCTGCGTCGACCCGCAGGCCGTCGCTGCAGCTGCCGACGACGACGCGATCAGCGGCATCCTGCCGATCCACATCTTCGGCCACGCGGCCGCGATCGCAGAGCTCGAGCAACTTGCCGCCAAGCGCGGCCTGGGGATCGTCGAGGACTGCGCCCAGGCTCTCGGCACGATCGACGCCGAGGGCCGGCCGGTCGGCACCCGCGGTCACGCCGCGACATTCGCCTTCTACCCGAACAAGCAGCTGACGATGGGGGAGGGTGGAGTCCTCGTTCCGGCCGACCCCGAGGCCGCAGCCGTCGCCCGCTCTGAGCTCAACCAGGGCCGCGCCCCGGGAATGAAGGTGATGAACCACGAGCGGCTCGGCTTCAACTACCGGCTCAGCGACGTCGCCGCGGCGATCGGGGTCGCCCAGCTCGAGCGCATCGACGCACTCCTCGAGGAGCGCCGCCGTCTCGCGGCTAGCTACTCGGAGCGCCTGGCCGCGCTCGGAGGCCTCGATCCGGCGGCTGGCGCGCTCGAGGAGCTGCTCCTGCCGACGGCCGACAGCAGCGCCGCGGTCCGCAGCTGGTTCGTCTACGTCGTCCGGGTGCCCGCTGACGCCGACCGCGATGGCGTCATCGACGCGCTCGAGCGCGAGGGGATCGATGCGCGCCCGTACCTGCCATGCATCCACCTGCACGGCTTCTACCGCGAGCGGTTCGGCTTCCGCGGCGGCGAGTTCCCGGTCGCCGAGGACTTCTCTCGACGCGCCGTCGCCTTGCCCTTCTACCCAGGCCTCGGCGAGGCACAGGTCGAGCGCGTGGTCGCAGCGCTCGGCCGGGCCCTGGGGCGCTCCTAGACTGCGGCTTCGAGATGGCGCGCTTCGACTCCGAGCCCGATCCGACCTTCTGGGCGCTGAACGCGTCCCTCGGCTTCGACCGGCGGCTGGCGCCCTACGACGTGCGCCAGTCGCGCGCTCACGCGCGTGCGCTGCGCACGGCCGGCGTGCTCACGGACGAGGAGCTCGAGCAGTTGCTCGGCGGGCTCGACGAGGTCGAAGCCGAGCTCGAGGGCGGGAGCTTTCCGTTTGAGCGCGGCGACGAGGACATCCACATGGCAATCGAGCGGCGGCTGACCGAGATCGCCGGCAGAGTCGGGGGCAAGATCCACACCGGTCGCTCCCGCAACGACCAGGTCGCCACCGACCTGGCGATGTTCGTCGCCGAGCGCTCCGACGTCGCCACGGCGTCGATCCGCGACGTGCTGGGGACGATCGCCGGACTCGCGGAGCGCCACCGCGACTGGCGGCTGCCCGGCTATACCCATCTGCAGCGTGCCCAGCCGGTATCCCTCGGCCACCACCTGATGGCCTGGTTCTGGATGCTCGCCCGTGACCTCGACCGGTTCGGCGCCGCAAAGCGCGCAGCCGGGGTCCTGCCGCTCGGCTCCGGGGCGCTGGCAGGGCTCAACTGGGAGCTCGATCGCGAAGCCGTCGCCACCGAGCTCGGCTTTCACGCAATCGCACCGAACTCCATGGACGGCGTCGCCAACCGCGACTTTGCGCTCGACTACCTCTCCGCGGCCGCAGTCTGCGCCACTCACCTATCTCGGATCGGGGCCGAGATCGTGCTCTGGTCGACGAGCGAGTTCGGCTTCTGCAAGCCCGCCGAGGAGTTCTCCTCAGGCTCCTCGATCATGCCTCAGAAGATGAATCCCGACGCAGCCGAGCTGCTGCGGGCAAAGGCGCCCCGGGTCGTCGCGGCGCAGGCGACGCTGCTCGGCGTTCAGCATGCCCTGCCGCTCGCCTACAGCAAGGATCTGCAGGAGGACAAGGAGCCACTGTTCGATGCCGCCGACACGATCGAGCTCTGCCTGCGGGCTCTCGACGGCATGCTCGACGGGATCGTGTTCGACCGCCAGGCAATGGCGGCCGCGGCAGCCGACGAGATGGTCGCTGCCACGGACATCGCCGACCTCCTCGTGCGCCGTGGGCTGCCCTTCCGGGAGGCACACGCCGTCGTCGGCAGTCTGGTTCGGGCGGCAATCGAGCGCGACATCCCGCTCTCGGAGATCCGTGCCGAGGAGCTCGGTGGCTTCTCGGAGCTGCTCGACGACGAGTACTACGAGGTGCTGGAGAGTGGCAGCTGGCTCGATTCGAAGGTCTCGGCGGGAGGCACCTCAGCCCCTTCACTGGACGCCCAGCTCGAGGCTGCATCCGCGCTGCTCGACGGCCGGTCTTGACGCGAGCCGCAGCGAAGCCGACGGAAGCAGTCCTCGGGCACGGCTTCTTCGAGCGTGACGTCGTCTGCGTCGCCCGCGAGCTGCTCGGCTGCACGCTCGGGCTCGACGGACGGGTCGGCCGGATCGTCGAGACCGAGGCCTATGACCAATCGGAGCCCGCGTGCCACGCCTACGCCGGCCTGACCGCCAGAACCCGGCCCCTGTTCGGACCCGCCGGTCACGCCTACGTGTATCTCTCCTACGGCATCCACGAGCTCTTCAACGTGGTCACCGGAGACGAGGGCCACGGGGCCGCCGTCCTGGTCAGGGCACTCGAGCCCGTGGCAGGTAACGGCGGGATGCGCGAGCGGCGGCCCGGCCGCAGCGATCGCGAGCTCTGCTCGGGCCCCGGCCGGCTGACCCAGGCCCTTGGCATCGGGCTCGAGCACAACGGGCTTGCGCTCGACGGCTCTGAGCGCGGTCCTCAGCTGCACGCCGGGGCGCCGCCGGGCAAGATCGTCGCAGGCCCCAGGATCGGAATCACGAAAGCCCCGGAGTTGCCCTGGCGCTTTCACGAGGCCGCCAGCCCCTGGGTCTCGGGGCGGCGCTGAACGTCGTGCTCAGCCGGTGGCGACAGCGCCGCCCGTGCCGCCGGACGGCGCCGGAGCCGGCGTCGCGGGTGTCGCGGGAGCGGGTGTTGCGGGAGTTGCCGGCGTCGCGGTATCGGGAGTCGCCGGAGCGGCCGCGGCCGGCGTAGTGGTCGAGGGCACGTAGGTGGAGCTCGAGTCCGTGGTCGTCGTAGTGGTCGAGTTGCCGGACTTCGCTGCCTTCTTGTCGGCAAGCCGCGTGACCTGCTCACTGTCCCACGAGGCGACGACGTCGGCCCAGATCTCGGCCGGAATCGTCCCGCCATCGACGGGCAGCCCGCCGAACTCGGTGTTCATCGGCGTCGCGCCATCCGGGTAGCCGACCCAGACCGAGCAGGTGATTTCGCCGTTGGAGCCGACGAACCAGGCATCGGCGTTGTTGTCGGTGGTGCCGGTCTTGCCCCAGATGTAGTCGCTGCCGACCTGAGCGCGCTTGCCGGTGCCGCTGGCCACGACGGTGTGCAGGATGTCGGTCGCCTGCTTGGCGATAGCCGGGTCGACCACCTGGTCGTGAGTGACCTCGTCTTGGCCGCTCCCGCCGAGGTTGTCGGGGACCGCCTTGCCGTTCTTGTCGGTGACCTTCTCGATCGCGACCGGGCCCTTGCCCTTGCCGGCGCTGCCCTCGGTCCCGCTGATCTTGTCGCCTCCGTTGCCGAGCGTCGAGTAGGCGTACGCCATCTCGAGCGGCGTCACGCCGTGCTTGAGCCCGCCGAGGATCATCGCGGGGTTGTGCGGCACCTTGCTCTGGATGCCGAGTTTGTTGGCGGTCGCGGCGATCTTGTCGGGGCCGACCTGCATGCCGACCTGCGCGTAGACGGAGTTGTCCGAGTACGTGGTCGCCGTCTGCAGCGACGCCGAGCCCAGGTAGTTGTCGTCGTAGTTGGAGACGCGGAAGACGTCAGTGACGCGCTTCTTCTTGCCGTGCTTGATGATCGTCGTCTTGAACGGGATGTTCACCGCCTTCGACGGGTAGACCGTGTCCGGGGTGATCCCGCTCTCGAGCGCGGTCACCAGCGTGAACGGCTTGAACGAGGAGCCTGGCTGCCGCTGGCCGTTCGTCGCGATGTTGAAGGCGCTCTGCTTGTAGTCCATGCCGCCGACCATCGCCCGCACCTTGCCGGTGCCGTTCTCGATGCAAACGACCGCGGAGGTCGGCCCGAGCCCGGAGAGCCGGCTCTGCACGGCGTCCTCGGCTGCTGATTGCAGACCGCTGTCCAGCGTCGACTCGACCGTGAGACCGCCGCCGAAGGCCTCGCCCGCGCCATATTTGTCGACTACCTGCTGGCGCAGCCAGTCGGTGAAGTAGGGAGCCGCAGACTCCGCGGAGGGCGGCTTGATCGTCGATGGCGCCGGCGCGGAGATCGACTCGAGATCAGCCAGCTGCTTGTCGCTGACCTCGAGCACGCCCTGATCGCGCATGTCCTGGAGTACCACGTTGCGCCTTGCCTGCGCCGCGTCCGGATGCGTTGCAGGGTCGTAAGCGGTCGGCGAGGAGATCATTCCCGCGAGCATCGCCGCCTCGTCGACGCGCAGATCGGAGGCGCAGCGGTTCCCCGGGTCGCCGCAGCCGGGGTGGTTGGCGCCAAAGTAGGTGCGCGCCGCCGCTTCGATTCCGTAGGCGCCGTTGCCGAAGTAGATGTTGTTCAGGTAGTTGGTGAGGATCTTGTCCTTCGACCAGTGCCGCTCGATCTGATACGCGAGTGCCGCCTCGCGCAGCTTCTCGAGCACGGTCCGGTCCTTCTGGGCGGCGAGCGCGTTCTTGACGAACTGCTGGGTGATCGTCGAGCCGCCCTGAACGGCGCCACCGGCGACCACGTCGGCCTCGAGCGCGCGCAGCATGCCCGGCCAGTCGATCCCGCGGTGCTCATAGAAGCGCCGGTCCTCGACCGAGACGACCGCCTGTTTCATCAGCGGCGAGATCTCGTCGGACTTGAGCAGGATTCGATGCTCGTTGCCTGTCAGCGTGACTAGCTTCTTGCCGTCACGGTCGGTGACGGTCGAGTTCTCGGCCTGCTGGTACTGGGCCCGCGCGTCGAGGTCGGGGAGATCGCCCGCCACGGCCATCATTACGCCGAAGACCCAGGAGACAAAGGCGAGCGCGCCGAGGAAGACGAGCAGCGCGATGAAGCGCACCTTGCGCATCCGCGGC
>CAVZET010000006.1:0-262500 GCA_963774395.1 uncultured Solirubrobacterales bacterium | reverse complement strand
TATTTAGGTATAGCCTCGAGGAATTGCGTTTTGGCCGTAGAGCTACTGTTTGGCTTAGGGGCCCTACCAGGTTACCGACGTCAGGCAAACTCCGAAGACCAATTCGTTCAACTCGGGAGTCAGTGTGTGGGGGATAAACTCCATACGCGAGAGGGGAACAGCCCAGATCATCAGCTAAGGACCCTAAGTACTGGCTAAGTGGACAACGATGTCCGAATGCATAGACAACCAAGAGGTTGGCTTAGAAGCAGCCATCCTTGAAAGAGTGCGTAACAGCTCACTGGTCAAGTGTTCGGGCGCGGAGAATGTAACGGGGCTCAAGCCAGTCTCCGAAGCTATGAACTCGAGAACCATGCGTGGATCTCGAGTGGTAGGAGAGCGTTCCCATTACTGCGAAGCGGGCGCGAAAGCGAACCCGTGGAGTTGTGGGAAGTGAGAATGCAGGCATAAGTAGCGCAAGAGAGGTGAGAATCCTCTCCACCGATAGTCCAAGGTTTCCTGAGTAAAGTTCGTCTGCTCAGGGTTAGTCGGGACCTAAGGCGAGGCCGAAAGGCGTAGTCGATGGTCAACAGGTTGATATTCCTGTACCACGTCGCAATCGTTATGACCGATGAGGGGACGGGGAAGGCTAAAGGAACCCAGGCGATGGTTGTCCTGGGGCAAGCGTGTAGCTAGTCGCGATAGGTAAGTCCGTCGCGGCGTTTTGACGCGAGACGTGATGCCAGCTGGCTTGACCGCCGGCGAGTCCTCTACGCCATACCCCCTAGAAAAGCCTCTAGGCAGATTGCTCGTGCCCGTACCCAGAACCGACACAGGTGGACTACTAGAGAATAGTAAGGTGAGCGAGCTAACCCTCGTTAAGGAACTCGGCAAAATCGTCCCGTAACTTCGGGAGAAGGGACGCCCCGGTAGGGTGAAGCGACTTGCTCGCTCGAGCCCGATGGGGCCGCAGTGACTAGGTCCAACCGACTGTTTACCAAAAACACAGGCCTCTGCTAAGTCGTAAGACGATGTATAGGGGCTGACGCCTGCCCGGTGCCGGAAGGTTACGTGGAGAGGTTAGCTTTCGGAGCGAAGCCTTGAAACTAAGCCCCGGTAAACGGCGGCCGTAACTATAACGGTCCTAAGGTAGCGAAATTCCTTGTCGGGTAAGTTCCGACCTGCACGAATGGCGCAACGAGTTGGACGCTGTCTCAACGAGGGGCTCGGCGAAATTAGAGTCTCGGTGAAGATACCGAGTACCCATGGCTAGACGGAAAGACCCCGTGAACCTTTACTGCAACTTGATATTGGAGTCTGGGATTTCTCGCTCAGGATAGGTGGGAGGCTACGAACCGGCGGCTTCGGCTCGTCGGGGAGCCAACCTTGAGATACCACCCTTGGGATTCTGGGCTTCTAACACCGTTCCGTGATCCGGGCGGTGAACAGTGTCAGGTGGGCAGTTTGACTGGGGCGGTCGCCTCCTAAAGAGTAACGGAGGCGCCCAAAGGTTCCCTCAGCACGGTCGGAAATCGTGCGCAGAGTGTAAAGGCAACAAGGGAGCTTGACTGCGAGACTGACAGGTCGAGCAGGAACGAAAGTTGGGCTTAGTGATCCGGCGGTCGCGAGTGGAAGCGCCGTCGCTCAACGGATAAAAGGTACTCCGGGGATAACAGGCTTATCGAGCCCAAGAGTCCACATCGACGGCTCGGTTTGGCACCTCGATGTCGGCTCGTCGCATCCTGGGGCTGGAGTAGGTCCCAAGGGTTGGGCTGTTCGCCCATTAAAGCGGTACGCGAGCTGGGTTCAGAACGTCGTGAGACAGTTCGGTCCCTATCTGCCATGGGCGTTGGAGAGTTGAGAGGAGTCATCCTTAGTACGAGAGGACCGGGATGAACGCACCTCTGGTGTAGCAGTTGTCCTGCCAAGGGCACCGCTGCTTAGCTACGTGCGGATCGGATAACCGCTGAAGGCATCTAAGCGGGAAGCCGACCTCGAGATGAGCTCTCCCATTCCCTTGAGGAAGTAAGACCCCTGGAAGAACACCAGGTTGATAGGCCGGCGGTGTAAGCGCGGTGACGCGTTCAGCTGACCGGTACTAATGGGTCGAGGGCTTGACGTATATTTTTGCTATTACGCAGTTGGCCTGCGTGCAGTTTTCAAGCCTCGCCGAGCGCGGCGAGGCCCGAGAGATCGCTTGGATAAGCGCTTTCTCGGCCTCCGCGGTTCCGCCGATTTTGGTGGCAATAGCGAGGGGGATACACCTCTTCCCATTCCGAACAGAGCCGTTAAGCCCCTCTGCGCCGATGGTACTTGGTGGGAAACCGCCTGGGAGAGTAGGTCGCCGCCAGTCTTCAAGCCGCTCCGTCGTCAGACGGGGCGGCTTTTCTTTTGCCTGAACCGTGGCGCAACATCGTCGGCGCTACTGGCCAAGCAACCCCTGTAGCTGGTCGCCCACTGAGCCCGGATCGAGTCCACCCAGGCCGCCGAGCAAGCCCTGCAGTTGGTCGAGGCCGTTCTGGGCGGCGCCGCCCAGATCTTGGAGCGTGAGGCCGGCTTGCCCGAGCGCGGAGATGACGTCCGCGATGCTCGGATCACCCGGAAGCGCCTGAAAGAGGCTGATCACGGTCGCGATCGGCGCGTTCTCGGCGGCCGCGCGTGCAAGGGAGGCGATCGGTGTCGACAGCCGTCCTTGCTCCTCGGCGTCGTTGACGGCACGTATGAGGCCGGCTCGAACCGCGCTCTCGATGTCGGCCTGGTCGATCTGATGAGTCTGGGAGAACTCCTGCAACGCCGCATCGTCGCCGAGGGCCGTGGCGAGCTCCTCGCGGGAGACGCCGAGATCGCAGGCGGCGCCGTCCAAGCCGGAGAGGACGATGCCCTCGAAGACCCCGCGCTCGGCCAGAACCTCCGGCGACCGGGGCTGGCACGGATCGGCCACCGGCAGCGGCTGGTAGCTCGCACCGCCGGCCAGTAGGTACGCGCCGACGAGGCCGATCGAGCAACCGAGGGCGATGTAGACCGGCAGCCAGCGGCGCACTCAGGCCTCCTCGTGCTTTTGGAGGCGCGTGGTCGGTGGCACCCGCCAGGTATGCCCGTGCGAACGCACCAGGATTGCGACGGGGACGAGCGCCAATGCGGCGAGTAGCGCCGCGCCGATGAAGGGCAGGCTGAAGGCGTGCGTCGCCGCGCGCTGCAGCTGGTCCTCAACGCCTGTCTGCAGCTGGTCGACGGCGCCCTGCTCCTCCGGGGAGGCCTGGGCGCGCACCGCGTCGAAGGCGGCGTTCAAGTCGGGCAGGCGGCCATCGGCCGCGGCGACGGCGTCCGAGATCTCCGCGCCCACCCGCACCTTGGTCTCGGCGGACAGGTTGGCGTCGAGCAGCAGCGCCGTGCCGGCGTCGGTGCCGGCCCTGTGCTGGTCATCGAGCTGCGCGGTGAGCAGCGGCGTCAGGAGCAGAATCCCGACGACGATGCCCGCGTGCCGAGCGGCGATCGTCGAGGCGGCGCGGGAGCCATCCGGGTCGTTGACCTCGAGCGCAGCCGCCGTCAGCACGGGCAACGCCATCGCCAGGCCGGCCCCGATCAGCAACTGCGGAACGATCGTCAGATCGGCGCTCGCGCCCGGTAGGACCCCAAGGCCGAGCAAGCCGCCGGCGACTGCGACCGTACCGGCGATCGCCCAGACCCAGGACCCATCCGTGTGCCGCTCCAGGCGGCTCGCGATCACCGTTGCAATCGGGATCACGGTGACGACGCCGGCGGCAGCAATCGGCGAAAGCCCCCAGCCCTGCGTGAGCAGGATGACGAGGAGGAAGAGGGCGGCTGTCAGCCCGGCGGAGAGCAGCCCGAGGGCAAACTCGGGGGCTGACTCATTCGGCCCCCGAGGTCCCGGCTCAGGACGGATCGGGGGCGGCCGGAGAGCAAGCGGCGCGGCCAGCACGATCGGCACCTGCAGGATGAAGATCGATTGCCAGCTGAAGAGCTCGGTCAGGGCGCCGCCGACCGCCGGGCCGAGGGCGAGGCCAAGGGTGCCGGCGATGCCCCACATCCGTGCCGCGGAGCGGTGCGATCCGCGTTCCGCGGCAAGCAGCTCGATCGCCCCTGCGAGCACTGCCGCCCCGCCCAGCGCCTGGACGCAGCGGGCGGCGATGAGGGTGCCGACGTCGGGCGCCAGGGCGCAGGCGAGCGCCGCCGCTGCGAAGACGACAAGGCCGGCCGCCCAGCTCGCACCGGGCGCCCGGCGAGCCTGGCGCCGGAGCGGCAGGATCGTCGCCGCGAGCACGATGTTGTAGGCGGTCAGCACCCAGCTGACCCCGAAGACCGTGGTGTCGAAGTCGCCAAGGACGTCCGGGAGCGCCAGGGTGACGATCGAGGAGTCGGCGAGGACCACCCCGATGCTGATCGCCCAGACGATCGGTCTGTAGCCGTCGAGGCGGCTCATTCGCGCGGAGGTCGCATCGCAAGCACTCACTAGGATCGTGTCATGGGCGGCCGGAAAGCGTTTCGATGAGCAGCCCGTCGCGCAAGGAGAGCCGCGATCGGGCCGCTGCCGATCCTGCTGTCGCGCTTGCGCAAGCCCTCTCGTTGATCGAGCTGCTGGCGGGCGAAGTTGGCCCGCGCCGCCCGACGTCGCGTTCGGAAGCGGTCGCGGCGGAGCTCCTTCGCGAGCGGCTTGCCGGCGCCGGCCTCCCGGCCTCGATCGAGCCGTTCCGCGGCTACGCGAGCTTCGGCTATCCCTTCGGACTGATCCAGGCGGCAGCGATCGCCCCGGAGCTGTTCCCTGCTCGCCGGCGGCGCCTCCGCTCGACCCTCGCCCTGCTCGCCGGCGGCGCCCTCGCTGCGGAGGGGTCGCTGCGCGCCCCGCTCCTCTCGCGAGCCCTCTCCCGCAGCTCGAGCGCCAACGTCGTCGCTACCGTCGAGCCGGAGGGCGAGGCGGCCCGGACTCTCTGCCTGATGGCGCACATGGATTCCTCCCGCAGCGGCCTGATCTTCGATCCGCGCTTCGTCTCGATGCTCGGCGCATGGATCTCGCTGCAGAGTGTCGCCGGCATCGCGCAGGCGCTGGGCGAGCCGCTGCTCGGCGGCTCCGTCCGCGGCCGGAGGGCGCTGCGGGCCACTCGCGCGATTCTCGCGACGGGCCTGGCCTTGCTCGTCGAGCGCGAGATCCGGGGGGTCGACGTCCCCGGCGCCAACGACAACGCTTCGGGCTGCGCGGTCGCGGCGGCACTCGCTTGCGAGGTAGCGGCGCGGCCCCTCCGGAGCACGCGACTCGTACTGGCGCTTACGGGTTGTGAGGAGGCCGGGACGCTCGGCGCCCAGGCGCTGATCGAGCGCAACGACACCGAGGGTTGGCTCTTCCTCAACATCGACAATGTCGGCGGATCGGGCTCCGTCCGCTACCTGAGGCGCGAGGGCGTGCTCTCGAAGTGGCACGCGGATCCGGGGCTGATCGCGGCGGCGGACCGTGTCGCTGATGCCGAACCCGCCCTTCGGTTGCTGCCGGAGGACTCGCCGGCCGGCTTGACCTACGACTCGAGCCCGATTCTCGCCCGGGGCGGGCGCGCCCTGACCCTCTCGGTTCAGGACGGATCGATCCCGAACCTGCACTGGCCCACGGACACCGTCGCGAACGTCGACCCCGACGGCGTCGCGAGGACTCTCGGCGCGGCGCGCGGCATCGTCGACCAGATCGATTCAGGGACCGCCGACGCCGCTACGAGCGCCTGACGCGCCTCCCGAAGCGGCCGGGCCAGGCCCCGGCATCGCCGACTGCAGCGATCAGTGCCGGAGCGAGCACTGAGCGAACCACAAACGCATCGAGCAACAGCCCTGCGCTGAGCAGGAAGGCGAGCTCGCGGAAGGGCCGCAACGGGACGATCGCGAGCGCCGCGAAGCTCAGCGCGAGGACGAGTCCTGCAACGGTGATCGCCGAGGTCGCCCGGGCCGCGGCAACCGCCACCGCTTCGCGTAACGGCCGGTCCCGCGCCTCGGTCCAGATCCGCCCAACGAGATAGATGTTGTAGTCGGAGCCGAGCGCGATCAGCAGCACGATGCCGGCGAAGGGAACGTAGAACGTGAGCTCGCCGTAGCCGAGCAGCTCCTGGAAGACGAGCACGGTGAGCCCGAGGGCGGCACCAAGCCCCAGCAAGCTGGCTCCGACCAGATAGGCAGGGGCGACGAGGGCCCGGAGATAGACCGCAAGGACGAGGAGCACGGCAATGCTCGCGGCGGGCACGATCCGGCCCAGATCGGACCTCGTCCCCTCGACGGTCTGGGCGGAAAGCGCCGAGTCGCCGGCGAGCGAGGCACTCGCCCCGGACAGGCCGGCCTGATCGAGCAGGCTCGGTAGATCCGCCTGCAGGCGCTCGACCGTGTTGATCGCCCGGGCGCCGAGCGGGTCCACGTCGAAGACGAGCAGATAGCGGACCGCGTCGCCCGTCGGCGAGACCGTCGTCCCGAGATCCACCTTCTGTGGCACCGTGCCGGGGCCGACCACGGTGGCAACGTTGCGCCGACCAGCCAGCAGCCGGCGGAGCCGCTGCAGCCGGACGCGGGCGGAACCGATGTCCGGCTCCTCGACCAGAACCATCGTCGGGGCGATTGCGCCGGCGGGGAAGTCCTCGGCGGCGAGCCGGAAGGCCTGCTTCGGGGGACTGTCGGTGGGCAGGCCGCTGATCAGCGTGTTGGCGAGGTCGAGTTTGAGCGCGAAGGCCGAGAGGGCGAGTAGCGGCAGGGCCGAGAGCACGATTGCGAGGACCGGACGTTTGAGCGGTGCCGTGACGAGCGCGCCGCGGAGCCGCTCGAGCCGGCCGTGGTGCCGGCGGCCGGACCGCTCCGCGCGGACGCCCGTCGGCCAGAAGAGCCGCTCGCCGAGTAGTGCCATGACCGCGGGCACGAAGGTGAGCACGAGCGGCATCGCAATCAACACGGAGAGTGCGAGGCCGGGGCCGAAAGCCCGGTAGAAGCCGAGCCGGGCAGCGATCAGCGAAGCGCACGCGGCGGCCACCGACAGCGCGGCGGTGGCGATGATCGGCGTCATCGCACCTGCGGTCACGGTTGCGGC
This sequence comes from uncultured Solirubrobacterales bacterium, assembly GCA_963774395.1. Classification (GTDB taxonomy): domain Bacteria; phylum Actinomycetota; class Thermoleophilia; order Solirubrobacterales; family 70-9; genus CAXMST01. Next base: position 255,458 of record CAVZET010000006.1, on the reverse strand, counting down.
CCGGTGGGGCGCCGCGCCGGCGGCGAGCTCCGCCTGGAACCTGGAGAAGATGAAGATCAGGTAGTCGGTGACGATCCCGAACAGGAGCGCGACGAGCACCGGCTCGACCTCCTGGGGGACCGCGATCCCGATCCCGGCCCCGAGGCCGCCGATGAGCCGGACGGAGAGCAGGTAGGCAAGGCCGACCGTGACCACGCTGACGATCGGCGCCAGCAGCGAGCGGAAGTGGAACCCGACCGCGATCGTGACGAGGAGCAAGGTGACGAGCTCGACGAGCGGCAGGCTGTCGGTGATTGCCTTGATCTGCTCGCCGCGCGCAGGAACGGCGCCGGTCACCCCCGTCTCGACGCCAGGGCCGCTCGAGTAGCGGTCGGCGAACAGGTTGGCGAGGCCGGTGCGACCGACGGGGCCGAGGTCGACTGGGTAGAAGAGGTAGGTGAGCGCGCCGTGCGCGGCGCCACGCAGGTCTCCTGTGAGCAGCTCGTCGGTGACCGAGATGCCGAGCGCGATCGACTGCAGATCCGGCAGGCTGCCGTTGGCCAGTTGCAGGCCCCGCGCGTAGATCGAGGCGAGCTGTGCGGCCGTCAGCCCCGAATCCGAGTGCTCGACGACGACGGTGCGGCTCAGGACCGGCAGGCTGAAGAGATCGATCGAGCGGGTCTCCGTGTCGATCGCCGGTGCGTTCGTGGGTACCAGGTCGCCGAGCGTCCCACTGTGTGCCTGCTCGACGTCGGGAAGCAGGGTCACCGCGGCAATCGCTGCGGCCACCCAAGCGAGGACGACGGCCACGCGGAAGCGGACGATCAGGCGGGCAGAGCGAAGCGCCACCTACGACTCAATCCCCTTGTTCATGCGGACCCCCGCAACAGGAGCCACCTTCGCACACCGGGGATGCTCCCGGTTCCGTCGCGCGCTCGATGGCGGCGACGAAGCAAGCGGAGCCGGGGGCAGGCCCCGGCACCGCGTTCAGGCGGTGGTCTGCGGTGCCGTGGGGCGACCGAGGCCGTCGCAACCGCGTCGGCGGGCCGGAGCGAAGGCCTCCCGGCGGGCGCAGTTGCGCTCGCCTCCTTCGCATCCGGCCGCGCCCGCGGCGGGCTGCTCGGCGACGGCGAGGCCGTACTGGCCGAGCGTCAGGAAGTCGATGGCGAGATCGACGCGGTCCGCGATCCGATCGATGATCTTGCTGGTCTGTGTCATTGCGCGGACCAAGGTACGAGCGGCCTCGGACGTACAAGTGTTCGTGCAATTAATCTTGCATGGGCGGGCGGAAACGGCTCCACGGAACGATTTCATCGCACCTACGGCGATTTCGTGGCCTCATCTGCCACGGCGGCCGAAATTGTGCGCAGCGGGGAGCACGGCGCCCAGGTCAGCGAGCGCACCGCCGGCCGCGGCGGCCCTCCGGCCTGGCTCAGGGGCGGCATCGCGGCCGGTTTCGCGCTCCACGGGAGGCTCGATTGGCCGGACGTCGGCGAGCGGCAGATCCGGTCGCTGGAGCTCGTGCAGGCGCCGGGCGACGACGTTGATGACGCCCTCGCGACGCTCGAGCTTGCCCGTGATCGAGACGATTCCGGCGGTGCGGACGAGCAGCCGGTGCCGCTCGTAAACAGGCGGCAGGACCACCACGTTCGTCATCCCGAACTCGTCCTCGAGCAGCATGAAGACGACGCCGTTCGCGGTGGCGGGCCGCTGGCGGGCGACCGTCATGCCGGCGATCACGACCTCCACGCCGTCCGCGATTCGCGTCAGATCAGCGCTCGTCACCGTCGCCGGGTCGAGCTCATGGCGCATCAGCGCCATCGGATGCTCGCCGAGCGACATGCCGTAGGCGCTGTAGTCGGCAGTGACCCGCTCCCAGGCGCTCTGCCGGGCGAGCGGCGGCGATTCCGGCAGATCGATCGGCAGCGGCAGTTGCTCGCTCGCACCGCCGGCGCGACCGCGCTTTCCATGCCGGCGGGCCCCGCGGGAGACACCGAGCGTCCACAGGGCGTCGCGCCGCTCGCCGCGCAGCCGGCCGGCGCCGATGCTCGCGCAGGCGTCAGCCCAGGCGAGCTTCTCGAGACCGTCGCGCGAAGCGCCGGAGCGGGCGGCGAGATCGCCCAGGTCGCGGTAGGAGCCGCCCTCGCGCGCGGGCGCCGGCAACGGCCTCGGCGTCGGCCTCGGCGAGCCCGGCCACGTAGCCGAGCCCGATACGGACCCCGAGCTGCGCCTCGCCGCCGGCCACCTCCTCGGGCCGCTGCCACTCGCAGCGGCAGAGCACCTCGGAGGCGTTGACGTCCGGCCCCAGCACACCGATCCCGCGTCGCTGGGCTTCATGCACGAGCGCGTCCGGCGGGTAGAAGCCCATCGGCTGTTCGTTCAGCACCCCGCAAAGGAACTCAGGCCCGTAGTGGACCCGCAGCCACGTCGACTGGTAGGCGAGCAGGCCGAAGGCGGCGGCGTGCGACTTCGGGAAGCCGAAGCCGGAGAAGCCCTTGATCCCCTCATAGACGCGGTTCGCGACCTCCTCGGAGACGCCGTTGGCGATGGCGCCGGAGACGAAGCGCTCGCGGTAGGCATTGAGCGCCTCCTCCGAGCGCTTGCGGCTCATCGCCCGCCGCAGCCCCTCGGCCTCGCCGGCCCGAAAGCCGGCGAGCGCCATCGCCACCTGGATCACCTGGTCCTGGAAGACGATCGCGCCGAGCGTGTCGGCGAGGATCGGCGCAAGGCTCGGATGCTCGTAGGGGATCTCGTAGGCGGGGTCCTCGCGCAGCCGCTTCTTCCGCTCCAGGTAGGGATGAACGGCGCCGCCTTGGATCGGGCCAGGGCGTACGAGCGCTACCTGGACGGTGATGTCGTCGAGGTTCTCGGGCAGTGAGCGGGGCAGCATCTGCATCTGCGCCCGGCTCTCGATCTGGAAGACGCCGGTCGTCTCCGCCCGCTGGATCGCGTCGTAGACCTCGACGTCGTCGAGCGGGATCCGCGAGAGGTCGACATGCTCTGAGCGGGAGCGGGCGATCTCGTCGACGGCGCGCTCGACCGCCGAGAGCATGCCGAGCCCGAGCAGGTCGATCTTCAAAAAGCCCGCATCCGCGCATGAGTCCTTGTCCCACTGCGCGATCCGGCGCCCCTCCATCGCTGCCGGCACGACCGGGCAGAGGTCGGTGAGAGGGCGCGTCGAGAGGATCATCCCGCCCGGATGCTGGGAGGCGTGGCGCGGCAGCCCCTTGGACTCGCGCGCGAGCGCGATCAGCGCCCGCCAGCGCTCCGAGCGGGCCCGGGCCGTGCCGATCGCCTCCGCGATGTCCCGCTCGATCTCGCCGGACCCGTAGACGTCGACCGAGCGGGCGACGCGCTCGATCTCGCCGGCGGGCAGGCCGAGGGCACCGCCGAGATCGCGGACGGCGCCACGTGAGCGATAGGTCGGAAAGGCGGCGACGAGCGCCGAGCGCTCGGGGCCGTAGCGCGCGTGGATGCGCGGGATCAGCAGCTTGCGGATGTCGCGCGGAAAGTCGAGGTCGATGTCGGGCGCGTCGGTGATCTCGTCGTTGAGGAAGCGGCCGAGGAAGAGACCCGCCTTGACTGGATCGACGTGGGAGAGCCCGGTCAAATAACAGACGACCGAGGAAACGCTCGAGCCGCGGCCACGACCGGGGGGCAGCAGCGCCCGGGCCGCCGAAGGGCCGCGAACCTCGACGGCGACCTCGCGGGCGAGCTCGAGCAGATCGCGGTGCAGGAGAAAGAAGCCGGCGAGCTCGAGCTTCGAGATCACCCTCAGCTCCTGCTCGAGCCGACGCACTGCCTCAGGCCGCTCGGGCGTGCCGTCGTAGCGCTCGCCGAAGCGGGCCGCGCAGACCTCGGCCAGCTTCCGATCCGCCTCGGGATCCTCAGAACCCGGGTAGCGGTAGCCGAGGTCGCGGGTCAAATCGAAGCGCAGCCGCTCGGCCAGCCGCTCGGTCTCGGCGACGGCCTCCGGATGGTCGGCAAAGCGCTCCGCCATCCGCTCGGGGGCGGCGAGGAAGCCGGCGCCATTGCCGCGCCGCTCGGGCTCGGTCGATTCGAGCGTGCCAAGTAGGCGGGCGGCGACGAGCGCGTCCTGAAGCGGCGCCCGGCGGCGGTCGTGGAAGTGGACGTTGCCCGTGGCGAGAGCCGGCACGCCGAGCGCCACGGCGAGCTCGCTCAGACGCCGGTTGCGGGTCCGATCGCCTCGCCACAGCGGCCGCTGCAGCTCGACCCGGAATCGCTCGGGACCGAAGGCTGCGAGCAGGCGCCGGCCGAGCCGCTCCGCTCCCGCCCTGTTGCCGCGGGCGATGCGCCCGGCCAGGGCGCCGTCGCGGGCGCAGCCGGAGAGGCAGACGAGCCCCTCGACGGCGCCGGGAGCGAGCAGCTCTTCGAGCGGCAGCACCGGCGGTAGGCCGCTCGTGGCGGCGGTCGAGGGCCGGATCGCCGGCCGTCAGCGCCGGCGCCGGATCGCCGGGCCCGCTGTGGTCCCGGGTCCGAGCGTGGGCGATCGTCAGCAGCCGGCACAGGTTCGTGTAGCCGCGCTCGTCCTCGACGAGCAGCGTCAGGTGGAAGCAGCCGGCCGGGCAATTGCCGCGGAACGGCTCAGCCGATGCCGCTCGCGCCGCCGCAGCCGAGGGCGCAACGGTGAGCTCAGCCCCGGTGATCGGGCGCACGCCGAGCCCGGCGCAGGCCTGGGCGAACTCCATCGACCCCCAGAGCCCGTCGTGGTCGGTCAGCGCCAGCGCCGGATAGCCGAGCCGGGCGGCGGCCGCGGCGAGCTCGTCGGGTAGCGAGGCCCCGTCGAGGAACGAGAAGGCCGAGTGGGTGTGCAGCTCGACGTACACGGCGCTAGGCCGCCGGTCCGGCGAGAGCAGCGAGGGAGGTGGTCGGCGAGAGGGCTCGGCCGTGGCGAGAGGGCCTCGCCGGCGATAGTCGTCCAGTTCTACCCCCCATAGGGGGCAAGAGTGGACGGTCGGCCGATGACCGTCCAGTTAAGGGGCCGATAGCCCCCTTAACTGGACGACTACCTTCGCCGGCCCACTCCCTCGCTGCCCTCGCCGGTCGAAACTCCTCGGCGCGGCTACACCCGTTGCTCAAACCAGCCCCCTTCCGTCAGGTCGTGGAAGACCGTCAGGCAACGTCCCTCGGCGGTGACGAGCTCGAAGTAGTGGCGGCGCAGGGGGGAGGCGGTCCACCAGCGGTCCTCGATCAGCCACTCCTCGCGGATCGAGGAGACGGCGCGGCCGGCGAGGACGGACGGACGGCCGCCGGCGAGCTCGACCTCGAGGCGCCGGGGTCGGTAGAGGGCGAAGCCCGATGGCGCGTTCACGGCGTATGCGGGACGAGCATCGCGCGGCGCTCGGGGATGCGAGAGTCGGGCTCGACTTCGACGACGCGCAGCAGCGCGTCGCGGCCGGCCGTCGCTCGCGCCTGACGAACCGCCTCGCGGAGCAGCTCGCGGCGGCGCTCCGAATCGTCACCGTCCAGGGTCGGCTGGGCCGCCGCCTCGGAGCCGAGCTCAGTCGCCCGCAGGGCGAGGCTCGCCGCCGGCGCCGGTAGTCCCTCCAGCTTCGGGCCGGCGGCGAGCGTGATTCGCCGGGCCGAGGTCGTGGCACTGCGCATCGGCACCTCCGCCCGCCAGCTGCCGCCGCCGGCAAGCCGTGCCTCGAGCCGCAGCACACGGATCGAGCGGCCGCGGCGGCGGGGGTCGGCGATCAGCCGCTCGATCAGCAGATCGAGGGCGCGGTCGAGTTGCGTCCCGTAGGCGGCCTCGGGCAGGCCGATCGCCTGGATCAACTCTTCGTGCGGTCGCCGCGGCCGCAGCGGCGGATCGGCGCCGGAGGCGAGGTCGAGCGCCGTCAGGCCAAGCTCGCCGAAGCGGTCCGCGACGGCGGGGCGGGGGAGGCCGGCGAGATCGCCGAGCGTCGCAACCCCGAGCCGCTCGAGCGTCGCGACGAGCCGTCCCGCCTCGTTGATCGGGCTCGGCAGTCGCTCGCGCAGCAGCGAGACCGGCATCGGCGCCAGCCGGCTGCGCGCCATTGCCGCAGGAACGACAACCGGGCGAGCGCGGGAGCGGGCGGCGCTCGCAATCGCATAGGCGCACAGGCGCGTCGGCGCGCCGCCGAGCCGGACCGGCGGTCCGACGGCCTTGCCGGCGCGGGCGAGGACCGATTCCGGGCGAGGGCCCCAGATCCGCAGTAGCGCCGTGACGGAGAAGAAGGCCTCGCCGGCGCGGCCGGGTTCCACTTCGGCCCCGATCCCCTCGAGCCGTTGCAGCGACCGCTCCCACAGGGACTCGGCGCGGCCGGGGTCGGGAGCGACGAGGGCCAGCGCCGGGCAGCGGGCGAGTGCCTCCGAGAGCGCCATCCCGGGACGGATCCCGAAGGCCTCGGCGGCGCCGCTGGCGTCGCCGATCGACTGCTCGCCGCCTGGTTCGGGGGCGAGGGCCACCGGCTGTGTCAGCATCTCCCTGCGCTCGCCGAGAGCGGCGATCAGCGCGAAACGGGGGATGAGGACACAGCCGATTGTCATGATTCAGTACGAACATATGTTCGCCTACCGCGCGAAGTATTACAAGAGCGTTCTCGGATTCGTTGCGTTGCTTGCGGCCCTGGTCGCATTCGGATGCGGGTCCGGAGGCGGGCAGACGACGGTGACCCTGCAGGGCAGCGTCCAGCAGAACGGTGAGGCGCCGAACGCGGACGTCGCCGACGCCGATCAGGGTGACGTCGCCGTGATCGGCGACTGGATCTCGAAGCTCAGCCACGGCAATGTCAGCGGCGCTGCCGACCTGTTCGCGCTGCCGAGCACGGCGGAGAACGGTCCTGTCCTGACCCAGATCGAAGCCCACACCGACGCAGTCGCCTTCAACCGGAGCCTTCCCTGCGGCGGCGTGCTCATCGAAGCCCACACCGACGGGGACGAGACGACGGCGACCTTCCGGCTGACCGACCGCTCCGGTGGCGACTGCGGCCTCGGCACCGGCACCCGCGCCTCGACCGCGTTCAAGATCGAGGGCGGCAAGATCGTCGAGTGGCGCCGCGTCGCCAACCCCGGCGAGCGGCGCTCGCCGATCGGCGAGCCCCCGGGCTCAACCGTCTGAGCGGAAGCGGACGGTCAGCGCCGGGCCGAGTCGCCGAGACTCGAGCCGGCCTCTCGCTTGGCGCGCACCCGCGCGGCGATCTCCGCACAGACCTCCGACGTCCCCGCCTCCCCGCCGAGATCCGGGGTGCGAATCCCCGCGGCCGCGGCCTCGAGCGTCGCCTCGTAGATCGCCCGGGAGGCAATCTCCGCGGCGGGGTTGCCGCGCTCACCGCCGTAGTGGAGGACGGCGGCGCAGGCGAGCACCATCGCCATCGGGTTGGCTATGTCCTTGCCCGCGAGCGCCGGCGCTGTGCCGTGCGGCGCCTCGGCCATCGCGACGGCGACGCGCTGAGAGTCGTCGAGGCTGAGCAGCACCGACTCGGCGCCCGCGATCGAGCCGAACATCGGCATGACCAGGTCGCTGAGCAGATCCCCGTCGCGATTCAGCGTCGGGATCACGAGCGGCTCGGTCGCGGCGCCGCTGACGAGGCCGGCGTAGGTAGCGTCGATCAGCACGGGCTCGTAGGGAACGTCGGGGTGGCGGGCCGCAGCCGCATCCATCTCCTCCTTCAGCATCCCCTCATAGACGGGGCTCACAGTCCATTTCGGCCCGCCGTAGACCCTCGCGCCGGTCGTCTCCGCGATCCGGAAGCTGTGCTCGGAGACCGACCTGCAGACGCGCCGGCTGATTCGCTCGGTCCGGTAGGCGATCTCGTCGTCGCCCTCGCTCTCACGCCACTGCTTTGCCCCGTAGGCGTCGCCGACGGCCATCCGGCAGATCGAGATCGGATGGTGAATGCCGGCAATCGGCGTGACGCCCGGAATCCGCCTGCCCGTGCGGACGATCACCGTGCCGTCGATGCCCTCTCGAATCAGGCGATTGGGAGAGCCGACATCGTCGGCGCCCTCGGGAGTGATCGTCGCCGCCTTGAGCCCGAGGCCGGCGTCCCGCATCGCCGCGGCCGCCTCCTCACAGACGCCGTTTGCGGTCGCGCGCCGGTTGCCGAGCGAAAGGTCGAAGCGGGCGAGGTCGAGCTCGAGGCCGACGACATCCGGCTCGAGCACCGTCAGCGCCGCTTCGAGCAGCTCCTGCCCGGTCTCATCACCCTCGAGAACGACGATGGTCGGCGATTCCGGCATCGACGCGGAATCTAGCCGCTACTTGCCGCCGCCCTTGCCGCCGTTCCCTTTCTTCGCCCCGCCGCCCTTCGACCCGCCCTGCTTCTTGCCGCCGGCAGCGCCGGGCGAGGGGTTGCCGCCCGGCCTCACGAGCGCCACCCCTTTTGCGAAGTCCTCGATCAGCTTCGCGGTCTGCTTCGGCGCCTCGAGCTCCGCCGAGTGGCCAACGCCGTCGATTACGTGGACCTCGGCGCCCGGGACCTGCCGGTAGGCGGACTCGACCGAGTTGACGTCGACGATCTGATCCTCGCTGCCGAGGATTGCCAGGAACGGCACCGCGGCGGTCGTGATCCGTCCCGCGACGGTCTGCTGGTCGGTGAAGGTCTTGCTCTCGGAAGCCGAATCACGATAGGAGCGATACGTCATCGCGTCGTGGTCGGAGACGAGTTCGTTCGGGTCCTTGAAGGCGTTCTCGTAGTCGAAGTCGGGCGCGAACGCCGATCCGTACTCCTTCTTGACGAGCGCGTTCGGGGCGAGCCGCCAGATCGCCTGGCCGAGCACCGGCGCGTAGGCGAGCTTCGCCGCGAACGGCAGCGAGGCGTCGTCGGCGACGTCGTTCGGCGTGCTGATCACGGCGACGCGATCGACGAGCTCGCTCGAGTTCTGGGCAAGCGCCGTGGCGACGAGCCCGCCCATCGAGTGACCGACGACGACGGCACCCTCGACGCCGAGCCGATTGAGCGCCTCGGCGACGTCGCGTGCCTGGTCGCTGATCGAGTAGCCGCTGCCCGGCTTCTCCGAGCCGCCGAAGCCGGCGAGGTCGAAGCGGATGATCCGGTGGTTGCGGTTGAGCAGCGGTACGACGTCGTCCCACCAGCGCAGCGAGCAGGCGTAGCAATGCAGGAGCACGATCGGGGCCCCCTCGGGCCCGGGTCCGGTCGCCGGCTGATCGACGACCTGCATGTCGACGGAGCTCAGCTTCATGATCTTGCCGCCGGGCACGGTGACGCCGGCGGGTTTCGTCTCGGCGTTGATGACGATCGTGTTGATCGCGAGGAGCGCCGCGACCACCACGAGCGTCGTAAGCAGGATCTTCGTGCCGCGACGCATGGGCGACGGAAGTCTTGACTAGGGCTCGGACGTGCCCGCGGCGGAGTCGGCGGTCAGCCCGAGCTCCTCGGCCTTGGCCGAGAGCGCGTCGATGACGCGCTGGATGTGCTCGCTCTCGTCGACCCCGAGCTCGGCGATCGCCTGGGCGATCTCGTCGCGATCGACCTTGGCGGCGAACGACGGCTGCTTCAGCTTCTTGCGCACCGACTTGACCTTCATTCCCTCGATCCCGGTCGGCCGGACGAGCGCGCAGGCGGAGACGAAGCCCGAGAGCTCGTCGACCGCGAACAACGTCTTCGCCATCGTCGTCTCGCGCGGTACGCCGAGGTAAGGCGCGTGGCCGGCAACGGCGTCGACCACGTCCTGGGGGTAGCCGAGCCGCTCGAGCTCCGCGAGGGCGATCCGCGGGTGGCCGGTCTCGAGGTCCGGATGCTGCTCGTAGTCGAGGTCGTGGACGATCGCCGTCACCGCGTAGCGCTCCGGGTCCTCGCCCCAGAAAGCGGCATAGGCGCGCATGCATGCCTCGACGGCGAGCGCGTGCTTGCGCAGGGACTCGGACTCGGTCCACTCACAGAACAGCTGCCAGGCCTCGATCGCGCGTCGGCTCCACGACGGGCTACCCTAGCCAAGCCTTGGAGAAGTTCGTCATTCGCGGTGGCGCCGAGCTGTCTGGCGAGATCGTCGCCGCCGGCAACAAGAACGCTGCCCTGCCCCTGCTCTGCGCCTGCCTGCTCACCGATGAGGAGGTGATCCTGCGCAACATGCCGCGGATCCGCGACACCGAGGCGCAGATCGGCCTGCTCGAAGCGCTCGGGGTGAAGACCGAGTGGCTCGGCGAGCACGAGCTCAAGCTACAGGCGGATGCGCTCACGGCGCCGGACGTCGATGAGGACCTCGCTGCCCAGATCCGCGCCTCGTTCCTGCTCGCCGGGCCGCTCCTCGCCCGCTTCGGCAAGGTCTCGATGCCACCGCCGGGCGGCGACACGATCGGTCGCCGCCGGCTCGATCCGCATCTCGATGCCTTCCGCGACCTCGGCGCCGTCGTCGACGGCCACCGAATGATCGAGATCAACGCCCCCGGTGGGCTACGAGCCGTGCGAGATCTTCATGGACGAGCCCTCGGTGATGGGCACCGAGAACGCGCTGATGGCCGCCGCCCTGACTCCGGGGCAAGACGACGATCGGCAACGCGGCCACCGAGCCGCACGTCCAGGACCTCGCGAAGCTGCTGACGAAGATGGGGGCCGAGGTCGACGGGATCGGCTCGAACGTGATGGAGGTGCACGGCCGCGACAAGCTCGGCGGCGCGGAGCACACGATCTGCCCCGATCACATCGAGGTCGGCAGCTTCATGGCGCTCGCTGCGGTGACCGGTGGCGAGCTGCGGATCCGCGAGACCGAGCCGCACGACATGCGGATGATCCGGCGCCAGTTCCAGCGCCTCGGGCTGCAGTCGCTGGCCGAGGGTCGCGACATCGTCGTTCCGCCCCGTCAGCGGCTCGCCGTTCAGGACGACGTGGGCGACGCGATCGCGAAGATCGACGATGGCCCCTGGCCCGCGTTCCCGGCCGATCTGACCTCGATCGCGCTGGCCCTTGCCACGCAGGCCGAGGGCACCATCCTGATCTTCGAGAAGATGTTCGAGAACCGCCTCTTCTTCACCGACAAGCTCGTTGCGATGGGCGCTCGGATCACTCTCTGCGACCCCCACAGGGCGATCGTCAGTGGTCCGGGCCGGCTTCACGGGGAGCGCCTCGAGAGCCCCGACATCCGCGCCGGAATGGCGATGCTCATCGCTGCCCTCGCAGCCGAGGGCGACTCGGAGATCGGCAACATCGCTCAGATCGACCGCGGCTACGAGCGCATCGACGAGCGCCTGCGGGCGCTGGGCGCACGCATCGAACGTGTCGCGACAGAGCCCGTCGCTGCCGCGGGCTGAGCACGTCCGTACCCTTCTTCGCCCACTCCGCCGAGCGGCGGGGGAGTTGACCGCGCCGACGAGCTGCAGGCACCGATGACCAACCCGATCCCCTACGGCAGCAGAGACATCCTGCCCGACGAGATGCGCGAGCTGCGGCGCATCGAATCGGCCCTGCGCGAACTCTTCGCCGCGCATGGCTACGGTGAGGTCTCGACGCCTGCGATCGAGTACGACGCCGTGCTCGCCCGCGGCGACGAGCGGATCTCGAACGCGTCCTACCGCTTCTTCGACCACGCCGGCGACCTGCTCGCGCTGCGCAGCGACATGACCGTGCCCATCGCGCGCCTCGTCGCCGACCGGCTCGCAGGCTCCGAGCCGCCGATCCGCCTGCACTACGTCGACACCGCCTACCGAGCCGTGCGCCCCGGGCGCGAGCAGCTGCGCGAGTCCCGGCAGGCCGGCATCGAGCTCTTCGGAGCCGAGGCGCCGGATGGGACGGCGGAGGTGATCGAGCTGCTCGTCGCAGCCCTCGATGCGGTCGGCCTGGGCCGAGCGATCGTCGGCCTCGGCGACGCGGACCTGTTCCGCCGGATGCTGACCGGCTTCGGCGTCGACGGCGAGGCCCGCGACCGGATCCTCGACCGGCTCGCCGCCCACGACCTCGTTGCGATCGAGGCCGAGGCGGGGGAGATGGCCGGGCTCGCCGACGAGCAACGGCAGCTGATCGTTGAGCTCTCGAGCTTGCGCGGCGGGGCGGAGGTCCTGGAGCGGGCCCGCGAGATCGGCGGCCAGGCCGTGGCAGATGCCGCGACGCAGCTGACCGAGACCTACGAGGCCGTCGCCGCACTAGGTGTCGCTGATCGCGTGCAGCTCGACTTCGGGCTCCTCCGCGACCTCGGCTATTACACGGGTGCGATCCTCGAGGTCTACGACCCGGCCGTCGGGCACATCATCGGCGGCGGCGGCCGCTACGACGGGCTCATGGGCCGCTTCGGCCGACCGCTCTCGGCCGCCGGCTTCGCCCTCTACCTCGAGCGCGTCCACATCGCGCAGGCGGAGGAGGAACGGATCGCCGGCGGGGAGGCAGCCCGATGAACCCCGGCGGCGTCGATCTCGCACGACCGGTCCGGGCGGGCGAAAGCCTGCGCCTGGCGCTGCCTCGCGGAGCGCTCTTCGACGGCTGCCTCGACCTGCTCGACCGGGCCGGCTACGACACGAGCGAGCCGCGCAGCGGCTCACGCGCCCTGATCTTCGAGCTCGACGGGCTGACGCTGATCACGATGCGTCCTTCGGACGTCCCCACGTACGTCGAGTCGGGCGCCGCCGAGCTCGGCATCACCGGCAAGGACGTGCTCGACGAGCAGGACGACCGCGCGGTCATGCAGCTCGCCGACCTCGGCTTCGGCCGCTGCCGCATGGTTCTCGCCGGCCGTGAGCACGACGACAGCCTCGAGCGCTCGCTCCGCCGCCTCGGCTTCATGCGAATCGCGACCAAGTACCCACGTACGGCCGAGCGATTCTTCGAGGGCACCGGCCGCCAGGTCGAGCTGATCGAGGTCAAGGGCTCGGTCGAGCTTGCCCCGCTCGTCGGCCTCGCCGACGGCATCGTCGACCTCGTCGATACAGGCCGGACGATGCGCGAGAACGGGCTCGTCGAGCGTGAGCAGATCTCGGTCTGCACGGCGCGCCTGATCGCCAACCGGGTCGCCCACAAGGTCCGTGTCGATGCCGTCGACACGATGGTCGAGCGACTGCGCGAGGCTGCACCGTGAGGATCTCGCGCCGCCAGTGGGACGGCGCCGGTGCGCCGGCACTGGCGACCGAGCTGCGGGCCGACGTGCCGGCCCCCGGCGCGATCGCCGCCGACGTCGCCCGGTTGATCGAAGCGGTCAGCGGTGGGAGGCGACGACGCACTGCTCGAGCTGGCCGAGCGCTTCGACGGCGCCCGCCCGACGAGCCTGCTCGTCCCCCGCGAGCGCGCGGATGCGCGCGCTGGCCGCGGCCGATCCGGCCCTCGTCGAGGCGCTACGCGCTGCGGCGGCGAACATCGAGGCCGTCGCCCGCGCCCAGGTCCGTGGCGAGGCAGCAGTGACCGAACCCGGCCAGGGGCAGCGCGTCACCGTTTCCGAGGTCCCCGTCGGCGCCGCCGGCATCTACGTGCCGGGCGGCCGCGCGCCGTACCCGTCGACTGTCCTCATGGGCGCGATCCCGGCGCGGGTCGCCGGCGTCGAACGCGTCGTCGTCGCCACCCCGGCAACGAGAAGCGGCGAGCCGCACGAGGCCGTGCTCGCGGCCTGCGCGATCGCCGGCGTCGACGAGATCCTCGCCCTCGGTGGCGCCCATGGGATCGCCGCGCTCGCCGTCGGCACCGCGACCCTGCGACCCCGTCGACGTGATCGCCGGGCCGGGCGGCCCCTGGGTGCAGGAGGCGAAGCTGGCGGTCAGCCGCTGGACCGGAATCGACGGCTACGCGGGGCCGTCGGAGCTCGTCGTCGTCGCCGACTCTTCGGCGCCCGCCGAGTGGCTCGCGCTCGACCTCTGCGCGCAGGCCGAGCACGGAGCCGACGGGCTGCTCGTCGCGATCTGCACGGACGCCGCGGTCGCCGCCGCGGTTGCCGCCGCGGTCGAGCGGATCGCCGCCGGGAGCCCGAGCGTCAGCGATGCCCCGCTGAGCCTGGTCACCGCTCCGGACACGGTCACGGCAGTTGCGCTTGCCGAGCAGCTCGCCCCCGAGCACCTCGAGCTCTGCTGCGCGGGGGCAGCGCGAGCTCGCCCGCTCGATCCGCCGCGCCGGCTGCGTCTTCGCCGGCCCGTTCGGGGCGACCGCCTTCGGTGATTACGCCGCGGGGTCCAACCACGTGTTGCCGACGGGCGGCGCCGGCCGCTTCGCCGGGCCGCTCGGGCCAGGCACGTTCCGGCGCAGGATCAGCGTCGTGGAGATGGATCGGCGCTCCGCCGTCGAACTGGCGGGCACGGTCGAGTCGATCGCCGGGGCGGAGGGATTCCTCGTGCACGGCGCCTCGGCCGCGGCGCGCGCCGCCCGCGAAGCACCCGAGAATTGAGCAGCGATGTCCCGCACCGCGACAGTCGAACGCAGCACCAACGAAACGTCAGATCGAGCTCAGCGTCGATCTCGACGGCGGCGCCGTCGAGGCCGACGACGGGCGTCGGCTTCTTCGACCACATGCTCGATCTGCTCGGCCGCCACGGCCGGCTGGGGCTGCGCGTCGAGGCGCGCGGCGACCTGCAGACCGGGTCGCACCACACCGTCGAGGACGTCGGCATCGCGCTCGGCCAGGCGCTCGATCAGGCGCTCGGCGACCGCGCCGGGATCCGCCGCTACGCGCACGCCCTCGTGCCGATGGACGAGGCGCTGGCGCGCTGTGTGATCGACTCTCGGGCCGTCCCTTCACGCGCTGGGATGTTTCGCTGCCGCCGGTCTCGATCGCCAACTACGAGGTCGAGCTGACCGAGGAGTTCTTCCGCGCGGTGGCGACGAACGCGAAGCTGACGCTGCACCTGGACTCGCCGTACGGCTCGAACACGCACCACATCGTCGAGGCCTGCTTCAAGGCCTTCGCGCGGGCGCTCCGCGACGCCGTTGCGATCGATCCAGGCGAGAGCGGCGTGCCGTCGACGAAGGGCACCCTGAGCGACTGATCACGCAGGCGAACCGCTCCATCGGCCGGGCCGGGGGGTTAGCGTTGTGTGATCGTGAAAAGCAATCCCACATACTCCGACGCTGCGCGCACGCGGAGCCGCCGCGCTGTGGCCGGCCCTGCTGATCGCCGTCTCCGTCCTGCTGATCGGCGCCACCACGTCCTCCGCCTCCGTGCCCTCCTCCTTCTTCGGCATCAACGCCGTCCGGCCCAGCGCCAGCGACTACGCCGGCATGGCCGGCCGGGTCCACGCCGGCTCCGTCCGGATCGAGATCGCCTGGCCCGTGATCCAACGCCAAGAAGGACGGTCCCTACGTTTGGACGAGCATCGACGAGCGCTTCGAGGCCGCCGTCAAGGCAGGCCTGCGACCGCAGCCCGTCATCTTCGGAACACCCGTTTATCTGAGCCACGACGGCAATCACGTCGTCCCGCCGACGAAGGGCCACAGGACGCTGCAGCGCTGGCAGCAGTTCGCCCACGCGGCCGTCCATCGCTATGGCCCGGGGGGGCAGTTCTGGCGCCAGAATCCGGGCCTCGATGGGCGCTTTGCGCCGGGCAACTGGATCGTCTGGAACGAGCAGAACGCCCGCGCTTACTGGTACCCGAAGGCGAACCCGAAGCAGTACGCGAAGCTGTTGCGCGCGACCCGGACCGCCTTCGACACGGTAGACAAGTCACTGAAGATCACGACCGGGGGCATGTTCGGCTTTCCCCAGAACCGCCACTCGATGGACGCGAAGCCCTTCCTCAAGAAGGTTTACGCAAAGAAGGGCGCCAAGCACGCGATCGACGGAGTCTCGCTGCACCCGTACGGCTCCAAGGTGAGCGCCGTCCGCGACCAGATCAGCGATGCCCACAAGGTGATGTTGAAGGCCCACGATCGCAAGGCGAAGATCGTCATCGGCGAGATCGGCTGGGCCTCCGGCGGCAAGCCGAAGAACTACTTCCTGATCAAGAACAAGAACGGCCAGAAGCGGCTGCTGCAAGCGGTCCTTCCGGATGCTGCTCGACAAGCGCAGGAAGTGGAACATCACCTCGGCCTACTGGTTCACCTACCAGGACAACGGCGGCGATCCGGTCTGTAACTGGTGCCCGAAGGCGGGACTGCTCGACAAGCACGGCAATTTCAAGCCCGCCGGCAAGGCGTACAAGCGCCTGGCGATGAAGAAGACCGGCTAGCCCTGAGCCCTGAGCCCTGAGCGCCTGGGGCCGGGGACGGGCCCAGGACGGGCCCTAAGATCCGGGCGATGAGCGCGCGGATCGGCATCGTCGACTACGGGATGGGCAACCTGCGCTCGGTCGAGAAGGCGATCGAGCACGTCGGGGCCACGCCTGCAATCAGTGGCGACGGCAGTGCGCTCGACGACGCCGACGGGCTGCTCCTGCCCGGCGTCGGCGCCTTCCCCCGCGCGATGGAGCGGATCGGCGAGCACGGGCTCGACGCGGCAATCCGCAGCTTCGCGGCCGCGGGGCGGCCGGTGCTCGGGATCTGCCTCGGCATGCAGCTGCTCTTCGAAAGCTCGAGCGAGAACGGTGGCGCCGACGGACTCGGCCTGCTCGCAGGCTCCGTCGAGGCGCTCCCTGCCCCGGCGCTGAAGCTGCCGCACATCGGCTGGGCGAAGCTTGCGCTGCAACAGCAAAGCCCGCTGACGGCGGGGATCGCCGACGGCGAGACCTTCTACTTCGTGCACAGCCTGGCGCCGGTCCCGGCGCCTGACGAACTGCTCGCCACCGCGTCCTACGGTGAGCCCTTCGCCGCCCTGGTTGGACGTGGCAACGTCTTCGGCGCCCAGTTCCACCCGGAGAAGTCGAGCGCCGCCGGCCTGCGGATGCTCGCCAACTTCGTCGGGCTCTGCGAGGCCGGCGCGCCGGTACCGGTCGCGGGCAGAGGAGGCGCCGATGCCTAAGTCGCCGTTGCAGTGCCCACGCGTGCCCGAGGGGAGCTGAGATGACCTCTGAGCCGATGCAGCTGCTGCCCGCGATCGACATCCGCGACCGGCACGCGGTCCGCCTGCGCCAGGGCGACTACTCGCGCGAGACGGTCTATGACGCGGATCCGCTCGACGCGGCGCTGCGCTGGGTCAATGGCGGCGCTGAGATCCTCCACGTCGTCGACCTCGATGGCGCGCGCGCGGGCTCGCCGCGAAACCTCGACATCATCGAGCGGATCGCCGGGCGGGCCGGGGTTCCGATCCAGGTCGGCGGCGGGCTCCGCGATGAGGCAGCCGTCGCCGCGGTGCTCGAGGCGGGCGCCGCGCGGGCTGTGCTCGGCACCCGCGCTCAGCGCGATCCCGCGTTCGTCGGCGAACTCGCAAGCAGGCACGGAGGTGAGCGGATCGTCGCCTCCGTAGACGGACGTGAGGGGCAGGTCGCGGTCGAGGGCTGGGAGGAGCGGACCGAGACGCCCGTGGCCGAGCTGGTCGGCGAACTCGCGGGCCGCGGCGTGCGGCGCTTCGTCTACACGCCCGTCGAGGTCGACGGGACGCTGGGCGGACCCGGTCTCACCGGCCTGGCCGAGATCGCCGCTGCATGTGCGGCCGGAGGGGGCCGAGTTGATCTACTCGGGAGGGGTTGGCGGCGCCCATGACCTAGCCGCCCTCGCAGCGCTGCGCGACCGCGCGGAGTACGCGGCGCTCGCCGGCGTGATCGTCGGGCGGGCGCTGTACGAGGAAAAGCTCTCGGTCGCCGAGGGCATCGAGGCCCTCCGCGGCGAGGCGGCAACCGCGGGAGGAGCGCAACCGTGAGCATGCTCTCGATGGCGGCCCGGACGGGCATGCGCTGGACGCTCTGGGCGCGGATCCTGATCATCGCCGAGGTCGCGCTGACGATCAAGCGCCACCTCGACCTGCTCGACGCGCACGAGAAGTCCGAGCTGCAGCGGCTCGTGCGCAAGTCGAAGGGCAAGCCCTCGAACCTGACCAAGCGCGAGCGCGAGCGGCTCGGCGCGATCGTCGGCAAGCTCGAGCCGACGGAGCTCGCCAAGGAAACGGCGACCGCCGCGATGCCGTGGCGCCGGCCGAAGTAGGCGCGGGAGATGATCCTCAAGCGCGTCATTCCGTGCCTGGATGTCGACAACGGCCGCGTCGTCAAGGGCACGAACTTCGTCGACATCCGCGACGCAGGCGATCCGGTCGAGCTTGCCGCCCGCTACGACGCCGAGGGCGCCGACGAGCTCGTCTTCCTTGACATCACGGCGACGCACGAGAAGCGTGAAACGATCACCGAGCTCGCCCGGCGGACCGCCAACGACGTCTTCATCCCGTTCACGATCGGCGGCGGCATCGCCTCGGTCGCCGACGCGCAGGCGGTGCTCGACGCCGGCGCCGACAAGGTCGCGGTCAACTCCTCGGCGCTGGCGCGGCCGGAGCTGATCGGCGAGCTCGCCGAGCACTTCGGCAGCCAGTGCGTGGTCGCCGCGATCGACGCGAAGCGGCGAGATCCATCCGATACGTCCTCCGCTGCGAGGCATGCGGGACGCGAGCCCGAGACCGTCCTGGGACGTGTACGTGGCCGGCGGTCGCAAGCTGGTCGAGGGGCGTGAGGCCGTCGAATGGGCGCGCGAGGCGGCGGAGCGCGGCGCCGGGGAGATCCTGCTGACGAGCATGGACCGAGACGGAACGACCGCGGGCTACGACATCCCACTCACCCGCGCGGTCGCCGACGCCGTCACGGTCCCGGTGATCGCCTCCGGCGGCGTCGGCGAGCTCTCGCACCTGGTCGAGGGCATCCGTGACGGTGGTGCCGACGCCGTACTCAGCGCCTCGATCTTCCATTACGGCCGCTACTCGATCGCCGAGGCGAAGCAGGCGCTGGCCGAATCGGGGATCGCCGTCAGGCCCGTGACGACGGGCTGACCGTCAGTTCTTCTTCTTCTTCTTCTTCTTCGGCCGGCTTCTTCTTGGCGGACTGCTTCTTCTTGGCCGTTCTTGCCGCCCCCGGACTTCTTCTTCTTCTTCTGGGCCGGCTTCTTCTTGGCGGACTTCTTCTTCTTGCCGCCCCCGGACTTGCCCTTGTCCCCCTTGCTGGGGCTCGCCTTCAGCTTCTTCGCCTCTTGCTTCGCATTCGGGCCGGGCTGCTGGCCGTGGGCCTTGCGGCGCTCAGCGGGAGGCACGATGCCCTTCTCGCCGTCCTTGGCCTTGTAGTCGCCGATCTTGATCGGCTTGTAGGCGATCACGTCCGAGCCGCCGGCGATGAACAGGTGGACCCCGTCGGAGACCGCCGGCCCGTACTCGCCGTCATCGACCTTGAAGACGCGCCTGCCGGTCTCGAGGTCGAAGCCGAGCGTCGCGTTGCCACTGAAGGTGGAGACGTAGACGACGTCGCCGATCACGGTTGCCGGCCCGCTCACCTGGCCGCCGGGCTGCGCTTTCCAATTGAGCTTGCCCGTCCGCGCGTCGACCGAATAGACGTGTCGGTCGTGCGAGCCGAAGTAGACCGAGGGCTTGATCTTGTCGCCGTCCGCGGCCGCGACGCCTGAATAGACGTAGTCGCCTGCGGAGAAGGTCCAGTCGATCGCGCCGGTCTGGCGGTCGAAGCTGTAGACGCGGTTATCGACGTTGCCGGCGTAGACGCGACCGAAGGCGACGGCAGGCGTCGAGTAGAAGCGGCCCGAGCTGAGCCCGGTGCCGAGCCCCTCCGTCTGCCAGCGGATCGCGCCGTCGGAGGCCCGGATTGCGTACATCTTCCCCGAGTAGTCGCCGTCGTAGAGGGTGCCGTCGGCGAAAGCTGGAGCGGCCTTGACCGAGCCGCTCAGGTGGGTCTGCCAGATCGTCTTCCCGTTGCGCGCATCCAGCGCATAGAAGTTGCCGGCCTCGTCGCCGAAATACATGCGATGGCCGTGGACGAGGGGAGAGGACTCGGACCGCGCCGGCAGCGACTTCTTCCACAGGACCTTCCCGTCGCTGGCGCGCAACGACAGCACCTGCTGTGGCTCGAGATTGACCGCAAGCAGCTTGCCCTTCCAATATGCGGGCGAGGAGGCGTTGAGCGAGCCCAGCTTCTTCTTCCAGGCGACCTTGCCCGTCTGCGCGTCGAGGGCGACGAAGACGCCGTCGTTGTCGATCAGGTACATCCGCTTGCCCGCGATCACCGGCGGGAACTCGATCAACTCGCCGTTCTTGTACTTCCACAGCTTTCGGTACGGCGGCCGCACGCGCTGCACGCCGAGGAACTTGGTCCGCGCCTCGTCGTAGCCGAAGCGGGGCCAATCAACCGTCTGCAGCTTCTTGCTCTTGTCGTTCTTGGTCGGGTCGTTCTGCAGTCGGCCCTTGTTGAAGGCGGCGTCGGGGTTCGAGATGTCGCCCGGCCGCTTGACCAGGGCGAAGGCCGCAACGACCACCGTGGCGAGGACGCCAAAGAGCGCCGCGGCGAGCAGCAGCCGCTCGGCCGCCGTCGTCCCGGTCCAGATGCGCTTGACGACCTTCATCGTGGCGACGCTCCATGCTAGGGACAACAGATGAACCAACGGGCGGATATCGACTCGCGACTCGAGGCGGCCAGGGCGGCCGTGCCCGCGCCGCTGCTCGCTGCTCTCGAGGAGGCCGGGTTTCCCGGCTACCTCGTCGGAGGCGCCGTGCGGGATGCCGTCGCGGGCCGCCGGCCGCAATCGCCCGACCTCGACATCGCAGTCGAGGGCGAGCTCGCCGCGGTCCTGGGAAGGCTCGGCATCGAGGGGCGTACGCACGAGCGCTTCGGAACGGCCGGCCTGCTGATCGACGGACGGCAGGTCGATTTGGCGCGGACCCGGCGCGAGACATATGCGCGGCCGGGCGCCCTCCCCGAAGTCGAGCCGGCCCTGATCGCCGAAGACCTCATGCGGCGCGACTTCACGGTCAACGCGCTCGCCCTGCCGCTTTCCGGTCCGGTCGAGCTACTCGACCCGTTCGACGGCGCGGCTGATCTCGAGGCCGGCGTCCTGCGCCTGCTGCACGGGAGATCACTCGTCGACGACCCGACGCGGGCACTGCGTGGCGCGCGCTACGCGGCGCGGCTCGGACTCGAGCCAGATTCCGCAACGCGCGCGGCGCTCGCCGAGACCGACCTTTCGACGGTGAGCGAGGACCGCGTCACCGCAGACCTGCTGCGGATCGCCGCCGAGCCGGAGGCCGTGGCTGCCTTCGACCTGATCGCCGACTGGGGCGTGTTGCCGATCAGCCACGAGTGCCGGGGGCTGCTCGCCGAAGCGGCGGAATACATGCTCACCGAACCGTGGAGCCGCCTGGTGCCGCGACCCGAGCTGCTCGCGGCGATCGCGGTCGCAGACCCTGAGCTGCTCGCCGGGGCCTCCGAGCTCGCTGATCTCGACCCGGCGCTGCCGGCTCCCGAGCTCTTCGAGCGCGCCCGCCACCACAGCGACATCGAGCTCGCAATCGCCCGGGCCAAGGGGGCCAACTGGCTGGACCGCCACGTCTCGGAGTGGCGGCGGGTCGAGCTGTCCATCGACGGGGATTCATTGATCGCTGCCGGCGTCAGCGAGGGCCCCGACGTCGGCCGGGGCCTGCGCGCGGCACTGCACGCGCGCCTCTTGGGCGCGATCGGAGCGACGCCGGAGGAGGAGCTCGGCGTCGCCCTCGCCGCAGTCGAGGCCTCCTGATGCGGCGCCGCGAGTCCGACGGCGTCGTCTGGTTCGAGGCCAAGCTGCCCGGCGCGACGGCGGCCTTCTCGACGAGGCTGGGTGGCGTCAGCCGCCCTCCCTACGAGAGCCTCAACCTCGGCGTCCTCACCGGCGACGAACGCGACCACGTGCTCACGAATCGCCGCCGGCTCGTCGGGGCGCTCGGCCTCGAGCCCGAACGAACCGTAATCGGGCGCCAGGTGCACGGGTCGCGGCTGTTGCGCCATCGCGGAGCGCAGCGGCCGGCGCCGTTCGCGGGGGGGGCGGAGCCACCGCCCGAGGTGGACGCCCACGTCACCGACTGCGCCGGACTGGCGCTGCTCGTCTTCGTCGCCGACTGCCTGCCGATCGCGGTTGCCGACGGTGAGACGGTGGCGATGGTGCACGGGGGCTGGCGAGGATTGGCCGCCGGGATCATCGCGCGAGGCCTGCACGGAGCTCGATCGCGCGGTGGCGGCGATCGGCCCGGGCATCGGGCCCTGCTGCTTCGAGGTCGGCCCGGAGGTGCTCGAGGCATTCGCCTCGCTCGGACCCGGCATCGCTGACGGCCGGATGCTCGATCTGCCGGAGGTCGCCCAGCGTCTGCTCGAGCGGGCCGGGGTCGGAGGTGGCGGACCGCTCGGACCTCTGCACGCGCTGCCATCCGGACCTTTTCTTCTCGCACCGCGGCGAAGGCCCGGCGACGGGCAGGCAGGCCGGGCTGATATGGAGGACGACCTGATGGCCGGACTGATCCACGGAATCGAGCCCGAAAAGGATGCGCGCCAACCTCGAGCGGATCCGCGCGCGCGCCGGCGAGGGCGTCGAGGTGCTCGTCGCCAGCAAGTACGTGCCGCTCGAGGAGATGGGCGCGCTCGCCGACGGCGGCGCGACGCTGGTCGGCGAGAACCGCGCTCAGGACCTGGAAGCGAAGCAGGAGCGCTGGGGGCACGACGCGTTCGCCTGGGACTTCATCGGCAACCTGCAGAGCCGCAAGGTCCCGCGCCTGCTCGGGCGGGTGCGCCTCATGCACTCGGTCTGCACCGACTCGGTCCTCGAGCGCCTCGGACGTCACGCCGATCCCGACGACCGAGATCCTCGTACAGGTCAACGTCGCCGGGGAGGAGGGCAAGGGCGGCGTGGACGGCCGAGCGCTCGGCGCCTTCATCGCGCGCTGCCCGGTGCCGGTCGCGGGCCTGAGCACGATGCCGCCGTTCGCCGAGGACCCCGAGGGGTCCCGGCCGCACTTCGCCCGCCTCGCCGAGCTCGCCGCCGACCTCGGGCTCGAGTCGACTCTCGATGGGCACCACCCAGGACTGGCCGGTCGCGGTCGCCGAGGGCGCAACGATCATCCGGGTCGGGACGACCGCTCTTCGTCTGAGGCGCCGGGCGCCGGTTTGCAGTGCGAACGCCTCCGCCGCCCGCTAGAATCGCGAAGGATTCTCCGGACCGGGGGCGAAAGAGGCGCGAAGAATGGCCGTAAGGGACACATGGCACCGGGCGCTCGTCTACTTCGGGCTCGCCGACGACCCCGAGTACCGCTACGAGGACGAAGACGACTTCTACGAGCCCGAGACGGTCAGCGAGGACGCCGCCGCCGCGCCGCAGCCGCGGCGCGCTCCAGCAGCGGATCCAACGTCCGCCGCCTGCGCCGCGACGAGCCGAACGAGATCGACGACATCTTCGGCGACGATGACGCCCCGGCGCCGCGGCGCCAGCTCCGCCCCGTCTCCAACGGCGGCGACAACGTCCAGGTCCACTTCGTCACCCCGCGCAACTTCAACGACGCGCAGGAGATCGCCGACAAGTTCAAGCGCAGCGTGCCGGTGATCCTCAACCTGCAGTCCGCCTCCACCGACCTCTCCAAGCGCCTGATCGACTTCGGCTCCGGCCTCACCTACGCCCTCGACGGCGGCATGCAGCGGATCGCCGACAAGACCTTCCTGCTGACGCCGGCCAACGTCGAGGTCTCCGCCGAGGAGAAGGCCCGCCTGGTCGAGAAGGGCTTCTTCAACCAGAGCTGACGCCTGGCCGCCGTCGGCCTGGCGTCCCGCCGAGGTCCTGGGCCCGCGGGTCCTGTCCGGGAGCTCGCAGGCCCCGCTGCGCCACCGGCATTCTCGGGCGCCGCGATCATGGCACCCGCGGGAGAGGGGGTTACGTGGCGATCGCCGGCGAGTGGCTTGGCTTGGTCAGCTGGGACGAGGGGTGGGGGGTTTACGCCTTGGGCTGAGAGGGAGGTGGGCCTGCGGAGGGGCTTGGCCGGGCCAGTGGTTGCGAAAGCACCGCAGGTTGCGGTGGAACGTGACCAGTCGTCTCCCTTGGGCTGCCGTTTACCGCTCCCTCGCTGCTCTCGCCGGCGAGTGGTCACGTTGGTTCGGAATGGTGGGTCGGACGTGACCGGTGGGCTCTGAGCTGGCCCGCACATGCGACACGGGGCCGTCGCCATCTACGCTCCTGCCCATGAAGGTTGGTTTTGCCGGCTCAGGGAACATGGCTGCGGCGCTCGCGCGCGGCTGGGCGCGGTCGGCGGGCCCGAGGCGATGCTGTTCACCGACTCGGGCTCGGGGCGGGCCGCGGCGCTGGCCGAGGAGACCGGGGGAGAGCGCGCGCGACTCCCTGGGCGAGCTGGCCGCAGCCGGCGATCTGATCGTGCTCGCCGTCAAGCCGGCGGCGCTCGACGCCGCCGCCGAGGAGCTCGCCGGCTTCGCCGGCCCGCTGGTCTCGGTCCTCGGGGCGACGCCGCTCGGCGCGCTGCGCGAGGCGCTTCCCGGGGCGGCCGTGTTGAGGACGATGCCGAACGTCGGCGTCGAGGTCGGCCGCGGCGTGATCTGCCATGCGCCGCCTGACGATCCCGGAGGCGCTCGCTCCGGCGCTCGAGCTGCTCGGGCGGATCGCCGCCCTCTTCGAGCTGCCCGAGGAGCAGCTCGACGCGGCGACCTCGGTGATGGGCTGCTCGCCGGCCTGGATCGCCCTCGCCTGCGAGGCGATCGCCGAGGCGCGGCGCCGAGGCCGGGCTCGATCCCGAGCTCGCCGCCGAGCTGGTCGCGCGCAGCGCCGCGGTGACGGGCGAGCTGCTGCTCAGCCACGACGCCGGCGACGCTGCAGCGAGCGCTGTCGCCTCGCCCGGCGGCAGCACGGAGGCCGGGCTCGACGAGCTCGGCGAGCGCGACGGTGCCGGAGGCGCTTCCGCGGCCGCGTCGAGGCCGCGCTCGAGCGGATGGAGGGGCACCGATGAGCGCTGCCAGCTGCTGGCGGCCGCGATCGACCGCAACGACGTCGCCGACTACGTCGACGCCGCTGTTCACGGTCTACCTGATCCTGATCTTCGCCCGGATCGTGATCTCCTGGGTGATCATGTTCCGGGGCTCGCTCCCCTACAACCGGCCGCTTCGGGCGGTCACCGACTTCATCGCGCAGTCGGTCGATCCCTACCTGAACCTGTTCCGGCGCATCCTGCCGCCGATCGGCGGCAGCCGCATGGCGCTCGATCTGAGCCCGATCATCGGCATCTTCATCCTGATCCTCGCTGCAGGGGATCGTCGTCGGGCTGATCCAGCGGGTGAGCGCCGCGATGAGCGCGCGGGCGCCCGGCGCCGCGCTCGGCGGGCCGGCGTGACGATGCTGGTCGCGGTCGCCGCCGATCAGCTCGCGCAAGGCGATCGTCCGCGGCTCGATCGAGCCCGGGCGAGACCGTCTCGGTGCTGCCCGGGCGTCGACCTCGTGCGCGTCGCCAACGAGGGCGTCGCCTTCGGCCTCTTCGACAGCGCTCTCCTCCGGCGTCCTGGTCGCTGGTCGCGATCGCCGTTCACGGCCGCGCTCGGCTGGTCCTGCTTCGCGAGACGGCGGACCGCGCCGGGCCTGTGGCTGCCGATCGGCCTGCTCGCCGGCGGCGCGGTCGGCAACCTGATCGACCGGATCGCGCGACGGCTTGCGTCACCGACTTCATCCACCTGCCGGCCTGGCCCGCCTTCAACGTCGCCGACGTCGAGATCACCGTCGGCGTGCTGCTGCTCGGCCTGGATCCTGCTCGCGCGAGCCCGAGCCGTGAGCCGAGGCGGCCCGCGACGCCCCGCGAGCCCGCGATCGTCTACGAGGACGAGTGGCTGGCGGTCGTCGACAAGCCCGCCGGCCTGATCGTCCACGCGGCCCCCGGCCACCACGGCGAGACGCTCGTCGACCAGCTCGGCGAGCTGCTCGGCGGCGGCGACGACCCCGAGCGCCCCGGGCATCGTCCACCGCCTCGACCGCGACACCTCGGGCCTGCTCGTCGTCGCCCGCGATCCGGAGGCGCGCATGCGGCGCTCTCGCGGACGATCGCCGAGCGCGAGGTCAAGCGCGAGCTACCTGGCTCTCGTCGAGGGCTGCCCCTCCTCGCGCACCGGGACGATCGATGCGCCGCTGGGCCGCGACCACCGCGCGCCCGAGCGGGTCGTCGTCGGCGGCCGACGTCCGCGGCCGGCCGTCACCCACTTCGAGGTCGCCGAGCGCGTCGGCCGCGACGCGCTGCTCCAGGTCCGGCTCGAGACCGGCCGCACGCACCAGATCCGGGCCCACATGACAGGCGATCGGCCATCCGATCTGCGGCGATCCCAGCTACGGGCGGCGCGGCATGCACGGACTCGAGCGGCAGTTCCTGCACGTCGGCCGAGCTCGGCTTCGACGCACCCTCGGGACGGTCGAGCGGCTCGAGTTCGAGCTCGCCGCTGCCCCGCCGATCTCGCTGCGGCGCTCGAGCGCGCGCGGCCGGCAGCGAGCGCGGCGAGATCCCTAAACTGCGCGCCGATTCTCCGGACCACGTGACGGAGTGGGTCCCTGACCCGGCGCTGCCTCCGCCGCACGATGCGCGGCGGTTCGAAGCGACCGGGTCCCCGACCAGCACCCAGGCCGGCAAACGACAACCAAGCAAGGGAACGAATGGCTGACGTAGGCATCAAGGAGCTGCTCGAAGCGGGAGTCCACTTCGGGCACCAGACGCGGCGCTGGGACCCCAGCATGCGGCGCTACATCCATGGCGAGCGGGACGGGATCCACGTGATCGACCTGCTGCAGACCGAGAAGCTGCTCGCCGAGGCGCAGGCGTTCTGCTCCGAGATCGCCGGGCGCGGCGGCAAGGTCCTGTTCGTCGGCACCAAGAAGCAGGCGCGCGACTCGGTCGAGGAGTGGGCGACGAAGAGCGGCATGCCGTACGTGAGCCGGCGCTGGCTCGGCGGCCTGCTGACCAACTTCAACACGATCAGCAAGCGGATCAACCGCCTGCACGAGCTCAAGGGCCTCGAGGAGGACGGCCAGCTCGAGCTGCTGCCGACGAAGGAGCGCATGGCCCGCGAGGCTGAGCTCGCCAAGCTCGAGTTCAACCTCGGCGGCGTCCGCGACATGCAGCGCCCGCCCGACGCGATCGTGATCATCGACCTCAACAACGAGGAGATCGCCGTCGCCGAGGCGAAGCGCCTCGGGATCCCGATCATCGGCCTCGTCGACTCCAACTGCGACCCGCGCCCGGTCGACTACGTGATCCCCGGCAACGACGACGCGATCCGCTCCTGCGATCTGATCGTCCGCACGCTGGGCGAGTCGATCCTCGAGTCCGCGAGCGCCTGGCAGGCGGCCGAGGAGGCCCGCCGCAAGCGCGAGGAGGAGGAGCGCAGGCGTCGCGAGGAGGAGGAGCGCAAGCGTCGCGAGGAGGAGGCTGCCCGCAAGGCCGCCGAGGAGGCCAAGGCAAAGGCCGCAGCCGAAGCAGCGCAGGCTGAGCAGCCCGCCGGCCAGCCCCGCAGCAGGCGCAGGAGGCCAGCCGGCCAGCCCGCCAAGGGCAAGCCCGCGCCGGTCGCCCAGCAGCAGCGGCCGCAGCCGCAGGGCGGGCCCGCCAAGGGCAAGCCGGCACCGGTCGCCCAGCAGACCCCCGCGCCCGCAGGCCCCCGAGCAGCCCGCCGGCGAGCGAGCCCGCCGGAGAGGAGCAGAAGAGCTGATGGCAGAGATCAAGGCAGCCGACGTCAAGGCGCTGCGCGAGCGCACCGGCGCGGCGATGATGGACTGCAAGGGCGCCCTCGCCGAGGCCGAGGGCGACATCGACAAGGCGATCGAGATCCTCCGGGTCAAGGGCCAGGCCTCGGCCGCCAAGCGCGCCGGCCGCTCGACCGGCGAGGGCACGGTCGCCTCCTACATCCACGCAAACGGCAAGATCGGCGTGCTCGTCGAGATCCAGTGCGAGACCGACTTCGTCGCCCGCAACGACGACTTCCTCGAGTTCGCCCGTGACATCGCCCTGCACATCGCCGCGGCGAACCCGCAGTACGTCTCGGCCGACGAGATCCCCGAGGAGGCCGAGGCGGCCGAGCGCGCCGTCTTCGAGCAGAAGGCGGCCGAGGAGGGCAAGCCCGAGAACGTGCGCGAGAAGATCGTCGAGGGCCAGCTCGCCAAGTGGCGCAAGGAGATCGCGCTGCTCGACCAGGTCCACGTCAACGCCGACAAGCACGACGGCAAGACGATCGAGGAGCTCCGCGCCGCGGCCGCTGCAGGCACCGGCGAGAACATCGTGATCGCCCGCTTCGCCCGCTTCGCCGTCGGCGAGGAGTGAGGCCGATAGCCGCGGCAGCCGACGAACGGACGCCGATGAGCGCGAGCGCGCCTTCGACCGGATCCTGCTGAAGCTCTCGGGCGAGGCCCTGATGGGCTCGCGCGAGTACGGCACCGATCCCGAGCGCGTCGACGCGGATCGCCGCCCAGGTCGCCTCGGTCCGCGCCACCGGCGCTCGAGATCGCGATCGTCGTCGGCGCCGGGAACATCTTCCGCGGGCTGCAGGGCGCCGCGGCCGGCATGGACCGCGCCACGGCCGACTACATGGGCATGCTGGCGACCGTCCTCAACGCGCTGACCCTCCAGGACGCGCTCGAGAAGCGAGGGCGCGCACACCCGCGTGCTCTCGCGCGATGGACGTGACCGAGGTCGCCGAGCCCTACATCCGCCGGCGCGCGATCCGCCACCTCGAGAAGGGCCGGGTCGTGATCTTCGCCGCCGGCACCGGCAACCCGTTCTTCACCACCGACACCGCCGCGGCGCTGCGCGCGCTCGAGATCCACGCGGAGGCGATCCTGATGGCCAAGCACGGCGTCGAGGGCGTCTACGACGCCGATCCGGCCAAGGTCCCGGACGCCAACTTCCTGCCGCAGATCACCCACATGGAGGCGATCGAGAAGGGGCTCAAGGTCATGGACTCGACGGCGCTGTCGCTGTGCATGGACAACGACCTGCCGATCTACGTCTTCAACATGGCGGACGAGGCCAACATAGATAGGATCGTCCGCGGAGAGAGGGTCGGAACCCTGGTGGCGTCGGCGGAGAGGAGCTAGGAGCTTGACGGAGATCATCGATGAGTTCCTCGACGACGCCCGGGAACGGATGGGCAAGTCGGTCGAGTCGATCAAGGGGGAGATGGCGACCGTCCGCACGGGCCGCGCCTCCACCGCACCTGCTCGACCGGATCGTGGTCGACTACTACGGCACCGAGACGCCGCTCAACCAGCTCGCAAACATCGCCGCCACCGACGCCCGGCTGCTGACGCTGACGCCGTATGACAAGTCGGCGATCCCGGCGATCGAGAAGTCGATCATCGAGGCCGAGATCGGCCTGACGCCGAACAACGACGGCAACGTCGTCCGGCTCAAGATCCCCGAGCTGACCGAGGAGCGCCGCAAGGAGATGGTGCGGATGCTCCACAACGTCGCCGAGGAGGGCCGCGTCGCGGTTCGCAACGTGCGGCGTGACGTGATGAGCGACCTCCGCTCGCTCAAGGACGACGGCGACGTCGGCCAAGACGACGAACACCGCGCGGAGGAGGCCCTGCAGAAGGTGACCGACTCAGCAATCGCCGAGATCGACGCCCTGATGAAGGGCAAGGAAGAAGAGATCCTCACGGTTTGAGCACCGAGCCGCCCGCCGCCACGAAAGTGGCAATCATCATGGACGGCAATGCCCGCTGGGCGACCGAGCGGGGTCTGCCGATCCTCGAAGGACACCGGGAGGGGGCCCGGACCTTGAAGCAGACCGTCAAGGATGCGGTTCGCCTCGGCCTGGAGGAGCTGACCGTGTACGCGTTCTCGACCGAGAACTGGACCCGGCCACGGGCCGAGGTCGAGGGGCTGATGGCGATGTTCGCCGAGCTGATCGAATCGGAGACCCCCGAGCTCGACGAACAGGGCGTGCGGATGCGCTTCATCGGCCGCCGCGAAGAGGTCTCAGACGATCTCCGCGAACGCATGGCGGCCGCCGAGAAGCAGACGGCGGCCAACCGCCGCCTCACCCTCTTCGTTGCCTTCAACTACGGCGGCCGCGCCGAGATCCTCGATGCGGCAGAGCGTTATGCGGGGGGCGGGGAAGAGGCGTTTGCTGCGCTGCTCTACGCGCCGGAGATGAAGGATCCCGATCTCGTCATCCGCACGAGTGGGGAGGAGCGTCTCTCCAACTTCCTGCTCTGGCAGAGCGCCTATTCGGAGCTCGTCTTCACAGACGTGCTCTGGCCCGACTTCGGCCTCGAGCACCTACAAGCGGCTGTGCAGGAGTTCGCTTCCCGCAAGCGGCGCTTCGGGGCGCGCGGTTAGATGGCTCCGGCGCCCGCCGAGCCGTACGACTGAGCATCGCCGCCATGGACTTCCCGGAACGACCCAGCCCGACACCGGCCGACGGGCCGCCGCCTCGCCGCCGGCGTCGCCGACTCGGCGAGTCTGAGGGGCGCGAGCCTTCGCAGCGGCGGTCGTCCTCGGTGGACGCGGAGCAGCAGGTGCCCGAGCGCCTACCGCCGCCCGCGGAGCCGCCGCCCCGCAAGCGCCGCTCGGAGACGCTCATGCGGGTGCTCTGGGCGATTCCGGCGATCGCGCTGGCCGTCACCGTGATCGTTGCCGGCGGCGACATCTTCGCCGTCGCCATGGTCCTCTTCGCATGCGTCGGCATGAACGAGTTCTTCCGGATGACGGCCCGAGCTCGGCCCTTCGAGTGGATCGGCTACGCCGCGGCGGCGGGCATGATCCTCGCCGCCCACTTCGGCAACAGCTTCCACATGGTGCTCGCCGGCGTGGCCTTCTTCCCGCTGATGCTGATCGTCGGCGCACGTCGGCCGACGCTGCGCAACATCACCTTTTCGATGGCCGTCACGGTCTTTGCGGTGATCTGGATCGCCGTCCCGTTCGCGCACGCGGTGCTGCTCCGCGATCTGCCGACGCACGGCGCCGCGCTGCTCGTCGACGTCCTCGTTGCGACCTTCTTCACCGACACGTTCGCCTACATCGGCGGCCGCATGTTCGGCTCGCGGCAACTGGCCCCGATGATCTCGCCGAACAAGACGATCGAGGGCCTCGTGATCGGGGTAGTCGGCGGAACCGCCGGCTTCTGGCTTGCCGGGCTGTACCAGGACTGGCTCTCGGGCTTTGACGCCCTGCTGATGGGCGCCTGCATCGCGGCGCTCGCCCCGCTTGGCGACCTCTTCGAGTCGGCGATCAAGCGCGACCTCGACGTCAAGGACTCCGGCGTCGTCTTCGGCCCGCACGGCGGCCTGCTCGACCGCCTCGACGCCGTCCTGTTCACCGTCGTCGCCGGTTACTACCTGGCGCTGGCGATCGTCTACTGAGCGACTGCCGAGGCCGCTGACGTGGCTCAGGATCCGGCGTCGAGCGGCCGGAAGCCTGAGCAGACGACCCGCATCCACGCGATCCTGCCGTCCTCGTCGGTGCTCAGGTAGGCCTGCTGCTCGACGAGGAAGCGGCCCTCTGGGTTGCGCACCTCGAGCCGGTAGCCGACGCGCTCACGATCGCGCGACCGTATCGGTCTCGACCCGCTCCAGCTCCTCGATCTCGTCATCCTCGTCGAACCAGATGGAGAGCACGTCGGCGATCAGCTGCTCGGGTCCGGCAGCCTCCCAGCTGCGCCTCGGCGTCAGGCCGCGGAAGTCGAGGGTGGGAGCGAGCAGAGCGCGGAGCCGATCGTGGTCCTTCGCGGCGAGGGCCTCGGCAAATGCGGTTCCGGCTGTCACGGCTTCCACGACGCCAATTGTGACCGCGGCGGCCCCCGTCGTCAACGAGCGGCCGGACGGGCGCCCATATGGTCTCCCCGCCCGCCGCGTAACGCGTGCTTAGGCCCGCGAAAGGGTCCTACCTACACTTCACGTGCCATGAAGAAGGTCCTGATCCTCGGCTCGACGGGCTCGATCGGCGTGCAGGCTCTGGAGGTGATCGGCGCCTCCGGCGAGCTGCGCGTCGTCGGCCTCAGCGCCAACTCCGATGCCGACGGCGTCGTCGCGCAGGCACGCGAGCACGGCGTGCCGACGATTGCGCTCGCGCGACCGGAGGCTGCCGCAAGCGGCCGCCGCCGCCTGGAAGGGCGAGGTGCTCGAGGGCGAGGCGGGCGTCCGCGAGCTCATCGACCGCTGTGAGCCGGACCTCGTGCTCAACGCAATCGTCGGCTCGGCTGGACTTGGCCCGACGATCGCGACGCTGACCGCCGGGATCGACCTGGCGCTCGCCAACAAGGAGAGCCTCGTCGTCGGCGGCGACCTCGTCATGGCGCTGGCCGAGGCCACCGACAGCCGGATCATTCCCGTGGACTCCGAGCACTCGGCCCTGCATCAGCTGATCGCCGCCGAGCCGCCCGGGAACCGTCGAACGGCTCGAGCTGACCGCGTCCGGCGGGCCGTTCCGCGGGCGCACCGACCTGGAGGGCATCACCCGCGAGCAGGCCCTCGCCCATCCGACCTGGGAGATGGGCGGGAAGATCACGATCGACTCGGCGACGCTGATGAACAAGGGCCTCGAGCTGATCGAGGCCCACCACCTCTTCGCGATGCCGTACGACCGCATCGACGTCGTCGTCCACCCACAGTCGCTGATCCACTCCCTCGTCCACCTGATCGACGGAGCGACGCTCGCCCACATGGGCCATCCCGACATGCGCGTCCCGATTTCCTACGCACTGCACTTCCCCGAGCGCGCCGACGTGGCGCTCGAGCGGCTCGACCTCGCGGCGGTCGGCGAGCTCACCTTCGAGCGCCCCGACACGGACACGTTCCGCTGCCTCGCACTGGCCCGCGAGGCGGGGGAGAGGGGCGGCACCGCGCCGTGCATCCTCAACGCCGCCAACGAGGAGGCGGTCGCCGCCTTCCTCGGCGGCGACCTTCCGTTCAGCGGGATCGCCGAGGTCGTCGAGGCGACGCTGAGCGAGATCGAGGCGCACGAGCCCGCGCACTTCGAGGACCTCTTCGACTGCGATCAGGCGGCCCGCGCCGCCGCAGCCCGGATCGCCGACCGGATCGCCTCCGCCACGCCGTCCCCGAACGGGGTGAGCCGATGAGCTGGGTCCTCGCGATTCTCGGCTTCGCCGTCCTCGTCGTCCTGCACGAGGCGGGCCACTTCACCGCCGCGAAGATGGTCGGCATGCGCGTCGAGCGCTTTTTCCTGTTCTTCCCGCCGAAGTTGTTCAGTGTCAAGCGCGGCGAGACCGAGTACGGGATCGGCGCGATTCCGCTCGGCGGCTACGTGAAGATCACCGGCATGAACCCGGAGGAGGAGGTCGACCCCGAGGTCGCCGACCGGGCGTACTACAAGCAGCCCGTCTGGAAGCGGATCTTCGTGATCGGCGCGGGACCCGCGGTGAACATCGTCCTCGCCTTCCTGATCTTCTTCGCGCTCGCAACCGGGTTCGGCCTCGACGGCAAGGTGACCAACCAGGTCGGTGAGGTGAGCTCCTCGCTGCCGGCGGCGGGCGTCCTCCAAAGCGGCGACACGATCCTCGGCGTCGACGGACACGACGTCAGCAACCTGAGCGGCATACGGCTCGCCAACCGCGTCGGCCGCGCTGATCAACGAGCACCAGTGCAGCGGCAAGCCTGAGAACGGCTGTCAGGCGACGAAGCCCGCGCACCTGCTGATCGAGCGGGACGGGCAGCAGCAGCTCGTCACGATCACGCCCGTCTACAACGTGCCGACCAAGGCCGCGCGCAAGGCCGGAGTCAAGCCCGCGATGCGGGTCGGCTTCTCCTATGCGCCCGAGCGCGTCCACGAGGGGGTCCTCGACGCTGCCAGCTTCTCCCTCGACCGCAGCTGGTACGTGATCTCGAAGACGGCTGAGCGGATGTCCTCGATCTTCGACTCGCAGCAGCGGAAGAAGCTGCATGGCATCGTCGGCGCCACCGACGTCACGCAGCAGAGCTTCCAGTTCGACGTGCGTCAGGCGATCGGCATCCTCGGCGTGGTCAGCCTCTCGCTCGGGCTGATCAACCTGCTGCCGTTCCTGCCGCTCGACGGCGGCCACATCTTCTGGAGCCTCTACGAGAAGGTGCGAGGCCGCCGGCCGTCGCTGCGGACTATGGAGGCGGCGAGCTTCGTGGGCTTCGCCCTCGTGCTGATGCTCTTCTTCATCACCCTCAACAACGACATCGGCAAGATCGCCAACGGCGGCTTCCACGTGCGCTGACCGTCGAAAGTCAGGTGACGGTCGTGTAGGTTTGGCCCGTCCGCACGGACCGCCAAACCAGGAGGAGAGGATCTGATGGAAGTGACGACGTCGGAGCGCTACGCCAGCGGTCCGCCCGCCGCCGAACTCGTTGCGCCGAATCTCGCGATGGCCTTCCAGGCCACGGTCGAGAAGCTGGGCGACGCGACGGCGATCGTCTCCGGCGAGGAGACGACTTCCTGGAACGAGCTGCACAGCCGCGCGCGCGCCGTCGCCGGCGGCCTCGCGAGCCTGGGTGTGGGCAAGGGCGACACCGTCGCGATCATGCTGAACAACCGGACCGAGTTCATGCCGATTGACCTCGGTGCCGTGATGCTCGGTGCCGTCCCCTTCTCGATCTACCAGACCTCCTCGCCTGAGCAGATCACCTACGTCTGCTCGGACGCGAAAGCGCGCGTCGCCGTCGTCGAGAAGGAGTTCCTCGACGTCTTCAACAAGGCCAAGGCGGAGTTGCCGGACCTCGAGCATGTGATCACGCTCGACGGCGAGGGCGGCACGATGACGCTTGCCGAGCTCGAGGCGGTCGACCCCGAATTCGACGACTCGATTGCCGATCAGGTCACGCCCGACGATCTGCTGACGCTGATCTATACGTCGGGCACGACGGGCCCGCCGAAGGGTGTACAGCTCACGCACCGCAACCTGATGAGCCTCGTCTCCTCGGTCGAGGACATGATCGACTTCCCGGCTGATCAGGAGAACAAAGTGATCTCGTGGCTTCCGGCTGCGCACATCGCCGAGCGCGGGGCTCACTACTACCTGCCGGTCGTGATGGGCATCTCGGTGACGATCTGCCCCGACCCGCGCAAGATCATCGAGGTCCTGCCGCAGGTGCGCCCGACCTGGTTCTTCGCTGTGCCGCGAATCTGGGAGAAGCTCAAGGCCGGGCTGGAGACGATGATCTCGAACCTGCCTGACGAGCAGCGCAAGCCCGCCGAGCAGGGTCTCGAGGCGGCCCTGACCAAGCTCCGGCTCGAGCAGAAGGGCGAGGAGGTGCCGGAGGAGATCGCCGCCGCGGCAAAGGCCGCTGACGAGGGTATGTTCGCGATGCTGCGCTCGAGCCTCGGGCTCGATCAGGTCGTCTCGGTCAACGTCGGCGCCGCGCCGACGCCGGTCGAGGTGCTCGAGTTCTTCCACGCGATCGGGATCCCGGTCGGCGAGCTCTGGGGCATGTCGGAGACGTGCGGCGTCGCCACGATGAATCCGCCCGAGAAGGTCAAGCTCGGCACTGTCGGCCCGCCGACGCCCGGAATCGAGATCAAGCTCGCCGAAGACGGCGAGGTCCTCGTCCGCGGCCCGTCGATCATGGCCGGCTACCGGAACATGCCGGACAAGACGGCCGAGACGATCGACGAGGAGGGCTGGCTGGCGACCGGAGACATCGGTGAGCTCGACTCCGAGGGCTACCTGAAGATCGTCGACCGCAAGAAGGAGCTGATCATCAACGCCGCCGGCAAGAACATGTCGCCGGCATCGATCGAGGCCCACATCAAGACCGCGAGCCCGCTGATCGGGCAGGCGATCGCAATCGGCGATCAGCGTCCCTACAACGTCGCGCTCCTCACCCTCGACCCCGAGTTCGCCCCGACGTGGGCGGAGAAGCAGGGAATCGAAGACCGCTCGCTCGAGGCGCTCGCCGGGAACGAGCAGGTCCTCGAGGCCGTCCAGGCTGCGATCGACGAGGCGAACGAGAAGATGAGCCGCGTCGAGCAGATCAAGAAGTTCACGATCCTGCCGACCGACTGGGAGCCCGGCGGCGACGAGTTGACGCCGACGATGAAGCTGAAGCGCAAGCCCATCAACGAGAAGTACGGCGGCGAGATCGACGGGCTGTACGGCTGAGGCTCGCCGCCGGCGTCGCCGGCGACGTCCCCTGGCCCGCGGGTCCTGTCCGGGGCCCGCCGCCGGCCGCCCGCCGGCCGCCCGCGGGAGGAGCGCTAGACGGGCGCGGGCTGGCGAGGAGGCTTGGCTGGGGTGAGCCGGGGACGACGGTCGGGGGGTTTACGCCTTGGGCTGAGAGGGAGGTGGGCCTGCGGGGGGGCTTGGCTGGGCCGGTGGTCACGAAGCACGCAGGTCTCGACGTGGAACGTGACCAGTCGTCCGTCGTGGGCTGCCTTTGAGCCTTCCCTCGGTGCTCTCGCCTGCCAGTGGTTACGAAACCTCTCAAGTTGAGAGGTTTTGTGACCAGTCGTCTCCCTTGGGCTGCCGTTTACCCCTCCCTCGCTGCTTTCGCCGGCGAGTGGTCACGTTGGTTCGGAATGGTGGGTCGGACGTGACCGGTGGGCTGGAGCCCGGGACGTCGCCGGCCCGGGCCGGCGGAGGACCTCAGGCCGCTGCCTGGGCCGCGTAGCGCTTGGCGGCGCGGGCCCTGGCCTTTTCGGCTTCTTCCTCGCGGTCCTTCGGCGGGGCCTTCGTGACGAGGTCGGAGAGCAAATGGTGTGAGACGTGGGCGATCTCGGCCACGGCCCGGTTGAAGGCCTCCTCGTTGGCCTTCGAGGGCTTGGTGAAGCCGCTGATCTTGCGCACGTACTGCAGCGCGGCTGCCTCAACCTCCTCGTTGCTTGCGGGGGGTTCGAAGTTGTAGAGCGTTCTGATGTTCCGGCACATGCGCTTCAGCGTACCCGTCAGCGCAAACGTGGTCGAAAGCGGGATACTCCGAGGCGTGCGTTCGCGTGCGATCACCGCAGTGGGGGCCGTTACGGCCCTCGCCTGCCTGCTGCTGGCCGGCACGGCGGCGGCGATCCCAGACTGCTCGCAGCGGCCGGAGGTGCGCGTGCTCGTGCACCAGACGGGGAAGATGGAGTCGGTCGGCGTCGACCGTCGCGGCCGCCTCTTCTTCACGAACTACGACGCCGGCCAGCTGTGGATGCTGAAGCGGCCCGGCGCCAAGCCGCGCGCTGATCGCCGACGGCATCGACGCACCCGGCGGCATCATCTTCCAGCGGCAGCGGCCGCGTGCTCGTCGGCTTCGGCGACAGCATCGCCCAGGCGACCGACGGGACCCTGAACCCGGAGGCGGGCCTGCTCCGCATCAACCCGAAGACGGGGCACAAGACGGTCAAGGTCGAGGGCCTGCAGATGGCGAACGGCGATCGCCCGGGGCCCGCACAGCACGATCTACGCCTCGACCGACATCGGCGTCGGCGTCGACCGCGTCCGCCACGGGAGGATGCCCGAGCTCCAGTGGGCCGAGGTTCTGAGTGCCAACGGGATGATCGCCGACAGCGCCCGCCGCAGCCTCTTCGTCAACCAGACCTTCACCGCCGCGGCGATCCAGCGCGTGCCGTTCGACGACCCCGGCGCCGCGAAGACCTACTACGCCGCGCCGGCGACCGATGCGGCGGCGGGCTTCGACGGCCTGACCCGCGGCGACCACAACCACCTCTTCGCCGCCGCCAACGGCGCCGCCCAGGTCTGGCGGATCGACGGGCCGCACAAGGCATGCTCGCTCGCCGACCACGGCTCCTTCGCCAACGGGCCAAGCGACCTCGCCTTCGGCCGCAAGGGGACGGCGTTCAAGCCCCGCGACCTCTTCGTAACCAGCTTCGCGGGTGATCTGCTGCAGCTGGTCGACGCTCGCGGCTGACCGCCGGGCGGCATCTATCCTGAGAGGCCGCATGGCATCCAAGCGGCAGATATTCGTCGGCGGCGTCCCGATCGGGGGCGGCGCGCCCGTCGTCGTGCAGACGATGACGAAGACCGAGACGGCGAATCTCGAGGAGACGATGGAGCAGATCGAGCAAGGTCGCCGAGGCCGGCGCCGACATCGTCCGCGTGGCGGTTCCGCGTGACAGGGACGTCGAGGCGCTGAAGACGATCGTCAAGGAATCGCCGATCCCGGTGATCGCCGACATCCACTTCAACCACACGCTGGCGCTCAAGGCGATCGACGCCGGCGCGCACTGCATCCGCCTGAACCCCGGCAACATCGGCGGCCGCGAGAAGGTCGCCGAGGTGGCCGAGCGCGCGACCGCCGCCGGCACGCCGATGCGGATCGGCGTCAACTCCGGCTCGCTGCCCAAGCACCTGCACGAGCTCGAGCGCAGCAACCCCGTCGAGGCGCTCGTCACGGCGGCGGTCGAGTTCGTCGAGCTGATGGAGTCGCTCGAGTTCGAGAACTTCAAGGTCTCGATCAAGTCGACGAACGTGCCGAACACGATCGCCGCCAACCGCCTGCTCTCCGAGCGGATCCCTTACCCGCTGCACCTCGGCATCACCGAGGCCGGGACGAAGTGGTCCGGGTCGCTGAAGTCCGCCGTCGGGCTCGGCACGCTGCTCGCCGACGGCATCGGCGACACGATCCGGATCTCGCTCTCCACCTTCCACGCCGAGGAGGAGGTCAAGGTTGCCTGGGAGATCCTCAAGGCGCTGCAGCTCCGCGAGCGCGGCCCGGTGCTGATCGCCTGTCCGACCTGCGGCCGCCTGCAGTTCGACATGGACAGCGTCGTCGCCGAAATCGAGCAACGGCTCGAGTCCTATCTGGAGCCGGTCGAGGTCGCCGTCCTCGGCTGCGCGGTCAACGGCATCGGCGAGGCTTCGCACGCCGACTTCGGCATCACCGGCGCCAAGAACGAGGGGCTGATCTTCGCCCACGGCAAGCCGCTGCGGAAGGTGCCGACCGAGGAGCTCGTCGACACGCTGTTCGAGGAGATCGACAAGTCCGTCGGTCGCGGCGGCAAGGTCGACTTCGATGCCGGCGAGGCGGCCGAGGGCGCCGAGTGGCTGCAGAAGATCGAGGAGGAGAACGAGGGCGAGATGACTCCGGAGAAGCTGGCCCTGCTCGAAGCGGAGGCCGCCGCGCACAACGAAGACATCACCGCTCCCGGCGAGGATGCCGAGGCCGAGCCCTACCTGAAGCCGGTCAAGGCCGGCCGCCGGGTCGAGCTCGATGAGGACGCCTCGCCCACCGCCGGACGCCGCTTCACCCGTACCTGAGGACCCGCAGCCGCGCAACGGTCCGCGCGCTTCGGCAGAATGCGCCCGCAATGGGCCGCCGCCTCTCCATCGCGCTCCTCGCGTGCGCCTGCGCCGTCCTCGCCTTCACCGCCACCGGCTCGGCGAAGCGCGCGGTCCACATGCTGCGCCCGAACCCCGCCGACGCCGCGGGCTTGGTCTCCGAGCCGCTGGATCCAGTCCGCTACGACGGCGGCAGCAGCTGCGCCAAGCGCAACCCGCCGGGCATGGACGCGCTGATCAAGTGGATGAAGCGCAACACGAAGCGCAACACGATCTACGGGACGATCCGCTGCGACGGCAGCATGCACGCGACCGGTCGCGCGCTTGACTGGGACCTCGACGCCAGGCGCCATCACCAGAAGAAGCTGGCGATGACCGTGATCAACACCTGGATGGCGCCGTGACAAGCGCGGCCGCAACAACGCGCTCGCCCGGCGGATGGGCATCCAGCTGATCATCTATAACTGCCGCTTCTGGCAGGCGGGTGACCACGGCTGGTCGCCCTACTCCGTCTGCGCAGGCGGCAAGGGCCACGTCGACCCCACGCAAGGGCACATCACGCACGTGCACATCGAGCTCACCAAGCCCGCCGCGAAGCTCCACACGAGCTTCTGGCGCAGTTACAGCGGGTCTGGCGGCCACGGCGGCGGTGGTGGCGGCGGGGTGACACCGTGAGTCCGACCAGGCCGCGTTGCGCGCTGTTGTTCGCCCTGGCGTTGCTGCCGCTGGTGGTCGCGGCATGCGGCGGCGGCGGGCCGAGCGATCCCACGCCGGAGCAGCAGAAGGCAATCGAGACCCGCTTCGACTCGTACAGGAAGGCGCTCGAGAATCGCGACCCGAAGGCCGTCTGCGCAGATATCTCGCCGAGCTTGATCGACTCCGTCGGCGGCCAGAAGGTCTGCGAGCGCTCGGCGAAGGCCTACATCAAGGATTCGAAGGAGCTGATCGCCGCGAGCGCCAACATTCCGATCGACCACATCGAGATCGCCGCCGACGGGTCGATCGCCCGCCTCTACGTGCAGGGATCCGACATCCAGCTGCGCTTCGAGCCGAGCGGCGAGGACTGGTACCTGATCCCGCCGCCGACGCTGCTGGCCCGCCGCAGAGCTGAGCCGGCCCGCGGAGTCGGGCGGCGACTACGATCCCGCCCATGGCCGATCCCGTCCCCGTGACGATCGCGAAGGTCACCCACCTCGACCTCTCCGAGCTGCTGCCGCTGATGCGGGCCTACTGCGACTTCTACGAGGTCGCCCCGCGGGACGAGAAGCTGGTCGCGCTCTCGCGCTCGCTGATCGAGGATCCGGGTGAGGGCCTGCAGCTGATCGCCCGCGGCGAGGATGAGCGGGCGCTCGGCTTCGCGACGATCTTCTGGGGCTGGTCGACACTGGATGGGGCGCGGATCGGGCTGATGAACGATCTCTACGTCGTGCCTGAAGTGCGCGGTGGCGGGGTCGGCAGGCAGCTGATCGAGTTCTGCCGGGGCGCCTGCCGGAAGAAGGGCGTCGGCAAGCTCGTCTGGGAGACGGCGCCCGACAACGCCACGGCTCAGCGCCTCTACGACTCGACCGGCGCCGAGTCGAGCACCTGGCTCGCCTACGAACTCGAAGCCTGGTAGCCCCGGGGTCCTCAGGAGAAACGGACGCCCGCCGCAGCGAAGCGCTCGAGCTCGCCGATGCCGAGCGCGGTGGCGGGAGTGAGCACGCCAGCCCGACGGGGCACGCTTGCCGCCGCGTCCCCGAGGATCAGGCCGGCCTCGGCGGTCATCCGGCTGGTCGCCAGATAGCCGGGGTGCCCCTCGGCGTCGACGCGCGAGCGGGCGCTCTCCCCGGCCGTCCCCCGGACCTCGCATTCGAGCGACCAGCGCCACGACTCGAGCCGCTCCGGCCGCGGGCCGCCGCTCGGCGAGAGCAGCCGCAGGGCGCCGGCGCCGGCGCGACGGATCGGGCCCGGCGCCTTCGTCACCAGTGCGAGGCCCGCGTTGAAGGCCGCCGCGCCGACCGCGGCCGTCGCCTGCAACGGTCCGGTCGGAACCATGCCCTGCATGCGAGACACCCTCCCGGTAAGGGAGGGCGGGCCGATCGGTGAGCGCCAGCGTGCGCTGGATCACGGGCGGGTTGATCACGGGGGAGGGGATCATGGGGGCGAGCA
The DNA here is from genome assembly GCA_963774395.1 of uncultured Solirubrobacterales bacterium. Classification (GTDB taxonomy): domain Bacteria; phylum Actinomycetota; class Thermoleophilia; order Solirubrobacterales; family 70-9; genus CAXMST01. Next base: position 214,396 of record CAVZET010000006.1, on the reverse strand, counting down.
CCGATCCATCGGCCGCGCGCCAGGGGCGGCTGCGGATCGGGCTCGTGCGGCGCACCGCGTCCGGGTCGGCGAGGGCGCCGATGAGCGCAGCGGGATCACCGAGCGCCGCCGCGCCATCGCCGGCGATCGCCTCGCGCAGCGACTCGAAGGTGCCGTTCGAGACCATGTCGGAGGGCAGCGGCGGGCCTGGGGGAGGAGTGAACCGGCAGACCACGTCGATCGCCGTCGGAACGGTTCCGAGCCGCGCGAGCGCCGCTGCCACGAGCAGGTCGAAGGGCAGCGACTCGAACCCGCAGACCTGGACGATGCGGGCGCCGCTGGCCTCGGCTGCGAGGTGGTGGCGCTCAGCGATCCGCGCGACGAAGTCGATCTCGCCGCTGACGTCAACGTAGGCGATGCCGGCGGCTACGCACGAGTCGATCACCTGGGGCGCCATGCGCGCGAACGGGCCGGCGAAGTTGACGAGCGACCGCGTGCGCGCGACGAGCGCGTCGACCGAGGTCCTGTCGGAGCCGTCCGCGATCAGGACCTCCGGCCGTTCGGCCTCGGGCCAGCCGGCGATGAGCGCCTCGAGGCGTTCCCGGGAGCGGCCGGCGATGCCCCAGCGGATCCCGAGCTCGCCCGCGCGTTCGCGAAGATACGGAACCGCCTGGCGCCCGGTGATCCCGGTCGCGCCGAGGATCACGACGGAGAGGTCGCGTGCGTTCGCTCATGCCGCGATCGTAACCAGTGGCGCCATACGCAGCCGCAAGCGGAGCCGCCCGCTGCCCGGATATCCTCGCCCGCACCCATGTCCCGCCTCTCGAGCTACCTGCTGCCGACGCTGAAGGAGCCGCCGCACGACGCGGAGGCGATCAGCCACAAGCTCATGGTCCGGGCCGGCCTGATCCGCCAGGTCGGCGCCGGCATGTGGTCGTACCTGCCGGCCGGGCTGCGCGTGATCCAAAAGGTCGAGGCGATCGTTCGCGAGGAGATGAACGCGATCGGCGGCCAGGAGGTGCTGCTGCCGGTGATGCAGCCGGCCGAGCTGTGGAAGCGGACCGGTCGCTATCCGATCGAGGAGCTCTTCAAGCTCAACGATCGCAAGGGCTCCGAGCTCGTGCTCGCGATGACGCACGAGGAGAGCGTCACGTTCCACGTCGCCAACGAGATTCGCTCCTACCGCGAGCTGCCGCAGATCCTGTACCAGATCCAGACCAAGGAGCGGGACGAGCCGCGGCCCCGCGCCGGCGTCCTGCGCACGCGCGAGTTCACGATGAAGGACTCCTACTCGTTCGACCGCGACGAGGCGGGCCTGGATGAGAGCTACGAGAAGCACCGGGTCGCCTACCGCCGGATCTACGAGCGCTGCGGGCTGCGCTTCTACGAGGTCGCCAGCGACGTCGGCATGATGGGCGGCACCGCCGCCCACGAGTACATGGCTCCCTGCGGCGCCGGCGAGGACGACGTCGCGATCGCCCCCGGCTACGCAGCCAACGTCGAGGTTGCCAGCGCGCTGCCGGCGCCGGTGGAGCTGCCGCCGCCGCTCGACGCGCCGCGCGAGACGCCGACGCCCGGCTCGACCACGGTCGAGGACGTGGCCTCGGTGCTCGGCGTCGCGCCCGGTGCCCTGATCAAGGCGATGCCGGTGGTCGTCGACGACGACCGGGGTCTCGTGATGGTCCTGGTCCGCGGCGACCACAGGCTCAACGAGATCAAGCTCACCAACCACCTCGGCGCCCCGTTCCGGCCCGCGCGCGAGGAGGAGATCGCCGAGCGGATCGGCCCGGTCGGGTTCATCGGCCCGGTTGGCCTCGACGCGTCGATCCCCGTGATCAAGGACGCCGCGATCTCCGGCGCGCGGGCTCGTCTGCGGCGCGAACGCCCCCGACGCCCACCTGATCGGCGTCGAGCCCGGCCGCGACTTCGAGTTCAGCGAGGCCGACGTGCGCGCGGTCGAGCCCGGCGACACGACCGACGCCGGCGATCCGATCGAGATCCTGCCCGCGATCGAGATCGGCAACATCTTCAAGCTCGGCACGCGCTACTCGGAGCCGCTCGGCGCCACCTACCTGGACCCCGAGGGCACCGAGCGGCCCGATCGTCATGGGCTGTTACGGGATCGGCCCGGCGCGGATCGCCGCAGCCGCGATCGAGCAGCTCGCCGACGAGCGCGGCATCGTCTGGCCGCCGTCGATCGCGCCCTGGCAGGTTCATGTGGTCGGCCCTGGGCAAGCCCGGCGACGAGGTCTCAGCCGCAGCGGAGGCGCTCTACGAGGAGCTGACCGCGGCCGGGATCGAGACCGTGCTCGACGACCGCGAGAACGCGGGCGCCGGCGAGAAGCTGACCGACGCGGAGCTGCTGGGCTGCCCGCTGCGGCTCGTCGTCGGCAAGCGCGGGCTCGCGGACGGCATCGCCGAGGCGCAGTTCCGCGCCGACGGCCGCGAGGAGCGAGTTGAGCTTTCGGGGGGCGCCGCAGCCGTGCAGGCGCTGCTCGCGGAGCTGGGGTAGGAGCGCGCTGGTGCCGGCGCCGGCGCCGCCTCGCAAGCCGCTGACGCGAAGGCGGCTGTTCGGACTCGACCGCTCCGGGCCCGAGCCCACCCAGACCCGCGCCGGCCAGCCGCTGCGCCCGTTCACGCTGCCGAACCTGATCGGCTACCTGCGGCTTGCCGGGATCCCGGTCTTCCTCGTGATCGCCTTCAACTCCGGCGACGGTCGCGATCCCGCCAGCGCGATCCTCTTCTTCGCGATCGCGTTCGGCGACCTCGTCGACGGCTTCGTCGCCCGCGCCACCGGCCAGTACTCGCGCATGGGGGCGCTGCTCGACCCGGTCGTCGACCGGCTCACGATCCTCGCCGGCGCCGTCGTCTGCTGGCACTTCGACCTGTTGCCGCACTGGGCCCTGGCGCTGCTCGCCGTGCGCGAGGTCGTGACGCTGATCCTCGCCGAGGTCGGGCTGCGCAAGGGGGCCGACCTCGAGATCACCTGGATCGGCCGCAGCGCCGTCTTCCTGATCATGGGCGGGATCTTCTGGTCGCAGGTGCTCGACTGGGAGATCATCCGGATCGGCTTCTCGGTCGGCGTCCTGATCTCGGTCGTCGCCACCGTCCTCTATGCGCGAGCTGCGCGCGACGCGATCGCGGCGGCGTCCTCTGACGCTGCGCCTGAACGCACCCGGTAGGCGCTTATGTGGCTCCGCCACACCGCGCGCCTCCCGTGCACGCTCATGTTTGGTCAGAGACCGCCTTCTGCATGGCGAAGCCCAACCTTCAACCAGACGTTGAACCTTTTTCGCCGGCCCATATAATCGATTCCGCCCAGCTATCCCGGCGGCGGGACGTGGAGGAAGCAGCAAAGCGATGGAAGAGACCTTTCCCGACATCGGCGCGATGAGCGACGAGGAGCTCAAGGAGCTGATCGACGAGTACACCCAGCGAGGAGCGGGAGGTCTCCTACCGGCGTCGCATCCTGCACGGCAAGATCGACATCCTCAGAGCCGAGCTCGTCAACCGGCTCCGCGTCAACCGAGAGTCCGGCGACGCGCTGATCAGCGGCGCCGACGTCGACAAGCTCAGCGACATCCTCGCCGGCCGCGTGACCGGAGAGGACACGCTCTAGGGCGGGAGGGGGAAGCTGTGGCCCTGCATTGCCACGAATGCGGCTTCGTCAATGCCGAAGGCGCGAACTACTGCCAGAAGTGCGGTGCGTACCTCGCCCGGCCGGAGGGCAAGGACGAGCCGACGACGCTGACCTACACGATCGACGAGACCGGCGACTTCGAGCGCGTCGACATCGAGGAGATGGTCGAGGAGGAAGGCGCCGCACTCGTCATTCGCAGCGGCGGCGGGCGCTCCGGCGAGAGCTTCCCGGTCAGCCACGAGCGGATGAGCATCGGCCGCACGCCCGACGCACCGATCTTCCTCGACGACGTGACCGTCTCCCGCAACCACGCGCTGCTCGTGCGCCGGCGCGAGGGCCTGTACATCGACGACCTCGGGTCGCTCAACGGGACCTACGTGAACCGCAAGCGGATCGAGTCGCATCTGCTCGCCGACGGGGACGAGATCCAGATCGGCAAGTACAAGCTCAGTTACCTGGAGCGCTGAAGCCGATGGCCGCTGCCGAGCAGACAAGCGCCCCTACGCGCAACCCGACCGCGCCGCCATCGGGGCCGCCCGCCAACGGCGACTCGCCCTCGCGCCCGCGTAAGGCGCTGACGATCGGCGCCGTCTGCAAGATCCTCCGCCAGGAGTTCGAGGACATCTCGATCTCGAAGATCCGCTATCTCGAAGACCAGAAGCTGCTCTCGCCACGGCGCACGCGCGGCGGCTACCGCCTCTACAGCCAGGCCGACGTCGAGCAGCTGCGCGCGATTCTGCGCATGCAGCGCGACGAGTTCCTGCCGCTGAAGGTGATCCGCCAGGAGCTCGCCGCCGGCAAGATCGGCGCTCGCACCGCCCAGACGCAGGGCGCCTCCGCAGCGCCGGGCGCTCGCGATCGAGGAGTCCAGCGAGTCGATCAATCAGGACGAGCTGCTCGAGCAGACCGGCGCCATCCGTCGACCTGATCCGCGAGCTCGAGGAGTTCGGGATCGTGCAGCCCCGCCAGGAGCACGGCGAGGTGTTCTTCAACGAGACCGACCTGGAGATCGTCCGCGCGGCCACCGAGCTCGCGAAGTTCGGCGTCCACGGCCGCAATCTGCGCGTCTTCCGTTCGGCAGCCGATCGCGAGGCGGCGCTGATCGAACAGATCCTCGGTCCGTCGCTGCGCTCCCGCAGCCAGGCACGCCGTGAGGAGGCCGTGGAGAGCCTCGAGGGACTGGCCGCGACGTGCACCCAGCTCAAGCACCTGCTGCTCGTCAGGGACCTGCGACGCCTGCGCTGAGGGGCGCAGCGGAGCCGCCCGCGGAGCAGATGCCCACCGTCGTCAGATCGAGATCGCTGCCCGTGGCGGCGAACCGCGCATGGCGGCTGCTCGCCGACCCGCACAACCTGCCCCGCTGGTGGCCGGAGACGGTCCGGGTCGAGTCGGTCGAGGGCGCGCCGGGAGCCCGGCGCAGCCGCTTCACCCAGGTCTTCGAGTCGACCCGCGGCAAGGCCGTGCGCGCCGACTACCGGATCATCGACTCGACCCAGGGCGAGCGGCTCGTCTGGGAGCAGCGGATCGAGGGCACGCCGTTCGAGAAGTTCCTGCGCTCGGCGGCGCTCGAGATGCGGCTCGACGCGGAGGACGCGGAGCAGCAGCCGGATCACGATCGAGGCGCGGCGCAGCCTGCGCGGCGTCTCGCGGCTCGGCTCGCCGATGATGAAGGGCGCGACGAAGCGCTCGCTCGACGCGGCGCTCGATGGGATCGAGCGCGCGCTCGTGCGCCGGCGGGGAGGAGGCAGCCGCGTGAGCGCCGTCCCTGCGCCGCGACAACGCCTGGTGGGGCTGGGGCCGCAGCGAGGGCCGGCCGGAGCTGCCCGCGGCCGCCCGGCAGCTGATCGCGGCTGAGCTCGGCACGGGCGAGCCGGCGCCGGCCGCTGAGCTCGAGTTGGCTTCTCGTTGCCGGCCGCGCGGCCGGTTCCCGAGCCGCGTCCTGAGCGCCGCCGGCGGCGAGGGACGCCGTCAGCACCGAGGCCGAGGACCGGATCCGGCACGCGGCGGGCAAGAGCTATCCCGATCTCGTTCGGGTCCGCTCGGGCGCCCTGCAGGCAGCCCCGGACGCCGTGCTCGCCCCGCCGAACGCCGACGCCGTCGCGGCGACGCTCGCGGCGTGCGCGGCCGAGCGCGTTGCGGTCGTCCCCTTCGGCGGCGGCTCGAGCGTCGTCGGCGGCGTGGAGCCGATCGGCGCCGAGGACTCGGTCGCGGTGGTCTCGCTCGATCTGACCGGGCTACGGGACGTCTCCATCGACAGGTGCTCGCTCACCGCCCGACTCGGGCCGGGACTGCGCGGCCCCGAGGCCGAGGCGGCTCTGAACGCCTCCGGCTTCACCCTCGGCCACTTCCCGCAGTCGTTCCAGTACGCGACGATCGGCGGGTTCGCCGCGACGCGCTCCGCCGGGCAGGCATCGAGCGGCTACGGCCGCTTCGACGAGCTCGTCACCGCGATCGAGATGCAGACGCCGAGCGGACCGCTGGCGACGCTGGCGACGCCCCACACGGCTGCCGGGCCGTCGCTGCGCGAGCTGTGCTCGGCTCGGAGGGAACGCTCGGCGTGATCACCGACGTCACGGTCAGGATCCGGCCCAAGCCGGTCGAACGCCGCTACGAGGGCTGGTTCGCGGCGAGCTTCGAGGACGGCATCGAGCTCGCCCGCAGCCTCGCCCAAGGCGATGCCCTGCCCGACGTCTTCCGCCTCTCCGATCGCTACGAGACCCGCGATCTCGCTGGCCATGTCCGGGCTCGACGGCCTCAAGCGCACCGCCTTCGAGGGCTACCTGAAGCTGCGGGGCAGGGTGGAGGGGTGCATGGTGATCGCCGGCTGGGAGGGCGAGCGCGAGTCGGTCGCCCGGCGGCGCGAGCTCTCCGCAGCGCTGCTGCGCGCGGGTGGCGCCGTTCCGCTCGGAAGCTCGCCGGGCGCTGCCTGGGAGCACGGCCGCTACGAGGGGCCGTACCTGCGGGACCTGCTCATGGACGAGGGCGTGATGGTTGAGACGCTCGAGACCTCGCACACCTACACGCGGATCGGCGAGCTCTACGAGGCCGTCGGGACGGCGCTGGCCGAGGCGATGGCAGCAGGGGGCCACCCGGGGATCGTCATGTGCCACGTCTCGCACGTCTACCGCGACGGGGCCTCGCTGTACTTCACGTTCCTCTGCGCCCGCGACGGCGACGATCCGATCGGCCAATGGCGGCGGGTGAAGACCGCGGCCTGCGAGGCGATCGTCGCGACCGCGGGTACGATCACCCACCATCACGCCGTCGGCACCGACCACGCGCCGTACATGGAGGCGGAGGTCGGCCGGCTCGGCCTCGAGGCGCTGCGCGCGGTCAAGGAACGACTCGATCCCGCCGGCGTCATGAATCCCGGCAAGCTGCTGCCGGACTGAGCTCGGCGGCGGCTCAGCCGCCGGGCGACGTCGTGGTGCTCGGCGTTGTCGTGGAGGGGATGCTCGGCGTTGTCGTGGAGGCGCCGGCCCCCGAGCCGCTGCCGAGTGCCGAGCCCGAGCCGCCCTTGGCGAGCGGGATGTCGCCCGTGGCGAGGGGCTTGCCGGAGGCCTGCAGGACGGGCACCGAGGCCTTGACAGCCTTCTTGATGTCGGCGCTGAGCTGCTTTGCCGGTGTCCTCGAGACGAGCACCGACTGGGCGTTGCCCCCGACCGCGACCGCCACCGGAGTCGGCACGGGAGTGCTCGAGCTCACGCTGCCGTTGGCGTCCGGCTGCAGCTGATTGACCGGATAGCCGAGCTTGTCGTTGAGCATCAGCCAGATCACGTAGACATCGCCCTTCGGCGGCTTCGGATCGAGCCCGGAGAGCTTCAGGTTCACGACGAGCTGGTCGTTGGCGAGACCGAAGTCGGCGCGGCCGGCGACGCCGCTGTTGCCGACGGGGGAGAGCTTGACCGGCGTGATGTCGCGTTGCGCCGCGGCCGCCGTTGCATCGGCGGAGGCGCCGGAGCTGCTCGAACCGCCGCCGCCGAAAACGCCGGCGATGGCGAGGATGGCGAAGACGAGGATCAGGCCACCGGCGGCGATGCCGACGAGCAGGCGGGTCTGGTGCTGACTCAGCGAGACCGTGCGCTCGGCGCCCGGGGCCGACGCGGGTTGCACGGGACCCGTCACCGTCGGCGCGTCCGCGGCGGGGGCGCTCGCGGCCGCGGCCGCGGGCTTGCGACGGCGACCACGGGGCTCGGGGATCGATGGCAAGGAGGCGCCCGGCGCGAGCGCCTGCAGCTTCGTCGCGATCGTCATCGCCAACTCACGTGCCTCGGCGTCGTCCTGCAGGTAGCGCACGGCATCGGCGCGCCCGATCGGATCAGCCTGCCCGAGCAGGTAGTCGGTGAGCCCGACCTCGGCATCGGGATCGGCGCCGCCAAGCTCGGTCAGCGCGGCCCGGGCCTTGGCCCGCACCTCGTCCTCGCTGATGCCGAGCAGGCCCGCGAGATCCGCGTAGCTCTGCCCGCGCTCGCAAACCAGCTGCAAGAGCGCGCGATCGTCCTGCTTGAGTGCCATGAACCGGGAACTCTATGGACTCGGAGGTGTCGGTCGCGCCGGGCAACTATCTTTGCGGGCCCGTGGCGAGCCGGATTGCATCGCTGGCGTCGCGTTCTCCGCGCGCCATCCTCACCGCCAGCGCGATCGCGGCGGTGTTGCTTCTCCTGCTCGCAGGCAAGGTTCCCGGGATGCTCGAGCTGGGCGGCGCCGCGCCCTCCGGCTCCGAGAGCGCCCGCGTCGACTCCATCCTGACGAGCGCGCTCGGCTACGAGGCCGAGCCCGCGTACAGGGTGCTGCTCACGGGCACCGAGCCGATCAACTCGGCGAGCAGCGCGGTCGCGATCCGCACCGTGCGCGCCGAGATCCAGTCGATCGACGGGGTCGCAGCCGTGACCGAGTCCGCGCCCAGTCCGCGGATCCCAGGCGACGACGCTCGCGGTACACCTCGAACCGGGGCTCGCCGAGAGCCGGATTCTCGACATCGGCGACGAGCTCCGCAGTTCCCTCGACCCGGGAACCCTTCGCCTACAGGTGGCCGGCGGCGTCGCCGTCGCCGCGGGAGCGAGGAGCGCCGCCCTCGACCAGGCGCCAGCGCTGCTCTTGATCATCGCGCCGCTTTTGCTCCTCGTCCTCGCCGGCACGCTCGGCTTACGGGCGGCGCTGACCGCTCTACTGGGAGCGTTGCTCGCGGCGGCGGCGGCGATCTGCCTGCTTGCGCTCATCGACGTGTTCGCGTCCCTCGAGGCGGTCGCCGTGCCGGTCGCCGGCTTCCTCGCAGCGGTCCTGGCCGTCGAGTCCGGCACTGCCCTGCTGCACCGCTACCGCGAGGAGGCGGCGACCCTCGGGGGCGGCGCCGAGGCGCTCGAGTACTCGCTGCACATCGTCCTCAAGGGGGTTGCGATCGCAGCCTTTTCGGCAGCCCTGATCGGCGGCGCCCTCCTAGTCATACCGCTCGATTGGGCGCGCTCGATCGGCGCCGGCGTGCTCGCGGCCGCCGTCGTCGCACCGCCGCTCGCGTTGCTGCCGATGTCGGCGACGCTGGCCGCTCGTGCCGGCTCCGAGGTCGGCACCGCGTTGCCCCTCGTCTCCGATGACGACAAGCCCGAGGGCGGCTCGCTCGCCTTCCGCTGGCTCTTCGCCCTCGGGCGTGGACGCTCGCGGGGGCTCGTCGCCGTCGTGCCTCTGCTGATCATCGCGGCCCTCTGCCTACCACTGCGCGACAACGCCGAGGCCGTGGGGCTCTCCGGCTCCGAACTGCCGGCCGACGAGAGCGCGGCGATCGCCGAGGCCGCGCTCGCGGGCGCGCTCGGGCCGGGGGCGAGCTCGCCCTTCCTCGTCGTCACCGACGGCCCGGCGGAGGCGCCGACCGTGACGATCTACCGCGATGAGGCGTCGAAGGTCGAGGGCGTCTCCTCCGTAGGGCTCGCGACCACCATCGGCGATCTCGCCAGCTTCCAGGTCGAACCGGCCGACCCGCCGCCGTCGCTGGCCGCGCGGAACACGCTCGATCAGCTCGCAGCCGTGGGATCTCCGTCGCCGCGGATGATCGGCGGTCTCACCGCGAGCCTGACCGACGCGACTGACCGCGTGTCGAAGGACGGCCCGCTCGCGCTCCTCGTCGCCCTACTCGGCACGGCAGCCCTCTGGAGCCTTCTCTTCCGCTCCGGCTTCGGTCTGCTGCTCGCCCTCTGCGCGGCGATTGCTCCGCTTGCCGGGATCGCGGCGATGATCGGCGTCTTCGGCCTCGGCCGGCTGACCGGGACGCTCGACTACGCGCCGACGGGCGGCGTGCACCTGCAGTCCTACCTCGTCGTCGGCGCCGTGCTGCTCGCGATCGGGCTCGCACGCGGCGCGCAGATGGCGACTGCGCTGCGCGAGGAGCGGATGCTCGGCGGCGGCGCGGCCGGCTCGCTGGCGCGCGCGGGGCTGCTGACGCTGCAGCCCGCCGTATCCGCGACGATCGTCGGGGTCGCGCTCTCCGTGGCTTGGATCCGGGCCGACCTGCTGCCCGCCCAGGAGATCGGGCTCGGCCTCGCGGCCGGCCTGCTCGCCGACCTGATCCTCACCCGTCTGATCCTGGCACCCGCCGCGGCCCGGCTCGCGATTTAATCCCTGCGATGGAAGGCAGCACGGATCCACCCGGCGAGGCCGAGGGGCAAGACGCCGAAGAGCGCGAGGACGGAGCCGACGGCCTCGGCGACACGCTCGGCTTCAGCGACTACGAGCATCTCGCGATCGATGAGGCCTCCATGCAGCTGCGCGTCTCACCCCGCGTGCTGCAGCCCTACGGCATCGTCCACGGCGGCGCCTATGCGGCGCTGGCCGAGTCGGTGACGTCGCGCGCGACCTACGAGACCGTCGGCCCCGACAACGTCGCCTTCGGGCAGACGAACGACACTTCGTTCCTGCGGCCCGTGTTTGCGGGCACCGTCCACGCCGACGCCCGGGCCAAGCACCGGGGCAGCACGACGTGGGTTTGGGAGGTCGAGATGCGCGACGACGACGACAAGCTCTGCGCGGTCTCGCGGGTGACGATCGCGGTCCGCCCGTTCCGGCGGGGCGACGAGTAGGCTGCACGGCCAGAGCAAGCCCGAAGCCAGCGACGCGCAGACCGCATCATCAGGCTTGTTTCGGGGTTCTGATCTCTGCCCTGCACCCTTCTCAGCTTCGGGAGACCGTGACCGTGACCCGCCCGCATCGACTGCTGCTTGCCTTCCTTGCCGTCTGCCTGCTCGCCGCGCTCGGCGCCGGCCCGGCATCCGCCTCCGACCGAAGCGACGCACAGCGGGCGCTCAAGCAGGCCCAGGCCCTGTTCAACGGCCACTCCGCCTTCTCGGCGGGAACGGGGGCCGGCGTCTCCGGCCACGAGGCGACGCCGATCCTGCTCACGCTCGCCCGCAACCTGCAGGCGCTGGACCCCGTGCAGCGACGGCAGGCGCGCAAGCTGCTCAAGCGGCCGAGCGAGCAGAGCGATCGCGACAACTTCGGCACCGAGGCCACGGCATCGCCGCTCTGCGACACCCACTTCTGCGTGCACTGGGGGACGAAGTCGTCAGCTACTCCGGTTCAGGGCGACGGCAACGCCAACGGCGTCCCCGACTACGTCGAGCAGGTGCTTGCCGCCGCCGACCAGTCCTGGTCGGTCGAGAACGACGCGCTCAACTGGCGCAAGGCGCCCAGCGACGGCAGCCGCGGCGCCCGCAAGGGCAAGGGCGGCTCCGGCCAGACCGACGTCTACATCACGGGACTGCCGCGCGGGCTGTACGGCTACTCGACCACCGATCCCGGCCAGCGGGGCGTGCGCCAGTCCGGCTACCTGGTCGTCGACAACGACTACAAGGGCTTCTCCGGCGTGCCCGTCCAGCTCATGCAGGTCACGTTCGCGCACGAGTACAACCACGTCCTGCAGTTCGGCTACGACACCTTCGAGGACGGGTGGATGTTCGAGTCGACGGCGACCTTCATGGAGAACAACGTCTTCCCGAACGTCGACGACTACATCAACTACGTCCCCGACTTCGCGAAGAACTCCGTGACGCCGCTCGCGGAGACGGAGCAAAAGGCGTTCAAGCTCTACGGCTCGGCCGTCTGGAACCACTACCTCGCGGGCCGCTACGGACCAGCCGTCGTGCGCGAGGCGTGGGCGGCATCGCCGAACGGTGAAGCCCGTCGACTTCGCCGTCGCCTCCTACGACCGGGCGATCCGCGAGGCGGGCGGGAAGGGCTTCTCCCAGGCGTTCGTCAACTTCGCGGCCGAGACGTCGGAGTGGAACTCCTCGAAGCTCTTCCCGGACCACTATCCGGACGTCAAGCGGACCGGCGTACTGGGTTCCGCCTCCCACAAGCTGAAGCTCGACCACACCGGCTACGCGCTCTTCGACGTACACCCGCACGCGGGCACGATCACGCTGCACGTCAAGGGCGGCTCGAAGACCCGCTCGGGAATCGCGCTCGTCGGCCGCAGCGGCGCTCCCGCCAGCGGCACGATCGTCAAGGCGGTCAAGTACCTGCCGCACGGCGGCAAGGCGAGCGTCTCACTCCCGGATGCGGGCCGGTTTGCGCGGATCACCGCAGTCGTCGCCAACGCGGACGGCCGCGTCAAGGGCAACTCACGCAAGTACAAGCACGACGGGGTCGGCTACACGATCAAGCTCGGCTAGCGCGGGCTGGGCGTCGGCCGCTCAGGCGGCCGCGACGCTGACCGGGATGCCGTTCAGGACGGCGTTGCCCGAGAGCGGGTCGACGAGCTCCTCGTCGGCGAGCACGTTCGAGTTGACCCCGTGATGCTCGGCGGCAACGGCCATCCGGTTGCCGGGCTCGTCGTGGCCCCAGCCGTGCGGGATCGAGACGACGCCGGGCATGATCGCGTCGGTCACCTCGACCGGCACCTCGACCGCTCCGGTCCGCGAGCTGACCCGGGCGCTGGCCGCCGTCGCTGAGCCCGAGGCGCTCGGCGTCGGCATCGGAGACGAGCAGCGTGCAGCGATCGGCGCCGCGAACCAGATGGGGGAGGTTGTGCAGCCACGAGTTGTTCGAGCGCAGGTGGCGGCGCCCGATCAGGACCATCTCCGGCGCTCGGCCCGTCGAGCGAGGCGGCAGAGCCGGTCGAGATCGGCGACGATCGGCTCGGGACAGAGCTCGACCTTGCCGCTTTCGGTGCGCAACGCGTCCGGCAGGCGGGGCTGCAGCGGGCCGAGATCGATGCCGTGCGGCGCACCCTCGAGCTCGTCGAGGCTGAGCGCGAAGCCGCGCTCGCCGCCGCGTCCACCGCCACCGTTGAGGCCGGCGCCGTAAGGCCCGCAGCGGATCAGCAAGTCGACGATCCGCTCCGGGCCGCGGCGCTCACCGAGGTGGGCGAGCACGTCGGCCGGCTCCATCCCGTGCGCCGGGGAGCCGGCGGTGACCGTCTCGCGCCGGGCAGCCTCGAGCGCGATGAAGTCGTCGATCGCGTTGACGTCCGCGCCGGCGCCCTGGCCGGTGACGATCGCGAGCAGCCGTCAGCATCGTCTGCCACTCCTCCTGCATGCCCTCCCGCATCGGCAGCGACGGTGGTGAGAAGTTGGCCACGTTGCGGACCGAGAGCTGGTAGAAGGCGAGGTCGTAGTGGCTGCGCTCGAGCGGCGTCGGCACGGGCAGGATCACGTCGGCGAGGCTCGACGTCTCGTTCACGTAGCAGTCGACCGCGACCATGAACTCGAGCGACGAGAGCGCTGCCCGCATGCGGGTCGAGTTCGGCGTCGAGACGGCAGGGTTGCCGGCAACGCTGATCAGCGCCCGGATCTGGCCATCGCCGGGCGTCTCGATCTCCTCCGCGAGACAGGCAACGGGCAGCTCACCGAAGCTCTCACCGAGGCCGCGAACGCGGCTGGCGTAGCGGCCGAACTTGATGCCACGGCCACCACCGCCTTCCCCGGCGGAGTTCGATTGCCCGGCCGCGGCCAGCGGGAACATCGCGCCCCCGGGGCGATCGAGGTTGCCGGTGAGCACGTTGAGCACGTCGACGAGCCAGCTCGCGAGGGTGCCGTAGGCCTGCGTCGTCGTTCCGATCCGCGCGTACACGGCGGCGGCGGGGGCGGCGGCGAGCTCGCGCGCGATGCGGCGGATCGTCTCGGCGTCGATCCCGCACGCCGGGGCGACCGCCTCGGGCGTGAACGCGGCGAGGTGCTCGCCGATCCGATCGAGCCCGTTGCGTGACCGCGCTCAGGTGCTCGCCGGGGTCGGCGAGGCCCTCCTCGAGGATCACGTGAGCGAGCCCGGCGAGCAGGTGCGCGTCATGACCGGGGCGGATGAAGTGGTGCTCGTCGGCGACCTCCGCAGTGCGCGAGCGACGCGGGTCGATAACGACGACGCGGCCGCCGCGCTCACGAATCTTCCGCAGGCGCCCGCGCGCGTCGGGGACGGTCATCAGCGAGCCGTTCGAAGCAAGCGGGTTGGCGCCGAGGATGAGCAGATAGGAGGTCCGATCGAGGTCCGGGATCGGGACCGTGAGCCCGCCGCCGAACATGTACGCGCAGGAGACCTGCTTCGGCATCTGGTCGACCGAGGACGCCGTGAAGACGTTGCGCGAGCCCAAGCCCTTGAGCAGCGCCCGCAGGTGCACGGCGCCATCCAGTGTGTGCGCGTTCGGGTTGCCGACGTAGGCGGCGACTGCGTCGCGGTTGCCGTCGGCGAGGATCGGGCCGAGGCCCTCCTCGATCGCCGCGAAGGCCTCCTCCCAGCTCGCCTCGACCAGCTCGCCGTCACGGCGCACGAGTGGCCGCTCGAGCCGGTCCGGGTCGCTGTGCAGCTCCCCGAGGCTGGCGCCCTTCGGGCAGATGAAGCCGGCGCTGAAGACATCGTCCGCGTCGCCACGGACCTTCTTCACCTCGCGGCCGTCGAGCTCGATCTCGAGCCCGCAGGTCGCCTCGCACAGTGGGCACGTGCGGTGATGCAGGACGGTGCTCATCTCTCCTCCTCGGTCGCGGTCGATTCTCTCAGACCAGCGTCCGGGCGGGCGGCTCGGACTCAAGTTCGTGCGCCGCGCGCCTGCCGCCGCTCCTCCTTCGTGGGGCGGCGCAAATTGGAGACGAGCAGGGCGACGACGGTGACCAGATAGATCTGTCCGAGCAGCGCCTCGAGCACGGCCAGCGTGCGGCCGAGCTCGCCGGCGGCGGTCAGGTCGCCGTAGCCGGTCGTCGTCAGCGTCGCCAGTGAGAAGTAGAGGAAGTCGTTCTGATCGCCGACGACGTAGCCGGCCTGGACCCGTGTCCCGAGGTGACCGCCGGCCTCCGGCGCGGGGTTCGCGTCGTTTTCGGCCTCCGTCACGCTCCCCTTCAGGGCTCGGGGCTCGGCCCGGCTGATCGGCACCTGGCTGACGCCGCTGGCGAAGAACGGGTCGTCGCTTGCGTCCTGGACGATCGCGAACGAGAAGGCGAAGGCCATGCCGATCAGCAGATACAGGCTGAGGCCGGCGAGCACGGTCTGGAGGGTGATCCGCTGGTCGGCGAGGATCTCGCGGCGCAGCCCGATCAGGATCGCGAGCGGCGCAAGAATGATGAGGACGAGCGTCAGCGAGCGCGTGACGAGCGCCTGCGGGTCGTCGAAGCCGATGATCGCGCCCGCACCGAGCAGGATCAGTACGACGACGATCCCCCGTGCGGTCTGCAAGAGCCGCCGATCGGCGCCGGCCGCCCGCATCGAGGTGAGTACGACGGCGCCCTGCAGGGCGATGGCCACCAGGCGGGCCCAATCCGTATTCGGCGCGGCCAGCTGGAAGGTAAGCGCGGCGACGATCGTCAGAAAGACGCCGGTGAAGGTGCTGCGCGGATCCGCGAAGTCGCGGTCGATGAGTGTCCGGAGCTCCGGTCGCACGCGCTGATCGTCGCAACGCCGCCGGACACCGAAGGGCGCCCGCGAGCCCAGGCGGCTGTGAGAATCGGTGCGTGAGCGTCGCTGATCGTCAACGCCGACGACTACGGCTACCACCCGGCCTACGACGCGGGGATTCTCGAGGCGGCCGGGGCGGGGGCGCTCGACGCCGTGTCAGCGATGGTCACGCGCCCGGGGCTCCGCGCCGGCCCGCTGCTCGCCACCGGGGTCGAGATCGGCCTACACCTCGAATTGCAGCCGGGCGAGGAGAGCGACGCCCGGGCTGAACTCGAACGACAGTTCGGCCGCTTCGAGGCGGTCTTCGGCCGCCCACCTGCCTACGTCGACGGTCACCACCACTGCCACCTGAGCGCCGGTGCGCGCGAGACCAGCGCCGGCTTCGCCGCCGCACGCGGCATTCCGATCCGGTCGGTCACGGCGGCGGATCGGGAGCTGATTCGGCGCGCCGGCGGCGCAACCGCCGATCTGGCGATTGGCCGCATGAGCGAGCGCGATCCGGCGCTCCCCGCCGAGCTCGACGGGCGGCCGCTGCCGCCCGTAGTCGAGTGGATCGTCCACCCGGGCCACGCAAGCGGCACGTCGTTCTCCTCCTACGACGCCGGCAGGGAGGAAGATCTGGCGGCCCTCCTTGCATTCACGCTCCCCGAGGGCATTCGGCGGGCAGATCACCGCACGGCCCTCGGCCTCGGGGGCTGAGAGCGCAAGAGTCCGATTGCCGTTCTGTTAAGAGCGTGACCGGACTCACACACTTTTCCGGCCGGGCCTCCTACGGTCCTCGATCCAACAGAGATCGAAGCAACCACAGCCGCTTCGACGCCTGAGCCCACCGGCTCGGCGCCGGGCCCAGCCATCAGCCTCACGGCACGGCGGCCCGCAGCGGCGAAAGCGAGGATCGAGATGAGACGCTTCCGCCTCCGGCGGCGACGCCTCGTGATCGGCTTTCCGGCCGTCGCGACCACAACCGCAGCAGCAGTCCTGGCCCTGACCGGCATCGCCGCGCCCGCAGCCGGCAAGACGCACGGGCACCGCACCCACCTGGCCGCCGACCGCACGAAGGTCCACGCAGGCGCCAAGGTCGAGCTCAGCGGCCGCTTCGCCGCCGAGCAGCAGCCGAGCGCCGCGCCGGCATCGGGCACCCAGGTCCCGAAGCCCCCCGCCCGGGTCAAGGTCCAGTTCAAGCCGGCCGGCAAGGATCACTACCACCAGGTGGCGATCACGAAGACGAACCGCAAGGGCAGCTACAAGGCCCACGTCCGCGTCAAGCGCAGCGGCCACTACCGCGTGCTCGCCGGTGACGGTCGCAGCTCGGTGCCGCAGTGGGTCCGGGTCAAGTCGCGCCTGCACTCGCGGCTCGCGCACAAGGATGTCGACCTCGGCGACAAGCTCAAGGTCAAGGGCCGCGTCTCCCCGGCGATCGGCCGCCGGGCCGTAGTCGTCAAGGCCGGCCACGCGCGGGCGACGACGAAGACCAACCGCCACGGCCGCTTCAAGCTGAAGCTGAAGGCGAAGCACGTCGGCACGCACAAGGTGACCGTCAAGGCCCGCGGCGACCGCGTCGCGGCCGGCAGCAAGGACAAGGCCGGCAGGGCGACCGTCTACCGGCCGGCCGAGGCGTCCTGGTACGGGCCCGGCCTGTACGGCGGCGCGCTGGCCTGTGGCGGCACGCTGCAGCCCGGCACGATGGGCGTCGCCAACAAGGAGCTCCCGTGCGGCACGCACCTGAAGCTCCACTACCGCCACAAGACGGTCAAGGTCAAGGTGATCGACCGCGGCCCCTACGCCGGCAACCGTGAGTTCGACCTGACCGAGGCGACGAAGAACAAGCTCGGCTTCCCGGACGTCGGCACGGTCTGGGCCTCGAAGTAACGAGGGCGGGGGAGGAGCGCCGGGCGCCTACTCGAAGGCGAGCTGGCCCGGCGCCACCCCGCGGGGGCGGCGAGGCTCTTCGGAGCCCTCGCCGTCCTCGTCGAGCGGCGGCGGCACTTCGGGATGGCGCAGGTTGGAGACGCCGACGCCGAGGAGCCTCACCGGCGCGTCGCGCTCGAACTCCTCGAAGAGCTCGAGCGCTGCCCCGATCACGTGCTCCGGTTCGTCGGTGTGCTCGCTGAGCGAGCGGGCGCGCGTGAAGGTGCGAAACGGCGAGAGGCGGATCTTCAGCGTCACCGTCCGGCCGGAGATGCCCTTGCCGGCGAGGTTCTCGGTGACCGAGCGGGCCATCACCACGATCGTCTCCCGCATCAGCGCCTCGTCGGTCTGGTCGGTCTCGAAGGTGCGCTCGCGGCTCTCCGACTTGCGGACGCGATCGAGGGCGACGGCGGTGCTGCCGTAGCCGTGCGCGCGGCGGGCCAGAGCGGCGCCGTGCGAGGGGCCGAGCGTCCGCTCGAGCAACTCCGGGTCGGCGCCGGCGAGCTCGGCGACCGTGCGGATCCCGGCCGCGGCCAGCCGCTCCTCGGTCTTCGGCCCGACGCCGGGAATGATCCGCGCCGGGCTTGCTCGCCGCAGACCTCGAGGAAGCGCTCCCGCGGCAGCACGCACAGGCCGTCGGGCTTGTCGAGGTCGGAGGCGATCTTCGCGATCAGGCGGTTCGGCCCGATCCCGATCGAGCACGCGAGCCGGGTGCGCTCGCGGATCCGCAGCTTGAGCTGCCGGGCCCGCGTCTTTGGAGCGGGGGAGTCGCTCAGGTCGACGTAGGCCTCGTCGAGGCCGAGCACCTCGACCGTGTCGCTGAACTCGCCCAGGACGCCCATCACGGCCCGCGAGCCGCGCCGGTAGAGGTCGCGGTCCGGCGGCACGACGATCAGCTGCGGGCAGCGCCGGCGGGCGACCGAGATCGGCAGCGCCGAGTACACGCCGAAGCGCCGCGCCTCGTAAGAGGCGGCGGTGACGACGCCACGGTCGCTGCGCGGGCCGACGGCGACGGGGAGGCCGCGCAACTGCGGCCGGCGCAGCAACTCGCAGGAGACGAAGAAGGCGTCCATGTCGACGTGGGCGATCGCGTGCTCCCACTTCGTGGGGTCCCCGTACAGGCGTTCGCTACCCATTGCCGCGATCGTAGGACGGCGGCCGGACGGGGGAGGGCCGCATTGCTACGGTCCGGGTGTGAGCGCAGAGGCGAAGAACCTCGAGGCGATCTCGAAGGCGATCGACCAGCACAACTCGAGCTGCCCGTTCCCGGCCTCCGAGGTGCGGATGAACCCGTTCGAGATCGAGCGCCTTGGCTGGGAGGAGATCCGCGGCCTGCCGCTTGTCGGCGACCCCGAGCTCGGCACCGGCCGCTTCCGCATCGTCTGCTCGAACGACTCCGACAGCAGCGAGCTCGAGGAGGAAGTCGCCGACGCGATCGGCAGCGAGCAGACCGAGGAGATCGAGGTCCCGGTCGAAGTCGGCGCTCCCGGCTCCCCCTGGAGCCCCGGCCGGGACCAGTAGGGCGACTGCCGGGTCAGTAGGCCGCGGCGCGAAGGGACTCAGCGTCATCGCGATAGTCGTCCACTTCTACCCCCTATGAGGGGTGAAAGTGCGACTGTGAGTTGAGCCTCGCCTGAGGGCCACTTCGGGGCGAGTCAGCTCGCTCGTCTGTCGCGTTTCGTACAGCTCTGCCATGAGCAGAACGCAACGACACGGGCGAATGAGCCCGGTCCATCGAGGCCGGTAGTCGGCGGCACCGGCTCGCGCCAGCTCCCTCAGTGCCTCTTCCGGTCAGTGCTGCTTTCGGCGGAAGAACTGCTTCGCGGGAGCCGCGCGTAGCCATGCGCCGCGAGCCCACTCGGCGCTCGGCAACTGTGCGCTGGCTTCGCGCGCGGACCTACCGGTGCATGCCGTCATCCGCCCTTGATCGGCGTGGAGTCGGTCGGAGGCCGCCATGACTGCTAGCCTCGGTGGACGCACACGTTCGTGCGCCTCACCCAAGTGCCCAGCCGCTCAGTCGTAGCCTTCACAGCTTCCTCCGTGCCGTTCGGCCTGTTCCAATAGGAGGAACTACATATGCCCACAGGAACCGTCAACTGGTTCAACGACGAGAAGGGCTTCGGCTTTATCCGTCCTGAGAATGGTTCGAACGACGTGTTCGTCCATCACAGCGCCCTCGACTCGTCCACCGGTGGCACCCTCGCCGAGGGCGCCAAGGTCGAGTTCGAGACCGAGGATTCCGACAAGGGCCCGCGGGCCGTCGGCGTCAAGCTCGCCTCGTAGAGCCTGAGCCGGGCTCAGCCCGGCAATCCGGCGTGCGGCCCCGGCAGAAAGCCGGGGCCACGCGTCCGGCTCGCGCCGCTCCGCCTAACGCGGGCGGCTCCATACGGGCCGCTAGATCCCGTTCAGGAAGTGCAGCCCGAGCGAATCGGCTGCGTTCTGGGCCCAGATGTTGAAGCGGGTTATGTCGTCCGTGTAGACGAGGTAGCCCATGATGATCAGGAAGACGCCGCCGATCACCATCAGCGCCCCGTAGTGGCGCTTGACGAAGTCGAAGGCGGTCGTCATCCGCGTGAACGCGATCGCCGTGAGCAGGAACGGGATCGCGAGCCCGAGCGAGTAGACCGCGAGCGTGACGCCGCCCTGCCAGACGGAGTCCGTCGTGCTCGCCAGGCCGAGGATCGCCGTCAGCGTCGGGCCGATGCAGGGCGTCCAGGCGACCGCGAAGGCGGCGCCGGCGATCAGCGGGCCGCCCTGGCCGGCGCGGGACATGAGCGCGTCGACCCGCCACTCGGCGTTCAGGCGGGTGATGAAGATCGAGGCGACGAAGAAGACGCCCATCGCCATGATCACGAGCCCGGCGATCTTGTTGAGCGTCGTCAGGTTCGTGCGCAGCGCCTGGCTCAGCCCCGTCGCCGAGAGCCCGAGGATGATGAAGATCGCCGAGAAGGAGGCGACGAAGAGCAGCGCGGGGGGGATGACCTTGCGCCAGTCAGCCTTCTGCAGATCGGCTGATGCGACCCCCGTCACCGCCGAGAGGTAGCCCGGCACGAGCGGCAGCACGCAGGGCGAGAGGAACGAGAGCATGCCCGCGAACAGGGCCGTGAACAGGCCCACGCCCCCGATCTCGAACACAGCACCAAGCGCCATCGCGCCGCGGTCAGGTCAGGGCGAGGGCGAGGCGGCGGCGATGCTCGCGGGCGAGCTCGCTGCCGGGCCCGAGCTCGGTGAAGATCGCGACCATCACGCGGCGCAGCTCATCGCGGTCGGCTTCACGTTCGGCGACGGCTTCCTGCAGAGCGTCCAGCGCCTTCTCGTGATCGCCGGCGTCCCACGCTTCGAAGGCGGCGGCGAGATCGGCCGCGGAGCCGTTCGACGAAAGCCGGGCGCGGGCGAGCAGCCCGGCGGCGGCGAAGTCGGCCTCGAAGGGCTCCAGCAGCGCGATGGACTCGTCGAAGTCGCCGCGGGCGATCAGGATGCGGCCGAGCGCGGTCGCGGCCTCCGTCTGCCTGGGATCGAGCTCCAGGGCCCGGCGGAGATCGGCCTCGTCGTCTGAGGCGGCGAGCTGGTCGGCCTCGGAGGGGACGAGGTCGTCGAAGAACTGGGCGACCTGGGCGGGCGGGAATCGCGCCGGTGAACTCGGCGACGACCTTGCCGTCGCGGAACGCCTTGACGGCGGGGATGCCCTGGACCTGGAAGGAGGAGGCGAGCTGCTGGTTGGAGTCGACGTCGACCTTCGCGAGGTCGACCGTCTCGCCGCGGCGGCCTGCTTCGGCCTCGAGCGCCGGGCCGAGCTGGCGGCAGGGACCGCACCACTCGGCCCAGAAGTCGACGACGACCGGCACCTCGTGGGAGCGGTCGAGGACGTCAGTCTGGAAGCCGGCCTCGGTTACGTCGCGAATCATCGGCCCATGAGCTTAGAGACCGGGCCTCGTCCGCTCGGCTTTACGGGAGATCGCCGACGGCAGCGGCGAAGCTCGATTAGCCTCCGCCGCAATGGCTCAGGACTCGTTACGCGGCAAGCTGCTGATCGCCTCGCCGGCGCTCGGCGACCCGAACTTCGAGCGCAGCGTCGTGTTGATCACCGAGCACGGCGACGAGGGCGCGATGGGCATCGTGCTCAACCGGCCTTCCGAGTCGGAGGTCGCCGGCGTGATCCCCGAGCTCGAGCCGATCGCCGGCGAGGAGCCGATCTTCGTCGGCGGCCCCGTGCAGCCGGAGGCGCTCGTCGTCCTCGGCGAGTTCTCCGACCCCGACAAGGCGGCGTGGATCGTCGTCGCCGACGTCGGCCTGGTCTCCGCGCAGAGCGACCTCGACGAGCTCCCCGAGGCGCTGCGCCGCGGCCGCGTCTACGCCGGCTTCTCCGGCTGGGGCCCTGAGCAGCTCGAGGAGGAGATCGACGAGGACGCCTGGATCGTCGAGGCGCCCCTGCCGGCGGAGCTCTTCCCCAAGCGCCCCGAGACGATGTGGAGCGACGTGCTCGAGCGGATGGGCGGCGAGTACGCGATCGTCGCCCGCATGCCCGAGGACCCGAGCGTCAACTGAACCGCTGCGCCCGCGTGCTTAGTGTCGCGATCGGCTAGGGACCGGCGCGACGGCCCGGGGCACCGGTAGGGCCGCTCCTCAACCGGCCCGCTTGAAGACCCAGCCGTGCTCCGGGATCACGATCTGGCGGCGGGTGGCAAGCACGGTGACAGTCTCGAAGCGGCCGGACGGATATTGGATCGCTCCGTACTGCTGGCGAGGGACGTCGTCGAGACCGCGCGCACGGGTCGTCTGGCGTAGGCCGTCGACCGTGTGGAGGGTCAGCCGCCGGACTGGGCCGCCCGCACGCTGCACCGTCAGCTCGGCGGGCGAGCAGTAGACGTTGTAGTTGGCGATGACGCCGTGAGTCCCGGCCTCGTCCATGACGTAGCGAGCGTTCTCGCTCGCATCGAGGCCGCGCCGCGACGTGTTTTGTGGCGGGTTCGGCAGCAGCGTGCCCGGCAACGACCCGCCCGTGGCATGAAATCGCCAGCCCGCGCTTCGCGGCTTGGCGACGTCGCGCTGCCAGTAGCCGGTGCGCCCCTGCCGCCGCCCGGCAACCCGCAGACGCGCGTGGACGGCGTCGACGCCGAACTTGCTGACGGAGATCGCGGAGGTGATGTGGCCGTGGATCTTCGGCTGCCTGATCCACGGCTCGGCCGGGAGCTGGATCGGCGCGCCATCGCCGGCGCCGCGCTGGTCGTCGTAGGTGTACTGGAAGAACGCCTGGTCGTAACCCGACAGGTCGAAGTCATAAAGCCGGGTGAACATGTCGCCGTGCGGCCCAATTACGAAGATGTGGGAGCCGCTAGCCGAGACGTTCACGGCTCGAAAGCGACTGCGATGCGGGCCGCACATCTCGTAGCTGTTGTCGCGAGGAAGCCACGGGTCCCAGAAGCTGAGCTTGCTGCCGCCGTCACGGAGGCCCCAGATGTGGGAGACCTTGTAGGTGCCCACCGCTGTGTGGTTGCCGGCCGGATCGGTCCAGCGCTTGTCCTCGGCCGGTGAGATCACGGACCATGACCAGTCGTCGGTGCGCGGCAGTTGGAAGCCGTCGCCCGTCCATACCGGTGGCCCCCAGCGGGATGTCCAGTTCCACATCGCCGGCGCCTTGAGCGCGTTGTCCATCGTGTAGATCTGCCGGTCGCGATCGAGGCCGATCATCTCGTCGTCGTCCGCGGAGATCGTGCTCAGCTTGCCGTCGAGGCAGCTCGGGAGCGGGACTCGGCGCCAAGGTTCGCGGCTGCCGCGCGGATGTGCGAGCAGGTGCCCGTGGCGGAGCTTGAACTCGTACGACCGGTTGAAGGTCGCGGTACGGCTCCGCAGGTACACCTTGGCCGGCTGCCGCCGTGGCCTCCTCCACGCCGACGGCAGGGGGGCCGCGGGCCCGGATCGCTGCGCGTCGGGTGCGTTCGCCGTGCCACCGGGGTTCAGGGCTGCCGCGCACGCTGCCGATCGGCTCGCCGCCGAGGGGCTACCGCCAGCCGGATGCGCGATCGCAAGGAACGCGAGCACGCCGGCAACGCCGATGCCGAGGCGGCTCACCACGTGTCCACCCACGGCAGGCGCTTGCCCTCGCGCGGGGCGGGGGAGGGGACTGCGGCAAGCGTCTGGGCGAGGCGGGTGCGGGTCTCGGCAGGGTCGATGACGTCGTCGAGCTCGAAGTAAGTGGCGACGTTGAGGGCGCGGAAGTGGTGGCGCAGGCCGGCGACCAGCTCGCGGAAGTGCTCCTCGCGCTCGGCCTCGTCGGTGATTGCGGCGAGCTCGTTCTTCATCCCGAGCTTGACCGCGCCCTCGATACCCATCGGGCCGAGCTCGCCGGTCGGCCAGGCGAGGGTCAGCAGCGGCTCCAGGAAGCTGCCGCCGACCATCGCCTGAGCGCCGAGGCCGTAGCCGCGGCCGACGACGACTGCGAGCAAAGGCACGGTCAGGTTCGGGCCGATCGAGAAGAGCCGCGAGCAGTGGCGGACGAGTGCCGTCTCCTCGATCTCCGGGCCGACCATCATCCCGGGCGTATCGACGAGCGAGAGGACGGGGATCCCGAAGGCCTCGCAAAGGGTCATGAAGCGTGCCGCCTTGTCCGCGCCGGGGCTCGTGATCGCGCCGGCGAGATGGGAGGGGTCGTTGGCGACGATCCCGATCGGCCGCCCCTCGATCCGGGCGAAGACGGTGATCATGCCGGCGGCGAAACCGCGCCGGAGCTCGGTCACCGAGTCCTCGTCGCAGAGCCCGGCGATCACGGAGTGCATGTCATAGCTACGCCGCCGGCTCTCGGGCACGACGTCCCGTAGCGGCTCCTGAGGTGGCGCCGTCCAGCCCTCCGCGCGCCCCTGGAAGTAGCCGAGCAGGCTCTTGGCGACGGCGACCGCTTCGGCCTCGTCTGCGACGCGGACGTCGACGACGCCGTTCGCGTCCTGGACTTCGATCGGGCCGACCTGCTCGGGCGCATAGTTCCCGAGCCCGCCACCCTCGATCATCGCCGGGCCGCCCATGCCGATGTTGGCGCCCTCGGTCGCGATCAGGATGTCGGCCGTGCCGGCGAGCGCCGCGTTGCCGGCGAAGCAGCGTCCGTGGACGATCGCGATCCGCGGCACGAGCCCGGACAGCCGGCCCCAGAGCGCGAAAGCGCGCGCGGTCAGCGAGGAGCCGGTCGGCATGTCGGTGTCGCCCGGGCGGCCACCACCGCCCTCGGCGAAGAGGACGACCGGCAGGCGCGTGCGCTCGATCACCTCGAACAGGCGGTCCTTCTTGAAGTGACCGAGCGCGCCCTGCGTGCCGGCGAGCACGGTGTAGTCGTAGGAGACGACCGCGCACGAGGCACGCTCGGCCCCGAAGCGCTCGGCGTTGACGGTGGCGATCCCACCAATCAGGCCATCGGCCGCGGTGCGCTCGATCAGCTCGTCCTCACTGCGACGCTGGCGCTGCGCGGCGAGGGCGAAGATCCCGTACTCGGAGAAGCTGCCGGGGTCGACCAGGTCCTCGAGGTTCTCGCGCGCGGTGCGCCCACCGCGCTCGTGACGACCGGCGACGGCATCCGGACGGCCCTCGTCGAGCGCGCGACGGCGCCGATCGAGGACCTCGGCGAGGTCGGGCCTGACGCCCGCCGCCGTTCGGTCGTCGTGGCGGGCCTCCGGCTCGGCGCCGTTGCCCGCGGCCGCGCCGAGCGCGATCCGGATGAGGACATCGCCCTCGGCGACGCTCTCGCCGGCTCGCGACGAGCACCTCGGAAACCGTTCCCGCGCTCTCCGCGCGGACCTCCGTCTCCATCTTCATCACCTCGATCAGGGCGACGAGCGCGCCGCGGTCGATGCTCGCCCCGGCGCTCACCTCGACGCTCTGCACGACCCCCGCGGTCGGGGCGCGGAGATCGGTCTGCGGGGCGGGCATCGGGGCACCTTATCCCTGCAAGCAAGCGATTTGTGGATTCGACTGATCCAGTCCGGCGCCGGCGCCGCATAGAGGGATAACGCACCGGCAGCCGGGGCCCTCCTCGGAGGGGCTGCCCAGCAACGCCGTGCGCCGACTCAAATCGAAAGGAAACAAAGAAATGTTCAAGCGAATCGCAGCCAGCCTGATGCTGCTCGCCGCAATCGCGATCGGCGTCGCGGCGTGTGGAAGCAGTAGCGACACCACGTCGACCGCCAACGAGGAGCCCGTCGCGCAGATCGACAACCTGACCGGCGTTCAGACCAAGGTCACCCTCGACGCGGGCTTCGTCGACGCGCTGACGAAGCTCGGCCTGACTCCGGCCCCGGTCGGCAAGGCGACGCTCAAGGACGGCTACATCACGTTCCCGATCACGGGCGGCAACGTCACCTACTACGACCCGAGCCAGCCCCTGCGGCCCTACGTCCAGGGCGAGATCGACCACGCCGGCAGCGGGCTCAGCCTGAGCGCCGGCAAGACCGAGGTCGACCTGACCGACTTCGTCATCGATCCGGGCACCTCGAAGCTGATGGGCGACGTCGCCGTCAACGGCAAGTCGGCCGCCAAGGGCGCCGTCCTGTTCGACCTCGACGGCTCGACCCTGAAGCCGCTGCAGGTCGACAAGAACCAGGGCACCGCGACGCTCGAGGGCACCACCGTGGAGCTCTCGCCTGA
Organism: uncultured Solirubrobacterales bacterium; assembly: GCA_963774395.1. GTDB lineage: Bacteria > Actinomycetota > Thermoleophilia > Solirubrobacterales > 70-9 > CAXMST01. The sequence continues at coordinate 188,382 of CAVZET010000006.1, read as the reverse complement.
CGCGGCGAACCTGCTCAACGGCGCCTTCAAGACCAACGCCGTCAAGGGCGGCACCGTGGTCGGCATCAGCGCGATCACCGTGGCCCTTCCCTCGTAGTCGGGAAGGCAACAAACGTCGCGCGGGACGGCGCGACGGAAGCGGCGCCGGGCATCGATCCCGGCGCCGCTTCTTTTCTCGTGGGTCGGGTATGAATCGCGGCGGACGGCGACTGAGCGTCCCGGCGGGACGCGGAACAGGAGAGGAGAGAGATGAGCGCCTACACGCACAAGAACCTCACCGAGGTCGAAGACATGGCCGCCAAGCAGGGGGGTGGTGACTACATGGAGGCCCGCTTCCCTCGGAAGGATCTGGACGCAAGCGAGACCGGCTTCGCGTACCACCACGTCAAGCCGGGCAAGCGGCAGCCCTTCGGCCACAAGCACGACGAGGCCGAGGAGGTCTACGTGGTGCTCTCGGGCAGCGGCCGCGTGAAGCTCGACGACGACATCGTCGAGTTGGTACAGCTGGACGCGCTGCGAGTCGAGCCTGGGGTGATGAGGCAGTTCGAGGCAGGCGACGAAGGTCTTGAGATACTCGTTTTCGGCCCCCATCACGACGGCGACGGCGAGCTCGCGCCGAACTGGTGGACGGACTAGGGCCGGTGCAGCGCCTGGGGGAAGTCCGCGCCTTCGGACCGCACCGAAGAAGGGCCTCACGGGTTATGTGAACCTGAGAAGACGATCGTGGATCAGCCCCGCACGTCCCGCCGCCAACTTCTCGGCCTCGGTGCCGCGGCCGGCGGCGCGCTGCTCCTACGGCGGCCCCTTCCAGTCCAGGCGTGGACCGCGGTGCCCACGGCACCTCGTATCGCCGTCGTCGGTGCCGGGCTCGCGGGCCTCAGCTGCGCCTACCGGCTGACGCAGGCCGGACTTCCGGTCACCGTCTTCGAGGCCAATCCCAACCGGCTCGGTGGCCGCTGCTGGACCGCGCGGGGCTTCGCCGGCGGCCAAACAGCGGAGCACGGCGGCGAGTTCATCGACACCTCTCAGCACGCGATCCGGCGCCTGGTCGCCGAGCTCGGGCTGGAGCTGGAGGATGGCAGGCGGCCCGTCCATGCCCGCGGCCGCTCGCGCTACTGGTTCGGCGGGAAGGAACGGTCCGGAGGCGAGGTCTACAAGGGCTGGGGACGCATGGTGAGCCGCGCGCGCCGGGACGCGAAGAGGATCGGCCCGTACCTGCATCGTGCGCAGGGGAAGGCGGCGGCCGAGCTCGACGAGATGACGGCCCGGGAATGGATTGATGAGGTCGTTCCCGGCCCCGAGCACGCGGTTCTGCGCGGCGCCATGAAGCAGTACATGGCCGAGGAGTACGGGCTCGAGGCAGCACAGCTCAGCGCGCTGAACATGGTCATCGAGCTCGGCCCGCGCGGGCGGGGCTCCGACGAGCGGTTCCACGTGCGGGGCGGAAACGACCTGATCGTCACGCAACTCGCGGCCGCAATACCGGCTTCCTCGATCGAGCGTGGCATGCGGCTCTCGTCCCTCCGCCGCCGCGGCGACGGTAGCTACGCGCTCGGCTTCGAGGGCGTCCCGGGGGCTCGCAACTTCGACTTCGTAGCGCTCTGTCTGCCGTTCACGACCCTGCGGCGCGCCGCGATCGAGCGAGCGGGGATCGGGAAGCGCCGGCGGCGCGCGATCGAAGAGCTCGGTATGGGCACGAACGCCAAGGTCCTCATCCAGCTCGAGCGCCGCGTCCAGCTTTACGACAACTGGAACGGCGAGTACTACGACCGTCGCGTCGACACGTGGGACAGCACCGCCACCCAGCGCGGGCGCCATTCAGTTCTGACCGTCTTCTCTGGCGGCGAGGTCGGGCGCGATTACCGCAGCCCGCACGCGCACGGGAAGGCGCCTTCGCGGTCGGCGGACAACGAGCTGAACCGCATCGGTCGCGCCGTAGGTGGTGTGGAGCACGCTCGTCACGGGCCGGCCTGGATCGACCACTGGGCGGCCGATCCCTACACGCACGGCTCCTACGCGGCGTTCAAGCCGGGTCAGATCACCCGCTTCTGGGGCAGGCTCGCGCGGCCCGTACACAACCTGCATTTCGGGGGTGAGCACACCGAAACGTCAAATCAGGGCTACCTCGACGGCGCCGTACACAGCGGTGAGCGCTGCGCGCGGGAGATCGGGGCGAAGGCGCGGTGAGCCCCACGGGCGGGCGAACGTCCCTCAACCGTGTCCATAGGAACGGATGCGGGACGTTCGGCAGCGCGGGGCTATGTAGACCTGTGTGCTGCCGCCGGCCACCGCGAGGCGCGGCCCAGCGCCGGGCCTTGCGGCGGCGGCCTCACGGGCCAGCCACGCGGCCGAACGTGCGTCATCCGCCTCTATAGGGGCTTGTGGTGCACGTTCGGGGCACGAGTGGCCGATTGAGCGGGTGCGTTCCGGCCGGAGGCGCGAAGGCGCCGCGGTGGCCTCGAACCGCTTCTCACCTCTCCGGTTTACATAACCGGCGTTATCGTGCGTTGGGATTGCGGAAATCCGGCTCCCCGCCTACCGATTAGTTTCCAGGCCCGCGTCTGTCCCTAGGGCTGACCGTTCCACACCATTCGGACAGGAGACCAGGCATGAGAGAGCTGATCGCGACAACCTTCGTATCCCTCGACGGCGTCATGCAGTCGCCCGGCGGCGAACCAGGCTTTGCCCACGCCGGCTGGGTCGCCGACTACTTCAGCGACGAGCTCGGCGCCTACAAGGAGCGTGAGCAGCTCGCCGCCGACGTGCTGCTGCTCGGCCGTCGCACCTACGAGGGTTTCTACGGCGCCTGGCCGAGCCGCGGCGGCGCGATGGCGGAAAAGATCAACACGATGCGCAAGCTCGTCGCCTCGACGACGCTGGGCAGCAGCGATTGGCACGACACGACCGTGATCGCCACGGACCTCGAGGGCGCGATTCGAAGCGTCAAGGACGAGGACGGCGGCCCGATTCTGGTCGCCGGCAGTCGCTCGATCGTCCAGCAGCTGCTCGCCGCCGGACTCGTCGATCAGCTCAACCTGCAGGTCTTCCCACTGATCCTCGGCTCCGGCGAACGGGTCTACCCGGACTCCGACGAGACGGTGCCGCTCGAGCTCGCCTCCTCGGAGGCGCTGGACAGCGGCGTCGTCCTACAGAGCTACCGCCCCGCCTAGACCCTGCAGCGCCCCCGGGTCTCGCGCTCAGCTCTGGACGCTGTGGATGACCCTGCGGATCTTCTTCGTGAAGTACGGGCCGAAGATCCCCGCCCGCCTCGCTTCCGAAACGGCAGTGGTGTTCACGCCGGCAGCGCGCTCAGGTACCGGTGTACCAGCTGAATCGCCGTAGCACCCTCCCCCACCGCCGTCGCGCAGCGCTTGATCGAGCCGGCGCGGACGTCGCCCGCGGCGAAGACTCCTGCCTCGCTCGTCGCCAACAGGCCGTCGGCGCTCGCCGCCGCCCCGGTCAGCAGGAAGCCGTGCTCGTCGCGCTCGAGCTCGCCGTCGAGCCAGTCGGTGCAGGGATCGGCGCCGATGAACAGGAAGAGGAAGCGGAGCGGCAGGCGCTCGCCGTCCTTGAGCGTGACCGCTTCCAGATCGCCGCCGCTGCCGTGCAGCTCCGCCACCTCGCTGCGGTCCCGCACCTCGACTCCAAAGCGCTCCAGGTCGCCGATCAGGTAATCGCTCATCGTCTCGCTCAGGTCGGCACGGCGGTGCAGCAGCGTCGGTAGCGCGCCGCCCCTGGCAAGCCAGATCGCCGCCTGGGCCGCCGAATTGCCGCCGCCGACGACGCCAACCCGGGAGCCGCCGCAGAGCTGGGCCTCGGGTGGGCCGGCCGCGTAAAAGACGCTCGAGCCCTCGAACTCGTCGAGGCGCTCGACGGGAAGCCGCCGGTACTGGGCACCGGTCGCGATGACGACTACGCGAGCGGTGATCTCAGGGCCTTCCTCAGTGACCACCCGGTGACCACGCGGATCGGGAATCAGGCGCTTGGCCGAGTATGGAGTCGCCGTACGGGCCCCGAACTTGCGTGCCTGGGTGACGGCGCGGCTCGTCAGCTCGATCCCGCTGATGCCGCCGGGGAAGCCGAGGTAGTTCTCGATCCGGCGTGACGAGCCCGCCTGTCCGCCGAGGCCGGTGCTTTCGATGAGGAGCGTCTCGAGACCCTCGGAGGCCCCGTAGACGGCAGCGCCGAGCCCGGCCGGACCGGCGCCGATGACGAGCAGGTCGACCGTCAGCTGCGACGGCAACTCGAGGCCGATCCCAAGCGCCCGGGAAAGCTCGCCGTTGGAAGGCCCGTGGAGCTCGAGACCACCAGGGAGGCGCACGAGCGGCGCCCCCTGCTCCTCCTCCTCGGTGCCGCCCTCGGGGTCGAGTCGCGTGAACGGCACGCGTAGGCGCTTCGCGAACTCGACGACGCGCCGGGTCTCGTGGCCCTCGCGCGGGCCGACGATCTCGATGCCGATGCCAGGCCGGGTCTGCAGTGCCTCCCGCCGGCGGATGAAGGCCGTGAGGACGATCTCGGAGAAGCCCGAGTCGTCGAAGAGCAGCGCGCGCAGCTGTTCGCGCTCGATCGCGATCAGGCGCATCGGCGAGCGGGCGACGGCGCGCAGGAACACGGTCTGCCCGGAGAGCAGGTTCATCTCGCCGAGAAAGCCCGAAGCGCCGTGGCGGATGATTTCGTTACCGGCCGCATCCTCGATCGCGGCCTCCCCCTCGACGATCGCGAAGAACGGATAGCGCTCATCGCCGACGTCGAACAGGACCTCTCCCTCCGTCGCGGTCCGCTCCTCGCCGAGCTCTCGGAGCCGATCGAGCTGTTGTCTCGAGAGCAGCGGACTCGACGGGGGGACTGACACGCCGCCAGCCTAGCGACCCCTCTCCCCCGGGTTCGCCCGCGCCACGCGGGCGAGGCAGCGGGCTCGGCCGACCGCCTAGCATCCATCTGATGTTCGGCCCCGCTGAGCGTCGCCCCCACCTCGTCGCCTGCGCGCTGGCAACCGTCGGCGCGCTGTTCGCGCTGACGCTGCTGGCGGGCGGCTCCGCCTCGGCCTCCTGCGGGGGCACTTACTCCTACAAGGCCAAGAAGAACGCGAACTTCGGCAAGCCGCCACTGATCATCGGCGACTCGACCCTGCTCCTCGCCGCGCCGAAGCTCGCCCACCGCGGGTTCATCGCCAACGCGCACGGCTGCCGCCAGTGGGACGAGGGGCTCGCCGAGCTACACCACTACAAGCACCGCTACGGCAAGGTCGCCGTGATGGCGCTCTCCTCGAATGGCTCGGTCACCGACGACCAGGTCAAGGCGGCGCTGAAGACGGCCGGCCGCAAGCGCATCCTCGGCCTCGTCACCGCCTATCAGGCTGGACACATCACCGAGGACGCAAAGCTCTTCCGCCACGAGGCGCACAAGCACAAGCGGATCCTGCTGATCGACTGGCTGCACCACAGCCGCCACCATCCCGCGTGGTTCGCCTCCGACGGCATCCACGTCACCTACGAAGGCGCCGCCGCCCAGGCTCGCTACTACTCGAAGCGCGTCTTCAGCCGCCTGAAGCCGCCACGGCACAAGCGGCGCGCGCGCCACGGGCGTCGCTGAGCCGGCCGCTGCACGCGCCCCTCGCCGCCCGGCCCGTCGCTACTCAGCGCAGCGCCCAGTGGCGCCAACTCTTCAGCGCCGGCTTCGGCCTGAGGTTCTTGTCGACGAGCCCCATCTTCTGGCAGAAGCCGCAGCCGGAGACGTCGGAGGCGTGGTGGCTGAGGTCGCTCCACGTGAACCAGACGACGCGCTTCAGGTGCCACTTGCGCTGCTTGCGAACGAGCAGGCCAAGCGTCTTCTTGATTGCCTTCGGCTGTCCCTTCTTGCCCTTGTAGAAGACGTTGCCGTTCGGCTTCTCCGACGAGTAGCCGATCTCGGTTACGTACAGCGGCAAGTGGCCGAAGCCGGCCTTGTGCGCGGCCTTGCGCATCTTCTCCACCTGGTATTTGACCCCGCGCAGGCCGTTCGCGTACGGGTGCACGGCGTAACCGCCGATGTAGGCCTTCATGTGCGGCTGTTTGAGGAACTTCGTGAGGAAGTCCCAGGCGTACATCGAGTGCTCGAGCTGCGGCGTGCCGAACATGCCCCCGGGGATCACTCGCACGCGCGGATCGGCCTGCAGGATGCGCTTCGCGGCCAGCTCGAAGAGCTTCGCGTACTCCTTCGGGTCGGCCTTCGGCGCGTAGGCGATCTGCGAGTTCTCCTCGTTCCAGATCTGGTAGACGCCGGGCGTGTAGACGGGCAGGGTCGGGGTTGAGCTTCCAGAAGGTGCCGCCGGGTCCGTAGCGCCGCGCAACGGCAGCCGCGAACGCCGGCCAGCCGCGGCGCCCGGCCGCGCTCCGCATCGGCGAGGTCGCGTAGCTCGAAGCCACCCAGTACGGGCTGCCGATCAGGCTCAGATGCGGCCGCAGGCCGGCCGCGACCAGCTCCCGCATCTGCTCGTCGGGCCGCTTCCAGTTGTAGCGGTGGAATTCGTAGCCCCCGACCTTGAGCGGCGGCCGAGGCTCGACCTCGGGCCACTGGATCGCCAGCCGGAAGACCTCGACGCCGTTGGCGTGCATCTGGTTGAAGGCCTGCTGGGTCGGGACGATCGCCGTGTCCATGCCGAAGAAGCCTGCCGGCGTCGTGCTCGCCTTTGCCGCGGCAGGCAGCGCCACAACCGCCAGAACGGCCGCTGCCGCGTACAGGCGCACACGCACGCCGCCCTTTGAACCGAACGTACCCCGCATACCCGGCGCAGTCTAAGACCCAGGCTCGGCGCGCTCGCCGGACGCCGTCGCACCAAGTGGCTTCGCGGCTGTAGATTGAGCCGATCGGCACCCGCTCCCCGAGAACGATCATCGTCGGCGCCGGCTTCGGCGGTGTCGCCGCTGCGATCGAGCTGCAGGCGCACGGCTTCGGCGAGATCACGATCCTCGAGCGCGCCGACGGCATCGGCGGCACTTGGCTGCACAACAGCTACCCGGGCGCTGCCTGCGATGTGCCCAGCCACCTCTACTCGTTCTCCTTCGCTCAGCGACGCGATTGGTCACGGCTCTGTTCCCCTCAGTCGGAGATCCTCGAATACCTGCGCGGCGTTGCCCACGATCACGGTGTCGACCGCCTCGTCGAGACCGGCGTGGAGGTCACCGACGCGAGCTGGGACGCCGAGGCCCGCCGCTGGACGGTCGCGGCCGCCGATGGGCGCAGCTGGCAAGCCGAAGCGCTGATCGTCGCGACCGGGCAACTGCACCGCGTCGCCTACCCGCGGCTCGAGGGTCTCGAGAGCTTCGCCGGCCATTCCTTCCACTCGGCTGAGTGGGACCACGATTACGCGCTCGCCGGCCGTCGCGTCGCCGTCATCGGTACCGGGGCCAGCGCCGTGCAGTTCGTCCCTGAGATCGCGAAGACGGTCGGGCGACTCGAAGTCTTCCAGCGCAGCGGCAACTGGTTCCTGCCACGCCGCAACCGCGCCTATCCGAAGCCCGTCCGGTGGGCCTTCGAGCATCTCCCCGGCCTGCAGGCGTGGCGCCGCCGGTTCGTCTTCGACTACGGCGAGTCGCTGACGGCGATGATCCGTCACCCGCGTTCACTCGGGCTGCTCGGCCGCGCCCGCTCCACGGCGTTCATGCGCTGGCAGTTGCGCGACCCCGAGGTCCGCGCGAAGGCGTGGCCCGACTACACGTTCGGCTGCAAGCGCGTGCTCTTCAGCTCGCGCTGGCTGCCGGCCCTGCAGCGCCCGAACGTCACCCTGCATACGGAGGCGATCACGGGGATCGAGGAGAACGGGATCCGGACCGCCGACGGAGCGCTGCACGAGGTCGACTGCATCATCTGGGGCACCGGCTTCAAGACGACGGATTTCATGCTGCCGATGCAGATCCGCGGACGCGAGGGCACCGCGCTGAGCGAGGTCTGGAAGGACGGCCCCCACGCGCACCTGGGGATGACGGTGCCAGGCTTTCCCTCGCTGTTTCTCATGTACGGGCCGAACACCAACACCTCGGGCGGCTCGATCATCTTCTATCTCGAGATGCAGGCCGCCTACATCCGCAAGGCCCTGCACGAGGTGCGCGAGAGCGGCGCCGCGGCGATCGAGGTTCGCGCCGACGCCGAGGCCCGCTCGGATGCCGACGTGCAGGCCCGCTTCGCCGGCACCGCCTGGACCGAGTGCGACTCCTGGTACCGCGACGAGTCCGGCCGCATCGTCACCAACTGGCCCGGCTACATGCGCGAGTACGAGCAGGCGACCGCGGCCATTTCCCGCGCCGACTTCGAGTTGATCGGCACCTCGAAGAGTGCTGCGCCCGGCGGCGAGGCAGCTCCGGTCGCCGCCGAGGCCATCTGAGCCGCGGACGCCAGCGGCAGTCCCGCGCCTGTCAGCTCAGCGGCGGACCTTCGGCTTCGTCTTGCGCATCGTCTCGATCCGGCGGTGCAGCGCGGCGGCCTTCTTCTTGTAGCGCTGCTTGTGCTTGCCCGCCATCAGGTTCTTGACTTCGTCCGGGTCGTGCTTGAGGTCGTAGAGCTCCTTCTCGCCCGTGCGGCTGTACTCGACGTACTTCCAGCGCGACGTGCGGACGCCCCAGTAGATGCGCTCGCCCTGTCCGTGCGCCCGGCGCAGCAGCACGCCCTTGTGGAGCTTCGTCTTACGGCCATCGAGCAGCGGCTGGAAGCTGCGGCCGTCGACCGGCCTGCCGGTCCTGATGTCGGCCCAGTCGGCGATCGTCGGCGCGAAGTCGGTGTTGCCGACCAAGCCCCTGACCGTGCCCGGGTCGACGCCGGGACCGCGGACGAGCAACGGCACGCGCACGCAGATGTCGTAGGAGCAGTTCTTGTGGTTGTAGTTGTGCTCGCCGATCGCGATCCCGTGGTCGGTGGTGAAGAGGACGATCGTGTTGTCGAGCAGGCCGCGGTCCTTCAGAGATTGGAAGATCTGCTCGACGCCATCGTCGATCGCGAGTACCGCCTGGTTGTGCTTGATCCGGTCCTCGATCAGCTTCTTGCGCGGCGGCGGGTGCAGTCCGCGGATCCACTTCGGCTTGTCCTTGACGTTGCGCTCGAGGAAGGCCTTCGTCTTGGCGATCTTGCGGACGTGCGCGTCTGCGTAGCGCTTCGGCGGCGTCCACGGGCTGTGGGGCGAGTTGTAGGCGACGAACTCGAAGAACGGCTTGTTCGTGTTGACGTCGCTGATGAAGCTGGACGCCTGATCGCTGAGCACGTCGGTCGAGTAGTGATTCGGGCCCGCGTAGTCGACGAGCGTGCCGTTCTGATTCAGGGTGAAATCGAAGTACCGCTCGGGTCCGCTGTAGCCGGCCCAGTAGTCCCAGCCGTGCGGGACGTAGGTGTCCTTCTCGTCCCACGGGAACTTGTTCAGGTACTTGCCGACGTAGGCCGTCGTGTAGCCAGAGTCGCCGAGCCAGTCGGCAATCGTCGAGCGACCCTTGAACAGCGTCGTCGTCGAGTTGCGATCGACCCCCGTGTGGGTCGAGGTCTGACCGGAAAGGAAGGTCGAGCGCGAAGGCGCGCAGAGCGCCGTGCCGACGACCGCGTTCGAGAACCGGGCCCAGTCGTTGCGCGACTGCACGTACGGCATGTCCTTCAGCGTCGTGTTGTACTGATCGTCGGTCATCACGACGACGATGTTCGGCCGGTTGTCGCGGGCGGCCTCGACAACGTTCCGGCCACCGATCAAGATGACGCTGAGCGTGACCACGACGACGAGCCCGGCCGCCGCGAGGAGGGCCTTGGCGAGTTTGCTCATCGGTGCGCGAACGCTTCTGCTCATAGTCGATCGACGGGCCGGGCTGACCGCTGTGAGTCCGCCGCCGGCTGCTCATGCCGGTCGATCGGTGCCTTCCCGCGTCCGTGGAATGCTAGCCGCAGCGGATCACGGAGCGCCAGCCTTCGGCCTCGAGCGGGGTGTGACGGGTGGCCGACCTGATACGTAGTTGGGGTGTGAAGGGCTTGCGGCTTCATCGACTCCCCCCTGAACACGCGCGTCGGCGCTTGGCTGCGCTGCTCGCCGTGGGATCGATCGCGCTCGCCGGAGCGGGCTGTGGCGGTGGTGGTGGCGGCGACACGACGACGGGTGACGGCGGTGTGACCAGTGCTCAACCCAAGCCGCCCGATGTCAGCGGCGGTGTCGCCTCGACGACGCTCGACCCGTCCGGCGAGACGACGATCCCCGACCTGCCCAAGAACAACGATCCGAGCGCCGTGCAATGCACCGGGGCGCCGAAGGGGGTCTTCGACGCCACCGCGATCGTGGGCGAGCCCTACGCGCAGGCTCGCAAGGCGGCCCGGGCGCAGGGCTGCGACGTGCGCGTCGTCGCCCGGAACGGAAAACCGCTTGCGGCTACCGATGACTTCCGGCCCGATCGCATCGACGTCGCCGTCCGCGACGGAGACGTCGTCCGCATCGACGGCATCTACTGATCGAGCAGGACCGTGTCCTCGTGTGAGTACGCCGGGGCGCAGATGCAGAGCAGGACGAGCTCGGCATCGGCGGCGTTCCACAGCTTGTGCGGAGTGCCCGGAGGGATCACGACGCTGTCGCCGGCGGCGATCTCGAAGATCTGCTCGCCGAGCTGCATCCGTCCCACTCCCGCGGTGAACATGTAGATCTCCTCGCTGCGCTCGTGCAGGTGGGCGATCGTCTCGCCACCAGCCGGCAGCGTGGCCTCGGCGACGCTCTGCGCTCCCGCCGCGCTGAATGACGGGTGCACGAGCTCGACCACGCCCGAGCCGTCCTTCGTTCGGAAGCTCTCGCGGTCGCTTCGTCTCAGCACCGGTCCGGGGTCGTCGGCCATGGCAGACGAGGCTATGGCAAGCGGGTACTAGGCTGGGCGCCGATGACGCGCGTCGACTTCGACCCGGCCAAGCTCGAGCCCGCGGTCCTTCTACAAGCTGCTCACAGCCTCGGTCCTGCCGCGCCCGATCGCGTGGGTCTCGACCCGCTCCGCGGACGGCGTGGACAACCTGGCACCGCACTCGTTCTTCACCGTCAGCTGCCAGGACCCGCCGGTCTTGCAGTTCACCTCGGTCGGCCGCAAGGACTCGCTGCGCAACGCCGAGGAGACGGCCGAGTTCGTGATCAACTTCGCGCCCGCACAGCTGTTCGAGCAGGTCAATGCGACCGGAACGAACTTCCCACCGGATGTCGACGAGTTCGAGGCGGTCGGGCTCCAGCGGGAGCCGAGCGCGCGTGTGACGCCGTCGCGAGTGGCTGAATCGCCGGTCGCCTTCGAGTGCCGACTGCTCGACACGCTTAGTTTCGGCAACTCGACCGTCGTCTTCGGCCACGTCCTGCTCGCGGCCGTCGACGAGAGCGTGCTCGGCGACGGTGATCTGCCCGACGTTCGCAAGCTGCGCCCGCTGGCCCGCCTGGGCCGCATCCAGTGGGCGGAGGTGACGGACCTGCTCGAGATCACCCGGATCCCCTTCGAGGAATGGCCGGGCCACTACGGCGACGACGCGGCCGCCGAGTGAACACCAACGACGAGGAGAGACCATGACCGAACTCAGCGACCGCCAGGCCGAACTCTGCGAGTCGAGCCCATACGACTACACCGGGTTGCGCGCCCTGTTCATCAACTGCACGCTGAAGCGCAGCCCCGAGGTCTCGAACACGCAGGGGCTGATGGACATCTCGATCGAGATCATGCGGCGCAACGGCGTCGAGGTCGAGAACGTGCGCGCCATCGACCACCCAATCGCCACGGGCGTCTACGAGGACATGACCGAACACGGCTGGGATCAGGACGCCTGGCCGGAGATCCAGCGCAAGGTGATGGACGCCGACATCCTCGTGCTCGGCGCGCCGATCTGGCTCGGCGAGAAGTCATCGGTCTGCACGCGCGTGATCGAGCGCCTCTACGGCTACTCAGGAAACCTCAACGACGACGGTCAGTGGGCCTATTACGGACGCGCCGGCGGTTGCCTGATCACCGGCAACGAGGACGGGATCAAGCACTGTGCGATGAACATCCTCTACTCGCTGCAGCACCTCGGCTACTCGATCCCGCCCCAGGCCGACGCCGGATGGATCGGCGAGGCCGGTCCGGGGCCTTCATACCTCGACCCCGACGAGGGCGGCCTGAAGAACGACTTCACGAACAGGAACACGACGTTCATGACGTGGAACCTGATGCACCTCGCCCACATGCTCAAGCAGGCGGGTGGCATCCCCGCCTACGGCAACCAGCGCGCCAAGTGGGACGCTGGCTGCAGCTTCGATTTCCCGAATCCGGAGTACCGGTAGGCGGCTGCCCCCGGAGGGCGGGCCTGCGAGCCGACGGGAGTCGTTGACCCGGGCCAAAGGACGGACGCCAGATCTGGACCAATAAGAGCGGACACGTCCATGACGCCAAGACGTGTCTGCCGATACTGGTCTCCAGGAGCAGCAACCGCAGGGACGTCAGCTCGGTCTGGACGTGTCCGCTGATATTGCGGCCGGAGGCCGGCCCGGGCGCGACGACGTCACCGAGCGCCTGACGTCGTTGCCGACAGCTGCACTCGGCGACGGAGGCGACATCAACGTCCGTCCGTCACGGACATTGGCCCGGTCATGCATCCTCTGCCTCCGCTCCCCGGCGCCCAGAGGCGGGCAACCGCCCGCCAGCGAGGAACCAGCGCCGTAGCGAGCGGGCGTCGCCGGATCTACCGACGCCCTACCGACGCTTCCAGGCGCCGCCGAAGAGGCGGCCGAGGCGACCGGTCGCAAGATTGGCTCCGAAGACGCCGGGGTTGTTCTCCGGCGGGCCGAGCTTCGCGACCTCGGCCGCGTCGATCGAGAGCACGACGCCGCCGTCGAAGGTCCTCGAAACCTCGGGGCCGTCGACGAAGCGGACGGTGCCGCCACGGTCGCGGATCACGATCCCGTCGAGGATGTGCTCGCGGTAGTTGTCGACGACCTGCTCGACTCGGCCGACCTCGGCCTCGTCGCTGCCGTAGACGGTGGTGCCCTCAGGGACGGCGGCGTAGTGGATCGCGGTCCCGAGGCCTGTGAGGAATTCCTTGCTCGGCTGCTGCTCGCTCATACCGGAAGCATACGATCGCGGGGTGCCGGACTCGACCGGATACTCGGGGACGCCGCTGCCGCGCAAACTTGGGATCTCCCCGGGCAGCGGCTCGCCTTCCTCAATGCACCAGCAGGCTTCGGCGAGCTGGTCGGCGAGCTGCCGCCGGAGACCGAGCTCCGCAGCTCGGCCCGTGGCCGGCTCGACCTCATCGTGCTCTTCACGCGGCGCCGCAGCGAGCTCGAGCGCCGGATCGCCGCACTCGGCCGGTCGATCCGGCCGAACGGATCGCTCTGGGTCGCGTGGCCGAAGCGGGCCTCGGGCATCCAGACTGACGTCACCGAGGACGCCGTCCGCGCCGCGGCGCTGCCGCTCGGTCTCGTCGACAACAAAGTCTGCGCGATCGACGAGACCTGGTCGGGATTACGGCTGGTCTGGCGCCGCGAGCTGCGCTGAGGCGAACGCCTCAATCTCACGCGAGAGCTTGCCGCCCTGCCAGGCGAGCGGGCTCTCCCCCTTCTGCTCACTGATCAGCTGCGCCCCCGGGATCGTCGCCGCGACCCGCGCCGCCGCTTCGTACGGATGGCCCGGATCGGCCTCGTCGTGGCTGGCGACGACGAGCGCGGGCAGCTCGAGCCCGGCGAGCGGCTCGAGCCCGTCGTAGGGAATCGAGCGCGGCACCTCGCGCAGGGCGAGCGCGAGCGCCTCGGGATGCCGGTGCCGCTCCATCCTGTCGCGAGCGATGCGGAGCAGCGTCTCGCGCCACTGCGGATCGAGGCCATCGTCGTAGGCCTCGAGCCAGCCCTCGACCCCACCCCGCTCGAGCCCGTCGGCGAGCGCGTCCCAGCCGGCGAGCGATGCGTCGCTCTGCGGCTCGCCGACGCTCGCGGGGCCGATCACGACGAGGCCGGCGAAGGCCTCGGGATCGTCGATCGCTGCGGCGAGGATCGTGTGGGCGCCCATCGAGTGGCCGACGAGCAGCGGCCGCGCCCCCTCGCCGAACGCCTCGGCGGCAACGGCGCGCAAGTCGCCCGCGAGCGTCGCGTACCCGTACTCCCCCGGAGGCGCCGGATCGCTCTCGCCATGGGCCCGGGCGTCATAGGAGGCGACGGCGAAGCCGTGGCGCGACAGGTGCGAGGAGCCGTGCAGGACGAGGTCGCGGTGGGCGGTGATGCCATGTGCGAGCAGCACGGGGGTGCCCTCGCCCGCGATCCAGCCGCGCAGGGTGACGCCGCCGACCCCCTCGGCCTCGAGCTCGCGGCGCGGCGGGCCCGCCACTAGTGGACGCGACCGCAAACTCGATCAGACCCCGGCGCGCGAGCGGGCGCGGCTGACGGTGCACGGTGGCGGCCCGCATGCCGGTTGGCATGTGGGCGGACGCCGGGTGCCGTCAGGCGGGTCCGGGCGCCGCCGGGGGCGATCGCAGTTGCGGACGGGTCCACTAGACCTAGGCGGCCGCTGCGGCCTTCGCCTCGTCGAGCGCGGACTTGACCGTGGCGCTGTCCGTGTAGCTGAGGCCGAGCAGCTTGACGTCGCGCCAGGCGACCCGACCCTCGGGATCGATGATGAAGACCGAGCGCCGCAGTGCGGGGCCCATCTTGATTCCGTAGGCGTCGGCGACCTCGAGCCCTTCGTCGGCGACGAGCGGCACGGTCAGGTCGTGGTTGTCGATGAAGCCCTCATGGCTGGCCACCGACTGCGGGCTGATCCCGATCATCTCGGCATCGAGGCCGTCGATCCGCTGGCGGTTGTCGCGGTACTCGCAGAACTGCTTCGTGCAGACGGCCGTCTCGTCGCCCGGGTAGAAGGCGAGCACAACCCACTTGCCGCGCTGCGCGGAGAGGGTGAACTCGCCCTCGCCGGTCCACGGCTTCGTGAAGTCCGGCGCCATGTCTCCAACGTTCAGCTTTGCCATCTCATCCCTCCGATTTCGCGCTGTTGATAACGATCGGCCTGCTCGGAGCCCCGTCGGTGCCGTTCGGGGTCCCGACGGCCTCGATCCGATTGATCGTGTCGAACCCGTCGCTCACCTTGCCGGCGACCGCGTAGTCGGGCGGCAGCCCGGCGTCGGCGGGCGCGGTAACGACGAAGAACTGACTGCCGGACGTGCCCGGCGGCTGCGCCGGCGACTTCGCCATGGCGACGATGCCCTTCCTGTAGACGACGTTCGACGGGACCTTCTCGGTGATCGAGTAGCCGGCATCTCCAGCCTGTGTTTCGGTCGGATCGCCGCCTTGGATCACGAACCCCGGCGCCACGCGGTTGATCGACGTGTTGTCGTAGGCGCCCTGATCGGCGAGGTACTGCAGCGAGGCGGCGGTGGCGGGGTCGGTCTTCGCATCGAGCGCGACCGTGAAGCTGCCGCAGCTCGTGTCGAAGACGACGCTCGTAGGCTGTCGGCGCCTTCGCCGTCGGCTTCTTCAGCTTGACGTTCGTCGGCGCCGGCGCCGCGACGTCCGCACACGAATTGGCGCTGGTCGAGGTGGACGAGGAGCCGCCACCGCCGCAGCCGGCGACGGCGATCGCAGCGATCACGACGAGGCTGGTTGGGAGCTGGGCGCGGAGGAAGGCCATCGGTGGCGGTCGCCTTTGCGGCGCTGAGCGTAACGGGTTGAGAACATGAGCCCGTGAGCAGCACCGATCCCGAGCCTCCGATCACCGAGCCCGAGCCGCGCAGCGGCCCGCCGGCGCACATTCGGCTGATCGGCCGGGCAGTGACGGCGACGATCGCACACGCGCCGTGGATGTGGCCGCTGCTCAAGCGAGCCGGTCGCCTCCTACTTCGATGGCCTCGCCGTCGGCTGGGACGACCGCAACGGGGCGCCGGGCGCCGCCCACCTCGCGCCCCTCGCCGTCGCCGTGACGAAGATCGATCGCCGGCCCGAGCGAGCCCTCGACCTCGGCACCGGAACCGGCGTCGCCGCGCTCTTTCTCGCCCGCGAGTTCCCGACCGCCTCGATCCGCGGGTGTCGACGTCTCCGAGGAGATGATCCGCCAGGCGAAGGCGAAGGTCGGCCTCGATCCCGATGGCCGCGTCGCGTTCCGCGTCGCCGACGCCTCCAGCCTGCCGTGGGACGAGGGCCACTTCGATCTCGTCGCACAGCTCAACATGCCGCCCTTCTTCGCCGAAACCGCGCGCGTGCTGCGCCATGGCGGCCACGTGATCGTCGCCGCCAGCGCCGGCGACCGCACACCGTTCTACACGCCGGATGCCGTCCTCGACCGCGGTTTCTCGCGCTACGGATTCGAGACCGTGAAGACGGGCCGCATCGGCAGCGGCTCCTACTTCGTCGCCCGCAAGGGCCGCTAGATGCCGCCTCACCACCTGCTCCTCGTCAACCCCTCGGCCGGCGCCGGCCGCGCGCGCGGCCGGCTGCCGGCGGCAGAGGCAGCGCTGCGAGCCGCCGGCGCCGAGTTCGAGCTCGTGATGACGCGAGAGCATGCAGCACGCCTGTCGGCTCGCCGACGAAGCCGCTGCGGCCGGGACGGTGCCCGGTCGTGATGAGCGGCGACGGCATGATCGGCGCGGTCGGCGGCCGCCTCGCCGGCGGCGAGGTGCCGCTCGGCATCCTGCCCGGCGGTCGTGGCAACGACCTCGCCCGCGTCCTCGGAATCCCCACGGAGCCGGAGGAGGCAGTCGCGGTGCTCCTCGCCGGCGAGCAGCGGCGGATCGACGTCGGCGAGGCAAACGGCGTGCGGTTCCTCTGCATCGCCTCCTGCGGCTTCGACTCCGATGCCAATCGGATCGCGAACGAGGCCCGCTTCATCCGCGGACCGCTCGTTTACGCATACGCGGCGCTGCGCGCGCTCGCCGCCTGGAAGCCCGCGACCTTCACGCTGAGCTGGCCCGGCGGCGAGCGAACCTTCACGGGCTACTCGGTCGCTGCCGCCAACTCGAAGGCCTATGGCGGCGGCATGTTCGTCGCCCCCGACGCCGAGATCGACGACGCCGAGTTGGATGTCGTCACTACCGCCGACGTCTCCCGGCTGAGCTTCCTGCGCGGCCTGCCCGACGTCTTCGAGGGCAAGCACGTCGAGCGGCCCGAGGTCGACGTCTTCCGCTGCCCGGAGCTCGAGATCCGCGCCGACCGCCCCTTCGACGTGTACGCCGACGGCGAGGCGATCACCCAGCTGCCCGTCCGGATCCGCCTGCTGCCGCGGGCGCTCTCGGTGATCGCGCCGCAGACGCCTCCGCAGCCGGACGGGGCGAGCGCGTGAGCGCCGGCCGAACCGCGAGCGCGGCTCCCCGGCGATCGGCGACATTCGCCGGCAAGCGGGCGCTGGCCCGGGCCGTCGGCGGCCTCAGCCGGATCAGCGGCCGCGGCGGCGGCACGACGCTGCCCGGGCGCGTGCTGCTGCGCACGGCCCCTGATGCGATCGAGCGCCTCGGCGCCGGCCTGGCGGGTGGTTCGGCGATCGTCAGCGCAACCAACGGGAAGACGACGACAGCGGGGATGATCGCGGCCGCGCTCGCCGCCGACGGGCGCCACATCGTCCACAACCGTGCGGGGTCGAACATGGCGTGGGGCGTCGCCACAGCGCTGCTCGAGGGCCACGGCGACGAGGGCCTCTTCGAGGTCGACGAAGCGTGGCTGCCCCGGGTCAGCGCAGCCCTGCATCCGCGCCTGCTGCTGCTCGGCAACCTGTTCCGCGATCAGCTCGACCGCTACGGGGAGCTCGAACGGCTCGCCGACGAATGGGCTGAGCTCGTCGCCGGACTCGAGCGCGACGGCGCCCGGATCGTCCTCAACGCCGACGACCCGCTCGTCGCCGACCTCGGCCGCGACACGGACCTGCGCCGACGCGAGGGCGTCAGCTACTTCGGCATCGAGGACGCTTCGCAGGCACTCGACGAGCTCCAGCACGCCTTCGACGCCAAGCACTGCCGCCGCTGCGGCGCGCCCTACGTCTACGACCGCGCCTTCGTCGGTCACCTCGGCCATTACCGCTGCACCAACTGCGGCGCCGACCGCCCGGCGCCTGACTACGCCGCGACCGAGATCGAGCTGCGCGGCATGGAGGGCTCCCGCTTCACGGCCCGCACGCCCGACGGCGAGCTGCGCATCGAGCTGCCGCTGCCCGGTCTCTACAACGTCTACAACGCCCTCGCCGCCCTGGCGACGGCACGTGGCCTCGGCGTCGGCAGCGAGGCGATCGTCGCTTCCCTGGGCGCGATCGAGGCCGTCTTCGGCCGCGTAGAGACGATCGACGTCGCGGGCAAGCCACTCTCGATCCTGCTGATCAAGAACCCCGCGGGCGCGAACGAGGTGCTGCGCACCCTCGCCCAGGAGGCCGACCGCGACGAGCGCCCCCTCGACATCTGGCTCGCCCTCAACGACCGGATCGCCGACGGCCGCGACGTCTCCTGGATCTGGGACGCGGACTTCGAGTTGCTCGCCGAGCGGGCTGGAACGATCACCTGCGCCGGCACGCGGGCGTCGGAGATGGCGCTGCGGCTGAAGTACGCAGGCTGGCCGGTCGAGCGGATCGAGGTCGTGCCGTCAATCGCCGACTCGCTCGACCGCGGGCTCGAGCGCGCCGCCGGCCGGCTGTTCGCGCTACCCACTTACACCGCGCTGATCGAGCTGCGGACCATGCTCACCCGCCGCGGCCTCGCCCGGGACTACTGGGAGTAGCGATGGACACGCCGACCGCGATGGGCAGCCCGATCGTCTGGCACGACGCCGAGAACGGCGCCTACAGCGCCGACCTGAGGCTCTGGGAGCGGCTCGCGGCGGACGCGCCCGGGCCCGTCCTCGACCTCGGCGCCGGCACCGGCCGCGTCAGCCTCCACCTCGCGCGCCGCGGTCTCGACGTGATCGCGGTCGACAGCGCTCCCGAGCTGCTCGAGGCGCTCACGTTCCGGGCCGAGCAGGCAGGCATCGAGGTCCGCACCTGCGAGGCCGACGTGCGCGAGCTCGGCGGCGACGGGGCTGCGGGCGGGCGTCGTCATCGCGCCGATGCAGCTCGCGCACCTGATGCGTGGACGCGAGGGCCGGCGCCGGCTGCTCGCCGGGGCGCTCGAGACCCTGCCGCCCGGGGGTCGCTTCCACCTGGCCCTGCTCACCGAGGCGGCCGAGGAGGAGCTCGGCGACGAGCGTACGCCGGCGCCGCTTCCCGACGTGCGCGAGCGCGACGGCTGGGTCCACTCGAGCCTGCCGGTCGCCGTCGTCTTCGGAGCCGCCGGCATCGAGGTCCACCGCCGCCGCGAGCTCGTCTCCCCCGCAGGCGATCTGCAGGTCACCGAGCACGTCATCACGCTCGACTACCTGAGCGCGGACGAGCTCGAGCGGGAGGCCGCGGAGCTGGGCTGGATCGTCGGCGAGCGGATCGATGTCGCGCTCACGGCCGAGCACGTCGGCTCGGTGATCGTCAACCTCGAGGCGCCCGCATGAACGGCGCCCCCTCCCCCACGCTGCGGCTGCTCGCGCTCTACCCCGAGCAGATGAACATCTACGCCGACCGCGGCAACGTGATCTTCCTCGAGCGCCGCTGCCGCTGGCGCGGGATCGGCTTCGAGTACGCCGGCGTCGGGCCGGGTGAGACCTTCGATCCGCGCCGCCCACGACCTGATCTACATCGGCGGCGGCCAGGACCGCGACCAGCGCGCCGTCGCGGCCGACCTCGTCGCCGGCAAGCGCGAGTCGGTCGCTCGCGGCCGTCGAGGACGGCGCCGCACTGCTCGCCGTCTGCGGCGGCTACCAGCTGCTCGGCCACAGCTACGAGCTCGGCGACGAGACGATTGCGGGCCTCGGGCTCGCCGACCTGCGGACCGTGCGCGAGGCCGGCCCGCGCCTGATCGGCAACGTCGCGATCGAGGTCGAGGTCGACGGCGCGGTGCGCGTGCTCGCCGGCTTCGAGAACCACGGCGGGCGGACCTACCTCGGGCCCGCGGCGAGCGCCGCTCGGCCGCGTCCTCGACGGGCACGGCAACAACGGCAGCGACGGGCTCGAGGGCGTCCGGGTCGGCAACGCCTTCGGCACCTACCTGCACGGGCCGCTGCTGCCCAAGAACGCCTGGCTGGCAGACCATCTGATCGCGCTCGCGCTCGAGCGCCGGACCGGGACGCGGCCCGAGCTCGAGCCGCTCGACGACGCGCTCGAGGACGCCGCCCACGCCGGCGCCAGAGCCGCCGCGGCCCGCTGAGCGCTGCCGCCGGCCAGCTTCCCCAGATCAACCATCTAGGCTGCGCGGCCGATGGCGGACGAGCGTAAGACGATCGGCTGGCGCGAGTGGATCCGGCTCCCGGAGCTCGGCGAGGCAACGATCAAGGCGAAGGTGGACACCGGCGCGCGGACCTCGACCCTGCACGCCTACGACGTGACCGAGGTCGAGCGCGACGGCGAGTCGCGGGTGCGGTTCAGCTTCCACCCCGTCCAGCGTGACGAGGAGACCGAGGTGACGGCCGAGGCACGGCTCGTCGGCCGCCGCACGGTCACGGCCTCCAACGGCCAGAGCGAGCTCCGCTACGTCGTCGAGACCGAGGCGGTGATCGATGGCGATGCGATCCCGATCGAGTTGACGCTGACCCGGCGCGACGCGATGGGCTTCCGGATGCTGCTCGGCCGCCGGGCGCTACGCGGCCGCTTCGTGGTCGATCCGAAGCGTTCCTTCCGCACTGCCGAGTCGAAGCAGGTTCGGAAGCGGGCCGAAGCGGGAACGGAGCGAAGTGGGATGAAGATCGCAGTACTGAGCAGACGCGCATCGCTGTACTCGACGAGGAGGCTCGTCGAGGCCGCTCGCGAGCGCGAGCACGAGATCCACGTGATCAATTACCTGCGCTGCTACATGGACATCACCTCGCACAAGCCGCAGGTCATGTTCCGCGGCGAGCCGGTCGCGGGCTTCGACGCCGTGATCCCGCGCGTCGGCGCCAGCCACGCCTTCTACGGCGCCTCCGTCGTCCGCCAGTTCGAGATGATGGGCGTCTTCTCGACGAACGAGTCGCAGGCGATCAACCGCGCGCACGACAAGCTGCGCCAGCTCCAGCTACTCGCCCGCGCCGGCATCGGCCTGCCCGTCACGGGCTTCGCCAACGACGTCCAGGACATCGACGGGATCCTCGAAACCGTCGGCGGCGCTCCCGTGGTCGTCAAGCTGCTCGCCGGCACGCAGGGCAAGGGCGTCGTCCTCGCCGAGACCCGCAAGGCGGCCGAGTCGGTAATCGGCGCCTTCCGCGAGCTCGACGCCAACATCCTCGTCCAGGAGTTCATCAAGGAGTCGAAGGGATCCGACATCCGTGCCTTCGTCGTCGGGGACCGCGTGATCGCCGCGATGGAGCGGCATGCGGCCCCAGGCGAGTTCCGCTCCAACATCCACCGGGGCGGCACCGCCGAACGCGTCAAGCTGACCCCGGAGGAGCGAGCGACGGCGAAGCGCGCCGCGAAGACGATCGGCCTGGCCGTCGCGGGCGTCGACATGATGCGCTCCAACCACGGCCCCGTCGTGCTCGAGGTCAACAGCTCGCCCGGTCTCGAGGGCATCGAGGAGGCGACCGGGGATCGACGTCGCCGGCAAGGTGATCGAGTTCCTCGAGCGCCGTGTCAAGGGACCGGCGCGCCGGCCGGCGGCAGCGACGCCGACACGCAAGGGCTGACGGGAGCACAAGACCGTTGGCGGCCGGGCAGCGCGAGGCGATCGAAATCGGCGGCACCGAGGTCGCTCCCGGCACCCGCGAGGACGTCGAGATCCACGTCGAGCGGCTCGCCAGCGGCCCCTGGATCTCGATCCCCGTGATCGTCATGCACGGCCGCCGCGAGGGGCCCTCGGTCTCGATCTCGGCAGCCGTACACGGCGATGAGATCAACGGAGTCGAAGTCGTCCGCCGGCTCGTCGGCACGGTCCGCCCCGAGGAGCTGGCCGGAACGCTGATCCTCGTTCCGGTCGTCAACCAGCTCGGCTTCATGGCGCGCCAGCGCTACCTCCCGGACCGCCGCGACCTAAACCGCTCGTTCCCCGGCTCGATGCGCGGCTCGCTCGCCAGCCGCCTCGCACACCTCTTCATGACGGAGGTGATCTCGCGGCTGCGAACTCGGCATCGACCTGCACTCCGGCTCCGACGGGCGCGCGAACCTGCCCCAGATCCGCGCCGACCTCGACGACGCGGTCACGCGCGAGGCGGCGCTGGCGTTCGCGGCACCGGTAAGCCTGCACTCGCGCACGCGCGACGGCTCGCTGCGTGAGGCCGCGACGCAGGCCGGCATGACGATGCTGCTCTTCGAGGGCGGCGAGAACGACCGCTTCGACGACTACGCGCTGGACTGCGCGGAGGCCGGCGTGCTCCGCGTGCTCGCCTGGATGGGGATGATCGAGAGCGCGCCCGGGAGCTCGATCCCGACCGTGACGAGCCGCGCCAGTCGCTGGGTGCGGGCGCCGCGCGGCGGGCTGCTGCGCAGCGAGGTCCGGCTCGGCGACAGCGTCGAGGCCCGTCAAGTGCTCGGGCAGATCACCGACATCTGGGGACGAGCCAACCTCGCGGTGCGCAGCCCCGTGGGCGGCCTCGTCATCGGCCAGGCGCAACCATCCCCGCGCCAACCAGGGCGACGCGCTCTTCCACGTCGCCGAACCCGAACTCCCGGAAGACCGTGATGAGACCCCGCCGGGCCCGTAGTCAGGGCATGAACCGCCCGACCGCTCTGTTCTTGCGGCGGGCGCATGGGCTCCGCGGATCCCACGGCGTCGCCTGAGACGGCCTCTCAGCGGCCGCTGGAGCCGAAGCCGCCCTCACCGCGGACGGTCTCCGGCAGCTCCTGGACGACGCGGGGCTCAGCGCTGCGAACGTCGTAATGAGCAACTGCGCAATTCGGTCACCGGACTCGACCGTGAAGGGCTCGGTCCGGTCGGTGTTGAGCAGCAGCACGCGGATCTCCCCGCGGTAGCCGGCGTCGATCAGCCCTGGTGCGTTGACGAGGGCGATCCCGTGCCGCGCCGCGTTGCCGCTCCGCGGCAGCACGAGGCCGGCGTGACCCGCCGGGATTGCGACGGCGACACCGCAGCCGACCGCGGCGCGCTCGCCAGGCCCGATCGTCGCGGGCTCGGCCGCGTACAGGTCGAGGCCGGCGTCGTCGTGGTGGCGCGCGGCTCGGCAGCCGCGCCGCGTCGCTCAGCAGGCGGAAGCTGAGCTCGCCGCCGCCCATCAGGCGGCAGCGCTGCCGGGAGAGTCCTCGCCGCCGGCGCCGTTCGCCGAGCGCGGGGCAGGCTCGAGCTCGTAGGGCCCGAAGCGATGCGCGAGCGCAGCGGGAACGCGGGCGCTCACCAGGACCCCGTCCGGGGTCGTCCTCGCGCTCGATCCGCCCGGCGAGCGCGTGCAGGTCGCTGAGCGCGCCACCGGCGTCGTAGGGGAAGAGCAGCTCGCATCGGCCGCAGCGTTTCCTCGAAGGCGCTTCTCGATCGCGCCCAGCAGTTCCTCGATCCCCTCGCCGGTCACAGCGGAGACGCCGATCGCGCCCTTCGTCCCGACGAGCACGCGGCGGCGCTCGGCCTCGTCGAGCAGATCGATCTTGTTGAAGACGATCAATCGCGGCGCCTCACCGGCGCCGATCTCATCGAGCACCGACTCGACGGCGGCGGTCGCGGACGCGCGATCTTCGGCGCGGTCGGAGGCATCGACGACCATACACGATCAGGTCGGCGAGCGTCGTCTCATCGAGCGTCGCCTTGAAGGCGTCGACGAGGGCGTGCGGAAGCTTGCGGATGAAGCCGACCGTGTCGGTGAGCAGGTAGCGGCGGCCCTCGTGCTCGTACGCGCGGGTCGTCGGGTCGAGCGTGTGGAAGAGCCTGTCCCCCACGCCGACGCCGGCACCGGTGATCGCGTTGAGCAGCGTCGACTTGCCGGCGTTCGTGTATCCGGCGAGGGCGACCGTCGGCAGCGCCGAGCGGCTGCGCGCGGCGCGCATCGTCCCGCGCACCTTGTCGACCTCGTCGAGGCGGCGCCGCAGGGCGCTGATCCGCGCCGCGCGCGAGGCGGCGGTCGGTCTCGATCTGCGACTCGCCGGGGCCCCGGGTGCCGATGCCCCCATCCATGCGGCCGGCGCCGAGGCGCTCGAGGTGCGTCCACAGACCCCGCATGCGGGCGAGGTTGTACTCGAGCTGGGCGAGCTCGACCTGGAGCTTGCCCTCCGAGCGAGTGGGCGTGGTCGGCGAAGATGTCGAGGATCACGGCCGTCCGGTCGATCACCGGCAGTCCGAGCTCCTTCTCCAGGTTGCGCTCCTGGCGCGGCAGCAGCTCGTCGTCGCAGGCGATCAGGTTGGCGTCGGCAGCCTGGGCGGCCTGCTTGAGCTCGGCCAGCTTGCCGCGGCCGAAGTAGCGGTCCGGGTCGGGCTCGGGGCGGCGCTGGACGAGCTCGCCCGCGGTCGCGACGCCGGCGGTGCGGAGCAGCTCGCGGAGCTCCGCGAGGGTCCGCTCGTCCGGCTCGGAATCGCTGATCCCGATCGCCAGCGCACGCTGGCGCGCGCGCGGATTGACCACGCCCGCAACGGTGCCGTCCGGCGCCCGCCGGTCGATCTCGTCGATGTCCGATCCCATCGGCGCCAGTCTAGGACAGGGCCTGCAAGCCGCCCAAACGGTCCGCGGGTCTCAAGCGGGACACCGCAGCGGCGGCTTCGGGGTCCGGCGAGGTAGATGTCGCTGACATATGGCAGCGCGCCGGCCGCGCAGGCGTTGGCGACGGCGCGACGGGCAACGGCCGAACCCGCCTTCGCCGTGTAGTCGGTCGCGGTGACCAGCAGCCCGGCGGCGCCCACCTTGCGCAGCTCGCGCTGCGTCGCCGCGATCTGCTTCGGCTTGCGCTCGGCGTATGCGCGCTTGCCGAATCGGTAGGTGCTGGTCACGTCCTCGCGGTTCCAGCCGTCGAGGTCGGCGAGCATCGGGCGGATGACCGAGAAGCCGTTCTGGGCGAACAGATAGCCGCCGTCAGCGTGCACGAGCCGCCCGAGCGCCGCGACGAGCTTCCGCATGCCGCGCGCCTGGCGCTTGTAGTTCTCGATCATGTCCACGTTGTCGAGGAAGAGCCCGTCGAAGCCCTTCGCGTAGAGCTTCGGCGCGATCTTGCGGGTGAGCGCGCGCCGGTAGCCCCGCCTACGCACCTGCGCGTAGTACTCCCCGTGCCAGTTGCGGTCGGGGGCGATCCGGTAGGGCTTCAGCTGCTTGTACCAGGGCCTGTAGTTCTCGATCGTGCCGACGCTCAGGTAGCCGAGCACGGTCGTGCCCTGCGCCTGCAGGGCCGCGATCTGCTTGCTCGTCGCCTCCTGCGCGTCGACGACGAGCAGGTCGTAGCCGGCGTAGCGCCCGCCGACGTTGCCGTCGAGGGTGTGGTTACCGATCGCAAAGCCCCACGTCCCTGCGGAGGCGAGCGGCCGGCCGGCCCCGCCGGGACTGCGAGGGGAGCCCGAGAACGACCGTCGACGGTCGCCAGTACCGTCAGGACGCTGATCAGGCGCAGCGCCGCCGGTAGCGGTCGGCTATCAGCCATCGGCACCGGGAACCCGCCCGCCCACGCCCGTCAGGTGCTCGCGCATCCGCTCGACCGCCTCGGTGATGCGCTCGTCGGGGGTCGTGAGCGAGATCCGGAAGAAGCCCTCGCCGCTCGGCCCGTACATCGAGCCGGGCGAGACCACGACCGCCGCCTCCTCGAGCACGAGCTCGGCGAAGGTCGTCGACGTGTGGCCCTCAGGCACCGGCGCCCAGACGTAGATCGTCCCCTTCGGCGCGGCAACATCGACGCCGATCTCGGCGAGCGCGTCGACAACGAGGTCGCGGCGGCGGGCGTAGATCTCGTTCATCTCGCCGAGCGGCTCGCGCGGGCGCCGTCGAGCGCCGCGGCGCCGGCCATCTGCACGGCTTCGAACAGGCCCGAATCGACGTTCGTCTTCAAGCGCCAGTAGGTCGAGATCGCATCCGCGTTGCCGAGGATCGCGGCACAGCGCCAGCCGGTCATGTTGAAGCCCTTCGAGAGGCTGAAGACCTCGACGCCGACCTCCTTGGCGCCGGGCGTCGCGAGGAAGCTCGGCGCGACGTAGCCGTCGAAGGTCGTCTCCGAGTAGGCGTTGTCGTGGACGACGAGGAACTCGTGCTTGCGGGCGAGCTCGACGACGCGCTCGAAGAAGCCGTCGGGGACGACGGCGCCGGTCGGGTTGTTCGGGTAGTTGAGGAACATCAGCCGCGCCTTGCGAGAGCGCCATCTCGTCGATCGCATCGAGATCGGGCGTGAAGCCGAGCTCGGGCACGAGCGGCAGCAGCTCGACGTCGGCGCCGGCGAGGATCGGGCCGCCCGTGTAGACGGGGTAGCCGGGGTCGGAGGAGAGCGCCACGTCACCGGCGTCGAGGAAGGCGAAGCAGAGGTTGTAGATGCACTCCTTCGCGCCGATCGCCGGGATCACCTCGGTCTCGGGATCGATCTCGACCCCGAACCGTCCGCATGTAGAAGTCGGCCAGCGCCGAGCGGAACTCCTCGCGGCCACGGTTCGAGGGGTAGCTCGTGGTTGCCGGGCTCGGCGACGGCCGCCTGCATCGCCTCGACGATGTAGGGGAAGGTCGGCTGATCCGGATCGCCGATCCCGAGGCTGATCACGTCGATGCCGGCCTTGCGCTTGTCGGCCACCCGCCGCTCGAGCTCGGCGAACATGTACGGAGGCATCGCCTCCAGGCGCTGGGACGGATCTGTGCGGGCCATCTGGTCCTTTCGAGCTCGTTTGCCTTGCGCCGGCCTGCCGGCGGCGCCGAGCCTAGAAGATGAACTGCCCGAGCGCCGTCGCCCGCCGCCGGAGGGGGTAGGTTTGAAGCGATGAGCGAGGGGTGGAGTACTGAGAGCCTGCCGGACCTGACCGGCAAGACGGCGCTCGTCACCGGCGCCAACAGCGGCATCGGCAAGCAGGCGGCGATGGCTCTCGCGGGCGCCGGCGCGACGGTTCTGCTCGGCTGCCGCGACCCGAAGAAGGCGGCCGTCGCGACCTCGGACATCCTCGACGAGCACCCCGACGCCGAGCTCGAGCGCGCTGCCGCTCGACCTCGCCGATCTCGACATGGTCGCCGATGCCGCCGAGCACGTGCTCGCCCGCGAGCAGCCGCTCGACCTGCTGATCAACAACGCCGGCGTGATGGCGCCGCCGCGGATGGAGACCGCGCAGGGCTTCGAGCTGCAGCTCGGCACCAACCACCTCGGCCACTTCGCGCTCACCGGCCTGCTGATGCCCAAGCTGCTCGCGGCGGACGCCGCACGGATCGTCAACGTCTCGAGCATGGCCCACCGGCAGGGCAGCATCGACTTCGACGACCTCAACTGGGAGCAGAGCTACTCGCGCTGGCCCGCCTACGGGCGCTCGAAGCTCGCGAACCTGCTGTTCACCTTCGAGCTCGATCGCCGCCTGCGCGAGGCGGACGCCAACGCGATCGCCGTCGCCTGTCACCCGGGCTACGCGGCAACCAACCTGCAGACCAGCGGACCCGGCGAGGGCGCCTGGGGAATCGTGCTCAAGCCGCTCGGCATGATCGGCAACCTGATCCTCGCCCAGAGCGACGAGGCCGGCGCCCGCCCGACCCTGTACGCGGCGACATCGCCCGACGTCGAGGGCAGTGACTTCATCGGCCCCGACGGCATCGGCCAGGCTCGCGGCAACCCGACCAAGGTCGGCTGCAGCTCCGAGGCCCGCAACGCAGACGACGCCCGCCGCCTCTGGGAGGTCTCCGTCGAGCTCACCGGCGTCGACTACGCGGCGCTGGGCTGAGCGCGGCGGGGCCGAGCGACGCTGACTCGCGCTCCTGCCGCAAACGCAAACCGGGCAAAACTGCGGCTCTCCCGACCGGAAGAGGCACTGAGGGTCGAGCCCCGCCGCCGCTCCCATCCAGCCGAACTGACTGGATCTGCACCCCTATGAGGGGTGCAGATTCCCGACGAAACGGCGCGGCGAGCCAGTGGGCCCCGCCCGCTCAGACGCCAGCTGCCGTGTCGATCGCGGCCAGGCGATCGATCAGCTCGGCTGAGAGCTCGCCGCTGAAGACCGGTTCGGCGGTGCCGGTCAGGTGGATCTCAAGCTCCGGGCCGATCTCGACCTCGAGCTCGCCGCCGTCAAGGTGGACGGCGATCGGGCTCGGCAGGCCGCGCAGGTGGGCGGCCACGGCGGCCCCCGTCGCGCCCGTGCCGGAGGAGAGGGTCTCCCCCACGCCGCGCTCGAAGATCCGCGCCCGTATGCGACTGGACTCCGCGTCCTCGACGCGCCAGAAGCTGACGTTGGTGCGGTTCGGGAAGCGGCCGCCGGCGCCGGCCTCGATCCACGGGCCGACTGCACCGAGGTCGAGGTCCTCGAGGCCCTCGCCGACCTCGATCGCGCATTGCGGGTTGCCGATCGAGACGTGCTGGAACTCGCGCTCGCCGAGGCCCTCGAGGGTGAAGCTGTCGCGTCCGTCCGCGCGGCCGGACGGGAAAGTCGGCCGATACCGTCGCCGCCGTGCCCATTGCGACCCGAGCCGAGCCGGGGCCGGTCAGCTCGGGGCTGATCTCGCCGGCGGCGGTGCGGATCGAGAACCGGTCGCGGTCCGTCCACCCCGAGCGGCGCAGGTAGAGGACCGCCTCCCGCACGCCGTTGCCGGAGAGCTCGGCCTCTGAGCCGTCCGGGTTGAAGATCCGCAGCTCGGCGACGAACCGCATCCTCGTTGCTTGGTGCAAGCAGCAGGACGCCGTCGGAGTGGATCCCGAAGTGCGGGGCGCAGAGCGCCTCGATCCGCGCGGGCGAGAGCTCGAACGGCAGCCGCTCCGCCTCGATGCACGAGGTAGTCGTTGCCGAGCGCCTGCCACTTCTCGAACTTCATCGCGGCCGCAGTATCCCCCAGCCGCCCGGCGATCAGGCCCGCGGCGCCGGCGATCGCCTCGGGACCGCCATCACCGGTGTCGAAGATCTCGATTCCCTCCATCTTCCGCATCCAGGTGATCTGCCGCCGGGCGAGGCGCCGCTGCTCGGCCGCAACCCGCTCGTGATCCCCTTCGGCGAACGCCTCGAGCCCGATCGCCGCCGCCGCGGTCCGCGAGATCGGGGCGGCGAGTGCGGCGCGCGCCTCCGCCTCGGCACCGGCCGCCGCCATCGCCGCAACGCGGGCCTCGATCCGCGCATCGAGCAGCTCGCGCTCGCAGACGATGCCGGCGAGCAGCGTCGGGCGGCGCAACCGCGCCGTCCACAGCTCGCCGTGACGCTCGGGCGGATCGAGGCCGCTGCGCAGCAGCTCGAGCGAGCGTCGCGATCCGCTTGCGGTCACGAGGATGCACCCGCTCGGCGACGTCGGCGGGTAGCTCGCCGTGCATGGCCTCCGGCCCCCGCTCGGCGATCTCCGCCTCGATCGCGGCCCGGAGCTCCGGCTCGACCGGCGGCAGCAGATCGAGCTCGGCGAGCGCCGCGCGCATGTACAGACCGGTGCCGCCGACGACGATCGGCAGCAGCCCAGCCTCGATCGCGGCATCGATCTCAGCGCGGGCGCGGGCGGCGAAGCGACCGGCGCTGAACTCCTCGTCGAGGCCCGCGATGCCGATCAGCCGATGCTCGAGCCGGGCCTGCTCGCGGGCGTCGGCGGCGCCGCTGATCACCTCGAGACCGCGATAGATCTGGATCGAGTCGCAGGAGATCGCGACGGACTCCACGCCCCGCTCACGGCGCAACAGCTCGGCAAGCTCGATCGCGACGCCGGTCTTCCCGACACCCGTTGGCCCGAAGATCGCGACGAGCTCCGCGCCGCCGGCCGGCATCGGTGCGCTCAGCCGGCCCTGCTCAGCAGCCGCTCGCGCCCGGCGAGCGTCTGCGAGGTCGCCGAGTCGATCTCGACTTCGACGATCTCGCCCGCGCGCGGCCGTGCCCTCGAAGTTGACCGCCTTGTTGTGGCGGATGCGGCCGCGCAACCGCGTGGGGTCGGTGCGGCTCGTGCCCTCGACCAGCACCTCCTCGGTCCGCCCGACGAAGCGCTGGGCACGTTCGCGGGCGCGGCGCTGGACAACCTCGACGAGACGCTCCATGCGCTCGACCTTGACCGGGTGCGGAACCATCTCATCGAGCCCGGCCGCCTCGGTGCCGCGGCGGGGGCTGAAGACGAACGTGAAGGCCGAGTCGTAGCCGACCTGCTCGGCGACCTCGAGCGTCTCGGCGAAGTCGGCCTCGGTCTCACCCGGGAAGCCGACGATGATGTCGGTGGTGATCGCCGCGTCGGGCACGTGCTCACGGATCAGCGCGACCCTGTCGAGGTAGCGGCCGCGATCGTAGGTACGGCGCATCGCCTTCAGGATCCGGCTCGAGCCCGATTGGAGCGGTAGGTGGATGTGCTCGCAGACGGCGCCGCACTCCGCGTGCGCGAGCAGCACGTCCTCCTTCATGTCCTTCGGGTGCGGGCTCGTGTAGCGGACCCGCTCGATGCCGTCGACCGCGTCGACGGCCCGCAGCAACTCGGCGAAGCTCCAGCGCTCGTGCCCGCGGCGGCCGAGGTCACGGCCGTAGCTGTTCACGTTCTGGCCGAGCAGGGTGACCTCGCGGACGCCGTCGGCGGCAAGGCCGCGGACCTCGGCGAGCAGCTCGTCCGCCGGGCGGCTGACCTCGCGGCCGCGCGTCGAGGGCACGATGCAGTACGAGCAGGCGCAGTTGCAGCCCTGCGAAATCTGCAGCCACGCCTGGAAGGGTCGCTGACGCTGCGTCGGCAGGTGGCCGGCGAAGTCCTCGAACTCGAAGTAGCCCTGGGCCGTGAGCGACTCGGAGGTGAGGAACTCGGCGAGCTTGTGGATCTGCCCGGGCCCGAAGGCGACGTCGACGAACGGGAAACGCTCGAAGACCTCCTCCTTCACCGACTGCGCCCAACAGCCGCCGACGCCGACGATTCGCTCCGGATCTTCCGACTTGAGCCGCTTTGCCTCGCCGAGGTGGGCGGTGAAGCGACTGTCCGCGGACTCGCGGATCGAGCAGGTGTTGAAGAGGATCAGGTCAGCGTCCCCGCGCTCGCCGACTTCGCGGTAGCCGAGTCCGGCGAGCATCCCCTTCATCCGCTCCGAGTCGTGCTCGTTCATCTGGCACCCGAAGGTGGTCACGTGGAAGTTCTTGGCGCCGGCGCCGGTCACGGCGCAGAGGGTAGCGGCGCACCCGTCGGACCCGAATTCGGCGGCGAGCGCCGCGGAGTCCCTGAGAGGCCGTCTAAGCGGGCGGCTCAGCCCTTGCCGGCCACGGACTGCAGGTAACCGACGAGGTCGTTCACCTGCTGGTCGCTCATCGTGTCGCCGAAGTTCTGCGGCATCGTCCCGGCCGGGAAGCCGGCCGTGATCTTCGCGTTCGGATCGACGATCGAGGTCTTGATCTCGCTGGCGCTGAGGTCGGGTACCACGTCGTCGAGGTTCGGGCCGATCGTGCCCGACGCGTTCGCGGCGGCGAGCGTGTGGCAGCTGCCGCAGCCGTTCGAGGCGAACATCTTCTTCCCGTCGGCGACGTCGACCTTCGGCTGCTTGGCAGCCCCCGTTGATTCCGGCGGTGCGGCCCCGGATCCCGCCGGCGAGTTGTTGTAGAGGAAGGCAACGAGCTGGTTGATCTCCTCCGGGGTGAGCGTCGTCCCCAAGTCCTGCGGCATGACGTTGGCTGAATAGCCCTTGGCGATCTCGGCGTTCGGGTCGACGATCATCTCCTTGATCCCGGCCTTGTTGTCGTCCGGCGCGAGGAACTTGTCGAGGTTGGGACCCGAGGTTCCGGTCGTGCCGGCCGCCTTGAACGTGTGGCAGCTGCCGCAGCCGTTGTTGGCGAAGACATCCAGGCCCGGGTCCGAGCTGCCCGGCGTGGCGCCCGTGCCCGAGGCGGTGTCGCCGGCCTGACCCGCGCCGGCGTTGCTCTCCGACTGCTGGTTGGCGACGTTCTGCGACTCGGCCTTGACGCCGGCCTGCTCGTTCTTGGCCCGGCGCTGCGCCTGCTCGAAGGTCGGCGCTCTTGTAGGCGGCGAAGCCGGTGAGCAGGACGACGACGGCGGTGACCCCGAGGATCAGCGGCAACACGCGCCGCGAGGGGAAGTCCTTGATCCGCATGCCGGCGAAGGAGAGGACGAGGGCGAGCAGGACGAGGAGCCCGCCGCAGACGTACAGCAGGTCCTTGTCGACGAAGGTCTCCTCCTGTCCGAGGAGGACTAGCGCGCTCGTGAGGGTCGCCATCAGGTGCGCGATCCTATCGAGGGAGCGCGGCGGAAGGGTCGGGCGGTCGCTCGGTCGCTCAATCGGCCCACGCGGTCCTCCGGCTCTCGCGGATCACCGTCACCTTGATCCGGCCCGGGAAATCGAGCTCTTTGGCGATCGTCTTTGCGGTGCGCTCGGCGATCACGGCGGCTTCCTCGTCGTCGACGGCACCCGGATCGACCATCACGCGGACCTCGCGGCCGGCACGAACCGCGAAGACCCGGTCGACCCCCGGGTGACGGGCCGCGATCTCCTCGAGGTCCCGCAGGCGGCTCACGTACTCCTCGAGCGCCTCGCCGCGGGCGCCCGGCCGGGCGCCCGAGAGCGCGTCGACGATCTGCACGATGACGGCTTCGACGGTGCGCGGCTCAACCTCGTTGTGGTGTGCCTCGATCGCGTGCGCGACCGCCTCCGTCTCACCGTGGCGGCGGGCCAGCGTCGCCCCGACCTGCGCATGGGAGCCCTCGACCTCGTGGCTGACGGCCTTGCCGATGTCGTGCAGCAGAGCCGCCCGCTTGGCGGTCTCGACGGACGCGCCAAGCTCGACCGCGATCACGCCGGCGAGCTTCGCGCACTCGACCAGGTGATCGAGCACGTTCTGGCCGTAGCTCGTGCGGAAGCGGAGTCTGCCCAGCACCTCGAGCAGCTCTCGGTCGACGCCATGGACGCCGGCCTCGAGCTCGGCCTTCTCGCCCTCCTCGGCGATGCGCCGGCTGACCTCCTCGCGGGCCTTGCCGTAGACCTCCTCGATCGTGGCCGGCTGGATCCGGCCGTCGGCCACGAGCTTCTCGATCGTCAACCGCGCCACCTCGCGCCGGACGCCGTCGAAGCTCGAAACGACGACGGCGCTCGGCGTCTCGTCGATGATCACGTCGACGCCGGTGAGTGCCTCGAGCGCCCTGATGTTGCGGCCCTCGCGGCCGATGATCCGGCCCTTCATCTCCTCGCCGGGAAGCTCGATCAGCCGCGTCGTCGTCTCACTCGCGTGCGAGCCGGCGAGCCGGCTCATCGCGATCGAGAGGATGTTGCGTGCCTTGCGGTCGGCATCGCGCTTGGTCTCCTCCTCGATCTGCAACAAGGCCCGGCCGGCGCGGTGCCGGGCGTCGTGCTCGACGTCGGCGATCAGCAACTGCTTGGCCTGCGTCGCGGTCAGTCCCGAGAGGCGCTCGAGCTCCTTGCGCTGGACCGCCTTCTGTCGCTTCAGCTCCTCCGCCTGCTGGTCGAGGTTGCGCGCGCGGTCGTCGAGCGCCCGTTCGCGGCGCTCGACCTCGGCAAGCCGCAGGCGCTGCTGCTCGGACTCGTGCAGAGCCCGCTCTTCGAGACGGGCGATCTCCTCGCGGCGGGCGGCGAGCTCCTCGCCGACCGCGGCGTCGCGGGCCCGCTGATCGGGCACGGACTCGGGGCGCGGCGCCTGCGGTTCCGGCTCGGAGTCGATCTCGGCGCCGCGGTGCACCCCCGCCTGCTCCGATCTCGTCTGAAAGATCCGCCTGCTCCTGCGATCCATCACCAACCACCTTCCGCCCGGGGACCCCCCGGTGGGCTCGGTCTACTCCGGGCACGTCGTGCCCCTATTGGCGGTGAGGGCGCTCGCTACGCCCGCTGTCCGAGCACGGCGGCAAGCCGCCGGCGAGGGCTGCTGTTCAGGTTCGGGTCCGGTGCCTCGTGGTCAGTCGGACTTCGTCGGTTTGCAGGTGTTTCAAGGTCTGTTGTTTCTCGAATCTCGGTCAGCAGGCGCTCGCGTCTCGCAACCGCACCGCTGCGACGATGGTAGTCCGCGACGACCCCCGACTCAAGCGGCGGCAACGGTGCCTGCAGCCGCCTGCCGGCCCTGGACCAGCCCCGCCGCGACGATCACGGTCGCAAACGCCGCGCCGCGGGCGAGGACGCCGAGCGGATCGGTGCCGACCGGATCGCCGAACACGACGATCCCGCCGCTGATCGCCGCGAGGTTGGCGGCGACGGACGAGAGCGCGATCGTCTGGATCGGACCGCCCATCTGCAGCGCCCGGGCGAGCGCGTAGAGCGCCGCCAGCGAGGCGATCAGCGCGATCGCAGTCCACGGACTGACGATCGACTGGGGGTCGCCCGGGACGCTCTCGCTGAGCGCTTTGACGGCCACGTCGGAGACGCCGACGAGCAGGCCCGCGGCAAGCGCGAGGATCGAGCCGCTGCGGGCCGCTGCCGCCGGCCCGCGCCCGGAGAAGAGCATCGCCACCCCGATCCCGAGCGCCGCACCCTCGAAGGCGATCATCGCCGACTCCGAGTAGCCCGTCCCGACGCTCGCGTCACGACTCGCGGTAACGACGAGGAAAGTGAGCCCCGCAGCGCTGAGGAGCAGGCCCGTCCACTCGCGCCGCCCGAGCGCGATCCCGAACCACCGCTCGGCCGGCAGGGCGAGCAGTACGAGGCCGCCGGCGATTACCGCCTGCACGAGCGAGAGTGGCGCGATCGCCAGCGCTCCGACGTGCAGGCCCCAGGCGACGAAGCCGATGCCGAAGCCGATCGCCCACCAGCGCGAGGCGAACAGCCCCCGCAGGCTGCGCCAGGGGTGCCGGGCGCTGACCTCGGGCGCAGCGACGGCGCCGCGGTGCTTGCAGAGGAAGGCGACGTTCGTCGCCAGCGCGCAGAGCAGTGCGAGTGCGATCCCCAAGCCCGTCATTCCGCGGCCTCCATCGGCAGTCGCCGCGTACCCCTTCGCCCTTGGGACGAGCGCTGGCCGTTCGTCCGCCGCGGGCATCGAACTCTCGTCCAGACGCGCGCGCCTCAGCCGTCGATGACCCCGGCGAGGTCTGCCAGCGTCTCGATCACCGGCACGCCGGGCTGCTCGCCGTCCGGCAACTCGGCTGCAGCCCCGGTGCGGTCGAGCCAGATCCCCAACAGGCCCGCATCGCGAGCACCGCGCGCGTCCGTGTCCAGGCGGTCGCCCACGTAGGCGACTCGTTCCGGGGCCATCCCAACCAACTCGCAGGCACGCTCGAAGATCGCCGGCTTCGGCTTCGGCACACCGAGCTCCGAGGAGGCGACGAACGCCGGCATCCGCTCGAGCAGACCGAAGGCATCGAGCTTGCGACGCTGAAAGCCGCCGTCGGCATTCGTGATGGCTCCGAGCGCCGTACCGCGGGCTTCGAGCGCCGCGACGACGGGCAGCACGTCGGCGAAGACGCTCCAGCGCTCCCTGTATCCGCCGAGAAAGGCGCCGAACCACTGGTCGAGATCGCCGCTGCTGCGGCCGGGCGCTCCGAGCCACTCGAGGATCCCGGCCGAGCGCCTGCGGCGGTGCTCCTCGACGGGAATCGCGCCGCTCAGATAATCGGAATAGTGCAGCTCCTCGAGCCGTCG
This sequence comes from uncultured Solirubrobacterales bacterium, assembly GCA_963774395.1. GTDB lineage: Bacteria > Actinomycetota > Thermoleophilia > Solirubrobacterales > 70-9 > CAXMST01. The sequence goes on along the minus strand of CAVZET010000006.1, from coordinate 152,848 downwards.
CCACTCCGCGAGCGCCGCCGCCCAGTCGAAGGGCTCGAGCCCATGAAGCCGCCGCTCGCGCTCGAGCGCGTTCTGCAGCGAGCCGGCGCTCGCGGCATCGTGGTCGAGCAGGGTGCCGTCGATGTCGAAGAGGACGGCCTCGATCACGGCTGGTCGCTCTCAGGCCGCGCGCGCGGCGGCCCGGATCGCGTCGTAGGCGAGCTCGTAGTCGTAGCCACGACGCGTAAGAAAGCCGAGCGCCCGCGCTCGGGAGCCGTCGTCGTCGAGCGTCTCGCCGCGCTCTGCAAGCAGGCCCTGAGCCCGCTCGACGAGCTCCTCGCGGCTCTCGACCGCGCAGCACTCCTCGATCAGGGCGCGCCGGGATCCCCCGCTCCGCGAGGGCCCCGGCGATTCGCTCCGGCCCCCAGCCGCCGAGCTCGCGCTTGTCGGTGCTGAAGGCAATCGCGAAGCGACGGTCGTCGAGCGCGCCGCCCTCGACGAGCTCGGCGACCGTTTCCTCGATCTGGTCGCTGCGAAAGTCGCGCTCCGCCAGCTTTGCCTCGATCTCAGCGATCGAGTGCTCGCGGCGGTTCAGGGCCCGCAGCGCGACTTCAAGCGGCTCAGGCAGCCTTCTCCTCCTCGGTGCCCGCATCGCCCTCGCCCCCGGCTGCGGCGTCGGCCTCGACTGCCTCCGCAGCCTCCGACTCGGGCACGATAGGGAACCGGCTTCGGGCCCTTGACGCGGGTAACGTCGAGCGCCGCGTAGATCTTGTCCTCGATCTCGTCGGCGACCTCCGGGTTCTCCCTCAGGAACGCCTTGCAGTTGTTCTTGCCCTGCCCGAGGCGCTGATCCCCGTAGGAGAAGAACGAGCCCGACTTGGTGACGATGTCGTGCTCGACGCCAAGGTCGAGCAGGCAGCTCTCGTTCGAGATGCCGACGCCGTACTCGATGTCGAACTCGGCCTGCCGGAAGGGCGCCGCGACCTTGTTCTTGACGACCTTGACCCGGACCCGGTTACCGACCGCCTCGGTTCCCTCCTTGAGGGTCTCGATGCGACGCAGGTCGAGGCGCTGCGAGGCGTAGAACTTCATCGCCCGGCCGCCCGGCTGGGTCTCCGGATTGCCGAAGCTGACGCCGATCTTCTCGCGCATCTGGTTGGTGAACAAGCAGACGGTCTTCGCCCGGTTCAGGTTGCCGGCCAGCTTGCGCAGGGCCTGCGACATCAGCCGCGCCTGCAGGCCGACCGTCTGATCGCCCATCTGGCCCTCGAGCTCGACCCGCGGAGTCAGTGCCGCGACCGAGTCGATCGCGACCACGTCGACGGCGCCGGAGCGAACGAGCACGTCGACGATCTCGAGCGCCTGCTCGCCGTAGTCGGGCTGCGAGACGAGCAGCTCGTCGGTGTCGACGCCGATCCGGCGCGCATAGATGGGGTCGATCGCATGCTCGGCGTCGACGAAGGCGCAGACGCCGCCGCGCGCCTGAGCCTGGGCGATGATGTGGTAGACGAGCGTCGTCTTGCCCGACGACTCCGGGCCGAAGATCTCGACGATCCGGCCGCGCGGAACGCCGCCGACACCGAGCGCAAGATCGAGCGACACCGCTCCCGTGGGGATCGCCTCGACGTTGATCGTCGAATCGCTGCCGAGCTTCATCACCGAGCCGGCTCCGAACTCGCGCTCGATCTGGGTCACGGCCGCCTTCAGTGCGGCGTCCTTGGCCTTGGCGTCCTTGGTGCCGGCCTCGATCGGGGTGGGCTTGCTTGCTGCCATCTTTCTCATCACCTCTTCTGTCGGCCGCTCGCAGGCGGCAGATCTCGTGCGGCCAGGCACGTGTACTTCGAACCATCGGGCCGGATTTCGGAACGGTAGAGAGCGATCCGGACGGCACCGAACGCATGTCCGCTTCCGCCGTCCGCTGAAACCGCGTGGAATGGCGGGACGAGGCCGCCGGTGGTGCCGCGGCCGCGCCTTCGCAGGACGGTGACGTGCGCCCAGAACGGACGGCGCTCGGGCTCGTAGAGCCCCGCGCGGGTCAACTCCGCCGCCAGCGGTGCCTGCAACGCCGGGATCGCCTCGCCGGCGACGCTCAGGGCGAGCAGCCTCGGGGCACGTCGCGGCAGCGGCGCCGGATCGGGTTCGATCAGGCCTTCAACCGGTCGCTCCACATCAAGACCGGCGAGGATCTCGCTGATTCGCCCGGCGACGGCCGGGGGCCTGTCGCCGAGGAAGGCCAGCGTCACGTGCAGCGCGCCCGCCGCGACGGCCCGCCAGCGCGGGTCGCCGCCGACGGCGCGCTTCTGCCAGGCCTCGATCGAGGCGATGGTCGCCGCCGGCAGATCGAGCGCGCAGAACATGCGTTGCTTCGCTTCATCGCTCACCACGACGACGCTAGACGCAGCGGCGGCGCGGAACGCGGCCGCGATGTGCCGATTGCGTGCCGGAAGGCCGCCGGACGCCGAGCGGTGACACGCGGAAAGGGTTCTGTGTCAGACCAGCACCCCCACGCGGGGTGTCGGATGACGCAGAACGCCCGGCGCCCCGCCCGACCGCTACAGCGGCCCGCCTTCGACCTGGCCGAGGAGCACGCGGCGCAGCATGTGCAACGCGACCGAGACCGAGCGGTCGCGGACGTCGCTGCGGCCGCCGGGGAGCTTCGGATCGCGGCTCATCGTCAGCCCGCCCGCCGCCGGCGACTGCTTGACGCAGAAGCAGACGTAACCGACCGGCTTGTCCTCCGTGCCGCCGTCGGGACCGGCGACCCCGGTGATCCCGACTCCGATCGTCGCGCCGAAGCGCTCGAGCGCGCCGTCGGCCATCGCCTCGGCGACCTCCGGCGAGACCGCTCCATGCGCCTCGATCAGCGCCGCGTCGACGCCGAGCTGGGCCGCCTTCGCCTCGTTCGAGTAGGCGACGACGCCGCCGGAGAAGTACGCAGAGGAGCCCGGCGTATCGGTGATCCGCGCCGCGAGCAGCCCTGCCGTGCAGGACTCGCCCGTGGCCAGGATCTGGCCGCCGTCGGCGAGCAGGCGAGCGACGATCGCGTCGATCGTCTCCCCCGTCTCCGTGTAGATGAAGTCCCCGTGGCGAGCCCGTAGGCCGGCGAACAGCCCGTCGACGACCGCGGCCTCGCCAGCCGGGTAGCTGACGTCGATCTCGAGCTCGGCGCCGCGCCGCAGGCATGTCGTGATCTCGATCCGTCCGAGCGGCACGCCGTCGTCGCGCTCGATCTCCACCAGGCTCTTGGCCAGGGTGGACTCAGGAATGCCGAACATCTTCATCGCCGCCGTGTCCATGTCCGGTGTGCGCGCGATCAGCGCCTCCATCTCGGGCGTCTCGAGCGCCGCAGGCCACATCCCCTGCAGCTCGCGCGGTGGCCCCGGCAGCACGACGACCAGCGCCGCGCCCGCCCCGACCACGACCCCCGGCGCGGTCCCGACGGGGTCGAGCGGCGTGCCGCCCTCGGGCAGGGTCGCCTGCTTGCGCGTCCCCATCCGCATGCCCTCGGGGTCGAAGCGCATCCGCCGGGCGAAGCCCTCGATGATCCGCGTGATCTTCGCCTCCATCTCGGAGTCGACCCGCATCTCGCGCCCGGCGAAGTCGGCGACGATCTGCGTCGTCAGGTCGTCGGCAGTCGGTCCGAGGCCGCCGGTCGTGACGATCAGGTCCATGCCCCGCTCGCCGAAGAAACGGAGCGCCTCGAGCAGGTCCTCGGGGCGATCCCCGACGACGAGGATGTGAGCGACCTCGATGCCAAGCCCGCCCAGCCGCTCGGAGACCCAGGGACCGTTGCGGTCGGCGGTGCGGCCGGTCAGCACCTCGGTCCCGGTAACGATGATGCCGGCGCGAACGCTCACGGGCAATCAGGGCCCTGGTATTCGCCCGGCGTGATGCCCTGAGAATCCGCCTCGTAGCCGCTCGGCTTCCCGGAGTCGATCCGCTCGGCGTTGTCGCCGACGATGAACTTGAGCTTGCCGGGCCCGACGTCGAGCCGGTAGCGCTTGTGGCCGGTGTAGACCTCGCGGGCTCCGGCCTGCAGCGTCTGCGAGTCGATCAGGGCCTGCGTGCTGCCGGCGACGAGGCAGACCTCCGTATCGGTCTTCGCCGCGACCACGGCCCGCGTCGGCTCGAGCTTGCCGCTGCCCCCGTGCTTGCCGCCGCCCTTGCCCTTGCCGTGCTTCCCCTTCTTGCCGGCCTTCTTCCCCTTCGCGGCGTGGTTTCCCGAGCCGCTCGGCGATTGGTCGCCGCCGCCGCCAACCCAGTGGAGCACCAGCAGCAGTACGACGATGCCGACGATGACGCCGACGATCCACATCGCCGGTGACGGCGATCGTCCGATCGAATGCCGCCGGCGCTCCGTCAGGACCGGCTCGGGCGAGCCCGACGTCGTCCCCTGCCCATCCCCGTAGCGGCGCCGGAACTCGTCCGCCAGCATCTCGCCGTCGAGGCCGAGGAGCTGACCGTAGGTGCGCAGGAAGCCGCGGATATACGCGGGCGCCGGCAGCGTCTCCCAGTCCTCGTTCTCGAGCGCGCGGATGTAGCGCGCGCGGATCTTCGTCCGCTCCTCGACCTCGCGCACCTCGAGGCCGAGGCGACGCCGCGCGTCGCGCAGCGTCGCGCCGATCGCGGTGCTCGATGGAGGTACGTCGGGACTCATCGGCTCGCCGCAGTATTGCGACGCTCAGCCCGCGACCGTGCCGACCTCCGACTCGGAGGTCGGCGGTCCGTCCTCGGCGGAGCCGGCGGCGCCACCGCCGCCGGAGAGGATCCGGGGCACATCGGCCGGGCCGATCAGGACCTGACGGGGCTTCGAGCCCTCGTAGCCGCTGATCACGCCACGACGCTCCAGCATGTCGATGAGGCGGCCGGCGCGCGTGTACCCGACCCGGAGGCGCCGCTGGATCATCGAGACGGACGCCGTATCGGTCTCGACGCAGATTCGGACCGCGTCCTCGAGAAGATCGTCCTCGTCGGGAGAGAACTCGCCCGAGTCGCTCGGATCGGGATCGGGCTCCGGCGGCGCCTCGAGCAGGTCGACATCGAAGCTCGGCGTGCCCTGGCGGTTCCAGCAGGAGACGATCTTTGCGATCTCCTCCTCCGTGATGAAGGCGCCCTGTACGCGCTGCAGTTTCGAGCTGCCCACCGGTCGGAAGAGCATGTCGCCCTGGCCGAGCAGCGACTCGGCGCCACCCTGGTCGAGGATCACGCGGGAATCGATCTGCGAGGCGACGGCGAAAGCGATCCGGGCCGGGATGTTGACCTTGATCGTGCCGGTGATGATGTCCGTCGAGGGCCGCTGCGTGGCGAGGATCAGGTGGATGCCGACGGCGCGCGACTTCTGCGCGAGGCGGATGATCGAATCCTCGACCTCGCCCGGGGCGACCATCATCAGGTCGGCGAGCTCGTCGATCACGCAGAGGATGTAGGGCAGCGGTGCCTCGCCCTTACTGCGACGGATCTTGTTGAGCTCCTCGAGCCCGCGAGCCCGGGCCTCCCCCATCACCGAGTAGCGCGACTCCATCTCGCCGATCAGGTTCTCGAGCACGTTGGCGGCGATCCGTGGCGAGGTGACGACCGGCGTCAGTAGGTGCGGGACCGAGTCGTAGTGGTTGAGCTCGACCTGCTTGGGGTCGACGAGCACCAATCTGAGCTCGTTCGGGGAGCTGTGCAGGAGCATCGAGCTGAGCACGGCGTTGACGCAGCCGGACTTGCCGGAACCGGTCGTACCGGCGATCAGGATGTGGGGCATCTTCGCCAGGTCCGTCCACACAGACTGTCCGGAGATGTCCTTGCCGAGCCAGCAGGTGAGTGGGCTCGAGTCCTTCGGCCGGCCCCTGTAGATGTCACCGAGGCGGACCATCTTGCGCTGCGCGTTCGGGACTTCGACGCCGACCGCCCGCTTGCCCGGGATCGGCGCGAGGATGCGGATGTCGGTCGAGGCGAGCGCGTACGCGAGGTCGTCCTTGAGCTGCGCGACCTTGCCGACCTTGGTGCCCGGCGCGAGCTGCAGCTCGAAACGGCTCACGTGCGGCCCGGAGACCGTGCCGATCAGCTTCGCCTCGACGCCGAAGTGACCGAGCGCCTCGAGAAGCGCCTGGGAAGTCCTCTCCATGTCGCGCTTGTCGGGACCACGGTCGTTCGCGGGGCCGCTGATCAAGAGCTTCGAGGGCGGCAGCTTGAAGTCACGCTCGTCGGACTCCGTGATCCCATGCTCGGTGCGGCGCGCGCCCATCGGCGTCCGCGAGATCGCGATCTCGGCACCGTCGTCCTCATCTGGGACGGCGGGAGCGGCGTCGGCGTCGCCCTCGATTTCATATGCGTCGCTCTGTGGATCGAGGCCGTCGGCCGCCCGCTCGTCATCGTCGGGACCGTCGACCGAGGGAGACTCGTCGGTGATCCGCGCGGCCTCCTCGAGCGTCATCCGCTCGGCGTCGTCCTCGAAGACGGGCAGGGTCTCGGCCGCGCCCTCGTCGTCCAGTGGGAGTCGTTCGGTGCGGCGGGCGTCGCCGAGGCGATCGGCGAGCTCACCGGCACGACCGCCGATCGCGGTGCGGGCGAGCTCACCGGTCGCGTCCGTGGCCCGGCGCGTCGCCTCCGCCCCGGAGCGCATCAGGCCGGCGATCGGCCTGCCGCTGAGCAGCAAGGCGCCGCTGACGATCATGAGCAACGCAAGGATGTGGGCGCCGGCGCGCTGCAGGAGCGTTGCCGAGGCCCAGTAGAGGATCTCGCCGAACGCCCCGCCGTGGGCGGTGAAGTAGTGCGATTCGAAGTAGCCGTGGCGCACCGGCGTGTCAGGTCCAAGCCCGCCGGTCTCGGCGGCGAGCGCGAGCAGGATGCCGGCGACGAGCAGCACAGCGCCGCCGTTGAGAGCACCGGGATAGCGGACGAAGGGCCGCAGGACCAGCGCTGCGCCGACGCCGGCGAGCAGCATCGGCACGACGTAGGCGCCCGCTCCCATCATCCACTCGAGGCCTGTCTGCAGCCATTCGCCGAGCCGGCCCGCGTCCGAGCTCCCGTAGAGAACGAAGCCCAGATAGAGGGCAAGCGCCATCAGGCCCAGGCCGATCAGATCGAGATGCCGCTGCTCGAACTCGCGCGGCTCGCGCTTAGGCGCCGCCTTCGTGGCCGCTTGGCGCTTCGGCTTGCCGCCCTTCGCCTTTGACGAAGAGGCAGGCTTGCGCCCTCCCGTGCGCTTTTGGGAGCCGGATCGTGACCCGCTGCTCTTCTGCGGGCGCCAGGACGGGATCAGGGACATCAGTCAGCACCACTTCGACGCCCGCTGCGCCGTCCCTGCGTGGCCCGCCTCGGCGCTGCACGAGGCTCGGCAAACAGGCCCCCGGCTTAGGAAAACGAAAGCCGGATGCCTAAGATCGCGCCTGTGGAAGGTGAGCTGCTGACAGGGCGCGTCCTCGTCGTCGAGGACGACGACGAGATCGCGGACGTGCTGCGCCGCTCCCTGCGCCAGGAAGGCCATGACGTGCGCACCGCCGTCGACGGCGAGGAAGCACTGCAGGCGGCTCACGACTACGCCCCCGATCTCGTCGTCCTCGACCTCGGCCTGCCGAAGCTCGACGGCGTCGAGGTCTGCCGCCGGCTGCGCGCCGACGGCGACGTCCCGATCCTGATCCTGACCGCCCGCACCGACACCGAGGACCGCGTGCGCGGCCTCGACGCCGGCGCCGACGACTACCTCGCGAAGCCCTTCGAGCGGGCGGAGCTGCTCGCCCGCCTGCGGGCTCTGATGCGGCGGCGCCCGCCACGCGGCAGCGCCTCGCTGCGCGTCGGCGACCTCGTCCTCAACCCCGATACGCGCGAGGTGTCACGCGGCGAGCGTCAGCTCGACCTCACCGCCCGCGAGTTCGAGCTGCTCGAGTACCTGATGCGCAACCAGAAGATCGTGATCTCGCGCGAGCGGCTGCTCGAGGAGGTCTGGGGCTACGACCCGACTTCGATGACGAACACCATCGACGTCTTCATCAGCAACCTCCGCCGCAAGCTCGAAGAGGGTGGCGAGAGCCGGGTCCTGCACACCAAGCGCGGGGCCGGGTACGTGGTCCGGCCGTGAACCCGCTGCGCGGCGCGATGGCCAACCTGCGACGCCGCCCGGTGCGAGTCCGGATCGCGATCCTCTCGGGAGGATTGACGGCGATCATCCTGATCGCCTTCGCGCTCGTCGTCGGCCGACTCGTCACGAACCGCCTGCGCGACGACTTCCGGGACGAGCTGACCGGGAACGCCAGGGCCATGGCACTCGACCTCCATGTCGTCGGCATCGACCAGCTCGGCAACCCGATCATCAGCGGCAGCGCGCATCTCAACGAGTTCGCCAATGCCGGCGACGCCGTGATCCGGATCGTCGACGTCAACGGCAGATCCTTCGCGCAGAGCGACAATGTTCCGCTTGGCGCGCCGAGCTCGGCCACCGCCGTGCGCCAGGTCGGCGACCTCGAGGTGGCCGACTCGCGGATCTACAGCTTCTCGGGCGATCTGACGCTGCCCAGCGTCTACGTCCAGTACGCGCGCAGCACCGATCCGACCAACCGGACGATCGCCCGCCTTTGGCTCTTCCTGGGCGGCGGTGTGCTCGTCGGCACGCTGCTCGCGGGCTTCGCCGGGATGAGCGTCGCCGCCCGGGCGATGCGGCCGATCGCCGACCTGACCGGGACTGCCCGAACGATCGCCCGGACCCGCGACCCCTCGCTGCGGATTCCCGAGCCCGAGAATGACGACGAGGTCGCCGAGCTCGCCCGAACCCTGGACGAGATGCTGCGCGAGCTCGACGCGGCGCGGACCGAGACCGAGTCGACGATCAACCGCCAGCGCGAGTTCGTCGCCGACGCCTCGCACGAGCTGCGCACTCCGCTGACCAGCATCCTCGCCAACCTCGAGCTACTCGAGGCGGCAATGGACGAGGGCGACGAGGAGGAGCTCACGGCGACGCGCTCGGCGCTGCGCAGCTCACGGCGGATGAGCCGCCTCGTCGGCGATCTGCTGATCCTCGCCCGCGCCGATGCGGGTCGCCGCGACGAGCCGGTCCGCTGTGATCTGTCACGGATCGCCGAGGAGGCGTTCGAGGAGGTCGACCCCGTCGCCGACGACCACGAGCTCGAGGCGGAGCTCGACCCCGCCGCCGAGGTGCTCGGCAACCCTGACGAGCTACACCGGCTGGTGCTCAACCTGCTCGAGAACTCGATCCGCCACACACCCCAGGGCACGCGAGTCGAGCTCGCGCTGCGCCGCGACGGCGGTCGTGCCGTGCTCGTCGTCAGCGACGACGGGCCGGGCCTGCCCGAGGGTCAGGAGGAGACGCTGTTCGGCCGCTTCGTGCGCGGTCCCGGTCCAGCCGACAGCCAGCGCCGCAACGGCGATGGCACCGGACTCGGCCTGGCGATCGTGAAGGCGGTGGCCGTCGCCCACGGCGGCGACGCGCGCGCGGGCAAGAGTCCCTCCGGAGGGGCGCTCTTCGAGGTCACGCTGCCGCTCGCCGAGGAGCCTGAGAGCGCCATCTGAAGATTGAGCAAACAATTGCTCACGCTTAAGCAACGGTTTATTCGCCGGGCCGATCATCCCGTTCAGGACGAGACACACACCCACTGCGCCTCCCTCCCTGAACGCTGGCGCAGCGGGAACATACATTGGCCAGCCTGAGCCAATATGACCCGCCGGACTCCCCTCCCTGGTCCGGCGGGTCTCTTTGTGCGGCCCCGGCGTCCCCTGACGCTGCGCCTGAGCGCACCTCTTCGCGGCTTATGTGGCTCCGCCACACCGCGCCGCTCGAAGGCGCGCTCAGGCTTGGTCAGGGAACGCCTCTGATTTACGCCGCACGCCTCGCGGCGTTCGTCCGCGGGCTGAGGTGAGAGGATCGGGTGGTGCGGTTCGATGCGGTGACCGGGGGTTTGAACAAGACGACCCTGCGGGCCACGGTGACGCCGCTGGCCTCGATCTTCGGATCGGGCTTTCTGATCATCGTCCCGATCCTCGAGCGGACGATGGGGCCGCTCGCGATCGTTGGCGCGGCGGCGGTCTGCGCACTCGCGTACGGGGTCGGCACCGCTATCCGCCACATCATCAGCGAGGTCGAGCCCGGGCTCGAGGATGGCAGTGCGGGCACCGGCACGATCCGCATCGACCGCGTTGCCGACGGGGTCATCGTCGTCGCCTATGTGATCTCCGTCGCCCTGTATCTGCGGATCATGTCCGCATACGTCGTCCAGTACGGCTCCGGGCCCTCGCCCTTTGCCGAGCATGCGATCGCCGCCGGCGGCGTCGCCCTGATCGTCATCGTCGGGCTCGTCCGCGGCTTCGGCGGGCTCGAGCGCCTCGACCTCGTCTCGCTCGGCTCGGTCCTCGTGCTGACCACCGTGCTCGGCGCGGGGCTCTTCTTCACCGACGTCGGCGACCTGCTCGGCGCCGGCATCGACCTCCCTCCCTCCCCCCACGATGGCCTGCTGGACACGTTGCTCGTGCTCGGCGGCATCGTGATCACCGTCCAGGGCTTCGAGACGGTTCGCTACCTGGGAGAGGAGTACGACGCGCCGACCCGCATCTCCGCCTCGCGGATCTCGCAGATCGTCGCGACCTCGGTCTACATCGGCTTCATCGCTCTGGCGACGCCGCTGATGGGGCTCGGCTCGGATTCCGGGCCGGACTCGACCCTGCTCGACATCACGGACCGGGTCCTCCCCGCCCTCTCGCTGCCCCTCGTGATCTGCGCCGTCCTCAGCCAGTTCAGCGCCGCCACAGCCGACACCGCAGCGGCGGCGGGCAACCTGCACGGCTTCCGCGTCGGCGCCTTCGCCGGACGGCGCGCGTACCTGCTCAGCGGCATCGCCGCGATGCTGCTCTGCTGGACCGTCGGCACGCCGCAGCTGGTCGCGATCGCGTCGCGCGCCTTCGCCGCCTTCTACTGCCTGCAGGCGCTGATCGCAATGCGGACGAGCCGTTCGGCTCCGCGACGCATCGCCTACGGACTGCTCGCCGCGGTGATGCTGCTGGTCACACTGCTCGCCAAGCCTGCGGGCTAGCTACTCCGCGGCGCGTAGCCGAGCACGCATCGCCGCCATCAGGCCGACCGAGCCGAGCACACCACCGACGACGCCGGCGGCCACCGGACGCCGTGGCGCCCGGCGCAGCAGCGCCGGATAGCCGGCCGCGACGAGCGGCGCGAACAGGCCTGCGGCCGTCACCAGCCCGGGGTTCCAGCGGCGCCTGCGGATCCCGGCGGAGCCGTGCAGAACGACGTTGCCGGCGAGCAGCGCCAGCTGCAGCGAGGAAATCGCGGGGTCGCGGCGCCCGCCGGCGAGGAGACCGACGCCCCAGCCGAGGCCGACGTTGACGATCAGTCCGACTCGTCGGTCGAGCGGGAACTCGTCGTCGCTGGAGCCGATCATCGTCCGGTTCGCGAACGGCATGAAACCGCCCGGCCAGACCCATTCCTCCGTCTGATGCCAGAGCAGCGCGACGAGTGGCAGCCACTCGACCCAGGAACCGTCGACGCGGAGCCGCTCGCGCCGACGCCAGGCGAGCGCCGTCGCCGGCCCGGCCGCGACGGCCGCGAGCCAGGGCCAGCGACCGTGGGTACGGTCGCTGAGGGCCACGTCGCCCCGCCTCAGACCTCGACGACGACCGGCAGGATCATCGGACGCCGGCGCAGGCGCTCGTAGACGAAGGCCGCGACATCGTCGTGCAGGTCCTGCTGGATCAGGGCGACGTCGCGCTCAGGATCGGCGGCCTCCTCGAGCGAGCTGTCGACGACTTCGCGGATGTCCTCGATCAGCTGCGCTGACTCCTCTTCGTCGAGGAAGGGAACGCCGCGGAAGATCACCTCCGGGTCGGAGACGGGATCTCCATGCTCGCGCGAGACCGTTGCGACGACGATGAACAGGCCGTCGGCCGACAGCGCCCGCCGGTCGCGGAGGGCGATGTCGTCGGGGTCGCCGATGTCGACGCCGTCGACGAAAATCACGCCGGCGCCGATGTCCGGTCCGAGCTCCGCCCCGTCCGCATCGATCTCGAGCGGCGTGCCGTTGCGGGCCTTGAAGATGTTCTGCGGCGGTACCCCGACCGAGGCGGCGAGCTCGGCATGCAGGCGAATCCGCTTGTGGTCGCCATGGAAGGGCATCACATACTTCGGCCGGGTCAGGTTGAGCATCAGCTTGAGCTCCTCCTGCCAGCCGTGCCCGGAGGCGTGGATCGGTGCGTCGGCCGCGGTGATCACGCGGGCGCCGATCTCGAAGATGCGGTCGATCGTCTCGTTGACGGAGCGCTCGTTGCCGGGAATCGGGGTCGCGCTGAAGACGATCGTGTCGCCCGAGTGCAACTCGACGTCGCGGTGCTCGCCCCAGGCCATCCTGCGCAGCGCCGAGAGTGGCTCACCCTGGGAGCCCGTCGAGATCGCGATCACCTTCTCGTCCGGGTAGTCCTCGATCTCGCGCGGCTGGATCAGGACGTCGTCGGGCGCGCTCGTGATTCCAAGGTTGCGGGCAATGTTGAAGTTCTTGCGCATCGAGCGGCCCACGAGGGCGACCTTGCGGTCGAGCTCGACCGCGGCGTCGATCACCTGCTGCACGCGGTGCAGGTTCGAGGCGAAGGACGTGACGACGATCCGCCCGTCGCAGTGGAAGAAGGTCTCGAGCAGCGCCGGGCCGATGCTCGACTCCGAGGGCGCGACCCCCGGGCGATCAGCATTGGTCGAGTCGCCGCACAGGCAGAGCACGCCCTCCGCTCCCATCGCCGCGAGGCGGGAGACGTCGGCCGGCCGGCCGTCGACCGGCGTCTGGTCGAACTTGTAGTCGCCGGTGATCAGCACGGTGCCGAGCTCGGTGTGCAGGGCGACCGAGCGAGCATCAGGGATCGAGTGAGACATGTGCACCGTCTCGAGCTCGAACGGACCGAGGGCGATGCGCTCGCCGGCCTCGATGTCGATGAGTGGCGCGCTGCGGAGCTTGTGCTCCTCGAGCTTCGAGCGGACGAGGCCGATGGTCAGCCTGCCGCCGTAGATCGCCGGCGGCATGCCGATCTCGCGCAAGACGTAGGGCAGGGCGCCGACGTGGTCCTCGTGGCCGTGGGTGAGCACGATCGCCTCGATGTCGTCCACCCGCTCGCGCAAGTAGCCGAAGTCCGGAAGGACGAGGTCGATGCCGAGCATCTCAGCCGTCGGGAACATGAGCCCGGTGTCGACGATCACGATCCGGCCGTCGAGCTCGACGATCGTCATGTTCTTGCCGATCTCGCCGAGCCCGCCGAGCGGCAGGATCCGCAGGTTTGGGCCGCTCATGCACGCACCGGAAGGCCGCGACTCTCGAGCGCCGCCCGGATCGCATCGCGCTCGGGATCGGTCGCGGGCACCATCGGCAGACGCATCGTCGCCGAGCAGATGCCGAGCATCTCCAGCGCAGTCTTTACGGGGATCGGGTTGGTCGTCACCGACATCGCCTCGTAGATCGGCGTCAGCTCTGCGTCGAGCCGCTCCGCCCGCTGATGCTCGCCGCGCTCGATCATGTCGGCGAGCTCTCGCATCTGCGGACCGACGATGTGGCTTGCGACGAGGACCCCACCGGTCCCGCCGGCGCGCAGGCAGCGCAGGAAGACGTTGTCGTTGCCCGCCAGCACCTCGAGCCCGTCGAGCGGCCCCAACTGCTCGTCGTTCGCCTGCTTGACGGCAACGAGGTTCGGGAACGACGCAGCCATCTCCTCGAGCTGGGCGGGCTCGATGTTGACGACGCAGCGCGAGGGGATGTTGTAGGCGACGACGGGCAGCTCAGTGGCCGCGCAGCATGCCTCGAAGTGCGCCCTGATGCCGGCCGGATTGGGCTTGTTGTAGTACGGCGTCACGATCAGCACGGCGTCGGCGCCGGCCTCGGCAGCAGCTCGCGTCGCCGCAACCGAGTGGCGCGTGTCGTTCGATCCTGTGCCGACGATCAGCTGCGCCTCGTCGCCGAGCTCCTCGCGAATGGCGCGCAACAGCGCCAGCTTTTCGGCGTCATCGAGGGTCGGCGACTCGCCCGTGCTGCCGGCGAGCACGAGGCCGTCGGAACCGGTTTCGACGAGGAACCGAGCGACGCGCCGGCAAGCGGGCAGGTCGACCTCCCCGCTCTCGTCGAACGGGGTGACCATCGCTGTGATGACTCCCTCGAAGGTGGCCACGGGCATTGAATCTAATGCACGCGTCCGGAACTACGGCCACGCTCACCCGGCGTAAACGGGCGCCCTGCGTTCCGCCCACGGCTCAGCTCGTTCGAGCTGCGCAGCGACGCGAATCAGCAAGTCCTCACGCCCGAGCGGCGCGACGAGCTGAACGCCGACCGGCACGCCGTCCGCGCTCATGTGCAGCGGCAGCGAAATTGCGGGCTGACCCGTGACGTTGAAGAGCGCCGTGAACGCGCCCGAGGGAAAGGCCCGGTGGAAGGCGTCCATGGGGTCCTCTCCAGAGTCGTCGAAGCTGCCGAGCTTCGGCGCCACTTCAGCCATCGTCGGCGTCAGCAGCAGGTCGTGGCCGCCCTCGAACCAGCCGGCGATCATCCGGCTGATCCCCTGATGCACTGCGACATCGCGCAGGTAGCGGCCCGAGTCCCGTTCGCGGCCGATCTGCGCCAGCGTCCAGGTCAGCGGCTCGACGTCGTCGGCACCGAGCTCGCGGCCGAGGAGCATCTCGATCTGACCGAGGACGGCCGCCTGGCCCGCTGCCCAGCGGGTCAGGAAGCTGTCTTGAATGTCAACGCCGACGCTGTCGGCGCCGCCAGGGACGGCGTCCATCGGCCCCGAGCCGGTGATCTCGTGGCCGAGGCCCTCGAGCAGCTTCGCGGCATGCTCGACCGCCTGTACGCACTCGGGGTCCACCTCGGACTCGACGGCCGGGGCCGTCATCTGGCCGATGCGCAAGCCAGCCGACTCGTCAGTGAGCTCGTCCGTGAACGGGCGCAGGGGGTCGGGACAGGCATAGGGATCTCCGGGCGCGCCACCGTGGACCGCCTCGAGGATGCGAGCGGTGTCGCGGACTGAGCGCGAGACGACAAGCTCGCAGGTGAGACCGGAGAGGTTGTCGCCGACGAGCGGACCCTCCGTGATCCGCTGGCGGCTCGGCTTCAGCCCGACGAGACCGTTGTTCGAGGCCGGGATCCGGATCGAGCCGCCGCCGTCGTTGGCGTGCGCCATGGGGATCATTCCCGAGGCGACGGCTGCGCCTGACCCGCCGGAGGAGCCGCCGGGAGTACGGGAGGTGTCCCACGGGTTGTGGGTCGCGCCGTAGGCGTCGGGCTCGGTCGTCGGCAGGATGCCGAGCTCGGGCGTGTTCGTCTTGCCGATCGTGATCAGCCCGGCGCCGCGAAACCGCTCGGCCAGGTACGAGTCGACGGGCGCCCTGAAACCGGCCTCCTTGAGCACCTTCATGCCCATGTGGAGGGGCTGGCCCGCGAAGGCGGCGCCGAGGTCCTTGAGCACGAACGGGACGCCCTTGAATGGCCCGTCGGGAACGTCGCCGGCGGCGGCCTCGCGGGCCTCATCGAACAGCGGGTGGATGACCGCGTTGATCTCTTCGTTGACCGCCTCGACCCGCTCGATCGCGGCATCGACGAGCTCGAGCGGGCTCGCCTGCCCGGAGCTCACGAGCTCGGCCATCGCGGTTGCGTCCATCGTCGAAAGGTCGTCGCTCACGGTGCTCTCCTCGCGTCGCGCTGCGCCGGCCCTGATGCGGGGGCTCAGCCGGGTGGAGCCGGGACGCTATCGCGCCGTCGCACCGCGCCGCCCGCAGGCACCGGCAGGGCACGGAGCAGAAAGCTCACGGTGAGTGCCGCGGCGACGACGATCGCCGCCATCGCCCCCAGGTAGGCGGCGTCGATCCGGGTCCAGTTGATGTCAGGCCCGTAACGGAGCGAAGCGAAGAGAACGACACCGACGAAGAAACAGGCGGCGGCGGCGAGTCCGGCCAGCTCGAGCCCCGAGGCGAGCCGGTCGGGGCCCACCGTCGCCGGCGTCCGGTGCTCGCGCAGCAGGCTCGGTGGGTCGATCGAGTAGAGGATTGCCATCACCGCGCAGGAAACCGCGAGGGCGAGCGTGTAGGCACCGATTGCATCGCTCGGCAGATGCCAGCCGGCGGTGACAACGAAGACGCCGAATCCGGCAGCGCCGGCGAACGCGAGCACGGCGGCCGCGGGGCGCAGGCGCGGCGGCGAGACGATCACCGCGGCGAGGCCGACGCTGATCGCGGTGGCCGTGTGCCCGGACGGGTAGCTGTTGCCTGCGAAGGCCTCGAAGACGAGCAGCTGCGGACGGTCCAAGAGCACGTGCTTGAACAGCTCGACGGCGATCATCGTCGACCCGATCACTGCCGCAGGAACGAAGACGAGGGCCGGCCGCCGCCGCGCCGCAGCGACGATGCCGAGTAGCAGGATCGCGATCAGCAGGCCGCCAACGCTGACGGTGCGGAGCAGGCGGCCGGCCGCGTCCTGGGCGCGCTGAGGCGCCCGCTCACCGCCGGCGAAGGCGGCCGTGTCGAGGTGCTGGCCGACGTGGGTCTGGACGGCGATCAGGTAGACGACGCCGAACACCGCGAAGGCGACCGCCGCGAAGGTCCAGAGCCGCCGGACGTCGGCGCTCACTCCGCGAGCAACGCCTCGAGCCCGACGGTCAACGGCTCCGGCAGCTCGCGGACCCGGCGACAGGCGAGGACCACGCCGGGCATGAACGAACTGCGGTCGATCGAGTCATGGCGGATCGAGAGCGTCTGGCCCGGGCCGCCGAAGACGACCTCCTGGTGGGCGACGAGCCCCGGTAGACGGACGGAGTGGATCGGCTCGTGCACGTGGCCGCCGGCCGCCTCGATCAGCTCGGCGGTACGCGCAGCGGTACCCGAGGGCTTGTCGAGCTTGCGGTCATGGTGGAGCTCGATGATCTCGACCTCCGGCATGTGCGGGGCGATCGCCTGGGCAGCCTGCATCATCAGCACGGCGCCGATCGCGAAGTTGGGGGCGACGAAGGCGCGGCCGCCGGCGCCGCCGTTCCAGTGGTCGGTCGCGCAGCGGCGCAGCTTCTCGAGGTCGAAACCGGTCGTCCCGATGACGACGCTGACGCCGGCGTGCAGGCACTTGTGCGCGTTCGGCAGCGCCTGGTCGGGGATCGTGAAGTCGACGACTACGTCGGCCCCGTCGAGGACGTCGCCGAGCTCGACGCCGAGCTCGGGGTCGGCGCGGCCGCTGAGCTCCAGTCCCTCGGCGGATTCGACCGCCTCGCAGACGGTCGCCCCCATGCGCCCGGCGGCGCCGGCGACGGCGACTCTGGTCGGCTCTGGCATCGGTGCAGCTTAGCCTCGGCGGGCTCGCGCACGGCCGCGAACGGCGGCCGACCGCCATCGAGACACGTACAGTCCGGCGCGTGCCCTTCGCAGCCCCTACAGCCGATCAGTCGGTGACCGAGCTGAAGAGCCAGATCGAGCTTGAACGCCACGGCGACCCGTTCCTCGTGCACCGCAATGGCGACGGCACCCAGGTGCTCACGGCGCTCGCCGGTCGCGAGCGGGTCAGCGTCGGCCGCGACGAGGGCGCGGACGTGCGGATCGAAGGCGATGACGCCGTCTCCCGCGTCCACGCCGAGCTGACGCTGCTCAGCGGCGCCTGGGTGGTCGCCGACGACGGGCTCTCCCGCAACGGAACTTTCGTCAACGGCGAGCGTCTCGCCGCGCGCCGCAGGCTCTCCGACCGCGATCTGATCCTCGTCGGCGGCAGCGGTGTGCTCTTCCGTGACCCCGTCGGCAAGACACCCGCCGATGCCACCGTCGGGGTCGGGCCCGGCGCCACAGCGCCGCCGCTCGGCGAGACCCAGCGCCGCGTCCTCGTCGCCCTCTGCCGACCCCTGGGCAGCGAGCGCTCGTTTGCGGCAGCGCCCGCGTCGAACCGAGCGATCGCGGACGAGCTCGTCATCACGGTCGGCGCCGTGAAGGCCAACCTACGTGTCCTCTTCTCGAAGTTCGGCGTCGAGGACGAGCCGCAGAACCGCAAGCGCGCCGCGCTCGCCGAGCGCGCCCTGAACACGGGTGCCGTGCTGCCGGGCGAACTCGATCAGCGCTGAGCCGCTGCGTCGACCCCGCTGACCGAGTTGCCGAGCCAGTCGGCCGTCCAGATCCTGCCGGCGCCGATCGAGACATCGACCGGCCCGTCGCCGACGTCCCACGCGCCCTGCACCGAGTGATTGCCGGCGGCGTCAAAGCGCTGCAGGACGCCGTCCTCCTGACTCCCGACCCAGACCGAGCCGAAGCCGGCGACGAGGCCCCGCGGCTGCGGCAGGGTCTCGATGGCGTCCCCGGCCTGCGGCGGTGAGACGCCCGCGTCGATCGGGATCAGCCGGCCGTTGAAGCTGTCGGCCACCCAGACCTTTCCGCCCCCGGCGGCGATATCGGTAGGCCGGCCGCCGACCTGGATCGGGTTGCCCATTCGGTGGGCCCTCCTGGGGTCGATCTCCGAGACCGTTCCGTTACCGGTATTCGCGACCCAGATCGCCCCCGCGCCGGCCGCCAGCGACTGCGGGTCGTCGCCGACGAAGACCGTTCCCGTGACCTCCAGCGTCTCCGGATCGATCCGGAGAGCACGCGGCTCGATGCCACCGCGGTCGAGCACCCAGACGCCCCGGCGATCGACGACGACGTCGGTGGCGTCGGCGAGGTCGAGGTGCGCAGCACGCACGCCACTACCGTCGGGCTCGGCGCGAAGCAGGTCGTGCGCCGTCACGACCCAGAGCGCGCCGGGAACCAGCGCGGCGGCGCGCGGCTCGTCGGCCGGGTATCCGAGACCAGCCCGCTCGCCGGTCGTCTGGTCATAAGCCGTGATCCGATTGACCCGTCGTGAGAGCGTCCACACGTACTTGGCGCCGGCAGCAACAGCGACCGGGCGTGTGCGTACGCCGAACGAGATCGACGCCGGCTGCGGCTCGCTTGTGGAGTCCGAACCGCCGACCACCAGGATCAAGATGGCCACGGCGATTACCACGGCCAGGGCCGCCGCGAGCAAGGCCGCGGTGTGTCGACGGGGTCCTGGCAAGCGCTGCGCGCTCATCCGGCGAGTCGGCGCCGCGGCCTCGGCCGAGGCGGCACCAAGCGCGCTGCGAAGCTCGGCGACCAACTCCCCCGCGGTCGCGAAGCGCTCAGCAGGATCGACCGCCATGCCCCGGGCGAGCGCGGCGTCGACGCCCGCAGGCAACCGGGGCGCGAGTGCGCAGGCGGAAGGCCGGGGCGCGGTGCGATGAGCGACGAGCGTTGCGACGCCGCTGGAGGCCGGGAATGGGACGCTTCCCGTCAGCATCCGGAAGGCGAGGCAGGCGAGGGCGTAGACGTCTGCCCGGCCGTCGACGGCCTCCGCCTCGATCTGCTCGGGGGCCATGTAGTCGCTCGTGCCGATCACCTGACTTTCGGCCGTCAGCCGCGTGTCGCGACCGCCGGCGAGCAGCAGCCCGATGCCGAAGTCGGTCAGGTAGGCGCGCTCGGCGCCGCCGTCGTCGGCGATCAGCACGTTCTCCGGCTTGACGTCGCGGTGCACCAGACCGGCCGCGTGCGCGGCATCGAGCGCGCCCGCGACCTGGCCGAGGATGGTGATGCTGCGCGCCGGCGAGATCGAACCGGACTCGAGCAGGGCAGCGAGGTCGACGCCGTCGATCAGCTGCATCGAGATGTAGAGCCGTCCCCCCTCTTCGCCGGCGTCATGGACGAGGACGACCGCCGGGTGCTCGATCGCGGCGGCGAGTTGGGCCTCGCGGCGGAAGCGGCCGCCAGCCTCCTCGTCCCCGGCGAGGCGCGGGTCGATCAGCTTCAGCGCGCGTGGCTGGTCGAGGGCGATGTGCCGAGCCCGATAGACGACGCCCATGCCGCCATGCCCCAGCTCCGCCTCGATCCGGTGACCGGCGAGGATCGTTCCGGGCAGGGGGGCTTCTGGGTCGCCGGAAGGGTTCACCGCCTCGATCGTAAGCGGGCTCGTGGCGGTAGGGGTAGTGTGAGGTCGCCGTCCCAGTCCGATACCCACGAATGGGAGGAAGCCATGACCAAGCGATCCACCGTCTTGCTAGCGCTGCTCGCCGTCGTCGCTCTCGCGCTTGCGGCCTGCGGCGGAAGCAGCAGCGGGAGCACCAGCACAACCACTGCCTCCTCCGGCACGTCGACATCCTCCTCGAGCGGCTCAAGTGGCGAAACCGTGGACGTCGCAGCCGCCTCCGACGGCAGCCTTGCGTTCCAGGAGTCCACGTTGAAGGCGAAGCCCGGGAACGTTGACCTGCACTTCAACAACCCTTCGTCGACGACCCACGACGTCTGCGTACGCAGCTCGTCAGGCGACGAGCTCGGCTGCAGCGACACGGTCTCCGGCGGCACCGCCGACGTCACCGTCGACCTCAAACCGGGCACTTACACGTTCTACTGCTCGGTCGACAGCCACGAGGCCGCCGGCATGCACGGGACCCTGACCGTCAAGTAGGCCCCGCGCCGGAGCGCAACCCACCGCCCACAAACCGGGTCGCGCCCAAGCGACACGTATCATGTGTCCCGCTTTGACGGGCGGGAAGCAACGGGGGCCTAGGCGGGCCTGCGGCGAGGAGCGCCGCGTGCCGGTGAGCCGAGTCGGCGCCGGCGTCGTCGTCGTGGCCGCGCTGCTTGCCTGCGCTCTGCCGACAGCAGCGTCGGCCGCGCACAGACGATCGCTGCCCATTGGCCCACGGCTCTTCGACATGGGCGTCGCCGACCTCAACCACGACGGCAAGCTCGACGTCTTCACGACCGCGCACAACAACGCCGCATCGGCGCTGCTCGCAACCGGACGCAACCGCTTCAAGCGTGCACCCGCTTCGCTCGGCTTCGGCCAGAACCTCGCCTTCCCCGGGATCGAGGACGTCGAGCACACGCCAAAGCTCGCCGAGCCCGGCACCTACATCTACGTGAACCGCCTCAAGAAGAAGAGCAAGACGCTGTTCCTGCGGATCGATGCCGTCGACGGGCCTGCGGAGGTCGACCTCTCCTTCAATCCCTCGCGCAAGGTCAGGAAAGTCAAGATTCATGGCGGCACCATCGACGTCGACGGCAACGGCGACAACACAACCGGCGCCCATATCCACCTCACCGCGGGCGGCGCTGTGCGGATGAAGGTCAACACGGACGTGCCCGTCCGCTTCCACTCACCAGGCCCGACGTTCGTCGGCGCCGACGCCGTGCCGGCGAAGTCACCCGACTTTGCATTGCGCCTCGCCGACGTGCACTCCGACGTCTTCGCGGACCTCAACGGTGACGGCACCGACGACATGTTCCGCGTCGTCGGCGGCCTCGGCGGCGGCATCGCCAAGCCGCGGCTGCGGGGACGGGTCCGGGACGTCACGCGCCTGTGGCGCGGCACCGGCTTCCGGGACGCTGACCTTGGTCTGCAGAAGGACGACTGCCGCGGCCGCCAGGGCGGTGCCCTCGATGTCAACGGAGACGGCCTTACGGACCTCTTCGAGACCTGCGCCGACCCAAACAGCGGCGCCCGCGGTGAGCCCTTCGTCGACTACGGCAAACCGGGCGGCGGCTACGACCGGCAGGTGCTGCCACTGCCGGGCGGCGTCTACCGCTGGGTGCCGGTGCCCGGTTCACGGTTGCCCGGGTTGCTCGTCCTCGGCAAGCGCGCGACGCTCTGGGCTCAGGCGGGCCAGGGCTGGCAGCAGATCGCCGCCGCCCGACTGCGCGGCGATGCGGGCCAGGTGACGGTCGGCGACTTCGACAGCGACGGCCGCCCGGATGTCTACGCAAGCAGCCTCCGCGGCAGCACGCTGCTCGAGATCTCGGCGCATTCGATGCGACCTCGCAACCCCAAACACCTCGGCCTGCCGGCTCGCAGCTCCGCCGCCAGCTGGGTGGATGCAGACGGCGACGGCAAGCTCGATCTGCACTCGGTCCCCGACGGGCTCTTCAAGAACAAGGGCAGGCGCTTCCACGAGTCCAAGAGGCTCCGCACCGGCGGCCGTTACGCGCACCTGAGCTGGGCCGACTTCGACAACAACGGCCTGCGCGAGCCGGTCCTGGCGCGCTCCGACGGCGAGTTCACGATCACCGACCACGCTTGGTGGTACGGCCTCCACCCGCTGCGAAAGCGCCCGAAGCACCCCTGGCTCGAGGTGAGCGCGCCGGGCAACTGGCTGACGGCGAAGATCACGGTCAAGCCGAACCGGGGTAGGTCCATCGTCAATTGGGCCGGCGAGGCCGAGACGAGCCGCTTCAGCCAGGGGCACAACCGCACCTACTTCTCGCTGCCTCCCAAGGCACGCCGGGCGACCGTCCGCGTGCGAACGACCGACGGTGCCATCCACAAGCTCCACACGCGGGTCAACCGGGTCGTCTCGGTCGGGCCCTGACCGCCGGCGGCCCGGCGGATCGGGTTAGTCGGAACTGAAAGGCCCACGGGCTGAGCACCCGGCGCAACCGCGTCGTCTCGTTCGTGGGCTGAGTCGCTACTCCCAGCCCATCGTCGCCGCGACCTGGCGGCCGAGCGTCATCGGGTCGAAGGGCTTGGCGATCAACCCCTGGGCGCCGATCTCGGCGACGCGGGCAGGACCGAAGCCCTGGGTCTTTGCGGTGAGCATGATCACGGGTAGCCGTTCCAGGCCCTCGGACTGCTCACGCTCCCGCAGGCGAGCGAGCGTCGCCGGGCCATCGAGTTCGGGCATCATCGCGTCGAGCAGGACGACGTCGGGTCGTTCGCTGAGCGCCAGCTCGATCGCCTCGGCGCCGGAGGCGGCGCTGAGCACCGTCCAGCCGGCGACCGCCTCGAGGCTCATCTTTGCGACCTCGCGGATGTCGGGCTCGTCATCGACGATCAGAGCGGTACGGCTCATCCGGCAGGCTCCGGCGCCGCAGGCGGGCGTTCGTGGACGAGGGCCAGAGCCGCCTCCGAGAAGCTTTCGGGCTGCAGCCGCGACTTCGTGAAGTGGATTGTCGGCCCGAGCCGCAACTCGGCGCGCATCTCGTCGGTCAGGTCCTTGTCGGTGTAGACGGCGAGCGGTACGTCCACGAGTTCCGGCTGAGACCGCATCCAGCGCACGAGCTCGGAACCCTCCGCATCGGGAAGGACCAAGTCGAGCACGATCAGATCCGGCCGACGGCGACCGAGCAGGCGAACCGCCTCGGCGGCGTCGGTCGCCGCGTGGACCGCGAGGCCACCCCTGCTGAGCATCGCCTTCAGGACGGCGGAAAGGTCCGCGTCATCCTCGATCACCAGTGCGACTGGGCCGCTCTCCTCCTCGCTCCCGTTCTCCGTCGGCGCCGGCAGGGCCGGGATCGTGAAGGAGATCTTCGTCCCCACCCCGACCTCGCTCTCGATCCAGATCCGGCCGCCGTGCTGGTGGACGATGCTGCGCGAGATCGGCAGGCCGAGACCCGTACCGCCCTTCTCGCGCGAGTCGGAGGCGTCGACCTGGCCGAAGCGCTCGAAGACTGCCTCGAGCTTGTCGGCAGGGATGCCGCGGCCATGGTCGGCGACCTCGAAGAGCACCTCATTGCCCTCGGCGCCCGGCGGACACGGTGACCACGGAGTCCTCGGGCGAGAACTTGATCGCGTTCGAAACCAGATTGATCAGCGCCTGCAGGATCCGGTCCGGGTCCGCCCACAGGGTCGCCTCGATCGCATCGGACTCGAGCCGGACCCCGGCCGCCGCAGCCTGCGCGTTGAGCGTCTGCACCGAGGTCGCGATCAGCTTCGAGACCTCGCAGAGCTGCCGCGTGAGCTGCACCCGGCCCGACTCGATCCGCTCGATGTCGAGGATGTCGTTGATCAGCCGCGCGAGCCGATCGGTGTTCGAGATCGCAATGCCGAGCATGCGCTCGGCCTCCGGGCTGACTTCACCGGCAGCGCCGCCCTCGATCAGTCCGAGCGAGCCCCGGATCGAGGTCAGCGGCGTACGCAGCTCGTGCCCGACGACCGACAGCAGCTCGTCCTTGATCTGCTCGGCGTGATGTTGATCGGAGTAGTCCACGAAGCTGAGCACGGCGCCTTCGAGGTCGCTGTCGGAGTCGGCGAGCGACGCGCACCGATACACGACCGGGAACGACGAGCCGTCCTTGCGCCAGAACACCTCCCCGCGGACTTCGTTGGCGACCCCGGTCCGCAGCGTCTCCTGCAGCGGCGAGTCGTGGCGGGGATAGGACTCTCCGTCCGCCGTCGAATGTTGCGCGAGCGCGTGAAAGACGGCGCCGCTCATCTCCTCGGGACCAAAGCCCAGCAGCCGGGCGGCGCTCGGGTTGGCAAAGACGATCCGCCCCTCGCCGTCGAGCGCGATCACGCCCTCCAAGGCGGCGTTCATCGCCGCGAGCAGGAAGTGGCGGCTGCGCCGCGCCTCCCCCGCACGATCGTGCGCATCCTGGACCAGCTGCTGGATGCCGAAGCCGAGGAAGATCGAGATCGCGACGATCACCTCGGCCTGGCGCAGCTGCTCGGTGGGGACGTAGTCGGGGGCGCCGACGATCACCACGGGCAAGACGAGCGTCAGGGCCACGGCGAAGACGGCAACGAGCACCGATCGCCGTCCCTCGTAGAGAGCAGCCCAGACCGGCACGATCAGGACGAGTGCCGAGAGCCCGGAGTCGCCCTCTCCCCCGGCCTCGCGAAGCAGGGCAACGGCGAGGAGGAAGGCGAGCGGCGGCAGCATCCTGACCCAGGCCGGGAGCCGGTGCCACGGGCCGAGGAAGGCAGCGGCAAACAGCATCACGATGACCGCGCCGGCAAGCCCGAGGGCCAGCAGGTCGAGGCCGTCGCCGCCCTCGAGCGCAATGAGGGCGAAGGCGCCGATCGCGACGAGCGCGAACGGCAACGCCGTCGCAAGCTGCTCAGAGGCGAGGAACGGGTGCCGCTCGCTCCGCCCCCGGGCGCGATCGCGACTGCGTTCGGCCGGACTCAGCGACAGGCCGGTTTCGAAGCCGACCGGCACCTCATTGCTTGCGGAGCTCTCTACTGAGCGCACGTCGTGTGCTCCTCTCGGGCCCCCATGCCGGCTCCGGGCGCCCATCGCCACGGCGGACACAGTTAGTACCCTCGGCGAAATCCTACGGTGCGGGTACGCCAATGAGCTGCCCAGATGGAGGAGAGGTTGCAGGGGTTCCACCAGCAAGGGGGCCGAGAGTCGGCGTCGACGGGCGAGCGAATCCTGCTCGTCGAGGACGATGAGCTGCTCGCCGAGGTGCTCGTCGGGTTGCTCTCGCCGCTCGGCGGGGTGCACTGGACCGACAATGCCGAGGAGGCCCTCCGCCTGCTCCCGTCCGCGAGCTGGGACCTGGTCGTCGCCGATATCGAGCTACCGGGGATGAACGGGATCGAGATGATCGAGCAGCTCAAGGAGGACCATGCGCACGCCTCGACGCTGATCGTCTCCGGCCGCGCCAGCTTCGACTACGCGATCGAGGCGATCCGGGCGGGCGCCGACGACTACATGACCAAGCCGCTCGAGCCCGAAGCACTGATCGAGAAGGCAACGGAGCTGATCGAAAAGGCGCGCGCCAGCCGTGCTGCCGACCATCAGGTCGTGCTGGCGATCGGCGCCCATCCCGACGACGTCGAGATCGGCGTCGGCGGCATCCTGCTGCGCCACGCCGACGCGGGCCACGACGTCAACGTGCTCACCCTTACGGGTGGCGAGCACGGTGGCGATGCGCTCGAGCGCGCCGACGAGTCGCGGCGCGCAGCGGAGCTGCTCGGCGCCCGGCTCTTCCACGAGACCCTGCAAGACACCGAGGTCGGCGATCGCGGCGAGACGATCGGCGCAATCAAACGCGTGATCGACGAGGTTGGGGCGACGACGATCTACACGCACACCTCCAAGGACGTCCACCAGGACCACCGGAACGTCCACAACGCGAGCCTCGTCGCCGCCCGTGAGCTGCCGCGCGTCTACTGCTACCAGGCCCCCTCGACGACGGTCGACTTCCGACCGACGCGCTTCGTCGGCATCGACGACGTGCTCGACCGCAAGATCGTGGCGATCGACGCCTTCGCCTCGCAGACGGCGATTCGTGCCTACCTCGATCACGAGCTGCTGCGCGCGACGGCGCGCTACTGGTCGCGCTTCGCCCAGTCGCGCTACGTCGAACCGCTCGAGGTCGTGCGAGAGGCCGAGGCAGCCGCACCGGCGATCCCGGTCGCGCCCGGCCGGCCGCTGCCCGCAACCCAGGATGCGACCTGACGATGGCCGCCGAAGCAAAGGTCCTGATCACCGGTGCGGGCGGCCCATCCGGCTACTCGCTGCTCGTCGGCTTCCAGCGCTCCGACCGGCCCTGGGAGCTGCATGCAGCGGACATCGACCCGAACGCCGCCGGCCTCTACGTCGTCCCTGATGCGCAGCGCGCGATCCTGCCGCGCGGCGATCACCCCGGTTTCGCCCGCTTCCTGCTCGAGCTCTGTGCGGAGCGCTCGATCGACGTGCTGATCCCGACCGTCGACAGTGAGCTGCTGCCGATCGCTCGCCTGCGGGCGGAGTTCGAAGCAGCCGGCACCAAGCTCGTCCTCGCCAGCACCGAGACGCTCGAGACCTGCCTCGACAAGTGGCGCCTGCAGGAGGCGTGCGAGGGGCACGTGCGGGTCCCCCGGTGCCTCGTCGCAGACGCCGGCTTCGATCCGGCCACGATCGAGCTTCCCGCCTTTGTCAAGCCGCGCAGTGGCTCCGGCTCCCGGGGGATCGCGCTGATCTCCGAGCTTGGCGGGGCTCGAGCGACTGCCGCGCGACGGCACGATGCTCGTCCAGGAGAACCTGCCCGGTCCCGAGTACTCGCTCGACGTACTCGCCGATCGCAACGGCCGGGTCCTTGCCGTCGTCCCGCGCGAGCGGATGAAGGTCGACTCGGGCATCGCGGTCACGGCGCGCACCGCCCACGACGAGGCGCTCGAGGAGTTCGGCCGCACGGTCGCCGAGCGGATCGGACTGAGCGGCGTCGCGAACGTGCAGGCGAAGCAGGCGGCGGACGGCGAGGCGGCGCTGCTCGAGGTCAACGCCCGGTTCCCGGGGACGATGCCGCTGACCGTCGCCAGCGGCGTCGACATGCCGGCGCTCTGCGTGCTGGAGGCGCTCGGCCAGCAGATGCCGGAAGGCACCCTCGACTTCGAGCCGACGGCAATGGTGCGGCTGATGGACGAGCGCTATCTGGACTTCGCCGAGATCGAGCGGATGCGCGAGCGCCAGGCAGAGACGGCCGCGGCCGTCGGTGACTCGGACGCCAACCGCTGAGGCGAGCGCGATGTCGCCCTCCCCCACCCCGTCGCTTCGTCAGGACATGCACGTCCACTCGACGTTCTCCGACGGCAAGAGCACGATCGCCGAGAACATCGCGGAGGCGGAGTCGCTCGGGCTCGAGCAGCTCACCTGCGTCGATCACGTCCGTGCCGACACCGACTACCTGCCCGACTACGTCGCCGAGATCGAGCGCCTTCGTCCGACGACCGGGCTGACCCTGCTCTGCGGGATCGAGGCGAAGCTGATGGACACCGCGGGCACACTCGACCTGCCCGCCGAGCGGCCGCCGGGAATCGACCGGATCTACGCCGCCGATCACCAGGTCCCGTTTGCCGACGGCCCGCATCACCCCCGCGACGTCAAGGCCGGCCTTCAAGCCGGCGAGCTCGAAGCGGCGAGCGTCATCGACGGGATCGTCGATGCGACCGCCGGCGCCGTCCGCAACCACGAGAACGTGGTCGTCGCGCACCTGTTCAGCATCCTGCCGAAGATCGGGCTGAGCGAGAACGACGTCGGCGACGAGCAGCTCGAGCGGCTGGCTGCGGGCACCGCCGCGGGCGGTGGGCGGGTCGAGATCTCCGAGCGCTGGCGCTGCCCGAGTGCCCGCAGCCTGCGACCGTTCCTCGCCCATGGCGTCGAGGTCCTGATCAGCACCGACGCGCACATGTGCTCGCGGCTCGGGCGCTACGAGAGCTGCAGGGAGACGCTCGCGGAGCTCGGCATCGAGCCGCTCGGGGCCTGAGCGGTGCGATCCTGATGACGTGAGGGACATACTGCTGTGGGCGCTCGCGGGGCTCGTTTTCGCGGGCGCCATCCCACCGCTTGTCGGCTGTTACCAGTTCGCGCTCGCCACGCTGCACCGCTTCCGCCGAGGCGACAACGATGCCATTGCCTACTGGCCGCGCGTCGCGCTCGTGATCCCGTCATGGAACGAGGCGCTGGTAGTCGGACGCACGATCGACCGCCTCGCACAGCTCGAATACCCGGAGGGTCGGCTTCGGATCTACGTCGTCGACGATGCCTCGACCGACGACACGCCCGCGATCCTCGCGGCGAAGCAGCGCGAATATCCGGGCCTGGTCTCCCACCTGCGCCGCGAGAAAGGCGGCGAGGGCAAGGCCCACACGATCAACCACGGCCTTCGCGAGATCGTCGCCGAGGGCTGGTACGAGGCGGTGCTGATCATCGACGCGGACGTGATCCTGACGCCTCCCGCGCTGCGGCGGATGACGCGCCACCTCGCTGATCCCACCGTCGGCGCCGTCACCGCCTACATCAAGGAGGGCAGCCGCCCGGCCAGCTACCTGAACCGGTTCGTCGCCTTCGAGTACGTCACCGCGCAGGCTGCCGCGCGCCGGGCGCAGAACGTGCTCGGCGCCCAGGCGTGCCTTGCGGGCGGCTCGCAGCTCGTCCGCCGCGAGAGCCTCGAAGCGATCGGCGGCGAAATCGACACCGGGACGCTCGCCGAGGACACGGTGACGACGTTCAAGATCCAGCTCGACGGACGGCGGGTCATCTTCGAGCCCGCGGCGGTCGTCTGGGCCGAGGAACCGCGCACGCTCGACGGCCTGTGGAAGCAGCGGCTGCGCTGGGGCCGCGGCAACGTGCAGGTGACGCTGCGCTTCCGTGACGTCTGGTTCCAGCGCTGGAACGCCGGCCGGCTGGGCGGGCTCAGCTTCGCCGCGATCTGGTTCACCGTCACGCTGATGCCGATCTTCATGATCTGCGCCTCGACCGGGCTCGTCAGCCTCTTCCTGATCGACCGCGAGTTCTCGAACGAGGTCTTCCGGGTGCTGTGGGCGATCAACGTGTTCACCTACCTGTTCATCACGTTCTCGAGCTTCTCCGTCGACCCCGAGACGGCTCGCGACAGCGTGGCGCGAGGGGTTGCTGTTCCCCGGCGCTGATCTCACTGTCGATCATCGTCTGGGCCGCCTATCCGCCGATCCTCGCGGGGACCGGCCTGAACGAGTCGAACACGGGCCTGACGATCTTCCTGCTCTTCATCTACTCGTGGCTGGCGCTGTCGATGCTCGCCGCCTGGCTCGTCCGCCGCCTCGAGCTCAGCGGCCACCTCCGCAGGCTCGTGCCGCCCCTGCTCTACGTCGTCGGCTACGGGCCGCTGCTGACGGCGATGACCGCCGCCGCCTACATCAAGGAGCTGCAGCGGGGCCGAGATGAAGTGGGACAAGACCGAGAAGACCGGCCGGGTCGGGGAGCTGATGTGAGCGAGTCCGTGCCAGGCGCGGAGGAACCGCCTGACCCCGCAGCGGCGGAACTAGAGCGCAGCCTCGACCTGGACGAGGAGCGGGGCGTGCTGCGCCGGGTGGAAACCTGGATCTTCCTCCGCGGCGTGATCATCCTGCTCTTCGTGATCGCCGTGATCATCCTCCGCTCGAGGCTGCTCTAGCCGGGCGTGCGTTCGAGCCCCTTTTCGCGAAGCGCCATCGCGTAGTCGTCCACTTCTACCCCCTATGAGGGGTGAAAGTGGACGGTGGCTGAGCCTCGCCCCGTCACTTCGGGGCGGAGCGCGGCGCTCAGCCCGGCTCGTGGGTGCGGACGAGGTCGCTCAGCTGCGCGAGCGGCTCGGCGATCTCGACGTTCCCGTCGGCGAGCCGGTCCTCGATCTCCCCCGCCGCCTCCGAGCCCGCGGGCAGCCCGATCGTCCCGAGCAGCCCGCGCAGCTTATGCGCCTCGACGCGACCCTCCTCGATCTCGCCCGCCCTGGGCTCCTCGGCGGCCGCCAGCGTCTCGAGCACGGCGACGCGGTCCATGATCCTGGGCCGGCGCCGCTCCCACAGCTTCGCCAGCTGCTGCTCCCAATCGGTCTGTCCTGCTCCGGGCTCCTCCACCGGGAGAACGTTAGACCCCGGGCGTGGAGCCTAGGCCGCGAGCGCCGCGCTGACGGGCGCCACGGCCTCGCGGAAGCACGCCTCGTCGGCGCCGATGCAGGCGGCTGAGAGCCGCTCCGGCGCGTACAGCTCGCGGGCGAGCTCGGCGACATCGTCACCGGTGATCGCATCGACCCTGGCGATGATCTCGTCGAGGCTGAGGAAGGGCATATCGAAGAGCGCCGAGCGAGCGTTGCGGCCCATCCGCCCGGGGGTCGACTCCAGCGCCAGCACGGTCCTGCCCTTGACGTGCTCCTTGGCTCGGCTGAGCTCCTCGGCCGAAACCCCTTCGCTGCGCAGCAGCTCGAGCTCGCGGCCGATGATCTCGCAGGCCTCGGTGACGTTGTCGGCGCGCGTGCCGACGTACATCGCGACCATGCCGCGATCGACGTACTGGTCGGCGTAGGTGCCGACCGAGTAGGCGAGGCCGCGCTTCTCGCGGATCTCGCGGAACAGCCGCGATGAGGTCGAGCCGCCGAAGATCGCGTCGAGGACGCCGAGGGTGAAGCGGCGATCGTCGCTGCGCGAGATCCCGGGGGCGCCGAAGCAGATGTGGTACTGCTCGGTCTCCTTCGGGTAGAAGAGCATCCGCGCCCCGCTCGCCGGCTCGCTCGTGTCCGGAGCGGCGGCGGCGGCCGTGCCGGGCGCGAGGTAACGCTCGGCGAGCTCGACGATGCGCTCGTGCTCGAGGTTGCCCGCCGCCGAGACGACGATGTTCGAGCCGACGTAGCGGGCCTCGTGGTAGGCGGCGATCTCGGGGATCGGGATCGAGCCGATCACCTCGGCCCGCCGAGCACCCTGCGGCCGAGCGGATGCTCGCCGAAGATCGCCGTCGGCGAGCACGTCATGGACCCGATCGGAGGGCTCGTCCTCGTACATCGCGATCTCCTCGATCACGACCTGGCGCTCGGAGTCGATGTCGGGGAAGGTCGGCTTCAGGAACATCTCGGCGAGCACGTCGAAGGCCGCCTCGGTGTGCTCGTCGACGAAGCGCGAGTACAGGTGCGTCGTCTCCTTGCCGGTCGCGGCGTTGGTCGCCGCCCCGAGCCCGTCGAAGTACTCGGAGATCTCGATCGCCGAGTGGCGCTCGCCGTGCCCTTGAAGAGCAGGTGCTCGAGGAAGTGCGAGACGCCGGCCTGAGCCGGCGTCTCGTCCCTCGAACCCGTCCGCACCCAGAGGCCGAGCGTGACCGAGCGGACCGAGGGGACCTGCTCGGTGACGACCCGCATGCCTGCGGGCGGTCTCGGTCAGCTCGATTCCTTCCGGGAGGGCGCTCAACTCGTCTCATCTGGATGCAGTCGGCCGGCTCGCCGCTCAGTCGCGGCGCCGCCGGTCCCGATCGCGGCCACCGCGGCCACGGTCACGGTCGCGGCCGCGGCCGCCACGGTCGCCGCCGCCGCCACGACGGCCACCGCCGCCGCCGCCGAAGGCGGGATCGCCGGTGCCGACGCCGGACAGCTCCTCCGCCGACTTGCCGGCGATCGCCGGGTCATCGGAGAGGCGCAGGCCGATGCGGCCGCGCTCGCGGTCGACCTCGACCACGGTGACGTCGATCTCGTCGCCCTGGCTGAGGACGTCGTCGACCGTCTCGACCCGCTCGCCCGGCTTCACGTTGGAGATGTGCAGCAGGCCGTCGGTGCCCTTGACGATCTCGACGAAGGCGCCGAACGTGGTCGTCTTCACGACCTTGCCGGTGAACCTGTCGCCGACCTCGGCCTCGCGGGTCATCTGCTCGATCTGCGCGATGCAGGCCTCGACCAGCTCGCCGTTGGCGGCGTAGACGCGGACCGAGCCGTCGTCCTCGACGTCGATCTCGGCCTCGTAGGTCTCGCAGAGGCTGCGGATCGTCTCGCCGCCCTTGCCGATCACCGTGCCGATCTTCTCCGGATCGATCTTGATCGTCTCGATCCGCGGCGCCGTGGCGCTGAGCTGCTCGCGAGGACCGTCGACCGACTCGGCCATCTTGCCGAGGATGAACTGGCGGCCCTTGTTGGCCTGATCCAGCGCGTCCTTGAGGATCTCGAAGGTGACGCCGGTGATCTTGATGTCCATCTGCAGGGCGGTGATCCCGTCCTCGGTGCCGGCGACCTTGAAGTCCATGTCGCCGAGGTGATCCTCGACGCCGGCGATGTCGGTGAGGACGATGTAGTCGTCGCCCTCCTTGATCAGACCCATGGCGACGCCGGCGACCGGTGCGGAGACCGGGACGCCCGCTGCCTGCAGGGCCATCGAGGAGGCGCAGACCGAACCCATCGACGAGGAGCCGTTCGACTCCAGCGTCTCCGAGACGACCCGGGTCACGTACGGGAAGTCGTCCTGCGATCGGGATCGTCGGCTCGAGCGCCCGCTCGGCGAGCGCCCCGTGGCCGATGTCGCGGCGCTTGGGGCCGCGCATGAAGCCGGCCTCGCCCACCGAGAACGGCGGGAAGTTGTAGTGGTGGAAGAAGGTCTTCTTCTCCTTCAGCCCGAGGTTGTCGAGCTTCATGTCCATCCGGGTCGTGCCCAGCGCGACGTTGGAGAGGATCTGCGTCTCACCGCGGGTGAACAGCGCCGAGCCGTGCACGCGGGGAGAGATGTCGACCTCGGTCTCGATCGGACGGATCTCGTCCTGAGCGCGACCGTCGGGACGCTTCTTGTCGACGGCGATCCGCTTGCGGATCATGTCCTTCTCGAAGATGCCGAAGTGGCGGCTGACCTCGCTCTTGCGGGCGGAGTCGGCCTCCTCGTCACCGGTGTCGGGAGCGAGAGCCTCGACGACCTCGTCCTTGACCGCGCCGATCGCGTCCTGGCGGGCGAGCTTGTCCTTGACCTGCGTGGCCTCGTCGAGCTTGCTGCCGAACTTGTCGGTGATCTCGGAGAGCAGCGCCTCGTCGGTGGCCGGAGCCTCGACGTCGAGCTTCTCCTTGCCGGCCTTGGCGGCCAGCTCCTCCATCGCCCCGACGAGCTTCTTGATCTCGCTGTGGGCGATGTCGAGCGCGTCCAGGACCTCGGCCTCGGTGACGCCGTCGGCGCCACACTCGACCATCAGGATCGCCTCCTTGGAGCCGGAGACGATCAGATCCATCTCGAGCTCCTCGTGGCGGTCCTCCGGCGGGTTGACGACGAAGTCGCCGTCGAGCTTGCCGATCCGGACGGCGCCGACCAGCTCCTGCACCGGGACCGGCGAGATCGCCAGCGCGGCCGAGGCGCCGTTCATCGCGAGGATGTCGTAGGGGTGCACGTGATCGACCGAGAGCGGCATCGAGACGAGCTGCGTCTCGAAGTGCCATCCCTTCGGGAACAGCGGCCGGATCGGCCGGTCGATCATGCGGGCGGTAAGTGTTGCCTTCTCGCCGGCACGCGCCTCGCGCCGGAAGTAGGAGCCGGGGATGCGGCCAACTGCGTAGTGGCGCTCCTCGACGTCGACGGTCAGGGGCAGGAAGTCGACATCGCGGAGGTTGCCCATCGTCGCGGTGCCGAGCACCATCGTGTCGCCGCTGCGGACGACGACGGCGCCGCTCGCCTGGCGGGCCATCTTGCCGGTCTCGAACGAGATCTCCTCGCCGCCGATCTCGACGGAGACTCGACTCACGTCAAACATGCTCATGTGTATTTCGTTTTCCTTCCATTGGGGGCAAGTCGCGCCTGGCTACGGGAAACGGTTTCCCGGCCGATGACGAGCCCCGCTCGTTTCAGATTGCTCTGCTTGGCGCGAAGGTTACACCTCACCCTCGGCGACGAGCGCTCCATGGCCCCGGATTGAAGCTTCGGGCGGCCATCCGGCATCGGCGGCAAGCGGACGGCCAAATCCTGCAACTTGCGGCTTTTCTCGGGACTTGGCCGGTACGATCCGGGTGCGGCGCGGCGTCGCAGAGCGTCTCGAGCGTCCCCGGGGGGACCGATGGGCAAATGCGGAGGAAACCTGATTCAGGGCGCAGAGATGTGGCAGCGCACCGCTGCAACCGGCGTTCCGGCCCCGCTCAACGGGTTATCCTGTGTCGCGATCGTCGCGGCCAGGGTCGACGCTCAGCCCCTGAGGACGCCGCATGCAGTCCAGTGAAACCGAGGTGCCAGGTGCCGGTTCGTAGGCCTACCGGGCGGGATTTTGCGCGTCTGGCCCGAACTGTCTGTGCGGTGAGCCGATGACGCCCGCGACCCCGCGAGAGCCACGCCAGCGAGCCGGATCAGCCCGGCGCTACCGGCGTCCCGGCGCCGGGCCCGGGCAACTGCCGCAGTCCGCCCCGCAGCCCACGACAGGCGCCGTGCCCTCCGCGCGCTGGCGCACGGTCCAGGCCGGGCCGCCCGCTGCCGGCGCCCCTGCCAAGCCGCCGAGCACGGCCGCGCCACGCAGGGCGGGCGCCGACGACTCGGCATACATCCGCGGGCTCGAGACCCAGCTGCGCGCGATGAGTCAAACGGTACGGTCGCTCGACGCCAAGCTCGCCGAGATGACCAAGCGCAACCGCCGGATCGAGGCAGCGCGCTCCGCCACTCCGGTGGTCGCCGATTCCGACGTCGCAAGACAGCAGCTTCACGACGCCGAAGCGAACGCCCGGGCGGTGACCGAGCGGGCCCGGATCAGGGCCGACGAGATCGAGCAGCGGGCCAGGGCGCACGCGCAGCAGCTGATCGCGACCGTCGAGGCCGAGGTGGGGCGAATCGAACAAGAGGTCGGACTCGCCGCAGCGGCCGAGGCCGACGGTTCCGGCGCCGGCGAGGCGCGGCAGGTCCGCGGCGAGATCGCCGACCTGCTCCACCTCCGCGAGGCGATCCTGCTCAACATCGGCAGCGCCCTCGACGGCTTCGGGCGCGAGCTCAGTGCGCTCGGGCGCCCACCCCTCGCCGAGCCCGGCGAGGGCGCGGGCTCGGAGGGCGGCTCCGGCGCCGGTGCCGCGGCCACCGCTGCGAGCGGGCCTACCGTCGAGGTCGAGCTGCGCCCGATCGGCGGCGTGCTCGACGCGAGCCGTCTCGAGCGCGAGCTCGGCAGCCTGGAGGGCGTCGACGCCCACCTGCGCTCCGTGGAGGGTGACGTCGCCCATCTGCTCGTAACCGGCATCGAGGGCAGCAAGCTCGACTCCGCGATTGCAGCCCGGCTCGACACCGCCGAGTGCGAATGGAGTGGCGACGGCGTGCTCCGTGTCCGCCTCGCGCCGACCTCGGAGTCGAAGGCCTCGTGAGCGGGGACAGCCGCAGCGGCATCCGGATTGCGTCGGCGGGCCTGATCAAGGCGGCGGTCGCGCTCGGGCTGATGGTCGTCTTCTTCATCTGCTTTTTCCTCGCCCCAGGCCCGACCGTGGCCGTCGCACTGGCGATCGTGCTCGCGATCGAGTTGTTCAGACGCCGATGAACGGTTCCTCCGACGGAGGAACGGCGCTCGCCGAGGCTGCTGCCGCGGAGGCGATCGATGCGACCGTCGCCCGGGCCCTGGGGATTGCCCCGCTGCGGCTCGACGAGGATGGCCTCCTCGTCGCCGGGCCCGCCAGCGAAGGCCCTGCCCTCGCCCGCACGCTGCAGCTGCTCGTCGGTCGGCCGGCGCGGATCGTCGACGCCGATCCGACGGCGATCGAGCGTGCCCAGCTCGATATGTACGGCGAGAGCCTGCCCGCGCCTGCGGAGCCGGCCCCCGCCCCAGCCCTTGCACCGCCGCCGGCCCCCGCCTCAGAGCTCGACCGCCGCCGGTACCGCGAGGTAGCGCGACGCCATGATCTGCCGTTCGTCTCGCTCGAGCCCGGCACCGCCAAGGAGGGGCACGTCGATCCGGTGGATCGCGCGACCGCGACCCTGCTCGACGGGCGCGCCTGCCGGGCGCTCGGGGTGATCCCGGTAACGGCCGCGGGGGCCAGCTTCGCGCTCGCCACGGCGCGGCCCGAGGCCGAGGAGGACCTGCGGGCGGCAGCGGCCCTGGCGGGCCGCAGAGCGTGGATCGTGGTCGCCGCCCCGGCCGACATCGAGGCAGCGATCGACCGCGTGTTCGGGCCGCCGGAAGCCGAGCCGCTCACCGCAGCCAGCGCGCAGCCGTCGAAGAGGCACGACAAGCGAGCGCGGTCCCGATCGCAGTACCGCCTGATGAGCTGCCGGCCCCCGGCGGGCGGGAGGATGCCGCCGCCCTTGGCCAGCTGCTGCTCGAACGCGGCGCGATCGATGCGGAGTCGCTCGAGCAAGCGCTCGCGATGCAACACAGCTACGGCGGCCCGATCGGCGAGATCCTCACCCATAACGGCCTCGCGGACGAGCGGCGCGTTGCCCGCGCGCTCGCGGATCAACGCCGGCTCACCTTTACCGACCCGACCGGCCTGGAGATCGACCCCGGCCGCCGTCGCGCTCGTCGACGAGCGCCTTGCCCGGAGGCTGCGGGTCGCGCCCCTCGCGCTCGTTGACGGGACACTGATCGTCGCCTCCGTCAACCCGCTCGGCGACGCCCAGGTCGCGATCCTGAGCGAACACGCCGGCGACTCCCGTGCGCACCTTCCTGGCGCCGGCGACCACCGTCGACACGCTGCTCACCCGCCTGCACGCGGACCGCTCGATCGAGACGGCGTCGCTGGAGCTGATGCGGGAACGGCCGGGCGACTCCGCCTCCGTCGTGCTCTCCCGCGGTCAGAAGGTCGTCTTCATCGCCCTGCTGGTGCTGGTCGCGGTCGGCCTGGTGCTGAGGCCGCTCGACACGGTCGTCGCCTTCAACATCTTCGCGATCATCGTCTACACGGCGGTGATCGTCTACCGCTTCCGGCTCGTCACGTACAGCCTCGGCCACGAGCTGCAGCTCCCCGTCGGCCGCGCCGAGATCGAGGCGCTCGACGAGCGCACGCTGCCCGTCTACACGATCCTCGTGCCGCTCTACAGGGAGCCGGAGCTGGTCGGCCGACCTGATCGATGGCCTCTCGAAGCTCGACTACCCGAAGACGAAGCTCGACATCAAGCTCCTGCTCGAGGCCGACGACGAGGAGACGCCGGCGGCGGCGCGGGCGCTCAACCCCCCGCCCCACTTCCAGATCGTGATCGTCCCGGACTCGCGTGCCGAAGACGAAGCCGAAGGCCTGCAACTACGGCCTGCTGCAGGCGCGCGGCGACTTCGTCGTCATCTACGACGCCGAGGACCAGCCCGAACCCGACCAGCTCAAGAAGGCGATCGTCGCCTTCCGCAAAGCGCCGGCCGACGTCGTCTGCCTGCAGTGCCAGCTCAACTACTTCAACCAGCACCAGTCCCTGCTCACCCGCTGGTTCACGAGCGAGTACTCGATGTGGTTCGACCTGATGCTCCCCGGCCTCGACGCCGCGGGCGTGCCGATCCCGCTCGGCGGCACGTCGAACCACTTCCGGCTCGATGCGCTCCTCGACTCAGGCGCCTGGGACCCGTTCAACGTCACCGAGGACGCCGACCTCGGCGTGCGCCTGCACAAGCGCGGCCTGCGCACCGAGATCCTCGACTCGACCACCTACGAGGAGGCGACCGCCGAGGTCGCCAACTGGATCCGCCAGCGGTCGCGCTGGGTCAAGGGCTACATCCAGACGTGGCTCGTGCAGATGCGCCATCCCGCTGCGACTGCTGCGCGAGATCGGGCCGAAGGGCTGGCTCTCCTTCCAGCTCACCGTCGGCGGCACGTTCTTCGTCTTCCTGCTCAACCCCGTCTACTGGCTGCTGACCACCGCCTGGCTGCTCACCGAGGCGGGCGTGATCGAATCAGCCTTCCCGAGCTTCCTCTACTACGCGGGCGGACTTGGCTTCTACTTCGGCAACTTCGTGCTCGCCTACATGTTCGCCGCCGGCACCGCCCGCCGCGGCTACCACGACCTCGTCAAGTACGCGCTCTTCGTCCCCGTCTACTGGCTGCTGATGTCGATCGCCGCCTGGAAGGGCCTGCTGCAGCTCTTCTTCAAGCCCTTCTACTGGGAAAAAACCCAGCACGGCCGGTTCGAGCCGGCGCCCTCTGACGCGGCGCCTGACCACACCCGTGGCGGGCTCATGTAGCTCCGCTCCACCGCGCCCGCCACGTGCGCGGCCATGCTTGGTCAGAGAGCGCCTTGGTTTGTGTCGGCCGGCTCACGAGCCAACGGCGAGTTTGAATGTGAAGTGGACTTGGCCCTGTGGCGTGCCGGTGAGCTGCGGTGCGGCCACGCGCATCGTCGTCGTCCGCCGTCGAAGCTCTTCTCGATGCCGAGGTAGCCCGGGTCGAAGGTGATCGGGTCCGAGAGTGTGATCGGATTTCCGCCCGCCCCGTCGATCCGCACGGTCTCCGGGTCGCCGCCGCCGACGGGCTCGACTCGAGATCGTCAACTCCGGGCGCCGGCCCTGTCGGAATCCGAAAATTGACGATCTTGCCCGTCGCCGATCAACGTCTTGATCTGCACCTTCGAGCCGGGCTCGGCCCGGATCGAGTCGTGATAGGCGACGGTGGAGCCGGCAGCCCTCGGTGATCCGCGTCGCCATCCCCTCGATCGGCGGATGCGTCTCCGGATCCCAGGGGTTCAGCGCGCAGCCACCGGCGCCGAGCACGAGCGCTGCGAGCGGTGCGGCGAGCAGGGACCGGAGGAGCATCAGCCGCTCCCCTTCGTCGCGCCGGATCCGCTGCCGGGTGCGGCTGCCGGACTGTTGTCCGCGGCGTCATTGTGCCCGGCTTCGGCGGTCGCGGCGCGACCTTGACCAGTGCCGTTCGGTCGGTCGAGTAAACGACCTTCATGCCCGGGAGCGTTGTTGCGGAGCAAGCCCGGGTAGCGCTCACGGACGAGATCGACGCAGGGCGCGCGGCAGCGCTCGTTGGTGGAGACGAGGAAGTAGTCGACCCGGCCCCAGGGATCGTCGAGCGACCGCATTCCAGTAGGCGTCGCCCCGGTCGATCCGGTCGAAGAAGCGATCCGGGTGGCCGGTCAGCACCATCACGCCGAGCGACTGGGCGTCGTCGGTGAGGATCACGTCGTCGTCGGGGAGTTCGTCGTTGATGTAGTCGGCCATCTGCCGCTCGTCGGCGATGCCGATCGGATAGCCGCCGATGCCGCTGTTGCCCTCCTGGTCCTCGCCCGTCGCCAGCGCCCGCAGGAAGACGTTCTCCTCGTACTGGTAGGTGTAGGTGCTCATCGTCTTGCCAGACGATCGGCAGACCTCCGACCAGGAGCGCGAGCGTCGCCGCCCAGATGCCGAGCTGAACGCCGCGCGAACCGCCAGCGCGATCCGGGCGCCAGGCGTAGTACAGCCAGGCGCGCCCCGAGCATCGCGATCGGCATCGCGCGCATGTTGTAGCGGAGCTGCAGCAGGTTCGGGTCCTTGTTGCGGAGGAAGAGCAGCGCCGTGACGGCAGCGTTCGTCGCGACCAGCGCCGCGAGCACGAACGACATCGGGCCGCGCCGCACGATCGCCCGTCACGATCAGCGCCGGCACGACCGACCACGGCGAGCGGGAAGAGCGCCATGTTGAGCTTGATCAGATAGACCGCGATCACGCCGCGCGTCCGAAGTCGCCGGCGGCGACGCCGGCCGACGTCCTGCTGCGAGGTCGCGACGTCGGCGGTCGTCGCCCCGAACGTGAGGAAGTAGAGCGGGTCGCCGAGGATCAGCCAGTTGAAGAACAGCCAGGCCACGCCGAAGTAGACGACCGGCGCCAGGTAGAGGACGAGCCCCGACTCGAGCGAGCGCGCCGCGCTCGCTGCGGTCCCAGGTGGTCAGGATCACGAGCGCGATCCCGCCGGCGACCACGGCCGCGAAGGGCACGATCTCGTACCGGCTCAGCATCGCGAGCGCGATGCCGAAGCCGACGAAGGCGAGCAGGTGGTTGTGGTGGGTCTGCCGCCAGCGGATCAGGAAGTAGACGCCGAAGGTGAGGAAGAACAGGTAGACCGCCTCGGCCATCCCGTTGGCGCCGTAGTAGACGATCATCGGGTTGAGTCCGAAGGCGATCAGCAGCGGCCAGCGCACGTACCAGCGCATCCCCGAGGCGCGCAGCGCGTGGGTGATCATCACCATCGTCGCCGCCATGAACGTCGCCGAGGAGCGCCGGCAGCGCCGCCAGCGAGGTCGCGACCGGCTTGATCAGCACGAACGGCAGATAGATCAGCGTCTGGACCGGGCGGCCAGACGAAGCCGATCGCGGCGAGCTTCGGCGGATCGTTGTACCAGACGAAGTAGGCGTGGGCCATGCGCGAGAGCGAGTCGAAGTTGACGAGGTGCTGGTCGACGACGACCCGGTAGCCGATGACGAAGTAGACGCCGCCGAAGAGCAGGAAGACGACGAGCCCCTCGATGAAACGGGCGGACGGGCGCCGGCGCCTGCCGGCCTGTCGGCGGGGTGCCGGCTCGAGCGGCGCCAGCTCAGGCATTGGCTCCGCAGTCGGCGCCGAGGGGCTCGGGGGCAGCGCGGCCCATCAGCGCGCACCGGCCTCGCTCCCGAGCAGACCGGCAGGAAGCCGAGCCCGTAGACGACGTGCGTGGCAGCGATCCCGCCGCTCAGGCGCGACCAGCGGGACGGCGAGCGATCGGCGCCGGCGATCAGGCAGGCGAGCGCGTAGAGTCGCACCCGCACCCAGGGCGCCGCAGCCGCGCGCAGGGGCCCGCGCACCAGGAGCCGCGAGAGCAGGAAGGCGACGCAGCGCCGAGGGAGCGAAGTACGCGGGCCGGCAGCGAGTTGCCGCCGACCGTGCGCGCGTAGGCGCTGCGATGGCGCGACCAGCGATAGAGCTGGCGCAGGTGCGGCCGCCAGAGCGGGCGCCGCGAGTGGTAGACGATCGCCGCCGGGTCGTAGCGGATCCGGCCGCCGCGCCGCAGCAGCCCCTCGCAGAGCAGCGTGTCCTCGCCCCAGCGGTCGCTCGGAGTCGAGGCCCACCGCCTCCGCCTCCGAGCGGCGCACGATCAGGTTGACGCTCGGCGCGTCGTCGACGTCGGCGGCCTCGAGCATCGCGTAGCGCCACCGGGCCGGGCCGGAGACCAGCGGCGAGGCGTAGACGCGGCCGCCGAGCCGCTCGAGCTCGGAGTCGTCGGGCGGCGTCAGCGTCGGGCCCGCGACGGCGGCGATGCCCGCGATCGGCGTCGAGGATCGCGACCGCATTCGCGCAGCCAGCTCGGGTGCGGGTAGGCGTCGTCGTCGATCAGCGCGAGCAGCTCGCCCGCTGGCCCGCTCGAGGCCGAGCTGGCGCTTGCGCGCCGGTCGTCACCCCCGGCCCTGGAGGGCATCACCTCGATGCTCGGATCGAGCTCCCCCATCCGGCGACCTCGTCGGGAACGAAGATGATCTCGATCGGCTCGCTCGAGCTCGAGCAGGTCGGCGAGGCAGCGGCGGCCGAACTCGTTCAGCTCCGGCGCGACCACGATCACGCTGACGAGGGCCGGCCGCGGCGCTCATGATGCCGCCCCCGGCAGCTGCGCGCGGGCGACTGCAGCCGCGTAGCGGATCCCCTCGGGGTTGAGTCGCGGCGCGCGCGGCGCGCAGCGCCCAGCTGATGCCGCTCCAGGACGCGCTCGCGAGCGACCTCGGAGCGTTCGCGCGTCGCTCAGCGGACGGAAGGCCGCGGCGGAGCGCTGCTCGTACTCGGCGCTCGAAGGCGTCGAGCTCGGCCGCTCGGCGGCAGCCACTCGCCGAGGCGCCGATCCCGCTCGCCGAGCAGCGCCGAGTACAGACGCTCGAGCTGGCGGGTCAGCCGGCCCGCGTCGTAGAGAGCGTCGGACTTCGCCCGCGCCCGCGCGCTGAACGCCGCGCGCTGACCGGCGTCGGTGAGCAGCGAGGCCGACGCCTCGGCGAACTGCAGCGGGTGGTCGGCGATCCAGCCGGTCTCGCCGTTGTCGACCTGCTCGACCTGGGCGTTGTCGACCCACGGCGTCGAGCAGGTGACGACCGGGAGCCCGAGGCACATCGCCTCCTCGATCGCGAACCTGTGCGACTCGCCGATCTCGGCCGCGGTCACGAAGACGTCGGCCGCGGCGTAGAAGCAGGCGAGCTCCTCCTCCGTCGAGGTCGGCGGGAACAGCCGCACGCGATCGAGCACGCCGAGCCGATCGAGCCGGCGCAGCTTGGCCGGCGTCGCGCCGACGATAGACGACCTGCGCCTCCGGGACGAGCTCGAGCAGCGGCGGGACCATGTCGACGAGCAGGTCCCGCCACTTGCGGTCGTTGGCGCGGCCGACGCGGACGACGACCGGGCGTTCGGGGTCGAGCCCGAGCCGCTCGCCGAGCCTCGCGGCGGTCGGGCGCGAGGTCACGCAGGCGCGGCGATGTCGACGGGCCAGAACGAGACCCGGTGGCGATCGTGGAAACCGCGGCCCTCGAGGCCGAGCCGCCGCCGGTAGCGGAGCGCGCACATCTTGCTCGGAACAGATGGCACGAGCAAAGCGGGCTCGTCCGCCGATGCATCGACCGCGCCGAACACGTTCGACTCGACCAGCACCGCACCCCGGCCGCCCGGCGGGCCGCCGGACGAGCGGCTCGGCGACCCCGGCCCGGGTCACGTGGACGACGTCGGCGCCGCGCGAGCAGCTCGGCCAGGCGCCGCGCGTCGCCGTCCGCGCACTCGACCTCGATCCCGGCCTGCCTCGAGCGCGCCGCGCCGCACCCCGTCCTCGAGCACGGCGACGACGCTGACGTCGACGCGCTCGCGGTCGAAGGCCAGAGCGTGCGTCTGGACCGCCTTCTCGGTGCCGCCGAGCCCGAGGCCGTTGACCGCGAGCACGACCCTCACGACCGTGCTCCCCGCGCTCGCCCGACGGCGACGCGGGCGCGGCGCGGTCCGCACCGGCACCAGGTCGGGGATCCCCTCGGGACGAGCGCGACCTCGCCCGCGGCCGCCTGCGCGGTCGGCCTCGACGCCGACCTCGTCGTACCAGCGCCGGACGTACATCCGGTACCAGATCGCGAGCGTGTCGCGGGCGACCTGGATCGCGTCGCCGCCGCCGACGCGGGGAAAGGGCCGCTCGCGCGTGACGACGACCGGCGCCTCGGCGATCCGGTAGCCGAGCCGGCTCACGTTGGCGAGCGCCTCGAGGTCGAAGGCGAAGCGCTTGACCAGCAGCCGTCCGGCGACGCGGCGCAGCGGCTCCGCCCGGTAGAGCTTCAGCCCGGTCTGCGTGTCGCGCACCGGCAGCCGGAAGAGCAGCCAGACGAGCAGGTAGTAGCCGGTCGAGAGGATGCGGCGCTTGAGCGGGTAGTCGATCGTCGAGGAGGGGTGCATCTTCGAGCCGATCACGACGTCCGCATCGAGCCCGACCAGGGCCGCGTAGAGGAGCCCGAGCTGGCGCGGATGCACCTCGAGGTCGGCGTCGACGAACAGGACCAGATCGCCCCGCGCCTCCATCGCGCCCTTG
Organism: uncultured Solirubrobacterales bacterium; assembly: GCA_963774395.1. GTDB lineage: Bacteria > Actinomycetota > Thermoleophilia > Solirubrobacterales > 70-9 > CAXMST01. Next base: position 109,511 of record CAVZET010000006.1, on the reverse strand, counting down.
ACCAGCGCGTACCCCTTGCCGAGGTTCTCGGGGTAGCCGATCACGCGGACGTCGTCGAGGTCCTCGGCCGCGAGCCGGGCCAGCGGAGAGCGTCTCGTCGTAGGAGCCGTCATCGACGACGACGATCTCGAACCGCGCGCCCAGCTCGCTCATCGTGCGATGCGTCTCGTGGACGCAGCGGGTGATGCGCGACTCCTCGTTGTAGGCGGGAATCACCACCGAGATCAGGCCGTCGGTGGCGGATCGTCAGCGGAGCTCTCGTCGCTCACCGCCCGCAGACATCCCCATCGCGGCGGCGCGCGAGGGTCGCCAGCGCGTAGGCCGCGACGGTGATCAGGTAGAGCAGCGGGCAGCAGCGCCCAGGCGCGGTCGGCCGCGCCCGGTAGCCGCGGCAGCGCGGCGGCACAGGCCCGACGAGCGTGAGCGCGTAGAGCACGCGGAGCGGCGAGCGTGCCGCGGGCGACCCGGAGTCCCGCGGCGCTGGGGCGGCGACGCCGGCGACCGTCCGGCGGGCGCGCCGCATCGCCTTGCGCGCAGTAGATGCGCAGCGTCGGCGCGTAGTGGTGGACGACCCCCTCCGGACCCGGGCGAAGCGCCAGCCCGGCGGCCGCGAGGTCGCCGACCACGTCGGAGTGCACGAACGGCCGGTAGCCGGGTCCCGAGCAGCGGCGCGCGGCGGACGAGAAAGCCGTTCGAGCCCATCGGCGGCGGGCGATCGGGGTCGATGCCGACGACAGGGACGCCGTCGCGCTCCGATCGGCCTCGACGTCGAGCCCGTCCAGCGACCCGGTGGTAAGCCCAGCGGTCGGCCCAGCCGAGATCGATCGCGAGCGGGTCGGTGCCGCCGATCAGCGCGCAGAGCCGCGTCACCGGCGGGTCCTGCGGGCGCCAGGCGTGGAAGAGGCAGTCGGCTGAGACGACGTCCTCGCCGGCTGTCGAGGGCCGCGACGAGCCGCGGCAGCCAGTCGCGCCCGACGAACTCGTTGTCGGCGTCGAGCAGCAGCACGAGGTCGCCGCTCGGCCGCCTCGAGCCCGAGCGCCCGGGCCTCCTCCTCGTTGCGCCGGGTTCTCGATCAGCGGGCGCCGGCAGTCCGCGGCGATCTCGCGCGTGCGGTCGCCCGAGCCGCCGTCGATGCAGAGCACGTCGACCTCGCCCGCGTAACCCTGGCGCGGCGAGGCTGCCAGCGCCGCCGGCAGGGTCGCCTCGTTGTCGAACGTGGGCAGCACGACGCTGACCGAGGGACCCGCGGCGACTCAGGGGGCCCCGAGCGGCCCGCCGGGGGCGGACGCCGGCGGCCCGCGAGCTGGCGGGGCCCGCTAGCGATCGAAGATCTCGCTGAGCACGACAGGACGACGGCGACGATGATCTGCACGTAGACGAGCTGCTCGGCAGTCGCTGTGCAGGAGCGGAAACAAAACGCCTGCAGGCCCACCCCAACCGCGAGGACGCCCGGGTAGCGGAGGCGACCGAGCGCCAGGAAGTGGAACGTGTAGACCTCAACGAGGGCAAAGATCATCATCGCGACGCCGAGGATCCCCATGAAGGACGAGGCACCTTCGTAGTCGGCCCCGAAGCCGATCCGCAACAGCGGCCCGGGGATCGCGAGGAAGAGCACGACGGGGACGATCCCCAGCAGGAGGACGGAGACCAACCCCGCCGAGGAGGTGATCGCGTTCGGCACTGCCTCGCGCAGCGTCGCCACACGCGGGAAGAGCACCGTAGTCGCGATCGTCGGCAGCAGCAGCAGCGCTCGCGTCGCCGACACCGGCGGCGGCGTAGAGGCCTGCCTGCTCATTGCCGAGGAAGATCCGCGAGGCGATCAGATCGACGTTGGTCAGCGCCGCGATCAACGCCAACATCAGTGCCGCTCCGCGCCGTGTAGCCATCCAGGAGCTTCAGGGTGCCGCGCGCCTGCCGACGCCCGCCTCGAGCCGCGAGCGAGCGGCAGAACGAGACCAGAAGGCTCGCAACGGTCGCCGGCCGCGACCCCGAACGAATGCGGCCGCGCCGAACCTGCCGCCGCGAGGCCAACCCCGACGGCGAGCTTCAACACCCCGTAGAACAGCTGACCCGCCAGCGTCGGAAACCGCTCGAGGCCCTGCAGCCCGCCCCAGGAGATCGGCAGGGGCAGGGTCGCGATGACCGCTATGGCGAGGGCCAGGAAGGGCAGCTCGCGCTTGACCTCGAATGTGATCGACAGCGGGATCGAAGGCGAGTGCAAGCAGCACCACCACGCCCGCCCCCCAGCGCGCCAGCGGCCGCAGGCTGTCGACGAGCTCGGCCCCGATCGCATCGCGATCGCCCGTCTCGGCGAGGCGGGCGACGTCGCGGGCGACCCGCGCCTGCAACGAGAGGATCGGGACGTTCGTGATGAGCAGGACCGAGAACAGCGTGACCAGCAGCGAGTCTCCGGCGGCGGCAGAAGCCGCGCGGTCGACAGCTGGAAGGCGACGTTGAGGAGGTTCGTCCCGAGCACGGCGGCGCCGGCGATAGCACCTACCGAGCAGGCCCCGGCGGGGCCGCTCCGGCTCGATCGCATCGAGCACGGAGTCGCCCTCTGCGAACAGCCCGCGGTCATGCGGCTCGACCTCCGCGTCCGGGGGCTGCGACGAGCGCCGCTCTCCGTCTCCGGGCTCATCCGCCTGCCCCGGGTTGCTCGCGCCCGGGCGGTGCGCGAGCACGATCATCGCGCCGCCGTTCGGCAGCTTCCTGAACAGACGCCAGTCGAGTAGTGCCGCCTGGCGGCGCAGGCCGAGCGGCAAGCCCTTGAACCGGTCGGCGATCGGGGTCACGGCGTGACCCACCAGCGGATCGCATCGGTGCGCAGACCCTCGGCGGCCAGCAGGCCGCGCATCTCGCCGCTGCGCAACCTCCGCAGATGCGCGGGCTCGTCCGTGGCGAAGCGGCCGATGCCGTCGGGTGTCTCCTCGAACCCGGCGGTCAGCCGGTTGTACGCCCAGGCAGCCGAGCCGGGGTTCGCGCAGGGAGTGGTGAGCACGATGCGACCACCTGGGCGCAGCACGCGCCGCAGCTCGGCCATCGTCGGACCGGCTGCCGCGACGTGCTCGATCACGTCAACGAGCAGCGCCAGGTCGATGCTCTCGTCGGCAGTCTCGGGTAGCCCGTCGGGCTCGGCGAGCTGCAGTTCGGCCCGGACGCCCCGGCGTGCAGCAAGCTCCAGGGCGACGGCCGAGACGTCGGCGCCGTGCAGCTCCGCCTCGGGGAGCAGCCGCGCCAGGACCGGCAGGTAGCGGCCCTGCCCACAGCCGAAGTCGAGCACCCGTCCCCGGAGCCCCCGGTGGGGCCGCAGGGCCCACCGGAGCGCGGCAAGGACGCACGCGTCATAGCCCGACTCGAGGATCTCCCCCTGATACCCGGCGCGATAACGACCGTCATAGAAGCGCCGCGGCGAGCGTGCCGCGCCCCGCATCACGGCATCGCGGTCCCCCTCGACGTCCGCCTCCCGACGCTCGAGTCCGTCCTTGTGCTTCAGCGGATCGATCCCGCGGGCGACGCAAGGGCGCCGCTGCCTACGACACGGCTCATCCACCGGGAAGGATAAGCGCGCCGGGCCCGGCGTTCACCGAGCTTCGCCGGCGCTGGCGTACCCCATTCACCGGGCGGCGAGGTCCTCGAGCTGCGCGGCGACGTCGTCGCCGACCAGCTCGCCCTCACAGAAGGCGCTTGGGGTACCGACGACCCCGGCGCGGATACCGCTCCTGAAGTCGGCTCGAACGCGTGCCGCAATCTCCTCCGAGCGCCGCAGTCGCTCGAATGAATCGAGATCCAGCGCGAGCTCTTCGGCACGCTTCCACAGGTGCGGATCATCCTGATGGGCCCGGTCGGCGAGCAGCGAGTCGAACATCGCCCAGAAGGCCGTCTCGCCGCCGAGCGCGGCGGCGGCCTCCGCGGCGGCGTGCAACGCCGGCGAACGCGGCCGCTTGCTGGCGATCGGGAAGTGGCGAACGCAGAGCCGCAATGGCAGCTCCCGGATCCGCAGCCAGTCGGCGGCGCAATGGGGGCATGCCAAGTCGAGGTAGAGGATTGCGTCGGGCGCCTCGGCCGGACCGCGGACGTGATCGCCCGGCCCGATCGGGGCCGGCGCAGCACTGCCCAGGCTCCCGCTCAACGGCGACGTTCAGGCGACGGCTTCGAGCGCGTCGAAGATCACGTTGGCGCCCGGGATCTCGAGGGGCGTCGGCGTCGCCATCGAGAAGGCGACGACACCGTCCTCGTCGACGAGGACGAGTGAGCGGTTCGCGTGCCCCCGCTCTTCGATCAGCGCACCGTAGGCGCGCGCAACCTCGCCCTTCGGATGGAAGTCCGCGAGCAGCGGGATCGAGAGCCCGAGCTTGTCGGCAAACGCCTTGTGCGCGAAGAAGGAGTCGACGCTAACGCCGACGATCTTCGCTCCGCGGGCTTCGATCTCCTCCAGGACCTCCTGGTAGATCGAGAGCTGGTCCGTGCAGACGGGGCTGAAGTCGAGCGGGTAGAACGCGAGCACGAGCTTGCTGCCCGCGAAGTCGGAGAGCGATACCTCGTTGCCGTCCTGGTCGGGAAGCGTGAAGGCGGGTGCCTTCGCGCCGACCTCGATCACCGGCGCAGACCGAGATCGCCGACGAGCGCGCGGTAGCGCTCGAGATCCGTGCGCTCGAGGTAGCGCAGCAGCCGGCGGCGGCGGCCGACGAGCATCAGCAGACCGCGGCGGCTGTGGTGATCCTTCGTGTGCTCGCGCAGGTGGTCGGTGAGCTCGTTGATGCGCTCGGTGAGCAGCGCGACCTGGACCTCGGTCGATCCGGTGTCATTCTCGCCGCGCCCGAACTTCTCGGACAGCTCGGCTTTCTTTTCCTTGGTCAAAGACATTCGCGAACAGGATAGGGGTCTGGTGGTGACCTCGTAAGGATCTGCTGGTGGGCTCGATTGAGCGGCGCGTGAAGGTAGCACAGTGCGGGCGCTGGACTTCATCCGGCTGAGGATTCAGGTTCGCCTGCCCAGGCGCAACGGAGCGCCCAGCAATTCAGCCAACTGCAGCTAGTATTGCCTGCGTAAGGGGGCCTTCCAGCCGTTCTGCAGGCCACGACCGTGTCCCGTGTCGCCCGCCCGCGGCAGCGACTTCCGATCCCCGCAACAGTGGTTTGGGGACCCCGGGAGCTGAGTGGTGACCATGCGCCGCGAGTACTGCACATATCTGAACGTGCATTACCTAACACGGGCGTTGGCCCTGCACGAATCACTGCGCGCGCACGGAGGGGACTTCCGGCTGCGCGCAGTCTGCTTCGACGATGTCACGTTCCGGGTGCTCTCGCACCTCGATCTGCCCGACCTCGAAGCGATCCCCCTGGCGGAGCTCGAGGCAGCGGATCCCGGCTACCGGGACACTCGGCCGGACCGTAGCGATCTCGAATACCTGTGGACGGCGACGCCATGCGTGCCGCGCTGGCTTCTCGAACGAGACGGCCTCGACGAGATCACCTACGTGGATGCCGACACATGCCTGTATTCGTCGCCCGAGCCCTTCTTCGAGGAACTCGGGGACGGCTCGGTGCTGATCACGCCGGCCTCCTCTTCCCCGCAGCATTATTCGCGTCGTCTTGCGCGTCGCGCGGGTCTCTACGTGGTGCAGTTCATGACCTTCCGCGCCGACGAACGCGGCGTGGAGGTCCTCGACTGGTGGCGGGAGCGATGCCTGGAGTGCTGCAGCGCCAGCCCCAGCGAGGGGAAGATGGGTGATCAGAAGTACCTCGACGACTGGACCCTGCGCTTCGACGGCGTGCAGAACCTTGCGCACCCGGGGCTGGTTGGCCCCTGGAACATCGAGTCGCGCGACGTCGCCTCCGATGCCCGCGGCGTCACCGTCGACGGGAAACCACTGGTGCTCTACCACTTCATGGGCCTACGGATATACGGCAACGGCGGCTTCAGGATGAGTGCCGGGCGATTCCGGATCACCGGCGAGCAACGGCGGGCGATCTACGAGCCCTATATCGCGCGGCTTCGCGAATTAGCGGGGTGACGACGATCGAGCCCGGCTTTGCGGCCCGGGCTGCAGCCCACCGAGCCGTTGCGCTGGCGTCTGCAGGCGCCGGTCTCGGCGGCGATCGGCGCGCTCGCACGGGCCCGGGTTCGAATCGCACCCCGGTTCAACGTAGGTCCGTACCTCAGCGGCGGCTACGTCCCCCGAGGCTATGAGGCTGATCCGGATGCCGTCGCCAAGGCCACTCGACGGCAGCAGCTGACGGCCGCGCCGCCAATCGCGCCCGGACCCCGGCGCCGGCGACCTCGAACGAGGCCTTGCCGCAGGTCGGAGCCGCCGCGCCGGCGCCGGAGGCGGATTCGCGGAGCTGTCTTGACTGACCGGCTCAGTTCTCAGGTGCACGAGTCCTGATCACGGGCGGCGCCGGGTTTATCGGCTCCAACCTCGGCCGGCGCCGGCTCGCGGCCGGCGCCGATGTCACCCTTGTCGACAGCCTTATCCCCGAGTACGGCGGCAACCTCGCCAACATCGCCGACTTCGAGCACGAGGCCGGTTCAACATCGCCGACGTCCGCGACCCGCACAGCATGGAGTACCTCGTCAAGGGAGTCGACTTCCTCTTCAACCTCGCCGGACAGACCAGCCACCTCGACTCGATGCGCGACCCGTATCCCGATCTCGAGATCAACGCCCGCGCCCAGCTTTCGATCCTCGAGGCTTGCCGCCGAGCACAACGACGGCGTCCGGATCGTCTTCGCCAGCACGCGGCAGATCTACGGCCGGCCCCCTACCTGCCCGTCGACGAGCGCACCCCGTCGTCGCCGATCGACGTCAACGGAATCAACAAGCTCGCCGGCGAGCAGTACCACCTCCTCTACCACACGGCCCACGGACTGCGGACGAGCGCCCTGCGGCTCACGAACACCTACGGGCCGGGGATGCGGGTTAAGGATGCGCGGCAGACGTTCGTCGGCATCTGGATCAAGAACGTGCTCACCGGCATGCCGATCAGGGTCTACGGCGACGGGAGCAGCTCCGCGACCTCGCCTACGTCGATGACGTCGTCGACGCCTTCCTTGACTCGGCGCTGCATCGAGCCGGCCGTCGGAACGGCGCTCAACGTCGGCGGCTGCGAGCCGATCTCCCTCGCGACCTCGCGGAGCTGCTCGTCGCGCTGCAACGGCGGCGGGGACGGTCGAGCGCGTCCCGTTCCCGGACGACCTGCAACCGATCGACATCGGCGACTACTACTCCGACGACTCGGCCGCGCGGGAGTTGCTCGGCTGGGCGCCGCGGTCGCCCTGGAGGCGGGGCTGGCGCGGACGCTCGCCTACTACCGCGACCGCGGAAGCGGTACTTCGCGTGATCGCTTTCCCGTTCCGCTGACCCAGAGGACGGAGAACGCCCTCGCCGAGCGGAGCTCGACGGCGCGATCGAGACGGGTCGTCGAAGTGGCGTGGTACGTGCTCGGGGCAGAGGTCGAGGCCTTCGAGGCGGAATTCGCGGAGTTCGTGGGCGCCCGCATCCGCTGTCGGTGTCGCGTCGGGGACCGATGCGCTCACGCTCGCGCTTATCGCCCTCGGGGTCGGCCCCGGCGACGAGGTCGTCACCGTGTCCCACACGGCCGGCGCAACGGCCGCCGCGATCCTCGCGCAGGAGCGACACCGGTGCTGGTCGACGTCGACCCGGAGACGCTCACGATTGCCCCCGACGCGGCTGGGCGGCCGCGCTCACCGAGCGGACGCGCGCGGTTGTCCCCGTGCACCTGTACGGGGGCGCAGCCGACCTAGAGCCGTCCGGGCTGCTGCCGCCGCCGGTGCTAGCTGATCGAGGACTGCTGCCAGGCTCATCGGCACGTACTACGGAGGCGCGCATGTCGGCGTCGCTCCGATGCGGGCACCTTCAGCTTCTATCCGACGAAGAACCTCGCCGCGCTCGGTGACGGCGGTGCGGTCGTCACGCTCCCGCGAGGACGCCGCCGCAAGTCGCCGCCCTACGTCAGTACGGCTGGCGCACACCCCAGGTCAGCGAGGAACTCGGCTGGAACTCGCGCCTGGACGAGATGCAGGCGGCCGTGCTTCGGGTGAAGCTCCGCCGCTTGGCCCCCCTGATCGAGGAGCGCCGCAGGCTCGCCGCCCGGTATTCCACGGCGCTCGCAGGGACTGTCGAAACGCCCTCGATTCTGCCCGGAGCGCAGCACTCCTTCCACCTGTACCCGATCCGCGTGAAGCGGCGTGACGAACTCGCCGAGCATCTCGCTGACCGCGGGGTCGGGACGGGCGTCCACTACCGGGCGCCGCTGCACCGCCAGCCCGCGTATGCGGCCGTGTCGGTCTTTGGCGAGCTGCCGGAGAGCGATCGGGCCGCCGCCGAGTTGCTCTCCCTGCCGCTCTTCCCCGGCCTTTCCGAGGCGGATCAGGACCGGGTGATCAAAGCGATCGCGTCCTTCGCGGACGACGACGCCGGCTGAGTCAGAGTCAGGTCCCGTAGGAGGCGCAAGACCTCTCGCGCCTCCTCTACGTCCCGGTTCATCTGAGCGACCAGCGCCTCGGCCCCGTCGAACCGCTTCTCGCCTCGCAGGCGCTTGGCGAAGGCGACGCGCAGCGTCTTCCCGTACAGGTCCTCGTCGTGATCGATGATGTAGGTCTCGATCAGCACGCCGCGCCCGGACTCGAACGTGGGCCGGACGCCGACGTTGACGGCGGCGGGCCGGCCGTTGGCGAAGGCCGCGTAAACGCCATGCCCGGGGCAGACGAGCGCGTCGTCGGGAACGAGGTTCGCGGTCGGGAAGCCGAGCGTGCGCCCGCGCCGGTCGCCGCTGACGACCGTGCCCTCGACCATGAACGGCGCGCCGAGGCACTCGGCTGCCTCCTCGACCTCGCCGGCGGAGACCAGCGCCCGGATCCGCGTCGAGGAGACGGTCTCGCCGCCGACCTCGACGAGCGGCACGACCGAGGTCTCGAACTCGGGCCGCGCGCGCGAGCATGCTCCGGAGTGCCCTTCGCGCGGGCGCCGAAGCGGAAGTTCTCGCCGACCGAGACGTGCGTCGCGCCGAGCTGGCTCGATCAGGATCCGCTCGATGAACTCGACCGGGTCGATCGAGGCGAAATCGCGGTCGAAGGGGATCACGACGAGTTCGTCGACGCCGAGGCCCTCGATCACGTCGCGCTTGACCGAGAACGGCATCAGCAGCTTCGGCTCGGCCTCCGGGATGGATGACGCTGAGCGGATGCGGATCGAACGTGAGCACCGTGTCGGCGTCGCCGATCACGGCGCGATGGCCGACGTGGACGCCGTCGAAGCTGCCGATCGCGATCCGGCGGGGCCGCGGCTCGGGCGTCGGGCAGCTTGGTGACCTCGATGCTCATCGGGCACGCGAACTCTCTCACGCCAGCACGACCTCGGTCACCAGCTCACCGCCCTGCGGGCGCGCGATCGCGAGCAGCCGCTCGCCGAACATCAGCCGCAGGGCGCCCTCCTCCCCGCCGCTCGTGCCGCTCGGCAGGCAGGCGCAGGCCGTGGACGACGCGCAGCGCCTCGGCTTCGGTCGAGCTCGCGCGTCGGGCAGGTGCGAGACCAGCTCGGCCGCCGGGCGCAGCCGCTCGCCGGCGTCCTCGATCCGCAGGTGGCCGACCGAGACCCGCCGCAAGCTCTCGCAGTAGGCGTCGCCGAGCTCCTCGATCAGGGTCCGCACGTAGGTGCCGGCCGAGCAGACGATCTCGAAGTCCGCCCAATCCTCGCCCGAGCTCGACCAGCTCCGCGCGCTCGACGAGGACCTCGCGCACGGGCCGCTCCACTCATCGGCGCTCCCCCCGGTGCGCCCGCTTGTAGAGGCGCTCGCCGTCGACCCGCACGGCCGAGGTCAGCGGCACCCGCTGGCGCGATCCGCCCCGTCGGCAGCTCGAGGCGCTCGGGGATCGCACCGGTCTCGGTCAGCTCGCCCTCCGGGTCACCGGTGCTCGAGCGCCAGCCGAGCCGGGCGCGGGCGAGGTAGCTCTTCGGGCGGCCCAGCACCCAGCGCTGCAGGCGGGTCGCGCGGCCGACGAGGACGACGAGCAGCCCGGTCGCGAACGGGTCGAGGGTGCCGGCGTGGCCGACGCGCAGCTCGCCGCCCTGCTCGCGCCTGATCCCGGCGATCACGCTGTGCGAGGTGACCCCGGCCGGCTTGTCGACGAGCAGATACCCGGCGGCGGCTCGGGAGGCAGCTCAGCCAAGCTGAGCGACCGTCTCCGCCTGCAGGAACTCGATCAGCTCGTCGTAGCTGAGATCGCTGGAGAAGCCGGCGGCGCGCCGGTGCCCGCCACCGCCCATCTTGCGGGCGATCGCCGAGACGTCGACGGCACCGTCGGTCGAGCGCAGGCTCGCCTTGCGGGCGGGCGCCGCCGCAGTTCGGCTTGTCGCGGATCACCGCAGCCACCGCGGTGCCCTCGAGCGCGCGCACGTAGTCGATGATCCCCTCGGTAAGCATCTCGTCGGCGCCCGTCGCCTCGTAGTCATCGGCGGAGATGTAGGCGTCGAAAGGCTGCCGTCGAGGCGACGCTCGACCCGGTTGAGCGCCCGCGCGAGCAGCAGCAGCTTCTCCGTCGGCACGCGCTCGTAGAGCCGGCGGTAGATCTCGTTGACCTGGACGCCCGCGTCGATCAGGGCCGCCGCGACCCGGTGCGAGCGCGCATCAGTGTTCTCGTACATGAACATGCCCGTGTCGGTGATCAGGCCCGACGTACAGCGCCGTCGCGATCTCTGCGGTGATCTCGGCGCCGAGCAGGCCGGCAAGCTCGAAGATGATTTCGGCCGTGCAGGCGGCCTCGTCGTCGACGAGGTTGAGCGAGCCGAACCGCGTGTTGTCGTGATGGTGGTCGATGTTGAGGATGTCGGCGCCCTCGCGCAGCCACTCGACCGGCATCCGGTCGATGTTCCCGCAGTCGAGGAAGACGACCGTGCGGTCGGCGAGATCGGCGGGCGGCTCGTGGAAGACCTCCTGCAGCGGCATGAAGCGGTACTCGACCGGCAGCGGGAACTCCTTCGCGCCGAGGAACATGACCGAGTCCTTGCCGAGCTGGGTGAGGATCCCGTGCAGGCCGAGCAGCGAGCCGAGCGCGTCGCCGTCGGGTCCTTCGTGGGTGGTCAACAGGAAGCGCTGGTCGCCGCGCAGGCGGTCGGCGACGGCGCGCAGGACCTCCGTGGCCGGGGCGTCGTGAAGCGGCTCGAGGTCCGGCGTCGCCACTACTCCTCCTCCCCGTCGTCGAGCATGCGCGTGATCCGGTCCGCACGCTCGATGCTGTCGTCATAGACGAAGCGGAGCTCGGGCGTGCGCTTCAACCGCAGCTCGGAGTTGATCTCCGACTGCAGCACTCCATGCGCCGACCGCAGCGCCTCGAGCGTGCGCTCGCGCTCGTCCTCGGAGCCGAGCACGCTGACGTGGACGACTGCATGGCGAAGGTCTGGGCTTGTATCTACGGCGGTCACGGTGACGAAGCCGATGCGGGGATCCTGAAGGTCGGAGCTGATCGCGCTGCCGATCACCTCCCGCATCACCTCGTTCACGCGCCGCATGCGCGATCCTGACATCGGTCAGCGGCAGTCTAGTTACCGGGCCTGCCCGCCGGCGGCCTCAACCGCGGAGAGCGTGCCGGGCGCGCGAGCATCCAGCCCTTCGTTCGCGACCCCATCCCCTCGGCCCGCTCCCGCAGCGAGCGCTGCGGGATCTCGATCTCGGCGAGTTCGGGCGAAACCGAGCGCAGCAGCTCGCGGGCGGCGCGGATCCGGGCCCGGAACGGCTCGTAGAGCAGGGCGAGCTCTTCGCGGGTCAGCCGCCACGGTGGGTACGTGGCCTCGTAGCCTCCCCCTTCGAACCTCATGGAAGCCCGTGTACTGGAAGACGATCAACGGCCGGCCGTCGACGAGCGGGCCCTGCGGGCCGGCGGTGACCGCGTACGGCTCGATGTTGAACGGGGCGAGGTGCAGCGCTGATGTCGTCAACGACGGCGACCGGGCCGAAGCGCTCGGGAATGCCCTCGAGGTACTTCTGATCGCCGAAGCGGAGCTCGTCCGGGAGCGGCGGGCAACCGCCGATCAAGCAGCGCTGCGCCCACCAGTCGAGGGCGGCCCGTCCGTGCTCGTCGGCCCGGAAGGAGACGAGGCCCCCCATGAAGCGTCCGGTCCGCTCGCTCGACGCCGCTGAAGGCCGGCGGCGACCGCCTGCCGGCGTGAGCAGGATCGAGGCCTCGCCGAGCTGGTCCAGCAGCGGATCCAGCGAGGCGAAGCACATCGAGTCCGCGTCGAGCCACGTCACCACTGGACGGCGCCACGTCGTCGTTGAGCGCGCGGCGGACTGCAAATGGCTTGCACGTACGCGCGAACTCACCGAATGGCCGCGCCTCGCGGACGATCTCCAGGTCGGGCTCGGCCTCGAGCAGCTCCTCGAAGCGGATCGGCTCCAGACCGCTGAGCCCGAGCTCGCTGAGAGCCTCGTAGGCGACCTCGTCGAGGCAGACCATGCTCAGCGGCCAGTCCGGGCTGTGCTCGCGCAGCGACGCATGGAGGGCGAGCACGAAGTGCAGATAACCGGAGTCGGCCATCGTGCAGAGCCGGCGGGCCTCGCCGCTCGCGCTTTCGGGGGAGCTGCCGGCCATGTGCCCGGCGATCATAGGGCGCAGCCGACCGTCTCCCTGCCGGGCGGGGGCATCGTGGAGCTGAGAGTCGGAGCCGCCGCGGGCGAGCGGCTCGGCGCAGCCCTGCGCCGGGTCGGCGTTGGCGCCGTCGCCGGCGCTATCCGCCCGCCCGGCACCCGCGTGATCCTCATGCACGGGATCGCGGCCGCCGAGCACGGTGCCCTCCGGGCGCTGCTCGAGCGCCTGCTGCGGCGAATGCGTTGTGCCGGCCCCCGCGAGCTGATCCCCGGAGGGCCGGCCGCCGAACTCGGCACGCCCGCCTTCTCCCTCACCTTCGACGACGGTCTGCTTTCCACCTACGCGGCCACGGGCGCCGTCCTCGACGAGCTCGGGGTCAAGGCGGCCTTCTTCATCCCAACGGAGATCCTCGGGCTGCGGACCGAACAGCAGATGCGCGACTTCCGCTCCGCCTACCTGCACGGCCCCGTCGGGTCGCTCGCAGCGGCGGACGTACGGGTGATGGGTGCCGAGCAGCTCGCCGAGCTCGCCACACGCGGGCACGCCGTCTTCCCGCACACCCACACGCACATGGCCCTCGCCGAGATCGCGGGGCCCGAGCTCATCGACCGCGAGCTGCGCCGACCGCGGGCGCTGATCGAGGACATCGTCGGCGAGCCGGCCAACGCCCTCGCCTTCCCCTACGGCGACGACCGCTCGATCGGGCGGGAGGGCTTCGCCGCCGCCGCGGGGCTCTACGACGCCTGCTTCACTGCGATTCCCGGCCTCAACACGGCGGGCACCGACAGGCGACTGCTGCGCCGCGATGCGTTCGACCCGAGCGACGCGGTGAGCGGCCACGCCGAGAATCTGCTGTCGGGCGCCCTCGACGGCCCCTACGCGATGAAGATGTGGCGCCTGCGCCGGCGGGCCGGGCTGTCCTGACTCGTCCTTCGAACGAGCGAAGCGACGCTGTCCCCGGGCGGCCCGCCCATAGACTGCGGCGGCCATGCCGGGTGAACAGAGGAGGCAGCGGCCGAGAACCTCAGCTCCGCCCGTCGACGCTCCGCGCCTCCGGCGAGCCACGTCCGGGCGGCGCGGACATCGGCGCCGACCCGACCGCTGAGCTCGTCGGCGAGTCGATCGGTTCCTCCGGTTCGCGCGCCGGCGGCCTGATCCGCGGCGGCATCCTGCTGACGATCGCGGTGCTCGCCGCAAACGGGCTCAACGCCGTCTTCCAGTTCGCCATGGCGCGGATCCTCGAACCGGACGAGTTCTCGCTGCTCGCCTCGATGTTCGCCGTGATCGTCATGGTCACCGTGCCGCTCTCGGGCCTGCAGACGGTGATGGCACGAGCCGTCGCCGCCCGCACGATCACCGGCGGCCTGCCGGCAGCCGGCGCGGCGCTGCGCGCGGCCGCCCGCCAGATGAGCCGCTGGATCATCTACGTCGTCGCCGTTGCCTTGCTCTCCGCCTGGCCGCTGATCCAGATCTTCGACCTCGAGCGCCCGCTGCCGTTCGTGCGCAACCGCGGTCGCGCTGGCCGCGGCGCTGCCGCTGCCGATCGCCTTCGGTGCCCTGCCAGGGCACCGAACGCTTCGGCCTGCTCAGCCTCGTCCAGCCGATCTATGCGCTGCTCAAGCTGCTCACGGGGATTGCGATCGGGCTGCTCGGCTTCGGCGCCTCGGCCGTCCTCTTCGGCGTTGCGGGCGCGACCGCGGCGAGCATCGTCGTCGCGATCGCGCCGCTGCGGGCCATGCTTCGAGCATCGGAGGAACTCGGCGCCGATCCGACGATGAACCTGCTCAGCCGCTACACGGTGGGCACGGCGATCGGGGTCTGCGGGTACGCGGTCCACACGAACATCGACGTGCTCGTCTCGCGAATCGCCTTCGACGCGACCACCGCGGGCCAGTGGGCCGCGGCGGCGGTCGCGGCCAAGACGATCCTGTTGATCCCGAGCGGGATCACGACGGTCCTCTTCCCGCGCGTCGCCAAGCTCCGTGACCGGAGCCGGGAGCGGGCCCACATGCTCGCCGGGCTGGGCACCGTCTTCGCCGTCGGCACCGTAGCTGCCTCGATCTACTGGATCTTCAGCGACACGATCATCAATCTCGCCTTCGGGTCCGCGTATGCACCTGCCGCGCAGTGGCTCGGGCCACTCTCGTTCGTGATGGTGCTCTACGCGGCCGTCCAGATCTACCTCTTCCACTTCCTCTCGCTCGGAGGTATCCGCTACGCGCTCAGCGTCGCCTCGCTCGTTGGCCTGCAGGTCGTGCTGCTGCTGCTGCTGCATTCGAGCCCGACCGACCTGATCATCGTCCAGGCCATCGCAGCGGGCGTCCTCGTGGCGACGGGCGAGCTATTCCATCTGACTCGTCGCGAGCGCGTCGTCTCCGGGTTCGACCCGGGAGCGGCGGACGCGAGCTGACATCCCGGCCGGGCCTTCGTCGTTGATCGCCAGCTCTAGACGTCGAGGGTCTCCCGGGCGGCTCGCTGCCAGCTGAAGCTCTCGGCCTGACGGCGACCGCGCACAACGAGCTCCTCGCGCCGTTCGCGATCCTCGAGCAGCCGCTCGATTGACGCGGCGATCGCGCGCTCGTCGTAGGGGTCGAAGATCTCGGCCGCGTCCCCGGCGACCTCGGCGAGAGCCGAGATCCCCGAGCAGGCGACGGGCAGATCGCGTCGCATTGCCTCGAGCACCGGCAGCCCGAAGCCCTCGGCGATGCTCGGCGTGACGAGCATCCGGGCGGCCGCGTAGAGGCCCTCGACGGTGGCCTCGTCGACCCAGCCGACGAAGCGAACCCGGTCGCTGATCCCGAGCTCGACTGGCGCGCCTGCGGAGCGCATCGCCCTCGCGGGCGGGCCAGCCCGACTGGACGAGGATCGCGTCCGTGTCCGCGGCGACGAGCGCGAAAGCCTCGAGCAGGCGGCCGATGTTCTTGTAGACGAAGCCGACCGCCGGGCAGAAGATCAGCGGCGCGTCGCCGAGCGCGTAGCGAGCGCGCAACTCGTCCTCGGCGAGCGGCGCTATCTCCGGCCGGCCCGGCCCATGGGGAACGACGTGGACGCGCTCAGGATCGATCCCGAGGATCTCGACGGCGTCCTCTTTCGTTGCCTCCGAGGGGCAGATGATGCGCTTCGAGCGCCGCGCCGCTGTGCGCACGAGGATCTGCAAGCCGACCCGCGTCTGACGGTCCTGAATCTTGGGAAAGCGGTGATAGTGGAGGTCGTGGATCGTCAGTACCGAGGGGACAGTCGTCCGGGCAGGCGCCGTGTTGCCGAGACTGTGAAGTAGCTGCACGCCGTCGCGGCGCGCCTGGTTCGGCAACCAGGTGAGCTCGGTGCCGATGCGGACGGGCACTGTGCCGAGCGGAACCGGTGCCGACCGCATCGTTACGCCACCGGCCCATGGCTCGCTCCTCCGAAGCTCGGCGACGGCCTTCGGGTCCTGCATAGACACGCAGCTCAAGCTCGGGATTGAGCTGGCTCATCGCGCCGAGCAGCTGGCGGCTGGCCATCTCCCTGCCTCCCCTGTCGGGCCGCAGGAAGAGCAGATTTACACCTATTCGGCTTACTTCCCTGAACGACACGGCAGGGCCACCCCCTTGCGGAAAGCGTAGAGGAACCCCCGGAGCGCGCCGGGCGGCCGGTACCCCTCAGTCGCGCAGGTCCTCGAGGCTGCGCAGGTGGCGGTCGAAGACCACCCCGTCGCCGACCCTGGCGGCGATGAAGCGCTCGACCTCGGCCGCCCGTCCGGCCACCTCCTCGCCGCCGGTGAGCGCGATCAACAGCGTCGCGCGCTGCCACGTGTCATGACCACCGACCTCGGCGACGGCGGCACCGAAGCGGGCGCGGACGGCATCCTTGAGCGAGCGCACGACCTTGCGCTTCGACTTGAGGCTGTCGGAGGCCTCGACCAGCAGCCGGGCCTCGATCACGCAAACGAATGCGGGCTCCGGCGCGCTCACGCTCAATCGCCGACGGCGATCGCCATCAGCTCGGCGGAGCGCAGGCTGCCGTCGCGGCGGCGGTAGTGATTGCGGCGGAGGCCCTCGTGCTCGAAGCCGAAGCCTCTCGTAGAGGGCGATCGCCCTCTCGTTCTCGGGCCAGACCTCGAGCTCGATCTTGTGCGCCTCAGACTCTTCCCGCGCCCAGCGCAGCGCCCGCTCGACCAGCATCCGGCCGCCGCCGGCGCCGCGATGAGCTGCGCCGATCGAAACCCCGAGCCCGAGCACGCCCGCGATCTTCGTCTCGTGCAGGCCGAGCAGGCCGACGATCTCATCATCGTCGTCGCAGAGCACCCACGAGTGCGTGGAGCCTGCCGTCAGGCCCTCGCGGAAGCGCTCCGCGCGCGCCGCGACGTCGACCGGTGGCTCAGTCGCGATCAGGCCCTCCTCAGCGACCCGGGCGAGGATCTCCATCGCCCGCTCGCCGTCGCTCGGCACCGCGTCGCGGACGTACACGGCCGCCTCAGTCGAGCGTCTTCTCGACCTGCTTGGTCTGGAAGACCTCGAGGATGTCGCCGACCTTGACGTCGGCGAAGCCGTCGAGCACGACGCCGCACTCCTGGCCGTTCTCGACCTCACTGCACGTCGTCCTTGAAGCGTCGCAGGGATCCGACCTTGCCGGTCCAGATCACGGTGCCGTCGCGAACGAGGCGGACGTCGGCGTCGCGGGCGATGCGGCCCTCGTTGACGCGCGAGCCGGCGATCGTGCCGACGCGCGACGCCTTGAACAGCTCGAGCACCTCGAGTTCGCCGATCGTCTCCTCGACCTCCTCCGGCTCGAGCATGCCCTCCATCGCGGCACGCAGCTCCTCGGTGATCTTGTAGATGACCGAGTAGGTGCGGATCTCGACGCCCTCGGTCTCCGCCGCGCGACGCGCGTCGGCGAGCGGCCTGACGTTGAAGCCGATGATGATTGCGTCGGAGGCCGCGGCCAGCATCACGTCGGACTCGTTGATGCCGCCGGGCGCGGCGCGGATCACGTCGATCGCGACCTGGTCCTGAGGCAGCTTCGCGATCTCGTCCTGGAGCGCTCCCAGCGAGCCTGAGACATCCGCCTTGAGCAGCAGGTTGAGCTGCTTGATCTCGCCGGCGTTGGCCTTCGCGAAGACCTCCTCGAGCGTCACGCGACGCGCCGAGCGGCGGGCCAGGGCCTCGGTCTTGAGGCGGTTCGCGCGCTCGGCTGCGAGCTGGCGGGCCCGGCGATCGTTTTCGACGACCTGGGCGCGTTCGCCGGCCTCGCAGACGCCGTCGAAGCCGAGCACCTCGACCGGATCGCCCGGTTTGGCCTCCTCGACGCGGTTGCCGTTGTAGTCGTGCATCGCCCGCACCCGGCCCCATTGCGAGCCGGCGACGAGCGAGTCGCCGACGCGGAGCGTGCCGCGCTGTACGAGCACCGTGACGACGGGCCCACGCCCGGCGTCGAGATGCGACTCGATCACGATCCCGGACGCCTCGGCGTCGGGATTGGCCTTGAGCTCCTCGAGCTCGGTGACCAGCATGACCATGTTGAGCAGGTCATCGAGGCCCTCGTGCGTCTTCGCCGAGACGTCCGAGTAGACGGTCTCGCCGCCCCAGTCCTCGGGGTTCAGGCCCATTGAGGCGAGCTCGCCGCGAACCTTGTCGGGCTGCGCACCCTCCTTGTCGATCTTGTTGACGGCGATCATCACCGGCACGCCGGCAGCCTTCGCGTGGTCGATGGCCTCGACCGTCTGCGGCATCACGCCGTCGTCGGCGGCCACGACGATGATCGCGACGTCGGTGACCTTGGCTCCACGCGCGCGCATCGCGGTGAACGCCTCGTGGCCCGGCGTGTCCAGGAAGGTGATCGTGTGGCCGTCGTGGTGCACCTGGTAGGCGCCGATGTGCTGGGTGATGCCGCCCGCCTCGCCCGCGGCGACCTCGGTCGAGCGGATCGCGTCGAGCAGCGAGGTCTTGCCGTGGTCGACGTGGCCCATCACGGTGACGACCGGCGGGCGATCGACGAGATCGGCCTCTTCGTCGTCGTAGGTGGGCTCGTCGGCAACCTCGTCCTCCGCGTGGACGAT
Organism: uncultured Solirubrobacterales bacterium; assembly: GCA_963774395.1. GTDB lineage: Bacteria > Actinomycetota > Thermoleophilia > Solirubrobacterales > 70-9 > CAXMST01. Next base: position 90,874 of record CAVZET010000006.1, on the reverse strand, counting down.
GTCGACCTTGCGGTCGAGCTTCTCGGCGAGCACGACAACCGTCTCGTCCGGAAGCGTCTGCGTCAGCGTCGCCATCTCGCCGAGCTGCATCAGGGTCTTGATCACGTCGGCCGACGAGACGCCGAAGGTCTCGGCGACCTCACGAACGGTCGCGCCGGAGTTGATCCGCAGCGACTGCTCCTCCTGGGGCTCCGTCGACTCCGACTTGGGCGCCGGCTCCTCGAATACGGGGCGACGGCGACGACCGCGGCGACGCGGCGGGCGCTGCGGGGGCGGGCCGCCCATCTGATCGCGGCGGGCAGCCTGCGAGTCGATGACGACGCGGCGACGCTTCTTGCCGGCGGCACCCGAAGACGAGCCGGCGCTGGCAGCGCCAGGCGCGGCGGGTCGCTGGGGCTTCTGCGCGGGCTTGGCCGACTTGGCATCGCCGCCGTTGCCGTCAGCTGCAGCCGCCGCGGGCTTCTTCGGCAGCGCGCCGGACTCGGCAAGCGCCTTCAGTGCCACCTGCTGCTCAACCGAGGAGGAAGCCGTCTTGACATCGACCCCGGCCGACTTCAGGGCAGAAACGACCTGCTTGGAATCGAGCCCAAGCGTCTTGGCGATCTCGTGGACGCGCTGCTTCGCCATCCAGTCCTAAGCCTCCGCCTGCTCGGTCTCGGGGGCTGAGCCCTCGCCGGCCTCCGGCGCGACGCCGCCCTCCTCGACGTTCGGGGCGTCCTCCTCGCCCGAGGATGCTCCTCGGTGCCTCGGGATCGGCCTCGGCGATCGCTGCCTCGCCCTCCTCCTCGGTTGCCTCAGGGACGACCTCGGGCTCGGGATCCGCCTCGACGACGGGGCCGCTTTCGGCAGCCTCTTCGGCCTGCGCCTCAGCGACCGCCTCGGGCTCGACCTCGGTCGCCTCCTCGACGGCCTCGGGCTCCTCGGAGAGCTCCTCATCGGCCGGCACCTCGTCGGCGGCGAGCTCCTCGCTCTCCGCGGACTCCTCGGCGGCCTGCTCCTCGGCGGCCTCTCCGGCCTCCTCTTCCGCCTCGGCGAAGGCGGCCTCGGCGCGGCTGACGATCGCGTCCACCTCGTCATCGCCGGACTCGGGGTCGGCGAGGACCGAGACGTCGTCGTCGCTGAGCGAGCTCAGCACGGTGACCTGGTTGGTCTCGAAGCGGACGAGCGCCTGGTGCTGGGGCAGCCCGCAGAACCGCGAGCCGGCGAGCGACGCGTTCGGGCAGCGGCGACCGGCGGAGAGAACGGCGGCACAGCGGCCGTCGGCGGCCTCCTCGCCCTCCTCCTCGAAGCCTTCCTCGTCGCCGCGCTCGGCGAACTCGGACTCGCCGACGATGTCGACGCGCCAACCGGTGAGCTTGGCGGCGAGGCGGGCGTTCTGGCCTTCGCGGCCGATCGCCAGCGAGAGCTGGTCGTCGGGCACGATCACCGTGGCCTGCCGGTCGTCGTCGTCGACGAGTACCTCGCGCACGCGAGCCGGGCTGAGTGCCTTGGCGACGAAGCGGGCGGGCTCCTCGTTGTAGGGAATGATGTCGATCTTCTCGCCGCGCAGCTCGGAAACGACCATGCGTACGCGCGAGCCGCGCGGGCCGACGCAAGCGCCGACCGGGTCCACCCCGTCGGCATGTGAGATGACGGCGATCTTCGAGCGGAAGCCGGGCTCGCGGGCGACGCCCACGACCTCGACGAGCCCGTCGGCGATCTCCGGGACCTCGAGCGCGAACAGCTTCTTGATCAGCTCAGGGCTCTTGCGCGAGACGACGACGCTCGGGCCCTTGCCCTCGGCCGAGACGTCGGTGATCACGGCCTTGATCCGGGCGCCGTGGTCGTAGCGCTCGCTGTAGACCTGCTCGGAGCGCGGCAGCAGCGCCTCGACGCGGTCGCGTAGCTGGACCAGCGTGTAGCGGTTGTCGGACTGCTGGATGATCCCGGTGATCAGCTCGCCGACGCGGTCCTGGAACTCCTCGAACATCATCATCCGCTCGGCCTCGCGGATTCGCTGCAGGACGACCTGCTTGGCGGTCTGCGCGGCAATCCGGCCGAAGTCGTCGGGGGTCACGTCGCGGCTCGTGATCTGGTCCGCGTAGGGCGCGAGCATCTCCGGATCGAGCTCCGGGTCCTCGGGCTCCTCGAGCTCACCCGTCTCCGGGTTCACCTTCGGCTCCTGCTCTTCGACGACCTGGGCGAGCAGCTTCTCCTCGAGCTCCGCGGGCAGGATCAGCTCGAAGACGCGGAAGTCCGCGGTCTCACGGTCGAGGTCGACGCGCGCGTACTTGGCGGCGCCGGGCGTCTTCTTGTAGGCCGAGAGCAGCGCATCCTCGAGCGCCGCCATAAGCGTCTCGGCATCGAGGCCCTTCTCCTGCTCGAGGACCTTGATCGCGTCGACGATCTCACGACTCACTGATTTACCTCCGAAAGCTCGGGAACTAGGTTCGATCGGTGCACCGCGCTGAGCGGGATCTCGTGCACCCCGGCCTCATCCTCGACGCTGACCGTTTCCGGCGACGCCGTGGTGATCACTCCGGTGAAGCTCTTGCGACCCTCGAGCTGCTCGTTCGTCCGCACGCGTACGCGGGAGCCGATGAAGCGCTCGTAGTGCTCGGGCTTGGTCAACGGTCTGTCGAGCCCGGGCGAGGAGACCTCGAGCGCCCAGTCGGCGCTCAGGTCGCGAAGTTGATGGGTAGCGCGCTCGCACAGGCCGAGGTCCACCCCGTTGGGGTGGTCGATGAAGATCCGCAGGCCCTCGGGGCCGAATCGCTCGACCGCGATCACCTCGATATCGCCGTCAAGCGCGGCGAGGCGCTGCTCGATTGTCTTCTGTGGTGCGTCCAATCTGATTCCTCCTCCGCATCCGGTCGGAGGCGATAAAAAAGGCGGGCCGGCGGCCCACCTCTCGCGACAGATCGGCTGCAAAGGTGAACGCTGAGTATAGACACGCCCGCAGGCAGGCTTCAACAGCGCCGCACGCCCAATGGCTGACTACACCTCGAGCATCAGCGTGTAGGGGCCGTCGTTGGTGAGATCGACGTCCATGTGGGCCCCGAAGACGCCCCTCTCCGCCCCGAGCGCCTCGCAAACCCGCTCGTACAAGGGCTCCGCTTCCTCCGGCCGGGCGGCGGCGACGAAGCTCGGCCGGTTGCCCTTACGCGTATCCCCATACAGCGTGAACTGCGAGACGCAGAGCACCCGGCGCTCGCCAAGCGGCTCGTTCGGCCTGCCGTCGGCGTCGTCGAAGACGCGCAACGCCCGGATCTTGGCCGCGATCCGATCCGCCTGCTCGGGCGTGTCGCCGGCCGCGACGCCAAGTAGGACGAGCAATCCCGGCCCGATCGCCGCGACGCGCTCGCCCGCCACCGTGACGGAAGCCGAGCTCACCCTCTGAACGAGCGCTCGCACGACGCGGCGCGCGGACTACGAGCCCGCGAGCCGCTCGCGAAAGATCCGGTAGTCGCGGCGGTCGGGACGCAGGTTCGCGGCGATTGCGAGGTGCCGGCGGGCACGATCGGCATTACCGCAGAGTGTCAGCGAGCGACCGAGGCAGAAGTGCGCGTAGTCGTCGACCGGATACCGCTCGACAACCGCCTCGAACTCGCCCGCCGCCTCGTCGTAGCGATGCGCCCGAAACAGCGCCCGGCCAAGCGCCTCGCGGACGGACGTCTTCTCGGGCTCGCGCGCAGCAACCTTGCCCAGCGGCACGGTAGCCGCCGCGTAATCGCCCGACTCGAGCAGGCTCATTCCCTTTCGGTACAGCTCGTAGGTGTTCTCGTCGCTCATGCAATCGAGTCTAGGGAGGCTGTCCAGCGGCAAAAAGGGCCGCAGCCCCACCCCGGCGGTTGCAACGAGGGGAGGCGGGCGGAAGGCTTGGTTTGAGGCCGTTGGTCACGTTCCATCCTTGTCAAGGACGTTTCGTGACCAGCGGCGCCGCGGGTCACGTTGGACCCACCATTCCGAACCAACGTGACCACTCGCACTGGGCGAGCCTTTTCGGCCAGCCTCCCTCACTGCAAACGCGGACGGGAGACTCCCGCCGGCCGCACTCAGGCGTTCGCCGTCTCCCGCAGCTCGCCGATCCGGTCGAGGATCGCGTCGGCGATCTCGTCCTTGCCCGCCCGGCCGACCTCGCGCCGCTCCTCAGGCTCGACGATCGTCACAGCGTTCTCCGCCGACTCGAAGCCGATCGCCGGGTCGGAGACATCGTTGACGACGATCGCGTCGAGGCCCTTGCGCTCGAGCTTGCCGCGGGCGCGCTCGACGAACTCACCGCCGTGCTCGGCGGCGAAGCCAACGAGCGTCTGGCCCGGCCGGCGGCGGCCGGCCAGCGAGGCGAGCACGTCCTCGGTCGCCTCGAGGTGAAGCTCCATGCCACCCGAGCCTTCGCGCACGATCTTTCCCTCCGCGGCTTCAGCCGGGCGGAAGTCGGCGACGGCGGCAGCCATCAGCAGGACGTGGCAGGAGTCGAACGCAGCGGAGCAGGCGGCAGCGAGCTCGCCGGCACTGGTCACGTCGATGCGCTCGACGCCCGGGGGTGTCGGCAGCGAGACGTTGGCGGCGATCAAGATCACGTCGGCCCCGCGCCGGGCCGCGGCGGCGGCGAGGGCGACGCCCATCCGCCCGCTCGATCGGTTGCCGATGAAGCGCACGGGGTCGATCGCCTCGCGCGTGCCGCCGGCGGTGATCAGCACGCGAAGCCCGTCCCAGGGGCCGGACGGGCCGGGGAGCGTCGCCTCGAGCTCGGCGAGCAGGCGCTCGGGCGCCGGCAGCCGGCCGGTGCCGAACTCGCCCCGTGATGCCAGCGGGCCGGTGTCGGGCTCGATCACGGCGACGCCGCGCTCGCGCAGCGTCGCCAGGTTGGCCTGCGTCGCGTCGGCCATGTACATGCGGTCGTTCATCGCCGGGGCAACGAGCCGCGGCGCCGTGCAGGCGAGGAAGCTCGTAGCCAGCATCGAGTCGCAGATCCCTGCGGCGAGCTTCGCGATCGTGTTTGCCGAAGCGGGAGCGACGAGGAAGGCGTCGGCGTTCGAGACGAGCTCGAGATGGGAGATCGGGTCGTGCTCGGGCGCCGGGTCGCCGGGAAAGGCGCCGCGGGCGGGATCACGGTCGAACTCATCGATCAGCACTGGAGCGCCGACGATGCCCTCAAAGGTCGCGGGGCCCACGAAGTTCGTCGCCGTAGGCGTCATCAGAACACGTACGCCGTGCCCCGCACGCGTCGCGAGGCGGGCGATCTCGATCGCCTTGTAGGCGGCGATTCCGCCGCTGACTCCCAACAAAATCCGCGCCATCTCCCCCTCCTCACGGGGGTCAGCCGAGCCGGCTAGTGCCGGTACTCGTACTTGATCTTGCCCTGCGCGAGTTCCTCGAGAGCGATCGTCAGGTAGTTGCCCGTGTCGGTCTCGACCATCGGCGGCGTGTGCTCCTCGTAGGTGCCCTCGCCGAGCGCGCGGTAGTAGCTGTTGAGCTGGCGGGCGCGCTTCGCCGCGACGATTACCGCCGCGTAGTGCGAATCGGTCCGGTTCATGAGCTTGTCGACTCTTGGCTTGACCATCAGACGGGCATGTTAGGGGTTCGGGGCGGCGACGGCTACGGGTCGAGCGCCGAGAGCACGATTCCTGCCAGCTCGCTGGCCGCGCGGTCGAGCACGTCGTTGGTCACGCGGTGGGAGAACTCGTCCTTTGCGCGCAGCTCCTTCGCGCGCCTCCTCGAGCCGCCGCTCGATCACGTCGGGGTCGTCGGTGCCCGCGGCCGATGAGGCGCTCGCGCAGGATCGATCGGCGCTCGGCGGCTCGATGAATATCCGAACCGCCTCGGGCATCGTCTCACGCACCTGCCGGGCGCCCTGGACCTCGATCTCGAGGACGACCGGCGCGCCCCGCTCGGTCCGCCGCTCGACCTCCGAGCGCAGCGTCCCGTAGCGGTTGCCCGAGTACTCGGCCCACTCGAGGAAGTCGCCCGCTTCGACCCGGCGGTCGAACTCGGCCCGGTCGAGGAAGTGGTAGTCGACGCCATCCTCCTCCCCCACCCGCGGCGCCCTCGTCGTCGCCGAGATCGAGAGCTCGAGCCCCGGAATACGCGCGCAGAGCTCACGGATCAGCGTGCCCTTGCCGACCCCCGACGGCCCGGTGATGACGAAGACACGTGACACGGTTTCCGATTCTGCCGCCGCTACCGGATGGCGGAGCGCACGCCGGAGCTCACAGAGTGAACGCGCGCCGGAGCCGCGCCGCGAACTCTTCCGCGCTCAGGTTCCCGATGACGATGCGTTGCATCTCGTGGATCGGGCTCAGCCTGCTCACCGGCCCGGGATCGGTCGTGACCGCCGCGTCAAACCCGGCGGCCGCCACGAGCTCGACGGTCGTCCGGCCATAGTCCCGGCCGCGGGCGCCGAACGGATAGGCGAACAGGCGCGGGCAGCTACCCAGGGCGGTGGCAAGATCGTCAACCCCACCCTGGATCTCGCGACGCTGATCGGCCACTGACAGAGTGAGCAGCCGGGGATGGGCTCGCGTGTGGCTGCCGATCCGGACGTGCGCCAGACCCGCCAGCTCCGTGAGCTCGGCGGGGGTGAGTGGGCGCCGCTCGGGGCCCGGCGTGGCGTCCAGGCCCGACCACGCACGAAGGCCCCCGAGTTCGTGCTCCCGCGCGACCGACGGGAGCCGCGAGAGAACCCGCAGCAGGTCCGCGTAGGCGGTCTCGCGCTCGGACGCGCTCCGCATCGGCCACGTGCCGCTCGCGAGCCGGAGCGCATCTTCGCCGCCTGCGGCCAGGTGGAAATGCAGCTCGTCCCACCACGTCGCGCTGCCGGTCGCGATCCATTCCGTGGCCACGAAGAAAGTCGCGGGCATCTCGCGATGCTCCAGCAGCGGCGCCGCGCTGTGCAGGTTGTTGGCGTATCCGTCGTCGAAGGTGATGACCACGGCGTTCCGCGGAGCGGACCCGCGTGCCACCGCCGACGCGAGCTCCGCGAGGTCGATGACTTGATAGCCCTCGGCACTCAGCACCTCGAGGTGGCCAGCGAAGCGTTGCGGATCGACGGCCAGACCCTGCGGATCCCCGTCGACGGGGGCGATGCGGTGATAGCAGAGCACCAGAGCACGCCGGAAAGGGCGTGCAGCAAGTCGTCGCGCGTACGGGAGGGCGCGCTCCAGAGTCCGTGTCGCCGAAGCCACGGCACTATCCTTAGCTCTTCCGTGGACGGAAAGGCACCACGATCCGATCCGGTTACGGTTCTCTGCGTCGCCCCCACGCTCGACCTAGGCGGCGCCGAGCGTCACTGGGTGACGCTGTTGCCCGACCTCATCCAGCACGGACTGAGACCGTGGGTGGTTTGCGCGGAAGTCGAGGGCCGCTACGCGCCCCAGCTCCGCCGTCAGGGCATCTCGGTCGCGGCCGCCGGGATGGCGGGACCGCTCGATCTCCGTCACGGCCCCCACGCCCTCGCCCTCGCCCTTGGCGTCCCGGCGGACGTCGTCCTGAGCTTCGGAACTCTCCCTCAGTGCATCGGGCGAGTTGCCGCTCGGCTCCGCGGGATTCCGCACTTCGTCAACGACCATCGCGGGGTCGGGCTCGAGCTGCCCAGGAGAGAGCGCCGGGTCCAGCGCCTGCTCACACCCGGCGCGGCCGGGGTGATCGCGGTGACCGAGGACCAGGTCGATGACCTCGTATCGCGCGGCTATCGACGGGAGCGTATCCACGTCATCCCCAACGCGATTGACGACCGCCGCGTGACGCCTCGGCGTCCCCGTGATGCCGTCCGCTCCGAGCTCGGCCTTGACGGCGACACCACGGCGGTTCTCTGCGCGTCGAACCTGCGCCGCGAGAAGCGGGTGGACCTCTTCTGTCGCGCGGTCGCCCACGCCCGCGGGTGCGGCGCCGACGTCGTCGGCCTCGTGGCCGGTGACGGACCCGAGCGCGAGGCCGTCGCCGCGGTTGCCGACCCGCAGGCCGTCCGGTTGCTGGGACAGCGAGAGGACGTCGGCGATTTGCTCGGGGCGGCCGACGTTGCATGCTCGTCCAGTGCGGTCGAAGCGCAGTCCCTGTTCCTGCTCGAGGCGCAGACCGCCGGTCTCCCGCTCGTCGCCACGGCGGTCGGCGGGTCGCCGGAGATCGCGCTCCATGGCAGAGGCGGGATTGCTGGTACCCGCCAACGATGTCGAGGCGCTCGGTCTCGCACTGGCTGCAATAGCCGGCAAGCCCGCGCTCCGCCGGAAGATGGCGAGCGCCGCGCGGGAGGCCAGCGACCGCAATCCGGACAGAGTCGAGATGAGCCGTGCCTACGCGGCGGTGCTGCTCGGCGGGCGTTGTGATTCACGCCCCGGGACCGGAGGCGGGACCCGGTGACTCGGAACGGGGGCGCTGCGGTACTCGGGCACAGCGTCACGGGGCCGCCCGCCCCCGTTCCCCGCGGGCAGTCCGTCGCCCGCCGTAGAGGCGCGTAGGCTGGCGCCGCGCATGTCGTCTGGCCCCCGCATCTCCGCCGTCATCCCGGTGATCGAGGTATCCACCTACGCGCGCCGCTGCATCGATGCGCTGCTGGCATTCGACGGCGTCGAAGTCGTCCTCGTCCCCGACTCCTGCCCAGCGGATCTCGATCCGCGGATCGTGTGCATCCCCTCGGGAGCCGCCAACACCTCCCGGAAACGCCAGATCGGACTGGAGCGCGCCAGCGCGCCCCACGTCGCTCTGATCGATGACGACGCGCTACCGGCGGAGGGCTGGCCCGACGCCGCGATCGCCGTCCTCGAAGCCGATCCCTCGATCGGTGCCGTCGCCGGCCCCACGCTGACGCCGCCCGACGAGCCCGAGCTCGGCGAGCTCTCGTTCCGCATATTCGCCTCGCCTCTCGTCACGGGCCCGCAGCGCTGGCGCTATGCCCAGGTCTCTGCGCGGGATGTGGACGACGCGCCCTCGGTGAACATGATCATGCGCCGCACGGACGCGGAGGCGATCCGCTTCGACACGCCCTGGGCCTTCGGTGAGGACACCGTCGTCTGCGAGCGGCTGCTCAAACGCGGCCTGCGGATCCGCTACATCCCCGACCTCGTCGTGCTGCACTCCCGGCGGCCCCTTTGGCGCGGCCACCTGCGTCAGCTGTACCGATGGTCTCGGCGCCGTGGGGCCTTCGCCCGCGCAGGCGGCATCAACTCGCGCCGGCCCGCCTACTTCGCACCCACGCTGCTCACAGCCGGAATCGTGTCCCGGCCGCTACTCCCCGCGGCGCTGCGGCCGTTGTGGAACGCGGGTGCAGCGTTCTATCTGGCGGTGTGCGCGATCGCCGGCCGCGATCGTCGACCCGGGCGCTGGTGGCGGATCAGCCTCGGCATCATCGCCACACATCTCGCCTATGGCGTCGGCTTCGCGCTCTCCCTCGCAGGGTTTCCGTTGCCGGAGGATCGAGCCAAGTGAGCGAGGGCGCCGCGCCCAGCGTGTGCGTGATCGTACCCACCAGGAACTCGGCCTCCACGCTGGCCCGGGCGCTCGACTCCCTCGCACGCCAGAACTACGACGGAGAGCTGCGCCTGCTCGTGATCGATGGCGACTCCGCCGACGAGACCCGCGCGATCGCCAGATCCCGGGGCGCCGAGGTGCTCCACAATCCACACCGCCGCGAAGAGGTCGCGCGCGCGATCGGCCTGCACGCAGCGGCGGAGGAGCTGGTTCTCCTGTTCGACGCCGACGACGAGCTACCCACCGCGGACTGGCTCTCACGGTCCGTCACGGCGCTGCAACTCGGCGACGACATCGTCGCGGCGGATTCCCTCTTCCACGAGTGGCGTCGCCAGGATCCTCCGATCGTGCGCCTGTGTGCGCTCATGGGGGGCAGCGATCCGCTCGCGGTCGAGCTCGGCTGGAGCGACCGATGGGCGTGGCACCTCGGCCGGTGGACCGGGATGCCGATTCTGGACATCGAGGAGCACCGCGACGCGATCGTCGTGCGGATCGACAGCAGCAGGCCGCCACCCATGGGGTCCAACGGCTTTCTGGTTCGGCGTGAGGCGCTTCTGGGGACCCGCTTCGAGCCCGACTTCGTGCACTCCGATTGCGTCGGAGACCTCGCGGAGCAGAGGTACCGCTTCGCGCGGGTGCGCCAGGGGATCGTGCACCACTACGCCGCGGATCTGAGCACCTATCGGGCCAAGGCCGCGCGCCGCGCACAGCGCTGGGCGACCGGGGTGCCCCACCAACGGCGTGGCTACCGACCCGGAACGGCGCGGGCGCTCGCGCAGGTCGCGCTTCTCCGCCTCGCTCCTCGGCCCTGCAGCTCTCGCCCTTCGCGGCTTCGCGCGTCGCCGCGACCCCGCCTGGGCCCTCTACCCGCTGCTGAGCGCCATCACCGTGCTCGCCTACGCGCGCGCACGGCTCCGCGTCCTCATCGGCCGGTGAGTGCGGCGGGCCCCGTCCTCCGCCTCATCCGTCGAGGCGACGACCGCGTCGCCCGCCTCCTCGCCCCGCGTGCGGCCCGGGAGCTGGCCAGGCGCTCACCCGAGCAGCGGGGCGACTGGCAGCGGCACGCGGCTGAGGCGCCTGCCGTGCTCGCCTTGATGGAGGAGCAGAACGAGAGCCACGCGGCCACTGACCTGTGGCGCGACGCCGAGCAGGAGCTGGCGGAGGCTGTCCGCTCCGGCCTGCCCTGGGACCTGTTGCGCAAGCCGTTGCTGCAGGCGACGATGCTCGCGCGGGGATGGCGGCGCCAGGCTGTGGAGCTGCGGCTCCTGCGCACCGCGTACCCTGCCGACCGCCTGCACGCGCTGCTGCAGGAGGATCCCGCCGGCTGTCCTACACCGGCAGTGCTCGCGAGGTGGACATCCCCCACGGCGATCCACCACCTCGCGCACCTGACCCGCTTCTGGAAAGCCACGGGTGCCGACCCGTTCTCGCTCGGATACGTGGTCGAGTGGGGCGGCGGCTACGGTCAGCTCGCGCGCATGCTCCGCCGTGGAGGGATCGAGCCGCCGACGCACATCATCGTCGACATGCCGGCGGTCGCGGCGATGCAGTGGACATGGCTCGCGACGGTCGTCGGAGCGGAGGCGGTCCATGTCCCCGGGCCGGGAGCAGAAGCCCCGGGCCGGCTGCATCAACCTGATGACGCCCTCGGCATATGCCCGCGCCGGGGCAACGGCGCCCGGGGTGCTGATCTCCACCTGGGGGCTGAGCGAGGCTGCCGGCATCGGTCCAGGACCTGGCGGCGGGCAGCCTTCGGGACGCCACCCATCTTCTCGTCGCGGCGCAACGCCGCAGTCGCACGTTCCCCGCGTCCGCTCGTCTCCTCCGCTCCGCGGAGCGGAGCGGAGCGCTACTCACGACCGTTCCCAGGCGCCGCGGGTCGCTGTACGCGCTGCGCTGAGACGCGGATACGCTGGGTCGATGCCCGACGCGAGCGTGATCATCGCTACCCGCAATCGCCGCCGCGAAGTAGGCCGTGCGGTCGCTTCCGCTCTCTCGCAGACCGGCGGACGTCGAGGTCCTTCTCACCGATGACGCCTCCGAGGACGGGACGGCGAAAGCGATCTCGGCCGACTTTCCGACCGTGCGGTTGTGGCAATCGGAAAGCGCACGCGGCTCGCTCGTACACCGAAACGCGATGGCCGAAGCCGCGCGCTCGCCGATCCTCATCTCCCTCGACGACGATGCGGAGCTGTGTTCGCCCCGGACCGTCGCGCAGGTGCTCGGGCGGTTCGATGATCCGCACGTCGCCGCCGTCGGCATCCCGTTCTTCGACGCCCCGCGGCCGACCGTGCTGCTCCATCGAGCGCCGCCGGTCCCGGGGATCGTCCTCACCGATTACTACCTGGGCTGCTGTGCGGCGCTGCGGCGCGAGTCGTTCCTCGCCGTCGGCGGCTACGACGAGGCGCTCGTGCACTCGGGCGAGGAACCCGACATCTGCGCCCGCTGGCTCGCGCGCGGCTGGGTCGTGGCGTTGAGCGACGGCGACCTGGCCATCCACCACGTCTCCAACCGACGCTCGAGCGGCGCGGCGGCGTTCCACGCGACCAGGAGCGAGTGGCGCAACGCCCTCGACCCACGTGCCCAGGTCGGCCCTCCCAACGGAGCTCGCGCGCCTCAGCGCCGTCGCCCTGGGTCGCTGCGCCGTGCGCAGACATCCGCTCGCGGTGGCCCGCGGGGTGCGGGACGCGCTCACCGACCGGCCGCCGCGGGAGCCGTTGGAGCCAAGCCTCTACGCCCTCTGGTCGACCCTGGCCGCCGAGCGCCGCCGGGGTGCCCCGCGCACGACTCTCGCCGATGCGCTCCGGGCGATCGAGTCAGGCGCCGCGCCGCACTAGGCGCCGTACGCGCGCCCGCGCTGTCGCCGCGACGAACCCGACGTTGCCCGCGTTCAGCCTGCGTGTGGCCCGCCAGGCCCAGCGCGCCTGCTCGGCCCGGCGCGCGAGTTGAACCTGGCGACGCTCGGTTGCTGTCAGGGGGCGGTACTGGCTGCGAAGGCGGCGCCCGTATTCCGCACCGAACCCGTCCACCTCCGACGGGGAGGGCATCCACTCGCGAGGCGCCGTCCCGTCTCGCGCGAGTCCCTCGTAGAGTGACTCGAGCTGGCGCGTGAGCATCACTCGATCCATCAACCTCTCCGCCTTCGCGGCGCCGGCCTCACCGAAGGCCCTGGCCCGAGCCGGATTACGTACAAGCTCGGCGCAAGCCTCCGCAAAGGCCGAAGGATGGTCCGCGACGTAGCCCGTCGAACCGTTGTCCACCTGTTCGATCTGCCCGTCGTCGACCCACGGGGTCGAGCAGGTCACGATGGGCAGTCCGAGGGCCATCGCCTCGCTGAGGGCCACGGAGTAGCTCTCCCCGATCTCGGCCGCCGTCACGAAGACGTCGCACGCGCAGAAACGCTGCACGACCTCGACCTCATCGACGGTCGTGTCCGCGAAGACCACACGATCGGTGAGACCGAGCCGTCGTAGGCGCCGGCGCTTCTCCGGTGTTGCGCCGACGATCAGCACCTGTGTCTCCGGCGCAAGCTCGAGCAGGCGCGGCAACATGTCGATCAGCAGGCGTCGCCACTTGGAATCGTCGTCACGGCCGATCCGGCCGACGACGGGGCGCTCCGGATCAAGCCCCAACGCGGCCTTCGCGTCGGCTCGTGCGGGGGCAAGGCGGCGCAGCCGCGGGATGTCAACCGGCCAATGCAGCACCCGGTGACGGTCATGGAAGCTCGGACCGGCCGGGCCGACGCGCTCCCGGTAGCGCCAGGCACACATCTTGCCCACGAACAGGTGGCAATCGAACTGGCGCTCGTCCGATGAGGCATCGATGCGCCCGAAGACGTTCGTCTCGATCAGGTGTGGCACCCCGGCCCGGCGACATGCAGCAGGCACGGCCGGCTCGGTGAGTCCGGTGCGGAACACGTGGGCGATATCGACACCCCGCAATGCCGCCTCGAGTGCCACCGGATCGTCGTTAGCCACGTCAACGGGAATGCCGGCCTGTTCCAGCTCCGCCCGCCGAGGCCCGTCCCCGCGAACGATCACGACGCGAACGTCGAAGCGCTTGCGGTCGAACGCGGTGGCGTGATTTACCAAGCCTTTCTCGACCCCACCCATGCCGAGCCAATTGTTGAGGAGGGCGATGCGCAGACGCGGTCGCGCGGCGTCGGAGCTCATCGGGGCAATCCTAGCCGCCGCCTTCCGCGCCATCGCCGTCGACCGTCGCAAGCGTCTTCCGGCGCTGGTGCGGCCGCATGCGGGTGAGGACCTGTCCCGTGGCGGCGCACCCGAGCAGGGCGATTGCGGGGAGCCCGCGCGGCGGCTTCGAGCGTGAGAACCGCGGTCTCGAGGTCGACCGCTTCGGTGCTGATCCGCCGTTTGTACTCGTGTGACCCAGGCCCCAGCTCGACCGTCGTCGCACCATCAGCGATCTCCCGTTCGATTCCCCGGTGGAGGACCGCGGCCCCCGGCCGGGCGTCGGCGAGCTCGCGATCCCAGCCGCCGTTCCAGTAGACGGCCTTTGCACCCGCGCGGACGAAGATCTGAACCGCGACGATGCGCCCCCCGACGCGCCCCGTGTACACACGGAGCCGTTCCGGCCCCAGCTGCGCCGATGCCAGCCGAAGGCTTCGCGCGGTTGCCTGCTCGTCCAGTGCGCTCCCGTCCGTTTCCCAGCGGTCGAAGTGGAGCGCGAGAAACGCCTCCAAGCCCTCGTCGAGGGCCGCCTGGCTCGTCGCCGCCTCGAGATCCCCGACCCGCTCGAATCGTCGACGGACCTGCCCCAGCTGTCGTCGGCCTTGCCGGAGAGGGTGCCCGGCCACGGCGCCGACGGCGCTGACCGAACCACGTACATGGACTCCGCAGGGCGGGTGGCCGGGAACAGGCACCTGCCATCACGGACGGCCCCGAAGCCGTCCGCCCGTCCGCCCGGGGGTCTCGTCCTCAGCATCAACAGGCCCTGGGAGGGTGAGAGCCAATCGGCGATCAGGCGCACCGCAGCGCTCCCGAGCACAGGGTCCATGGGCCGGACGAGTGGCAGGACCGGACCGCAGACCTCCGCGCCGAGCAACCGCCAGACCCGGGGGCCGACCCTGCCCAGCTCGCCGCGCCCCGACGGCCGAATCAGCGGCAGGACTGCCTGCACGGCGCCGTCCTTCGAGACAACGCCGATCTGTGCCCGGTCGAACTCGCCGCAGCCCGCAGCCCAGCTCGAGAGCCAGCCCGGCGTCGCGTAGGGCTGCGAAAGCTCCGTCGCCAGCCGATCCCAGGCAGCGACAAGATCGCTCGGCAACCTCACCGAGCCGATGCGTTTCGGCATGAAGCAAATCGTTCACGAACCGGCGCGGTCGCGCCCCCAAAGTCGGATCGGGCTGCACAGCCCTGTTCCCCGGTACCCGGGCCGCCAGTCACCTGCACGCGGACACGGCTTGCCGGTGCGCCCAGGGCACCGCGGCAATGGGTAATCGCCGCCTCGCCTTCGACTAGCCTGCGCGCCCGTGTCTCAGGAGGGGCCTAGCGACGAGACCGCCTCGGAGATCGAAGGCCATCTCCCCGAGAGCGCACCCGTCGGGCCCGTCCTGCAGTCGCAGGCGCCGGAGCCCTCGAAAAGCGGCCTGGTGCGCTCCGGCGCGATCGTCATGGTCTTCACCGGCGCGGGGAACGCTCTCAACGTCGTCTTCCACTTCTCGGTCGCCCGGTTTCTCCCACCGGACGAGTACGCGCTGCTGACAACGATCTTCGCCGTGAACGTGATCGCGACCGTGCCGCTGATCGCGCTGCAGGCAACGGTCGCTCGCGAGGTCTCGATCCTGCTCGCCGAGAACGACGACCAGGGTGCGGGCGCCGTCCTGCGCACCGCCATCCGCTTGACGCTGCGGTTCGCCGTCGTGATCTGCATCCTCCTCGCGATCCTGGCCGTGCCCGCCATCGAGATCCTCCACATCGAGCGTCCGCTGCCGATCCTCGCGACGGCGCTTTCGATCATCACCGCGGTTCCTCTGCCCGCGGCTTGGGGTGCCCTCCAGGCGTCGGAACGGTTCGCAATGTTGAGCTCGATCCAGACGATCTCGCCTCTTCTGAAGCTGATCATCGGCGTCAGCGCGGCGGCAGCGGGACTCGGCGCCTCGGCGATCACCGGAGGGGTGATCATCGCCAACATCGTCGCCTTCCTGCTTGCGCGCCACAGCCTCGAGCCGATGCTGCGCCGCGCGCCCGCGGGGCTGGTCCTGCCCGCTCGCCGCGTCCTCGGGGCATACGCCTTCGGCTCGGCGGTCTCCTTGGCGATCTTCACCACGCTGACGCAGAGCGACGTGATCTGGGCACGTGGCGCCCTGACGCCCCAGGGGGCCGGCGACTACGCGGCCGCATCGGTTCTGGCCAACTTCGTACTACTGCTCCCGATCGGCGTGACGACTGTGCTGTTCCCCCGGATCGCGAGGATGGGGCATTCCGCTGCCGGGCGCCGGCCCCTGCTGCAGGGCCTCGCCGCCGTGGCCTGCCTCTCCTCCGTGTTGCTCATCGCGTTCGCGACCGTGCCGACGCTCCTCTTGCGGCTGGCTTTCGGCCCCGACTACGTCGGCGCGGCGGACCTGGTGCTCCCGCTCGGCGTCGCGATGCTGGGGTACGCGCTCGTCACCGTCTACGTCAACCACTTTCTGGCCCAGGGCCGCACGCGCTGCGCCGTCGTGCTCGGCGCGAGCTTCGCCCTGCAGCAGGGGTTGTTCCTAGTCGTTCCATGCCTCCCCCTCCGACATCGTCTGGGTGCAGATCGTGGCCGCGACGGTTGCCGTCGTGGGATCCGAGCTCTACGACCGGCTCGGCCGTCGCCCGAACATGGAGCCGGCGAGTCTCACGCGCGTAGGCGTAGCCGTAGGAGAGCGTCCAGGCCAGGTGCCACAGCGGATACAGCAACCACGCCCGGTCGGGGCTGCGCCGATAGCCGCGAAGGGCGTCGTATGCCGGACCGACGATGCTCAGTGACCAGAGGGCGACCCGCGCCACGCTCGCCGGATCCTGAGGCGGCTCGACCCTGCGGGAGCCGTGACGCCCCGCGGTATCGCCGGCGCGTTTCCAGACCTTGCGCAACGCCGTTCGCGTGTCGGGCGCGAAGTGATGGATGACGCTGTCGCGCACGCGCGCGAACCGGTACCCCAGCGCGGCGATCTGGGCGACCACCTCGGGGTGGAAGAAGGGTGAGTAGTCGACCTGAAGGACGAGATCGCGCCGGAACAGGAACCCATTCGACCCCATCGGTGGCGCGTGCTCCGGATCGATGCGCACCAGCACGGCCTCGCCGCGATCCTCCTCCTGCACGGGCATCGCGGTCCAGCGATCATGGTGCCAGCCCCAGCGATCGGCCCACCCCAGGTCGATCGCGACCGGGTCGGTGCCACCGATCAGCGCCGCGAGACGATTGATCGCGGGACCGTCAGGCGGCGCCGAGTGGTAGAGGGCATCCGCGCCGCCGATGTCCGGCGCCAGATCGAGCGCCGCAACCATCCTGGCCAGCCAGGAACGGTGCGGAAGCTCGTCGTCGGCGTCGATGACGAGCAGGAGCTCGCCGGTCGCCTCGTCGACCCCGAGGGCCGTGCCGTCCTCCTGGTTCCGGTACGGATTGGGGACGACGCGGCGCCCCGTATCGCTGCGCGATCCGCAAGGTATCGTCGGTCGAACCGCCGTCCACCACGAAGATCTCGACCTTTCCGGAGTAGTCCTGCTCCGTGAGCGACGTGAGCGCGAGATCCAACGTGCCCGCGGCGTTGTAGGTGGGGATGACGACCGACAGCGCTGGCTGGACCACCCGGGCCACTCTACCCACCGCCCGGGGCGCTCAGGAAGCGGACGACGTCCTTCGCGTCTCCCTCCAGTGCCTCCCGCCCCTCACCGGCCAGCCGGCCGAACGGTTCCAGCTCCACACGCCCCTCGCGGAGGCCCACGTGGCGACCGCGCTGCCGTCGACGAGGGCGAAGGGCTTGAACAGGCCGCCGACCAGGATCTTCGGGCCGCGCTCGCCGACGATCGGCTCGCGATCGCGCCAGCTCGTCAGCAGCTCCTCGAAGGAGCCGAGCAGGCGGGGTCCCGGGAGCCCGGCCGCGCGGGGGGCGCCGGAGAGGCGGACGAGCGTGGTCCCGGCCGTGCCCCCAGGCCCCTCGTCGAGCTCGGCAGCGATCAGCGCGAGCGCCCGTCGCGCGGTCCCTAAGGGCACGCCCGCCCACCAGGCGAGGTCGCGGTCGGTCGCGGGTCCCCGGGCCCGCAGGAAGCGCCGGGCGAGCTCTGCGAGGGCAGCCTCCTCGTCCGGTGCACGTCGTGCTTCGGCGCCGAGCCAGTCGTCGACGAGGGCGAACGCCTGGCGGGCACCGCGCATCGGCCCACGCACGCAGACCCCGGCAAGCGTCGCGGCAAGCAGCACGTGAACGAGCGCCTGGCCCTTCGTACGGACGCCGGCCGAGTCGAGGCGCCCTCGAAGCTCGGCCGCCGTCAGCGGGCCTTCGGCGGCGAGCGCCTCGCGGACGGCGCGGACCCCGCGCTCGGCCATCGCGGCGTCAACCCCCTCCTGCGCCAGGCGGCGCCGCGAGCCGCTGGCGAGCTGCGGCGTCGTCAGGGACTGCAGCAGCCCGTAGTCCTCGGCGGCGATCAGGTGCAGGGTCCCGCGGTTGAACCAGCTGACGATCAGCTCGCCTGCCCCGAAGGCGGCCTCGACGTCGGCGGCGGCGACGCGGCCCGGCTTCGTTCGCGAGCGGATCGCGAGGCGCGCCCCGCGCGGGTCCTGAGCCTGGATCGCGAACATATGCCGGGCGACCTCGAGGGGGTCGGTCGGGCGCGGTCCCGTGAGCAGCTGGGCACGCAGCCGCCGGGTCAGCGTCTGCTGAGCAAGCCGGTCTCCGCTCACGCTCGCCGGCTGGCGGGCGCGTCCACTAGCGGCGGCGGAGCAGGGCGACGAGCTCGGCGCGCTGGCGCTCGGAGAGCCCGCCGATCGTCTTCGAGGGCGAGATCCGGCAGTGGTTGAGGATCCGGTTCGCCTTGACGCGGCCGTACTTCGGCACGGCGATGATGATGTCGAAGACCTTGGCCGAGCCGAGCCACTCCGGCGGATCGAGCAGCAGAACGTCGATCTTGGCCCGCCCCGCCTTGAGATCCTTCTTCAGCTGCGCGCGCTGGGTACGGATCTCGTTGGCCATTTCCAGGGCCCTCATCCTCTGGTCTCTGCTGCGGGTGGGAATCTGGGCTGTCGACGGCATCGTGGGGGCCATGGCGCGGCGGCGATCATACATACGGATCGGGGGGCTGTTGGCGGATCGGTGGCGGTTTTCCGCGAATCCACCTAGACCTTAGGTTGAGGTCGAGTGAAGGGCCGGTCCAACGGGACGGCAACATCGCGGAATTTGCGCGGCGATACGTCGACGATCTCCGCTCAGCTACGGGCGAGCAGGCCCGCGAGCTCGGTGCCGATCCGGGCGGCCGCCAGCGGGTCGCGGAAACTGGCGCTGCCAACGCCGATGAGGGTCGCCCCGGCCCGCATCAGATCGAGCGCGTCGCCGCCGCTCTCGACGCCGCCCATGCCGACGATGGGGATCCCGACGACGTCGGCGACGTCGGCGACCTGCTTGAGGGCAACGGTGCGCACGGCGGGGCCCGAGAGCCCGCCGGCGCCGGCGCCGAGCCAGCGCCCGCTACCGCCGGGATCGAAGGCGGTCGCCTTGATCGTGTTGATCAGCGAGACGGCGTCCGCACCGCCCTCTTCGGCCGCCTTCGCGACGAGCGCGGGGTCGGCGACGTTCGGCGTCAACTTGACGATCAACGGCTTCTCCGTCAGCCGCCGAATCGCCCCGAGCAGGGCGAGCGTCTCGGAGGGCTGCTCGCCGACGATCAGCCCCGAGTGCACGTTCGGGCAGGAGACGTTGAGCTCGATCGCCGCCACTTCGGGGCGCGGCGCAACCACCTCGATCAGCCGGCTGAACTGCTCGGCGCTCGTCCCCATCACGGAAACGATCAGCGGCACCCCAAGCTTGCCCAGGCCCGGCAAGTCGTGCTCAACAAAGCCCTCGAGCCCCTTGTTCGGCAGCCCGATCGAGTTGATCATCCCGGCGCCCTCCTCCCACAGGCGCGGCGGTGGATTCCCGGGCCGCGGCTCAGGGGTGATCGTCTTCGAGACGAAGGCGCTGAACGGAAAGCGCTCGACCGCCGCAGCCCCGAAGACCCGCTGCGCCGCGAGCGCATCGAAGGTCCCTGACCCGTTGATGATCGGGTGCTCGAGCGCGATGCCGCAGAAGTCGACGGGCGTCATCGGTGGCCGCTTCCCGCCGGCATCGCCGTCGCGATCTGCTCGCCGCGGACCACGGGGCCGTCGACGCAGAGGCGCATGTAGCCGCCGGCGGCGAGCGGGACCGCGCAACCGAAGCAGGCGCCGAAGCCGCAGGCCATCGGCGACTCGAGGGCGAGCTCGCAGGGCACGCTGCGCTGCTCGCACATCAGCCGTACGGCCTCGAGCATCGCCGGCGGGCCGCAGCTGTAGACGGCGGCGCTGCGCGCCTGATCGCCCTCGAGCATGCGCTCGAGCAGGTCGGTCACGCGGCCCCGGTGGCCGATGTGGCCGTCCTCTGAGGCGAGCCCGACGTCGGAGCAGCGGAAGAGGTCCATGCCACCCGCGTGGTCGCGATCGCGGAAGCCGAGCAGCGAGCGCTGTGGGACGCCCTCGCCGGCGAGCGAGCGGCGCAGGACGGCGAGCGGCGCGATGCCGATACCGCCGCCGACGAGGATCGCCCCGGCGGCATCGGGGTTGAGCTCGTGCGGCGCCGAGAAGGGCCGGCCGAGGGGGCCCGTCAGCAGCAGCTCCTCGCCCTCGCCGAGCCGGGCCAGTGCCGCCGTTCCCGGCCCGACGTCCTCGAGCAGGAAGGAAAGGCGGGCGCCGCCGGCCGCGCCGAGCGGCTCGGCCGCGGCCGCGGAGAAGGCCCGGGGCAGCCACGGGCGACGGCCGTCGCCGCCCCAGCCGGAGCCCGCGGTGAGCATGTAGAACTGGCCCGCCCGCGGCAGCGGGCCGTCCTCGTCGGCGACCGAGATCAGCCGGTAGGCACCCGTCGCCTCGTTGGCGACGACGGCGCGTCGCCCGCCGGCCGAAAGGCGCAAGCGTCCGGTCGGCTCCGGCCTCGCTCGCCCTGCCGGCCGCAGGGCTCAAGCGGCCCCGGCCCCGTCGCTGCCGACCGCGGCGCTGCGCGCATGCAGCTCCTGCAGCGAGGCGACGGTCCTGTCGGCGCCGCTGCGCTGGGCGGCGATCGCGCGGGCGGCGGCCGAGGCCCCGGTCATCGTCGTGATGCACGGGATCCCCTTGCGGGTCGCCGCGTTGCGGATCTCGTAGCCGTCCGAGCGGGCGCCCGAGCCGGTCGGCGTGTTGATCACGAGGTCGACCTCCTCACGCTCGATGAAGTCGACGACGTGCGGAGAGCCGTCATGGATCTTGTTGATCGCCTCGACCGGCACGCCCATCCGCGAGATCGCCTGCGCGGTGCCGCCCGTCGCGATGATCCGGAAGCCCTGATCGTGCAGGAGCGTCGCCAGCCCGGTAGCCGCCGGCTTGTCCACGTCGGTGACGGTGATGAAGACCGTGCCCTCGGTCGGCAGGCGGACCCCGGCGGCCGACTGGGCCTTGCCGAAGGCCGCGGGGAAGTCGGCGGCGACGCCCATGACCTCGCCCGTGCTCTTCATCTCCGGGCCGAGCACCGTGTCAGCACCCGCGAAGCGGTTGAAGGGGAGCACCGCCTCCTTGACCGAGACGTGTCCACTCGGCATCGAGGGCACCTGCTGGTCGGCGAGCGGCTCGCCGAGCATCAGCCGGCAGGCGATCTTTGCCAGGGGGGCGCCGATCGCCTTGCTCACGAACGGCACGGTGCGCGAGGCGCGGGGGTTCGCTTCGATCACGTACAGCTCGGAGCCCGCGATCGCGTACTGGATGTTGATCAGCCCGATCACGCCCAGCTCGAGCGCGATCGTGCGGGTCGTCTCCTCGATCCGCTCGAGCATGTCGGGGCCGAGGCTCATCGGCGGCAGCACGCAGGCCGAATCGCCGGAGTGCACGCCCGCCTCCTCGACGTGTTGCATGACGCCGGCGAGGACGCAGTCAGTGCCGTCGCTGAGCGCGTCGACATCGACCTCGATCGCGTCCTCGAGGAAGCGATCGAGCAGCAGCGGGTGCTCGGGGCTCGCCTTGACGTGGCGGTCGAGGTAGGCCCCGAGGCCCTCGGCCGAGTAGACGATCTCCATCGCCCGGCCGCCGAGCACGTACGAGGGGCGGACGAGCAGGGGGAAGCCGACCTGTTCGGCGATCACCTGCGCTTCCTCGGCGCTGAGCGCCGTCCCGTAGGGCGGGTGCGCGATCCCGAGCCGGCGGAGCAACGCCCCGAAACGGCCCCGGTCCTCGGCCAGGTCGATCGCGTCGACCGGCGTGCCGAGCAGGTTGACCCCCGCCCCCTCGAGCTCCTTGGCAAGCCGCAGCGGCGTCTGGCCGCCGAACTGGACGATCACGCCCTCGGGTTGCTCCTGCTCGATCACGGCGAGCACGTCCTCGGCCGTAAGCGGCTCGAAGTAGAGGCGGTCCGAAGTGTCGTAGTCGGTCGAGACCGTCTCCGGGTTGCAGTTGATCATCACCGCGTCGCGGCCCGACTCGCGCACGCGTCATTGCCGCGTGCACGCAGCAGTAGTCGAACTCGATCCCCTGCCCGATCCGGTTCGGGCCCGAGCCGAGGATGACGACGCTCGGGTTCGTTCCGCGGCGGACCTCGCTGTGCGAGAGCCCATGGCCCTCGGGCGCTGCGGTCCCCTCCCGGGCCGGGTCGCCGGCGGGCGCGCGCTCGGCCGCCGAGTAGTAGTACGGAGTCAGCGCCTCGAACTCCGCCGCGCAAGTGTCGACGGCTTTGTAGGTGCGGACGAGGCCCTCGCTGCCGTCGCCCTCGGTGGCAAGCAGCTCGAGCTCGCGGAGGTACCAGAAGTCGATCTTCGTCCGCGCCTGCACCTCCTCGACGCCGAGGCCACGGCGGAAGGCCTCGAGGACGAGGTCGAAGCGATCGGCCGACGGCACCTCGAGGCGGTCGAGCAGCTCGCCGTCGCCCTCGGGCAGATCGGCTGCGGCGTCGAGCTCGCGCGAGCGCATCGCCTTTGCGAACGACTCCCGGAAGGTGCGGCCGATCGCCATCGCCTCGCCCACGGACTTCATGTGGGTCGTCAACTCGCCGTTGGAGCCGGGGAACTTCTCGAAGGCGAAGCGCGGCATCTTCGTGACGACGTAGTCGATGGTCGGCTCGAACGACGCGGGCGTCGCCCGCGTGATGTCGTTCGGGATCTCCTCGAGCGCGTAGCCGACGGCGAGCCGCGCCGCGATCTTCGCGATCGGGAAGCCGGTCGCCTTCGAGGCGAGTGCCGAGGAGCGGGAGACGCGCGGGTTCATCTCGATGACGACGATCTCGCCGTCGGCGGGGTTGACGCCGAATTGCACGTTCGAGCCGCCGGTCTCGACACCGACCGCCCGGATCACCTTCAGCGCTTGGTCGCGGAGCTCCTGGTAGAGCTCGTCGGTGAGTGTCTGCGCGGGCGCGACCGTGACCGAGTCGCCGGTGTGGACGCCCATCGGGTCGATGTTTTCGATCGAGCAGATGACGACGACGTTGTCGTTGCGGTCGCGCATCAACTCCAGTTCGAACTCGCCCCAGCCGAGTACCGACTCCTCGAGCAGCACCTGGTTGATCGGGCTCGCGGCAAGCCCCTCGGAGACGATCTGGCGCAACTCGGTCTCGGTGCGCGCGGCACCTCCCCCCTGCCCGCCCATCGTGAATGCCGGCCGGATGATCGCCGGCAGCTTCATCTCGCCCGCGGCGAGCGCCGCCTCCGCCTCGCCGACCGAGTTGATGATCAGCGAGAGCGGCACGCGCAGCCCCGCCTCCTCCATCGTCGTCCGGAAGGCCTGCCGGTCCTCGGCACGATGGATCGCCTCGTAGTCGGCACCGATCAGCTCGACCCCGTGCTCGTCGAGCGTGCCGTCGTCGTGCAGCGCCTTGGCGAGGTTGAGCGCGGTCTGTCCGCCGAGCGTCGGCAGCAGCGCGTCCGGCTTCTCCTTCGCGATGATCTGGGCGACGATCTCGGGCCGCAGGGGCTCGATGTAGGTCGCGTCGGCGTATTCGGGGTCGGTCATGATCGTCGCCGGGTTCGAGTTGACGAGCACGACCTCGTAGCCCTCCTCGCGCAGCACCTTGCAGGCCTGCGTCCCGGAGTAGTCGAACTCCGCCGCCTGCCCGATCACGATCGGCCCAGAGCCGATCAGCAGGATCTTGCTGATGTCGTCGCGCCGCGGCATCAGACACCCACCTCGCTGCCGGCAAGACCGGCTGCGAGCTCCTTGCGCACCGCCGGCCACTCCTCGTCGGTGATCGAGAAGTAGGCCGAGTCGCGACGGCCGGCGCCCGGTACGTACATGTGGTTGCGGAAGATGCCCTCGGGCTTCGCGCCGATTGCGGCCAGCGCGGTCCGCGAGCGTTCGTTGCGGCTGTCGGTCTTGAACTCGACCCGCATACAGCCGAGCTCGTCGAAGGCGAAGCCGAGCATCAGCAGCTTCGCCTCGCGGTTGGCGCCGGTCCGCCAGGCCGAAGGGTGCAGCCACGTCGAGCCGATCTCGAGCCCATCGTGTTGGGGGCGAACGGCAAGGTAGGAGGAGGAGCCGATCACGGCACCGTTGGCCGTTGCGCGGGTCACGAACGTCCACCATTCGGTCGCCTCCGAGGCAGCCAGGTGCGTATCGAACCACTCGTCGAAGGCCGCCCGGTCCTCGGCGACCCGCCGGTCCATCCAGGCCCACACCTCGGGCTCGCCGGCGATCCCGGCAAGCGGCTCACGGTGCTCGGCGGCCAGCGGCTCGAGGCGCACGATCCGGCCCTCGAGGGCGCGCTTGGGTGGCGGCCAGATCACGCGGCGAGCTCCATGAAGGTGTCGAAGAGGTGACGCGCGTCGTGCGGGCCGGGGCCGGCCTCGGGGTGGTACTGAACGGTGCCCCCCTCGACGTCGCAAAGCCGCAGGCCCTCGACGGTGCGGTCATAGAGGTTCAGGTGCGAGAGCTCGGCAGCGCCGAAGTCGGTCTCCCAGCGGACCGGCTCGTCGCCCTCGATCCGCTCCGCGCCGCCTGGGCCGGCGACGGCAAAGCCGTGGTTCTGGGACGTGATGTCGATCCGGCCACTGGCGAGCTCCTTGACCGGATGGTTGGCGCCACGGTGGCCGAAGGGCAGCTTGAAGGTCTCGAGCCCGACCGCCCGACACATGAGCTGGTGGCCGAGGCAGATCCCGAACACGGGCTTTTTGCCGATCACCCCGCGGACCGTCTCGACCACGTAGTCGAGCGCGGCCGGGTCGCCGGGGCCGTTGGCGAGGAAGACGAGATCGGGGTCGCGCGCGAGTACCTGCTCGGCGGAGCTGTCGCAGGGCAGCAGCGTCATCCGGCTGCCGCGCTCGCGGAACTGGCGCACGATCGAGAGCTTGATCCCGGTGTCCAGGGCGACGATGTGCGGGCCGTCGCCGGCGATCTCGATCGGCTCGGCGGGAGTCACCGTCCGGGCCAGGTCGGCGCCGCCTCATCGGCGGCTCGGCGGCAACGCGCTCGCGCGCCTCCGACTCGGGTAGCTCGGCGCTGAAGATGCCGCCGCGCATCGCCCCGCGGTCGCGGATGTGGCGGACGAGGGCCCGCGTATCGACGCCGGTGATCGCCGGCACGCCGCAGTCCGCAAGCCAGTCGAGCCAGCCGCGTTCTGCCGTCGCGCAGTCCTCGCCGTTGCGGGCGTCGCGCATGATCACGCCGCGGGCGTGGGCGGCGTCGGACTCCATCGCCGCCTCGCAGACGCCGTAGTTGCCGATCATCGGATACGTGAAGGTGATGATCTGGCCCGCGTAGGAGGGATCGGTCACGGACTCCTGGTAGCCGGTCATCGCCGTGTTGAAGACGACCTCGCCGCTGCCATGCCCAGCGGCGCCCGCCAGATCGACGGCGCCGCAGAGCTCGCCCTCGAGCCGCGTGCCGTCCTCGAGGAGGACGTATCCATCGCGCATCTCACTCACGGCGCGTAATCCAACACGAGTCGCTGGACGGTCTTGAACTCCGGTGTGCCGGCCTCGCCGAGCAGCTCGAAGAGGGCCATCTCGACGCTGGTCCGCCACGCCCCGGCCCGCTCCACCTTGGCGAGCCCCAGCTCGCAGTTGGCGGCGGTCCGCGATCCGACGGCGTCGGCGACGACGTGCACCTCGACGCCGTGGTCAAGCAGGCCGAGCACGGTCTGGCTCACGCACACGTGGCTCTCGATGCCGCAGACGATCGCCTGCCGACGCCCCGCCAGGTTGAAACCCTCGGCGCCGACGGCGGAGAAGACCGTCTTGACGAGGGGCTCGATGTCCTCCGGCAGGTATTCAGCGACTTCGGGGACCGTCGACCCGAGGCCCTTCGGGTACTGCTCGGTGACGAGCACCGGCAGACCGAGGACCGCAGCGGCGCGCACGAGCGTCGCGGTCGCAGCGGCGACGCCGTCGAAGCCGTCGATCGCATCCCTGAATCCCTCCTGCACATCGATCACGACGAGCGTTGCGTCCTTGCGGCCCAGCTTCGGCGACCTCATGCGACCGCCCCCAGCCTGAATGCCCGCTGGCGGTAGGCGACGCGGCCGCCGACGATCGTCATCACGGGCCGCGAGCGCAGGCGCCGACCGGCGAAGCACGAGTTCTGCGAGCGACTCTCCCAGCCCTCGGCCCCGGCCTCCCATTCGGCCTCGAGATCGACGAGCGCGATGTTCGCCTCGGCTTCGGGCGCGATCGTCGGCACGTCGAGGTCGAAGAGGGTGGCGCCGGCGGTCATCCGCTCGACGATCGTCGCCAGATCGACCACGCCGGGCTCGACGAGCTCCGTGTAGAGCACCGAAAAGGCCGTTTCGAGGCCGATCACGCCCATCATCGCCTCCTCGAAGGGGACCTCCTTCTCGGTCACCGCATGTGGTGCGTGGTCGGTACCGATGCAGTCGACGACGCCGTTGCGCAGCGCTTCGATCAACGCCTGGCGGTCGTCCTCGCTGCGCAGCGGCGGGTTCATCTTGAAGCGCGAATCGAGGCTGCGCACCTCCTCGTCGGTGAGCACGAGGTGGTGCGGGGTGAGCTCGGCGGTGATCGGGGTGCCCAGCTGCTTGGCTCGCTCGATGGCCTCGACCGACTCCCGGGCGGAGAGGTGCTGGACGTGTGCGCGCGCGTTCTCGAAGCGACAGAGCTCGGCGTCGCGGGCGATCATCGTCGACTCCGACACCGAGGGCACGCCGGCCATGCCGAGCGCCGCCGAGACGGCGCCCTCCCCCATCACGCCGTCCCCGCTCAGCTCCGGATCCTCCTCGTGCAGGAGGATGTTGCCGCCGACCAGGTGCTGGTACTGCAGCGCTCGCCGGAAGACGCGAGCGGAGCGGATCGGCACCCCGTCGTCGGAGAAGCCGACAGCGCCGGCGGCCCGCAGCGCCGCCATCTCGGTCAGGTCCTCGCCCTGCATCGCGCGCGTCACGGTGGCGACGAATCCGGTCGGGACGGAGGCCTCGGTGGCGGCACGCTCGCGCAGGGCGCTGATCGTCGCCGGCTCGTCGACCGGCGGCGAGGTGTTGGCCATCGCGACGATCCCGACGAAGCCACCGGCAGCGGCGGCGCGGGTGCCGGTCTCGATGTCCTCCTTGTACTCCTGCCCCGGGGTCCGCAGATGCACGTGCGGGTCGAAGAAGCCGGGGAAGGCGGTCAGACCCTGCGCGTCGATCTCCTCGGCGCCGTCGGGCACGGCGGCGCCGGGCTCAGCGATCTCAGCGATCCTGCCGCCGCGGATCACGAGGTCACGCTCGGCGTCGATGCCGGAGCGCGGATCGAAGACGCGGGCGCCCCGGACCACGAGCTCACCGTCGGCCTCGCCGCGCCAGTCGAGCGAGGTGATCGGCGCAACTTCGGCTGCGTCGCCGCTCATGCCGGCTCTCCGATCGGCGCGCCCTCGCCGTGCAGCGGCTCGACGTTGCGAACCCCGCGCGGTCGATCGCCCCCGGTGAGGACCTCGTAGAGGATCGCCATCCGCACCAAGAGCCCGCTGTGGACCTGCGCGGTGATCAGCGAGTTGGGGCCGTCGATGACCTCTGCCGAGAGCTCGATGCCGCGATTGACGGGGCCTGGGTGCATGAGCAGCTGCCGCGGGGCGAGACGGCGGCCGTTCACCTGGTAGGTCGCCGCGTACTCGCGCAGCGAGGGTACGAACGCCTCGCTCATCCGCTCCCGCTGCATGCGGAGCGCGTAGACGACGTCGGCCTCGCCGAGTCCGTCGAGCGTGTAGGAGACATCGCAGCCGAGCTCCTCGAAGCCGCGCGGGATCAGCGTCGGCGGGCCCGCGACCGTGACCTCGGCGCCCATCGCGACGAAGGCGCGCAGGCTCGAGCGCGCGACGCGGCTATGGGCGACGTCGCCGACGATCCAGATCTTCGTGCCGTCGAGCGAGTCGAGCCGCTGCAGAAGCGTGTAGACGTCGAGGAGGCCCTGGCTCGGGTGCTCGTGCTTGCCGTCGCCGGCATTGATCACGGCCGCCTCGGTCCAGCCGGCGACCAGCTTCGCGGCACCCGCGCGGGGGGAGCGGATCACGATCGCCTCGGGGTCGTAGGCGCTGAGCGTCGCGATCGTGTCCTTCAGCGACTCGCCCTTGTCGACGGACGAGCCCTGTGCCTTGACCGAGACGACGTCGGCGGAGAGGCGCTTGGCGGCGAGCTCGAAGGAGGAGCTCGTCCGCGTGCTCGACTCGTAGAAGAGGCTGACGATCGTCCGGCCCCGCAGCGTCGGGACCTTCTTGATCTCGCGCTTGCCGACCTCGGCGAAGCTCGCGGCCCGCTCGCAGACCTGCTCGATGTCCGCGCGCGTCAGGTCCTCGATCGAAAGCAGGTCCCTCACGATTCATCCTCCGATCCGGCTGCTCCGTTGCTCGTCGCCGCGGCGGCCCTGGGGCCGCCGATCGTCACCTCGTCCACGCCGTCGATCTCCTCGAGCTCCACGTAGACGCGCTCGCCGAATGCAGTCGGCAGGTTCTTGCCGACGTAGTCGGGACGGATCGGCAGCTCGCGGTGGCCACGATCGGCAAGCACGGCGAGCTGCACGCGGCGCGGACGGCCGTAGTCGAAGAGGACGTCGATGGCGGCGCGGACCGTGCGGCCGGTGAAGAGGACGTCGTCGACGAGGATGACGGTCAGCCCGCTCACGTCGAAGTCGAGGTGGGAGGCGTTGACGACCGGCAGGTGGCTCGGGTCGCGGAGCTCGAGATCGTCGCGGTAGAAGGAGATATCGACGTCGCCGAGCGGCACGTGCTCCCCCGTGAGCTCGCCGATCTGCGCGTGCAGGCGGCGGGCGATTACCGCTCCGCGAGTGTGAATCCCGACCACCGCGAGGCCACCGGCCTCGTCTTTATTCGGGTTCTTCTCGATGATCTCGTGCGCGATGCGCACCAGCGTCCGGCGCAGGTCGTCTCGGTCGAGAACGATCCTCTCGCTCATACACGCCCCTTCCCGGCCTCGCTGGACCGCCTTAAAGGAACCGACGCGGCCACCGTAGCAGGGCCGGTGGCGTAGGTGGCCCGGGCCGCCGCCGGAGGGGCCCGCGATGCCGCTCTTTGCGACTGGCGCGCGACCTCGAGCACGCCGCTACCTTGCTGCGATCGTCGTAGAAGACCCCGGTGGATTGGGGCAGCCCGGAAGGCAGGCACCATGATCAGAAGGACGCTCGCAGCCGTGACGCTGCTCCTGGTTGCGACGGTCGCGCTGCTCGCCGTCGGCGGCCCGGGAGAAGGTTCACGACCGGCTGGCCCGGCGCCTGCCGACGCCTGCAGACAGGCGGGCACCGACGTCGCCACCGAGCACGCCCGCGAGGCCGGCAGCGGCGAAGCTGAGCCTGCCGGCGAGGCCGCCCCCGGGCCTCAGAGCGAAGCCACCAAGGAGGCGGACCGCCAGGGCGAGAACGAGGCGCAGCAGGAGCGCGCCAAGGTCGAGCTCGCGGCACGCTGCGGGATCAAGGTCCCCGAGAGCTTCCAGGAGCTGTCAGCCGCCAACCAGGCGCTGAGCCCGCGGCTCGGGATCGACTTCGGTCGCCGCGGCGAAGGCGACCTCGGCGCTGCGCACCCGGGCGCTGCGCAAGCACGACACCATCAAGGGACGCTGGATCCCGATCGGCAACGGACCGCTGCACTCCGACGACCCGAAGTACCCGGAGACGTACGGAAGCGGCTTCGCTGAGCTCAACGGCCGCGTCGCCGACTACGCGCAGGGCGCGCACGGCACGCGTCTACGCGGCGGTCGCCAGCGGCGGCGTCTACCGGACGACCGACGGCGGGCACAACTGGGTCTCGATCGGCGACTCGCTGCCGACGCAGACCGTCGGCTCCGTCGGTTACTCACCGGTCCACGGCGGCACGATCATTGCCGTCACCGGCGACAACGCCTTCGGTGGCGCCACGTACGGTGGGCTCGGCGTCTACCGCTCGAGGGACGAGGGCCGCACGTGGAAGCGCTCGAAGGGCGTGCCAAGTGGCGCCCAAGGCTTCAAGGCGGCCGTCGACCCGGCCAACCCGAAGGTGATCTACGCGGCGACCGGAGCCGGGCTGTTCCGCTCGGCCAACGGCGGCCGCAGCTTCAAGAACGTGAAGCTGCCGACCGGCAACTGCGCCGGCAAGTCGCTGCGGACCAAGAACTGCTTCTTCGCCAACATCGTCACCGATGTCGTCGTCCAGGGCAGGGACCGGTTCGGCAACAAGGGCGGCGCCGTGCTCGCCGCCGTCGGCTGGCGCGACGGCGCCCGCAAGAACTTCAACGGCGTCCCCGAGTCTCCCGCCAACGGTCTGTACTCATCGGCAAGCGGCAAGCCCGGCACGCTTCAAGCAACTCGACGCCTCGGCGCACGGCTTCGCCCAGCAGAACCGGATCGGCAGGGTCGAGATGGGCATCGCCTCCGGTCCGCGCCAGAACCACGACTACGTCTACGCAGTGGTCCAGGACGCGGTCTTCTTCAACCGCGGCACGCTGACGGGGCTCGACGTACCCGACCCGCTCGGCCTCGGCCTGACGGCGACGCCGACCGTGCTCAACGGGATCTACGTCTCCCCCGACTTCGGCCGGACCTGGAAGGAGATGGCCAGCTACAGGGATCTGCTGCTGCCGACGACCGGCTCGACGCTGGCGCAGCTCAGCGCGCTCGGCTACGGGCCTGGGATCCAGTCCTGGTACGACCAGTGGATCTCGCCCGATCCGACGCGGCAGAGCGCCAAGGGCGTGCCGACGCGGCTCGTCTTCGGCCTCGAGGAGGTCTACAAGAACCGCTTCGATCAGCCGCTCGACGGCGCGACGCAGTTCCAGGTGATCGGCCCCTACAACGCGACCGGCGGCGCCTGCATCCTCGTGCTCGCCACCGACGCCTGCTCGACGGTCCACCAGATCACCCAGCAGTTCACGACGCATCCCGACCAGCACGGCGGCGAGTTCGTCCCCCGCAAGGACGGCGGCGTGACCCTCTACGCCGGCAACGACGGCGGCGCCTACACGCAGACCGCCGGCCCGAAGGGCGCGCTCACCCAGAAGGGCTTCGGCCGCGGCGCCAACGACGGCTTCCACACGCTGCTCCCCTACGGCGTCGCCGGCTCCTCCGACGGGGTCGTCTACGCAGGCCTGCAGGACAACGGCGAGGCGCGGATCGAGCCGGGCGGCCGCAGACCACGGTCTACGGCGGCGACGGGATCTTCACGCTCGTCGACCCGAAGAACAGCGACATCGCCTATGAGGAGCTGCCCGAGGCCGGCGTCAACGTGACGACCGACGGCGGCGTCTCCTGGACGAACATCGACCCGTATCTCGACAACCCGTCGTTCTATGCGCCGCTCGTCATGGACCCGAAGGACCCCAAGCACATCGTCGTCGGCGGTCGTGAGATCGAGGAGACGACGCACGGGCCCGCGACGACGAGCCCCGGCAATTCCGCCAACGACTGGCAGCAGGTCTACGACCTGGGCAGCAACGCGAAGACCCACAGCGAGAACCAGGTCTCGGCGCTCGGCGTCGACGGCGACGCCGTCTACGCGGGCTTCTGCGGGGGCTGCGACGTCGTCCGCGACAAGGTCCGCTTCTCACGCGGGCTGGCGACCAACGTCGGCGGCCCCAAGCCGCCGAAGACGGGGACCGCAAGCGGCTGGCACGTCGCCACGGCGAAGGGCCTGCCGCGTCGCTTCATCAGCGGGGTCGCGATCGATCCCCGCGACCCCGAGACGGTCTACGTGACGCTCGGCGCCTCCGACATCCGGCCCTACGCGCCGCCGAAGGCCCTCGGCCACAGCGGCATCGGCAAGCTCGGCGGCCACGTCTACGTCTCCCACGACGCGGGCGAGCACTTCCGCGACATCTCGGCAAACCTGAAGAAGACCCCCGCCCTGTGGGCGATGGTCTACCGCGGCAGGCTGCTCGTCGCAACGACCGCCGGCGTCTACTCGAAGTCCAAGCATGCGAAGCGGAAGCGAGGACTTCAAGATGCTCGGCCGGACGCTCCCCGCCGCTCCGGTCTTCAGCCTCGAACCGTGGCCCGGGCACCCGAAGCAGATCCTCGCGGCGAGCCTTGGCCGCGGCGCCTACTCGTTCAAGTTCCGCTGAGCGGCAACTGAAAGCCAGCTCCCGCGCCCGCGAGCCGCCCGGCGGGCCGTGACGGCCTTGGCGATCATCGGTTCGTGACCGAGATCATCGACGAGGGCGAACTCGACGGCGAGAGCAAGGCGGAGCGCGACGATCGCCGTGGCGTCGCCCGGCTCGAGGCTTTCAGCGACGGCGTCTTCGCGATCGCGATCACGCTGCTGGTGCTCGAGATTTCCGTCCCAACCGCCGCCGACATCGCAGCCACCGCCGACCACAGTCTCGACCAGGCGCTCGGCGACCTGATCCCCAACGCGTAGGCCTACTTCCTCGGCTTTCGCCGTGATCGGCATCTTCTGGGTCAGCCACCACGCCTTCTTCGGCGAGGTCGAGCGGCACGGCCCGCGCCTGCTGTGGAGCAACCTGCTCTTCCTCTCGCTGATCTCCGCGATGCCCTTCTCGACCGGGCTGATCGGCGAGCCTACGGCGGCGACACGCGACGCCATGATCATCTTCGCCGCCAACGTCGCCCTCGCCTCGCTCGCGCTCACCCTCGCCGAGTGGCAGGCGATCGAGGGGAGAATGCTGACCCCGGGCAGCAAGATCTACGAGCGACCCTTCCCGCGCCCGTCGAACTTCGTCAACCCGGTGATCTTCGGCCTCTCGATCCCGATCGCCTTCATCGACGCCTCCGTGGCCCAGTGGTTCTGGCTGGCGGCGCTGATCGCCAACCCACTGCTCGACGACTGACCGCTCAGGCCGGCGGCTCGGGCTCGCCGCCGCCCTCGAGCGCGCCCTCGCGCCGCAGCACCGGTCCGCCCCGCTCCGGCAGCGGCAGCTCGATCACGTCGAAGTCCCGCGGCGCCTCGGTCGCCGGGAACTCCTCCCGCGCCTCGGCGAGGATCTCGGGCACGAAGTGGCGGGCGGAGATGTGGACGAGGGCAAGCATCCCGACGCCGGCCTCGGCTGCAACGCGCGCCGCCTGGCGCGCAGTCGAGTGGCCGGTCTCCGCTGCCCGGTCGACCTCGGAGTCGGCAAACGAGGAGTCGTGGATCAGCAGGTCGGCGCCGTCGGCGGCGATCGCGGTTGCGTCGCAGGGGCGGGTGTCGCCGGTGATCGCGACCCGGCGGCCGCGGCGCACCTCGCCGACGACCTGGGCAGGCTCGACCGTCCCCTCGCTGCCCGCGACGGCCTCGCCGCTCTGCAAGCGGCCGAAGTCGGGACCCTCGGCGACGCCGAGCTCACGGGCGCGATCGGCGTCGAAGCGGCCGGGACGCTGCTCCTCGGCGAGCAGGTAGCCGAAGGCGGCAACCCGGTGCTCGACCGGGAACGCCTCGACGGCGTAGTCGCCGAAGCGAACGCGGGCGCCGGGCTCGAGCTCGTCGATCTCGACCGGGTAGCGAACGCGGCCGACGACCCTGCCGAGCGCCGCGAGCAGGTCGCGCAGGCCGGGCGGCCCGGAGATCACGAGCGGCTCGGTCCGGTCCTGCATGTCCCAGGTCTTGAGCAGGCCGGGCAGCCCGAGGTAGTGGTCGGCGTGCAGGTGGGTGATGAAGATGTCATTGACCTGGACGAGTCCCGTCGAGCGCTGCATCTGCCGCTGCGTGCCCTCGCCGCAGTCGAAGAGCAGCCGGTCGCCGCCGCGCCGGACCAGCACCGAGGCGGTGTTGCGCCGCGCCGAGGGCACCGAGCCGCCGGTGCCGAGGAAGATCACGTCGAGGTCCATGGCGCCGCAACGGTAGTGCACGCGTCCGTAAGTACGGTCGCGCTCCCGCGAGTGGCCGGGGGCGCCGAACGGGCGGGCGCTCAGGCGATCAGCAGGGCGATCACTGCCGCGAGGATGCTCGCGTAGCCGAAGGCGGTCGTCGCCGTCTTGATCCGCCGGCTGCGACCGACGCCGGCGATGCCGTACATGAATAGGCCGACGGCGAGGATCACGCCGGCCAGCGTGAAGTTCGCGCCCTTCTCGAGATAGTGATGGGCCTCTTCGAAGGAGGCCTCCGCCGCCTTGTCGAGCTCCTCCGAGCGGCTGGCGGCCCCCGAGTGGAAGTAGGGGTTCTCCTCGCTGAACGGCGTCCGTCGGCGCGCCAGGATCCTCACGGTGCTGCTTCCACCAGGTGATCACCTTCTCGAGGTTCGGGTCCGTCGCCTGCGTGAGCAGCAACTTGGCTGCGTCGCGCGTATCCGGATCGGCGAGGTCGGTCTCGTAGTCGAAGAAGAGCGCCTCGTCTGCAGCCTGATTGCTCGAAGCCTTGAGCGCCGCGCCGGTCTCCTCGGCGACCAGCGCGATCCCATGGTTGATCGCGACCTCTGCCTTGTCGTCGGCCGTCTTCACGAGATAGACGGTCAGCGCGGCGAGGATCGCGGCCGCCCCGAGCCCGACGGCGATCAGCACCTCGAGCCGGTCGGAGGACAGCCAATGCCAGCGCGGCCGGCCACTTCCGCCGCTCGTTCCCGCCCCAGACACAGCGCGGAATCAAATCACGACCGACCCCCGTCAAGCCGTTCGGGGGTCGCCGCGACCGCCGGTCACGGGGGGCGGCAGGCTAACCTCCCCCGCGCTCGCGCCCGTAGCTCAGCTGGATAGAGCGCTTCCCTCCGGAGGAAGAGGTCGCAGGTTCGAATCCTGCCGGGCGTGCTGCCTCCGGGCTCCCGGTCACTCCCGACCCTCTAGCTGCGGCCGGATGCGGATCCCCCCTCCCCCGAGCGGCTGAAGACGCGCGTCCTCACGGTCGGGCCGATCCCGCCCGAGTGGGGCGGCCGGCTGCGCGGCGGCGTGACGCGCTTCCATGCGGCGCTGCGTCGGCGAGTGGAAGCGGCGGCCCTGGCGGCACCGGATCGAGCCGATCGGCATCCTGATCCCGCCGCCGCAGCGGCTGATGCGCTGGAAGGCCGAAGAGCGGGCCCCGATCGAGGTCTTCATGCCGCCGGAGGAGTCGCGGCCGCGGCGCTTCACCGGCCTGCTGCTCAACGAGCGACTGAAGCCGGACGTCGTCGTCGTCAACAACGTCCCCGCCTTCGCACCCGCGCGCTACACGCGGGTGCATCGCCCACGTCGCGCCCGAGACGCCGATGCTCGGCATCGTCCACGCCTGGCATCAGGTGACGATGAAGCGCGACGACGCGCGGGCAGAGAAGAACCGCGCGCACGCCCAGGAGGCGCTCGAGCGCTGCGACGCGATCGTCTTCGGTTCGCGCCACTGCCGCGACGAGGGGCTCGAGCTCGGCTTCCGCTACCCGGAGCGGACCGAGGTCATCCCCTACCCGCTGCAGAAGGCCTACACGCGAGACTTCGAGATCGAGGGGGAGCGCTCCGGCGTCCTCTTCCTCGCCAGCCTCAACCGGCGCAAGAACCCGATCGCGCTGCTCGAGGCGATGCGCCGGGCTGCCTGGCCGGACGGTGACCTTCGCCGGCGAGGGCGATGAGGAGCCGCGGCTGCGCGAGCGCGCCGCAGAGCTCGGGATCGACGGGCGCGTCGCCTTCGTCCCCCACCAGCGCCAGACGTTCACATCCGCCGGATGCGCAAGCTCGTCCGCAGCGCCGAGGTCCTCTGCCTGCCCTCGCTCTCGGAGTCGTTCGGGATCGTGATGATCGAGGCGCTCGCCTCCGGCACCCCGGTCGTCGGCTTCGGCCCGACCTTCACCGAGATCCGCGAGCGGCTCGGCGTCGAGATCGGCGAGCCGGTCTGGGATGGAACGCCGGAGGAGGTCCGCGCCGGGCTCGAGTCGGTGCTCTCGCGGGACTGGAACCGTGCGCAGCTGCGCAAGCGCACGCGCTCGCCCGCTACTCGGTCGACGGCGATCGCCTCCGAGTACGCTCGCCTCGTGCGGAGGATCTCCCGATGAGTCGCAGGAGCCTCGCAGCACTGCTCACGGCCGTGCTCGCGGTGGCGCTCGTCGCGCTGGCGGGCTGCGGCGCGAAGGACGAGCCCGACCCCTCCGCTCCGGCCCCGGCGATCACCTACAAGAAGACCGGCGGGTTCGCCGGCGTCGACCAGGTCGTCCAGATCTCGCCGAAGAACCGCGTGACCGTCACCTTCGCGGGCAAGCCCGCCGACACGTCGGCAGTGCCGCCGGCCCTGGTCCTCCAGGCCCGCGCCGCGGTCGCCGACATCGACTTCGGCCGCCTCGCGACGCCGAAGCCGAAGCGCCAGGCGCCGACGAGTTCCAGATCGCGCTCCGCTACGACGGCGACAGGCTCGGCGGCTCCGAATCGCAGCTGCTGCCGCTCGGCCCGCTCAACTCCGCCCTCTCCTCGCTCGATGCGATCGTCGCCAAGGCGCAGCCCGCGGGCGGACAGCAGGGTGGCAAGGACGACTCAGCCAAGCAGTCCGGATCCGGCTGAGCGGCGCCGCGCCGCTCTTACGGCCGGACCTCCGGGTGGTCCCGGTACCAGCCGATCGCCCGCTCGAGGCCCTGCTCGAGCGAAACCTGCGGCGACCAGTGGCAGAGGCGGAGGATCTTCGCCGCGTCGACGTACTGGCGATCGATCTCGCCCTCGGGATTGCCGGTGCCCTGGATGTCGGGCTCGACGCCGGTCCCCGCGAGCCGCGTGATCGTCTCGACGATCTCGAGCACCGCGTAGGGGCGCTCGCCGCCGGCATTGAAGGCCTCGCCGCGGACCTCGTCGCGGTGCAGGTTGTCGGCGATCGCCAGATATGCCGCCGCCGCGTCCTCGACGTAGAGCAGATCGCGGATCGGGCTGCCGTCGGAGCGCAGCACCGGCGCGCGGCCGTCGAGCGAGGCGCAGACCGCCTCCGGCACCAGGCGCGAGAAGTTGAGATCGCCGCCGCCGTAGATGTTGGCGAAGCGGGTCACCGCGACCGGCAGCCCGTAGCTCGGCCACCACATGCGCGCGATCAGGTCCGCCGCCGACTTCGAGGCCTCATAGGGCGCCGTCGGCTGCAGCGCGAAGTCCTCCTTGTAGGGGAGCTTCTCGTGCGCGCCGTAGGCCTTGTCGGAGGAGGCGAAGACGAAGCGCTCGACGCCGGCCTGTCTGCGCGGCATGCAGCAACATCCAGGTGCCGCGCACGTTGGTGTCGAGGCCGCCGAGCGGATCGGCCTGCACGGTGCCGACGATCGTCTCGGCGCCGAGGTGGAAGACCGAGTCGATGCCCTTCTCGTCAAGCAACCGGGCGAGCAGCTCGCCGTCGAGCAGATCGCCGCCGACCTCCTCGACCGTCGCCCTCGATCCCGATCATCGCCAGCGTCGAGGGCTTCTCGCGCGGCGTGCGGCGGTCGAAGCTCGTCACCTCCACCCCGCGCTCGACCAGCGCCTTGCAGAGCCAGGCGCCGACGAAGCCGCGCCCACCGGTGACCAATGCCCGCCTCATCGCAGCGCAGCCTCCTCCCAGATCCGCCAGGGCGCCTCGCCCGAGCTCCACAGGTCGTTGAGCAGGACCGCGTCCTTGTAGGTGTCCATGCAGTCCCAGAAGCCCTGTGCCGGTAGCCGGCGAGCCGGCCGTCGGCGGCGAGCCGCTCGAGCGGCTCGCGCTCGAGCACCGAGTCCTTCGTCCATGTAGGCGAGCGCCTCCGGCTCGAGGAAGAAGAAGCCGCCGTTGATCCACTGCTCCATGCGAGGCTTCTCGACGAAGCCGCCGACGCCGCCCGTCGTCGTCGAGCAGCGCCACGCCCCACTGCGAGTGCGGCTGCACGAGCGTCACCGTCGCCTCGCGGCCGGCGTCGACCTGGGCGCGGTGGAAGTCGAGCGCGGCGCCGAGGTCGACGTCGGCGACGCCGTCGGCGTAGGTGAGCGCGAAGGTGCCGCTCGGCGAGCTCGGGATCCGCTCGGCGGCGAGCGCGACGCGGCCCCCGGTCGGCGTCTCGCAGCCCCGTGTCGACGCAGCTCGACCTCGACCCCCTCGGGCCACTCGGCGGCGGCGACGAAGTCGGCCATCATCTCGCTTCGGTAGCCGGTCAGCAGGTGGAAGCGGCGGAAGCCGTGCGCGGCGTAGATCCGGACACGTGCCAGGCGATCGGCCTGCCGCCGATCTCGACCAGCGGCTTGGGGATCGCGTGCGTCTTCTCCTGCAGCCGCGTACCGCGGCCGCCGCAGAGGATCGCAACCGGCTCGGCGTGCTCCACGTCGGCCCGGCCGCCCGTCGCGGTGGTCAGCAGCCGCCGGCGACGGCCGGCAGGATCGTCACCTCGGCGCCGTCGGCGACGGAGGTCTCGAGGCCATCGGCGAAACGGATGTCCTCGCCGGCAGACGTAGACGTTGACGAAGCGCCGCAGGTCGCCGTTCTCGGTGATCCGGTCCTTGAGGCCCTCGTGCGCGTCGAAGACTGCGTCGAGCGCCTCGCCGACGGTTGCGCCCTCGACCTCGATCTCGCCCTCGCCCCCGGTGGCGGGTCGCAGCTGGGCGGGGATCTTCACGGTTACTGGCATCGGTTCCTCTGTGCGTTGGTGGCATGCCGGGCGAGCAGCCCGGCGCAAGCTCGTGGACGGGAAATCTAGCGCTACCCGGCCCGCCCCGGGCTCAGGCGCTGAGCGCGCCCGCGGGCTGAGACCTCGGGCGGCGAACTCGTCGACGCTGGGCTCGATCACGTGCATGGCGAAGCCCTCGCGGACGGCATCGAGCGTCTTCAGGCCCTCGCCGGTGATGTAGACGACGACGCGGTCGTCGGCGCCGAGCTCGCCGGCCTCGGCGAGCTTCGCCAGCGTCGCCGTGGTGACGCCACCGGCGGTCTCGGTGAAGATCCCGGTCGTCTCAGCGAGGAGCCGGATCCCGGCGCGGATCTCGTCGTCGCTGACGGCGGTGATCGAGCCGTCGGTACGGCGCGCGAGCTCGAGCGCGTAGGGCCCGTCGGCCGGGTTGCCGATCGCGAGGCTCTTGGCGATCGTGTCCGGCTTCACCGGGCGGCAGATGTCGTGGCCGTCGGCGAACGCCTGCGCGACCGGGCCGCAGCCCGCCGCCTGGGCGCCGTGGAAGGACGGCAGCTCGCCCTCGACGAGGCCGAGGTCGATCCACTCCTGAAAGCCGCGGCCGATCTTCGTGAACAGCGAGCCCGAGGCGATCGGCGAGACGATCTTGTCCGGCAGCCGCCAGCCGAGCTGCTCGACGGTCTCGTAGGCGAGCGTCTTCGAGCCCTCCGCGTAGTACGGGCGCAGGTTGACGTTGACGAACGCCCAGCCGCGCTCGGCGGCGAGCTCGGTGCAGAGCCGGTTGACGTCGTCGTAGTTGCCCTCGACGCCGACCAGCTCGGTCCCGTAGACGCCGGTCGCGAGCAGCTTCTGCTCCTCGAGATCGGAGGGGACGAAGACGTAGGAGTCGAGGCCGGCGGCCGCGGCGTGCGCGGCGACCGCGTTGGCGAGGTTGCCGGTCGAGGCGCAGGCGACGGTGTCGAAGCCGAGCTCGATTGCCTTGGCGAGCGCGACCGCGACGACGCGGTCCTTGAAGCTGTGCGTCGGGTTGGCGGCGTCGTTCTTGACCCAGACCTCGCCGACGCCGAGGCGCTCGGCGAGCCGGTCCGCCCGCAGCAGCGGCGTCAGACCGGGCTGCAGCGTGTCGGCCGGGACGGCCGGAGAACGGCAGGAAGTCGCTGTAGCGCCAGATCGAGGCGGGACCCGCCTGGATCTTGCGCCGCAGTTCGGAGGCGTCGAGTCCGCCGAGGTCGTAGGCGACCTCGAGTGGGCCGAAGCACTGATCGCAGACGAACAGCGCCTCGAGCGGGTACTCGGTGCCGCATTCCTTGCATCGAAGGCCTGTGGCTGGCATTTGGGTCTGGCTCCTTGTCTTCGCTTGCTTGCAACGAAGAAGACCTCTGTCTGTGTGAGCAGAGGCCTTGGGGAGCTCTTGCTCACATCTTTCAGGTCATCCACCTGATGGATTTGGCACCTTTCCTTGGAACTCGCGTTCCGCCGATGGTTGCCGGGGCTTCAAAGGGCCATTTCCCTCCACCCCTCGTGATGTGGCGGTCTTCTATGTGGCCCGCAATATAACAGCCGCACAACGCTCATCGACCCGATTCCCGTTCCGCGTCGCGTAAGCTGACGCAACGATGGAAGCGAGAGACGGAAGCACCGATGCCGAACCTTCCGAAGCCGAGACTGCGTCGGTCGGACCGCTCGAGCACGCTCGCCTCCGCGCAGCCTGAGAGCCGCCCGACCGAGCCGAACGTCGACATCGTCGACGGCCCCGGCCTCCGCTGGGTCAACATCGAGAGCCCGACGCAGCTCGAATGGGCCTGGCTGCAGGAGCACTTCGACTTCCACGCGCTCGACCTCGAGGACGTGCTCAGCCGCAACCAGCGGCCGAAGATCGACGAGTACGACGACTACCTGTTCATCGTCCTGCACTTCCCCGTCTACGACGCCAAGCTCGGGTCGCCTCAACTCGGGTGAGCTCGACGTGTTCGTCGGCCCCGACTTCGTCGTCACGATCCCGAACCAGCCGCTGCAGCCGCTCGAGTACCTGTTCGAGCGCTGCCGCTCGGAGGAGGAGCTGCGCGAGAAGCTCTTCAACCGCGGCCCCGGGTACCTGCTCTACCGGATCGTCGACGACGGCTTCGACTACTGCTTCCCGATGCTGCGCAAGATCGGGAACAAGCTCGACGCGATCGAGGACGACATCTTCATCGAGGGCAACTCCGAGGAGGTCGTCCGCGACACCTTCGAGGTCAAGCAGGAGATCATCAACTTCCGCAAGGTGATCCGCCCGCAGCGGCCGGTCCTCCGCGACCTCGAGAACGTCAAGGGCCGCTTCCTCGCCCCCGACCTCGACCTCGAGATCTACTTCGACGACATCGTCGACGCGCACGAGCGGATCTGGGACATGCTCGAGAACTACAAGGAGGTGATCGAGGCGCTCGAGGACACGAACGAGTCGCTGCTCGACCACCGCGTCAACGAGATCCTGCGCGTGCTCACCTCGATCAGCGTCATCGTCCTGCCGCTGACCCTGATCGCGAGCATCTGGGGCATGAACGTCGGCGTGCCCGGCGAGGGCGACAGCAGCGACTTCTACATCGTGATCGGCGCGATGGTCGTCATCCTCGTCGCGATGCTGACCTACTTCAAGCGCCGCAACTGGCTCTAGACGCGGGCCGGGCTCAGGGGCCGGCGCGTGGCGCCGCGATCACGACCTCGGAGCTCACGCCCCACGCCCGGACCACGTTCCGCCGCTCGATCCGCCAGCGGTCCGGCCCCCAGGTAACCGGCGAGCTCGATCGGCCGGCACCCTCCGGTCAGCTCCGGCCGCAGCTTGAACAGCAAGCGCCAGCCGCCGGCGACGACCGCGCCGAGCCCGCCCGTGGCCCCGGTGATCCCGGCGGCACAGAGCATCCCCCCGGGGGCCAGGACGCGATGGACCTCGGCGAGCAGGGCCTCGGCGTCGGCGGCCGAGAGCAGATCGAACACGTAAGTGGCGACGACGCGATCAACGCTGTCGTCGGCGACCGGCAGGGGACGCAAGACGTCTCCTTCGCTGACCTCCGCCCGGGCGGCCCACGGGAGCAGCCTGTCGCGCGCGATCGCGACCATCCGCGGGCTCACATCGAGGCCGATGTAGCGGGCGTCGGGCGGCAGTCGCCCTTCGAGCAGGCGGCGCGCGAGCTTGCCGGTACCGCAACCCAGCTCGAGCACGCTCCCGGCACGCTCGAAGCCTGCGCCTCCGATCAGCGCCTCCAGCGCCGGCTGCTCGTAGAAGCCCTGCGTGTCCTGCGCCCGGCCGATCCGATCGTAGATCCGCCGTGCCTGCGCGACGCTGATCGTCCGCTCGGTTGCGGTCACCGGTTGATCATCCCACCCCGGCAGTCAGGGGCCTACGGGCTGCCGCGTGAATCGGGCGCAGGGCATCCGCCATGGCTACGATCGGCCTGGTGCCGACCTCCTCCCCCCGCCTGCTCAGCGTCAACGTCGCCGCGATGCGGCTGATCGTGCTCAGCGGCGAGACGGTGAAGACGGGTATCTACAAGTACCCGGTCGAGGGCCGCGTCGAGATCCGCGACGATCAGGTCGGCGCCGACCGCCAGGGTGATTACACGGTGCACGGCGGTCGCGACAAGGCCGTCTACGCCTACGCGGACGAGGACTACAGGTGGTGGCAGCACGAGCTCGGTCGCGACGTCGAACCCGGACTCTTCGGCGAGAATCTGACGACCGCGGGGGTCGACCTGAGCGCCGCCGAGGTCGGCAGCCGCTGGCGCGTCGGCGGGGCCGTGCTCGAGGTCTCCGAGCCGCGCATCCCGTGCAGCAAGCTCGCCTACAAGATGGAGGACCCGGCCTTCGTCAAGCGCTTCGCCAACGCGAACCGTCCCGGCGCCTACCTGCGCATCGTCGAGCCCGGCGAGGTCGGCTCGGGGGATGCGATCGAGGTCATCTTCGAGCCGGGAAACGGCGTCACGATGGCGCTCTTCGCACGGGCGGTGCTCGGCGATCGCTCGCTGATCCCGAAGCTGCTGGAGGCCGAGGCACTCGCCCCCGAGACGCGCGAGTGGGGCGAGCGGCGGCTCGCGCGCGGCTGACGTCGCCGGACCGCACCAGGGAGCCGTGCCGTCGCCAAATAGGATGGCCCGCGGATGGCCAACCAACGGATCTGGGCGCCGTGGCGCCTGCAGTACGTGAAGGACGCGAACAAGAGCGACGAGTGCATCTTCTGCACCAAGCCCCTCGAGGGGGACGATCGCGCAACCCTGATCGCGCATCGCGGCGAGCGGTGCTTCGTGATCCTCAACCTGTTCCCGTACACGAACGGGCACCTGATGGTCGCCCCGTACGAGCACCTCGGCCGCTTCCAGGAGATCGCAGCCGAGACCGTCGGCGAGATGAACGCGCTCGCGCAGCGCTCGATGGCGATCCTCGAGGACGTCTACGGGCCCGAGGGCTTCAACCTCGGGATCAACCAGGGGCGGATCGCGGGCGCCGGCGTCGAAGGACACATCCACCTGCACGTCGTCCCGCGCTGGGCCGGCGACAACAACTACATGCCGGTGATCGCGGACACGAAGGTGATGCCGCAGTCGCTGGAGGAGAGCTACGAGGCCATCTCCAAGGGCTTCGAGACGGGAGATTTTGCGAGTGAGTGAGACGACGAACGGCGGGCCGGGCTCGGTCCAGGACGGGATCTTCAAGGCCTACGACGTGCGTGGGCTGTACGGCGAGCAGATGGACGCGACGACGAACTTCCTCGTCGGCCGCGCCTTCGCCCGCGTGCTCGCCGACCTGCGGGGCAAGGAGCCGGGCGAGCTCGTCGTCGGCGTCGGCCGCGACATGCGCCTGCAGGCGCCGGAGATGGCCGGCGCGATGCGCGACGGGCTGCTGACCGAGGGCGCCGACGTCGTCGACGTCGGCATGGTCGGCACCGAGATGCTCTATTGGACGGTCGGCGACCGCGGGCTCGACGGCGGCGCGATGATCACCGCCTCGCACAACCCGAAGGCGTACACCGGCGTCAAGCTCGTCCGCGAGGGCGCCCTGGCGCTCTCCGGCGAGACGGGCATCACCGCGATCCGCGACCTCATCCTCGCCGGCCTCGGCGACGCCCCGGAGGAGTCGCTGCGTGGCGAGGCGAGCGAGATCGACGTCTACGAGGACTTCTGGCAGGCGGCGATGGGCTTCATCGACGCGGGCTCGATCAAGCCGATGAAGGTCGTCGTCGACGGCGGCAACGGGATGGCGGGCAAGATGGTCGGCCCGCTGCTCGACAAGCTGCCGATCGAGCTGATCTCGACCTACTGGGTCCCGGACGGCAACTTCCCCGACCACGAGCCGAACCCGCTGCTGCCCGAGAACCGCGAGTTCATCATCGAGAAGGTCAAGGCCGAGGGCGCCGACGTCGGCATCGCCTGGGATGGTGACGCGGACCGCTGCTTCTTCATCGACGACAACGGCGAGTTCGTCGACGGCGACTTCCTGACGGCGCTGCTCGGCAAGCTGATCCTCGCCAAGGTGCCGGGCGCCGACATCCTCTACGACGTACGCGCCTCGCGCGCGGTCCCGGACACGGTCAGCGCCCACGGCGGCACCGCGCACGTCAACCGCGTCGGGCACGCCTTCATGAAGCGGGCGATGCGCGAGCAGGGCGCCGAGTTCGCCGGCGAGGTCTCCGGCCACTACTACTTCCGCGAGTTCTACAACGCGGACAGCGGCACGATCCCGGCGCTGCTCGTGCTCGAGCTGCTCTCCAAGGAGGGCCGGCCGCTCTCGGAGCTCGTCGGCGATCTGCGCTCGGAGTACTTCATCAGCGGCGAGATCAACTCGACGGTCGACGACGGCGAGGCGAAGATGAAGGAGATCGCCGCAGCCCATCCCGACGCCGAGATCTCGTGGCTCGACGGCGTCTCCGTCGACTACGACGATTGGCACTTCAACGTGCGCCCCTCCAACACCGAGCCGCTGCTTCGCCTCAACCTCGAGTCGCTCGTCTCGCGCGAGGACATGGAGGCCAAGCGCGACGAGATGCTCGCCTTGATCCG
This sequence comes from uncultured Solirubrobacterales bacterium, assembly GCA_963774395.1. Taxonomy (GTDB): domain Bacteria; phylum Actinomycetota; class Thermoleophilia; order Solirubrobacterales; family 70-9; genus CAXMST01. Next base: position 46,363 of record CAVZET010000006.1, on the reverse strand, counting down.
TGCCCAAGGTGCCTGAGGCGGCGGCCGGCGGGCACGGGTTCGTCGATCCTGAATCGGCGGCGCCCGAGCCCGACGCGGCCGAGATCGAGCTCTGGCGCCGGATCGACGGCGCCGGGATCAAGCTGATGCGGATCCCGACGCCGTTCGCGGTCGGCCGCGTCAACTGCTGGCTGATCGAGGACGAGCCGCTCACCCTGATCGATGCCGGGCCGAACTCCGGCACCGCGCTCGATGAGCTCGCCCGCCAGCTCGACGCGCTGGGGCATGCCGTCGACGAGATCGGGCTGATCGTCGTCAGCCACCAGCACATCGACCACATCGGTCTCGTCGATGTCGTCGCCCGCCGCTCCGGGGCCGAGGTCGCCGCCGTCGACGCGCTCGTCCCGTTCCTCGAGGAGTACCGCGAGCGCGCCGATGCCGAAGACGCCTTCGCCGCCGAGCTGATGCTTCGCAACGGGATCCCCGAGCAAGTCGTCGTCGCGCTGCGCGCCGTGTCCGCCGGCTTCCGCGGCTGGGGCGCAGGCGCCCACGTGGATCGCATCCTGCGCGACGGCGAGACGCTCGAGCTCCGCGACCGCAAGCTCGAGGTGCAGCTGCGGCCCGGGCACTCCCCCACCGACACGCTCTTCTGGGACGCGGAGCGGCGCATCCTGATCGGCGCCGATCACCTGATCAAGCACATCTCCTCGAACCCGCTCCTCGCCCGGCCGTCCGACGGCGGCGACGAGCGGCCGCACTCGCTGGTCACCTACCTCGAGAGCCTGCGGCGCACGCGCGAGCTGCCGGCAGAGATCGTGCTACCCGGCCACGGCGAGCCGGTGACCGAGCACCGCGAGCTGATCGACTCGCGCTTTCGCATGCACCGCCGGCGCGCGGACAAGCTGCTGGGCCTGATCGCCTCCGAGCCGCGGACCGCGCACGAGCTCGCGCAGGAGCTCTGGGGCGACGTCGCGGTGACGCAGGCGTTCCTGACGCTGAGCGAGGTGATCGGCCACCTCGACCTGCTGATCGACGAGGGCCGCGCCACCGAGATCGAGAGCGACGGCATCGTCCGCTTCGCCGCCGTGGAGGGCATCGCCGCCGGTAACCCGGACGCGACCGAGGGTTAGGATCGGTCGGTGGGTACTCCCGCAGCCCCGGCGCGTCCGGACCCGATCGTCTCCCCGCCGGCCCCCTCCTCGGCGTCCGGCGGCGACGGCGTGCGCCCGCCGAAGAAGCGGATGCTGATCATCGTCAACCCGTACGCGACGACCGTCTCCGACCGGCTCAAGAACCTCGTCGTCTATGCGCTGCAGGGCCGCTACGACGTCGAGGCCGTTGCCACCGAGGCCCAGAACCACGCGACCGAGATCGGCCGCGAGGCGGTCGACGGCGGCTACGACGTGGTCGTCGCCTTCGGCGGCGACGGCACCCTGAACGAGGTCGCCAACGGGCTCGTCGGCACCGACATCCCCGTCTCCGTGCTGCCCGGCGGCTCGACCAACGTCGTCGCCCGCTCGCTCGGGATCCCCAACGACGTCGTCGACGCGACCGAGCACCTGCTCGCCGTCGCCGACCGCTTCGAGCCGCGGCCGATCGACCTCGGCATCGCCAACGGCCGCCGCTTCGTCTTCGCCTGCGGCGCCGGGCTCGACGCGACCGCCGCCGCCCGGGTCGACGCCAACCCCCGCCTCAAGGCCCGGATGGGGCCGTACTTCTACACCTACGCGGCGGTCCGCGGCTTCTACACGCGCTACCTCCGCAACCCGATCCAGCTGCGGGTCGAGACGCCGGAGGGAAGCACCGAGGGCGTCACCGCGATCTGCCAGAACTCGGACCCCTACACGTACTTCAAGGACACGCCGGTGCGCGTCTGCGAGGACGTCGACTTCGACTCCGCCTCGCTCTCGCTCGCCGTCCTGCGGCGCGCCCGCCAGCGCGACGTGCCGTCGATCGGCGCGCGCGTGCTCAACCCCTCCTGGAGCCTGACCACGCATCGGCAGATCGACCACTGGGCCGGGCTCACCGAGGCCCGGATCGAGTCGCTCTCCCGGACGGACGAGGGCGAGTGGCGGCGCTTCCCGGTCGAGGTCGACGGCGACTACATCGGCGAGTACGGCGAGCTCGATCTGCGGCCTCGACGCCGGCGCGCTGACGATCCTCGCCTGAGCGGACGGCGGTCGATGGCCAGGCGCGAGGACGGCTGCATCTTCTGCGCGATCGTCGCCGGCGAGACCGAGGCCGAGATCGTCTACTCGGACGAGCGCTTCCTCGCCTTCCTCGACCAGCGGCCGCTCTTCCATGGCCACGTGCTGACGATCCCACGCGATCACCACGAGACGCTCGCCGACCTGCCCGCCGAGCTCGTCGGCCCTTTCTTCGAGCTCGTCCAGCGGCTCTCGATCGCCGTCCCCGAGGCGATGGACGCCAAGGGCACGTTCGTGGCGATGAACAACACGGTCAGCCAGAGCGTCCCCCACCTGCACGTGCACGTCGTCCCGCGCACCAAGGGCGACGGCCTGCGCGGCTTCTTCTGGCCCCGGACCAAGTACGAGGGCGAGTCGATGGCGGCGGCCGGCGCGGCGATCCGCGCGGCGCTCGAATCGGGGGGCTGAGGGTCCGACAGAGGCTAGGGTTGGCGCGGGTACCCCGCTGCCGTCCTCGTCGCATGAGCTCCGACACGATCAGCCTCCTGACCGTGCCCCTCTTCACGGGGGCGATCGGCTACGTGACGAACTGGTCCGGCGTGCTGATGCTCTTCTACCCGGTCGAGTTCAAGGGGATCAGGATCCCGGGGCTGGCGCCCTTCTCGCGCTTTCTGCCGCGGCGCGCTGCAGCAGGTCCCGATCGGGCTGACCAAGGGCTGCTTCGGCTGGCAGGGAATCGTCCCCTCGCGGGCCGCGAAGATGGGCTCGATCGCCGTCGACAAGGGCATCGCCAAGCTCGGCAGCCCGCGCGAGTTCTACGAGAGCCTCGAGCCCGACGCGATCGCCGAGCACATCATCGCCACCTCCGGCGACGAGATCCACGAGCTGATCGACCGGATCATGGAGCGTGAGCACCCGCAGCTGTGGAACGACCTGCCGCCGCAGCTGCGCACCCGCGTGCACGAGCGCGTCGACGCGGAGCTGCCGGACATCGTCCGCACCGTCACCGACGGCATCGGCCACGACATCGACCACCTGATGGACGTCAAGCTGATGGTCATCCGCCACCTCGAGGCGAACCCCGAGCTCGCCAACCGGATCTTCCTCGAGATCGGTCGCAAGGAGCTGCGCTTCATCATCAACTTCGGCTTCTTCTTCGGCTTCATGCTCGGCATCCCGACGGCGATCGTCACCGGTGCTGCTGCTGCCCGGTCAGTGGTGGCTGCTTGCCGATCGCCGGCGTGCTGATCGGCTACGTCACCAACCTGGTCGCGATCGTGATGATCTTCGAGCCCGTCGAGGCGCGCAGGATCCTCGGCTTCAAGCTCCAGGGTCTGTTCATCCGCCGCCAGCCCGAGGTCTCCGACATCTACGCCGGCGTGATCGCCAACGACGTCGTCACCCTCGACAACATGGGCCGCGAGCTGCTCACCGGCCCGCAGTCGGACCGCACCCGGCGGATGATCTCCGACGCCCTCCGCCCCGCCGTCGACCGCTCGCTCGGCGTCAGCCACCACGCCGTCCGCGTCGCGATCGGCACCCGCCAGTACGACTCGATCCGCGAGTCGCTCGCCGTCGAGGCGATCGACAGCACCGTCAACCCCCTCGGCGACCCCGACTTCAACGCCCGCCAGGGCGAGGAGATCCGCAGCCTGATCGCCTCCCGGATGCGCGAGATGTCCCCGACCGACTTCTCGGAGATGCTCCGCACCGTGATCCACGAGGACGAGTGGCTCCTCTACCTCCACGGCGCCGTCCTCGGCTTCGGCGCGGGCCTGATCCACCTGGCGATCTTCGGGTAGACAGCTCGGCGCGCGGTCCGGTCGCACTGAGGGTCTGCGAGCGCTTGGAATCGGCGCGAGCGGCGGGTCGGCCAGCGCGTTCTGTACCGACTTGCCCAGCTATGTGCTGGGAAAGTCGATGAGGAACGGCCAGCCGTCCCCCGCCTGCGTCAACCAGAGGCGCGCTCTGACCAAGCCTGAGCGTGCACGCGCGGTGTGCGGTGTAGCGGAGCTACATAAGCACCGCGCGGGTGCGCTCAGGCGCCGCGTCAGAGCGCGCCGACGCGCCTACGCGCCCGGGGTGACGCGATAGGCGTCGAAGACGCCCTCGACCTGGCGCAGGCGCGACACCGCGCCCTTGAGCTGGGTCGTGTCGCCGACCTCGACCACGAACCGGTTCTGGACCATCGGTGGCTTCGTCGAGCACTTGGCCTCGAGGATGTTCATTCCGGCCTCCGAGAAGGTCCTCGATAGGTCTTCAAGGAGGCGGACTCTGTCCCACGCATCGATCTGAATCTCAACGCGGTAGGAGGTGCGGTTGTCGCCGTCCCAGCCCACCTCGGTGAAGCGATCCGGGCTCTTCTTGAGGGCGGCGACGTTCTTGCAGTCCTCGCGGTGGATCGTGATCCCGCGGCCGAGCGATACGTAGCCGACGATCTCGTCGCCCGGTACCGGCCGGCAGCACTTCGCAAGTCGGACCATGACGTCGTCGACGCCCTTGACCGAGATCCCGTAGCCGGAGGCCTGCTGGGTGCGGCGCTCGGACGCATCCTTGCCGTCGAGCACGTCCTCGAGGCGCGACTCGGCCTCGCCGCCGGAGACGGCGTCGCCCTGCTTGAGGCGCTGCATGACCTTGTTCGTCACCGTGCCGGCGCTGATCTTGCGCTGGCCGAGGGCGACGTAGAAGTCGTCCGCCTTGCGGAAGCCCATCTCGCGGATCACGTCGACGAGCAGCGGTGAGCCGGCGATCCGCTGTGGCGGCAGGCCGCGCTTGCGGAGCGCGTCGGCAAGCTCCTCGCGGCCGTGCTTCTCGGCGTCCTCGCGTCGCTCCTGCTTGAGGAACGAACGGATCTTGTTGCGCGCCCGGCTCGTCTTGACGAGGCTGAGCCAGTCTCGCGAGGGACCGCGCTCGCGCTTCGTGGTCAGCACCTCGACGATGTCGCCGCTCTTCAGCGTGTAGTGCAGGGGCACGATCTTGCCGTTGACCTTGGCGCCGACGCAGCGGTGGCCGACGTCGGTGTGCACCGCGTAGGCGAAGTCGAGCGGCGTCGAGCCCGCCGACAGGTTCTTGATCTCGCCCTTCGGCGTGAAGACGAAGACCTCGTCCTCGAAGAGGTCGACCTTGAGCGCGTTCAGGAACTCGGCCGGGTCGGCGTCCCCCTCGGCGTCGAGCAGGTGCCGCAGCCAGGTCATCTTCGACTTCTCGACGTCCTCGGAGCGCTTGCCGTTCTGGCCATCCTCCTTGTAGGCGACGTGCGCGGCGACGCCGAACTCGGCGAGCGCGTGCATCTCCGCGGTCCGGATCTGGATCTCCAGGGGCTGGCCCTCGGGCCCGATCACCGTCGTGTGCAGGGCCTGGTACAGGTTCATCTTCGGGGTCGCGATGAAGTCCTTGAACCGGCCGGGCAGCGGCTTCCAGATCGCGTGGATGACGCCGACCGCGCCGTAGCAGTCCTTGACCGAGCCGACGATCACCCGCATCGCGGTCAGGTCGTAGATCTCGTTGAACTCGCGCCCCTTCTTCGTCATCTTCGAGTAGATCGAGTAGAAGTGCTTGGCGCGGCCGGAGATCTGCGCGTCCTCGATCCCGACCTTGCCGAGCTCGGTGGCGAGGATCCGGCCGGCGTCGGCGACGTACTGCTCCCGCTCGGTCCGCTGCTGGCTGACCAGCTTCTTGATGTCGTCGTACTTGCGCGGATGCAGGATCTGGAAGGACGAGATCCTCGAGCTCCCACTTGATCGCGTGGATACCGAGCCGATGGGCGAGCGGCGCGTAGATCTCGAGCGTCTCGCGCGCCTTCAGGACCTGCTTCTGCTTCGGCAGGGCGGCCAGCGTGCGCATGTTGTGCAGGCGGTCGGCGAGCTTGATCAGGATGACCCGCACGTCGGTGGCCATCGCCACCATCATCTTCCGGTAGTTCTCGGCCTGGCTCTCGTCGCGGCTCTCGAACGTGATCCCGGTCAGCTTCGTGACGCCGTCGACGAGGTGGGCGACGGTCTCGCCGAACTGCGCCTCGACCTCGTCGATCGAGGCGGTCGTGTCCTCGACGGTGTCGTGCAGGAGCGCCGCGCAGAGCGTGTCCGTGTCGAGCCGCAGCCCGGCGCAGATCTTCGCCACCTCGACCGGGTGGCTGACGAAGTCCTCGCCCGAGCGCCGCTTCTGGTCGGCGTGGCGGTCGCAGGCGAAGACGAAGGCGCGCTCGAGCATCGGCCGGTCGACCTCCTCGTCGGCCGCCTCCGCGTGCTCGGCGACGACCGCGAGCAGGTCGCCGAGCAGTCCGCGCTCGCTCTCGCTGAGGCCGCGGGTGAGCTCGTCGGCGGCGAGCGGCTCGTGGCTACCCTCCTCGCGGCCGATCCGGACGTGGCCGTCGACCTCGAGATCGGCGATCTCGGTGCCCGCGGGCGCGCGCTCGTCGCCGTTCGCGACGGGGTCACGCTCGAGGGGGATCAGCTCGCTGTCCTGCTCCGGAGGAATTCGAGGCCTTCTTCGTATCGTGCGGTCGAGGCGCGCCAGACGCCCGACCGATCCAGTTCGGTCCTCTCCGAGGATAGAACGCGCAACAAGCGGTCGTCACCGTCCGGGCCGCCTGTTGCGCCAATCTCGCAGATCCCGAGCTCGACGAGGACGCGCACGCAGCGGGCCGCAAGCGCGGCCTCGCGCCGGCGCCCCGGCGCGCCCGCCAGCAACGTCGCCAGCGCCTCGCCGGCAAGCGGCTCGGCTGCGGCGCCCCGGTAGATCTCGGCAAGCAGCGCCCGCGGCTGCCAGCGCTCCGCCCAGCAGAGCTCGGCGAGATCGTCGCGGGCAAAGGCTTCGTGCAGCCAGCCGTCGCCCTGCGGCGAGGGCTGCCAGCTGGCTCGGCAGGGGCGCCGGATCGATGCAGATCGCATGCTCGAAGCCGCTCGCCAGGCCCGGGTGCGCGGCGATCGCCTCCCACTCCGTGAGCAGCAGGTCGGGGCCGCCGGCTTGACGGGACGCGGAGGCCGCAGCGACGGCGTCGGCGCCGCACGAGGCGCAGACGACGGCCCACGAGCTGCCGAACCGCGGGCCGCCCGCGGCCAGCGGGGCGAGCTGCGGCGCGTCTGCGGGCGTCGGCGCAGACGATCACAACCCGGGCGCCGCTCGAGATCAGCTCGCCGGCGAGCGCGACGGCGCGCGCGGCGGTCGGCGATCACCTCGCGAGCGGCGGTGCCCGCATCCGCGGCCGCCGCGATCGCCGGCAGGTCGAGGCCGTCGGCCGGCAGCGCCAGGTTGGCGTCGAAGAGCTCCCACCAGCCGGCATCCGCCCCCGGTGCGCAGCTGCAGGCGCCGGCCGGCGCGCCGGCCGCGCTCGCTCCGGGCCGGCCCTCGAGCACAGCGCGCGGCTGGACCGAGCCGTTCCAGTGGTTGAGCTCGAGGCGCACGGTGAAGTCGTGCGGGTCGGCGGCGGCGCGCTCGAGCCCGGCGGCGCCGTTGAAGACGACGGCACCCGCGCGCCCGCCACCGCTGGCGAGCGAGAAGCGCGCGTGCTTGCCCTCCTCCCCCATCGGGCCGCACGTCCTCGGCCCGCGCCCAGGGGACGAGCAGCCGCACCGCCGGGTTGCCCTCGCCGAAGGGGCCGAGGGAGGCGATCTGCTCGGCGACGCGCGTATCGAGCGAGTCGGGGCCGACGACGGCGTCGATCCGATCGGGCTTCGGCGGCGGGCCTTCCGGGAGCTGGCGCGCGGCCGCTTCCGCGAAGGCGCGCCGGAACTCGTCGATCCTGCCCGCGTCGAGCTCCACCCCGGCGGCGGCCCGGTGCCCGCCGAAGCGGTCGAGCAACTCGCCGCACTCGTTGAGCGCAGCGAGCAGGTCGAAGCCGGGGATGCTGCGGCCCGACCCGCGGGCGCGGCCGCTGTCGTCGATTGCGAGCAGCACGGCTGGTCTGCCGGTGCGCTCGACGATCCGCGAGGCGGCAATCCCGACGACGCCCGGATGCCACCCCTCGCCGGCGAGGATCAGCCCCGGCGCCTCGCGCAGCTCCTCGGGCAGTTCGCGCAGCGCCGCCGAGGGCCTCGCTCGTCACCCGGCGCTCGACGTCACGGCGCTCGAAGTTGGCGGCGTCGAGCTCGGCGGCGATCTCGCGCGGCGCGCGTGCCGTCCTCGGTGCTGAGCAGCTCGACGCCGGCGTCGGCGCGGTACAGGCGCCCGGCGGCGTTGAGCCGCGGGGCCAGGCGGAAGGCGATGTCGCCCTCGTCGAGCCGCTCGGGCTCGACCCCGGCGGCCGCGATCAACGCCCGCAGGCCGGGGCGCCGCGCCTGCCGCAGCCGGCGCAGGCCGAGCCGCGTCAGCGTCCGGTTCTCGTCGACGAGCGGGACCATGTCCGCGACGGTCGCCAGCGCGACGAGGTCGAGGTCGCGGTCCGGGTCCGGTGGCTGCTCGCCGGCCGCGGCGGCGGCCGCGGCCTCGTAGGCGCGCGCGAGCTTGTCGGCGACCGCCGCTCCGCACAGGCCCGCGAACGGGTAGCCGCCGACGACCGGGTGCACGATCGTGCACTCGGGCAGACGCTCGCCGGGGGTGTGATGGTCGGTGACGATCACCTCGATCCCGGCACCGCGGATCGCGGCGACCTCCTCAACGCTCGTGATCCCGCAATCGGCGGTGATCAGCAGCCGCGTGCCCCGCTCCTGCAGCCGCCCCAGCGTCGAGGCCGAGAGGCCGTAGCCGTCGGCGGAACGATCCGGGATCAGCCAATCGCAGTCGGCGCCGGCGCGGCGCAGCGCGGTGACGAGGATCGCGGTCGCCGCCATGCCGTCGACGTCGTAATCGCCGTGGACCGTGATCCGCTCGCCCGCGGCGATCGGCGGCCTCGATCAGCTCGACGGCGTCGTCGATCCCGTCGAGCTCGCTCGCCTCGTGCCGGACCTCGGCCTCGATGAACTCGCGGGCCTGTTCCTCGGTCCGGTGTCCGCGGCGGACCAGCGTGATCGCGACGGGCTCGGCCAGCTCGAGCCGCTCCATGAGCAGGCGCGCGTCCGCGTAGTCGTAGGGGTCGGCCTCATAGGCGCGCGCCCTGCGCGCGAGCCCTGGCCTCGGCCCGGTCCGTGGAGTCGGTCATACCGCCAGCGTCGCTCACGCGAGAAGGCTCGCAACGCAACCCGACGGAACCAACGCACGATTTCTGCCGCTTATGCGGGATCTACCGCATCGCGCCGGACGCCCGGCGCCGCCGAGGCGCGACGGTCTCAGGCGAGCGGCGGGTGCTGCTCCTCGTCGCGCAGGCCCCAGAAGTAGACGATCGCCAGGCCCGCGAGGCAGCCGGGGACGGCGGCGAGCAGCGTGACGATGTCGGTGCTGCCGATCGAGTCGCCGCTGACGACCTGCCAGATCGGCGCCGGTCACGATCGAGCCGATGATCGCGCCCGGCGAAGGCGCCGACGATGCCGCCCCGGAAGTGGTCGGGGAGGAACACGGTGAAGTGCCAGAGCGCGATCCCGAGGGTGACCCAAACGACTGCTGCCATCTCTGCCTCCTACCTCGGCCTTCCGTGCTTGCGCTGGCGCTCGGCCCGCTTCTGCTTGCGGCGCTCGCGGAGCTCCCGCTTGCGCTCGCGCTCGGCCTGCTCCTCGGGGCTGAGGTCCTCCTCGGCGACGGCGGTGCTGGTCGTAGCGCGCATCTCCGGCTCGGGCTGCGACTCGGGCTCGGCCTCGGGCGCCGCCGGCGCGTCGGCGCTCGGCACGGGCGCCTCGTCCTCGCTCTCCGCCTCCTCGACCTCGATGTCCTCGTCGCCGAGACGCGCCACCTCGTTGTCCTCGGGGAACGGCGGCACGGTGCCCATCGTCTCCCGGATCCGCGCCGCCCGCGCCCGGTAGCCGGGCTCGCGCTCCTTCCAGTCGATCAGCACCGGCGTCGCGATGAAGATCGACGAGTAGGTACCGGAGAGGACGCCGATCATCATCGCGAAGGCGAAGTCGCGCAGGGTCTCGCCACCGAAGACGAGGATCACGCCGATCAAGAAGACCGTCGAGAGGCCGGTGATCAGCGATCGCGTCAGCACCTCGCTCGAGCGAGCGGTTGGCGATCTGGGCGAAGGTCGCGCGCGGCAAGCGCGGCACGTTCTCGCGTATTCGGTCGAAGACGATGACCGTGTCGTAGAGCGAGTAGCCGAGGATCGTCAGGAAGGCCGCGACGGTTGCGCTCGAGACCTCCCTGTCCCGAGAGCGAGTACACGCCTCCCGTTATGAGGATGTCGTGGATGACCGCGATCATCACCGGGATCGCGTACTTGGCCTCGAATCGGAAGGCCACGTAGGCGCTGATCAGGAGCAGCGAGAAGATGATCGCGTAGGCGGCGCTGCGCGCCACCTGGGCGCCGAAGGTGGGCCCGATCGAGGTGCTGTCGAAGCCCCCCTGGTTGTCGCTTGGCGTTCGTCTGCAGGCCGAAGTCGCGCCGCAGCTGATCCTGGATCTTGCCGACCTCGCCGGGGTCGATCGTGCCCTGGATCTGGACGACGTTGTCGCCGAACTGGGGCTTGGTCACCGACTGCATCTTGACCGCGTTCGGATCGGCGACGCCGGCGTCGGCGAGCGAGTTGCGGACGTCGTCGACGGATGCGTCCTTGACCAGCGCCGCCTTGATCTTCGTGCCCGACTCGAAGTCGATGCCGAAGTTGAGCCCCTGCGTTGCGAACGAGATCGCGCCGATCAGCAGGATCACGCCCGAGATCGAGAAGAACCAGCGGCTGGCGCCGGAGAAGTCGAAGTGCCAGTGGACGCGTCTGCTCGCCGGCGCCCATCAGCTTCGGGTTCGAGAGCAGCTGCGTGCGGCCCAGCGACGCCGAGCACGGCGCGCGTGAAGACGACCGCGGTGAACAGCGAGACGAGGACGCCGACGCCGAGCGTGAAGGCGAAGCCCTTGACGCCGCCGGTCGCCAGGCCGAAGAGCACGAACGCCGTCAGCAGCGTGATCACGTTCGCGTCGATGATCGAGCGCGATCCCGCTTGCCGGTAGCCGGCGCTGATCGCGCTCATCATCGAGTGGCCCTTGCGCGCCTCCTCCTTTATTCGCTCGAAGATGATGATGTTCGAGTCCGCGGCGACGCCGATCGTCAGGATCAATCCCGCGATGCCAGGCAGGGTCAGGGTGATCGGGATCACCTTCATCAGCGCGAAGAAGAAGACCGCGTAGACGATCAGGCCGAGCGCCGCGACGAGGCCGAGGAAGCGGTAGTAGGCGACGAGGAAGAGCATCACGAGGACGAGGCCGACGATGCCCGCCGTCTTAGCGCCTGGTCGAGCGCCTGCTGGCCGAGCGTCGCCGAGACGGTGCTGGTGCTGATCAGCTTCAGGTCGATCGGCAGGGCGCCGATGCGCAGGAACTCGGCCAGATCCTGGGCCTCGGTGATCGTAGAAGCCGCCGCAGATCTGGGCGCCGTTGCGGCCGTCGATCCCGTTCGGGTTCTCCTGCGGGTCGATCGACCGGCCGCGAGACCATCTCGTCGTCGAGGACGATCGCGAACGACTCGGCGCTCGGCGGGAAGTTCGCGCTGGCCGCGCTTGGCGATCTGCCTGCGTCACCTTCGCGAACTCCTGCCGGCCCTTATCGGTGAAGTCGAAGGTGACGATCGGCTGCGTTGGTCTGCGGATCGAAGTTCTGCTCGCGGGTCCTTCAGGTCGTCGCCGCTCAAGCGCCGGCCGGTCGTGGAGGACGAAGTAGCTGATCGCCGGGCTGAGGCCGGTGTTCGCGTTGCTCGCCGCTCGTCTGCTTGTCCTTGACGACGATCGTGCCCGGCTTGACGTCAGGATCTCCTGCTGGTCCTTGGGCAGAGCCTGCGCCTCGGGCTGGTCGATGAAGAGGTCCTTCTTCTCCGCCTCGGGACCGGCGACGAGCTCCTTCGTCTTCTTGTTGAACAGGTAGTAGCGATCGCCGCTGACCGTGCAGCTGTCGTTGCAGCTCTCGGGCTGCTCGGAGGCGAGCTTGACCGCGTCGTAGAGGCTCGGCTGCAGCTGCGGCTCGAGGTTCGCGAGCCGTGACCTTGGTCGACCTTCTTCTGATCGGGATCACGTTCGGCTCGAGGTCGTAGAAGCAGAGCTGCGCGGTATCGCCGACCTGGGCCGCCGCGCGCGCGGAGTCCTGGACGTCGGGCAGGCTGACCTGGATCGCCGGTCTGGCCGAGGCGGGAGATCTCGGGCTCGGCGACGCCGAGGCGTGTCGACGCGGTCGCGGATGATCTCGATCGCGCGGTCGATGTCCTCGGCCGTCGACCTGCGGCGTCTGCGGCGTCGGCTCGCCCTCGTAGACGAGCTGGGTGCCGCCGCGCAGGTCGATGCCGAGCACCGTCGCGCTTCTGCGTGATCGCGAGCGCGGAGACGGCCAGCAGGCCGAGCACGAAGAGGATCACGAACAGGTTGAGGCGGCGGGATCCCATGGAGTCTGGGCTCACGGCCCGCTACTCCGGGCGTCAGGACGAGCAGCATGCCGCCGTCGTCGTCGTAGGCCGGGAAGACGTCGGCGACGGCCTTGGCGGGCAGGTCGCCCTCGGCGTGCACCTCGACGCGCTTGCCGAGCGAGCGCACGCCCCACTCGAGCGTCGTCTCGATCGGGTCGGTCTTGCCGTCGTCGTCGGTGTCGGCGGTCACGCCGCCGTCGCCCGAGGTCGATCCACTCGAGCCCGAGCACGTCCTTGACCGGGCGGCCGATCACGTCCTCGTCGGTGAGGCCGGTGAGCTCGAAGCCGCCGCGGCCGACGTCGAGGACGCGGCCCTTCGCGTCACAGGTGAAGAAGGCGGCGTCGGGCGCCGGGTAGTAGTCGTCGAGCAGCTCGAAGACGAAGCCGAAGCCGCACTTCGAGCAGCCCTTCGGGCGCGTGGTCAGACCCGCGTTCCTCTCACCGCTCTGTTCCCTGTTCCCGCAGTTCGGGCAGATGAAGAAGGGCACGGACGGAAGGCTATTGAATCCGTCCGCAGGCTCGCGTGAGGCCGTGCGCCGGCACGCGGCCGCTGCAGTCGAGCGCAGCCACGCGATTAGAACAGGCTCCGGCGTCGTCGGGCATCGGCAGGCCGAGGTGGGCGCAGCCGCGCTCGGTCACGACGCGGCCCCGCGGGGTTCGCTTGATCAGGCCCTGCTGCAGGAGGTAGGGCTCGTAGACGTCCTCGATCGTGTCGGGCTCCTCGTCGACGGCTGCGGCCAGCGTCGAGAGGCCGACCGGCCCGCCGGCGAAGCGCTCGGCGATCGCGCTGAGGATCGCGCGGTCGGCGCGGTCGAGGCCGGCCTCGTCGACCTCGAGCATCGCCAGCGCGGCGGCGGCGACCGCGGCCGTGATCACGCCGCTGCCGCGCACCTCGGCGTAGTCGCGGACCCGCTTCAGCAGCCGGTTGGCGACGCGCGGCGTGCCGCGCGAGCGGCGCGGCGATCGCGGCCGTGCCGGCGGGCTCGATCTCGATCCCGAGGATCGCGGCGGAGCGATCGACGATCTCGGCGAGATCAGCGGGGTCGTAGTGCTCGAGCCGGTGGCTGACGCCGAAGCGGTCGCGCAGCGGCGTCGTCAGCAGGCCCGGCGCGGGTCGTCGCGCCGACGAGCGTGAACGGCGGCAGGTCGAGCGTCACCGTGCGGGCGCCCGGCGCCCTGGCCGAGGACGACGGGCAGCGTCCGGTCCTCCATCGCCGGATACAGCGTCTCCTCGATCGCCCGGTTGAGCCGGTGGATCTCGTCGACGAAGAAGACCGAGCCGGGCTCGAGCGTGGTCAGGAAGCTGGCGACGTCCGCCTTGCGCTCGAGCGCCGGGCCCGCGGTCTGCACGAGCGGCACGCCGAGCTCGGCGGCGATGATGTGGGCGAGCGAGGTCTTGCCGAGGCCGGGCGGGCCGGCGAGCAGCACGTGGTCGAGCGGCTCGCCGCGCTTGCGTCGCGGCCTCGATGAAGATCGCGAGCTGGTCGGTGACCTGGCGCTGGCTGACGAACTCGCTCGAGCCGGCGCGGCCGCAGGCTCGGTCGAGCTCCTCCTCCCCGCTCTCGACGCGCGCGTCGGCGATCCGCACCTCACCGTCGGCGCCGAGCGCATCGGCGGCCTCGGCGAAGTCCTCGCCGTCGCCTCGATCGAGCGGGATTCGTCTGACGCCCATGCGCCCTCAGGCTAAGCCGCGGTCCGGTCGCCGCCGCCGGAGCCCGCCCGCAGCGCCGCGGCGAGCAGCTCCTCGGCGGTCTCGCCGTCCGCCGCGTCGAGCAGGCGCTCGGCCTCGATCGGCGTGTAGCCGAGCCCGAGCAGCCCGTCGCGGGCCTCGGCGCGGGCGCCGGGCGGCCGAGCCGGCGGGCGCCGGAACGCCCTCGGCGGCGCCCTCGCTGAGCTCACCGGCAACCTTCTCGCGCAGCTCGACGATGATCCGCTCGGCCGTCCGCTTGCCGATCCCGGGCACGGCCTGGAAGCGCTTTGCATCGCCGGCGGCGATCGCCGTCAGCAGGTCGCGGACCGCGCCGCCCGAGAGCGCCGCGATCGCGACCTTCGGGCCGACGCCGGAGACCGAGATCAGCATCAGGAAGAGGTCGCGCTCCTCCTCGGCGGCGAACCCGTACAGCGACATCGTGTCGTCACGGGCGATCAGGTGGGCGTGCAGGGCGACGTCGCGGCCCACCGCCGGCACTGCACGCAGCGTCTCCGAGGAGACGGTGAGCTTGTAGCCGACGCCGGCGGCCTCGACGACGACGTGGTCGGGGCGCCGGACGAGAACCTGCCCGGAGACCGAGGCGATCACTTGCAGCACCGCCTCCTTGCGCCCGTGCGGCGCCGGTCCGCGTCACCGAGATCATCTGGGGCGACTGCGAGGCGTGGCAGATCGCGACCGCGAGCGCGTCGGCTGCGTGGTCGGACTCAGGGATCGTCGACAAGCCCGAGCAGCGCCGCGACCATGTGCTGGACCTGCGCCTTGTCGGCGCCGCCGCTGCCGCAGACCGACATCTTCACCGCCTGCGGCGTGTAGTCGAAGCAGTCGATGCCGCGCTCGGCGGCGGCGAGCATGATCACGCCGCGGGCCTGGCCGACCTTCATCGCCGAGCTGCACGTTCTTGCCGAAGTAGAGGTCCTCGAGGGCGAGCGCTTCCGGCTCGTGCCAGGTGAGCAGCTCGGCAACGGCCGCGTGGATCGACTCGAGCCGGCGCTCGAGCGGCGCCTCGGCGGGCGAGTCGATGACGCCGGCGTCGAGCGCCGTCGTCCTGCTGCCGGCCACGCGCACGACACCGAAGCCCGTGTTGGCGATGCCCGGATCGATTCCCATCACGATCCTCATCCCTCGTTGATTCTGCGCCTGCCC
Source organism: uncultured Solirubrobacterales bacterium (assembly GCA_963774395.1). Taxonomy (GTDB): domain Bacteria; phylum Actinomycetota; class Thermoleophilia; order Solirubrobacterales; family 70-9; genus CAXMST01. Next base: position 30,977 of record CAVZET010000006.1, on the reverse strand, counting down.
CCGGATGCCTTTTTCTGCGCGGCGGCCCTCGCGCCGCCCTGCCGATCTGCGCCGCTGTCCTATCTTGCCGGGGCGATGGACGAGCCGAAGCCGAAGCAGCCGCTGCGCGCCCGCGCCGTTCGCGGCGCGATGAAGTGGCGCGCGAGCCGCGGCTCGCTCAGCAAGCCCCAGGGCCCGCCGCCGGCGATCGAGCGCGACCTCGACGAGAGCTTCGCCGACTACTGGCGGCGCCGCATCGACCAGCATCACGACGATGCCTGGGCGGGCGTGCCGATGGCGAAGTTCCCCGAGGATCTGCGCACCTACCAGCACCTGATCTGGGAGTCGCGCGCCGACACCGTGATCGAGCTCGGCACCAAGTGGGGCGGCTCGATGCTCTGGTTCCGCGATCAGCTGCGCACCTTCGCCGGCTACGGCCGGCTCGAGCGCGAGCCGCGCGTGATCGGCGTCGACCTCGCCACCGACCACGCCCGCACCCTGCTCGAGCGCGCCGACCCTGACTGGGCCGAGCAGATCACGCTGATCGAGGGCGACCTCCGCGACGCCGAGATCGTCCGCCGGATCGAGGAGGCGATCGACCCCCTTGCCCGGCCCCTGATCGTCGAGGACGCCGCCCACACCGGCGAGGTGACGACGGCCGCGCTCGAGAGCCTCGCCCACCTCGTCCCCGCCGGCGGCTTCTTCGTCGTCGAGGACGGCCACGTCGACATCGAGCGCCTGCACCCCGACGGCCCGCCGATGATCCGCCAGATCGGCGAGCGCTCCGGTGGCGTCATTCCGGCCATCGACGCCTGGCTCGCGACCCCGGCCGGCAGCGAGTTCAGCCTCCGAGAGGACCTCGAGCTCTACGGCGTCACCAGCCACCCCCACGGCTACCTGCAGCGCCGCGAAGCCCCGGGCTGAGGCGGGGCCTCGCCGCCGCGCGCCACTTGCGCCGCGCGAACCCGCGCCGCCGGCGACCGGGCGCGGCTGTGCGAGGGCACTGAGGATGGTGGGTCAGTGGAAGTCCCAGGCCGCCCGGGACTCCGACGCTACATGAGGCACGAACAGCAGATCTGCACTCTCCACCCCGCTTCCCCTCAGTGCCCAAAGGCGACCAACCCCACGCCAGAGGGGAATCTGGGCCTGAAAGAACACGCCGGACGTCTGCCAAGCCCATACGTCCGGCGTGTTGGTTGCGCCCAGGGGAAGTAAGACGCCACACGTAGGGCCGACTCGCAACGTGTGGCGCGTTGAGTTCCGCGTCCCCACACCCGCCTAACTCCCTCGGTGCTCAAAGGCGGTCAACGCCGCCGCCGGCGAGGAGGGTCAGCCCGCGACGCGCTCCATGACTTCGGCGTCGATGTCGAAGTTGGCGTGGACGGCGTCGACGTCGTCGTGGTCGTCGAGGGTCTCCATCAGGCGCAACAGGCTCTTCGCGTCGCTCTCGGTCGACCTCGACCGTCGTCTTCGGCTCCATCGTGACGTCGGCCGACTCGATCTCGATGCCGTCGGCCTCGAGCGCCTCGCGGACCGTGGTCATGTCGGTCGGCGCCGTGAGCACGCGCAGGTCGTCGTCTTCGGCGACGACGTCCTCGGCGCCGGCGTCGATCGCGGCGATCAGGTCGTCCTCGCCGTAGCGCTCGGGGTCGAGGACGATCACGCCGCGCTTCTCGAACATCCAGGCGACGGAGTTGGGCTCGCCCAGGGAGCCGCCGCTGCGGTCGAACGCGTGGCGGACCTCCGCGCTCGTCCGGTTGCGGTTGTCGGTCAGCGCCTCGACGAGGATCGCGGCGCCGCCGGGCCCGTAGCCCTCGTAGAGAACGCTCTCGATCGCGGCGGCGTCGGTGCCCTCGCCGGTGCCGCGGTCGATCGCCCGCTGGATGTTGTCCTTCGGCATCGACGCGCCGCGCGCCTTGTCGATCGCCAGCTGCAGCGACGGGTTGCCGGCCGGGTCGCCGCCGCCGTCACGCGCGGCGATCGTGATCGCCCGCGCGAGCTTCGTGAAGAGCTTGCCGCGCTTGGCGTCGGTCGCCGCCTTCTTGTGCTTGATCGAGGACCACTTCGAATGTCCTGACATGTCCCTGATCGTAGAGGTCGGAGCAGGCATGCAGCACGCCGCAACTTTTCCCGCGAAGGCGGGTTTGGGCACTCACACAACGCTTCACAAGACGTAATCGCGGCGCTGGGGTACCGGCGGGACGGTATGCCGAGAGGGATGCGATTCGCGAATTGGCCGAGTTCCGGGACGAGCTCGGCCAATTTCGTTAACGGCGGTCCGGGAGCGCGCTGACCGGCCTCCTCCGCGGCTTGCGTGCTGGCGCACGCGGCGCCTTGTGCGTCGGTGGGTCAGCCCGCTCCCGGCCTCGCCGTTGGCGGCGGAGTTCCCGCCGCCCGGCCGGTGGCGACAGCTCCGATCAGACGACGAACTTGCCGTCCTGCTGCAGGGTCTCGCCGTCCATCGTGATCATGCCGCCGCGGCGCAGGTCGCAGATCATGTCCCAGTGGATCGCCGACTCGTTGACGCCGCCGGTGTCCGGGTAGGAGCGGCCGACGGCGAGGTGGACGGTGCCGCCGATCTTCTCGTCGAGCAGGATCTCGCCGGTGCCGTCGGTGATCCCGTAGTTGGTGCCGATCCCGAGCTCGCCGAGCCGGCGCGCGCCCTCGTCGGTATCGAGCATCTGGATCAGGAACTCCTCGCCGCGCTCGGCGCTCGCGTCGACGACCTTGCCGCCCTCGAAGCGGAAGCGGACGCCGGCGACCTCGCGGCCGGCGTAGGTGGCGGGCAGGTGGAAGGTGATCTCGCCCTCGGCCGAGTCCTCGACCGGGCCGGTGAAGAACTCGCCGTCCGGCATGTTGTGCTTGCCGTCGGCGGCGATGAACGTGCGCCCGGCGACGCTCAGCTTGAGGTCGGTGCCCGGCCCGGTGATCTGAACCTCCTCGCGGCCCTGGACCCACTCGCGCAGCCGGTGCCATCTCCTCCGCCGCCTGCTTCCAGGCGGCGACGGGGTCGGCCTGATCCGCGAAGCATGCGCGGTAGTAGAAGTCCTCGTAGGCGGCGAGGCTCATCGAGGCGCCCGACGCGTAGGCGTTCGTCGGGTAGATCGTCAGCGCCCAATGGTGCTCGTCGGCCGCGGCGCGGGCCATCATCGCCTCCATCAGCGGCGCCATCGCCTTCTGGCGCAGGGTCTGCTTGGAGGGGTCGACGCCGGAGAGCTCGCGCGTGTTCTCGGAAGCCATCAGCCGGATCCGCGCGTCCGCCTCCTCGGCGATCCAGCGCTGCGTCGGCGAGATCCACTGGATCTGCTCGTCGGAGGCCCGCTCGAAGAACGTCGCGGTGAGCCCGTCGGGCTCCATGCTGACGATCGGGTTGCGCGCCGGCCGCGAGCACGCGCTCGTAGACCGCCCGGACGAGCGGCTCCGCTGCCGCCGGCCCCTCGATCGCGCAACTGTCGCCCGGGCCTACCCCGGTCGAATGCTCGACCAGGATCCTCGCCAGGTTGTCGACGCGTGGATCCTCTCACCTTGCCTCCTCGTTCTGGGTCTCAGTCAGTCGCTTGCGGGCCCCGGTTGCCATCGCCATCAGCAGCGCGTGCAGGCGCGGATCCTCGGCCAGCTCAGGGTGGAACGAGCAAGCGAGGACCGAGCCCTCGCGGATCGCGACCGGATGTCCCTGCCACTCGCAGAGGACCTCGACCCCCTCCCCCGCCTCCTCGATCCACGGCGCGCGGATGAAGATCGCGCGCAGCGGCTCGGGCCCGATGCCCTCGATCTCGAGGTCTGCCTCGAAGCTCTGCAGCTGCCGGCCGAAGGCGTTGCGGCGAGCGCGAGCGTCGATCAGGCCGAGGTGGTCGCGATCGCAGACGATCATTCCCGCGCAGGTGCCGAGGATCGGCCGCCCGGAGGCGGCGAGCTCGCGGATCGGCTCGGCGAGCCCGTCGCGCTCGATCGCCATCGTGATCGTCGTCGACTCGCCGCCGGGGATGACGAGCGCGTCGAGCCCGGCGAGGTCGCGCGGCAGGCGCACCTCGACCGGCTCGCCGCCGAGCTCGGTGAGCATTCGGGCGTGCGCGGCGAAGTCCCCCTGGACGGCGAGCACGCCGACTCTGAGCGGGCGGTCCGCGGCGGGCACCGAAGCAGCTACCAGCCGCGCTGCTGGAGCAGCTCGCCGTTCGCCTCGAGCTCGGCGATGTCGTCGCCGCGCATCGGCTCCCCGAGGTCGATCGAGGCGGCGAGCAGCCGCTCGGGATCCTTGAAGTGGGTCGTCGCCTCGACGATCGCCTTCGCACGGCGCTCGGGATCCTCGGACTTGAAGATGCCGGAGCCGACGAAGTTGCCCTCGGCGCCGAGCTGCATCGTCAGCGAGGCGTCGGCCGGCGTGGCGATTCCGCCCGGCGCAGAACAGCGGCACGGGCAGCCAGCCGCGCTCGGCGACGTCGCGGACGACCTCGAGCGGCGCGCGCAGCTCCTTCGCTTCCGCGGCGAGCTCCTCGGGCGGCAGCTGGGCGAGCCGTCGGATGCCACCGACGATCTCGCGCAGGTGGCGGACCGCCTCGACGATGTTGCCGGTGCCGGCCTCGCCCTTGGAGCGGATCATCGCGGCGCCCTCGCCGATCCGCCGCAGCGCCTCGCCGAGGTTGGTCGCGCCGCAGACGAACGGCGCGTCGAACGCCCACTTGTCGATGTGGTGCGCCTCGTCGGCCGGGGTCAGGACCTCGGACTCGTCGATGTAGTCGATCTCGAGCGCCTGCAGGATCTGCGCCTCGGCGAAGTGGCCGATCCGCGCCTTCGCCATCACGGGGATCGTCACCGCCTGCTTGATCTCCTCGATCATCGACGGGTTCGACATGCGGGCAACGCCGCCCTGGGCGCGGATGTCGGCCGGCACGCGCTCGAGCGCCATCACCGCGGCGGCGCCGGTCGCCTCCGCGATCCGCGCCTGCTCGGCGTCGACGACGTCCATGATTACGCCGCCCTTCAGCATCTCTGCGAGGCCGGACTTGACCCTGAATGTGGCTCGTTCGCTCATCGGCGCCCAATATAGAGAGCGCGGCCGTTCCGGAAGTGGCCAAATCCCGCGGCGGGAGTTGTACGCGGGCGCACGCCGCGGGCTCCCCGCAAGCCTCGCCGCCGGCCTTACAACGGGCAGGGCAGCGCCCACGCACCCCGGGCCGGCTGGCGGGTCCGGACCCCATACGTGCCTCGATAGCAGCAGACACGTCACAGAGCCGGGGACGTGTCTGCTGATACTCGTCCCCAGCACCACCGGCAGCAGTCACGTCGATCCTCGTGGGACGTGTCTGCTGCTATGGACCCCGAGCCCCTCCCTCACCGCCCGAGGGCGGTCAACGGAGGGACTGCGAGGCACCAGCGCTCACCGCCCACCTTCCCGGGCATCCCGCGCTCGCACAACGACCGGGGGCCGGGCAATGCCCGGCCCCAAGCCGCCGTTTCCGTCTGATTTTTGTTGTGGCGCGAAAGAGTGGTGCCGCTACTTCAGCTTGAAGGCGCGGATGCGGTCCTTGAAGGCGCCCTTGTCGCGGGCGTAGACGCCGTAGCTGAGCGCCTCGACGAGGGCGAGCAGCGCCGTCGTCGAGCGCGTGTAGGAAGGCGAGTCGGAGGACCAGTAGAGGGTGTGCTCGGCGTGCTCGCCGACCTCGGAGAGGGTCGCGTCGCTGATCGCGATCGTGTGCGCGCCCCGGTGGCGAGCGAGCTTCATCGCGCGGACGACGAGCGGATGCGCACGGCCGGCGCAGAAGCAGACGACGAGCGTGTTCTCGTCCGTGTTACCGAGCCTCGTGATCGACTCCTGGCGCGGCTGGGTGACCGTCTCCGCACGGATGTCGAGCAGCGCGAGCATGTGCCGCAGGTACGAGGCGAAGAACGCCATCTGGTCCATCGCGACGATGACGACTCGCTGCGCGGTGGCAAGCTCGCGCACGCACATCTCGACCTGCTCGCGGGTCAGGCCGCGGACCGTGCTCTCGATGTTGGCGTGATCGGCGGCCAGCGAGGCCTCGAACTCGGTGTGGTCGAAGTCGAACAGCGAGCCCGAGGAGCTGCTGCCGGAGGGCCCGGCGCCGACGCCGGTCCGGTACTCCTCGATCGCGGCCTGCTGCAGCTCGGGGTAGCCGTCGAAGCCGAGCGCCTGCGAGAAGCGGACGACGGTCGAGGACGAAGTGTTCGCTCGCCGGGCCAGCTCCTCGGCCGTCTGGAAGGCGGCCTCCTCGAGGTGGTCGACGATGTAGCGGGCCACATCCTTCTGCGAGCGGCTGAACTCGTCGAAGCGCTCGGTGATGTAGGTCGAGAGGGTCTTGCCGGCCTTGGCCCCGTTGGACGAGGAGGAGCCGTTGCGGCGGGTGCGTGTCTTGGTCGCAGTCTTGCTCATCGGTGCACCCCCAATTCGCCTCGCTCGCCGGTTTCCCTTCCGGCGATCGCCAGAGCAACTCCCCTGGCATCCGCCGCGTCAGCGCGGCCTGCTCCGATCTGTGGTTGGATCGGCCCCGATGAACGCGGACGAGCTCCTGCGACTGACCAACCGCAACATGGTCGGCTTCGACCTCGCGCTCGGCACGGGCGCGCTGCTCGCGCCCGCAGCGACTCTGCGCGTGCTCGGCCACGAGGCGCCTGGCGCCGACGCCGAGTACCTGTTCCGGCGCTGCGGGCCGATCTGGCTCACCTTCGCGGCGGCGCATGCGGTCGCCGCGGTCCGCGGCGAACCGCGGGACTGGTGGGCGCTGGCCTGGCTGCGCGGCACCGAGATCGCCACCGACATCGTCTGGGCGCAGTCGCCGGCCGTCTCCCGGCCGGGCGCCAAGCTCGGTCTCTACCTCGCCGGCGCCGCCAACCTGCTGATGGCGATCGGCTTCGCTCGCCTCGCGCGGCGCTGACGCCGTCCCGGACGCGGCCTCCTCTGCGCACCTCAGCCGGCGACCTGACCGAGGCGGTCGAGGACGCGGCGCAGCCGCCGCGAGACGCTCATCTGCGAGCCACCCATCGCGGCCGCGATCTCGGTCTGCGTCTGTTCGAGGCCGATAACGGCGCGCGAGCAGCTCGCGCTCGGAGTCCGGCAGCTCGGCAGTGCCCGCGCCGATCGTCACCCTGGTCTCGGCGCTGCGCGAGCCCGGGGTCCTCGGCGCCGATCATCTCGCCGAAGCTCGACCTGCCCCTCGCCGGCGACGGCGGCGCCGGTCGGCGCCTCGAGCGAGAGCGGCGTCGAGGCGGCGAAGGCCCGCTGCGCCTCGGCGACCAGCTCGGGGCCGAGGCCCGTACGCGCGGCGATCTCGGCCGTCGCTCGGCGGGCGTCCGAGCGCCGCCTCGAGCGCCGCACTCGGCCGGGCCGACCTGCTGGATCGCGTCGTGCAGCGAGCGCCCGAAGCGGAGCCGCCAGCCGCGGTCACGCAGGTGGCGCTTGATCATGCCGCGATCGTCACCGAGGCGTACGGCGCGAAGGCGCCGCGCTCGGGATCGAAGCGGTCGATCGCCTCCAGCAGCCCGACCATGCCGACCTGGATCAGGTCCTCGAGATCCTCCGCGCCGCGGCGTCCGTGGATGCCGCGGGCGATGCGCCGGACCATCGGCTGTAGCGCTTGCGACAAGTTCCGCCTGGGCTGCCTCGTCGCGGTCGCGCGCTTGCGCGAGCAGCGCGCTCTCGTCTCCGGCCCCCGACTTGCGCGCAAGGTGCGCGCGACCATTCGATTCGCTCATTCCATCCTCTCGGATCGGGCCGCACAGAGCGGCCGTTGCTGAAATGAGCCCGGGGGTTGGAGAGCCCGAATTGGCGCGCCGGGTAGGAGGGGCAACGCCGGCCGTGCAGCGTAGCAGGAGGTTCCGGCAGCGCTCGCCGGAAGGCAGGCGTCAGGAACCGGGCGCGCTCTTCGTGAGCAGATCGCGTGCGGTGACGACGCTGGCGGCGACGTCGGCGACCCGCACCTGGTTCGAGCGGGCGTGCTCGCGAATCCGCTCGAAGGCCTCGTTCGCGTCGATCCCGTGCCGCTCCATCAGGATCCCCTTCGCCTGCTCGATCACGCTGCGGCGCTCGAGGATTCCGTCGAACTCGCCGACGCGGCGTTCGAGACCGCGGCGCTCGGCGTGGAGGCGTGAAGCCGAGTCGATCACCGCAGCCACGGTGTCCGGCTCGCCGGGCAGGTGCAGGACCTCGAGCGCGAGATCGGCGGCGCGCTTCATCGAAGCGTCGCTGACCTGACGCGCAAGAACGACGAGGGGGATATCGGCGAAGCTGCGGATCTCGACGATCAGACCGATCCCGTGCTCCTCGTCCTGCTCGATCAGGACCATCGCCAGCGTTGGCTGGTTGGTAACGATCGCCTCGCCGGCCTCACCGACGCTGATCGCCAGGGCGACGACCTCATGTCCGGCGCCCTCGACGAGCTCGGCGAGCGCCGCCAGCTCCTCGCGGTCGTCGTTGGCGAGCAGCACCTTGTGCCGTTCAACTTTCCCCTCGCCCGCGCCCTCGCTCATCGTTCGGTCCATCTTGTCACGAACGCCACAGCTTGATTGCGAGCGGCACAGCTGGGTATTGAGGGGGTGAGCGAGCGGTACCTCTTCCGCCGCTCCCCAGCGAAACCCACGATCGAGGAGGCACACATGTCAGAGGACACCAAGGGCAAGGTCGACGAGGGCAAGGGCAAGGCCAAGCAGGCCGCCGGCGACATCACCGGTGACGACGACCTGCACCGCGAGGGCAAGGTCGACGAGGCTGCCGGCAACGTGCGCCAGGCCGTTTCCGACGCCGGCGAGAAGGTCGGCGAGGGCGTCGAGAAGGTGGCTGACACCGCCAAGGACGCGATCAGCGGCGGCGACGACAAGTAGTCCCCCCACCCCTCACCGGGAGCGCCGGACGCCGAACGCTGAAAGACGCGACGCCGCGTTGCGAATTCAACGCTCGGCGGCCCCGGCCCCGACTTCGACGAGCGCGGCCCCCAGCGGGGCCGCGCTCGCTCGTTCCGTATCGTCGCGGCTGCCCGAGCCCCGAGACGACGAGGAGACAACGATGCCGTTCGACCAGCAGCTCATCGGTCAGATGAGCGCCGAGTTGATGGACGAGGCCGAGGAGCAGTACGGCCCCGACGCCGAGATCCGGCTGGCGGCGCTCGTCGTCGCGGTCGAGCACGGCGATCAGACCACCTACCACTGGCGCTTCCGGCCGCCCGGCAACCTCCCGCACGAGGCGCTCGGCCTGCTCGAGTACGTCTCCCGCCGGATCGCCGGACGCACGTCCTGAGCAGCGCGCTAGGTTCCCACCCGCGATGAGCGACACAGCCACAGCCCCGACCTGGGACCTCGACCACCTGATCGACCTGCCCTCCGCCGGGCTCGAGGCCGATTGCCGACGGCGACGGGGCGGCCGCGGTCAACGCTCTGCTCGACGAGGCGCAAAGGCGCGCCGACGCCTTCGCCTCCGAGCACGAAGGCAGCGTCGCCGCAGCTCGACGGCGACGGCCTGCGGCAGGCGATGGAGGAGCTCGCAGCGATCAGGACCTCGCCGGGCGGGCGCTCAACTACGCGCACCTCCGCTTCGCCGGCGACACGGCTGACCCCGAGGTCGGCGCGCTGCTGCAGAGCTCCTCCGAACGCGCCACCCAGCTCAACACCCGCCTGCTCTTCTTCGAGCTCGAGTGGGTCGAGATCGACGACGAGCGCGCCGAGGAGCTGCTCGCCACCGAGGGCCTCGACTTCTGCCGCCACTACTTGCGCCTCGAGCGGCGGTACCGGCCGCATCTGCTCACAGCCCCCGAGGAGCGGATCGCCTCCGAGCTCTCGGTAACCGGGGCGGGCGCCTGGAGCAGGCTCTTCGACGAGCTCACCTCGGCGATCCGCGTCTCGCCGCCGGGCGCGGAGCAACCGGTCACCCTCGATGAGGCCCTCTCGAAGCTCTTCGACCCCGATCGCGAGACGCGGCGCAAGACGGCGGCGGCCGTCACCGAGGCGCTCGAGCCGACGCTGCGGACCCGCGCCTACGTCTTCAACACCCTGCTGCAGGAGAAGTCGATCAAGGACCGGCTGCGGCACTACCCGCACTGGCTCGCAACGCGCAACCTCTCGAACGAGGCCTCCGACGAGTCCGTCCAGGCGCTGGTCGAGGCGGTCAAGGCCCGCTACGAGCTGCCACGGCGCTGGTATCGGACGAAGGCGAAGCTGCTCGGCATCGAGCGGCTCGCCGACTACGACCGGATGGCGGTCGTCGGCGCCGACGACACCGAGATCGGCTGGCAGGAGGGCCGCGAGATCGTCCTCGACACGTTCGGCGAGCGTCGCGCCGCAGATGCGCGAGATCGCCGAGCGGTTCATGGACGAGTCATGGATCGACGTCCCGCCCCGCCCGTCGAAGCGCGGCGGCGCATTCAGCGCCTCGACCGTGCCGAGCGTCCATCCGTACGTGATGCTCAACTGGACCGACCGCCGCCGCGATGTGACGACCCTCGCGCACGAGCTCGGCCACGGCATCCACCAGTACCTCGCTCGCGGGCAGGGCGTCTACCACCAGTCGACGCCGCTGACCGTCGCCGAGACCGCTTCGGTCTTCGCCGAGGAGCTCGTCTTCGGCCGGCTGCTCGAGGGGACCGAGGGCGCCGGGCCGCGACTCGGGCTCCTGGCCGAGGCGATCGAGGGCCAGATCGCAACCGTCTTCCGCCAGATCGCGATGAACCAGTTCGAGGACCGCGTCCACAGCGCCCGCCGCGAGCAGGGCGAGCTCTCCGTCGATCACTTCGGCGAGCTCTGGGCCGAGACCCAGACCGAGCTGCTCGGCGACGCCGTCGAGATCACCGACGGCTACCGCACGTGGTGGAGCTACGTGCCCCACTTCATCGGCTCACCCGGCTACGTCTACGCCTACGCCTACGGGCAGCTGCTCGCGCTCAGCGTCTATCGCCTCTACGTCGAGCGTGGCGACGAGATCGTCCCCGGCTACCTCGAGATGCTCAGCGCCGGCGGCTCGCGCAGCCCCGAGGAGCTCGGCGAGATCGTCGGCGTCGACCTGCGCGACCCCGGCTTCTGGGACCGCGGCCTCGACCTCGTCGCCGAGCAGCTGGAGGCCGCCGAGAAGGCCGCCGACGAAGTCCTGGCCGAGGACTGAATCACTCGCCGGCCGAGGCACCCGCCGAGCGGTGGGCGCCCTGGCACAAAGCCCTCGCGCCCGGTGAGGCCGACGGCGGCCGGGAGCGGCGGGTCGAGCAGCGCGTTCTGTACCGACTTGCCCAGCTATGTGCTGGGAAAGTCGATAAGGAACGGCCAGCCGTCCCTCGCCAACGTCACCCAGAGGCGCCCTCTGACCAAGCCTCGGCGTGCCGGCGAGGGGCGCGGTGTGGCGGAGCCACATAAGCCCCGAGTCGGTGCGGCGAGGCGCAGCGTCAGAGAGCGCCGACGCCCGCCGCTAGTCGTCGGCTAGGTAGTCGATATAGAGCGGGCGCAGGAGCTCGGCTGTTTCACCTTTGCCCGAATCGGTGATGTCGTTCAGATGCGCCATGCTCGACTGGATGTCCGCGTCGGCGGAGCCGAGGTCACCCGCGGCCGCCTCGGCCGCGGGCAGCGCCTCCATCAGCCGCCAGAAGAAGCGCACGTCGAGGTGCCGGCGGGCGTGATGGACCGCCATGTCGTGCAGTTCTTTGCTCGACTTCTGGTCGAGCTCTTCCCGGGTCGCCATGGCGGCAGCCTACCGCTCATACTTACCCCCGTCCCTTGCCCGTGCGATTCCTGAATTGACGGAGATGAACGAAGACATCATCAGACGCCTGCGTGAGCCCGGATTGCGGATCGCGATGCGGGGCTACGACCGCCTCGAGGTCGACGCCCTGCTGCATGACACCGCCGACCTGATCGAGGCCCGGGGGGTCGGCATCGAGACGCCGGCTGCCGCCGTCGGCGAGCTGCCCGGCGTCGCCGAGCGCGTCGAGTCGATCATCAAGGCCGCGACCGACGCCGCCGAGCACGTCAACACGCAGTCGGCCAAGCGCGCCTCCGAGGTCACCCAGGAGGCGGAGCAGGCCGCCGAGCACGCGCGCCGCGAGGCCGACTCCTACGCGACCGAGACGCGCGAATCAGCAGACCGCTACGCGGCCGAGACCCGCACCGAGGCCGAGGCCGCGGCGGCGAGCATGCGCGAGGAGGCCGAGCGCCTGAGTCGAGGCGTCGACCGCCGCCGCCGAGGAGCAGGCGGCGGAGATCCTGCGCGAGGCGGCGACCGAGCGCGATCGTGTCAAGGCCTCGATCGCCGAGCTGCGCCAGCAGCGCCAGAGCGTGATCGAGAGCATCGAGCGGATGCGCGGCAACCTCGACTCGATGGTCGGCGGCGTCGAGTCAGGGCACCGAGCAGTTCATCGCCCTCGGCGAGGCCGACGAGGAGCTCGCGGAGGCCCGGCCGATCACCGACGAGGAGGAGTACGAGCCGATCACCGACGAGCCCCTGGCAACCGAGCCCGAGCCCTCCGGGATCCTGTCGATCGAGGAGCCGTTCGCCGATGACGAGGAGGAGGTCTTCGAGGACGACGAGCCGATCACCGGTGAGGAACGCTACGAAGACGACTACGAGGACGAGGATGAGGAAGAAGGCGAGCTCGCCGGCGAGGACGACGACGGCAACTACGGGACCGAGGAGTTCGAGGCGACGCGTCGCCTCGACGTGGACGGCGAGGACGAACTCGAGGACTCGGACGAAGAATGGGTCCGCGAGGACGACGAGGAGCCGGCGCCCGGCGACGACGCCACCGAGGTGCTCGAAGTCCGCGAGGACGAACGCGACTGAGCATCCCGCGTTCTCCTCGGGTACTTGGGGTCGTGAGAGGGCCTCTCAGCCGCGGGCGAACTGGCCGTGGAATCCGAACGGGATGTGGTGCGGCGCCTCAGCGCGCGCCAGCTCACGCAGATCGCTCGCATCGAGAACGAGTAGGAACGAACGCTCCGCGGCGGCGTCGAGGACGACCGAGAGCAGCACCCCGTCATCCTCGCTTTCCGCGCCAGGACGGCCGACGAAGACCGGCTCGCCGGGCCAGCAGCCGGCCTCGCTCCACGAGCTCCGCTCGCGCGTCTCGAGATCGACCTTGACGACCTCCGAGAGCCAGTTGGAGCCGCCGTTCGGCGAGACCCCAGGCGTAGCGGTACGGGCGCTCGTTGCAGCGGCCGTAGTTGATCCGGCCGAGCTCGAAACCGGGGTCGAACAGCGTCTCACGCTCGATCCCGCCCGAGCCGGTGTCGACGCACGAGCCGCTCGATCGTCGCCTCTGGCACGTCGCGGTCGGGGCTCCGCAGCCGGTCCAGATACAGCTCGTCGATCAGCGAGGCGTCCGGGTAGGCCTGCAGGTCGATGACGACCTCGCCCTCGCGATCGAAGGCGTTGAGGTGATGGAAGGAGAACATCGCATCGGTCTCGAACGGTCCCGCGGCGCTGCCGTCGCGCCGGTCGAAGAGCGTCACGCGGGTGCCGAGCTCGGGCTCCCAGCGGTAGTTCTCGATGTAGGGCCGCCCGGAGAGCGCAATCTGCTTGGGGTCGACGACGAAGGGGAACTCGACGAGGATCAGCCAGCGCTCGCTGAGCCCGAATGAGTGCATGTAGGCGGGCTTGCGCACGGGCGCCGAGGCGATCACGTGGGGCTTCGCGTCCGGCTCGGGGCCGAGATGGAAGAAGCGGTATTCGTTGCGTGGCCCGAGCTTTGCCGCGTAGTTGAGCATCCCGCCGCTCGCCCGGTCGAGGTGCGGGTGCGCGGTGGTCACCGTGCCGGGCACGTCGTAGGCGACGCCGACGCGTCGCCAGCGTCTCGGCGTCGAAGTGGACCGGGATCGGCGTCTCGGTCATCGCGATGTAGCGCTCGCCGAGCTTGACCAGGTTGACGTTCGCGTTGTCGGAGAGCTTCGGATCGAAGATCGCCATCACTCGCTTGAACAGCCCGCGGCAGGGATCGGTGGCGAACTCCGAAAAGGCGATCTCGCCGCGTGCCGTCGCCTCATATGCCCCTCCGCGCAGAAAGCGGCTCGCGTAGGAGACGCTGCCGGCTTCGATCCCGAACCGGTGGAGCATCGCCTGCCCGTCGAACCAGTGGTTGAAGCTGCGCTCGCCCGCCTCGAACTTGGACGGTCCCGTGCGCAGCAGCGAGCCCCCGAGCCAGCTCGGCAGCTCGCCGCGGAGGGGCAGCGCGTCGACGCGGACCTCATCCTCGAGCGAGGTGAACCCGAGCTCGGGGCCTGCGGATGCGACGGCCTCCTCCCCGGTCTTCTCGGCTGCGGTCGTCGGGGCGGCGCTGGGCTCCATCGCGGCTCTCCTCGATAGTTCGAAACGAACGGTGCAGTCGGGACTGTAGCATGGCAGCCGATGGAAGTCCGCCTGACCCCCACCTCCTACGTCGTCCTTGGCCTGATCGAGGCCATGGCCCCGGCAACGCCCTACGACCTCAAGGGCGCAGCGGCTGCCGGCCTCGGCAACCTCTGGTCGCTGCCGCACACCCAGCTGTACGGCGAGTGCGACCGCCTCGCCAAAGCCGGCCTGTTGAGCGAGGAGCGAGAGGACTCGGGCCGGCGTCGACGGCGCTTCAGCCTCACTGGCACCGGGAGCGAGGCGCTCGAGGCGTGGCGTGGCGATCCGACCGCACCCGAATGGGAGCTGCGCGACGCCGGGCTGCTCAAGCTCTACCTTGGCGCCGACCCGGTTGAGCTCGCCGAATCACAGATCGGGGCCCACACCGACCGGCTCGCCCGCTGGGAGCAGATGCGGGCCGATCTCGGTGCGACCGGCAGCGACGGCGTTCGGCTCGCGCTCGAGGCGGGCATCGGCCATGAACGCGAGTACCTGCGGTTCTGGCGCGCGGTCCGCGACGGCGACCAAGCCCGGTGATATCGCGACGGGCGGCGGCCGCTCCCACTGGCACGCGCGGCCGTAAGTTCGGGCGGAAATCGACGCCGCTGATCCTCGGTCGAGCTTGCGGACGGGTGTACTAGCCTACGCCGCCGTGAGTGAGCTCTCCGACAACGCCCAACTGGTCCGGCGCAGCCTCGAACAGCGCCCGACGTTGAACACGCCGGCCCTGATCGTCGAGGGCGAGGTCGTCGACAAGTCGATCGCTCGCGACGATGTCGAAGCCGCCCTCGACGAGCTGATCGCAGCCGGCCTCGTCAAGCACCGCCCGACGGGCTGGAAGCTGGCCTGAACCTCGATCCAGGCTCGGCGCGGGCGCGCCCGGGCCGTCAATCCGGCTGACCTTCCCCCACGGCCGGCGCGAGCGCCCGCGTCCAGCGTTCCTCGACCCGGCCGAGGCGCCAGATCGCGAGTGCGCCGCACCCACGTGAGCACGAAGACCGCGGCGATCGCATAGCCGACGTAGTTGAGGTCGAGCCCGGACACGAGCTCCCACGGCTGGCCCGTGAGCGAGAGCTTGTCGGCGAGCACCGAGAGCAGCTCGATCGTGCCGATCAAGAGCGCGACGACCACCGAGAGCCAGGTGATCGTCATGTTGTAGAAGATCTTCCGCACCGGCTGCGCGAACGCCCAGCCGTAGGCGAAGTTCATGAAGGCGCCGTCGATCGTGTCGAGCAGCGACATGCCCGCGGCGAACAGGATCGGCAGGCAGAGGACCGCGTAGATCGGCAGGCCGCCTGCGGCTGCGGCCCCGGCCGTCGCCAGCAGCGCGATCTCAGTTGCGGTGTCGAAGCCGAGACCGAAGAGCAGCCCGACGGCGTACATCTGCCGGGGCCTGCGCACCGCGCTCGTGGCCCGCTTGTAGAAGCGGTTCATGAAGCCGCGGTTCTGCAGCTGCTCCTCGAGCTCCGCCTCCGAGTAGTGGCCCTCCCGCATACGCCGGAAGATCCGCACGATGCTGATCAGTACGAGCAGGTTGAGGATGCCGATGACCAGCAGGAACGTCCCCGAGATCGTCGGGCCCGATCAGACCCGTGGCCGAATGCAGCCAAGAGCCGTTGTCCGCGACCGCGCCGCTCAGGCCGCGGATCCCGAACGTGAACAGCAGCGCGAGCGCGAAGACCACGCTCGAGTGCCCGAGCGAGAAGAAGAAGCCGACGCTGACCGGCCGCTGGCCCTCGGCCATCAGCTTGCGGGTCGTGTTGTCGATCGCGCCGATGTGGTCGGCGTCGAAGGCGTGGCGAAGGCCGAGCGTGTAGGCGGTGAGGCCGAGGCCGACGGTGAAGAAGCCGCTGCCGCCGAGCGCGAGGTGCTGCGGGGCGATCAGCGCGAAGAGCAGAAAGCCGCCAACCGCGTGCAGGCCGCCGACGACGAGGGCCATGGCGCCGATCGAGCGCCACTGTGCGGGCGCGAGCCCCGAGCGGATCCGGCTCAATCGCGACGCCCCGCGAAGCCGAACCGTGCGTGCCTCCATACAGACTCTCCTCCGTCTCGCCCCGGCCGCGGCGGCGGAGGCTGACGAAGCCGAACCTATCGCTATTGCGAGCGAGTGTCTATAGGCAGTAGGTCACACAACGGCGCCTCCGGCGATGCCGGCCGTGGGAAGCGTCGTGGTCGTCGTCAGGGAACGAGCTGCCGCATGCGCTCACGCTGCGCCGTCGCGTCGGCCTGGTTGGGCTGCGGACCCCCAGGGCGGGCGCTGACGATCGCGAGCGCGGTGCTGGCGAGCAGAACGAGCAGGCCGGTCGAGGCGAGTGAGGTCGCTGTCGAGACATCCGCGGCCCAGACCGCGGCAACGAACAGGACCAGCGCGGCGACGGTGCCAAGCCCGACGACGGTGTTGATGCCGTTGGATCGCATACTGGAAGGGTACGACACCGGTTCTGGCGGCCCGGCCGGGGCGGCCGACGCGCATATGGGAGACTCGCGCCGTGTTGACGGAGAGGGTGCGCGAGTGGAGCGAGCGGGGAACCCGCGAGCGCGTCAACGGCCGCGAGCTCTTCGTCATGCGGCGCCCTGGCAGCGGGCCGAAGCTCGTGCTGCTGCACGGATTCCCCTCGAGCTCCTACGACTGGCGCCCGTTGCTCGTCCTGATGCCGGACGCCGACGTGCTCACCTTCGACTTCCTCGGCTTCGGTCTCTCCGAGAAGCCCACCGATCATGAGTACACCCTGGCGTGGCAGGCCGACGCCGTCGAGGAGCTCGTCGCCCGCGAGGGGTCTCCCCCGGTCTTCGTCGTCGCCCATGACATGGGGACGTCGGTCGCCACCGAGCTCTTCGCCCGCCAGCTCGAGGGCAGGGCGAAGATCGAGATCAGCGGCGCGCTCCTGTTCAACGGGAGCATGCTCTTGCACCGTGCCAGCCCGACTCCCGGGCAGAAGCTGCTGCGGACCCGCTTCGGCCCGCTGTTCGCGCGGCTCACGAACGAGCGCAGCTTCCGCCTGCAGTTCGCCCGCATCTTCTCCGACGAGCACCCGCTGACGGCCGAGGAGGCGGCCGACCAGTGGTGTCTGATGACCCACGACGGCGGCACCCGGATCGTCCACAAGACGATCCACTACATGGACGAGCGCGAGCGCTATACGGACCGCTGGCACGGTGCGATCCGCGACTGGCCGGGGCCCCTCTCGCTGACCTGGGGTCTCGAGGATCCGGTGGCGACGACGAACGTGCTCGCCGGGCTCCGCGAGCTACGACCCGGCGTTCCGGTCCGCGAGCTTCCCGGTCTCGGGCACTACCCGCAGATCGAGGCGCCCCAGCTGATCGCGGAGGCGGTCCGCGAGGCGGTCGAGCGGGCCGGCGTCTGAGAGGATCGATCCCATCTGACCGGCCGCTCCCCCGGCCGCCTCGGGCCTACTTACCCCAGAGCATCACCGCGTTCGGGTCATCCGGGTCGACCTTGACCGTCACGTCCTCGCCCGCGGAAAACGGCGCCGAGGGATAGATGTACTGGTTCATCGTCACCGCGTAGGGCGCACCGCCGGCCGGGCTCACGGTCAGCTCGATCACGTTCTCGCTGCCACCCGGCGTATCGGTCTTGCCCGTCGGGGTCATCGCGTCGATGTGCGCCGGCGTGTCGACGCCAACCTTCATCAGCTTCTGGGCGCGGTTCGCAAGCGCCATCTGGTCGGCGTCGGCGCCGATCCCCACCTTGCTCGTCTGCGCCTGCACGCCCTCGGCCGCTTTCTTCATCTTGTCCATGAACCCCATGTGCGATCTCCTTTGGTGGGTTGCGGGATCGCAGGACACTCTATTCGGGCGTGGCTAAGCCTGGAGTCGGGGGACGGCTCGAGGGCGGACGCAAGCCGCGAGCACGCGGAGCCAATACGTACCCATTACGCATCGAAGGTCGTTGGCGGCTGCGGATGTGCGGCGATCCGCCTCCACATACCGTCGGGCGGACGGGTGCGCGGTGCGCATCGTGACCGACCTGGGAAGGCTTAGTGAGACCAGTGACCGACGTCCTCATCGGATATCAACCCGGCCACCACGGTGGCGATGCTCTTGAGCTTGGCCGCCTCTTCTCCGAGTCGCTCGGCGCACGCCCGGTCGTCGTCTCAACGATGCCGTGGCCGAACCAGCTCGAAGACGCTGAGACCCAGGACGAGCGGGTCGCCGAGGCGCTGGCCGACGACCTCGACGCCGCCGCGAAGAAGCTCGAGGGCCTCGGCGCGCAGACGAGAGCGGTGGTGAGCGCCTCCCCCGCCCTGACCCTCAACGACCTTGCGGAAGCCGATCCCGAGATCGGGCTGATCGCGCTCGGCTCCTCGCATCGCGGTGCCGTCGGCCGGACGCTGCTCGGCAGCGTCGGCGAATCGCTCATGCACGGCGCCCCCTGCGCGGTGGCCGTGGCGCCTGCCGGCTACGACAAGGACGAAGAACACGAGCTGCGCAGCATCGCCGTCGCCTTCGATGGCTCGGCCGAGGCCCGCGCCGCGCTCGCCACCGCAGTCGAGCTCGCCTCCCGGACCGGCGCCCAGCTTGCCGTGATCGCGGTCGCGGACTACCCGACCTATGGCTACTCGACGGCCTGGACCGTCGTCACCGCGGGACCGGCCGACACCTCCAACCGAGGCTGAGCAGGAGCACTGGCTCGACATCGCCCGGGAGCAGATCCCCGAGGGGATCGGCCGCGACGAGATCCTGCTCGTCGGCAACGCCGCAACCGAACTCGCGACCGTGAGCGGGGCCTTCGACCTGCTCATCACCGGCTCCCGCGCCTATGGCCCACTACGCCGGACGCTGCTCGGGAGCACGACGCGAAAGCTGATCAGGGACGCCGCCTGCCCGGTGCTCGTCCTCCCGCGCGGCTCCCGCACCGGCTCGCGGAGCCTGAGCTCGGAGTCGCGGCCGGCCGCCGAACCCGCCCGCACCTGACCGATCCGAAGAGAGGACGAAGCCATGGCCGAACGACTTACTCCGCTGAAGCTCTCCGGCGATCCCCTCAGGTCGTTGGTCGGACCCGACGCGCCGATGGCGCAGCGTGATCCCGAGCTCGCTCACGCCCGGTCGCGCAACCGGGAGCTGACCGATGCCCTGACCGACGCCCGGATCGAGCTCGCCGGCGAGCGCCGGCGACGGCTCGCGCTGGAGGAGCAGGTCGCGGCGCTGCTCGCCGCGGACCGCCGGCGCTGACGAGCCGACCGCGCCCGCGGCCGAGCCACGCCCTGGACCCGCTCGCCCGGCTAGAGGGCTTCGATCGCGGCGCTGGCTTCTTCCATGCCGGCGCCGGTCAGCTCGCGGTACTTGCGGATCGCGCCCATCCGATCACCCGCCTGAACGAGCTCGAGCACCTCGCGGCGCCGACGCCGCGGCATTCTCGTAGGGACCCGGCCGCTGGAGACGAGCGCGAGCTGCGCCTCGATCTTGCGTAGCCGGTCGAAGATCTGATCGACGTAAGAACTGAGCTGTAACTCGTTGTACGTGGACATGGGGTCTCCTCGGTGGCGGCGGACGGGACAGCTGAGGTATACCGGCGCGGCCCGATCCCCGCCGCCCGGGATACTCAGACGGGGGAAGGAGGAGTCGGGCCTGCCACGGATCACCCTGAAGATGACGACGGCCGCAGCGGCGGCGGCGTTCGTAGTCCTCGCGGTCGTTCTGCTGATCGGCGACCGGGGGGCGCCGGCGAAGGGTCCCGACGCGGGGCTTGGCGCCCGGCTTCAGCGCGCGCTCGACGCAGCAGTGCGCGACCGCCACGCTCCCGGCGCCACCGCGGCGGTGGTCCGCGACGGACGGCTTGTCTTCTCCGGCGTCGCCGGGCGCCGCAACATCGACCGCGGCGACCCGGTCGAGCCGCAGACACGGTTCATCACCGCCAGCGCCGGCAAGACCGTTACCGCCGCGATGATCTTCCGGCTCGCCGACGCCGGCAAGCTCTCGCTCGATGACCGCATCTCACGCTGGCTGCCGCAATTGCCCGGCGCCCGCCGGATCCGGATCCGGAACCTGCTCGAGCACTCGAGCGGGTTGCGGGACTACCTCGGCTCGCGCTCGATCGAGCGGACGATCGCGCGCCACCCGGCCCACCGCTGGACCCGGCATGAGGTGTTGGCCTCGATCCAACCGCCACTCAAGTTCCGGCCCGGCTCGCGGGTGAGCTACTCGAACTCGAACTACATCGCCCTCGGGGCCGTGATCGAACGAGTGACCGGGACCTCGATCCAGTCAGCGTTTATGCACCTGATCGCTCGTCCGCTCGGGCTCACCGACTCGAGCTGGGTCTACGACCCGAGCCTCTATCAGGACGGCGCCCGGCCCTACTACGAGCGGCCGGGCCGCCGCCCGGCACCCGGCTGGCGCCACGGCCTCGTCTCGACCGACTACGTCGGCGAGGTGTGGACCGACGGCGGACTTGCAACGACGCGGCGCCGACCTCGCGAAGATCGCCAACGCATTGATCGCCGGCGACTTCTCGATCCCCCAAGCCGGCGGGCGATGCTCCGCTTCCGCGAGCGCGGCTACGGGCGAGGAGTCTTCTCCATTCACGCCGACGGACGCAGGCTGATCGGCCACGACGGTCTCTACGGCGGCTTCGCCGCCCAGCACTGGACCGACCCGGCGACGGGCACGACGATCGCCGTGCTCGCCAACCTCGAGTCGTCCGGCAGACGCCCCGACGCCGCCTGGTTCGTCTTCAAGCGCCTCGACCGCGAGCTCGGCAACTAGAGGCGCGCCGGACGTGGCGCCGGATTACGCCGGGGGGTTCTCCGCGTACTGCGGCGCATCCCCGCCGATCTCATGCCAGTTCGCCTTGTAGGCGACCTGAAGATGGAAGCTCGGCTCGAGGTCGAGGTCGCGCATCAGCCCGGCGGCGACGAAGTACTTGCCGCCAAGGTCGTCGTACAGGCTCGATCCGCACCGGCCGCAGAAGTTGCGCGGCGCGAACTCACTCTCGTAGGTCTGCACCAGATCCTCGCCCTTGGTGAACCTGAAGTTCTCCTCGGCGACGACGACGCCGGCAAGGCTCGATCCCGTCCACCGCTGACACCGGGTGCAGTGGCAGTAGCCGAGCGCCTCCGGATCCTGAACCTCATACTCGACGCCGCCGCACAGGCAAGCACCCTTGAGCGTTTCAGCCATAACAACCCCTCTCCGTGGGTGTAGGTGATCGCCTGCAACGTATCACCGGTTACAAGGCCGTCCTCCAGCCCAGTCGTTCGTCGTTCAGCCAAGCTCCAGCGTCGTCACGCCGAACACCTCGTCCCAGCGGATCGCCGGGTTCGGGCCCCGGTGCATTCGGATGCAGCGGAAGACCTCGCTCATCCCATGGCTGGCGGCCAGTTCGAGCCCGGGCAAGTTGACCTCGGGAACGTCGAGTGAGACGACCGAACCCTCAGCGTGCTCCATGAGCGCCGAGAGGATCGAGGCGGCGATCGCGCGATCGCCCGCGAACAACGGGCCGATCTTGTAGCCGAGGCCCGTCGGCCGCAGGACGCCGTAGCCGCGGACACCGTCCGCGCCGAGAGCCGCGAGCGCCAGGCCGCCATCGGGCGCCGTCCAGTTCGCGAGGAAGCGCTCGCGGGGGGCGCCGAAGCGCGGCGCGTCGTAGGCGACGAGCTCGGCGAAGGGAACCGTCTCGAGCTCGACCAACGCGGGGTCGCGCGAGCCGCCGGCGGAGACGACCTGCATCCGCGAGGTCCCGTGGTCGGGCGTCATCCCGAGGCCCCGCTCGTAGAAGGGCGTCATGGCAACGACGCCCTCGATCGCGATCGGGGCACCCGCGTCGAGTCGCCCTCGCATGATCCGGACGAGCTCCTTTGCGAACTCGCCGCCGACACCGTGCCCACGGACCTCGGGCCGCAGGATGTACAGGCCCATGAAGCCGTATGAGCTGCCATAGGCGACCGTGCAGGCACCACCGGCGAGCTCGTCGTCCACGTCGAAACCAACGTATGCCTCCGGGTCCGTCTCCCAGAAGGCCGCGGCGTCGGCGAGGCCCGGGTCCCAGCCCTCCTCGGCCGCCCAGCCGACCAGCATGTCGACCTCCCCCCGTGAAAGCGGCCTGACGGACGGCACCCGGGTGCTCATCAGGGCAACGTACCAGCGACCCCTGGCGTCATAAGGCCGAGCCTGGCGGGCGGCCGCCCACCAAACGCAGAGCGACGGCGGCCCGCCGAAGCGGGCCGCCGTCCTCACCCATGCCGGGTCGGTCGCGCTGGAGACTGATCCCCTACTTGACCTTGGCCTCGAGCAGCATCCAGCAGCCGTCCTCGGCGTCCCAGGTGCGCTTCTCGCCGACCTTCTTCAACGCGGGGCTGAGCTGGAGGTTGTTGTCACCACCGCTCGAGCAGCGCAGAGTGCTGGTCTTCTTGGCCTTCATGGCCAGGTACTGGCCCTTGTGCACGGGCACGTTGACCTTGAACTTCTCGACCCTGTAGGTGCCGGCGGGGCCACCGTAGCCCTGCTGGCCTACGTAGTCGATCCGCGGGCCATTCTGCTTGAGGATCACGTCGCCCAGGTTGTTGAGCTTCACGACCTGCAGCTTGAAATGGCCGGCCTCGGCCGCGATCAGTCGCAGCTTCTTGATGTGGCCCGTGTGCGGCGCACCCTCGTGTCCGGGCGCCCCGTAGGCGTCGTTGAGGACCCACGTGCACTTCTGGCCGGGGTTGTAGTCGCACTTGTGCGCAGGGCCTGCGTTCGACGGCTGGACGTGCTTGTTCAGGTCCGCGCCGAAGTACGACGAGCCGCTGTTGCCGCTCGCCGGCGCGACGGCGACGACGAGGACGGTCAGCGCCGCCGACAGCATCGCGATCCACTTGCTCTTGGTCTTCATGATCGTTCTCCCTTGGTTGGTTTCCTTGATCGGTTGCCCGATGGATCGAGTGTCGGGCCGAACGGGGATCCGGACCAGAGGCCCCGGAGCGGAACCGAGAGGCCCGCAGGGGTTGCTCGAATCACCCGACGGTGGGCGCCGACGGCGGTCAGCTAGCCTCAACGGACGCCGCAACTCGGCGGCGGGGGATTCAGAGGAGGAGAGCGACTGTGTACGTCCGAGGTCTTGTGAGGATCGCGCTTGCCGTCTGCGTTGTAATCGCCGCTGCCGCCGTCCCCTCGACGGCGAGCGCGAAGGACAAGACGACGTGGATCTGCAAGCCGGGACAGGCGGACGACCTGTGCGCCGGCACGATCGACGGCACGGTCAATCCGCCTCCCGGGGAGCAATCAGAGCCGCTCGGCTACACGCGTCCGAAGAACGCGCCGGTGGACTGCTTCTACCTCTATCCGACCCAGAGTGATCAGCCGGGCCCGAACTCCAACCTCGACAAGGATCCACCGATCAGGCGCGTCGTCGTCCAGCAGGCGCGCATGTTCTCGACCGTCTGCAACGTCTACGCGCCGATGTACCGGCAGGTCACCAACAACGGCGACCAGAGCTCGGACAACCCCTCCGTCGAGACCGCGTACCGGAGCGCCAAGTCCGCCTTCAGGGACTACCTGAAGAACTACAACGACGGCCGCGGCTTCATCATGATCGGCCACTCCCAGGGCGCCGCCCACACCGCCCGGCTGATCGATGAGCTCGTCGACACGAACGCGAAGCTGCGCAAGCGCTTCGTCGGCGCGATCGCTCCCGGCGCCAACATCCCGGTGCCGATCGGCAAGGCGGTCGGCGGCATGTACGACCACGTGCGTGCCTGCACCAAGGTCGGCCAGGACGGCTGTGTCACGGCTTTCTCCACTTACAAGGGCTACCCGGGCGATGTCTCCGAGTTCTCGCGGCTCGACTCGGGCTACTGGATCTACCCCACCGCGCGCTTCGACTCGGCGAAGTACGAGGCCATGTGCACCGATCCAGCCCGCCTCGACGGCGGCGACGGCACCCTGCTGCCGTTGGTCGACTTCGACTACCTGACCGGCGTGCCCAAGAACGGCGAGACGGCTGCACCCTGGAGCAGCCAACCCGACTACTACAAGGTCGAGTGCAAGCGGAAGTCCGGCGCTCACTGGTTGAATCTCTCGCTCGTCGGGCTTCCCGGCGACACGCGACCGGATCTCGGCGCCCTCGTGGCGAGCGGCAACAACTACCACGTGCCCGAGGTCAACCTGGCCGAGGGCAACCTGCTGACGATCGCGCAGCTGCAGACCGACTCCTACGAGAAGCGGATCGCCAAGCTCACGCGAAGCTCGGTTCGCTCGAAGGCGAAGCTCGGCAAGCAGAAGCAGCGCCGCAAGGCGCTCCACCAGAAGGCGCGGAAGCTCCACAAGAAGGTCCGCAAGGCCGATTCGGCCAAGCAGAAGCGCGCCGCGAAGCACAAGCTCAAGCGGACCCGCCACCAGGCGAAGCAGACCCACAAGAAGATCAAGACGCTGCGCAAGCGGATCGCCACGGTCAAGAAGAAGCTCGGCTGAGGCGGGCGCCAAAACAGGCTTGTCCGGCCGCGGGCATGCGGATAGGGTCTCGGCAGGTGGCGGCAGTGGAACTCGACAAGCTCACCTGGACGCAGGTCCGTGACGAGCTCGAGGCCGGACGCGACACGGTCGTTGTCGCGTTCGGGGCGACCGAGCAGCACGGTCACCACATGCCCCTTGCGACGGACGCCCTGCTGGGCGACGAGCTCGCCCGCCGGGTCGCCGACGAGCTCGATGCCTTCGTAGCGCCGACCGTACGTGTTGGCTGCTCCTCGCACCACCTTGCCTTCGCCGGGACCCTCTCGTTGCGCGACGAGACTTTCGCCGCAATCGTCATCGACCTCGTCTCCTCGCTTGCGCGCGGCGGATTTCGCCGCGTCGTCCTGCTGCCGTCGCACGGCGGCAACTTCGGCCCGCTCGCGGCCGCCATCGAGCAGCTGCCCGACGACCCGGGGATCGAGATCTCGGCGCTGACGGACGTCAATGTCCTTCTGACCATTGCTCAGCTGGGCGCGGAGATGCACGGCGTTCCGCTCGGCGACGGTGGACTCCACGCGGGCGAGTGGGAAACGTCGATGCTGCTCACAGTGGCGCCGGAGTTCGTCCACATGGACCGCGCCGACTCCGGCTTCACGGGCGATCCGGAGCAGGCGATCGCTGGGCTGTTCGCGAGCGGCGTACAGAGCGTCTCGGAGAACGGCGTCATCGGTGACCCGGCGGAGGCGAGCGCCGCTCACGGAGAGGCCTACTGGCGCCAGGCTGTCAAGGCGACGACTGCTGCCATCAGCTGAGCTCAGCGCTGCCCCTCCTGCGCTGAGCCGCGTCTCGGGCGGCTAGTAGTGGCCGAGGCCCTCGTTGTCAGGCCAGATGCCGCGGTCCCCCGGCATCGGGAGGCGATCCGTTAGCTCGCGGCGCCACTCGGGAGTCTCGGTTGGCTCGCCCCAGTAATCCGTGACGCGCACGGCCTCCCCATCCTCCAGTTCGCCGATCGTCACGTTCCGGTAAAGGCGCCCGTCGCCGTAATTGCAGGTCCATTCGACGACGATCACATCGTCGAGCATCATGCGTCTGCCGACCTCGAGGGTCAGCTCGGGAAAGTTGCCCTCCACGTCCGCAACGAGCCGGCTCGTGCGGACGATCTCGCCCATCTGCGGCCACTGCCGTACGACGTCATCTGCCAAGGGCACGCCAAGGATGTACGCAACCCTCGTCGCACCGTCGGATTCGTGCTCGATCGCGCCCATGGCAAACCATCTCCGTTCCAAGTCCGTAACACCCAATTGGCATTACAGGACTGAGTATGCCTATGAGCCCTAAAGAGCATGCGCCGCGCCGGCCGTGCCTTCACCCGTTGCGAGTCGCACCCTTGAGGGCTCTTGAGCCGGACTGCCGCCTCGCTATCCTCGTGGCCATGCAGCAGGGGAGCTGGTGGGGGCCGGCACGGCCGGCTTTGGCGGGGCTTTTCGCCCTGGTGGCGCTGCTGCTGCCGGCACACGCCGGCGCGGCCCAGCGAGCCGGCGATTGCCCCGAGGGCTTCCGATGCCTCGACGTGGCGGTGCCGCTCGACCGCTCCGGGACCGTGCCGGGCACGGTCGACCTGCCGGTCGTCGTCACCGGGGGATCGGGCCCGATCCTGCTGGCGCTGGGCGGCGGTCCCGGGCAGGGCATGGTCGCCGCCGCCGAAGGGCTCGGGCCTTTGCTGCAGTCGCTCGCCCCTGGCTGGCGGGTTGCCTTCCTCGACCAGCGTGGTACCGGCGCCAACGCGCTTGATTGCCCGGCAATGCAGCACGCCGGGCTGACTGACGTCACCGTGCCCCCCGGGGGCAGCGTCGCCCAGTGCGCGCGCCTGCTGGGGCGAACCGGCTCGCTGTATTCGACGACCGCCACCGTCGCGGACCTCGAAGCGGTCCGCAAGGCACTCGGCGTCGGACGGCTTGGCATGCTCGGCATCTCCTACGGCACCTACGTGGCCGAGCGCTACGCCCGCGCCCATCCCGACCACGTGAGCCGCCTGGTCCTCGACTCCGTCGTCCCGCAGGACGACGTCAACCCGCTCTTCCCCGCCAACATGAGGCGCGCCGGCATCGCGCTCCGCCAGCTCTGCCGTAGCACGGACGCCTGCGATGGGGTCACCCACCACCCCGCGCGGCTCGTCGGTCGGCTGGTGCGGCAAACGAACCACCATCCGATCGTCGAGAAACCGCCCGCGGGCGAGCAGCCGAGGACTCCGATTCGGATCGACGGGCCGGCGCTCTTCGATCAGATGATTTCGCTGGCGAGCTTCGCCCAGAAGCGGTTCCGGCGCTTCCCGCGCTTCGTCGAGCGGGCCCTGCACAGCCGGCCCCGCGGCCTCGTACTGCAGGCGGCGAAGCTGCGATCGCAGAACGAGGCTCCTGCGGACTCCCTCTCCTGGGGCCTGCACACGGCGACGATCTGCTCGGACGTCGGCTTCCCCTGGCCGGCCGACAGCAACCGCCGTCAGCGGCGCCTCGACGCAAACACCGCTGCCAGGAGGCTGGGCAAGAACGCCTTCGGGCCATTCGATCCCCGGACCGCAGCCGGCAATGGCCTGATCAAGACCTGCATCCGCTGGCGTGGCTCCGCCCCGCCCCCGCCCCCCGAACCAGGACCGCTCCCCGATGTCCCAACCCTGGTCCTGAACGGCACGTGGGATCTCTCGACACCGCTCGCCGACGCCCGCCGCGAGGCGGCCCGCTCTCCGGATGCCAAGCTCGTCGTCGTCCCGCATGGCGGCCACTCGACGCTGACCTCACAGCGTTGCGCGCAGCAGGCGGCGCATCGCTTCTTCAACGACCAACCGCTGGGCGATCCCTGCGGCTGAGCAAGAACGACCGGCGGGCGTGCCGGCAGCGCCTACGGCGCCATGACCACGCGGCCGAAGGCCTGACGGCTCTCGATGTACGCGTGGGCGGCAGCGGCCTCGGCCAGCGGGAACGCCGGTCGATCTCGATGCGCATCTCGCCGGCGGCGACCCGCTCGATCAGTTCGCCGATCATCGGGTGGACGCGCGCGTACTCGCTCATCATCGCGCCACCGAGGAAGACGCCGCGCAGGGTGTTGTTGCTGCGCCCAGAGCTCGCGCGCCTCGACGGCGGAGCCGCCGCGGCCCGCGACGCCGACGCTGACGAGCGTCCCGCGGTAGGCGAGCGCGGCGATGCCGCGAGCCAGCGTCTCGCCGCCGACCGAGTCGAGGATCAGATCGACGCCGCGGCCGTCGGTCAGCTCGCGCGCCCGTGCGACGAAGTCCTCGGACGCGTAGTTGATCCCGTGGTCGAGCCCGAACCCCTTCAGCCGCTCGAGCTTCTCGTCGCTCGACGCGGTCGAGAGCACGGTTGCGCCGGCCTGCTTAGCGAGCTGGATCGCCGCCATGCCGACGCCGCCGGCTCCCGCCTGGATCAGCACCGTCTGCCCCGCCTCGAGGCTCGCCGGCCGTGAACAGGCACTCCTGGGCGGTGCCGACCGCGACCGGGACACACGCGGCGATCGCCGCATCGAGCCCGTCGGGGATGGGCCAGGTGCTCATCGCGGGGACGGCGCGCTTCGCGGCATGCGAGCCCGCCATGTTCAGCGTTACGACGCGATCGCCGACAGCGCGATCGTCGACGCCGGCGCCGACCTCGGTCACGGTGCCCGCGGCCAGGTAGCCGACGACGTGCGGGGTCGACGGCGGCGGCGAACCGGCGCGAGCAGCAGGTCCCCGCCCTCGATGCTGATCGCCTCGACGTCGATGACCACGCAGCCCTCGGGGCACTCGGGATCCGGCACTCCTCGTACCGGAGTACCTCGGGTCCGCCGTTCTCGTAGATCACCGCGGCCTTCATCGAGGAGCGACTCTACCCGGCGGGGGCGATGGGCCGGGCAGGAACTCGAACCTGCGCCCTACGGATTATGAGAAGGCCCCTGTAGTTGCGGCTGGTTGCGGCTGGTCGGCGAAATCCGCACAGATGCTCGGATTCGGGGGTCCTCCGGGGTGACGAGTTGCGGCTGGTGATGGGTGGTGTGTTGCCCGAGAGTTGCCCACCGTGGCGCGCGCCGGTGATGATGACGATGATGATCGCGATGGTTCTTGGCGGCGATGTCGCAGCCGCCTTGACCAATCGCCGCCACGGGTCGGCACCGTCAATAGCGACGATCGACATCATCGGGCATGAGGGCTAGGGGCAACCTAGACCGGGCCCCGGGGAGCAGAGGGAGTAGATTGTCAGCACTTAGTCAAACCTGTGTTTACAAATGTCTGACAAAAGCGCCATCGACCGCCTCTACTCGCTAGCCGAGAACCAAGCTGGCTACTTCACGACGCGACAGGCGGAAGCGGCACGTGTATCGAGGGGGCTCTTGGCGCACCACGCCGAAGGTGGAGGATCGCTCATCCGCGTCGGTCGCGGCCTCCTACCGGCTGAAGAACTTCCCTCCCTCCGATCACGAGGAGATCGTCTCGACATGGCTGGCCGTCGGCGGAGCCATCGACGCGGTGATCTCACATGACACCGCCCTCGAGCTGTATGGACTCACCGACTTGATCCCATCGGCCATCCACATGACAGTCGCTCGCGAGAAGCGTGGCCACCGACCAACCGGCCCGGCGTTCGAGTTCATTACGTCGAAGGCGGCGTCCCCGCCACCGATCGCGATCGCCGCGAGGGCATGCCGATTACCTCCGTCGAGAGGACGCTGCTGGACAGCCTTGCGGCGCATGGGGTGACGGAGCAGACCGAACTCGCATTGTCACAGGCGCTGGCTCGTGGCCTGACAACACTCCGCAGGGTGAGGAACCGAGCTGCACACGGCTCGAAGGCAGACCAAGAGCGCCTCAGCAAGGCTGTCTCGAAGATCGCTTGACGTACGAGGATGACAAGGCGTTCCGTGCGGCTCTCGAGCAACGCTTGAAGAACCTCGCCACCGGCGCGAACGAGAGAGTCGATGCCGCTCTGCTCGCGAGATGGCGCAAGCGGTCTACGTTCGAGCGGTTCTTGCTCCGCCTCGCGAAGATTGCTCCCGACGGATGGGTGCTCAAAGGCGGATTCGCCCTTGAGCTGCGCCTCGACAATGTTGCTCGGACCACCCGAGACATCGACGTTGACTGGCAAGCGGACGAGGACCAGACCACCGAACTCTTACTTGACGCCGCCGCCGCCGATCTCGGGGACCACTTCGTCTTTCGCATTGAACGTGCCGGCGAGTCCGAGCAGCCGGACGGCCAAGGCCCACGATGGCGTCTGACCGCTGAGGTCGCCGGCAGAACGTTTGAGACTGGCCTCCTTGACGTTGGCGTTGAGAAGACGTCGATACATGGTTCGGTCGAACTCCCGCTCTCCTCCGTCCTTGACTTTGCGGGCTTTGGGCCCGCGAGCGTCCCGTCGATGCCAATCGAGCAGCATCTTTCCGAAAAGGTCCATGCCTACTCGCGGCTCTACGGATCAGAAGCGGATCAGCCATCATCGCGAGTGAAGGATCTGGTGGACTTGGCACTCATAGCGGTGGCGCTGCCAGTCGATGGAGTTCGATGTCGCGAGGCGATGGAAGGCATACTTCTCCCAGCGAGGTACGCACCCCCTTCCCGAGCGTCTCCCCACTCCGCCCGCAAGCTTGGGCCTGCCCATGGAAAAGCCTGTGCGAAGGTCTACCGGTGCCTGCCGACGTCGGCGGCGGCTACTCGCTCGCCTCCAAGCTGGTTGATCCGGTTCTCGCCACGGGAAGCTTCACGGGAACTTGGTCCCCTGGACCACACACGCTGGGAGGATTCGTAGGTCCATCAGGCAGCGCGGGCTGCCCAATGCGCCCTCGAGATGACGGACCGGATCGATGAGTTGCCGGCTGGCTACGGATGGGCCGTTGCTCCCCCGTTGCCCGTGCCCAAAGAGTTACGACGGGTCTCTCAGTGAAGCTTCCTCAGAAGGAACGCTCCGACCCCCGCGGCCACGGCTGCCGCCGCAAATGTGACCGCCGCAGTCCCGATGTAGAGCGAATGGTTGGGCTGTCCTTGTAGT
Source organism: uncultured Solirubrobacterales bacterium (assembly GCA_963774395.1). GTDB lineage: Bacteria > Actinomycetota > Thermoleophilia > Solirubrobacterales > 70-9 > CAXMST01. Next base: position 275 of record CAVZET010000006.1, on the reverse strand, counting down.
CGTCGAACAGCGTTGCGAAGGCGGAACCAGCAAGCAGGAGCGCAGCCCCGGCCACCGCGAAGAGCACTGCTGCAACGACCTTGCGCACGGCGTGAAGTCTAAGCCCGCCCGCTGCGCCGCAAAACGCCTTCCCAGGACTCGAACCCTTGCTTATCGCTTGCCCCCGGCGGGCTGCGACAGCATGAGGGCGAGCCGGATCCCGCGTGGCTATGCGATGGGCCGGGCAGGACTCGAACCTGCGCCCTACGGATTATGAGTCCGCTGCTCTGACCAAC
>CAVZET010000005.1:0-735448 GCA_963774395.1 uncultured Solirubrobacterales bacterium | reverse complement strand
CGCGAGCCGGGCGCTCGCTCATCCACGGCCACAGGCGCCCGGCCCCGATCGGCGTGTAGGTGCCCCAGTGGATCGGTACCGCGCGGCGCGCACCGAGCATCGCGAGGGCCTGCGCGGCCTGCTCAGGGTCCATGTGGCCGGGCCCGAGCGTCGGCCCCCAGCCCCAGATCGGCAGCAGCGCCAGGTCGATGCCGCGCGCCGGCGAGCTCGGCCATCCCGTCGAAGATCTCGGTGTCGCCGGGGAAGTAGGTGAGCTCGCCGGGCTCGCCGAGCAGGTAGCCGAGCGCCGGCGGCTCGCCCATCCGCCGGCGCGCCGCTTTGTGCACCGCCTCGGTGACGACGACTCGCAGGTCGCCCGAGCTGCAGCTCCTCGCCGGGGGCGACCTCGCGGACGTCGACGAAGCGCTCGCCGCGTGAGCGCGCTGCCCGCCCCCTCCGGAACGAGGATCGGGGTCGACCGGGGCAGCTCGCGGAGCGTCGGCAGGTCGAAGTGGTCGTGGTGGACGTGCGAGATGAGGACCGCGTCGAGGGCGCTCCGCTCGAGCGGGGGGATCGCGCCGCGCCGGCGCAGCACGCGCAGCAGGCTCGGGCGCAGCAGCGGGTCGGCGAGGACCGCCGTCCCATCGCGCTCGAAGAGGACGCTCGCGTGCCCGAGGTAGGTGACCCGGCGATCACGGGCCGGGCCGCGATCGGCCTCTGCTGGAACCACCACCGGAACGATACGTCCGGGCAGCGGATCGGATCGGGACCGGCCGCTGCGCTCATTAGACTGCGCCGCGATGCTCGATCGGATCGATCACATCGGCGTCGCGGTCGACGACCTCGAGGCCGCCATCGCCCTCTACGAGACGTCCCTCGGGATGCCGCTCGTCCATCGTGAGACGGTCGAGCAGCAGGGCGTCGAGGCGGTCCTGCTCGATGTCGGGGACGGCCACGTCGAGCTGCTCGCGCCGCTCGGCCCCGAGACGCCCGTCGGCAAGTTCCTCGAGCGCAAGGGGCCGGGCCTACACCACGTCGCCTACGCGGTCGCCGACATCGAAGCAGCTCTGGCCGAGCTCAGCGAGGCCGGCGTCGAGTTGATCGACGAGACGCCCGCGCGTCGGCATCCGCGGCAGCCTCGTCGCTTTCGTCGCACCCCAAGTCGACCGGCGGCGTGCTCACAGAAATCGTTCAACCGACCGAGGGAGGGCACTGAGATGGCCGAGCATCAAGCGCGTGGAGGTCGGCTTCGTCGGCCAGCAGGTGATCACCCTGAAGCTCGACGAGAGCCAGCTCGACGAGCTCCGCAAGAAGCTCTCCGACGGCGGCTGGCGCACGCGTCAAGACCGACGAGGGCGAGGTCGACATCGACCTCGACAAGGTCGCTTTCCTGCGCGTTGCCGCGAGCCACGCGTCGGTCGGCTTCGGCTCCGGCGACTGAGCGCCCCCGCGGCGCCTAGGACGGGCGCGCGCAGTTGGCGAGCAGCGTCCGGGCGAGCTGCAGGGCCCCGTCGATGTCGGGCGCGTGGCCCGTCGCGATGTTCGCCCAGACGAGCGTTCGCGCGGTCAGCCCGATCGCGCTGACGACCTCGGTGGGGACAGCGAGCGGCGGCTCGATCGCGTCGAGCAGCCGCCGGAGGACGACGTCCGATCGCTTCGTCACCGGACCGTCCGCATCGGTGAGGATGCGCAGGGCAAGCGCCGGCTCACGCTGAGCGAACTCGGTCAGCGGCTCCGACCCCGCAGCGAACTCGAGGAACCGGCGCAGGAGCGTCAGGAACTCCTCGACGCCGCCGGCTTCGACCTCGGGCTCGACGACGGCCAGCCACTCGTCGACGAGGCCACCGAAGACCTCGCCGAGCAGCCCCTCCCGTTCCCCCACCCAGCGGTAGAGCGTGGTGCGACCGATCCCGAGGCGCGCGGCGAGCGTCTGCATCTCGACCGCGCTCGCCGGCGAGGAACTCCTCGCGGGCGAGCGCCAGCGCGTCGGCGCGGGTTGGACGGCGAAATACGACCTGCTCGGCTGCCATTGGGCGATCTTAGCCGGACGGCGGGACAGATGCGTTATGCGTTCGTAAGGGAACACAGTTGCAAAATGTTCCAAAGCTGATACGGTCCGGCTCGCAAACCGAGACGGCCCCGACAGAAGCGAGCAGCCGATGACCCCGACAGCAGCACCGCCCCGTCCCTCCGAGCTGGACCTCAGCAACCTCGACCTGTGGCGCGACGGCCCGCCCCACGAGGTCTTCACGGAGCTCCGGGAGCAGCCTGATCTGCACTGGAGCGAGATGGGCGAGTTCCCGAACGAGGGCGGGTTCTGGTCGATCGTCCGCTACGACGACATCCGCGCCGTCGGCCGCGACCACGAGACCTTCTCCTCCGACCGCAGCATCATCCTCGTCGACCGGATGGCCGAGCCCGGCGAGCCGGACCCGATGGACATCAGCGCCAACATGATGATCTCGCAGGACCCGCCGCGCCACGACCGGCTCAAGGGACTGGTGCAGCGCGGCTTCACGCCGAAGCGCGCGATCGAGCACACCGAGCGGATGCGCGAGATCATCAACCTCGTCTTCGACCGGGCGCTCGAGGCGCATCCCGACGGTCGCATCGACCTGGTTCAGGACGTCGGCGTCTACGTGCCCTCGATGGTGATCGGCGACATGCTCGGCGTGCCGCGTGAGGATGCCGGCAAGCTCGTCGACTGGACCAACCGCACCACCGCCTTCGAGGACCCGCGGCTCGTCCCCGACCTGGGCGAGGTCTGGCGGGCGCTCGAGGAGTTCATCCCCTACGTGGACGGGATGGTCGCCGAGCGCGAGAAGAACCCGACCAGCGACCTGACGACGGCTTTCATCGAGGCCGAGGTCGACGGCGAGCGCCTCTCGCACGAGGAGGTCGTCATGTTCTTCTTCCTGCTGATGGTCGCCGGCAACGACTCGACCCGGGCTGTCTTCACGTCGGGGATGAAGAGCCTGCTCGACGACCCGGAGCAGATGGAGCTCGTGCGCACCGGCGCGGTGCCGCTCGACCAGGTCGTCGAGGAGTTCGTCCGCTTCCACCCCGCCTTCGCCTACATGCGACGCACCGCGACGCGCGACGTGGAGCTCAGCGGCACCCAGATCCAGCGCCGGCGACAAGCTCGCGCTCTGGTACGTGTCGGGCAACCGCGACGCGACTGCCTTCGACGATCCGCAGCGCTTCGACGTGCGCCGCGACCCGAACCCGCACCAGGGCTTCGGCGGCGGCGGGCGCCACTTCTGCCTCGGCGCCGGCCTCGCCAGGCTCGAGCTGAAGCTGTGGATCGAGGAGACGATGCGCCGCTTCGAGGAGATCGAACTGGACGGTGACGCCGAGCGGCTCAGCTCGACGTTCCTCAACCAGTACCGCTCGATCCCCGTCCGCCTCGGCTGAGGCGGACGGTCAGCGCCTACCTGCCGTCGCCAACGCGGGCGAGGCTGTCCCAGAGCAGCGTCTCGGCATCGAGCACCGCTGCGGCGGAGCCGCGCACCGCATCCCACAGGCGCGCCTTGGGCTCGTCCACCTCGCTCGCCGCGTAGAGCTCCTCGGCAAGCGTCGTCCAGGCGCCTGAGGCGGCCGCGGCCTGCTCGGCCTCGACCCCCATCCCGACCTCGGCGAGAAAGCGCGAGTACAGGGCTCGGAAGTTGCCGCCGCCGGTGCCGCGGCGCTCGATCACCTGGTAGTTGAAGCGGGCGCACCACTGCCAGTCGGCGACCGCCTCGGGCCAGTCGCCGACCTCGGCCGCGAACTTCTGCAGCGCCGGCAGGCCCTCGAACTCCCCCATCTGGGGCTCGTGCATGAGCTGCGCGGCCGCGTTCACCGCCCGGGGCGCGGCGGCTCGCAGGTCCTCGATCGTCACCGTCTCGCCCGGCGGTAGGTCGATCATGTGCCCGGCGAGGGGGAAGAACGGGTGCTGCTCGTGGCGCGCCTTGGCGAGGCCCTCGAGCGAGGTTCGCTGGATCTCCTCGAAGGCCGTGTCGGAGACGTAGGCGTGCTCGTCGTCGTAGCCGACGAGCACCACTGCATGACCGGGGAAGTGCGCGGAGCGGCCGTAGTGGTCGAGGTAGTAGAGGTCGGTGAGCAGGATCGCCGGCCGGCCCTCGTCGATCGTCGCCGCCGCCATCCCCCACGCCTCCTCGGCGTCCTCGGAGGTGCGCTGGCGCAGCGGCACGCCGGTGAGCTCGAGGAAGCGCTCCTCGAGGCGCCCGGTGCGGCCGTTGGTGAAGCGCGACGGCGAGAGGTCGTCGAAGGGCAGGTAGTAGAAGCAGGCGCCGGCGCCGAGCCCGAAGGCGAGCTCCTCGCTGATCGGCACGCCGTGCCAGCCGAGCAGGTTGCGCAGCGCGGTGGAGCCGCAGTGATGGCCCGGATGGTGGGTGAAGCCGGGGACGGCGCTCGCCGCAGGCGCCTCTGGGGCGGAGTCGCTCACGGTGGCGGATTCTCTCAGCTCAGGCGCCCTCGCCAGCGCGCCCAGGTGATACGGCCAAGGGTTCGGGTCACTCCCCCGGTATCGGGTCTGAGCCGTCGTCCACCCCGAGCGGGCCCGCCGCGGTCGTCCGCCCCGTGGATCCAGCACGAGCCGGTCGCGACCCCCCCACTTGGCCCGGTACATGACCTGATCCGCGCGATCGATCAAGGCCTCGGGAGTCTCGTCTCCGTCCCAGCGCACGAGTCCTGCCGAGCAGGTCTGCCCCTCGGGAGTCGCAGCCCGCAGCCGCTCCACCACCACTCGGGCCACGTCGGCGTCGCAGTCGGCAAGCAGGACCACGAACTCCTCGCCGCCGTAACGCGCCATGAAGTCGCTGATCCGCAGCGCCGCCCGCCATTCGTGGGCGGCGGCGGCGAGGAACTGATCGCCCGCCGTGTGCCCACGGCTGTCGTTGTAGAGCTTGAAGTGGTCGATGTCCACCATCGCCGCCCATACCTGGAATCCCTCGCGACCGGCGCGGGCGAGCAGGCGCTCGGCCTCGTCGTGCAGCCAGCGCCGGTTGGGAAGCCCGGTGAGCGCGTCGGTGCGGGCCAGCGTTTCCGAGCTCTCGGCACCCCGACGCAGGCCGCCGACCAGCCACGAGGTCACGGCCCAGGCAACCGTCAGCACGACCGCGTTCAGGATCCAATAGGTCAGCCCGGAGAAGGCGACGGGGTCGACGTAGGAGAGCGTCAGGGCGAACAGGGTCAGCAGCAGCGCCACGTGCGCCGCGGACACCCGGCCCGGGAAGAAGACGGCGGCGGCGAGCACGATCCAGACGAACATCGCCGTGAAGGCGCCGGTGGCGACGCCGCTGAGCGCGATCGCCAGACAGACGCCGGCCGAGCCGCCGACGATCGCGGCGTGGATGCTCCAGATCCGGGCCCAGGGGGCCGTCACGAGCAGCACGACCCCCACCAGCGCGGACACGGCCACCAGGCCCGGCGTGTCTTGGCGCGGGGGGTGCGGCAACAGGAGCGAGACGAGGACGAGCCCGGCGCCGGCCAGATACAACGCTCCCGCGACTCTGGCCATCAACTCGGGACCTGGGTCGATGACCTCGGGGTTATTACCGCCGGACTGGTTCATGACGGTAATCGTTGCCCTTTGGAGGTCGTGTGTGGCCGGTAATAAGCCGCACGCTCTCCGCCGCCGGGCACGAGGAGCCAGACGCAGTGCGCGTTCGACTGCTCCACAGTGGTGCCGGCGCTGTGGCGCGAGATCTGAGCCGCGCCGTCGCTCAGGAGCCCGTGCCCGACCGCAGTCGCAGGTACTCGGCGCGCTCGCGGAACGTCTGGCGCAGCTCGGAGGTGACCTCGTCGAGGAACTCCTCCCGGTAGGTCGAGTCGGTGAGCATCGCGACGGCGAAGTAGAGGCCGCTGAACGCGGCGAGGCCGCCGGCCACCTGGAGCAGCTCGGTCGGTGAGCTGGTAGTCGCGCGCCGAACAGCGTGAAGTGCGCGTACTCATGCACGTTGACGCCGCGTCGGGGCCGAGCCACGCCTCGCGCACGCCCGGGGTTACGGCGAAGAGCCCGAAGACGACGAAGAAGGCGACGACCATCAGCGTCACGGTCAGCACCTGCAGGGCCTGGCTGACGAACAGCACCACGCCGACGTTGCGGCGCTGCTTCGGCGAGCAGCGGCTGCGCCGTCGACCGACCTCGGCCTCGAGCGTCCGCACCTCGCGCGGGCAGGCGGGCGAGCAGAAAGGCCGAGCCGAGCGCCACGAAGAGGGCCCGATCGATCGACCAGGCCGCCCTCGTTCTCGAGCGCGAAGACCTGCCACATCTCGGTGCTCATGAACGAGAGCAGCCCGAAGATCATCAGCAGCGGCACGGCGCGGGCGAGCAGCATGAACGACGTGCGCAGCTGGCCGCCGAGCCGGCCGACGGCCCAGCGCACGATCGAGGGCAGCCCGTAGCCGAGCACCGCGTAGATCGCCAGCAGCAGGGCGAGGTTCGAGACCGCGGTGACCAGGCGCTCGTCGTCTGGCCCGCCGAAGATCAGCGGCAGCAGCGCCGGGACGAGGACGAAGGCGGCGAGCTCGAGCCGGCCGACGTGGCGCGGGCGCGAGAGGAACGGGCGGCCGCGCAACGCGGTTGACGACGCCGATGCCCGCCGATCAGGATCGCCAGCCCGCCGGCGATCGCGGCGAGGTTGGCGAGCAGCGACCACTCGAGCTGGACGGCGCCGAGCAGCTCGCCGACGAAGACGAGCCCGAGCAGCGGCACGGCGCGGTTGAAGACGTCGGTCGAGGCGCTGAAGTCCTCGTCGAAGAGCGGCAGGCCGGCGCCGTTGAAGCGCTCCCGGTAGTAGCGCGACATCGTGCCGGCGCCGGCTGCCTCCATCCACGGGGATTTCAGCCGTAGCCGCCGGACGAGTCGCTCGGCGGCTAACCTCGCGCGCCGATGCGTGTCGCGCTGATCAGCAACGTCGCGTCGGGCTCGGCCGGGGAGGCCGACGTCGCGGCGCTGCTCGCCGCCGCCGGAGCCGACGTCGCGTGCTTCGAGATCGCCGATGGCGAGCGCGCCGGAGAGGCCGGGGCCGACCGGGTCGTCGTCGCCGGCGGCGACGGCTCGCTTGCCGTCGGCGCCCTTGCCGCCCGCGCCGCCGGCGTGCCGCTCGCGGTCGTCCCGGCCGGCACCGCGAACGACTTCGCCGCGCGGATGGGCCTGCCCGAGGACCTCGAGGAGGCGGTGCGGCTGGCCGCCGACGGGACGCGAACCCGGAAGGTCGACATCGCCGAGGTCGGCGACCGTGCCTTCCTCAACGTCGCCAGCCTCGGCCTCGCGCCGGCCGCCGCGGAGGCGGCCGAGGGCCTCAAGGAGCGGCTCGGTCCGCTCGCCTACGCGCTCGGCGCGGTCCGCGCCGGCGCCACCGAGGAGCCGTTCGACGTGCGCGTCAGCTGCGACGGCAGCGAGCTCTTCGACGGCGCGGCGTGGCAGGTGACCGTCGGCAGCACCGGCGCCTTCGGCGGCGGCTCGCAGATCGAGGCCGACGCCGACGACGGGCTGCTCGACGTCGTCGTCATCGAGGGCGGGTCCCGCGGCTGCGCTCGCCCGGCGCGCCTACGGCCTCAAGCGGGGCGAGATCGAGGAGCAGGCCGGCGTCCACGACTCGCGCGGCGCCGAGATCACGGTCGACGCTCGGACCGGGCCACGACCTCAACGTCGACGGCGAGCTCGTGGCGGCGAGCGCGCTCGGCCACGACGACAGCCCGGCGGGCACCTGCGCTTCGGCGTCGCGACCGCGAGCTCGAGCTGGTGATCGCGTGAGCGTGGCGCTGCCGCTCCGCCGCGGGCTCTGAGCCCGCCCCCTCCCTATCCTCCGCCGCCGTGCTCCTCGAGCGACCCCGACCGCTGCAGCCGCGCGCCGCGCGCCGGATCGATCGCGCCGTCTCCGGCCGCGGCGGGCCGCTGAAGGCGCTCGGCCGCCTCGACCAGAGGCTGCTGGTCGCGCTGCGCACCCGCGGCCACAGCGACGGCGACCGAGCGGGCCGTCGGCGCGCTCGGCACCTTCGGCGAGTGGGGCCTCGGCTGGCTCGCGATCGGCGCTCGCCGGCGCCGCCCTCGACCGCCGCCGACGCGGCCGGCCTGGCTGGCCGCCGGCGCGGCCGGCCCGGCCGCGGTCGCGATCAACTACGGCGGTCAAGCTCGCCGTCGGCCGCGAGCGGCCCGCTGATCGAGGACCACCCGACGCCTGGCCCGGGCGCCGAGCAAGCTCTCCTTCCCCTCCGCCCACTCGACCTCCTCGGTGGCGGCGGCGACCGCGCTGGGCCGCGTCGCGCCCGGCCGCCCGGCCGCCGCTCGCGCTGCTCGCCGCTGGCGATCTGCCTCGGGCGCCCGTTCCTCGGCATGCACTACCCCTCCGACGTGCTCGCCGGCATCGCTGCTCGGCCGCGAGATCGGCCGCGCACTGGCCGCTGCCCGGGATCCGCTGCGCGCCAACTCGAGCGCGGAGGTCTGGGCGCGATGAAGGTCGGGATCGTCGGCATGCCGAACGCCGGCAAGTCGACGCTGTTCAACGCGCTGACCCAGGCCGGCGCCGAGTCGGCCGGCTACCCGTTCACGACGATCGAGCCGAACGTCGCGATCGCCGCCGGTCCCCGACGAGCGCCTCGACGCGGTCTGCGAGCTGCTCGGCGCGACCCCGATCGTGCACGAGTCGCTCGAGGTCCACGACATCGCCGGCCTCGTCAAGGGCGCCCACGCCGGCGAGGGCCTCGGCAACCAGTTCCTCGCCTCGATCCGCGAGACCGACGCGATCTGCCACGTCGTCCGCGCCCACTCCGACGACGGCGTCCCCCACCCCGACGGCAGCGTCGACCCCGTCGCCGACGCCGAGATGGTCGAGGCCGAGCTGATGCTCGCCGACCTCGAGACGCGCAGCGGCGGCTCGAGCGGGTCGCCAAGCAGGCGAAGGCGCTCGACAAGGAGGCGATCGCCGAGCGCGACTGGCTCGAGCTGGTCGTCGCCGCGCTCGAGCGCGGCGAGCCGGTGCGCTCGGTGCCCGCGCCCGACGCGGCGCCGGACGCCGTCCGCAACCTGCAGGCGCTGACCTCGAAGCCGGTGCTGTACGTCGCCAACGTCGATGAGGGCGAGAGCGAGCCGCCGGCGGCGCTGCGTCGACGCACGCGCGCGGCCGCCGGCGATCAGGCGATCGCGCTCAGCGCCAAGATCGAGGCCGAGCTGGCCGAGCTCGACGCCGAGGACGCGGCGACTGATGCGCGAGGACCTCGGGCTGACCGAGTCGGGCCTGGGCCGGATGGTCCGCGCCGCCTACTCGCTGCTCGAGCTGATCAGCTTCTTCACCGCCGGCGAGGCCGTCGAGGGCCGCGCCTGGAGCCTGCGCAAGGGGCTGACCGCCTGGCACGCCGCCGGCCGCATCCACACCGACATCGCCGACGGCTTCGTCAAGGCCGAGGTGATCGGCTGGCAGGAGCTGATCGACGCCGGCGGCTACGCGGGCGCCCGCGAGCGCGGCACCCTGCGGATCGAGGGCCGCGACTACGTGATGGCCGACGGCGACGTGCTCACCGTCAAGCACACCTGACGGCCTCGGCTGCCGTGCACGCGAGCCGCCGGCGCTCGGCATCGAGTGCTCCCGGCGCCGCAGCAGCAGAGGCCGCCGAGCGCTGCAATCGGCGACCGGCCAAGGCGAGCGCTCGTCAGCGGTGATCGCGACGAGCAGGCTGGTCGTTGCGACCGCCGGCGGCCAGCGCGGCGCACGTCGACGACCGAGCGCGAGCCGACAGCGGTTGTACGAGGCTGCGGGCCGCCGCGAGCCGACGCGAGCCGCCGACTGAGCCGACCGCCGGCTCGGCGTGCCGACGGCAAGCTCTGGACGTGCTGCGCACGGGCCACGCCGCCGGCCCGGCGTGCTAGCGCCGTCGCGATGCACCCTGCGCGGCGCGGCGGCGGCGTCCGCGACGCTCGCGAGGCGAAGCATGACCGCAGCCGCAAAGTGAGCATCGCCGTGCCGCGAAGCGACCGCGGATCTCACCGGCTCGAGCTTCCACCGACGCGGACCGGCCGGCCGAGCGCCACGGCAAGGTGGACGCTCGACTCGCGCCGCCGAGGAGCGGCTCCGAGCCGCCTCTACGCCCGGGCGACGCCCGCCGCTCGGAGCCTCAGCTCGCCAGCAGCGGCTCGGCCTCGTTCGAGACGGTGACGTGGATCGCGCTGCGGCTCGACCGCGTAGTCGATCACGCCCGAGCGCCTTCAGCCGGTCGAGCACGAACTGGAAGGCGCGCCGCCTGCCTTGCCGTTGCGGTAGTCGCGGAGGATGTCGAACGAGTAGCCGGTCGTGTGCAGCGAGTACGCGGGGGTCGCCTCGCGTTGCGGCCGACGAGCGCGTCCTGGTAGTGCTGGTCGCGGACGGCGCTGGTCACGGTCAGCTCGTCTGCTTGCGGCCGTGCTGGCCGGTGATCGCCTGCACGCGGCCGCGTCATGTAGATCAGCGTCGCCAGCGCCTCGGGCCGCAGCGACCGTAGAGCGAGCGGTCGACGCCGAGCTCGTCGGCGAGCTCGCCGAGCTGCGGGCCGATCCGGTAGCCGTAGCTGCGCGCCCTCGGGGATCGGCACGAGCTCGCCGGAGTCGAGGCCGTCCTGGAGCTCGCCGGCATCGTCGAAGACGCGCGTGTCGTCCTGCGGGGTGGAAGACCTCCTCGGAGGTCGCCTTGTTGCCGTGCAGGCGTCGCCAGCTCGTTGAGCTCCGCCCGGTCGTCCCGGTAGAGCCGCATGATCTCGCTGCGCGGCGAGCACCCGCCAGTAGTAGGTGGCGCTGTCGTCCTCGAAGCCGGAGAGGCACCTTCCAGGCGTGCTCGTTGTCGAGCGGGTGAGCTGTCGAAGTAGAGCTGCGCGTAGGAGAGGTCGCCGTCGGCGACCGATCTGGGCCGGCGTGCTGCCGGTCGTCGACCTGCTCGGCTTCGACGTAGGCGTCGATCACGTCGGTCAGGTTGCCGATCCCCATGTGGTAGCTGGTCACGGCGAGGTCCTCGCGACCGAAGCTTGTCGCTGCGCCTTCTTCAGGTAGCGGCGCCATCCCGTCGAGCGCCGGCTGCGGGGTCGAAGCGCGGGTCGATCTGCACCCGCGCGCGCCGCGCGCGCTCGGCCTCGCTCGTCGGCGCGGCCCGCCTGATGAGCGAGCTTCGCCGCCTTCTTGCGCTGCTTCTTCGAGCCGCCCGAGCAGCTTCGCCGCCTTGCGCTGCAGCTTCTCCGCAGCGCGCGAGCGAAGTCGGCGATCTGGTCCGTCAGCTCGCTGGCTGCGGGTCGAGGTCGATCTCCATGCCGAGCAGGTCGATCCCGGTCGAGGCGACGATCTGCGCGAGCCCGGAGGCGGTCGCCGGATCGGTGCCGCCGGCGATCACCTCGGGCCGGCCGGCCGACTCGAGCAGGACCATCGCCTCCATCAGGTCGGGGTCGACGCCGTGCGCTTCGCCGCGGCCTTGATCTCGTCGTCGCAGGCGGCCGTCCGCTTGGCGCTGGCGAGGACGCCGCCCGGGGCTGAGCTCGTAGAGGACGTGCGAGTTGCCGAGCGCGGCGCCGTCGCTCGAAGTCGGCCTGCGCGGTCGGCCTCCCAGGCGAACGGGTCGCTGTCCGGCGTCGCCGCTCTGGCGCCGCCTCGAAGCACCGCGCTCGGATCGACGGCGGCGTCGTCGAGGGCGCCGGTCAGCTCGAGCGCGCGCCCAGGCGATCGCGCCGGCGACGACGAGCAGCGACAGCAGGCCCCCGAGCCCGCGCAGCGGCGCGGCGGCAGCGAGTCGAATCGGCGCCTGCGGGGTCCCGCGTCCATCAGCCACCAGCTTGGCAAACGCGCGGTCTGCCGGCGCGGCAAGACGCGCCGCGGTGGCGGTAGGGTTGCGCCGTGCGTACCGCAGCGCGTTACCTGGACGTCGCGCCCGGCGCCGGCCACTACGAGAGCTTCTACCTCAAGGCCGCCGATCCGGCCGGCGGCCGGGCGCTGTGGCTCCGCCACACGGTCCACAAGCGGCCCGGGCGCGGAGCCGACCGGCTCGGTCTGGTTCACCTGGTTCGACGCCGACGGCCAGCGGCCCGCGGGCGACAAGGCGACGTTCGGCGCCGACAGCCTCTCGACGCCCGCCGGCGCCTACGTGCGCGTCGCCGAGGCCGAGATCGGGCCGGGCCGCGCGACGGGCCAGCTGCGATCCACCGAGGCCTCGACGCGCGCTGGGACCTGAGCTTCGACGACCGCCACGAGCCTCTCCGGCACCTTCCCTGCGAGCGCATGTACCGGGCGAAGCTGCCGCGCACGAAGCTGCTCAGCCCGCATCCCGGCGCCCTCTTCAGCGGGACGCTGTGACGATCGACGGCGAGCGGATCGAGCTCGACGCCTGGCCCGGGATGGTCGGCCACAACTGGGGCGCCGAGCACGCCGAGCGCTGGATCTGGATCCACGGCGCCGGGCTTCGAGGGCGGCGAGCCCGCCGACTACGTCGACATCGCCGCCGGCCGGATCAAGATCGGGCCGCTTCACGACGCCCTGGATCGCGAACGGCGCGATCGCGCTCGGCGGCGAGGTGCTGACCGGCTCGGCGGCCTCGGCCAGACCTACGGGACCGACGATCGAGGAGCGGCCGAGCGGCTGCGAGTTCGTCGTCCCGGGCAAGCGGCGTGACGCGTGCGCGGGCGCGGTCGGCGCGCCGCTCGAGCGCTTCGTCGCCTGGATCTACGCCGACCCCGACGGCGGCGAGCACAACACGGTCAACTGCTCGATCGCCGACCTGCGAGCTGCGCGTCGAGCGGCCCGGCGAGCAGCACGTCCACCTGCAGGTCGACGGGCGGCGCCGCCTTCGAGCTCGGGCATGCGCGAGACCGACCACGGGGTACCGCTCCAGCCGTACCCGGACGGCTGAGCTGCGGTCCGGCCCGCCGGTCCGACGGGCTCAGCCGCCGCTTGAACGCGGAACCAGGTCGAGCGCAGGCCGAGCCGGCCCTGCAGCTCGTATCCGCTGGTCACCGTCGTAGCCCTTGCTGCCGACCACCCGGGCGCGGACGATCCGCGGCGAGTCGCCGGTCTTCGTCACCTTGATCTCGCGGAGCTTGCCGCGGACCGAGGCCGGCCGAGCTTGGCGGCTCGATCTCGCCGCGCGAGAGCCGCAGCTTCCAGCGGTGGTACGGGGAGGCCTTGTCGTAGGGGTCGTCGACGCCTTCAGATACGGCCGCGGTGAGCCCCCGTCGAAGCCGTACTCGCTGCTCTCGGTGCGCCCGCCCGAGCTCGAGTAGTAGAAGGTCTGCGCCGGCTTGCCCTTGTAGGTGACGATCTCGCGCGCGGTCTGCCCGACCGCCTTGTTCGTCTCCTTCGTCTCGAGCTTGACCCCGCCGTAGCCTGGCTGCGGGTGTCGTTGTAGAGGCTGTAGCCGTCGCCGTCGACGCCGCTGGTCAGCGCGTAGCTGCGGGCCGCGACGGCCTGCACCTCGAGCGCGTCCGTCGGCCAGGAGGCGGGCACCTCGTGCGGGACGACGCCACGCACGTAGTCGTCGAGCGACAGCCGGTTGATCACGTTGACGCTGCTGCCGCCCGCCGGCTTGACGACCAGCCCGCCGCGGTAGGGACCCTGCCCGGAGATCTTGATCGGGCCCGAGCCGATTGCCTTGAGCAGCATGCCCGCAGGAGGTGAGCTTGTGCCCCGTTTGCTCTCGAGCCTGAGCTTGTTGCCGTTCGGGCTGAGATCGGCGCGGTAGCGCTTGCTCGCCTTGACCTTGCGGCCGCAGGCGCGCTTGGCGCCCTTGAAGCCGACGCCGCCGGGCCGAGTCTGGAGCAGCACGCCGACCCGCTTGCGGCTTCGTCCGGCCGAGCTTCGTGTGCGAGTAGTAGTGCCCGAGGATCTTCCTGTAGCCGACGCCGTGCTTGGCGTAGCCGTAGGCGCCCCACTGGCTCATGCCGACACCGTGGCCGTAGCCGTGGCCCTTGATCACGAACTGCCCTTCGCAGCGGCGCCGGCCGGACGGCGAGGGCAAGCAGCCCGAGCGCCGCAAGCACCGCGACGAGCGCGCGAGCGGAGGCCCGGGTCGGGGCGCCTGGCGCGCGTCTGTCGGATCGGGAACTCGCATGCTCTGCCGGAACGGGCGCTGGAGGGGCGGCGCCTGCGACTGATTCGCCACAGCCCGCGGCCGCCCTTCCATCGCCCGACCCCAGAACCCGCACCGGACCCGGTAGTTGCGGATGCGGGCCGAGGCCCGCAGCGGGGTAATGTCCGTCGCAGGCACCAGCGAAAGCGATTGCGGAGGTCGAGATGAGCACGAGCGCGACGGTGAATGCGGCGGTCGACGAGGTCCCCAAGCAGCTCCTGATCGGGGGCGAGTGGCGCGACGGCGGCGAGGGCGCGACGATCGCCGTCGAGAACCCCGCCACCGGCGAGACGCTCTGCGAGATCGCCGACGCGCACCGCCGACGACGCAAAGGCGGCGCTCGACGCCGCCGTGGCCGCCCAGGCCGAGTGGGCGCGCGACGCGCGCCCAACGACCGCTCCGCAGATCCTGCAGTCGGCATTCGAGGCGCTCAACGACCGCAGCGACGAGCTGGCCACGCTGATGACGCTGGAGATGGGCAAGTCGTTCGCCGAATCGAAGGCCGAGGTCGCCTACGCGGCCGAGTTCTTCCGCTGGAACGCCGGCGAGGCGCTGCGCACCGACGGCTACTACAAGCCCGCCGGCAACGGCGCCTGCCGCGTGCTCGTGATGCGCCAGCCCGTCGGCCCCTGCTTCTTCATCACCCCCTGGAACTTCCCGATGGCGATGGGCACCCGCAAGATCGGCCCGGCGATCGCCGCCGGCTGCACGATGGTCGTCAAGCCCGCCCAGCTGACGCCGCTCTCGATGCTGGCCCTCGCCGAGGTGCTCGAGCGAGTGCCGGGCTTCCCGACGGCGTCCTCAACGTGATCACCTCGAGCTCATCGAGCTCAGTCTCGGCGCCGATCATCGCCGACCCGCGGCTGCGCAAGCTGAGCTTCACGGGCTCGACCGAGGTCGGTCGCAAGCTGATCGAGCAGGCCGCCGAGGGCATCCTCAAGGTCTCGATGGAGCTCGGCGGCAACGCGCCCTTCGTCGTCTTCGAGCGACGCCGACGTCGACGCCGCGGTCGAGGGCGCGATGATCGCGAAGATGCGCAACGTCGGCGAGGCCTGCACCTCCGCGAACCGCTTCCACGTGCACGAGTCCGTCGCCGACGAGTTCACCGCGAAGCTGACCGAGAAGATGAAGGCGCCTGACCGTCGGCGACGGGCTCGAGGAGGGCACCGACGTCGGCCCGCTGATCGACGACGACCAGCGCGGCAAGGTCGCCGAGCTCGTCGAAGACGCGGTCGCCAAGGGCGCGACCGCCGCCTGCGGCGGCAGCGCCGTCGACGGCGCCGGCTACTTCTACGAGCCGACCGTGCTCAGCGGCGTCAGCGCCGACGCGCGGCTGCTCAAGGAGGAGATCTTCGGCCCGGTCGCACCGGTCACCACCTTCGCCACCGACGAGGAGGCGATCGCGGCCGCCAACGACACCGAGTACGGCCTCGTCTCCTACGTCTTCACGCGCGACCTGCAGCGTGCCCTGCGCGTCTGCGAGGCGCTCGAGACCGGGATGATCGGCCTCAACCAGGGCCTCGTCTCCAACGCCGGCGCCCCGTTCGGCGGCGTCAAGGCCTCAGGCATGGGCCGCGAGGGCGGCAACGAGGGCATCGACGAGTACCTCGAGACCAAGTACGTCGCGGTGAAGATCTAGCGTCGGCGTTCCGAGCCCACTGGTCACGTTGGGCCCACTATTCCGAACCAACGTGACCACTCGCCGGCGAGAGCAGCGAGGGACGGGTAAAGCGGCAGCCCAAGGGAGACGAGCGTCTCAGCCCCCACAGCCACTCACGCGCCGCCGAGATCGCCCTCCAAACGCCCCCGCCGGCCAAGTCCTCCGGACTTTGCCACCTAGACGGGAGCTCACCCAAGCCAAGCCCCCTCGCCGGCGATCGCCCACGACACCCCCTCTCCCGCGAGTGGCCCCACAGATCCGCGATCCCCCGAGCAATGCCGGTGGCGCAGCCCGGCCGGCAAAGTCAGGAACTCTGCACCGAAAACAGCCCCCTGCGCCCCCAGCCAAGCCCCTCCGCAAGCCCACCTCCCTCACTGCCCAAGGGCGTCAACAGCCCACCCCTCGTCCCCAGCTCACCAAGCCCAGCCCGTCCCGCCGAGGACCGCTCGGCGGAAGGCGCCGGCCGACGCCGGCCGAGGGTCCCCGCGCCGTTAGCGCCCGAGCAGCATCCCCATCAGGCCGCCGGACCCCTGGCGCTTCTCGAGGTAGCACTGGTGGTAGTCCTCGGCCATGTAGAAGCCGGTGGCGTCCTCGATCGAGGTCGCGATCGGCTTGCGGTGGCGGGCCTGCTCGCGCTCCTTCGAGGCCTCGGCTGCCGCGCGCTGCTCGTCGCTGTTGACGAAGATCACCGAGCGGTACTGGGTGCCGATGTCCGGACCCTGCCGGTCGACCTGGGTCGGGTCGTGGACCTTCCAGTAGATGTCGAGCAGCGCGTCGAAGCTCACCTTGGCGGGATCGAACGTCACCTGGGTGACCTCGGCGTGGCCGGTGGTCCCGGTGCAGACCTGCTCGTAGGTGGGGTTCGGGACGTGGCCGCCCTCGTAGCCGACGGCCGTCTCGAGCACGCCCTCGACCTCGCGGAAGGCGGCCTCGACCTGCCAGAAGCAGCCCGCGCCGAAGCTGACCGTGTCGGTCTTGACTGGGGTGCCCGCGGCCTGCTCGCCCGAGCTCTTGGCGGCGAAGTCTGTCTGGGTCATTGCATCCTCCGTATCTGTGCCGGCGGGAAATCCGTTCGTGGGGAGGGCATCCCGCGCCGACCTCGGGGCCCAATGCTCCGTACATCGTGGCA
This sequence comes from uncultured Solirubrobacterales bacterium, assembly GCA_963774395.1. GTDB lineage: Bacteria > Actinomycetota > Thermoleophilia > Solirubrobacterales > 70-9 > CAXMST01. The sequence goes on along the minus strand of CAVZET010000005.1, from coordinate 718,605 downwards.
CCCCTTCGTTACGGACAGATCACGATCGCCTGCAAACGACCGCATGGCCAACGCGGGGCACGAATCTGGCGCTATCTTTGAACACGTAACCGCTGTCGCCCGTATCAGCAACAGCGGAAATAGCTAGCCGCTAGTCGGGGGGACCACCGTGAAATTCCCGACACGGAGGCCAACTTTGTATCTACTCGAATTCGTGAACCTCGTCCGGGGGGCGCAGGGCTACGACAGCCTCGAACGGCTGCCGGCCAGCCGGCGACCGCAAGTCGAGCCCGCTCGAGCTGGCGATGGGATGCCGTCTGGAGGCCGGCCTGATGCGACTCTCGACGCCGACAGCCGCGCAGGCCGTCTCCTCAGCCACCGGCTTACCCGTCGGCTTCGACCGGGTCACGATCGCGCTCCCGGCGGCACTCGGCGGCCACGCCACGGCGCTCACCGAGGTGCGCTCCGCCGAGACACGCCCCGCCCGCCGGACGGCGCAGGCCGTCTAGCCGGCTGCCGCGGCCCTCCGGGCCCGCCGCGCCCACTCAGTGGTGGGGGCGGGCCATCTTCGCGTGGTCGAGCGCCTCGTCGAGCGTCGCGTCGTCGACGCCGAGCTCGCGCGCGACCTCGCGTAGCGGCCGGCCCGAGTCGGCCGCGGCCTTGACGATCTCGGTCGCCTTGTCGTAGCCGATGTAGGGGTTGAGCGCCGTCGCCGTCGCCAGCGTGCCCTCGGCCGCGGCCTTGTTCGCCTCGTGGTTGGGCTCGACCCCCTGGATCACCTTCTCGTCCATGAGCCGCGCGGCAGAGGCGAGCAGGCCGATCGACTCGAGCAGGTTCTTGGCGATCAGCGGCACCCGCACGTTGAGCTCGAACTGACCCTGCGAGCCGGCGGCGGTGATCGCGGCGTCGTTGCCGATCACCTGATCGCCGACCTGGATCGTCACCTCGGGGATCACCGGGTTGACCTTGCCGGGCATGATCGAGGAGCCCTTCTGCAGCTCCGGCAGGCGCAGCTCGGCGAAGCCGACGCGCGGGCCCGAGCCCATCAGCGCGAGGTCGTTGGCGATCTTGATCAGCGAGACGGCGACGACCTTGAGCATCCCCGAGAGCTCGACCAGCGAGTCGCGGTTGGCCTGCGCCTCGAAGCGATCGTGCGGGCTCGAAGATGTCGAGGCCCGAGCCCTCGCTGAGCTTCGCCCGGCACTTCTCGGCGAACTCGCTGTGGGTGTTGAGTCCGGTGCCGGTCGCGGTGCCCCCGAGCGGGATCTGGCCGACGCGCTCGAGCGTGCCGCGGACGCGATCAGCGCCGAGCCGGATCTGCGCCGCGTAGCCGCCGAACTCCTGGCCGAGAGTGACGGGCACGGCGTCCATGAGGTGCGTGCGGCCGGCCTTGACGATGTCGGCGAACTCGCGCTCCTTCGCCTCGAGCGCCGCGGCGAGGTTGTCGAGGGCCGGCAGCAGCTGCTCGACCGTCTGCTCGAGCGCCGCAAGGTGCACGGCAGACGGGAAGACGTCGTTCGAGGACTGGCCCATGTTGACGTGATCGTTCTGGTGTACGCCCTCGCCGGCGAGCGCCGCGATCACCTCGTTCGCGTTCATGTTCGAGGAGGTGCCGGAGCCGGTCTGGAAGACGTCGACGGGGAACTGCTCGTCGTGCTCACCGCGGCCGACGGCGTCGCCCGCCTCGGCGATCCGTTCGGCGACATCGGCATCGAGCAGACCGAGCTCGGCGTTGGTCCGCGCGGCGGCCGCCTTGATCTTGCCGAGCCAGTGGATCACCGGCGCCGGCACGGGCTGGCCGGAGACCGGGAAGTTCGCCACCGCCTTGTCGGTCTCTCCGCCCCAGAGCTTCTCGCTCGGCTCGCTCAATTTCGGTTCCTTTCAGGTGCTCGGCTCAATGCTTGCCCAGGGGAGGCTATTGGCTCGCGACCAGCGGGCGAGGAGACGGCCACCGGCTCGTTCACCCGGCCGCGCGCCCGGCCTCGTAACCGACGCCGAAGGCCCTCTCAGCAGCTGACGACAGGGGGCGGCCGGGCTCGCTGAAGCGAGCCGCCGAGTTCACCCTGCGGACGAGCTCGGCGTGCACCCCGGCCGTCGCAGATGCGCCCTTCTCGACCGCGCCCACGAGGTACCCGAGCTGCACGGCCGCCCGACGATCGGACGGCTTGCGGGCCTCGGCGTTGAGCCTCGTTGCGGCGATCACCAGGCTGGAACCGACAGCGGCCAGATCGCCGGCGGGCTGGTCCTCGGTCAGGCAGCCGCTGATCGGCGTCTCGCCCTCGACCGAGACCTCGCCCGGGGCCTGCTTCAGCGCCGCGAGGAAAGCACCGGCCCCCGCTTGGCACGCGAGCGGCGTTGTGGGCGGCGGGCTCGAACCGCACGAGGCCAGGGCGATCGAGGCAAGAAGCAGGGGGAGGTATCTCACCCGCGTCAGGCTAGGGCAGTCCCTCGGGACGGCCGAAGCTGTGGTCACCGGCGGCCTCTGCGGTTGCTGCAGAGGCTCCGAGAGGCCCGTCTAGCGAATTCAGGTAGCTGACGCTCGAGCAACGGGAGTGATTGCCGGCCCGGTCGAAGACGCGCAGTCCGATCTCGCTGCGGGCGTCAGCTTCCACGCGCACGGAGGTGCTGTTGTCGCCCTGCTGCAGTCGGCTCACGACCTTGTCCGCATCTCCGTGACAGGCGTTGGCGTCGAGGTGCTCGCGGTCGACGACGTGCACATAGAACTCGACCGTGTCGGCCTCTGCCCGACCGACCGCGCCGAGCCGGAAGCGGACCTTGGGGGTCTTGTCCGCGGCCGGCGAGTCGGGCTGTGTCCCGCGGATCGAGGCCTCGTCCGGCGCGATCGAATCCTGGAACACCCGAACCGAGTTGGAGCAGCGGGCGCTGACCTCGGGAATGAAGAGCGAGAACTGGGTGCTTGCCTGAGGCTCGATTCCTACTCGGATGAACGGCACCGCAACCCTGGCCCCGGCGTGGAGTTGGGGCGGACGCTCGTCGGCGCCGAGCCGGATCGGAGCGCCGTCGCAGTGGCCGTTCGCCGTACAGCATCGGCGTCAGATCGCGGCCCCGATCGTCGCGGAGCTGATCGCTGAAGATGTCGACCGTGGGCTCGCGGGTCGTTCGCCGATTCGACGCTGATCGCCGGGGCGGGGCGGCGATCGATCAGGTAGAAGATCGGCGCCGAGCATGGGGACTGCCGGCCGCTCGAGTTCGTCGCGACGGCCACCAGCTTCCAGCGGGTGAACTGCCCGTCCGGCTCGAGCTGGGCGGCGATGCCGCCGTCGGCGAACTGCGCGGCGCCTCCCTCGCCGACCGGGCGCTTGCCCGCCGGCATGCGACCGTCCTCGCAACCGTCATCGGGGCGGAACTTGAAGATCGACACGGTCGAGCCGGATTCGGCAGCGCCGCTCACACGCGGGCTGGCATCGTTGCTCGGCGACGCCGGCTCGGTCCGCAGGTTGCTCGGAGGAGCAGGGACCCGCACGCGATTCAGGTAGCTGACGCTCGAGCAACGGGAGTGATTGCCGGCCCGGTCGAAGACGCGCAGTCCGATCTCGCTGCGGGCGTCAGCTTCCACGCGCACGGAGGTGCTGTTGTCGCCCTGCTGCAGTCGGCTCACGACCTTGTCCGCATCTCCGTGACAGGCGTTGGCGTCGAGGTGCTCGCGGTCGACGACGTGCACATAGAACTCGACCGTGTCGGCCTCTGCCCGACCGACCGGGCCGAGCCGGAAGCGGACCTTGGGGGTCTTGTCCGCGGCCGGCGAGTCGGGCTGTGTCCCGCGGATCGAGGCCTCGTCCGGCGCGATCGAATCCTGGAACACCCGAACCGAGTTGGAGCAGCGGCCGCTGACCTCGGGAATGAAGAGCGAGAACTGGGTGCTTGCCTGAGGCTCGATTCCTACTCGGATGAACGGCACCGCAACCCTGGCCCCGGCGTGGAGTTGGGGCGGACGCTCGTCGGCGCCGAGCCGGATCGGAGCGCCGTCGCAGTGGCCGTTCGCGTACAGCATCGGCGTCAGCTCGCGGCCCCGGTCGTCCCTGAGCTGATCGCTGAAGATGTCGACCGTGGGCTCGCGGGTCGTTCCCGATTCGACGCTGATCGCCGGGGCGGGGCGGCGATCGATCAGGTAGAAGATCGGCGCCGAGCATGGGGACTGCCGGCCGCTCGAGTTCGTCGCGACGGCCACCAGCTTCCAGCGGGTGAACTGCCCGTCCGGCTCGAGCTGGGCGACGATGCCGTCGTCGGCAAACTGCGCGGCGCCTCCCTCGCCCACCGAGCGCTTGCCGGCGGGAATGCGACCGCCTACGCACCCGTCATCCGGCCGGAACTTGAAGATCGACACGGTCGAGCCGGATTCGGCAGCGCCGCTCACACGCGGGCTGGCATCGTTGCTCGGCGACGCCGGCTCGGTCCGCAGGTTGCTCGGCGCAGCGGGGGCCCGCGCGGCGAAGACCGCGTCGACCGACTTCGCCGCGTCGATCGTCAGGTGGCAGGGGGAGACCGTCCCCGAACATGCGCCGCCCCAGCGCACGAACTCGCTCCCGGCGACCGGGTTCGCCTTCAACGTGACGGCCGTCCCCTGCTCGAACTCGGCTGAGCATTCGCTGCCGCAGTTGATCGCGCGGGGGCTGCTCAGGACGGTGCCCTGACCGCTGCCGGAACGGGTAACGGTGAGGCTGTGCGTGACTTCGATCCTCCAGCCGAGGCTGTCGGGGGTCGGGTCGACGTTGCCGGCGGTATCGATCGCCTTGACCTCGAAGGTGTGGTCGCCGAGGGAGAGGCCGCTGAAGTTCTGCGGCGAGGCGCACGGAGAGAAGGAGCCGCCGTCGAGCCTGCACTCGAAGCCGGCGGCGGGATCGTCGGAGCTGAACTCGAAGCTGGCTTCGGTCTGGTTGGTCGGGTCGTCAGGGGCGGAGTCGATCGTCGTCTCGGGAGCGACGGTGTCGACGGTCCAGGTCTGCAAGGCGGGCGTCTGGTCCGTGCTGGCGGCCTGATCGACGGCGCGGACGCGGAACTGGTGCTCACCGTCGCTGAGGCCGCTGAGGTGCTTCGGCGAGGTGCAGGGACTGAAGGAGCCGTCGTCGAGCCTGCACTCGAAGCCGGCGGCGGGATCGTCGGAGCTGAACTCGAAGCTGGCTTCGGCCTGGTTGGTCGGGTCGTCAGGGCCGGAGTCGATCGTCGTCTCGGGCGGCAGATCGGCGAACGTGGCCGCGACCGCGGTGTCCGCGTCGAGCGTCACGTCGCAGGAGCCCGATCCCGAGCAGGCACCCTGCCATCCCGTGAACCTCGAGCCGGACGGCCGGCGTCGCCGTCAGCGAGACAGCCGTGCCATCGCCGAAGTCGGCCGAGCAGCTTGGGCCGCAGTCGATTCCGGCCGGGTCGCTCTGCACCGACCCCGAGCCGTCGCCGTCCTTGCTGACCGTGAGCGTGCCGTCGGATGCCGAAGCTGGCAGTCACCGCGGCGCCCGCGTCGGCGCTCACCGTGCAGACCCGCCCCGAGACCGAGTCGCACCCGCTCCAACCCGTGAACGACGATCCGGGGTCAGGATCGGCGGTCAACTCCAGCGAGCTGCCGGCCCCGAACTGCGCCGAGCACGTGCCCGGGCAATCGATCCCCGCCGGACTCGAGGAGACGGCGCCCGATCCGGCGCCGGCGAGGCTGACGCTGACCGGCTCGGTGAAGTGCGCGGTCGCGGTCCTGTTCGCGTCGAGGGCGACGGTGCAGACGTCGCCCGACACCGAGTCGCAGCCGCTCCAATGGTCGAACCCTTTTTCCGGGTCCGGAGTCGGCGTCAGATCAACCTCGGTATCGGGCAGGTACGAAGCCGTGCAGGTGTCGCCGCAGTCGATCCCGGCGGGGTCCGATTCGACCGTCCCGAGCCCGCCCGCTCGACGGTGAGGCTGTGCCCGAATCCGGTCGCCACCGTTCGTCGTCCGTTCATCGTCACAGTGCACTGATCGCCGGTCACGTTGTCACAGAAGAGCCAGCCGAGCGAGGTGAAGCCGGGATCGGGGGTCGCGGTGAGGACGACCTCGGTCCCGTGCACGATCAGCGCGAAGCAGGAGTCGGGGCCGTGGCAGCCAAGCCCGCCGATCCCCGAGTCGGCCCTGCCGTCCGCCCCCACGGACGCCTCGAGGCGTTCGAAGGAAGGCCACCGTGACCGTCGAATCGTCGTCGACGGTGACCGTGCACTCGTTGTGGTCGATCGAGTCGCACCCGTTCCAGTCGACGTTCGTCTCGGCCGGCCCGGAGTCGGAGACGGCGGTCAGCACTACCTCGGTTCCGTTGGCGAAGTCGCCCTCGCAAGAGCCGCCATCGCCACACGAGATCGCCGCAGGTTCGGAGCTGACCGTGCCGCCGCCGCTGCTCTGGACCGTGAGTTGGTGAACCGTCGTGTCGATCGTCCAGGTGAACGTGTCCGGGGTCGGGTCGGGATTGCCGGCCGGCCCGATCGCTCGGACCTGGAAGTTGTGCTCGCCGTCACCGAGCGCTGAGAAGGTGACCGGCGATGTACACGCCTCGAACGGGGCGCCATTGAGCTTGCACTCGAAGCTCGAGCCGGCCTGATCGGAGCTGAACTCGAACGTCGAGTCGGCGCTGGCTGGCCGGGTCGGCAGGGTGCGAGTCGATCGTCGTCTCAGGGATGGTGTCGATAGTCCAGCTGAACGCTGTCCGGCGTCTGATCGGTGAGCCCGACTGCGTTCGGTACCCTGACCTTCAGTGAGGCTCGCCGTCGCCGACGTCGCCCGGGAACTGCTGCGGCGAGGAGCAGGCCTCGAACGGGTTGGTATTGAGCTTGCACTCGAACGTGGCCCCAGGCTCGTTCGAGCTGAACTCGAAGCCTCGCGTCGCGATTGCTCGGATCGGGCGGCCGGAGTCGATCGTCGTCTCCGGCGGCGCTGTGTCGATCGTCCACGTGTAGGAATCGCGGGGGTCGGCGTCGGGGTTCCCCGCCGGCCCGATCGCACGCACCTCGAAGGTGTGCTCGCCGTCGCGCAGAGCAGAGAAGCTGGTCGGCGAGCTGCAGGCCTCGAACGACGCGCCGTTGAGGCTTGCACTCGAAGCTCGAGGACCGGCCGTCGGAGCTGAACTCGAACGTCGCGGCTGCGCATGCGCGCGTCGGATTCGCGGGGCTGCGAGTCGATCGTCGTGTCGGGGGCAGTCAGACCGGGAGCTACGGTGACGTCGGTCGCGTTGTAGGTGACGCCGTAGGTGCTGGACGGGTCCTCGATGGTCGCGAACTGGCCGCTGTGCTGGGCGTATGTCACCGCCTGATAGTCGCCGTCCGGCTCGTATCCGTCGATCGTTGCCAACGACAGCGTGCCGTCGAGCGTCGCGGCGCCGCTGACGGCGAGCTGGTCGTAGTCGTCGCCTGCAACGGGACCGGTGGCGGCGAGTTGGTCGCCGCCTGCAGCGAGACTGGTGGCCGCGAACTGGTCGCCGCCGGCAGCCGGGCGGCCGATCTCGATCTCGAGCCTGCCGCCGGCGTCTTGGAAGAAATCGCCTTCGACGCTGAGGGTCCCGGGCGACTCGCGGGAGACGCCGAAGGTCCCGGGCGATTCGCCGGGGGCGATCGTGCCTTCGTTGGCCAGCGACCCGCCGTCGGGAAGGACAACGGTGCCCGAGCCCCCGATCAGGCCGCTGGGGCCGTTGCTGAGATCGACGTTGGTGTCGATCTCAGCGCCATCGTCGAAGCGCAGGATGCCGTCGTTGGTGCCGAGGTTGCGGAGGCCATCTTGACCGAAGCGCCCCAGGAACCGAGCGTCGGGGCCGCGCATGATCAGGGTGGCCGACTCGGCGATCGTGCGGATGTCGGCGTCGTCGACGCGCAGCGTGCCGGTCAGGACGAAGGTTCCGTGGCTGAGGACCCTCGTTCCGGTCAGGTTCGTCAGCCGCTCGAATTCGATGTCGCCGGAGGGGACGACGATTGTGCCGTCGTCACCGTTGGCCATCTGAGCGCGGCTGCGGCCGCCGTCGCCCGTGAAGGTCAGCGTGTCGTGGTTGTTGAAGGTCGCCGCGGCGTTGTTCTCGTCACGATTGAAGGTCGCGTCGAGCGCCGTCCAGGGGCCGTTGCTGGTGATGAAGCCGGCCAGGTTGAGGTCGCCGGTCTGAACCACTCTGCCGTCGTTGACGATCTCGCGATCGGCATGGAGGCTGGGAGCGTTGGTGATCGTCATCGACCCGGCGGATGCGATCGCAGTGGTGCCGATCAGCGACTGATTCGCGGGCGGGGCGGCGTCGGGGCTGCCTTGGTTGCCACCGCTCCAGGTGAAGTCGGAGGTCTCGAGCGTCGCCGAGCCGTTGAGCGTGCCGGCGGACTGGGTCACGGTCGGCACCGTCAGATCGGACTCCGCGGTCAGAGTGCCGGCGGTGATCGTCAGGGTGTCCAGGGTGGCGGCGTCGTTGAGCAGCAGGGTGCCGCCGGCGACGATCAGATCGCCGACCTCGAGGCTGCCGTCGATGGTCGCCGTGGAAGACGACTGGCGCAACGTCCCCTGGCCGGAGATCGAGGCGCCGGCGTCGATCGTGCGACCGCCCGCGAAGCGCAGCTCGGCCCCGGCGTCGACCGTGTACGTGCCGGTGTCGGTGGCGCCGGCCAAGGGATCGCGGGTCGGCGGCTGGTAGATGCCCTCCTGGACCTCGACGAGGCCGGCGTTGACGAAACGGGCGTCGGCGTTGAGGGCGTTGCCGGCGCCGGACTTGACCACGGTGCCCTCGTTGAGAAAGGTGCCGCCGGTACCGCCCGCGCCGCCGCCGCTGATCGCGCCGGCGGAGACCGTCCAGGTGGCGCCGGCGCTGTTGGTGATCTGGTTGTCGTCCGCCGAACATGCTGAAGCCGGCGGTCTGGGTCGCGGTGCCTTCGTTGACGATCTTCTGCGAGCCCGCAATCTGGGCTCCCGAGACATCCAAGGTGCCGCCCGCCGGGACCGTCACGGTACCCGTGCCCGCGAAGTGGCCGCTGATCAGGTCGAGGTCCTCGACCGTGGCGTTGAAGGCTCCGCCGAGGCTGGTGTTGCCCCCCTCCAGGATCAGATGGGCGATGTGGGAGTCGCCTAGGTCCTCGTTGATCGTCAGCGACTTGTCGAACATGTCGAGGGTGCCGTCGGCGAGCACCGCCCCAACCGTGAACGGGCCGCCGAGCGAGGTGACGGCGGTCTTTCCGGAGGCGATGCAGGCGACGTCGCTGGAGTCGGGAACCCGGTTCAGATCCCAGTTCGCGGCGTCCTTCCAGTTGCCGCTGGACGGGCACGAAGTTGATCGTGCAGGGGCCGGCGAGCTCAGCCTGTCCGGCGGCCGGAACGACGATCGCGCCGACGCCCGCGATCGCAAGTGCGATTGCGAAGGTGAGGGCGCGAGCGGCGCCCGTGCGTGCCAGCTTGGATCGTGAGCCCACGGGCCCCGATCGTCACGCGCCGGCGGCGTTCCTGCATCGTGGAGCGACCACAACATCTCAGCTCGCTCACCCCTCGCCCAGCCTCGCGGCCAGCTGCCGCCGCGACTCGATTCCCAGCTTCGCGTAGACCTGTGTCAGGTGGGTCTCGACGGTTCGGCGCGTCACATATAGCTCCGCGGCGATCTCCTTGTTGCTGAGCCCGGACGCCGCCAGCTCGGCCACGCGTCGCTCGGACGGCGTCAGCGCGGCGACCCCGGCGGCGACCGCGCGACGGCGCCGAACGCCGCTCTTTTCGATCTCCGTGTTCGCCCGTTCGACCAGCGCGCGGGCGCCGCACTGGCGGGCCACGGCGAGGCCCTCGTCGAGCCTGCGCCGAGCCTCGCCGCGAGCATTCGAACGGCGCAGAGCAGCGCCGAGCTCGACCAGCGCGCGGGCGTGCTCGAGACGGGAGACCGGGCCCGAGAGCAGCTCGACGGCCTGCTCGAGCATCCGCAGCCCCTCAGTGCCACCCGCGACGACGCCGCAGGCCCGCAGAGCGACCCCGCGGGCGCGTGGAGCGCCAAACCGCTCGGCAAGCCGAAGCTCTTCCTGGGCAAGCCGCAGTGCCTCGGCGGGCTCGTCGCGGCGCACCATCAGCAGCGCCCGCTGAGAACGCCAGCCCGCAACTGCGGGGTTCTTCATCCCCCATGCGGCGAACCGCGCGGACGCCTGCTCGAGCTCGTCCAGCGCCGCCTGCTGATCGCCGCCGGCAGCATGGAGCCGAGCCCGGGCGAGGACGAGGAAGGCGAAGCCGTTCGGAGGCGGCAGCTCGCCGTCCAGGCCGGCCCGCTCGAGCTGCGCCCGGGCGGTCGCGAGCTCGCCGCGCTCGACCAGCGCCTCGACGAGCACCGTCGCCGCCATCGCCACCCCCATCGGGAAGCCCTGCTCGCGGCAGACGCCAAGCAGGTCCCGCGAACTCGCCTCGGCCTTGGCGACGTCACCTCGATACAGATGCACCTCCGACAGCGAGTGGCTGTGCAGGGCATCGAGGAATGCGGACCCGTGCACGCGGGCCTCCTCGCGGCCGGCGAGCGCCGTCGCCTCGAGTTCGTCGAGCGCATCGGCGGAGCGCAGGCTCATCAGCGCCGATGAGAGACCGATCAGCCCCGGACCCCGCTCCTCGGTCCAGGCCGCTCCCTCCAGCGCCTGCACGGCGAGCGGCAGGACCTGATCGACCGGGTCGCAATCGCGAAGCCGCACATGCGAGAGACAGGCGCGCAGCACCCTGGCAGCCGGCTCGTCGTCGGAGAGCCCCTGCACCAGCGCCTCCAGCCGACGACGGTTGGCCCGGCTTCGATGCGAGGGGTGCGGTGCCATCTCCCGCATCGATGCGAGATCGGCCTCGAGGCGCAGCGTCAGCCCCGGATCGTTGACGCCGAGCTCCGCGGCGGCGCGCTCGAGCTCGCCGATCGCCTCCTCCGCGCGGCCGAGGTGAAAGAGAGTCAGGCCGCGCTCCCTCATCGTTCGCGAACGCTCCACCGGGTCCTCGAGCAACTCGACCGCCGCTCCGAAGTGATCGACGGCTCGATCCGCCTGCCAACCGGTCGCCTCGGCGGCGCCCAGCTCGCACAGCACCACCGCGCGATCAGCCGGGTCGGGCGCCTCCTGCAGGGCGCGCTCGAGGTAGCGGGCGGCCAGCTCCGGAGCCCCCCTGGCGAGTGCCGAGCGTCCGGCGGAACGCAGCCGGGCCATTGCCCAGTCCTCGCCGATCTGCTCCGCTTGGAGCAGGTGCCCGGCGACCTTGTCGACGGCGATCCCCCTGGCGTCGAGGAGGCGGGCGACGACCGCGTGGAAGGACGCCCGCTCGCCCGGCGGGATGTCGAGATAGACGGCCTCGCGGACCAGCGGGTGGACGAACTGTGGCTGTCCATGCCCCGTCAGCACGCCGGCCCGGACAAGCGCGTCCGCGGCCTCCGCGGCGGCCGCTGCATCGAGTTCGGCGGCGGGGCCGGCGAACCCGATCTCGGCGTCGTCGCCGAGCACCGCGCTCGCCTTCGCGAAGCTGACGCAATCGGCTCCGAGGTGACCGACGCGGCCGAGCACCTCTCGAGCCACGCGGACCGGGCCCAGGCGTCTGATGCCGGAGACCTCCGCCTCGACCGGCTCGATGTGCTCCGCGGCGACGGAGTCGAGGAGCTGCTCGAGCAGGAACGGGTTGCCCCCGCTCACCTCCTCACAGGCAGCAGCGAACTCACTCTCCGGCGCCCGGCCGCAGCGGTTCTCGACCATCCGGCCGATGGCCCTTCTGCTGAGCGGACGCGGCCTCTGGACCACGACCTCGGGATTGGAGAGCAACTCCTGCAGGGTCTCCTGCTCGGCGGCGGGCTCGACCTCCCGCGCCGTCAGCGCGACCACGACCGGGATCCCCGCCAGGCGCCGGGTGAGGTAGTCGAGCCACCGCAATGACTCCGGATCCACCCATTGGGCATCGTCGACCGCGAGCAGAACCGGACCCTTGGCCGCCACCGTCAGGATCAGCGCCTGCAGGCCGGTAACGGCGGCGTGCAGTGCCTCTTCGGAGGTGGCCCCGAAGTCCTCGCGGGGGCGAGCGGGGTCGATCGCGGCAAGCCCGATCCGCACCGCATCGCTCGTGCTCTCGGCCGAGGCGGCGTCAGGCCCCGGCTCGAGCGCGGGTGCGAGCAATCGGGCGGCGACAGCGAATGGGAAGCCGCGCTCGAACTGTGCCCCCCGCGCCTCGAGAACGCGAACGCCGGATGCTCCCGCGCGGCGCGCAAGGCTACGCAAGAGGGTCGTCTTGCCGATCCCCGGAGGTCCGACGAAGGCGACCGCCGTCGCAGCGGGGAGTTCGCCGAGCAGGCCCTCGCCGGCAGCGATCTCCCGCTCACGCTCGAGCAGGCCCGATCCCTCCGGCTCTGCCTCTAGCTCCGTATTGCGCACTGGCTCGGCCACCCTCCCAGATGCTCGAGATCGGACCTCGCAGCGGCCACTTGCCAACGGCGGGCATGCACGGTCACGACCGACCCTATCCGATGCCCGGCCACGGACACGCACCTTGGCTGCGGCACGGGCGGCCTGCGGCCGCGCCTACAATCCGCCGCCCGTGAGCAGCTACGCACCCGTCGATCCCAAGCAGTCCTTCCCCGCGCTCGAGGAGGGGGTGCTCGAGCGCTGGCGCGAGGGCCAGACCTTCGAGCGGCAGCTCGAGCGAGCGCGAGGGCGCGGCCGCTGTGGAGCTTCTACGAGGGGCCGCCGACCGCGAACGGCAAGCCCGGCTCCCACCACGTCCTGAGCCGCGTCTTCAAGGACATCTACCCGCGCTACAAGGCGATGTGCGGCTACTACGTGCCGCGCAAGGGCGGCTGGGACTGCCACGGGCTGCCGGTCGAGCTCGAGGTCGAGAAGGAGCTCGGGATCTCCTCGAAGGAGCAGATCGAGGAGTTCGGGATCGCCGAGTTCAACGCCCGCTGCCGCGAGTCGGTCTTCCGCTACGTCGGCGACTGGAGCCGGATGGTCGAGCGGATCGGCCACTGGATCGACCTCGACGACCCCTACGTGACGATGGACGACGACTACATCGAGTCGGTCTGGTGGTCGCTGCGGCAGCTCTGGGACGACGACCGGCTCTACGAGGGCCACAAGGTCGTCCCCTACTGCCCGCGCTGCGGCACGGCGCTGAGCTCGCACGAGGTCGCGCTCGGCTACAAGGACGTCGTCGATCCCTCCGTCTACGTGCGGCTGCCGGTCACCGAGCCGGCGGCCGGGTCCGGCGCTCGAGCCGGGCGACAACCTGCTGGTCTGGACGACGACGCCCTGGACGCTGATCTCGCACGCGGCCGTCGCCGCCGGCGCCGAGATCACCTACGTCCGCGCCACGCCCGCCGGCTCCGACGAGGTCGTGGTCGTCGCCGAGGCGCTGGCCGAGCGGGTGCTCGGCGAGGGCGCACGACGTCCACGACCGATTCGACGGGCGCGGCGATGGAGGGCACCCGCTACGAGGCGCCCTTCGACTACATCAAGGGCGCCGACTTCGGCCCGCACGGCCACACGGTGCTGCTCGCCGACTTCGTCACCACCGAGGACGGCACCGGCCTCGTGCACACGGCGCTCGCCTTCGGCGAGGACGACTTCCGGCTCGGCGAGCAGTACGGGATGACGCTGCAGAACCCGGTCCGCGCTCGACGGCACCTACGACGAGCGCGTGCCCGACTTCCAGGGCAAGATCGTCTACGAGCACAACCCCGAGATCGTCGCCGCGCTCGAGGCCGCGGGCAAGCTCTTCCGCGCGGTCGACTACGAGCACGCCTACCCGCACTGCTGGCGCTGCGACACGGCGCTGCTCTACTACGCGAAGTCGACCTGGTACATCCGCACCTCCGAGGTCCGCGAGCGGATGCTGGCCGAGAACGAGCGGATCGGCTGGCACCCCGAGCACATCAAGCACGGGCGCTTCGGCAAGTGGCTCGAGGGCAACGTCGACTGGGCGCTCTCGCGCGACCCGCTACTGGGGCACGCCGCTGCCGATCTGGGAGTGCGAGGGCGACGGAGCTGCGAGGAGCGCTTCTGCGCCGGCTCGGTCCAGGACCTGCGCGAGCGCGGCGGCGAGGTGCGCGAGGACCTGCACCGCCCCTTCGTCGACGAGATCGTCGCTCGCGCTGCGAGTCCTGCGGCGGCGAGATGCGGCGCGTCGAGGAGGTGATCGACACCTGGTACGACAGCGGCGCGATGCCGTTCGCGCAGTTCCACTACCCGTTCGAGAACGAGGAGCTGTTCGAGCGAGCGCTTCCCGGCCGACTTCATCTGCGAGGCGATCGACCAGACCCGCGGCTGGTTCTACTCGCAGCTCGCCGAGTCGGTGCTGCTCTTCGACCAGACCGACTACCTGAACTGCGTCTGCCTCGGCCTGATCCTCGATCCCGAGGGCCGAAGATGAGCAAGCGCCTCGGCAACCTCGTCGATCCCGCACGAGGTGATCGACACCTACGGCGCCGACGCCTTCCGCTGGTACTTCCTCGCCTCCCAGCAGCCCTGGGCCGGCTACCGGTTCAGCGCCGAGACGGTCGGCGAGTCGGTGCGCCAGTTCCTGCTGACGCTCTGGAACACCTACTCCTTCTACGTGCTCTACGCGAACGCCGAGGGCATCGACGCCGGCGCGCCCGCCGGCGCCCCCGGCGAGCCGACGGCTACGCGGCGCCCGGCGGCTCCGCCGAGCAGCTCGACCGCTGGGCGGTCTCGCGCCTGCAGCACGACCATCGCCGACGTCCGCGCACGCGCTCGACGACTTCGACTCGACCACCGCCGGCAAGGCGATCGCCGCCTGGGTCGACGAGCTCTCGAACTGGTACGTCCGGGTCGGCAGGCGGCGCTTCTGGGACGGGCGACCCGGCCGCGCTTCGGGACCCTGCGCCACTGCCTGGTCGAGACCGCGCAAGCTGCTCGCGCCCTTCATCCCGTTCACCGCCGACGCGATCTGGTCCAACCTGCCCAGGCGGCGAGCGCCGGCGGCCGAGCTACTCGGTCCACCTGCACCGACTACCCCGAGGTCGACGAGGCGCTGCCGCGACGGCGCGCTCGAGGCCGGGATGGAGGCGGCCCGGCGCGCCGTCGAGCTCGGCCGCGCCGCCCGCGCCCAGGCGAAGGTGAAGATGCGCCAGCCGCTCGCCAAGGCCGTGATCGTCGCCACCGAGGCGCGAGCGCCGCGTGATCGAGGGCTTCGCCGACGTCGTCTCGGCCGAGCTCAACGTCAAGCAGCTCGAGTTCGTCACCGAGGAGGGCGAGCTCGCCGACTACGCGGTCAAGCCCAACTACCGCAGCCTCGGCCCGCGCTTCGGCAAGGAGATGCCGCAGGTCGCGGCCGCGGTCGAGGCGCTCGACCCCGAGCACGCCCGCGCGGCGATCGCCGGCGAGCGCGAGATCGGGATCACGATCGACGGCAACGACCACACGCTGCGAGCCCGATGACATGACGCTGGTCATGGAGCCGCTCGAGGGCTACCAGGTCGAGTCCGAGGCCGGCCGGGCCGTGGCGCTGGCGCTCGAGCTCGACCGACGGAGCTCGTCCGCGAGGGCCTCGCCCGCGAGATCGTCCGCGCCGTGCAGAACGCGCGCAAGGAGAGCGGCCTCGAGATCACCGACCGGATCGAGCTGCAGCTCGGCGGCGACGAGGAGCTGCTCGCCGCGGCCCGGAACTACGAGCAGTACGTCGGCGGCGAGACGCTGGCGACCCACATCAGCTTCGGCCCCGACGGCGACGGGGGCGAGCCGGCGGCGATCGACGGCCGCGAGCTGACGATCACCGTCCGGCGCGCGTAGGGACGGCGGCCCGGGGGCGGCGATGAAGCGCTTGCTGCCGATCGCCCTGACGCTGCTCGTCCTCGCTCTCGTTCCCGCCGCCGCGGCAGCCGACCGGGATCCGTACTCACGCGCGGCTGCCGATCGCACCGCGTCTGCAGTGGAACTCGAACTTCGGCTACTGCGGCGAGACGAGCTTCATCTCGGCCGGCCTGTACTACGGCCAGTACACGTCGCAGTGGACCGCGCGCAGGCTTGCCTCGCCGGGAGTGAAGGAGTGGCACGCGCGCAGCCAGCTGCTGCTCGGCGTCAACGACCTGGCCGCCGCGCGGCGGATGAAGCTCGAAGCTCACCCCTTCGTCGCCGCCGGGCCGGCGACGGTGGCGCAGTTCCTCGGATGGGTCAAGTACGAGCTGCTGGCCGGCCATGTCCCGATCATCGGCGTCTTCAACAACGTGACGCGGCTCGGCGAGCCGAAGAGCCTCGCGGACCCGATCTACGACCACATCGTCCCGGTGCTGGCGATCGACTCGGTAGCGCCGCCGAATCCCTTCACCGGGTACGACGCCAAGGACGAGCTGACCCTCTCCGACAACGGGCTCTTCGGGCGCCGCGGTCACCATCCCTTCCTCTTCACGTACCGCTTCGGCAGCTTCGCAAAGACTCGCCGCCAGGCGGACGCACCGAACGGCCCCCTGTACTCCGAGAAGGCGACGCCGCCGAACTACGGCACGAGCGTCACCGGAGTCCGGGACCCGGAGGGGGTGACCGTGCCCGTCCGCCTCACATCCTCCTCCCGGGGCGAGGGCGCACGGAACAGGTCCCGGCTCAAGCACCGTCCCCGCGGGTTCCGGATCAACCTGACGGCGCACGCGAAGCTTCCCGATCGCGAGAGCGCCTACGACGTCTATCTCTACCGCTCGTTCGGCGACGTGCCCACGCGCAACTTCAACGCGCATGCCGCCGCCGCGGTCCGCCACTGGCACATCCCGGCCGGCCACCCGCTCCGCTGGACAAAGCGGATCCGCACGTCATCGGGCGCCACGCGCGTCTTCCGCGCCGTCCCGTCAAGCGCCCCCTGAGCCACCGGCTGCATCGGCGAGAGCCGGTACGCTCGGGGCGCCGATGAACGCCGCACTTGGATCCGACACCGTCGCGACGCTTTTCGCCGCCGGCCTGATCTTCCTCTGGGCGCTCGTGCTCGGCGCCTGGAAGTACCGGCAGATCGCCACCTCGCCCGATGCCCAGGCGCACATCTACGTCGACATCGCCCACCGGGCCGCCCTGCTGTACAGCTTCGCGACGCTGCTGCTGGCCGTCTTCGTCGAGCTGAGCGGCTTCTCGACCGTGGTGAACCTCATCGCCGCCTTCGTCCCGATCTTCTTCTTCGTGGCCGCGGTCGTGGGCTACCAGATCCACGGCATGCGCCGCGACACCGACAACCAGTTCCGCGACCCGGTCCCGGGCACCCACCCGTTCATGTGGGCGCTGATGGCCGGGGAGATCGGCGGCACCGCGGTCCTCATCGCAGGCTTCGCCGACGCGCAGATCTTCTAGCCACGGCCGGCGTGGCGGGTGGGCGCCTTCGGGTCGATCACCTCGGCTGGCGCGTCGCGGCGCCCGGCACCGTTCCGCTCTACCTTTGGGCCCGTATAGGGCCTAAAGTCATCGCAGAACGCCCACGGGCCCCGTGCTTGTGCCGACGGACGGCGATCTTGAACTTCGCCCTGGCCGGCGTCGGGTCGACAGCCCCGGAGCCGTCCACCGCCGCGACGAGAACTCTGTGCTTGCCCTTCGTAAGCCGCCTGTACGTCGCCGGCGAGGAGCAGGCTGCGTAGTCATGCTTGTCGAGCCTGCACCGGAAGCTGAGCTCGCCGCTACCGCCACTAGCGGTGAACGTCACCTTCGCCATCTTCCTCTTCACCTTGACCTTGCCGATCGCGGTGTCGGGGGGCAACGCGGGCGGTGGCGTACCGCTCGGCGGGATCACGAGCATCGTGATCGAGCGGGCCGGGTAGGTCCGCTGCAACGCGCCCGCGTGGACCGGGGAATCCGCAACCCGCGCGATCGAGCCGCCGGCCCACTGATAGGCCTGGGCGGAGGCGCCGCTGGCGAAGTGCGCGGTCGACAACTCGGAGGTGAGCGCCGCGCCGGTCTTGTTGATGACCACGACCGTCAGCCGGCCGTCAGCCGTCCGCGTCGCACCGTAAACGGCGAGCCGACTCTGATCCGTGCTCCGCGAGTCCACCCAGACGTTGCCGAAGGCGCCGCCCTTGCCGTCGTAGTTGCGATACACGCGGAACGCGTTGGTGATCTGGTCGCCGTCATTGCCGAGCGGCCAACGCGTCGCGATGTCGACGCGCTCGCGGGCGAAGATGCCGAGCGTGTCGGCCTGGATCAGGGCGTTCGTGCGCGCGTCGCCGACCGAGAGGTTGTATTCGCTCAGCGCGATGCCGGTGCCCGGGTAGTTCTGGCTGATCCAGTCCCGCATCCGCGGGATCAAATCGATCTGCGTGTTGATCCAGCTGGGATCGGTGTAGGTCGGGTCCCAGAGCGAGCGGGTGACGTCGGTGCCGTTGCCCCCCTGCGCGTAGTAGTGCAGGTCGAGGTAGTCGAGCAACCGCTTGCCCGCCTGCTGGGAGGCGGTCTTCATCCGTCCGAGCAGCCAGGGAACGATCGGCGTACCGCCGTGCGCCGCGCGATCGGAGTCGGAGGCCGTGCAGCCGTCGTTGGTGTTGTCGGCGGCACTGCAGAAGTAGTTCGGCCAGCCCCACTCGGAGGGCCCGAGGGTCTTCGCCCCCGGATCCGCGCCCTTGACCTGCGTCGCGAGCGTCTTCATCCGCGACGCGAGCTCGTCGTAGGTCGTCGCCTGCGGATGCATGTCGCGGTGGGTGTCGTCCCAGAGAGCCGGCTCGTTGCCGAGCTCGTAGTAGCCGACCCCGTTCTTCGCCGCCGGTCCGTACAGCGAGCGCAGCTTCGAGATCCAGCTCGGCGCATAGTTGCCCGGCGTGGCGATGCTGTCGCGGGCCGGGTCGGCGGCAAGCTGAGAGCCGCCGCTGGTGCCCGAGCCGCAGTTGGAGTCGTAGGGGTCGAAGCTGTCCTGGCTCGGAAAGACCGAGGCCGGGAAGCCGCAGGTGAAGGGGTGGCTAAGGCGAGCGTCCGAGGTGATCCGCCCCATCATCGGCAGGGTCAGCAGCGTCTCGGCGCCGACCTTGCGGTTCGCCGCGATGAACGTCTGATAGGCGCGCAGATCCTTGTGATTCGAGCAGTACCCGTAGGCGGCGTCCCAGCAGTCGGGGATGTTCTCGAAGTAGTAGTCGAGCCCAGTGTTCGAGCTGCCGAGCTTGTAGTTGTACGTGTCGGTGGTGTTGCCGCCCCACCGATCGATCGGCAGCCGCAGTTGGCGCGCGGTCGCCGCATCGGCGTAGTTGAGGCCGTAGATCAGCGGGCTGATCGCGTGCGTACCCGCCTTCGCGTCGACGCTCAGCCCCGGCCCGGGGGCCGCCGCCGCGGCCATCGGGACGAGGGCGGCAGCCATCAGCGCCACGCATGCCGCGAGCGCGGTCCGGACCTCGCGGCGCCGAACCGGCGCCGGCATGGCGTTCCCCCGAACCCCTGGTCGAGCGGGCCCTAGGTCAGGGCCGGCTCGAGCTCGGCCTCGAGCCGCTTCTTCGGCATCGCGCCGACGATCCGCTTGGCGGCCTGGCCGCCCTTGAAGAGGATCATCGTCGGGATCGAGAGCACCTCGAACTGCTGCGCGGTGTTCTGGTTGTCGTCGACGTTGAGGCTGACGATCTTGAGATCGTCGCGCTCGTCGTCGATCTCCTCGAGGATCGGGTGGACGACGCGGCACGGGCCGCACCACGGTGCCCAGAAGTCGACGAGCACGGGGCCGGTCGCGTCGAGCACCTCCGCCTGGAAGTTGTCGTCGGTGACCTGGGTCAGATTCGCCACTGTCCGCTCCTCTCTTGCCGTTGGGTTGCAGTCTTATACATGACCGACCACTTACTATACAAAATGAAGTAAAGGCGCCGTGGAAGCCGCCGTGTACTCAGCGCCTGCGGCGGGCCCGCAGGCGCATCAGCGGCACCCGCCAGGCGGCCTCGAGCACGATCGCCCGGCTCATCTTCGACTCGCCGACGCGGCGGTCGTGGAAGTAGATCGGCACCTCGACGACCCGGAACCCGGCCAGCACGGCGCGGTAAGTGAGTCTCGACCTGGAACGCGTAGCCGAGCGCGCCGATCGAGTCGAGGTCGATCGCCTCAGCACCTCGCGCCGGAAGCACTTGAAGCCGCCGGTCAGATCCCGGATGTCGAGCCCGAGCCAGGCGCGCGCGTAGGCGCTGCCCCAGCGCGAGATCGCCTGCCGCCGGCGGCCCCACCGACCGACGCCGCCGCCCTCGGTCCAGCGGGACCCGAGCACGAGGTCGGCGTCCTCGGTCGCTGCGACGAGCTTCGGGGCCTCGGCGGGGTCGTGTGAGAAGTCGGCGTCCATCTGCAGGATCAGCCCGCACTCGCCGGCGAGCGCGTGCCGGAAGCCCGCCACGTAGGCGGGCCCGATCCCCTGCTTGCCGGAGCGGTGCAGGACATCGACCCCGGCGTGCATCGCCGCGAGCCGATCGGCGACCTCGCCGGTGCCGATCGGGCGAGTCGTCGTCGACGATCGTGATTCGGGTGCCCGCGGGCAGCGCGTCGAGCAGGGCGGCGACGAGCGGCTCGACGTTTGCGGCCTCGTTGTAGGTCGGTACGACGACGTGGATTCCCGAATCGGCCGTGCTCATGGCGAGGAGCGGGCGATCCTACCGACGCACTCCGACCATGCTCTGGACGCCTCATTACCCTGACGCTTCGATGCGCAACGCTGAGATCGCAGCGGCCCTCGACGAGCTCGCCGTCCTCTACGAGCTCGACGGCGCCAACCGCTTCCGCGTGCTCGCCTACAAGGACGCGGCGAAGCTGATTCGCGATTGCCCGCAGTCGGTCGAGGAGCTGGCGCTGGCGGGCCGGGCGACCGAGCTCGACGGGATCGGCGACACCCTGCAGACGAAGATCGTCGCGCTGCTCGACCGAGGGCGAGATCCCCGCGGCGGCGAAGCTCAAGCAGAAGTTCCCGGCAACGCTCGTCGAGGTCACCCGGCTGCCCGGGATCGGCGCCAAGACCGTGCGCAAGATGTACGACGAGCTCGGCGTCACGTCGCTCGCCGAGCTTCGCGACGCTGCCGAGCAGCAGCGGCTGCGCGGCGTCAAGGGGCTCGGCGCGAAGGTCGAGGAGAACGTGCTCGCCGCGATCGACAAGATCGAGGCCGAGGGCCCCGGCGAGCGCCGGCTGCTCTCGGACGTGCGCGAGGTCGGCGAGCGGCTCGTCGCGGACCTGCTCGAGCACCCGGCCTCCGAGCGGGTCGTGATGGCGGGCTCGGCGCGGCGCTGGGCCGAGACCTGCAAGGACATCGACATCGTCGCCACTGCCGAGCGACCCCGAGGCGCTGGTCGCGGCCCTGCTCGAGCACGAGCTCGCCGCCGAGCGGGGCGGCTCGGGCACGGGCGGCGGCCAGCATCCGTACCCACAACGGGATCGGCATCGACCTGCGGATCGTTCCGCCGGCCGAGTTCGGCAACCTGCTGCAGCACTTCACCGGCTCCAAGGAGCACAACGTGAAGCTGCGCGAGCGCGCCGTCCGCATGGGCCTCTCCGTCTCCGAGCACGGGATCAAGCAGGTCTCCAGCGGCGACGTCGAGACCTTCGAGGACCGAGGCCGAGCGTCTACAGCCGTCTCGGCCTCGCCTACATCGAGCCCGAGCTGCGCCAGGGAGTGGACGAGCTCGCGCTCGCCGACCCCGAGCTCGACGGCGAGCTGCCCGAGCTCGTCGAGCTCGGCGACATCCGCGGTGACCTGCACTGCACACGACGCTCTCCGACGGCAAGGCGGAGCTCACCGACATGGTCGCGACGGCGAAGTCGATGGGCTACTCGTACATCGCCGCTCACCGACCACTCGGCGACGCACGGCTTCGGCAACGACGTACAGCCCGACGCGCTGCTCGAGCGGGTCGAGGCGATCCGCGAGCTCGACGCGGCGCCCGGGACGAAGGGGATGAAGCTGCTCGCCGGCTCGGAGGTCAACGTGATGCCGAACGGCTCGCTCGACTACGAGGACGAGGTGTTGGCCGAGCTCGACTGGGTCGTCGCCAGCGTCCACACGTCGTTCCAGATGAGCGCGGAGAAGATGACGGCGCGGATCGTCAAGGCGATCGAGCACCCGCTCGTCGACTGCATCGGCCACCTGACCGGGCGGCTGCTGCTCAAGCGCGACCCCTATGACCTCGAGGTCGAGCCGATCTTCGCGGCGGCTGCCGCGAACGGGACGATGATCGAGATCAACTCGAGTCCACGCCGCCGCGACCTCAACGAGCACCACGCGCGGCAGCGCGGCCGAGGCGGGGGTGCCGATCGTGATCAACACCGACGCACACCAGGTCACGACCCTGCGGCAGAACATGCAGTACGGAGTCGCCACCGCGCGGCGGGCCGGCCTCGGCGCCGAGCAGATCGCGAACACGCGCACCTGGCGCTCCTTCGCGCCGCTACGCAAGCGGGCAAAGGCGAAGCGGAGCTAGCCGACTCAGGGTCTGAGCCCTGCCGCGTCGCCGCGCATCAGGCCGGGCGTGCGGACGAGCTTGACGGGCAAGAAGGCGTTCGTCTTCTCCACGTAGAAGAGGACGCCGTCACGCTCCTCGATCGCCGTCACCGCCGCCTCGCGACCGCGCCAGCCGAGCGCGTAGGCAAGCGCGATCCCCGTCGCGATCGCCGGCACTTGTGGGAAGAAGGCGCCGAGGCCGCCGGCGATTACAGCGAAGACGCCGAGCGGCCAGAGGCGGGCGAGCGCGATCGCCGCGGGCGAGTCGGAGGGCAGGCTGGTCGCCGTCTTCGCCGAGGCGAGCGGATCGCGGAGGGCCTCCGCGGCGCGGTCGGCGGTGCCCTGCTGCATGCCGATCGCTGCCGCGATCAGCCACCACGCGAGGGAGATGATCGCCAGCAGGTCGTCGCTCGGTGTTGTTGATCGCGATGCAGGAGATCGCCCCGAGCGCCGTCGCCTCGACGGCGACGAGCAGCACGGTGCCGCGGATCAGGTCCTTGAACTGCATCAGATGCTTGATCCCATGGGATCGCCCATCAGGCAAGCCCCTCGAGCACGGCGACGAACGCATCGGGACCGGCGACCGCGAGGTCGGCGGCGAGCGCAACCTCGGGCGGCGTCTCCGGGGAGGTGACCGCGATGCAGATCCCGTGGCGGAGCCGCCCATCGCCGGCGAGCCGCCGCAAGACGGCGAAGGCGTCGAGATCCGTGCGGTCGTCGCCGGCGTAGAGCGCCGAGCTGATGAAGGCGGCATCGGCGAGCAATCCCTCCACCCCACGCCCCTTGTCGGTGCGAACCGCGGGCCGCAGCTCGATCACCTTGCGGCCGCGGTGGATGAGCAGGCTCGAGCCCTCCGCCTCGGCGGCCGCCAGGGCGGCGGCGGACTCGGCGCCCGCCTCGTCGGCGGCGCCGCGCCAGTGCAGTCCGACGATCGCGCCCTTGTCCTCGATCCTGCACGCCGGCATCGATCAGCCCGGCGGTCCCGTAGCGGGCCAGGAAGTCGGGAGCGTCACGCTCGTGGCCCGCGAGCGCCGGCGCCGGTGCTGCGGATTCGGCGCCGGCAGGCGAGCAGCTCGTAGCCGTGGTTGCCGACGTAGGCGATCTGCTCGAGTCCGAGGATCCGGCGGGCCTCGAGCGAGCGACGGCCGCTGACGACGGCCACGAGCCCGTAGCGGCCGGCGATCCGGGCGACGAGCTCGCGGGTACCCGGCGGCACGGCTGAGTCCTCGGGGCGATCGACGATCGGTGCCAGGGTGCCGTCGAGGTCGAAGAAGACGGCCGAGTCGCTGGGCTCCTCGGCGAGAACGGACAGGGCTGACGTGATCTCGCTCGCTGCTGGCCGCTGCCCACTCACGCACCGATCGTATTCGGGCCGCGCAGCGCCCGCCGCCGCGCGTACGATCGCCCGTGCCGCGCGATCGCCTGATCAAGCTCGGGGCGATCGGCATCGCCGCCGGAGCCTTCAGCGCCCTGTTCGGCGTCGGCGGCGGCACGGTGATCGTCCCGCTGCTGATCTTCTGGCTCTCCTACGGCGAGCGTCAGCGCGACCGCGACCTCGCTCGTCGGCGATCGTGATCATCGGCGCTCTTCGGCGCAGCGGGGCAGGCCCTCTACGGAAACGTGCACGCCGGCCAGGCGCTGCTGATCGCCGTGCCGGCGATGCTCGGCGTCGCGCTCGGCGTCGCCCTGCAGCAGCGGATCCCCGAGCGCGTCGTCTCGCTGATCTTCGCCGCTGCTGCTGACCGGCGTCGCGATCGAGCTGATCGTCCCGTGAGCGGGCGGTGTCTAGATGGCTGAAGTGCTGACTGCCCTCGCCGCCGTCGTCGGCGGCGCCCTCGGCGGCCTGCTCGGCGTCGGCGGCGGAATCGTCTTCGTACCGGCGCTCGCGATCGTGCTCGGCGACCCCCAGCTGCAGGCCTCGGCGACCTCGCTGCTCGCGATCGTGCCCGTCGCGATGGTCGGCACCTGGCGGCAGCATCGCCACGGCAACGTGGACATCCGCGATGGGGTCGCGATCGGCCTGCTCTCGATCCCCGGCGTCGCGCTCGGCGTGCTGGTCGCGAACGCGGTCCCCGAGCGGGCGCTCGAGCTCGGCTTCGCGGCGCTGATCCTCTTCGTCGCCTACCAGCTCGTGCGCCGGGCGCTCGAGCCCGAGGAGAACGGTCACGGCGGAGGGCCGGACGCTTAGCGATGGCCGAGCCGATCGAGGTACGACCGGGCGTCGCGATCGACCCAGCCGAGATCGAGCTGCGGGCGAGTCGCTCCTCCGGCCCGGGCGGCCAGCACGCCAACGTCACCGCCTCGCGGGTCGAGGCCCGCTTCGTCGTCGCCGACTCGGCATCGCTCATCGAGGCGCAGAAGCGGCGCCTCACCGCCCGCCTCGGCCCTGTCGTTACCGCCGTCTCCCAGGAGAGCCGTAGCCAGCACCGCAATCGCGAGCTCGCGATCGAGCGGCTCATTCGAGCGGCTCGCCGATGCGCTGCAAGCCCCGCCGGCGACGACGGGCGACGAAGCCGAGCAGAGCCGCGAAGCGAGCGGCGCCTCGAGGCCAAGCGCCGGCCGTCCGAGCGCAAGCGCGCTCGCCGCAAGCCGCGACTCGACGAGGGCTGACGCGCCTTCCCGGCTAGCGGAAGCCGTGCTCGAGCGCGCCCTTGACGCCGGCATCGAGCGAGTTGAGCCGGTAGAGGGCGAGCGCCTCCGGGCGCGGCGAACCCGCCGCCGCCGCCGGCCGGCCGGCCGCGTCCGGCGGCCTCGGGTCCGTGGTGGGAGAGCACGCAGTGCAGCAGCGCCAGGCGGCGTTCGGCGGGCAGGCGCCGCGCTCGCCCGCGCCGAGTGATCATCTCCGCGCCGATCGTCAGATGGCCGAGCATCCGGCCCTCGTCGCTGATCCCGAACTCGGCCCCGTAGGTGAACTCGCGCGTCTTGCCGATGTCGTGCAGCAGCGCCGCCGCCATCAGCAGGTCGGAGTCGAGCCGCGGGATGCAGGATGGCAGAGCTCGCCGACGAGCGTCGCGACGGCGACGGTGTGCTCGAGCAGGCCGCCGAGGTAGGCATGGTGGCCGCCGCGCGTGCAGGGCGCGCGGCGCAGCTCGGCCGCGACCGGCTCCGATCCGAGCACCTCGGCGACGACGGCCGCCAGAGCCGGGTCGTGGACCTCCCGCGCCAGAGGTGCTCGAAGAAGCCCTCGAGCTCCTCGACGGAGCGGTAGGCGGCGGGCAGGAACTCGGCCGGGTCGAACGAGCCGGGGCTGGAGCCGGCGCAGCGCGGTGACCTCGGCCTGAAGCTCGCCGCGGAAGCGCTCGACCTTGCCCCGGACCTCGATCGCGTCGCCGCGCTCGAAGCGGGCGCCGAGCTGGTCGGCGTCGCGGAAGATCCGCGCCGCGATCGCGCCGCTGCGGTCGCGCAGCTCGAGCGAGAGGTACGGCGTGCCCTTGCGCGAGGTCATGCCGGTCCTTGCGCGTGCACCGCGAAGCGGCCGGTCAGCGGGCGCCCCGGCTGCAGCTGTGCGATTCCACCCTCTGCCGGGCGCAGGCGCCGGGCGGCCGGCCCGGCTGCGGTGTCTGGAGTCGCTGCTTCCATCGCTCCGATGATCGCGCCCGCCGCCGGACGCCGACGGCATGGCCCGCCGACGCGTGGCGCCGATACCCTCGGCGCATGGATCCGATCGTCTGGGAGAACGAAACGCCGCAGCTGCGCAACCCGGTGCTCGTCGCCACCTTCTCGGGCTGGAACGACGCCGCCAGCGCCGCCAGCGCGGCGCTCGGCGCGGTCGCCGACTCGCTCGAGACCGAGCTGATCGCCCAGATCGATCCCGAGGAGTTCTTCGACTTCCAGGCGACCCGGCCGCAGATCGAGCTCACCGAGGGCCGCCTGCGCGGCGTCGCCTGGCCCGAGAACCTGATCGTCGCCGGCCGCAGCCATGAGGCGGAGCGCGATCTGCTGATGATCAGCGGCACCGAGCCGAGCACGCGCTGGCGCACCTTCTGCAACTCGGTGCTCGACGTCGCCGAGCGCTGCGGGGTCGAGTCGATGGTCACCTTCGGCGCGCTGATCGCCGACGTCGCCCACACCCGGCCGGTGCCGATCACCGGCCTGGCGACGACCGACGAGCTGATCGACCGGCTCGGCTTCGAGGACGTCGCCTACGAAGGGCCGACCGGCATCGTCGGCGTCCTGCACGGGATCGCCAAGGAGCGCGGCTTCACCGCCGCCAGCCTCTGGGCCGCCGTCCCCCACTACGCCGCCGCGGTCCCGAACCCGAAGGCGGCGCTGGCGCTGCTGCGCCGGCTCGAGGGGCTGACCGGGATCCCGCTCGACGGCTGCCGAGCTCGAGGATGCGGCGAGCTCCTTCGAGGAGCAGGTCAGCCAGGCCGTCGCCGCCAACCCCGAGATCAAGGAGATGGTCGAGCGGCTCGAGTCCCAGCAGGACGACCTCTCCGGCCTCAACCCCGACGACGTCCCCAGCGGCGACGCGATCGCCCGCGAGTTCCAGGACTTCCTCCGCCGCCAGGGCGAGTAGGCGGGCGCTGCGGCGCCGGCGGCTTGGCCGGCGGGTCCCGTCACGGGTCGTCGGCCCGCGGGCGCCGGCGGCGTCCGCTCGGCCACTCGGGCAGGGCGCGCTGGGCGGCGCGTCGCCGGCGCCGGGGCTCGGCGGGGGGAGCTGGGCCGAGCGGCGAGGCGTCTCGCCTGGGCAGTGAGGGAGGTGAGCTTGCGGCGGCGGGCTGGCTACGCCAGTGGACGAACCACCGCATCGCGGCGAACGTGACCAGTCGGCGTCCGTTGGCGTGACGCGTCCCTCCCGCGCTTGGCCGCGAGTGGCACGTAGGTTCGCAAGGTGAGCCAACGTGACCAGTGGTCGCACGTGGGGTCCTGACTTGCCGCCTCGCCGGACATGGTGCTTCCGCTGGGCGCGAGGGTGCTGTCGCTTGGCCGGGCCCACGTCGCCGGTGGGCTCGCGCCGTGCGCGGCCTACGCCTCGCTCGCCGGGCAGATCAGCCGGAAGTCGCACCAGGAGCAGTTCTCGAAGGTGGGCCTGGGCTCGAAGTCCTGCTCGTTGATCCCGGCGGCGACCTCGAGCACCGTGCGCTCGACCCGCTCGAGGTCGTCGGCCTCGCCGGCGACGGTGACCTTCTCGTCGTCGAGCACGTACCAGTAGGAGCCGTCGGCCGCCTCCACGTCCCCAGGCCTCGCGAGCACCGATCCGGTAGAGCGCGATCTGCACGTCGTCGCGCAGGTCCTCGGCCCGCTTCGGGGCGCCCGTCTTGTAGTCGATCAGCTCGAGCGCTCCGTCCGGGTGGCGGTCGACGCGGTCGACGCGGCCGCGGATCGAGTGCTCGCCGATCTTGAACGAGAAGCCGCGCTCCAGGTAGACGGGCCGCGCCGCGCCGGCCGCGTGACGTTCGTAGTAGCGGGCGAGCGCCGCCACCGCGCGATCCCGGTACTGGAGCTCGTCGTCGCTGGTGCCGAAGCCCTGTCGGCGCCAGCCCGCCTCGAACAGGCCGAGCAGCCGTTCGACGCCGCCGACGCCCTCACCGCCCTCGTCGCCGAAGCCGCGCATCTCCTCGGAGTGGTACCGGTCGAGCACCTGGTGGACGAGGATCCCGAACCGCTGGTTGATCGTCGGCTCCTGCGGGATCGCGAAGACGCGCGCGAACTTGTACTTGAGCGGGCAGGTCCGGTAGAGGTCGATGTCGGAGGCCGAGAGGCCGAGGCCGCCGTCGCGGCGGGGCAGGAACGCCTCCAGCCCGGGCTCGGCCTCGTGCTTGAGATGCTCGCGGCGCCGCGCCCGCTCGCGCGACTCCTCGACGACGTAGGAGTCGAGCGCCGACTGCTCGAGCTCCTGGCGCTGCTCGGGCGTCGCGACGCGGCCGATCAGCTCGTTCAAGGCGGCGAGCGCCTCGCGTTCGGACTCGCCTCCGGGCCGCTGGATCAGGGCCGAGAGCTTGAGCAGCTCGAGGAAGCGGGCGACGGCGCGGTTGACGTCCTCGGCCGTGTCGAGACGCATCTCGCTGAGCGCGGCCCCCGCCCGCCACGAGGCCTCCAGCACCTCGTCGCGGACCATCCGGTAGGTCGAGTGCATGCCCTCGGCCGGGCCGAAGAGCTCCTCCTCGTGGCGCTCCTCGTCGGCGCCGAGCGCCCGCACCGCCTCGTAGATCGGCGACGGGCGGCCGGCGCCGGCCCGCGTCTGCTCCGGGAAGGTGAGGACGACCGAGCCGGCGGCACGGGAGAGCGCCACGTAGGCGCGGCGCGATCGCAGCGCATCGCCGAGCGCCACGGGCGCCGGCGGCCGCGGCTCGGCGAGCAGGCCCTCGTCGATCCAGGAGCCGCGCTCCGCCCCGCCGCCGTAGGCGCCGCCCTCGAGGCCGAGCAGGTAGACGCGCTCGAACTCCAGCCCCTTGAGCTGCGCCGGCTCGGCGAGCAGCACCGCGCCGCGCGGCGGCGCGTCGATCGCCCTGGCTGAAGCGCTGGCCGGCCTCGGCGACGGCGCTCAGGTAGCGGATGAACTCGCGCGAGGAACCGTCCGGGCGCCGCCGCGTCCACGAACCCGCGAGCTCGGCGAGGCGGCCGAGGCTGACGAGCCGCTCGGCGGTCTCCGGGCTCGCCGCGAAGAGGCCGTGCCGCCGGAAGCCGACCCGCTCGATCAACCGCCGGACGAAGACGTCGGGGCTGAGCCGGTCGAGCGCCTTCGCGGCGGCGCGGTAGAGCTTCAGGAAGGCGCGGATCCGATCGCGCGAGGGCGGTGGCAGCTGCGGGCTCTCGAGCGCGGCCTCGACGGCGGAGATCATGTCGAGCTTGCGGCGGCGGGCGATCGTCGTGCAGCGCGCGAGATCGACCGAGCGCAGCTCGACGGGCGGCCGCGTCAGCGCGCGGACGACGGCCGAGGAGTCGCCGGGATCGTCGAGGGCGCGCAGCCAGGCGATCACGTCGCGGACCTCGGGCCGGCGGAAGAAGGCGGCCGAGCCACTCGCAGCGGAACGGCACGTTGCGCTCCTCGAGCGCCGCGGCGACGAGCCTGCCCTCGCGGCCGGCGGGGCCGGTGACGACGCAGACGGCCTCGGGCTGGCACTCGCCCGCTGCGAGCAGGTGCTCGATCTCGCGCGCGACGGCCTGGGCCTGGGCGCGCTCGTTCGCGCAGCGCCAGAGCCGCACCGGGGGTGTCGGCGGGTCGAAGTCCTCGGCGGGCTGAGCTTCCTCTCCGGATTCGGCGTCCCGGGGCCAGGGCCCGCGCCGGACTGCCGGCGTAGCCCTCGGGAGCCAGCGACGCCACCGCCGCGTCGCGTCAGCCGGCGAGGGGGACGGCGCGCCGGCGCCGCGAATCGAGCGATCGAGCGTGAACTCGCCCGCCGTCGGATAGGTCGCCCGGAAGCGCTGCGCCGCCGCCTCGCCCCAGGCCCGGAAGGCGCCGAGGCCCTGAGCCGGATCGCAGGCGGCAAGCACCTGCTCGTGCGGAGCAAGCAGCGGCAGCAGCGCCGAACGGGCCGCGCCCGCGTCCTCGAGCTCGTCGACCATCAGCTCCGCGAAGCGATCGCCGATCGCCAGCGAGACGTCGGGGCGCCGGCTCAGCAGGCGGCCGAGCTCGAGGATCAGCTCCGGCTCGTCGATCGCCGCCGCGCTCGAGCAGGATCGCGTCGTGGCGCTCGAACAGGTCCGCGAACTCGAGCTCGCGCAGGGCCGCCTCGCGCTCGGCCCGACGCGGCCGGCCCCGCGCTCGGCCGCGCGCGCATGATCGCGCAGCTCGGCCGAGCCGATCCCCTCGGCCTTGAGCGCGTCGATCCGCTCGAGCAGGCGGGCGAGCAGCCCCGCCGGGTTGCCGCGGATCTCATGCCGACGCAGCGGCAGCTCGTCGAGGCGCTCGAGCAGCACCGCCAGCCGATCGGCCGGGCCGACGACCTCGAAGAAGGGATCGAGGCCCGCCTCGAGCGAGTAGTCGCGCAGCAGCTTCTCGGCGAGCTCCTCCCAGGTGTGAACGGGCAGCTCCTCGTACGGCCGATCGAGCAGCGTCTCGATCCGGTCGCGGAGCCGCGTCCGCGTCGCCGGGCCGCCGGCGAGGATCGCGACGTGCTCGCCGGGGACGCCGGCGTCGACCAGCGCCGACGAAGCGGCGGGCGAGCACCTCGGTGCGGCCCGACCCGGCAACGCCGATGACGAGGGCCGCGCCACCCCGGTGGGCGATCGCTGCGTCGAAATCTGGCGCGGGCTCGGGCACGGACTGCCGCCTGACGGTAGCGCCCCCGTCACTACGATGGCAACGATGGATTCGATCGATTGGATCGGCGTCTGCCGGCGCTCGGTCGCGCGGCAGCGCCAGCTCTTCGCCGCGGACCGCTCGAGTGCCGGTCGGACCGAGTACGAGGGCCGCGGCGAGGGCGGCGACATGAGCCTCGTCCTCGACCGGCGCTGCGAGGACGTCGTCTTCGAGGAGCTCGAGCGCGAGCTCGTGGTGGCGGCCCCGCGGTCGTCGCCGTCAGCGAGGAGCGGGGCGAGTTCGCGATCGGCTCCGGCGAGGCCGCGCTGCGGGTGGTCATCGATCCGATCGACGGCTCGATGAACGTACGCCGGACGATCCCCGGCCACTCGCTGTCGATCGCCGTCGCCGAGGGCGACTCGATGGCCGACGTCCTGTTCGGGTTCGTCCACGACTTCGGGCCCGGCGAGGAGTTCGCCGCGCCGCCGGGGCGAGGGCGCGACGCTGGACGGCAAGCCGCTGCCGGCGTCCGGCCCCGACCACGGGCTCGAGGTCGTCGGCCTCGAGTCGGCCGAGCCCGAGCTGGGTCGGCGCGCCGATCGCAGCCCTCGAGGGCAAGGCCTACCGGCTGCGGGTCGTCGGCTCGATCGCGATCACGATGAGCTGGGTCGGCGCCGCCCGCTTCGACGCGATGTTCTCTGCCCGGCCCTGCCGCTCCGTCGACGCGGCGGCGTCGCAGCTGATCGTGACCGAGGCCGGCGGCGCTCGTCGACTTCGGCGGCATCGACGCTCGCGATGCGGCGCTCGGCCTCGACGCCCGCTACACGGTCGCCGCCGCGCGCTCCCGAGAGCACCTCGAGACGGTGCTCGCGGCGCAGGCGGCCGGGCCCGGCACGCGGATAGAGCGGCCGATGAGCGGAGCTGATCGACTGGGGCGTCGCCGAGCGGGTCGCCGAGTTCGCGGCGGGCGAGAGCGCGCCGGCGCCGCCGGCGGAGATCCTCGAGCAGGCCGTCGCGAGTCGGCGCGCGCCGTCGAGCGCTACACCGGCCTCGAGCCCGAGCGGGACCGTTCCGGATCCCGAGTGGGTCAGCCGGCGCCAGTGGGCAGCGATCAACCTCGAGTCGATGCGCGGACACGGTGGGCGAGATCGAAGGGCGGCTCGGCGACGGGCATGCCCTTGCCGGGGCCGCTCGCCGCGCCATTCGCGATCGTCGCCGGCGCCCAGCTCGGCGCCCTCGTCGGCTACGCCTCGCGGCGCGTCCTCGGCCAGTACGAGTTCCCGGTGCTCGGCCCCGAACGCGAGCCGCGGCTGCTGTTCGTCGCCCCGAACGTCGCCGAGGCGCAGCGCGCAGCTCGAGGGCGAGCCGCGCACGGTCCTGCGCTGGATCGCCCTGCACGAGGTCACGCACGCCGTCCACTTCGGCGCCGCGCCGTGGCTGCGCGACCACCTGCGCGGGCTCGCCGAGCGAGCTGCTCGAGGGCAGCCGGCTCGGCGATCGCACCGGCGGAGCTCGCCGACGCGGCGCGCCGGGTCGCAACGACCGACCCGCGCCGGCTGGTCGCCGAGCTGCTGGAGCAGCGACCCGCTGACGCTGCTCGCGCCGCCCGAGTCGCGACCGCTGCTCGAGCGCGACGCAGGCGACGATGGCCTCGATCGAGGGCTACGCCGAGCACGTCATGGACGCTGCCGCGCCGCGAGCTCGGGCGAGGACATCGGCGAGCTCCGCTTCGGACTCGAGCACCGCCGCGAGGATCGCCCGCCCGCTGGCCCGACTGCTCGCCTGGCTGCTCGGGATGGAGCTGAAGCTGCGCCAGTACCGCGACGGCAAGCGCTTCTGCGACGGCGTCGTCGAGCTCGACGGGATCGCGGCGCTGAACGCGGCATGGGCCGGGCCCGGACCGCTGCCGACGCTCGCCGAGCTCGCCGATCCCGGCGCCTGGCTGCAGCGGACCGGCGCCGCCGACGCCGCCGTCCGCTGAGCCCACCCGGCCGCCGAGTCCATCAGGCTCCGACGAGCGGAGCGCTGGCGTCTTGTGTGCGAGGCGTCACAGATGGCTCTGTAACGCAGTGCGCCGCCTCGTGTAAGAACAGTTGTTCGGTGCTACACTGAACATGCTTACTTGTAAGTAGACCTTAGAATCCACCAACTCATCAGAGGGGTTGAGGAAGCAGCACATGGCTACCACCGCCACCACAAAGAAGACCACGAAGTCCACGAAGTCGACCGCGACCAAGTCGACCGCGCAGAAGTCCACGACTGCGACGACGCCGGCGCCGAAGAGCGGCGCCGAGGTCGCTCGCGAGCGCGCGATCCAGACCGCCGAGACCGCCGTCGACATCCCCGTCGGCGCCGCGCTGACGTTCTACGAGCGTGCCGCCGAGGCCGTCGAGCCGTTCGGCACGCCGAGCAAGCGCGAGGCCGAGCTGAAGCGCGTCCGCACGCAGTTCCGCCGCGAGCTCAACAAGGTCGAGCGCCGGGGCGGCACCGCCCGTCGTCGCGCGATCCAGCGCGCGAAGCGGACCCGCAACCGGCTCGAGCGCGAGGTCAAGCAGCAGCGCCGCAGCCTCGAGACGAGCGTTCGCAGAACCGCAAGAAGGCCGAGACCGAGCTCAAGAAGGCCGAGACGCAGCTCAAGCAGAACCGCGAGGAAGCCGAGAAGCGCGTTCGCGAGCTCGTCGAGCGCGTCCAGGGGAACGACAAGACGCCCGCCGCCGCGTAATCGCTTAGCCCGGTCGCCGGCCCGGCGCCCGGTCCCCGCGATCGAGGGATCGAGCTGGGTTTGGAAGAGGCGGCGGCCGGAGTGATCTACTCGCCCCATACTCGCGAGTAGACATGGTCGAGGGCTTCGGCCCTTGGACCAACCTCTCCTCCCCGATTCGGCGGGTCCCTTGTGGGCCCGCCGAATCATTTAAACGGGGAGTCGGGAGAGGTCCCTGCTAGTGGTTGCGGAGGGCGTCGATGAGCTCGTCCTTGTTCATCTCCGAGCGACCTTCGATGCCGATCTCGGCGGCGCGATCGCGCAGCTCCTCGACCGTCCACTCCTCATAGGAACCGCTTTCCCCGCCCTTCGCGGCGGTCTCCTGACGGTTCGAGTTGGCGATCCGTGCGGCCTTCTCCTTGCTCTCGCCCTGGTCACGAAGCGCCTCGTACTGGTCTTCGTCCTTGACGCTCGGCCCTGGGTCTCGCTCCGGCATGCGTTCCTCCTTGTTGCTCGAGTACCGGAGCCCGTTTACCCGCGCTCCAGGCCCGTACACGGGGGCTGGGTGCCGATTAGTGGCTTTCCAAGCGGGTATTTACATATCGAGCAAACGTACGGAGGTTTCATATGAGCAAGCTCGACGGTAAGAAGATCGCGTTCCTCGTCGCGAACGAGGGCATCGAGCAGATCGAGTTGACCGAGCCTTGGAAGGCCGTCGAGGAAGCCGGCGGGACGCCGGAGCTGATCGCTCCCGACGAGCGGCGAGGCGCAGGCGTTCAACCACCTGGACAAGGGCGATACCTTCGACGGTCGATCGCAAGGTCGCGGCGGCCGAAGCCGGCGACTACGATGGCGCTCGTCATGCCGGGCGGGGTGGCGAACCCCGACGCCCTGCGGCTCGATTCCGACGCCGTCTCGTTCACCCGCGACTTCTTCGAGGCCGGTAAGCCGGTCGCGGCGATCTGTCACGCCCCGTGGACGCTGATCGAAGCTGACGTCGTCTCCGGCCGCAAGCTGACCTCGTGGCCGAGCCTGCAGACCGACATCCGCAACGCGGGCGGCGAGTGGGTCGACGAGGAGGTCGTCGTCGACCAGGGCCTCGTCACCTCGCGCAAGCCCGATGACCTGGAGGCCTTCTGCGCGAAGATGGTCGAGGAGATCGCCGAGGGTCGTCACGAGGACCAGCGAGAGAAGACGCTCACCGGCTGAACATCGAAGCCGAGGTCACGCTCGGTGTCCCCGGCCCGGCGGTCCTGAATCGGGTCGCCGGGCCCCGTCTGTGAGAATGAGGTCCATGTCTCCCCCCACCGAAGAGCAGGTGACCGAGGCGCTGCGGGCGGTCATCGACCCCGAGCTGCGCCACAACATCGTCGAGCTCGGCATGGTCCGCTCGATCACGATCGAGGACGCGCGCGTCGACGTCGTCGTCTCGCTGACGACTCCGGGCTGCCCGATCCGCTCCCACTTCGAGCAGGCCGTCGCGAAGAGCGTCGGCGAGCTCGACGGCGTCGAGGCCGTCGGCGTCGGCTTCGACGTGCTCAACGACAACGAGAAGGCGACCCTGCAACAGAAGCTCGGCCGGCCCGGCGGACTTCCCGAGGGCGCCCTCGCCCAGGTCAAGAACGTGATCTGCGTCGCCTCCGGCAAGGGCGGCGTCGGCAAGTCGACGATGACCTCCAACCTGGCCGCGGCGCTGCAGGCCGAGGGCAAGAAGGCCGGTGCTCTCGACGCCGACGTCTACGGCTACTCGATCCCGCGCATGCTCGGCGTCAACGAGCGCCCGCAGGTCAACGGCGAGCGCAAGATCCTGCCGCTCGCCTCCCCGAGCGGCGTCAAGGTGATGTCGATCGGCTTCTTCGTCGAGGAGAACGCCGCGGTCGTCTGGCGCGGGCCGATGCTCCACAAGGCGATCCAGCAGTTCCTCGAGGACGTCGACTGGGGCGAGCTCGACTACCTGCTGCTCGACCTGCCGCCCGGCACCGGCGACGTCTCGATGACGCTCGCCCAGCTCTTGCCCCAGGCCCGCTTTGCGATCGTCACCACGCCGCAGCCCGCTGCGCAGTCGGTCGCCCGCCGCGCCGCCGAGATGGCCGGCAAGGTCGACCTCGAGGTGCTCGGCGTGATCGAGAACATGTCCGGCTTCACGACGCCGGACGGCCAGCGCTTCACGATCTTCGGCGAGGGCGGCGGGCAGACGCTCGCCGACGAGCTCGACGTGCCGCTGCTCGGCAAGATCCCGCTGCAGGAGGAGCTCCGTGAGCACGCCGACGCCGGCACGCCGCTGGTGATCGCCGATCCGCAGGCCCCGGCCTCGGTCGCGATCCGCGAGGCCGCGCGCGGGATCATCGCCGCGACGCCCGTCGAGCTGCCGGTGATGCAGTCCGCCTCGCCGATGGCCGAGCCGGTCGCCGTTGGTGCGACGGGCTCGCCGAGCGGCACCGAGCTGCCGGTGATCCAGTCCGGCGGCTGAGCGCGAGCCTGGTCAGGCGATCGCAAGCACGGCCGAGCCCTCGACCGCGCCCGGCGCGCAGCTCGGCGAGCGCCCGCGTTCGCCTCGCCAAGCGGATAGGCTGGTGACCTGCGGCCGGACGCCGGCCTCGGCCGCCAGCGGCAGCAGCTCCTCGCCGTCGCGGCGGGTCAGGTTGGCGACCGAGCGCAGCTGGCGCTCCTCCCAGAGGATGTCGTAGGGGAAGGCCGGGATCTCCGACATGTGGATGCCGGCGCAGACGACGACGCCGCCGCGGCCCGACGGCGCGCAGCGCCGCGGGCACCAGGGCGCCGACCGGGCGCGAAGATGATCGCCGCATCGAGCGGCTCCGGCGGCGGCTCGGTCGAGTCGCCGGCCCACTCGCAGCCGACGCTCGCGGGCGAAGGCCTGACCCGCGCTCGTCGCCCTCGCGCGTGAACGCGAAGAGGCGCCGGCCCTGGTGCAGGGCGAGCTGGGCGATCAGGTGGGCGGAGGAGCCGAACCCGTAGAGGCCGATGCGCTCGGCCTCGCCGCACATCCGCAGCGCGCGGTAGCCGATCAGGCCGGCGCAGAGCAGCGGCGCCGACCTCCACGTCGGTCAGCCCGCTCGTCGGGCAGCGGGAAGCAGTAGCGGGCGTCGGCTACCGCGCGCTCGGCGTAGCCGCCGTCGCGGGTGTAGCCGGTGAACTCGGCGCGCTCGCAGAGGTTCTCGCGCCCGGCCCGGCACTGGCGGCACTCGCCGCAGGTCCAGCCGAGCCAGGGAACGCCGACCCGCTCGCCGACGGCGGGCATCGGCGGCAGCGGCCCTCATCGCCGGACTCCGGGCGCGGCGCGCCACCGGAGCCGATCACGCGGCCGACGATCTGATGACCGAGGACGAGCGGCAGCTTCGGCTCGGTCAGCTCGCCGTCGAGGACGTGCAGGTCGGTGCGGCAGACGCCGCAGGCCGAGACCTCGATCAGCACCTCACCCGGCCCGGCTCCGGATCCGGACCTCGCGTTCGATCGAGCGTCGCCGCCGCCGGGGCGCGGCTGATCCAGGACGATCGCGCGCACTCGCCGGGCCCTCTGACTCCCGACCGGCCGCCGGCCCTCCTACTTGCTCTGCGAAGTACTCCGCGTTGATCGCCGTGTACTTGACCCACTCCTCGGGGAGCTGATCCTCGGCGAAGCAGGCGTCGACGGGGCAGGCCTCGACGCAGGCGTCGCAGTCGATGCACTCGTCGGGATCGATGAAGAGCTGCTTCGGCGGCCTCGTAGTCGGGCTCGTCCGGGGTCGGGTGGATGCAGTCGACAGGGCAGACCTCGACGCAGGAGTTGTCCTTCTCGCCGATGCAGGGTTCCGCGATGACGTAGGCCAAGGTGTGCGTTTCCTTCGTGTCGCTTGCGATCTTCGGGCCGGCGGCCGGGCCGCGGGAGGCGCTATTGTAGAGGCCGGATGCGCCGGGTGACTGCCGAGCCGCCGGCGCGGACGGGTAGGGTTGGGCGCCGTGATCCTGCTCACCGGCGCAACCGGGGTGGTGGGCTCGGCGCTGCTTGGCGCAGCTGCTCGCCGACGGGCGAGGAGGTCCGCTGCCTGGTCCGCGATCCCAAGCGGCTCGGGACCGAACCGCGTCCGCGTCCAGCTCTCGCTCGCCGACCTCGGCGACCCGCGCGGCCTGCGCCACGCGGTGCGCGGGCGCCGACACGGTCATCCACCTCGCCGCCGCGATCCGCGACCAGCCGCCGAAGCGGCTCGAGGAGATCAACGCGCTCGGCACCTACCGCCTGCTGCGGGCGGCCGAGGGCGCCGGCGTGCGGCGCTTCGTCTTCTTCAGCGCGATCGGCGCCAGCCTGCACCAGCGGACGCGCTTCTTCCGCTCGAAGGCGCTCGCCGAGGACATCGTCGAGGCGGCCGAGATCGAGACCACGGTCCTCGCCCCCTCGATCGTCTACGACCGCGACGACCCCTGGGTGACGATGATGCGGCGCCTCGCGCTGCTGCCGATCGTGCCGATCTCGGGCTGCGGGCAGCGCGGCCTTCGAGCCGGTCTGGGCGCGCGACGTCGCGCGGGCGACGATCGCGGCGATCGACGGCCGAGCCCGGCCGCTACGAGCTCGCCGGGCCGCAGCGGCTCACCTACGACGAGATCGCCCGCGCTGATCGCGCGAGCTCGACGGGCCGCCCGCGGCCGCTCGTGCACGTGCCGCTGCCGATCGTCCGCGCCGGCCTGCTCTGGCTGCGGCGGCTGGTCGGCGAGCGCGCCTTCGCGACCTGGGAGGAGGCGGAGCTGATGGAGGTCCCGATGGTCGCCGCGCGCGGGCATCGCCGACATCCGCGCCCTCGGCGTCGAGCCGCAGCCGATGGCCGCACGTGCTCGGCGGGCGCTGAGCGCCCGACGCAGAAGGGCCCGGGATCGCTCCCGGGCCCTCCGAAGGGCCCGCTCGCTCAGCTGAGCGAGCGCGGGCACGTCGCCTGTCGGGCGAATTACATCATCCCGCCCATGTCGGGCATGCCACCGCCACCGGGCATGCCGGCGCCCTCGGGCTCCGGCGGCTCGGCGACGATGCACTCGGTCGTCAGGATGTTCTTGGCGATCGAGGCCGCGTTCTGCAGCGCAGAGCGGGTGACCATCGTCGGGTCGATGACGCCGTCGGCGATCAGGTCGCCGTACTCGCCGGTGCCCGCGTTGAGGCCCTCGCCGGCCTTCATGTCGCGGACCTTGTTGACGACGACCGAGCCCTCGAATCCCGGAGTTCTCCGCGATCTGGCGGATCGGCTCCTCGAGCGCCTTGCGGATGATCTCCACGCCGGTCGCCTCGTCGGCCGTCCAGGCCCGTCGGCGTCGACCGCGTCCTGGGCGTTGAGGAGAGCGACGCCACCGCCGGGGACGATGCCCTCCTCGAGGGCGGCCCGGGTGGCCTGCAGCGCGTCCTCGACGCGGTGCTTCTTCTCCTTCATCTCGGTCTCGGTGGCAGCGCCGACCTTGACGACGGCGACGCCGCCGGCCAGCTTCGCCAGGCGCTCCTGGAGCTTCTCCCGGTCGAAGTCGGAGTCGGTGTTCTCGATCTCGGAGCGGATCTGGTTGATCCGGCCCTCGATCTGCGCCTTCTCGCCGGCACCGTCGATGATCGTCGTGTCGTCCTTGCCGACGACGACGCGGCGGGCCTTGCCGAGCTGGCTGAGCTGGGTGTTCTCCAGCTTCAGGCCCATCTCCTCGGTGATCACCTCGCCGCCGGTGAGGATCGCGATGTCCTCGAGCATCCGCTTGCGGCGATCGCCGAAGCCGGGCGCCTTGACCGCGACACCGGTGAAGGTGCCGCGGAGCTTGTTGACGACCAGGGTCGCCAGCGCCTCGCCCTCGAGGTCCTCGGCGACGATGACGAGCGGCTTGCCGCCCTGCATCACCTGCTCGAGGACCGGCAGCATGTCGCGCACGTTGCCGATCTTCTGGTTGGCGATCAGGATGTAGGGGTCCTCGAGGACCGCCTCCATCCGGTCCTGGTCGGTGACCATGTAGGGCGAGATGTAGCCCTTGTCGAACTGCATGCCCTCGGTGAACTCGAGCTCCATGCCGAACGTCTGGCCCTCTTCGACGTTGACGACGCCGTCCTTGCCGACCTTCTCGATCGCGTCGGCGATCATGTCGCCGATCTCCTCGTCGGCGGCCGAGATCGAAGCGACCTTGGCGATCTGCTCCTTGCCTCCGACCTCCTTCGACTGCTTCTCGCGCAGGTTCTCGACGACCTGGTTGACGGCGGTCTCGATGCCCTTGCGCAGCGCCAGCGGGTTGGCCCCGGCGGCGACGTTCTTGAGGCCCGCGTGGACGATCGTCTGCGCGAGCAGCGTCGCCGTCGTCGTGCCGTCGCCGGCGACGTCGTTGGTCGCCGTGGCGACCTCGCGGACGAGCTGGGCGCCCTGGTTCGCGAAGACGTCCTCGATCTCGATCTCGCGGGCGATCGTGACGCCGTCGTTGGTGATCGTCGGCGCGCCGAACTTCTTGTCGAGGACGACGTAGCGGCCCTTCGGGCCGAGCGTGACCTTGACTGCGTTGGCGACGGCGTCGACGCCGTCCTGCAGCGCGCGCGCGCGCCTCGGCGCCG
The DNA here is from genome assembly GCA_963774395.1 of uncultured Solirubrobacterales bacterium. Classification (GTDB taxonomy): domain Bacteria; phylum Actinomycetota; class Thermoleophilia; order Solirubrobacterales; family 70-9; genus CAXMST01. The sequence goes on along the minus strand of CAVZET010000005.1, from coordinate 678,870 downwards.
TACTTCAGCTCCTTGTGAGCCATATCTCTAATTCCTCCTGAGTCAGTTGGTTCAGTGGTTCGTGGATGCGGCAGGCCGCTACTCGACCTTGGCCAGGACGTCGGACTCGCGCAGGACCAGCAGGTCCTCGCCGTCGACCTTGACCTCGGTGCCGCCGTACTTGCTGTAGAGGACGGTGTCGCCCTCGGCGACGTCGAGCGCAACGCGCTCGCCCGTCGTCTCGTTCGGGCGCCGTCACCGACGGCGAGCACCTCGCCCTTCTGGGGCTTCTCCTTGGCGGTGTCGGGGAGGACGATGCCGCTGGCGGTCGTCTCCTCCTCGTCGAGCGCCCGGACGATCAGGCGGTCGCCGAGGGGCTTGAGCTTCATTTCGTTTCGTACCTCCGTGGAGTCTGTGTGGTTGCATGTGTAAGTCGCGTCGCGCTGCGGCTTCGGATGCGGGTCCTGGAGCGCGCTTTGGCACTCTCGGGTGGAGAGTGCCAAGCTCCGCGAGGCGCAATATAGCGCGCCGCCGGCGGTCAAGTGATCTCAGTGTGAACGCCTCAGATCCGTTCCCGCAGACCGTCCGGCGAGTGCCCGACGCATGCGCGGTGGTGCGAGCCCGACTGCGCCTGCTCGAGCGACCGCCTCCGGGAGACCCTCTGGCTGGCGCCGGCGCGTGGGGCTCGGCTCCTGGCGATGGCGCTGACGCGTTCTGACGCTCCAGCTCGACGACGGCGTCGCGGTCGGGACCAGCGCCGTGATCGGGTTCGACGGCGGCGCCGACTCCGCCCGCTCGATCCTCGGCACGATCGCCGCCTCGATGCTGACCTTCCTGGCGCTGGTCTTCACGCTGACGGTGATCGCGCTGCAGCTCGCCAGCGACTTCTCGCCGCGGCTGCTGCGCTACTTCCTCATCGCCGCGCTCGAGCAAGCTCGCACTGGCGCTGTTCGTCGCCACGTTCACCTACGCCGTGCTGGTCCTGCGCGAGGTCTCGCCCGACAACGTGCCCGAGTTCTCGGTGACGATCGCGATCGTCCTCGCGATCGTCGTCGGTGCTGGTCTTCGTCTACTACGTCAGCTCGATCGCCCAGTCGCTGCGCGTCGCCAACATCATCGAGCGGGCGGGCGATTCGACCCGCGAGGAGATCGCATCGATTCGCGCGACCCGACCCGGCGACCCCGGCGACGAGGAGGGCGAGCGGCGAGCGTGGCTGGGCCGAGATCGAGGGACGCCGCCACGGGTCCGGTCTGCCCTGGACGGGAGCTCCGGGCGCGCTCGACCGCGATCGATCTCGACGGCCTGCGGTCCGGCTCGCTACCGAACGCGAGGACGATCCTCGAGCTACGCGCCCAGGCCGGGCGACTTCCTGCCCGGCGGCGCCCCCGCCCTGGCCTGCACGGGAGCGATGCCGAGATCGGCGACGAGGACGCCCGCAACCTGATCGCCACGGCGAGCGAGCGCACGTTCGACCAGGACGCCGCCTTCGGCCTGCGCCAGCTCGTCGACATCGCGGCGCGCGGCCTCTCGCCCGGGGTCAACGACCCGACCACCGCGGTCCAGGCGCTCGATCAGATCCACGACGCCCTGCTGCGGCTCGGCGCGCCGCGCCTCTACTCGGGCGTCCTGCGCGGCGACGACGGGGCGTGCGGGTCGCTGGTCCCGGTTCATTCCTGGGACGACTACGTGCACCTGGCCATCGACGAGATCCGGATCTACGGCGAGGGCTCGCTGCAGGTCAGCCGGCGACTGCACGCACTGCTGGAGACTCTGCAGCCGCGGCTGCCCGAGTGCCGCCGAGCCGCCGTCGAGCAACAGCTCCGCCTGCTCGACGGCCTCGATCGAGGCGGGCTTCGCACAGCGACGCCGACCGCGAGCTGGGCCCGGCTGCAGATCACCGCGGTGGGCGGCACCGAGGGCGGCGGCTAGGCCACGGCTCAGCCGGCCGCCAGCAGGCGGACGCCGAGCCGCGTCGGCGAGCCCTCGCGCCCCGCGCGCATGATCCAGTCGTGGTTCCAGCGGAAGACCGGGCCGGCGACGGGGCCGAGCAGGTTCATCCAGCGCTTGCGTCGTCCGCACGTCCCACTCGTAGACCATCGGCGGTCACCCCCGCCTGCTCGAACAGGCGCCAGCGGCCGTCCCCTCGAGCTCGCCGCTGGCCCGCCCTCGAGCAGCGCGGGGCGCTGCGACCCGGGTCGACGACGACCTCGAAGCGGACCGGGTAGGGGATCCGGCTGCGCCACTCGTAGCGGCCGCGGCGGCCGATGCCGTCCTGCCCGGCCGCCGGGCTCGGTCTCGACCGCCGCGATCACCCCCGGCCACCACTCGGGCCAGCGCTCGGACTCCCAGATCGCCTCGAAGACGCGGCTCGCGCTCGGCTCTCGAGCAGCCAGGTCGTGAGGAAGCTGTAGTGCGCGCCTGGCATCCGGCCCGGCCGGCTCAGTTCGGCGAGGGGGGCTCGCCGTTGCCGAACGAGCCGACCGGGCGCTCGACGATCTGCGAGAAGCGGATCACGGTGACGAGGTCGTCCTCGGAGATCTCGCGGTCGTAGATCTTCTCGAGGAAGCCGACCGACTCCTCGACCCGGCGGAACTCCGGGTTGTCGTGCTCGATGTCGCGCGGGCTCAGCTCGCTGATCGCGCTTCACCTCGACGTCGTCGATGACCGCGGCGAAGATCTTCTCCCGCGGGCCGTGGCGGTTGCCGACCGTGACCCAGACGACCTGACCGCGCTCGTACTTGCGGATCTTGTCGCCGAGCCGGATCGTCGCCGTCTTGCGACCGCGCTTGAGCTGGTCGGCGAAGATCGGCGAGTAGAAGTTGAGGACGTAGAGAGCGCTGGCCATCGGCGAGCGGAGCCTAGCCTGATCCGGCGCCGCTGCGGCTCGCGGAGTCGGCGCTCAGCTCGGCGGCTTCCCCCGCTCGGGTAGCCCGCCGCGCCGATCAGCGGCACGAACCGGCAGGGCGGCGAGCGGCTCGCCGAGAGCAGCTCGACCCGCTCGGCGCTCGGCTGCGGCAGCGGGCGGAAGCGCGTCAGCAGCTCCTCGCCGTCACCGGCGACGAGCGGGGCGACGAGCCGGCCGCCGGGCGCGAGCTGCGCGAGCAGCGCCTCGGGCTCGGCCGGGGACCGCGGCGTGAACCGCGATCGCGTCGAACGGCGCCCGATCGGGCAGCGCCGAGCGCTGCCGTCGGCGCAGATCCGGACCTCGACGCGCTCGACCCCGGCGCCGAGCGAGGTTGGCCCGGGCGAGCTCGGCGAGCTCCGCGATGCGCTCGATCGAGACCACCCGGGCGGCGAGCCGCGCGAGAACCGCGGCCGAGTAGCCGCTGCCGGTGCCGATCTCGAGCACTCGGTCACCCGGCTCGAGCTGCGAGCGCCTGGCAGATCGCGGCGACGATCCAGGGCTGCGAGATCGTCTGCCCGGCGTCGAGCGAGAGCGGCGCGGTCGGCGTAGGCCTGTCGGCGCGATCCGCCGGGCACGAAGCGCTCGCGCGGCACCGCGCCCATCGCCGCGAGCACCCGCTCGTCGGTGATCCCCCGGCCGCGCGAGCTGCGTGGCGACCATCGCCGCCCGCTCGCTGGCGCGGGTCCGTCGGCCACCGGCTCAGAAGATGTAGGAGCGGAGCCGCTGGGGCTCGAGCACGGTCACCCGGCCGCGGCCGACCCGGACGACGCCCGCTCGCTCGAGCACGGCGAGGAAGCGGCTGACGCTCTCGCGCGAGGTGCCGGCGAGCTGGGCGAGGTCGGCCTGGTTCATGCGGATCGTGACTCCGTCGCGGGCACCGCTCGCCGTCGCTGCCGGCCTCGGCGACGAGCTGGGAGAGCACACCGGCGACGCGGCTTGGAACCGTCTGAAAGGACTGGCGCGCGACCCGCTCGTTGGTCTCGCGGACGCGCTGGGTCAGCGCGACGACGAGCTTCGCGGTGATCTCGCGGGTTGCGCTCGAGCAGCCCGCGCATGTCGCGCGCCGCGATCGCGAGCAGCTCGACGTCGCTGAGCGCCTCGACCGAGGCCGAGCGGACCTCGCCGTCGAGCATCGCCAGCTCGCCGACGATCTCGCCCGGACCGAGCGTGGCCAGGGCGATCGCGCGGCCGTCGGAGTGCTCGCGGGTGACCCGGACCTCGCCGCTGCGGATGATGTAGCAGGCGTCGCTCTCGATCGCCCTCGTGGAAGACCCGGGCGCCCTTCGGGAACGATCGGGCACCGCCACCTGAGCGATCCGCTCGAGCTCGCCCTCGGAGAGGCCCGAGAGCAGCGGGCACGCGGCGCAGCAGCTCGATCGCATCGGCTGAGTCGGCCTCTCTCATCCGGCGCTGATTATCGCGCGCTCGGCGACGGCGACGCGGCCAGCGGAATGGCGGGCTGGAGAGGCCGGTTGCGCACGTATCCTCGACGCGTGCGATGGAGGACTCGATGACGATCCAGACCAGCGCCGACGCTCGCCGCAGCGCCGGCGACGGCCCGGGCGACGACGCCGCCCGCGCGCGGCGGCCGGAGCGTGCGCTGGCCGGGGTCGGCGGCAAGGCGGCGCTCGTCCTGCTCTTCCCGAGCGGGCTCGACGCCGAGGCGGCCGCGGCAGCGGCGTCGCAGCGGCCGGCGGGAGCTGCCGGTCGCCGGAATGACCGGCAAGCGGGGCGATCGGCGCCGGCGGGGCCATCGACCACGGCGCGTCGGCGCTCGCGTTCGCGCCGGGACCCGCGTCGGGCTCGGGCTCGCGACCGAGGCGCGGCACGCGACCTGCGGAGCGCCGCGGCGGCGGCGACCGCCGAGGCGCTCGGCGCCGTCGGATGCCGGCGCTCGAGCGACGGTCGCGCTCTTCCTCGACACGCGCTCCGGCGATCAGGCCGAGGCGGTCGCCGGCGCCTACGCGGCGGCCGGGCCGAGCGTCCCGCTCGTCGGCGGCGGCGCCGGCGGCGACCGAACCCGCGCAGATCCTCGGCGCACGCGGCCCATGCGCGACGCGGTCGTCGCCGTCGCGATCGGAGGCGAGCGCGCCGGCCGGCGTCGGCCACGCTCACGGCTGCCGCAGCCGTGGCGCGCCGGCGATCGCGACGCGCAGCGAGGGGCGGCTTCCTGTTCGAGCTCGACGGGCGGCCCGCCGTCGGACGTCTACCTCGAGCGGCTCGGCTACGCCGGCGTCGAGCTCGGCAGCGAGGAGTTCCGGGCGCTCGCCGTTACCCACCCCCTCGCCCAACCCGAGCTGAACGGCGTCGTCGCGGCTGCGGCACGTGCTCGGGCGCGGCCCGGAGGGCGGGCTCGAGTGCGCCACCCACATCCCCGCCGACGCCGCGTCGAGTTCACCCAGCAGATCCCGGGCGACATCGTCGCCGCCTCCGGCCGCGCGGTCCGCAACGCGCTTGCGCGCCTCGGTGGAGCCACCCCGGGCGGCGCTGTCTTCGACTGCGCCGGCCGCAAGCGCGCCGTCGCCGATTCGCTCGAGCATCGAGGTCGAGGGATCAGCTCGCCGGGTTCGGCGCGCGATCCGCCGCCGCTCGCCGGCATGTTCAGCCACGGCGAGATCTACCGGCTACGGCGGAGCGAAGGGGGACCGCAACCATGCCGTCGTGGTCGCAGCCTTCGCCTGAGCCCGCCGGGCCTCCGGGTGAAGATCGCCCGCTGGGCCCCGACGGCGACGAGGAGCTGCGGCTGATGCGACGGCGCTTCGTCGAGGCGCTGCGACGGGCCGAGATCATCTCGCTGCTCTCGCGGCGCCGGAGAGCGAGGCGGATCTCGGGCGGCTGCTTCGCCGAGGAGCTGTGCGAGGTCTACGACGCCGAGATCGGGCTCGTCGCCGAGGTCGCCGAGCGACGGCCGCGGCGCGCTGCATCGGGCTCGTCGGGGTCGCCGACAGCGAGGCGGCGCCGGCGATCCTGCGCTCGCCGGAGCTCGCCCACGCCGCGGCTTCGTCGCGAGCAGTCGGCGAGCGCGGCTCGGACCTGCTCGGGGTGGGCGGGCGCGCAGTCGCTCTTCTGCTGCCGCGCCACGGCGCCGGCGGTCGCCAGGTCGTGATCGGCGCCGCCCGGCTGTACGCGCAGCGCGTTCGACGAGCCGGAGGTGGCCCTGATCGAGTCGGTCGCGATCAGCACCGGCGCAGACGCTGGAGCGGCTCTGGGCGCACGAGCGAGCGCGAGCGAGCTCATCGGGCGGCTCAAGGCGTCGCTTCGTCGGCACCGCCGAGGCGCTCGCCAACGCGCTCGAGGCGAAGGACAACTACACCGCCAACCACGCGAGCGAGGTCGCCGACCTGGCCGTCGCCGTCGGGCGCGAGATGGGGCTCGGCGAGGTCGAGCTTGAGGACCTCCGCTATGGGGCGATCTTCCACGACATCGGCAAGATCGCGATCCCCGACGCGATCCTCAACAAGCCGGGCCCGCTCGACCCGGGAGAGCGAGAGGTGATGATGCGCCACCCTGAGATCGGCGCCGCAGATCATCGATCCGATTCCGTTACCTCTCCGAGGACGTCAAGCGAATGGTCCGCCACGACCACGAGCGCTTCGACGGCAGCGGCTACCCCGACGGGCTGGCCGGCGAGGCGATTCCGCTCGGGGCGAGGATCATCCTCGTCGTCGACGGCTTCCATGCGATGACCTCCGACCGCCCCTACCGGCAGGCGATGCCGCGGGAGGAGGCGCTGGCCGAGCTCGCCCGCCACAGCGGCGCCCAGTTCGACCCCGACGGTCGTCGCGGCCTTCGTGCCGGCGTCGGTTTCGCTAGCGCTGGCAGCCCTCGCACCAGTAGGTGATGCGGTTGTCGTCGCCCTGCCCCCGGCTCTCGATCGCGGCCGCCGCAGCGCGGGCAGGGACGGCGGGCGAGGGCACCGTAGATCTGCTTCGGGCGGCGGCCCTCGCGGACCGCGGTCTCCATGATCCACGCGGCTGGCCCGAGACGACCTCGGCCGCCTCGGCCGCCTCGAGCGCGCCGATCCGGCGCCAGGGGCTGACGCGCGCCTGCCACAGCGCCTCGATCCGGATCACGTTGCCGATCCCGGCGATCAGGCGCTGGTCGAGCAGCGCCGCGCCGACCCGCTCCGTCGGCTCCCAGCGGGCGAGCCGCGCGGCCGCCGCAGCCTCGTCGAAGCCCGCCGCAAGCGGGTCGGGGCCGAGCTGGGCCAGCGCCGGGTCGCTGCGGACCCGGGCCTCGCTGACCAGGCGCAGCAGCTTGCCGCCGCTGAGCGTGGCGACCGCGGGGCCGGCCGCGAGCACGAGCCAGGGCTTGCCGCCGGGCAGTCGGGCCGTCCGCGGTGAGGCGCCAGCGCCCGTTCATGCCGAGGTGGCTGTGGATCACGTTGCCGTCGTCGAGGTGCAGCAGGAGGTGCTTGCCGCGCGCCTCGGCTGCGCTCCACCGCTCGCCCCGCGAGAGCGGCGGCGCGGCCGTGGAGGGGCGAGCGGGCATTGGGCGCCTCGGCGCGCTCCAGCGGCCTGTGAGCGAGCGCCGCGTCGATCCGCCTCGCGATCCGGTGGATGGTGTCGCCCTCGGGCATCGGATCGAGGTTAGGAGGCACCGAGCGAAACGGTGTCAACCACGTTGCTGGAGTAGCCTCGCGGCGCGGCCACCGGTCGCACCGATCTCGATGACCCTGCCAGCCGGATACAAGCTCGAGCCGCTGCCCGACGGGGTCGCCGAGGGCAGCGACACGGCCGCTGCGCTGCTCGGCTTCTGGGCGTTGAACGGCGCGATCGAAGGCGAGGCGGCGCTCGCCCGGCTGCCACATGTCGTCTGCCTGCTCCGCGACGCCGACGGCAACGTCGCTGCATCGAGCGGGGCGCTTGCCCAGGCCATGCCGGAGGTCGGAGGTCGGCGCTTCTGGTTGCTGCGCTGTTTCACTCCGAGCAGCCATGCGCGCGAGGCGCTCGAATCGATCCTGCTTTGCGCCTGGGACGTCCTCGAGGCGCGAGCGGCGGCCGGGGAGTCGCCGCTCGGCGTCTGTTTCGCGCTCGCCGATCCAGGGGTGATCGCAACCCGCGACGAAGCGGTGTGGCCCGAGTCGAAGCTGCTGTTCGCGGGTTGGACGACCGCGGGAGAGCAGTTGCGGGTCCGCTACTTCGAAGGGGCGAAGATCCTGTGAGCGAGTACGAGCTCAAGCGCGAATACGAAATCGGGTCGCTCGCCGATTCGCCCGCGTCGGAGGACGCCGTCATCGAGATGTGGATGACGCAGGCGGGGCTCGACGAGGAGGAGGCGAGGCGGCGGCTCCCCGAGGTCGTCCGCGTCGCGACCGACGCCGAGGGCGAGCTCTGCGGGATCTCGACCGCCTACGTCACGGTCAGCCCGCAGCTCGGCCTGCCGATGTGGCACATCCGCGCGTTCGTCGCGGACGACCACAGGGCCGGGAACCTCGCCTCGAACCTGCTGCTCGCCGTACGGCTCTACGCGATCGACGAGTTCGAGTCGGGACGCAGGCCGGACGTGCCCGGGGCGGTCGTCGAAGTCGAGAACATGCTGATCGAGCAGCGCTTCCCGCAGGCGATCTGGCCATACAACGAGTTCGTCTTCATCGGCGTCACGCCAGCCGGCGCGCACCTCCGGGTCTTCTGGTTCGACGGCGCGCGCGTGCCGCCGCGGCCACCGTCGAGATGAGCGCCGCCGGGGCCCGCACGGGCGGTCCGCTCCTCGCGGCACTGCTGCTTGCGGCATTCCTGCTCGTCGCTGCGGGAGCCGGAGCTGCCCCGCCCGCCGGCGGCGGACACCTGGCCTTCCACCTGCGGCACGCGAAGGTCCATCCCCGACACGCACTGTTTGCCGCGAAGCGAAAGCCGACCCTGCGCTTCTCCTTCACGGCGAACCGGGCGACGGACCTCGAGATCACGGTCGTCGACTCGCGCCACGAGAGGACCGTCGCCGAGTGGAAGCTCGACCGCGTCAAGCCGCGAACGAAGCTCAAGCGGCGCTGGAACGGGGTCGACCGCCGCGGCCGGGCGGCGAAGGACGGCCGCTATGAGTTCCGCGTCGCGGCCAAGGGGCGTCCTGCGCGCTTCGCCGGCTCCTTCGAGCTGCACGGCCACGTCTTCCCGGTCGACGGTCCGCACGGGACCCGCGGGGCGGTCGGCGAGTTCGGCGCCCCGCGCAACGGCGGGCGCGTGCACGAGGGTTTCGACATCACCGCAAACTGCGGAACGCGACTTGTTGCCGCCCGCGGCGGCAAGGTCGCGAAGGTCGGCTACGACCCGCGCCTGTACGGAAACTACGTGCTGATCAACGGCCGCAAGACCGGCGAGTCCTACTTCTACGCGCACATGGTCGAGCCGACGTCTCTACATGAGGGCGGGCACGTCAAGACAGGACGGACGGTTGGCCGCGTCGGGCAGACCGGCAACGCCGCCGGGACCCCGTGCCACCTGCACTTCGAGCTGCACGAACACGGCACTCCCGTCGATCCCGAGCCCTCGCTGAAGCACTGGGACAGGTACAGCTGACCGCCCGCCGACCGTTTGGCGAAGGTCATTGCGTCTGCAAAGATAGGTGAATCGCAACGGCTTCCCCCACCGAGCGATCAGGCTCGTCCTCCGTCCCGAGTCAGTTTTCGAGACAGGCCCTGACCAAAGGGCTGTTGCGTACCGCTGCGTTGATCGGCCTCCTCGTCCTCGTCGCCCTGCTCGCGCCGGGCCTCGGCGAGGTCCGTGACCGGATCGCGGACGCCAAGCCCGGCTGGCTCGCTCTGGCGGTGCTCTTCGAAGCGCTCTCCTTCGGCTCCTACGTGCTCATGTTCGCGCCGATCTTCTGCCGCGGAATGTCCCTGCGGCGCTCTTGGCAGATCGCCGGCTCGGAGCTCGCCATGGGCTCGATCGTGCCCGCCAGCGGCCTCGGCGGCCTCGCGCTCGGCGCCTGGGTCTTGCACGAGGGCGGGATGAGCAACGAGCACATCGCGCGCCGGTCGGTCGCCTTCTTCTTGATCAAGAGCAGCGTCAACTTCGTCGCCGTCGCGGTGATCGGCGTCGTTGCCTTCCTCGGGGTCGGCCCCGAGCTCTCGCCGTTGCTGACGATCCTGCCCGCGGCCCTCGCCGCCCTGCTGATCGGCGTCGTCGTGCTCGTCCCGCGGCTCGGTCCCGGCAGGGAGCCCACCGAGGGTGACTCGAGAGCGACGCGGTGGACGCTGCTTGCCCGCGACGCCCTCGTCACCGGAACCCGCGAGGCGGGCATCGTCGTCCGGCGTGGCGATCCGCGGGTGATCGCCGGCGCGATCGGCTACTGGCTCTTCGACAACGCCGTGCTCTTCGCGACCTTCGCGGCCTTCGGTTTCGAGCCGGCGCTGATCGTCGTCCTGCTCGGCTATCTGATCGGTCAGATGGGCGGCCTGCTGCCGATCCCGGGCGGAGTCGGCGGCATCGACGGTGGGCTGATCGGCACCCTCGTCGTCTACGGCGTGCCCGCCGCCGTGACCGCGGCAGCGGTGCTGGCGTACCGCGTGATCCTCTTCTGGCTGCCGCTGGCGTTCGGCGCCGTCGCCTTCGTCCAGCTGCTCCGTGACATGCCGGTGGAGGGCGAGCTCACCGTCTCCGACTGAGCGCATTGCGCGTTCCTTCCCCCTTTGCCCCGGCAGCGCTAGGGTGCAGGCAGAGGGGCACCGAGAACAGGGGAGAGGAATGTCCGCAAGAGCAATCCGCCGTCGTCGGCAGCGGGAGCGAGCGCGTCTGGATCGTCGTGGCCGCGCGGTGGTCGCAGCCGGCAGTGCCGTCGCAGCGCTGGCGATAGCCGCGCCTGGCGCTGAGGCTGCCCAGTTCACCGTCACTGACCCCGGCGACAGCGGCGCCGGCACGCTCCGCGATGCGATCGACCAGGCGAACACCGCTCCCTCGGACGACACGATCGTCTTCGCCGCCAGCCTCTCGGGCGACACGATCACGCTCAACTCGCAGCTTCTCGCCTACACCGGTGCGGGCTATGGCGACCTCTCGATCGACGGGCTCGGCGCCTCACAGCTCGCCGTCTCCGGCGGCGGGACGACGCCGAGTCCTCGGAGCGGGGCGGCGACGGCGCGCTCGAGATCTCGGGCCTGACGCTCGAGGACGGCTACAGCAGCTACGCGGGTGCCGGCCTGTACGCGATCGGCGACGTCACGCTCAGCGACATGGTGATCACCGACAACCAGTCCCTCAAGTACGGCGGTGGTGCCTTCATCGTCGGCGACGGCAAGCCTCGACGGCGTGACGATCAGCGGCAACCAGACCGGTGGCGTCGGCGGCGGCGCGATGATCTTCAACTACAGCCCGTCCGGCGGCCGAACGACGATCACGAACTCGACGATCACCGGCAACACCGCGACCGGCGTCCGATCGGCAGCTACCACGTACCCGACGGCGGGCGGCGGGCTCGCACTGCTCAACGTCTACGCCCGCGCGGCGACGATCTCGAACACCGAGATCAGCGGCAACACCGCTCCGCTACCAGGTGTACGCCGCCGAGGCGGCGGGCTGGCTACGATCGGCCGGATCACCGATCAACGGCTCGCAGATCACGGGCAACAAGTCGGCGGGCCCGGGCGCCGGCGGCATCGACTCCCGCGCCAAGTACGCGCTCGGGCTGAACATGACCAACACGACCGTCTCGGGCAACACCTCGGCCTCGGGCTGCGGGCGGCATCGACGCGCTCGGCAAGGCGACCATCTCCCGCTCGACGATCAGCGGCAACACCGGCGGCATCGGCGGCGTCCTCGCGTACACCTGTCCCGTGCTACGGCTCGCTATGGAGCGGACATCTCGAACTCGACCGATCTACGGCAACCACGCGAAGGAGGTCTCCGGAGCGCCGGGATCCGACCGGCTACGGCGGCGGCGTCTACCTCGGCGGCCCGTACCAAGTCGACGATCTCGAACTCGACGATCACCGCGAACACGGCGACCAACGGCGGGTGGCGGCGTCTTCACCTACGGCAACGACGGCGGCGGCAGCTACGACATCGCCCCGCGCGCGATCTCGAGCACGATCGTCGCCGGCAACTCGGCGGGTGGGTCGCCGAACGACCTCGCCGAGGAGCACGTCGGCGCCAGCGTTCGGGTTCACGGCCGGCAACAGCCTGATCCAGAACAAGGGCAGCGCACCGGTGATCAGCGACCCGGCGGTTCGAACATCTTCAACACGTCGCCCGGGCTGGGAACGCTCGCGGACAACGGCGGCCCGACGCTGACGCAGATGCCGACGCTCGAGCTCACCCGCGATCAACGCGGGCAGCGGCGAACGGCCTCGCGTCGACCAGCGCGGCAAGCCGCGCACCGCCAACGGCGGAACCGACATCGGCTCCGTCGAGCGTCGACGTGAGCGGCAGTTGCAACGGCGTCCCGGCGACGATCGATGCGCTACCCGGCGTGCCGACTACGGGCACGAGCGGGCCGGACGTGATCGTCGGCACGGGCGGGCCGGACGAGATCTCCTCGCTGGGCGGCGACGACGTCGTCTGCGGCCTCGGCGGCGACGATCAGATCAACGCCGGCAACGGCGACGACGCGGTCTACGGCGGCGCGGGCAAGGACACCATGCGGGGCGGCGACGGCGACGACTCGCTGATCGGCAACGAGGGCGCCGACACGCTCGACGGCCTCGCCGGCGACGACCTGCTCGGCGGTGGCGCGGGCACCGACACGCTGATCGGCCGCGCCGGCGACGACGAGCTGCGGGGCCGCAACGCGGCCGACCTGCTGCAGGGCGGCGCCGGTGACGACCTGCTCGCCTCCGGCAACGGAGGCGGACGTCGCCAAGGGCGGGGCGGCGCCGACCTGATCAGGGGCGCCAACGGCGCCGACGAGCTGCGTGGCGCCGGCGACGACGACACGATCCACGGAGCGGGCGCCAACGACTCGCTCTTCGGCGGCGCCGGCGCCAACCACCTGAACGGCGGCGACGGCAACAACAAGTGTGTCGGCGGCCCCGATCCAGGCAACGTGCTGAAGAACTGCAACTAAGGACCGCGAGCCAAGCGGGCTCAGCCGTGGCGGTGGAGCACTGCGAGCCGCAGCTTCCCCAGCGGCCGACCGTGGCGCCGCGGGACTTGCTCAAGCCAGCCCAGGTAGTTGGTGCCGGAAGCGGCATCCGCGACCACGCTGGGCCGCTTGCCCGTGCCGAAGCGGTGCTGGGCGAGCTCCGCACCGTGGCGGTGCCAGCGGGCGACGCGGACCTTCCCCTTCCTGCTCGTCCAGGTGGCCATGCGCGGGCGACCGGCCGCGACCGATGGACCGCCGTCGTAACCCGGGTAGTTGGTGACGTTGCCGTAACGCGAGATGGCGACGACCGGACCGGCGTCCCCGGCGGATCCGATCACTCGCCCCTCGACCCGGGACAGCGCGCTTTGCGGAGGCGTATGGACCCAGGCGAGGGCAGTCTGCTCGCCGCCGAGATCGGTCAGCGAGAGTGACTCGCTGAAGCCGGACTCGGCGGCAATCGTGCTCGGCGAGGTGGCCACCCCGCCTCCGTCGACGGCGGCGGTGCGGATCTCGGTTGCGTCGGCGGAGCGGGCATCCCATACGAAGCGGGCTCTTTGCCCGGCGGCAGCGGCCACAGCATGACCAACCCCGCCATAGTCGCCCCGGGGTGCCTGGTCGAGCGTCACCGGGGCGTCGGCGACGCCACTCTCCGGCACCGTCGCCGCCTTGACCGAGCTCGTGGAGCCCGCGAGGGTGTCCCAGGCGAAGGTGCAGCTGTGCTCGCCGGAGCGCGCCGCCTCGCCCGGCCAGACGCCTCCTTGATCGAGCCGCTGGACCGGACCCACGTTGCCGACCGCGTCGACCCGGGCGTGCATGATCGTGTAGATGTTGATCAGGTCCGCGTCCCGCCAGAAGACGTCGAAGTCGCCGTCGCCGGTTGCACATGGGATCGGGCGGCCGGGGATCGCCTCCTCGGGCACCGGGATGTCCGACCGCGTGACGATCCGCTCGTCCCTGAGGAGGGCGAGGTGCATGGACCGATCGTTCCTGCCCGCCCAGCCGATGCCGACGGTCCCATTCGGGGCGACGGCGAGTCCCGGCACGGAGATGTTGTTCCAGATGTGCGGACCCTTCTCGCTACGGCCTACCGTCAGGACCTTGGAGAGACGGCCGTGGGCATCGACGAAGCGCGCCCGCAGCCTGGACCGACCACCCCCGTGCCCGTGCGGCCGCGCCGCCACCCAGGCGAACACCGCGCCCCCGGACGGCAGCGCGGCAGAGGTGTAGCGGCTCGCGGACGTGGACCGCTTGGAGACGACCTTCGACGCGCGCGCTGAGCTGGCCAAGGCGAGGAGCAGGACGAGCGCAGCGCCCAGGCAGCCCAGCACCGACGCAATCCTGCTCATCCTCGACATCCCGCCCATGCTCCGATGGTAGGGGCGCGCTGCCGCGCACCGGCACGACCAAGGGTCAGACGGACCTAACCCGTCGTCGGGCTAGATCACCGCCGCCGATCACCGCCGCATCACCGGCGACGGCCGGGGACGACCTTCCGGGGGCGAGATCCGCTCAGCCAGCAGCGACGAGCCGCTTCGGCTGGCGCGAGAAGCCGGCCTCGATCAGCGCCTCCTCGAAGCCGGAGCCGAGCACCGGCTCGCCGTCGACCTTCTCGACGCCGAGCTTCGGGATCACGCCTTCGGCGGCGGCCTCGCTCGAGCGCCGCCAGCGCGGCGCGCGAGCTCCGTCGTCCATCGAGCGGCAGAGCAGCAGGATGCCCTTGCCGCCGCGCTCGACGTAGATCACCGGCTCGCCGTCGCGGAGCAGCACGTAGGCGCCGGCGACGCGGCTCGGGCGGCGGCCGCCGCGCGCCGTCGCTCGTCGCTGCGCCCTCGCGCGGCGGCGGCTTCGGCCAGGCCAGCTGCGAGCCGTAGGGCTGGGCCGGGTCGGTCGCGGCGAGCACGTGTGAAGACGCCCTCCTCGCGGGGCAGCGAGCGCAGCCGCTCGACCGCGCCGGCGAGCGCGAACTGGGCGCCGCCGAGGCCCTCGACGAAGTAGCCGCGGCGCGCGGTGCCGAGGATCTCGAGGTTGGAGAGCTCGCCGTAGAGGGTCGTGAAGCCGCCGGGAACGCCCTCGGCGAGCACCGTCTCGCGGGTGACGATCCCGTAGCGCTCGAGCATCAGCTCGGCCTGCGCGCGCCAGCCGCGGGCCCGGCGGCGGCGCGTCGCGCGAGCAGCTCGGAGACCAGCGACCAGCGGCCCTGCACGCGCCTGGCCGGCGCTCGCGCGGCGGGAGGAGAAGCGGCGCGCGCGCGCCGGCTCTCCGAGCGCGCCGCCGCCTTCAGCCGCGGCGCCCGCAGCGGCGCGAAGGCGTCGTTGGTCACCTCGCCGGCCCAGGCCAGATCCCAGAGCGCCGCGTGCAGCTCCTCCTGCTCGGCGTCGGCGATCAGGCCGGCGATGTCGAGCCAGAAGCAGCGGGCCGCTCGGCGAGCAGCTCGCGGATCCGCTCGTGCAGCTCGCCCTCGGGCCGCTCGAGCTTCGCGTTCGCCGGCGGCGGGCCGGCGAGGCGCACGTCCTCGCGGAAGTAGAGCGCGACGCGGCCGGTGCGGCCGATCGGGCCGGCGCCGATCCAGACGATCTCGCCGCCGGTCGTGAGCTGGTCGAGCCAGGACTGCGAGTAGGCGCCGAGCCGGCGCGGCAGCACGTCGCGCTCCCAGACCTCCGGGCGTCAGCGCGACGCCCTGCAGCGGCACGAGCGCCTCGCGCAGGCGGTCGGGGCCGGCGCCCGCGGGCCGGTGCGCGTCGACGTTCTGCCAGGAGGGCAGGAAGCGGGCGAGCTCGCGCACGTCGGCGGCCTCGACCTCCTTGCGCAGCACCGCGAGGCTGGCGCGGCGGACGCGGCGCAGGACGTCGGGATCGCACCACTCGCGCTCGGTGCCGCCGGGCAGCAGCTCGCCGCGGACGAGATCGCCGGCCCGCTCCATCTGCTTCAGCGCCGGCTCGACGTCGACCCCGTAGCGGCGCGCCGGCTGCGCGGTCGGGAACGGCCCGTGGGTGCGCGCGTAGCGCCGCATCAGCGCGACCATCGGCTCGGGCACCTGCTCGAGGAAGGCCTCGGGCAGGCCGCGAGGGCACCGGCACGCCGAGCGCGTCGCGGTACAGGCCGCCGTCCTGGGCGGCGATCCAGCGCTCCTCGCCGGCGATCCGGACCTTGACGGCGCGGCGCTCGGTCTCGAGCTTGCCGAGCATCGAGGCGGCCGAGTAGCCCTCCGTCGACCCGCTGCTCGGCCTCCTCCGTCGGTCAGGTCGCCGAGCCGGCGCAGGATCTGCTCGAGGTGGTCGCGGTCGGCGGCGCGGGCGTCGCTCGGCCCGGTGCTGCAGCGAGTCCTCGAGCTCGTCGAGCGCCGCCGGGTCGATCAGCTCGCGCAGCTCCTCCTGGCCGAGCAGCTCGCGCAGCAGGTCGCGGTCGAGGGCGAGCGCCGCGGCGCGGCGCTCGGCGTTCGGCGTGTCGCCCTCGTACATGTAGGTGGCGACGTAGTCGAACAGCAGCGAGGAGGCGAACGGGCTGGCGCTCTGGGTCTCGACCTCGACCAGCGTGATCCGGCGCGAGCGGATGTCGCGGAGGATCTCGGTCAGCGCCGGCAGGTCGAGGACGTCGCGCAGGACCTCGCGGTAGGTCTCGAGCGTGACCGGGAAGCGGGGGAAGTCCTTGGCGACCTCGAGCAGCGACTGCGCCTTGAGCCGCTGCTGCCACAGCGGCGTGCGCTTGCCCGGGTAGGCGCGCGGGATCAGCAGCGAGCGGCCGGCCGCCTCGCGGAAGCGGGCGCCGAACAGGGCCGTGCCGCTGAGCTCGCCGACGATCAGGTCCTCGACCTCGTCCGGCTCGAGCGTGACGAGGTCGGGCGAGGGCGCCTCGTCGGCGTCGGGGAGGTGGATGACGATCCCGTCGTCGGACCAGATCGCGTCCGCCTCGAGCTCGAGCTCGTCGCGGATCCGGGCGCTGAGCGCCATCCCCCAGGCGGCGTGGACGCGGCCGCCGAACGGGCTCAGGATGCAGAGTCGCCAGTCGCCGATCTCGTCGCGGAAGCGCTCGATCACGATCGTCTCGTCGGAGGGCACGACCCGGGTCGCGGCCTGCTGCTCGCGCAGGTAGGCGACGAGGTTCTCGGCCGCGAGCTCGTCGAGGTCGTAGTCGCGGGCGAGGTCGCTTGGGCTCGGCGGAGACCGCCTCGCGCGAGAACTCGCCGATCGCCCGGCCGAGCTCGACCGTGCGGCCGACGCCGTCGCCGCGCCAGAACGGGACCGCGCCGGGGACGCCGGGGGCCGGGGTGACGATCACCCGGTCGCGGGTGATGTCGTCGATCCGCCAGGTCGAGGCGCCGAGCAGGAAGACCTGGCCCGGGCGTGCCTCGTAGACCATCTCCTCGTCGAGCTCGCCGACCCGGCGGCCGTCGGGCAGGTGGACGCCGTAGAGGCCGCGGTCGGGGATCGTGCCGGCGTTGGTGACGGCGAGCTGGCGGGCGCCCTTGCGGCCGCGGATCGTGCCCGCGGTCCGGTCCCAGACCAGCCGCGGCCGCAGCTCGGCGAAGCGCTCGGACGGGTAGCGGCCGTCGAGCATGTCGAGCACGTTCTCGAGCTGCTCGCGGCCGAGCTCCTCGTAGGGCTCGGCGGCCTTGACGATCCGCTCGACCTCGTCGACCTCCCACTCGCGGTCGGCGACCATCGAGACGAGGTGCTGGGCGAGCACGTCGAGCGGGTTGCGCGGGATCACCGTCTCCTCGATCTCGCCCGCCCGCATCTTCTTGGCGACGACCGCGCACTCGAGCAGGTCGGAGCGGAACTTGGGGAAGATCCGGCCCTTCGAGACGGCGCCGAGCTCGTGCCCGGCGCGGCCGACCCGCTGGATGCCGCGGGCGACCGACTTCGGCGACTCGACCTGGATCACGAGGTCGACGGCGCCCATGTCGATGCCGAGCTCGAGGCGAGGAGGTCGCGACCAGGCAGGGGAGCTGCCCGGACTTGAGCAGCTCCTCGACCTTGGTCCGCTCCTCGTGGGCGAGCGAGCCGTGGTGGGCGCGGGCGATCTCGGATCAGGCGCACGTCCGGCGGCGGCGCGTCCGGCGGACTCGCCGCGCCGCCTCGAGCTCGCTGCTCGGCGTTGATCTCGTTCAGCCGCTTGGCGAGGCGCTCGGCGCCGCGGCGGTTGTTGACGAAGATGATCGTGCTAGGTGTGCTCGCTGGACGAGCTCGAGCAGCTTCGGGTAGATCGCCGGCCAGATCGAGCGGTGGTTGGGCTCGCCGGCGAGCTGCGGGTCGATCCGGTCGGCCCCGGCCGGCGGACCGCCGGGCCGCCGCCGTCGGGCGCGCCGATCGGCGCCGGCGCGCGTCGACCCCGGGTCGGCCATGTCCTCGACCGGGACGACGATCTCGAGGTCGAGCTCCTTGCGGACCCCGGCGTCGACGATCTCGCACTCCTTGCCCGGGCCGACGAGGAACTTGGCGATCCGCTCGAGCGGCTTCTGCGTCGCCGAGAGCCCGATCCGCTGGAGCGGCTTGCGCGGCAGCAGTCCTCGCAGGTCCGGCCGTCGGCCTGAGCTCGAGCTGCTCGTCCGTGCCTCGGGGTGCTGGACGTGGTGGTCGAGCCGCTCGAGCGTCAGCGCCATGTGGGCGCCGCGCTTGGTCGGGGCGACGGCGTGGATCTCGTCGACGATCACGCGCCTCGACCCCGGTGAGGATCTTGCGCGCCTGCGAGGTCATCATCAGATACAGCGACTCGGGCGTCGTGATCAGGATGTCGGGCGGCGTCCGCAGCATCGCCTGGCGCTCCTTCTGCGGCGTGTCGCCGGTGCGCAGCCCGACCGCGACCTCGGCGCCGATCCCGGCCAGCGGCGCCCGCAGGTTGCGCTCGACGTCGTAGGAGAGCGCCTTCAGCGGCGAGACGTAGACGATCTTCGACGCCCGGTGCCCGAGCTCGCTCGGGCGCGGCGCGGCGAGGCGTGTCGATCCCCCAGAGGAACGCGGCCAGCGTCTTGCCCGAGCCGGTCGGCGCGCAGATCAGCGTGTTGGCGCCGCTGGCGATCTTCGGCCAGCCCGCCGCCTGGGCCGGCGTCGGCGCCCTCGAACGAGCGCTCGAACCAGTCGCGGGTGCGGCGCGCTGAACGCGGCGAGCGGGCTCCTACATCAGGGATTTCGGCACTCGTTTTCGGCGTCGGTGGCCAAGCCACCGATATTACGCGCCGGCCGGACGCGGCCGGCGCCGGTAGCTCAGTACTCGAACGGGCAGCGCGTCGGCCGATCTCGGCGAGGCGCGGCGCCTGCTTGTCGCGCTCGGAGAGCACCGGCTCGGCGATCGGCCACTCGATGCCGACGTCGGGGTCGTCCCAGGCGATCTGCGACTCGGTCTCGGGGTCGTAGAGCGAGGTCAGCTTGTAGGCGACGTCGGCGACCTCGCTGAGCACCTGGAAGCCGTGGCCGAAGCCGACCGGGACCCAGAGCTGGCGGTGGGTCTCGTCGTCGAGCACGTGGCCCTCCCACTGCCCGTAGGTGGGCGAGCCGCGGCGCAGATCGACGGCGACGTCGAAGATCGCGCCGCGCACGCAGCGGACGAGCTTGCCCTGGCCGGGCGCGGTCTGGAAGTGGATGCCGCGCAGCGTGCCCTCGCTGGGTCGAGCGCGAGTGGTTCTCCTGCACGAACGGGCCCTCGATCCCGAGCTCGCGCCAGGCCGGCTCGCTGATAGGTCTCGAGCAGGAAGCCGCGGTGGTCGCCGTGCACGGTGGGCTCGAGCGCGACGAGGCCCTCGAGGCGCGGTCTCGATCCGGCGTCGGGCACGGTCAGCCGCCGAGCTTGCGTCCCGTACTGCTGCTCGTAGTAGTCGCGGTACTCGCCGGAGCGGATCGGGCCCCACCAGGCCTCGTTGTCGCGGTACCAGGCGACGGTCCGCTCGATGCCCTCGTCGAAGCCGACCGCGGCCTTCCAGCCGAGGCCCTCGGTGCGCTCGGCCGAGAGCGAGTAGCGGCGGTCGTGGCCGAGGCGGTCGGCGACGTAGCTGATCAGCGACTCGTCGCGGCCGGTGAGCTCGAGGATCCGCCTGACGACCTCGATGTTCGGCTTCTCGTCGGGGCCGCCGACGTTGTAGACCTGCCCGGCCTCGCCGCGCTCGAGCACGACGTCGATCGCGGCGGCGAAGTCCTCGACGAAGAGCCAGTTGCGGACCTGCATGCCGTCGCCGTAGACGGGCAGCGGGTCGCCGGCGAGCGCGTTGAGGACGCATCAGCGGGATCAGCTTCTCGGGGTGCTGGTAGGGGCCGTAGTTGTTGGAGGCGCGGGTGATCAGCGCGTCGGCGCCGTAGGTGTGGTGGAAGGCGCTGACGATCAGATCGCCGCCGGCCTTCGAGGCCGAGTAGGGCGAGGAGGGATCGAGCGGCGAGGTCTCGGTGAAGCTGCCCTCGCTCGATCGAGCCGTAGACCTCGTCGGTGGAGATCTGCAGGTGGCGGATGCCGGCGTCGCGGGCGGCCTCGAGCAGCACGTAGGTGCCGAAGACGTCGGTCTGGATGAAGGCGCCGGGGTCGGTGATCGAGCGGTCGACGTGCGACTCGGCGGCGAAGTTGACGACCGCGTCGCAGCCGGCGATCGCCGCGCGCGACGGCCTCGCGATCGGCGATGTCGGCCTCGACGAAGCGCGAGCCGCTCCTGGATCGGCGCCGGCGAGGTTCTCGCGGCGGCCGGCGTAGGTGAGCTTGTCGAGGACGACGATCTCGTCGTCGGGGTTGCTCGCGCGAGGTGGCGGCGGACGTAGGTCGAGCCGATGAAGCCGGCGCCGCCGGCGACGAGCAGCTTCATCGTCCTCCAGCTCCCGGTCGGCCAGGTAGCGGCGCAGCGAGTCCTGCCAGTCGGGCAGCACGATCGGGTTCGCGCGCTCGCTGACGCAGGACCGAGTAGGCGGGCCGCGGCGCCTTGCGGGCCATCATCTCGGTGGTCGTCGACATCACCCGGGTCTCGTAGCCGGCCTGGTCGAAGATCTCCTGCGCGAAGTCGAACCAGGTGCAGCTGCCGCTGCCGGCGATGTGGTGGATGCCGTACTCCTCGCCTCTCGATCAGCTCGACCATCGCCGTCGGCGAGATCGACGCAGCTCGTCGGGCAGCCGCGCTGGTCGGCTGACGACGAGCACCTCGGGCTGCTCGGCGCCGATCTGCAGCATCGTCTCGACGAAGTTCTTGCCGCCGTGCCCGTAGAGCCAGGAGGAGCGGACGATGAAGTGGCGCGGGTTGGCGACCGCGACCGAGGTCTCGCCGCCGAGCTTGCTGCGGCCGTAGGCGCCGATCGGCGCCGGCAGGTCGGACTCGACGTAGGGCTCGGCGCTTGGTGCCGTCGAAGACGTAGTCGCTCGACGGGTAGACGACCTTGGCGCCGACCCGCTCGGCGGCGGCGGCGAGCAGCGCCGCGCCCTCGTCGTTGACGCGCCATCGCGCCGCGCTCGTCGTCCTCGGCGCCGTCGACGTCGGACCAGGCGGCGCAGTTGATCACGGCCTCGGGCGCGAAGCCGCCGACGGCGTCGTCGATCGAGCGCGGGTCGGTGATGTCGAGCTCGCTGCGGCCGAGCGCGCGTCACCTCGTGGCCGCGCGCGGCGCGCAGGCGCCGATCACCTCGCGGGCGAGCATCCCGTCGCCGCCTGCGACCAGCGACCCTCACGGCAGGTGTCAGCTCCGAGCTGTCGCCGACCATCATCCGGATCGTCTTCGGCAGGCCGTCGCTGCGCGGAGACGCGTGACGTTGCGGCCGAGCAGGCTCGCCTCCATCCGCGAGGCGAGGTTGCGGACCGTCGGCGCCGCGCAGCAGGATCGAGTGCTCGACCTCGGAGCCGGTCGACCTCGCAGTCCGGCGCCGATCGCGGTGTAGGGGCCGATGTAGGCGTCGCTGACCCGGGCGCCGGCGCCGATCACGGCCGGGCCGCGGATCGGTGGTGCGCTCGACCACCGCACCCGCCTCGACCACGACCCGGCCCTCGACGTTGCAGTCGATCAGCTCGCCCTCGATGCGCGGCTCGATGTCCTCGAGCACGAGCCGGTTGGCGGCGAGCATGTCGGCGAGCTGGCCCGTGTCCTTCCACCAGCCCTTGACCCGGTGCTGCTCGACCTTGGCGCCCTCGTCGATCAGGCTGCTGGATCGTGTCGGTGATCTCGAGCTCGCCGCGGGCGGAGGGCTCGATCGCCTTGGCGGCGTCGAAGACCGACGGGCGTGAACATGTAGACGCCGACGAGGGCCAGGTCCGAGGGCGGATCCTTGGGCTTCTCGACGCAGGCGGACGACCCGCTCGCCGTCGAGCTCGGCGACGCCGTAGTGCTCGGGCTCGAGCACCTGGGTGAGCATGATCAGCGCCTCGGGCTCGTGCTCGCGGAAGGCGGCGACCAGGTCGGTGATCCCGTCGCGAAGCAGGTTGTCGCCGAGGTACATGACGAAGGGCGAGTCGCCGAGGAACTCCTCGGCGGTGAGCACCGCGTGGGCGAGGCCGAGCGGCTCGGCCTGGGGGATGTAGGTGACCTCGGCGCCGAGCTCGGAGCCGTCGCCGACCGCCTCGCGGATCTCCTCGCCGGTCTCCGGCGCGATCACGATCCCGATCTCGGTGACGCCGGCCTCGACCAGCGCCTCGATCCCGTAGAAGAGCACGGGCTTGTTGGCGACCGGGACGAGCTGCTTGGCCGAGGTGTGGGTGATCGGCCGCAGCCGGGTTCCCGCGCCCGCCCGAGAGGATCAGGCCCTTGAGGTTCTGCATGCGGCGGCGGAAGGCTAGAGGTTCAGGGACAATGGGTGTGCATGCGGATCGTGACCGGAATCGGCGCCTTCGGCTTCGCCTGGCTGGCGTTGATCCCGTTCGCGCTGCTCGCCTCCACCTTCGACAGCGGCTGCTCGGCCCCGGGCTGCGGGACGGCGCTGCCGGTCGAGGTCGTGCTCGTCGCCCTGTACGGCGCGATCATGCTCACGGTCGGCGCGACGATGCTGCTGTTCGCCGACTACACGGTTCGCGGCCCGGCCCCGCAGCCTCGCGCTGGTGCCGGTCGCGCTCCGCGCCTGCGCGATCGCCGTCGGGCTGACCCTGTTCTTCTTCGTCTGCCTGTTCTCGGCGATCGCCGGCGTCGTCGTCGCGGTGATCGTCGGCGTCACCTGGCGCCTGCTGCGGCCGCACAACCCGCCGGCCCAGGATCCGGAGATGGTGGCGATGGGCGCCGAGGTCAGACGGCGGGCCGGCCCACCGCCGCACGACCCGAATCTGAACTGACGGGGCCCTCCGAGCCCCGGTCAGGCGGAGAGCGCTGCGGCCAGCTCGGCCTCGCTCACGCCCTCGACCGCGATGCGCTTGCGTCGCGAG
This sequence comes from uncultured Solirubrobacterales bacterium, assembly GCA_963774395.1. GTDB lineage: Bacteria > Actinomycetota > Thermoleophilia > Solirubrobacterales > 70-9 > CAXMST01. The sequence continues at coordinate 655,671 of CAVZET010000005.1, read as the reverse complement.
CGCTCGCCGCGCACGATTCTGACCCGCGATGGCGGCGAGCCGACGCGCTCGGCGATGAACCGACGCAGTGCCTTGTTCGCGGCTCCTTCGACGGGCTTCGCGGCGAGGCGGACGACGAAGGCGCCGTCGTGGATCCCGGCGAGCTCCGTTCGTGAGGCGCCGGCGCGAACGAGGATCTCGACGCCGCTCGCCACGGGTCCAGCTAGTAGACGCCGCCGAGCTTGCGGTGATCCCAGGTGGCGGTGCGCACCGGCTTGAAGCGGATCGCGACCCGCTTCGGCGCCTGCAGGGCAAGAGCGTCCTCGGCGCCGGCGGGCAGCTCGTCGGCGCCTTCCATGTAGCGGACCGTGAGCTCCTTGGCGAAGTCGAGGATCCGGTCGGTGTCGCGGATCAGCTCCGCCTCCGCCTCGATCTGGATCCCGCGCAGCTCCTGGTACTCGTGCCCGGTCTCGATCAGCAGCGTCGCCCGCGGATCGCGCTCCAGGTTCTTCACCTTCTGCGACTTCGCGTAGGTCCAGATCCAGATCTCGCCGTCGCGGACCACGAACCAGAGCGGCATCGAGTGCGGCCACCCCCGCGGCCCGATGCTCGAGACGACCACGACCCGCTCGGAGTCGAGCAGCTCGAGTTGCTCCTCCGGGCTGAGCGTGATCTGATCGCGCCGCGACACGGGCGGAGCCTATGGGAGCTGTGGGCCAACCCGGCATGACCGTCCGCTTAAGGGGGCTATAGGCCCGATAACTGGACGGTCATCGAAGCGTCCCGCTTGGTTCTCTTCGCGCGGAGAGAGACCTTGCGTGGGTCGTTCGGTCGCGTTCTGATCTCAGTCCGCTACGCCCGCCGGGATGTCGCCTTCGGAGGAGGCCACGCGCCGGCGCTCAACGGTCAGCTCCGATCTGCCGATAAGCGGGCTGATGTCCCCCGACAATGCGACGCTCGACCTTGGGCCTGATCCCGGGCTTGAGGCTGCGCTCGAGCGCATCAAGCGGCTCGAGCACGAGCTCGCTGCGACGCGCAGCCGCCTCGACGAGTCGCAGCGCGTCGCCGGGATCGGCAGCTGGGAGTGGGACATCGCCAACAACCACGTCGTCTGGTCGGACGAGCTCTCCGGATCTACGGGCTGGAGCCCGGCGAGACCGAGCCGAGCTACGCCGAGTTTCTCGCTCGCGTCCACCCGGAGGACAGGGAGTCAGTCGACGCGCGCAACCGCAAAGCCTTCGCCGACCATCAACCGTTCGAGGACATCAAGCGCTGCATCAGGCCGGACGGCACCGTGTTCCTCATGCACACGAAGGGTGAGGTGATGACCGACGCGGAGGGCAACCCGATGCGGATGATCGGCGTCTGCTCCGACGTGACCGACGGGGAGCCTGAGGCCTGACCGCGCGGTCGCCGGCCGTGCCGGGCGGGCGGAGCTAAGTGCCCGGCAGCTCGCGTGGGGACAGGGTGAGCTCGGTCGCGCCGAAGTGCATCGAGATCGCTCCGTCGTCGTGTTCCTGGCCGGCGGTGAAGAGCTCGCGGTCGAGGATGATCGAGGCGACTTCATCGCCCGTCTGGAGCCGCACCCAGACCGCCTCCTGGGGGCTTGGCTCGCCGCCCGCCATTGAGTAGGCGCCCCTGAGGACGCCGGCGAAGGAGGCCACGAGGTGCGGCACATCGCCGGCATCGTGGACGCTGACCTCGATCCGGCGGCTGTTCAGCGCCAGGAGTGTGCCGAGGGCCTCATCGAACGTCACAGCGCAACCGTCGCACACATCCGGGCCGGCCCACCGGCCGGCCCGGAAGTGAGCGGTCGGCCTCAGTCCAGGTCGAAGCGGTCGAGCTCCATGACCTTGACCCAGGCGGCGACGAAGTCGTCGACGAACTTGTCGGCGGCGTCGGCTGAGGCGTAGACCTCGGCCAGGGCGCGGAGCTCCGAGTTCGAGCCGAAGACGAGGTCCACGCGGCTGCCGGTCCACTTCGCCTCGGGGGTGCCGTTGCGCGCCTCGAAGCCACGCGACCACTCCGAGTCCTCGGTCGGCGACCACTTGATCGACATGTCGAGGAGGTTGACGAAGAAGTCGTTCGTCAACGTCTCGGGAGCGTCCGTGAAGACGCCCTGCGGGTTGCCGCCGTGGTTGGCGCCGAGCACCCGCAGGCCGCCGACGAGCACCGTCATCTCGGGCGCCGTCAGCGTCAGCAGGTTGGCCTTGTCGATCAGCGCGTACTCGGCCGGCAGCCGGTGGCCGCCGCGCGTCGTAGTTGCGGAACCCGTCGACGGTCGGCTCCAGCGGGGCGAACGAATCGACGTCCGTCTGCTCCTGGCTGGCATCGGTGCGGCCCGGCGTGAACGGGACCTCGATCTCGCGGCCGGCGGCCTTCGCCGCCTGCTCGATGCCGACGCCGCCGCCGAGCACGACGAGATCGGCAATCGAGACCTGCTTGCCACCCTCGGAGTTGAACGCCGCCTGGATGCCCTCGAGCGTGCTCGAGCACGCTCGCCAGCTTCTCGGGCTCGTTGACGGCCCAGCCGCGCTGCGGCTCGAGGCGGATGCGGCCGCCGTTGGCGCCGCCCCGCTTGTCGCTGCCGCGGAACGAGGAGGCAGCCGCCCACGCCGTCGAGACCAGCTGGGAGACCGACAGCCCGGAGGCCGCGATCTTCTCCTTCAGCGCCGCGACGTCAGCATCGCCGAGCGGCTCGCCCTCGGCGACCGGGACCGGGTCCTGCCAGAGCAGCTCCTCGTCCGGGACCTCGGGACCGAGGTACCGCGCGACCGGGCCCATGTCACGGTGCGTGAGCTTGAACCAGGCGCGCGAGAACGCGTCCGCGAGCTCCGCCGGGTTCTCGTGGAACCGGCGCGAGATCGGCTCGTAGACCGGGTCGAAGCGGAGCGCGAGATCGGTCGTCAGCATCGTCGGCTGGTGCGACTTCGACGGGTCGTGCGCGTCCGGCACGGTGCCCTCGCCGCCGCCGTCCTTCGGCTTCCACTGGTTGGCGCCGGCCGGGCTCTTGACCAGCTCCCACTCGTAGCCGAAGAGGAGCTCGAAGAACGAGTTGTCCCACTTCGTCGGCGTGTTCGTCCAGGCGCCCTCGAGTCCGCTCGTGATCGTCGCGTCACCGGAGCCACTCTCGAAGGAGTTGGCCCAGCCCAGGCCCTGCTGCTCGAGCGGCGCGGCCTCGGGCTCGGGGCCGACGTACTTCTCCGGGTCGGCGGCGCCGTGCGTCTTGCCGAACGTGTGACCGCCGGCGATCAGCGCGACCGTCTCCTCGTCGTTCATCGCCATGCGAGCGAACGTCTCGCGGATGTCGACGGCCGCCTTGAGCGGATCGGGCTCGCCGTTCGGGCCCTCCGGGTTGACGTAGATGAGGCCCATCTGCACTGCGGCGAGCGGGTTCTCGAGGTCGCGCTCACCGGTGTAGCGCGCATCGCCGAGCCACTCCGTCTCGGGGCCCCAGTAGACGTCCTCGTCCGGCTCCCAGACGTCCTCGCGACCCCCGGCGAAGCCGAAGGTCTCAAAGCCCATCTGCTCGAGCGCGACGTTGCCGGTCAGCACCATCAGGTCAGCCCAGGAGAGCTTGCGGCCGTACTTGCTCTTCACCGGCCACAGCAGCCGCCGCGCCTTGTCGAGGCTGGCGTTGTCGGGCCAGGAGTTGATCGGCGCGAAGCGCTGCTGGCCGGCGCCGGCGCCGCCGCGGCCGTCGCTGATCCGGTAGGTGCCCGCGCTGTGCCAGGCCATGCGGATCATCAGCGGGCCGTAGTTGCCGTAGTCGGCGGGCCAGAAGTCCTGCGAGCTCGTCAGCAGCTCGGCGATGTCCTGCTTGACCTCGTCGAGGTCGAGGCTCTCGAACTCGGCTGCGTAGTCGAAGTCCTCGCCCATCGGGTTCGCCTCGACGGGGTTCTTGGCGAGGATCTTGAGGTTGAGCCTGTTCGGCCACCAGCCCACGTTGCCGGCGCCCGCCTCGGTCGGGACCGGGGCACGCTCGGGGTCGAACGGGCAGCCCCCGTCCTCCTCCTCGTTCATCTCGCCGACGACGGCGTTGGGGTCGTTAGACATAGCTCTTCCTCTCGGGGTGAATTGGTTTGCTCAGGGTGCGCTCGCGAGCGAGCAGTCGGGGCACAGGCCCCGGTAGACGACCTCGGCCTCGTCGATCGAGAAGCCGTGATCGTCGGAAGGTGTCAAGCAGGGCGCCGCGCCGATCGCACAGTCGACATCGGCGATTGCCCCACATGATCTGCAGACGATGTGGTGATGGTTGTCACCGACCCGTGACTCGTACCGAGCGACGGAGCCGGGCGGCTGGATGTGCCGGATCAGACCGACCTCGGTCAGCGCCCGCAGGGCGTTGTAGACGGTCTGGGGCGAGACATCGCCGAGCTCGGCCCGGACGACGCCCGTGATCGAGAACGTGTCGGCATGCGGGTTGTCGTAGACCGTGTCGAGCACCGCCACCCGAGGTGGCGTGACGCGCAGGCCCGCCTCGCGGAGCAGCTGCTCGGATCTACCCGGTTCCGGCACTACCCGGACTGTAGCGCTTTTTGGAATCAGTCCAAGTTGGGCCGGGACGCGACCCTACGGCTCGAGGTCGTTGAGCCGACGGCCCTCGCCGGCGAGCTTCTCCAGGTGGGCCTGCATCGCCAGGGCCGCGGCGGGCTGGAGCTCATCGGGGACGTCGTCCCAGACGGCGGCGAGCAGCGCCGCGCGGGAGCGCTCGCCCGCCGTCGAGCGCGGCGACGCAGCCGCTGCTCGCGTTCGAGGCGGTGCGCGCGGTACTCGGCGATCTTCGCGCGCGGGATCGGTGATCCACGGGCCGTGGCCGGGGCAGAGCAGCTCGGCGCCGAGCCCCTCGACGACGTCGAGCGAGCGCAGGTAGTCGGCGAGCGAGCCGCCCGCCGCCTCCGGCGGGACGATCGAGGAGCCCTCGCCGAGGATCAGATCGCCGCAGAAGCAGACCGTCGCCGAGCGCAGCACGAAGACCACGTGGTCGCGGGCGTGCCCGGGGGTGGAGATCACCGTGAAGGGGCCGGCGTCCGACTCCTCGGCGGCGAACGTGCCGCGGACCGGCTCGACCTTCGTCGGATTCATCGCCTGCGGCAAGCTGGGTGCCCTCGTCGATCGCGCCCGAGCTGCCCCAGATCACCTCGGCGCCGAGCATCTTGGCGCCCTCGATGTGGTCGAGGTGGCTGTGGGTGATCACGCATGCCGCGATCCCGCCGCGGCGCTCGGCCTCGGCCCGAATCGCCTCGATGTGGCCCTCGTCGGCGGGCCCCGGATCGATCACCCAGGCGGGGTTCGCAGCCGACGACGTAGGTGTTGGTGCCGGCGAGCGTCATCGGCCCGGGGTTGGGCGCGACGATCCGGGCGATCTCGGGATGGCCGGGGGCGGCCTCGGGCCGCTCGCCTGCGGCGCTCACTCGCTGACCGCCGCCAGCACGGCCTCGCGCGCGTCGGCGGGCTCGAGCACGACCATGTCGCCGGCCCCCTTGAGCACCTCGCGGACCAGCCACGAGGTACCGGCGAACGGCATCTCGATGATCAGCGCGCCGTCGGCGAGCTCCTCGACGACCGTGCGCTCCTCGCGGACCCAGCGGGCGCGCTCGGGCGAGACCCAGACGCTGGGCCATCCGGGCGTCGGTGACCTCGCCCTCGCTGAGCCAGTGCTGCGCCTCGAGCTGCGCCTCGACGTCCTCGGTGCGCTCGAAGGTCTCGCCGGTCGGCTCCGCCTCCTTGGTCCGGTCGAGCCGGAAGTGGCGGACGGCGTCGCGCTTGCGGTCGCGGCAGCCGACGTACCAGCCGCCGCGGCCCGCGGGCGAGCCGGTAGGGCTCGATCTCGCGCGAGGTGAACTGGTCCTCGTTCTCCTTGTAGTAGTTGATCTTCAGCACCTTGCGGCCCTCGATCGCGTCGTTGACCGCGCTGCACGATCTCGGGCTCGTCGCGCTCGATCGTGATCTGCAGGCCCTCCTCGGAGGGATCGTGGCCGAGCGCCGCGACGATCTTCTCGCGCGCGGTATCGAGGCCGGCCTGGGGCAGGTGGTCGCCGAAGAAGTCGATCGCGGCGACCAGCGCCTTCGCCTCGAGCGGCAGCAGCCGGGCGGGACGCGCGAAGCTGTCGCCGTAGGCCTCCGGATCGACCTCGATCTCAGCGCCGACGATCTCCGCGTAGAGCACGTAGGTGCCGCCGCCGAAGTTGACGACGTTGAGCACGTCGATGTCGCCGCGCAGCTCCTTCTCGCTGATCCCGAGCTCGCTGCAGACGTCGGCGACGAGCAGCGGCGTGTCGTTGCGGGCCGACGTCGATCATCATCCCGGCGAGCGTCACCAGCCGGGCGAAGCGCTCCGGGCCGGATCACGGTCTCCGCCTTGCCGTTCGAGCGGCGTGCGGCGCTCGGCCTCCTCGACCGCCGGGCGGGCGACCGGCTTCGCGGTCTCGAAGCCCGCGGCGTGGCGGGCGCGGAGCAGCTCCTTGCGCTCGGCGAGCTCGTCGGCGAGCTCGCGGCGGATCGAGCACCGCCGCGTTGTGGCGCCAGCCGAGCAGCCAGGCGACGAGCTGGCGCGAGGACGAGTAGTCGGTGCTCGAAGACCGAGCCCTTGCCGGGCGCCTTGTCGGCCTTGCGCGGCATCGCGGATCTCGCCGTAGCTGCCGTAGTCGCGCGCGACCAGCCAGTCGACGCGGTCGCTGAGGAAGATCTTGGCCGTGCCCGCCGTCGAGCCCATCTGCCAGTCGGCGCGCGAGGCGTAGTCGCGGCGGTCGAAGTCCTCGGGCGGGGTGAAGTCGTGCTCGGCCTTGGTCGCGTAGCTGACCTTGCCCTGGATCCGGGAGAGGCGGAAGACGCGGACGGCGTCGCGCTCGTGCGCGTAGCCGATCAGATAGAACTGGCCCGGAGCGGAAGACGAGGTGGTAGGGGTCGACCTTGCGGTCCGCGGTCGCGTCGCGCTCCATCGTGTAGTAGCTGAACTCGATCGTCTTGCGGCGCGAGATCGCGGTCTCGATCTTCGCCAGCCGCTGGCGAGAGCTCGCGGCCGCCGGCCGAGGCGGTCATCGCCATCTCGATCGGGCGCGACTCGCCGTTGCCGTTGGCGAGCGGGCTCTTGCGGCCCCAGGAGACCTGCTGCAGGGCCAGGCGCAGCGGCTCGGCGTAGGCGAACTGACCGTCGAGCAGGGTCAGCGCCGTGCCGAGCGCGGCGAGCTCGGAGTCGGTGAACTCGATCGCCGGCAGGTAGTAGTTCTCGGGCGGCAGCGCGTACAGCTCCGACTCGAGGAAGCCCTCGCTCGGCCGGTCGACCTTGAGCGCGATCCCGAGGCTCTCGAGCTCGGCCCGGTCGGCGTAGAAACGGCGCGCGAACGCATCCTCGTTCATCGAGGAGTAGCCCTCGACCTCCTGCTTGATCTCCAGCGCCGAGACGGGGCGGCGGTTCGCCATCAGAAAGGAGATCAACGAGAGCTGGCGGATCAGCTTCTCGGTGTCCTTCGCCACGGGCAGCAGGATAGATGGGCGCCGCGGGCGGCCGGACGGGCGCCGCGCAGGAATTACGCAGTTTGCGCCCTCAGGTAGCGCCTTTCGTAGGCGCATCGGTCCACCCAACGGAGTAAATTCGCGACTGTGTTCGCGCAGAACCTCGCGATGAGGTTGATCGGGCTGCTGACCACCGTTCTCGTTCTCGGTGCGGCCTACCTGTTCATCGTCAAGCCGATCCTCGACACGACCAACAACGCCTTCGACAGCGTCAACGGGACGATCAATAACGCCTTCCAGCAGAGCGGCCTCGACAAGATCAACGTCAACCAGATCGAGAACGGTGACTTCTCGAGCGTCCAGAGCGCAGATCGATCAGGCGAATGTGAGCAACGCCGACCAGCGCCGCGCCCACAAGCTCCTGCGGTGCGTCCAGCGCGTCCAGCCGGACACGACGAAGATGCAGGCCTGCGCCGCCAGGTATCAGTAGGTCGGCGGAGCTACGCGGCGCGCTTGTCGCGCTCGTGGAAGTAGGCGCCGCCGCCGATGCCGCGGTCGAAGCCGGACCAGGCCTCGCCGTCGGCGAGCGAGCGCTCGATCCGGTCGAAGCTGCCGAGGCGGCCGCCGAGGTTGTCCATCATGTGGACGAGGGTCGCCTCGCGCGTCGCCGGGACGACCGGGGAGCCGTGCTCGAGCGAGCCGTGGTGGCTGAGGATGATGTGCAGCACTGCCTGCGCGAGGCTCGGCTCGAAGCCCTCGATCCGCTCGATCTCGCTCCGCACCCGGTAGTAGCCGAGCGGGATCTCACCCTGTAGGCGGCCGAGGTCGGTCAGGTCGATCGCGAGCGGGTCGTCGTTGTAGGCCTCGAGCTTGCCGACGTCGTGCAGCAGCGCGCCGGTCACGGCGACGTCGCGGTCGATGCCGCCGAAGAAGGAGGCGGCGGCGCTGACGCTCTGCGCGACGGAGAGCGCGTGCTCGAGCAGCCCGTGCCGGTAGGCCTGGTGGTAGTGCTTGGCCGCGGGCGCGTCGCGGAAGCGCTCGTAGACGGCGGTGCCGGGTGAGAAGAAGCGCGCCAGCAGCTCGGCGAGATCGGGGGTCCGGATCGTCTCGAGCAGCGCCCGGAGATCCTCCTCGAGGCGGGCGAGCGGGATCGGCGAGCTCTCGAGCAGGGCGCCGGCGTCGTACTCGTGCTCGCTGGCGGCCCGGGCGCCCTCGACGATCAGCGCGTCGCCCCACTGCGGGCTCGACTCGAAGCGGGCGCGGACGCGGACGATCGTGCCCGGCGCGCAGGCGTCGAAGAGCGCCGGCACATCGTCGAAGGCCTTCGCGCCGATGGTTTTCGAGCGGTCGCTGAGCTTCAGCGAGAGCCACTCGCCACCGCGCTTCGTCGGCCGGCGGCTGCGCTCGCGGACGACGTAGCAGCCCTCGATGCGGTCGCCGTCGGCGAGCGAGGCGAGGTCGCGATGAGGGGCCGGGGCGCCCTCGGCGCCGTCCCGTGGGGCCTCCTCGAACCCGAGGTCTCCGAGTGTCGGCTGCCGTTCCATCAGGTGATTGAAGTTAGAAGGCGGGGCGGCGGATTCGGCCGGACTCGCGGCGTCGTTTTCCGCCCCCTTCGCGTGTAAAGAGCGCTCCCGCATCGTTTCCTCTCCCCCCTCCGTCGCGCGGCGGGGCGGACTTCTGACAGGGCCCGGGACGAGCGCCTCAGGCGGCGTCGAGCACGTCCGTCGCGGACTCGAGCAGGATCGGCTTGATCGCCTGCCGGTGGCGCTCCGCGCCGTCGTCGCCCGGTGACCGGGATCGCGAAGACGAGGCCGCGGATCAGCGAGATGGCTGTGTCCATCAGCGGCGGGAAGCGTTGATCGGAGGCGAGCTCGAGCCGGCCTGAGCGCGCGCAGTAGGCTGAGCGCATGGCGGCGAGTGGTCCCTACCACCCGATGCGACCCGCGAAGGTGCGCGGCTGGGCCCGCTCGATCCGCCACCAGGTAGCGCCCAGCGCGACGCCGGCGACTCGCGTCGCGCTCGAGCGCGACGCCGGGCTGCGGGTCAAGCGGCTACTCGCGACCGGGCTCGGCGGCGCGCGGCAGCGGATCCGGCCGAACCGGCCGAAGATGCGGGCGCTGGTTGCACTGCCCGGCGGCCGCTTCCAGTGGCGCTCGATCCCGGAGCCGCCGCCCCCCAGCCCGCTCGCCGCCGTCGTCCGGCCGCTGGCGATCGCGACCTGCGACATGGACCGCCCGATCGGGCTCGGGGCGACCCCGTTTCCGATGCCGCTCTGCTTCGGGCACGAGTGCGTCGCCGAGGTGCTCGACGTCGGCTCGGAGGTGACGAGCGTCGCCCCCGGCGACCGCGTCGTCGTTCCCTTCCAGATCAGCTGCGGAGCGTGCGCGATGTGCGCGGCCGGGCACACGTCGAACTGCCTGCGCGTGCCGCCGATCTCGATGTACGGGTTCGGCCTGGCCGGCGGCCACTGGGGCGGGGCGATCGCCGACAAGCTCGCCGTCCCCTTCGCCGACGGGATGCTCGTGCCGCTGCCCGCCGGGGTCGACCCGGCCGCGGCGGCGAGCGTCGCCGACAACGTCGCCGACGCCTGGCGTCACGTCGGGCCTTACCTGCCGAAGCTGCTCGCCGAGGGGCGCGGACGGCCGCGTGCTGGCGCTCGGCGCGACCGCGAAGCGCTCGCCCTTTACGGCGAGCGTGCCGATGTACGCGGCGCTGATCGCCCGCGCGATGGGCGCCGGCCACGTCGTCTTCGCCGACGCGCGCCCCGGCGTCCGCGAGCAGGCCCGGGCCCTCGGGGTCGACGCCGTGGCGCCAAAGGAGGCGGCCAAGATGAAGCCCTTCCCGCTCGTCGCCGACATCAGCGCCGACGCGGCCGGGACGCGCCTCGCGGTCGAGAGCGTCGCTCCCGACGGGATCTGCTCGAGCGCCGGCGGGCTGCACGCCAACGTGAAGCTGCCGCTCTCGGCCATGTTCGGCCGCAACGTGACCCTCCGCGTCTCCCGCTCCGATGCCCGCGCCGTGATCCCGAAGGTGCTGGAGCTGATCGAGACGGGGGCCCTGCGGCCGGAGCTCGTCACGACGCTGCAGGCGCCGATCGACGGCGCGATCGGAGCGCTCACCGACCACATGCGCGGCGCCAGCACGAAGACGATCCTGACGGCGGCCTAGGTACTCCTGGGGACGAGCGTGCGTGGCCGCCGGTCGGCCGCGGCGGCGAGACGCGTGCCACTTAACCGCCGCATGGCGTCGCAAACGTGCGCCGCGTGGCGGGACGGCGGCTAGAAGCGGCCCACCCAGTCATCGTCGAGGACCGCCGCAAGCGACTCGAGCGGCGCCCGGCGGAAGTACTCCGGCGTCTCGTCTGGAGGCCGGATCGGGGCCGTGGCGCGTTGCCAGGTGAGCGCCCTGGCCACCTTTCCGACGCGGCAGGCGAGGGTGACGGTGTGGACGAGCTCGCGGTGGTTCCCGTAGGAGGAGAACGGCTCGAGGTAGGTGTCGCGCAGACGCTCGAGCGCGGCGCGGTCATCGGTGCGCAAGAGCCCGAGTGCCAAGAGGCTGGAGAAGGGGTGGGCAACGACAGCGTCGCCCCAGTCGTAGAAGCGTGCGTGGGCCGGATCGCCTCCGGCGCCGAACAGCACGTTCATGTGGTGCAGGTCGTTGTGGTCGAGCGAGGCCGGCACCGGCGCCTGCTGGAGTTGGGCGCAGAGCTCTCGGTAGCTGTCGCGCTCGGACTCGACCCTGTCGAGGCCCTCGCGGTCGCTCGCCGGCGTGTCCGCGTCGAAGCGGGAGCGGATCCCGGCGACCGCCTGCTCGAAGCGCTCCCCCATCCGCTCCGCGCGCATGTCGTCGACCCCTGCCGCGATCAGCTCGTCGACGTGGGGCATGAGCGCGAGCTGCAGCTCGGCATAGCGCGGCAGCGCGGCGGCCATCGCGTCGATGCGGCCCTCGCCGTCGAGAGCCTCGCCGATCGGCTCACCTCCGTCGGGCAGCAGCGCCCAGCCGCGGTCGCGGTCGATGGCAAGCGGCGAAACGATCCGCTCAGGCGCCGCCGCGGCGAGGATCTCGTAGATGCCGAGCTCGAAGAGCGTCTCGTCCGCGGGCGCCTTCAGCCAGACCGAGCCCTCGCTCGTCGGAGCGCGGACGACCGCGCCCCAGTGGCGAACCCGCGTGAGCTCGGCGGGGCCTTGCCGCTCAACCCCGCGCGCGCTCAGGACGTCGTCGATCCAAGCGGTCGCGACCCCGAGCCACTCGGGTGAGGACCACGCCTCGATCCCGCGGAGCGGCGGCTCCTCCCCGCCCGCGTTCACCTGGCCGGAGATCTGTCCCGGGCGACCGCCGCGGCGGTCAGCCTTGGCCCTGCCAGGCATCTCGCGATACCTCGTGGTCGAAGATCAGGCCCTCGACTTCGACGTAGCTCTCACGGTCGTTCGCGGCGGCGACGAAGGCGTCGTGGTCTGAGGCCTGCAGCGGACGCAGACTCAGCTTCGACCCGTGCAGTGTCGGCTGACGATCGAAGCCCATCCGTGGAGTATCCACGCTCCCAGCGGTCGATCGCACGGCCGCGTGGGATGCCGCTCCCCCGCTAGCCTTCAGCGGCCCCGGGCTCCAGGCGAGGTAGCTCAGTTGGTAGAGCACACGACTGAAAATCGTGGTGTCGCCGGTTCGATCCCGGCCCTCGCCATCATCATCATCATCGCCTCAGAAGCGACGTGCTTAGGTCCGCTGGATTGCAAAAACAGCGTCCCTGACGCCGGCGAACGCCAGCAGTCAGGATTGCGGGCATGAAATTCCAACGCACCGACTTCGTTTCCGTCCCCGTCCTGGACATGGTCAGGGCAAAGGCCTTCTACCGCGACGTCCTTGGCTTGCCCAGTCCCGACTGGGAGGCAGGATGGCCGGAGATCGAGACCGGGAACGTCTCTCTCTACCTCGTCGATCCGACAGTGATGGGACAGGACTTCGCCCCCCACATGGCGCCGATCGCGCTCCGGGTGCCTGACGTCGCAGAGGCCAAACGGGAGCTTGAACAGCGCGGCGTGCCGTTCAGCGGCGAGCGGGACACCGGGGTGTGCAACATGGCCTTCTTCACCGACAGCGAGGGAAATTCGCTGATGCTTCACAAGCGTTACGCGCCCTAGGCTGGACCACCGGTGATCGCCTATGCCGACGACCCGGCACAGGCCGCCGCCGAGATGCAGACCGTGCTCGACGGGCTCATGGACGGGCTCGCCGCCGCCAGCTCATAGCTCGCCACCACTCGCCCGCCGGCGGGTGGTGGTAGACAGCAGGCGGACTGCAAGGTCGAGGAGAGGAGACCGGATGACCGAGCCCGCCCCGCGCGGACGCAACCCCTACGACACCTCCGGCGTGCGCCGGGGTGCGGACGGCATCGCGCGCTATGAGGACCGACCGGCGTCGCTGGTCGACCTGCTGCGCCGCTCCGTCGATCGCGTCGGCGAGCGACTCGCCGTCGCCGAGGTCGGCGGCGAGAGCGTCACCTATACGGAGCTGTGGGATCGGTCATCGCGGGTGGCCGGCGGGCTGCGCGCGAAGGGGGTAGAGCGCGGCGACCGCGTCGCGATCCGGCTGCCGAATGGACTCGACTGGGTGCTCGCCTTCTGGGGCGCGCAGCTGGCGGGCGCCGTCGCCGTGCCGGTCAACACGCGCTTCAAGGATTCCGAGGCGCAGTACGTGATCGACGACTCGGGCGCCTCCTACGTCTTCGGCGAGCTGCCCGACGGCGAGCCGCTCGTCGTCGACGACCTCGGGCCCGCGGATCTCGCGGCGATCTTCTACACGAGCGGCACGACCGGCTTCCCGAAGGGCGCGATGACCACGCACGGCAACTTCCTCGCCAACAGCGAGAGCGCGATCCGCTGCGTCGGCATCGACCGCGAGGAGGGCGACCACGCGACGATCATCAACGTCCCGCTCTTCCACGTCACCGGCTGCAACAGTCAGCTGATCGTGATGTGTGAGCTCGGCGGCCGCACCTACGTGCTCGCCAACCCGCTCGACCTCGAGGGCTTCCTGCGGACGGCCACGGAGGAGCGGGTCGACATGCTCACCTCGGTGCCGGCCATCTACCACGCGCTCACCCGCCACCCCGCGTTCGCCGAGGCGGACCTGAGTTCGGTCTCGTTCGTTTCCTACGGCGGCGCGCCGATCGCCGCCGACTCGGTGCGGGCGATCATGGCCGCCTTCCCCGGGGCGCGGGTCGGCAATGGCTTCGGCCTCACCGAGACGTCGTCGCTTTCGACCTTCCTGCCGCACGAGGAGGCAGCCGAGCACGCCGACTCGGTCGGCTTCGCGATGCCGGTCACCGACCTGGCGATCGCCGATCCGGACCCCGAGACCGGCGTCGGCGAGCTGCTCGTCCGCGGCGCGAACGTCGTCGCCGGCTACTGGAACAAGCCCGAGGCGACGGCCGAGGCCTTCGTCGACGGCTGGCTGCACACGGGCGACCTCGGCCGGATCGACGACGACGGCCTCCTCTACATCGTCGACCGCATGAAGGACATGATCAACCGCGGCGGCGAGAACGTCTACTCGATCGAGGTCGAGAGCGCGCTCGCCGGCGCGCCTGGCGTGGGCGAGGTCGCCGCCGTCGGCGTCCCCGACGACATGATGGGCGAGAAGGTCGGCGCCGTGATCGTCCCGGCCGGCCCCGACGGCGTCGACGTCGAGGCCGTGCTCGCGCACGCCCGCGAGCGGGTCGCGGACTTCAAGATTCCCCAGTACGTGGCCATCCGCGGCGAGCCGCTGCCCCGCAACCCGGGCGGCAAAGTCCTGAAGGCGCAACTCCGCGACGAGACCGACTGGGGCGAGCCGCTGCGCTGAACCCCCGGTCAGCTCTCGAGCTGACCGAACCGCGCAAGCAAGAGGAAGTTGACCGTCACGGCGACGGCGAGGAGGATGGCCGCGCCGCCGTCCCCGGCCGCGGCGAGGGCCGCCACCGCGAGACCGAAGACCGTGAGCTCGAAGACGACGCGCGGACCCGTCGACAGCCGGTTTGCAGCCTTCGGTGCTGCGAGGACTCCCCAGAGCAGGATCGCCGTCAGTGGCGCCGCCACCGCGACGAGCACCTGGACCGCGCCGTCCCCGACCGTCGCACCCCACACCGCGAGCGCGGCGAAGGCCGCCAGCTCGAGGAAGAACTTGAGCGCCAGGTTTGCGGCTGCGATTACGGGTCCTCCTCTCGGGCAGCTCCGCAGCGCAGGCTATGGGGTGCATACTCGCGGTGTGGCCACGAGTGAGTGGAAGGACAGCGAGCACGTTGGCGCCTACCTGGCCTGCGCGGACGAGTTCCCGCACCGACTCGAGGGCGAGGGCGTGCTGCTCGATCATCTGCCGGCGGGGACGCGGCCGCGTGCTCGACGTCGGAACCGGCAGCGGCCGGCTCGCGGCGATGGTCCGCGAGCGGCTGCCGGACGCCGAGGTCGTCGGGCTCGACTTCTCCGAGCCGATGCTGGCGCAGGCGCGCGAGCGCTTCGCCGGCGGGGGCGTCGAGCTGGTCGAGCACGACCTGAACGAGCCGCTGCCCGGGGATCTCGGCAGCTTCGACGCCGTCGTCTCCTCGATGGTCATCCATCACCTGCCGGACGAGCGCAAGCGCTCGCTCTTCGCCGAGATCTTCGCGCTGCTCGAGCCCGGCGGGATCTTCGCCAACTTCGAGCACGTCGCCTCGCCGACCGAGCGTCTGCACGAGGCGTTCTTCGTCGCGATCGGCGTCGGCCCCGAGCACGAGGACCCCTCCGACCGCACGGTCGCGGTCGAGACGCAGCTCGGCTGGCTGCGGGAGACGGGCTTCGACGACGTCGACTGCTATTGGAAGTGGCTCGAGATGGCGCTGATGATCGGCGTCAAGCGATGAGCGAGGCGGCGCCGGACCCCGTCCTGCCGCTCACCGGCCGCTGCCTCTGCGGGGGCGTGAGCTGGGCCGTACACGAGCCGCTCGAGTCCTGCATGTACTGCCACTGCACCCGCTGTCAGCGCCGCACCGGCACCGCCTCCTCGATCGGCGCGCGAATCGCCCCCGGCAGCTTCGAGCTGTTGGGCGGCGAGGAGCTGATCCGCGAGTGGGCGCCTTCGGAGGGTTACGTCAAGTGCTTCTGCGCGAACTGCGGCGGGCAACTGTGGAGCCGCCACCCCGACCACCCGGAGATCCGTTCGATCCGGCTCGGCACATTCGACTCCGATCCGGGGATCAGGCCGAGCGGCCGCCAGTTCGTCGACTTCGCCGCCTCCTGGGAGGAGATCCCCGACGACGGCCTGCCGCGCTGGGGCGGGCGGGCGCCGCAGGGCGCCGGGCCCAGCCCTGCAGCACCGTCGTAGGCTGGGCGGGATGAGCCCGCCGCCCGTCGGAGCACACATCTGGGGCGAGGACCCGATTCGCGAGGCGGAGGAGGTCGGCGTGCCGATCGTGCAGCTCTTCATCTCCGACCCGCAGGGCTGGAAGGCGCCTCCCCCGCGAGACGACGAGGCCGAGCTGCGCTCCTCCGAGCTCGGCATCTACGTACACGCGCCCTACCTGATCAACGTCTGCTCGCCGAAGCCGAACGTCCGCTACGGCTCGCGCAAGATCCTCCAGCAGACCTGCGAGGGCGCGGCGGCGATCGGCGCCGAGGCGGTGATCGTCCACCCCGGCCACGCCGAGGACGGTCTCGAGGAAGGGCGTCGGCCGCTGGGGCCGGACGCTCGAGATGCTCGAGTCCGAGGTGCCCGGTCTACCTCGAGAACACGGCCGGTGGCGAGAACGCCGTCGCCCGCCGCTTCGACGCGCTGGCGAAGCTCTGGGAGGTCGTCGAGGCGAGCGAGACCGACGTCGAGATCGGCTTCTGCTTCGACACCTGCCATGCGCACGCCGCCGGCGAAGACCTCGCCGACGCTGTCGAGCGGGCGATCGCGATCACCGGCGGCATCGACCTGCTCCACGTCAACGACTCGCGCGATCCGCCCGGGACCGGCGCCGACCGCCACACGAACATCGGCAAGGGCCACATCGACCTCGACGTCCTCCGCCACATGATCCGCGCGGCCGACGCGCCCTCGGTCGTCGAGACCCCGCGCGAGCTCGAGGACCTACGGGCAGACGTGGAGTTCGTGCGGGCCGCGCTGGCTCAGTAGCCCGCACCACGCCAGACGTCGATGCTGGGACGACGTGCGGCGCGTTTCTTCGCCCAGAGCGAAACAACGCGCCGAACGTCCTGGCTCCCCAAGACGTCCGGCGTGTTTCTCAGCTCGCGGCGACCCGGGACGCCGTGCGCTCGCAGCGCTCCGCGTGCTCACCGATCAGGTCGGCGAGGCCCTCGGGGTCGGTGCGCGGGATCCAGTGGCCGCCGGATACGCGGCGGCGGCGCATGTTGGGGGCGAAGCGCTCGACGCCGTCGATCGTGCTCGCCGCCAGGAACGGGTCGGCGTCGGGCTCGATGACGAGGATCGGCACCGTCACCCGCTCGCCGCCGCTTCGGGCGCAGCAGCCGGGCGGGAGCGTTGCGGCGGTAGAGGCCGATCAGGTGCTCGCCGTCGGCGACGTAGGTCGGCGCCGGATAGGAGGCCGTGCGCTCGATGCCCTCGTCGCGGGCCAGCATCCGCAGCCAGACGCGGTTGCCGACGTACCGCCACATGAGCTCGGGCAGGCGCGGCAGCTGGAAGAACCACATGTACCAGGAGCGGCGCAGCTGTCCGCCCGTGCCGAACAGGCCCTCGCGGCTCGGGTGGCGGAGGCGCGCGCGGAAGGCGAGCGAGGCGTGGTCGAAGGAGGCTCCACAGAGCGACGTGAAGGAGCCGATCCGATCGCGGGTCGGCTCCGCGTAGATGAACTCCCAGCCCTGGATCGCGCCCCAGTCGTGGCCAACGAAGTGGACGGGGCGATCGGGCGAGGTCGCCTCGATCACCGCCGCGGCATCGGCGGCGAGGTGCTCGAACGAGTAGGGATGCGTGCCGGTCGGCACGCCCGAGTCGCCGGCGCCGCGCAGGTCGTAGCTGACGACGTGGAAGCTCTCGGCGAGCAACGGCGCAATCAACGACCAGAGGCCCTGCGTGTCGGGGAAGCCGTGGACGAGCAGGATCGTCGGGGCGCCCGGCTCGCCGCGCTCGCTGACGGCGAGGTCGACGCCGTCGCCGGCGACCGTGCGGCGTCGCAGCTCGACGCCGCTCATCGGTCCGCCCCTGCTGCCCGCAGCGCCAACTCGACCGCCTCTGCCGGGTCCGCTGCCGGCTCGACCCCGGGCGCCTCGGCCATCGCGCCGCGGCCGATCAGCCGCCACGAGTCGAGGGCGACCACCGTGCGACCGAGCCGCCGGGCGAAGGCGATCTCGCTCAGCGTCCCCCACTCGCCGCCGATCGCGATCACTGCATCGCCGGAAGCGGCGACGGCGAGATTGCGGGCCTGGCCGATGCCGGTGGCGATCACATGCGTGATGTGCTCGTTCGCGTCCTCCAGTTCGGTGCTCATCAGGATCCCGATCACGTCGCCGCCCGCCTCCGCGGCCGCCTCCGCGGCGGCGGACATGATCCCGTCGCGGCCACCGCAGACGAGCGTCGCGCCCGCCTCCGCGATCAGCCTGCCGACTTCAGCTGCATGAGCGTTGAGCTCCGCGTCCGAGCGCGAAGAGCCGCAGACGGAGATCTGGATCGGCCGGGCCACCGGACCCACACTAATCCCCCGGCGCTGCCGCTCCGCCACATAAGCTGAGGACACTTGGCCGAGTCGAGGCTCGTCATCACCAGACGTGGCTTGCGCGTGCTCTACACGCTCGAGGCATTTGCGGTCGGAGGGATCGCGCTGATCGCCGGTGCGCTGATCGGTGGCGGCGACGCGCAAGGGTCGAACGCCGGCGCGGGCCTGCCCGAGTGGGCGGGGCTGCCTCCCGACCAGGCGCTCGCGGCGGCGCCCTGCCCCGATCCGGCGAGCGTCGACCTGCACGGCGCGAGCGAGGCCGAGATCGCCGCCGCCGAGCGCGGCAGCTTCGAGGTCTTCGGGCCGAAGCCGACGAAGCTCAGCGTCCCGGTCGACTGGACGACGGATCCGCTCGGCGCCCACCGCTATCGCCAGAACCTGCACAAGCTGCGCTTCCTCGGCGCGCTGCTCGTCGGCTACCAGCGCGACGGCAGCACCGACGACCTCGGCAAGGCGCTGGAGTACGCCGTCGACTGGATCGACCAGAACCCGCGCGGCGACCCAGGGACGCCGATCGAGGCGTGGTCGGACAAGGTCGTCGGCGACCGCGTGCCGCTGCTCGCTTACCTGCTGCGCGCGAGCGCCTGCGAGGACGTCGGCTCGGCGGCTGACCGGCGGAAGCTCGCTGATTCGCTCGCCGAGCACGGCCACCTGCTCGCCTCGAAGAAGCTGCACACGCCCGACAACCACGGGCTCTTCGTCGACCTCGGCCTGATCGAGCTCGCCAACCAGCTGCCGTTCCTCGACGAGGCCGAGCACTGGCGCGAGAAGGCGCGGACGCGGTTCGAGCGGACCCTGCGCGGGCGGCTCGCCGACGGTTACTGGCTCGAGCACTCGACCTCCTACCAATTCCTCGCGATCCGGGCGCTCGAGCGGATGCGGGCGGCCTGGGGTCCCGACGACACCCTGGACGGGTTGATCGCGGACATGCACGCGGCCGCCGGCTGGATGATCGAGCCCGACGGGGAGATGAGCCAGTTCGGCGACTCCGACCAGGAGGAGGTGCCGGACTGGGCCGCGGCCGAGACCGACGAGACCGGGTTGCACGCGGCGCCCGACGCCGGCTTCGCCTTCGTCCGCGCCGCCGAGCCCGACGGCGGCTACGGCTATCTGGCCGTCACCGCCGGCTTCCACAACACGACGCACAAGCACGCCGACGAGCTCAGCTTCGAGCTCTACGACCACGGCGAGCGGATCGTCAGCGACACCGGGCCTGTACGACAAGGATCCGGGGCCGGTGCGCGACTTCGTGGTGTCCAACCGGGCGCACAGCACAGTCACCGTGGATGGAGTGCAGACGCCGATCGACGATGCCTCGAAGGCCTACGGCTCGGCGCTCGGGCCCACCGGCTCCGGCGACGGCTGGTACGCGATCGAGGCGGCAAACCCGTTGCTGAAGGAGCAGGGCGTGCGCGACGACCGGCTGTTCCTCTACCGGCCCGGCGAGACGCTGCTCGTCATCGACGAGCTCCGCTCCGCCGATCAGCACACCTACACCCGCTATCTGCAGCTCGGGCCCGAGATCGAGATCTCGCCCTCCAACCAGGACGTCGGCATCGCCGCCGGCAGCCTCGACGGCGCCGTCTACGACCTTTCCCCGGACGCGAAGACGACGCGCAGCCAGGCGCGCGGCCAGGACGACCCGATGCAGGGCTACACCTCGCCCTCGTTTCGCAAGCTCGTGCCGCGCTGGACACTCGCCTACGTCACCGACGCGGCGGACGCGACGCTCGTGAGCTCGATCGCGCTCGACCCGAACCGTCTGCGGGCGACGTCCGTCGATGCGGCGGGCACCGACGTCAGCGTGACGCTAAGCGACGAGACGGGCAGCGAGCGGACCGTCAGCGTCAGCGAGGACGGCGAGGGCCTCACCGTCTCCGATTCGGGCGCCTGAGCATCCGCTCCTGAGTAAGCGGGGCGACCGCAGAGCAGCAGCCGCTGCCCCTTCCGACCGCGAAGAGGCACGGAACCCACTCGCCCGTTTCGCCTGGATCTGGGTCCCGCTCAGGTACCCAGACCCAGACAGAACGGCCGAACGGAGCTCATCCCACCGAACTGACTGGATCTGCACCCGTCACAGGGGGTCGACTCCAGACAGAACGGACGAATGAAGGTGATGACGCTTTGCGCGATCAGGGCGCAAGGCGCTTTCGTGGCAGCTCTGCGAGCCGACGTGGCGGTCTTGCGACGGCCCTCACCCGGTAGGAGGAGGCTCCGCGGTACCGCCTGCTTCGTGGGGACGTTCGCGGCTTGCGGCAGACGCTGCGGCGCTCGACGAACGTGCCGCAGACCCCCGTATAGGGGCGGTTGCTGCACGTTCGTCACCCTCAGTGCCTCTTCCGCTCGGGAGAGCCACAGTCTTGCCCGGTTTGCGGGTTGAGGCAAGAGTGTGTCCCGCGTGGCCCCAGCCCCAGCCCCGGAAGCCCCGGACAGCCGAGCCGGCGGTGGCTGGCTCAGCCAGTGGGTCTGAGTCGCTGGCCGGGCCCTTAGATTTCGCCGAGGAGCTGGCGCTTCTCGGTCTCGAACTCGGCGTCCGTTAGGGCGCCGGCCTCGTGCAGCTTCGCGAGCCGCTCGAGCTTCGAGAGCGCGTCGTCGTCGGCCGCCGGCTGTGCGGCGCCCGGCATCGCTGCCGCGCCCATCGCGCCCATCGCCGCGGCGCCCATCGCCGCGGATCCGCCGCCGGTGCCTCCCATCCCCATCTTCTCGAGCTGGTGCTGCTGGACGATCTGCATCACCTCGGCCGCCTTCTGGGGGTCCTTCGAGAAGTCGAGCGTTTCCGGCTTGCCGGTCTCGATCGGATGGCCGAGGACCTGCTCGATCTTCGCGCGCAGCTCCGGGTCGTTGCGGGTGTCGACGACGGGCATGCCGCCGGCGCCCGCCTGCATCGTCATCGCCGCCTGTTGCATCTGGCGGACTTGATCCATCAGCCCGCCGAGGCCGGGAACACCGGCCGCCGCCCCGGCGCCGAAGGCCGCCGCGCCCCCGGCGAGCGGGTCCTGGACGCCCCCAGCACCTCCAGCCGGGGCAGCCGAAGCGCCGCCCGACCGGTCCCTGCGCTGCGAGGGCCTGGCGGCGAGCCGTCGTCTCGGCCGCGTCCTCCTCGCGCGCAGCGTCCCAGTCGATCGCGACCTTGTCGGGCTTGTCGGGGTCGACCTTGACCGGTACCTCGACCCCCATGCCGATCGGGTCCTTGCGGGAGACCATCCACTGATCCTCGACCTCGTAGGGCGCCATGCCCTCGACGTGGACCTGGAGCGTCATCGGGATGTTCTGGGACGAAGCCTCCGAGTCCGGATAGGACATCGAGATGATCCGCGCCCTGCCCGGCTTGCCGTTCTTGAGGATCTTGCGCTTCGTGAAGGGGTTCAGCATCGGCGCGCCGAGCTTACTCCGGTCCGCGCTTCACCGGCAAGCATCCTCGTCATCAGCTCGATCGCGCCGCCCTTGTGCAGGTGGTCGTTGAGGTTGCCGCACTTCGGGCTCTGCACGCAGGAGGGGCAGCCGGACTCGCAGCGGCACTCGGAGACGAGCCGGAAGGCGTCGTCGACGAGCCGCTCGAAGACCTCGTAGCCGCGGCGGGCGATCCCGACGCCGCCGGGATGGCCGTCGTAGATGAAGATCGTCGGCTTGCCGGTCTGGTAGTGGACGTTGGTCGAGAGGCCGCCGATGTCCCAGCGATCGCACATCGCCAGCAGCGGCAGGACGGCGATCTGGCTGTGCTCGGAGGCGTGCAGGGCGCCGAGCTGGACGTCGGGCCGAGCGCCTGCGGCCCCGCCAGCTCCTCGGGCAGCACGTACCAGAGCGCCTGCGTGCGGAAGTTCTGCTCGGGCAGGTCGAGGGCGACGAAGTCGAAGGGCTCGTGGTCGCCGAGCCGCTTGCGCTGGAAGGCGGTCACCTGCTCGGTGACGGCGACGTATGCCGAAGCTGAGCTCGACGCCGAGCGCCTGCGGCTGGCGAGCGGCCGCTCGATGTAGATGTCGGTCTCCTTGCGGGCCTGCGTGTACCAGTCGCCGTCGAAGGGCGGACGACCGCGTGCCGGGCCTCGACGTCGAGCTCGCGGACCTCGAAGGCGCGGCCCATGTGCAGGTAGACGGCGCCGGGGTGCACGGTCGAGAAGGCGCGCTCGGCCTCGACCGTGCCGAGCAGCTCGCCCGAGTCGGCGTCGACGACCGTGACCGAGTCGGCCGAGGAGGAGCGCAGGCTGATCCCGCCCGCCGCGAAGCCGGGCCCGCGCGCCGCCGATCCGCCCGCCGGTGCCGGCCCGCAGCGCAGCCGCCTCGACGAGCCCCTCGGCGCGCTCGCGCCAGCCCTCGCCGAGGACCTCGTCGTCGAACGGCGCGCCGAGCGGCGCCTCGAGCGCGGCCGCGAGCAGGTGCGCGGCGGGATCTGCTCGTTCGTCGTGATCGAGGATCGCCGCCTCGACCGGCCGCGTCAGGAACTCGGTCGGGTGGCGGCAGAAGAACTGGTCGAGGCCGTCCTCGCCGGCCATGTAGATCGCCAGGCCCTCGGTCCGCCGCCCGGCCCTCCCCCACATCTGCCGCAGGCTGGCGACCGTGCCCGGGAAGGTGACGCAGAGCGCCGCGTCGAGCTCGCCGATGTCGATGCCGAGCTCGAGCGCGTCGGTGGCGACCACGGCGCGGAGCTCGCCGGCGGCGAGCCGGCGCTCGATCTCGCGGCGCTGCTGCGGCGTGTAGCCGGCGCGGTAGGGAGCGATGCGGTCGGCGAGGTCGGCGGTGGCCGCGCTCGGCCGAGCCGCATCGCGGTGAACTTCTGGATCAGCTCGATCCCCTTGCGGCTGCGCAGGAAGCAGATCGTCCGCACGCCGGCGATCACCAGCTCGGCGAGCATCTCCGCCGCCTCGCTCAGCGCCGAGCGGCGGACGCCGGCCTCCTCGTCGGTGAGCGGCGGGTTCCAGATCGCGATCCGCCGGCCCGCCTTCGGCGCGGCGTCGTCGTCGATCAGCTCGAACTCGGTGCCGACGAGCCGCTCGGCGAGCTCGGCCGGGTTGGCGATCGTCGCCGAGGTGAGGATGAAGCGGGGCTCGGAGCCGGCTCGATGCCGCGGTAGATCCGGCAGACGCGGCGCAGGCGGCGCAGGACGTTGGCGACGTTGGAGCCGAAGACGCCGCGGTAGACGTGCGCCTCGTCGACGACGACGTAGCGCAGGTTGGCGAAGAAGTCACCCCAGCCCTTGTGGTGGGGCAGCATCGCCGACGTGCAGCATGTCCGGGTTCGTGAGCACGAGGTTGGCGCGGCGGCGGATCGCGGGTCGCTCCTGCTTCGGCGTGTCGCCGTCGTAGATCGCGGGCACGAGGCCGGGCGGCCCGAGCTCGGCGAGCTTGCGCGCCTGGTCCTGGGCCAGCGCCTTGGTCGGGTAGAGGTACAGCGCCCGCGCGTGCGGGTCGCGGGCGATCGCGTCGAGCACCGGCAGGTTGAAGGCGAGCGACTTGCCCGAGGCGGTGCCGCTGGTGACGATCACGTTCGTCGCGCTCGGCGGCGCGCAGGGTCGCGAGCTGGTGCGCGTAGAGGCTCTCGATCCCCTGCGCGGCGAGCGCCGCGACGAGGCCCGGATCGAGGCTCGAGGGCATCGGCACGGCGACCGCCTCCTGCTCGCGCTCGGCGCTCTCGGCGACGAGCCGGCCGTCGGCGCGGCCCGGATCGAGCGCGGCGCGCCAGCCCTCGTCGATCACCGAGCCCCAGGGCAGGCCCCCCGATGCGCGGCGCTGGCGCGACGCTCAACCTGCGGACCAGCTCGCGGCCGGCCGCTCGCGGCGGATCGACTCGTCGATCCGCAGCCCGGCCGGCACCTCGACCTCGCCCGCCAGCGCGCCGAGGACCGTGAGGAAGTCGCGCGTCTCGGCGACGTCGTGAGCGCGGATCACGCGGGCGCCGGCGAGCGCCGCCCAGCCGACCGCAGCAAGCGTCCCGGCGAGCCGCTCGGAGGGCCGGCGGCCGGTCAGCGCGCCGACGAAGTCCTTGCGGGAGACCGCCGCCATCGTCGGCAGCCCGAGCGCCGACGACCTGCTCGAAGGAGCGCATCAGCTCGACGCTCTGCGCCGGCGTCTTGCCGAAGTCGACGCCCGGGATCGACGGCGATCGACTCGCGCCGCGATGCCCGGCGGAGGTGAGCCGCTCGATGCCGCTCGGAGAGCCATGCGGCGACCGTCGGCGCGACGCCGTCAGCGTAGGCGTCGTCGTCCCACAGCGAGACCTTCGGCGGCGTGATCGTGTGCATGAGGACGACGCCGGCGCCGCGCTCGGCGCAGAGCGGCGCCATCGCCGGGTCGGCGAAGCCACTGATGTCGTTGACGATCGCCGCGCCGGCGTCGAGCGCCGCCGCGGCGACGGCCGGCTTGTAGGTGTCGATCGTAGACGATCGCACCGGCAGCGACGGCGGCCTTGACGACGGGGACGACCCGGTCGGATCTCCTCGTCGGCGGCGACCGCCGGCCGGTTCGAGACGTTCGACTCGCCGCCGACCTCGATCAGGTCGGCGCCCGCGTCGATCCGGTTCGGCGACCTTGACGGCGGCGGCGTCGGGTGAGCGCCAGTCGCCCTTGTCCGAGAACGAGTCCGGGGTCGCGTTGATGACGGCGACGATCAGCGGCCGCTGCGGCAAGGTCGAGCTCGCGTCCGACCACGCGCCACGACGATGGCGAGCTTCGAGGCCCGCTGCCCGTAGGCTTCGTCTCTTGCTGCGGCGCTTCCATAACTCCCAGTTCCCGGTCGACGAGGTCTCCCGCGCCAAGCAGACTAGCTCGGCTGCGGTGTGCGTCATGGCAGGTCGATCCTGCCCCTCGCTCGACCGCTTGCTCGGCTCCCTGCAGGAGTCCGTCGAGCTCGGCCTCGTCGACGAGATCCTCGTCGTCGGCTCGTCGCGGGCGCGCGGGGGCGCCGAGATCGCCGCGGGGCTCGGCGTGCGCTGGGTCGACGAGGAGACGCTGCTGGGCGAGCTCGGTCCGGTCCGCGGCAAGGGCGATGCGATGTGGCGGGCGCTGAGTGTGATCGAGAGCTGATCTCGTGATCTTCTGCGACGGCGATCAGGAGGACTTCGGCGTCCACTTCACCTGCGGTCTGCTCGGACCGCTGCTCGGGCCCGACCCGGCGCGGTTCGTGAAGGCGACCTACGCCCGCGAGTTCACGGCCGAGACCGGCGCCGACCCGGCCGGCGGCGGCCGCGTCACCGAGCTGCTCGCCCGGCCGCTGCTCGAGGCCTTCTTTCCACTCGCCGGTGAGCTGCGCCAGCCGCTCGGCGGCGAGATCGCAGCGCCGCGCGAGCTGCTGGTCTCGCTGCCGTTCATGACCGGCTACGCCGTCGAGGCAGTGATGCTGATCGACGTGATCGAGCGCGAGGGGATCGGCGCCGTCGCCGAGGTCGACCTCGGCAGCCGCGGCAACGACCACCAGTCGCTCGCCCAGCTCGGCGCGATGGCCCGTGAGATCGTGCTCGGCATCGGCTCCCGCCTGCCGCGCACGCCGCCGGGCCACGAGGCGATGAGCGCCGAGCTGGCCGCCTCCGGCCGCGTGATCCTCGAGCGCCCGCCGCTGCGCGAGCGGACCCTGCTCGACGAGCTCGGGGCGATCGCCGAAGGGCTCTGAGAAGCGTCCTCCTCCGCGTCGTCTCGGGCCGGGCAATACGCTGCCCGACGTGGCACTCCGCGCCCTCTACACCGACCTCGACGGCACGCTGCTCGGCCGCGGCGGCTCGCTCTTCGCTGATGCCGAGGGCAACTTCTCCCGAAACCAGGCGCTGCTGCTCGAGGCGTGCGACCGGGCCGGCGTGGAGGTCGTGGTCATGTCGGGCCGCCGCGAGGCGCAGGTGCACAGCGACTCGCGCCTGATGGGCCAGAGCTCCTACATCTTCGAGGCGGGCTGCGCGATGGTGATCGACGGCGAGCGGACGCTGCTGGCCGGCTCCTGGGAGCCGACCGATGAGCGGACGGTCGCCGAGCAGATCATCGAGGCGGGCGTCGCCGAGCTGCTGCTCGAGCGCTTCGCCGGCCGGCTCGAGTGGCATGAGCCGTGGCACACCGGCCGCGAGTTCTCCCTGCTGATGCGCGGCAAGGTCGACGTCGCGGAGGCGAACGCGCTGATCGCCGAGGCCGGGCACGAGGATCTCCGCTTCCTCGACAACGGCGCGATCGGCCGGCCGATGCCCGGCATCGAGCTCGCCCACGCCTACCACCTCGTCCCCGGCGGGGCGAGCAAGGGCAAGGCGGTCGCCGCCCACATGCGGGCACGCGGCTACGAGCCGGAGCAGTGCATCGGCGCCGGCGACTCGATCGAGGACCTCGAGACGGCGCGCTCGGTCGGCCGCTTCTTCTGCGTCGCCAACGGGCCCGAGCAGGACCCCGCCCTGCGCGCGGCGCTCGCCGACTTCGGCAACGTGACCGTGACCGAGGGCCGCAACGGGCGACGGCGTCTACGAGGCGGTCGTCTCGACGCTGGCGCAACGAACGGGGATCGGCGGCTGAGATGGACGCCTCGGGCCCGGAGTCGATCAACCTCGCCGGCCTCGAGCGCATCGCCGCGGAGCGGCTCGAGCCGCAGGCCTACGACTACTACCGCTCGGGCGCCGGCGACGAGATCACGATCGGCCGCAACCGCGCGGCGTTCGAGCGGATCGAGCTGCTTCCGCACGTGCTCCGCGACGTCTCCGAGGTCTCGATCGAGACCGAGCTGCTCGGCGCGCCGACGACGCCGATCCTCGTCGCGCCGACCGCCTTCCACTGCCTCGCCGACGAGCGCGGCGAGCTCGCCAGCTCCGCGGGGGCGGCGGCGGCCGGCGCGATCTTCTGCCTCTCCTCGCTCTCGAACACCGCCGATCGAGGCGGTCGCCGAGGGCATGCCGGAGGGGGCGCGGCTGCTGGTTCCAGCTCTACGTGTTCAAGGACCGGGCGCTGACCGCGCTCGCTGCTCGAGCGGGCCGAGGCGGC
Organism: uncultured Solirubrobacterales bacterium; assembly: GCA_963774395.1. Classification (GTDB taxonomy): domain Bacteria; phylum Actinomycetota; class Thermoleophilia; order Solirubrobacterales; family 70-9; genus CAXMST01. The sequence continues at coordinate 628,621 of CAVZET010000005.1, read as the reverse complement.
CGGCTGCGAGGCGATCGTGCTCACCGTCGACGCCCCGATCCTCGGCCGGCGCGAGCGCGACGTCGGTCAACGGCTTCTCGCTGCCGCCGGACCTGACGATCGCCTGCGTCGGCGACGCCGGTCGTCGGCGACGCCGGCGAGTCGGGGCTCGCCGCCTACTTCGCCTCGCAGCTCGACCCGTCGCTCGACTGGGCCGATCTCGAGTGGCTGGTCGACGCCACGAGGCTGCCGGTCCTGGTCAAGGGCGTGCACCGTGCCGACGACGCCGTCGCGCGGTCGAGGCGGGCGCCGCGCGGGGTGATCGTCTCCAACCACGGTGGCCGCCAGCTCGACACGGTGCCGGCGACGATCGAGATGCTGGCCGCCGATCGCCGAGGCGGTCGGCGGCGAGGCGGAGCTCCTGCTCGACGGGGGCGTGCGCCGCGGCACCGACGTCGTCAAGGCGCTCGCCCTGGGCGCCCGGGGCGTGCTCGTCGGCCGCCCCGATGCTCTGGGGCCTCGCGCGTCAGACGGCGAGCGCGGGCGTGCGCCGCACGCTGCGGATGCTGCAGGAGGAGCTGCGCGAGGCGATGACGCTGTGCGGGGCGGCCTCGGCTCGCCGACATCGGCCGCGAGCTGATCCGGCCAAGCGTCGGCCCGGGGCCGGAGGTACCCTGGAGCCAGTGAGCGAGATCGCCTCAGCGGCGAGCGCCCTGCCGCTCGCCGTGGACAACCTGCTCGCCGCGCGCGAGATGATGGCGTTCACCCTCGGCTTCCACATCGTCCTCGTCGTGCATCGGCGTGGCGCTGCCGGCGATCATGCTGATCGCCGAGTACAGGGGCCGCACGCACGACGACGCCGAAGCCCTGAGCCTCGCGCGGCAGTGGTCGAAGGCCGCGGCCGTGCTGTTCGCGGTCGGGGCCGTGACCGGCACCGTGCTCTCCTTCGAGATGGGCCTGCTGTGGCCGAAGTTCATGCAGCAGTGGGGCGACGTCTTCGGCACCGGCTTCGCGATCGAGGGCATCTTCTTCTTCACCGAGGCGATCTTCATCGCGATCTACATCTACGGCTGGAAGCGGATCGAGGGCTGGAAGCACTTCTGGACCGGCGTGCCGATCGTGATCGCCGGCATCGGCGGCGCCTTCAGCGTCGTCGCCGTCAACTCGTGGATGAACCAGCCCGAGGGCTTCAAGCTCGCCGCCGACGGCACGGTCGCCAGCGTCGCCCCGCTCGATGCCCTCTTCAACAAGGCGACCGCCTACGAGTTCCCGCACATGCTGCTCGCCGCCTACATGGTCTGCGGCTTCGGCCTCGCCTCGATCTACGCGGTCAAGTGGCTGCGGGGTGATCGCGGCCGGCGCGTGCGGCTCGGCTTCGCGATCCCGTTCGCGATCGCGGCGATCGCCACGCCGATTCAGCTCTATCGTCGGCGATACGGCCGCCCGCGGCGTCGCCGACAACCAGCCCGCCAAGTTCGCGGGCATGGAGTGCATCACCAAGGGCGGGCCCGACCAGACCGAGTGGATCGGCGGCATCTGCACCTCCGACGGCGTCAAGGCCGGGATCGGCATCCCCGGGCTCGACTCGTTCCTGGTCGGCTTCAGCACCGACACCGACGTCACCGGCCTGAACCAGATCCCCGCGGACGAGCAGCCGCCGGCGAACACGCTCCTGCACCTCTCCTTCGACGGGATGGTCGGGATCGGCAGCGCCCTGATGCTGCTCGCCGCGATCTTCGGCTGGGTCGCCTGGCGCAAGCGGCGGCTGCCCGAATCGGTCTGGTTCTGGCGAGCGCGGCGCCGTCAGCGGGATCGGCGCCCTGCTGGCGTTGTGGATGGGCTGGATCGTGACCGAGGTCGGCCGCCAGCCGTGGATCGTCCAGGGCCAGATGCGGACCTAGGATGCGGTCACCGACGCCGGCGGCATCTGGTACGCGTTCGCCGGCCTCGGTGCTGCTCTACGCCGGGCTCGGCGTGCTCGCGGTCAAGGCGGTGCGCGTGCTCGCCAAACCCGACGACGGCGGCGACGTCCCCTACGGCCCGGATGAAGGTCCGCGCGCGCCGGACGCCGACGAGGCGGAGTCCGACAAGGCGGTGGCCGGATGAGCAAGGCCGATATCTGTGCCGTGATCCTCTGGGCCGGGGCGACGCTGTACGCCCTCTTCGGCGGCGCCGACTTCGGCGCCGGCGCGGTCAGCCTGATCACCCGCCGCGAGCGGTGAGCTCGGGCCACGGCTGCGGGCCCGGATCGGGCACTCGCTGGGCCCGGTCTGGGAGGCCAACCACGTCTGGCTGATCTTCTGCCTCGTCGTGCTGTGGACGGCGTTCCCGGAGGCGTTCGGGCCGATCATGGAGTCGCTGTACCTGCCGCTCGGCCTGGCCGCACTCGGCATCGTCCTGCGCGGCTCCGGCTTCGCCTTCGGCCACGCCTTCCAGGGCAAAGCGCACGAGCGCGCCGACCTCGTCTTCGCCTGCGCCTCCGTGGTCACGCCGTTCTTCATGGGCTGCGTGGTCGGCGCGATCGCCTCCGGGGAGGTCGTGCCCGGTGCCAGCCCCGGGCCGTTCCAAGCCTGGCTCGACCCGCTGCCGCTGACGATCGGCGTGCTCTTCGTCGTCGCCAGCAGCTACCTCGCCGCGGTCTTCCTCGTCGCCGACGCCGCCCGCGCCGGCGAGGCGGACCTGCGCGAGTGGTTCCGGCGCACCGCGATCGTGCTCGGCGATCGTCGCCGGCGCCCTGGCGGTCGTCGGCATCTTCGCTCTCCGCGCCGATGCCCGCTACGTCTTCGACGGGCTGACACAGCGAGGGGCTGCCGCTGCTGATCGCCTCTGGCCTGCTCGGCGCGCTGGCGCTCGGCGCGCTGATCACCGACAGGGCCGGAGCCCGGCCGCTCGCCGCCGGGGCCGTCGTCGCCGTGATCTGGGGCTGGGGCGTCGGCCAGCACCCGTACCTGCTGCCCGAGAAGCTGACGATCTCGGCGGCGGCCGGTGCCGACGGGACCCTGACCGCAGTGATCATCGTCTTCATCTTCGCGCTGGCGATCGTCGGTCCGGCGCTCGTCTACCTGTACCGGCTCTCCCAGGCACAGCTGCTCGAATAGCGGGCATTCGGCCTCCGGCCGGGCGCCGGCGTGAGTCTCTAGTCTGGAGGTGTGAGCTCGGAATGGGTGTGCATTGAGCGCTGAGCAGGCAACCGTCGCCGAAGAGGAGTACCTCGAGATCCTCTTCTGGCTCTGGGAAGCGGGGCTGCCGATGACCGGCGCCAACATGGCCCGCGCGATGCAGCTCTCACCGCCGACCGTGCACGAGATGCTCGGCCGGCTCGAGCGCGACGGCTACATCAGCCGCGCCGCCGACAAGTCGGTGAGCTTCACCGACGACGGGCTCGAGCACGCGAAGGCGATCGTCAGCCGCCACCGGATGATCGAGCGCTTCCTCACCGACGTCCTCGGCATCCCCTGGGACGAGGTGCACGAGGAGGCGGAGCGGATCGAGCACGCGATGTCGCCGGTGCTCGAGGAGCGCATGCGGGCCGCGATCGGCGACGCCAAGACCTGCCCGCACGGCCACCCGATCAAGATCGGGGACCGCGAGCAGGGCGCGCTGCTCGCCGACTGCGAGGTCGGCGCCAAGGTCACAGTGCTCCGCTTCGAGAACGAGGCGGAGGAGCTACTTCACTACCTGAGGGATGCCGGGCTCGAGCCCGGGCTCGACGCGGAGGTCGAGCTATCGGACGACGCCGAGGTCGTCGTCGCCTCCGAGGGCGGGCGTCACAGCGTCTCGAGAAGCGTCGCCGAAACCGTCTCGGTGCGCGCCGATCCCTCGCCGCCGCCCCGCGCGGCGCTGCCCGAGCAGCTGCAGCTCTCGCGCGACCGCTTCGGTCGCTGAGGCCGACGGACGTAGGCGCCGCCCGTGGGTCTGATCCTGCGCGGGCGGCTCAGCGCTCATGCGATCTGCTGCTCGGCGGTCGGCGGCTCGATCAGCTGCTCCGCGGTCCCCGGCTCGCCGGTGATCTGGCGCAGCCTGCGGTAGAGATCGGAGTCGGCGCGCTCGACCGGGTTGCCCCGCCTGCGCACCTGCGCTTCGTGGTCCTTGACCGCAGCGGCGAGGGCGTAGAAGCGGCGCTCCATGTTGCGACGCGCGAGCTCGTCGCGCTCGTCGTCACGCATGCCTTCGAAGAACGTGATCGGCATCGTTCTCACCTTTCGCTTGCAACGGGCTCCTTATTGTCGACACATCGACTCGACAAACCATACTAATAGATTACGAGCAGATGCTCAGGAATTGCTAAATCCCTGTGAATGGGTCCCGCGTTGCATGCGCAGGGCTGGATTTCCCGCATCGGGGCAGGGTTCAGGGGGTGGCGGCAGGCCGCAAAAGGTCAGCCGCGCAGGCGCTCGAGCGCGCGGGCGATGCGGCCGATGCCCTCGGGCACGTCGCCGGGCGGGACGCTCGCGAACGAGAGCCGCAGGCTGTTCTCGCCGCCCTCGATCATGAAGTCGGGCCCGGCGACGAAGACGGCGCCCTCCTCCTTGGCGAGCGGCAGCAGCGCCGGTGTGTCGGTGCCCTCGGCGAGGTCCATCCAGAGGAAGTAGCCGCCGCCGGGGACGACGAACTTGGCCTCGGGGATCTGCTCCTGCAGCGCCTCGACGACCGCGTCGCGGCGCTCGGCGAGGGCGACGTTGACGAAGGCGATGTTCTCGTCGAGCCCGCCCGAGAGGCAGAGCTCGTAGACGATCGACTCGGCGAGCATGTTCGGCGAGATGTAGGTCTCGTTGGCGGTCTTCGCCAGGGCGGCGATCTCCTCGGCCGGGCCGGCGAGGTAGCCGACGCGGACGCCGGGGCTGACCGTCTTCGAGAACGAGGAGGCGTGGATCACCTTGGCGTCGGTGCCCTCCGAGAGCGCCAGCATCGTCGGCAGCTCGTCGGCCCCGGCGAAGCGGACCTCGCGGTAGGGGTCGTCCTCGAAGATCCAGAAGCCGTGCTCGGCGGAGAGCTCGACCAGGCGGCGGCGCTTCGCCTCCGAGAGCGTGCAGCCGGCCGGGTTGTGGAAGTTGGAGATGATGTGGACGAGCTTCGGTGAGTAGCCGTCGGCGAGCGCCTGCTCGAGCCCGTCGACGTTGATCCCGTCCTCCTCCAGCTCGACCCCGATCCGGTCGACTCCGAGCTTCTCGAGCATCAGCAGCGTGCGGTCGTAGGAGGGCTGCTCGACGACGACCTGATCGCCCGGCGAGAGCAGGTGGCTGAACAGCATCCAGCCCGCCTCGAGCGAGCCGTTGGTGATCATCACCCGATCGGCGCTCAGGCCGTGGCCGTGCCGCTCGGCAAGCCAGGCGCAGAGCTCCGGATGCCCGATCCCCGTCCCGTACGAGAGCGCCCGCGCGGGGTTCGAGCTCAGCGCCCGCTCAGCCGCCGCCTTGACGGCGTCAGCGGGAAGCAGGTCGGCGCTGGGCGCGCCGCGGGCGAAGGAGATCATCTCGGGAGCCATGAGTGCGGCGGCGAGTATACGGGCGGTGTCCGCCACGGCCCCCGGAGGACGTCCGCCGCGGCCGTGGGGCGGCCGCGCAGCAGAGGCGCTTCCGACGGAAGAGGCAGTGAGGGTGAGTGGCGGGAGGGGTCAGAGCATCGAGGTTGGGATTTGCCCCGCCATGGGAGGAAGATCCCAACTTCGAGAAGTCGGCGCTGCTCTCGCTGATCCATTCTGTGCGGATCTGACCCCCACCCTGGGGGACAAACGCGGACAGAACCGCCGGGCCGGGGAGCCCTCGGCGCGAGATCAACCCCAGAACAAATGAGACGCACCCGGCGCGGATAGTGAAGCGGCGGGTGCCCGGGTCGGCAGCTGGTGAAGCGATCTAGCCGAAGACGGGAGCGGCGAGGGCGATCGCGTCTACGACACGTAGGCCTTGCGCACCATCGCGGCCGTCCAACGGTTCGTACCGTGGGCCGGGGGAACATCCTTGCGGTTCAGAGCTTCTGCGATCTCGGCGAGGGACTTGCCTTTCGCGAGGAAAGCCCCGATCTGCTTCCGCCGGTTGTAATCCCGCTGATTGCACTCCGATGTGGGACAGCCGAACGTTCTCGGGAACGAGCTTTCCGCCGGCTGACTTGAGGATCGGGTAGTGATCGCGCGAGGGCGCCCACTTAGTGCGCTCCCTCGTCAGCGGCTCGAACGCGGCGCGTCCCTTGTGGTGGTAGCACTGCGGCATCTCGCACTTCAGCTCGAGAAGTTGGCCGCGTTCGGCCATCTGCACGAGGACACCCTTTACACCCAGCCTGCGGAGCTCGTCCGCGACCGAGGTCTTTTCCCGATTTGAGCTGCTCTTAGTAATCCTGGCTTTGATCGGCGAGATCCTTGCCGGCCTTAAGCGCCGCTTCCCATGCGCGGCGTTGTCGCGTGCAGTGGTCCGTCGCGTAACAACCAGCCGCCGCGGGAGGCGCACCTACTCCTTCAACCCGTGACAGCTTCTGGGGAGCGGCAGGGCGGCGACGAGCCACGTTCCATCAACCTGTTGCAAGAGGGTGCAGGCGACGCGGCCCTGGTCGACAAACGCACGAGCGCCGTCCGCACTCAACTTGACGCCGCTCTCGGTGGCTGGTGGCGGCCAGGGCGTGCCGGCTGGGGCCGGGTTGTTCCGCACCGCCTCCTCGCAGGTGGCCCCGTAAGGACCGTGGTCGGGGCCGGGCGCCTTGACGAAGGCGTATGGATCCCGCATCGCGTTCGCGCCCCTCGAGGTCATCAAGGAACACAGTTCCTCGGCGTCGTTGCTCGCATACGCGGCGCTCCACGCGTTCACGGTCGCGGCCGGCCCAAGGGACTGCGTGGTCGCATCCTCGCTCCCGCCGCAGCCAACGAGGGACGCGATGCAGCTCAGAACAACGACCGGGGTAATCCGCCTCACGCGCCGAGATGCGGCTTCTGGGTCGAGCCGTGCCGCGCGCCGCACACCGAGACTTGGCGGTTACCGGCCGAGCGGCCGCGTCAGGAGTTGATGATCTCGGCCGCGATCGCGGCGGCCTCGGAGGGGCTCGTGCCGACGCGGACGCCCTTGGCCTCGAGCGCCTCCTGCTTGGCCTTGGCCGTGCCCGAGGAGCCGGAGATGATCGCGCCGGCGTGGCCCATCTGCTTGCCGGGCGGGGCCGTGAAGCCGGCGATGTAGCCGACGACGGGCTTGGTCACGTTCTCGGCGATGTAGTCGGCGGCGCGCTCCTCGGCGTCGCCGCCGATCTCGCCGACCATCACGATCAGCTCGGTCTCGTCGTCGTTCTCGTAGAGCTCGAGGATGTCGATGAAGTCGGAGCCGACGATCGGGTCGCCGCCGATGCCGACGATCGAGGAGTTGCCGAGCCCGGCCTGCTTGAGCTCGTTGCCGATCTGGTAGGTGAGCGTGCCCGACTTGGAGACGACGCCGATGTTGCCCTGCTCGAAGAACTGGGCCGGGATGATGCCGACGTTGGCCTTGCCGGGGCTGAGCACGCCGGGGCAGTTCGGGCCGATCAGGCGGACGCCCTTCTCCTTCGCCTTCCAGTAGGTCGGCAGCATGTCGTGGACGGGGATCCCCTCGGTGATCGCGATCACCGTCTCGCAGCCCGCGTCGATCGCCTCGTTGATCGCGGCGCCGGCGAAGCGGGCCGGGACGAAGATCATCGAGGTGTTGGCGCCGGCCTCGGAGACCGCCTCGGCGATCGTGTCGAAGATCGGGATGCCCTCGACGTCCTGGCCGCCCTTGCCGGGCGTGACGCCGGCGACCAGATCGGTGCCGTAGTCGCGGTTGCGGAGGCCGTGGAAGCTGCCCTCGCGGCCGGTCAGGCCGCTGACGACCAGCTTCGTCTCCTCGCCGACGATGATGCTCATCGGATCAGCCCTCTCCCCTCGCCAGCTCGACGACACGCTCCGCGGCGCCGAGCATCGTCTTCTCCTGGTGCAGGCCGTCGAGGTTCGGCCTCGTCGAGCAGCCGCAGGCCCTCCTCGGAGTTCGTGCCGTCGAGGCGGACGACGAGCGGCACCTCGATGTCGACCTGGCCGTAGGCCTCGATGATCCCCTTGGCGACCTCGTCGCAGCGGGTGATGCCGCCGAAGATGTTGAAGAGGATCGCCTTGACCTTCGGGTTCGAGGAGATCACCTCGAGCGCGTCGACGATCGCGTCCGCCTTCGAGCCGCCGCCGGCGTCGAGGAAGTTGGCGGGGGCGCCGCCGGCGTTGGCGACGACGTCGAGCGTCGACATGCAGAGGCCGGCGCCGTTGCCGAGGATGCCGATGTCGCCGTCGAGCTAGACGTAGGTGAGGCCCCGCTCCTTGGCCATCCGCTCCTGCTCGTCCTGATCGGGTCTTCGGCCTCGACCGCCGGCGAGCTCCTCGTGCCGGAAGAGCGCCGAGTTGTCGATCGTCACCTTGGAGTCGAGCGCGACGACCTCGCGGTCGCCGGTGACGATCAGCGGGTTGACCTCGATCAGGGTCGCGTCGTTGGCGTTGAAGGCAGTCGTAGAGCTTGACCATGATCTCCGCCGTCGAATCGACGACGTCGTCGTCGATCTGGGCGTCGATGGCGACCTGGCGGGCGACGTCGACGGTCAGCCCCTCGGCCGGCGTCGATGTGGCGGCGGACGAGCGCGTCGGGGTCGTTCTCGGCGATCTCCTCGACGTTCATGCCGCCCATCCGCGAGAGGATCGACCAGCGGCTTCTTCTCGGAGCGGTCGAGGATGATCGAGGCGTAGTACTCGGCGTCGATCTCGGAGGCGCCCTCGACCCAGACCTCGTGGACCCTGAACGGACCCTCGCCGTGCGGACCGGTGATGTCCATGCCGATGATCGCCTCGGCGTGCGCGCGTGCCTCCTCGGCGTCCTTGGCGACCTTGATGCCGCCGGCCTTGCCGCGCCCGCCGATCAGGACCTGGGCCTTGATCACGCAGGGGTAGCCGATCCGCTCGGCCGCGGCGACCGCCGGTCGACGTCGGCCGCCGGCTCGCCCTCGGGGACCGGCACGCCGGAACGCGGCGAACAGCTGCTTGCCCTGGTACTCGAGGAGATCCATCGGTGCGGGCGGCAGCCTAGCCGAGTGCGGGCGTCGGCGTTCCGTCAGGACCCGGACATTGATCGGCTGCAAGCAAGGCCGTGTTTTGCATATGGTGTCCCCATCGCAACCTGGACGTTCATAACCAACCACGCCCGCGTGCTGCTCGTGATTGCGTCGCGACCCCACGGTGCGACTCCGCGACATCGCGGCGACGCTCGACATCACCGAGCGCGCCGCGCAGCGGATCGTCACCGAGCTGGTCGACGAGGGCTACCTGACCCGCAAGCGGGTCGGCCGCCGCAACACTACAAGGTACACACCAAGCCGACCGATGCGCGCCGCACAGGCGAAGGAGACCGAGGTGGGGCAGTTCCTCGAGCTCCTCTCGAGCATCAGGACCCGCTCGAGGACTGAGCAAAGCCCCTCGGCCCGACGACGTCCGCCGCCCGACGGGCGGCGGGTGCCATAATGCCGCGCCCTCATGCCTCTTCCGAAGCGCAGCGACATCGAGTGGGTGACCACCGACTGCTACGGAACCCTGATCGATTGGGACAAGGGGATCTCCGAGGCCTTCGAGCGTGAGGCCGTCCGAGGACGGCCTGACGCTCGACGTCGAAGGCGCTGCTCCCGCGCTTCTTCGAAGTCAAGTACGAGGTCATGGCCGGCTCCTACGAGCTCTACGCCGAGGTCCTGCGCCGCGCGGCGGTCAGGCCGCGGGCGAGATCGGCTGGGAGCTCGAGCCCTCGCGCGCGCAGTTCCTACCCGACTCGATCGGCGACTGGCAGCCCTTCCGCGAGGCGAACGCGGCGATGGACCGGCTCGGCTCCAAGTACCGGCTCGGAATCGTCTCCAACATCGACGACAAGCTGCTCGGCATCTCGCGGCGCCACCTGCGCACCGAGCTCGAGCTCGTCGTCACCGCCCAGCAGGTACGCAGCTACAAGCCCGAGCCCGCCCACTTCAAGGAGTGCGCGCGGCGGATCGGCAAGAAGAAGGGCTGGGTCCACATCACCAGCGGCCTCTACACCGACGTCGAGCCGCTGCTGAAGATGCGCGTCCCGGTGATCTGGGTCAACCGCCGCGGCGAGAAGATCGAGAAGGGCGGCAAGAAGCCGACCGTCGAGGTCTCGAACTTCCGCGACGCCGCCAAGAAACTCGGCTGCTGACGGCGGCGGCGTCCTCCGACGCGGCGCCTGAGCGCACCCGCGGCCGGCTCATGTAGCTCCGCTACACCGCGCCGGCCACGTGCACGCTCATGCTTGGTCGGAGAACGCCTTCGTCTCACGCGGGCAGGTAGAACTACGGCTTATGAGGTTTTCGATCGCTGCTGATGAGTTGACCGGGGTCGCCGGGGCGATCGAGCGGGCGCTGGGCGAGCGCGGGCACGACGGTGGTCGCGCGGCATGGGGCGCTCGCGCGACGCCGAGCGGGACGACTGGGCCTGGGCCTCGGAGGCGGCCGCTCGCGACGTTGCCGAGGGGCGGGCCGAGCAGGCGCGTGGTCGCCTGCTGGACGGGGACCGGGGCCTCGATCGCGGCGAACAAGGTCGAGGGCGTGCGGGCGGCGCTCTGCGGCGACGCCGAGACCGCCGCCGGCGCGCGGCGCTGGAACGACGCCAACGTCCTCGCGCTGAGCCTGCGGACGACTTCGGAGGCACTGCTCGGGGAGATCCTCGAGGCGTGGCTCGGTGCGGAGCCGAGCGAGGCGGCGGACGATCGCGCCAACGTCGAGCACCTGGCGGAGATCCTGAGCGACCTCGAGCGCCTGCTGCCCGACCCCGGGCCGACGACGATCGGCGAGCAGCTCGCGACGCTTCGACCGCGAGCCCTCGCCCCCGCCGACCGCCCCTACGTGTTCACCAACTTCGCCGAGACCCTCGACGGGCACGCGACGCTCGACGGGACGCTCGGGCAAGATCGCCGGCGAGACCGACACCGCAGATGCTGCTCGGCCTGCGCGAGCTCCCGGACGCGGTGATGGTCGGGGCCGGCACGCTGCGCGCCGAGCGCTACGGGCGGATCGTCGCCAAGGACGAGCGCCGCGCTCGCCGCGAGGCGGCTGGGCTTGCGCCCGACCCGCTCGCCGTGATCGTCAGCGACCGCCTCGACGCTGCCCTGGGACATCCCGCTGTTCACCGACGGACACGGCGAGGTCATCGTCTTCACGGCCTCCGACGACGAGGTTCCCGAAACGGAGACGCCCTGCTCCGTCGTCCGCCAGCGGGGCGGCGTCGACCTCGGCAGCCGCGCTGCGCCAGCTGCGGAACGAACGAGATGTCGGCGCGGTGCTCTGCGAGGGCGGCCCTCACCTGCACGGCGCCCTGCTCAGCGCGGGGCTCGTCGACGAGCTCTTCGTCACGATCGGCCCGAAGCTGGTCGGCGGCGTCGGCCCGCGGATGACCGAGGGCCTGCCGGGCAGGCCCGATCGACCTCGAGCTGCGCTGGCTGCTGCGCGACGGCGACGAGCTCTACGCGCGCTGGGCAGTGCGCGGCTGAGCGCGCCGCTCGGCGGCGCAGCCACCTGCACCGCGGGCCGCGGCGAGTCAGGCGATCGAGGGCGCCGGTGAGCCCCATGGCGGAGCCGGCGATCATGGCGCCGGCCGCGTCGGGGATCTCGCCCGCCTCCTCGGACGCGAGCTCGCCCCGGCGCAGCATGCGCAGCGCCAGGATCGTGCCGCCGAGCAGGACCAGGCCGCCGAGGCTGAGCTGGACGCTGAGCAGCCCCTCGCGGGTCCAGTAGACGTCGCGCAGGTCGAGCAGCAGGGCCGCCTCGTCGAAGGTGAGGCCGACGCCGGCGCCGAACGGCACGGCCAGCAGTCGCCTCGCGGTCAGGGTCCTCGACCAGCAGCGCCGCGGTCGCCGAGCCGAAGGCGAGCAGGATGCCCGGGACGAAGTGGTGGATGTGGCGGCCGCCGATCCAGACGTTGCCGAACGGCCACCAGCCGGACCGGATGCCCCTGGTCGACAGGCGCGCGACGGCGAACGAGCCGGCGAAGCCCGGAGAGCAGGTTGAAGAGCACGGTCTCGTGGCGGCCCGGCGGCGTCGTAGCCGGCTCGGCGCGACGCGCACCGTGTCGCGCCCCGCCGCCGGCGACCAGCGGCAGCGTCTCGACGGTCGCGGTCGCCGGCGCGGCCGTCGCCGACGGTCTCGGCCCGGACCAGGCGGCGGCGGATAGCGGCGGACCAGCTCGCCCGCCAGCACCGAGCCCGCCGTCGCCGCAGTGCGCCGTCGCCAGCCCCAGCGTCACGCGGTCGGGGGCCCGACTCCTCCGATGCCGCGGCGCGGCCATCAGAGCCGAACCAGGTTCGGGGCTTCGATCCCCCGCGTGACGCCGCGGAAGTCGACGAGCAGCTTCGCGGTCTCGACCAGGGCGAGATGGTCGACCTCGGGGTGCGCGGTGACGATCGCGACCAGGTCAGCGGCAGCGACGCCGGCATCGAGGTCGGTCGATGAGCAGGCCGAGCTCGGGCGAGCTCGGGCACGTGTGGGTCGTGGTAGGAGACGTCCGCGCCGAGCTCGCGGAGGTGGCGGATGATCTTCAGCGCGGGCGCCTCCCGCAGGTCGGCGACGCCGCCCTTGTAGGAGACGCCGAGGATCAGCACGCGCGAGCCGTTGACCGGCTTGCCGGCGTCGTTGAGGGCACGCTCCATCTTGCGCACGCAGAACAGCGGGTGCGACTGGTTGATCTTGCCGGCGAGCTCGACGAACTCCGTGTAGAAGTCGATGCTCGCGCGCCTTGAAGGCCAGGTAGAACGGGTCGACCGGCAGGCAGTGCCCACCCATCCCCGGGCCCGGCTCGAAGCGCATGAAGCCGAACGGCTTGGTCGCGGCGGCGTCGATCACCTCCCAGATGTCGATCCCGAGCCGGTCGGTGAGCTGGGCGAGCTCGTTGACGAGCGCGATGTTGACCGAGCGGAAGATGTTCTCGAGCAGCTTCGACAGCTCCGCGGCCTCGGGGCTGGAGACGGTGACGACCTCGCTCGCAGATCGGCGCGTAGACCTCGGCCGCGCGCTCGCGCGCAGGCGTCGGTGATCCCGCCGACGACCTTCGGCGTGTTGGCGACGGTGTGATCGGAGCGGCCGGGGTCGATGCGCTCCGGCGAGTAGGCGAGGTGGAAGTCGGTGCCCGCCTGGAGGCCGGAGGCCTCGAGCAGCGGCTGCAGCACCTCGCGGGTGGTCCCCGGGTAGGTCGTCGACTCGAGCACGCACGGTCTGGCCCGCGCTCGAGCACGCCGGCGATCGCCTCGCCGGCGCCGCGCGACGTAGGAGAGGTCGGGCTCGCGCTGGTTGGCGAGCGGCGTCGGCACGCAGATCAGGATCGCGTCGCAGCCGCGCGAGCACGGCAGGGTCGGTCGAGGCGCTGAACAGCGTCGCCGAGGGCGGCGAGCTCGCTCGGCGGGCACGTCCTCGATGTCGCTCTCGCCGGCGTTCAGGCGGGCGACCCGCCCGGCGTCGGTGTCGAAGCCGACGACCCCGATCCCCTGCCTCGCCGAAGGCGACCGCCAGCGGCAGGCCGACGTAGCCGAGCCCGACGATGCCGATTCTCTCGATTTTTGCGGTCATCCGGCGGCAGTCTAGGAGCCGCCGCGCACGGAGACTGGCCCGCCGGCGACAGCGGCCGTGATCCTGTCAGCGGAGCCGAGGCGCCAGACGGCGGCCCCGTCGAGACCGGCGGTACGGGCGAGCAGAAAGCGCCTGTGCATCGCGCGGGCGTCCGAGAACCAGAGCGTGCGGCCTCGGCTGAGCCTGGCGTGCCACTCGGCCGCCCCCCGCGCCCAATGCGCCCGCTGGCCGGCCAGCGACCGCGCCCGTGAGGCGCTCACGGTCCGCGCCGGGCGACCGTCCCGCCAGACGTAGCCGTACCCGGCGACCCCCAGGCGGAGCTTTGCGGCCGGCACTCGTCCCAGCGCCGCTGCGAGGGAACGCCGCACCCAGCGGATCCCTGCGATCGGCCCGGGGCGGCCCGTGGACCAGTGCTGGTCGTAGGCCATGAGCGTGATGTGGTCGACCTCGGCCGCCAGCGCCGGTAGGTCGAAGGGCTTCCACGACCATCCAGCCGGGTGGGTTGTGGCAGGGACGTCGACGTCCACGGTGGTACCGGCGCCGAGGTGGCTGCGGAGCGCGGCGACGAAGGCGACCAGACCCCGGCGATCGCCCCCGCGGATGTTCTCGATGTCGACCGTGACCCCGTCCCACCCGCTGGTCGCGACCTCGTCGGCGAGCGCAGCCGCGACACCGGCGCGATTGGCACGAGTCGCGGAGCAGCGCTCGGCCGATCGCCGGCGAGAAGTCACCGCGGCGGTTGTCGTAGTTGCTGAGCAGGAGCGAGCCGGGGCGGCCGGCATCGTGGGCGGCGGCCAGAGCGCGGCGCAGCCCCGGGTGGGTGCGAATGCGCGAGCCGTCACGCGAAAGGGTCGCCCCGTCGATCCCGAGATCGCTGACCGTGGCAGCGTCGCGCCGGACTTCCTGCGGGCTCCCGTAGGCGTAGCCGGTGATGGCCAGCGCGGCCGGGGACCGCGGCGTCTCTGCAGAGACGCCGGCGCCGGCGGGGAGAAAGCCGACCGCAAGCGCGGCGGCGGCCACGGGGATGAGGGTCCTGCGCATCACACCGACAGTGTCCCAGGGGGTGATCGCGGGGCAATAGCCTGAGGACGCGCCGGCCGTGATCGACCCGCGGCCTTGTCCTACAATTGCCGACGGGCCATTAGCTCAGTTGGTAGAGCAGGAGACTCTTAATCTCAAGGTCGTAGGTTCGATCCCTACATGGCCCATCTCATCGGGCCGGGAAGGGCAAGAGCCTCCTAAGGGCAGCACTTCTCGCGAGCCTTCACCGCCTGTGCCGGGGCGACGCTGGGTTCTCCCGCCGGAAGAGCACCGAGGGTGGGCACGCGCCGGCCGGTCTGGGCATAGTCGTCCACTTTTGCCCCCTATAGGGGGGTCAACTGGACGGTCACGGCTCGCCGGAACGCTGGTGGTTGGCGCTAGGGGCACTCCTGCCGGTACCGCTGAGCGAGGAGCTCGGTGACCCGGATCAGCCGCCGGGCACCTGCGTCGCCCCGAGGCCCGAGCTGCCGCCGAGCGGCGCCAGCGGGCTCTGGAGGGCGGACTTGCTCGGGCCGCTGCTCTTCAGCGCCTTGACGATCTGCTTGCTCTGCTTCTCGAACTGGTCGAGCTGCGCCTGCACTGCCTTGCGGTCGGACGGGTTGGCCGACTTGACGGCCTTCTCGCCCGCCGCCTTGCCCTTGTCGGGCTTGCCCGCGAAGTAGTAGTAGGCGGCGACGCGCAGCCAAGCGGTTGGGCTCGGCGTCTTCTCGGCGACGATCGTGGCCGCATCGCCGGCGCGGCTGAACGTGCGCGTGAACTCCGTGCACCTGCTGCTGCGTGCCGGCGATGTTCTCGTAGGCCTGCGCGATCAGCCCGGCGACGGCCGGGTTGGGCTGCTCGTTCTTGGGCAGCGCCGCCAGGTAGCGCTCCCAGGCGTCGGTGGCGTCGCCGAAGCTGGCCGCGGCGCTGTCGGTGACTACCGGCTGCCCCTGGTCGTTCGTGTCCATCTGCTGCTGACCGTTCAGATATGAGTAGCGGGCCACCGTGAGTAGCGCCTTCGTGTCACCCGGCTTCGTCGCAAGCGTCGAGTTCGCATTGTCGATCTGCTGCTGATACTGCGGGTCGCTGTTCGAGCTGCCGCCGCCAAGGCCGAGCGCGTCAAGGATGCCGCCGTTGGCGCTGCCGCCGATCCCGAGGCCGACGAGGCCGAACGCGATGAGCAACGCCAGGAACGCGTAGACCACCTGGATCAGGCGCTTCCGCTTGCCGCGGATATCGAACAGCATGCGCTGCAGGCTAGATGATCGATTCGCCCGGGCGGGCGGCCCCTCCGGCCGTCAGGGGTCTTGCGTGGCGAGCGTCGTCGTCGCCGCCTTCTCGCGCCTGCGATCGAAGATCCGGGCGAGGATGACGCTGAGCTCGAAGAGGACGACGAGCGGCGCCATGCAGAGCAGCATCGTCACCGGATCGGTGCCGGGCAGCAGCATCGCGATCACCGCGCAGACGAGGATCGCGTAGCGCCGATTTGAGCTCAATTGCTGCGGCGTGACAACGCCGAGCCGGGTCAGCGCCAGGATCCCGATCGGGATCTGGAAGACGATGCCGACGGAGATCAGGGTCAGCGCGAAGAAGCTGTAGTACTCGCGCGCCCTGATCTGGACGTTGAACTGGTCGCTGTTGAAGTTGAGCAGGAAGTGGATCGCTGCCGGCGTGACGATGTAGTACGAGAAGACGACACCGGCGACGAACAGGAACGGGACCATCAGCATCAGCGGGAGGACGGTGCCGCGCTCCTGCGGGACTGAAGGCGGGCAGGACGAACGCGTAGAGCTGATACAGCAGCACCGGCAGCGAGATCAGCAGGGCCCCGTAGAGGACGACGGTCAGCGTCGTCATGAAGGGCTCCGCCGGAGAGAAGGTGACGGGCTCGAAGCCGGCCGGCAGCGGGCCGTTGGCGATGTCGAGCAGCAGGTGGTTCTGCCAGAAGCAGAGGACGAGCGCGACGCCGAGCACGCCGATGCAGACGAACAGGCGCGTGCGCAGCTCGTCGAGGTGCTCGACGAGCGTCAGACGCTCATCGAAGTCGACCGCCTTGATCCGGGCCACGGCGTTCGCGGGTCGGCGGCGTCAGCCGCCTCAGCGCGGTCGGGGTCTCGCTGCGCTCGGAAGCGGCGTCGACGACGGTGGCCTCTTCCTCTTCCTCTTCGTCGTCGTCAACGTCGCTGTCGATCTCGTGCGGGTCGTCGTCGCCCTCGCCAGACACGGAGTTCTTGAACTCCCGGATGCCGTTGCCAAGCGACTTGCCCAGCTCCGGCAAACGCTTGGGTCCGAAGATGATGAGCGCGATGATCAGAACGATTGCGAGTTCGAGCGGTCCAACGTTGGGCATGCGCCCATGGTAGCGCTGCGCAGCCGCCGGCAAGGGAAATCTGCCTCGGCCGGTTCGTCCGTATCGCGTCTGTAGGCTGCCAGCCGTGATCCTCTCCGACACCTCGATCGCCGAGGAACTTGCGTCCGGCGGGATCGTCATCGATCCACTCGGCGCCAGCGCGATGCAGCCCTCATCCGTGGATCTGCGCGTCGATCGCTACTTCCGCGTCTTCCGCAACGACACGACGCCCTACATCGATCCGAAGCACGCCCAGGAGGACCTGACCGAGCTCGTCGAGGTCGCCGAGGACGCCGAAGCGCCGAAAGCGCCTTCATCCTCCACCCGGGCGAGTTCGTGCTCGGCTCGACGCTCGAGCGCGTCGCGCTCGGCAACGATCTCGTCGCCCGGCTCGAGGGCAAGTCGTCGCTCGGCCGGCTCGGGCTGCTGATCCACTCCACGGCGGGCTTCGTCGACGCCGGCTGGGACGGGCACCTGACCCTCGAGCTCTCGAACGTGGCCAACCTGCCGATCGCGATCTACCCGGGGATGAAGATCGGCCAGATCTCCTTCCTGCGGATGACCACCGAGGCCGCGGTCGCCCTATGGCAGCGACTCGGCGCGGCTCCAAGTACAAGGGCCAGCGCGGGCCCGACGCCGTCGCGCTACTACCTCAACTTCGCGGACGACTGAGTCCCCCGGAGGGCGGACGACCGTCCAGCCGGGAGCCGCCACTTATCGGTTCGGCGCGGGTCTGCCGATAGGGAACGCGATGGAGGGCTTTCGCCGCAACCGCAACCGCAACGGTCACCGGGCACCGGCCCGGATGCCGGTCCCGGCGTCAACCCGGCTCGGCGGGCGGCAGGTTCGGAGTTCGGACATCCACGTCTGTCCGCGCTGCGCATCGGAGCTCGTCCAGCCCCGCAGCTGGGCAGCGGTCGACATGCGCCGCTGGCGCGTCGAGCTGAGCTGCCCCGAATGTGAGTGGGAGGGCGCGGGCGTCTTCGAACAGGAAGCGCTCGACCGCTACGACGAGCTCCTCGATGAGGGCGCGGCGCTGCTGGTCCGCGACCTGCAGGAGCTGACCGAGGCGAACATGCGCGATGACGTCGAAGGCTTCTGCTCCGCGCTGGCTGCCGATCTGATCCTCCCCGAGGACTTCTAGGCAGCGCGCGAGGCTCAGGAGTAGCGCTCGACGACGCCGTCGGCGACGGTCTCGAGCAGCGCCACCTCGCCCGCGTCGAGCCCGGCCGAGCCGAGAACCGACTTCGCCGCGGCGACGCGCTCCGCGGCCTCGGCGCGGACACGGTCGGTCGCGCCGGTCGCCGCGATCCGTTCGCAGATGCGCTCCGCGGCCTCGGGGTCGAGCTCGTGCAGGTCGAGGGCAGCGAGCGCCGGATCCTCCTCGATCGCCCGGATCAGCGGCAGCGTCACGGTGCCGTCGCGCAGGTCGGTGCCGCGCGCCTTGCCGGTCCGCTCGGGCGGGCCGAGGACGTCGAGGACGTCGTCGAGCAGCTGGAAGGCGAGGCCGATCTCACGGCCGTAGTCGCGCAACGCCTGCTGCTGCGCCGCGGAGCGGCGAGAACCGATCACGCAGGCGCACTCGAACAGGGCGGCGGTCTTCAACCGGCAGCGGTACAGGTACCGATCGGGCGCAACCGAGAGGTCGAAGGCATCCTGCCGCTGGACGAGCTCGCCTTGGGCAAGGGCGGTCGACGCATCGGCGAGCGCTGCAACGGCGCCCTCCGACCCGGGCTCGGCCAACAGCGCGAAGGCGCGTGAGAAGAGCAGGTCGCCGGTCCCGAGCGCACGCTCCCGACCGGAGCTGGCGACGACCGTCGGCCGGCCACGCCGCAGCGGCGCCGCGTCGAGGACGTCGTCGTGGACGAGGGTCGCCATGTGCACGAGCTCGATCGCGGCTGCGGCCCTGATCGCTAGCTCGCCGCCACGCGGACCGGCGCAGAGCAGGACGAGGAGCGGACGCATCCGCTTACCCCCGGCCGCGAGCGTCGCCTCGGCGTCGGCGGCGAGCGGCTGGTCGCGCTCGGCGACGACGGCATCGAGCAGCCGCTCGGCCTGGGCGAGCCGGGCGGGCAACCAGGCCCCCGCGCGCCGGGTGACCTCGGTCACCGGCTCAGGGACGGCTGGACCCCTCGATTCGCCCTGTGCCGCGGGCCGGCTGCCGACGTGGATCGCGATGATCCCGCCCGCGAGGATCGTCCAGCGGATACCGACGAGCCCAGCCGCATCGAGCTTCGCGGCGAGGCGCTCAGGTGCCGGGAAGCTCTTCACCGACTCGGGCAGATACGCGTAGGCCTCGGGATCGCCGGCGAGCTTGCCCAGCGCCGGCACGATCCGATCGAACCAAAGCGAGAAGAAGGTCGAGAGCGGCGGCCGGGTCGGCTGCGTGATCTCGAGGATGACGAGGCGGCCACCGGGCCTCAGGACCCGCGTGAGCTCGCGCAGGCCGCGGTCGAGGTCGGCGAAGTTGCGGACCCCAAAGCCGACGGTGACGGCATCGAAGCCGCCATCGTCGTAGGGGAGCTCGAGCGCGTCCCCCCACTCGAAGATCGGCGCGGCGCCAAGGGTCGCGGCGCGGCCGGTGGCCTTCTCCCGGGCGAGGTCGAGCATCCGCTCGGAGAAGTCTGAGCCGACGACGCGACCGGTCGGGCCGACGCGGCGCTGCAACTCGAGCGTCAGATCGCCGGTCCCGCAGGCGACATCGAGGGCCGCATCGCCGGGCCCGAGCGCCGCCCGGTCGACGGCCTTCTCGCGCCATCGGTGGTGCATCCCGGCGGTCATCGCCGAGTTCATCAGGTCGTAAACGCCGGCGATCCGATCGAACATCCCGCGGACCTGGCCGGCGAACTCGTCCGAGTCGCGAGCCGGACGGGCGCCGTGCGGGCCGCCTCCTGCTGTGCGTGCCGCCGTCAACGGCCTCGCGCCGGCGCCTGGGGCGCCGGGGTCAGTTCCCCTGGCCGTTGAGGCTGCCGAGGTAGGCGAGCAGGTCGTTGAACTTGCCCGGATTGTCCTTTTCGAGCTGCGCGTAGGAGGGCATGATCCCTGGCCCGATCTCGAGCGAGCGGGCGATTCCGGCCTCCGGCAGGCGCAGTCCGATCTCGGTCAGGTTGGGGCCGAGCACGCCGCCGGTCGAGCCGAACTTGTGGCAGGCGGTGCAGCCCGACTGCTCGACAACGGTCTTGCCGGCCTCGAACTGTTGTGCGGTGGCTAACTCGATGTCGCTTGGGTTGCCGGCCTCGGCGCCGAGATAGGTGAGCGTCGCCATCGACGCGATCGTCAGTACGGCGGCGGCCATCGCGATCGGTCGCTTGAGCGGGTTGCGCTCGGGGCCGCGATCGTAGAAGGGCAAGAGGAAGAGCAGGACCATCGCGATCGTCGGCACGCCGATCGTCGCGATCGGGACGAGCGCCGGCGGGTGGATGACGCGGAGCAGCTCGAAGAGGAAGAAGAAGTACCAGTCGGGCCGCGGCACGTAGGTGGTCGTCGTCGGGTCCGCCTTCGGGCCCTGCTCGGCGCCGAGGAAGATCGACATCACGACGATCACGAGGACGACGACCAGCGCCATCACCGAGTCCTTCATCACCGCGTATGGGAAGAAGGGCTTGCCCTTCTTCTTCAGCACCTCGTACTCGCGGAGGTACTGCTCCTTCTCCTGGCGGTTCACGAGCCCGTCCTCAGACCTTCTCGGCGATCGCCGACTTGTTCTTGGTGCTCGGCCCGCAGCCAGGGCGGGGCGGTCGTGCCCATCTTGACCACGAGGTAGAGGTGGGCGCCGATCATCGCGATGATCGCGCCCGGCACGAGCAGCATGTGGATCGAATAGAAGCGGGAAAGGGTCGTCGCGCCGAACTCGGGGCCGGCGCGCAGGAAGTCGGACAGGTAGGGGCCGACGATCGGGCCGGTGCCGTTGATGTTGACGCCGACGATCGTCGCCCAGTAGGAGCGCTGGTCGAAGGGGAGCAGGTAGCCGGTGAAGCCCATCGTCATCGTCAGGATCAGGAGCACGACGCCGATGATCCAGTTGAGCTCACGCGGGTACTTGTAGGCGCCGAAGAAGAACGTCCTGCCCATGTGGACGAAGACGAGGATGACCATCACCGAGGCGCCCCACTTGTGCATGCCGCGGACGAACTCGCCGAGGAAGACGTCGTTGGTCAGGTGGGTGATCGAGTCGTAGGCCTCGACCGTCGACGGCGTGTAGTACATCGCCAGGAAGACGCCGGTGACCGCCTGCACGACGAAGGCGAAGAGCGTCGCCGAGCCGAGCGTGTAGAACCAGTTCGTGCCCTTCGGGACCTTGCGGTAGAGCATCCCGGTGAGGAAGCTCGTCGCCGCCGGTGCGCTCGTCGAGCCAGCCGACGAGATCGGCCGGTGCGTCCTTGGCGCCCTCGACCACGCGGGCGTTGGCTCCGCTGCCGTTGCCGCTCCCGTTGCCGTTGCCGGTGCCGGTTGTGTCGCGCCGGCGCATCGGCGGCGGCAGCAGCTTCCCGAGCTTGCCGCCGTTCGTGCTCTTGCTGTCTGTCTCGGTCTCGGCCATCGCTCAGCTCGGGGTCACGGCGCGGGCGCCGTCGAGGGTCGGGGCGGGTAAAGGTACTCCCAGATGCCGCCGGTGAACTCGCCGGGATCGCGGGCCCGGACGGGCTCGAGCTGGGAGGTGACGCTGAAGCGGGGGCCGATCTCGACCTGGCCGTCGGTGATGCGGGTCTGGAAGCGGTCGAGCGGGCGCACGGGCGGGCCGCCGATGCGCTCGCCCTCGAAACCGTAGACGCCGCCGTGGCAGGGGCAGATGAAGTTGCCTGCGGCGGCGACGAAGCGGACGGGGCAGCCGAGGTGGGCGCAGCGGGTCGAGATCGCGACGTACTCGGTCGGGGTTCTCGCCGAGGTCGGCGCTGCCCTGGCGCACGTAGACGGTCGACTTGCCGGCCTCGCCGATGCCGTGGACGATCGTGATCACCTTGGCGCGTGTAGGTGTCGGGCACGAACTCGTCGGTTGAGCCGACCGGCTGCCAGGTCTCCTTCGGCTTGTCGAAGATCGGGGCGAGGGCGAAGCCGAGTGCCGGCAGGACGATGACCGCGCCCGCGACGCCGCCGACCGCCTGGCCGGCGACCGTGAACACCTTGCGGCGAGTCATCGACTCGCCCTCGAAATAGCCGGCGGGCTTCACTCGGGGGAAGTCCCGCCGCTGCGCCGCCTGCGCCTGAGATGTCAGTGCCCTCGTCAGCCACGGTTCAGGGGCGGAAGCCTACCGTTTCGGCGACGGCCACCAACCGGTCGCCGAGGCCGGCGGTCTCGGCGCGGTCGCTCGCCCAGGCGTACAGAGCCTCCGCGCCGCCCTCGGCACGGAGCCGGGCGGGCGGGCGGGGCGCCCCTTCGCCGTCGCCGGTCGCGATCGCGACGGTGCTGGCAGCCCACATCGCTCCGGCCTGCGACTCCCAGCCGGGCTCGAGCCGCGCGTGCAGCTCAGCCGAGAAGCTGATCAGGTCAGCGAGGACCGCGACGGCCTCGAGATCGCCGATCGAGGCGAGCAGGGCGATGGCCCTTCGCATACAGGTAGTCGCCGGCGAGCAGGGCGAGATCGGGATCGCAGCGCTCCAGCAGCCGGGGCGAGCCCGGCGGGCCGTAGTGCAGCAGGTAGCCCTCGCGTACGCATTCGATCACGCGCCCGTAGAGCTCGGCGTGCGGCCGGGTGCGTGGGCCGGCGCCGATCAGCGCGGCGAGCGGCGCCGGTTCGTCGACTCCGGCTCGGATCGGGGCGCCGATCAGATCCTCCCGCTCGAGCTCCGCGGCGAGCGCGGCGAGGACGCCGGTCGCACCTCCGGATGGCGGCTCGCTGATCGTCGAAGGCCGGCTCACGGCGCGGAGCTTAGAGTCGGACGGTCTCAGCCGAGCGCCACGGCGAGCGCCTCGGCGAGAGCGGCGCAGCTCGTCTCGATCGCGAGCTCGTCGTGGGCGAGGGAGACGAACCACGCCTCGAACTGCGAGGGGGGCGGATAGACGCCGCGCTCGAGCAGCTCCCGGCAGAGGGTGGCGTAGGCAGCGGTGTCGCAGGCGCGGGCATCGTCGAAGCTGCGCGGCGGTTCGGGCGCCATGAACAGGGTGACCAGGCCCGGGACCGTGGCGACTGAAACGCGGTCGGTGACGCCGGCGGCCGCGGCCGCGTCGCGCATGCCCTGCTCGAGGCTCCGCGTGAGCTCGCCAAGACGCTGGTAGGCGTCGGCGTCGAGCAGGTGCAGCGTCGCCAGCCCCGCGGCGACGGCGAGCGGGTTTCCCGAGAGGGTCCCCGCCTGGTAGACGTCGCCGGCGGGCGACACGCGCTCCATCAGCTCGGCGCTGCCTCCGTAGGCGGCCGCCGGCAGACCGCCGCCGATCACCTTGCCCATGATCGTCAGATCGGCCTTGAAGCCGAGCAGCTCCTGGGCGCCGCCGCGGGCGACGCGGAAGCCGGAGATCACCTCGTCGGCGACGAGCAGGGCGCCGGTTGCGTCGGCGAGCTCGCGCAGATGGTCGAGGAAGCCCTCGGCGGGCGGGACGACGCCCATGTTCGCGGGGATCGGCTCGCAGAGAATCGCGGCAGGCGGGCCGCTGGCCGGGTCGCCCGCGTCGCCCTCGACCGCGGCGGCGACCGCGTCGAAGTCGTTCCAGGGGACGACCGTGGTCGCGGCCGCCTGCGCCGCCGGGACGCCGGGCGAAGCGGGGATGCCATGCGTCGCCAGGCCCGAGCCGGCGTCGGCGAGCAGCCCGTCGACGTGGCCGTGGTAGGCGCCGGCGAACTTGACGAGCCGCTCGCGGCCGGTCGCGGCGCGGGCCAGGCGGACGGCGCTCAGCGTCGCCTCCGTGCCGGAGTTGACCATGCGCAGCATCTCGACCGAGGCAAAGCGCGAGCGAACCTCCTCGGCGAGCTCGACCTCGCCCGCGGTCGCGGCGCCGTAGGAGGTCCCGCGGGCCGCCGCGTCGTCGAGGGCGCCGACGACCTCCGGGTGGGCGTGACCGCAGATCAGCGGCCCCCACGAGGAGATCCAGTCGACGTAGCGGTTGCCGTCAACGTCGACGAGCTCGCAGCCCTGAAGCGCTGTCGATGAAGATCGGGTCGCGGCCGATCGAGCCCATTGCGCGGACCGGCGAGTTGACGCCGCCGGGCATCACCTCGACGGCACGCTGGTAGAGGCGCGCGGGAATTGTGCGTCCTGCATGCCCGGCAGCCTAGATCGCAGCGTCCGCCTGTGAGATGCTGGCTCGGCAGAGGCCACCGACCGGAGGGGTACCGTATGTCGAGGATCAAGCGAGGCTGGGAGCTGACGAAGAAGAGCTGGGGCGTGCTGCGCAGCAACCGCGGATCTGTTCCGGTTCCCCGTCTACGGCGCGGTGGCAACGGTGCCGCTGGCGATCATCACGCTCGGCCCCGGCCTCTACTTCATCGACCAGGACTCGATCGGCGCCGCGATCCCATTCATCGCGATCGGCCTGCTGCTGCTCTCCTTTGTCGGCATCTACTTCTCGCGTCGGTCTCGCCGCCGCGGCCGACAAGCTCTTCCGCGGCGAGGAGACGACGGTCGCCGACGGCCTCGCCGTCGCCCGTGCCAACGTCGGCCCGATCGCCGGCTGGGCCGTGTTCTCGACGATCGTCGGCACGGCGCTCAGCGCGCTCGAGAGCCAGGGCACGATCGGCCAGATCGTCGGCCGCATCCTCGACATCGGCTGGAGCCTCGTCACCTTCCTCGCGGTGCCCGTGATCGCGATCGAGGGCACCGGCCCGATCAGACGCTGAAGCGCTCGGCGACCCTGTTCAAGTCGCGCTGGGGCCAGCAGATCACCGGCAACATCGCGATCGGCGGCATCGTCGTGCTCGCCGGCATCCTGCCGGCGGTGATCCTGATCGGCGATCGGCGTCGCCGTCTGGAGCTCGACCGCCGCTCGGCGGCGCCGTCCTGATCCTGATCGGCGCGATCGTCCTCGTCATCGCGATGATCATCCAGAAGGCGATGAGCGGCATCTTCGGCGTCGCCCTCTACCACTACGCGGCCGAGGGCGAGGCGCTCGGCGGCTTCACCGCCGCCGAGCTCGAACAGCGCCGTCAAGCTCAAGGGCGGCGCAACGCCCGCGACGATCTAGGGGGCGCCGGCCGGCCAGGGCGAGCGGCGGGCGGTTGACGCCGGCGTTTGCACCGAGGGAGTGCGGCGGGTGGTTTTCGAGGCCCGCCGGGATAGATGCCACATCGACCACCGTTTTCCGGGCGGTCATCGTGCGGACCTATCGGCCGCGCGCGGCCCGGCACGACGAGCGCCCGTCCCTCTCCCCCTCACTGCAAACGCCGGGCGGGAGACCCCGCCGGAACGCCGGCGGGAGACCTACGTCAGACCCCGCCGTTCGCCTCTTCCCACTCCCGGTAGTCGTCGGTGAAGTAGTGGAGGCGGATCTTCTTGTACTCGGTGCTCGAGTAGAGGACCGCGCGGTCGTCGCCGTGCAGGTCGTGCTCGTCGGCGATCGACTGCAGGACCGCGTCGCACTCCTCCTTCGAGCGGCCGTGGGCCATGGTGAAGACCGAGTAGGGCCAGTCCTCGTAGGTCGGGCGCTGGTAGCAGTGCGAGATGCCGCGGACCGCCGCCATCCGGCCGCCGACCTCGGGCACGTCCTCGGGGGCGACCTTCCAGACGCCCATGCCGTTGGCCGAGAAGCCGGCGCGGCGGTGGAAGAGGATCGCGGCGACGCGGCGCAGGAGGTGCCGGGGGATCATCGCCTCGAGGTGGGCGAGCAGCTCCGTCGGTGCTGATCCCGACCTCGGCCGCCGCCTCGTCGTAGGGGCGGTCGACGACCGCCATCGGGCCCTGCAGGGCGCTGGATCACGGCGATGTCGCGGTCGTCGTAGGGCTGGCGCTCGAGCTCGCGCGGCGGGATCGCCTCGACCTTGGCGGCGAGCGCGTCGGTGCCGCCCTCCATCTCGAGGTTCATGTTGATCTTGAACATCGTCAGGGTCGGCAGCTGGCGGATCGACTCGGCGCCGGTCAGCTCCTGCAGCACGTCGAGCGTGCCCTGCAGGCCGAGCTCGGAGTCGGGCGGCGTCGCGATCGTGAACCAGAGGTTGAACTCGTGCGTGCGCAGGTAGTTGTGGGAGACGCCCGGGTGCGAGTTGATGATCTCGGCCGGCCGGTGCGGGTACTCGGTGTCGACCTTGGCGGCGACCAGCATCGAGCAGTAGCCGAGCGCGCGGGTGTCGAAGATCGGCGTGATCTCGCGGATGATCCGGCCGTCGAGCAGGCGCTGGGCGCGGCTCATCGCGTCGTCGACGCTCGAGCCCGGCGCGCTCGGCGATCACCGGGTAGGGCTCGGCGACGCAGCGGGAACTCCGACTGCATCACGTTCATCAGCCGCTTGTCGTCGCTCGTCGAGCGGGATCGCGGCGCCGTCCTTGCGCGCAGCGCGCCTTCGAGCTGCGGCGGACCTTCGCCGTTCCTCGGTTACTTCAGCCATCCGGCCGCTTCCTTCGCGTAGTAGGTGACGATCAGATCGGCGCCGGCCCGCTTGATCGAGGTCAGCGTCTCGAGCGCCGCGGCGCGCTCGTCGAGCCAGCCGTTGGCCGCCGCCGCCTTCAGCATCGAGTACTCGCCGGAGACATGGTAGGCGGCGAGCGGCGCGTCGGTGCGCGTCCCGAAGCCGGCGCGAGCACGTCGAGGTAGGGCAGCGGCGGGCTTGACCATCAGCATGTCGGCCCCCTCGTCGAGGTCGAGCAGGGCCTCGCGCAGCGCCTCGCGGGCGTTGGCCGGATCCATCTGGTAGCCGCGCCGGTCGCCCTCGGACGGGGTCGATCCGGCGGCGTCGCGGAAGGGCCCGTAGAAGGCGGAGGCGTACTTGACCGCGTAGGAGATGATCGGCGTCTCGCTCATGCCCTCGGCGTCGAGCTGCCGCGCGGATCGCGGCGACGCGGCCGTCCATCATGTCGCTGGGGGCGACCGCATCGGCGCCGGCCGCGGCCTGGGAGACGGCGGTCCGGGCGATCAGCTCGAGCGAGAGCGTCGTTGTCGACCTCGCCGTCGCGGAGCACGCCGCAGTGGCCGTGCGAGGTGTACTCGCAGAGGCAGGTGTCGGCGATCACGACGAGCTCCGGGATGCGCCTCCTTGAGCGCCCGGATCGCCATCTGCACGATCCCCTCGTCGTCGTAGGCGCCGGTGCCGGCCTCGTCCTTGGCGGCCGGGATCCCGAAGAGGATCACCGCGGGAACGCCGGCCTCGGCGACCGCAGCCGCCTCCTCGACGAGCGCCGGCGATCGCGAGCCGCTCGACGCCCGGCATCGAGGCGACGGGCTCGCCGGGCCCCTCGCCCGCGCGGACGAACAGCGGCTGGATCAGGTCGGCGGGCGGAGCGTCGTCTCGCGGACCATCGCGCGCAGCGCGCCGGTCCGGCGCAGGCGGCGCATGCGGGTCGCTGGGAAAGGCCATGGCCGCGAGTCTAGGAGCGAGGGCGCTCGCCAGCCCGATGGACCTGACAGCGGCCGCTCGGCCGTTGCATGCAGGTGATCGTTGTTTGCCACGACGCGATCCAGCCGGCAGCCGCACTGAGACCCGACTGGCCGAATCGAGGCCGCAGGGTCGATAATCGATGGGGATGGCGACGGCGAGACGAGCAGCCCGCCGCCCTGCGGCGGCGCGATGACGCCGCTCAGCGGCCTGATCGGCTCGCGCCGGCTCGCGGCTCGCGCGGCCGCGGGCGACGAGCGGGCGTTCGCGGCGATCTTCGAGCGCCACCACCAGGAGCTCTACCGCTACTGCCTGGCGATCCTGCGCAGACCCGCGCGACGCCGAGGACGCGCTGCAGGCGACGATGTCGAAGGCGCTGCAGTCGCTGCCGGGCGAGGAGCGGCGAGATCGAGCTGCGGCCGTGGCTCTTCCGCGTCGCCCACAACGAGTCGATCTCGATCCTGCGCGGCCGGCGCGACGAGACCGAGCGAGCTGCCGGAGGAGAGCCCGGGCGGCAGTCGAGCCGGCGGCGCAGGCCGAGAGCAGCGAGCGGCTGCGGACGCTCGTCGCCGACCTGCGAAGCGCTGCCCGACCGGCAGCGCAGCGCCCTGCGTCATGCGCGAGCTCTCCGGACCTCTCCTACGCGGAGATCGCCGACGCGCTCGACTGCGGCGAGGGCGCGGCGCGGCAGACGGTCTACGAGGCGCGGATCGCGCTGCAGACGCGCGAGGAGGGCCGGCGAGATGGACTGTGAGCAGGTCCGCCGCGCGATCTCCGACGGCGACCGGCGCCGGCTGCGCGGGCGCAAGCTGCGCGCCCACCTGGGCGCCTGCGAGGGCTGCCGCCGACTTCGAGGCAGCGATCGGCGCGCGCCGCGAGGACCTCGCCGCCCTCTGCCCGCCCCTCCCGCTCGCCGCGGCCGGCGGGATCCTCGGCGGGCTGCTCGGCCACGGCAGTGGCGCCGGCGGTGCGGCGCGGCCGGCGCGGCGGCGTCGGGCGCCGGAGCCGGCGACCGTCGCCGGCGGCTTCGGCGGCGCGGCGGCCGTCAAGGGCGCATCGATCGTCGCCGCCGTCGCGATCGCCGCGGGTGGCGGCGCGGCGGCGACCGGCGTGATCGACCTGCCGGACCCGCTGCACCACGACTCGGCACCGGCGAGCAGCTCGACGGCGCCGCCGTCGAGCTCCACGGAGCGGAGCGCAGCGAGTCCGCGGCGGCAACGAGCGGCACCCGCTCGGCAGCGGGATCGGGCACGGGCCATGCGCGCGGCTCCAACGGCGGCTCGGGTGCGGCGCGCGCCCAGAGCAAGCCGCCACGGCCACGACCACGCCCACGGCGGGCGGGAACGGCGGTCCCAGGCCAACGGCGGCGGGAACGGCCACGCCAAGCCAGGGCGGCAACTCCGGGCACCGCGACGACGAAGCCGAACGGCTCCGACGGGGCGACCGGGCCGCCGGCGAACTCCAACGCCGGCGGACAGGGCAAGGGCCAGGGCGTACCCGGCGGCGGCAGCGTCGACGCGCCCCGGGTCAGACCGGCAGCGCCGGCAACTCGGCGCAGCGCGCCCGGGCACACCGGGACGGCGGGCAATTCGGCGAGCTCGCAACGGGCAAGAGCTCGTCCTCGAGCGGGTCGGGCTCCTCGGGCACCTCGACGGCGAGCGCGCCCGGCAACTCGGCGAGCGCACCCGGGCAGCGAAAGACGCTCCGGCGAGCTCGAACGCCGGCGGCAAGAAGTCCTCCAAGTAGCCCCTGACAGACGCGCCGCTCGGCGCGTTTCAGCTCCGGAACACTCGCAAGCAACCCCCCGCCGTGCGGGGGACGAGGAGGTTCACCCCAATGAAGCGGATCACGACGACGCTCGTCGCCCTGCTCGGTCGGCGGGCTGATGCTCGCCGCCGTCGCCGGCGCCGCGAAGCCGGCACCCACGCCGAAGACAGGCCGCGAAGCAGCAGTGCAAGGCCGAGAAGAAGGCCGACAAGCAGGGCCTTCAAGGCGACCTACGGCAAGCGCGCGATGCGCACCTGCGTCAAGGGCGAGAAGTCCGACGCCCGACGACGAGATCAAGAACGCCGCGCAGGAGTGCAAGGCCGAGCGCGCCGCCGATCCGGAGCGCGTTCGCCGACGACCTACGGCACCGGCAAGAACGGCAAGAACGCGTTCGGCAAGTGCGTCTCGACGAAGGTCAAGGCCGAGCAGCAGGACGCCGACGTCGCAGAGTTCAAGAACGCCGCCAAGGAGTGCAAGGCCGAGCGGAAGGCCGACCCGGACGCGTTCAAGGAGACCTACGGCACCGACAAGAACGGGCAAGAACGCGCTCGGCAAGTGCGTCTCCGCGAAGGTCAAGGAGGACCGACGCCAAGTCCTGAGTCAGCGGGACTGATCAGGCCGCCGCCCAACCCCCCGCGGCGCGTCGCGCGACGGGCAGCGGAAGCACCGCGAAGCGGCGCCCGGTCGGAAATGAGACGGTCCCCGGGCGCCGCTTTCGCCTTCTGGTCAGCCGGCGGGCGCCGCCGGGCTGGATGGCGTCTAGGCGAAGCGGCGCAGCGCGAGCCGGGCCAGGACGCCGTAGGCGAGCGTGAGGACCGCCAGGTGGCCGATCGCGACGCCGATCGAGGGGCCGGCGCTCGTCGAGCGCGCCCTCGAGCGCCCGCAGCGCCGGGTCGAAGGGGAAGAGCGCCGTGACGACGCCGATCGCGTCGAAGGCGGCCCGGGCTCGACCGTCCCCGACGGCACCAGCGAGAGGAAGGCGACCGGCAGCGAGACCATGAAGGCGAGCAGCGAGGAGGCGCGGACCTCGCGGGCGGCGCCGCCGATCGCCGCGCCGAAGGCGGCGAAGCCGGCGCCGCCGGCGAGGATCGCCGGGATCCAGAGCGGGAAGCGGCTCCACTCGCAGGTAGACGAAGACCTCGCAGCCCGGCGAGCATCAGCAGGGTCACGACGAGCGCGACGACGACCCCGAGCAGGATCTTCTCGGCGAGCAGCGCCGGTCGGCGAGACGAGGCCGCGGACGAGGCGGCCGGAAGGCGTTCTCCTCGCGCTCGAGCGCCAGCGAGCCGGCGACCAGCAGCACGGTGACGAACATCAGCGTGATCGTCGCCGCGACCGAGATCGCGTAGACGTCGAGCGAGGTGCTGCCGCCGCGTGACGACCTCCTTGTCGACCTGGATCGGCTGCGCGACGGCGCCGAGCAGGTCGTCGGCGACGTCGAGGTTCTCGGCCGCCAGCGAGGCGAAGCGGATCACCCGGTCGAGCTCCTCGCGATCGGGCTGCCTTGGCGGCAGCGTCGGCTCGCGGACGCTCTGCAGGATCTCGCTCGGCGTGCGCGCAGGCCGAGGATCTCGAAGTCCTGGCCGAGGAACGCCGAGCGAGCCGCCGTCGAGCAGGATCCCCAGGTAGCTCGATCGAGACGTCGGAGATCTGCTGGGAGACCCGCAGGTTGGCCTCGGCGAGCAGCGAGTCGATCCGGTCGTCGACGAGCTGCCCCTTGACCGGGTCCTCCTCGTTGACGAGCACCTTGACGGTCGGCTGCTCGGGGTCGAGCCCGGCCGAGCGACTGCA
Source organism: uncultured Solirubrobacterales bacterium (assembly GCA_963774395.1). GTDB lineage: Bacteria > Actinomycetota > Thermoleophilia > Solirubrobacterales > 70-9 > CAXMST01. Next base: position 597,689 of record CAVZET010000005.1, on the reverse strand, counting down.
GCTTGCTCGATCAGATCGGCGGGCAGGATCAGGGCGCCGAGGACGTCGCCGGAGTCGACCAGCTCGCGCGCCTCCTCGCGTCGCTGTCGACGCGCACGCACTCGATCCGCTCGCAGAGCTCGTCGCGGGCGCCGACGATGTCGAACTCCTCGCCGCCGACGTTGAGCGGCGTGCCCGTCGGGCACCTCGTTGAGGAAGGCGACCCGCGGCTTGCTCGGGCCCGCCGGAGAGCGCGAAGCCGATCAGCACCGCGATCACGATCGGGTAGAGGACGAGCAGCGCCGTGAGCAGCGGCGAGCGCCGCAGCAGCGTCAGGTCCTTGAGCAGCAGCCAGCGCATCGGGGGCCACTCAGTGGCCCCGCTCGCGCAGGAAGGCGACGAAGGCGCGCCTCGAAGTCGCGGCCTCGCCGCGCTCGGACGTGCCGGCCTCGCGCGTGCAGCTCGGCGGGCGCGCCGTCGAACAGCGCCTCGCCGTCGGCGAGGACGAGCAGCCGGCCGCCGTAGCGCTCGGCCTCGGCGATGTTGTGGGTCGTGAAGATGACCTCGTGCCGCGCTCGGCGAGGCCGAGGACGAACTCCCAGAGGCGCTCGCGCTGGCGCGGGTCGAGCCCGGTCGAGGGCTCGTCGAGGAGCAGCACCGCGGGCTTGGCGAGCAGGCCGATCGCGATGTTGACGCGCTGCTGGTTGCCGCCCGAGAGCGTCCCGACCTGGTCGTCGCGGCGCTCGCCGAGCGCGGTCTGGGCGAGCATCTCGCTCGACCGCTCGCCTCGAGCATCGCCGTCGACCCCCTCGAGCCGGGCGAACAGGCGCAGGTTCTCCGCGACGGTCAGCTTCCGGTACAGCGCCGGCTGCTGCGGGCACGAAGCCGACCTGGCCGGCGAGCTCGACCGCGCCCGCGTCGGGCTTCAGGCGTGCCGGCGATGATCGAGAGCAGGGTCGTCTTGCCGGCGCCGTTCGGGCCGATCACGGCGAGCAGCTCGCCGCGGCCGCCGCGGAGAAGCCGACGTCGGCGAGCGCGCGGCGCTCGCCGAAGCGTCTTGCTCGAGGCCCGTCACCTGATCGCCGGCGCCCGCCGTGGCGCCCTGCGTCTCATGCACGGACGAACGCTAGTGGACCAGCGCCGGCCTCCGCGAGCTACACCGCGAGGCCCGCCGAGTGGCCGATCGACCTCGGGTGCCGCCATGCCCGCCGACCGATCGATGCGCCGATGCGGGTCCTCTTCGTCGGCGACGTGGTCGGCGAGCCCGGGCCGGCGCGGGCTCGAGCGCGAAGCTGGCCGAGCTGCGCGAGCGCCACGGCGCCGACCTGCGATCGTCAACGGCGAGAACGCCGCCGGCGGGATCGGGATCAACGAGCGCTGCGCGCGCGCGAGATCTTCGCCGCCGGCGCCGACGTGATCACGCTCGGCAACCACGCCTACCGGCAGCGCGACTCCTACGAGCTGCTCGACCGCGAGGAGCGGATCGTGCGCCCCGCCAACTACCCGAAGGGCAACCCCGGGCCGCGGCTCGACGCATCGTCGAGGTCGGCGGGCCGCAACGGTCGGCGTCCTCAACCTCTCCGGCGCCCTGCAGCTGACCGTCGCCCGCTCGCCCTTCCCCGCCGCCGACGCCGAGCTCGCCGAGCTCGAGCGCCGCGGCGCCGAGGTGGTGATCGTCGACTTCCACGCCGAGGTGACCAGCGAGAAGGTGGCGATGGGCTGGTACCTCGACGGCCGCGTCGCCGCCGTGCTCGGCACCCACACGCACGTGCCGACCGCCGACGGCCGCGTGCTGCCCGGGCGGCACCGCGTTCATCTCCGACGTCGGCATGACCGGCTCCCGGCAGAGCATCCTCGGCGTCCGCGATCGAGGACGCGCTGCGAGACCTTCACCCGGCAGATGCCGACCCGCTTCAACACCGCCGACGAGGACGTCTGGATCAACGCCGTCGCGTCGAGGTCGGCGACGACGGCCTCGCGACCTCGATCGAGCAGATCCTCGAAGCCGGCGTCGGCTGAGCGCCGCGAGGCTAGGCGCCGCTGCGGCCCCTGGCTCGAGGATCTGCTCGCGCTCGGCGAGCCGGTTCGCGCGCCGCAGCTCGGCCTCGCGTCGGCGGCGCTCCTCGGCCTCGGTCTCGGCGATCAGCGGCGGGCACCGAGACCGGGCCGCCGTCCTCGTCGAGCGCGACCATCGTCAGGTAGGCGGTGCTCGTGTGCCGGCGCTCGCGGCGTGAACGGGTTCTCGGCCTCGACCCGGACGCCGACCTCCATCGAGGTGCGCCAGACGGCGTTGACGGTCGCCGAGCAGCTCAGCAGCTCGCCGACGTAGACGGGGTCGATGAAGGTCATCCGGTCCATCCCGGCGGTGACGACGCGGCGGCCGCTGTGCTTGATCGCCGCCAGCGCCGCGGCCTCGTCGACGAAGCGCATCACGGTGCCGCCGTGGATCGCGCCGGCCGAGTTCGCGTCGGGGATCGCCCATCCAGCGGACCAGCCGCGAGGTCGACTCGCGAGGCGGGCCGGGGCTCGGGCGGCTCGTCGCTCATCCGGGCGATCGTAGATCCCGGCGCGCCGGGTCTCGGCTCCCGGCTCGGCGAAGGCAGATCGCGAGCAGCAGCAGCGGCAGGAACCAGACGATGTAGAGGTAGAACCAGTGCTCGGCGGTGATCTCGACGGCGATCATCACCGCCGCGGCGAGCGCCGCCGACCTGCGGCCATCGTCGCGCTGCCGCGGGCACGAAGCGCGACGGCGATCGCCAGCGCCGACGACCGCGAGCTTGACCAGCGTGTGCAGGCCGCTCGAGGTCGGCCTGGCCCCAGATCGAGAACGGCGAGACGCGGCTCGCCTGGCTGCCGACGCGTGCGCTCCCAGAAGACCGCGAGCCCGGGTCGATCGCCGGGTGGGCGAGCATCAGCGCGGCAGCGAGCGCGAAGGCGCCGCGTGTAGAGCAGCGCCGGGCGCAGCGCCGCGCCGCCGCGTCGCGGATCCCGGCCGAGCCCCCGGCGCCGGCGAGGTACAGCGGCGCGAGCACAAGCGGCGCGAACTTGGTCGCCGCGGCGAGCGCCAGCAGGCCGCCGCGGGCGAGCGGCTGGGCGAACAGCGCCAGGCTCCAGATCAGCAGCGCCGCGAGCAGCGAGTCGTTCGAGTTCGACTGCAGGACGAAGTCCGTGTAGGGGTAGGCGAGCCAGGCGAGCGCCAGGGTCGCCGCCAGCCGGTTGCCCGCGAGCCGGCGGCCGAGGACGACGAGGCCGAGCGACGCAGAGCAGGTCGAAGAAGATCGCCGCCGCGTGGGCGGCGGGCAGCTCGTCCCAGGCTGCCGCTCCAGGGGAAGATCTGCTCGAAGGGCACGTAGGCGAAGTAGTTCGCCGGCCCGTAGGTGTCGCCGGTCGGGTTGTTGTCGGGGAAGGCGCCCTCGCCGTAGATCGGCTCCGCGTCGGTGATCCGGTCGGCGCCGATCACGCCCGCGTAGCCGACGTCGATCACGCCGGAGTCGGCGATGTTGAGCGTCACCCGGAAGACCGCGAGCAGACGCAGAGGCCGATCACAGCCCAGCGACGGCAGCGTCGGGCGCAGCGCGGCGTCGGCGCCGCGGAAGCCGATCCACAGCATGCGGGCCAGCAGGTAGAGCAGCGGCGGGTAGTAGAGCGGCACCGAGACGCCGATCTCGGCGGCGTTGAAGAAGACGTGCGAGATCCCGAACGAGAGCAGGACGAGCAGGTCGAGGTGGGCGATCCGCCCCGGCCGCCGCAAGTCGAAGAGCGCGAAGAAGAAGACGAGCGCCATCGGGATCCAGACGTAGGGCGCGTTGAGCAAGTGGCCGAACTGGCCCTGGCGGCCGCGGGCCATCGGCCAGGCGACCTGCGAGCCCGTCCACGAGTTCTCGATCTCGCCGCGTGACGCCGTCGACGACGACCAGCACCACCTTCTCGCCCGCCGTCGAAGTAGCCGACCTCCCAGCGCCGACGGCTCGGTCTCGACGCTCGCGGTCAGCCGCCGCGGCGGCGCGCGCTCGCCGATCACGTTCGGATCGGTGTCGGCGATCCGCAGCGCCTGGCGACCGTCGATCGAGAAGTCGGACGGCGGGCGGGGATCTGCGCGGGCGCCGGGGTAGCGGGTCCCGTCACCGCAGGCAGCGGCGGCAGCGTCGCGGCGCTCGCCGTGCCCGTCGCCGTCGCGGACGGGGTCGCGGTCTGGGCCCATGCCGGGGACGCGCCGAGCGCGAAGAGCGCCGCCGTCAGCGCGGCGAGCGGCGAGCAGCGGCGCGGCGGCGCGGCGGCCGCGGCCGCGCTCCCGATCAGCCATCCACCGGCCCGGTTGCCTCGGCGTCGCCCCCGCCCTGGGCGGGGTCGCGCTTGACGACGTCGGCGGCCGCCTTCGCCTTGTCCGAGAGCGAGCCGTCGCCCGTGGCGATCTCGCGTACCTCGCCGGCCTTCGCCTTGAGCACGTCCGCGCCGCCGGCGTCGTCGATCGCCTTCTGCGCCTTCTGCTTGAGCGCCTCCGGGCCACCGGCCGCGTCGACGGCCTTCTTCGCCTGCGCCGCGAGCTTGCCGAAGCTCACCATCGCCGTTCATCGTAGTCATCGGCACCGCCGGCCGGCCGGGGCGCGGCGGCTCAGCCGCGGCCGAAAGTCCAGAGCTTGTTGCCGATGAAGTTGACCGGGGTCGCGACCGCGACGGCGATCGCCTGCGCGGGCAGCTCGGCCAGATCCGGCGGCATCGACGAGCAGCGATGAGGACGAGCAGGTTGACCGCCGAGCCCGGCGAGGCTGACGGCGAAGAAGCGGGCCGCCTGGAACCCGGCGTGGTCGTCCCGGGCTCCCTGCGAGCGGAACGTCCAGAGCCGGTTGAGGACGAAGTTGTTGGTGACCGCGACGGCGAAGGCGCCGATCGCGGCGAGCGTGTGCTGGACGTCGGCGGCGCCCGGTGAGCAGCGCGAAGACGACCAGGTTGATCACGTAGCCGCGTGCCGCCGACGACGCGCGAACTGGAACAGCTGCAGCCAGTTCTCGGGCCGGCGGGTGCCGAGGTGGACCCGGCGGATCAGCGCCCAGGCTGCATCGGCAGCGCGGACCGTCGGCCTCGGCGAGGTCGTGGCGCGTGCCGCCCCTCGCCGGATCGGCGCCGTCGGCGCTCATGCGGCCACCGCCAGCCCGGCCGGGCCTGACGCCGGCTGCGGCGCGAGCCCGAAGTGGCCGAGGACGAGGTCGGCGACGTCGGAGATCGCCCACTGCTCGCGCACGGGCCGCTCGCCCTCGAGACCGACGGTGAGCAGCGGTGCGAGCGAGTCGATCTGCGTGCAGCGAGCCGTGGCTGCCGCCGGGCACGTGGGTGGTGCCGCCCCAGTCGACGTACTCGTAGCCGGGCGCGGCGGAGACCAGCAGGTCGGCGGCGAACGGCGAGTGCAGCGCCGCCCAGAGCCCGTGAGAAGGCGTCCGGGTAGGGGCCGGTGTCGAGTGGCTCGGCGCCGGCGCTCGCCGCCGAGCAGCGCCGAGGTCGCCCTCGATGCGCCAAGCGACGCCACGGCGATCGCGGCGCGCCCCTCGGCCGTCAGCCGCCGCCGGGGCGAAGCGGAGCTGCTCGGCCGTCGCGCTCGACCACGGCCCAGGCGGGCGGCGGCGGGCCGACCTCGGTGCGGACGACGGGCTCGCCGTCGCGCTCGAGCCAGAGCAGCAGGTCGACCCCGGGCTGCTCGGCGAGCGTGGCGCGGGCGGCCTCGTGCAGCTTGCGGCCGCGCGCGCCGTCGCGCAGCACCCAGACGCCCGCCGCCCGGGAGCTCGGGCCGACCGCGAGCTCGGCCCCCTCGGGGTCGTCCTCGTTCGGCTGCAGCACGTGCCAGTCCTCGGCGAGCAGCGCGGCGAGGTCGAGCTCGTCGCTCGACGTCGGACTGCGAGTGGTCCGCCATCACGATCACCGCGTTGTCGCTCGAGGAACGGCGTCGATCCCGCCCGCCGGCCGCGACGATCTCGGCGATGCAGCCGTCGGCGTGGGCGATCGAGACCTCGCTCGCGCCCGGGCCGTGGCGGTGCGAGTAGTGGTCGTTGTCGGGCAGCGAGAAGAGCATGAAGTCGTAGAGATCGCGCTCGACGAGCTCGGCGCCGACGCAGGCCGAGTAGTCGTCGCGGGCGTCGGGGCGGCCGAGGGTCGGCTTGCAGGGCACCTTGCGGGATGCGTAGAGCTCGCCGTAGAAGAGCTCGTCGGGCCCCCAGACCGCGTGGTGGAACTTGGCCGCCGATCGCGACCCGGCCGAGCAGCCCCTCGAGCCCGAGCTCATGCCGGCGTCCGGCCGCGGTAGATCAGAAACGGCGTGCAGGCGCTGCGCAGGCCGGCGTCGCCGAGGCGCTCGTACAGGGTCAGCACCTCGTGCGAGAGGTGGGCCATGTTCATGTTGTAGACGGTGTCGTAGAGGGCGCGAGAAGAGGCCGAAGGTGCGCGTCGCCTCCCATGAGGAGCCGTACTCCACGTAGCGCCGCTCGGCCCGGTGGTACCAGTTCATGCCCGGGATCCGGTGGCGGTCCGGGCGGGCTGCCGGTGGTGATCTCGGAGGTGCAGACGGGCGTCACCGAAGGGAAGCTGGAGACGCAGTCGCCGATCGAGCTCGCCGCGCTCGAGCAGCGCCGCGAAGCGTCGGCGCCGAGCCGGACGGCGACGGCTCGCTGCAGCATGTCGGTCCGCAGCGAGTCGACGAGGACGAGTACGAGCTTGCGCGGCACGGGCCGGATCAGCGCAGGACCCGCAGGCCCTCGTACTTCTCAGCCGGCGCGCCGGCGGCGGGCGCGGGCGAGGACGGCGAGCGGCGATCAGGCCGAGCAGCGAGAGCGGCGGGCACGAACAGCGCGAGCGAGGGCGATGACGATGCCCGCGGCGGCGAAGATCAGCTCGAGGGTGCCGGCCTCGTTGCCGCCGCCGTCGAGGTTGGACCCGCGGCGCGCGGCGCTGGGCGCCGGCGAGGACGTCGGAGGCGACGCAGGGCCGAGCCGGCGCCGACCAGCGGCGCCGAGCAGCAGGCCGATCGCGGCGGCCTCGCCCTGCTCGGCGAGCGAGGCGGCGCCGGCGATCGCGCCGAAGACGGTCGCGAAGGCGACCTGCGGCAGCCGGTCGCACCTCGTCGCGGCGCGCGGCGTAGAAGGCGACCGACGTTGGCGAGCAGGACGAGGACGATGAACCACGAGCGCGCCGAGAAACTCCCAGTCGGTGCCGCGCGTGTCGATGCCCAGCGTGCAGGCTCGCCATCGACGCGATGAAGAGCGCGGCGAGCGGGCCGCCGATGCCGACGGCGAGGGCCAGGCCGATCGCCTGGCAGATCGCGAGCAAGAGGTCCATTCGGCGGGCAGGCTACAGAGGTGCGCCAGCGCCGCTGCGCCCGGCGTGCCGCGGGCGCGGAGCCGCGGCGCCGGTGCGGCAGACTTCCGGCCGATGAGCAACGCCTCCGCGACCCGAGCCCGGCAACGAGCGGCGCCCCATCCATCGGCGGCGGCCCGATCCGGCGCCGCGCCCACACGACGGCCCGCGACATCGAGCGCTACGCGGGCCTGTTCGCGAAGCGCACGCGCGTCATGCGCTCCTCGGCGATGCGCGACCTGATGGAGATCACGGCTCGGCCCGAGGTGATCTCGCTCGCCGGCGGGCTGCCCGACACCTCGACCTTCCCACCCGAGTCGTTCGCCGCGCAGATGACGCGGATCGCCCAGGAGTCCTCGGCCGAGGCGCTCCAGTACGGGCCGACGGAGGGCTTCGCCCGGACCAAGGAGGTGATCGCGCGAGGTGATGGCGGCCGAGGGGATGCGCCCGGAGCCCGAGGACGTGCTCGTCACCACCGGCGGCCAGCAGGCGCTCGACCTGATCGCCAAGGCGCTGATCGACCCCGGCGACGTGGTCGTCGCCGAGGGCCCGACCTACCCCGGCGCCGTGCCGGTCTTCTGCTCGTACGAGGCCGAGACGCATCCAGGTGCCGATCGACGAGCGACGGGCATGCGGATCGACGCGCTCGCCGAGACCCTCGACGCGCTCGACCGCCGAGGGCCGCCGGCCGAAGTTCATCTACTCGGTGCCGACCTTCCAGAACCCGGGCGGCGTGACGATGTCCGCTCGAGCGCCGGCGCGAGCTCGTCGCGATCGCCCGCGAGCGCGAGCTGCTCGTGCTCGAGGACAACCCCTACGGGATGCTGCGCTTCGAGGGCGAGCCGCTGCCCTCGCTGTACTCGCTCGACGGCGGCGACTACGTGCTCTACGCCGGCACCTTCTCGAAGATCCTCTCCCCCGGGATCAGGCTCGGCTGGCTCTGCGCGCCGCCGCCGGTCATGGAGAAGGTCGTGCTCGGCAAGCAGGCCGCCGACCTCTGCACCTCGACGCTGACCCAGTACTTCGTCGGCGAGTTCTTCGCCGAGGGCCGCTGGCGGGAGTACGTCGATGACGTCAGCGCGATCTACCGCTCGCGGCGCGACGCGATGCTCGAGGCGCTGGCGCGCTTCTTCCCACCGGAGGCCACGTGGTCGCGAGCCGCAGGGCGGCCTCTTCGTCTGGGCGACGCTGCCCGACTACATCGACACCACCGACCTGCTCGCCAAGGCGCTGCGCGAGAACGTCGCCTTCGTCCCGGGCGCGGCCGCCTTCGTCGACGCCCGCGGCTCGAGCTCGATGCGGCTCAACTTCTCCGCGCAGACCGAGGAGGAGATCACCGAGGGCGTGCGGCGGATCGGCGCCGTGATCGCCGAGCAGCTCGAGCTCTACCGGACGATCACCGGCGAGCACCGGATCCCGCCGCCGGCCGAGCCCGCCGCCGGGGACGGCGGCCAGGTCCTGCCGCTGCGACCGCGGCGGCAGGCCGAGCCGTAACGGGCCAGCGATGCGCGTTGCCGTGCTCAAAGGGGGCCGCTCGCTCGAGCGAGTCGTCTCGCTGCGCTCCGGCGCCCGGGTCGAGGACGCGCTGGCGAGCCTCGGCCACGAGGTCATCCCGCTCGACGCCGGCGCGGGGCTCGTCTCGACGCTCAAGGAGATCCGTCCGGAGGTCGCCTTCATCGCGCTGCACGGGCCGGGCGGCGAAGACGGCACGGTGCAGGAGCTGCTCGAGATCCTCGGCATCCCCTACACCGGGCCGGGCGTCTCCGCCTGCCTGCGCACGATCGACAAGGTCGCGACCAAGCACCTGCTGCGCGGGCTCGGCATCCCGACGCCCGACTGGGTCGCGTTCAACTCGACCGCCTTCCGCGAGCTCGGCGCCGCCGACGCGCTCGACGAGATCGAGGCCGGCCTCGGCTTCCCGCTCGTCGTCAAGCCGGCCGGCCAGGGCTCCTCGCTCGGGGTCCGCTTCGCCGCCGACCGCGAGCAGGTGCCCGAGGCGCTCGTCGCCGCCTTCAGCTACGACGACCGCGTGCTGCTCGAGCGCCACGTCGACGGGCGCGAGCTCGCCGTCTCGCTGATCGATGGCGAGGCGCTGCCGATCGTCGAGGCGGTCCCGCGCGAGGCCGACCAGTTCAACTACGAGGCCCGCTACGAGATCGGCCGCACGACCTACAGCTGCCCGGCCGAACTCGATCCGGGGCAGGCCGAGCGCCGTCGCCGAAGTCGGCCGAGGCAAGCCTGGCGCGCGCTGGGCTGCTGCGGGCTTCGCCCGCGTCGACGTCATGCTCGGCGCCGACGGCCCCGAGGTGATCGAGCTCAACGCGATCCCCGGGCTGACCGACACCTCGCTGCTGCCGATGGCCTGCGAGGCCGCGGGGATCTCGTTCGAGCAGTTCGTCGCGCGCGCACTCGAGCTCGGGCTGCAGGCTGCCGCTTCGCGCTGAAGCGGCAGCGGCCCGAGGCCTCTGGACAGCCTCTAGTCGGCCGCGGGGCGCGCGAGCACGATCATCCGATCGCCGAAGTCCGGGGCCCAGAGCGAGTCGGCAACGCCAACGCCCTCCGCGAGCGTCGTCGCCGCGGTCGCCGCTGCCTCGCTGTAGCCCCCGATCCGGCCCAGGTAGTAGCGCACCGTGAAGGCCTTCGGCGAAGTTGCGACGTCGAGCAGCTCGTAACCCTCGCGGCCGAGCAACCGGGCGATGCTCTGCCGGGTGAAGTACTGGACGTGCGTCGGAATCACCGACCACCAGCGGCGTCCCATCGCGCGGGCGAGCGGCGAGCCCGAGTCGGGCAGGACGAGGGCGAGCACGCCGCCGGGGACGAGCAGCTCGCGACAGCGACGCATCGCCGCGCCGGGGTCGATCAGATGCTCGATCACGTCGGCCATAACGATCGCCCCGAAGCTCGCCGGCTCGAGCTCGGCCTCCTCGAAGCTGGTCTCCTGAACCCGCAGCCCGAGCCGGTCGCGGGCGTAAGCGGCGGCGAACGAGCTCGGCTCGACGCCCTGCGCGCTCCATCCGCGCGCCTCCGCCTCGGCGAGCAGGAAGCCAACCCAGCAGCCGATCTCGAGCAGCGGTCCCGCGCCCGGTCCGGGGCCGTTGCGTTCGATCCGCTCGAGCACGGCGCGCGCCGTCGCCCGCTGCCCCGCTTCCTCCTCGACATACGCGGCCGACTCCGCCTCCCCGTAGGCCTCGGCCAGCGACTCCTCGCTGGGAAAGCGGGCGAGCTGCATGTGCCCGCAGATGGGACAGCGGACGATGTCGGCCAGCGCCGTGCCGAAGCTGTCCGTCGTGGGGATCAGGCCCTGTACCCCGGCTTCACCGGCGACTGGCAGCCGCGGCGCGAGTCCACCGGCGCCGCACACGACACAGCGGGAGCTCATCGCGACGCGACCCTACGGCCTGGTCGCTGCAATGCGGGCCCGCTCACAACTGCGGACACTACGCAAAGGCGCTGCAATGATCCGCCGCTCGATGGCTGAGACGGATGGCGCCCCGCTTCCGCACGCACCGGACGCCGGGCGGACGCTGCGCCTGCTCAGCGTCGTCGCTCCGGTCTACAACGAGGAGGCGACCGTCGCCGAGTTCTGCCGCCGGGTCGACGCGGCTCTTGCCGGGATCGAGTACGAGCTGCTGCTCGTCGACGACGGCTCGACCGACGGAACCGCGGAGCTGATCGCCGCGCTGGCGGCCTCCCAGCCGCGACTGCGGCCGATCACCCTGTCGCGCAACTTCGGTCACCAGGCGGCGCTCACCGCCGGACTCGATCACGCCACGGGTGACGCGATCGTGATGCTCGACTCGGATCTGCAGGACCCTCCCGAGCTGATCGTCGAGCTGCTCGCCCGCTGGCGCGAGGGCGCCGACGTCGTCTACGCGGTCCGGCGCCAGCGCGAGGGCGAGGGGCGCTTCAAGCTGGCCACCGCCCGGGGCTTCTACCGGGCCTTCTCGAAGCTCGCCCAGATCGAGCTCGAACCCAACTCGGGTGACTTCCGACTGCTCGACCGGCGCGCGCTCGACGCGCTCGGCGAGATGCGCGAGCGCAACCGCTTCCTGCGCGGGATGACCGTCTGGGTGGGCTTCACCCAGACTGCCGTCGCCTACGACCGCGATCCGCGCTACGCCGGGGAGACGAAGTACACGCTGCGCCGCATGATCCGCTTTGCCTTCGATGCGATCGCCTCGTTCTCGCATCTGCCGCTGCAGGCAGCGACGGCGCTCGGCTTCCTGTTCAGCGCGATCGCCTTCCTCGGTATTCCGGTGGCGATCGTCTTCAGGGCCACGGGCCAGTTCGTGCCCGGCATCACCACCGTGCTCTTCGTCGTCCTGCTGCTCGGCGGGATTCAGCTGATCACCGTCGGGATCATCGGCGAGTACATCGGGCGCATCTACGAGGAGGTCAAGGGCCGGCCGCTGTACCTGCTCCGCGACGGGCCGGCCGCGGGCTCGGAGGGCATGTCGGAGCAGTGAAAATCGCGGTGATCGGCGCGGGAATCGCGGGGCTGGTCGCCGCGCGTCGGCTGGCGCTCGGGGGTGCGGACGTCGACGTCTACGAACGCTGGCCCGGGCTTGGCGGCCAGGTCGCGACGATGCCGGTGGAGGGCGGCGATCGGCTCGAGCACTACTACCACCACCTGTTCACCACCGACCGCGAGATCGTGGCCCTCTACGAGGAGCTCGGCATGGGCGGAGAGATCGAGTGGCTGCCCTCGAGCATGGCGATCTTCCGCGATGGCGCCTCCCACGCCTTCACCTCGCCGCTCGACCTGCTCCGCTTCCGGCCGATGTCGCTGCTCGGCCGGCTGCGGATGGGGGCCGGGGCCCTTGCGCTTGCAACGGACCCGGTCGGGCAGCGAGGCCTTCGAGGACCGCAGCGCGCGCTCGATGGTCGAGCGCTGGATGGGGCCGGAGGCCTGGCGGGTCGTCTGGGGACCGCTGATGGAGGGCAAGTTCGCGGGCCGCTCGGAGGAGATCTCCGCCGCCTGGCTGCACAACAAGCTCAACCTGCGCCGGCGCATCGACGGCCGCGAGGCGGGCGGCGAGAGGCTCGGCTACCCACGCGGCGGCTGGCAGCCGCTGCTCGATCGCCTCGCGGACGAGATCACCCGCGCCGGCGGCACCGTGTTCATCGACCGCCCCGCGCGGGCGCTGCGCCGAGCTTCTGACCGCAGCTTCGAGCTCGCCTGGGGGGCGGCGGGTTCGTTCCGGGCGGGCACCGACCCCAGCACCTTCGAGAAGAGCGGCTCGGCGCACCTACGAGGCGGTGGTCGCGACCGTGCCCTCGCCGATCTTCGACGGGCTGCTCGACGAAGGGCTCGAGGCAGAGATCGGGCCGGATTACGCCGAGCGCGTGCGCGGGGCTGAGTACGGCACGGCGATCTGCCTGCTGCTCGAACTCGACCGCCGCTTTGGCGACTTCTACTGGACCAACATCGCCGAGCCCGGGATCCCGTTCATCGGCCTGATCGAGCAGGGCAACCTGCTCGGCACGGAGCGCTACGGCGGTCGCCACTTCCTCTACGTCGCCAACTACGTGCTGACGGGCGACGAACTGACCCAGCTCGAAGCCCCGGACCTGCTTGCTCGCTACGAACCGCACCTCCGCAAGGTCAACCCCGCCTTCGAGCGCAGCTGGATCCGGGACATGCGCCTGTACAGGGAAGCCGCGGCACAGCCGATCGTGACCGTCGGCTACCGGCGCCGCATCCCCCCGCTGGCGACGCCGGCGAAGGGGCTGTGGCTGGCCAACACGACGCAGATCTACCCGGAGGACCGCGGCACGAACTACAGCGTCAGGTTGGGCGAGCAAGCAGCGGCGGCGCTGGTGGCGAGCTGAAGGCCCGCCGCTGAGCTCCTGAACTAGGACCTCAGGAGTTCGAGGGCTCGGGGGGCTCGCCCTCGTCCCTCCTCGCCCTCGACGAAGTCCTCGGGCGAGACGTTGTCGAGGAAGTCCTTGAACTTCTCGACGACCTCCTCCTGGTCCTCGACCTCGTGCTCGAACTCGATCGAGGACTCCTCGATCACGTCGTCGGCGGCGTAGATCGGCGCGTCGGTGCGGACGGCGAGCGCGAGCGCGTCCGAGGGACGCGAGTCGATCTCGATCTCGGCGCCGTTGACCGAGATCGTGATCGACGCGTAGAACGTGTTGTCGCGGAGCTCCGTCACCGAGACGCGCTCGCAGCGGGCGTCGAGCTGCCCGAGCATGTCGGCGAGCAGATCGTGGGTCATCGGCCGCGGCGTCGAGGCTCCCTGGAGCTTCATCAGGATCGCGGCCGCCTCCGGATGCCCGATCCAAATCGGAAGAAACCTGTTGCCGTCTTCCGTCTTCAGCAGGACGATCGGCTGCTTGCCGACCATGTCGAAGCTGACACCGTAGATGTGCATCCGCTGCAAGTGGGCGATCCTGGATTCGAACCAGGGACCTCGTCCTTATCAGAGACGCGCTCTAACCAACTGAGCTAATCGCCCTCGCCACCACTGCGGTTCGCACCGCGGCGCGGGTGAGGCATTCTAGTCACGGCTCCCGTACCCACCGCGCCGCCGCGACAAGCGCCCGAAGTCAGGAGCGGCGCAGCGAGGAAGCGAGGCTGAGGAGTTCCTCGATGTCCTCGCAGCGGATCTCCACCCGGTAGCCCCCACGCGAGCCGGCGACGCGTACCTCCTGGCCGAGCGCGCGCTCGAAAGCGTCCTCCGCGCGACCGATCGCGGCCTCCTCGTCGGGGTGCATCTTGTGCCGCTCGCGCTTCGCCGGCACGATGGCCGGTGCCTTCGCTCGGCGCTCGAGCTCGCGGACCGACCAACCACCCGCAACAGCCTCTCGGGCGAGCCGGCGGCGGGCGTCCTCGCCGCGGACGGAGAGCAGAGCCCGGCCATGGCCCTCGCTGAGCTCACCGGCGACGAGCATGTCGAGCACCTGGTCGGGCAGCTCGAGCAGGCGGATCAGGTTCGAGACGGCGCTGCGCGATCGGCCGAGGCGGCGTCCGACCTCCTCCTTGGAGACCGCGAGCTCCTCGACCAGGGCCGCGCAGGCGCGCGCCTCCTCGACCGGATTGAGATCCTCACGGGCGACGTTCTCGATCAGCGCCGTCTGCAGCCGGCGGCCCTCGTCCTCGTCGCGGACGACGATCGGCACGCTCTCGAGGCCGGCGTGCTGGGCCGCGCGCCAGCGCCGCTCGCCCGCGATCAGCTCGAAGCGACCGTCGGTGAGCTGGTGGACGATCAACGGCTGGATCACTCCGGCCTCCGCGACGGAGGCCGCGAGCTGCTCGAGCTTCTCGGCGTCGAAGCTCTTCCGTGGCTGGTCCGGATTCGGCCGGATCATGCCGACGGGGACCTGTCGCAGGTCGTCTCCGGGCGCGCCCTCCTCGGGCTCGGGCAGGATCGCGGCGAGCCCCCTCCCGATTCCTGGACGTCTAGCAGCCACTGGCTCCCGCACCTCCCCGGCTACCGCCGCTGAACGCCTGTGGGCGGTTAGCCACGGCCAAGCACCTCGCCGGCGAGCGACCGGTAAGCGTCCGCCCCACGCGAGCCGGGCGCGTGCGCGGTGATCGGCAGCGCAAAGCTCGGCGACTCGGCAATGCGCACGCTGCGGGGGACGACGGTCTTCAGCACGAGATCGGGGAAGTGTGCACGCAATTCGCTCTCGACGTCCTGGGCGAGCCTCGTCCGCTCATCAGCCATGGTGATCAGCAAGCCGGTCAGAACGAGCGATGGGTTCATCTGGCGGCGCACGGTGTTGACGGTGTCGAGGAACTGGACGAGCCCCTCGAGGGCGAGATACTCAGCCTGCACGGGGACGATCGCGCGGTCCGCGGCGACGAGCGCGTTGACGGTGACGGCGCCGAGCGACGGCGGGCAGTCGAGCAGCGTCGCCGCGAAGCGCTCGCGGACGGCGCCGAGCCGCTCGCGCAGCCGATACGAGGATCGCTCGAGCGTCGGCAGTTCGACCGCAGCGCCGGCCAGGTCGCGACTCGCGGGCACGATCCAGAGGTTGTCGGTCGCCGTCGGGCGCGCCGCTTCGGCGACCGAGGTCTCGCCGCACAGGCAGTCGTAGGAGGAGGGGTGCTCGTCGCGGCCGAGGCCGAGGGCGACCGTCGAGTTGCACTGCGAGTCGAGGTCGACGGCAAGGGTCTGGCGGCCGAGCTCGGCGATGCAGGCGCCGAGGTTGACGGTGGTCGTGGTCTTCCCCACCCCGCCCTTCTGGTTGGCGATCGCGTAGACGAGTCCCATCGGCCGGGCGACTCTAGAGGCTCGGCGCCGCCCGGCCTCGTCCGGAGGGGTGCGGGCCCGTAGAACTCAGACCCCCGCGGGGAAGGAATGTCCGCAAAGACGGCGAAGTTCAGAAGCGAGAAGGCGTGCGCGTGGCCGCGGACGTCCGGCCGTCCCTGCCCTGATGCGTGGCGAGCTCAGCTTCCCCGGGGCCGCTTCTTCGCCATCCCCGGGCGGCGCGGGATGCCGGCGGGCGTCGCGCCGCTCTTGCGGATCAGGTGCAGATGGCGGTGCTCGCTGCCCGCGTAGGGGCCGCTGGGGATGACCGTCGACCGGCGTCATCGCCAGAGCCCCCGAGGCGCGCGCCAGCTCCGCCTCCTCGTCGGCGTCGCGGCGGCCCTTCCAGGCGACCAGCACACCGCCTTCGGTGAGCAGTGGCACGGCGAGCTCGGCCAGCGTGCTGAGCCGGCCGACAGCGCGCGCGGTGACGACGTCGTAGGCGCCGCAACCGGCGCCGGCGCCCCAGGTCTCCGCCCGCTCGCAGACGACGCGAGCGTTGCCGAGCGCCGCGGCGGCGATCGCGCGGTCGATGAACTCGCACTTCCGGCCCAGCGACTCGAGCAGGTCGACCCGCGCCTGCGGCAGCGCCGCCGCCAGCACAAGCCCGGGGAAGCCGGCGCCCGACCCGACGTCGCAGATCGCCCGCGCGCGCGCGGAGCTCGCTGAAGACGAGGCCCGCGAGGCTGTCGGCGACGTGGACGCGCGTCGGCCTGCGCCCGATCGGTGACGGTGGTCGGAGCGGCGGGATCGGCGGCGAGCAGCTCGATCACCCGATCGACGGCGCGGCGTGCGCCGTCGTCGAGCTGCGGCGGCCGCTCGGTCGGATCCGGAGCGGCGGGAGCCATCGGCCGCGGCGGGCGGGAGCTACTCGCTGACGAGCGGCGCGACGACGACCCGGCGCTCGGGGTCGTCGCCCTCGCTGAAGGTCTCGACGTCGCTGCGGTCCTTGAGCACCTCGTGGACCATGCGGCGCTCCGAGGCGGACATCGGCTCGAGGCGGACCGACTCGCCGTTGCGCGTCGCCCGGTCGGCGGCGATCTCGGCCTCCTCGGTGAGCAGGTCCCGGCGTCGCTCGCGGTAGCCGGCGGCGTCGACGGTGACCCGCTTGCGGTCCGATGAGCCCTGGAAGGCGGCGCGGTAGCAGAGCAGCTGCAGCGCATCGAGCGTCTGGCCGCGGCGGCCGATCAGGATCCCGAGGTCGTCGTCGCCGTCGATCTCGGCGAGGATCTCCTCGTCGCTCTCGTTGATCTCGACGTCGGCGTCGAGGTCGAGCTCGTCGAGGATCCGGTCGAGGATCGCCGTCACGCGGCCCGCCGGGTCGCCGGGAAGCTCGTCGCGGTCGGTCGCTGTCTTCGCTCATCGTCCTACCGTCGCTTTCCGCTTCGCTTCTTCTTCTTCTTCGGAGGCGGGGGCGGGGGCTTCCCGGCCGCGATCTCCTCCGGGGTCTTCTTCTCGGGCGGCGGGATGAAGTGGCCGACCACCTGCTGCTGACCGAAGGTCCAGACGTTGGTCGTGATCCAGTAGATCGCGAGGCCGGTCGGGAACTGGAAGACGAACGGCGCGAAGGCGAACGGGAGGCCGAAGACGATGAACCGCTGCGGGCCCTCGAGCTGGCCGCGGACCGACATCGCCAGGCCGGCGAGCAGCTGGGTACCGACGAAGAGGACGACGAGAACGATCGCGATCGCCGTCGTCTCCGGCGGCTGGGTGATGTTGTCGATGAAGAGGAAGCCGGTGTTGGCGCTCGCTCGACGTCGTTCTGGAAGCTGTCGCTCCGGAGCATCCCGTAGAGGGCGAAGAAGACCGGCAGCTGCAGGAGCAGGGGGAAGCAGGAGGCGAGCGGATTGATCTCGTTCTCCTGGTAGAACTTCATCATCTCCTGCTGCTGGCGCTGCTTGTCGTCCTTGTACTTCGTCCTGGATCGCCTTCAGCTCCGGCTGCAGCTCCTGCAGGGCGCGCATCGAGCGGATCTGCTTCAGCGACAGCGGCAGGATCGCCAGCCGGACCGTGAACGTCAGCAGGATGATCGCGACGCCCCA
This sequence comes from uncultured Solirubrobacterales bacterium, assembly GCA_963774395.1. Classification (GTDB taxonomy): domain Bacteria; phylum Actinomycetota; class Thermoleophilia; order Solirubrobacterales; family 70-9; genus CAXMST01. Next base: position 580,069 of record CAVZET010000005.1, on the reverse strand, counting down.
GTTGCCGAAGACGTCGTAGAAGACCTTGACGATCGCCTCGGGGATGGCGTGAAGATGGGGACAGTGACGGCGAGTGGGAGCATCAGTGCGTCGTGCCGGCGCGGGTCGGGGGTGCTCGGTCCCGCCGGAGCGGAAGAGCCTACGCGCCTCGAGGGGATCGATGCCTCCCGGGCTCAGCGGATTGCAGCGCAGCACCCGCCAGACGGCGACGATCGTGCCCCTGAACGGGCCGAGCTCGCGCACCGCCTGCTCGGCGTAGGCGGAGCAGGTCGGGTAGTAGCGGCAGCGCGGCCGGGCAGGCCCGGCGAGATGAAGCGCCTGTAGAAGCGGATCGGCGCCAGCAGCACGCGCCGTCAGCGCCCGAACCGGGAGCGGCGCTGACCGGGGCCGCCGTTTCACGTGAAACGGCGGCGTTCGTCACGTGCGACGGTCGCCGCCGCACCCGCCGCGGCGCCCGTTTCACGTGAAACGCCGCCGCACATCAGGCATCCGCCCGCGCTTCCTCGAGCAGCTCGCGATCGACGTCGCGCAGCCCGCCGTGTCCCCTCGCGCTCGACCAGCTCCGCGACCCCGGCGCGGCCGACGAGCACGAAGTCGTGCCGGGCGGGCAGCCGGTCCGCCAGCGCCCAGAATGCCTCGCGCATCGTCCGCTTCACCTTGTTGCGGTCGACCGCGCCGCCGACCTTGCGGCCGACCGAGACGCCGAGCCGCACGTCGTCGTCCGCCTCCTCGGCGGAGCGCGGGAACGCGTAGAGGACGAGGTACCGGTTCGCGTGCGAGCGGCCGTCCCGGTAGGCGCGATCGAAGTCGCCGCTGCGGGAGAGCCGCCCCCGCTTGCGTCCCTCGCGTCCCGAGCCAGCCATCGCGGGGCTCAGACGGTCAGGCGCTTGCGACCCTTGCGGCGGCGGCGGCGCAGGACCTCGCGGCCGTGCCGCGTCCGCATCCGGGATCGGAACCCGTGCGTGCGGGCGCGCTTTCTCTTCTTTGGCTGCCAGGTTCGCTTCATCGAAGTCCAGTGGCCCGCGGGTGCCGCGGGGACGGCGCAGTATACGCACACCGCCGACTGCTTTCAGCGCGATTTGCGGGGTTCGCTCCGATCGGCCCGCGCGGACGGCACCTATGATCGCCCGCAGCCCGCCTCGCGGGCGGTCGCGGGGCGCCCCGACGCAGGCGTCGATCGATCGCGAGAAAGCAAGCTTGCAGCAGAGGAGCAACGACCTGACGGCGATCTGGGAGGGAGTCCGCGAGGAGCTGCGCGCCAAGGTGCCGCCATCGGCGTTCGAGAGCTGGCTCGAGCCGCTGCAGGCGGTCGGCCTGCAGGGATCGCGTCTCTACGTCGAGGGCCCGACCGCGTCCGCGACTGGTTCGAGCGCCGCTACGAATCGCTCGCCGTCGCGGCGCTCCGCAAGCGGGTGCCGGACGATCACCGAGATCGTCTTCGCCGAAGCCGGCGAGGGCGCCGCGACGACCGTCGCTCGGCCGCTCGGGCGTCGCGGTGCCGGCGGCGCTCGGCCCGCGACCTCGACTTCGACCGCTTCGTGATCGGCGGCGGCAACCGCTTCGCCCACGCCGCGGCGCTCGCCGTCGCCGAGCTGCCCGGCGAGGCCTACAACCCCCTCTTCATCTACGGCGATCCGGGTCTCGGCAAGACCCACCTGCTCGTCTCGATCGCCAACTACCTGCAGCAGCCGCCGCCCCGACATGACCGTCGTCTACACGACCGCCGAGCGCTTCACCTCCGAGTTCGTCGGCTCGCTGCGCAGCAGCGGCAGCGCCGCCGAGCGCTTCAAGGCGCGCTACCGCAACGTCGGCGCGCTGCTCATCGACGACATCCAGTTCCTCGAGAACAAGCCCCACACCGAGGATGAGTTCTTCCACACCTTCAACGAGCTCTACGCGGCCGGCAGCCAGATCGTGCTCTCCAGCGACCGCCCGCCCGAGGCGATGGAGCGGCTCACCGAGCGCCTCCGCGACCGCTTCGCCTGGGGCCTGACGGTCCAGGTCAGCCAGCCCGACCTCGCCGACCCGCGTCGTCCTCCTCCGCCGGCTCGCCGCCGAGCGCGCGATCAGCGTTCCCGATGTCGACGTCCTCAGCCAGATCGCCGCAGCCGGTCCCCGCCAACCTGCGCCGGCTCGAGGGCGCCCTGACCCGCGTCGCCGCCTTCGCCTCGCTGCTCGGCGAGCCGCCGACCGCCGAGCTCGTCGAGCGGGCGCTCGGCGACGACCCCAACTCCGACCGGCAGCGGACCGCCCGCGCACGCCGCGGCCGACGGTCGAGCAGATCCAGGACGCCACCTGCGACGTCCTGCGCATCTCCCGCGCCGATCTCGCCTCGCACGCGGCGCGCCGCCAACATCGTCCGCGCCCGGCAGCTCGCGATCTACGTCTCCCGCAACGTCGACCGGCGCCTCGCTGGCCGAGATCGCCCGCGCCTTCGACCGCGACCACTCCACCGTCCTGCACTCGATCCGCACGATCGAGAAGCGGCTCGAGCCCGGCTCCGATATCCACCGCGCGCTCGAAGCTATCCACGAGCGTCTGCGGATCGACCGGGACGGCCGGCATGAGCCAGCGCTCGCACTCCACGCCCGACGCGGTCTTCTCCACCGTCGCTTTCCACACGCCGAATCCCCTTTGCCCAAGCGCGATCCGAGGCTTTTGCAAGGGTTACCCCCACACCTACATCAACTCAGAACACGGGAAGAGGAATCAGATGAAGATCACCGCCGACCGCGACCCCCTGCTCGACGCCCTGCAGTCCGCCGTCGCGGGCTCTCTCGACGCGCTCGACGCTGCCCTCGCTCGGCGGCATCCTGCTCACCGCCGAAGGCGGCACCGCCACGGCCCGCGCAACCGACATGGAGCTCGGCCTCAGCGTCGGGATCGACGCCGAGGTCGAGGGCGACGGCACGATCCTGCTGCCCGGCCGCCTGCTCACCGACGTCGCCAGTGCCCTGCCGCCGGGGCAGGTGACGATCGCCGAGCGCACCGCCGAGACAGGACGTCGAGCTCACCGCCGGCACCGCCCGCTTCCACCTGCGCGTGCTGCCGACCGAGGACTTCCCGCGCCTGCCCGCGTTCGAGGGCGAGCCGATCCGGATGCCGGCCGCGGCGCTCGCCGAGACGATCGAGCGCGTCGCCCGCGCCGCCTCCCGCGACGAGGTGCGCCCGATCCTGACCGGGATCCTCGTCAGCGTCGAGGGCGACCGGCTGACGATGGTCGCGACCGACTCCTACCGGCTCTCGGTCAAGCACACCGAGCTCGAGCTCGGCCCCGGCGACGCGGCTCGAGGCGAACGTGCCGGCTCGGGCGCTGCGCGAGCTCGCCCGGATCGTCGGGCAGACCGGCGTCGAGGAGGTCGAGATCGCGATGCCGGGCAACCAGATCATCTTCCGCGCCGGCTCCTACGTGCTCTCCTCGCGGCTGATCGACGGCCAGTTCCCGAGCTACCGGCAGCTGCTGCCCGACGCCTTCGACCACGACGTGCGGCTGCCGAAGGCGGAGCTGCTCGACGTGACGAAGCGGATCCGGCACCTGGCCCAGCGCAACGCGCCGCTGCGGCTCGGCTTCAGCGAGCGGCGAGCTCACGGTCTCGGCGGAGACGCCGGAGATCGGCGACGCCAGCGAGTCGATGCCGTGCTCGTTCGAGGGCGAGGAGCTGGTGATCGCCTTCAACCCGCCAGTTCTTCATCGAGGGCGTCGAGAGCATCGAGACCGAGGAGGTCGCTCTGCGGCTCACCTCGCCGCTGCGGCCCGGACTGCTGCAGCAGGCCGGCGACGAGGACTTCAGCTACCTCGTGATGCCGATCCGGCTCAACGTCTAGATGGCCGCTGGCCCGGCCGTTCGCTGGTCGCCGAGCGGCTCAGCACGCGGTCGTTCCGCAACCTCGAGGACGCCGACGATCGAGCTCGGCCCGGGCCTGACCGTCGTCCACGGCCCGAACGGCGCCGGCAAGACGAACCTGCTCGAGGCCCTCTACTTCGCGCTCACCGGCCGCTCCTGCCGGACGCGCACGGGAGCGCGAGATGATCGCCTTCGGCGCGAGCCTGGCGCGGGCGGAGGTGGCGCTCGACCCCGAACCGGGTGAGGAGGCGGAGCCGTTCGCGATGCTCGCCTCGGTCTCGACGACCGAGGGCCGGCCGCCGGCGCGTCGACGGCCGCGACGCCGACGCCGAGGACGACCGCCGCCGGCCGGCGGTCAGCGTCTTCATGCCGGATCGCCTGGCGCTCGTCAAGGGCCCGCCCGCGCCGCGCCGCGCCCATCTCGATCGGCTCGCTGCGGCGCTGTGGCCGGCCCGGGCCGGCATCGCCGGCCGGCTACTCGCGGGCGCTCGCCCAGCGCAACGCGCTGATCGGCCGGATCCGCGCGCGGCGGCGGGCCCGCGCGCAGCTCGACGCCTGGGATCGGGAGCTCGCGCGCCCGGCGGTGCCGCTGGTCGAGGCCCGCGGCCGCGGCCGCGGCCGAGCTCGGCCGAGCCCTTCGCCGAGCCGGCCGAGGCGCTCGGCCTCGAGCGGGGGGCCGAGCTCCGCTACCGGCCGCGCGACCGGCGAGCTCGACGAGGCGGGGATCGCCGCCGAGCTCGCCGAGCGCCGCGCGGCGGACGTCGCCCGCGGCTACACGGTCTGGGGCCCGCACCGGGACGAGGTCGAGCTGCAGCCGCGCCGGCCGCGCCGCTGCGCCGCTACGGATCGCAGGGCCAGCAGCGGCCTGGCCCTGCTGGCGCTGCTGTTCGCCGAGCGCGAGGCCCTGCGCGCGGCCCGCCGTACGCTGCCGCTGATGCTGCTCGACGACGTGATGAGCGAGCTCGACCCCGACCGCCGCGGCCGCCTGGTCGAGGCGATCGCCGCCGGCGGCCAGGTGCTGATCACCGCGACCGAGGCCGAGCACGTGCCGGAGCGTCGGCCGGCGCCGCCGCGCGGCGGCGGATCTCGCGTGCGCGCGGCGCGCGGTCGGAGGCGCTCGGCGGCGTGAGCGAGCGTCCAGCGTCGCGGCCCGCGGCCCGCTCGGCGACTCGCTCGCCCGCGTGCTCGCCGACAGCGCCCCGCAGACGCTGCTGGCCGACGTGCAGGCGGCCTGGCCGCAGGCCTGCGGCGAGGCGATCGCCGACGACTCCGAGCCCGTCGCCGAGCGCCAGGGACCGGTCACGATCGCCTGCGAGAGTGGCGCCTGGGCGCAGGAGCTGGAGCTGATGCAGGAGACGCTGCTGGAGCCGCCTCGAGGCGGTCGTCGGCGAGGACCGCGTCGACCGCCTTGCGCTTCACCGCCGACCTCAGCCGCCACCGCTGAGCGGCCGACTCGCGATCACCGCGCAAAAGTTGCTGATTTGCAGGGCTTTTGTGACAGTTCCGTGACCCTTCGCGCACCCTCGTCGGGGCGTCTCAGATTGGTATCCTTATGTCAACTGCTTTTCCTGCCCCGCAGCGCTGGGTCAGGGCGCTCTCGCCCGGTCCGACCCGCGGGGCTTTCCGTGCGCGGGTGCCGCCGGGGCGGGCGGGATCATTCAGGTACGACGAAAGGACTCGAGTGGCAAAGAAGTCGAGCAAGGGCTCCGACGAGCTACGGGGCCAAGGACATCACCGTCCTCGAGGGACTCGAGGCGGTTCGCAAGCGGCCGGGCATGTACATCGGTTCGACCGGAATCCGCGGCCTGCATCACCTCGTCTACGAGGTGCTCGACAACTCCGTCGACGAGGCGCTCGCCGGCCACGCGACCGAGGTCACGGTGACGATCCACCCCGACAACTCGGTCACCGTCGTCGACGACGGCCGCGGGATCCCGACCGACATCATGGAGAAGGAGGGCAAGCCGGCCGCCGAGGTCGTGCTCACCGTGCTGCACGCCGGCGGCAAGTTCGGCGACGGCGGCGGCTACAAGGTCTCCGGCGGCCTGCACGGCGTCGGCGTCTCCGTCGTCAACGCGCTCTCCGAGCGCCTGCACCTGAAGATCGGCTACGCGCGGCGAGGTGCACGAGCAGGACTACGTGCGCGGCGTCCCGCAGGGACCGCTCGACGTCACGGGCAAGGCCGACGGACGACGGGCACGACGATCACCTTCATGCCCGACGCCGAGATCTTCGAGGAGCTCAACTACGACTTCGAGACGCTCGCCTCGCGGATGCGCGAGACGGCGTTCCTGACCCGCGGCCTGCGGATCACGCTGATCGACGAGCGCGGCGAGGGCCAGGAGCGAGGAGTTCCACTACGAGGGCGGCATCGTCGACTTCGTCGCCCACCTGAACGCGACCAAGGACCCGCTGCACGCGAAGACCGTCTACTTCGAGAGCGAAGGCGACGAGGGCGCGGTCGAGATCGCGATGCAGTGGAACACCGGCTACCAGGAGTCGGTGTTCACCTTCGCCAACAACATCAACACGCACGAGGGCGGCTCGCACCTCTCCGGCTTCCGCTCGGCGCTGACCCGGACCCTGAACGCCTACGCGCGCGAGAAGGGCCTGCTCAAGGAGAAGGACCAGAACCTGAGCGGCGACGACAGCGCGCGAGGGCCTGACGGCGGTGATCTCGGTCAAGCTGCACGACCCGCAGTTCGAGGGCCAGACCAAGACCAAGCTCGGCAACCCGCCGATCGAGGGCTTCGTCAAGGAGGCGGTCAACCGCAAGCTGGCCGAGTTCCTCGAGGAGAACCCGGCCGACAGCAAGCGGATCGTGACCAAGGCGATCGAGGCCGCCCGCGCCCGCGACGCGGCCCGCAAGGCGCGCGACCTGACCCGCCGCAAGTCGGTGCTCGAGAACTCGACCCTGCCCGGGCAAGCTCGCCGACTGCACGGTCCGCGACCCGAGCCTGGCCGAGCTGTTCGTGGTCGAGGGCGACTCGGCCGGCGGCTCCGCCAAGCAGGGCCGCGACCGCTCGACGCAGGCGGTGCTGCCGCTGCGCGGCAAGATCATCAACGTCGAGAAGGCGCGGATCGACAAGGTGCTCGCCAACAACGAGATCCAGGCGCTGATCACGGCGATCGGCACCGGCGTCCACGACGAGTTCGACGATCGAGGACCTCCGCTACCACCGGATCGTGCTGATGACCGACGCCGACGTCGACGGCGCCCACATCCGCACGCTGGTCCTGACCTTCCTCTACCGGCAGATGCCGGAGCTGATCGACGCCGGCCACGTGTTCATCGCCAAGCCGCCGCTCTACAAGGCGCAAGAACGGGCGCAGCGAGGTCTACATCGAGAAGGAGACCGAGCTCGAGGAGTACCTGCTCCGCGACAAGCTCGAGCAGTTCGCGCTGACCGACTGCAACGGCAGCGGAGCACGAAGCTCTCGGCGGCGAAGTGGCAGCGCTTCAACCGCTCGCTGAAGGAGTACGAGGGCTGGGCCAGCGCCCTGCAGGCGCAGTTCGGCCACGACCTCGTGCTCTTCCTCTCCGAGTCGCAGATCCTCGACGAGGGCGTCGCCAGCCTCGCCGGCGCCAAGAAGCTGATCGCGGCCGACAACCCGGAGGAGGACGCCTACGAGACCGAGCTGCTCAACGAGGGCAGCGACTCGCTGACGATCAAGGCGATCCACCGCCGCAGCGGCCTCGCCCGCCGGCACGTGCTGCCCGGCTCGCTGTTCGAGGCGCTCGACTACCGCAAGCTGGCCGAGGTCCACGCCTCGCTGATCAAGCAGGTCGGCCAGGCGCCGTTCGAGGTCACGCTCGGCGAGAAGAGCCGACCGGCGGACAGCTTCGCGGTCGTCCGCCGCGCGATCCTCGACCTCGCGAAGGAGGGCGTCCGCCTCTCAGCGCTTCAAGGGCCTCGGCGAGATGAACGCCGAGCAGCTCCGCGAGACGACGATGGACCCGGCCTCGCGGACCCTGGCAGCGGGTCCGGATCGAGGACGCGGCGCTCGCCGATCAGATCTTCAGCGAGCTGATGGGCGACAAGGTCGAGCCGCGCAAGGAATTCATTCAGAAGCACGCGAAGGACGTCGGCGTTCTCGATGTCTGAGCACTCGCGTCAGCGCCACGTCTCGGAGCCGCAGGTGACGATCTAGATGGAAGGTCAGTAGCGAGCTCCTCTCCGGGGGCAACATCGAGGAGCGCGAGCTGACGACCGAGATGCGGTCGTCGTACCTCGACTACGCGATGAGCGTGATCGTCGGGCGCGCACTGCCCGACGTCCGCGACGGCCTCAAGCCCGTGCACCGGCGGGTGCTCTACGCGATGGACGACCTCGGCCTGCAGCCGACGCGGGCGTACCGCAAGTGCGCCTACATCGTCGGCGAGGTGATGGGCAAGTACCACCCGCACGGCGACTCGGCGATCTACGACGCGCTGGTCCGCATGGCGCAGGAGTTCAGCCTCCGCTACCCGCTCGTCGACGGCCAGGGCAACTTCGGCTCGATCGACGACGACCCGGCCGCCGCGATGCGGTACACGGAGGCCCGCCTGACGCGACTCGCGAGCGAGATGCTGCGCGACATCGAGGCCGAGACCGTCGACTTCGGCCCCAACTACGACGAGTCGAGCTCCGAGCCGCTCGTGCTGCCGTCGCGCTTCCCGAACCTGCTCGTCAACGGCTCCTCGGGGATCGCCGTCGGCATGGCGACCAACATCCCGCCGCACAACCTGCGCGAGGTCGCGCGCCGCCGTCAACGCCTTCCTCGAGGACCCGGACGATCGACACCGACGGGCTGATGAAGCACGTCAAGGGCCCCGACTTCCCGGGCGGCGGCGTGATCATGGGCTCGGACGGGATCCGCGAGGCGTTCCGCTCGGGCCGCGGCAGCGTCCGCGTCCGCGCGCGCGCCCACATCGAGCCGCTCAAGGGGGGCAAGGAGGCGATCATCGTCACCGAGCTCCCCTTCCAGGTCAAGAAGGGTGGCGAGGGCGGCCTGATCCAGAAGATCGCCGACCTGGTCCGCGACAAGAAGATCACCGAGATCTCCGACCTGCGCGACGAGTCCGACCGCTCCGGCATGCGGCTGGTGATCGAGTGCAAGCGCGACGCGATGCCGAAGATCGCGCTCAACAAGCTCTACAAGCACACGCAGATGCAGGCGACCTTCGGCGTCAACGCCGTCGCCCTCGTCGACAACGTCCCGCAGACGCTCTCGCTGCGCGACCTGATCCGCCACTACGTCGGCCCACCAGCGCGAGGTCGATCACCCGGCGGACGCAGTACCAGCTGCGCCAGGCCGAGGCCCGCGCGCACGTGCTCGAGGGCATCCTCGTCGCCCTCGACAACCTCGACGCGGTGATCGCGCTGATCCGCGGCTCGGCCGACGCCGACGTGGCCCGCAGCGGGCTGATGGATCAAGTTCGGGCTGACCGAGATCCAGGCGCAGGCGATCCTCGACATGCGCCTGCAGCGGCTCACCGGCGCTCGAGTCCGACAAGGTTCGCGAGGAGCACGCCGGAGCTGATGATGAAGATCAAGGAGCTGCGCGAGATCCTCGGCGACGAGAAGCTGATCGACGGGATCATCCGCGACGAGCTCGGCGCAGCTCGCCGAGCAGCTACGGCGACGAGCGCCGGACCGAGATCACCTTCGCCGAGGGCGAGGTCGACATCGAGGACATGATCGCCGACCAGCAGATGGTGATCTCGCTGACCGCCTCCGGCTACGTCAAGCGCCTGCCGCTGGCCACCTACCGCCAGCAGCACCGCGGCGGCAAGGGCGTCACCGGGATGGACCTGAAGGAAGGCGACTACATCGAGCACCTGCACATCTGCTCGACGCACGACTTCCTGCTGTTCTTCACGAGCCGCGGCAAGGTCTACCGGCTCAAGGTCTACGAGCTGCCCGAGGGCTCCCGGACGGCGCGCGGCAAGGCGCTGGTCAACGTGCTGCCGCTCGCCGACGGCGAGCGGGTGATGGCGGTGATCCCGACCCGCGACTTCAGCGAGGGCAAGTTCCTCGCCTTCGCGACCGCGAAGGGCCTCGTCAAGAAGACCGAGTTCATCAAGTACAACACGCCGATCCGCGCGGACGGGATCATCGCGATCAAGGTCCGCGACGACGACGAGCTCGTCCAGGTGCGGCTGACCAGCGGCGAGGACGACCTGCTGCTCGTCTCCAAGTCGGGCCACGCCAGCCGCTTCAGCGAGGACGCTGTGCGCTCGATGGGCCGCGACACCTCGGGCGTCAAGGGCATGAACGTCTCGGCGCAAGATCGACGGCGAGCCGAACCGGGTGCTGGCGATGGACGTCGCCCGCGAGGACACCGAGCTGTTCGTCGTCACCGAGAACGGCTACGGCAAGCGCACGCCGATCGCCGAGTACCCGGTCAAGGGCCGCGGCACCAAGGGCGTGCTGACCGCGAAGCTGACCGAGAAGAAGGGTGGCCTGGCCGGCGCGCTGATCGTCCGCGAGCACGAGCAGCTGCTGTTCATCAGCCAGAACGGGATGGTCCAGCGCACCTCGGTCAAGGGCATCTCGCAGATGGGCCGCGCGACCCAGGGCGTCCGGGTGATGAACATGAAGGAGGACGACCGCGTCAGCGCCGTCGCCCTGGTCGTCGAGAGCGACGCCGCGCCGGTCGAGGGTCGAGGACGCCGAGGAGCCGACACTCGAGGACGACCCCGGGCGACGGCGAGACGTCGGCCAACGGCTCGGCCTGACCGCATCGTCGGCGGGCGAGGCGGGTTCGGGCAGACGAGGTGACCGAACGGGAGCGAAGGGCGTCGGGGTAGAGGCCGGCCGGCGGTGGGCGAAGCTGGCCGCGCTGGTCGCGACGGTGGCGTGCTCGCGGCGGTCGTCGCTGAGTTGCGCCTCGGCGCTGGCGAGCAGCGACTCGATCCGCGACCGCGCGGCCGACACGAAGGCGCTCCGGCACAAGCCCGAGATCGACATCGTCCGCGTCCAGGCGGCCGATGAGGCCGGGCGGCGCGCAAGTTCAAGATCACGCATGGCGGGCCCGCTCGAGCCGAAGAACAAGACGACCCGGCCGTTCATCCTGATCAACACCAGGGGCGGCAACTCGCTCCTCGTTCGAATACCTCGTGCTCGGGCCCGCGGGTGTTCAAGGCGAGGGGCAAGCACTACGTAAGGTCGGCGCGAACAAGTTCGTCGCCCGCAAGAGGACCTGGATCTACCGCTTCAAGCCCGCCTCGATCGGCCTTCGACGACGGCGACGAGCTTCGGCTGGGCGGTGCTGACGGCACGCGGCAAGGCGGCCGATCTGGCCCCGAATCGCCACTACCGGCGCTTCGCCGTCAACGACGATCCCGCCGGCCTGAGCGACCGGCCCGCGGGCCGCTGAGGCCGACCTCCGCGTCTGCTTCAATCTCCGCTACCGGAGAAAGGAGGTGGTCCTAACTTGAGTTCGATGTTTTCTGGGATACCGGAGGTGACGGGCCGCTAGGCGGCTGCGGGCCGCCCGGCGAATACCACCCGGGCACCGGCGGGACGGCGTGAGCGGGAGATGTCCCACCCGCTCGTAGATGCGCCGACCGTCCCAAACCGCACCTGATTCGGACCGCCCGCCCCCACTTCGGTGGATCGGCGGGCGGTCCGATCGTCTTTCATGGACCGGATGCCGCGACTTTCGCGCCCACGCGTGTTCCAGCCCACGATGGGAGCACGCAACGACGATCGTCCTCGCCTTGGTTCTCGCCGCAGGCGCTTTGTGCGCGGCGGCGTTGGCGAGCGCCGCCGGCCATGGCAAGAACAGCGGCAAGAGCGTCGTCCGCGACGACGTCCGCGAGACCAAGGCCCTGCGCCAGAACGGCCGCGTCGACATCGTCAAGGCGATCGCCGCCCACCACGGCAAGCTGCTGCAGTTCACGGTCGTGGTGCGCCGAAGATCAACCCGAAGCGCCACCGCGAGCGGCCGCTGATCGGCATCAACACCCGCGGCGGCCCGTCCTCCGATCCGGAGTACCTGGTCCTCGGCGACGCCATCTTCAAGAGCCCGAAGAAGGGCAATCCGCAGCGGATCGCAGGCGCGAAGCTCACCGCCCACGGCCGCCGCTGGCGCTACCGCTTCGATCCCGCCGACTTCCCCGGAGGCCTCGGCAGTTACGGCTGGGCCGCCTTCACGGTGACGAAGAAGGCGCTCGACGTCGTCCCCAACCACAGCTACGCGACCTACCACGGCGTAGCTCGCGACGCCCGCCGCGAGCTCGGCGACTGGGCGTCAGGCCGCGGCGAAGCCCAGGTAGGGCTCCCAGGAGGCGGGAACCCGCGGCGCGGCGATGCGGATGAAGACGCTCGGGCCCGGGCGCGCTTCGGCTTCGAGGCTGGGGTGCATCTCGATCTCGGCCGGCAGCCGGTTGCCCTTGCGGCGGTTGCAGGGTGCGCAGGCGGCGACGATGTTGTCCCAGACGGAGTAGCCCGCCGCGGCTGCGCGGGATCACGTGGTCGACGGTCAGCCCCGAGCGCGTCGCAGCCGCAGTACTGGCAGGTCCACGAGTCGCGGGCGAGGACGGCCTTGCGGGTGATCTTGCGCCGGTGGATGTCGCGCGGGATCCGCACGTAGGTGAGCAGCCGGATCACGACCGGCCGCTCGCAGCTGCTGAGCGCTCGCTGTGCAGCCGCTCGTCGCTGCGCTCGAGCAGCTCGGCCCGCCGCTTGAGCAGCAGCACCGCGGCGCGGCGCACGGTGCAGACGTTGATCGGCTCGTAGCTCGCGTTGAGGACCAGGACCCGGCCGCCGATCGCACCGCGCCAGCGGCTGCAGGCCGTCCGCACGACTCCCGCCGCGCGACCGCGCCGGCTCGGCGATCCGGGGTTCCCGCCTCCGCACCACATGGGCCGGTTCGGCAAGCCTGTCCATGTGCGCAGCGATTGTATCCGGCGCCGCTCCCGGCACCGCGGGCGCGCGACGCATCGCCGGCCGCCTAGAGCGGCGCGCTGGCCCCGACCGGGTAGCTGCCGAGGATCCGTACCGTCTCGGCCTTGCCGCGCAGCGCCGCGATCGCCTCGGCGGGCTGCGCATCGTCCTCGGCGTCGCCCTCGATGTCGACGAAGAACAGGTAGCGGCCGAGGCCCTCGCGTCGCGGTCGCGACTCGATCCGGGTCATGTTGACGCCGCGGTCGGAGAACTCGCGCAGCGCCTCGACCAGCGCCCCGGGATGGTCGTCGCCGAGCTCGTAGAAGACGAGCGTCGTGCGCCACTGCTCGCCGGCGCACGCGCTCCGGCCGCCAGCCGTCGCCGCGCGAGCCAGACGAAGCGGGTCACGTTGTCGGCGGCGTCCTCGACCCCCTCGCGCAGGATCCGGCAGCCGTAGGCCTCGCGCCGCAGCGGCCGAGCCGAGCGCCGCCCAGGGCTCGCTCGCCTGCGGCGACCTGACGGACGCCGTCGCTGGTGCTGGCGATCGCGCGCACCTCGGCGTGCGGCAGGCTGCTCGCGGATGAAGCGGGCGCACTGCGCGTTCGCCTGCGGGTGCGAGAGCACGACCTCGATCTCGCTCGAGCGGGAGCTCGCTCGCGGGCGATCAGGTTGTGGCGGATCGGGTGGTCGTACTCGCCGACGATCCGGACCCGCGAGGTGTCGAAGGCGAGCGCGTCGAGGGTCGAGCGCACCGAGCCCTCGATCGAGTTCTCGAAGGGCACGAAACCGCGTCCGACCTCGCCGTGCTCGACGGCGCTGGATCGCCGTCGAAGATCGTCGCCCGCGGGGCGAGCTCGAGCTCGCGCCCCGGCGGCGGAGGCGAGCAGCGCCTCCTCGTTGTAGGTCCCGGTCGGGCCCGAGGTAGGTGACCTTCAACGGCGCGGCGTTCTCCTCGGCGAGCCGCATCGCCTCGCGCTCCTCGGGCGAGAGCTCGAGCTCGCTCTCGCCGGCTCGAGCGGCTTCGCGTAGACGCGCGCCTGCTCGCGCTGCAGGATCGCCGAGATGCACGACGCCGTTGCCGTGCTCGTCGAGCAGCGCGACCGAGCTCGACTGGCGCCCGCTGGTCTCGTTGAAGGCGTCGTAGCGGAGCACGGCGACGCGCGAGACGGTGCCGTCGAGCCGCTCCTCGGCGCCTGCCATGCGCCCGTCGAGCCGTGCGGCGATCTCCGTCGATCGCGCCCCGAGCTCCTCGACCCGGCGCCGCGTCTCGACGCCGTGGGCGACGAGGTCGTCGCTGCCCCGGTCGCCGAGCACGGCGCGCTGCGCGGCCCGCAGGCGTCGCAGCGCGTATGAGCGCGACCGTGCGACGAGCAGCGCGACCAGCGGCGACGCCGGCGGCCGCGACGGCGACGATCCCTGCTGTCGAGTCGATCCCTTCCACGCCGCGCTGAGGATAGGCGGCCGCCGGAGCAGGCGGCGCGGCTAGCCGAAGGTGATGTCGTAGGTCGACTTGTTGTTCGAGTCGATCTGCTCGCCGCAGACCGGTGTCGACGGTCGACGGTGAGCGTGCCGCTCGTCGCCGCTCTTCGGCGCCGGCTTCGGCGCGATCGTCACGGTCTGCGTCTCGCCCGGCTTGATCGAGGAGATCGTCTGCTTGCCGGAGAAGTCGCCGCCGAGCGTCACGTCGATGTCGGACTCGGTCGAGTCGCCGCCGTTCAGGACGGCGATCTCGAACTCGGCGCCGTTCGGCGGTCACGGTGTTGACCTGGCCCGTGTCGCTCGGCTGCAGGACGATGCCGTCCGGCTGCGCCGTCGTCGAGGAGAGCTCGAGGCCGTGCACGCTGCCGTCGCTCGGCGCCTGGCTGCAGTTCGCGGCTCGCCGGAGCTGGCACCGGCCGACGGAGAGCGCGGCTCTGCGATCGTGTCGGTGTCGAGGTAGTTGGGGTCGGGGTGCGCCTTGGGCAGGAACTCGCTCTCGGGACGCCGTCGTCGACCGACGATCTCCTCGTTCGGGCAGCTCCTGCTCGATCTCGAACCGGGCGCGCGCGTAGAGCACGTCGCTGGCGAGCAGCACCTCCATCTGCTCCTGCGATCTTCTCGGTCGCCTTCTTCGATTCGAGCTCGCTTGCCTTGCGCGTTGGGGAGCTCCGTGGCGATCACCTCGAGCGCGTCGTGGCGCAGCTGGTAGGCGAGCGCGATCTGGGTCTGGGCGCTCGACAGCTGGTCGGGGGCGTCGAGGCCCTGGGCGCGGTCGAGCAGGCCCTGGGCCGTGCCGCGGTCGCCGTTGACCTGGTTGTGAGGCTGATGTCGCCGTCCTGGTGTCTTGCCGTCGAGCGCGCCGAAGAACTGGTCGCTGAGCTGCTTGGTCTCGACCGTGAGCGCGCTCAGATCGCTGACGTAGTTCTTGAAGGCGCGCTCCTTGCGGGCGTTCGAGGCAGCCCTTGAAGGCGAGGAAGAGCAGGATCAGGACGACGATCGAGATGCCGATGAAGGTCAGCTGGCGCGAGCGGATCTGCTGGCGCGAGGGCCGCCCGCCGCCACCACCACCGCCGCGTGCCGGGACCGGATCGTCCTCGAAGCCGCGCGACGTGCGGGGCTCGCGAGCGACTCCGGGAACGGGAGGACGAGCGTCGCCGCGGCCGCTCTGCCGGCGCTCGGGCTCTGCCGGCTCGTCGGCCGGCAGCTCGGGGACTCCTCCTCGCCCGCCGAATCCTGAATGCGGCGGCTCTCCCGGGTGGGCTGGTCGCTCGTCAGAGCATCGTCTTCGTCGTCGAAGAAGTCCAAGGCGGCTCTCCGGGGCCCTTTCGCCACAACGATTATTACCCCTGCACCCGTCGGACCGCGCAGTCCGCCTGTGCAGCAGCTCCCTCTCGCGGCCCTCGCAGGTGCAGGAGCGCGCACCCGCCGCGGCGAAACCCGGCACGTGGTCGAAGGCGAGCGGATTCTGGGGCGTTTCACGGTCGGCGAGCGGCTCGGCCGGGGCGGCTACGGCACCGTTCACCGTGCCTGGGACGAGCGGCTCTGCCGCCACGTCGCCGTCAAGGCCGTCGAGGGGACGCCGCCGGGCGGGTGCTGCGCGAGGCGCACGCCGCCGCGCGCCTCAACCACCCCGGGATCGTCACCCTCTACGAGCTCGGCAGCGAGCACGGCGTCACCTACCTGGTCAGCGAGCTCGTCGCCGGGCCGAACCTCCGCGAGCACGCCGCCGCCGGGCGCGCTCAGCGACCGCGACCTCGCCGAGATCGGCGCCGAGGTCTGCGGCGCGCTCGCCCACGCCCACGCACAGGGCGTCGTCCACCGCGACCTGAAGCCGGACAACGTCCTGATCCGCGGCTCGTCGCGAGCCGCCGGATGCGGGTCCGCGGACGCGCGCGCGATGCTCGCCGACTTCGGCATCGCCGCGGTCGCCGACGAGCCGACGCCTGACCGCGACCGGCCAGGTGGTCGGCACCCTCGCCTACATGTCGCCCGAGCAGGCGGCCGGCGAGCGAGCTCGGGCCGGCGACTGACGTCTACTCCCTCGCGCTCACCCTCTACGAGCTCTGGGCCGGGTTACAACCCGGTCGCCGCGCCGACCCCGGCGGCAACCGCGAAGCGGATCGGCAGCGAGCTGCCCTCCCTCGCCGAGGTCCGGCCCGAGCTGCCGCCGGCGCTGCACGCCACGATCGACGCGGCGCTCGCGCCCGAGCCCGTCGACCGGCCCGGCCTGCCGGAGCTCGGCGCGGCGCTCGAGGAGCTCGCCGGCGCCCTGCATCCCGACCGACCCGTGCCCGAGCCGCTTGGCGCCGACGAGGCCAAGGACGCC
The DNA here is from genome assembly GCA_963774395.1 of uncultured Solirubrobacterales bacterium. Taxonomy (GTDB): domain Bacteria; phylum Actinomycetota; class Thermoleophilia; order Solirubrobacterales; family 70-9; genus CAXMST01. Next base: position 563,546 of record CAVZET010000005.1, on the reverse strand, counting down.
GACTATCGGCGGCCCGGCTCCCGGCCCGCCCCTTCGCCGTGCTGCTCGCCGCGGCGGCGCTCGCCGCGATCGGCCTGCTCGCCGGCCGCGCGCGGCCTCGCCCTCGCCCTCGCCGCTGCTGCTCGCTCCGGCAGCGCTGCTTCCTCGGCCGCCCGCGCGACTGGATCGCGCCGGCGCTCGCGCCGCTGCTCGGCCTCGCCGGTCTGGCGCCGCTGTACCTGCGTGCAGGCCGCGCGGCACGAGCGGCCTGCGGCGCGGGTCGCCCTCGCCGCCCTCGGCTGGGCGTGGACCGGTCGTTGCCGCGACCGTCGTCGGGCAGGCGCTCGGCGTCAGCGATCCCGGCCACCTCGACGGCGGGCTGGACCCAGTCGGCCGCCGCCGCCCTGTCGGGTCCGCTCGCGCCGCTGCTCGGCGCCGACGCCGTGTCGACCGCCCTGATCTGGGTCGGCGCCGCGGTCCTGCTCGGCGCTGATTCTCGACGTCGCCGGGCCCGGCGCTGCTCGCGTCGCTCGGCCTCGTCTGGGCCGCCGGCCTGGTCGCGGCCCTCGGCGCCGTCGGCGGCGCCGCGGCGCCCTCGCCGCTGCTGACGCCGGCGCTGCTCGGCGCGGTCGCGCTGCTTGCCTGGGATCGGGCCGGCCGCCCTTGGCCGAGCCACGCCCCCGCTGGCATCGCCAGGCCGCGGCGCGACGGCGCCCGGCGAGCCGGCCGACCGTCCGCCGCCGCGCTGCCCTACCGCCGACGCTCGGCGATGAGCGCGCCGCGGGCCACACGAGCCGCCTCGCGCCACGTGCGCGCGGCCCTTCATGGTGCGGGTTCTCGTGGCCGGGTTGCCGTAGCATTCCCGCTGCCCGTCGCTCCCCGTGCGCCGGCCGCTGCGCCATGCGGCAAAGGCATCGCAGGCGAGGGACTGGACTAACCGTATGAGCGTTCTGCGCAATCTCGAAGCAAGGATCGAGGGCCTCGTCGAGGGGGTCTTCAGCCGTGCCTTCAGCTCGCAGGTGCAGCCGGTCGAGATCGCCCGCAAGCTCGCCAAGGAGATGGACTCGCACCGCACCGCTTCGGTCTCGCAGGTCTACGCGCCGAACCAGTACACGGTCTGGCTCTCCGAGGAGGACCACGAGCGGCTCGAGGGCTACGAGCGCTCGCTCGCCCACGAGCTCTCCGCCTACCTGCTCGAGCACGCGCGGCGCCAGGACTACGCGCTGCTGACCCGCCCGGAGGTGCTGATCGAGGCCGACGACCGCCTGCGGCTCGGCGAGTTCGGGATCCAGCCGCGCCTCGTCAAGCCGCCGGCCCGCAAGGGCGAGAGCGGCGAGCAGGGTCAGCACGGCCACACGATGGTCTACTCGGCCCCGGCCGAAGCCGGCGAAGCAGAAGCCGAAGCGGACGGCGCCGCTGACCGCGACCCAGGCGATCGTCTCGCTCGGCGACCGCCGCTACGTGCTCGACGGCCCGGTCGCCGTGCTCGGCCGCTCGCGCGAGTGCGACTGCGTGCTCGAGGACCCGAACATCTCCCGCCGCCACGCCGAGCTGCGCCAGGCCTCGAACGGCGACTGGACGGTCCGCGACCTCGGCTCGACCAACGGCGTCAAGATCAACGGCCGCCGCGTCGAGTCGGCGCGGCTGGCGCCTGGCGACGAGGTCACGCTCGGCACGACCAGCTTCGTCTTCGACATCGAGCAGTGAGGAGAGCCGCGCGCGCATGGCCTGCCGCCGGCGTTCGATAGAGATGGATGCTGATCCGCTAGGCGTAGCGCTGAAGTTCGGGTTCCTCGCGGTGCTCTACCTGTTCCTGTTCCTGGTCGCGCGCAGCGCCCTCAAGGATCTGCGCCGCGGCGCCGTCGCCGGCGTCGGCCCCTCCGAGGGCACGGGGATGCACGATGCGTCGCCGGGTCGCGTCGCCGCGACGGACGCCTGGCTCGTTGCCCTCTCCGGCGCCGGCCTCGAGATCGGTGAGCGCATCGACCTCTTCGGCGGCGTGACGATCGGCCGTGGCGCCGACGCCGACGTCCGCATCGAGGACCGCTTCGCCTCCTCGATCCACTGCCGCGTGCACAGCCGCGGCAACATCTACCTGGTCGAGGACATGAACTCGACCAACGGCACCTTCCTGAACGGCGAGCAGCTCAACGGCGAGGCGGAGCTCCACGACCTCGACGAGATCTCGATCGGCGATACCACCTTCCGCTTCGAGCTCTCGATTCCCGACTCGGGGTCTGGGTAGGGTCAGGCGATGCTGCGGGTAGCCGAGGCAGTGCACCGCACCGACGTTGGGCGCCAGCGCGAGGCGAACGAGGACTCGCTGTTCTCGCGCGCGCCGGTCTTCGCGGTCGCCGACGGGATGGGAGGCGCCCAGGCGGGCGAGGTCGCCTCGCGGATCGCGGTCGCCGCCTTCGAGCCCGAGCTGCCGGCGGAAGCGGCCCCGGAGCCGTGGCTGCGCGATACCGTCGCAGCGCGCCAACCGGGAGATCTTCGACCTCGCCCAGGGCGACTCGGCACGCTCGGGCATGGGCACGACGCTGACCGCGGCCCTGGTCGCCGGCGACGAGGTCAGCTTCGGGCACGTCGGCGACTCCCGCGCATACCTGCTCCGCGACGGCGAGCTCAGCCAGCTGACCAACGACCACTCGCTCGTCGAGGAGCTGCGCCGGCAGGGCAAGCTGACGAAGGCGCAGGCGGCCGAGCACCCGCAGCGCTCGGTGATCACCCGGGCGCTCGGGCCCGAGCCTGACGTCGCGGTCGACACGATGACGGTGCAGGCCCGGCCCGGCGACGTCTTCCTGCTCTGCAGCGACGGGCTGACGACGATGCTCAGCGACGACGAGGTGCACGCGATCCTCGAGCGGGCCTCCTCGCTCGACGAGGCCGCCCGCCGGCTCGTCCGCGCGGCCAACGACCGCGGCGGCCGCGACAACATCACGGTCATCCTCTTCCGGCTCGAGGAAGTCGGGGCCGAGGCGCCGATTGAGGGCGCGACCCTGGTCGGTCCGAGCGCCGAGGCGGCCGGGCTGACGGGCGAGAAGCGTCCGCGCGGCGACGGCGGCAGAGCGCAGCGCCCGCCCCGACAAGCCGATCGCCGTTCCGAGCGGCCGCGGCGAGCGCGGCAGTCGCTGGCCGCGCCGCATCTTCCGGACCGTCGTCGCGCTCGCGGTCGTCGGCGGTGCTGCTCTTCGGTGCCTGGTACGGCAGCCGCCAGATCTGGTTCCTCGGCACCGACGACTCGGGCCGCGTGGCCCTCTACCGCGGTCTGCCGTATGAGCTGCCCTTCGGCATCGACCTCTACTCGGAGCGCTACTCGAGCCCGATCACGCTGAGCTCGCTGCCGGCCGACCGCCGCTCCGTCGCGATCGACCACAAGCTGCGCTCGCGCTCAGATGCCCAGTCGCTGATCGACGACCTGCAGCGGGCCGCCGAGCAGAACACGGCGACCGGTCCGGCGGCCGGCACCGGGACCACCGGCACGGGCGGCAACAAGAAGTCCGGCACCAAGTCGGGCTCGGGCGGCGGCTCCGGCAACAAGAAGTCGGCGGCTCCGGCGGCGGCTCCGGCTCCGGCGGCGGGGGCAAGCAGTCCCCCAACGGCGGATGAGCGCCCGCAACCGGGAGCTGCTCGGCCTGATCCCGGTGGCGTTGCTGGTCACCGCCGGCTTCACCGCCGTCTTCAGCGCCCAGGGCGCCAAGGTCGACAACCTGAGCCTCACCTTCGGGCTCTACTTCCTCGCGATCTGCTTCGCGACGCACATCGTCATCCGGATCCGCCTGCCTTACGCCGACCCCTACCTGTTCCCGCTCGTCGCCCTGCTCGCCGCGATCGGCCTGGTGATGCTCTACCGGATCGACGAGAGCTACGCCTCCAAGCAGGCCTCGCTGTTCGTCGGCGGCCTGCTCCTCTTCGTGCTGACGATCGTCTTCCTCAAGGACTACCACGTGCTCGAGCGCTACCGGTACATCATCGCGATCGTCGGTATCGGCCTGCTGCTCAGCCCGCGCGTGCTCATCGACCACGACCGTCGTCGCCAATACGGGCGCCTACATCAACGCCAAGATCGGCCCGATCGACTTCCAGCCCTCCGAGTTCGGCAAGCTCGCGATCGTCATCTTCCTCGCCAGCTACCTGCGCGAGAAGCGCGAGGTGCTGATCGTCGGCGCGCGGCGCGTCCTCGGCGTAACCCTGCCGCCGCTCAAGCACTTCGGGCCCCTGCTCGTCGTCTGGGGGCTGGCGATGCTGATGCTGCTCGTGATCCGCGACCTCGGCGCTTCGCTGATGTTCTTCGGCGCCTTTCTGGCGCTGCTCTACGTCGCCACGAGCCGGCTCTCGTTCGTCGTCATCGGGCTCATCCTCTTCCTGGTCGGCGCCTACGTGATGGTGCACGCGGTCCCGCACATCGGCGACCGCGTCGACATCTGGCTCGACCCGTTCAAGCACGCCAGCGGCGACGGCTACCAGCTCGTCCAGTCGATGTTCGCGCAGGCCGATGGGGGGTTATTCGGCAAGGGCATCGGCAGCTCCCTGATCTCACCGCCGGACGGCGGCCCGTTCGTGCCCGAGGTCCAGACGGACTTCATCTACGCGCTGATCGTCAACGAGCTCGGCCTCTTCGGCGGCTGCGCGATGATCCTCACCTACGCGCTGATCGCCGCCCGCGGCTTCAAGACCGCGATCATCGCCAGCGACGGCTTCTCGAAGCTGCTCGCGACCGGGCCTGACCACCGTCTTCGCCCTGCAGGCGTTCGTGATCGTCGGCGGCGTCACGCGGGTGATCCCGCTGACCGGCGTCACGCTGCCCTTCGTCAGCTTTGGCGGTAGCTCGGTGCTCGCGAACATGATCCTGCTCGCGCTGCTGCTGCTGATCTCGAATCAGGCGCGGACCCCCAAGCCCGAGGAGGCCGGGGCGTGAACTCCTCGATCCGCAAGCTCTACGCGCTCCTGCTCCTGCTGTTTGCGCTGCTCGTTGCCTTTACCTCGCGCTGGACGGTCTTCGCCCAGGATTCGCTGCAGGCGAACGTCAACAACAAGCGGCCGCTGTTCGAGCAGCAGCAGATCAAGCGCGGCAAGATCCTCAGCGCCGACGGCCAGGTGCTCGCGGTCTCGAAGCCGGTCGGCAAGGGCGACAGCAAGTACTACGTCCGTGACTACCCGCAGGGCTCGCTGTTCGGCAACCCGGTCGGCTACGACTTCCTCGAGCGCCGGCCGGACCGGGATCGAGGAGTCCGAGAACGACGTGCTCGTCGGTCAGAAGAACGAGTTCTCCTCGATCCTCGAGCAGATCCAGGGCCAGACCCAGGCGGGGTCGAACCTGACGACGACGCTCGACGCCGGCGCCCAGCAGCTGGCGACCAACGAGCTGCAGGCGCTCGGCGAGCCCGGCGCGGCCGTCGCGATGGACCCGCAGACGGGCGCGATCAAGGCGATGGTCTCGACACCCGGCTACGACCCGAACGAGGTCAACGATCCCGAGAAGCTGACGGCGTTCAACAACCTGCCGCCGGGCAGATCCGGCGGTGATCCTCAACCGCGCCACCCAGGGCCGCTACCCGCCGGGCTCGACGATGAAGGTGGTGACCGCCGCGGCGGCGCTCGACACGCGGCGAGTTCACGCCCGACTCGGTGATCAACGGCGACAGCGGCATCAAGATCTCCGGCGTGCCGCTCGACAACGACGGCGGCGAGGACTTCGGCGACATCTCGCCTGACCACAGGCGCTGACCACTCGGTCAACACGGTCTTCGCGCAGGTCGGCGAGAAGCTCGGCGGCGACACGATGTACGAGTACATGAAGCGCTTCGGCTTCTTCTCGACGCCCGAGCTCGACTACCCGTCCGACCAGATCGCGCCCTCGGGCGTCTACGCACGACACGGGCAAGCTGATCACCGACCCGAGCCAGGTCGACATCGGCCGCGTCGCGATCGGCCAGGAGCGGCTGCTGGTGACGCCGCTGCAGATGGCGATGGTCGCCGCGACGATCGCCGACGACGGCAAGATGATGCAGCCGACCTTCCTGCAGCAGGTCACCGACCCCGACGGCCGCGTCACCCAGGAGCTCGACCCGCAGGAGATGCGGCAGGTGATCAGCCCCGACGCGGCGAACGAGCTGACGGACATGATGGTCAACGTCACGCGAGGACGGGACGGCCGCCGGCCTCACCGTCGGTGGCGGTTCGGTGACCTTCGCCGGCAAGACCGGCACCGCCGAGAAGAACATCGAGCAGCGCGTCAACCAGCCCTGGTTCATCATGTTCGCTCCCGCCGACGACCCGAAGATCGCGATCGCCGTCACCTCCGAGCAGTGCACGGCCTGCTTCGGCGGCGACGGTCGCCGGCCCGATCGCGACCGACATCGCCGACTACTTCCTCAACCAGGGCTGAACGATGCGACTGACCGAAGGACAGGCTCTCGACGGCCGCTACACGCTGATCCGCCGGATCGGCTCCGGCGGCATGGCCGACGTCTGGCTCGCTCGCGACGGCGAGCTCGGCCGCGAGGTCGCGCTGAAGGTCCTGCACGACAACTTCGCCCGCGATCAGGAGTTCGTTGCCCGCTTCCGTCGCGAGGCCTCCTCGGCTGCCGGACTGCAGCACCCCAACATCGTCGGTGTCTTCGACCGCGGCGCCGTCGAGGACACCTACTACATCGCGATGGAGTACGTGGAGGGCGCGCCGCTGCGCGACCTGATCAACCGCGGGCTGACGATCCCCGAGGCGGTCGAGGTCACCCGCCAGGTGCTCGCCGCCGCCGGTTTCGCTCACGAGCGCGGCCTCGTGCACCGCGACCTGAAGCCGATGAACGTGCTCATCGACGGGTCCGGCCGTGTCCGGGTCACGGACTTCGGCATCGCCCGCGCGGCGGGCAACTCGGAGATCACGCGGACCGGCTCCGTGCTCGGCACCGCCCAGTATCTGAGTCCGGAGCAGGCGCAGGGCATGGACGTGACGGCGACCTCCGACATCTACGCGGTCGGGATCATCCTCTTCGAGATGCTCACCGGGCGGGTCCCCTTCGAGGGCGACAACGCCGTCGCGATCGCGATGAAGCAGGTCTCCGAGCAGCCGCCGGCGCCGAGCAGCATCAACCCGGCCGTGCCGCCGGCGCTCGACTCGGTCGTGCTGCGGGCGCTCGCCAAGGATCCGGCCGCCCGCTACCAGTCGGCGGCCGAGATGACGGCCGCGCTCGACGCCGCCGAGGCGAACCCGCAGCTCGCCGGCCACACCGAGCGCTACGAAGCGTTCGTCGCCGAGGAGGACCGCGACCGCAAGTGGTGGTGGATCGGCGCCGCCGTCGCCGTCCTGCTCGTCCTCGCCGCGCTCTGGTTCTTCTTCCTCCGCGGCGACGACGGCGTGCTCGTCCCCGGGGTCAAGGGCGACACCGAGACCGCGGCCCGGCTGAAGCTCGCCAACGCCGGCTTCGAGGTCGACGTGCAGCGGCAGTCGAACGGGGCTCCCGAGGGGACGGTGCTCGAGCAGGACCCGCAGGGCGGAACGCGCGCCGGCGACGGCTCGACGGTGACGATCTTCGTCAGCCTCGGCCCCGCGCCGACGCCAGTCCCCGACGTGATCGGCAAGACGCAGGCGCTGGCAGTGAAGAAGCTGAAGAAGGCCGGCTTCAAACCGGAGGTACAGAAGAAGGCGAGCGGCAACGTGGCTCCCGGACGGGTAATCGACACCGACCCGGCTCCCGACACCGAGGTCGCCACGGGAGAGACGGTCACGGTGATCGTCTCCTCGGGGTCGAAGCAGGTCACGGTTCCGAACGTCGTCGGGCAGAACCGGGTCGCCGCCGAGACCCAGCTCCGCAACGCCGGCTTCGTCGTCAACACCGAGCCGCAGGACAGCGACGAGCCCGAGAATCAGGTGATCAGCCAGGATCCGGCCGCCGACACGACGGCGAAGAAGGGGTCGGAGGTGACGATCACCTACTCGACCGGCGCGGGCTCGATCACTCTGGGCGACTACGTCGGCCAGAAGGCGAGCTACGCCGAGCGCAAGCTTCAGAAGCAGGGACTCGACGTGCGCACGGTGAGCCAGGACAGCGACCAGTCCTCCGACGACGGGCGGGTCCTCGAGCAGGCCCCCGGCGGCGGCTCACGAGTCAAGTCCGGTTCGCGGGTGACGCTGACCGTCGGCCACTACGTCCCGCCGACGACGACCACGTCGACGACCAGCTCGACGACATCGAGCACGACTTCGCCGTGAAGGTCGCAGTCCTCCGCGGCGGGCGGTCGAGCGAGCACGAGGTCTCGTTGCGCTCGGGGGCGTCGGTCGGTGATGGGCTGCGGGCCGCGGGACACGAGGTGCTCGACATCGTCGTCGAGCGCGACGGGCGCTGGGTCTGCGCCGGTGAGGAGGTCGAGGTCCGGCCCGGCAGCGGCCTGCTCGGCTGCGACGTCGCCTTCCCCGTGATGCACGGCCCCTACGGCGAGGACGGGACCGTTCAGGGCGCGCTCGACGTGCTCGGCGTCCCCTACGCGGGCCCGGGCGTGCTCGCCGCCGCGACGACGATCGACAAGCTCACCTTCAAGCGCCTGCTCAGCGCCCGCGGGATCCCGCAGGTCGACTTCTGTCAGCCCGAGGTCCCGGGCACCGCCGGCGATCCCGGCTGGCGCGAGTCGGTCGCCGAGCTCGGCCTACCGGTCTGGGTCAAGCCCTCGCGGCTGGGCTCGAGCGTCGGCATCACCAAGGTCACCGACCTCGCCGAGCTCGACGAGGCGGTCCGGGAGGCGGCCCGCCACGACCCGCGGGTGATCGTCGAGCAGCACTGCGACGGACTCGAGGTCGAGTGCTCCGTGCTCGGCAACGCCGAGCCGCAAGCCTCGGTCCCAGGCGAGATCGACGCGCACGCCGACTGGTACGACTACGAGGCGAAGTACGAGGCCGGCGGCATGGACCTGGTCGTCCCAGCCCGGATCGCCGAGCCGATTGCAGAGCGGGTGCGCGAGCTGGCCGTCGAGGTCTTCCGCGCCTGCGACTGCTCGGGCCTGGCCCGCTGCGACTTCTTCGTCGCCGACGGCGAGGTGCTCGTCAACGAGCTCAACACGCTGCCCGGCTTCACCGAGACGAGCGTCTACTCGCGCCTGTTCGAGGCGAGTGGCATCCCCTACCCGGAGCTCTGCGATCGCCTCGTCAGACTTGGCATCGAGCGTGCCGAGGCCCTGCGCCGGATCGAGTTCTGAGCCCCCGGCTCAGCTGATCAACCGGGCGTCGGAGATCTCGACGCGATAGCCCTCGCCGTCGGCGGACGGCGCCAGCTGCGTGATCCAGATCAGGAAGTAGCGGTGCGGCTGGGTCGCGTTGAGCTGGATTGCCTGCTGCTTGGAGTTGATCTCCAGCGACGGGGAGAGCTCGTCCCACTTCTTCAGGTCGTCGGGCGGGGTGGAGGCGTCGGAGCCGTAGACCTGCGCGGTCCAGCCAGGGACGAGCGTGGCCACATCGAGCTCGGTCGGCGTCGTTGGCGTGCCGGTGTCGAGGATCAGCCCGACGCCGTCCTTGAGCCCGGAGAAGTCCGGCGTGTCGTAGGTCTCGGTGAGCCAGGCGGTGTTCTTCGTGTCGCCGTCGATGGCGCCGCTGAGCGCGTCGGAGTGCTCCTCGCCGTCGCCGCCGTCGGAGGTCGGGTCGAAGTCCTGGTCGGCGGTGATCGCGATCGGCTCGCCGCCCGTGTTGCTGGCAGGCGGCGCCTCCTGCGAAGGCCCGGAGTTGCCGGTGAAGACGGCGATCGCGACCGCCGCGATCCCGGCGGCGACGAGCAGCAGGATGCCGGCGACCGACATGCCGCGCTTGGTCATCAGCCGGCGCTGCTTCGGCGGCACCGAGTCGAGCACCGTCGTCGCCTCGCCGGTCGAGTGACCGGCTCGCACGACCTCGACCTCGAGCGCCGCCTCGAGGTCGGCGAGGAAGTGGTTCATGTCCGGGTAGCGATCCTTCGGGTCCTTGGCGACCGCGCGCTCGAGCGCCGCGGCGAGCGCCGCCGAGGTCTCCGGCCGCTTCTTCTGCACATCGGGGACGACCTCGTTGACGTGCTTCATCGCGACCCCGACCTGGGTCTCGGCGTGGAAGGGGACGTCCCCCGTGAGCATCTCGTAGAGGACGATGCCGAGCGAGTAGACGTCGGTCCGCGCGTCCACCTCCTTGCCCATCGCCTGCTCGGGCGAGACGTAGTCGGTCGTGCCGAGCACGCGCCCGGTCGCTGTCAGCCCATGGACCTCGAGCGAGCGGGCGATGCCGAAGTCGGTGATCTTCGCCCTGCCCTCGCCGTCGATCAGCACGTTCTGCGGCTTGACGTCGCGGTGGATCAGGCGGGCGGCGTGCGCCGCGGCGAGCCCGCGGCCGATCTCGATTGCGTACGCGGTGGCTTCGTCGAGACCGAGTCGCCCCGACTCGTCGATCCGCTTCTTCAGCGTCTCGCCGGGGACGTACTCGAAGACGATGTAGGGGTGACCGCCGTCCTCGCCGGCGTCGATCACGGCGACTAGGTTGGGGTGGGAGAGGGAGGCGACGGCCCGGGCCTCGCGTCGGAAGCGCTCGAGCTGGTCGGGCTGGTCGGAGATCTCGCGGTGCATGACCTTGATCGCGACCTGCCGGTCGAGGACCTCGTCGATCGCCAGGTACACGGTCGACATGCCGCCACTACCGAGCTTCGACTCGAGCCGATAGCGGCCCGAGAGCTGCGTGCCGATCATCGTCATCCGCCGCTCGTCCCTGTCGGTAGCCGTGATCCCGCTCCGGAAGCGGCGATCAAGCTGATCTCGCTGGGCGCGCGCATGTCACGAGTATTTTCGATCATCGCGGTCGGTGTCCTCACCGCCAACCCGCCACGAAGGAACCCTTGCGCTCAGTTCGACGATGAAGAGATGATGACGACCGCCCGCAGCGCCCGAGCGGACCGGGTTGCCCGGCGGCGTCGGAACCCCGGCCTCCTAGAGGCTCAAGCCCGCGTGACCTCGCCGGCCGCCGCGGTCACCGTCCCGATCCGGCGGGTGCCCTCGTGGTGGGCGGCCAGCAGCTCGGCCGCCGCGCCGGCATCGGCCTCGGGGACGACGACGACGAAGCCGAGCCCCATGTTGAAGACCTCGAACATCTCCTCCTCGGAGACGTTGCCCTCGGCCGCGATCAGCTCGAAGACCGGGGGCACCGGAAGGGGCTCGGCGAGCTCGTAGCCGACCGTGCGCGAGAGCCGCAGAAGGTTGTTGAGCCCGTCGCCGGTGATGTGGGCGAGCCCGTGGACGTCCAGGCCGGTGGCGAGCAGCTCGAGCACTGCGCGCACGTAGATCGTCGTCGGCTCGAGCAACACCTCGCCGAGCGGCCGGCCGAGGCGCTCGTCGGTGAGCGGGATCGCATCGAGCGCGCGGCGCGCGAGCGTGTAGCCGTTCGAGTGCAGTCCGGAGGAGGGCAGGCCGATCAGCGCGTCGCCGGGATGGATCGCCGCGCCGGTGACGATCGCATCGAGATCGACGAGTCCGATCGAGCTGCCGCTCAGCTCCCAGCCACCGACGACGTCGCCGACCTGGGCGATCTCGCCACCGGGGATCTCGATGCCGCTGAGCTCGGCGCCCGCCCGCAAGCCCTCACCGATCGCACCGATCACGTCGGCGTCCGCGTCGCGGCAGAGGATCGTGTCGACGAGTGCGATCGGCTCGGCGCCGACGCAGACGAGGTCGTTGACGTTCATCGCGATGCAGTCGATGCCGATCGTCTCGAAGCGACCCATGCGCTCGGCGAGGACCATCTTCGTGCCGACGCCGTCGGCGCCGAAGGCGATGCCGCGCCGTTCGTCGATGCGCAGAACGCTCGCGTAGTGACCCGGCAGGGGGACGACGCGGGAGGGCTTGCCGGTGTCGATTCGCGCGAGTGAGCGCAGCAACGCCCCGACCGCGTCATCGGCGGCGCGCTGGTCGACGCCGGCTGCTGCGTAGGCGTCCTGGGCGGAGTCGGCGCTCATCGCGACCATTCAAGCGGATCGCCGGGATGACGCAGCACCCGCGCGGACTACGATCAGCGCCGCCAGGGCCAACCGGTAGGCGGCGTACGGCCACAGCGCCCGGTCCCGCTCGATCAGTCGGATCAGCCCCTGCGAGGCGAGCGTCGAGACGAGGGCGCTGCCGACGCCCAGCGCGATCGGCCGAGCGAGTCCGCGGTCGATTCCGCGCCGCCGCAGGCGCACGCCTTTGAGGAGCGCGGCGCCGGCGATGACCGGCAACGCGACCGTGCGGGAGAGGAGGTTCGACTGCGCGCGCGAGAAGCGGCGGCTGCGGGCAGCGACCAACGTTGCGCCGTTGCGGGAGACGCCTGGCGCAAGGGCCGCCGCTTGCGCCAGGCCGAGCGCGAGCCCGTCGACTGCGGTGGCGTCACCGGCGCCGCGCTCCTGTGGTGCTCGGTCGGCGAGGAGCATCGCGACGGAGCCCGCTGCCAGCCCGGCGGCCATTCCACCGGGCCCGCCGAGCCGGCTCTCGATCTGTCGCTCGAAGGTGAGGCCGGCGATCGCCGGCGGCAGGAAGCTGAGCGCGATCACGCTCAGCCGCCGCAGGTCGAGGTGACGTAGTTCGGTGGCGATCAGGTTGCGCTGGCCGATCAGCAGCGCCAGCGCAGCGCCGCCGTGAACGGCGACCTCGAACGCCTTGCGGTGCTCGGGGTCGAGCCGCTCATGCTCCCAGCCACAGAGCCAGGGCACGATCCGCAGGTGCGCCGAGCTGGAGACCGGGAGCAGCTCGGTTGGGCCCTGGACGAGCCCGAGAACGATCGCCTGACCCGCGGGCAGCGTGCCGCCCCGCTCCCCGCCGGCGAGCTCCCCGCTCACCGGTCAGGCCGCCGGCGGCCCGGCGGGCTCGCCCGCCGGCTCGGTGCCGGTACCGCCCGGCGGGCCCGCGGCCGGGTCCTCGGGCTCGTCGTCGCGCCGCCAGCGCAGCCACAGCCAGACGAGCCCGGCGACGACCGCGAGCACGATCGGGTAGTCGAGGTAGTGCAGCTTGTCCTTCCAGTTCTCCCAGTTCGAGCCGACGCCCTTGCCGATGAAGGCGAGCGCCGTCACCCACGGGATCACGCCGAGTGCGGTGAACGCCGTGAACCTCCAGAACGGCATCCGAGCAACGCCCGCAGGCAACGAGATGAACGTGCGTACGACCGGCACCATGCGCGCGAAGAAGACCGTCGCCTCGCCGTGGCGCTCGAACCAGCGATCGGCCTGCGCGAGGTGCTTGGGGTTGACGTGGATCAGGCGGTTCTGCTCGAGCACCTCGAGCCGCCCGTAATAGCCGACCCCGTAGGCGATCCACGAGCCGACGAGGTTGCCCGCGACGCCGGCGACGATGATCTCGACCATCGTCATGTTGCCTTCGGAGACGTTGAATCCCGCGAACAGCATGATCGCCTCGCTCGGGACCGGGATGCAGGCGCTCTCGAGGACCATCAGCAGGAAGACGCCGACGACGCCGACCGAGTCGATGAAGTCTGTCGCCGAGTTGACGATCGGGCTGAGGATGTCTGCGGCCATGCGTTCGGGGGCGCCGGCGAGGCCCGCAGGCCCCGATGCCGGGCCTCTTGCGATCGGCGGATCGGCCGACCCCGGCGCTTGACCAAGACTCTACCCTGTGGCCATGGACCGGCTGCGCGCTCCGGTGTTCCGTCATCGGATGCTTCAGATCGCGGCGGACGCGTTTCTGGCCGCACTGGCCTTTTTTCTCGCGTTCCAGTTGCGTTTCTTCGACGAGCGGCATGGCATGCCGCCGCACTACGCCCACATGCTCTGGGAGTCGATCGCGTTCGTCGGGATCGGCGACGCCATCCTCTTCAGCTTCCTCGGCCTGCACCAGAAGTGGTGGCGTTACTTCAACCTCGGCGACAGCTGGAAGATCGTGCGCGCCTGCATCGTCGCCTCGGCGCTGATGCTCGCGATCTACACGCTCGCGCAGCCGTTCACGATCAACATCCCGCGCTCGGTCCTGATCCTCGACTTCCTGCTCACGGTCGGTCTGCTGATCGCCGGTCGCAGCCTCGTCCGCTTCGCCTACGAGTACCACTGGGGCGACTGGATCCGGCGCCGGCGACGTGGATCCGGCGGCTCGTCCGCGGCCGAGGTGATCATCGTGGGCGCCGGCTCGGGCGGGCAGATGGTCGTCCGCGAGCTGATGCTCAACCCCGATCTCGGGCGCCCGGTCGGCTTCATCGACGACGACCCGCACAAGCAGGGCACCCGCCCCGCCGCCGGACTCAAGGTGCTCGGCACCACCGAGCGGATCGGGGAGATCCTCGATGAGGTCGAGCCGGACGAGGTCATCATCGCGATCCCCTCCGCCCCTGGCCATCTGCGCGGCAAGGTCGTCTCCGCCTGCCGCGACCGCGAGATCCGGGTCCGCACCCTGCCGACGGTCTTCGAGCTGCTGCGCGGCGGCGTGCAGCTCACCCGCCAGGTCCGCGAGGTCCAGGTCGAGGATGTGCTCGGCCGCGATCCGGTCATCGAGGAGCTCGACCTCGTTGGCGGCTACCTACGCGACCGGATCGTGCTCGTCACCGGCGCCGGCGGTTCGATCGGCGCGGAGCTCTCGCGGCAGATCGCGCGCGTGCGGCCGCGCCTGCTCGTCCTCGTCGACCACGCCGAGGACAACCTCTTCGAGATCGACCGCGAACTCGTCTCCGAATGGCACTTCAGCCGCATCGAGTCGGTCCTCGCCGACTGCAAGGAGGCGGACCGGATGCTCGAGGTCATGCAGCGCTTCAAGCCCGAGGTCGTCTTCCACGCAGCCGCCTACAAGCACGTGCCGCTGATGGAGGCGAACCCGCTCGAGGCGGTCCGCAACAACGCGCTCGCGACCCGGGTCACGGCTGAGACCGCAGCTGCGGCCGGCGCCGAGCGCTTCGTCCTGATCTCGACCGATAAGGCCGTCGATCCACGGACCGTGATGGGCGCTTCCAAGGCGATGGCGGAATGGGTCTGCGCCGCAGCCCGCGAGCGCCACCCGGAGACGCGGTTCGTCGCCGTCCGCTTTGGCAACGTGCTTGGCTCCTCGGGCAGCGTCGTTCCCATCTTCCGTCGCCAGATCGAGCGCGGCGGGCCGGTCACCGTCACCCACCCCGAGATGACGCGCTACTTCATGACGATCCCGGAGGCCGTGCAGCTGGTGATCCGCGCCGGCGACCTGGGCCACGGCGAGGGCGACACCTTCGTGCTCGAGATGGGCGAGCCGGTCCGGATCGTCGAGCTCGCCCGCAACATGATCAACCTCGCGGGCTACGAGCCCGACGTCGACATCGCGATCGAGTTCACCGGCCCGCGCCCCGGGGAGCAACTCCACGAGGAGCTGTTCGCGACGGGCGAGCGCGCCGAGTCGACCTCGGCCCCGCGAATCAAGCGCGCGGTGCGCCACGAGGCGCTGACCGCAGCCGAGGTCGAGGAGATGCTCACGCGCGTCGGGGAGATGATCGGCTCGGGCGACGAGACGGGGCTTGCCGAGCAGCTGATCGCGATCGTCGGCGGGACGCCGAGCCCCGGGCCGCTCGATCCGTCGGTCCGCAACGTCTAGCCAGCCGCTCCGACCGCCGGTCCCTGGCCGCGCCGAAGGCGGGCTGAGCTACCGACCCTGTCTCTAAGATGCCGCGCTGATCATGAATTCTCTCGAGGAGATCGGCGCGCTCCTCGGCTTCGTCGCGTTCGCCGGCCTGGCCGTACTCGTGTTCCTTACCTTTCAGCAGGCCCGGCACGTCCGGCGCCTGCGCGACTGGGCCGGGCGTGCACCAGAGCGCGCCGCGGCGGCAGCGGATCGCGAGGCGCACCCGGAGGCGGCTGTCAGCGAAGAGGACCGCCGATCGCCGACCGGTGAGTACCCGGAGGAGGGCACGGGGGAATACGTCACGGAGGGCGGGCCCTCCCGGTGGGCGATCTTCCGTGAGGACGTCGCACTGCGCTGGGAGGATCTCGACCGGCGCAGCCCCGTCGACCCGAAGATCCTCGTCGGTGGCCTCGCCGCGATCCTGATCGGTGTCGTCATCGCCACGGGTGCTTTCGGTCTGTTCGGCGGCAGCTCCTCCGGGACGCCGAGCGCCTCGTCGAAGGGGCAGCCGAAGGCGGAAAAGCCGAAGCCGGTCAAGGTCGCCGTCCTCAACGGCACGGCCCCGCCTGGAGGCTCGGGCGTTCCGGGTGTCGCCGACAGCGTCAGCCGTGACGTCAAGGATGCCGGCTTCAAGGTCGGTGACGTCGGCGACGCGGGCTCGTATGCCAACAGCGTCGTCATGTACAGGGGCAACGCGAAGAGCGACGCCAAAAAGCTGGCCAGCGCGATGAACGGCCTGCTCGGCGACGTCCAGGTGCTCGCGATGACGTCCGACGTCGAGAGCCTGGTCGGCAAGGCCGACGTCGCTCTCATCGTCGGCCAGGCCGACTCAACCGTCTCCGGATGAGCCCGGCGCTGCTCGCAGCCGCCACGGACGCGATCAGCCGGGACGTGATCGTGCCGCTTGGGGCGGCCGCCGGTGTCATCGCGACGCTCGCTCTCGCGCTGGTGGTGCCGCTGTACGTCACGCAGCGCCGCGAGGTGCAGCGGCTGCTGCGCTGGCGCGAGCTCGAGCCCGAGCGTGGCGACGAGGGCGCGCCTACCGCTGCCGATCCGGCAGCGGTGACCGCCGCCGCCGCGACCGCCGCCGTCCGACCCGCCTCCTCCTACACGACGGGAACCGCGCTGACGCCCGCGGAGCGGGTCACCGCCGACCGCCCGGCTCTCTCGCGAATCACTGCCGAGCGGCAGGCGATCCAGTCGCCGAGCTTCTGGCGGCGCCTGTTCGCCCGCGGGCCCCGGCACCCGCTCGTGCTGTCCCTGATCGCGATCCTCGTCGCCGGCCTCGCCGTCGTCGGCGTCTTCCTCGCTACCGACAAGCTCGGTGGCGGCACAGCCGGTCCCGCGGCGGGCTTCGACAGGTCGCAGGTCGCGATCGCCGTGCTCAACGGCTCCTCGACGCCGGCCCTCGCCGACGGCGTCGCCGACGACCTCAAGTCGCACGGTTTCACGACGGTGCGCACGGGCCTGACGGGTACTTCGAACCAGACCCTCGTGCTCTACGCGAAGGGCTTCAAGCATGAGGCCGCCGTCGTCGGGCGCAAGCTCAAGATCAAGGTCCTGCAGCCGCTCGACCGCAAGACTCAGGCCGTGACCCCGGACGCTGATGTCGTCGTGATCGCAGGAGAGGACCGCGCCAAGGGCTGACGCCCGGCGCGCCGCGGGAAGCCAGGCGTTGGCGCGCTCCGTCGATGCGAGAGCCGGCTCGGTCCTGCTCGTCGCCCTGCTTGCTCTCTCGGTCGGGGCCTTCGCCCTGACCCGGGTGTTGCGCTCGAGCGACGACGTCGTCAACACCGTCGTCTTTGCCGCCGCGCCGGCACCGGGTGGCAAGGCCGAGATCAGCTTCGTGACCACGCAGTCCGACGCCCGCGGGGCGGTCTACGTGATCGACTCCCAGGAGCGGACCGTTGCGACGCTGCACCCGAGCGGCGAGCTGCAGGCCGGCCCGCACGAGTTCGCCTGGGACGGACGGACGGATGCGGGGAGGAAGGCGCCTCCCGGCACCTACAGCGTGCGCGTCGTGCTGGGTGCCGCCGACCGCGACATCGTCCCGCCGGGCTCGGTCACGATCGAGCCCGGCGGCACGAGACCGCGGTCACGGGCTATCCGGGTCCCGGGGGAGACGGCTGATGGACTCCCTGCCGCTGTGGATCGGGATCGTGGCGAGCTGTGCGCTCGCCGCGGGTGGCCTCACGGCGCCGCTCGGCGATCCGCGCTCGCCTCGGCCTGCTCGCCGGGGCGCTCGTGCTGGCGCCGGTCCTCGTCGTCGCCGACAACTGGCACAACGACCGGATCGTGAACCTCCGCGACAGTCCGGCCGAGCTCGCCGCGGGGGCCGTCGCCGCCGCCGTCGTCCTCGCGGCCCTGGTCTGGTTGATCCGCGCCCGGCCGCGCTGGCTACCGGTCGCGTTCGTTGCCGTGCTGCCCTTCCGCATCCCGCTCGATCTGGGCGGCTCGACCGCGAACCTGCTCGTCCCGCTGTACGGCCTGCTCGCCGCCGGTCTGATCGCGGCGCTGCTCGAGCCCGAGCGGATCCTGCCCGACGCCGATCGCACCGCGCCCGGCGATCTGCGGCGCTGGCTCGCGCCGGTGCTCGCCGTGATCCTCGTCCTCTACGGGCTGCAGACGGCCTACACCGACGACCTGTCCACGGCTGTCAAGGACGTCGGCTTCTTCTACGTCCCGTTCGCGGCGCTGTACGTGATGCTCGCCGGGGCGCGCTGGGATCGCGAGCTGCTGCGGGCGCTCGTCTGGGTGATCGCGATCACCGCCTTGCTTGTCGCGATCGTCGCCTTCGGCCAGTACGCCACCGGCAAGCTCTTCTGGAACGACAAGGTGATCGCCGGCAACGAGGCGCACGCCTACTTCCGCGTCAACTCGGTCTTCTACGACCCGAACATCATGGGCCGCTTCCTGGACGTGGCGCTGGTCCTCCTCGCCGGCGTCACCGCCTGGGCACGCCGCCGCGAAGCGACGCTCGCCGCCGGCGCCTTCGTCGTCGTCCTGCTTGCCCTCGTGATCACCTTCAGCCAGTCGAGCATGCTCGCGCTGATCGCCGGCATGCTCGTCATCGCCGCCTGTCGCTGGGGACTCGGCCGCGGCGTCGCCGCCGCGGCTGCGATCGTCGTGCTGATGGCGATCGCGACGTTTGCGATCGAGGGCGGCGGGCTGACCGCCGAGACGACCGGCCGCACGGGGCTGATCAGCGGCGGCCTGCACATGTTCGAGGACCGGCCGATCGAGGGCTACGGCGCGGGCTCCTTCGGCGATCGAGTTCGCTGTCCGCTACGACGTCACCGACACCGGCTACTCGGTCGAGAGCCACACCGAGCCCGTCACCGTGCTGGCCGAGCAGGGAGTGATCGGGATCGTGCCGTACCTGACGCTGCTCGCCGTCGCGGCCGTCGGCTTGTGGAGCGCCGCCGGGCTTGGCTGGAGGCCGGCCCGCGATCCGGTCGCGGCGACGCTGCTCGCCGCCTTCGCGGTCATGGTCGTGCACAGCATGGGTTACGCGGCCTTCCTCACCGACCCGCTCACCTGGGCGATCCTCGCGCTCGCAGTCGCCCTACCTGAGGCGATCGGGGCTCGGGCCGGCGCCCCGGTCGCCGCGCAGGCCCCGGTGCCCGCCGCCGAGGCCCCGCCGGGCCCGGCCTGAGGCGGGCGGCGATGCTCGACTACCTGCGCCGCCTCGCGACCACGGGCTTCGCCTACACCGGCGCGAGCGTCCTCTCGAAGCTGATCGCGCTCGTCACGCTGCCGATCTACACGGGGCTGCTGTCGACGACCGAGTACGGGCAGGCGGAGGTGATGTTCGGCGGCGTCGTCGCCGTCAGCATCTTCGTGCGGTTCGGCCTGCTCGAGGCGCTGCTGCGCTTCTACTACCTGCCCCAGGAGAACGGCGACGATGTCGTCCGCTCGGGCTTCGCCGGGATGTTCTGGGGGACGACCGTCTTTGCGCTGGTCGCCCTGCCGTTTGCGCCGCTGATCTCCGATGCGGTCCATTCGGAGCCGGGTCTGGTCCGGATCGCGATCGGCGGACTCTGGCTGCTGACGCTCTACGAGTACCTGTTGACGTTGCTCCGCGTCGACGAGCGCGCGCGGGCCTACTTCACCTTCACCGTCGTCCATGTCCTCGTCGCGATCCCGCTGACGCTGCTGCTGCTCGTTGGCTTCGACCTGGGAGCCGAGGCCCTGTTGCTGGGCTCCTATGCCTCGGGGATTCCGTTCGTCGCCTACCTGGCGATCACCGAGCGTCGCCGCCTGGCGCTCGCCTGGGAGCGGTCGCTGATGCGGAGGATGCTGCGCTTCGGATTGCCGACGATGCCGGCAGAGCTCTCGCTCTACCTCCTGAACTTCGCCGACCGGGTGGTCATGGTCGTCGTCCTCGGGGCCGCCGTGGGCAACGCCACCGTCGGCCTCTACGCGGTTGCCTTCAAGTTCAGCCAGTCGGTTCAGATTCTCGTCCGCGGCTTCCAGCTCGCTTGGCCGCCGCTGGCCTATTCGATCACCGATGACGCCGAAGCCCGTCGCGTCTACGCGGTCGTCACAACGCTCTTCACGGCGACGTGTGGGTTGATCGTCGTCGCGGTCTGGCTCGAGGCACGCTGGATCACCGACATCCTGGCCGCCTCCAGCTACTCGGACGCCTACAAGGCCGTCGGCCTGCTGGCGCTCGGTGGCTCCCTCTACGGCGTCTACCTGGCGCTGCTGGTGATCCTTGGCCGTACGGGACGGACCGAGTTCAACTTCCCGGCGACCCTGGCCGCACTCGCGGTCAACATCGGCCTCAACATCTGGCTCGTCCCCGACCACGGGATCATCGGCGCCGGTCTTGCCCTGGTCGCCGCCTACGGCGCCGCCGTGGTCCTGATGTACGCGTTCACGCAGCGCCTCTTTCCCGTGCCGTACCAGTGGGGGAAGTTGGCGGCAATCGGGCTCGGCGCCGCGGCGGTGATCGCGTTCGGCGAGCTCGCAATGCCGACGTCCGGCGCCGCCGGCTTCCTCCTGCGCGCCGTCGTGATCGCGTTCTATCCCGTGCTGCTCTGGCTCACGGCCCTGAACGGCGGCGAGCGCGCACAGCTCGCCAGGCTCGCCCATCCATCGATCCTCCGCGCCCGCCTCGCCGAGCTCCGCGCGCGGGGCGGGGGGCGCGAAGACGCAGACATCCAGGTCGAGACGCTCGACCAGGACATCCGGGACCTCTGAGGCCAGCGAGCCGCTGCCCGCAGTTTCTCTGTTGACCGGAAGAAGCACTGAGGGCGGCGCGGCGGCCGCGCCTCGATAGTCGTCCAGTTAAGGGGGCTGTAGCCCCATCAAGTGGACGACTACGTGCTCCTTCGGGAACCTCAGGCGGGACGCGGCTGGGTGGGCGCAGCTTCTCTCCGAGCCAGAGACGCCTCGAAGCTCTCAGCCCTCGACCAGCTCCCGGATGCCCTCGCCACTCGGCACCAGCGCCTTGCGGGCGTGCAGCAGGTACCAGCGCGGGTCGTGGCCGGGGAGAACCACAGCGGCGAGCGCCCGTGGCAGGTAGCTGAACGCGGTCAGCGCGCGGACGAGGGCGGCGGCGATCCGGCCGTGGTGCTTGCGCATGTAGAGGTCGCGGTTGCGGTGGAACTCGACGACGCGGCGCTCGCCCGCGCTGCGATCGTTGGCGAGTTGCTCGTGGTGGACGGCGAGCGCACCGGGTACGTACAGGGTTCGCCAACCTGCGTCGGCGAGGCGCTTGCAGAAGTCGGTCTCATCGGAGTAGACGAAGAAGTCGGGGTCGAGCCAGCCCACCTGTTCGGCCGCGCTGCGGCGGACCAAGAGCGCCGCGGACTGGGCCCAGCCGACGACGCGGACGGCGCCGCCGACGCTCTCGGTGACCAGCCAGCGGTGCAGGAAGAGCGCCTGGGCAAGCGCCGTGCCGACGCCGGGCAGGCGCCACGCGCAGGGCTGAGGGACGCCGGCGGCGTCGAGCAGCTGGGCCCCGGCGGCGCCCGCCCGCGCGTCGCCCTCGAGCGCGCTGAGCAGCGTGCCGGCTGCGGCCGGCCGTAGCTCGCTGTCCTCGTTGAGCAGCAGGCAGTAGGCGCCGCGCGCCTCTTGGAGCAGCAGCGTGTCGTTCGCCGCCTTGCCCTGGCGGCGCTCCGGCTGCACGATGCGCAGCTCCCCGGCGGCCCCGTCCGGCTCAGTCGCGGAGCTGCTCGAGCAGCTCGAGGGAGCCGTCGTCGGAGCGGTTGTCGAGGACGAGCAACTCCGCCTCGACGCCGGCCGGGTGCTGCGCGTGGATCGCACCCACGCACGCACGCAGGTGCTCGCGGCCGTTGGTGTTGACGACGCAGTAGCTGAGCTTCACGCGAGAATCGTCGCCCATGCGCGTCTCGATCGTCGATCCCTCGGCCTTCACGCCACCGTACGACCGCTCGCTGGCGGCGGCGCTCGCCCGCGCCGGGGCCGAGGTCGAGCTCGTCACGAGCCGCTTCCAGTACGGCCCGGTGCCCGCGGCCGACGGCTACGAGGTCAGCGAGCCGTTCTACCGATTGTCGAGCCGGCTGGACGCGAGCTCACGGCTGCGGCTGCCGATCAAGGGGATCGAGCATGGTCCCGAGATGCTCGCGGTCGCGCCGCGGTTGCGCCGCTCGGACGTCGTTCACTGGCAGTGGGTAACCGTGCCGCAGCTCGACCGACTCCTCGTCCGTGCGGCGGGCCGACCTCGCGTCCTCACCCTGCACTACCCGCTGCCGGCGCCGGGCCGGACGCGCGCGCTGCGGTCGCAGGCGCGCTTCCTCGCCGGCTTCGACGCGGTGATCACGCACACCGACCACGGCGCCGGCCGCCTTCGCGACGAGCTCGGACTGGATCCCGCCCGCGTCCACGTGATCCCGCACGGCCCGCTCGACTATCTGCCGACGCTTCCCGATCCGGCGCCGCTGCCGGCCGAGTTCGCCGCTGCGCCCGCCGACGCTCCGGTGGTCCTCTTCTTCGGCCTGCTGCGCCCCTACAAGGGGATCGACACTCTGCTCGAGGCCTTCGCCGCCCTCGGCGAGACCGACGCCGAGCTGTGGATCGCAGGCCTACCGCGGATGCCGCTCGAGCCGCTCGAGCGCCTGGCCGCCAGCTGCGCCGGGAACCATCCGCTGGTTGCCCCGCTTCGTCACCGACGACGAGATCCCGGCGCTGATGAAGCGGGCCGATCTGCTCGCCCTGCCATACCGGGAGATCGAGCAGTCCGGCGTCCTGCACGCCGGCCTTGCCTTCGGCAAGGCGATGATCCTCGGCGACGTCGGCGGCTTCGGCGAGGTCGGCCGGGAGGGCGCCGCGCGGCTCGTGCCGCCGGGCGATCCGGCGGCCCTGGCGACGGCCCTCGCGAGAGCTGATCGCCGACCCCGAGGCGCGCACGAAGCTGGCAGCTGCCGCCGCCGCGGCGAGCAGCGACGAGCGTGGCTGGGATGCAATCGCCGAGCGCACGCTCGCGCTCTACCGCTCGCTGCCCCGATAATCAGCGGTCCGATGAAGGCCCGAACCGTCTTCTGGGGCGCTGCCGCGCTCCTCGTCCACACCCACGTCACCTACCCGCTCACGCTGGCGGCGCTCGAGCGCCTGCGTGGACGCCGCGAGGGCGCCCTGCCACAGTCCGACTGGGTGCCGAGCGTCTCACTGGTGATCGCCGCGCACGACGAGGAGGACGTGATCGCGGCCAAGATTGCGAACGCGCTCGCGCTCGAATACCCGCGCGAGCGGCTGGAGCTGATCGTCGCTTCCGACGGTTCCGCCGACCGCACCGTCGCCGCTGCCCAACAAGCCGGCGCCGACGTCGTCCTCGACCTGCCGCGGAGCGGCAAGATCGCCGCCCAGAACGCGGCCGCCGAGCAGGCCGGCGGCGAGATCGTCGCCTTCAGCGATGCGAACGCCTTCTGGGAGCCGGATGCCCTACGCGAGCTCGTCGCGCCCTTCTGGGAGGACGACGTCGGCTACGTCTGCGGCCAGGTGCGCTTCCTCGGCGCCGAGGGCGACAACGAGGAGGGCGCCTACTGGCGCTACGAGATGTGGGTGCGCTCGCTCGAGTCCGGCCAGGCCGGCGTGACCGCGGGCAACGGCGGCATCTACGCGGTACGCCGCGACCTCTACGAGCCGCTCGGCCCCTCGCGCAGCCACGACCTCAACCTCCCCTTCGGCCTCGCCAAGCGCGGCTACCGCTCTCTGTACGCGCCGGCGCGCCGTCGCCGAGGAGAAGCTCGTGCCGACGATCGAGGGCGAGTTCGACCGCAAGCGGCGGATGATGCGCGGCCTCTGGGACATCGTCGTCAGCGACCGCATGTGGGACCTGCGCGGCTACTCGCCCACCTACGCGTTCGAGATCCTCTCCCACCGGATCACCCGCTACGCCTCGCCGATCCTGCACGCGCTCGCCCTCGCCGCCAACCTGCTGCTGCTGCGCCGCTCGCGTATCTACGTGCTCACCCTGATCGCCCAGCTCACCCTGATCGCGGCCACGGTCGGTCCCGAGCCGGCCGGGCCGCTCGGCCGGCCGCTGCGGCTGCTCCGCTACTACGGGCTCGTCACCGCCTCGATCGCGCTCGGCACCGCCGATCGGCTCCGCGAGGGCCCGCCCGCCGCCTGGGAGCGCTCGGAGGGGACCCGATGAGCACCCCCGCCGAGCGCCGCGAGCTGACCGAGGAGGAGATCGCCCGCGCCTTCGCCGAGCCCGAGAACGCGCCACCGGTCGGCAGCGGCCGCCCGCGCGCCGGGCCTGCCCCGGGCCGCCGACGTGCTGATCGCCGGCACGGTGCTGGCTGGTCCTCTCACCGCTGCTCGCCGTGATCGCGGTCCTGCTCAAGCTCGACTCGCGCGGCCCCGTGCTCTTCAAGCAGATCCGGGTCGGCCGCCACGAGCGTCCCTTCCAGCTCTACAAGCTGCGCACGATGACCGTCGGCTCCGACCCGGTCGGCGTGGGCACGAAGCTCGAGGGCGACGACCCCCGGATCACCCGCGTCGGCCGCTGGCTGCGCCGCCTGTCGATCGACGAGGTGCCGAACCTGATCAACGTGCTGCGTGGCGAGATGCGGATCGTCGGCCCGCGCCCGACGATCCCCTCGCAGGTCGTCCTCTTCAGCGACCGCCAGCGCCGCCGCCACGACGTCCGCCCGGGGATGACCGGCTGGGCTCAGATCAACGGTCGTGCCGGGCTCGAGTGGGGCGAGCGGATCGAGCTCGACATCTACTACGTCGAGCACCGCTCGCTCGCCCTCGACCTGCGGATCCTCGCCCGGACCGTCTGGCAG
The DNA here is from genome assembly GCA_963774395.1 of uncultured Solirubrobacterales bacterium. Lineage (GTDB taxonomy): Bacteria > Actinomycetota > Thermoleophilia > Solirubrobacterales > 70-9 > CAXMST01. Next base: position 538,755 of record CAVZET010000005.1, on the reverse strand, counting down.
GTCATCGAGCGGCAAGGGCCTCTACACGGGTGGCTGAGCTCCGAGCCGGTCGCCCCGGACCCGCCCGACCTGCCGGCCGAGCTCGGGCCGGCCGAGGAGCTGACCGCGGCCGGGCTGGAGGGTGTGCGGCTCGAGGGCTACGAGGCCGCGGAGCTGCGCTTGGCGGGCCTGTCGATCGACGCCAGCGAGCTCCAACGGGTGGCGCTGCTCGGCGCCCGGATCGCCGGCGTCGAGCTGCGCGACGCGGTGCTCGCCGACTGCAACCTCGCAAACGCCGACCTGCGCAGCGCCCGCTGCCGTCGGGTCCGGATCGCCGGTTGCCGGCTGACCGGCGCGCAGTGGAGCGATGCCGACCTGGCCGACGTCGAGCTGACCGAGTGCCGGGCCGACCTCGCCTCGTTCGCGGCGGCCGAGCTCGATCACGTGCTGATCTCCGGCTGTGATCTCTCCGGCAGCTCGTGGCAGAACGCGCGGCTGCGCAACGTCCTCTTCGAGGACTGCAACCTCGCCGACGCCGACCTCGACGGCGCCCGCTTCGAGGGCGTCGCGATGCGCGGCTGCAAGCTCGAGGGCTGCCACGGGATCGCCAGCCTGCGCGGCGTCTCGATGCCGTGGCCCGACGTGCTCGCCAACGCCGCCGTCTTCGCCGCCGCCTGCGGAATCGAGATCGCCTGAGCGCCCGCCTGGGGCGCCCGCCTACTTGAAGTCGAAGCTCTCGCGGTTGCGGCGCTTGGTCAGCGGCCCGATCGTGACCGTGCCCCGGGCACCGGAGTAGAGCCTGGTCCCACGCTTGATCCGCAGCACGGTCGCGTGGCCTCTGGCGGGGAGCCTGCCGTGCGCCTTGATCGTCCCGCTGCGCAGCCGCCAGCGACCACTGCAGCGACTTGCCTTGCGGCCGAACCTGCACTTCAGCTTCGAGCGGCCGATCTTGTGGCCCTTGCGCTTCAGCGTCTCGCGGAAGACGGCGGTTCGCGAGCCGTGGGCCTTCGCGTGGGTGACCTTGGCAACCGCGCGGAAGTCCTGCGGCCGCTCGTGGGCGACGGCGCCTGCCTGTGTAACGGCAACGCAGCTACAGCAGACGACGAAGATGAACGGCCACGCTGTATCGCCCTGATCATTGGCCGCCGAATATAGCCGTGGCTAAGCGACCCGTCGCGGGTTCCCCCAGCTAGCCTCTCGCCGATGACAGTCGAGCGAGGATCCGATGTCGAGGTCCGCATCCGGCCGTTCCGGCCCGAGGATGCGGAGGCGGTGCACCGGTGGTTCAACAACCCGGAGGCGACCTCGTCGCTGATGGAGGTACGGGACTCGTTCACGCTCGAGGACGCGCGCGGCTGGGTCGGGCGGGCGATCGCCAACGACGAGGACGACGGGCCGGATCGCAAGTGGGCGATCGAGGTCGCCGAGCACGACGATCCGGTCGGCTTCACCGCGCTCTATGGGATCCGCGGCCAGCTTGCGCCCGAGCTCGGCGCGATGATCGGCGAGAAGGTGCGGGGCCGCGGCATCGGCCGCGAGGCCGAGCGGCTGACCGTCGCCAAGGCCTTCGAGGAGTTCGGTGCGCACCGCGTCTACGGCCGCATCCCCTCCTTCAACGCGCACGCGAAGAAGGCCGTCACCTGGCAGGACTGGAAGCACGAGGGGACGATGCGCGAGCACATCCGCCGTCCCGACGGGACGCTGATCGACTGCGAGCTGTGGGGCGTGACGCGGAGCGAGTGGCAGCGCCGCTGGGGAGTCGAGCTGCCCGGGGAGGACGGATGAGCGAGCCAGCCGGGAGCGCCCGGCTCGAGGCCGACGGCGGCGCGGGGGCCAGCTCGGAGGAGTTCTTCCGCTCACCCCAGTTCCTCGAGGCCGAGGGCGTCACGCACACGCTTACCGTCGAGCTCGGCGCAAACAGCGCCCGGATCCCGGTGATCGTCCGCGAGGTAGGAGCGCATCACGTGCGCAACCCGCTCGACCCCGGCGACAGCGCCGACCTCTACCCGCCGGGGCTCGACGCGGTCTCGCCCTACGGCTATCCCGGCGCGGAGGTGACGGGCGCTCCGATCCACCCCGCCGACGTCGACTGGTCGCACACCGGGCTCGTCTCGGCTTTCGTTCGCGATCGGCTCGGCGAGCCGCCGGCGCTCGCCGACGGCAACGACCGCTCGATCGTGCTCGTCTCCGATCCGGAGCTGAAGCGCAAGTCGCGGATGAGTGACCGTCAGCAGATCCGCAAGAACGAGGCCGCCGGCTACGAGGTCTCGCGACGTGCCTGGGCCGGAGACGAGCGCCGATCAGCGGGCCGCCTTCCACGCCGTCTACAGCGAGACGATGGAGCACCTCGACGCGAGCGAGCGCTACCGGTTCGAGCCCGCCTACTTCGACCTGCTCTTCGACTCGCCGCGGACCGAGCTCTTCCTCGTCACCGGGCCCGACGGCGATACTGCCGCCGCGGCGATCACGGCCGTCAGCGACGGCTTCCTCCACTACTACCTGTCGGGGACCGCCGACGCGCATCGGCGACGCGCGCCCTCGAAGAACATGATCGTTGCGGTGACCGACCGCGCCGAGGAGCTCGGCCTACCGATGAACCTCGGCGGTGGGGTCCACCCCGGCGACGGGCTCGAGGAGTTCAAGCGTGGTTTCACCAACCGCGAGCTGCACTTCCGCACGCACGAGGTCGTCTGCGACCTCGGCCTCTACGCGCGAGCTCAGCGAGGGCCGCGCCGACGACGGCTTCTTCCCGCTGTACCGCTCGCCGGTGGCCGAAGCCGGCTGACGCGCGCAGTCGGCGGCCCGCTAGCTGGACGGGCTGATTCCGCCGCTGCGGTCGTGGTGCTTACCACCGCCGCCGCCACCGCCACCACCGGTGCCTCCACCACCGCCACCACCGCCGGTCCCGCCGGTGCCTCCTCCACCGCCTCCAGTCCGCCGCCACCGCCACCGCCACCGCCGTCGGTCGAACCGCCGAACTGGTCGATTCGGTCCTGGACCTTGCGCTTGATCGCCGGCAGCTTCTTGTAGAGGAGGTCACCGGGGCAGTCGGTGAAGTCGACGTCGCGGTGGCCGAAGATGCGGCCGACGCGCAGGCGGTGGCCCTCCGGGACCCGTGCGTCACTGCCGCCGCCCGACTTCAGCGTCGCCTTGCCGATCGCCGGGATCCCGGCCTTGTCGAGGCGCCAGGCCAGGTAGGAGATCACCCCGCGCTTCTCTCTCGCGCGCGCCTTCACCTGCTGGTGGTTGCCGATCGTGGCCACACCCGCCGTGAGCGAGTTGAAGCCCCCGGCTTGGGCGCCGACGACCGGCTTTGCCTGACCGCCGGCACGGCCCTGGTAGACGTTGCCGAAGCGGTCGACGAGGGCGTTGTAGCCGATGTCGTTCCAGCCGTTGCCGTTCCGGTGGTAACGGCAGATGCCGAGCACGATCCCGGGCGCCTCCGCTCTGCTGTAGTTGTTGACGCTGACCGTGTGGTGGACGGCGATCGCCTTGACGCGACCGTACTCGGGCTTGACCCGGGGCTTACAGCCGCCGTGCTTCGCGTTCGCGCCCCACTGGCGGCGCGTGACGAAGTCCGGCTTCGGCGAGGCCGCGATCGCATCCGAGCTGTCGAAGACGCCGATTACGGCGCCGTTGATCGCGCCGCGGACGCGGTTCAGGATCGCGTTCGTGGTCGTGTCGTCGCCGCTCACGTTGACGTAGTGCAGGCGGCCCCGCGGCGGCTTGCCGCCTCGGCTGCGGACCTGGACTTCGGTGCTGCCCCCCGTGTAGAGGGGGGAACCGTCGCCAAGCTCGATCCAGTCGCTCCAGGGCGCCCCGCCGTCGCGCACCCGGACCTCGTAGTTGCCCATCTCGCCGCCGATGCCGACGAGGTCGAAACGCTTCGGGGCTGCGACCGGGGCGCTGCGAAACCGCACCGGCCGGCGCCCGGTGGCGGCCGCGGCCCGGGCGGCGGCATGCGTCGTCACGGGGCGCAGCTGGGGCAGCTTCTGGTTGAAGTCGACGCCACCGGGCATATAGCGGGTCGTCGACAGGGCCGGTCCCGCCACCCAGAGGGTGGCGCCGAGGACCGCAAGAGCGGCGGCGGTTCGCAAGCAGCGCTTCAACATCCCCTCAAGAATCCCTCACATAGGATCGCAACACGGGCACTCCGGCGAAGTTCCGGATGCTGGCACGAACGCCTTGCGGCGGTCCGCCTGCAAGATGCCTTGCAGAAAGACGCTCAGGCAGCGCCCGCGAAGGCGGCGTCCTCGGCGGCGAGGCGCTCGAGGAAGTCGACGAGCTCGCCGTCGAGGCGGTTCGGCGCGAGGCGCCACTCGAAGGCTGAGTTCGCGTCGATCAGCCGCGCGTTCTGCATCTCCTCGACGAGGAGGTCGGAGTCGCTGAACGGATGCACCGGGTCCGAAGGGTGGCCGACGACGAGGGCCTCGGCCTCGATCCGGCGTCGTTCGTGCCCGGGCGGGCAGCTGCGGCCGAGCAGCAGGCCCTGCAGAACGAGCGCCGAGCTGCGGGGATCGCGGCGCAGCCAGTCCAAGAAGATGTCGACGCGGTACTCGCTGCGCGGGATCAAACGCGTAACGGCGCCGAGCGCCCGCAGCAGCGGTGCGCCGGCGGTCGAGGCGACGAGCACCGGGGTGAAGGCGACCGCGCAGGCAGTCAGCGCGTTGTCGAGGACCGGCATCTCGATGAACAGCGCCCGCACCCGCTCGGGGTAGGCAACGGCGACCTCGAGGGAGACGTTGGCGCCGAGCGAGGTGCCGCCGATCACCGCGCGTTCGATTCCGAGGTGATCGAGCATCGCCACGGTCTGCTCGGCGAAGGCTGTCATCGCGTAGGAGCTGTGCTTGCCGGGGACGTCGCTGCCGCCGTGGCCGAGCAGGTCGATGCAGAGCACGCGGTAGCCGTGCTCGGCCATCACCGGTGCCTGACGATCGAACATGCAGCTGTTCATCAGCAGGCCGTGAATCAGGACGAGCGTCGAGGAGCCGGGCCGCGCCGCAGCCGCGCCGGCGGGCACGTACTCGCGGAAAGCGATCCGGTCGCCGTTGTGCTCGAACGTCTGCAGCGGTGCGCTCATGCCCGGGAGGTTCGCAGGTGATCAGGCGGCCGTGATGCCGCGGCCGGCGGCCCGCTCCCACGGGCGGGCGGCCTTGAGTGCGCCGAGCACCGCGAGCGTCGAGTCGGAGTGATTGAGCGTGTAGAAGTGCAGGCCGTCGACGCCGGCGGCGAGCAGCTCTTCGGCCTGGCGCGCGGCGTAGGCGATGCCCCAGGTGCGCTCGGCGACGGGGTCGCCGTTGCACGCGGCGAGGCCGTCGTGGAGGGAGCGCGGGATCCCCGCATCGCAGATCTCGCAGAAGCGGACCAGACCCGAGTAGCTGCGCACGGGGAGGATGCCGGCGAAGACCGGGACGGTGATGCCGGCGGCGCGGACCTCGGCGAGCCAGTCGAAGAAGACGGCGTTGTCGAAGAAGAGCTGGGTGATCAGGAACTCGGCTCCCGAGTCGACCTTCTCCTTGAGGTAGGCGATGTCGGCCTGCGGCGATTCGGCCTCGGGATGGACCTCGGGGAAGCTCGAGCCGCCGATACCCCAGTCGGTCCGCTGGCGGATGAAGGCGGCGAGCTCGGCGGAGCCCTGCATACCGCCTGCAGGCGGCGTGAAGTCGGTCGCGCCGCGGGGCGGGTCGCCGCGCAGCGCAAGGATGTTTTCGATGCCGCCCTCGCCGAGCCTGTCAAGGATCGTCTCGAGCCCCTCGATCGTCTCGCCGACGCAGCTCAGGTGCGCCATCGTCTCGATCCCGAAGTCGCTCTGGATCCGCGTCGAGATCTCGACCGTCCCGTCGCGGGTCGAGCCGGCCGCACCGTAGGTCACGGAGACGAAGTCGGGCGCCAGCGGCTTCAGCTGCTCGACGGTTTTGAACAGCGCGTCGACGCCGTCCGGCGTCTTCGGTGGGAAGAACTCGAAGGAGAAGGAAGGCTCGTCCTCGCGGAGGAGGTCCGGGATCCGCATCCACGGAATCGTAGACGCGACGGAGAGCTGGGGCGCTGCGTCAGCGCTTGCCGGGGCGCGGGAAGAAGGAGACGGTCTCCCGCGAGCGCGTCTGGCGGCGGATGTCGGGGCCGCAGAAGGCCTCCGGATTCCACTTCTTCTTCGAGAACGCCTTCGTGTAGTCGCCGGAGTGCTTGGAGGACTGGTTCTCCGACTCGCTGTAGGTGACGAAGGTGCCGGCTCGCACCGGGCACTTGCCGCCCGTGAACTGCGCGGCCATGATGAAGCTCGAGCCCTCGTCGACGTCCCCGTAACCCGTCTTCGCGTCCCACGGCGCGTAGATCGCGTTGAAGACGCCGTAGGTACCAGGTCCGCCGTGGATCGGGATCTTCTTGCCGCCCCGCATCGCATACTGGTAGCCGCGCAAGGGGGCGTCGAGCGGGATGCCGGCGCCCTTCAGGTCGGTGACGGCATCGGCGAGCGCAACTCCGACCAGCGGGTTGGCGGTGTTCAGGCCGCTCGGCGTGTGCACCGGATCGGCGTTGCTGTACGGCTTCTTCCAGATCGTCTGCCCGCCGACGTAGGTGCCGCCCTGGAGGCCGGTCGGCAGGTAGGTGAAGTTGCCGAGCAGGTTGGCGGCGAAGCGGCGGAAGAGCAGCGCCCCGTTCGATCCGAGGTTGTCGTGCAGGTCCCACTTGCGCAGCACATCGCAGGCGCCGCTGACGTCGACGGGCCCGCTGGAGCCGACGAGGAGCCCGCCCGGGGCAAGGTCGCAGAAGTGGACGAGGTCGCCGCGCCAGAGCTCGCCCAGGTACTGGCGGTTGCCGAGCGCGACCTTCTCGAGCAGCTTCAGGTTGAAGCCCTTGCCCGGCAGCCCGTCGGTGCCGGCGAGCCGCTGCGCGATCTGGATCAGGCCGATCCGCGTGCGGAAGGAGCGCTCCGCGTTCTCGATGCCGATGATCCGGTCGTAGCCGGTCAGCGGGGCCTTCGGGTTCGTGAGCCAGTGGCTGTCGTTGCCGTTGTGCACGTAGTCGTTGCGGAAAGTGGTCGGCACCTTGTCCGGCGGGAAGGTGCCCGGCGCGACGCCGTCGCCCTTCGTGCGCCACGCGCACGAGGAGTCGGAGCCGTTCAGCACCGGCAGGCCGAGGGTCGAGTAGACCGGCTCGAGCACGTTGCAGCGCTGCGCCTGCTCGTCGGTGACGTACGGGATCGCGCCCTGCATGGAGTAGTAGGCGTGTCCCTTCGAGTCGGCGGCGATCGAGTTGACCCAGGGGATGCCTTGGTAGTGGCGTTCGACCTTGTCGTACTGGCGGACCGTCTGTGCCTTGTCCGTATCGAAGAAGTGGTTCAGGTAACGGAAGTTGGTCGCGTTGACATCGTCGAGCGCGAAGCCCTGGGCGTCGGTCCACGGCAGGGGGATCCCGACCAGGTCGTTGATCATCGGCCCGTAATCGGTCGAGTAGATCGTCCGCTGCAGCTTCTCCGTGCCGCCGCCGGCCTGCTTGGCGTCGATCGTCACCTTCGTCGCCTCCATCGGCTTGGTCTTGCCGTCGACGATGTAGGAGTGCGGATCGCCCGGAGCGAGGGTGAGGGCGAAGGGGGTGAAGCGCCAGGCGGTCGCCACCGTGTGCGACCAGGCGAGCCCGCGCGTGTGCCCGATCAGGACCAGCGGCACGCCGTACAGGGAGCCGCCCTCGACGTCGAGTCGCCCGGGGATCTGCAACTGCGCCTGATACAGCCGCTCGGCCCCGTTCCAGGGGAAGTGCGGGTTGCCGAGCACGAGGCCGTGCCCGTTTCTGGTCGCCTCGCCGCCGAGGCCGTAGGCGTTCGAGCCGAGGTCCGGCTGCAGCCGCTCGAGCCCCTTGCCGCTGCGCAGCATCCGCGTTGCGCTTCGCGTCCTCGCGGGCGCCGGTTGTCGCCGAGACCGGGGCCGCGTTGGCGATCCCGTCGATGGCGGCGCCCGAGGAGGCGAGGATGCCGAGCTCGTAGAAGCGGCGGTAGACGTCGATCTGCTTGATCTTGTGCACCCACGGAGCGCCCTTGCAGCGCGGATCGGGGATGTGGTTGACGCCGACCTTGTCGAGGTAGCCGTTGTAGCCGGCGACGAAGCCCTTGACGCCCTTGCGAACCCCCTTCTTCGGGCCGAGGGGCGGCTTCTCGTGCATCAGCTTGCGGACCGTGTCCTGCTTCTTGACCCAGCCGAAGTAGAAGTCGGAGTCCTCGTTCTTGTACGTGATCCCGTTGCCGGAGAACGTCCACTCGCCGTCGGCGCCGAAGTAGCGCGAGCGGTGCGCGGCGACCGTCACGTACTCGTTCGCGAGGGTGCAGATGTTGTCCTCGGAGAAGGCGTAGGCATAACCGGCGCTGAGGCTCTCGATGTCGTGCGCCTTGATGTGCGGGACGCCGTACTTCGTCCGGCGGATCGACGCCGTGAGCTTGTGCTTGTGAGCGCCGCCGTGCTTGCCGTGGGCGGCGAGGCTCAGCGACTCCGCGGGCGCGGCGGCCGGGAACAGCGCGCCGGCGGCGAGCGCTCCGGCGCAGACCAGGACAGCCACGAATCGCTTGACGATCGTCTCCCTCTCCCTCACCCTTTCGAGGATATTCACGCCGCTGCGAGCGGGCGCCGGTTCACCGTACGGAGGCCCTCGGCCTCAACTTCCGGCTCGTTGGCCTCGGCGCCGCGGCGCCGGCGGGGCGACCCGGTACCGTAGGGGCCATGGACGACATTCAGATCCCCCAACCGCGGACCGAGCAGAGCCCCCTCGACGACGCCCGCACGGACACCGCGGCGCTGCTCGGCCAGGTCATGTTCCTCGTCGCGATCGCGATCGGCTTCCTCGCGGCGGGCAGCTGGATCGGCCGCGACCTCGCCGACAACACGGCGACGGTCCTCTTCTTCGTCGGCTTCGGGATGCTGATGGCGTCCAACTTCGTCAAGCGCGCTGCGCTTCGGGATGCTCGGCGTCGTCTGGCTCTACACGGTCGCGCTGCTCTGGGGCCTCGGCCTCGGCCCGGCGCTGAACCAGATCGCGACCGTCAACCCGGACGTGATCACGACCGCCGCCGCGGGCACCGCCCTGGCCACGGTCGGCGCCGGCGCCGTCGGCTTCCTCATCTCCAAGGACCTCGCCGCCGTGGATGCGGCCGCTCAGCTTCGTCATCCTCGGCGCCGTCGGCGTCAGCTTCGTCCTGCTGCTGCTCGGGACCTCGGCGCCGCCGCTGCTCAGCTTCGTCATCCTCGTCGTCTCGACCGCGCTGATCGTCGTCGACTTCAACTATCTGCGCAAGCACGGCACCGAGCGGGATGCCGTCTGGCTGGCGACCGGGATCTTCGTCTCGATCATCAACATCTTCTTGAGTCTCCTCAACATCCTCGGCCGCTAGCGGCGTCGGCGCGCTCTGACGCGGCGCCTCGCCGCACCGACTCGGGGCTTATGTGGCTCCGCCACACCGCGCCCCTCGCCGGCACGCCGAGGCTTGGTCAGAGCGCGCCTCTGGTTGACGCCGGCGGGTCTTGGGTCGGCTGGCCGTTCCATATCGACTTCACAGGGCAGCTGGGAAGTCGGTCCGGGACGCTCTGCTCTGCTTACGGGCCCGTATGCGGGCCCAGAGTCGTCGGCAGGAGCGCCTGCCCGCCGCCTCCCCCACCGCAACCGCCCGCCGAGTGCTTGCGGCAGGCCGACGCGGCCCGCGCCCTACCTCGCCGGCAGGGCGATCGGTGGGCGGCCCTTTTCGACCAGCCTCTTCTCCTCGCGGGCGACGTTGTCGTAGTTGCGCGCGACGGGGCCGCGCGCCAGCCGGGTGGGCGACAGCGGCCGGCCGGCCTTCAGCGACCTGGTCGCCGCGTTGAAGGCGAGTTGCTTGCGCCGGCTCCAGGCGAGGCCGTAGTGGCGGCGGACGGCCGGCGGCAGGCTGCCGAGCATGATCAGGTTGTGGACATCGCGGGCGAGGAAGCCGGCGGCGCCGAAGGGGATTCGGAAGGCGACGCCGTAGCCGGTGAGCCGGGCCTCCTCGGTCAGGTGCATCTCGGGACTTGCCAGGCGCCCGTCGAAGTAGGCGCGGAAGGCGCTCCAGCCGACCGGGGCGACGTCAGCGGGCATGCCGAAGAGCTCGCCGAAGCGCACCCACTCGGCCCAGAAGTCGTTGAGCTCGCGCGCCGACAGCTTGCGGACGAGCAGTTGGTAGAAGTAGGCGGCGGAGTCGGCCGCGACGGCGATCGTCCACAGCATCAGCTCGGGGTCGAAGGCGCGGTAGGGCGTGCCGGCCGGGTAGCTCGGGCCGGCGTCGGTTGCCAGCCGTCCCTCGACGCCGTCGTGCATGTGGGCGACGACATCGAGCACCTTGTCGGCCTGCGCCCGGGTCCCGAAGAAGACCGTCTCGAACATCTTCCCCGTCGCGGCGAGGCGCTTGAAGGGCAGATCGCGGTAGCGCGAGTGCTCGGCGGTGCCGACGTAGTTGCGGGCGTCGAGGGCGCCGATGATCAGCGCTCGCTGTCCGTAGAGCAGCCCGACTGCGCGCTCGCCCTGTACCCGCCTGAGCACCGACTCGCCGCGTGGGAAGTAGCCCCGTTCGGTATCCAGGCCATCTGATAACACGCGTTGTCAGTATATCCGCAGATGAGCGAGCCGAGGACATATGGGGGAGCCACCGCAGCCGAGCGCAGCGACGGTCGCCGCGAGCGCCTGATCGCGGCCGGCGTCGAGCTGCTCGGCCGCGAGCCCGAGGACGGTGGCGGGCTGACCGTGCGCGGCGCTGTGCCGAGGCAGGGCTGACCGCCCGCTACTTCTACGAGAGCTTCGCCTCCGCCGATGAGCTCGCGGCGGCGGTCTTCGAGCACGTCATCGCCGGCGCGGCGGCAGCGGTCGGGGCGGCACTCGACCGCCGCCGAGCCCGATCCGGCAGCCGCGCTCGCGGGCGACGGTCGAGGCGTTCGTCGCCTTCGCGATCGACGACCCGCGGCGCGCCCGGATCCTGTTCGTCGAGGGTGCCGCGAGCGAGGCCCTGCGCGAGCAGCGGGCCGCCGCGCTGCGCACCTTCGCCGAGCTCGCCGCCGCCCAGGGACGTGAGCTGTACGGGAGCTCGCCGGCGGCCGACCGGCTCGTCGAGACAGCCTCCTACCTGGTTGCCGGCGGCATGGCCGAGTTGCTGCTCGCCTGGACCCGCGGCGAGCTGAGCAGCAGCCGCGAGCGAGCTGATCGAGGACGCAGCGGAGCTGCTCGACGCGATCGGCGAGGCCGCCGCTCCGGGTCGCGGCGCCGCCGCGGATAGGGTGGGGGCTGCGATGAAGTTCGGACTGACGATCTTCCCGACGGAGACCTCGGCGCAGCCGGTCGAGCTCGCCCGCCGAGCCGAGGAGCTCGACTTCGAGTCGCTCTTCTTCCCCGAGCACACCCACATCCCGGTCAGCCGCGAGACGCCGTACCCGGCGGGCGGCGAGCTGCCCGACGAGTACCGCCGGATCTACGACCCCTTCGCAGCGCTCGCCGCCGCGGCGGCCGTCGACCGAGAAGCTGCTGCTTGGCACGGGCATCTGCCTGATCGTCGAGCGCGACCCGATCACGACGGCGAAGGAGGTCGCGACCGTCGACCGGCTCTCGAACGGGCGCTTCCTGTTCGGCGTCGGCGCCGGCTGGAACCTCGAGGAGATGCGCAACCACGGCACCGACCCCGAACGGCGCTTCCGGCTCATGCGCGAGCGGATCGAGGCGATGAAGGCGATCTGGACGGAGGACGAGGCCGCCTACCACGGCGAGCTCGTCGACTTCGACCCGATCAACGCCGTGGCCGAAGCCGGTGCAGCGCCCGCACCCGCCGATCCTGATGGGCGGCAACTCGGGCGCCGCCCTGCAGCGCGCCGTCGACCTCGCCGACGGCTGGCTGCCGAACCCCGAGACGCGGATGAGCCTCCTTGCCGAGCGGATCGAGGATCTGCGCCGCCGCGCCGCCGAAGCCGGTCGCGAGCCGCTGCCGATCACCTTCTACGGGGTCAAGCCCGATCGCGAGGCGCTCGCCGCCTACGCCGAAGCCGGCGTCGACCGCGCTGTCTTCTACCTGCCGCCGAAGCCGCTGGCCGAGCTCGAGCAGGCGCTCGGCTACTACGCCGAGCTCGCCCGCGAGCTGTCCGGCTGAGTCTCCGGCGCGTCGTCGCCGGCTCCGGCGGCGGCGACCGGCGGCTCGGTCACCTCGTCGTGCTCGAGCCCGTCGGGGTAGCCGTCGACGGTGGGGAACTCGCCCGTCAGGTGCTCCGGCGGGAAGCAGACACGGCAGAAGCTGCGCCCGAAGTCCGTGATGTGGACGCTGCGCCGGGACGACTGGCCGCGGAAGATCCCGGAGTTGACCGACTTCATCGCCTCCGTCACGTCGGGCTGGGCCTCGAGCACCTGGTAGGCGGACTCGTCGTCGATCGGATCGCGCCGGATCGCGACGAGCCCGAGCCGCACGAGGTTGTCGATGTAGGCGGCGACGAGCTCCGGATGCATGCATCCCGCCTGGCGGCCGAGCATCGTCTGCCGGCGGGCGACCTCGCGCGCGGCGAGCCCGAGCGGCGCTGCGCGGTGGATGTAGACGATCGCCTGCGGCCCCTCGTTGACGAGCAGCTTCAGGATCCGCGCCTCATCGGGGGCGAGCTGGTCGACGATCCGGTCGAAGCCGGGGTGGATCTGATCCTCGTCCTCGAGCGCCGCGGCCCGGTCGAAGAGTGCCGCGCCGCGCTCGCGCAGCGACTCGACGCGAGCCCGGTGCCGGGCCTCCTCCGCGGCGGCCCGCGCACTGGAGCCGGACCCGCCGGCCGACGGATCGACGATGCCGAGCAGCCGCCGCACGCTTTCCACGGTCTCGGCGCGCAACTCCTCGAAGAGGTCGCCGGCCGACTCACCGGAGAGTGCGGCTTCGCTCAGCCGCCGCCCGGCTCGCACGCTCGTGCCGATGCTCCAGGCCCAGCCGCGCAAGGTTGCGCCGGCGGCGATCCGGGCGATCCCCGGGAACGCGTCGATCGGGACCGGCCCGAGCTGCACTTCCTGCTCCTCGCCGAAGTCGCCGGATCTCGCGGGCTCAGCGATCGCGCAGCTCGCGGCGCAGGATCTTGCCCGGAGGCCGACTTGGGGATCTCGTCGATCCGCTCGATCATCCGCAGCTTCTTCTGCGGCGAGACCTGGGCGGCGACGTGGTCCATCAGCTCGCTCGTCGCTGACCTCCGCGCCCTCGGCGACGACGACGAAGCCCTTCGGCAGCTCGCCGGCCTCCTCGTCGGGGACGCCGATCACGGCGCAGTCGGCGACCGCCGGGTGGCGCGATCAGGATCGCCTCGAGCTCGGCCGGCGGCACCTGGAAGCCCTTGTACTTGATCAGCTCCTTGAGCCGGTCGACGATCGAGTAGTAGCCGTCCGCGTCGACGACGCCGATGTCGCCGGTCCGCAGCCAGCCGTCCTCGGTGATCGTCGCCGCCGTTGCCTCGTCGTTGTTGAGGTAGCCGGTCATCACCTGCGGGCCGCGCACCCAGAGCTCGCCGCGCTCGCCCTCGGCGACGTCCTCGCCCGTCTCGGGGTCGACGAGCCGCGACTCGGTCAGCGGCACCGGCAGGCCCGATCGAGCCCGGCTTGATCCGCGTCGATCGGGCAGAAGTGGGTGACCGGGCTGAGCTCGGTCATCCCGTAGCCCTGGGTGACGGGGACGTCGAGCCGCTCGGCGACCTGCTCGGTCAGCTCCGGGCCGAGCGGCGCGGCGCCGGACATGATCAAGCGCAGCGAGCTCAGATCGGCGCTCGTCGACCGCCGGGTGCTTGGCGAGCGCCAGCGCGATCGGCGGCACCACGTAGGCGCCGGTCACCCCGTGCTCGCTCGATCAGGCCGAGGAACTGCTCGAGGTCGAAGCGCGGCATCGTCACGATCGTCGCCCCGTTCCACAGGCCCATGTTCATGATCACGGTCATCCCGTAGATGTGGAAGAAGGGCAGGACGCCGATCAGCACGTCGTCGGGCTCCATCGGCATCGCCGCGTTCGGTCTGCACGATGTTGGCGACGAGGTTGCGATGGGTGAGCATCACGCCCTTCGGCAGGCCGGTGGTCCCCGACGAGTACGGGCAGCACGGCGAGGTCGGTGGCGGGGTCGATCTCGACCTCGGGCGCCTCGCCACCGGCGCCGAGCAGCTCGGCGAACGGCGGTCACGCCCTGCTCGGAGCCGTCGCCGCCGATCAGCACGATCTCGCTCACGTCGGTCCCCTCGATCGCCGCCTCGGCGCGTTCTCGAGGAACGGCGGCACCGTGACGATCATCTTCGCGCCGGAGTCGTGCAGCTGGTGGTTGACCTCGTGCGAGGTGTAGAGCGGATTCGCGGTCGTGTTCACGGCGCCGGCCCGGTTGACGCCGTGGAAGACGACGGCGTACTCGGGCAGGTTCGGCATGTAGACGCAAACCGCGTCGCCCTTGCCGATGCCGCGCGCGGCGAGCGCGCCGGCCAGGCGCCGCGCTGGCGGCGTCGAGCTCCCCGTAGCGTGAGCGCGCGGCCGCTCGGGCCGTCGATCAGCGCCGGCTTGTCCGGGTGCTCGGCAGCACGGCCGAGCACGAACGAACTGATGTCGAGGTCGGGGATCGCAGGGGCGACGGGGTCGGGCAAGGCTCTCCTCCTAGGGTTAGGCCCCGAGCCTAGTGGACCCATCCACAACGGCGCCGCGGCTGATCGAACATGGAGGCGCGTCCACTATCGCCCGGCCGCGATGCTCATGCCCGCCCGCCCGCCCCGATCGCACGACAAGGGCGCGCCCCTTATGAGATCTTCGCCCGCAGCCGATGGAGGGTCCGGTGGAGGCTTCGATCGACGAGACGGCGCGGCGCCCGGCACGGGCGGCAGACGCGCCACTGATGGCTCGGGCCCTCGCCGGGCTCTACCTGGCGGGAGCGACGATGGTCGTGCTGACGCTCGTGCTGCCGCACCAGGCGAGCCCGAACGAGGTCGGCTCGATCCTCGTCCTCGCCAATGCGTATCTCGTCGCGCGCGCTGCTCTTCCTGCTTCGCCGAGCGCCTGCCCTGGTGGGTGATGGCACTGACGCTGGCTGCCGGCACCGTGCACATCAGCGGCGTCGCCTTCTTCTCCAACGCCACCCCGAGCCCGCTGATCTTCTTCTACCTCTGGGTGCTGATCTACTCGGCCTACTTCTTCTCGCGCCCGGTCGCGGCGGCGGAGATCGCCTTCGTCGCCGTCAACTTCGCCGCCCTGCTGTTCGCCCACGAGCCGCCGGCGGGCGCCGCTTGGTGGGTCGTCGGCATGGGGTCGATGCTCGTCGCCGCGGCGCTCACGGTGTCGATGCGCGAGCGCGGCGAGGTGCTGGTCGCGAGCCTCCTGCGCACGGCGGCAGAACGTGAGCGGGCCCAGCACGAGCTCGCCCTGCACCGCGACCACCTCGAGGAGCTGGTCCAGGAGCGGACGACCGCGCTCAGCGTCGCCAACCGCGAGCTCGAGGCGTTCAGCTACTCCGTCTCGCACGACCTCCGGGCGCCGCTACGAACGCTGGACGGCTTCAGCCAGGCGCTGCTCGAGGACTACGGCTCACAGCTCGCCGGCGACGGCGAGGACTACCTCCAGCGGATCCGCGCTGCGAGCCAGCGGATGGCGCAGGCTGATCGACGACATGCTGCTGCTCTCGCGCCTCTCGCGGAGCGAGATGCGACGCGACAGCATCGACCTCAGCCCGCTCGCCGAGGAGGTAGTCGAGAACTTGCGCGAGGGCGATCCGGAGCGGGAGGTCGAGGTCGTCGTCGAGCCGCGACCTGGTCGCGAGCGCCGACCCGCGCCTCGTCCGCGTGCTGCTGCAGAACCTGATCGGCAACGCCTGGAAGTTCACCTCCAAGCAGGAGCACGCCCGGATCGAGGTCGCGCACGCCAACGGCGACTCCAGCGTCTTCTGCGTCCGCGACGACGGCGTCGGCTTCGACATGGCCTACGCGGACAAGCTCTTCGGCGCCTTCCAGCGGCTCCACTCGGCCGGCGACTTCGAGGGCACCGGCGTCGGCCTGGCCACCGTGCAGCGCATCGTCACCCGCCACGGCGGCCGGGTCTGGGCCGAGTCGGAGCCCGGAAGCCGGCGCTACCTTCTACTTCACGCTCCCACGAACTAGGACGGCTGATGGCGACCAAGATGATCCTGCTGGTTGAGGACAATCCCGACGACGAGGCGCTCACCCTGCGCGCCTTCGAGAAGAACAAGATCACGAACGAGATCGTCGTCGTCCGCGACGGCGTCGAGGCGCTCGACTGGCTGTTCGCCGAGGGTGCGCACGCCGAGCGCGACCGCGAGCGACCTGCCCGAGGTCGTCCTGCTCGACCTGAAGCTGCCGAAGGTCGACGGTCTCGAGGTCCTGCGCCGGATCCGCGCGGACGAGCGCACGAGGCTGCTGCCGGTGATCATCCTCACCACCTCCGAGGAGGAGAGCGACCGCCTCGCGGGCTACTCGCTCGGCGCCAACAGCTACATCCGCAAGCCGGTCGACTTCTCCCAGTTCATCGAGGCGGTGCGCCAGCTCGGGCTCTACTGGCTTGTCCTCAACGAGTCGCCTCCGGAGCCCGCCTCCCTCGAATGAGCACGCAGCTGCGGGTCCTCCTGCTCGAGGACTCCGAGGACGACGCCGAGCTGATCCTGCGCGCCCTGCGCCGCGGGCGGTTATGAGCCCGAGCACCGGCGCGCGGAGAGCGCCGCCGAGATGCACGCGGCGCTCGACGAGGGCGACTGGGAGCTGATCATCTCCGACCACGCGATGCCGTCGTTCAGCGCAACCGCCGGCCTCGAGATCCTCCGCGAGCGCGACCTCGACATCCCGTTCATCATCGTCTCCGGCGCGATTGGCGAGGAGACCGCGGCGGAGGCGATGGCCGCCGGCGCCGGCGACTACGTAATGAAGGACAGCCTGCGCCGGCTCGTCCCCGCGATCGAGCGCGAGCTGCGTGAGGCCGCGACGCGCGCGACGCAGCGCCGCGCCGAGCGCGCCCTCTACGACAGCGAGGAGCGGTTGCGGGCCGTGATGGACAACGTCGTCGACGCGATTCTCACCGTCGATGGAGCGGGCGTGATCGAGGGCGCCAATCCGGCCGCCACCCGCCTCTTCGGCTGCCGTTCGGCCGACGAGCTCGTCGGCGAGCCGTTCGCCGCGCTGCTCTCCGGTCCGCACGCCGGCGAGTACGGGGCGCACTTCGCGGTCTTCGCGTCCCGCGGATCGCTGCCGATCGCCGGGGTCACGCGCGAGGTCCTCGGGCGCCGGCGCGGACGGCGCCGTGTTCGCGATGGACCTGGCTTTGAGCGAGATGCGGCTCGGCACCGAGCGCCTGCTGATCGCCGTCTCGCGTGACATCAGCGAGCGCAAGAAGGCCGAGTCCCAGCTCCGGCATCTCGCCGAGCACGATCCGCTCACCGGCCTCGCCAACCGCCGTCGCTTCGAGGAGGAGCTCACCCGCCAGATTGCGATCAGCAGGCGCAGCGGCGAGGCCGCCGCGGTCCTCGTCCTCGACCTCGACAACTTCAAGTACGTCAACGACTCGCTCGGGCACAAGGCGGGCGACGAGCTGATCCGCCGCGTCGCGGCGGTGATCGGCGGCCGCGTGCGTGAGA
Source organism: uncultured Solirubrobacterales bacterium (assembly GCA_963774395.1). Classification (GTDB taxonomy): domain Bacteria; phylum Actinomycetota; class Thermoleophilia; order Solirubrobacterales; family 70-9; genus CAXMST01. Next base: position 521,191 of record CAVZET010000005.1, on the reverse strand, counting down.
CCGACACGCTCGCGCGGATCGGCGGCGATGAGTTCGCGGTGCTGCTCCGCGGGCACGGACGCCGCCGGGGCACGGATCGCCGCCGAGGGCGTGATCGAGGCGATCCGCCGCGAGCCCTTCCTGCTCGAGGGCCAGCGCATCCGCGTGACGACGAGCATCGGCATCGCCGTGGTCGAGCGCGAGCCGCTCGGCCGCGGGCGAGGTGCTGGCGCGGGCCGACCAGGCGATGTACGGGGCCAAGGACTCCGGCCGCGACCGGCTCGGCGAGTACTCGATCGCCGAGCGGGCCGAGATCGAGGCCGGCCGGACGTGGGCCGACCGGGTCCGCGAAGCTCTCGAGCAGGATCGCTTCCTGCTGCACTGCCAGCCGATCGTCGACCTGCGGTCCGGCGAGACATCGCAGTACGAGTTGCTGCTGCGGATGCGCGACGGCGAGTCGGGCGAGCTGGCGATGCCCGGCGCCTTCCTTTCGACTGCCGAGCGCTTCGGCCTGATCCAGCCGATCGACCGCTGGGTTGTGCGCGAGGCGATCGCGCTCGTCGACCGCCAGCGTCACGCCGGCCGCGACGTGCTGGTCGAGGTCAACCTCTCCGGCAAGTCGATGGAGGACCCGGAGCTGCCGCAACTCGTCGAGGCGGAGCTCGAGGCGACCGGCATCGACCCGTCGCTGCTGATCTTCGAGGTGACCGAGACGATGGCGATCGCCAACCTCGACAAGGCCCGCGAGCTCGCCGAGGGCCTGACCAGGCTCGGATGCCGCTTCGCGCTCGACGACTTCGGCGTCGGCTTCGCCTCCTTCTACTACCTGAAGCACCTGCCGATCTCGTATCTGAAGATCGACGGCGACTTCATCCGCGACCTGCCGCGCTCGCGCACCGACCAGCTCGTCGTCCGCGCCCTCGTCGAGATCTCGCGCGGGCTCGGCATCAGGACCGTCGGCGAATGCGTCGAGAACGCCGAGACGCTGGAGCTGATCCGCGAGTACGGGGTCGACTACGCCCAGGGCTGGGAGACGGGCCGGCCGGACGACTCCCGATCGCGTCATCGGGCCGCAGCCGACGGCCGTCCCCGCTTCTTCCTGACGGGCGGCGTCCGCGCGCCGCTCGAGGCCGATGGCTGAGGGCCACGGGCCCGTGCTGCTCGTGCACGGGCTCGGCGGCTCCGACCCCGGCCACTGGCAGCGCTGGCTCGCGCCGCGGCTGACCGAGCGGGGACTCGAGGTCCACTTCCCCGAGCTGCCCGAGCCGGACGCGCCTGATCCCGACGCGTGGCTCGACGCGCTCGCGACGGCCCTCGACGAGCGCGATGGCTGGACCGTCCTCTGTCACTCGCTCGGCACTCTGCTCTGGCTGCGCGCCTGCGCTCGCGCCGACGCGCCGCTCGGCGCTGCACGGACGCTGCTCGTCGCGCCTCCGTGCCGCCAGCGACATGCCGGAGATCGCCCCGTTCCTGCGGCATGGAGCCGGCGCCGCCGATGTCGCCGCCTCCTCGGGCGAGGTGCTGATCGTTGCGGCTGATGAGGATCCGTACTGCCCCGATGGCGCCCGCCGCCGCTACGCGGAGCCGCTCGGCGTCGACCTGGTCGAGATTCCCGGCGGCGGCCACCTCAACGTCGACGCCGGCTACGGCCCCTGGCCCGCCGTCGAGCGCTGGGTGCTGGAGGAGGAGCCGGGCTGGTGAGCGGCCCCTACTCGCCGCCGGCGTTTGCGGGCGCTTGGTCGATGCGCAGGATCTGCATCAGCTCCTCGTAGGGACCGGCCAGATAGGCCTCGTCCCCGGCGGCGAGTCGCGTGTCGCGGCGCGGTGGGTACTCGAGGCCCTTGCCGTCGTCGCGCTGGATCGCCATCACGCGGACGTTGGCCCGCAGCTCGCGCATCTCGGCGCCGGCGAGACCGCCTCCTTCGCGGACGGTGAGCCGCGCGACGAGGAACGGCTGGCTGCCGATGTAGAACGTCGTGATCACGCCCATCCCGATCGCGGCGCCGACGAACCACGGGGCCGCGATCGCCGCCGTCGACCAGACGTGCCGGAACTCGAACGTCTCCTCGAGCCGGTGGCCGAGTGAGTGGTCGAAAACCCGGAGGATCACGAGGACGTTGCCCCAGCGGTCGCCCGACGAGCCGTAGTTTCCCGGGGTCCGGCTCGCAGGGTTTGTCCCGTCGAAGCGCCGCCGCGATCCGCCTACGCTCGGTTCGATGAGCAATCGCATCGTGATTCTCGGCGGGGGCACCGGCGGCACCCTCGTCGCCAACAGGCTCCGTCGCGAGCTCCCCGCCGGCGATGAGATCGTCGTCGTCGATCGCGATGACCACCACGTCTACCAACCGGGTTTGCTCTTCGTCCCGTTCGGGATGGCCGATCCGGACCGGATCGTGCGCTCGCGCCGCGCGCAGCTGCACGACGGGATCGACTTCCGCGAGGCCGCGATCGAACGGGTCGACGCCGAGGCGCAGACGGTCGAGCTCGCCGATGGGGAGAGCCTCGCCTACGACGTACTCGTGATCGCGACCGGGGCGGAGCTGCTCGACTCCGAGACCGAGGGCCTCGACGGGCCTGGCCGTGGCGAGAGCATCCACACCTTCTACACGCTCGAGGACGCCGTCCGTCTGCGCGACGGCCTGTCCGAGTTCGAGGGCGGCCGGCTCGTCATCAACGTCGTCGACATGCCGATCAAGTGCCCGGTCGCGCCGCTCGAGTTCAGCTTCCTCGCCGACTGGCACTTCCGCAAGCGCGGGATCCGCGACGACGGTCGAGATCAGCTTCGTGACGCCGCTCGACGCCGCCTTCACCAAGCCGGTCGCTGCCGAACACCTCGGCGGCATGCTCGCCGAGAAGGGGATCGAGGTCGTCAGCGAGTTCGCGACCGGCACCGTCGACGGCGCCGAGGGCGAGATCGTCAGCTGGGACGAGCGCCGAGTCCCCTTCGACCTGCTCGTCGCGATCCCCGTCCACGGCGGCGCCGGCTTCCTCGCCCGCTCGCCCGGGCTCGGCGACGAGCTCGGCTTCGTCGTCACCGACCAGAACACGCTGCGCAGCGAGGCGGCGGCGAACGTCTTCGCGATCGGCGACGCCGCGAACCTGCCGACCTCGAAGGCCGGCTCGGCGACCCACTACGAGGGCGAGACGCTCGTCGCCAACGTCCTTCACACGCTCGCCGGCGAGGAGCTCGAGGGCGGCTACGACGGTCACGTCAACTGCTTCATCGAGAGCGGCTTCGACAAGGCGCTGCTGCTGGACTTCGACTACGACCGCGAGCCGATGCCCGGCCGCTACCCGCTGCGCTCGGTCGGCCCGCTCTCGCTGCTCGGCGAGTCCCGCCTGAACCACCTGGCGAAGCTCGCCTTCGAACCGATCTACTGGCACGTCCTGCTCCCCGGCCACGACATTCCCGGGCTCGGCGGACCCGGAGTGGACGAACCCGCAAGCAACGACCCCGGGGAGAAGGTGAGCTACCGAATGAGCACTGCGACTTACGCCGGCGCGGAGGTCGATCTCGACGCCGAGGGATTCATGACCGACGCCGACCAGTGGAACCGCGAGGTCGGCGCGGCGATCGCCGCCGAGAACGGCATCCCCGAGCTCAACGACCGGCACTGGCAGGTCGTCGACTTCATGCGCGACACCTATCTGAGCACGGGCAACGCGCCCTCGGTGCGGGCGCTTGGCAAGGCCTCGGGCGTGCCGATCAAGGAGCTCTACCAACTGTTCCCGAAGGGGCCGGCGAAGCTCGCGGCGCGGATCGCGGGCATCCCCAAGCCTCGGGGCTGCATCTGACCTGAGGAGGTTGACGACGTGAACGGAGACGAATGAACGGCGACGCGCCGGCTCCCGAGCCGATCGAGAAGGTCTCGGTGATCATTTCGAAGGGCTCGCTGGAGGGCATCTACCCCGGCCTGATCCTCGCCAACGGCGCCCGCATGGAGGGGATCGAGGCGAACGTCTTCTTCACCTTCTTCGGGATGGACGCGATCAACAGGGCCAAGCACGAGCACGTCAAGGTCGCCACGGTCGGCAACCCCGGCCTGCACCTGGCGACATGGGCTGGAGGTGTGCCGGGCGTCTCGACGCTCGTCACCCACAAGCTCGCCGGCGAGATGGAGAAGCTCGACATCCCGCCGATCCCCGAGTTCGTCGAGATGATCGCCGACTCGGGCGCCGGCCTCTACGCCTGTCAGGCCTCGGTCGACCTGTTCGGCCTCGATCGCGACGACTTCATCGAGCAGGTCGCCGACGTGATCACCGTCGGTGAGTTCTACGAGAAAGCGGCCGGCGGCCAGATCATCTTCACGTAGAGGTACATGCGCACGTGCCCGCCTCGCGTCCGCGTGCGCGGGTACCAGCGCGTACGTGCTCCGCTTCGCGTCCGCGCGTGCGCGACGCTGGCGTGGGTGCGGCGCCGCTGAGATACCGCAGCGCCTGCGGCGCTGACGGGGAGTGGTGCGGCGCCTTTCGCGCGGGCGCGGGACGCAGGGCGATATTAGGGTGCCCTAAGTTCTGTTAGGGTCTTGACCTGTGGTCAATTCCTAGCCACGCCATCGGCTTTTTCATGAAGACCGGCAAGGACAAGAGCGAGCGGTGATCCCGACCTTTGTGATCGGGCTGCGCGAGGGCGTCGAGGCGGCGCTGATCGTTGGCATCGTCGCCGCCTTCCTGCGCAAGCAGGAGCAGCGTCAGGCGCTGCGCTGGGTCTGGATCGGCGTCGCCGTCGCGGTCACCTTCTGCCTCGCCGTGGGGGTGGGACTGCAGATCGCGGACGAGCAGCTCCCGCAGCGTCAGCAGGACCAGCTCGAGACCCTCGTCTCCTTGGCGGCCGTCGGCATCGTCACGTTCATGATCTTCTGGATGCGCAGCCACGCTGCCGGGCTCAAGGCCGAGCTCGAGGAGCGCGCCGGCGAGGCTCTCGTCACGGGCTCGGCGATCGGCCTGATCGCGATGGCGTTCTTTGCCGTCCTTCGCGAGGGGCTCGAGACCGCCGTCTTCTTGCTGGCCTCCTTCCAGGCGTCGACGAACGCCCTGCTCGCCGGCTTCGGTGCCCTGCTCGGCGTGCTCGTCGCCGTCGCCATCGGGATTGGGATCTACCGAGGTGGTGTCCGCCTCGATCTCGCCCGCTTCTTCCGGCTCACCGCCGGCGTGCTCGTTCTGGTCGCTGCCGGCCTACTCGCCACCGCGGCCCACACCGGCCACGAGGCGGGGTGGATCAACAGCTTGCAGGGTCAGGCTCTCGACCTGAGCTGGCTCGTCGTCCCCGGCACCATCACGTCCTCGCTGCTCACCGGGATGCTCGGCCTGCAGCAGCGCCCGACCGAGGTCGAGGTCGCCGTCTACCTGCTCTACGCGGTGCCGATGCTGCTCTACGTCTTCTGGCCACAGGGCCGGAAGGAGAAACCGCGGGAAAGGGGAGAGACGAGCGGGCGAGGTGCGTCGCTGCAGCGCGATCCCAGCACCACCTGACCGGATCGTGCAGGATCAGTCCGGCCGCGCCCATCGGCAGCCGGTCCTCAGCTGAGGGCCTGCAGGCGCTTCTGCAGGAGGCGCCGCTCGGTCTCGTCGTCGGCCGTCTCGAGCGCCCGTTCGAGCGCCTCGCGCGCCTCCCGCTCCCGGCCGAGGCGGCGGAGCAGCTCGGCACGGGTTGCGTGCAGGTAGTGGTAGCCCTCGAGCTGGATCCGCTCGACGATCGCCAGCGCCGGTTCCGGTCCCTCGGCTTCGGCGACGGCGACGGCGCGATTGAGCTCGACGACCGGCGAGCCGGTCAGGCGGGAGAGCTCGCCGTAGAGCGCCGCGATCTGGAGCCAATCGCGAGGCAGCTCCGCGTGCAGGGCCGCGATCGCAGCCTGCAGGACGTAGGCGCCTCCGCCCCTGAGCGCGAGCGCCCGCTCGAGTTCCTCACGACCGGCGTGGATCTCGGCGGGGTCCCAGAGCTCCGGGTCCTGGTCGGCGAGCAGGACCAAGTCTCCTTCACGCAGGCGCGCCGCCGAGCGCGAATCGTGGAGCAGCATCAGGGCGAGCAGGCCATGGGCTTCGGGCTCGTCCGGCATCAGCTCGGCGAGCGCTCGCCCGAGCCGGATGCCCTCGGCGGCGAGCTCCGGGCGACCGGCGTAGCCACGGTTGAAGATCAAATAGATCACCGCGAGCACCGCGTCGAGACGGTCCGGCAGCAGGTGGTCCGGGGTACTCGGAAGGGAATGCCGGCGTCCCGGATCTTGCGCTTGGCGCGCACGAGCCGTTGTGCCATCGTCGGTTCCCCGACGAGGAAGGCGGCCGCGATCTCGGGCGTCGTCAGGCCGCCGAGCGTGCGCAGCGTGAGCGCCACCTGCGCGTCGAGCGCGAGCGCCGGATGGCAGCAGGTGAAGAGCAGCTCGAGCCGCTCGTCCGGGAACTCCTCCGCTTCCACTTCCGCCTCGGGCCCCCGCGTGCAGTTCAGCCTCCGCCTCGAGCAGCTTCGTCTTGCGGGCGAGGTTGCGGTCGCGGCGGATGCGGTCGATCGCGCGGTTGCGCGCGGTCGCGATCAACCACGCGCCCGGATTGGCCGGCGTCCCCTCGGCGGGCCAGCGGCGGGCTGCCGTCGCGAACGCGTCCTGCGCGGCCTCCTCGGCGAGCTCGAAGTCGCCGAGGAAGCCGATCAGGGACCCGAGCACGCGGCCCCACTCGTCGCGGAAGGCCGCCTCGAGAGGATCCGTCATACTCCAGCCAGCGGCCGGATCTCGATTGCGCCGCCGAGGCGTGCCGCCGGGATCCGTGCCGCCACGTCGATCGCCGCGTCGAGGTCGTCAGCCTCGAAGAACAGGTAGCCGCCGAGCGCCTCCTTGGTCTCCGCGAAGGGACCGTCGGTGACGAGCGTGCGCTCACCGTCGACGCGGACCGTCGTCGCCGCCTCCGGCGCGTGCATGCGCGCTCCCGGAGTGACGCCCGGCGTCTCGTTGAGGGCGCCGTAGTCGGCATAGATCTGCTGCTGCTCGGCCTCGGAGAGCCGTGCCCATGCCTCGGGGTCGTTCGGGGTCGGGGTCGAGCCCTGGTGGATCAGGAGCATGTACTTCATCGGCTTCCTCCTCGTTTGGGAATGTTCCCCGATGGGACGAACGGGGGGCGCTCAAATCGACAGCACCGGGCGATTGGGTCGGAGAGTGCGGGATACGCAGACTCGCCGCCGGCTGCCCGTTCCTACACTTGCCTGCATGGGTAGCAGTGCCGCGATCGGGCTTGCCGTCGCAGCGTGCGCGCTCCTCGCCGGCTGCGGCGGCGATACCGGCGTCACGATCATCAATCAGACGACGACCACGGTCGGCTCTTCGGCGCCGCCGACGACTACGGCCGCGACGCCGGCTGCCCCGGCACAGCAGGCGCCATCGGGTACGGCGCCGAGCGCGCCTGCGGGCGGCGGCGGGGCCAACCAGAATTCGAAGCGCTACTCCGGCCCGTGCGGACAGCCCGGCGTTATCGTCGGCGGCTCCCCGGCAACGAGCGACGCGGCCGCGATTCCGGGTTACACGGAGCTCGTCACCGACGGCGTCGGCTGCGACTTCGCGATGCAGGTTGCGGCCGGCTGGGTCTCCGCCTGGGATCCCCAGTGCGCGCCCGGCTGCACCCGCAAGATCTCGGACCTGCGCTGCTCCTACGCGGGCTCCGGCTCGCACGTGCAGTGCTTCGGCGACGGCACGACGATCCGCTTCTTGCTCGCGTTCCCCACGACCTGAGCGACCCGGTAGTAGGCTCGCGCGCGCCGTCTCATTCGCGCAACGACAATCGGGGGAAACCTGTGGAGACGATCACCGAGTACGAGTTGAGCCAGGTCGAGGAGGCGAACGCATCGGATCGGCAGCCGGTGGTCTTCGTCCACGGGCTGTGGCTGTTGCCGAGCAGCTGGGATCGCTGGGCGGAGCTCTTCGCCGCGGACGGCTACGAGCCCCTGGCGCCCGGCTGGCCCGATGATCCGGCGACGGTCGAGGAGGCGAAGGCCCATCCCGAGGTCTTCGCGGGCAAGTCGATCGGTGAGGTCGCCGACCACTTCGCCGAGGTCATCGGCGCCCTCGACCGCAAGCCCGCCGTGATCGGCCACTCCTTCGGCGGCCTGCTCACGCAGATCCTTGCCGGCCGGGGTCTGTCGGCGGCCTCGGTCGCGATCTCGCCGGCGCCCTTCCGCGGCGTGCTGCCACTGCCGATCTCAGCGCTCAAGTCGGGCAAGCCGGTGCTCGGCAATCCGGCGAATCGGAACCGTGCGGTGCCGCTCACCTACGACCAGTTCCGCTACGGGTTCGCCAACGCGGTCGACGAGGAGCAGGCCGAACAGCTCTACGAGGAGTTCTCGGTGCCGGGCTCGGGCAAGCCGATCTTCCAGGCGGCAAGCGCCAACCTCAACCCCTGGACCGAGGACAAGGTCGACACCAAGAACCCCGAGCGCGGGCCGATGCTGCTCATCGCCGCCGAGCGCGACCACACGGTTCCGGTCGCGATCACGAAGGCCTCCTTCCACCATCAGGAGCACAACGAGGGCATCACCGAGATGATCGAGATCGAGGGCCGCGGCCACTCGCTGACGATCGACGAGGGCTGGCGCGAGGTCGCCGACAAGGCGCTGGACTTCGTCCGCAGATTCGTGTGAGGCGCGGCGCCGATCGCGGTGCTCAGGCGGCCTCGGGACCGATCGGCGCCGAGAAGGCACGCCTGCCGACGTGGACGACGACGGTTCGCGTCCGCGACAGGTCGAGCGCGGAGCTGAGCACCGCCTCGTCCTTACCGCCGACCCGGTAGCGGAAGGTGCCGGCCGGCTTGCGACTGCCGTCGGCGCCCCTCAGCACGACGCGGCACAGCGTCCCCGAAGGGACCCCCTCGACGGCCATCCGGATCTCGGTGCCGAAGGCGCGCGGCTCGAGCGTCGCCGCAATCTCCATCCCGGGCGGCAGCGAGGCGAAGTCGACGTGGCGCTCACCGCTCGCGGTGCCCGCCGTGCCGCCGCCACCGGCGACCAGCAGGACCGCGGCGACCGCCGCCGTTGCCGCGGCCGTTGCGAAGCCGAGGCTGAACCGCAGGCGGCGGCGCTTGCGGAAGCTGCGCTGCTCGCCGGCGACCGCAGCGGCGACGCGGTCACCGAGACCGGCCGGGAGCGGAGCGGGAGCCGCGACGTGCTCGGGGTCGGCGAGGGGCATCGCGTGGGCAACAGGCCCGAGCTCAGCGAGCTCGGTGCGGCACTCGGCGCAGCTTTCGAGGTGCGCCTCGAGGCCGGGCCGCTCATCATCCGGCAGCTGCCCGAGCACATAGGCGCCGAGCGACTCGCGCCATTCGCGGCAGCTCTCAGTCCTCATAGCCGATCTCCTCGAGCGCGACCCGCAGAGCGCGCAAGCCGTAGTAGACGCGGCTCTTGATCGTGCCCTCGGGCACGCCGAGTTCGGCCGCGACCTCGGCGTAGGGCCGGGCCCGGTAGTAGGTCTCGATCAGGACCTGTCGGTGCTGGTCGCCGATCCGCCGCAGCGCCTCCTCGATCTGCCAGGAGTGGAGCGCCTGCTCGAGCGGGTCCGTCGACGGCTCGATCCCCGCCTCGGCGACCGCCGGTCGCACGGCGCGCGCCCGGCTCAGGTCGATGACGACGTTGCGGAGGATCGCGAAGAGCCACGTCCGCAGCGAGCCGACCTCGGGATCGAAGCGATCGCCCGCGCGCCAGGCACGGACGAAGGTCTCCTGCACGGCCTCCTCGGCCAATCCGGCGTCGCCGAGCGAGCGCACGGCGAAGCCGTAGAGCTCCCCTGCATGAGCTGCGTATGCCGCGCGGACATCGCGCTCGCGGGTGAGGGCCCCCGGCGCCATCAGTTCAGCCTACGACGATCTTGCCATGCATGAACGAGTGGATCTTGCAGTGGTACGAGTAGGTGCCCTTCTTCTTCAGCCTGATGCTCGCCGACTTGCCCGGCGCGAGGTTGCCCGTGTTGAAGGCGCCACGGCTTGTGGCCGTGTGCGTGGTCGAGTCGTGGTTGGCAAAGACGACCTTCGTCCCCTTCGCGACGTGCAGCTTGTGTGGGTGATAGGCGAAGTCCTGGATCTCGACCTCGACCTTCTCCTTGTGCTTGTGGCCCGCGGCGTCGACATGGCCGGCGGCGAGCTCGCCCGTGGTGAGCGCGCCGGCGGCGAGCAGGCCGCCGAGGGTCAGGCCCGTGGCAAGGAGCAGGGCGAGGATGGACCGGACGGGGTGGGGACCTGGCTTGCGCTTCATGCCGACGTATACGGACGCGGCCACCGTCAGGTTCAGCCTGCCGTCAGCCGGACACCTCCGCCCAAGGGAGGGCGAGCGGGACGAAGACCCAGAACTGCCGCGCGGTGTAGTGCCGCAGTGCCGGGCGGATCGCGACGTCCTGCAGCTCGGCGTCGAGCGCACCGCGACGGGAGAGCGCGAGCGCATGACGGGAGAGCGCGACGTAGTTCGCGCCGATGCCGAGCAGCCAGATCCCGATCACGATGCCGAACGCCCCGCCGAGCACGAACAGCGACCAGGCGCCGAAGGCCAGGCCGCCGAGGGCGCCGAGCAGGAATTCAGCGAGGATCACGCGCCGGCGCAGCATCGTGCCCTTGGCACCGTGCATGTCGACCGCGGCCAGCTCCCTTACGTCGATCGGGTCCATCCGGAGTCGATGCCCGGAGCGGCGGCTCGCCATGCGCCCGCCGCTGTCAGCGATCTGCCATGCGGGCCACCTACGCGAGCGGCCCCTTGCGGGCGACGAATGCCACGTAGTCGATCGGATCGCCGCCGACGGAGAGCCGGTGCAGGTAGCGGCTGCGCCGGCGCTCCACGAGGTCGCCGTCCTCGAGCATGCCGCCGATCATTCGCGAGAACTCGGTCTGCTCGTCGATGAACTGATCACGGATGTTGAAGGCGATCCAGCCCTCCGGCTCGACGAGGTCGAAGGCAGCGCGGAAGGCTGCCGGCGGCATGTCGCCGAAGCCGAGCGCCGCAACGCAGGTCATGCAGTTGAGGTTGCGCTCAGTGAGGTCGCGCTCGGGCTCGGGCGGCGGGTCGGCGATGTCGATCGCGTGGTAGGCGTCGTAGACACCGGGGCGATCGCGGTTGGCCGCGTCGCGCGCCTCCTCCAGCAGGTCGACGCCGATGATCTCGGTGGCGCCGATCTGGGCCAGCTCCTCGCCGACCAGGCCGTTGCCGGCGCCGAGGTCGATCGCGCGCAGCTCCCCCGGGTCCTGCTGCTCTTCCTGGAGGGCCTCCTCGAGCAGGCCGACCACGACCTGCGGCGACTTGCACTGCAGCCGGGCCGCGAACAGCCGCTCGTAGAGGCCGGGCACCGAGAAGATCTCGTCGTAGTCGTGGAAGCGGATCTTGCGCCTGCGGCCGTCCTGCTCGATCTCGAAGAACTCCTCGTCCTGCTCGAGCCCCTCGACTCCGTCCTCGGGCAAGTGGATCCTGAACTCGGCCGCGCTGGCGGTCGGGGTGGTCATCTGGTCTCCCTCTCTCTGGTCCGGCTCACCGCACGGCGAGCGCATGTTTTCGCGCCGCGGGCGGGATGCGCCGGGCGCCTTCATCGCCCGGCGACGAGCGTGAGCGAGGGCCGCCGGGGACGTTGAACCTACCGAATCGCGACAGCTCGCGCGCCGTGCAAACCGCATAGGCAAGCCATTTCAGGAGTCCTTGAGGAGGACTCGGGACTGCGCGGGCCTTGACGCTGGAAGCGGCGCCGCATACGTTGGTACCTCGCAGCCGGTGCCGGCTGCCGTCCCTTCCCGGGATCGCCATGCCGAAGACTCCGACCCTCCACTACCCCGGCCTTGCCGAGCGCGTCCGCCGCCAGGCGGAGCTGCAGCCGAGCGCTGTACGGCGACGTCGACTTCGCCGCCCAGCCGTACCGGCTGGCGACCGGCGCCGGACGACGAGTCCTCGCTGCCCGGAGTGGGTGGCCGACCGCGACGAGATCCTCGCCGACCCCCGCGTCGTCGAGCTGATCAGCACGGCGACCATGCTCGGCGACGTCGTCGCCGACCCCTACGCCTCGCTGATGGAGGAGCGGCCGTTCAAGGGCCTGATCGACATGCTTCAGCTCGCCTGCCGCGAGGGGATCGACGCGGTGCCCGCGCCGCCGCCGGAGCTGGAGGCGTTCATCGCGGCGATGGAGGTGGAGCCGGACTGGCTCGACATGGAGCTGGTCGGCGAGGGCGCCCGCCAGGAGCGGATCCCATCGGCGTTCCTGGCGCCGTTCATCACCCGCGGCGCGTTCATCGCCACCTTCATGAACACCTACGCGGCGCTGCCGATGGCGCTGACCGGGGCGCTCGGCGGTCGCACTGCCGCCCGGCGGGTCAACGAGACGGCGAGCTTCTTCGCGGTGACGACGCTGCCCGGCGCGCTCGAGCGCCACGGTCGCGGCTTCGAGGCGGCGGCGATGGTCCGCCTGATGCACTCGATGGTCCGCTACAACGCGCTCAAGCGCTCCGATCGCTGGGACCTCGGCATCTACGGCATCCCCGTCCCGCAGGTGGACCAGATGCCCGCCGGCCTGCTCAACATCTACCTGCTCGCCGCCCAGGCTCACAGCAAGGGGCGCTCGGAGTTCAACGACCGCGAGCGCGCCGTCGTCGAGTTCGCGCGCTACCGGTGCTTCTTGCTCGGCCTTCCGGAGGAGCTCTTGCCGACGACCGTCGAGGAGACGCTGCACGTCATGAACGCGCGCGCGGCGCTGCTCCGCGACGGCTTCGACGACGAGACGTGCGGGGCCCTGGTCCGGGCGACGATGGACGCCTACCTGCGCGCCGACGACGGGCCTCTCGACCGCATCGCCGAGGCGATCGAGAAGAGCCACAGCAAGGCCTTCTTCATCAGCGCCTTCGCCGGCGGCAACCGCGAGGCAGCCGCCGAGATGGGGGTCTCCTTCGGGCTGACGGACGGCGCGGTGGTCGCCGCGACCGCACCGCTGCTGATCGGCCGCTTTCTGACGATCCGCGCGGCCGGCGAGCTGCCGTTCGTTCGCGACCTCGTCGACTCCCTGGCGATCAGCGCCGTCAAGGGCCGCCTCGCCAGCTACGGCAAGCCCGAGTTCACGACGGACGCGACCAGATACAAGCCCGTGGCCCGCGCCGCCCCGAGCCCCGGCTGAGGCGCCGCCGGGCGAGGCGATCGCCGCCGTTCCGTCTAGGACCGGGTGAGGATGTCGCCCTTGAAGATCGTCGTTGGGTCGAGCGAGGTGAAGGTCAGGGCGACCTGCCGGCCGGGCTCAGCCTCCTCGACGGGCGCACGGAAGATCTCGATGCCGCCGACGATTGCCGGCCGCTCGCCGTTGATCGTCACCTGATCGCCCAGGTGGATCGGCTCACCCTCGACCGTGCCGAGCACGCTCGCCTTGCCGATGGCGAAGAAGACCTCGTCGACGACGAGCCGGAAGGCGCCGTCCGGCCCCGCACCGGCGGGCGCCGGGTCGGGCTGCGACCGTAGGCGCTCGACCTGCTCGTGCTCCGCCGCCGCGAGGCGCGTCGCGTCGCGGGCGGCCTTCGCCTGCTCGTGGCGCGCGCGGATCGCATCGACGTCGACTTTGGCTTTCTCGGGCTTGTCTGGGTCGTAGCGCACCGGAACCGCGTCCCCGACACTGAATGTGAGATCGCCGGCGCTCGAGAACGTGCCGCCGACGCGTGCTTCGAAGTCGACCGACTCACTTGCGGTCAGGTGCAGGCGGCACTGCAGGTGCCAGATCACGGCCGATGTGCCGGCCTCGCCGGCGCCGCCGCCGGACACCTCGGCGGCGGTGACGACCGCCTCAGCGGAGTTCAGCGAGTCGTCGGATCCCCTCTTGAACAGCGCCACGGGCGCTCAAGCTAACACTACGCAAGCTCGGCTGCAACGCCTCGCGCCCAGGCGCGAATCTCGTCCCAGTCGCGGCGGTCCTGGAACTCGGCGGGGGTTCCGGAGCGCATGCCACGGGTGGCGATGCCGCCGCCTTCCGGCGGCACGCGGCCGCCGAAGATGACGTGGTCGCGGACGCCGAGATCGAGCGCCTTGCGCAAGATCTTCGGCGGCTCGAGCCACTCGGGATCGTCATCGGCCGGGTCGCCGGTCGGTCCCGAGCTGAACACCCAGAACGGCATCCCGGCGAGCTCCTGCTCGTGCTTGGCGAGGAAGTGCTTGGCATCGCCGCGCCAGCGCTTGATGTAGACGGCACTGCCGAGTACGACGGCGCCATAGCCGTCGATTCCCGTGACGGTGCCGACCTCGACGCAGTCGACGTCATGCCCGGCACCGCGGATCTCCTCGGCGACTGCCTCGGCGATCTCAGCCGTCGAGCCGTGCTTTGACGCGTATGCGACGAGGACCTTGCTCATCGGGAATCAGGGTCCCAGCTGGCCGCGCGCGTCGGCATCCGTAGTCGCCCGGGAGTCAGGCCGGGCAGTTCGTCCGGCACGAGATCTAGATCTCGCATACGGCGATCGCCGGGGCATCCCGCCGCGCCTTCTCGGTTGCGTTCGGCAGGTCGCCGAGGGGGGTGTAGGTGATCCGATCCGGCTCCAGCCCGAGCGCGGCCGCGGCGTCGGGTTCGAGGCGCTCGACGAGGTCCTTGGAGGCGAGCGCCAGGCCGCCGCTGGCGCAGGCCTCGATGCGCGCGGCCTCGTTGACGGCATCACCGAGCGCGTTGACCTCGGAGCGTCCGGCCGTGCTGATGTTGCCGACGTAGAGGTTCGCTCCCCAGTGCAGGCCAAAGCGCAGGACGACGTCCTCGGGCTGCAGGTCGCTGCGCGCTGCGACCTCGGCGACCGCTTCGCGCAGGGCGCGAGCGGCGGCGATGCAGCTTTGTGCGGCAGCGGACTCCGATCCGGCCGTCTCAGCGAGGAAGAAGGCGCCGACACCATCGCCGACGTGACGCCCGACCAGGCCGCCGGCGTCGATGACGCACTTGTCGGCGGCAAGTACCAGGCGACGCCCGAGCGCGAAGTAGCTCGCGGTCGACAGACGCCGGGAGAGCGCCGAGGAGGCTTCCAGGTCGGCGAAGAGGATCGCCGCCGGCCGCCGACCCGCCTTCGCGACCATTCCCATTCGCGCGACGTGCCCGAGATCGGCGGTGAAGGTCATCGCGCTGAGCATTGCCATGCCGGCGGCGGGCTTGGAGATCAGCGCAATGCCGGCGAGTCGGCCGCCGGCGTCGCGGATACGGACAGGCGAAGGCCGGGATGTCCCCCGTGGCGGTGATCCCGAACCCCTTCGTGGTGAATGACACCACCGCGCCCTCGGCCGGGGTGAGCTCGTCGACGATGTCGCACAGCGCCGGGTCGACGAGTTCCCGCAGCTCGTCCGCCCCGCCGGGGGTGTCGGCGAGCATCATCCCGCCAACGGCGCGGAAGAAGAGACGATTGATCTCGACGCTGTTGGCCCCCATTCGCCATCCCTTGCTCGCCTGGAGCCATTCGCGCCCGAAGAGATGGGCGCCGATCGGGAAGGATGCGAGCTCGACGAGAGCGCCGAACGACAGGCGCAGGTCGTCACTGGCCCAGATCACCCTCCAGCGGTCGTCGACGACCCATCCCCAGTGGCCCGTATCGCGGATCGCCCGCGCCGCGTCGGCGAGCGCCGGGTCTTCCGGCAACGGGTATGGCTCCTGATCCCCCATCGCCCGATCCTATCCCTGACCCCGTGATTGCCAGGACGGCATCAGGGCGCGGCACTGCCCTCACCAGTAGCCGGCCCGGCCGCGATCCTCAGCCGGGATATCTCGACCGGCTCACTCACCCCACGGAGCCGATGTCGTCCGCCGGGCTTCCAATCGAACTCACCCTGGGTGGCCGAGACCACGGCTTCGCCGGCGACGAGCTCGTCTTTGCCGGCAAGACCCAGCAGCCGTGCGGCGAGGTTGACCGTCCTGCCGAAGTAGTCGCCGTCGCGATAGAGCGCGACCCCGTGATGCACGCTCGCGTGCACTCCGAGGGCGCTGTCGTCACCGTGCATCCGTTCGATCATGCGCAGGCATGCCGCGACAGCTTCCCCCGGGTTCGGGAAGGACAGCATGTAGCCGTCGCCGAGCGCCTTGACCACGTAGCCGTGCTCGCCAAGCTCGCTGGCGACGGTGGTGGCGAATTGCTCGATTGCGGCGACGGCCACAGCGTCCCCGCGGCTCTCAGCGAAGGCGGTGAAGTCCTTGAGGTCGCAGAACGCCAGGCGTCACGTTGACGGCGCCCGGCAGCACGCCGGAAGCACTGTGCCGCTCGGCTTCGCGGACCGCCGCCTGTGCCGTCTCGAGCTCGATCCGCCGCCGATGGACACCGAGTATCAGCGGGTCCGCCAGCGGCAGCAGCTGACCGAATGCCTCATGGATTGCTGGCAGCGCGGGCAGCGACCCACCGCTGGTCAGCGCGGAGCTTGGGCTCGACGTCGTGGCGAAAGGCGTCCATCTCAACCTCGGCGACCCGGCCGAGCGCCTGGCCGTAGACGCGGGCCACTCGCAGGTAGACGTCCGGCGGCCAGATCTCGCGGAGCTCCCCGATGCGCTGCAGGGCGCTGGCCTCCTCAGGGGTGAAGTACGGCTCGTCGGCCTCCGGCGCCCGCAGGCCGAAGTTGAGGGCGATGAGCTGCGTCTCTGCCGTCGACAGGCCGCCTTGCGCTTCGATCTCGCTGGCGGACACGGTCCGCCTCTCGCGAGCGGAATCGAGTACCGGATCGAAGATCGCGTCCTCGACGCTTCCGCGGGCGTACGACTCGCTGATCGCCTCTGCCGAGACGCCCAACGCCAGCAACATCCCGATCGCATCCTCGAGCTCGGCTGGGGCGCCGAGCTTCAGGCTGAGCTCGCGACCCTCCGCGGTCTGCGACCGCTGATCCGGCTTCTCGGATTCCATCCATCCGATCATCCCGCTTCGGGGAGCAGTTCGTCACTGCGATGCTCGAACTGGCGGCGTCTTCAGCTAGCCCGCCGATGTGCCCGGCCCGAAGTAGCGCTCGAGCCGGTCGGGACTCGTCAGCCGCGACGGTGGGCAGACGCGGCTGAAGGTGTCGCGCAAATCTTGCGCCGCCTGCGGCTCGCTCGCCCAACCTCGGAAGAGGACGTCACCGGCGCCCGGCTTGGGGAAGTGTCCCCAGGCGAAGGACCACTCGTAGTGCTCGTCGGCGCGGGCGTCGCGCCAGGCCTGGTAGCCGGCGAGGCTGGGCCGCGGGCCCGAGAGCGCCTCAGCGACGTGGAAGGACTGCTCGATCGCGTCGCCGATGCCCTGGGCCGTTCCCGGGTGCTTGAAGTGGCCGGCGTCGCCGACGAGCGCCCAGCCCGGTCCCGAGGCGGTTCGGAAGAACCCCCGCATCAGCGGCTCGGGGGCGACGGCGACCGCGCTCACAAGCTGCGCCTCTCCGCGCGCCGCGGGGCCCGCGGTCTGCGGGAAGCGCGTGACCATCGCGAGGTAGTTGCGCTCGCGCTCGGCGACGGTGCCGTGTGTCATCCCGGGCGGGCCGTTGACGATCAGCATCACGAGCCCGTCCTCGACTGGCACCTTGGTCAGCACGCCGTCGAAGTCGATGTCGAAGACGCCGAAGCCGTCGTCGGGGATGCCGCTCCAGTACGCGTAGGCCATCGACATCTCGCCTCGCATCTGGCGCTCCTTCCTGAGGCCGAGCTCGCGGGCGACGACCGAGCCGCGCCCGTCTGCGCCGAACACCCACGGAGCCTCGAGCCGCTCGCCGCCGGCGAGCTCGACGCCGCGCAGCGGCTCCTCCTCGGTTCCCGCTCCGAGCAGACCGGCCACTTTCGTATGGAGGCGTGTTTCGGCACCGCTGCGCCGCGCCACCTGCAGCGCAGCTTGGTCGAGGACGATCCGGCGCGGTCCCATCGCCCGGTCGAACCCACCGACGGGTGTGAACGGGCCCTCCATCTCGTGGCCGCAGCCGCGGATCCGGCTCTCGTACATGGGCACGTCGTGCCTGGAGAGGATCTCGTCGAGCACGCCCAGTTGCGCAAGCCGGGCAACCCCGTTCGGCCAGATGCCGTGGGTTGAGAGCGTCGTGCTCGGGAACTCGTCGCGGTCGACGACGACCACGTCCCAGTCCCGCCGGGCGAGTTCGATCGCCAGCGTCGAGCCCGCCACGCGCCCACCGACGATGATCGCGTCGTACTGCGTCTTCTCACTCACGTCGACGGGCCTTCATCAGCGCATGAACCCTTGCCCGCGATGAGGGGTGATCCCCCGCGGGACGATCGCTTCGCCGCAGTGATCGCAGGTCAGGCGCGGGTGCGTCTCGTGCCCGCACTTCTCGTGGGTCAGGACGATGGGCGGGCCATCGGGCCCGGCCAGGTGCTTGTCGCCCCACTGCATGAGCACCACGATGGCGCCGAAGAGCTCCCGGCCGGCGCTCGTCAGCGGGTACTCGAAGCGCTCGGGCTTCGTCGCGTACGGGACACGTTCGAGCAGGCCGGCATCGACCAGCGTCCGCAACCTCGCCGACAGCGTCGGCCGGGGGATCCCGAGGTTGCGAGCGAACTGCCCGTAGCGCCTGACGCCGAAGAACGCCTCCTTGAGGATCAGCATCGTCCAGCGTTCGCCGACCAGCTCGAGGGTCCGGGCCACGGAGTCCGCCTCGTGACGGTGGCTGAGGTCTGCGCGCTGTGCCGCCTTCGGATCGCTCTGATCGTTGCCTGACCTCGTCACTGGAGCCTCCCCGCGGCGTCCCGGGACGGCGAGAGGGCGGCGAGCACGCGAGCGCCACCAGGATCCTCGGCCGTCGCCGGCACGATCGCGGGTCGCACGACGCCGGCTGCGCGATAGGTAGAGAGCCGATCGCGGATCTCGTTCGCGCTCCCGAGCGCGCAGACCTGCTCCAAGAGCTCACGCGGCACGTCTTCCGCCAAGCTCGCCCGGCGCTCTCCGCTTCTGGCTCGGCGAACGAGATCGCCGAAGCCGAGCGCAGTGAACATCTCGCCGTATCCGGGGGGCGCGAGGTAGATGGCGATCTGCGCTGCCAGTTGCTCGAGTGCCGCGGCGCCCGGCTCGAGTGCCACGGGAATCCAGGCCGCGAGGGGAGGCGCCGGGCGGCCAACTCTCGCGGCTTCCGCGCCAACGGCTTCGTGCGAGCGCTTGACGGTTTCCGGCTCGACGAGATTCAGCACGACGGCATCGCCCTTGGCGCGCGGCGACCCGCGTCATCAACGGCCCAAAGGCGGCGACGCTGATCTGTGCCTCCGGCAAGGAATGGCGCAGCCGAAAGCCGGCCGTCTTGATCAGGCGGCCCTCGAACGCCGAACGCTCCCCGTCGAGGATCGGCCTGAGCGAGTCGAGCATCTCGCTCATCCGCTCGGCCGGGCGGGCCCAGTCGCGGTCGTGCCAGCCGGCGACGATGGCGGGGCTGGATGCACCGAGCGCCAGGTCGGCCCGGGCGTCGGTGAGCTGGGCTACCGAGGAAAGTCCGAGGGCGAGGGCGACGGGGCTGCGCACGCCCACCGCGAGCGGGCCGATCGTGAGGTGCAGGCCCGGCGCGCGCAGGCCGACGGCCGTGGCGAGCGCGAATGCATCGAACGTGGCCATCTCCCCGAGCCACATGCCGCCGTACCCCAGCTCCGCGGCGTTGGTGGCGATCTCGACGACCTCGAGGTCGGGGCGGTCGAGCCAGAACGGAGCGACGACCTGTAGCTGGGGATCATCTGGTTGGTTCATCTGCCCTTACTGGTTCAAAAATCTTACTGACTTTCCGACGATCAGACGCAGACCGGCGTCGTAGCTGTCGAGCCCTCTGAGATGGCCCCACTTGCGATCCCATGCACCGCTCACAAGGTCCGCATCGATCTCGGCGACCGCCCGATCCACGACGTCCGTGGGGAGACGGGCGAGCCCCGACGTTGCACGGCGCGCTGCCGCGTCGAGCATGCGCTCCGGGTGAGCCCAGTAAGACAACAACATCCAGTCCGGTGTGTCACGGCTCACGAGGAGGGGTTGGGTGCTGACGTCGCCGCCCAGCCAGCTCGCGATCTCGGCCGGCGCGGGAAAGATCCGACGGTCGAGCTCGGCCACTTCCGGCAAGTACTGGCTCAGCCAGAGATCTCCGCTCACCAGAGGATCGACGGTCACGATCAGGACCAGGCCGCCCACCCGCTGCAACTCCCTGACCCCGAGGGCCTGGTTCGGATGCCAGTGATGGAGCGACAAGACCGCCATCGCGGCGTCGAACGAGTCATCCGCGAAGGGCAGAGACTCGGCGCTGGCGGCAATTGCAGGGGCACTCCCGGGCGGACGCTGGGCGCGCATCACCGCGCTCGGCTCGACCGCGGTGACGCTGATACCCGCCGGTTCGTAGGAGCCCGGGCCGGCGCCCACATTGACGACCGACTCGCAGCCTGTCAGCGCCTCGGCAATCGATCGAACCAGGAAGGGATCCTCCCGCCTGAACTCCGAGTAGTTGGCTCCGATCTCGTCGTAGTCGGCCATTCGCCCGGCCCATGGTGTCGCTTTTCTCCTGGGCGGCCCCGCCGTCTCCCTCTAGCCTTGCCGCGGTGAGCGAGGTCTCCAAGCAGCCGATCGTCTCCTTCGCCTCCCGTGAGGAGTGGGCAGACTGGCTGGAGCGGGAGGCCGAGAGCTCCGACGGGGCCTGGCTGCAGATCGCCAAGAAGGACGGCGGCCGGGAGAGCGTCAGCTACGCCGAGGCGCTGGAGGAGGCGCTCCGGTTCGGTTGGATCGACGGCCAGAAGCGGCGCCTCGACGACGAGTTCTGGCTGCAGCGGTTCACGCCCCGCCGAGTAGGCAGTCGCTGGTCGCAGATCAATCGCGAGAAGGCCCAGACCCTGATCGAGGCGGGCAGGATGGCGCCCGCCGGCCTGCGGGAGGTCGAGGCCGCCAAGGCCGACGGGCGCTGGGAGGCGGCCTACGCCGGCGCCCGCGCCGCGACCGTCCCCGACGATCTACGCGAAGCGCTGGCGAGGGACGAGCGGGCACGCGAGAACTTCGCCGCGCTCAGCGGCTCCGACCGCTACTCGGTGCTCTACCGGGTCCAGGAGGCGAAACGTCCCGAGACGCGAGCCCGCAGGATCGAGAAGTACGTCGTGCTGCTCGCTGCCGGCAAACCGGTCAAGTAGGTCTGGGCCCGCCGCTTTTTCTGACGTCCTGGCGGTAGTGGCTAGAGTCGACGCCCGAGGCACCCGATGGACGTATCCGATTACGCGGCCTGCGACGCCACCGCCCTGGCGGAACTGATTGCGGCGCGCCAGGTCAGCGCCGCCGAGGTACGCCAGGCCGCGCTGGAGGCGATCGAGCAGGTGGAGCCCGAGTTGAATGCCGTGGTGAGCGGCCCATTCGAGGATGCAACGGCGGGGGAGGGGCCGTTTGCGGGTGTCCCGTTCGGTGTCAAGGACACGCTCTGGGAACGGGGTCGCCCCTACGACTTCGGCAGCCGGCTGCTCGAGGGCCAGGTCGCGGCGCTCGATTCGACGATAGCCGTGCGATTTCGCGCGGCGGGGCTGCTCAGTCTCGTTCGCACCGCCACCCCGGAGTTCGGCGGCAACTTCGACACTGCTCCCGTGCTCCGCGGACCGACCCGCAACCCGTGGGATCCAACCCGCAGCCCTGGGGGGTCGAGCGGCGGCTCGGCCGCACTGGTTGCGGCTCGCGCTCTCCCGATCGCTCACGGAAACGATGGCGCCGGCTCGATCCGCGTGCCGGCCGCGTGGTGTGGGCTCGTGGGGCTCAAGCCCTCGCGGGGGCGGACGCCGATCGGGCCGCTGGTCGGAGAGGCGCCGGGCGGGCTCCCGCACGAGTTCGCCCTCAGCCGCACCGTGCGGGACGCCGCGGGCTTGCTCGACGCGGTTTGCGGACCTGCTCCGGGCGATCACTACTACGTGGAGAGGCCGGCGCGCTCGTTCGCATCGCGCCTGGATGAGGATCCCGGCCGGCTCAGGATCGCCGTGCATACGCGCTCGTACTGGGGACATGAGACAGGGGGAGAGCAACGGGAAGCTGTCGAGCGCGTCGCCCGATTCCTTGAGGGACTGGGGCACAGCGTCGAGGAAGAGCCTCCGCCCGTCGATGCCGAGGCATTCCGGGCGCTCCACCTCACCATGTGGCCATGGCTGATCGCCACAATCGCCACCGTACTGGGTGCGATGGCAGGTCGAGTAGCAAGTGCCGAGAACGTCGAGACGGCAACCCTCGCCTGCATCCGTCGCGCGCGCGAGACGGATGCACTCGACCTCTCGACCGCGGAGTCGATCCGGAACGCGGAATCGCGGCAACTGGGTGCGTTTCTCGATCGCTTCGATCTCCTGCTCTCTCCCACCACGCCCTCTGGACCGCCGCTTGCAGGGGTGCCGGCACCCGATGACGCGGCCTACGCGGACGTAGAGCGATGGATCGACGACTTCTACGCGGTCTCGCCCTACACACCGATCGCGAATTCGACCGGTCAGCCGTCGATCAGCTTGCCGCTTGGGGCGACTGAGGACGGCCTTCCGGCCGGAGTGATGCTTACGGCGCAGACGCTGCGCGAGGACGTTCTTCTCCAGGTGGCGGCCCAGCTCGAGCACGCGATGCCGTGGATCGACCGTCGGCCGAAGGTGTCCGCCGAGTAATCCGCGCTGGGGGCCCGGACGATGAGCCGGCCGCTTCGAGACTGACGCGGTCGTTCGGCGTTGCCGGCGGGATCCGCAGGGTTCCTCGAGTGGAGCTGATCGGGCTCGAACCGACGACCTCCTGGGTGCGATGCGGGGAGACTTGGGTGCCTGAATCCGGGGATTCGGCTCTGACAAGCGGTCCACGGTTCTGAGCTCAGGCCAAGCCTCCCGTGCGGATACCCCATCGATTACCGGCGATTGGGCTGGATTCGGGCACCAAGATGGGGCTGGTGCCCAATCCGCTGAGCCCGGCGGCGGGAACACCGCGGACTCTCGTAGCCGCTTCCACGCCGTCGCGACACTCCCCGGTTAACCGCCACGACCCGCGCGCCGCGGGTCGTGATCACGGCCGGGTAGCTACCCCGGGCCCACTGCCAATGGTTCGACCGAAGAATACGCCCGGCGGCCGCCCGTGCCAAGGGCGCCCGCCGGCGAAGTCGGCGGAGCGCGGCGGACTCGAACCGCAGCCGAGCGCTAGCTCGACCACCTCCATTGGCAGTGGGGTGCGACGCCTCGTCGCTTCACGCTCCGCACATCGAGGATGACGCGGGGCATGTGACGCGCGGGAGACGCCGTGGAACAGTTCGGCGACGGTCGCGACGCGCTTTCCACGCTTGACCCACTGTGGGGCGGGCGGGGGACGGAGAGTCAGCGGTCATGCCTGGCTGCCGAGTACAGCTGCCAGCTGTCCGGCACGCCTTTGAGCTCGTGCCGGCCGCGATCGGCAAACTCGATGCCGGAGCCCGCGGCAAGATCGCGGACAGTCGAGGAGGCGAGCACCTCTCCCGGGCCCGCCAGAGCCGCGATCCGGGCTCCGATGTGCACGGCAATTCCAGCGATGTCGTTGTCGAGCAGCTCGATCTCGCCGGTGTGAACGCCGGCCCTGAGTTCGATCCCTAATGGCCGAACCTGGTCCGCGAGCGCGCTGACGCAGCGGATCGCGCGAGCCGGTCCGTCGAAGGTTGCGAGATAGCCGTCACCTGTCGACTTCACGGGCTTGCCGTTGTGACTCCCGACCAGTTCGCGGGTGAGTTGGTCATGGCGGCCGAGCAGCTCGCGCCAGGCGGTATCGCCGAGAGCGGCTGCCTTTGCGGTCGAGCCGACGATGTCGGTGAAGGCGACCGTCGCCAGCGAGCGGGAGGTATCGGCGCGGGCGTCGGTGCCTGCGATGAACTCTTCGATCGCAACGACGAGCTCCGCGGCGCCGTCGCCCGGCGGTCCATATCCCCGCCGGGAAGCTCGAGCAGCTGCGCGCTGGGGATGTGCTCCGCGAGGTAGCGGGTGTGGCGACTGTCGAACTGTTTAGCTGCCGGCCGGTCGACGGCGAGGGTCGGTACCTGTACTTCGACAAGGATCTCGCGCACGTCGATGCGTTCGCTCAGCTCCCAATGCGGCCGCACGTCGGCTGGCGAGCCTGACTGCCTTTGGGCTCGCCCCATCAACCTTTCCAGGCGCGGGTCCTCAGCGGCGGCGACGGGGTAGAACATGCGGGCGAGCATCTCGCCGTCTCCCCAGGACGCAAGCACGGGCTCGATCAGCCGGGAGCGGCGCTCCGCGGCGCTGAGTGCCCATTCGTAACCCTCCGCACGGTTGGCTCGGGCCTGACCGTGGATCAGAATCAGGTGCGAGACGCGCGCAGGGTGGCTCGCCGCGAACATCACCGCCATCGCAGCGCCGAGGCCCGTTGCCATCAACGCGGCCCGGGTCGAACCAGCGGCGTCGAGGACAGCCTCGACATCGGCCACCTGGTCCTCCACGGGTGCCGGGGAGGCATGTGAGGACATCCCGATGCCACGACTGTCGAAGGCGATGATTCGGACATATCTCGACATCGGCAGGACGAGTCGGCTCAGGGCTGGCTCGTCGAAGAGCACATCGAAGCTGCCGAAGTGCACGGGGACATACAGCAGGTCGTGTTGGGCCGAGCCGAAGGTCGCGTAGGCGAGTTCGTTGCCCTCGCATTCGGCGTAGCCGAACTTGGGCCGATCCATCAGCACTTGACTCCTGTCCAGGCCCGGCCGTTACGTTCGCGAGGAGTTGTTGCCCCGTCCCTCGCACGGCGCCACCAGCGTGACGTACCTGACAACACCATTTAGGGATCATCCCGCATCTCTGGGTGACGTGGTCTCAGCGGAGAGCGACTTGGTTTCCACCCAGATGTGGAGATCTGCCCGGCACCTGGCAGGCGTTCTCCAAATGGAGCTGATCGGGCTCGAACCGACGACCTCCTGGGTGCGATGCGGGGCGGCAATGGACTCGCGTTCGGGCACGAAACCGCTTGGCAATGCGGCTCATTGCCCGTTGTCCACGGTCACCTGGCCGCCTGGATGGAACCCGATGGGCGACGATCCCTCTCGATTTGGGCACCAGACCAATCCTGGTGCCCAATCAGATGAGCCCGCCGGAACCACCTTCAGGATGTCCGCATGCCGACCATCAGCCGCTTCCTCGGCATCGCGATCACGATGTACTTCGATGACCACGGTCACCCGCATTTTCATGCTCGCCACGGGGACGGCGAGGCGAAGGTACGGATCGACAACCTCGAAGTGATGGACAGCACGCTTGGCCGCCGCGAGCTGCGCCTCGTCCTCGGTTGGGCAGAACTACACCAGCCGGAGCTGGAAGAAAACTGGCGCCGAGCGCGAGCTGGTGAGACACTTAGGCCGATCGCGCCACTCAGATGAGCAGCCTCACACCAGACATCATCAAGGTCGACGTGCGCAGCCACGGCGTCGTCGCGCTGGTGTTCGCCGATGGTCTCAAGGGCGAGGTCGAGATCCTCAGCCGGATGCGGGGGCCGGTGTTCGACCGAGCGCGCACTGAGCAGGGCTTCGCTGAAGTGGCGGTGGACGAGGAGAGCGGCACGATTGTCTGGCCCGGAGGGGCAGACCTTGCGCCAGACACCCTCTACGAGCGAATCCGTACCGGAGCCTGGCCTGAGTCGAGCGTGCCGGCGTAGGACGGTCCCGCCGTCTTCGGAAGGCAAGGCACTGGGGGCGTCGAGCCTGCGCTCTCGCATCCCCATGCGGTCTTCAGGAAGTGGAGCTGATCGGGCTCGAACCGACGACCTCCTGGGTGCGATGCGGGACGGTCCGGGACCACAATCGAGGATTCCGGCTCTAGCAAGCGGTTTGTGGAGCGCCACCTCGCCCCGCGAGCCGCCGCGGATAGCCACGGATTGCCGTGGATGTCGGTGGATTTGGGCACCAGAGTGGTGTCAGTGCCCAATGCCGCTGCCGGAGAATGCCGTGCCGGCTCGACCTCATGTCGCTAGCTCTTCTGACTGAAAGAGAAACCGACCGAGGTCCAAGCCGCCCGCGCACTCCGTTTAGAGGTGGAATTGCCTCAAAGCAGCACTCGCGTAAGGAAGCGGGTGCTCCTGTAACGCGCGCTGCATAGGATGCGCCGGTGCCTGACGAGCCCGCCGAGAGGAGCGCGCTGTACTTCCGGTCCGGCGACGCGCGTTGCCACGCCTGGCTCTACATGCCAGACCAAACCTCCCCAGAGGCAAGGCCGCCCATCATCGTGATGGCGCATGGCCTTGGTGCCGTCAAGGCTCTGCGCCTTTCGGGGTTCGCCGAGCGCTTCCAGGCCAAGGGCTACGCCTGCTTGGTCTTCGACTATCGGCATTTCGGCGAGAGTGAGGGCGAGCCGCGGGAACTCTTGAGCATCAAGCGCCAACGCTCAGACTGGCGGGCTGCGATCGAGTTTGCCCGCTCGCTGGAGGAGGTTGATCCGAGCCGCGTCGTCCTCTGGGGAACCTCGTTCGGCGGCGGGCACGCGATCGCCTCCGCTGCGGGCGACGGAGGTGTCGTTGCCGCGATCGCTCAGTGCCCGTTCACCGATGGGCTTGCGTCCGCGCGCCAGATCTCACCCGCCGGCTCGGCGCGACTTGCCTCCGCATACGCCAAGGACCAGCTCGCCCGTGCCATGGGCCGTCCGCCTGTTCGCGTCAAGGTCGCCGCACGGCCCGGCGAAACCGGCCTCATGCATGCGCCGGACGTAATCGAAGGCTCCCTCAGATTGCTGGAAGCGTCCGGCCTGAGTGAGGAGGACTTCCGAAACGACGTTCCAGCCCGCATCGCCGTCGAGATCCCGCTCGACGCCCCCGGAAGGCTCGCGAAGAAGGTTCGCTGTCCCATCCTGTTCTGCGTCTGCGACACCGACAGCGTTGCTCCCGCCGAGGCGACACTCCGCCATGCGGCTAAGGCCCCTCGCGGCGAGGTCCGGCGCTACCCCGTCGGGCATTTCGACATCTACATAGGCGAAGAGTTCGAACGGGTCGTCACCGATCAGCTCGCCTTCCTCGAGGAGCACGTTCCGGTTACGTAACCGGCGGATCTCGGACTAGGCCCGAGTGTTCCTTTGCGCGAAGAGCGCCGCTCGGCAGAGACCGTCCGACAGGGGCGCTCCAATCACGAACACATGCCTCAGGGCTTCAGAGAGATGACCTCCGCGGAAACGGCCGCCTACCTAGACACCGTCATCGATCACGGCGTGTCGCGAGCCCAGCTGCTAACGCGGATGGAGGTGCTGCTGAGGTTCACCGAGGGGGCGACGTACACCTGGCCCAACGATTTCAGAGGCCTACTCACGGCCACTATCGTCCGGTCGACCCGCACCTTCGCTGGCATCTGCACGTTGCTTCGGCAATCCCTGGCCGTTCAGGCGGCAATGCTCGGGCGTGCGCTGTTCGAGGATGTCGCTGTCGCCCATTGGCTGGCTTTGAACCAGGACGACTCGGACTGGCTCGTCGCGCGATTCCTCCGGCAGCGCGATGCGATCGGTCTGCACCAAGAAGCTCTACGCAAAGAGACCGGCTTCGCGATCGCCCCGCCCTTCGTGGTGAGTGATGAGGCAAGGCAGAACGCGACCTCGCTGCGAGAGGAGTTCGGACCTACGGCAGCGGCCAACTGGTGGGACCCCGGGAAGGATGGAGCCGGTGGCGGGAAGCCTGCCGGCTTGAGGAAGGTCGTAACCCGCCTGGAAAGGGCAGCGGACGAACGACGCGCCTTCTACGCGCGCTTCGCCGGCGGAGAGGAGGCGCTCCTGGATCGCATCGACCGAGTCGTCCACAAGTGGCTCAGCCAATGTGTTCATCACACCGCCCTTGGGCTTCCGTTCGTCCCTACAGGTCAGGGGGAGGCCGAGGTCCCGACAGATCCCTTCGTGATGGTGGGGTTCGCCTCGAGTTGGCTCTTCGCTCAGCAACTCTTTCTCGTCCACGAGATCGACGGCGTAAACGCCATCCACCTCGACGCGGTCTGGACCGAATGTCTCGCCGAGTTCACCCAGCTGTTTCTTGGCCGCAGCGAGGCCCAAGAGTTGACGCAGGCTTGGAAGGCTCACTACGGAGTCGAAAGGACCGAGGACTTCGGCCCGCCTCGCTGACTCAGGGTTGGCGTGCTTTTCGCGCGAAGGGACATCGCGGCGGCAGGAGGAGCGAACGTCCCGGGAACCGGCTCATAGCAACGGTTGCGGGACGTTCGCGGTCTGCGGCAAGCAGTTTGCCTTCGAGGCACAAGCAGCACTGAGGGTGAGTTCACAGGGCCGCCTTTGTGTGCGCCGATCACGATCTCTCAATGGGCACCTATGGGCACCAGCGGCGTTTGCGGCCGTGACGAGAGACGGACAAACCGCTGGCTGAGGGGCCGGGCATCCCCACCTCCCATGCGGGGTAACGGCGATGGAGCTGATCGGGCTCGAACCGACGACCTCCTGGGTGCGATGCGGGAAGGTGCTCAAGTACCACAATCGAGGATTCCGGCTCTAGCAAGCGGTTTGTGGAGCGCCACCTCGCCCCGCGTGCCGTCGCGGATAGCCACATGAGCCAGCCCGGGTTCCACGGAGACCGGTTTAGTTGGTTTCCAATCGTCCATCAATCAGCCTAGTTGCCTCGGTGCCGCCGGGCGCAGCGAGCCCGTAGGGCGAGTGGAGCCCGGCGGCGGCCGATCGAGGCGCAGGGCCTCGAACTCCGCCGGCGGGATGTCGCCGAGCGACTCGTGCAGGCGGTCGTTGTTGAACCACGAGATGTATTCGACGACGGCGAGCTCGAGCTGTGAGCGGCTCTGAAATACCCGGTCTCGGACGAGCTCTGTTTTGAACGAGTCGACGAAGCTCTCGGCCATCGCGTTGTCATAGGCGTCGCCGACCGACCCGACCGAAGCCAGGACGCCGTGGTCGGTGAGCTCCTGGGTGAAGTCGATCGAGGTGTATTGGGAGCCGCGATCGGAGTGGTGGACCAAGGCGACGTCGGCGCCGCCTCTGCGCGTGCCGAGCGCCATCCGCAGCGCGTCGAGGACGAGGTCGGTTCGCATGTGGGAGGCGAGCTGCCAGCCGACGATCATCCGGCTCCAGACGTCGATCACGAAGGCCAGGTAGCTCCAGCCCTCCCACGATCTGAGGAAGGTGAGATCGGCGACCCAAAGACGGTTCGGCCCCTCGGCCGTGAACTTGCGCTCGACCAGATCGGGCTTGCGATGCCCGTCGGGATCCGGCTTGGTCGTGCGGGGCGCCTTGCCGCGGCGCTTGGCGCCGACGATCCCGGCCTCGCGCATCAGCCGCTGCACGCGGCAGCGCGGGACCTGCTCGCCGGCGCGAAGCATCGCCTTCCAGGTGCGCCGGTAGCCGTAGGCGGAGTAGTTGCGCTCGTGGGTGGTGCGGATCACCTCGAGCAGGCGCCCGTCCTCGATCGCTCTCGGCGAGCGCTCGCCTGTGGCTCGCTGGTAGTAGGCCGACGCCGAGACCCCGAGGGTCCGGCAGATCGGCTCGACCCCGAAGCGGTCGCGGTGCGCGTCGATGTAGGCGCTCACTTCGGTCGGCGTGGGTCGAGCTCGGTCGCGAAAAAAACCGAGGCGCTCTTGAGGATCTCGTTGGCCCGGCGCAGCTCGCGGTTCTCGGCGCGCAGGCTCTTCAGCTCCTCGCGCTCGCCGCTGGAGAGGATCTCCTTGCGCAGGCCCTCGTCGGCCTCGGCCTGGCGCACCCACTTGCGCAGCGACTCGGGACCGACCCCGAGATCGTGGGCGACGTGCGCTATCGGCCGCTTCGACTCGAACACGAGCCGGACCGCTCGCTCGCGGAGCTCTTCGGGGTACTTCTTTCCTCTTGGCATCGGCGGAGGTTCTCCTCTCGCCAGGACGTAATCGCCCTGGTCTCGAGGTCTCCGTCAAACCCGGCCTGGCTCAACAGATTGCCGTGGATGACGGTGGATCTGGGCACCAGAGTGGGGGGGGGGCAGTGCCCAATGCCGCGCCGGCTGGACCTCATGTCGCTAGCGCTTGTGCCTCAAAGCAGCACTGAGCCCCGAGCAGGCTCTGGGCCTTCTGACGGGTGACAGGGGAGCGGAGAGCCCCTGATCCTCGCGAGCGCTCAGGTTGTTGCCGGCGTGTCCAATGGCGAAGCAGAGCGCCTCCACATCAGGACGAATAGGAGGACGATCGTGATGCCGACGGTGTTGATGATCGTGATGGACACCGTGACCAGCGGGTCGGCTGCAAAGGGATAAATCATCATCAGAAGCATCGGAGCGATGTTGCGTACCGCCGTGGTCGCCTCGGTCGCATGCCTGATTCCCACCTCTTTGACTCGAAGACCGGAAACGAGGAGGTAGCCACACCCGAGGCAGATGAATGGGCCGGCAAGGGCCGCGATGTAGCTCTCGGTGCCCCACTCCTTCTCGAACAAATCCCAATACGCAACCAGCGTGAAGTTGAGATTGAAGAGCAGGCACAAAATTGCAACCCGGGTAACCCACTCGGTCAATGGCGGCGTCAGGTCGGCCCACCACAGCCTGAAGCCGCACCCGAGAACCAGCGGCAGGAGCAAGAAGGTCAGAAGCGGCCAAGCAACATCCCAGGCCGAGGTCTTGAGGTGCGCGTCAACCGCATCGACGGCGAGGGGCAAACCTATCGGGAGGGCGATAATCGTTCCGACAGTCAAGACCACCAACAGCGTGGTGGCGATGCTGACATCCGCCTTGGCTAACCCCGCGAGGATTGGAGCGAAAGGCATGCCTGCACACAAGGCCGCGACACAGAACCCGACCTTGATCTCGTCAGGAATGGACGAGGCCACCGTCAGCAAATAGCCGATGAACAGAAGCGGGATGACGACGAAATTGATCACCAACACCCACACGGCGATCTTCCAATGGGCAAAGGCCTCTGCCAGCAACTTGCCGACCGAAAGCCTGAGGCCCAATCCGAACGCGTTCAAGATCACAAAGAGAACCCCAAACCCGTTGATCAGGGCGCTCTGATTCATCGCGCTCCCCCTCTCAGGAGCAGACGTCTGGTCAGATGGCGTTTCAGGGGCGTCGTTCACCGCCTGCACCCTATATCGCCACGCTGACCTCAGCGGGCGAGAAAGCAGTCAGCCTGCACGCCGGGTGCTGCTGCGCGACACGCACCATGGAGGGCGGTTCCGGTACCGCGGAACCTCCTCCCAGCGGGGGATGCATGAGTGTCGGAAGTCGCGCAATCCGACACTAAACCGGTCTCCGTGGAACCCGGGCTGGCTCACTCCGGGTTGCGGAGTGTGAAGCGGCAAGGTGCCGCGCGCAGCTGCCAACTGACGCGAGCGGGATAGCTCTCGGTTGGGGTTCGAGTCCCCCGCGCTCCGCCGACTTGCCGAGGGCGGTGTTGGCAGCCCGCCCGTCGGCATGTAAAGCTTCAAAGCATCAGTTGGCAGTTGCGCCCGGGGTAGCGCCCCGGCCGCATCAACGGCCCGCCTTATCGGCGGGCCGTCGCGGTTAAGGGGTTGCGCCGGGTCGCGCTTCGCGCCTTGGAGTATCTGACGGGCTCAGTTTCCCTTTCAGGCCAGAAGCTGACCGCCGACGCTGGCTGGTCCTATTGGGCACCAATGGGCACCACCATGGCCGTGGCCGGTCTCGTCCGCATCCAGCGGCGGAAGGATCGCTGGGATGCGGGTTCGCTATGGAGCTGATCGGGCTCGAACCGACGACCTCCTGGGTGCGATCCAGGCGCTCTCCCAACTGAGCTACAGCCCCGTGTCGCGGGCTTGACCCGCGCCGGGCCGCCTTGCGGCGGCGAATCGCAAGGATAGCCGCCTGCCACGGCCGTGCGCGGCCGGCGCTCGCCGTTCGCAAGGCGCAAAGATGCTTGCCAGGGCCGGGAAACCGGGCTCGGCACCGAAAGGAGTCGAAGCCCGGCCAAGAACGGCCGGGATTCCCAGCATGAGCTTTCGCGGCCGACTCACGGTGTTCTTCGTCGCGATCGTGGTTGTCCCCATGATCGCCGTCGCCGTGCTGGTCATTCAGGTGACCGCGGACTCGTCAGACGGCAAGGCCGACGCGCGCCTCGCCGGCGGGCTGGCGACGGCGCAGGAGCTCTACGACGAGGCCCTGCACGCGGCGCCCAAGGAGGTCAACAAGCTCGCCGGGATGCCGGACGTCGTCGCCGCGATCACGGCTCCAAACCCCGACTACCTGCAGAAGGTCGCCCAGGGGGCGCTCGACGACCCGCACGTCGTCGCCGTCACCTTCTACGACGCGGATGGCAAGAAGCTCGCGGCCGCCGGGCCGCGTGACGCGCTCGCCCGCAGCCGCCGGCCGCTGCAGCAGACCGGCTCGGGACGGATCGGCGAGATCGAGGTCGCCGCGCTCGGCGCCGGGCAGTACGTGCACCAGGTCCACAGGCTGACCGGCGTGGGCGCGAGCGTCGTCGACGCCTCCGGTCCGGTCGCGACGACGATCAACCTGGGCGATGCCGAGCTGCCCTCGGACTCCGGCGGCGTCACGATCGACGTCAAGAGCGACACCGTGCGGGCCGCAGCGCTGGCGCTCGACGGCGCCCCGGCAGGGTCGCGCCTCGTGCTGACGACCGCGGCCGGCGAGGGCTTCGTCGCCCGCGCCCCGACCGTGGCGTTGATCCTCCTCGGCTTCTTCGCCCTGGCGAGCGCCTTCATCTTCTTCGTGCTGCGCATGCTCCAGGGTCAGATCGCCTCGATGCTCGCCGCGGCGAAGCGGATCGGCGGCGGCGACTTCAGCGGCGAGGTGCCGGTCGAGGGCAACGACGAGCTCGCCGGCCTGGCGCGCGAGTTCAACCTGATGAGCGAGCGGCTGAGCGACCAGATGAGGCAGCTGCAGCGTCAGCGCGAGGAGCTCGACCAGTCGGTGCGGCGGATCGGCGAGGCGTTCGCCGCCGGGCTCGACCGCTCGGCGCTGCTCGAGATCGTGATCGAGACGGCGCTCGCCGCCGCCCAGGCCGACGCCGGCGAGGTGCTGCTCGCCGGCCACGACGTGCCCGAGGCGAGCGCGGGGGAGGGGCGCGATCGCTATCAGCGCCTCCTGCGCGAGGCGGCGCGCGCCTCGATCGCCGAGGGCGCCCCGGTCGGGCGCAGCGAGGGCAAGCTGCAGGCGATTGCCCACCCGCTGATCCGCGCCGGCGAGGAGCGGATCGACGGGGCGATGGCGATCGCGCGCTCCGGCAAGCCCTTCGACGCGAACGAGAAGGAGGTGCTCAGGTATCTGATCGGGCAGGCCTCGGTCTCGGTCGAGAACATCGGCCTGCACGAGCAGGTCGCCGAGCAGGCCGTCACCGACGAGCTCACCGGGCTGTCGAACAACCGCCACTTCCGCGGGTGGATGGAGCTCGAGGCGCAGCGGCTCGGGCGCTTCGGCGGTGAGCTCTCGCTGGTCCTGCTCGACATCGACAACTTCAAGCAGGTCAACGACACGTACGGGCACCTGCAGGGTGATGCGGTCCTGCGCACGCTCGGCCAGGTGCTGCGGCTCGAGTCGCGCGGCGTCGACGAGGCGGCGCGCTACGGCGGCGAGGAGTTCGTGCTGGCGCTGCCCGAGACGCCGAAGGCCGGCGCCGCCGAGGTCGCCGAGCGCGTTCGCGAGCGGATCGAGACGACCGCAGGTCGATGGGGTGGAGGGCAACGCCCCGATGCACGTCACAGCAAGCATCGGCGTGGCGACGATGCCCGCCGACGGCGGCGATCCGCGCGCCCTGATCGCAGCGGCCGATGCGGCGCTGTACGAGGCGAAGCGGACGGGCAAGAACCGCGTCGTGGTGGCGGGCGGCAGCTGAGGTGGCCGCAGACTGCGCGCAGCGGTGCGCCCGGCTCACGCACGGCGCAGGGGAAAGCCGTTGCACGGCGAAATGGCAGCGGGGTATCGGCTTGACAAGCTACGCGCACCATCTGTAACCCTTCAACGGAGCCATGGGAATCCTCGACGACGCCATCCGTGAGCATCTCGAGCTGAAGCGCGCGCACGGCGCCGACAGCGACGATCTCGAGCGGCTCGAGAACGAGGCCTTCGGGCCTGCGGCGCGACCGGGCGACCCGGAGTTCGACACCTCCGAGGAACCTGCCGACGGGCACAGCGCCCGACTCCGAGGCCGAGACCCGCGTGGAGAGCGCGAGCGCCCCCGCGCCGGCAGCGCCGGATACGGGCGAGGAGGAGAGCGAGGTTCCCGGGATCTTCGACGTCGAGGCCGGGCCGGAGACCAAGGAGGAGGACTGGCTCGCCTCGCTTGAGGACGTGGTCGAGGCCCCAGCAACCGAGCAGCCCGCTGCACCCGCCCGCGAGCCCGAGCCCGAGCCCGAGAGCATGGAGCAGCCCGAGGCGCCCGCCCCCGACTCACCGCCGACGGGTGAGGCCGACGAAGTCTCGCCCGCGGAGCGCGCCCGCCACGAGCATCCGGACCTCGGCGACACGATCCCGCATGACGCGGTGCCCGATCCCGCCGAGCAGGCTTCGGCCACGGACGAGGCGGAAGCTGCGCCGGAGGCTTCGCAGCCGCCGGAGCCGCCCGAGTCGGCGATCTTCGAGGGCGACGAGGACTTCGGCGACCTCGACCTGGAGCTCGACATCGAGGAGGCCGAGGGCGAGGTCGAGGGCTCGACCAGCACCGAGATGGATGCGGTGCCGGAGGGTGAGCCCGAGCCGCCGACCGGCTCGAGCGACGAGTTCGAGGCCGACGACGAGGAGGAGGACGAGCTCGAGGACGAGGACGAGGACCTCCTCAACGAGACCCCCGACTTCCTTCAGGACACCCCCGAGGGCGATCGCCTCTGGTTCGAGCAGGGCGAGCCCAAGGACTTCGACTTCGACGACGACTGAGCCGCTCAGGACCGCGGCGCTAGACCGCAGCCTGGCTCTTCGCCCAGTCGACGATCGCGCCCGAGCCGGTGACGACGTCGCCGTCGTCGAGGACGAGAATCGGCACGGCGCGCTGACCGCTGAGCCGTTCGACCTCGGCGCGATCGTGAGCGCGCGAGGGCCACGTCCAGAACATCATCGTGCCGCCCTTGACCGTCTTGTGCTCGTAGTCGAGCCCCGCGTCGTCGAGCGCCTTCGCGGCACGCCCGCAGGGATGGGCGATCGGCGCAGGCAGATCGCCATAGCGCTTGCCGACCTGGCAGGTGTAGAGGACCACGGAGCCAGCCTAGATGGTGATTCCACCTAGTCGCGCTCGCGCCGGGCTGCCGCGCGCTCAGCTGATGTAGCCGCGCGTGCGGCTGGCCTCAACGACGCGCTCGATCCCGATCTTGAAT
Organism: uncultured Solirubrobacterales bacterium; assembly: GCA_963774395.1. Classification (GTDB taxonomy): domain Bacteria; phylum Actinomycetota; class Thermoleophilia; order Solirubrobacterales; family 70-9; genus CAXMST01. The sequence goes on along the minus strand of CAVZET010000005.1, from coordinate 486,128 downwards.
GCCGTCCGCCGCAGGTCGAGGTCCTCCTCCTCGGCCCGCCGGGCGACGTCTCGGTAGGCGCGCCGCATGACCGCGCCGAGCTTGTCGTTGACCTCGCGCTCGTCCCAGCGGAAGTGCTGCAGGTTCTGCACCCACTCGAAGTAGGAGGCGACGACGCCGCCCGCGTTCGCCATCAGGTCGGGAACGATGAAGACGCCCTTCTCGCGCAGCATCTCGTCGGCGGTGAAGCTCGTCGGGTTGTTGGCGCCCTCGACGATCATCTTGCACTGCATCAGGTCGGCGTTGTCCTCGTGGATCATGCCGCCGAGCGCTGCGGGGAAGAAGACGTCGCAGGGGATCTCGTAGAGGTCGCCTGCCGTGATCAGCTCGGCGCCCGGGAACTCGGCGAGCTTGCCGCCGTCCCGGTGCATGTGCTTTTCGAGCGCCTCGGCATCGATGCCCTCGTCGTTGCGGAGGGCGCCAAAGGCGTCGGAGACACCGACCATTTTCGCTCCGAGGCTCTGCATGATGCGGGCGATGTGCGAACCGACGTTGCCGTAGCCCTGGACGACGAAGCTCGTCTCGCGGGGCACGAGGTTGAGGCCCATCGCCGCCTCGCGGAACATGTAGACGCAGCCACGCCCGGTCGCCGCCTCGCGGCCGAGCGAGCCCTCGAGTGCGATCGGCTTGCCGGTCACGATCGCCGGTGTGTGGCCGTGCAGCTTCCCGTACTCGTCCATCATCCAGGCCATCACCTGGGCGTTGGTGTTGACGTCCGGGGCGGGGATGTCGCGCGTCGGGCCGAGGATCTTGTCGATCTTGTCCATGAACGAGCGCGCCACCTTCTGCACGTCCTCGGCCGCCATCTCGTCGGCGGGCGCGTTGACGCCGCCCTTGGCGCCGCCGAACGGGACGCCGGCGATCGCCGTCTTCCAGGTCATCATCGAGGCGAGCGCCCGGACCTCGTCGATGTCGACCTCGGAGTGGAACCGGATGCCGCCCTTGTATGGGCCGCGGGCCGCGTTGTGCTGGATCCGGTAGCCCTTGTAGACGTGCGTCTTGCCGTCGACGCACTTGATCGGGATCTGCACCGTGACCTCGCGATACGGCATCCAGAAGACCTCGCGGATGTCATCGGGGAACTCGAGCGCGTCCCAGGCCCAGTTGAAGTAGTGCTCGACGACCTCGAGGTCGGAGACCTTGGCCCGCGCCGAGCGCGGGTCGGCGCCGCTCTGCGCAAGCTCGGCGGGCGTCTCAGGCGCGTCCGCCGGGGCAGTCTCGGTGCTGCTCATTCCCTCTCCTACTCGGACCGTGGATGAAGCCCCGCGGCCATCCTCGCACAGAGTCAGAGGCTCGGGGCTCGGTTGGCCCGGGGTGGGAGGCGTTCATGCGGGCACCAGGATCTGCGCGAGGGCTCCGCTCCGGAAGCGCTCCTCTTCGACGACGTCCAGCTTCAGGTGCTCTTCCAGCTCGGCGAATGGGCTCTGACCCGCGCCGATCGCAATCGGGACCGTCGTCAGCTGGTATTCGTCGACGAGGCCCAGGCGGGTCAGCGACCTGGCGAAGTCGGGGCCGCCGTGGACCAGGATCGTCCCTTCGTCGTCCCGAGCCTTCAGGTCCGCGATCGCCGCGCGCAGATCCCCGCCGAAGATCTCGGCCGGCCCCCATTCCGCCTTCTGCAGGGTGTGGGAGAAGACAGCCTTCGGCTTCTCGTTCATCGCGGTCGCGATCGGCCCCTCGGACGCGGCCCAGTGCGGACCCATGATCTCGTAGCTGCGGCGGCCCATCGCGTGGACGCCGGCCTCGTCGAGCGCGCGGCGGTTCCACTCGCTCGAGTCGTCGCCGAACCACTCGAACATCCATTCATGGGTCCCGTCGGGGCTGGTGACAAAACCGTCGAGGGACATGACCATCTTGAGAATCACTCTTCTGTTGCTCATATCGGTAGAGACCTACCCGCTCGCGAAAATTCATCGGCGTTCCGCGAGGCGCGCTGACAAAAATCGGTCGAGGTTGGGATCCACCTCGCATGCCGAGGAAAATCCCAACCTCGAGCGCCGGGCGATCTGAAGCGATGGAGCCAGCCGGGATCGAACCGGCGACCTCGAAGTTGCAAACCTCGCGCTCTCCCAACTGAGCTATGGCCCCAGGGACCTAGATTGTAGGTCGGATGCTTACTCCCGAAAAGGCCCGCAAGCTGGCGCTCGCGCTGTCGGGAACGGTCGAGCAGGACCATCACGGCAAGCCGTCGTTCCGCGTCGGGGGCAAGATCTTCGCGACGCTCTGGGACGAGACGCACATGAATGTGATGCTCGACGAGCCCGGCATCCTGACCGCGACGCAGGCCAACCCGGACTCGTGCGCGGAGCGCTGGTGGGGAAGGAAGCTGAGCGCCGTGGCGGTTTCCCTGCCCGACGTCGAGGAGGCACTGCTCGCCGAGCTGCTCGAGGACGCGTGGGAGCGGCGCGCTCCGGCCTCGGTGCGGGAGGGCACCTAGCCAGCCGGCCGCGACGGCCCACGCGCCGGTTGTGAGAGAGTTCCCGGCCGATGGCGAGAGGGAAGAAGAGCAAGCGGCGCCAGCCGGCGCCGGCAGGCGCACCGCCCAGGACTGATCGCAGCGACGAGGTCGATGCGGAGGACGGGCCTGAGGCTGGGGCTGAGCCAACTGCCGAGTCCGGCGCGACCGCTCCCGTCACGGCCGACCCGGTCGAGGCCGCCGCCACCGATCGGCGCCAGAAGAAGATCCTCGCGCTGGTCGGCTCGCTGGCCGTGCTCGGCGTGATCGTCGCCGTCGTCCTCTTCGCCCGCGGCGGCTCCGACTCGAACACCGACCTCTCGACAAAGCCGGTCGTCGACGTGCCCAGCGGCCCGCCGCCGAAGAACCTGCAGACGAAGGACATCGTCGTCGGCGACGGCGCCACAGCCGAGCCCAGCGATCAGGTCACGGTCCAGTACGTCGGCGTCACCTATGACGACGGCAAGCAGTTCGATGCCTCCTGGGATCGGGGGCAGCCGTTCCCGTTCCAGCTCGGCGCCGGCCAGGTGATCAAGGGCTGGGACGAGGGCATCGTCGGAATGAAGGTTGGCGGTCGCCGCGAGCTGATCATCCCTGCCAAGGACGCCTACGGCGCCCAGGGCCAGCCGCCGACGATCAAGCCGAACGCGGCGCTCGTCTTCGTCGTCGACCTGCTCGACGTGCAGCCGCCGAGCGCGGCCGCCGGCGCCGCGGGCGCGGCCGGCGCTACGGGCGCGCCGCCCCCCGGCGGCTGATCCTCGCCTCAGCGATCCTCGTCCGGCGGATTGCGGATCGCGCCGATCAGTCCGAAGAGGGCGACGCCGAGGATCAGGAACGAGAGCCCGAAGGCGAGCAGCGAGGCGAAGTTGAGCGTCGCCGTCGCCAGCGCCGAGATCGTCAGCCCGCCGAAGGCGAGCACGAAGAGCGACGCCGAGGCCCAAGAGGATTCCGCGCAGACCCGACTCCATCAGGTGATCATCCCGGGACTGCCTCGCCGAGCTCGGCCGAGTGATCCCCGCGGCGGAGCATCCACCAGCCGACCGCGAGCCCGAAGAGCAGCCCCGCGACGTGGGCGATGTACGGCACGCCGGCGCCGGCCGACAGCTCGGTCCCAAAGAGCTGCCCGATGCCGGGGATGAACTGGATCCCGAGCCAGGCGCCGATGAGCAGCACCGAGGGGATCTCGACGAAGGTGAAGAAGAGAGGGATCAGGACGAACCAAAGTACCTTCGAGCGCGGGTGCAACATCAGATAGAGGCCGAGCACAGCGGCGACGGCGCCGCTCGAACCGACCATCGGAGTGGTCGAGTCCATGTCGATCAGGGCCTGCGCGTAGGTCGTGAGGAGCCCCGCGAGCAGGTAGAAGCCGAGGAAGCGCGCGTGGCCGAGGCGATCCTCGACGGCGTTGCCGAAGATCCACAGCAGGCCCAGGTTGAGGACGATGTGGATGATCCCGGCGTGCATGAACATCGACGTGAGCAGCGTCGTCCACCAGGGCGCCGTGTTGAGGTCGCTCGGGTAACCGAGCTGCGGGAAGACATCGGCGCGCGGCGCGCCGTTGCAGATCACCTGCTGCGTCCCGTGTGCGTAGGCGACGCCGCAGTCGCTGCCCGGGTGGGTGATCCGGTACGGGATCGCGCCGTACTCGAGCAGCGCCTGCTGGCGCTCGGAGATCCCCGAGCGGGCGAGCTGCAGCGAGTTGGAGCGGTCGGCGGGCTGCAGCAACTGCAGGCCGAAGACGGCCAGGTTGACGACGATCAGCGCGACCGTCACCCAGGGGAAACGGCCGCGGACGACGTTGTCCTTCATCGGCACCACGGGCCCGCAAGCCTAGATTGGTCATCCGGGGCGAGCGGCTGCGCCCGGCGCCCGCGAACGGCGGCGGCCGTAACGGGTCCGTAATCTCGCCACACCAACCTCGGAGGCAGATGTCAGGCACGGCCCACATCCTCGTCGTCGACGACGAGCGCATGGTGCGCGAGGTCGTCGCCCGTTATCTCGAGCGCGAGGGCTTCCGTGTGACCGCGGTCGGCGACGGCCAGGCCGCGATCCGGGCGCTGACCGCCGCTCCCGACCTGATCGTGCTCGACCTGATGCTGCCCCGCGTCGACGGGCTCGAGGTCCTGCGGCGCGCGCGGGCGACGACGTCGAGCTCGGTGATCGTGCTCACAGCCCGCGGCGGCATCGACGACCGGATCGCGGGACTCGACCTCGGCGCCGACGACTACGTCGCCAAGCCGTTCTCTCCGCGCGAGCTCGTCGCTCGCGTGCACGCCGTCCTGCGCCGCACAGCCGGGCAGGCGGAGGCGGGGGCGAACGGCAACGGCAGCGCCGGGGACGCCGTCCTCAGCTTCGGCGATCTCACCGTCGATCCGGTCGCCCGCGAGGCGAAGCTCGCCGACGAGGTGCTCGCCCTCGCCCCGCGTGAGTTCGACCTGCTGCACTACTTCGCGACCAACCCACGTCGCGTCTTCAGCCGCGAGGACCTGCTCGACGCGCTCTGGGACATCTCCTTCGACGGCGATGCGGCGACCGTCACCGTCCACGTCCGCCGCCTGCGCGAGAAGATCGAGGAGGATCCCTCAGATCCGAAGCGGATCGTGACCGTGCGCGGCGCCGGCTACAGGTTCGAGCCGTGAGCGGGCGAAGCGCAGTCCTGCACCGCCTGCAGCCCGCCGCGATCGCCGCGGTCGTCACGGGTGTCGGCGCGGTTGCGACCCTCGTGCTCGCCGCGATCTGGGGCATGGCCGGCGAGGACCTCGCCTCGCTCGCCCTCTCGCTCGTGCCGGCGCTGATCCTCTCGGTGGTCGCCGCCGCTCTCGCCGCGCGCTTGCTCTCCGGCGCCTCGATCCGCCGCCGCACGCTCGGCGTCGTCTTCCTCGCCAGCGCCGTCGGCCTCGCCAACCTGATGATCCTCGCCTGGCGCATGTATCTGGACGGATCGGATTCGACCCACCTCGCGATCCTGCTGCTCTACTCGGCCGCGGCCGGCGCCGGCGCCGCCTTCGCGCTGACGCGCAGCACGACGGATGCCGTCGACCGCCTCGCCGCCACCGCGCGCCGGCTTGGCGACGGTGACCTCACCGCCCGCACCGGCCCGATCGAGGCCGAGCCCGAGCTCACCGACCTCGCCCGCGCGCTCGACGACATGGCGGTCCGGCTGCAGGCCTCGGTCGAGCGCGAGCGGGCGCTGGAGGCACATCGCCTGGAGATGATCACCGCCGCCTCGCACGACCTCCGCACGCCGCTCGCCAGCCTGCGGGCGATGATCGAGGCGATCGAGGACGGCGTCGTGCCGCCGGGCCCCGAGCGCGACCGCTACCTGGCCGAGATGGGCAAGTCGCTCGCCTCGCTGACGGCGCTGACCGACGACCTCTTCGACCTGATCAAGCTCGACGCCGGCGAGATCGAGGCCGACACCGCGCAGGCCCGACTCGTCGACGTCGCCTCCGCGGCGCTCGCGCTCTGCGAGGGGCCGGCGCTCGAGAAGGACATCCGCCTGCGCGCCGACCTCGGGGATGCCGAGTCAGCGCTGACCTCCCCGCGCGTCGCCCGCGTGATCCAGAACCTGGCCCAGAACGCGATCCGCCACACGCCGACCGGCGGCGAGGTCATGGTCCGCGCCCACCGCACCGCCGAGGGCATCTCGATCGAGGTCGACGACGAGGGCGAGGGGATTCCGCCGGAGGCGCTGGAGAAGGTCTTCGAGCCGTTCTGGCGCGGCGACGCCTCACGTTCGACCGGCGGCTCGGGCCTCGGCCTGACCCTGGTCAAGCGGATCGTCGAGGGCCTCGGGGGCGAGATCCATGCCGGCTCCGCCCCAATGGGCGGCGCCCGCTTCGCCGTCTCGCTCCCCCGAGGCTGAGCGCCCGCGCGCACAATCCCCACCATCCGGATCAGATTTGACATGATTTAGAGGTGAGCACCGAGCCGATCCGGCGCAGAAGCGCCGATCCATACCGCGACACCGACGTCATCGACTCCCGCGCGCCGCGCGCCAACCAGACCGTCGTTGGCGTCGTCTCGCTGCTCGGCGTCATCTTCGGGTGGCCTCTCGCCTGGGCGTTGCTGGCCGCCCAGCTCGCCGTCGGGCTGACCTTCGGACGCCGCTTCTGCCTCCCCTGCGTCGGCTACTTCGAGCTGATCCAGCCCCGCTTCGGGGAGGGCGACCTGGAGGACTCGCGGGCGCCGCGGCTCGCAAACCAGATCGGCCTCGTCTTCCTCTCCGCCGCGGCCATCAGCTGGTGGCTCGGAGCCGAGACGCTCGGCGCCGTGCTCGGCGGCATAGTCGCCGCCCTCGCGCTGCTGGCCGCCGCGACTGGATTCTGCGCCGGCTGCGAGCTCTACAAGCTCGGCGCCCGCCTGCGCGGCATCTCGCCGCGCCACCATGACCACCTCGACCCGGCCGACCTCGGCGGCCTCGGGGACAGCCCGCGGACCGTCGTCCAGTTCACGCACCCGCTCTGCAGCGAGTGCAGGGACTGGGAGCGGCGCCTCGGCGATGACGTCGATCCGCTCGTCAGCCTCGACGTCCGCGAACTGCCGGAGCTGGCCCGCAAGTACGGGATCGCGATCGTGCCGACGATCGTCGCGGTCGGGCCAGACGGGGCTGTGCTCGAGCGGATCGCCTGACGCGCCGGGCGCGCGGCTCGGAGCTCTTCGTGCCGGTCAGGACGGCTCGCCGGTCAGGCCGCCGCGGCGGCCGCCTCACGGGCCGACTCGTCTGCGTGGTAGCTGGAGCGGACCAGCGGGCCGCAGGCGACCGACTCGAAGCCGATCCGCCGCGCCTCGCGCTCCAGCGCCTCGAACTCCTCCGGCTCCCAGTAGCGGACGACCGGCAGATGGCGCTCGGTCGGCCGCAGGTACTGGCCGACGGTGAGCACCTGGACGTCGTGCTGGCGGAGGATGCCGAAGGTCTCGACCATCTCGTCGAAGCTCTCGCCGAGCCCGACCATCAGCCCCGACTTGGTGATCACCTCATCGCCGCCCATCTCCTTGGCGAGCTGCAGGACGCGGGCAGAGCGCGCGAACTCCGACCCGCGGCGCGCGATCGGGTACAGACGCGGCACCACCTCGCAGTTGTGGTTGAAGACGTCGGGCCGCTCGGCGATCACGCGGGCGAGTGGCATCTCCTGGCCGCGGAAGTCGGGCGTCAGCACCTCGACCTTGCAGCCGGGCGCCTGGGCGCGGACCGAGCGGATCACGCCGACGAAGGCGCTCGCCCCGTAATCGGGCAGATCGTCGCGGTCGACTGAGGTGATCACGGCATGGGTCAGGCCCATGCGCTTGACCGACTGCGCGACGCGCGCCGGCTCGAGCGGGTCGTTCCAGGTCGGCACCCCCGTCTGCACGTTGCAGAAGCCGCAGCGGCGGGTGCAGGTGTCGCCGAGAATCATGAACGTCGCCGTGCCCCGCTCCCAGCACTCGCCGACGTTGGGGCAGTTCGCCTCCTCGCAGACGGTGTTCAGGTTCTCCGAGCGCATCATCGACTTCAGGTTGCGGTAGGTCGGACCGCCGGGCGCGGGCACCTTGAGCCACGGCGGCTTGCGCTCGCGGAAGGGCCGGCCGGCGACCTTCGAGGGGTCGATGCCGCCGGGACGCGCGCGCGAGCGCGTCACGTGGATGCGCTCGCCGGACTCGGATCCGGCGGGGCTGGAGGTGGGAGTGGGGGAGTCGTCGCTCACCGTGATCGAGATTAGCGAGCGCCGGCCGGCGCTCGGAAGGGGCCCTAGCCCTCGTCCTCCGGCTCGGGCTCCTCCTCTTGGCGCCGCTGGCGACCGCCCGGCAGCCGGTCGATCGTGCGGCCGAGGCGCTGCGACCGCCCCCTCGAGCGGCGAGACCATCGTCACCGCCTGCTCGATCGTCGGCAGCGCCTCGGCGAGCTCACCCGCCGAGGCGACCATCGCGTCGGCCTGGCTCTGCAGGACGACGCCCTGCTGCAGCACGTCGCGACCGAGCGTCTCCATGCGCGTGCCCAGCCCGCCGAGCTCCTCAGCCTGCGCCGAGACCCTCTCGCCGAGCTCGATGATCTCGGCTGCCTGGCTCTCGATCCGCTCGCCCATCGCGAGCATCAGGTCGAACTTCTCCTCGAGCGTGTCGAGCCGGTCGAGCGCCCGCTCGCCGAGCGTCACGAGCCGGTTCAGGTCGTCGGCCGCTCTGGTGATCAAGCGGACGGGGACGAGGACGTCGAGCGGGTTTGCCATCCGGAGTCAGGGTACCCGGCGCGCCGCCGGACGCCCCCGGCTCAGCTGCGGGCGCGCAGCCGCACTGCCAGCCCGCCCTTCGGCGAGAGCGTGGGCGACTGCTCGATCGTGATGTCCTCGCCCGCCGCGAGCTCGAACTCGAAGCGGCGCAGCAGCGCGGCGGCGATCACGTGCACCTCGGTGTAGCCGAAGCGCTTGCCGATGCAGACCCGCGGGCCCATCCCGAAGGGGACGTAGGCGCCGCGCGGCAGCTTCGCGCGCGCCTCCGGCTCGAAGCGCTCGGGTCGGAACTGCTCGGGCTGCTCCCAGACGTCGGGAATGTGGTGGCTCACCCAGGACGAATAGGCGGCGGGCAGCCCGGCCGGGACCTCGATGCCGTTGAACTCGAAGTCACGGACGACGCGCCGCGGGCCGATCCAGGCCGGGGGGTAGAGGCGCAGCGTCTCGTCGATCGCCTGCGAGAGCAGCGGCATCTCACCGAAGAGCTGCTCGGCGGTCGGCCGGTCGGCCTCGCCGACCACTGCGTCGACGTGCCGGGCGAGGCGCGGCATCCACTCGGGGTTGCGGGCGAGCTCGTAGGTGAGGAAGGTGATCGTCGAGGTCGTCGTGTCGTGGCCGGCGAAGAGCAGCGTCATCACGTGGTCGAGCACCTGCTCGATCGCTGAGGTGAGCGCCCTGCTCGTCGGTCGCGCCGAGCAGCGAGCCGAGCACGTCGCCGCGATCTTCGCCGGAGCGCCGACGGGCCGCGATCTCGGCGCCCAACCGTCTCCTCGAGCGCGCGGCGCGCCCGCACCAGCTTCGCGTACGGCGTCCCCGGCCCGACGAGCAGCTGCGCGACGAACTCGGCCGCGTGGAACGAGAGGCCCTCCTCGAAGTGCAGCGCCGTCTCGCCCGCGCGGGCTGAGTCGGGGTCGAAGCCGAACAGCGCCTGCATCGCGATGCGCATCGCCAGCTCGCGCGTCCAGTGGAAGATGTCGATCGTCTCGCCCGGCTCGAGCCGGTCGACCGCGCGCTCGGCCTCGACGACCATCGTCTCGACCGAGGCCGCCACCCGGTCGCGGTGGAAGGAGGGCATCATGATCGCCCGCGAGGTGTCGTGGTAGTCGTCGTCGGTCGTCAGCAGGCCGTCGCCGATCAGCGTGATCAGATCGCCGAAGCGCCCGTTGCGCCAGCGGAAGTTCTCGCGGCCGGAGACGAGCATGAAGTGGTTGGCCTCGGGCCCGATCAAGAAGACCTCGAGGTCGTAGAGGATCCGCATCCCGTAGATCGGGCCGTAGCGGTAGTAGCTCTCGAGCAGCAGGTTGAGGACGTCGTGGCGGGCCCGGTAGGTGCGCTTGATCGAGTAGGAGAGATCGCCGCGCGGCATCGGCCCGCGGCGCAGGGCCGCCCGCGCCTGGCGGATGTCGCTGACGAGCGCCTTCGGTCCGGGGAAGGCGGGCCGGGGGCCGGGCTCCGGCATCCGCTGCGGGCTCGGCGCCTGCCGCGGGATCCTGGGTGCCTTGACGCCGGCCATCAGCCGGCCGCCTCGGCGTCCGGGTAGATCGAGTGCCAGATGATCGACGTCATCGCCTCGGCGAGGCGGTCGATCTGATCGGTACCGGCGTTGAGCGCGAGGTTGTAGCAGCAGCCCTGCAGCATCCAGGCGAGCGCCGCGACCGTCTCCGGGGCGTGCACGTCGCGGACCGTGCCGTCGCGCTTGCCGCGGGCAATGAGCTCAGCGAGCGGGCGCGCGTTGCGCTCGACGATCGCGACCTGCATCGCCCGCATCTCCGGGTCGTAGGCCGCGGTCTCGGTGAGCGCCGCGAACAGCGCCGAGTGGGCGACGTAGGCCTCGATCACGCGCCGGGTCGAAGCGAGCAACTCCTCGCGGCCGGCGCCGGGTTCCCACCAGGTCGAGGCCGCCTGCGAGCAGCTGGCCGACCATCTCGTCGGCTAGCCGGGCGACGAGGTCGGCCTTGTCGCGGAAGTAGACGTAGAACGTCGAGCGTGCGATCCCGGCCTCCGAGCAGAGCTGCTGGATCGAGAGCTCCGTGTAGGGGGTGCCGTCGGAGAGCAGGCGCTCGGTCGCCTCGAGCAGCTTCGCTTCGATCGCGGGGCGGCGCTGCTCGGCGGGCGTTGCCTTGCTGCGGCGGGTCACGGAGCCCATCGGCCATCATCCTACACCTGGATCGGACACGGTGTCCGATCACGGTTCGGCGCCGGCGCAGGCTGCCGACCCCCCCCATCCGTCGGGTTTGGCTTTTCCGCTCCGGACTCTCTGGGTAGGCTCGGCAGGGAGACGCCAGCCACCGAGGAGGAGCCGAGATGACTCTCCACACCGAGGTTCTGATGGGCACGCTGCGCACGCAGCCCCCGCCGCCTCCCCCCGAGACGGACCCCAAGCAGGTCTACGACGAGCGCCATATGGGGATCCCCCGACCCCACAGCGTCGATGCGGCTGTCCCCGCCGATCGACTCGACTCCAACTGGTTCCCCAGCGATCCCTCGCTCTGGGGAGTCGGTCCCGAGGAGGCGCTCAGCGAGCGCTACGTCTAGCGCCCGCGCCGTCGCCTCGCCGCGATCCCCGCCCCCAGGCCGATCGCGGCGAGGCCGGCGGCGATCACGCCGGGGTGGGACAGCAGTCGCTCGCGCTGACGCTCGACCTCCGGCCACAGCCGCTCGATCGACGAGCTCGGCGGCCGCCTCCGGCGTCGGCTCGACCGGCCTCGATCTGGATCGGCTCGCTGAAGGAGACGCGGACCCGGCCAGGGCGCGGCAGCGGCCCGGCGAAGAGCTTCTCGGTGCCGGTGATCGCGCAGGGCACGATCGTCGCCCCGGTCTCGATCGCGAGTCGTGCGGCGCCTTTGTGCGGCGTGCCGAGGATCGTCGGATCGCGCACGCGGGTGCCCTCGGGGAAGAGCGCCAGCAGCCCGCCGTCGAGGAGGATCTGCCGGGCAGTCTCGATCGCCTCGGCGTCCGAGGCGCCGCGGCGCACCGGAAAGGCGCCGAGGCGGATCAGCATGCGCCCGCCGTGGCCCTCGAAGAGCTCGTTCTTGCCCATGAAGCGGATCGGCCGCTTTGTCGCCGCGGCGACGAAGAACGCGTCCCAGAAGCTCTTGTGGTTCGGGGCGATGATCACCGGGCCGCTCTCGGGAATGTGTTCCGCGCCCTCGATCTTCAGCGCGTAGAGCAGCTTCATGTAGGGGATCGCGATCCCGCGCGCGGTCCCTGTCGCGACCTTCGAGGTGCCCTGCTCGCGCGCGAAGCGATGCGCCTCGGCGTTGTCCATGGACCGCGTGCCCCTCAGGCGACGTCGTAGGTGTGCCCGGCGGCGCGCAGCCGCTCGAGCAACGCGGTGCCCATCGCCGTCGAAGGCGTCAGTACGCCGGCGGCGTCGGGAAGACTGTCGCGGTCGAGCGCCATCGCCAGGGCGCTCTCGCCGAGCATCACGCCGGTCGCCTTGTAGCCGGGGTCGCCGGATGCGTTGATCCGGCAGACGAGATGCTTGCCCGAGCTGGTGTCCGAGTGGATCTCGATCGAGAAGAAGCCCTTCTCCCTGGCCTCGGCGCTCGGCCCCTCGCCTGGATCCGGCAGCACGCGGTCGAGCAGCTTGCGGGTTGGGCCGAAGGAGAGGCCGCCGAAGAGCGCCGCGATGCCGCCGGTGATGCCTGCCGCCTTCGCGGCGCCGAGCGGGCCGCCCCCGGCCGCCATCAGCTCGCGGTAGCGGAGCGAGCGCCCGTACGCGTAGGCCTGCAGAGCGTTGCTGCGGCGGACGACGCGGCTGTTGACGGTGCCCATCACGAACGGAGCGAGCCAGCCGCCGAGCTGCTCGTCGTGCACCGGCTTGACCGGGTCGCGCTCGTCGCCGAGGTTCGGCTCGGCGGAGCGATCGGGGCTGAGCGCGTAGGGATCGAGCATCACCCGCCGCAGCGACTTGTCGGCGCGGGCGGCGTCGATCTGACCACGGGCCGAGTCGATCGTGCCGCCGCTGGCGCCGCCGCGCATCTTGCGGACGACGAGCGCCGTATCGCCGAGGTCACCGGCGCCGGTATCGGCCGCGTGCATGGTGCAGGCACATGACGCCGATGTCGGAGGGGATCGAGTCGAAGCCGCAGGTGTGGACGATGCGGGCGCCGCTGCGCGCCGCCCGCTCGTGTGCCGCTATCGATCGACTGGCGCATGAACAGCGTCTCGCCGGTCAGGTCGGCGTAGTCGGTCCCGGCGTCCGCGCAGGCTTCGACGAGCGGCATCCCGTATCGGTAGTAGGGGCCGACGGTGGTGGCAACGACGCGGGTCGACGCGGCAAGCGACGCCATGTCCTCAGGCTTCGAGCTGTCGGCGACGACGAGCGGCCACTCGGAGGCTGCGCCCGGCATCTCCCGGCGGGCGGCCTCGAGCTTGCCTTGCGAGCGGCCGGCCAGGGCGACGCGCGTGCCCTCCGGCGCCGCGCCGGCCAGGTAGAGGGCCGTCAGCTTGCCGACGAAGCCGGTCGCGCCGAAGACGACGACGTCGTGCTCGCGTTCGGAGATTGCACTCACGGTCGCAACCGTATCCGCTTTTGCCCGCCATACTTGTCCGGCCGGAAGTGATTCCGGAATCGGGCTACAGGAGGGAAGTGGGATGAGGACGACGAGAGCTGCACTCGCGGGGTTCGCGTTGGCCGTGCTGCTGGCCGGCGCAGCGCTTGCATCGGCCGCCGTGGTGAAGACGGGAACGGGGAAGGTCAGGCTGGCCTCCGGGGTCGAGGGCTCGACGACCGCGCGCTGCGTGACGCCCGGAACCGGAGGCAAGGGAGCAAAGCGCTACCGCCTCGTCGGCAGCGGCTTCTCGGCGGCCTCCCAGTTCGTCTCGATCCACGGCCTCGTCCCTGGCCGCAGCCGCGTCGACGGCACCGCCCGCAATGACGGCATGACGAAGGCCTCGGCCAAGTTCTACGCCTACTGCTCGAAGGCGGTCAGCGCGAAGACGGTCTCGGTCAAGGACGCCTTCGAGCCCTTGAAGACTCACAACATCTTCGTCCGCTGCGGCAAGGGAACCGTGCCGATTGCCGGCGGCTGGCGTGCGGTCGGCACACCGCCCGACTACTGGCAGGCGCTCAACTCGGTCAAGGTGGGCCGTTCCTGGCTCGTCTCGGTCGCCGCGAACGCCGCGGGCAAGGCGCGGGTCTACGCGGTCTGCGCGCGCAAGCCGCTTCGGCTGACGATCGCGACCGGGCAGAAGGCGCTGACCGGCCCGACCGCGCTCACGACCTCGAAGGCGCGCTGCCCTCAGGGCACCGTCGCCGTCTCCGGCGGCTTCACCACGGCCGCCGACGAGGGCACGGCGTTCGGAGCCGTTGCCGTCCCGGCCGCCTCCTACCGCACCGGAAACCGCGGCTGGGCGGCCTCCGCGGCGTCGGAGGGAAGCGCGCCGGACCTCTACATACGCGCCACGGCCTACTGCCTCAAGAAGCGCTAGAAGCGGGCGACTGCCCCGGGCGAACTCCACCGGCTTCGCCGCGACCGGACGGCCGGATCCGCTAGACCCAGCGGCAGCACATGGATGACTTCGGACGAGCCCGCTGGTACATGCTGCGCCCCGCGGCGAATCGCAAGCCTGCCACCTACCGGTGCCCGCTGTGTGGGGAACACCTGCCGGCCCTGAGGGAGCACTTCCTGGTCATGCCGGAGGGAGATGCATCCCGTCGCCGACACGCGCACACGGAGTGCGTGGTGGCGGCGCGGCGCGACGGGCGTCTGCCCCTGCGCGAGGAGGTCGAGCCGCGGCGGCCCGGACTGTGGTCGCGCCTGCTCCGTCGCTGAGTACCTGCGGGCCGGCGAGCGGGCCGGTTCGAGGTGAGCCGCACGGGCGAGCCGCCGCCAATGCCCCGAACGACGAACGGCCCGGGCTTGCGCCCGGGCCGTCCAGCCGTCGAGGGATGCGACCTGTTCGCTAGGCGGCGATCAGCTCCTTGTCCTCGTACTTCTCGCCGGCCTCGGCCTTGGCGACCAGGGACTCGGGCGGCGTGAAGCGCTCGCCGTACTTCTCGGCGAGCTCGCGGGCGCGGGCGACGAAGCCCGGCGAGACCGCCCTCGTAGCCGTTCATGTACTGGACGACGCCGCCGGTCCAGGCGGGGAAGCCGATGCCCATGATCGAGCCGATGTTGGCGTCGGCGACCGTCTCGATGACGCCCTCGTCCATGCACTTGACGGTCTCGATCGACTCGATGAACATCATCCGCTCCTTCAGGTCCTCGAAGGGAACGTCGGCGTTGTCGCCGCCCCAGTTCTCCTTCAGGCCGGACCACAGGCCGGTGCGCTTGGCGTTCTCGTCGTAGTCGTAGAAGCCGACCTTCTCGAGCTTGCCCGGGCGGTCGTTCTCGAGCATCGTGTCGATCACCGCGATCGACGGGTGATCGCTCCAGCCGGAGGCGACCTCGCCCGAGTTCTCGGCGGCGACGCGGATCTTCTTCATCAGCTTCATGTTGAGCTCGTCGCTCAGCTGCAGCACGGGCGCCGGGTAGCCGGCCTGCGATGAGGCCTGCTCGATCGACGGCGCCGGAATGCCCTCGGCGAGCATGCCGATGCC
This sequence comes from uncultured Solirubrobacterales bacterium, assembly GCA_963774395.1. Taxonomy (GTDB): domain Bacteria; phylum Actinomycetota; class Thermoleophilia; order Solirubrobacterales; family 70-9; genus CAXMST01. The sequence goes on along the minus strand of CAVZET010000005.1, from coordinate 470,884 downwards.
CTCGTTGATGAAGGTCCCGATCACGCGGCTCGTGAAGAAGCCGCGCGAGTCGTTGACCACGATCGGGGTCTTGCCGATCTGCTTGGCGAAGTCGAGGCTCTTGTAGAGGACCTCGTCGCCGGTCTTCTCGCCCTTGATGATCTCGAGCAGCGGCATCTTGTCCACGGGGGAGAAGAAGTGCAGCCCGATGAAATCGTCGGGACGGCTGACGTTCTCGGCCAGGCCGGTGATCGGCAGGGTCGAGGTGTTCGAGCCGAGGATCGCGTCAGGTGCGAGGTGCGGCTCGATCTCCTTGAAGACCTGCTCCTTCACCGACGGGTCCTCGAAGACCGCCTCGATGACGATGTCGGCGCCCTCGGCCGCGGCCGGGTCGGTCGTCGCCGTGATCCGGGCGAGCAGCGCGTCGCCCTTCTCCTGCGTGACCTTGCCGCGCTCGACGCCCTTGGCGACGAGCTTCTCCGAGTACTGCCTTGCCGCGATCGGCGGCAGCCTGGTCGACGTCCTTGAGGACGACCTCGATCTTCGCCTTCGCGCAGACGTAGGCGATCGCGGCGCCCATCATCCCGGCGCCGAGCACGACGGCCTTCTTCGCCGTGTACGGCTCGATGCCCTCGGGCCGCCCGCGGTCACCGTTGACCGCCTGCAGGTCGAAGAAGAACGCCTGGATCATGTTCTTCGAGACCTGGCCGGTGACGAGGTCGGTGAAGTACCGGCCCTCGATCACGAACGCGTTGTCGATGTCCGTCTGCGCACCCTCGACGGCCGCGGCCATGATGTGGTGCGGAGCCGGGTAGTTGGCGCCCTTGAGCTGCTTGCGCAGGTTCGCCGGGAAGGCCGGCAGGTTCTGCGCCAGCGCCGGGCTCGTCGGCTTGCCGCCGGGCATCTTGTAGCCCTCGGTGTCCCACGGCTGCTTCGCCTCGGGGTTCTCGGCGATCCACTTCTTCGCCGCCGGGATCAGCTCGTCCGGGGCTGGCGACGAGCTCGTCGACGATGCCGATCTCCTTGCCCTTCTGCGGGTTGAAGCGCTTGCCCTCCATCAGCGACCTTCATCAGCGCGTTGACGAGGCCGAGCATGCGGACCGTGCGGACGACGCCGCCGGCGCCGGGGAGCAGGCCGAGCTGCACCTCGGGCTGAGCCGAGCTGGATCTTCGGGTTGTCGACCACGATCCGGTGGTGGGTGGCGAGGCAGATCTCGAGCCCGCCGCCGAGCGCGGCGCCGTTGACGCAGGCGACGACCGGCACGCCGAGCGTCTCCAGCTTGCGCAGCTGGCCCTTGATCACGGCCGTGCCGGCCTCGATCTCGGCCGCGTCCTCGGGACGACCCTGGATCAGGTTGTTGAGGTCGCCGCCGGCGAAGAAGGTCTTCTTCGCCGAGGTGATGATCACGCCCTTGACGTCGCCGGCCTCGACCTCGGTGGCGAGCCGGTCGACCGTCTCGCCCATCGAGTCGGACGTAGTTCGTCGTTCATCGTGTTCGCGGACTGGTTCGGGATCGTCGAGGGTGAGGACGACGATGCCGTCGTCACCGCGCTCGTACTTGATCGTGCTCTCACTCATGAGTGCTGAGTCTCTTTCTATGTAGCTATGAATTTCGAAGTAGCGATGACCTGGGGCCCCCGGACGCGAAGCGGAGGAGGCCCCGGGCATGTGTCTGCTGGCTAGATGCGCTCGATGACGGTGGCGATGCCCATGCCGCCGCCGACGCAGAGCGTGGCGAGGCCGTAGCGGCCGCCGGTGCGCTCGAGCTCGTCGATCAGCGTGCCGAGGATCATGCCGCCGGTCGCGCCGAGCGGGTGGCCCATCGCGATCGCGCCGCCGTTGACGTTGACCTTCTCCATGTCGAGGCCCATGTCGCGGACGAAGCGCAGGACGACGGCCGCGAACGCCTCGTTGATCTCGACGAGATCCATGTCGTCGGCGGTCAGGCCGGCCTTCTCCAGCGCCTTCTTCGAGGCGGGGGCGGGGCCGGTCAGCATGATCGTCGGGTCGGCGCCCGAGAGCGCCGTCGCCAGGATCCGGGCGCGGGGCTTCGAGGCCCTGCTTCGGCGCCGGCCTCCTCGTTGCCGATCACCAGCAGCGAGGCGCCGTCGACGATGCCCGAGGAGTTGCCCGGGGTGTGGACGTGGTTGATCTTCTCGACCCAGTGGTACTTCTGCAGCGCCACGGCGTCGAAGCCGCCCATCTCGCCCATCGTCGGCGAACGACGGCTTCAGGCCGCCGAGCGTCTCGACGGTCGTGCCGGGGCGGATGAACTCGTCGTTGTCGAGGACGACCTGCTCGTTGATGTCCTTGACCGGGATCACCGACTTGGCGAAGCGGCCCTCCTCCTGCGCCGCGGCGGCGCCTGCTCCTGCGAGCGCGCGGCGTAGGCGTCGACGTCCTCGCGGTCGAACTCCTCGATCGTCGCGATCAGGTCGGCGGAGATGCCCTGCGGGACGAAGTACGTGTCGTAGTTCGTCTCCGGGTCCATCGCCCAGGCGCCGCCGTCGGAGCCCATCGGGACCCGCGACATCGACTCGACGCCGCCGGCGAAGACGAGGTCCTCGAAGCCGGAGCCGACCTTCTGGGCGGCGATGTTGACCGCCTCCAGGCCGGAGGCGCAGAAGCGGTTGACCTGCACGCCGGCGACGGTGTCGGGCAGGCCGGCCTTGATCGCGGCGGTCTTGGCGATGTCGGCGCCCTGATCGCCGACGGGCGAGACGCAGCCGAGGACGACGTCGTCGACCGTGTTGGGGTCGAGCGTCTCGTTGCGGACCAGGGTCTCGTGCATGAGGCCGACGACGAGGTCGACGGGCTTCACCGTGTGCAGCGAGCCGTTGACCTTCCCCTTGCCGCGGGGGGTGCGGATCGCGTCGAAGACGAGCGGTTCGGTGGTGGCGGGCATCTTCGTGTTTCTCCTTGTGTATGGGCTGTCTCGTCAGTTATCTGAAGTCGACCCGGCAGTGTGGACCACCGGCGTCGCAGTGTCAGTCGTTGAAGTCGTGGAAGCCGCTCGGCGAGCACGTGGGCGAGGAAGCGGCCGATCGCGTCGGCGATCGCGCGCGGTGCGCACCGAGGGCCACAGGTCGAAGGCGTGCTCGGCGCCGGGCAGCTCGATGTAGCGGACCTCCGCGCGCGAGACGCGCTTCATCTCGGCCGCGAACTCGCGCGCGTCGCCGACCGGCACGAGCGTGTCGCGCTCGCCGTGGATGATCATGAACGGCGGCGCCTCGGGCGTGATCCGCCAGCGCGGCGAGGCGGCCCGGTAGAGCTCCTCGTTGCCCGCGAGCGGCTGCTTGAAGATGCACCTTCTCGAAGCCCCACTCCTGCAGCTGCGGGTAGTAGTGGCCGGAGGCGTTGGTCAGGTCGTAGACGCCGTAGAAGGGGACGGCGGCGATCAGGCTCGTGTCGGCGTCCTCGAAGCCGGGCTGGAAGGCGGGGTCGTTCGCGGTCAGCCCGGCGAGCGCGGTCAGATGCCCGCCGGCGGAGCCGCCCGTGATCGCGATCGCGCCCGGGTCGATGCCGAGCTCGTCGGCGTGCTCGCGGACCCAGGCGATCGCGCGCTTGACGTCGACGATCTGAGTCGGGCCAGGTCGCCTCGGGCGCGAGCCGGTAGTCGATGTTGAAGCCGACCCAGCCGCGGCCGGCGAGGTGGTTGAGCAGCGGCACTCCCTGCTCGTAGCGGGAGCCGGAGATCCAGCCGCCGCCGTGGACCTGGATCACGGCCGGGCGCGGCCCGGGCATGTCGCCGTCGGTCCCCGGCTTCGCCCGGTAGACGTCGAGGCGCAGCTTCAGATCGCCGCCGTCGGCGCGGCCGCCGGGCTCGGTGTGGAAGACGACACCGCGCTCGCGGACGACGTCGGGAGCGACGAACGTCAGTGGCGGCACCGCGATGTGGCTGAGCGGCATCCGCCGCCCCTCGTCGCCGGGCAGGCCCTCGAGCGCATCCTCGACCGTCGCGGCGCTGCGATGGGCCTCGATCGCGTAGCGGAGCTGGGCAGCCGAGCAGCAGGCCGAGCAGCGCCGCGAAGATGCGGCCGGCGCGCGAGCGCAGGCCGCCGGCGGCGATCAGGGTCGCGAGCTGCGCCGCGGTCAGCAGCGAGAGCTGCCAGGCGAGCTCGCGCACGAAGCCGCCGCCGAACCAGCGGTAGACGCGGAGCAGCAGCGGCGGCGGCGCCGCGCGGCCGGATCGCGCAGACCCGCGCCTGCTCGCGCGCCTGCGCGCGCAGGAAGGCGCCGGCGCCGCCGCCGGGCGTCTCGCGCCGCGGCTCGGCGCCGTGCTGCTCTGTGGGTCCCGTGCTCATCGCTGCGCTCGCTCGCGCTCTGCCTAGAGCCCGTAGGTCTTGGAGATGATCTCGCGCTGGATCTCGTTCGTGCCGCCGTAGATCGGCATCGACGAGGGCCGAGCGCACGGCGCGCTCCATCCCGTACTCGGTCGCGTAGCCGTAGCCGCCCATCATCTGCATGCGCTCGAGCGTCACCTGCTTGGCGACCTCGGTGGCCTTCAGCTTCGCCATCGAGGCCTCGCGCGGCAGCATCCGCATCGGGTCCTCGTCGACCTTGCGGGCGACGTCGTAGGTGAGCAGCCGGGTCACCTCGAGCTCGGTCGCCAGGTCGGCGATCCGGTGCTTGCAGCGTCTGGAAGGTGCCGATCGGCCGGCCGAACTGCTTGCGCTCCTTGATGTAGGCGAGCACGTCGTCGAAGGCCCGCTGGGCGATGCCGAGCGCGTTCGCGGCGATGATCAGCCGCTCGACGTTGAGGCCGCTCATCAGCTGCACCCAGGCGCCGCCGACCTCGCCCAGGACGTGGCTGTCGTCGAGGTAGCAGTCGGTCAAGAAGACGTCGTTGACCTCCTTGCCGCCCATCGTCTCGATCCCGTTGATCTCGACGCCCTCGGCGTCGGTCGGGACGAGGAACATCGTCAGGCCCTCGTGCTTGGAGCCTGAGTTGTCGGTGCGGACGATCGTCAGGATCTGGTCGGCGATGTGGGCCGCGGAGATCCAGGTCTTCTGGCCGTTGAGCACGTAGCCGCCGTTCGACTTCTCCGCCTTGCAGGAGAGGTTGCCGACGTCGGAGCCGGCCTCGGGCTCGCTCATCGCGATCGCCGAGACCCTGCCCTCGCACATGCCGCCGATCACCTGCTGCTTCTGCTCGTCGGTGCCGAACTTGTTGACGGCGCCGGCGGTGATCAGCGTCACCGGGTAGCCGGCGACCGGCAGCAGCCCGCGGAACGCCTCCTCGAGGAACAGGCAGGCGTCGACCATGCCGCCGCCGGTGCCGCCGTACTCCTCGGCAACCGAGGCGCCGAGGTAGCCGAGCTCGCCGAGCTTCTTCGAGATCTCGAAGTTGTGCAGCTCCTTGTAGCCGTCGGTCAGCTTCTCGCGCTTCTCCTCGGTGCCCGCCTCGCGCTGGGCGAAGTCGCGGATCGCCTCGACGAAGTCCTTCTGCTCGTCCGTGAGGCCGCTCGACGGGGGCCGCCTGTGTCGCAGTGCTCATGTCGTGGTCTCTCCTGGGGATGTCGGGGTGAACTTGATCGGAAGTCGGTGTCAGGGCGTTGGCCCAGTTCGAGCGCAGCCGCTCGGGCTCGCCGTCGAGCTCGATCGTTCGCCAGCCGCGCGAGCAGCTCCTCGAGGGCGACGCGGAGCTCGAGCCGGGCGAGGCCGGCGCCGAGGCAGAAGTGGCGGCCGCCGCCGCCGAAGGCCATGTGCGTGGACCTCGTCGCGGGTGACGTCGAAGCGTGCGGGTCGGGGTTCGCCTCGGGGTCGCGGGAGCCGGCCGCGTACCAGAGCATCACCTTCTCGCCCTCGCGGACCGGGCAGCCGCCGATCTCGGCGTCGGCGGTCGCGGTCCGGCAGAAGTAGTTGACGACGCTGCGTCCAGCGCAGGATCTCCTCGACGGCGTCCGGGATCCGCTCGGGCTCGGCGCGCAGCAGCTCGAGCTGCTCGGGGTGCGCGAGCAGCGCGAGCATCGCCGCCCGAGAGCGTGTTGCGGGTCGTGTCGTTGCCGGCGAAGACCAGCAGCGCGAAGAAGACGAGGATCTCGGCGTCGGTGAGCGACTCGCCGTCGACCTCGGCGTTGGCCAGCCTCGTCACGAGCGACGCCTCGCCGGCCTCCTTCTGGCGCTGGATCTGCTCGAGCAGGTAGGGCGCCATCTCGCCGAGCACCGGCGCCGCCTCGTTCGGCACCTGGGAGATCTGCGCGGCCTCGATTCGCTCGATCCAGCCCTCGAGCATCGGCAGGTCCTCGCGCGGCAGCCCCATCAGGTCGCTCAGCACGGTCAGCGGGTACGGGACGGCGACGTCGGCGACGAAGTCGCAGCTGCCGGCGTCGACCACTCGCGTCGAGCAGCTCGCCGAAGGTCGCGCGGATCGTCCCCTCGAGCGGGTTGACCGAGTTGGGGACGAACGCCGTCTGCAGGATCTTCCGGTACTTCGTGTGCTCCGGCGGGTCCTTGAAGAGCAGCAGGTTGCGGTTCACCTCGAGCGCGTTGACCGCGTCGCGCTCGGGAAAGATGCCGGCCGCGGGCCGAGGAGAAGGTCGCGGGGTCGCGGCTGATCTCGGCGATCTCCGCGTGCCGGAAGAAGGAGACGAGGCGCTCGCCCTGCGGCGTGGTGCCGCTGGCGCAGGGCCGCTGCTCGCGGAGCTCGTCGAAGAGCTCGTGCGGGACGCCGCCCGCGAACGTGTCGAGCTCGGTCAGCGCCCGGGCATCGGCAGCTGCGCTGCTCATGCGAGCGCCTCCTCGCCCAGCCCGTGCACGGCACCGACGGCGTCGGGATCGAAGCTGAAGTGGGTGGGGTCGACGAACCGCATCGCCGCCGTCGCCCGAGCCAGGGTCTCAGCGCCCGCTCGCAGCTCCGAGCGGACCTCGAGCCCGCGCTCGTCGCGCGAGTCGATCCAGGCCTCGACCTCGAGCGGCCGGCCGATCGGGACGCGGCCGAGGTAGTCGACCTCGAGCCGGCGCGTGACCGCGGGCTCGCCGGTCAGATACATGAAGCGGCCCGAGGCGTCGTCGAGGAGCGTCGCGATCGTGCCGCCGTGGGCGATCCCGGGGGCGCCCTCGTGCCGCGCGTCGAGAACGATCTCGCCACGGACGCGCTCGCCCTCGCCCTCGAGCCGCAGGGCAAGGCCGGCGGCGTTCTCGGGGCCGCAGCCGAAGCAGTTCGGCGCGTGGGCGGGGATCGCGCTCACGCCGCCTCCCCGTCCTTGGCCTCGGCGGCGACGACGACGTCGAAGAGCCCCGCAGCCATTCGCGTCGCCGACTCGACGAGCAGCTCGTGCACCTGCTGGCGGGTGAGCCGGCCGTGGTCGAGCCACTGCACCGTCGCCGCCTCGGCGAGGCCGCCGTAGGCGCGCATCATCGCCAGCCGCTCCGGCGCGACCTCCTCGATCGGGCCGAGCCCGAGGATCGCGACCATCCGCACGGCGGCGTCCTCGCGCGCCTCCTCGAAGATCGCCGCGATCTCGGGATCGCCGAGGCCGCCGGCCGAGCGAACGGAGTCGAGCCACGTGCCGCGGTTGCGCGAGGTCATCGTCAGCCAGCCGTCGATCGCCTCGGCGACGCGCTCGCGCGTGCTCTTGCCCTGCACGTACTCGGGCACGGGCAGCGGCGGCACGCGGACCATCTCGCGGACGACCTCGACGTAGAGGTCGCGCTTGGTGCCGAAGTAGTGGTTGATCAGCCCGCGCGCGACGCCGGCTTCGTTGGCGATCTCGTCGAGCGGCACGGCGCCGTAGTGGCGCTCGCTGAAGAGCCGCTGCGCGGCTTCGAGGATCTGGCGCCGACGCTCGTCCGGCTCGAGCCGGGCACGCGTCGACGACGCGGGATCGGGGACGGAGCGGGGCGGGGCTGCCATCGCGGCACCGACTGTAGCAGTTGTTGGCGGGCTGCCAACAACTATTGGCGGGCCGTCAAGGGTGCGAGGGTCGAGGCCTGTCCGCTCGGATGCGGAGCACATTTGCGCCGCATGGCGTCGTTTATGTGGCGCGCGTCGCCGGAGGGCGGCTGAGGCCTCCGGCCGCGCGTGCGCGGGCGTCTCGCGGCCGGATCGCGCCGAGCGAGCTCAGTCCGAGTCGCTGTCGGCGCCGGAGGGCGACGAGGTCCCGGTACTCGGGATGCCGCCTGATCCAGCCGCGGATGAACGGGCACGTCGGGACCACCTCGAGGCCCTGCTCGCGGGCCTCGTCGAGGACGGCGCGGGCGAGCTTCGAGCCGAGCCCGTGACCCTCGAAGCGGTCGTCGACCTCGGTGTGCCGGAAGTCGATCTTCCCGTCCGCCCGCTCGTAGGTGACGAAGCCGGCGAGCTCGCCGTCGAGCGGATCTCGTAGCGGTGCCGATCCCGGTTGTTCGTTACGTCAGCGATTCGGCGAGTCTACGTAGCGGGGCCGGCAGGTATGGGCGCCAGCCGCACGACGGCGACCTCGCGCGCCGTGCAGTCGTCGAAGGCCTGCCAGAGCGGGTTGTGCTCCCGCAGCCGCGGCCATTGCTGCTCACGTTCGGCTGGCGCGAGGACGCGCGCCTCGACGCGCCTCTCCTCGCCCTCGACAGCGAAGCCCGCCGAGGATGCGTCGCGCACGTTCAAGAACCAGGCCGGCGGCTCGTCGTGGCCGGCGTTGGCAGCCACGACGAGGAAGTCGTCGCCGTCGCGCATGTACATCAGCGGTACCCGCCGGACCTTGCCGCTGCGCCGCCCGGCGACGCTGAGCACGCCGACGGGGACATCGCGCTTCCTCGCCCCGAGGCGTCCGCCGCTGACCCTCAGCGCCAGCGCGTGGAGGCGGCCAGCCAGCTTCGGCATCGCCCGCGAGAGGTGGAAGTCGATCCGCTCCGATCGGTCAAGGTTCTGCAGGGGCCGGATCGGGGAAGGGCCCGTGCGCTTTGTCGCTTGCTCCATGCAAGCAACCTACCATCGTCACTTGCGCAATGCAAGTGACCCGGTAGGATCGACCAATGAAGGTGGAAGGCCGTCAACGCGTCGCGCTCGCCGGGGGCGAGGCAGCCGACTGCTCGATCGTCGCGGCCCTGGAGGTCGTCGGCGACTTCTGGACGCTGGGGATCCTGCGTTCGATCCTCTACGGGCACCGGCGGTTCGCGGAGATCGAGCGCGACCTAGGGGTCGCGACGAACGTGCTTAGTGAGCGGCTCCGCCGACTCGTCGAGGCCGGGGTGCTCGAGCGACGCCGCTACCAGCGTCGCCCCGACCGCTACGAGTACGCGCTTACCGCCCGCGGGGCCGAGCTGGCGCCGCTGCTACTCGGGCTCAAAGCGTGGGGGGACAGGCACCTGCGGGAGGGCGGTCCGGCGAGCGTCGTCCGCCACCGCGGCTGCGCGAGCGAGGTCGAGGCTGGGATCCGCTGCCCCGACTGCGGCGCCGAGGTCGGCCCGGGCGAGCTCGAGGTCGAGCCCCGAGCCCAGCCGTAGGCGCGTGGTTACATCAGCATCCCGTCGGGCCCGCGATCGGGCCCGCCGGGGTTGTCGCCGGTGCCGGCTTCTTCCAGCTCCCTGCGGCTCGAATCGCGGATCCACTTGGAGACCTTGGCCCCGAGCGCGATCGCGATCACGGCGATCAGTGCGACGGCGTACATCACCGATCAGGATAGAACGCATATCGTCGCGGTCGACCACTTGACGGAGGAGAGTTGATGAGCACGGTTCGCGAGGCCACCTACGAGCTCTGGCGTAAGCACGGGATGACGACGATGTTCGGCAACCCCGGGTCGACGGAGCTGCCGATGCTCGCCGACTTCCCCGATGACTTCCGCTACGTGCTCGGCCTGCACGAGACGGTCGCGGTCGGCATGGCCGACGGCTACGCGCAGGCCTCCGGCACGGTCGGCCACGTGAACCTGCACACCGCCCCCGGCGTCGGCAACGGGATGGGCGCGATCTTCAACGCGCAGGCGAACCACACGCCGCTGCTCGTCACCGCCGGCCAGCAGGTGCGGCCGGTGATCACGATGCAGGCGAACCTGACCAACCGCGACGCCACCCGGGTCGTCCACCCGCTCGTCAAGTGGAGCTACGAGCCGCCGCGGGCCGAGGACGTGCCGGCGGCGATCGCGCGCGGCATCCACACGGCCGCGATGGCGCCGAAGGGCCCCGCCTTCGTCTCGATCCCGATGGACGACTGGACGGCCGAGGCTCCCGGCCGACGCGACCGAGCACGCGATCGCGCGCACCGTCAGCCCGCGCGCCGGCGCCGATCCCGCCGCGGTCACGGCGCTCGCCGAACGGCTCGCCAAGGCCGAGCGCCCGGTGCTGGTCGCGGGACCGGACATCGACGCCTCCGGCGGCTGGGACGACGCGGTCGCGATCGCCGAGAGCGCAGCGGATGGCCGTCTGGGCGATTCCCCCGACCGGTGGCGGCCGGCTCGGCTTCCCCGAGGATCACCCCCTGTTCCAGGGCGCGCTGCCCCCGGCGATCGCGCCGGTCGCGGAGATGCTCGGCGGCTACGACCTGATCCTCGTCGCCGGCTCCTCGGTCTTCCCCTACTACCCCTACATCGCCGGCGAACTGCTGCCGGCCGGGGCGGAGCTCGTCGCAGATCACCTCCGACCCGGACGAGGCCGCGCGGGCCCCGATGGGCGAGTCGATCATCGGCGACGTCGGCCTGACGCTCGCCGCGCTGCGCACGGCGCTCGACGGTGACAGCTCCCGCGAGGCGCCGGCCGAGCGCGACGGCCCGCTCGAGGCGCCCGACATGGGCGACGGGCCGATGAGCGGCACGGAGGCGATGAAGGTGCTCGGCTCGGTCTTCCCCGAGGACGGGATCGTCGTCCTCGAGGCGCCGTCGAGCACGCTCGCGCTGCGCAACCAGCTGCGGCTCAACAAGCCCGGCTCCTACTACTTCGGCGCCGGCGGCGGGCTCGGCTTCGGCCTCGCCGCCGTCGGTCGGCGTGCAGCTCGCCCAGCCCGAGCGGCCCGTCGTCTGCGTCGTCGGCGAGGGCTCGGCGCAGTACGCGATCACCGCGTTCTGGTCCGCCGTCGCCTACAAGACACCCGTCACCTTCCTGGTCCTGCGCAACTCCGAGTACGCGATCCTCAAGTGGTTCTCGCTCGCCGAGGGCGTCGAGGGCGCGCCGGGGCTCGACCTGCCGGCGCTCGACGTCGCCGCCGTCGCCGAGGGCTACGGCGTGCCCGCGACGAAGGCCGAGGGCGCCGACGAGCTCGAGGCGGCGCTCAGCTCCGCGCTCGCGGTCGGCGACGGCCCGAGCCTCGTCGAGGTCGGCGTCGCGCCCGGCATGTGGCTCGGCTGAGCGGACTGGAGAGCGAGGCTTTGAGCGCCGCACCGGTTCGCACCTCGGCCCGCCGCCGCCGGCGGCGTCGCTGCCGAGTCGCTCGCGGCGGGCCCCGCCGGCGGCGCCCGCCGCCGACCGCGCGCCCGAGTGGGTCGCGGCGGGCACGCCCGAGCCGCTGCGCTCGCGAGCTGATCGCGCTGCTCGGCGCCGAGCAGGTGCTCGCCCGCGCCAGCGACATCGTCCGCTACGCCTCCGACGCGAGCCCCTACCGGCGCTTTCCGAAGGCCGTCGTGCGGCCGCGCAACGAGCACGACATCGCGCGGCTGATGACGTTCGCGCGCGAGCAGGGGGATGCCGCTCGTCTTCCGCGCCGGCGGCTCGAGCCTGAACGGCCAGGGGCAGAGCGACGGGATCCTCGTCGACGCCCGCCACCACTGGCGCGGCGTCGAGGTGCTGGAGGACGGCGCCGCGGCGCGCGTCCGGCCGGGCACGATCCTCGGCCACGCCAACCGGGTGCTCGGCCCGCACGGGCGCAAGCTCGGCCCGGACCCCGCCTCGACCGAGATCGCGACGCTCGGCGGCGTGCTCGCCAACAACTCCGGCGGGATGCGCTGCGGGACGACGAAGGACACCTACTCGACGCTGCGCTCGCTGCGCTTCGTGCTGCCCTCGGGGACGACGATCGACACCGCCGACCCCGATGCCGCCGAGCGCTTCGCCGCCGCCGAGCCCGAGCTGGTCGCCGGCCTCGAGGCGATCCGCGACGAGATCCGCGGCGACGGCGATCTGCGCGAGCGGATCCAGCGCAAGTTCGAGATCAAGAACACGACCGGCTACCGGCTCTGCGCCTTCCTCGACGCCGACGAGCCGCGTCGAGATCTTCCAGCGGCTGCTCGTCGGCTCGGAGGGCACGCTCGGCTTCGTCTCCGAGGCGACGCTCGAGACCGTGCCGCGTGCCGCCGGTGACGACGACCGCCTGGGTCCACTTCCCCGACATCGAGCGGGCGACCGCGCCGGTCGGCGAGCTGATCGCCGCCGGGCGCGACCGCCGTCGAGCTGATGGTCGCGCCGGCCCTGCTCGTCGCCGCCCACTCGATCCCCGGGACGCCCGAGTACTGGAAGGAGCTCGATCCGACGACGGCGGCGCTGCTGATCGAGTTCGGGGCCGACGACGCGCGACGGGCTCGCGGAGGCGCAGACGCGCGCCGACGAGCTGCTCGAGGAGCACGAGGTCATCCGCCCCCAGGAGTGGCAGACCGACCCGGAGCAGATCGAGCTCGCCTGGCGGGTCCGCGAGGGCCTGCACGGGCTCGTCGGCCGGCTGCGGCTGCCCGGCACGGCGCTGATCGTCGAGGACGTCTGCGTGCCGCCGGCGCGGATCGCCGAGTGCGCGGTCGAGCTGCAGGGCCTGCTCGGCGAGCACGGCTTCCTGACCGGCGTCGCCGGCCACGCCTCGGCCGGAAACCTGCACTTCATGCTGACGCCCGACTTCGCCAAGCAGGAGGACCTCGAGCGCTACGAGTCCTTCATGTCGAAGCTCGTCGAGATGATCGTCGGCAGTACGACGGCTCGCTCAAGGCCGAGCACGGCACCGGGGTCAACATGGCGCCGTTCGTGGAGCTCGAGTGGGGCGAGCGGGCGACCGAGCTGATGTGGCGGGATCAAGCGAGCTCGCCGACCCGGACGGCGTGCTCGGCCCCGGCATCGTCCTCAACCGCGACCCGGCTGCCACCTGGAGAACCTGAAGACGACGCCCGAGGTCGAGGAGTCGGTCAACACCTGCGTCGAGTGCGGCTTCTGCGAGCCGGTCTGCCCGAGCCGCGACCTGACGCTGACGCCGCGCCAGCGGATCGTCATCCGCCGCGAGATGGCGCGCCAGCCGCAGGGCTCGGCGGTCACCGCGGCGCTCGCCGACGAGTACGTCTACGACGGGCTCGACACCTGCGCCGTCGACGGCAGCTGCGCGCTCGCCTGCCCGCTCGGCATCGACACGGGCAAGCTCGTCAAGGAGCTGCGCGGCGACGCTGCACGGCCCGCGCGCGAGCCGCGCCGCGGAGGCTCGTCGCCGACCACTGGAGCGCTCGTCGAGCGCGGCGCCCGCGCCGGCCTGCGCGCCGGCGAGGGCGCCGCCGAGCGGCTCGGATCCCGCGCGCCTCGCGCGCGCCGGCCGGCGGGCCCGCGAGCTCACCGACCCCGAGCTCGTCCCCGCCTGGGTCGAGCCGATGCCGCGAGCCCGCCGACGCTGCCCTGCCGGCGACCGAACGCGCCGGGGCCGCCGCCGTCTACATGCCCGCCTGCATCAACCGGATCTTCGCGCCGCCCGACGGGGCAACGGCGCACCCGGCTCGCGAGCCTGCCGGCGGCGCTGGTCGCCGTCTCGAAGCGCGCCGGGATGCCGGTCTGGATCCCGACGACGTCGCCGGCAGCTGCTGCGGCACGCCCGCAGAGCTCGAAGGGCTTCGCCTCCGCCCACGCGAAGAAGGCGAACGAGACGATCGAGCGCCTGTGGCGCGTGGAGCGGCGAGGGCGACTTGCCGATCGTCATCGACGCGACCTCCTGCACGCACGGGCTGATCGAGGCGCCGGAGGTGCTCAGCGACGCCAACGCGAGCGCCACGCGGCGCTCGAGATCCTCGACTCGATCGAGTGGGCCCGGCGGCTGCTCGACGGCCGGGACGAGCTCGAGGTCGTCAGCGCCGCCGCTCGGCTCGATCACCGTGCACCCGACCTGCTCCTCGCGCAGGCTCGGCCTCGACCGGACGCCCTGGCCGAGGTCGCCGGCGCGCTCGCCGCCGAGGTCCGCGTGCCGCCGTCCGCCGGCTGCTGCGGCTTCGCCGGCGACCGCGGGTTCCTGCACCCGGAGCTGACCGCCGCCGCGCTCGCGCCCGAGGCGGCCGAGGTCGCCGCGCGCCCAGCGACGCCTACGCCTGCGCCAACCGCACCTGCGAGATCGGCCTGCGGCGCGAGACCGGCCACGACTACGCCTCGATCATCCACCTGCTCGAGGAGCGCACGCGCCCTGGGTCAGTCTGCGCCGACTCATGGCGACCGACCAACGCACGCCTGACCGAGGCCCGGCCGATGCCGGCGGAGCCGATCCTGCGCGAGGTCATCGAGGCGCTCGAGGGGATCGAGCGCGAGGCCGGCTCGCCCGGCGAGCGTCAGGCGGCGGAGTGGCTCGCCGCCCGGCTCGAGCAGGCCGGCGCGCGGACGACGATCGACGACGTGCCCTACCACCACGGCTTCGCCGGGATGCTCGGCCGCCTCTCGGCGGGCGCCGCCGCGGCGGGCGCGGTCGTCGCCGCGACCGGGAAGCTGCGCCGGGCCGGCGCGCTCGCCGGCGCCGGCGCCCTGGCGCTGATCGCCGACGACATCTCCAACGGCCTGCGGCCGTGGCGCAAGGCGGTGATGGAGGAGCGGACGACGACCAACGTGATCGCCGAGCTCGGCGACCCGGCGGCGGAGCGCACGCTCGTCATCCTCGGCCACCACGACGCCGCCCACACGGGCCAGATCTTCGACCCGACCGCCCAGCGCCTGCTCGGCGAAGGCCTACCGGGGGTGGTCGAGCGCATCGACACCTCGCTGCCGCAGTGGTGGGGCCTGCTCGCCGGCCCGGCCATGGTCGCCGCCGGCAGCCTCACCGGTCGGCGCAAGCTGGCAGCCGCCGGGGCGCTCTGGTCGGCCCTCGGCGCCGCGCGTGATGGAGGACATCGAGCGCGGCGAGATCGTCCCCGGAGCAAGCGACAACCTGACGGCGCTCGCCGCGATGGTCGCCCTCGCCGAGGCCCTGCGCGAGCGGCCGATCCAGGGGCTGCGCGTGATCTTCGCCTCCTGCGGAGCCGAGGAGGTCCTGCAGGGCGGGATCTACGGCTTCTGCAACGGGCGGCTGGCGGAGCTCGACCGCGAGCACACCTGGGTGCTCAACCTCGACACGCTCGGCTCACCGCAGCTCGTCCTGCTCGAGGGCGAGGGACCGATCGTCATGGAGGACTTCTTCGACATCGGCTTCCGCGACCTGGTCGCGCGCGTCGCCGAGCGCGAGCGGATCCCGATGCGGCGCGGCATGCGCTCGCGCAACTCGACCGACAGCGTGATCCCGAGCCGGATGGGCTACCCCGACCGCCTGCCTGGTCTCCGGTCAACCGCCACAAGGCCCTCGACAACTACCACCTGCCCTCCGACACCTCCGAGAACGTCGCCTACCCGACGGTCGCCGCCGCCACCGACCTCGTCGAGGCCGTCGCCCGCGAGCTGGCGGCGGGCTGAGTTCCGGCCGGCAGCGCTCGCTCAGCCGGGCGGCGGTTCGGTCCCGATCGCGCTGAAGCCGCCGTCGACGCGGAGGATCTGCCCGGAGATGCCGCGGGCCGCATCGGAGAGCAGAAGCAGGCCGTATCCGCGACCGGGCCCGGGTCGCGCGGATCCCAGCCCAGCGGCGCCCGCCGCTGCCAGGCGGCGGACAGTCGGTGAAGCCCGGGATGCCGCCCGCCGCCGGAGTTTCGATCGGGCCCGCCGAGATCAGGTTCGAGCGGATCCCGCGCGGCCCGAGGTCGCGGCACAGGTATCGGTTGACGGACTCGAGCGCCGCCTTGGCAACGCCCATCCAGTCGTAGACCGGCCAGGCGACGGACGCGTCGAAGTCGAGGCCGACGATCGAGCCGCCCCGCTCCATCAGCGGGACGACCGCCTCCGCCAGCGCCTTGAGCGAATAGGCGCTCGTCCGGAAGGCGAGCTCGGCACTCGCCGCCGGCGCCGACATGAACGAGCCGCCGAGCGCGTCCGGCGGCGCGAAGGCGATCGCGTGCAGGACGCCGTCGACGCTGCCCCAGCGCTCGCCCAGCTCGAGCGCGAGCAGCTCGAGGTCGCTCTCGCGGTTGACGTCGAGCTCGAGCACGTCCGGGACGGGATCGAGTCCGCGCGAGGCGCGCTCGGTCATCCGCCGGCCGCGGCCGAAGCCGGTGAGCAGGACCTCGGCCCCGGCGGCCTGGGCGCGCTCGGCGACCGCGTAGGCGATCGACCGCTTGGTGATCACGCCGGTGATCAGCAGGCGCTTGCCCTCGAGCGAGCGCGGGACCGGCGATGCGGACTCCGGCATCGGAGTGGTCTCGAACATCAGAGCAGCACCTGAACCGAGCCCGAGGCGTCGACGCTGACGGGATCGAGCAGATCCGCGGCTGGCGGTGGCGCGGGCGCGGGCGCGCCGCGCCGCCAGAGGATCTCGACGATCGAGCGTGCCCGCAGGCGGCCGTCGGAGCCGCTGATCCGCCACTCGCAGGTGACGATCCCGGTGCGCTCGTCGATCGGGCGCAGGCCGGTGACGCGGCAGTCGACGATCACCGACTCGCCGACGGCGACCGGCCGCTTGAAGGTCGTCTCGCGGAAGCGGCGCAGCGCGACGACCCGGTCGGGATCGAGCGGCAGCGCGCCGACCGCGCAGCGAGAGCACGAGCAGGCCGTGCGCGATCGGCCGGCCGAAGGGCCCGGTTGCCGCCCACTCGGGGTCGACGTGGATTGGGTGGTGGTCGCCGGTCAGCGCCGCGAAGACGGCGACGTCGCGATCCTCGATCGGAGCCGGCGGGCTGGCGTAGGAGTCGCCGACCGCGAGCTCGTCGAAGTCGGTGGCGAACATCGCGGGTCCGGCTGCCGGGGGCCGCTCGGCGCCGGCGGTGAGCGTTTCGGTCATCTCTGCTCCTCGGTGGTGGGTGTGTCGTGGCGGCGGATCGCCTCGGCGAGCGCCGGTCCCAGGGTGCGGGCCGCCTCCTCGTGCCCGGAGGCGGAGGGGTGGATGCCGTCGTCCGCGTAGTTGCCGCCGTGGATGCGGCCGGGGTGCTCGGCGAGCTCGACGCATTCGATGCGGTGGGCGGCGGCGCTCTCGCGCACGATCTCGTTGAGGGCGGCCATGCCGCGCTCGATCCGCTCCCGGGTCCGCGGCCGCAGCCCGGACTCGGCGCCGATCGGCGGGTAGGTCGCGGTCAGGATCGCGGCCTGCGGCAGCGCCGCGCGCAGGCGCGCGAACAACTCGCCGACCTCGCGGGCGAGCGGCTCGAGCGAGGGCCGCACGGAGCGGATCACGTCGTTGCCGCCGCAGATCACCGTGACGAGGTCCGGGCGGGCGGCGATCGCCGTCGGGCAGCTGCTCGGCTCGCACTTCGGCGACGGTCGCGCCTGCGCGGGCCAGGTTGTGGAGGCGCAGTCGCTCGCCGGCCGAGCGCTCGATCAGCTCAGGCCACGTGCGCTCGTCGGCGCTGAGCCCGGCGGTGAAGCTGTCGCCGAGGGCCACCCAGGCGAGCGGTCGCACCTGTCCGCCCTCGCGCGTCGGCATTGCGGCGGCGCTCATCGCAGCCTCCTGCGGCTACCGAAGGCACCGAGGGCCGCGGCGATCCGGTCGCGCGTCGCCGCGGGCTCGATCAGCTCGTCGACGATGCCGCTCGCCGCGGCGACGTCGACCGTCGTGTGCTCCTCCGCGTAGGCCGCGGCGAGGCGCGCCCGCAGCCCTTCGGGGTCGTCGTCGGCGGCGATCTCGCGGCCGTGCTTGATGCCGACGGCCTGCGCCGAGGCCATGATCCCGATCTCGGCGCTCGGCCAGGCGAGCACGAGGTCCGCCCCGAGCGCCTTGGAGTTCATCGTGATGAAGGCGCCGCCGAAGCCCTTGCGGAGCACGACGGTGATCCGCGGCACGGTGGCCCGCGCGAACGAGCGCACGAGTCCGGCGCCGTAGCGGATCACGCCGCGCCGCTCCTCGCCGCTGCCGGGCATGAAGCCGGGCGTGTCCTCGAGCACGATCAAGGGCAGGCCGAAGCGGTCGCACAGGTCGATGAACCAGGCGCCCTTCTCGGAGGCGGCGGAGTCGAGGACGCCGGCGAGGTGGCGGGGCTGGTTGGCGACGAAGCCGACCGGTCGTCCCTCGATCCGGGCCAACGCGACGAGCAGGTTCGGCGCCCAATCAGGGCCGAGCTCGAGCAGCGAGTTCTCGTCCGCGAGCGCCTCGGCGACGGCGCCGACGTCGTAGACCTTGCGTGGCGAGGCGGGGACGAGCGCGCCGGGGTCGGTGCCCGGCGGCGGCGCCGAGGGCACGGCGGGCGGGCGCTCGTCGCTGTTCGCCGGCAGGTAGCCGAGCAGCGCGCGGACGAGGGCCGCGGCGTCCGCTTCGCCCTCGGCCTGCAGCGGCGCGACGCCGTTGGCGGCGTGGACGGCCGTGCCGCCGAGCTCGGCCATGCTGACCTGCTCGGCGAGCACCTCGGCGACGACCCGGGGGCCGGTCAGGAACATGCTCGCCTCGCGGCACATGACGACGAGGTCGGTGAGCGCCGGCGAGTAGCAGCCGCCGCCCGCCGACGTCCCGTAGATGACGGAGATCTGCGGGATCCAGCCGGAGCTGCGGACGTGCTCGGTAAAGATCCGGCCATAGCCGTCGAGCGCGGCTGTGCCCTCGTCCATACGGGCGCCGCCGGAGTGGATCAGGCCGATCACGGGCACGCCGGACTGGCGCGCCGACTCCTGGACGCGAACGATCGTCCCTGCGTGCTCGGCGCCGAGCGAGCCGCCGAGGAAGGTCGGGTCCTGCCCGTAGACGAACACGGGCCGTCCGGCGATCTCGGCGCTGCCGGCGAGCAGGCCGTCGCCGGGCGTCGCCCGGCGTGAGCGACTGGAGCTGACGCGCGAGCGGATCGGCCGGAAGCTGCCGCGGTCGCAGAGGGACTCGATCCGCCGCAGCGGCAGCTCGCCGGGGGCCGGCGCGTTGCCTCGTTCTGCGAGGGCGCTGCCGCTCATGCGCCCCCGGTGCCCTCGAGCGCGACGACGGCGTTGTGGCCGCCGAACCCGAACGAGTTCGAGATCGCGCGCGGGGCGCCGTTCGCTGTCTGCAGCGGTCGCGGCCCGTCGGCGACGTAGTCGAGGTCGAGCTCCGGATCCGGCTCCTCGTAGGAGAGCGTCGGCGGCGCGACCCGCGCGCGCAGGGCGAGCAGCGTCGCCACGGCCTCGACGGCGCCGGCGGCGCCGAGCAGGTGGCCGATCGCCGACTTCGTCGAGGAGATCGGGAGCTCGCCGGCGCGCTCGCCGAGCGCCCGCTTCAGCGCCATCGTCTCGGAGCGGTCGTTGAGCGGGGTCGAGGTGCCGTGCGCATTGACGTAGTCGAGGTCGGCCGGCTCCCAGCCGGCGTCGGCGATCGCGATCTCAATCGCGCGGCCCGCGCCCTCGCCCTCGGGCTCGGGCGCGGTCAGGTGATGGGCGTCGGCCGTCGCGCCGTAGCCGCTGACGAAGCCGAGGATCTCGGCGCCGCGCGCCCGCGCCCGCTCCTCGTCCTCGAGCACCAGCACGCCGGCGCCCTCGCCGAGCACGAAGCCGTCGCGGCGGCGGTCGAACGGGCGGCAGATGCCGCTCTCCGAAGTCGCGCCCATGCCGGCGAAGGCGCCGTGCGCGAGCGGCGTGATCCCGGCCTCCGAGCCGCCGACCAGGCAGGCGTCGAGGACGCCGTGGCGGACGAGCCGGAAGCCGTTGCCGAGCGCGTGCGCGCCCGCGGCGCAGGCCGAGACCGTGCCGTAGCGTCTCGCCCTTGATCGTGTGCCGCATCGCGATCGTGCCGCTCGCGGCGTTCGCCATCATCAGCGGCACCGCGAGCGGCGAGAGCGCCCCCGGCCCGCGCTCGCGGAGGATGTCGTGCTGGGCCTCGATCGTGCCGATGCCGCCGATCCCGGTGCCGATCACGCAGCCGATCCGCTCGGGCTCGTAGGGGGCCTCGGGCTCCCAGCCGGCGTCGCCCACCGCCTCGTCGGCGGCGACGATCGCCAGCTGCGTGAAGCGGTCGGCCCGGCGCCGCTCCTTCTTGCCGAGCAGCGTCTCGGGCTCGAACTCGTCGCAGGCGGCGATCCCGTCGGTGATCCCGATCTCGCCCGCGCACCAGCGCTCGAGCAGCCGGCCGGCGCCGACCCCGAGCGGGGTGACGGCGCCAACGCCCGTGACTGCAACTCGCCGTGCCATTGAGTCAGGCAAGCCGGTCGGCGACCATCTCGACGGCGTCGCCGACCGTCTTCATCTGCTCCATGTCGGCCTCGCGCAGGGCGACCCCGTACTCGTCCTCGATGATCTGCGCGAGCTCGACGAGGTCGAGCGAGTCGACGTCGAGGTCGTCCCAGGTCGCGTCCGGGTTGATCGCCGACTCCTCGGCGCCGAACTCGACCAGCGCCTCGGTGACGCGCTCCGAGAGCGCCTCGCGGCTGACGGTTGCTTCACTCATCTGCTTCTCCTTCGGTTGGTTTCGTTGTCGAATGCGACGTCAGGCCGTCAGGCCGCCGTCGACGGTCAGGGTCGATCCGGTCACGTACGACGCCTCCTCGGAGGCGAGGAAGCCGACGCAGGCCGCGACCTCCGCGGGCGTGCCGGCGCGGCGGGCGGGGATCGCGGCGGCGATCTCCGGCGCCACGCCCTCCGCAGTGAGCCGCGTCTCGATCAGTCCGGGGGCGACGGCGTTGACGGTGATCCCGCGCCGCGCGACCTCGGCCGCGACCGTGCGGGTCATCGCCTCGAGGCCGGCCTTCGCGGCCGCGTAGTTCGCCTGGCCGGGGTTGGCGCGGTGGCCGACGATCGAGCTGACGTTGACGATCCGGCCCCAGCGGGCCCGCATCATCGGGCCGAGCGCCCGGCGCGTCATCCGGAAGGCGGCGGACAGGTTCGTCTCGAGCACCGCGTTCCAGGCCTCGTCGCCGAGGCGCGGCGCGAGCCCGTCGGCGGTGATACCGGCGTTGTTGACGAGCACCCCGACCTTGCCCCAGGCCGCTCGACCTCCTCGAAGGCGGCGTCGGCGGCGTCAGCGGCGGCCACGTCATGGCTGATCACGAGCGTCTCGCCGCCGCCGGAGCGGATCTCGGCCGCGACCTCCTCGGCGGCGTCGGCGGAGCTCCGGCAGAGCAGCGCGACCGGGAAGTCCGCGGCGGGCCAGCTCGGCGGCGACGGCGGCGCCGATTCCCCGCGAGGCCCCGGTGACCAGCGCGGCGCCGCGGTTCTCGACCGGGTCGGCGGGTGCGCGGGCAGGAGCGGTCGCCGTGGCGTGGGCGCGCTCACGCGATCGCCCCCTGCCAGCTGAGCAGGCCGCCGCCCCAGACGAAGCCGGCGCCGAAGGTGGCGAGCAGGACGCGCGAGCCGGGTCGGAGCCGGCCCGTCGGCGCTCGCCTCGGCGAGTGCCAGCGGCAGCGTCGCCGCTGAGGTGTTGCCGAGCTGCGCGATGCAGTCGACGACGCGCTCGGCGGGGAGCCCGAGACGCTCGCCGACGGCGGCGGTGATCCGCGCGTTCGCCTGGTGGTAGACGAAGAGGTCGACGTCCGCGAGCGTCTCGCCGGCGAGCTCGAGCGTCTCCAGGGTGATCGAGCTGAGCGCGTCGACGGCTGCCCTGAAGGTGTCCTGGCCGCGCATCTTGATCACCCCTTCGGACTCGCCGAGGACGATGCAGTCCGCTTCGCGTTCGTCGCTGCGCAGGACGATCGCGTCGATCGAGCCGGCGGCGGCCCCGGTCCCGACCACGGCGGCCCCGGCACCGTCGGCGAACAGCCCCGCGGTCTTGCGGTCGTCGCGGTCGGTGACGCGCGAGGTGAGCTCGGCGCCGATGACGAGCGCCCGCCGCGCGCGGCCGCTCTCGATCTGGGCGGCAGCGAGCGAGAGACCGCTGAGAAAGCCGGTGCAGGCGGCGCCGAGGTCGCACGCGAATGCGCCTCGGGCACCGACCGCACCGGCAATCAGCGGCGCCGCGTTGGGGAGTACGCGGTCGGCTGTGAAGGTGGCGACGAGGACGAGGTCGATCTCGACGCCCTCGACCCCGGCGGCGGCGAGCGCCCGCCGCGCGGCGCTCGCGCCGAGCTCGGTCAGCGACTCGCCGGGTCCGGCGATCCGCCGCTCGCGGATTCCGGTGCGCTGCTCGATCCAGGCCGGCTCGATCCCGAGGCGCTCTGCGATCGCTTCGTTGGCGACGGCCGCTGCCGGCAGGGCCGTGCCGATCGCCTCGATTCCAGCGCTGCGCACGGAGGGTGCCGGCGCGCCGCGCCCGGCCTCGACGGCGGCGTCAAGCACCGGCGGCCTCCGGAAGGCGGGTGGGCGTCGCCTCGATGTCGCCGCGCGCCGTGCGGCGGACGAGCGCGCAGAGCGCCTTCCCCGGTCCGATCTCCAGGCAGCGCTCGATCCCGCTGCGATCGAGCGTCGCGACGACGTCGACCCAGCGGACGGGCTCGAGCAGCGAACGGGCGAGCTCGGCGCGCACGTCGGTAAACGGCGCGCCCGAGCGGCTGCTGATCACGCTCACCGCCGGCTCGCTGACCGCGAGCTCGTCGAGCACCTCGGCGAAGCGCGAGGCCGCCGCCTGCATCAGCGGCGAGTGGAAGGCGCCGGCGACGGCGAGGCGCTTGCTCCGCACGCCGAGCTCGCGGAGCTCGGCCGTCGACGCCTCGATCGCCTCGTCGGAGCCCGAGAGCACGGTCTGCGTGGGTGAGTTCAGGTTGGCGACCCAGAGGTCGTCGCGGGCAACGATCTCAGCCAGCTCCTCAGCCGGCGCGCCGACCGCGAGCATGCCGCCGGGCTCGGCCGCGGAGACCGCCTCGGCCATCAGCCGGCCGCGTTCGATCACGACCCCGAGCCCGTCGGGGGCGGAGAATGCCCCGGCGCAGGCGAGCGCCGAGATCTCGCCGAGGGAGTGGCCGGCGTAGAGGGCTGCGCGCGGCCGGCCGGCGAGCTCGAAGGCCGCCAGCGAGGCGCAGTAGATCGCCGGCTGGTCGAACTCGGTGCCCTCGCCGAAGCGCTCGAAGGGATCGCAGCCGAGCTCATCGGTCGCCTGGGCGAGCAACTCGGGGCGCAACTCGCCGACGATCCCCTGCCACTCGGCGGCGGGGGCGCCCTGGCCCGGGAACAGCAGTGCGGTTCGCATTGCCCGCTTCTACCGCCGGGCAGCCGCCCCGTTAGCGCGGCGGGCCGTTCAACCCCCCGGTCGGGGGGATCGGTGGGGACGGGCCGGGGGCGCGCGGGCTCAGCCGCCGAGGCCGAGCTGCTCGGCGCGTCGCGCCGCCTCAGCCCGGTTGCGGACGCCGAGCTTGCGGTACAGGGCGCTCGTGTAGTCCTTCACCGTGTGCGGGGAGAGGAAGAGGCGATCGGCGATCTCAGGGTTGGTCGCGCCGCCGGCGATCAGCCCGAGGACCTCGCGCTCGCGGTTCGTCAACTCCGCCTCCTCCTCGCCGGCAGTCGGCTCGAACACCGTCATCCCGCGGGCGACCATGCGGACTGCGGCGGTGATGTCGGCGGCGCGCCAGTCCTTGGAGACGAAGCCGGAGGCGCCGGCGGCGCGGGCGGCGGCAGGCGAGATCTTGCCGGCCCCGGAGATCAACAGCACGCCCGTGTCGGGCGAGATCGAGCGGATCTCCTCGCACAGGTCGGCGCCCGACTCCGAGCCGAGGATCAGGTCGACGAGGGCGACGTCCACGCGGTTGCCGCGCAGGTACGAGATCGCCTCGCTCGCCGAGGAGGCACTCGCGCACGACTCGACCCAGCTCTGCTTGGAGAGCAGCAGCTTGAAGCCCCAGTGCACGACGTCGTGATCGTCGACGACGAGCACGTTGACCGCCGAATCCCCCGCGGCAGCACTCAAGCCTGCCCCCGCTCCTCGAGCGCCAGCACGAGCCGTACGCGCCAGGTGGCCGCCTCCGCCGGGCCGAACTCGAGCACGCCGCCGTGCTCGATCGCGTCGAGCGCCGCGAGTCGCAGGCCCATGCCGCCGGGGGCCGGTGAGACGGGTCCGTCGATGCCGTTGCGGACCTCGAGCACGAAGGCATCACCGCTCTCTTCCGCCGTGACCACGAGCGCACCCGCCGAGGCATGCTTGTCGGCGTTGTGCAGCGCCTCGGCGAGCACCGACTGCGCCAGCGCCTGCAGCGCCGCGGGTGGCTCGGCGGTGAGCCGGGCCTCGACCCGTGCGTCCGGGTAGTAGGCGGCGAGGCGCTCGAGCTCGCCCGCGAGGCTGGCGCTCGGCGCGGGCCGCGGCGGCTCGCCGGTCCGCTGCATCGCCGAGCGCAGGTCCTCGATCGCCGAGCGCAGCTCATCCGCGGTCCGCTGCTGCTCGGCGGCGCCGAGCGTCTCGCCCGAGCCGAGTACGAGGGAAAGGCCGAAGAGGCGCTGGATCACCCGGTCGTGGACCTCCCGGGCGAGCGCGATCCGCTCGCTCAGCATCTTCGCCCGCTCGTGCTGGGTGAAGCCGATCCGCGTGCTCGCGGCGAGCGCCGCGGTCTTGCCGAGCGCCCACATCAGGTCGCGGTGCGGGGCCTCGAGCTCGAGCGGCGCGCCGCCGCTGTCGCAGAGCATCACCCCGAGCCGCCGGCCGCCGGCCGCAATCGGCACGCAGGCGAGCTCCTCGACCCCGGGCAGCCGCCGGTGGCGCTCGGGGATCGAGCTCCGCAGGTCGCTGCTGATCACGACCCGGTCCTCGGCCAGCGCCCGGGCGGCGATCGGGGTCTCCTCGAGCGTTCCGTGGAGCTCGACGAGGATCTCCTCCTCGATCCCGTGGCTGCCGGCGGGCAGCACGCGCTTCTCGCGCTCGTCGTAGAGCAGCAGCGCGCAGCGGGTCAGCGGCGTCAGCTCGCAGATGCCGAAGCAGAGGCGGTCGTAGAAGGCGCGGGGCGAGCCGGCGGCGGCCGAGTCGAGCGCGCCGAGCAGCTCCAACAGCACGATCCGGATCGGCCCATAGGAGTCGCCGCCGCCGGCGCTCGCCGCACTCGTGCCGAGCTCGGCGCCGGCCGTCTCGACGGGGCCACCGGGAATCCATCGCCCCGATTGTGGCGCTCCGGCTCAGCCGATGCCGGCCGCGCTGAGCGCCCCCGCCGCCGGCGCGGCGGGATCGTCGAGCGCCGGCGCCAGGCCCGCTCCGGCGAGCGAGCGCACCTTCCGCTCGAGCTCGGCCTCGTTCATCGGCCGCGAAGGGGAGCCGAGCGCCTCGACTACGCGGGCGAGCTCGTAGCCCTCGCGATCGATTACGGCCTCCGACTGACCGAGGCTCTCGTCGGCCTCGACGACGAGCCGCTGCGAGGCCGCGAGCACCTGCTCGTCGACGCCGGCGAAATCTTCGACGCCCGGGCGGCCGTGGATGAGCGCCCAGGCCACGAGATAGGGGATCGAGAACTTCGCCTCGAGGCCGGCTCGCGGCCGCTCGATCGGCGCGGCACGTAGCGACAGTGGGTGCACGCGGACGCGCAGGCTGCCCTCGCGAGTTCGGTCGGCGTCGATCGTCAGCGCCGCCTCGATCGCCGAGTGCGTCTGCAGGCAGCACGGGTAGGCCTTGATCCAGTTGTCGGCGATCGCGCCGCCCGCCGGCTCGAGCAGCGCCGCTGCCGGCAGCGGATCGACGCCCCAGCTCTCGCAGAGCCCGGCGAGCACCGGCGCGAGGTCGACGCGCGCCCCCGCCGTCGCCAGCCGCGCGGCGTCCCGCCCGGCGACCGCAGCGCCGGCGACGCCGAGCGCCTTGCCGTGGCCGCCGAAGGAGGCGAGCAGGCCGCCGCTGCGGATCAGAGCCAGTGCGAGCGCCGGCTCGAGCGCGATGTCGTCCGCGGTGTCCGCGGCGCCGATCGCCCAGGCCGCGGCGGCGCCGGCGCTGCCGCAGACGGCCGTCGGGTGCAGGCCGCGCTCGTAGGCGCCGGGGTGGGCGTGGCCGGCAAGCGCCGCCATCGTCTCGTAGCCTCGTGCGTAGGCGGCGAGCGCGTCACCGACGGTGCCGCCCCGTCCGGCGACGGCGAGCAGCGCCGCCGGAGCCGTCGGCGCGCTCAGGTGGGCGAGCCCGGGGGTCCAGGTGTCGTCGAAGTCGAGTACATGCCCCGCCGTCGCCGCCTCGAGCAGCGGGTCGCCGAGCTCCGCCGCGGCGCGCACCGGCTCCTCGTCGCGGCCGCCTGCGGCGCAGGCGAGCCAGTCGAGCATCGCGTCGTGGTAGGCACCGCGCCGCGCGCCGGAGGCCGGCTCGGCCGGGCTCACTCCCAGTCCCTGAGCAGCCTCGGCACGAGCCAGAAACCGAGCAGGATGCCGAAGACGGCGCCGCCGATCGCGCCGATCACCGGCTGCTCGAAGAAGATGCCGACGCCGCCGCCGACGACGACGCAGAAGACGATCGTGCCGAGCATCGCCAGGCCCGCGGCGCGATCGTCGAACTGCTCGTGCTCGTGCGGATCGTGACTCATGCGGCGGTGAGTATAGGTCCGGATTCCGGCGCGCAAAGCGGTTGTGGGGGAACTGGCGCGCGCTCTCCTTCGCGGCTGTAGCTTTGCCCGCCATGGTGGAGGAGGGGCGAATTGCTCCCGCTGAGCAGGGCTGCGCACGATGAGCGCGACCCCGGCTCCAACGCAGCATCGAAGCGGTCAGAAGCGGCGCCAGCCGGGCGTCGTCCGGCGCCTGTACACGAGCGCGAGGGAGCTGCTCCAGCGCGACGACGTGCCGCCCGGCTCGTGGCTCAACAACGCCGGCGGCACGGCCGCGCTAGGCGGCAAGGTGCTGGCGCAGCTCGTCACGCCCGGCCTCTCCTGGCGCCGCGAGTTCATCCGCCAGTACGTCTTCGCCTTCCAGGTGACGCTGATTCCGGCGACGGTCGTTGCCTTCGTCGTCGGCTTCTCGACGATCGGCATCCAGGGCGGCTCCCTCGCCTCCGCCTTCGGCGCGATCGACCGGATCTCGGCCGCCGCCCCGGTCGCCTTCCTGCGCGACCTCGGGCCGCTGCTGACGACGGCGATCATCGCCGGCACGCTCGGCTCGACGATCACCGCCGAGATCGGCGCCCGCAAGATCCGCGAGGAGCTCGTCGCGCTCGAGATCCTCGGCATCAACCCGGTCCGCAACCTGATCCTGCCGCGCGTCGTCGGCCTCGCCCTGTGGATGCCGGTGCTCAGCCTGCTCACCTTCTGGGCGGGGATCCTCGGCACGTTCACTGCGGCCGTCGTTCTCTACCACTCGACGGTCCAGGCCTACTTCAGCCAGCTGCTGACGCTGACCAACGTCATCGACCTCTACGGCAGCGTCATCAAGCTCACCCTCTTCGGCGTGATCATCGGCCTGATCGCCTCCTACAAGGGGCTGCAGGTCGGCGGCGGCGCCGAGGGCGTCGGCCGCGCGGTGAACGAGTCGGTGGTCAGCTTGCCTCGTCGCGATCGGGATCGTCACGGTCGTCTACACCCAGCTCTTCCAGGCCTTCTTCCCCGAGGTCAACTTCGGCGGATGAACCCGCCACCGCCCCCACCGCCCGCCGAGTCGGCGGCCGTCGACGCCCCGCCGCAGCGCCCCGCCTGGGGGATGAAGGAGGCGATCGAGCGGCCCAAGCACCTGCCGTTGATCGACGCTGCCGGCGAGTTCTTCGGTTTCGTCTGGGAGGGGCTGCGCGGGCTGCGGTTCGTCGGCGGCTACACGGCGGAGGTCATGCGCCAGATCGGCCTGCTGGTCGCCGGCAGCGTGCTCGTCATCGTCTTCATCTCGTTCATCGCCGGCGCCAGCTGCGGGATCGCGGCGGAGGCGATCGGGCAGGCGATCGGCGCCTCGATCGCCGGGCCGCTGTTCAGCTCGTTCTGCACGGGCCGCGAGGTCGTGCCGTTCGTCTTCGGCTTCATCGTCGCCGCCAAGGTCGGCGGCGGGATCGTCGCCCAGATCGGCGCGATGCGCGTCAACGAGGAGGTCGACGCGCTCGAGGTGATGGGCATCCCCTCGATCACCTACCTGGTCTCGACGCGGATGGTGGCCGCGGCGGTCGTCATGCCGATCGCCTACCTGCTCTCGCTCGGCGCCGGGATGGGCGCCTCGTGGATTGCCTCGTACGTGCGCAGCGGCACGGTCTCGCAGGGCACCTGGGAGTTCGTCTTCTACACGGTCACCTCGCCCTCCGACCTGATCTA
Source organism: uncultured Solirubrobacterales bacterium (assembly GCA_963774395.1). GTDB lineage: Bacteria > Actinomycetota > Thermoleophilia > Solirubrobacterales > 70-9 > CAXMST01. Next base: position 442,786 of record CAVZET010000005.1, on the reverse strand, counting down.
TTCGATGATCAAGGGGGTCGTCCTGAGCACGGCGCGTGATCCTCACCGCGCTGTACTTCGGCTACCGGGTGCGGGGCGGCCCGGTCGAGGTCGGGACGGCGACGGCGCAGTCGATGGCCGTCAACCTGATCCTCTGTCACCGTCCTCAACATGGTGCTCACCTTCCTGTTCTGGGGCTTCGACCCCGGGCTGCCGATCGCATGAGCGGGACCGCAGGCGCCGGACCGGGGGCGCGGACGAGACCACCCGGAAGCCGCGCAGCACGATGCGCATCGGCCCCTACGCGACGCGCGTCGTCGCGCTCTCGCTGCTCGGGATCGTCTGCGTCGTCGTCCTGCTGCTGATCGCGGCCTCGAAGAACACCTACGAGGTGCACGCGGTCTTCGACGACGTCCGCGGCCTGATTCCCGGCGGCGACGTGACCGCCGGCTCGATCGTCGTCGGCAAGGTCACCGACGTCGAGCTCAACGACCACAAGGACCCCGAGGTCGTGATGCAGATCGACGACGACTTCCAGCTGCATCAGGGCGCCTTCGCGAACATCAAGCTCGCCTCCAACGTCGGCGCCGTCAACCGCGTCGTCGATCTCACCCAGGGCGATCTCTCGCTGCCCGAGCTCGGCGACGGCGACGACGCTGATGCGGCAAGCAGACCGACAACCCGGTCGACTTCGATCTCGCCGTCTCGACGCTGACGCCCGAAGGTCCGCGGCGACATCAAGAAGATCCTGATCAACCTCGACGTGGCGCTCAAGCGACCGGGGCCCGGACTTCGAGCGGACGCTTGCAGAACAGCACCGTGACGCTGAACGAGACCGCGAACCTGCTCGGCGAGGTCAACGCCGACGGCGCCGCGCTGAAGACGCTCGTCTCGCAGGGGCAGCGCGTCGTCACGGCGCTCGCCGCCGATCCGCAGGATCTCGGCGAGGCCACCGACCGGCTCGCCGAGCTGCTGCAGGTGACCGGCGCCCGGCAGACCGAGCTGGCGGCGACGACGCGGCAGCTCGGCCCGGCGCTCGCCGCGGGCCGCCAGCTGCTCGATCGGACCGCGCAGTCGGTGCCGCACCTGCGGACGCTCGTCGACCGCGCCGGTCCGCTCGTCGACGCGCTCGGCCCGTTCGCCGACCAGGTCGTGCCGGCGACGCGGGCGGCGGCGCCGTTCCTCGATCAGACGAAGAAGCTCGTCAAGGGCGCGCCCGAGCAGCTGCTCGAGCAGCGCAAGTTCATCACCCTCGCGCAGCCGGTCCTCGGCAAGCTCTCGCCGCTGCTCGATCGCCTCAACCCGGTCGCGGACCAGCTCCGCGTCTATCACGCCCGAGACCGTCGGCTTCTTCCAGAACGTCGCCGACGCGGCCGCCAACTACGACCGCAACGGCCACCTGATCCGGACCCGGACGCTGGCCGCGAACACGCCGCCGCTGAGCACGACGAGCGGCACGCTCGGTCCCTCCGACTGCGGCCCGGGCATGCTCGAGGCGCCGTACCACCGGACGCCCGGGCGTCAACGAGTGCCAGCCCTGGGACGACTGGCGGAACTCGATCGGCGATTCGAGCAGCGCGACACCCGACGCAGCGGGGAGCACGCCCTGATGCCGGACCTGCTCGCCAAGGGCGTCGCTGTCGACGGTCGCCGCGCTGCTCGCTGATCGTGATCGGCGTCCTCTACTTCACCTCGCGGCCGCCGGCCGGCGCGAACGAGGTCACCGCCGAGTTCGACAACGCCTTCCCGCTGATCGAGGGGATGTACGTGCGCGTCGACGGGGCGATCGCGGGCTCGGTCGGCAAGATCACCGTCAACGACCGCGGCAACGCCGAGGTCGACCTCGAGCTCGACGACTCGATCGAGCCGCCGACCGCGAACGCAACCGCGGCGATCCGCCAGCAGGACACGACCGGCGACAGCTACGTCGCCTACGACCCGGGCGACTCCGAAGCAGCCGCTCGGCCCGGACGGGATCGTCTGCAAGAGCTACGACGAGTGCGACCACACGCTCGTCGCCCCGCGGCTCGACGACCTGCTCAACTCGTTCGGCTCGAACCAGCGCGCCGGGATCAAGCTGATCCTCGACGAGACGGCGAAGGCGCTCGACCGGCGCGGCGCCGACCTGAACGCAGCGGCGCTGCAGCTGAAGCCGGCGCGTCGCGCAGGCGGACATCGCGCTGCGAGCAGGTCAACTCGCAGAACGACGGCGCTCAAGCAGCTGCTGTCGAGCGCCGAGAACGTCACCGGCCAGCTCGCGAGCCGCAACAAGCAGGCTCGGCGATCTGATCGGCTCGCTGGCGGCGACGCTGGACACGGTCGCCCGGCCAGACGGCGCCGCTCGACGAGAGCCTCGCGAAGCTGCCCGAGACGGCCTCGCCGCGCGCGGACGACGCTGGCGGCGCTGACCCGCACCGCGCAGACCGCGCAGCCGCTCGCCGAGCAGACCGCGCACTCGGCGCCGCTGCTGGCCAGCGCCCTGCGCCGCTTCCCCGGCTTCCTCGACAACGCCTCGAGCTTCCTCACCGACACGCGCTCGACGCTCGTGCTGACCAAGCACGCTGCTGAAGGCGGCGCAGCCGACGCTCGAGATCGGCAAGAAGAACGTCGTCACCGGCTCCTTCGACCTGATCGGCGCGACCGCGGACCTGCTCAACTCGGTGCTCGGCGGCAAGGACGCCTTCCCGGCGCTGTTCGGCGACGACTCCTACGGCGCACGGCGAGGGCACGCTGGGCAAGCGCGGCTTCGGCTCGGTCGCGGTCGAGCCCGGCGACCTGCCTCGCTATCCGTCCTCGTGGAAGCCGCGCAACTGGCTGCGCGTCTCGGCGGTGATCAACTGCGAGGTCTTCGGCGTGCCGGTCAAGCCGGGCTGCCTGACCGAGGCGCTGAGCTCGCTGCGGGCCAAGCAGCGGGCCGAGAACGCGAGCAACGACGCGAAGCGGTCCAACGCCCTCGCGGACGCGGCGAAGGCGGTCCGCGGCTCGGACGCGGTCGTCCCCGGTTCCAAGCAGGGCGGCGGCAGTGGCAACGGGGGCCGGGGCGGCGGCTCGTCCGGCGGCGGCAATCAGCAGAGCGGCGGGGGTTCGCACGGCGGCCACGTCCCCGACCTTCCGGATCTCGGCAAGGACACCAAGAAGGGCCTCGGCGCGGTTGGCAAGGCGCTCGGCGAGCTCGGCAAGAACGCGAAAAGGGGCTCGGCGGCGTCGGCAAGGGGCTCGGCGGCGGGCTCAAGAACCTCGGCGGGAAGCAGGGCCTCGGCGGCGTGCTCGGCCGCAAGGGCCTCGACAAGCTCAAGGACCTGAAGGGCTCCGGCTCCGGCTCGGAGCAGTCCTATCGCGACCTCATGGACTACCTGCTCGGCTGATGGCACGGACGCGCAGATCGACGGCTCAACCAGCGCGTCAGCAGCGCCGCCTCGCGCCTCGACGACCACAAGATCCTGCTCGGGGTCCTCGTCGGCGCTGGTCGGCGCCTTCCTCGCCTACGTCGCCTTCATCTCGACGACGGGGCCGCCGTTCCAGAGCCGCTACCAGATCAAGGTCGAGGTTCCCGGCGACGCGCCGCCGCTGCGCGTCGGGCAGGCGGTCCGCGTCAGCGGCGAGCTCGCCGGCCTGATCAGCGACGTCGAGCCCGACCGCGAGCACCACGGCATCGCTGGTCACCGCGAACATCACCAAGACCGCAGTTCCGGCCGATCGGCACGGACGCGACGGCGCGGGTCACGGTCCACTCGATCGTCTACGCGACCTACCTCGAGCTCTTCCCCGGCGACACCGCCGACCCGATGCCGAACGGCGGCACGATCGCGCAGCGCGACGTCACCTCGGGCGTCGACCTGCTCGAGGTCGTGCAGCTCTTCGACGAGAAGACCCGCGAGGACCTGCAGAAGACGACCGTCAACCTCGGCTTCGGCATCGCCGGGCGCGGCGACGGACTGAACCAGGCGCTTCGCCACCGCCGAGCCGACGGCGACGCACCTCGAACGCCCAGCTCGACCGCGGTCAACAGCGATCCGGGCGCGATCGCGCGCGGCGATCGCCGGCGCGGCGAAGACGGCGAGCGGCCTGGAGGGCGTGCGGCCCGACGACGTCGCCGCGACGGTCGCCTCCGGCGCCTCCGTCGGCGTCGCGCGTCGCCGGGCGCCGGACCGAGCTCGCCCAGGCGATCGGCGATCTGCCTCCGTTCGAGGACCAGTTCCTGAAGACGGCGCCGGTCGCCGACCGGCTGTTCGCCGACCTCGACGCGACCACGCGCAAGCTCGCGCCGGTCGTCCGCGGGCTCGACTCGGCGCTGCCCGACGTCAACACGCTGCTCGGCCTCGGCCCGACGCTGCGAGCGCGAGACGAGCCGGATCACGGCGTTGACCAACCCGGTACTGAAGACGACGCAGTCCGGTCGTCCGCGGCGATCTACCCGACCGTCGCCGCGCTCAACCCGCTGCTCCCTGACGTCGACACGATCGTCAACGGGATCACCCCGTACAAGCGACGACATCAAGGTTGCCGGCAACGGGCTCGCCGAGGCGACGAGCATCGGCTTCCCGGCGGGCTTCGGGATCGGTGCGGGCGCCCCGATGGGGCGCGTGATCCCGGTTCTCACCTGCCACACCAACCGCAATCCCTTCCCGAAGCCGGGCAAGGCCGTCGACGACGCGGCGCCATGCTGACCCTGGCGCAAAAGCGGCTGATCGGCCTCGCCGCGATCGTCGGCGGGGCCCTGATCGTCGTTCTCGGGATCACGCAGCCGAACCCGTTCCGGCATCAGTACACGCTACTGGGCCGAGTTCGACAGCGTCCAGGGCCTCGGCGCGATCGGCCGCGACGTGCGCGTCGCCGGCGTCAACGTCGGCGACGATCGGCGAGGTCAAGCGCGAGGGCGACAACGCGCTCGTTCAGATCAACCTCGACGAGGACATCCCGCTGCACACCGACGCCCGCGCCGACATGCGCCCGCACACGCTGTTCGAGGGCTCGAGCTTCATCGACCTCTCGCCGGGCAGCCCGAGTGCGCCCGCGCTCGATGCCGGCGGCACGATCCCGATCAAGCAGACGAGCAACTACGTGACCCTCGACGAGGCGCTGCGCGTCCTCCGCCCCGAGATCCGCGAGGACCTGCGCACGCTGGCCGAGGTCGGCGCGAAGACGCTGCGCGGCCGAGGCGACCGCCGGGATCCAGAAGACGCTGCGCAACTCGCCGGCGCTGACGCGCGATCTGCGCGGCCCGGTGCGGGCGCTGCAGGGCGCCCATCGGGTCGAGCTCGAGGCCGCGATCCAGGGAATGTCGAGGACGGTCGACGCGGTCGCCCAGCAGGAGCAGGACCTCGATGCCGCTCGCCCAGCACGTCAACCACACCGCTGCCGGCGCTCACGGTCGACTCCGGCCAGCCGCTCGACGAGACCCTGCAGGTGACTGCCGGCGACGCTGCGCGAGCTGCGCGTCGGCGCGCCGCAGCTGACCGGGCTCGTCGACCGGCTCGACCGCTTCAGCGTCCCCGTCGCCGCGGCGCTGCCCGACTTCACCGACGCCGTCAACGGCGCCACGCCGCTGCTCGCCAAGCTCGATCCCGGTGCTCCGCGGGGTGACGCCGCTGATCGGCGACCTGCGCAAGATCTCGGGCCGGCTCGCCGACGCCTCGCCGCACGCTCGCCGACCTGATGAAGGTCGCTCGACCCGGTCAGCGAGACGTTCGGCAACTCGGTGCTGCCCGTGCTCCTGCAGGACTCCCATCGGGGGCCGCCGACCTACGAGCAGCTGCTCGCCACCTTCGCCGCCGCCGATGCGGTCTTCCGTCCCTACCAGACGGCCGGCCAGAACCCGCTCGGCGCCGGGCACGTGTGGAACATCGGCACCTACATCGACCCGACCGGGCCGCTGGCCGGGCTCTTCTCGGCCGCGCCCGGGGCCGCCGCGCAGGGCGCCGGCTTCGACTGCAGCAAGCTCGCCGGCGTCAACCCGACGCTGACCAACGTGCTGCGTCAGCACGGAGGCTGCGGATGAGCCTGTTGCGCCGAATCGTCACCGCCCCGGCGCGCGCCGCCCGCGGCGCCTGGGACTTCGTCAACCCGAAGCTGAAGGCTGGGCGGATCCCCTACGGCCGCACGATCCTGGTCATGTACCTGATCGGGGCGCTCATCTTCGTCGGCTACACCCTGGCCAAGAAGCAGATCCGCGCTGCCGTTCTCGCCGCAGCCCTACTACGTGCAGGTGGTGCTCCCGAACGCCGCCGGTCTCGATCCGGCGAAGGAGCCGGAGGCGGGCGTCGCCGGCGCCGAGGCCGGCCGCGTCGTCGACGTCCAATACGAGGACGGGCAGGCGCTCGTCGACGCTGCGCCTCGACCCCGACCTGCGCGGGCAAGATCTTCGCCGACGCGACCGCCTCGCTGCGCCCGATCAACGTCCTGCAGGTGCTGATCGTGAACATCGATCCCGGCGATCCCGGCGAGCGGCCCGCTGCCGAGGGCGAGGGCCCGATCAAGCCCGAGAACACGGACACGTTCGTCGCCATCGACGAGCTCACCGAGCGTGCTCGACGCCGACACCCAGGCGCAGGTCCAGATCCTGATCTCGGAGGCGGCAGAGGGCGCTGCAAGGGGCGCGAGCCGGAGCTGCGCAAGATCCTCGCCGAGGTCGGCGACCTGACCGAGACCGCGAAGCCCGTTGCGGCCGCGCTGCGCGAGCGCCGCGAGCTGCTCGACGAAGCTCGTCGGCAACCTCGACACGGTCTTCACGACGCTCGGCCAGCGCGGCGGCCAGCTCGGCGAGGTGATCTCCGCCGGCAACCGGATGCTGCAGGTGACCAGCGATCGCGAGCCGGAGCTGAGCGAGGCGACGCGCGAGCTGGCGCCGACCGTCGTGCAGGCGCACGCGGCGCTCGACGCCGGGCGGCGAGCTCGCCGAGCCGCTCAACTACACGCTCGACCAGCTCCTGCCGGTCAGCCGGCCAGCTCGAGCCGGCGGCGCGAGAAGACGCTGGCGCTGATCCCGCAGGCGAGCGACTTCCTCGACCTCGGCCAGAGCCTGGTCGACGACTCGGCGCGGCCGATCCACCTCTTCGAGCAGGGCACCCGCGGGCTCGCCGACCGCGTCGAGACGCGACCTGACGCCGGCGGTCGGCAAGTTCAGGACGACGATCGCGGCGCTCGACAAGTACAAGGGCGGCATCGCGCAGACCGCCGACCTGTGGAGCGGCGCCTTCTCGACGAACGGCAACGGCGGCACCTACACGCCAGGTCTACTTCGGCAACGGCGAGATCACGCCGGAGGGCCTCGGGCTCTCGCGCCTCGGCGGCACGAGGCGCGCGAGAAGAACCCGTCGAAGCTCTCGATGATGCTGGCGCGGGCGCTGGAGCTCACCTGCCGCGAGGAGAACGTCGCGGCCTGCGGCCTCCGCTTCTCGCTGCCCGGGCTGCCCGACGAGCCCGTGACGCAGGCGCCGCCGAGCTCGAAGACCGGCGATCAGGTCGCGAACGCGGCAGCCGCCGAGGCCGCCGCGGGCACGGGGGCGGGAGGCTGAGATGGACCATCGCGTTCCGAAGATCGGCGCCGTGATCAGCGTCCTGCTCGCGATCGGCGGCGCTGATCACGTTCCTGTTCCTCAACGACCGCTTCGAGGGCCCGAACCCGCTCGGCTTCCTCAGCCATCCCTACCAGCTGCACGCGAGCTTCAACAACACGAAGACGCTGCCGAGCAAGCAGCCCGTGCTCTACAAGGGCGTCTCGGTCGGCCGCGTCAACTCGGTCCACTACGACGCGGAGGCGCAGGAGAGCGTCGTCACGTTCACGCTCGACGACGAGCAGCTCGGGCCGATCTACAAGGACGCGACGCTGCAGATCGGCGAGCGCAGCCTGCTCGGCGACGCCTACCTCGAACCTCGCTCGACGTCGGCACCGCCGAACACCGGCGAGCTCAAGGCCGGCGACGAGGTCCCGCACACGCTGAACAGCGTCGACTTCGACGAGGCGCTCGACTTCCTCGACAAGCAGGGTCGCTACCACGCTGCATTCGCTGATCCACACGATCGCCGAGCGGCACCGCCGGCAAGGACGACGGCGAGCAGCTCAACGGCACCGTCGGCGGCTTCTCGCGGACCCTCGATCAGCTGCACCTGCTGACCGACACGCTCAACGGCCAGGAGCAGCAGCTCGGCAAGCTCGTCAGCGACTCGAGCACCGTGCTCGACACGCTCGGCAGTCGCGAGCAGTCGATCCGCACGATCGTCGCCGCCGGCCGGCAGACGCTCGACGCGCTCGCCTCGAACACGACCTCGCTGCAGCAGGGGATCGAGCAGCTGCCCGGCCTGCTCGAGGCGGGCAGGACGACGCTCGCCGAGGCCCATCCGCTGCTGCGCAGCGCCGATCCCCTCGTCCGCAAGGTCGGCAAGCTGGCGCCGCGCTTACGGCCCGCCTTCGATCAAGGGGCACCCTTCTCGATCGGACCGATCTCCTCCGATCTGATCTCCATCATCAAGGCGCTGCCCGAGCAGCGGCGCGTCTCCGAGCGGGTGCTGCCGGAGGTGACGAAGCTCAACGAGCTGCTCGCCCCGGTCACCGAGAAGTCGGGGCCTGCGGCGCTCAACACGGTCCCGATTGCGCACTATCTGGCGCCGAGGATCGACAGCTTCGGCGCCTTCTACGCGCTCGGCTCGAGCGTCGTCGCGCACTCCGACTCGGTCGGCCGCTACGCGCGCTTCGCGATCATCGGCGATCCGCTCGCGATCCTCGACCAACCGGTCGACGGGCACTGCGATACGAGCTCGACCGCGATCCCCGACAGCTGGTGCCACAACGCCTATCCGAACCCCGACGACTCGCTGTCCAACAAGCCGTTCGACGGCAGCTACCCGCGTCTGCATCCCTACAAGCCGCCCTCGCGACGGTCGGTGCTGCCGTGAGCCGGGCACAATGCCAGCCCGTGAGTCGCGCTCCTCGCCCCGAGCCAGTCCGCTGATGCCCCGCAACGGCAACAGATCCGGTACCCGCTCGTACGCACCGCGGATGGCGCCCGACGAGCGCCGCCGGCAGTTGCTCGACGCGGCGCTGGGACTGATCGCCGAGGAGGGCTACGGCGCGGTCACGATCGAGGCGGTCGCCAGTCGCGTCGGCGTCACCCGGCCGGTCGTCTACAGCGTCTTCGCCAACCTCGACGAGCTGCTCGTGACGCTGCTGGACGCGCACGAGGTGCGAACGATGCTCGAGGTCCAGAAGGCAGTCCGGGACGACGGCAGTGGCCCGGGCGAGCTGATCCGCAATGCGATGCGCGAGTTCCTGCACTCGATCGACGCGAGCCCCGACGGCTGGCGGGTGATCCTGCAGGCCGAGGACTCCGCCGCCCCGGCCGAGGTTCGCGCCCGCTACAACCGCGGCCGCGCCCACGTCACGGGCCTGCTCGCCGAGGCGCTGGCGACGAGCCTCGGGGACGCCGCCGACGCGATCGACGCGGAGATCCTCGCCGAGGTGATCGTCACCCTCGCCCACCGGGGCGGCACGCTGATGCTCGCCGACCCCGAGCGCTATCCGCTCGATCGCATGCTCGGCATGGTCGAGGGGCTGGCGATCTCGGTCGACGAGCTCGCCGCGAGCCGATCAGGTTGAGCCGGGCGGCGAGCCGGTGCGCGGACGCTCGTAGACTGGCGCCGACAAACAGCCGGGCGCGTCAAGGCCCGGGAAGGAGAGGTTGAAGCGATGTCCGCAACGGAGACGACCCACGAGCAGATCGAGGTGACGAGCGCCGGCGGAGTCGTCCGGATCACGCTCAACCGCGCTGACGCGCTGAATCCGCTCAGCGTCCGGATGGCGAGCGAGATCGCCGCGACGATCGCCGCCGTCGCCGACGATCCCTCCGCCCGCGCCGTGCTGATCACCGGTGCCGGCCGCGCCTTCTCCTCCGGCGCTGACCTCAGTGGCGGCGACGCGCGGGCGACCGAGGACGGCAAGCCGGACGTGATCACCGCCCTGCGGGAGACCTACAACCCGATGATCGTCGCGATGCGCGAGCTGCCGAAGCCCATCGTCGCCGCCGTCAACGGGCCTGCGGCCGGCATCGGCTGCTCGCTTGCGTTCGCCTGCGATCTCGACGATCGCCTCCGCCTCCTCCTACTTCCTGATGGCCTTCGCGAACATCGGGCTCACTGTCGACGGTGGCGCCAGCGCCTTCCTCGCCGCTCGCGTCGGCCCGGCCCGCGCCGCCGAGATGGCACTGCTCGCCGAGAAGCTCCCGGCCGAGCGGGCGCTCGAGTGGGGCCTCGTCAGCCGGGTCGTGCCCGACGAGGAGCTCGAGGCCGAGGCGACGGCGCTCGCCGAGCGCCTCGCCGCCGGCCCGACCGGCTCCTACGCGTCGAGCAAGCGCCTCCTCAACGCCGCCAGCTACCCGGACCTCGCCGCACAGCTCGACCGCGAGGCCGTCGAGCAGCAGGCGCGTGCCGAGAGCGAGGACTTCGGCATCGGCGTGATGGCGTTCCTGTCGAAGCAGAAGCCCGAGTTCAAGGGTCTGTAGGCGAGGTACACGGGCGGGCGATGGCCGACCAGAAGCTGCCCAAGGGCCGCGTCTCGCGGCTGGCCAAGGTCGGTACCGCCGCCGCGAGCTCGACGATCAAGCAGACCGGGACGCGCGCCGCCAACCTGACGCGCTCGGACGAGAAGGCGCAGAAGGCGATGGAGCGCCGTCAGCTCGAGACGGCGAAGCAGATCGTCAACGTGCTCGGCGGGATGAAGGGCGCCGCGATGAAGGTCGGCCAGGTGCTCAGCTTCATGGACGTCGGCATCGTCCCCGAGGAGTATCGGGACGAGTTCCAGGCCGAGCTCGCCAAGCTCCGCGACGCTGCCCCGACCGTCTCCTTCGACGCGATGAAGAAGGTGATCGAGCAGGACTCTGGGGGAGAAGCTCTCCGACGTCTTCAGCGACTTCGATGAAGAGGCGATCGCCGCCGCCTCGATCGGCCAGGTCTACCGGGCGACGCTGCGTGAGGACGGCCGTGACGTCGCCGTCAAGGTCCAGTACCCGGGGATCAACGAGGCCGTCCGCGCCGACATGAAGAACCTCGGCCTGCTCCTGCGGCTGGCCAAGCGGATGACGCCGCAGCTCGACGTCAAGGCCGTCGGCGACGAGATCCGCGAGCGGATCGTCGAGGAGCTCGACTACGAGCTCGAGGCCTCGAACCAGCGCTCGATGGCGAGGCTGTACCGCGGCCATCCGTTCATCGTCATCCCCGAGGTCGTCACCGGGCTCTCACGCGAGCGCGTGATCGTCACCGAGCTCGTCACCGGCGAGGGCTTCGAGCAGATCCGCACCGAGCCGGACGAGATCCGCGACCGGATCGGCGAGATCGTCTTCCGCTTCTACTACGGCTCGATGTTCCGCCACGGGCGCTTCAGCGGCGACCCGCACCCGGGCAACATGATCCGCATGCCCGACGACCGCGTCGCCTTCCTCGACTTCGGCCTGTTCAAGTCGGTCGGGCCCGAGGTCACCGAGCGCGAGCTCGCCTGCCAGCGGGCGGTGATCGAGGAGGACCCGGAGCGCCTGCACCAGCTGCTCGCCGAGTACGGCTTCCTCCCCGAGCCCGAGAAGCTCAACGCCGACGCGCTGATGGCCTACGTCGTCGAGGGGATCTGGTGGTACACCCAGGATCAGAGCGTCCGCCTCGACCAGAAGATGGTCACCACCGTCGCGATCGAGACCGGCGACCCGCGCTCCAAGCACTTCGCCACGATGCGCCACCAGGACATCGTCCCTGAGCACCTCTTCGGCCGCCGCCTCGAGCTCCTCACCCTCGCCGTCCTCGGCCAGCTCAACGCCGAGGCCAACTGGTACCGCATCGCCCGCGAGTGGATCTACGGCGACGAGCCGGTAACCGAGCTCGGCAAGCTCGAGTACGAGTACCTGAACGGGTAGGGGCGGGACCGACCGCCCTCAGGGCGCGGGGGTGGAGGGTGCGAGACCGTCCAGCAGCCCCCTCGCAGGGGGGAGCTGCGACAGCGCGTGACCGTCCACTTAAGGGGCCTATAGCCCACTTAACTGGACGGTCATCTATCCGTGGCAGTTCCTTGGTGGTAATAATGGTACGCATCTGGTACTTTGCGTACCAACATGGAGCCGACAGCCACGCCTGAGCGCACCCAACGCCCGCCCGCACGCCCTTCGAACGTCCTGCCCTCTGAGGAGGAGGCGGCGAAGATCGTTCTCCGTCCCGACTCGCCCGCGCACGAGGTCACCGGGGACATCCGCCTCTACCTCGCCTCGGGGTACGCGCTGCTCATGCAGGTCTCGCATCCGACGGTCGGCGCCGGGGTCCGCGACCACTCGACCTTCGCCGAGGACCCATGGGGGCGGCTGCTGCGGACGATGGACTACCTGTACCTGATCACCCTGAGCGGCTCGGAGTCGGCGGCCGTCGGGCGCCGGGTGCGCGAGCTGCACAAGCAGATCAAGGGCACCAACCCCGACGGCTCGCGCTACCACGCGCTCGAGCCCGAGGCCTACGCCTGGGTGCACGCGACGCTGATCGAGGCGACCGTCCGCGGCCGCCGCAAGTTCGTCGCGCCGATGACGCGCCGCGAGATCGACGCCTTCTACGACGCCTGGATGCCGCTCGGCCGGCTGCTCGGCGTCCGGCCCGGCGACCTGCCCGAGGACTGGGACGGCTTCCGCGACTACTTCGCGACGATGAGCCACGACCGCCTCGAGCGCAACGAGACCGTCGACAAGGTCGTCCGCACGATGGCCGCCCGCGAGGCCCCGCCGGTCCCCGGGATGAAGTACGCTGTGGCCGGTGCTGCGCCTCGCACCCGCCCGCTCGGTGCGCGTCGCGACCGTGGGCATGCTCCGCAAGGAGCTGCGCGAGCGCTTCGACCTGCCCTGGACCCGCCGCGACGCGATCGACATGAAGATCCTGATGCGGGCCTCGCGAGCGGCGACGCCGCTGCTGCCGAAGCGGCTGACCAAGGAGATGGGCTACCGCCACCTCGCCTGGCGCCGCAGCGAGATCGCCGCCGGTCCGCTCGGCCCGGGCGCCGACCGCGCAGCCGGCTGCCCGGTCACGCACGCCGCCCCGGCGGCCTGAGAGGGTTCAGCGATGGCCGACACCCGCACGCTGCTCACCCGCGCCCTCGAGGCCGGGCCCGCCGAGGACGGCGACGAGGTCTACGAGCGGATCCTCGACGCGGCCTTGATCGAGGGCGAGTCGAAGGGCATCGAGCGGATCACGATGGACGCCGTCGCCGCCCGCGCCAAGGTCGGGCGGATGACCGTCTACCGCCGCTTCGGCTCCAAGGAGGAGCTGACCGCCGCGCTCGCCCGCCGCGAGGCGACGCGGGGGATGGTCCAGATCGCCGCCTCCGTCGACCTCGAGCAAGCCGATCCCCGCCCAGGTCGCCGACGGCTTCGTCGCCGCGCTCGCCGTCGCCGCCGGCCACCCGCTGCTCAAGCGCCTCGCCCGCTTCGAGCCCGAGGTCCTGCTCGCCAGCTTCAACGACCCCGACGACCCGCTCTTCTCGATGCTGCGCAGCTTCGTCGCCGGCCAGATCACGGCGACCGCCGGCGACGAGCTCCGCGCCGACCCGGAGGAGGCCGCCGAGATCCTCGTCCGCATCGGCCTCTCCTACCTGCTGATCCCCGGCGGCATCGTCGACGTCTCCGACGAGGCCCAGGCGCGCCGCCTCGCCGAGACCCTGATCGCCCCGATCGTCGCCTGAGGATTCCGGAATTCTCCACGTCCGGCGTGGCGAAGTCCGGAGTGCCCACGGCGCAGGCGCCGGTCGTGAGGAGGCGCAGGCCGCTCGGCCTTAATCAGGCCCGTGCCAGCAGCTCGCCCGCCGCCACGTCCTCGGCGACCAACCCGAAGACCTCGGCGAAGCGCCGCGCGACCGACTCGCCGAAGGCGGCGGCGCTCTGCTCGCTGCCGTGCTCGCGCGAGAGCGACGTCATCCGCACGTACTCGATCCCGCAGGGGACGATCCACTCGAAGGGCTGCAGGTCGTTGGCGACGTTGACCGCGAGCCCGTGGGTGGTCACGCCGCGGCTCACGTGGATGCCGATCGAGCCGATCTTGCGCGCCTGCTGACCGGGCTCGCCCGGCGCGGCGCCCGGGCCGACGGGCGTGCCCTGCGGACCCGGCGCGCCGACCTCGATCGGCGGCGCGCCCGCGGTCCACACCCCGGTCAGCCCGTCGAAGACCTGGGCCTCGACGCGCGTGGTCGCCGAGCGCCGCGATCATCACCCGCTCGAGCCGGCGGACGTAGGCATGGACGTCGTCGTCCCAGCGGCTCAGGTCGACGATCGGATAGGCGACGAGCTGCCCGGGGCCGTGGTAGGTGACGGCGCCCCCGCGGTCGGTGCCGGCGACCTCGATCCCCTGCATCTCGTACCACTGCTCGCCCATCGGCAGCTCCTCAGGCTTGGTCCGGCGCCCCCGCGTATACACGGGGTAGTGCTCGAGCAACAGCAGCACGTCGCCGACCCGGCCGGCCTGCCGGGCCTCCCGGATCGAGTTCTGGAGCGAAGCGCCTCCCCGTAGCCGACCGTCCCCAGCCGGGCAACGAGAAGCCGATCGGAGGGGAGTGCGGAGCTCACCTCCTCAGTGTGGCAGCCAAAAGGCGTTCCCTGACCAAGCATGAGCGTGCACGCGGCCGGCGCGGTGTAGCGGAGCTACATAAGCCGGCCGCGGGTGCGCTCAGGCGCCGCGTCAGGGGACGCCGCCGGACGCCGCTACCCGCCGTTTACTCGTTGCTCGGCGCGCTTCTTCAACGTCTTCAGGATGCTGCGCACTACCCAGACGTGACCGCGGGTGCCGATCACGGCGCCCTTGTAGACGCGGCCCCTGCCGCCGGGGAAGAGCGCCCTGGTCTCGGCCCGCACGCGGCAGCGCTGGCCGGGCAGGAGGTCGATGCGGAAGACGAGCGCGTAGCGCGAGTAGCGGTGCTCGCCCATCAGCGCCAGCATCACCGGCGCGACCGAGCGGGCGACGACGAAGCCGGGGAGGGTGCCGCCGGGGTGGTGCAGGTCACCTTCGGCGATCTCGTCGCGGCAGTCGAGCGCCCGCGCCATGCGCTGTCCGAGCTTGCCGTCGAAGGCCTGGTTGAGCGTCGGGAAGAGGGCCGCCCAGGCAGCATCCGCAGGCGCGTCGATCTCGATCGAGTGCTCGTCGATCGGCGGCAGATCCTGGAGGGGAACCTCGAGCGCCTGGTGTTGCATCGCTTCCCTCCTAACCCCGCTCCGGCCCGATCAATGCGGCGAGTGTCCCGAGAAAGCGTGCAGCCTCTTCGGCGCCGACGGCGCGGGCGTCACAGCTCAGCCCGAGGTCGACGACGTCGGCGACCGCGGGGCTGCCGTCATCGCCGGCGACCACCGCCTCGCGGACCCGTCCGGCGACGAGATGCGCCGCCTGGCCGGGCACGACGGGCAGCGACGCCCGGTCGCCGCCCTCGGCGAGCACCGTCAACGTGAAGGTCGCGCCGGAGTACGCGGGCGCGGCCAGCGTCCCGCCCATGGCCCCGGCGCGCAGCTCCTCGATCTCAGTGGCGATCTCGCTCACGGACTTTCTGTCGGCATCCAGCACCGTCGGCACAAGCGATGCCTCGGGTCCCTCGACGTTGAGTCCGATGTTCGCCCGTCCGTGCGTCTCCACTGCGCCGTCCCTGTAGGCGCCGTTGAGAGCCGGATGACTGACCAAGGCCCGGCCGATGGCCGCGATCAGCGCCGCGGCTGAAGCCGCGCCGGGCTCGGCGAGCTGCGCCGTCCGGCCAACGTAGATGTGGGGAACGGTCGCCTTCGACTCCGCGGCCCGGCGCGCGTTCGCCTGCGCCCGCTTGGCGAGCTCGGTCCGCTGCGTTGCCCCCTTTGCCGTCCGCGGCGCCGGGCTCTCACCCGGCTCTGGCGCTGACGGGTCCCCCTCCGCCTCGCTCTCGATCGCCTTCGCCACTGCAACCTGCAATGTAGAGCGCCGGCGTGACGGCCTGCGTCGGGTCCGTCACACAGCTCAGCCGAGCTCCGCCGCTGCGGCCACCGCCTCCTCGAGCCGGTCGTCGCCCCAGAAGATCCGCTCGCCGACCCGGACCGTCGGCACGCCGCGGACGCCGAGCTCGCCGGCCTGCTCGGTCGCCTCGATCAGCCGGCGCTTGACGCCGTCGGAGGCGGCCGCCTTGGCGATCGCGTTCGGGTGCATCTCACAGGCGGCCGCCGCGATCGCGACGTTGTCGGGCTCGCTCAGGTCGCGGCCGCCGGCGAAGGCCTGGCGGAAGGCGGCGAGCGCGAAGGAGACCGACCTCCCGATGCTCTTCGCGTACGTCGCGACCCGCATCGCGTACAGGGTGTTGCCGGGCACGGGATCGGGCCAGACGACGGGCATCAGCCCGTATTCGGCGGCGCGGCGCTCGCATTCGCGCATCCCGGCCTCGCGCTCAGGGCCGAGCATCCACGAGCTGCGCCCGTAGCTCTTGAACAGCCCGCCGAGCAGGATCGGCTGCCACTCGGGCTGGGTCAGGCCGGCATCGCCGAACAAGCGGCTGATCCGCTCCGCGGCCAGGTACGCGTAGATCGAGCCGAGGTCGAAGTAGAAGACGGACCGAGCCGCCTCGGCGCTCGCCGCCAACGTCACCGCCGCATCGGGTCACGCTGGGTGACCTCGAAGGCGGGTTCGCCGACCATCGCCCGTGCCCGATCGCTCAGGCGTGCGTGGCCCAGCCGTCGACCGCCCGCGCCGCCTCCATGACGGCCTCGGAGATCGTCGGGTGCGGGTGGATGATCCGGGCGACCTCGTTGTAGGTGCCCTCGAGCGCCTGCGCGGCGACGAGCTCGATGATCATGTTGCAGGCCGTGTTGCCGACGATGTGGGCGCCGAGGATCTCGCCGTATTCGGCGTCGGCAACGATCTTGACCTGGCCGTCGCGGTCCTCGTAGACCTGCGCGGCGCCGATGCCGCCGAGCTTGAACTTGCCGACCTTGACCTTGTGACCGGCCTCCTTGGCCTGCGCCTCGGTCATGCCCGACGGAGCCGACCTGCGGGTGGCAGAAGGTCGCACCGGGGACCCGGTCGGGGTCGATCGGGTGGGGGTTGAGCCCGGCGATCGCCTCGACCGCGATCACGCCTTCGTCGGAAGCCTTGTGAGCGAGCGCCGGCCCGGGAGTCAGGTCGCCGATCGCGTAGATGCCGTCGACGGAGGTCTTCTGGCCGCCGTCGACTTCGATCTTGCCGCCGGCGCCGGTCTTGATGCCGAGCGCATCGAGACCGAGCGGCGCGACGTCAGGCGCCGCGGCCGCCGGCGATGATCAGGTAGTCGACCTCGGCGCTCTCGTCGCCGTAGGTGAACTTGACCGAGTCCTTGCCCGGCTCGACGTTCTCGACCTTGGTCCCGGTCGAGATCGTGATGTTCTGGTTCTTGAAGGCGCGGGCGACGATGCGGGCCATGTCCTTGTCCTCGGCGGGGAGGATCTGGTCCAGCATCTCGACGAGCAGCACCTCGACGCCGAAGCGGCCGTAGCCGGAGGCGATCTCGGCCCCGGAGGCGCCGGCGCCGACGACGGCGATCTTGGTAGGCAGCTCCTTCAGCGACCAGGCGCCCCAGGTGTCGATCACCCGGTCACCGAACTCGACTCCCGGGATCGGCAAGGCCACCGACCCGGTCGCGAGCAGGATGTTCTTCGTCGCGTAGTCGGTGCCGCCGACCGTCACGGTGCCGGCTTCCTTGACGGTTGCCTCGCCCTCGAGCAGGTCGATCTTGTGGTTCTTGAAGAGTCCGGCGACGCCCCCGGAGAGCCCCTCGCGGACCTCCTCGCGACGTGCCTGCACGGCATCCCAGTCGACGCTCGCGCCCTCGACCTTGATCCCGAACTGCTCGGCTGAGTCCTTCGCCTGGTGATAGACCTCGGCCGCATGAAGGATCGTCTTCGCCGGCATGCACGCGTAGTTGAGACAGCGTCCGCCGGTGTAGTCCTTCTCGGCGACGGCCGTCTTCAGCCCGAGCTGGGCCGCCCGGACGGCGGCGACGTAGCCGCCGGGTCCGGATCCGATCACGATCAGGTCATAGGGATCTTCAGCCATATAGGGGCGACTTTATAGGGGCGCGCGTTGCGGGCCGCCCACCACCGATCGGACCGCTCACTTCGGCATGTGCCGGTCGGGCATCTGGATCCGCGCCAGCGCCTTGACCGTGAACCAGAACAGGGCGCCGGCGACCGCGAGGATGAGCAGTGCGGTGAGGGCCCCGGCCAGCGACGTGGCGCCAATCAGGCTCAGGAACGAGCCGACCATGAGGATCCCCATCACCGCCTGGAAGCCGAGCACTGCCCAGTAGCGCGCACCCCACATGCCCCACGCCATGACGCCGAAGAGGACTGCCGGAGCGAAGACCTGGACCGCGTTCGGGTGCTCGCCGTTGACCTTCGCACCCGCGATCCAGGCGCCGAGCGTGACCGCGGCGATCGCAAAGGAGAGGATCGCGCCGACGGTGACGGCCGTGGGACGCTCGCCCTCCTCGAGCGGCTCGAGAGCCTCCCGGGCGCGCTCGTTGCGGATCTCCGATTTGCTGACGCCCCGCGCCTCCGCCTCGGCCGCGATGTCGCTGACCGTCTCCGCCTGGGGCCCGTCCCCGTTCGCCGCCGGAGCCTCGGGCTCGGCGGCGCGCGCTGCGCTGCGCTCCTTGCGCTTGCGCCGCTCGCTGCGCTTGCGCTCGCGGCTGCTCATCGCCGCGTGCTCCGATCGGCGCGGTGATGGCCTCGCGCAGCTCGCGGGCGGCGGCAAGCGGCTCGGCCGCATCGCGGATTGCGCGGACGACGACGATCCTGCCGCGCGCCGGCCTCGCGCACCTGCCGCCACCGAGCCGGCGTCGATCGCGCCGATCGCGAACCATGGCGGTGCCGAGCCGGCCGGCAGCCGGCCGGCGGCGTAGCGGACGTAGTCGAGGCCCGCCGCGGGCCGGCCCTGCTTCGTCGGCGTCTCCCAGACCGGGCCGACGCTGAGGTAGTCGGGCCGCGCGGGCCCTGCCGGCGTCGAGCGCCGCGTCGAGCTGCTCGGGCGCGTGCGTGGAGAGGCCGACGAGCGCGCCCTTCGCCGGCGAGCTCGCGGGCCTCGGCGACGGACGTGTCGTCCTGGCCGACGTGGACGCCGTCGGCGCCGAGCTCCGCGGCGAGCTCGGGCCGATCGTTGAGGATGAAGAGGGCGCCGGCGTCGGCTGCGGCGTCGCGGAAGAGGCTGGCGGCGGCACGCAGGGCCGCGTCCGGCGCGTGCTTGTCGCGGAGCTGGATCAGGTCGGCGCCGCCGGCGAGCGCCGCCTCGAGCAGGCCCTCGAGCTCGACCGGGTCGAAGCCCGCGTCGCAGACGAAATACAGGCGCGCGTCGGCGAGCCGGGCGGTGCGGGCGGCGGGGTCCATCGGCCACAGCGTAGCCTCGGGCGGACCCGCGGATGCGGCTCGGATCGCACACGGATCTACTATGGGGACAGACAACGGGAGCCCGGCGAGCGGGCTGAGAGGGCGCCTCGATCCGCGTCGACCGTCCGAACCTGATCCGGGTGATGCCGGCGAAGGGATGTACCCCGAGCCGCTCACCACGAGGCAGGAGCCGAACAGATGAGCGACGAGACCACAACGCAGCCGCCGGAGCCGAGGCCCGGCGTCCCGGGCGCGGGCGGCGACCGCGTCGAGGTCGCGGTCGTCGGCGGCGGCCTCGCCGGCCTCGTCTGCGCCTGGCGCGCCGCGCGCTCCGGCGCGCGGACGCAGCTCGTCGACGCCCCCGACAGGCCGGCCGCAGCCCAGGTCGCCGCCGGCATGATCGCTCCCGTCGGCGAGGCGAGCTGGGGCGAGGAGAACCTGCTCCGGGCCGGCCTGCTCGCCGCTTCCGGCTGGCAGTCGTTCGCCGACGAGCTGGAACTCGCCGCCGGCCGGCCGGTCCCCTACAGACGTTGCGGCGCCCTCCACGTCGGCCTCGACGCCGACGAGGCCGGGGAGCTGCGGCGCCACGCGGAGCTTCACCGGCGCCTCGGGCTCGAAGCCCACGAGTTGCTCGGCAGCGAGTGCCGCGAGCTCGAGCCGGGGCTCGCGAGCGTCGTCCGCGCGGGAATCGAGGCGCCCGGCCGAGGCCGAGGTCGATCCGCGCGCCCTGCTCGCCGCGCTGCGCGCCGCCTGCGAGGACGCCGGCGTCCGCTTCACGGAGGGGACGGTGCGCAGCATCGACCCCCGCACGGGCCGCATCGAGGCCGAGGGTCTCGGCGAGCTGACCGGCGAGCGCATCTTCCTCGCGGCCGGGGCCTGGGCCGGTGCCGAGGGCCTGCTTGGACGTGACCGGCCACGGCTGCCCGTGCGACCGGTGGGCGGCGAGATCCTGCGCCTGCGAGCGGAGCCGGGCGCGATGCCCTGCGAGCGGATCGTGGCGGGCGAGCGCTTCTACGTGGTCCCGCGCGCCTCCGGCGAGGTCGTGATCGGGGCCACGGTCCGGGAACGGGGCTTCGACCTGCGGGTCACCGCAGGTGGCGTCCACGAGTTGCTTCGGGAGGCTTACCGGGCGCTGCCCGAGCTGGCCGAGCTCGAGCTCGTCGAGAGCGCCGTCGGGCTACGGCCGGGCTCGCCCGACAACGCGCCGGCGATCGGGCCGCTGCCGGGTGACGACGAGCGTCGCGTCGTCGTCGCGGCGGGCCTCTACCGGAACGGCATCCTGCTCGCGCCCCTGATCGCCGCGGCAGCCGACGCGGCGCTGGGCATCGCCGAGCTGCCGCAGGAGCTCGAGCCGCTGACGCCCGCCCGGCACGCGATGGCGCATCGCGCGACCGCGGGAGGCGATGACGTGATCATCGAGATCGTCCTCAACGGCGAGCGCCGCGAGCTCGAGCGTGGCTCGACGGTCGCCGACGCGATCGTCGAGGCGGGCGGCGATCCCGGCGCCCGCGGCTTCGCCGTCGCCGTCGACGGTGAGGTCGTCCCGCGGGCGCAGCTGCACGAGCGCGAGCTCGCGCGACGGCGAGCGCGTCGAGGTCGTCGTCGCGATCCAGGGGGGCTCGTGAGCGATCCGGATCGCCAGCGGCGCCAACGGCTCCGGCGAGGATGCCGAGCCGAGCTTCGAGCTCGGCGGTCGCAGCTGGAGCTCGCGACTGATCGTCGGCACCGGCGGCTTCCGCTCGATGGAGGACCTCGAGCAGGCGCTCGTCGCCTCGGAGACCGAGATCGTGACGGTCGCCCTGCGCCGCATCGACCCGCTTGCCTCCGACTCCATCGTCGACGTGATCGACCGGCTTGGGCTCTTCGTCCTGCCGAACACCGCCGGCTGCTACACGGCCCGGGATGCGATCCGCACGGCCGAGCTCGCCCGCGAGGCGTTCGAGACCGACTGGGTCAAGCTCGAAGTGATCGGCGACGACCGGACGCTGCTCCCCGACGCCCCGGAGCTGCTCGCCGCCGCCGAGCGACTCGTCGCCGACGGGTTCACGGTCCTGCCTTACACCAACGACGATCCGATCCTCGCCCGGCGCCTGGAGGAGGTGGGCTGCGCGGCGGTGATGCCGCTCGGTTCGCCGATCGGCTCCGGTGCCGGCATCCGCAACCCCTACAACGTGCGGATCATCGTCGAGCAGGCGAGCGTGCCGGTGATCCTCGACGCAGGCATCGGCACCGCCTCCGACGCGGCGCTGGCCATGGAGCTCGGCTGCTCCGGCGTGCTGCTCGCCTCCGCAGTCTCGCGAGCCGAGGATCCGCCTGCTGATGGCCCGGGCGATGCGCGCCGCCGTCGAGGCCGGCTGGGCAGCCCGGCGCGCCGGCCGGATCCCGCAGCGGCTGCACGCCGAGGCCTCGACTCCCGAGGCCGGCATCCCCGAGCTCGGATGAGCGCCGCGGCCGAGCGCCGCTGCCCGGGGGCATAGGATCGGCCCATGAGTGGGTTCGAGGCCTGGCTGGTCCGGCACGGGGAAACCGAGTGGAGCCTGGCGAAGCGCCACACCGGTCGCACCGACATCCCGCTCACCGCCAACGGCGAGCGCGAGGCCGCGGCGCTCGCCCCGCGGCTCGGCGAGCACGAGTTCGGCCGCGTCTTCTGCAGTCCCCTGATCCGAGCCCGCGAGACCTGCGCGCTGGCCGGCTTTGGCGATCGCGCCGAGTACCGTGACGAGTTGCTCGAGTGGGACTACGGGTCCTACGAAGGCAAGACGACGGCGGAGATCCACGGCGGCCCACAGCCCGGTTGGCTGCTGTGGACCGACGGCTGTCCCGGCGGCGAGTCGCCGGCGGAGATCGCCGCTCGCGTCGACCCGCTCGTCGAGGAGCTGCGCGGGCTCGAGTGCGATTCGATCTGCTTCGCCCACGGCCACGTCCTGCGGGTACTCGCCGCGCGCTGGATCGAGCAGGAGACCGTCGGCGGCCAGCGCCTGGCGTTGGCGACCGGGACGATCAGCAGGCTTGGGCTCGAGCACATCTATCCCGTGATCAGGGAGTGGAACGGCAGCGGCTGAGCCGGCGAAGTTTTAGACC
The DNA here is from genome assembly GCA_963774395.1 of uncultured Solirubrobacterales bacterium. Taxonomy (GTDB): domain Bacteria; phylum Actinomycetota; class Thermoleophilia; order Solirubrobacterales; family 70-9; genus CAXMST01. Next base: position 420,365 of record CAVZET010000005.1, on the reverse strand, counting down.
GCGGTAAGCGGCTTCACAGGGAGCTCTCAGGGACCGGGCCTACCTTGGCCCCAGATGAGCACGACCACGACCACACCTGAGCCGGTCCGGCAGAGCTCGGCCGAGGCCGCGATCTCCTTCGACTGCTTCGGCGGCCGCTGCAGCCTCGCCGCCGAGCGCGGCGCCGAGGCGGCGGTCTGGCGGGCGCGCGAGTTCCTGCTGCGCTGCCATCGCTCGCTCTCGCGGTTCCAGGCCCACAGCGAGCTCAGCCGTCTCAACGCCAACCCCGCCGCCGAGGTGAGCGTCAGCCCGCTGCTTGCCGCTGCGCTCGCCGCGGCGCTCGAGGCGGCGCGGCTGACCGGCGGGCTCGTCGACCCGACGCTGCTCGAGCCGATCGAGCGGGCCGGCTACGAGCGGAGCCTTCGCGGCCACCGGCCCCTGCAGCTCGCCGAGCTCACCGCAAGCTCGGCTCCGCGCCGCCCCGGCACCCCCGACCCGCGGCAGCGCTGGCGCGAGATCGAGCTGGACGCGGGCCGCGGCCTCGTCCGCCGCCCGCCGGGCCTCGGCATCGACCTCGGCGGCAGCGCCAAGGGCTGGGCGGCCGACCGCTGCGCTGCGATCCTCGCCCGTGCGGGCGCCCGGGCCGCGGACTGCTGCGGCGACGTTCGCGTCGCGGGAGCGGTGACGCGCGAGGTGCGCATCACGGGCCCCGAGGGCGGCCGAACGCTGCACCGCTACTGGCTGCGCGACGCGGGCGTCGCGACGAGCGGCCTCGGCCGGCGCTCCTGGCGCGCGGCCGACGGCTCGGCCGCCCACCATCTCCTCGACCCGGCGAGCGGCGAGCCGTGCTTCAGCGGTCTGGTGCAGGCAACGGCGCTGGCCCCGACGGCGCTCGAAGCGGAAGCGCGCGCGAAGGCGGCGCTGCTCAGCGGTCCGCAGGGCTGCGGACAGTGGCTTCCCCACGGCGGTCTCGTCATCGACGAGGCCGGTGAGTTGGACCTCTACGAGCAAGGAGTGAGCCGATGACCCAGACACCAAACCCCGAGCCCGCGAGCGAGTCGCCCGGCGACAGCCCGAGCAAGCGCGGGCGCCGGGCGCAGCCCGAGCGGGCGCAGGCCGAGCGCCGCCGCCGCATCCGGCGGATCCGGACCGGCGTCGTCGCCGGCAGCCTCGCCGCCTTCGCGCTCGCCTTCGGCGTGATCTTCACCAACCTCGACGGCAGCACCGCCACCGCCACCGCCGCAACCTCGCCGACGCAGGCAGACGCAACCCGACGCGACCGCCTCGGGCGAGAGCGGCTCCGGAACGACGGGCCTACGGCAGCGGCTATAACGCCTACGGCTACGGGACCTCGCCGGCTTACGGCTACGCGCCGGACTCCAGCTACGGCTACGCGCCGGATACCGGTGGCTCCACGGCCGGCGGCAGCTCCGCCGCAACGACGCCCACCCCGATGACGTCCTCGCAGTCGTGATCGCCGCGGTCGCCGATTCCAGCCAGCTCGCGTGGACGGTGAGCAGGGCCGCCGGCGTGGCGGCGCTGCTCCTGTCCAGCGCCGCGGTCTGCGCGGGGCTCGCCCAGGGCGCCGGCTGGATCCGGGGGCAGGCCAACCGCGACCTGCGGCCCCTGCACGAAGCACTTTCGATCGGCACGCTGGTCGCAATCGCCGTCCACGGGCTCGCCCTGCTCGCCGACAGCTACATCGGCTTCAGCGTCGCTGACATCGCCGTTCCCTTCGCCTCCGGCTACCAGCCGCTGTGGACGGGGCTCGGGGTCATCGCCGGCTGGTCGCTGGCCGTCCTCGGGCTCACCTACTACGCGCGCGGCGCGCTCGGGCCGAAGCGGTGGCGGCTCGTGCACCGCGCGACGGCGCTCTTCTGGATCGCCGCGGTCGTGCACTCGCTCGCGGAGGGCACCGATGCCGGCACCGCCTGGTTCCTCGTCACGACGGCCGCTCTCGCCATCCCCGCGGCGCTGATGCTCCTCAGCCGCTGGGGCGCGCGCCTCGACTCGCCGGCACCGCCGCCGCGCGCCGTCGTCGCTCGCCCACCTGCGACGCCACGTGGGCGGCCCGTGCCGCGCTGAGTCGCGGCCCCTCGCTCGTCTGCGACCCCAACCAGATTCCGCCGGGGAACTGAGCCGCCACCCGCGCACCGATCGGCGCCCGCCGGCGGTCGCGGGCTTACCCTGAGCCGGATGAGGAGGAGGCCCCCACGGCCCAGCATCGAGGCGCTGGTCTGGATCGGCGGCGGCGGCGCGCTGATCGCCCTGATTGGCGCCTTCGCGATGCTCGAGGAGCCGGGCTCGGATGTGCTCGGCAACGCCGGCCGGCCGGAGGGGTGGTTTGGCCTGCTGCTCGCTGCCGCGGCGCTCTTCCTGCTCGTCGTCTACCGCGGCTACGGCAGGCCCCGCGCACTGAAGCTGGCGGCGGCCTGCGCAATCGGCGCGCTCTTCTTCGGCCTGCTCGCGGCAGTGACGCTGCCGCCCGACTGTGGCTCGCTCGGCGAGGCGGGCAAGCCGCTCGGCTGCCTCGACCTCTACGCGAAGGACCCCGCCGGCGCCGGGCACGGCGATACGTGGGGAATGTGGCTGCTCGCCGCTCGGCGGCCTGGGCGCTGCCGGCGCGGCAATCATCGCCCTGTTCGAGCTCTCGGCGTCTGCCGAAGAGGGTCGCTCCCTACCCTGAGGGGGATGGAATCGAGCGAGCACGAGGGCGAAGCGACCGACGAGCAGGACCCCGAGGGGCCGCAGCAGTCCACGTTCGCGGGGCTGCGCAAGCTCTTCCAGATCGCCTTCACGGTCGCGCTCGCCGTGATCCTCGCGCTCGCCGTGCAGTCCTACGCCATCAAGCCCTACGAGATCCCGTCGGGCTCGATGGAGCCGACCCTGGACATCGGCCAGCGCGTGCTCGTCGACCGTTTCTCCTCCCGGATCGGCGAGGACCCGAGCATCGGCGACGTCGTCGTCTTCAACCCGCCGATGAACGCGATCCGCGGTGGCCTGCCGGAGTGCGGTGGCCAGGCGCAGCGCGAGTTCCACCAGCCCTGCCCTAAGGCGGGCAACCAGAGGGGTGACGAGGCCTTCATCAAGCGCGTCGTCGCCGGCCCCGGGGACCGGGTCAGCATCGACAACGGGATCCCGATCGTCAACGGCAAGCCGGTCGAGGGCGACTGGAAGACGGTCCCCTGCCACCACCAGCCCGGCTGTGACTTCCCGGCTTCGATCACCGTCCCCGACAACAGCTACTTCATGATGGGCGATAACCGCCCCGGCTCCGACGACTCGCGGTTCTGGGGTCCCGTCCCGCGCGACTGGATCATCGGCCACGCCGTGGCCACCTACTGGCCGCCGAACCGAATCGGCGGGCTGTAGCCCGGATCCAGCCGAATCCTGAGTGCCCCCGGCCGGACTCGAACCGGCAACTCAACGCTTAAAAGGCGTGTGCGATAACCATTTCGCCACGGGGGCACGAGCGATCATTGCGTAATGGAGAGCGTCCGTCTGTCCACTGCTTGTGCGAACGTGTGTTCGTGTCCGAACACCGCCCACTCGTCAGCCACGCGGGTCGGCCTTCGGGCCGCAAGCGGACGAAGCCTGTGGAACTCCGGTCATGCCCTCGGCATGGCGAGACCGAGTTCGCCTTCTACGGAGCACAGCGGCACACCCAGAAGTGGAGGTGCAAGCGCTGTGTCGCCGAGCACGTCACGCGTCGGCACCAGCGACTCAAGCGGATCCTCGTATGGGAAGCGGGCGGCTGCTGCACGATGTGCGGTTATGCGGCCTCGATCATGGCGCTGCACTTCCACCACGTCGATCCCTCGCTGAAGTCGTTCCCCATGACCACAGCGTCCGGCAAGTCACTCGCGGCCTACCGGGAGGAAGCCAAGAAGTGCATCCTCGTCTGTGCCAACTGCCATTGCGAGATCGAGCAGGGGTTGGTCCGCTGCCCGGAGGCAGGGACGACCTTCGAAGAGATGCTCGACCGACTTGGGCCCGATGGCCGGATCGAGCTGCCGGACTGGGATCAGGAACTGGTCGACGAGTACCGGCAGCTCAAGCTTGAGTAGGGTCAAGACTCCGCGCGATAGAGCAGATCCTTGAGCGGGCACTCCGAGCCGCCTCTCTACAATTCATCGCGATGCTCCTCGCGCATCTCGGCCACTGGTACCACGCGGCGATCTTCTTCGCCCCCCTGCCGATTATCGGCCTATACGTGTGGCTCTCAGGCCGTCGGTACGCGGCCCAGGCCGAGCGTGAGCAGGCCGACAGCCGTGCCGCCCCCGCCGCGGGCGCGGAATCGTCGGGCGCGTCGGGTTGACGCCCGGCTGAGGGCGGAGCCGGCTGATGACCGCACTCGTCAACACCTTCTGGGCCGTGATGTCGATTGCGGTGCCCGTCGGGCTCGCGCTTGCCTACTACAAGCGCGCGCACACGCTCGGCGTCGAGCGCCGGCCGGTGCCGGGCTGGCGGCAGTTCTGCTTCGGCGCGGGGCTCGTCATCATCGCCGCCGCGATCGCGAGCCCCGTCGACGACCAGTCCGAGAAGCTCGTCTGGGCACACATGATCCAGCACGTGCTGCTCGCCGACGTCGCCTCGCTGATGGTCGTCCTCGGCTTCACCGGCCCACTACTGCAGCCGGTGCTCACGTGGCGCTGGGGCCGGCCGCTGCGCAAGCTGACGCACCCAGTGGCCGCGATTTCGATCTTTACGGTCAACCTCTACCTGTGGCACACGCCGCCGCTGTATCAGGCGGTGCTCCAGTCGGAGTCGCTGCACGTGCTCGAGCACCTGCTCTTCATCTCGACGGGGATCCTGCTGTGGATGCCGCTCTTCGGTCCGCTGCCGAAGCCCGCCTGGTTCGGCAAGGGCGCGCACGTCGTCTACACGATCGGCATCTGGCTGCCCGGGATGGCGCTTGCGAACACGTTGATGTGGTCGGGCTCAGCCTTCTACCCCGACTACGCGCCGACCGAGCTGACCGCCGGCATCACCCCGATCTCCGACCAGAGCACGGCGGGCGCGATCCTGATGGCGGAGTGCATGCTGATGGCGCTTTGCGTCTTCGCCGCCGTCTTCCTGCGCTGGGCCAGGGAGGACATCGAAAAGCAGGACCTGATCGACCTTGCCCACCGGCGCGGCATCGACCTCGACCCGGCCCGCGCCGAGCGCGCCGTTGTCTCGGGCCACGGCAACCTGCTGCGCGAGCGGCTCGAGGCGGGGACGGGCGACGGCGGATATCCGCGGGTCCCGAGCGAGGAGCCGGTCGCTTAGGTGATCGGGCCGCGGCCTTGACCGATCCCGCGGGCCAAGCGAGTTCTGCCGGCCCCGCCGTCGAAGACGAGCGCGAAGACGCGGACCGGACAACGGACCAAGCTCTCGGGGCCGATCAGGGCCTGACCGCTGCGGAGGCAGAGCTACGGCTCGACCGCTACGGCCCAAATGCGCTGCAAGAGAACGAGCGCAGCGTGCTCATCGAGTTCCTCTCCCACTTCTGGGCGCCGATCCCGTGGATGATCGAGGGGGCTCTGCTGCTGACGGCGCTGACCGGGCGCTGGCCCGACTTCGGGATCATCGCCGCCCTGCTCCTGCTCAATGGCGTCGTTGGCTTCTGGGAAGAGCATCAGGCGGCGAACGCGATAGCGGTGCTGAAGCAGAGGCTCGCCAGACAGGCACGGGTCCTCCGCGACGGGAGCTGGACGACCGTTGCCGCCGAGCGTCTCGTTCCAGGGGATCTCATCACCCTCGAGCGCGGCGACATCGTCCCCGCCGACGGGCTGATCGTCACGAACACGGCGGAGGCCGACGAGTCCGCGCTCACGGGCGAGTCGCTGCCGGTCGCCAAGACGCCGGGCGACGGCTTGTATTCGGGCACCGTGCTCTCGCGCGGTGCGCCGCGCGTGCGGGTCCTCGCGACCGGGCCGGTGACGCAGTTCGGTCGCACGGCGGAGCTGACGAGCGAGGGGGCACCGCAGAGCCACTTTCAGGTGGCGATCTTCTCGATCGGTCGGTACCTGATCCTCCTCGCGCTGGCGCTGATCACGGTGATCGTCGTCGTCTCGCTGCTGCGCGGCACGGGGCTTGCGACGACGCTCGAGTACGCGCTTGTCGTGACGATTGCATCGATCCCCGTCGCGCTGCCGGCTGTCCTCTCCGTGACGATGGCGGTCGGTGCCCGGCACCTGGCCCGGCACGAGGCCGTGGTCAGCCACCTTCCGGCCGTCGAGGAGATGTCGGGCGTCGACGTCCTCTGCTCCGACAAGACGGGAACGATCACCCGCAACGAGCTCGTCGTGGCTGACGTCGCCGTGATCGCCCCAGGTACTGATCGCGAGGCGGTGCTCCGCGACGCCGCCATGACCGTCGAGGAGGGAGGGAGCGATCCGCTCGACGCCGCGGTCGTCGCGGCGCTCGGCAGCCCGCCCGCGGGCTTCGAGCGCATCGCGTTCTCGCCCTTCGATGCCGACCGCAAGCGGGCCGAGGCGCGGGTCCGCTTCGAGGGCGCCGAGTACCGGGTTGCCAAGGGCGCGGTGCAGGCCATCGTCGACCTGACCGGTGCCGGCAGCGACGAGGAGGCATCGCGAGTCGCCGAGGCGACGGATGCGTTTGCGGCGCGGGGGAGACGCGCACTCGCCGTCGCCCGCACCGACGAGCGGGGTACCTGGCGGCTGACCGGAGTCCTGGCAATTGCCGACCCTCCGCGCGAGGACTCGCGGCAGACTCTGGAGCAGGCTCGGCGCTTGGGTCTCGACGTAAAGATGCTCACCGGCGACCGGGTCGAGATCGGGCGCGAGATCGCGACCGAGGTCGGCCTCGGCTCTGAGGTCCTGGAGGCCGGCACACTCGCGCGGCTCGACGACGAGGCGTTCGCGGACCGCGTCGAGTCCGCTGACGGGTTTGCCCAGGTCGTCCCGGAGGACAAGTACCGGATCGTCAGGGCACTGCAGTCCCGCGGGCACATCGTCGCGATGACCGGGGATGGCGTCAACGACGCTCCGGCGCTGGGTCGGGCGAACGCCGGGATCGCCGTTTCGGCCGCGACCGAGGCAGCCCGGGCTGCGGCCGACATCGTCCTGCTCTCGCCGGGGCTCTCGGTGATCGTCGAGGCGATCGTTCGGGCCCGCGAGGTCTTTTGCCGGATGACCAACTATGCGATCTACCGGATAACCGAGACGATCCGGGTGGTCCTCTTCGTCACGCTCGCGATCGTCATCTTCAACTTCTTTCCGGTGACGCCGATCCAGATCGTCCTGCTCGCGATCCTCAACGACGCCGCGATCCTGACGATCGCCTACGACCGCGTCCGGCCGTCGCCCAGCCCGGCGCGATGGCAGCTACGTGAGGTGCTCGTGATCGCAACGACGCTCGGCGTTGTCGGGGTGGTCGAGTCGTTTTCGCTCGTCGGGATCGCAGTCGGACCTCTGCACATCGGCCACGCTGAGGTGCAGACGCTGATGTACCTGAAGCTCTCGGTAGCGGGCCACTTGACGCTGTTCGTAGCTCGCGTCCGCGGGCGGCTGTGGTCCTACCGCCCAGCGGGGGTACTGCTCGTCGCGGTCCTCGGCACGCAGTTGCTGGCGACCGCGATCGCCGTGTTGGGCCTGCTCATGCAGCCGCTCAGCTGGCAACTGGCCGCACTCGCCTGGGGCTATGCCGCCGTCTGGATCCTGATTCTCGACCAGACCAAGCTGTGGGCCTACCGGTGGCTCGACCGCCGGCAGGAGCTCGTCCCCACCGCTGCGCGCCCAGCGGATTGAGGCGGAATACGCGCGGCACTCCGCCGGGCGTCCCTCCGCCTTGCCTCGGTCCTGGTGCTTCTCAGGCGAGCATGACGCGGCCGCCGAACTCGACCAGATCGCCCTCGCCGGCCACCGGCCGTGCCTTGATCATCGAGCCCCGGCCTTGGTGGACCTCGATCTCGCGGCCGAGCGCGGCGCAGAGCTTGACCGCGGCCGATCCCGTCGCCTCGTCCTCGACGATGCCGGCCTCGGGTACGAAGCAGCGGGCCCGCACGGTCCCCGCCTGCTCGTCGATCCAAGCCCAGTCGTAGCGCTCACCTTCGGGGGCTTCGAGTGCGTCGACCTCCCCAGGCGAGTCGTGCGCGATCAGCTCGAAAGGCGGGCACCACTCGGCCCGGCCGCGGGCAACCGCCGTGTCGTCGTCGATGAGCGGCAGCTCGACCTTGCCGGCAGGGGTGAGCAGCGCGTCGACCGGATGGCCCTCGCGGTGCAGCAGCCAGCCGGTGCCGACCACGGGGTGGCCGGCGAACGGCAGCTCGATCTCGGGGGTGAAGATGCGGACCCGCCCGGTGCGGGCATCGTCGACGAAGACGGTCTCCGAGTAGCCGAGCAGGCGGGCGAGCTGCTGGCGGTCGTCCTCGGCCACCGCGGGACCGTCGAGGACTACGCCGAGCGGGTTGCCAAAGCGCCCGTCCGAGCCGCAGAAGACGCGGACGACGGACACGGGGACGCCGATCGCCATGGACGCCGCGCCCCGTCTCAGTGGCGGAAGTGCCGCCGGCCGGTGAAGACCATCGTTACGCCGGCTGCATCGCAGGCGTCGATCACCTCGCCGTCGCGTTTGCTGCCGCCGGGTTGGATCACGGCGGTCGCGCCGGCGTCGATCGCGGCCTGCGGGCCGTCGGCGAAGGGGAAGAAGGCGTCGGAGGCGACGGCGGAGCCGCTCAGCATCTCGCCGACGCGATCGCCGAAGGCGTCCTGCGCCTTCTCGACCGCGATCCGCGAGGAGTCGACCCGGCTCATCTGCCCGGCGCCGATCCCGACCGTGGCGCCGTCCTTGGCGAAGACGATCGCGTTCGAGCGCACGTGACGGCAGACCTTCCACGCGAAGAGCATGTCCTGCCAGGACTCCTCGCTGGCCGCCGACTTCGTCACCACCTGCATCGACTCGCGGTCGTCGCGGCCGCGGTCGGCCTCCTGAACGAGCGCACCGCCGCGGACGCGCTTGAAGTCGAGGCTCGGGACGTAGGAACGCTGCTCCGTGTCCTCGAGGATCCGGATCGACTCCTTGCGGGTCAGGATCTCCATCGCGCCCTCGAAGTAGGCGGGCGCGATCAGCACCTCGACGAAGTTCTTCGCCAGCTCGGAGGCGAGCCCGCGGTCGATCGGGTCGTTGAAGGCGATCACGCTGCCGTAGGCGGAGACCGGATCGCAGGCGAGCGCCTTCTCGTAGGCCTCGAGCGTCGTCGCGCCGACCGCCACGCCGCACGGGTTGTTGTGCTTGACGATCACGCAGGCCGGCGTGCCCTCGAACTCCCCCAGCAGCCGGCGGGCCGAGTCGAGATCGAGCACGTTGTTGAAGGAGAGCGGCTTGCCATGCTCCTTGGCGACCTTGCTGAGCACGTGCGAGCGCGCCCCGACCTCCGTGTACAGCGCCGCTCGCTGGTGCGGGTTCTCGCCGTAGGAGAGGTCGAGGAACTTCTCCATCGAGACGGTCAGGTGGCCGGGGAAGGCCTCGTAGCGGGAGGCGAACCAGCGGCTGATCGCAGCGTCGTAGCGGGCCGTGTAGGCGAACGCCTCGTTCGCGAGCCAGTGCCGTGTGTCGCCGGAGATCTCGCCCTCGGAGGCCTCGAGCTCGGCGAGCACGGCGTCGTAGCTGGCCGGGGTGACGACGACGGCGACGTGGCGGTGATTCTTAGCCGACGCGCGGATCATCGTCGGGCCGCCGATGTCGATGTTCTCCAGCGCCTCGGCCTCGGTCACGTCGAGCTTCGCGACGGCGCGCTCGAACGGGTAGAGGTTGACGCAGACGAGGTCGATCGGCTCGATCCCCTCGTGCTCGAGCGTCGCCATGTGGCCCGGGTCGTCGCGCTTGGCGAGCAGGGCCGCGTGCAGGCGCGGGTGCAGCGTCTTGACCCGGCCGCCGAGGATCTCGGGCTGGCCGGTCAGCTCCTCGACGGTGGTCACGTCGATGCCGACGGCGTCGAGCTCGCGCGCCGTGCCGCCGGTCGAGATCACCTCGATGCCGAGCTCGGCGAGCCCGCGGGCGAACTCGACGACCTCGGTCTTGTCGGAGACCGAGACGCAGCGCCCGCTTGATCTTCAGTGGGGGCGCCGGGGCCTCCGGCTCGGAGACGCTGACGTCGACGGTGTCGCTCAACTCGTGCCCTCCTCGATCCGCACCAGTCGCGGGTTGTCGGGGTCGATCGAGACCGCTCCGCGGGCGATCAGACTGACCGCTTCCGGCAGCAGCCGATGCTCGACCTGGTGGACTTGCTCGGTGAACTCCGCGATCGACCGAGTGTATGTCAGCTCGATCGGCTCCTGCAGGATGATCGGGCCGGTGTCGACGCCGGCGTCGACGAAGTGCACGGTCACGCCGCTGACGCGAACCCCGTGCCGGAACGCCTGCCCGATCGCGTCGAGCCCCGGGAAGCTCGGCAGCAGCGCGGGGTGGACGTTGATCACCCGGTTCGGGAAGCGGGCGAGGAACTCCGCCGACAGCAGCTGCATGTAGCCGGCGAGGACGACGAGCTCGACGCCGGCGTCCTCGAGCCAGTCGCCGATCGCCGCGTCGCGAGCGTGACGATCCTCGTAGGCGGAGCGCTCGAAGACGCGGGTCGGGATGCCGGCGCTCGAGGCCCGCTCCAGCGCCCGGGCGTGCGGCTTGTCGGAGGCGACGGCTATGACGTCGGCGTCACCGCGACCGTGGACCGAGTCGAGGATCGCCTGCAGATTGGAGCCCGTGCCCGAGGCGAGCACGGCGACGCGGAGCGGCATCGGTTCGGTCAGGCCCCGCGGTCCACTAGCGGGCAACCGGGATCGTCGCGATCTCCTCGAGCGCGAACTTGCCGCCTTCGGCGCTCTCCCTGCCGAGCGGGTAGCGCCCGGTGAAGCAGGCGTCGCAGTGATCCTCGGGCGCGGTCCCGACTGCCTCGTAGACGCCGTCGAGTGACAGGTAGGCGAGCGAGTCGGCGCCGATGTGCTCGGCGATCTCGTCGATCGTGCGCCCGTGCGCGACCATCTCCTCGCGCGTGGACATGTCGACGCCGTAGTGGCAGGGATTGCGGATCGGCGGCGCCGAGATCCGCAGGTGGACCTCTTCGGCGCCGGCGTCGCGGAGCATGCCGACGAGCTGCAACGTCGTGTTGCCGCGCACGATCGAGTCGTCGACGACGACGACGCGCCTCCCCTCGACGATCTCCGGCAGTGGGTTGAACTTGAGCCGCAGGCCGTGCTTGCGCAGCTCCTGGCCGGGCTGGATGAACGTGCGGGCGACGTAGCGGTTCTTGATCAGCCCGTCGTCCTTTGGGATCCCCGAGGCGCGGGAGAAGCCAGCGGCCGCCGGGTTGCCCGAGTCGGGCACCGCGATCACGAGATCGGCGTCGACGGGCGCCTCGCGCCAGAGGATCTCACCCATCCGCCCACGGACCTCCTGGACGACGCGCCCCTCGAGGCGGCTGTCGGGGCGGGAGAAGTAGATGTGCTCGAAGACGCAGAACGAGGTGCGCTTGCTGCGCACCGCCTGGCGCACCTCGAGCCCACGGGCCGACAGCGAGACCATCTCGCCGGGCGCGACCTCGCGCAGCAGCTTGGCGCCGATGATGTCGAAGGCACAGCTCTCGGAGGCGACGACGTAGCTCCCCTCGTCGATCCGCCCGAGCGACAGGGGCCGGACGCCGTGCGGGTCACGGAAGGCGACGACGGCGTCGCGGGTCATGACGACGGTCGAGTACGCGCCCTCGAGTCGCTGCATCGCGTCGACGACCGCGTCCTCGATCGTGGCCGCTTCCGAAGAGGCGAGCAGCGCGGCGATGATCTCCGAGTCGGAGGTACCGCGAAAGCGGACGCCCGCCTCGTGCAACTCGGCGTAGAGCTCGACGGCGTTGGTCAGGTTGCCGTTGTGGCCGAGCGCGACCTCGCGCCGGTCCTCACGCCAGACCGGCTGGGTGTTCTCCCAGCCGGCGCCGCCGGTGGTCGAATAGCGCACGTGGCCGATCGCGGCCTCGCCCTGAAGGGCGCGCAGCTTCTGCTCGTCGAAGACCTGCGAAACGAGGCCGAGATCGCGCAGCGTCGTGATGTGGCCGGCCTCGCAGGTGGCGATGCCGGCCGACTCCTGGCCGCGGTGCTGAAGCGCGAACAGGGCGAAGTAGGCCAGGCGAGAGACGTCGTGCCCGGGCGCGAACAGGCCAAAGACACCGCACTCGTCGCGCGGTCCGTCGCGATCATCGAGGAAGCGCTCGGTCAAGGAGGGGAATCCTCCGGGGCGAGGGTTCAGGAGACAACGCAGACGAAACCCGCCTGCACCCGCAGGCTAGCAGCGACGGCAGTGGGCCCCGCCCGGCCCAGGCGCGCGAGAACCCGCAGGACGCGGGGTTTTCGCCGGCGACAGTAGCTGCGTCAGTCGCTGGTGCCGCTGATCGCGCCGACAGGCACTGCGACGATGTTGGCGCTGACGACCCGCGCGCCGGACGCGGGCTTCGTCTTCGAGCACTGGAGGTTCAGATCCTGACCCTCCGTGACCGCGAACAGGCCCGTGAGCGCGAACGTATCGGGCGATCCGTCCGCGCGCACCCCCTGGGTGCGGCTGGTCGCTGTCGAGCCGCCGCCGCCGTTGCCGTTGATCAGCCGGCAGACTCACGCTGTCGGCGACGGCGTTGACGTCGTCGACCTCGACCGAGGCGGTCGCGAGGTAGTCACCCGGCGGCACGGCGAGCTTGACGACGTTGGAGCCGAAGAGGCTCGAGCTGAAGCTGTCGTAGTTGACCGACCCGCTCGCCTGGAAGCCGTCCGTCGCTGGAAGTACGCCGGGCGCCAGGTCGACCGCCTTCAGCGTTCGGTTCTTGACCTTCTTGCTCGTCACCGAGTTCTTCTTCAGCTGCTGCTTGCCGACGCTGTTCTTGGGGAGGTGACTCGCGGCGTACGCACCGCCGCCGAGCAGCACGACGAAGGCGAGCAGCGTGACCATCACGTTGGCGTAGGTCAGCTTCGGCCGAAGGCGGGTCACGCGACCAGCTTAGACCTGCAGTGCGCCGCCGTCAGCCCATCCGCTCGGCGAGCGAGCGCCAGGCCGCGCCGGCATCCCCGACAGCGACCCCAAGCCGCGCCTCGCCGGCCAGGATCGTGATCCGATCGCCGCCGGCGCTGCCGATGATCGCGCCACCCGCTGCCTCGGCGACGGGGCCGACGCGGTCGGCGTCGCCGGCGATCACGAAGCCCGCCGGGCCTTCCCCGAAGAGCCACTCCTTGGCCGTGCCACCCCGGCTCGCGATCAGCGCGCCGAGGTCGACCTCGATGCCGACGTCGCCGGCGATCGCGGACTCGGCGAGCGCCACCGAGAGGCCGCCGTCGCTGACGTCGTGGGCGACGCGGAGCATTCCGTCGCGGACGGCCTCGCGGACGGTTGCGATCGCCTCGGCGGCAGCCGTCAGGTTGATCTCGGGCAGCCCGGGCCCGAGCTCGCCGCGCTGCTTCGCCAGCTCTGAGCCCTCGAGGCGAGGGCGGAAGGGCCCGATCACGGCGATCGCGTCGCCCGCGGCGAAGCCGGTCACCGTGCCGATCGCCGGATCCGGGACCTCACCGACCATGCCGACGACCGGCGTCGGGTAGATCGGGCCGCGGTCGGTCTCGTTGTAGAGCGAGACGTTGCCGCCGACGACGGGAACGGAGAGCGAGGTGCAGGCGTCCGCCAGCGCCTGCGTCGAGCGGTCGAGCTGCCAGGCGACGGTCGGCTTCTCCGGGTTGCCGAAGTTGAGGCAGTTGGTCAGCCCGAGCGGCTCGGCGCCGGCGCAGGCGAGATTCGCCGCGCATTCGAGCACCGCCTCGATCGTGCCGGTGTATGGGTCGCAGGCGACGCGACGGCCGTTGCCGTCGATCGAGACGGCGATCCCGTTGCCGCTCTCCGCAAGCTGCAGGACGGCGGCGTCGGCCTGCTCGGGGCGGCGGACGGTCCGCGATTGAACGATTGGGTCGTACTGCTCGAAGGCCCAGCGCTTGGAGGCGATCGAGGGCGCGGCGAGCAACGCCGTGAGCACCTCCGCAGGATCCTCAGTGGCCAAGGTGCGCTCGTTGCCGTAGATCCACTCGCCGGGATCGGCGGGATCGAGGTCATAGAGGGGGCACTCGTCGACGAGCAGCCCGACGGGGATGTCGCCGACCTGCGTGGGGCCGTCGAAGATGCGGATCGTGCCGCCCTCGGTGACGGTCCCGATCACCGTCCCGTTCGTCTCCCACTTGGCGGCGATCGCGAGCACCGCGTCGACCTTGGCCGGCTCGACCACGGCGAGCATCCGCTCCTGTGACTCGCTGACCATCACCTCGAAGGGCTCGAGGTCGGGGTTGCGCTTCGGCACCTTGGCGACGTCGATGTCGAGGCCGACCCCGCCGGAGGCGGCCATCTCGCCGGCCGAGGACGTCAGCCCGGCGGCGCCAAGGTCCTGCAGCGAGACGAGCAGCCCCTCGCCGAGCAGCTCGAGGCAGCACTCCATGACCTTCTTCTCCTCGAACGGATCGCCGATCTGCACCGTCGGCCGCTTCTCGTCGCCGGCTTCGAGCTCGGCCGAGGCGAGCACCGAGGCGCCGCCGATGCCGTCGCGGCCCGTCGAGGCGCCGAGCAGGACGAGCGAGTTGCCGACCCCCGCGGCGGCGGCGCGGACCATCGAGGAGGTCTCGGCGAGCCCGACGCACATCGCGTTGACGAGGCAGTTCTGCTCGTACGGAGCCTCGAAGTAGACCTCGCCACCGATCGTCGGCACGCCGATCGAGTTGCCGTAGTGGCCGATGCCGCCGACGACGTGGTCGAAGAGGAAGCGTGAGCGTTCCGAGTCGAGCTCACCGAATCGCAGCGAATCGAGCACCGCGATCGGGCGGGCGCCGAGCGCGAAGACGTCGCGGAGGATGCCGCCGACCCCCGTAGCCGCCCCCTGGAACGGCTCGACGGCGGACGGGTGGTTGTGCGACTCGACCTTGAAGGCAACCGAGTAACCGCCGCCGATTTCGACGGCGCCGGCGTTCTCGCCCGGGCCCATGACGACTCGCGGGCCTTCCGTCGGCAGCCGGCGGAGCAGCTTCTTCGAGTGCTTGTAGGCGCAGTGTTCGGACCACAGCAGGCTGAACATCGCCAGCTCGACGTCGTTCGGCTCGCGGCCCATGCCGGCGCAGATCAGCTCGAACTCGCGGTCGGTGAGGCCGAGCTCGCGGTGCTTGGCGGGGGCGGCGGAGTCGGAGGGGGAGGGGGACATCCGGCCCCATTCAACTACGGGACCGTGCGGAAGCGCGCGCTGTGCCGTTCGGGGCGCCTCCGCCAGCGGGAGGTCCCACAGCCGGGGGAGGGCAAACCGTCCCGTGATTGAGCCAGGGCGGGGATTGGAGCGGGGCCCGGTTGCGCCGAAGCTTGCACCGAGGAGCAATCACCCCACCCAAGGAGAGAACCAGTCATGAGAAAGCACCTCAAGATCAGCAACGTCCTCGCCTTCGTCGCCCTGTTCGCCGCCCTCGGCGGCACGGCGTTCGCAGCGAAGACGATCATCAGCAAGCCCTCGCAGCTGAAGAAGGGCGTCGTCACCAACTCGAAGGTCAAGAAGGGCACGCTCAAGGCCAACCGGCTCAGCGACAAGGCCGTCGCGTCGCTGCAGGGCCAGACCGGCCCGTGGCCCGCAGGGGACAGGGCCCGCAGGGTGCGAAGGCGACAAGGGCCCGCAGGGCGACACGGGCCGAAGGTGCGAAGGGCGACACGGGCCCTCGCGGCCTCGCCAGCGTCACTGCGTACACCAACGACGTCGACATCAGCACCGGCGACAGCGGCGGCGTCAACGTCATGTGTCCGGACGGGACGACCCTCGTCGCCGGCGGCGCCGACACGCAGAATCCGACTGCCACGGTCACCCGCGACATGCCGACGCTCGACGGAGTGCCCGCTGCCGAGGGCGAGACGCCCGACGGCTGGTATGCCGGGGCGAAGGCCGGGGTCGAGGGAATCAACCTGATCGGTCTACGCCCTCTGCGCGGCATCCTGAGTCCCGGTGAGCGCTGATCACGACAGCGCCGCCGACCATTGGCACGACGCGCCGGCCCTCGGGCCGGCGCGTCGGCTGCCGTTGGCTTGGCTAGATTCCCCGTCCGAGGGGATGGCCGAATCGCGGAAAGGCAATCGGGTGTCGGTGTTCGTCGCCGATGATCACCCGATCTACCGCGAGGGCCTGGTCGGCGCCCTCAAGCGGCGGCCGGAGATCGAGGTCGTTGGCGAGGCGTCCGAGGGCCGCGATGCGCTCGAGCAGATTCGCGAGCTGGCTCCCGAGGTCGCCGTGCTCGATCTGGCGATGCCCGGCCTGACCGGCTTCGAGATCCTCAACGCGATCCGGCGCGACGGGCTGCCGACCCGGGTCGTCGTGCTCAGCGCCTCGACCGACAGCGACGCCGTCTTCAAGGCCGTCGCCGAGGGCGCGCTCGCCTACGTACCGAAGGAATCGAGCCGCGATGACGTCTGCGAGGCGATCCTCGCCGCCAGCCGCGATGAGGTCGTGCTCGCGCCGGGCGTGCAGGTCGGGCTCGCGAGCGAGATCCGCAACCGCGGGCGTGAGGAGCGGCCGTCGCTGACACCGCGCGAGAGCGAGGTGCTGAAGCTCACGGCGGAGGGTCTCTCGGCTCCGGAGATCGGCTTCCGTCTGCACATCAGCGCGGCGACCGTGAAGACCCACATGCAGTCCGCCTACGAGAAGCTCGGCGTCTCCGACCGCGCCGCGGCGGTCGCCGCTGCGATGCGACAGGGCCTGCTCGAATGATCCGCAGCTTCCGCGGCGGCGCGAGCTGGGGACAGCGCGAGCTCGTCTACATCGCGGTGGCGCGGATCATGGCGGTGCCGTTGTTCGCGGGTTTCATCGCCGTCGAGGGCGATCCGTTCGACGCGGCCGTGATCATCGTGATCGCCGGTGCGATCGTCTACACGATGGTTGACCTTTTGGATCGCGATCAGTCGCTGGTGGGACCGCTTCGATCCCCGCTGGCTGATCGTGCCCGACCTGCTCGTCGTCGGCGTCGCGCTCGCCGCCGACGACGGACCAGGCTCGCCGGTCGCGGTCGTGCTTTTCGTCTGGACGATCGCGATGGCTTTGGTCTACTCGCCGCGGATGGTGTCTGTACCTGGCCCTCGCGGCGTGGATCAGCTTCCTCGTGATGTCCGCTCCCTTCGTCGTCGACGCCGGCGGCGTCGACGAGCCGGCCCTGCGGTCGGTCGGCGATCTTCACGCTCTCGCTGCTGTGGATCGTGGTCGTCACCTACGCCTGCGCCGACTCCTACGAGCGTCGCGAGCACCGCATCGGCTCGCTCTCGGAGGCGCGCGGGCGCCTGCTCGCCGACGCGCTCAGTGCGGAGGACCGGGCTCGCCGCAAGCTCTCGCAGGGCCTTCATGACGACGCGCTGCAGACGCTGCTCGCGGCCGGCCAGGACCTCGACGCCGGGATCGCCGCCGGTGAGCCTGCGCAGCTCGAGCGGGCGCGCGAGGAGATGCGGGACGCGGTGGGCTCATTGCGCGAGACGATCCGCGGTCTGCACCCCGCGGCGCTCGCCCATGGCGGTCTCTCCGGCGGCCTCGACGTGGTCGTCGAGCAGGCGGCGCGCCTCGGCGGCTTTGAGGCCGACCTTCGCGTCGACCCGGAGGCTTCGAGCGCGCACGACTCGCTACTCGTCTCCGTGATCCGCGAGTTGACGACCAACGCGGCAAAGCACGCCGATGCCAATGCGGTCACCGTCCAGGTGATCCGCGAGCGCGACTCGGATCCGCGCGACGGTCGCCGACGACGGCCGCGGGATGACCCTCGCCAATCGCGAGGAAGCGCTCGGGCTCGGGCACATCGGGCTCGCCTCCTGCGCGGAGCGCATCGACGCCGTCGGTGGGGCGATCGACGTCGAGTCCGGTCCCGGGCATGGGGACCGTCGTCACCGTCGAGGTGCCCATTGCCGGGCGGGTCGGCGTCCGCGTCTGATTCCGTAACCGCGCAGGCCCGCCGCGGGCGAGTGGCAGGCAGGGGCTACGATCGTGTCGTGACCGCCAACGGTGACGAGGCGGGTGGGGAGGCCGGGCGGCTGCCCAGGTCGGCGAACATGTGGAGCATGCGCGCCGCGCGCAAGCTGCGGCGCAAGGCAAAGCGCGAGGGCGAGCCGCTGCAGGCCGAGGACTGGATGATCTTCTGGGAGCTCTCGGACTCGCGAGCGGGCCGCGGCATGCATCGTTTCCTCCACGCACTACCTGGTCACAGCCGCTGCCAGATCTGCAGCGCCCCGTTCGAGGGCGGCGGCAGCTTCGTCGCCCGGCGCCTCGGCTACCGGCCCTCGCGCAAGAACCCGACCGTATGCGCAGCCTGCGTCGAGAACTCGCCCCCGGGCGGGGCGACGATGGACGTCGGCGTGCTGTTCGCGGACCTGCGCGGCTTCACGAGCCGCAGCGAGGGCGCCGATCCGAGCGAGGTATCGGACCTGCTGCGCCGCTTCTACGGCTGCGCCGAACGCACCCTCTTCCCCGAGGGAGTGATCGACAAGCTGATCGGCGACGCGGTCATGGCCCTCTACCTGCCGATCCTGCTCTCGCGGTTCCCCGCCGGTGTCGGCGCGACGATGCTGCGGCAGGCGCAGGATCTGCTCGAGGAGGTCGGCTACGGCACCGACGCCGGTCCCTTCGCTGAAGTCGGCGTCGGCATCGACTTCGGCGAGGCGTTCGTCGGCAACATCGGTGACCGCGCCGTCTACGACTTCACCGCCGTCGGCGATGTCGTCAACACCGCATCGCGCCTGCAGGGTCAGGCGGGCGGGGGAGAGATCGTGCTCAGCGACCGCGTCGCCGCGCTGCTCGACGCCCCGGTTGGCGAGGCGGTCGAACTCGAGCTGAAGGGCAAGTCCGAACCGCAGCGCGGCTTCCGGATCGCCGTCTAGCTAGTACACCCATCCGCAAACGCGATCACCCTCCCGCGGCCACTCGCGGGAGTGCGACCGTACTTACGGACACGCGTACTAGCCCTCCTCAGCGGCGGCCTTCTCGAGCTCCTTCTCGAGCTCCTTGGCGTCGGCGTCGAGCTCCTTCTCGATCATCCGGTTGGCGCGCTTGACGGCCTTCTCGAGCTGCTCCTCGATCTTCGACTCACCGATCACGATGATCGCCGCCTCGCCCTCGTCGAGCGCCTCGCCGAGATCCTTCAGATCGCCTCGCGAGAGGCCCTTGCGGAGGTGGCCGATGACGCCGCCGGCGGTACCGCCGACGATCGCGGTGCCGATGATCGACGGCGGGAAGATGATCCCGGCGACGGCGCCGACGGCGATCCCCGTCCAGGCCCCGTGCTGGGTCGGCTTCTCGGTCTTGTGGACGTGGACCTTGCCGTCCTGCTTCTCGATCACGGCGGCGTCGAAGGTCCCGATCGCGCCCGCGGCATGGAGCTCGAAGACGGCTTCGTAGTCCATTTCGGCGGTGGGCGCGTCGCTGTAGACGGCGGCGTAGAGGAAGACTGGTCGGTCGGCCATACGGCCTCCTTTTCTCCGCCCGCCTTCGGCGGCGGACTGAATTGGTGCGTCGCGGACCATATATCCCGATCGCGGGCCGCGCCGATCGTCATCCTCTTCATGGGCATGACCAGCTACGGGAAGGAGTCCTGGGAGGGCCGCTGGGAGCGGGCGCTCGCCGAGCACGGCGATCGCGTCGCGCAGCGCCCGCCGAGCGCGACGCTGACGGTCGAGGTGGCCGACCTGCCCCCAGGCCGAGCGCTCGACGCCGGCTGCGGCCACGGGGCGGAGTCGCTCTGGCTCGCGGCGCAGGGCTGGCGGGTCACCGGCCTCGACTTCTCCGCGACCGCCCTCGAGTTCGCGCGGACCAGCGCCGAGGCGATGGGGCCGGAGCTCGCCGGGCGCATCGACTGGGTCGAGGCGGATCTGGGGTTCTGGGCGCCGCCGCCGGCTCGGTACGACCTCGTCGCCTGTCTGTACGTGCATGTGGCCGGATCCGTCGAGGACATGGTGCGGCGGATCGCGGCGGGCGTTGCGCCAGGCGGCACGCTGCTGATGGCCGGCCACCAGCCGGTCGACCCGGCGACCGGGGAGCCGACGGCCGCGGCCGGGCAGCGGCAGGTCTCGGTCGAGGCCGCCCGGGCGGCGCTCGAGGGTGATGACTGGGAGGTGCCGGTGGCGGAGGAACGGCGCCGACCGGAGTCGGCGAGCCCCGGCGTCGACGCCGTGATCCGCGCCCGGCGCCTCGGGTGAGGGGCTGCCCCGCAAGCCCCGACGCGTCACGCGCCCTTCCGACCGGAAGAGGCATCGAGGGAGGTGGCGCCGGCTGGCCCCATTCGGCCGCTTCGTCCGGATCTGGGTACCGCTCAGGTACCCAAATCCAGACAGAACGGCCCAGTGGAGCGTCATCCAGCCGAACTGACTGGATCTGCACCCGTCATAGGGGGTCAACTCCAGACAGAACGGGCGAATGAAGGTGATGACGCTTTGCGCGAGCAGACACACTCGCTGAGCCTCAGGGGTCGGTCGCCGTGTCGACGCAGCTCGCGCCACCCAGGGCCCGGCTCAGCTGTAGCCGAGCTCGCCGAGCAGGCGGCCGGCGACTTCGCCGAAGGCCTCGGTGTCCTCGCTGCCGAGCTGGGTGCGCCAGTGGCCGACCGGGCCGAGCTCGGCCTCGATCTGCGGCGCGCTCGGGTGGGTCGACCATCGCCGGGTCGAAGTCGAGCTCGAGGTACTCGCAGACCCTGCGCAGCATCGGCTCGGGGTCGGCGACCAGCTCCTCGTAGCGGACCTCCAGGTAGTGGTTGACGAGGTGCTGCTGGTTGCGGGCTGAGGCGACCTTGCGCTCCCAGCGCTGGCCGATCGTCAGCGCCTTGCCGGGATCGAGCTCGCCGGGCTTGGCGGCGGCGGTGTCGCGGCCGTCGCGGATCACGTGGATGAAGCGCGCCTCGCTGAGCGCGCGCTGGATCCGCCGCATCCGCTTCAGGTAGGCCGGGGTCTCGTCGCCGAAGCGCGACGTGCCGTCGAGCTCGGCGAGCGTCGCGTAGAACTCGCGCAGCACCGGCGCCGCCTTGAGCTCGTGAAGGTTCTCGAAGCGGCGCAGCAGCTCGTCCTCGTCGATGCCGTACTCGGCGAGTGGCTTGGCGGCGGCGATCACCTTGACGACGCGCTCCGCCGTCATCGGCTCCGAGCGCATCTTCTCGGCGAGCTTGGCGACGAAGCCGGTGTTCGAGACCATCGTCACGTCGGGGTGGGCGTCGAGCATCGCCGCAGCAGCGTGGTGCCCGAGCGTGCGGCGCCGACGAGGAACGGGGCCGGGGCGCGCGGCTCGCCACCGTCGCCTCGCCGCGGTAGCGACGCTCTTGGCGCCGTTCGCGATCCGGCGCAGCGGCGCGGCAGGCGCGCGGCCGGCCCTCGGCTCGTGCACCTTGAGGCCGTTGTCGCCGATCGACTCGGCGCCGTAGCCGAGGTCGATCAGCAGGTCGCCGGCGAGCGCCTCGTAGGCGGCGCGGTCGGTGTCGCTCCATCTTCGTCCGGTAGCCACCGACGAGGTTGGGGTTCGGCGGCTCGAAGGTCTTGACGTGGCTCTGCAGGCGCTTCTCCGCCGACTGCGGGTCGCGGCCCGGGCCGCGCGGCAGCTCGCGCGCCTTCTCCTGCAGCCGCTCCTCGGCCCTCTCGTGGTAGCCGAGCATCGCCGGATCGAAGTCGAGCTCGATGAACTCGCAGATCCGCCGCAGCTGCCCCTCGGTGTCGAGCACGAGGTCCTCGAACTTGACCTCCATGTAGTAGCCGAGGTAGGGCTGCTGGGAGCGGCCGCGGAGCACCCGGCTGCGCCAGCGCTCGGCGGCGGCCTCGATCGTCTCCGGGCCGAAGCTCTGCTTGAGGATCGAGAGCGCGACGTCGCGGCCGTCGCGGATCAGGTGGATGAAGCGCGCCTCCGGCAGGTACAGCTGGATCTCGCGCATGTGCTTGACGTAGCCCGGCGTCTTGTCACCCCAGCGCGGCGGCCCGCCGTGCTTCTCGCCATAGATCTTGAAGAACTCGCGCACCGCCGCGGGACCGTTGAGCTCGCCCCGCGCCTCGAGCACGCCCCAGCGCTCGAGAGCTCCTCGGGCTCGATCTGGAAGTCGCCCCAGCGGCGGTGCGAGGTCGAGCATCTCGACCATCCGCTCGCGGCTTGCGCCGTAGCGCTCCCGCGACTTGATCAGGTCGGGGATGAAATGCGTCTCCGAGGGGATCGCGATCTCGGGATGCGCATCGAGCATCAGCCGCAGCAGCGTCGTCCCCGAGCGCGTCGCGCCGACGACGAACGGCGCCGGCGGCGGCGCCGAGCGCGCGCGCCTGATCGCGCGGCGACGGCTGCGCCAGCCGCGCGGGATGAATCCGGGCGTCCTCACGCGGCTCACCCCCAGCTCGCTCGGGCGCGGACTCCGCCGCGGCCGGCGGCAGCGAGCCGGACCAGCTCGTCGTAGCCGGCAACGGTCCGCTCCCAGCTCAGCTCCTCGCGGGTGCTGCGTGCGCCCTCGCCGAGCCGCTCGCGCTCGCCGGCGTCGGCGAGCCGCTCGATCGCCGCGGTCAGCGCCGGGACGTCCGGCTTCATCGAGGGGATGCCGGAGTCGGCGGTGCCGTCCTGGGTATCGGGGACGAGGATCCCGTTGACGCCGTCGGCGACGATCTCGTTCATCGGTGGACTGTCGTTGGTGATCTGCGGCATCCCGAAGGCGACGGCCTCATACAGGAACAGCCCGAGGCCCTCCCAGCGGCTCGGGCCGAGGCAGACGTCGCAGGAGGCGAACAGCCTCAGGTGCTCGGCGGTCTCCATGTCGTCGACGACGAGCTCGATCCGCGGGTCCTCCTCCGCGGCTTTGGTGAGGTAGTTCATCCGGCGCTCGAGCTGCGCCTTGAAGATCAGCCGCAGGTTGTCGCCGCGGGCGGCGCGGAAGGCCTCGACGACCTCCTTGTGCGGCTTGCGCGGGCCGAGCAGCGCGCCCGGGAAGTAGAAGCGGACGAGGCCGTCGTCGGCACGCTCGACCGGGACGTCGAGCAGCTCGTGGTGCAGGCCCCACGGCACGTAGGGGCTCTCGATGCCGAGCTCGGCGTAGCGACGCTGCTCGCAGCGGGTCATCGAATAGAGGACGTCGTAGGCATCCTTCGCCGGCGCGGCATCGGCGGGCGAGAACATCTCCCAGACGAAGCGCCCGACGGTGCGCACGCCGCGCTCGCGCAGGCGGCGGATCTCGTCGTGCTGGTAGCTGTTGTCCCAGTGGACGACCTCGATCGAGTTCTGCTCGATCCAGCTCACGTACTCCTCGAAGGGAACCTCCCATTCGGAAGCCTCCGTGACGCCGGGCTGATCCCAGACGCCGGTGCGGTCGACGTGGGCGGCCATCGGGCCCTTGTCCTTCGTCGGCCGGGCGAGGATGAAGGTCTCATGGCCCCTCGCCTCGAGCGCGTCGCGGACGTACCTCGACACGAACGCCTGGCCCCGGTTGAACCATTTGGTGACGATTCCGACGCGCGCCATCAGGCTCCGCCCCCAGACCACGGCATGTGCTCGGGCTGCGCCCTGCGCGCATGCCGAAATGGCGGCTCCGCCAATACATGCGCGGTACGTGCTCCGCTTCGCGTCCGCGCGGGCTGCGGTTCGGGAGGTCATGGTCACCTCGTACGGGATCCACAGCACGTGCTCCGCTTCGCGTCCGCGCGGGCTGCGGTTTACGGCCGTCATGACGTCACCTCGTAGCCAAGCTCGCGCAGCATGTCCCCGGCCACGTCGTCGTAGGCCTTCAGGTCCTCGGGCCTCATCTCGCGGCGCCACTTGTCGAGCTTGCTCGGGTCGGGCGGCTCGGTCGTCGGCTTGTGGTTCTCGATCCGGTAGCCCTCGGCCTGCTCGGCGTGGGTGCCGTCCTCGCGCAGCGCGCCGGACATCTCCTGCAGCCGCTCGGCGGCGCGCTCGTAGTAGGTCAGCATGCGCGGGCTCGAAGGGCAGCTCGGTGAACTCGCAGATCCGCCGCAGGGCCGGCTCGGGGTCGCGGACGAGATCCTCGTAGCGGGCCTCGATGTAGCGCTCGCCGCCGAGCTTGGACGCCTGCTCGCGCGACTTGCGGATCCGCTTGACCCACTTCGCCGCCTGCTCGGCCGGCGGCGGCTGCTCGTTGATCGCCCGTGCCGTCTGGCTCAGCGCGACGTCGCGGCCGTCGCGGATCAGGTGGATGAAGCGGACCTCGGGCAGGGCGCGGCCGATCCGCGTCACGGAGAGCATGTAGGCGGGCGTCTTGTCCCCCCAGCGCGGCTTGCCCTGGCGCTCGGCGTAGGCATCGAAGAAGGCGCGCACGGCGGCGCCGGGTCGGGCCGGCTCGTCGGCGAGCGGGATCGCCTCGAAGCGCTCCCGCATCTCCTCGACGGGGATCCCGAAGTCGTCCCAGGTCCGGTTGCCGGCGAGCGCGTCGAGCATCGCATCGACCGAGCCGCCGTCCTTGGCGGCCTTGATCAGGTCGGGGACGAAGTGGGTCTCCGGCGGCACGGTGAGCTGCGGGTGCGCGTCGAGCATCATCCGCAGCAGGGTCGTCCCCGAGCGCGTCAGGCCGACGACGAACGGCGCCGGCGGGCGGCCGACGTCGAGCTGCTCGGCGCCCGCCTGCTCCGCCTCGCGGCCAAGCTTCTTGAGTTGCTTGCCGATCGAGCTCACGAGCGCGTCACCACCTCGTAGCCGAGCTCGATCAGCAGGTCGCCCGCGACGCTCTCGAAGATCGCGTTCTGCTCGGGATCCATGTCTTCCTTCCAGCGCGCCAGCCGACTCGGATCAGGCGGCTTGGAGGTCAGCAGGTGCGCCTCCTTGCGGTGGTCGGCGGGTCGCATCGGCTTGCCGTCCTCGCCGGGCAGGTCGCGAACCATCTCCGCGAGCCGCTCCTCGGCGCGCTCGTAGTAGCGCAGGATCGACGGCTCCCAGGGCAGCTGCAGGAATTCGCAGACGCGCTGCAACTGCGGCTCGGTGTCGCGGACGAGCTCCTCGTACTGGACCTCGATGTAGTTGTTGAGCTCGGCTCCGTCGGCGCGGGCGCCCTCGATCTTCCTCACCCAGCGCTCGGCGACGACGTCCATCGGCGGCGGCTCCTTGAGCAGCCGCTTGAAACGGGACAGTGCCGCGTCGCGGCCGTCGCGAACCATGTGGACGAAGTGCGCCTCGGGGATCCAGCGCTCGATTGCCTTCATCCGCTTCACGTAGTTCGGCGTCTTGTCGCCCCAGCGTGGCTTGCCCTGGCCCTCGGCGTAGAGCTCGAAGAAGGCGCGTATCGTCGTCTCGGGGTCGATCTTCTCCAGTGCGCAGTAGCGGCGCAGCAGCTCGCCCGAGTCGAGGTCGAAGTCGCCCCACTGGCGGTGCCCGGTGACGACGCCGTGCACCTCCTCGCAGGAGGCGCCGCGCTTCTTCGCGGTACGGATCAGCTGCGGGACGAAGTGCGTCTCCGGCGGGATCGCCAGATCGGGGTGCGCGTCGAGCATCAGCCGCAGCAGCGTCGTCCCCGAGCGGGTGACGCCGACGATGAACGGCACCGGCGGGCCGGCCGGCTTGCGCGTGCGGGAGATCCCGGTCGGTAGCTTCATGCGAGCCCCTTCTCGCTCTCGGCTATCGCCGCGGCGACGCGCCGACCTCGTAGCCGAGCTCGGCGAGCAGGCCGCCGGCGACGCCCTCGAACTCAGCGATCTGCTCGGGCGTCATCTCTGCGCGCCAGCGCTCGATCCGCTCGGCGCTCGGCGGCTGCAGCGTCATCGCGTGGCCCTCGAGCCGCTCCTCGCCGGAGCGGATCGGGCCGCGCCGTCGCGGCCGAGGTCCCGATCGATCTCGGTAAGGCGATCGGCGGCGCGCTCGTAGTAGCGCAGCATCACCGGCGTCGAACGGGAGGTCGATGTAGCTCGCAGATGCCGCGCAGCGTCTGCTCCGGGCTGGCGACCAGGTCCTCGTAGCGGACCTCGCGGTAGTTGACGAGCTCGGCCGCGTGCTCGCGCGCCGTCCGGATCCGCCTCTGCCAGCGCATGGCCGACTCGGTGATGGCTCACGTCGGCGCCGTCGAGCGCACGCTCGCGCTGCGAGAGGGCGACGTCGCGGCCGTCGCGAATGATGTGGATGAAGCGCGCCTCCGGCAGCGCCTTCTCGATCCGCGGCATGGCCCGCATGTAGCGCGGCGTCTTGTCGCCCCAGCGCGCCTTGCCCTGGCTCTCCGCGTAGAGCTCGTAGAAGGCGCGCACGACCGGGCCCGCCTTGGCCGGCTTGATGTGGGCGACGCGGCCGCGCAGATCGCGCGCGTCGATCCCGAAGTCGCCCCAGCGGGGGTGGCGGGTCATCGTCCGCACCATCCGCACGCGGGTGCCGCCGTCGCGGCGAGCGAGGCGGATCACTTCGGGCACGAAGTGCGTCTCCGGCGGGATCGTCAGGTCGGGATGGGCAGTCGAGCATCAAGCGCAGGAGGGTCGTACCCGATCGGTTGACGCCGACGACGAAGGGGGCGGCCGGCCGGCGCAGGTCGTACCGGCCGTCGCTGCGCCCTCTTCAACGCCGCGAGCGGATGGCGGACCGTGTGCGGGGTGATCTTCACGAGGCGCCCTCGGGTGCCTTCTCGAAGTCGCGGGGCTCGGTGCCCGGCCCGTCGCCGGTGACGTAGCCGAGCTCGTCGAGCAGCTCGCCGGCGATCGACTCGAACTTGCGGCGTTGCTCGGGTTCCATGCCCTCGCGCCAGCGGCTGACGCGGCTCGGGTCCGGGGCCTGGGTCGTGCGGGCGTGGGTCGCCATGCGCCGCTCGACGCTCAGCGTCGTCCGCTTGCCGTCGGCCGGCAGCTCGCGCTTCATCTCCTCCAGGCGTTCGGCCGAGTGCTGGTGGTAGTCGAGGATCGCGTCGTCCCAGGGCAGCTCGAAGAACTCGCAGACCTCGCGCAGGGTCGGTTCGGTGTCGAGGATGAGCCCTTCGTAGCGGACCTCCTTGTAGGCGCCGTCGGGCAGCTTCTTCGACTGCCGGCGGGCCTGGCCGATGCGTCGCACCCAGCGCTCGGCGATCGCCTCGAACGTGTGCTCCTTCGTCGCCCGGTCGCGGATCGACAGGGCGACGTCGCGGCCGTCGCGGATCACGTGCAGGAACCGCGCCTCGGGCAGGGCGCCGTAGATCTTGCGGATGTTCTTCACGTAGATCGGCGTCTTCTCGCCGCAGCGCGGCTTGCCGATCCGCTCGGCGTAGAGGCCGTAGAAGGCGCGCAGCGCGTCGCCGGCGTTGAGCGGCTCGATCGCGCCGAACTCTGCGAGCAGCTGCTCCTCGGTGAGCCCGAAGTCGCCCCACTCACGCTGCTTGGTGATCACGTCGAGGAAGCTCTCGCGGCGTTGCCTTGCCCGCTTCGGCGAGCTCGATCAGCTCCGGCACGAAGTGGGTCTCGGGCGGCATCGTCAGGTCCGGGTGCGCGTCGAGCATCATCCGCATCAGCGTCGTCCCCGAGCGGTTGACGCCGACGACGAAGGGCGCAGGCACGGACGGCGCCCCGCGCCTCGAAGCGCGGCGCTCGGCGGACTTCCGCCAGAGGCTCTTGGGACTGTCGGGGGCCATCGTGATCGTCTCGATCGTGGGACGGGTGCTGAAGTCGACCGGGGGCGCCTCTGCGGCTTCCACCTACGCCACGGCCGCGCGGCCATGGCGCGGCGCGCTCGGGCCGACGAGTCGGGGATTGTAGGGGCTGATCGGGGACTGCCGGGGAGCTGGCTCACTGTGGACGAGCAGCCGCTACCGTCGTTCGGGTGCGAGAGGTGCCGACACCGCCGCGAGGCGCAACCGCCGCAGTTGCAGCGCTGGCGCTGTGTCTGCTGGCTGTAGGCCTGCTGTCGCCGGCCGCCCCGGCTCTGCGCGTCCGACTCCCTGCCCGCGTTCGCCCCGCTCAACCGCCACGGTCCGAAGCTCACGGTCGACCGCAAGAAGCTGCGCAAGAGCCTGACCTGCTCGAAGGGTGTGCACGACGCGAAGGTCGAGCCGGTGCTGCTGACGCCGGCGACAGGCGTCGACTCCGAGCACAACTTCTCCTGGAATTACGAGCGCCTCTTCGACCAGCAGGGCATCCCGTGGTGCGCCTCCGACCAGTTCGGGAAGCGCAGCACCAACAACACCAACATCGAGGTCCGCGGCGACTACGTCACCTACGGCATCCGCAAGATGAGTCGCATGGCAGGGCGCAAGATCGCCGTCATGGGGCACAGTCAAGGCGGCATGGTGATGCGGTGGCCGCTGCGCTTCTGGCCCGACACCCGCAAGCGCGTCGAAGACGTGATCGGCATGGCCGGCACCAACCACGGCACGATCGAGGCGAACAACTGCGCGACGCAGGCCTGCACGGCCGCCAACGCCCAGCAGGCGGCGACGTCCAACTTCATCGCTGCGCTGAACTCGCGTGCGGAGACGTTCAAGGGCATCTCCTACACGGAGCTCTACTCCAACATCGACGAGGTGGTGACCCCGCAGCCGCGGGCCTCCTCGGTCAGCCGGCCCAGGCGACATCGCCAACATCTCGATCCAGAGCGTCTGCCCCGACGACCCCGACGAGCACCTCGGCATCGGGACCATCTCGCCGACCGCTGCCGCGCTGGCCCTCGACGCGCTGACACACCGTGGTCCCGCCGATCCGAGCCGCATCGACCTGACGGTCTGCGCGCAGAAGTTCCAGCCCGGGATCAACCCCTCGACGTTCGCCTCCGACGTCGCCGCCGCGGCCGCCCAGCTCGGCACGAGCTCGGCGCCGGAGCGGCTGGGCGAGCCCCGCCTGCGCTGCTACGTCTTCAAGGACGTGCGCGGCTGCCGCCACGAGCGCTTTCCCGCGCGCTGACGTCGTCAGCCGAGCACCCGGCCGAGGGCGTGCGTCGTCCGTGCCCAGCCGTGTCGCTCGCGTGAGGCGACCGCGCCGGCGCTGAGCTCGGCCCGCAGCTCCGGGTCGGCGAGCTTGTCGATCGCGAGCGCCATCGACTCGATGTCGGGTCGCCGCGCCGGGATTCCCGAGCGCGCGGTGCCGTCGTCGTGGGAGTCGACGAGCAGGCCGTTGAGGCCCTCGTGGACGACCTCGTTCATCGGCGGGTCGTCGTTGGTGATCACCGGCTGGCCGAAGGCGATCGCCTCGTACAGGGGCAGCCCGAGGCCCTCCCAGCGCGAGGGGGTGATGCAGACGTCGCAGGCGGCGATCGTGCGCAGGTGCTGCTCCCAGGGCTCGTCGCCGAGGCGCAGCTCGATCCGCTTGTCGCGGCGGACCTTGCGGCTCAGCCCGTCGAGCCGGTCGCGCTCGACCTGCGCCTTGACGAGCAACCGCATGTCCGGGTTCTTAGCCCGCACGAAGGCCTCGACCACTGGTTCCAGCGGCTTGCGATGGCCGATGAAGCCGCCCGGAAAGACGAAGTTGACGATCGGGCCGTTCTCGCCCTCCGCCGGTGCCGAGTTGCGCGGGTTGGCAGGATCGGCATCGGGGGCGAAGCCGAGCAGCTCGGGATGGATGCCCCAGGGGACGCGCGGCGTCTCCAGGCCCATATCCGAGTAGCGCACCTGCTCGGCCTCGGTGACCGAGTAGATCGTGTCGTAGGCCTCGCGGGCGCCGGGCAGGTGCTCGGCGGTGAAGTGCTCCCAGACGAAGCGACCGACGACGCGGACGCCGCCGGCGCGCAGGGCCGCGAGCTCGGCGAACTGGTAGTTCTGGTCGCAGAGCAGGACGTCGATCGAGTTGTCCTCGATCCAGGCCTCGTACTCGGCGAGCGGCACCTCGAACTGCGAGGCCTCGGTCACGCCTTCCTGGTCCCAGATCCCCGTCCGCTCCAGCGCCCCCGGCCGCGGGCCCTGCTCACGCCGTGGCCGCGCGAGCACGAACGACTCATGCCCGAGCTCGTCGACCGCCGAACGCATGTAGCGACCAACGATGGGTTGGCCACGGTTGAACCACTTCGTCACGATCCCCACTCTCATAACGGCACCTCCTCGGCTTCGCCTGCGGGGGTGCCGGAGACGGTGTGGGGATCGTGACGAAGTAGATACATGCGCGGCACGTGCTCCGCTTCGCGTCCGGCTGGATACATGCGCGGCACGTGCTCCGCTTCGCGTCCGCGCGTGCCGCGTCTTACGCGGGCTGGAGTCACTCGCCTTGCGTGGGAGGCGCCTGGTTGGCGTCGCCCTTGCCCTTGCCGCGCTTGCCCCGGTTCGTCCGGTTGCCGCCGCGGAGGCTCATCATCGGGGCCTTGCGGGGCAGGATCCGGTCGTGGTCGAGGTGGCCGGTGGGGACGGCATGGACGCAGAGGCGGGAGTAGTGCTCGTGGCGCTCCTCCTCCCAGACGGCGCTGATCCCCTCGAAGCCGACGGCGGCCAGCATCTGCTCGAGGCAGAGCTTGTTCGGGGTCCACCAGTTCGACGGGTTGTTGGTGCCCTCGCCCTGGCCGTGGAAGATCATCATCGGCTTGTCGGGCTGCAGGCGGGTGATCCCGGTCTCGAGCACGAGCAGCTCGCGCACGACCTTGCGCAGGCGGAAGAGCAGGCTCATCACGTTCTCGACGCCGTAGAGCACGCCCGAGCAGAGCACGACGTCGTACTCGCCCAGCGTCAGCCACTTCTCGCTGAAGATGTCCATCTGCAGGAAGTCGAAGCCGTAGCGGCGCACGTTGAAGGCGAGGTCATCGGAGGTGCAGAGGTCGACGCCGACTACCTGCTCGGCGTCGCGGCGCACCGCCTCGGCGCAGTGCATGCCCTCCCAGCAGCCGACGTCGAGGAAAGTCCGGCCGCTGAGCTCGACCGGCATGCGGAACTCCTCCCAGCGCGAGCGCTTGCCCCGGGCCTGCAGCGGATCGCCGACGCCCTCGATATCCCGCTTGCCCGCGGCGCTCGACTCCATCAGATGCGGGAGGCTAGTGGACCCGTCATCGAACTTACGGACGCGTCCACGAGTGAACCGGCCGACTAATCTCGGGGAGATGGCGATCACCTCGGGCGAGGCCCGGCAGCAGATACTCGACGAGCTCGCGGAGGCGATCGAGCGGATCGGCTTTGCGGCGGCCAGGCTCGGCGAGGCCTACGAGGGACTTTCCGTCGGCGCCGCCGACCGGCTCGAGTCGACCATCTACATGCCCGTCCAGCGCGCCTTCGGTCGCGGACGCCGCGCCTACACGAGCTACGCGGAGCGCAGCGGGCTGAGCGCCGGCGGCTTCGCACCGCCGCAGCCCGGCGTGCCCTCCGTCCGGCGCCCGCGGCTGGATCGAGGAGGCCGTGGCGGCGGCGGCCGAGGCCGACGTTCGGATCGCCGAGCTCCAGGACAGCGAGATCGCGATCGAGTTCGGTGACCCCGACCTGCGCGCCGGGCTCAGCGAGGTCCGCTCGCTGCTCGGCGGCGTACCCGGGGCCGCGACCAACTTCATGCGGACGCTGGGCCGCTAATGGCGCGACGCCCGTCTGAAGGATCTCGCGACTCACTTCGAGTCGGTCGTCGACGAGTACGAGGACGGCCGCCCGGAATTCCCGCCCGCCGTCGTCGGGGCGATCTCGCGCGGAGCTCGGGCTGGCGCCGGGCGCCAGGGTCCTCGACCTGGCGGCGGGGACCGGCAAGCTGACGCGCGCCCTCGTCGCGGCGGGCCTCGACGTAGTCGCGGTCGAGCCGCAGGCGAAGCTGCGAGAGCGCCTCGCCGCCGCGATCGGCTCCGAGCACGTTCTCGAAGGGCACGGCCGAGGCGATCCCGCTGGCCGATGGCTCGGTCGACGCGGTGACGGCCTCCGACGCCTTCCATTGGTTCGACGCCGCCGCCGCGATGCGAGAGATCCGCCGCGTCCTGCGCGCCCCCCGCCGACGCCGCCGGTGGCGGCCTCGCGATCCTCTTCGTCGGCCAGGACTGGCGCCCGGCGCCCTGGGGGATGGATCTCGCCGAGCTCATGGCCGAGCTGCGCGGCGAGGATCATCCGCTTTGGAACGGGCCGTCCTGGCGCGAGACGGTGCTCGCGGCCGAGGGCTGGGGTGAGTTGCGTGAGATCGGCGATCAAGGTTCCCGCCCCGGCGAGCAGACAGCAGATCCTCGACTACCTCTCGTCCTTCAGCTACATCGCGCGGCTCGGGCCCGACGAGCGCGCCGCGGCCGTCGAGCGCGCCGCGGCGATCATCGACGCCGGCGAGATCCCGGCCGAGCTCCCGGTCCGCTTCAGCATCTCGCTGACGCGTCCGGCCTAGTTTCCGCCTCCGACGCGCTAGAGGCAGGGCCGACGCTCACGCCGTGCGCCGCTCCGGGTCTGCCTCGCCTTCCCCCCTCGAGGTCCGCGATCGCCGCAGTGCGGCGTTGCGGCCGTTGAGGCCGATCACCGAGCCGCCCGGGTGCGTCGCGGCGCCACACATGTACAGGCCCGCGAGCGGCGTGCGGTGGTCGAAGCGGCGCTCCCACATCTGATCGGGCAGCGCCGAGCCCTGGAAGATGTGCCCGCCGGTCAGCCCGATCCGCTCCTCGATGTCGGCCGGGCCGAGCGCCTCGACGAACTCGATGCAGTCGCGGATGTCGGGCGCCGCGGTCTCGATCAGGTCGAGGATCGCCTCGGCGACCTTGGGCCCGCCGGCGCTGCCGGGCGGCACGTACTGCGCAGAAGACGCTCATCGTCTGCCGGCCCGCCGGCGCGACGCTCGGGTCGTAGGCGGTGTGGAAGTAGAGCTCGCAGAAGGCGATCCGGACCTCGCCGGCCTTCGAGCCTCTTCCCAGGCGGCCTGGGCCTCCTCCAGCGGCAGCGCGACGGTGACCATCGCCCGCTCCGGCCGGAAGCCCTCGGGCGCGGCGCTGAACGTCGGCATGCGCAGCAGCCCCGCGTTCAGCTTCGCGACCGGCGAGCTCGTCTGCCAGGCGTCGAGCCGCTCGCCGAAGCCGGCCGGCATCGAGTCGTCGGGCAGCATCGCTCGCAGTCGCTTCGGGTCGGCGTTGCAGATCACCGCTCCGCGCGCGGATCCGCTCGCCGCCCTCGAGCTCGACACCCTCGCCGGGGTGGATCGACGCGACCGGCACTCCGGCCGCGAGCACGGCGCCCGCCTCGCGGGCGGAGTCGGCGATCGCGAAGGAGACGGTCCCCATGCCGCCGGTGACGAAGCCCCAGGCGCCGCCCATCCCAGCCGCCCCGTTGAGCGTGCCCTGGCTGTGCATGAGCTTGACGGCGCCGGTGCCGGGCGTCTCGGGGCCCGCGTCGGTACCGATCACCCCCTGGCCCCAGAGCGCCTGGTGCAGGCGCGGGTCGGAGACGTGGCGGCGGAGCACGTCGGCGACTGAGTCCTCGAAGACCAGCCCGATGAGCTCCTCGTCGCCGCCCAGCATCCGCTCGAGCTCGGACCGGCTCGGCGAGCTGCCGACCCAGCTGTCCCGCTCGCCGTGGCGGAGCGCCGCCCGGGCGCGGCCGATGAGCCCGTAGTAGGAGTCGAGTCCGGCGATGTCGGCCTCGGAGAAGCCCTGCCCGCGCAGGTAGGCGGCCGTCGCCGCGCCGTCGGCGAAGTCGGCGTAGGAGCTGCCGTCGGCGAAGCCGCACCACAGATGCGGGTCGCATGGGGTCACCTCGTACCCGTGCCGGCGCAGCTCGAGCTCGGCGACGACGAGCTCGTCGAGCAGCCCGACGACGTAGGCGCAGGGAGAGACGAGGTAACGCTCGTCGGCGAACGGCCGCTCGATCGTGCAGGCGCCGCCGAGCTGATCGCGGCGCTCGAGCACGAGCACGGAGCGGCCGGCGCGGGCGAGGTAGGCGGCGGCGACGAGGCCGTTGTGCCCGCCGCCGACGACGACCGCGTCCCACTCGCGGGCGGCGAGCTCGGCGAGCGGCATCGGCAGCCCGACCTTGCCCTCGAGCTCCCGAACCGACTCAGTCATGGCCCGATCCCAGCAGCTCCGCGAAACCGGCGACGGTGTGCCGCCAGGCGCGCTGCTGCGCAGCTCGGCCACGCCCTCGCGCATCCGCTCGAGCTCGGCGCGATCGCCGAGCCGCTCGATCGCCGCGGTGAGCTCCGCCGGGTCCGGATCCCAGGCAGTGATCCCCGAGCGCGCCTCGCCGTTGGCGATCGAGCCGACGAGGATGCCGCTGCGCCCGTCGAGGACCATCTCCGACATCGGCGGCTTGTCGTTGGTGATGATCGGCAGGCCGAAGCCGGTCGCCTCGAACAGCGGCAGGCCGAGGCCCTCCCAGCGGGTCGGCGACAGGCAGACGTCGCAGGCCGCGAAGCGGGCGCGGTGGACCGGCTCGGGGTCGTCGCTGAGCGCGAGCTCGATCCGCGGATCGGCGGCCGCCGCCTCACGGAGGAACTCGTCGTTGCGCGGGACCTGGGCGCTGATCACCAGCCGCAGGTGCTCGCCGTCGGTGCGGCCGAAGGCCTTGACGATCTTGCGCGTCGGCTTGCGGCGGCCGAGGAAGCTGCCGGGGAAGTAGAAGCGACGTGCTCGGGGTCGCGCTCGGGGTCGAGGGCGAGCAGCTCCGGGTGGATGCCCCACTGCACGTAGGGGCTCTCGATGCCGAACTCGCGGTAGCGGTCGCGCTCGCACAGGGTCAGCGAGTAGATCGTGTCGAAGGCGGTCTTGGCGCCGTGCACGTACTCGGCGCCGAAGTACTCCCAGACGAAGCGGCCGATCGTCCGCACGCCCTGTTCACGCAGATGATTGATCTCGTCGAACTGGTAGTTCTCGTCGCAGAAGACGGCCTCGATCGAGTTCGCCCGGACCCAGTCCTCGTACTCGGCGATCGGCACGTGGTGCTCGCTCGCCTCGGTGATCCGCGGCTGCCTCCCAGACGGGGTCGATGTCGCCGGCAGCCGCGGATGCCGCCAGCTCCGCGCGCGGCCCAGACCCGGGGCGGGCCAGCACGAAGGTCTCGTGCCCGAGCTCGTCCAGAGCCGAGCGGATCTGCCGCGCCACGACGGCCTGCCCCGACGCAATCCACTTGCTGACGATGCCGATGCGCACGGCGGCGCCTAGCGCTTCAAGGCGAGCGTGATTCCGTCGGCGACGGGGATCATCGCCAGCTCGACGCGCGTCGTCCTCGCGGAGCTTGGCGTTGAGGGCGACGATCGCCTGCGCGTTCTCGTTATCGGCGGGATCGAGTACGCGACCGTCCTGCAGGACGTTGTCGACGATGATCAACCCGCCCGCCCGCACGAGTCCCAGGCACCTTTCGTAGTAGGCGTCGTAGCCGGTCTTGTCAGCGTCGATGAAGGCGAGGTCGTAGGGCTCGCCGCCCTCCTCGGCGAGCGCGTCGAGCGTCTCGCCGGCCGGCCCAACGCGGACTTCGATCCGCTCGGCGACCCCGGCGCGCTCGAAGTTGCGCTGTGCCGTTGCCGCCCGCTCGGGATCGAGCTCGCAGCAGACGAGGCGGCCGCCCTCGCCGAGCCCGCGGGCGATGCAGATCGCCGAGTAGCCCGTGAACGTGCCGACCTCGATCGCGCGCCGCGCCCCGGTCAAGCGGGCCAGGAGGGTCATGAGCGCGCCCTGGTCGGGGGCGATCTGCATCGACGAGATCGAGCCCATCGCCGCGGTCTCCTCGCGGACGGCGGCAAGTGCATCGTCCTCCCGTGCGCCGTTGGCGACGACGTAGGAGTGGAGCTCGTCGGTGAGCAGCGTGAACTTCGACAAGGCCCTGTCCCTCCGGAGCTCAGCCGCCGCTGGCCGCGCCTTCGGCGGTCCCGACCTCGTAGCCGAGCTCGGCGAGCAGCTCACCGGCGGCCGCGTCGAACTCGCGCACGTCCTCCGGTGACATCCTCTCCTTCCACCGGTACATGGCACTCGGATCCGGCGGCTTCTGCGTCATCGCATGCGCCTGCATGCGCTCGGCGCCGGGCCGGACGGGCTTGCCATCGGTGGAGGGAAGATCGCGTGCCATCTCGCTCATCCGCTCGGCTGCCCCTTCGTAGAAGCGGAGCATCACGGGGTCCCAGTCGAGCTCGATGAATTCGGCGATCGCGCGCAGGTTCGGCTCGGTGTCGGTGACGAGGTCCTCGTAGCGAAGCTCCATGTAGTGGCTCAGCCTCTTGCCCTGCCTCTGGGCGCGCCGGATGCGTCGCTGCCAGCCCTCGGCGACCTGCCCCGCCGGCGCCCGTTTGCCCTCCTCGAGCGTCCGCTTCCACCGCGAGAGAGCGACGTCGCGGCCGTCGCGGATCACGTGGATGAACCGTGCCTCAGGCATCGCCTTCTCGATCAGCCGCATCTTGCGCACGTAGCCGGGCGTCTTCTCGCCGACCCGAGGCTTGCCCTGGCGCTCGCCGTAGATCGCGTAGAAGGCGCGCAGGGCGTTGCCCGCGTTCCAGTCGTCGAGAAGCTCGAGCCGCGCCTCGACCTCGGCGGGCTCCATGTGCAGATCGCCCCACTGGCGGACCGACTGCATCGACCTCGACCGCCCGAGCCGGGCCGGCACCTTCGTTGATCGCCTCGATCACCTTCGGGCACGAAGTGCGTCTCGGGCGGGATCGTGAGATCGGGATGCGCGTCGAGCATCAGCCGCAGCATCGTCGTGCCGGAGCGGCCGACGCCGACGATGAACGGCACCGGCTTGCGGTCCGGTGCCCGCTTGTCGCGAAAGGTGGGCGCCATCAGGGAACCGCAGGTTCGCAGGAACTTCGCGATCGCGTAGCCATGTGCGGGTTCAACTCTCGCACGGCAAGCCGATCGCGTCGGCCGCCGAGCAGAAGGAGGGCTTCGGCGTGGTGTGGTCGGCGGCGACCACCCCGAACCCGCGCTCGAAGCGCAGCGGCGAGTCGCCCTGATCGAAGAAGCGATGGATCGTGACGACCGGGACGCCGTCGTCGGCGAACGCCTTGACGATCCGCTTGAGGCCGCTCGCCTGCTCGTCCTCGGAGATCGCGTACTGCCCGGCGGTCGTCAGCCCGACCTCGGTCACCCAGACGGGCACGCCCGGGGCGACCGCGGCGGCCGCGTCCCGCCCTTGCTCGAAGAGCTTGATGCTCTCGGTGACGGGGTCGGTGCCGACCTGCAGGAGGCTGTAGGGGTGCAGTCCGATCGCGTCGACGTCGGGCGCGTCAGGCCCCTTCATCACCTGCTTGATGAAGGGCTCGAAGGCGATCTTCGACGGCTCCTCGGCCGACTGCTCGGCGGTCACCGGCGAGGGGCCGGCCATCACGACCGGCACGTCCGAGCCGGTCTCGTGCACGGCGTCGGCGCTTGCCGAGAGCAGCTTCCGGTAGAGCCCGGGATCGGGCTCGGGCCGCCAGAAGTTCGGAATGTTGGGCTCGTTCCAGACCTCGATCCCGATTGCGTCCGGGTAGTGCTCGGCGACCTGGGCGACGAACGCGGCGAACTGATCGACGTGGTCGGGCGTGGGCGCGAGCGAGGGCACCGGGCCGTCGGGGCACGAGCGGTCGGCGGCCCAGCAGGGGGCGCTCGTCACGACCCACAGCGGTCGCAGGCCCTGCGCAGCGAGCGTCTGGGCGATCGCGTCGAAGGCGGCGAAGTCGACCGTGCCCTCCGTCCGCTCGGCGTTTGCCCAAGTCAGCGGGACGCGGACGAACGACGCGCCGGACTGCGCGAGCAGCTCGTCGCCGGCCTGGCCGGGCTTGACCTGCTCGTTGTAGCCGAGCAACGGACGCTGCTCGGGGAGCGCCGGCAGACCGGAGTTCGAGGTGCTCTCCCCGCTGCCCGAGCCGCAGGCGGCGAGCGTGACCGCCGACGAGCAGCAGCGCCGCAGGGAGCAGCGCTCGCGAAGAACGCGCTGCCTCACGAGACGAGCTCGCGGACGCTCTCGACCGCTCGCTCCCAACTCAACTCCTCGACGCTTGCGCTCAGCCCCGCGCTCGAGCTCGGCCCGCAGGTCGGGATCCGCGAGCCGCTCGATCGCGGTGCTCAGCCCGGCCACGTCGACCGTCTTCGCCGGGATGCCGGAGTTCGCGTCGCCCTCGTGGTGGGAGGGGACGAGCAGCCCGTTGACGCCGTCTTCGATGAGCTCGTTCATCGGCGCGTCGTCGTTGGTCACGATCGGCTGGCGGAAGGCGATCGCCTCGTACAGGTGCAGGCCGAGCCCTTCCCAGCGGGCCGGCGCCATGCAGACGTTTGCGTCCGCGCACATCTGCAGGTGCTCGTCGGTCGGCAGGTCCTCGAGCACGAGCTCGATCCGCTTGTCCTTCTTCGCGGCATTGGCGCAGGAACTTCATCCGGCGCTCGATCTGGGCCTTGACGATCAGCCTCAGGTCGGGGTTGGAGGTCGCCGAGAAGGCCTCCACGATCTCCTTGAACGGCTTGCGCTTGCCGAGCAGGCCCGCGTGGTAGTGGAACCTGACCGGCTGGGCGCTGCGCTGCGGCTCGATCCGGAAGTACTCGGGATGGATACCCCACTGCAAGAACGGCGTCTCGACTCCCATCCCGCGATAGCGCCGCTGCTCGGCGCGGGTCATCGCGTAGATCGTCTCGTAGGCCGCTGTGGCGCCGGCTACGTGCTCGTCGCTGAATCGCTCCCAGACGAAGCGGCCGATCGTGCGGACGCCGCTCGCGCGCAGGGCGGCGATCGCCTCGAACTCGTAGTTCTGGTCGAAGAAGCAGGCGTCGAGCCGGTTCTCGGAGGCCCAGCCGACGAGCTCCGCCTCTGGGATGAAGAAGTCGGAGGCGGCGGTGACGCCGGCCTGGGCCCAGACGTCGTCGCCGCGCGCCTCCTGCGGCATCGGGAAGGTCTCCTTCGTCGGCCGGCCGAGCACGAAGGTCTCGTGGCCGAGCGCGTCGAGCGCTGAGCGCAGCTGTCGCGCGACCACGCCTTGGCCGCGGTTGAACCAGAAGGCACAGATGCCAATTCGCGAAGGGGACACCGGGCCGCGCATGGTGGCAGAGCGGGGGCGTCGAGCGGGCAAGCCCGTCACGCCGTGGGCGGTGAGGGGGTCGCGGCGGAGGTGTCACGCAGAGGCGCGAGGGCGCGACGCTCCCGTGCGTGGTTCGAAGGGCGGCTTCGCGACGTGGTCACGTTCCACCGCAAGATGAGTGGGAACGTGACCAGTGGTCTCGCCGCCGCCTGAAGCGTCCCGCGAAACCGTCACGGAACGCGCGCGCAGCATCGCGAAACACGCACTTCGCCACTTCCCTCATTGCAACGCCGCCGTCATCCGCCCGCACGCGAACGGGCGCGGGCCCCGAAGGACCCGCGCCCGTTGCCGGAGCTCTGCCTCGCTCAGTTGGCGGGAGCCGGCTGCGGCTCGATCTCGCGCCGCGTGTGGGGCAGCCAGCCGAGCGAGCTCGGCAGGTACCAGTTCCAGCGGCCGAGCAGCTTCATCGAAGCCGGCAGCAGCACCGCGCGGACGATCGTCGCGTCGATCAGGACGGCGACCGCCAGGCCGACGCCCATCTCCTTCATGTCGATCAGCGTCAGCGAGGCGAAGATCGCGAACACCGCGACCATCACGATCGCCGCGCTGCTCACGGTCCCGGCCGTGCTCGTGATCCCGGCGCGGACGGCGTCCTCCGTGCTCATGCCGCCGTCGACCAGCTCGCGGATCCGGCTGACGATGAACACGTGGTAGTCCATCGAGAGCCCGAAGAGGATCACGAACAGGAACAGCGGCAGCCAGGCGGTGATCGAGCCTGGCGTCTCGAACCCGAGCAGCTCGTGCCCGAGCCCGTGCTGGAAGACCAGCACGAGGACGCCGTAGGCCGCGCCGACCGACAGCAGGTTGAGCACGATCGCCTTCAGCGGGATCACGATCGAGCGGAACGTGACCAGCATCAGCACGAACGCCAGCGCCAGGACGAATCCGAAGACCAGGGGCATGCGCTCCTTCATCCGGTCGCCGAAGTCGACGGTCTGCGCCGTCTGGCCGCTGACGTTGACGGTCGCGTCGACGCCGTCGAACGCGTTCGGGATGAGCTCGGTGCGGAGCGACTCCAGCGCCCGCTTCGAGCGGTCGTCGTTGCCGTTGCCGGCGATCGGGATGTCGATCCGCGCAGCCGTCCCGTCAGCGCTGATCGCGACCGTCGAGCGGTTCGCGTAGACGCCGTCGTGCCGGCTGGTCGAGGTCAACTCGTCGATCGCCGCCGCGACCCCGGGTGCGCGCACGTCGTCGGCCGAGACCGCGACCGTGGCGGGGATGTTCTCCCCGGGGAACGCGTCCTGGATCCGCTCGTACGTCTGCACCACCGGCAGGTTGTGCGGGAACTGGTCGGGGCCGGTCACCTGCATGTTCATGCCGAGCGCCGGCACGGCCAGGGCAACGAGCGCGCCACCCGCCAGGGCCACTGAGAGCCCCGGGCGCCGCAGCACACGGTCGACGATCGCGCCCCAGATTCCGGGACCGCGCTCGCGCCTGCTCTCGAGTAGGCGACCGAGGAACGGGATCCGGCCGCGCTCGACGCGATCGCCGAGCGACGCCAGGATCGCCGGCAGCACGGTCACCGACGCGGCCATCGCGACCGCGACGACGAGCATCGTCGCCACCCCGAAGGAGACGAACGTGCCGTCGCCGGTGAGCAGCAACCCGGCCATCGCCGCGATCACGGTCAGGCCAGAGGCCAGAACGGCCCGGCCTGACGTCGCCGACGCGATTCCGAGCGCCTCGGCCGGGGTCCGGCCGCGGGCGCGCTCCTCGCGCTCGCGGCGCAGATAGAACAGCGAGTAGTCGACGCCGACGGCGAGTCCGATGAGCAGGATCACCGAGGCGACGTCGCTGCTCATCGGCAGCAGCTGGCTTGGCAGCGCGATGAGGCCGAACGTGGCCAGCACGGCTGAGATGCCGAGCAGCAGCGGGACACCCGCCGCGACCAGCGAGCCGAAGGCAACCACGAGGATCAGCAGTGTGATCGGCAGCGAGAGCGTCTCCGCCCGCTGCATGTCACTGCTGAACGTGTCGTTGAGTGCCACCTCCGAGCTGGCATCGCCGAACTGCTCGATGCGCAGATCGGGATGTGCGGCGGCGAGCTCGTCGACCGCGTCGGTGATCGGAGCTACCCGGTCGACCGCGGTGTCGGGGTTGCCGGCCATGTCGAACTGGACGAGGGCCGAATGTCCGTCCTCGGAGACGGCGCCACCGCCGTTGCTCGGTGAGCTCAGATGACGAACGCCATCGAGGCCGCGAAGCTTTGCCGTGACGTCGCTGATCGCGGCCGCAAAGGCCGGATCGTCCGTACTCATCGATTTGCTCTGCACGAACACCGACTCCGATGCCGGGGCGAGCCCGGAATCGGTCAGCGTCTGCGTGGCCGCGCCCGCCTCGCCCGGGGTCTCCTCGGCGTTGGTGAGCTCGCGCGTGCCGATCCCGGAGCCGGCGATCAGCGCGACGACGAGGAAGGCGATCCATCCGAGGATCGCCGTCTTGCGGTGCTTGGCGCTCCAGGCGCCGAGCCGGGCTGCGAGCCCGGTCTTGCCGTCGCGCCCGTTGGGCTGCGACCGGATTTCCGTTTCTGTGCCTGTGGATTGCATGGGGTCCTCCCTCAGTTCCGGGCCGACTCGCCCGGGTCGATTTCGATGCGATCAGGCTCCCGCGGACCGGCCCGCCGTCCAATGCGGCTGACAGGGGTTCGGGGTGGGTGACAGCCGCCCGCCGGGGTGTGGCTGCCCGTACCCAAAGCGGACCGGCATAGGAGGACAATCCGTGCCGTGAAGAGGGTGTTGATCGTCGACGACCACGACGGCTTCCGGGCAACCGCGCGGCGCACGCTCGAAACCGGTGGCTTCGAGGTCGTCGGGGAGGCCGCCGACGGCGAGGCGGCGCTGGAGGCGGCCCGCGAACTGCGTCCCGACGTCGTCCTGCTCGACGTTCAGCTGCCAGGCATCGATGGCTTCGAGGTTTCGAGGAAGTTGTCCTGCGACCGGTGACGGACCTGCGGTGGTGCTCACCTCGACGCGCTCGGTCGCCGACTACGGGCCCGCTGATCGAGGAGAGTGGCGCCCGCGGGTTCGTTCCCAAGGGCGAGCTCTCCGGCCGCGTGGTGGGGGATCTGCTCCGGTGAGTGAGCGGTCTCACTCCGCCGCGCACGGGCCCTCGACGGCCCTGATCGTCGCGATCGCGCTTGCGGGGGCGCTCGCGGGCGCTGGTGGGATCACCCTGATTCTCGGCAGCAGCGTGGCCGATGGCGGCGTCGCCTTCGCCGTCGTCGCGGTCACGATCACCTGGTCCTTCGTCGGCGCCGGCCTCGTCGCCTGGCGGGCCCGGCCGGCGAGCCGGATCGGCCCGCTGATGATCGCGGTCGGCTTCGC
The DNA here is from genome assembly GCA_963774395.1 of uncultured Solirubrobacterales bacterium. GTDB lineage: Bacteria > Actinomycetota > Thermoleophilia > Solirubrobacterales > 70-9 > CAXMST01. The sequence goes on along the minus strand of CAVZET010000005.1, from coordinate 378,288 downwards.
CTGGGTGCTGAACGCGCTCACCGGCGTTGACGCGCCGGGCGTGTTCATCGTCGGCGTCCTGCTCTCGAACGTCTGGATCGTGCTGCTCTACCAGATGCTGCTCACCTTTCCCGAGGGCCGCCTGCGGACGCCGGCGGAGTGGTGGCTGGCGGCGGCGGCCTGGACATCGGGGTTGCTGCTGCAGGTCCCGCCGCTGCTCTTCCAGCACCTGCCGGACCCCAGCTACTGCGACGGGTGCCCCACCAACCCGATCCTGATCAGCGACAACCACGACCTCGCGCAAGCCTTCTTCCTGCTCGATGTGCTCGTCGCCGTCGGCGCGCTGCTTGGCCTGCTCGTGCTGCTCGTCCGCCGCTGGCGGGGCACGAGCCGCGCTCGGCGCGGCGGCTTCTTGCCGCTGCTCTGGGCCGGCGGGATCACGATGGCGCTGATCGCGCTGCAGCTGATCAGCTCGGCGCTCGTCGATCGGGACGTCGGCGACGCGCTCTTCGTGCTCGTCCTGCTGCCGTTCCTCTCGGTCCCGTACGCATTCCTGCTCGGCCTTCTGCGCATGCAGATCTCGCGGGAGGCCGCCGTCGCTGCGCTGCTCGACGGGCTCCGCGAGCTGCCGGTCCGCGGCGGCGGCTTGCGCGACCTGCTCGCCGATGCGCTCGGCGACCCGAGCCTCGAGGTCGGCTACTGGCTGACCGAGGGCGGCCGCTGGATCGGCGAGGCGGGCGAGCCATTCGATCTGGATGCGCGGGGCGATCGGCTGGCGAGCATCGTCGAACGGGACGGGCGGCGGATCGCTGTGCTCCTCTGCGATCCGGCGCTCGGTGCCGAGCGCCGGCTGATCGACGCGGTCGGCGCGGCCGCGGCCCTGGCGCTCGAGAACGAGCGGCTCGAGGCCGCGCTGCGCGCCCGCGTCGAGGAGCTGCGCTCGTCGCGAGCGCGGATCGTGCAGGCGACCGACGCCGAGCGCCAGCGACTCGAGCGGGACCTCCACGACGGCGCCCAGCAGCGCCTCGTCGCGCTCGCCCTCGACCTGCGGATGGCCCGCGACAGGCTGCCCGAGGACCCGGAGGCGGGGGCTGAGATGCTCGACGCGGCGCTCGCCGATCTCGAGACCGCGACCGCTGAGCTCCGCGAGCTCGCCCGTGGCATCCATCCCGCCGTGCTCAGCGATCGCGGCTTGCGCGCCGCCGTGCAGGCGCTCGCCGGCCGGGCGGCCGTCCCGGTCGAGGTCGGCGAGCTCCCCGCCGACAGACTGCCGTCCGACGTCGAGGCGGCGGCCTACTTCGTGATCGCCGAGGCGCTGACCAACGTCGCTCGCTACGCGGAGGCGGAGAGTGCTGCGGTCGACGTTCGGCGCGACAACGGCGTCCTCGTCGTCTCGGTCTCCGACGATGGGATCGGTGGTGCCGAGCCCAGCCGGGGCACGGGCCTGCGCGGGCTCGCCGACAGGCTCGCGGCGCTCGACGGCCGACTCGAGGTCGAGAGCCCGGCGGGCGCCGGCACCGAGGTCAAGGCGGTGATCCCGTGCGGGTAGTGATCGCCGAGGACTCGGTCCTGCTGCGCGAGGGGATCGCTCGGCTTCTCGGCGAGGCCGGCCACGACGTCGTCGGCCAGGCGGGCGACGCCGAGGACCTGCTGCGCAAGGTCCGCGCACACAAGCCCGACGTCGCCGTGATCGACGTACGGATGCCGCCGACCCAGACCGACGAGGGTCTGCGTGCGGCCCGGGAGATCCGCGCCGAGCTCCCGGGCGTCGGCCTGCTCGTCCTGTCCCAGTACGTCGAGGAGGGCTACGCGATGGAGATCCTCGCGGAGAGCGCCGCCGGCGTCGGCTATCTGCTCAAGGACAGGGTCGCCGACGTCGACCGCTTCCTCGAGGCGCTCGAGCGGGTCGCCGAAGGCGGCTCGGCCCTTGATCCCGAGGTCGTCTCGAGCATGCTCGGGCGCCGCCGCGCGAACGACCCGCTGGACGAGCTCTCGCCGCGCGAGCGTGAGGTACTGGCCTTGATGGCCGAGGGGAGGAGCAACAAGGCGATCGCGGCCGAGATGGTCGTCACCGAACGCGCCGTCGAGAAGCACGTCACCTCGATCTTCTCGAAGCTCGACCTGACCGCTTCGCCGACGGACCACCGCCGCGTGCTCGCGGTGTTGACCTTCCTCGGCGCCGAGGGCTAGCGGCCTGTAGCGGCTAGGCCGCGGTCGCGACGCGCGTCGCCGACTCGAACAGCCGCAGCCCGTCGACCGAGCCGGTCAAAGGATCGACGGCGTGCTCGGGATGCGGCATCAAGCCGAGCACGTTGCCCGCCTCGTTGCGGACGCCGGCGATGTCCTCCAGCGATCCGTTCGGGTTGTGTCCCGGCGCGTAGCGGAGCGCGACCTGCCCGCGCTCGTTCAGCTCCGCGAGCATTTCCGGTGGCGCGAAGTAGCGGCCGGTGGTGTGCTTGACCGGGATCGAGAGGCCGTCGCCCACCTCGCAGGCGCCGGTCCAAGCCGAGGCGTTGTCGATGACGATCAGCTCGACCTGCCGGCAGAGGAACCGCAGCCCCTCGTTCGGCAGCAGTGCCCCCGGCAGCAGGCCGGCCTCGCAGAGAACCTGAAAGCCGTTGCAGATGCCGAGCACGGGACCGCCGTCGGCGGCGAAGGCGGCGACGCGCTCCATGATCGGCGCGAAGCGGGCGATCGCTCCGACGCGCAGATAGTCGCCGTAGGAGAACCCCCCGGGGACGACGATCGCGTCGACGCCCTTCAGGTCGGTGTCACCGTGCCAGAGGATCTCGGCCTCGCCGACCCGCTCGCAGGCGAGCGCGGCGTCGGTCTCGTCGCAGGAGCCGGGGAAGCGGACCACGCCGAAGCGCGTTGCCACTCAGACCTCCTCCTCGTCGCCGCCGTGGGCGAGCGGCGCCTCCTCGCCCTCGAGCTCGATCTCGTAGTCCTCGATCAGCGGGTTCGAGAGCAGCTTCTCGCAGAGCTCCGGCAGCGAGTCGGGGTCGTCGGTGTGGAGCTCGACCATGCGGCCGACGCGGACCTCGTCGACCCCCTCGAAGCCGAGCGTCGGGAGCGCGCGCTCCACCGCCTTGCCCTGCGGGTCGACGACCCCCGCCTTCGGCCTGATCAGTACGCGAGCGAGCACGGGCGTGAGGCTACATCGCGGCGCGGTCAGGCCCTGCCCAGGCGCGCGCGGGCGCGGCCGAGCAGGCCCCCGCGGCCGCCGCCGGAAGCGGACTCGGCGACGCCCTCGGCGAGATCCGCATAGCCGGCGTCGATCAGCGCCTGCCGCATGCCGAGCTTGGCGAAGATCTCGGTCCAGCGTGGATCGCCCTCCGCGAACTGGAGCTCCGGCGCCTTTACCTTGCCGCGCGCCCACTCGGCGACGACGTCGGGCAGCGGCCGGCCGGCCGCCTCGTAGACGCGGCCGATCGCGGCAGCCGGGTCGGCGCGCAGCTCCTCGTTGCGAAGCAGCAGGTAGCGATCGCCGAACAGCCGGCGGCCGTCGGCGAAGGTGCGCTCGAAGGTGTGTCGCCAGACGAGCAGGATGCGCTCGACGTTGCTGAGCTTGCCGAGCTGCGAGTTCTCGGGCAGCTCCAGCAGCGCCTTCGAGATCTCGCGCGAGGACCAGAGCTTGCGCCGCTCCGTCTCGGCGAAGAACGCGGTCGGGTCCGTGTACTGCTCCGCCCGCTTGCGCCCGCGCCCCATCATCATCGAGGCGGCGACCCCACGGGGGTCGCGGACGACGTGGACGAGGACGGCGCCGGGCGCCAGCGGCGCGACGCGCTCGAGCTTGTCGTAGATGCGCGTGAACTTGACCATCACCTCCCGCTCGCCCACACGGCCGAGCAGGTCGGCGAGGAAGCCCGTGCAGTGATCGGGCAACTCGGGCCCGATCTCGAGCGAGCCGTCGCGCGGGCCGCCCCAGTTGAACTCCTCGATCGCCAGCCCGGGGAAGTTGGCGGCAGCGTAGGCCTCGCGCAGCGCCTTCGTCTCGGCGAAAGGGTCGGTCTCGCGCGCGTCGCTGCCGCCGCCCGGCGTTTCCGTGTTCTCCCGGAAGGGCTCGTAGAAGCAGTGCAGGCCGGGGTCCTCGAGCAGCGCGTCGTAGAGGATCGTCGTCCCCGAGCGCCGCATGCCCTGGATCAGGATCGTCATGAGGCGGGGAGGTTAGGCGGGAAGGGGTCCGGCAGGCGAGGCCGTCACGGTGGCGGAGACGTCACGCCTGTGGGCAACGAGGGGAGCGGGTTACCGAAGGTGTCACGAGGGTCGCGAGGACGTGACGCTTCCGCGCGTGGTTGGAAGGCCGTTCTCGCGAGTGGTCACGTTCCACCGCAAGATGAGTGGGAATGTGACCAGTCGACTCGGGACGGGCTGAGACGCCTCGCGAAACCGTCACGAAACGGCGACGCGGCATCGCGAAACACGCACTTCGGCCTCGTTCCCTCACTGCAAACGCCGGCGTTTCCCTTTCGCCGGCATCACGCCTGCCTCAGACGTCCAGATCCTCCGGCAGCGGGACCTCCTGCGGCGAGGCGCCCTCCTCGGCTTCCCAGCTCTCGTAGGCGGTTGCGTCGCGGCTCACGTGCTCGCCGGCGCCGCCGAGCGCGATCATCTGCAGGAGCTCGCTGCCGCGATTGGAGATCTGCCGCCGAACGTGCGGCGCGACGCGGATCAGCTCGCCCTCGCCGAGCGTCTGCTCCTCGCCCTCGATCCCGATCGTGAGCTCGCCGGTGAGGACCAGATAGACCTCCTCCTGGTCGGCGTGCACGTGGATCCGGCCGCGCTGGCCGGGCCTCAGGTTGAGTTGGTTGATCCCGAAGGAGCTGACGCCGAGCTCGCGGCGCAGCAGGATCATCCGATCCTCGGCGTCGGGGTCGATACGCGCCCGGGAGGTGTTCTCGCTGGAGCCCATCAGCTCAGTCCAGCGGTGAGCCGGTGATCCGCTCGTAGGCTTCGCGATAGCGGTCGCTGGTTCCGCTGATCACCTCGGCCGGCAGCTCCGGCGCCGGCGGTGAGTGGTCCCAGCCCTGCTCGTCGAGCCAGTCGCGCACGTACTGCTTGTCGAAGCTCGCCTGCCCGCGGCCCGGCGCGTAGTCAGTCGGCGGGCCAGAAGCGCGAGGAGTCGGGGGTCAGGACCTCGTCGCCGAGAACGATCTCCGCGCCCGGCGCCGAGCCGAACTCGAACTTCGTGTCGGCGAGGATGATGCCGCGCTCGAGTGCGTGCGCGGCGGCGTGCTCGTAGAGAGCGATCGAGATGTCCTTGAGGCTCTGCATGAGGTCGCGCGAGCCGACGATCTCGGCGGCGCGATCGAAGTCGACGTTCTCATCGTGGTCGCCGATGTCGGCCTTCGTCGCCGGCGTGAAGATCGGTTCCGGCAGCTTCTGCGACTCCTCGAGGCCCTCCGGCAGGGCGATCCCGCAGACCGAGCCGTCCGCCTTGTACTCCTTCCACCCAGAGCCGGTGATGTAGCCGCGGACGACGCACTCGACCGGGTACATGTCGAGCTTCTTGACGCGGATGCCGCGACCCGCTGCCTCGGTGGGCACGTCCTCATCGATGAAGTGGTTGGGGACGATGTTGCCGGTCGTGTTGAACCAGAAGATCGACATCTGGGTCAGGACCTTGCCCTTGTCGGGGATCGGGTCGTCGAGGATCACGTCGTAGGCGCTGATCCGGTCGGAGGCGACCATGATCAGCTCCTCGCCGGAGTGGTAGATCTCGCGGACCTTGCCGCTCGAGTGCAGCTCGAGCTCGTTCAGGGAAGTGGTTGGAGCGCTCATGTCCGCGAACCTAGCAACGCGCGGCCGCACGGCTCGCGCTGCTGCCCGTAGGATTGCCGCAATGAGCGGATTCCACGAGGTCGTCGACGGCGTGTTCGAGTGGAGCGCCACCCATCCCGGAATCGGCCAGCCCGTGCACTCGTGCTGGCTGCCGGGCCCGCGCGTGGTGATCGACCCGATCGGCGCGCCGTGGCTCGACGCCGAGCTCGAGCGGGGTGGGGGAGTGGAGCGGATCGTGCTCTCCAACCGCCACCACCGGCGTGGCTGCGCCGAGCTCGCCGAGCGCTTCGGCGCCGAGGTGCTCGCCCCGGCCGTCGGGCATGCACGAGTTCGGCTCCGGCACTTCCATCCGCCCCTACGAGTGGGGCGACGAGCTCGCGCCCGGCCTGACCGCGCACGAGATCGGCGTCATCTGTCCCGACGACGGCGCCCTGCACATCGCCTCCGGTCCGGGCGCCCTGCTGATCGCCGACTCGGTGATCCGCTGGAACGGCGAGCTCGCCTTCGTCCCCGACTTCCTGATGGACGAGCCCGAGGCGACGAGGGCGGGAACCCTGCGGGCGCTCGAGCCGTTGCTCGAACTTGACTGGGAGGCGCTGCTGCTCGCCCACGGCGATCCCGTCGCGAGCGGCGGCAAGGCCGAGCTCGAGCGCTTCATCGCCGATCCGCGCTCCGCGGACTTCACCCTCTGACGTGCGTCACGGCGAACGTCCCCCATCCGGGGCGATGGACGGATGCGGTGGACGCTCGCGCCGCTGCGGCGCCGCCGTTCAGCGCGTCAGCGCCTCGAGCCGCTCGAAGACCTCGCCGGCGTTGCGCAGGTAGGCGCTCGGGTCGAAGACCTCGTCCAGGTCGAGCTCGATCCCCTGCTCGGCGAGCGCCGACTCGAGCAGGTCGCGGAACGGGGTCCGCGTGTCCCAGGCGCGCTGCGCGTTCTGCTGCACGATCCGGTAGGCGTCGTCGCGGATCATCCCCGTGTCGAGCAGCGCCGTGAGCACCCGCTGGCTGTAGACGGCGCCGTAGGTGAGCTCGAGGTTCTCGAGCATGCGCTCGTCGTGAACGACCATGTCGGCGGCGACGCGGCGGCCGAGGTGTTCCATGTAGTCGAGGCAGATCGTCGCGTCGGGAAGGATCACGCGCTCGGCGCCGGAGTGGGAGATGTCGCGCTCGTGCCAGAGCGCAACGTTCTCGAGCCCGGTCTGCGCGTAGCCGCGCATCACGCGGGCGAGGCCCGTGATCCGCTCGGTGGTGATCGGGTTGCGCTTGTGCGGCATCGCCGAGGAACCCTTCTGGCCCTTGCCGAACGGCTCCTCGACCTCGCGTACCTCGGTCTTCTGCAGGTTGCGGATCTCGGTCGCGAAGCGCTCCAGGCCGGCGGCGGCGAGTGCGCAGGCGCTGAGCACCTCCGCGTGGCGGTCGCGCGGCACGACCTGGGTCGCCGAGTCCTCACGACCGAGACCGAGCGCCTCCATCACGCGTCTCTCCACCGCTGGTGGCAGCGACGCATAGGAGCCGACGGCACCGGAGAGCTTGCCGACCGCGATCTGCTCGAAGGCGCGCCGCAGCCGCTCGCGGTTGCGGTTGGCCTCGAAGGCGAACCCGGCGAGCCGCAGGCCGAAGCTCGAGGGCTCGGCGTGGATCCCGTGCGTGCGGCCGACGGCGACGGTGTCGCGGTGGCGCAGCGCTTGCTCGATCAGCGCGTCGCGGTAGTCGAGCGCGCCGGTGAGCACGATCGTGCCGGCGTCGACGAGCTGCGTCGCGAGCGCTGTGTCGAGCACGTCGGAGGAGGTCAGCCCGTAGTGGATCCAGCGTCCCTCAGGCCCGATCGAGGCCTGGACGACGTCGACGAAGGCGGCGACGTCGTGGTTCGTCGTGCGCTCGCGCTCCTCGACCGCCTCGACGGTGAACGCGGCCCGCTCGCGGCAGGCTCGGGCGTCGTCGGGTGGGACGACGCCCTCGGCGGCGAGCGCCTCGGTGACGGCCAGCTCGACCTCGAGCCAGCCCTCCATCTTCCGTTGCTGGGTCCAGATCGACCCGATCGCCTCGCGGGTGTAACGAGGGATCACCGGTGGTCCTAGCCGTTGATGATCCGGATCGCCAGGTGTGCGGCGTTCTTCGAGTTGTCGATGCCGACGGCGGCGACCGGGACGCCGGGAGGCATCTGCGAGGTCGAGAGCAGCGCGTCGATGCCGCCGAGCGTGCCGGCAGAGATCGGCACGCCGATCACCGGCAGCTCGGTGTGCGCGGCGGCGACGCCGGGCAGGGCGGCGCTCAGCCCGGCGCCGGCGATCAGGACGCGCAGGCCGCGCGACTTCGCGTTCCGGCAGTAGTCGACGACCATGTCGGGCGTTCGGTGGGCGCTCATCACGCGCACCTCGTAGTGGATGCCGGCCTCCTCGAGGATCGGCTCCGCCTTCGCCATCGTTTCCTTGTCGCTGGCCGAGCCCATGATGATCCCCACGAGCGGCTGCTCGACGTCGATCCCATCGAGCTCGGTCTCGACCTCGGGCACCGTCTCGGTCCCGGTGTCGGCGGATTCGCTCATTCAGGTCCTTCTCCAGTTCTGTCAGTAGGAATCAGGTGTCGCCGCGTCACTCGACCGCGCGCTCGGCGATGTCGGTCCGCATCTGCATCCCGTCGAAGCGGACCTCGCGGGCCGCATCGTACGCGCGCTCGCGCGCCTCGGCCGCGTCGGCGCCGAGCGCGGTCACGTTCAGCACCCTGCCGCCGTCGGTGACGATCTCGCCGTCGCGCTCCGCCGTGCCCGCGTGCACGACTTCGGCGCCCGCCGCGGCGGCGCCCTCGAGACCGGTGATCACGTCCCCCTTCGAAGAGCTCTCCGGGTAGCCGCGCGAGGCGAGCACGACGCTCACCGCCCAGTCGTCGGCGAACTCGGCCTCGACCCCGGCGAGGCCGCCGGGCTCGCGGGCGCGCAGGCAGAGCTCGAGCAGGTCAGAGCGCAACCGCGGCAGCACGGCCTGCGTCTCCGGGTCGCCGAAGCGGGTGTTGAACTCGAGCACCTTGGGGCCGTCGGCGGTCATCATCAGCCCCGCGTAGAGCACGCCGTGGAAGGGCGAGCCACGCTCGGCCATCAGCCGCACGATCGGCTCGATGGACGGCTGCGACGATCGCCGCGATCTGCTCATCGCTGATGCCGGGGACCGGCGAGTAGCTGCCCATGCCGCCGGTGTTCGGGCCCTCGTCGCCGTCGAAGATCCGCTTGTAGTCCTGGGCCGGGGCGAGCGGGACGACGTTGGTGCCGTCGCAGAGCGCGAGCAGCGAGAGCTCGTAGCCGTCGAGGAACTCCTCGAGCACGACCGCGGTCTCGCCGAAGCGCCGCTCGGTGAAGAAGACGTCGATCGCCGCCTCCGCCTCGGCGGCGTCGGTGGCGATGATCACGCCCTTGCCCGCCGCCAGGCCGTCGGCCTTGAGCACGACCGGGAAGCTCGTCTTGGCGAGCTCCTCCAGCGCCTGCTCGCGGCCGCGCAGCGTCACGTGCGCGGCGGTCGGCACGCCGGCCTGCTCCATCGCCTGCTTCGCGTACAGCTTCGAGCCCTCGAGCTGCGCCGCCGCGCCGCTCGGCCCGAAGGCGGGGATGCCCGCCGCCTCGAGCAGGTCGACGAGCCCGGCGACGAGCGGTGCCTCGGGCCCGACGACGACGAGCCCGACACCCTCCTCACGGGCCGCGGCGAGCAGCCCCTCGACGTCGTCCGCCGCGATCGGCAGGCAGCGGGCGTCGGCGGCGATCCCGGCGTTGCCGGGGGCGCAGAGCAGCTCGGGCTCCTGCGGCGAGCGGGCGAGCGCGCGCACGATCGCGTGCTCGCGCCCGCCGCCGCCGACGACGAGGACCTTCAAGCGCCCCGCCTCACGCGCCTGCCCTGCTCGGTTTCGCTCGGCGACCGCACTACAGGTGCTTGGCGAAGTCCTCGGCGGGAATCGCCGTCAGCGTGTGGTTGGTCGTCGTCCCGCGTGAGCCGAGCTCGACCGAGGCGCGGGCCATCGTCTCGGCGTCCGGCGCCTCGACGATCGAGACGAAGTCGTACTCACCGAGCGTCGCCCACTGGTGCAGGACGTTGAGCCCGATCTGCTCGACCTCTGAGTTGACCTCCGTGATCCGGGCCGGGTTGTTCTTGATCGTCTTGACGCCGTCCGTCGTCAGGTTCGTCAACAGGATGAATTGCGGCATCTGGGTCTCTCCTCCTGTGGCTCTCTCTGGCTCTGCTCCCTGAGCCGCGCGGCCGCGGCTCTGCACGGAGTCTTATACGCCCGCGGCCTGCGGCCGCGCCGAGCCCCAGATGAGCGGCCGCACAATCGGCGGCGCGTCCTCGATCTCGCCGCGCTGCAGGTCGTCGATCTCGAGGCCCGAGGAGCGGATCGTGGCCAGGGTGTCGCGGTTGTCGTGGCAGCCGTGGCCGACGAAGTACCAGGGTCCGTGCAGGAGGTCCTGGGCCCGCGCCAGCCCGGCCGTCTCGGCTCGCACGTGCTCGATGAACAGCAGCCGGCCGCCGGGCTTGAGCACGCGCGCGACCTCGCTCAGCGCCCGCTCCGGATCCGGGATCGTGCAGAGGACGAGCGTTGCGACGACCGTGTCGAAGCTGTCGTCGTCGAAGGGCAGCTGCTCGGCCGGCGCCTCGATCACCTCGGCTGCGGGGCCGGCGGCGGCTGCGACCTTGGCGCGCAGCCGGCGCGCCATCGGCTCGAACGGCTCGGTCAGGACGAGCGCCTCGACCCCGGGCCCGTAGCGGGCGAGGTTGAGGCCGGTGCCGGCGCCGATCTCGAGCGTGCGGCCCTGTGCCCGACCGACGATCTCGTCGCGGCGCCGGCCCAGCTTGCCGCGCTCGCCGGCGGCCATCATCCGGTCGTAGATCGAAGCGAACAGGCGCCCCCAGCTCGCGTCGTAGGCGCGGCGGACGGCGGACGGCCGGATGTGGTCACGGCCTCAGGTGCCCTTCTCGATCAGCCCGGCGATCGTATCGCGGCGGTAGTCGAAGATCCGCTCGAGGTCGCGCTTGACGACGCAGCCGCTCGCCGATCTCGCCGAGCGGGCCGAAGCGGTGCGCGTAGCGGACGATGTCGGTCATCCGCGTATGGCCCGGCGTCGAGCTGCTCGAACGTGTGCGTGTGGTGCCAGAGCGCGTAGGGGCCGCGCAGCTGGGCGTCGACGAAGCCGTGCGGCGGCTCCCAGTCCTCGATCCGGGTCAGCCAGCTGACCGGGACCCCGTGGAGCCGCAGCCGGTAGCGGATCTGCTCGCCGACCCGCATCTCGATCGGGGTCGGCGAGGTGATCCGGAAGCGCAGCCACGGCGGCGTGATCGCCTCCAGGTTCTCGGCCCGGGAGAAGAACTCGAAGGTCTCGTCGAGCGGCGCGGCGAGGACCTGCTCGCGCTGCAGGACGTGCTCGCTCACGCCCGTCTCCGCGCTCGGCGCGAGTCGGTCGACGAGCGCGTCGAGGTCGGCGCGCGTGTTCTCCCAGCTCAGCTCCGCGCGGCGCTCGCGGGCGCCGGCGCGCAGCCGCGCCCGCAGCCCGGGGTCGCGCAGCCGCTCGATCGCCGCGGTCAGCGCCGCGACGTCGGGCCGGAACGCCGCGATTCCCGAGCGGGCGGTGCCGTCGGGGATGCCGGGCACGAGCAGCCCGTTGCGGCCGTCGATCACGATCTCGTTCATCGGCGGATTGTCGTTGGTGACGATCGGGATGCCGAGCGCCGTCGCCTCGTAGAGGTGCAGGCCGAGCCCCTCCCAGCGGCTCGGCGCGAGGATCGCCGCCGCCGACGCGAACATCGCCATGTACTCGTCCGTCGGCAGATCGCCGCTGAGTGATCTCGATCCGCGGGTCGCTGCGGCCGATCCGCCGGCCGCCGCGGGCCAGGCGCCGAGCCTCCGTCAGCCGCCGGTCGACCTGCGCCTTGAGCGATCAGCCGCAGCTCGTCGCCGTCGGCGGCGCGGAACGCCTCGATCACCTCGGCCAGCGGCTTGCGCTTGCTCATGAATCCGCCGGGGAACAGCAGCCGGACGGTGCCGTCGGCGGCCGGGTCCTGCTGCGCAGGCAGGGCGGCGGCCAGCAGGTCGGGGTGGCAACCGAAGCGCACGCGTGGGCTCTCGATGCCCATCCCCGCGTACCGCTCGCGCTCGCATCCCGTCAGCGAGTAGATCGCGTCGAACGCGCGCCGAGCGCGGTTCGACATGCTCATCGGCGAAGTGCTCCCAGACGAAGCGCCCGGCCGTTCTGACGCCCGATTCGCGCAGTCCGGCGATCTCGTCGAACTGGTAGTTCTGATCGAAGAGGACCAGCTCGATGCCGCCCGTCGGCGGCCCAGGCCTCGTACTCGCCCTGCGGGATCGCATAGTCCGAAGCGGCCGTCACCCGCTCCTGGGCCCAGACGCCGCTCGCGTCGATCCAGTCGGGCCGGATGTTCGTCTTCCGCGTCGGGCGCGCGAGCACGTGGGTCTCGTGGCCGAGGTCGTCGAGCGCCGAGCGCAGCTGGCGGGCGACCACGCCCTGCCCGCGGTTGAACCAATAGGCGACGAGGCCGATTCGCATGCGCGAACCCTGACATGAACGCTGCGCAGCCGGGCGCCGCAGGCGGTGGCGCACCCGCATCGATGGCGCGATTCGGGTAAGAGGGTGGGCATGGAACGCTGGGATCCACCGTCCTGGGCGCTGCCGCTGATCGTGATCGCGATCGTCGTGCCGCCCTTCCTCGGCTTCGCGATCGGCGGCGAAGTGGTCGGCGCGGCGCTCGGCTTCTTCGTCGTCGCCGCGCTGATCGCGATCGGCGTCCGCCTTCGTCCTCGCGGCCCGATCGAGCTTGCCCGCGACGATCCGGAGGCACCGCTGCTGGCCTTCGCGCTGGCGCCGATCGACCACGCGACGACCGCGAACGAGATCGCGACGCTCGCCGAGGCGAGCGGCCCGCGTGAGGAAGACGGCTACTCCGTCCTCGTCCTCGCGCCGGTGCAATCGACGGCGACCCAGCGCTGGCTCAATGACGAGGAGCCGGGCCGGGTCGCGGCGCAGGAGCGACTCGCGGTTTCCGTCGCGAGCCTGATCGCGGCCGGCTGCCATGCCGAGGGCCGCGTCGTCAGCCAAGACCCGGCGCAGGCGCTCGAGGACGTCGCGGCCGAGCACGGCGCGCGACGGGTTGTGTTCGTCGTCGGGGATGCCAAGTTCGACGACCTGATCGAGGAGATGACCGCTCGCCTCGACGTGCCCGTGCATCGGGTCGCGGCCGGGGGCTGAGGGCACCCGCCCGCCTGCAAGTCTTTTCCGGAAGCGTCTGGGGTATGTTGGCGGCCGCAGGGTCGCACCACCGAAAGGACTCGCCTTGTCTCGCACCATTCTCTACGCACGCTGATCGCCGTTGGAGCGCTCGCCGTTTCGATCACGATGCTCGCGGCGTGCGGCGGTGGCGGTGACGCGACCACCGACAGCACCCAGGGCACGCCGCTTACCAAGGACGAGTTCCTCGCCCAGGGCAACCAGATCTGCAAGAGCGGCAACGAGGCGGTCAGCTCAGCGGCCAGCTCCCTCGGCCAGAACCCGAGCCAGGCGGACATCGATCAGTTCGTCAACGACACGCTGATCCCGACCGTCGAGGGCGAGCTCAACAGCCTGCAGGCGCTCGGCGCGCCCTCGGGCGACGAGGATCAGGTCAACGCGATCATCGATGCGGCGCAGTCAGGCGTCGACAGCTCAAGTGCGAACCCGGGCGAGGCTACGAACCCGAACAGCCCGGCCTTCCAGGAGGCGAACAAGCTCGCCAGCGCGTACGGGCTGACCGACTGCGGAAGCGGCTGATCCACGCCGGCGGCGGACGCGGCCGTTTGGCCGGTCGCGGGTCCCGTTGGGTAGTGTCCGGAGCGGGAATCCCGGCGACGAGCACGTGCTCCGCATCCAGCACATACATTGCGATCGCCGGCGGTAGGGGCGCTCGGGCCTCGCCGGTTGCGGCGGCGGCGGCGACACGACCAGTCGGCGGACCGACGAAGGACGAGTTCATCGCGCAGGCGAAGCAGGTCTGCGACCGCGCCGTGGAACAGTCAGGAAGGCAATCCGCCAGGCGCTGCAGGACGCCGACAGGCGGAGATTCAAAGTTCGAGCAGCTCGCGACGAGATCTATCGTCGACGAGCTCGCGGGCTTCGAGAAGCTGCAGCCCCCCGCCGGCGATGAGCACGAGGTCCAGGCGATGGTTGACGCTCTTCAAAAGGTCACGTCGACAAGATCAAAGCCGACCCTGACGTCCTCCGGATTGCCAACACGGGATCGGCGTGCAGTTCCGCCAGTTGGCCGGCGACTACGGAATCAGGCCTGCTCGAACTCGCGTACGAAGGGCCGAGAGGCGAATCTGCGCTGGGCGGCAGTGGCCGCGGCGGCAGCTGACTCAGGCGGCGGCGGAGGCGGCGCGCTCGCCTGCTTTCGCGAATACGAGCTCGCCTTCAGCGGCGTCGACGCGGACCGTGTCGCCCTCGCTGAAGCGGCCCTCGAGCAGGGCGAGCGCGAGCTGATCGACGAGCCGGCGCTGGATCACCCGCTTGAGCGGGCGGGCGCCGTAGGTCGGGTCGTAGCCGAGGTTGCCGAGCAGCGTCTTCGCGTCGTCGGTCAGCTCGATCTCGACGCCGCGCTCGCGGACGCGGTGGGCGAGCAGCTCGACCTGCAGCTCGACGATCCGGGAGATGTCCTCGCGGCTGAGCCGGTGGAAGATCACGGTCTCGTCGATCCGGTTCAGGAACTCGGGCTTGAAGTGGTTGGAGAGCACGCCCTCGATCCGCTCGCGGATGTTCTCGTCGATGCGTCTCGCCGGCGATCTCCGAGGAGCCGACGTTCGAGGTCATGATCATCACGGTGTTGGTGAAGTTCACGGTCCGGCCCTGCCCGTCGGTGAGGCGGCCGTCGTCCATGATCTGCAGCAGCGTGTTGAAGACGTCGGGATGCGCCTTCTCGATCTCGTCGAGGAGGACCACCGCGTAGGGGCGGCGGCGCACGGCCTCGGTCAGCTGGCCGCCCTCGTCGTAGCCGACGTAGCCGGGCGGCGCGCCGATCAGGCGCGAGACGGCGTGCTTCTCCATGTACTCGGACATGTCGATGCGGACCATCGCGTCCTCGGAGTCGAACATGAACTCGGCCAGCGCCCGGGCGAGCTCGGTCTTGCCGACGCCGGTCGGGCCCAGGAAGAGGAAGGAGCCGATCGGCCGGTGCGGGTCGGCGAGCCCGGCGCGCGAGCGCCGCAGCGCGTTGGCGACGGCCTCGACGGCCTCGTCCTGGCCGATCACGCGATCGTGCAGGCGCTCCTCCATCTGGATCAGCTTCTCGACCTCGCCCTCCATCAGCTTGCTCACCGGGATCCCGGTCCAGCGGGCGACGACCTCGGCGATGTCCTCCTCGGTCACCGACTCGGTCAGCATCGAGCCGCCGGCGGCGTGCAGCTCGGCGAGCCGCTCCTGCTGTGCGGCGACGTCGCGCTCGAGCTCGGGGATGCGTCCGTACTTGAGCTCGGCGGCGCGCTCGAGGTCGCCGCGCGCGCTCGGCCCGCTCGGCATCGCGCGTCGCGCTCTCGAGCTCGTCGCGCGCAACCTTGATCGCCTCGATCGCGGCCTTCTCGTTCTGCCAGCGCGCCTTCATCTCCGACGGCCGACTCGTTCGAGCTCGGCGAGGTCGGACTCGATCGCCTCCAGGCGTGCCTTCGACGCCGCGTCCGTGTCCTTGGCGAGCGCCTGCTTCTCGATCTCGAGCTGCGTGATGCGCCGTTCGACCTCGTCGATCTCGACCGGCGAGGACTCGATCTCCATCTTCAGCCGCGAGGCGGCCTCGTCGATCAGGTCGATCGCCTTGTCGGGCAGGAAGCGGTCGGTGATGTAGCGCTCCGAGAGCGTCGCCGCGGCGACGATCGCCGGGTCGGTGATCGTCGACGTTGTGGTGCGCCTCGTAGCGCTCCTTGAGCCCGCGCAGGATCGCGATCGTGTCGGCCTCCGTGGGCTCGCCGACGTTGACCGGCTGGAAGCGCCGCTCCAGGGCGGCGTCCTTCTCGATGTGCTTGCGGTACTCGTCGAGCGTCGTCGCGCCGACGGCGCGCAGCTCGCCGCGCGCGAGCATCGGCTTCAGCAGGTTGGCGGCGTCGACCGCGCCCTCGGCGGCGCCGGCGCCGACGATCGTGTGCAGCTCGTCGATGAAGAGGACGATCTGGCCCTCGGCCTCCTTGATCTCGGCGAGGACGGCCTTGAGCCGCTCCTCGAACTCGCCGCGGTACTTGGAGCCGGCGAGCAGGCCGCCGACGTCGAGCGCGATCACCTTTCTCCCGCGCAGGGACTCGGGCACGTCGCCGGCGACGATCCGCTGGGCGAGGCCCTCGACGATCGCCGTCTTGCCGACGCCGGGCTCGCCGATCAGCACCGGGTTGTTCTTGGTCCGGCGCGAGAGCACCTGGATCACCCGGCGGATCTCCTCGTCGCGGCCGATCACCGGGTCGAGCTTGCCCGCCTCGGCGGCCTCGGTCAGATCCTGGCCGAACTTGGTCGAGCGCCTCGAACTTGTCCTCGGCGTCGGGGGAGTCGATCTTGTGCGGGCCCTGTGCCTCGCTCGCGGCCTTCGCCAGCGAGTCGCGGTCGGGGAGGATGTCGCCGACGCCGGAGTCGCTCGGCCGCCAGGGCGAGCAGCAGGTGGCCGATCGAGACGTAGCTGTCGCCGAGCGCCGACATCTCGCGCTCGGCTCGGTGCAGGACGTTGACGAGCTTCGGGCGAGGGCCGGCAGGGCGGGCTCGTTGTCGCCGGAGACGTGTCGGCAACTCGGCGACGGCGCGCTCGGCTCGGTCGCGGATCGAGGCGACGTCGGCGGAGAGCTTGTTGAGGATCGGGACGGCCGAGTTGTCCTCGGCGTCGAGCAGGGCGAGCAGCAGGTGGGCAGGCGTCGATCTCGCTGTTGCGGTAGCGGCCGGCGAGGCGCTGGGCGTCCTGCACCGCCTCGCGGCACGGGTGGTGAAACGGTCGGCTTGCATTGCGGCAAGTCTACCCACCCATTAGGGGTTTGTCAAGAAATCTAAGCCGAAAAGACTTAGATCAGTGCCGGAGGCTTGGTTCCCGCGGGCTCAGTCGATTCGCGCAGGCTTTCGAGTACGGGCGCCGAAACCGCGATGCGTTCACTTGGTTTCGCGGTCAGGTCACGCCCCCGAAGCGCCACTCCGCGAGCGCCTCACGTCCGGCCCGGCGGGATCCCGGGTTCGACGAGGGAGAGGCCGGCCAGCTCGTCGTCCGCAAGGCTCCGTCGCAGAGCCCCATCGACGCCGCCTACGGCATCCTCGATCTGGATCGCTCGAGCGACGCGTTCGTCGATGAGCTACGGGGCGAGGCCGACCCGCCCTGATCACAGCGGTAGACACCAACGTCCTGATCGACCTCTTCGCGGCCGATCCCATGCATGGCGAGGCCTCGCGTGAGGGGCTGCGCCGCTGTCTCGCGGAGGGCAGCGTCCTCGCGTGCGAAGTGGTCTGGGCCGAGGTCGCTTGCGGTTTTCGGAGCTCCGACGAGGCGGTCGAGGCCCTGGAGGCGCTGGAGATCGGCTTCTCATCGATCGGCGCTCAGGCAGCGGTCGCCGCTGGTGTGGCCTTCCGCTCCTACCGCGACGCCGGCGGGGGGCGGCAGCGAGTCGTAGCCGACTTCCTGATCGCCGCCCACGCCCGAGCTGAGGCCGATCGGCTCCTCACGCGAGACCGCGGCTTCCTCCGCCGCTACTTCGAGGACTTGCAGGTCCTCGAGCCTGGGCGGCGCTGAGATCCGGAGCTTTCGTTTCCACGACGCCTCAGCGCGGCGTCGTCCCCAGCAGGGGCGACCAGATCCCGGCCAGCGTCGCGGTCGCGATCTCGACGCTCGACCCTCGGCTCGCGGCCGAAGGCGTCGAGCAGGTAGCTCTCGTTGAGCAGGTTGAGCGCGTGGGCCGTCTGCTCGACGTTCTTGACCTCGACGCCGCTTCCTCGGCGGCCTGCCGGATCGAGTTCGCCGCGAGCTCGTCGAAGTCGCGCGCAGGCGTCTCCTGATCGGCGGCCACGAGCTGCTCCGCGGCAACCGCCTCCGAGACCGCGCGCAGCAGCGGCCCGTGCCGGCTGTAGATCGCGACGGGAACCTCCATCGCCTGGCGCACCGCCTCGGGCCCGTGATCGGCGCGCGTCTCGGCGAGCGCCACCTGCGCCGCGTAGAGCTGGTCGATCGCCTCGCGGCCGGCGCCGAGCAGCAGCGCGCCGACGTTCTCGAAGTGGCGGTAGAAGATCGTCCGCTCGAGCCCGGCGCGGTCCATGATCTCGCCGACGGTGAGCTCGGCGAAGGAGCGCTCGCGGACGAGCTCGATCGCGGCGTCGACGATCCGCTTCCGGGCCGCCTCCCTGCCGACGCGGGGCCGCGGCTTCGGTCGACGTCCGGTCCTGAGTTGTGACACTCTGTGGCACGCTGTGTTACATTAGCATGCGGCACAGCCTCGAGGAGGAGGAGCAATGGGCGACAACCGCACCAATTCGCTGACCGCTGCCACGTTTGCGGCAGGCTCCCGCTGGCCTTGCTGGTCGCTGATCGCCGTCGTCTTTGCGGCGGCGGCGCCCGAGCGCGTCGGCGCGGACGAACCAGGCCGCGCACGCGCAGGACGGCAGGCCGAACATCCTCGTCGTGATGACCGACGACATGGCCAAGAGCGACGTCAAGTTCATGCCCAACGTGCAGCGCCTGCTCGCCGACAAGGGCACGACCTTCGCCGACGCCGTCGACTCCTTCCCGCTCTGCTGCCCGGCGCGCGCGACCTTCATCACCGGCCAGTACGCGCACAACCACGAGGTCGCGGGCAACTTCTACCCGTACGGCTGGTACGGGATGAAGCACCGGCGCAACATCCTGCCGGCCTGGCTGCACAGCGTCCGGCTACCGGACCGCCGCGATCGGCAAGTGGCTGAACGGCTACGGCGCCCTCGACGGCCACGGCGAGATCCCGGCACGGCTTCGACATCTGGCGCGGGCTGCTCGACGTCTCCGCCTACGACTACTTCAACTACGTGATGAACAGCGACGGCGACCTGCGCACGTGGGGCGACGCCGACTTCGCCAAGGCGCTGGTCGAGTTCGCGAACATCGAGGTGACCGCCGAACCCCGGTGGCATCGTCGGCATCCTCGGCGCGCTGCACGAGGCCATGGGCGGCCCGCCTACGACTACTGGGGGGCGCGCAAGGCGCAAGGACTACTCGCCGGACGTCACCGGCAAGATGGCGAGCGCCTGGTCCGCAGGGAGACGGAGCAAGAAGAAGCCGTTCTTCATCTGGTGGTCGCCGGCGGCGCCGCACCGCGAGGACGTCGTCGGTGACCCTGATGGGCCGCCCCGGCCGCGACCCGCGGCCCGGCGCCGCGCTACGGCGAAGTGGAGCAAGAAGCAGAAGCTGCCGCGAGCCGCCGAGCTTCAACGAGGCCGACATCACCGACAAGTCCTCGAGCCCTGATCGACAAGGCGCCGCAGCTGACCGACGCGATCAGATCGACCAGCTGCAGCTCGACTACCAGGGCCGGGCCGGCTCGCTGCGCGCCGTCGACGATCACGTCGGCGAGCTCGTCAAGACGCTGCGGCAGACGGGTCAGCTCAAGGACACGATGATCGTCTTCGTCTCCGACAACGGCTGGCTGCAGGGCCAGCACCGGATCCCCGGCGACAAGTTCCTGCCCTACGAGGAGTCGCTGCGGGTGCCGCTGATCATCCGCGGGCCGGGCGTCCCGAAGGGACGGACGATCCACGGCCAGGTCTCGAACGTCGACTTCGCCCCGACCCTGCTCGACATCGCCGACGCGAAGGCCGGGCCGCACCCAGGACGGCGTCTCGCTGATGCCGACGATCCGCAATCCCAAGCGGCGTCCCGACCGGGCGATCGAGATCGAGGCGCTGGCGCCGCTCTTCGCCGACGCCTCGATCCCCAGCAACGGCTGGGATCGGCCCTACACGGGCGTGCGCACCGACCGCTACACCTACGTCGTCTGGACCGAGACCGGCGAGAAGGAGCTCTACGACCGGCGCAAGGATCCGTACGAGCTCGAGCAACGTCGCCGGTGACGCCGGCTACGCCGACGTGCAGGCCGAGCTCGCGCGCAAGCTCGAGCAAGCTCAAGGACTGCAAGGGGAAGTCATGCGACGTCAAGCAGTGAGCCGTCGATCGCGATCGGCGCGCGCTCGCCGCGCTCGCCTGCGGCGCTGCTCGCCGGCCCGGCGGCGGCGAGCGCGGCGGGCAGGCGCAGTCTGCACGACGCCCGCTACTGCGAGATCTTCGAGCTCAAGGGCACGCCGCCCGACGCCAAGGTCGTCGTCTGGAACACGATCGGCCTCAACGACTGCCCGGCGACAGTGGTGCGACGGCGCTCGACCCGAAGGCCCTGGCCGCGCAGCGCGGCGACAGCGCTCGTGCTCCTCAACGGCCCCCGCCACTGCGTCATCGACTCCGCGCAGGGCAAGACCGGCAGGGTCGACACCTTCGACGGCCGAGCGGCTGCGCCGCGTGGCGTCGATCCCGATCCACAGCGCCGCCGAGCTGAGCTCAGACCCCGTACACCGAGCGGACGATCGAGCGCGACAACATCTGGCGCTGGAAGAAGGGGCCGGCGCATCTTCGAGCTGCGCGCGCCCGACGGCTCCGACTACGTGATGCAGAGCTACTCGCAGATCGTCGATCCCGAGCCTGGCGATCGGCAGATCTGCGCAAGCTCGGTAAGCGCCTCGAGCTGCCGCAGGGCTGGCGCTACCAGCGTCAAGCGACTGCGCAAGCCGATGATCATGCGCGCGAAGGGCAGCGCGACGATCCTCCAGGACGACCTCAAGAACACCTACCAGCGGCTGCCCGAAGCCACCGCAAGCGGCGCCGGCACCCGGTCGCCGTGACGGGCACGACGAAGACGGTCGGCCAGCCGGAGCCGGGCACGATCGAGGACCAGGGGACGGTCTCCGGCAGGCCGTTCGGGAAGGGGCACGATCGACGCGCTCGCGACCTTCGCGGACGGGCAGCGGATGAGCGGCGCGTTCACGATCGACGACCGACCGCGGCTCCGTCTTCGGGACGATGACCAGACGACCTACGCGATCGCCGGCGGCGAGATCGACTTCACCGGCAACCGCCGAAGCTGACCGGCGGCACGCGCCGCTACCGCGGGATCGTCGGCGCGCAAGCTCAAGTTCCACGATCACAACACCCTCGACGGCCAGAACGGCACGCATCACCCTCGATGGCATCGCCCGCTACTGAGCCGCATCGGGCGGCCGCGAAGCCGCCGAACCTGCTGATCCTGATCACCGACCAGCAGCGCCAGCCGCGGCACTGGCCCGACGAGCCCGGCTGGCTGCGCGAGCTGATGCCCGAACGACGCCGAGCTCGCCCGCACCGGGCTCAGCTTCAGCAACGGCTTCTGCAACACGGCGATGTGCTCGCCGAGCCGGGCGACGCTGTTCACCGGCCGCTATCCGGCCGAGCACGGCGTCGAGCTGACGCTGACTGCGGCCGACCTGCGCCCGGACCGCGACAGCACCCCGGCGGTGCTCGAGGAGATGGCGGGATCCTGCGTCACGGCGAGGCGCCGCCGGGCGGGTCGCTGCCCCAGTTCGCGCGCGGCGCCCTGGGCCTCGACCGCAGCACCGGCGGCGAGACCGAGCTGCCGACCGGTACTGCCGACGCTGGCGACGCTGCTGCGCGAGCGCGGCTACCACGTCGCCTACAAGGGCAAGTGGCACCTCACCCATCCCTCGGCAGGGAGGACGCGGACGGCATGCTCGGCGGCTGGACGCAGCCGACGCCGAGCGGCTCGAGCGCGACTACGGGTTCGCCGCATGGGAGCCCCCGGATGCGGGCGAGAACGCGAAGGCGAGCAACTTCGGCGGCGGCAACGCCGGCGTCGGCGAGGGCTGGGACGAGGTCTACACGCGGCAGGCCGAGCGCTGGCTCGCGCAGCGAGGACCTGCCGGAGCCCTTCTGCCTCGTCGTCTCGCTCGTCAACCCGCACGACGTGCTCGGCTACCCGGCCCAGTACGAGGACGGCGGCTACCTGCACGCGGACTTCCGCGACCTCGGCGTCGAGTTGCCGCCGACGTTCGACGAGACCTTGCGCGACAAGCCCGCGGTGCATGCGCTGATGCGGATGGGCATGGCCGCCTACCTCGGGCCGCTCTCGACGCCACAGCGAGCAGCTCGACTACGTCAACTTCTACGCCCACCTGCACCGCATCGTCGACGAGAAGATCGGCCGCATCCTCGGCGCGCTCGGCGACCCCGTCAGACCCCGGCTCGCTGCGCTCGAGCACCGTCGTCGTCCGCTGCGCCGACCACGGCGAGATGGGCCTCTCGCACGGCGGTCTGCGACAGAAGGCCTTCAACGCCTACGAGGAGACGATCAACGTGCCGCTCGTCGTCTCCAACCCGGTGCTCTTCCCGCGAGGCGGCCGAGACCGACGCGCTTCGCCTCGCTCGTCGACGTGCTGCCGACGCTGCTCAGCCTCAGCGGCGACGGCGCGGACCGGCCGACGGGCTGCGGGGCAGCGATCTGACGCCGGTGCTGGCGCCGTGCGGCGCGCGCCCGAGCGCGAGCGGCTCGAGCGCTCCCCCGTCGACTTGAGCGCGGTGCTCGACGCCGAGCCGCGGCCGACGGTCCAGGACGAGATCCACTTCACCTACGACGACCACCAGGCGGGTACGGCGACGCGCGAGGCGCCGGGCCAGCCGAACCGGATCCGCGCGGTTCGCACGGCAGCCGAGAAGTACGCCGTCTACTTCGATCCCGACGGGCAAGGCCTCCCCCGAGTACGAGCTCTACGACCTCGAGCGCGACCCGGACGAGCGCCACAACCTCGTCGACGTGCACACCGGCGAGGCCCGCCGGACGCCGACCGGGCTCGCGTCGACGGCGATGCGCGAGCGGCTGCGTGACACGGTCGCCGCCGCGGGCACCGCGCACGCGGGCCTCCCCGTCTAGCTCCACGCCCGCCCCGCGCGGGCGAACGTGATCAATGCACGGTGGGGCAACGTTCCCCGCCCTGCCGGGTTCGCTTAGATGTCGATGCCCACCGGGAAGAAGGCGATGAGCACAGCCCGACAACGAGCCCACCACCGAGCACACGGGCGAGACCTCCGGGCGGACCGGAACACGGCGACACGCCGGCGCAGCGAGAGCAGCATCGCGGCGGTGCGTCGCGCTGCCGCCTTCCGCAACGCGACCGCGCGCGCCTTCGATACACGCACCGAGCGCTGGCAGGAGGCCGGCCTGAGCAGCGAGATCGACCGTGCCGAGTCGCGCAAGGCGCTGCGCGAGGCGATCGTCCTGCTCGTCCTGCTCATCGCGTGATCTACGTCTTCTCGAACCGCGCACGACATCGCCTTCATCACCGAGAACGACCTACTCGAGGCGATCCCGTTACGTCACGGCCGGCCTGCTCGCGCTGCTCGGCTGGGGTCTCGCGCGCGACGCTCGGCCAAGGCGACTGGCGCCCGCGCTGATGCGCCGCATGGATCCGGCGACCGCCGGCAGCGTCGGCTTCCTCTTCCGGCTCTTCACGATCGTCGTCGTCGTCCTCGTCTCGCTCGCGATCGCCGGGGTCGATCTCGGCGCGCTCGCCGTCGGCGGCGCCTTCACGGCCGTCGTCGTCGGTCTCGCCGCCCAGCAGACGCTCGGCAACGTGATCGCCGGCGCCGTGCTGCTCAGCACGCGCCCGTTCCGCGTCGGCGACGTGGTCGCGGTGCAGGGGAGCGGGATCACCGCCGAGGGCACGGTCGCCTCGCTCGGGCTCTTCTACACGACCCTGTTGATGGGCCGGGACAGGATGCTGATCCCGAACAGCGTGCTGATGAACATCGCCGTGACGCCGCAGGGCGAGCCCGATGCGGTCGAGGTGCTCGCCCGCTTCGACTCGAGCAAGGTCACGCCGACGAGGTTGCAGGAGAAGCTCGAGGAGGAGATCGAGGTGCCGCTGATGCGCTCGCCGGACATCGAGCTCGAGGAGATCGATGCGAAGGGGCTCGTTTCGCTGATCGTCAAGGCGACGCCGGTCGAGTCGGTCCACGGGCCGATCCTCGCCTCGCAGGTCATGCGTGCGATCCGCGATGTCGGCGGCGAGACCGATCCGACAGGGGCAGCCCGCGGTCGACCGTTCAGGTCGTCCGCTGCGTCCGGACGACGCCGGCGACTGACCGTCTGAGCCGGCTCAGAGCCGGCGTAGCGCCCAGATGCCGATCGCCGCGGCGGCCGCGCCGAGCGGTGCGTTGAGCGCCGCCGTGCGGTCGATGCCGTCGCGGCGGGCGAGCGCCGCGCCGAAGGCGATCGCGTCGCCGGCGTCGACGAGCGCGCCGAGCGCCGCCGCCTCGCGCAGCCGGTCGCGGTCGCCGGCGGCGGCGAGGGCGCCGAGCGCCAAGGCGATATCCCGTCCGCCGGCCAGCCGGGCGAGCGCCACCGTCGCTCCGCCGGGCTCGGCGAAGCCGAGTGCCGCCAGTGCCCTGCGGGTGGCGCCGAAGGCGCCGGCACCGATTACGAGACGGCCGGCGGCGACGGCGAGCACTGCCGTGCGTGCCGTCGGGTCCGCGAGCGCCCGCTGTTCAGCCACGGCGCTTGCGCTGGACCGGGATCGAGACGGTGGCCTCGGCCTCGGCCGGTCCGCCGAGGCGCGCCTCGTAGGCGCCGTAGGGAACGATCTCGGCGCCGAGCGAGCGCCTTGCGGCCTCCAGCTCGGCCGCCATCCGGCGCTCCATCTCCGCGGTGCGCTTCTGCATGTGGACGAGCTCGGCGCGCATCCGCTCGAGCCTGTCCTCGAGCTCGAGCACCGTCTCGACGCCCGCGAGGTTGAGTCCCTGCTCGGCCGTCATCTCCTGGATCCGGCGCAACCGCTCGACATCCTCCTGCGAGTACAGGCGCGTGTTCTTCGGTGAGCGCTTCGGTGTGATCAGCCCGCGGGCCTCGTACATGCGCAACGTCTGCGGGTGCATGTCGGCGAGCTCGGCGGCGACGGAGATCATGAACACGCCGCGACCGGGGTCGATCTCGGCGGTGATCCGCGTCACCCTGGTCCGGGTCCGCTCGCCGCCGCTGTCTGCGGTGGGACTCACGTCGCGCCTACCTTGCCCGAGGAGCCGGACCGATCGCCGTCGCCGGAGCGGGCGGCGCGCAGCCGCGCATCGCGAAGGATCCGCTCGCGCGGGTCGCGTCCGTCGAGCGTGTGAGCGAACTCGTCAAGCGCACGACGCTGCTCGTCGGTGAGATCGCTCGGGATCTCGACCGCGATCCGGTAGCGGATGTCGCCGCGCGATCCTCCGCCCGGCTTAGGCGGACCCTCGCCGCGAAGCCGCTGGATCGTCCCGTGCCGGGTCCCGGCCGGGATCCGGATGCGCTTGATGCCGCGCAGCGTCGGCACCTCGACGTCGCCGCCGGCGACCGCCTCGGCAATCGTGATCGGCACCTCGACTTCGAGGCTGCCGTCCTCGCGGCGGCTGAAGATGGGGGAGGGAGCGACGCGAGTCGAGACGAAGAGATCGCCCGACGGCCCGCCGAGCGGTCCGTCCTCGCCCTTGCCCGCGAGCCGGATCCGCGTCCCGTCGCGGACGCCCGCCGGGATGTTCACGCGGTAGCGCTTGCGCTGCTGGGTCAAGCCGGAGCCGGCGCACTCTGGGCACGGCGTCTCGACGATCTCGCCACGGCCGCCGCACTGCGGGCAGGGGCTCGAGATCGAGAAGAAGCCCTGGCTCTGTGAGTCGAGGCCGGTGCCCTCGCAGCGCGGGCACGTCACCGGGCTCGTTCCGGGTGCCGCTCCGTTGCCGCCGCAGGTTCCGCAGCGCGCTTGCTTGGGCACCGTGACGGCGATCTGGGTGCCCTCCATCGCCTGCTCGAAGGTGAGCTTGACCTCGGTCTCGAGGTCGCGGCCACGCGGGGCCTCGGGCCCGCCGCCGCGGCGGTTGAAGATCGAGGAGAAGATGTCGCCGATGTCGCCGACGCCGAAGCCGCCCGGTCCGGGCGCCCCCGGCCCGCGGCCGCCGAAGCCGCCGAACATGCCGCCCGCGTCGTACTGCTCGCGCTTCTCCGGGTCCTTCAGCGTGTCGTACGCCGACTGGACCTCCTTGAAGCGCTCCTCAGCCGCCGGGTCGTCAGGGTTGCGATCCGGGTGGTACTCACGCGCGAGCTTGCGGTAGGCCCGCTTGAGCTCATCCGCCGAGGCCTTCTTGTCGACCCCGAGGACGTCGTAGAGATCACGCGCCATGGGATCCTCCTATTCGCAGACGACGACGCGCGCCGGCCGCAGCACGGTCTCATCAAGCGAGTAGCCCCGCTCGACGGTCTCGAGCACGTGCCCAGAGGTCGACCCCGTCGCCGCCGGCCGCCTTCGCAATTGCCTCGTGGCGGTTCGGGTCGAACTTCTCGCCGAGCGGATCGAAGGACTCGACGCCGGCGCGGCGCAGCGACGCGCGCAGCTCGCGGTAGACGAGGCCGACGCCCTCGGCGAGCGCCGTCTTCGCCGAAACCTCGCGGCTCACGGGCTCGCCGTCAGGGGCCGTCGAGCCCTCAGGATCGACGCCGACGGCGACGAGCGCCCGCTCGAGGTTGTCGAGCGCCGGGATCATGTCCCGGGCCACCGCGGCACGGCCACGGCGCTCGGCGATCGCGGCCTCGCCGGCCACGCGCCGCCTGTAGTTCTCGAGATCGGCCCGCGCGCGTTGGGCGAGCTCGAGGTACTCGCCCCGTTCACGAAGCGCAACATCGAGCTCGCTCTCGGCCGGCGCCGGCTCAGCCGCGGGCTCGGGAGCGCCCTCTCCGCCGTCGGCGCTCGGCGCTCGCCGGTGCCGTCGGCTCAGCGTCGGGCTCACCCTCGGCCGGCAGCCCGGCGCCCGAGGCGTCGGCCTCGGGCTCGGGTGCGGGCGTGGTCTCGCGATCAGTGCTCATCTCGATCTCCGTTCGCAGGCGGCCGTCAGGAGGACGGCGCGTCTTCCTCGACCACCTCGGCGTCGACGACCTCTTCGTCGTCGCTGCCGTTGGCCGAGGACGCGTCGCCGTTGCCGGCGCCGTCGGCTGCGGCCTGCTGCTGGGCGTTCGCGTAGATCTGCTCGCTGACCTTGTGGAAGGCAGCCTCGAGCGCCGACGTCTTCGCCTGGATCTCGGCCACGTCGGTCGAGTCGAGCACCGACTTGACGTCACCGATCGCGTTCTCGATCGCCGTCTTGTCGTCGGCGCCGACCTGCTCGCCGAGGTCGGCGAGCTGCTTCTCGGCCTGGTAGGCGGCCGCTTCAGCGCTGTTGCGCGCCTCGGCCAGCTCCTTCGCTTGGCGGTCATCGTCGGCGTGGCTCTCGGCGTCCTTGACCATCTGCTCGACCTCGTTGTCGGAGAGGCCCGAGCCGCCCTTGATCTCGATCTTCTGCTCCTTGCCGGTGCCGAGATCCTTGGCGGAGACGTTGAGGATGCCGTTGCTGTCGATGTCGAAGGTGACCTCGATCTGCGGGGTGCCGCGCGGTGCCGGCGGGATCCCGGTCAGCTGGAACTTGCCCAGCGACTTGTTGCCGGAGGCCATCTCGCGCTCGCCCTGCAGGACGTGCACCTCGACCTGCGTCTGGTTGTCGTCGGCGGTCGAGAAGATCTCCGACTTCTTCGACGGGATCGTCGTGTTGCGCTCGATCAGCTTCGTCATCACGCCACCCTTGGTCTCGATGCCGAGGGTGAGCGGGGTGACGTCGAGCAGCAGCACGTCCTTGACGTCGCCGGCCAGCACGCCGGCCTGGATCGCGGCGCCGACGGCGACGACCTCATCCGGGTTGACGCCCTTGTGGGGCTCCTTACCGGTCAGCTCCTTGACCTTCTCGGTGACCGCCGGCATGCGGGTCATGCCGCCGACCATGACGACGTGGTCGATGTCGGAGCCGGAGTCGGCGAGCGCCTGCTTGACGGGCCCGACGACGCGCTCGAGCAGGTCGGCGGTGAGCTCGTTCAGCTTCGAGCGGCTGAGCCGCATCTCGAGGTGCTTGGGCTGACCGTCGACCGCGGTGATGAACGGCAGGTTGATCTGCGTGTCCTGCGCGGAGGAGAGCTCGATCTTCGCCTTCTCGGCGGCCTCGTAGAGGCGCTGCAGCGAGTTCTTGTCGGCGGCAAGGTCGATGCCCTGGTCGCGCTTGAACTCCGCGACGAGCCACTCGACGATCGCCTTGTCCCAGTTGTCGCCGCCGAGGTGGTTGTCACCGGCGGTTGACTTGACCTCGAAGACGCCGTCGCCGATCTCGAGCACGGAGACGTCGAAGGTGCCGCCGCCGAGGTCGAAGACGAGGATCGTCTGATCGTCGGACTCCTTGTCGAGCCCGTAGGCGAGTGACGCAGCGGTCGGCTCGTTGATGATCCGCTTGACCTCGAGGCCGGCGATCTTGCCGGCGTCCTTGGTCGCCTGGCGCTGGTCATCGTTGAAGTAGGCGGGGACCGTGATCACGGCGGAGTCGACGGTCTCGCCGAGGCGCGCCTCGGCGTCAGCCTTGATCTTCTGCAGGATCATCGCCGAGATCTCCGGCGGGCTGTACTGCTTGTCGCCGACCTTGACGCGGACGTCGCCGTTCGGCCCGGCTTCGACGGAGTAGGGGACCATCGTCTCCTCCTCCTTGACCTCGGCCTCCTTGCGGCCCATGAAGCGCTTGATCGAGAAGACCGTGCGCTCGGGGTTCATCACGGCCTGTCGCTTGGCGACGGTGCCGACGAGACGCTCGTCGTCGGTGAAGCCGACGACGGACGGGGTGGTGCGGCCGCCCTCGGAGTTCTCGAGCACGGTTGGCTCGGATCCCTCCATCACGGCGAAGCATGAGTTCGTGGTTCCGAGATCGATTCCGATCGTCTTACCCATGTGTTTCGTTCCTTTCAGGCTTTTGATTCAGCCCGGACACCGAAACCTTCCCGCGTGGCGCTTGTTCTGCTCGATGGAAAGGCGGATCAGCCGGGCTGATTCGGATTCATAGTAAAAATCTAAGTCGCACCGTAGCAGATATGGTCGCCCACGCCAACTGCCTCGAGTGCGCGCAGCCGCGCCGCGTTCAAGCGGCATGGCCCACATGCCGACAGGCATAGGCACACACGCGGGGTAGGAAAGGAACCGAATTGTCAATCCCAGATCCACGGACGGCGCCGACGCGCCTCCGCTTCGCACTGCTCGCGTTTGCCGGGCTGCTCATCGCCTTGCTGGTGATGTGGCCCACACAGCGCCGACGCGAAGTCCAAGCACCACGGCAAGAAGGCGCCGAAGATCACGGTGATGACCCGCAACCTGTACCTGGGCGCGGATCTCGGCCCGGCGATCGACGCCGGCAGCCTGCCGGAGGCGTTTGACGCGCGCCGGCCAGATCATCAACGACGTCGACGCCTCGAACTTCCCGGCGCGCGCGAAGCTGCTCGCCAAGGAGATCGCGAAGGCGAACCCGGACCTTCTCGGCCTTCAGGAGCTGGCTCTGTGGAAGGACCAGACGCCCTCCGATCTCGGCGCCCCGCCACTCGGCGTCGGCGAGCCGGCGACGCATGTTCGCTACGACTTCCTGAAGCTCCTGCAGAAGCAGCTGAGGAAGCAGCACGCGCACTACAAGGTCGCCTCGATCCAGAACGAGTTCGGCGCTGAGCTACCGGCCGACACCGACGGCAGCGACGCCACGGGCGGCCTCTACGGCGCCGACATGGACGGCAGCCTGACGATGCGCGACGCGATCCTCGTCCGGAAGGGCAGCAAGGTCAAGGTCAGCAAGCCCGACTCGGGCAACTTCAAGACCCGCTACGAGCCCAGCGTCGGCGGCATCGTCATTCCGGTCGACCGCGGCTGGGAGTCGGTCGAGGCCAAGATCAAGGGCTCGAAGAAGATGAAGGGAGCCAAGTTCCGCTTCGTCAACACGCATCTCGAGTCGTTCGGTGATCCGTCGATCCGCGAGGAGCAGGCTCGGGAGCTGTTCGCCAAGGGCGGTCCGCTGCGCACGAACAAGCAGCTGATCTTCGTCGGCGACATCAACTCCGGTGGCAAGAAGGACCACGTCGGTCCCGGCTACACGACCCCTGGTGACGAGGGCGCCTACAACGCCTTCACCAAGGACTTCGGGCTGAAGAACCTCGGCACGCGGCAGACCTGCTGCTACGCCGACGTGTTCAAGAGCGCGATCGGCAAGTACCGGTTCGACCACACGGTCGACCACGTGTTCGTCAAGCCGAAGATCAAGCAGATCAACGCCTACGTGACCGGCAACGATCCCAAGGTCAACGTCACCAAGGCGAAGCTGGTCGGCTCCGACCACGGCGGACTGGTCAGCAAGCTGAAGCTCAAGTAGCTGAGCCAAGCTCGGGGGAGCGGATCGGGCGGCCCTTCGGGGCCGCCCTTTTCGTGCCCACGGGCATGCCGGGAACCTCGGTCAGCGGCCACCGCCCCGTGCGGGCGATCGGCCGTCGCGGCCGGCGCTACTGGCCGGCGACGTTGCGCGACGAACTTGGCGACGATCTTCGCGTTGCTGCCGCGCAGGATGCCGGCCGGCATGCGGCCGTTGACGCCGTTCATGATCGCCGCCTCGACGCGCGGGATGTTCGACTCAGGCGGAACGCCGCCGAGCAGGTCGTCGAGGTTGGGGCCGACGATGCCGTCGGTGCCGGCGCGAGCGAGCGTGTGGCAGGAGCCGCAATTCGTTGCGAACAGCTTCTTCGCGTAGGCATCGGAGGCGGCCACCTTCTCGGGGGAGTTGGCGGCGTCGCCCTCCTGGTTGAAGGCCCACAGGGGAACCGCGATCGCGAACAGGACGGCGAAAGCTGCGAAGAAGAAGAAGCTGCGCTTGGTCATCGTTGATCAGGGCCCGGGCTTGGGCCCGCGCGGGGGCGGATACTAATGGACCCGGGGCCGGTCTCGGCGAGTCCCACGAGGCGTCAGGCGACCGGATCGACGAGACCCTCGCGCAGGGCGACGCACATCCGGCGCAGCCCGCACTCGCCGCAGCGGGGCTTCGGCCGGCAGACGGCGCGGCCGTGCGCGATCAGGTTCATGTGCAGCTCGTAGGCATCGGCGGGATCGGTGATCGGCGAGCATCTCGTCGTGCGCCCGCTCGAGCGCGAGGCCCGGCGGAAACAGCCCGAGCCGGCCGCCGACGCGGTGCACGTGCGTGTCGACCGGGATCTCGGGGCGGTCGAAGGCGAAGATCATCACGCAGGCGGCCGTCTTGCGCCCGACGCCCGGCAACGCCGTGAGGTAGTCGATCGCGACCTGCCGCGGCGCGCGTCTCGAGCCAGTCGAGGTCGGGGTCCGGCCCGAGCTCGCGCAGCACCTCCTGGATCCGTGGGGCCTTCGTGTTCGCGAGCCCACCCGGGCGGATCGCCTCGATCACCTCGCTCGTCGGGGCATCGCGGACGGCATCCCAATCACCGAACGAATCGCGGAGGCCGCGATAGGCGACGTCCCGGTTGTTGTCGTTCGTGTTCTGGGAGAGGATCGTCAGGACGAGCTCGTGGATCGGGTCGCCGTGCGGGTCGTTGGCCTTCGGCCCGTAGAGCTCCCGGAGGCGATCGCGGATCGCGCGCACGCGCCGCGCGGCGGGGCGCTTCCAGCCGACCGGCGCCTGCAAGCGCGGGCGGGCGTCCGGATCGCGCCGCTCGGTGGGCCCGCGCCGCCGCGCGTATCCCCGTTCGCCGCCGCCCGTCATCGCCGGCGAGCATATGGATCGCGGGCGGCAGGGGCCTCCGTTAACGCGTCGAGCCGCCTTGCGGCGGCTCGAGCGCCGGGCGATGCGGCATGGTCCTACCCCACACGCTCCACTGTCGCGAAACGCGGTCCGACTGCACCGGAGCCGAAGGGCGTCGAGGCTCCGGCGTATCGCCCGAGTGCTGTATGCGCTCCCCCTATCGGCAGCGGTGCGCCGATGCTTTAGGGCCGCTCGGCGCATCCGCCGTCCGGGCCTGCGTGGCAGCCCTCTAGGATCCGCTCGATGCCCGGGCGTCCTGAACACTCGACCGCGACGCTCGGTGGCGTCCGCACGGCTCTGCGGCGCACCGCCGGCACCGGCGACCCCGTCGTCTTCGTGCATGGCAACCCGACCTTCTCGTTCGACTACGAGCCGCTGATGAAGGAGCTCGCCCGGCCCGGGATCGCCTTCGACCTACCGGGGTTCGGGAACTCCGAGCGGCCCGATCCCGCTGACTTCGACTGCACGTTGCCCACCTACTCCGCGTGGGTCGGACGCGCGCTGGACGAGCTCGGGCTGGAGCGCTTCGGGCTCGTCGTCCACGACTGGGGCAGCGTCGCGCTGCCCGCGGCGGTGGAGCGCGCCGGGCGGGTCGATCGCCTCGCGGTGATCAATGCCGTGCCCCTGTTCGCCGGCTACAGGTGGCACTGGGTCGCGCGCATCTGGCGCCGGCCCGGGATCGGCGAGCGGGCGATGGCAAACGCAACGCGGGCCGGGTTCGCGGCCGGGCTACGGCTGGCGCGGCCGGGGCTGCGACCGATGCCGAAGGGCTGGATGGACCAGGTCTGGCCGGCCTTCGATGCGGGCACCCGCGCCGCGGTGCTCGCGCTGTACCGCTCGGCCGAGCCAGAGGCGCTCGCCGCCGCCGGCGCCGGGCTCTCGAAGCTGAGCTGCCCAGCGCGGGTGATCTGGGGGACGGCCGATCCATACATCGGCGCCAACTGGGCGGGCGAGTACGCAACGACCCTGCCGAACGCGCGCCTCGTCGAGCTCGATCGACGCCGGCCACTGGCCCTGGATTGACCATCCGGCGCTCGCGAAGTCGCTTTCGGGCTTCCTCGACGCGGATTCGGGCTGAGAATTTCCGCCGTGTCGAGTCCTTCACGGATCGACAACGGGTCTCTTACAATGGCGCCGTTGTGACTCGGCCGATCTCCTACATCGGGAGCCGGCTGCCCAGGGGCTGGTCAGATCTCCTGCTGCAGCTCGGGCTCTTCTTCTGCATCTATCAGGGCTACCAGTTGGTCCGTGGATTGTCCGAGGCCAAGCAGACCCTCGCGCTTGCGAACGCCGAGCGCATCATCAGCCTCGAGCGCTCGCTCGGCCTCTTCGTCGAAGGTCACGTCCAGGCCTTCGCGCTCAAGGCCGACTGGCTCATCGACGGCGCCAACTGGATGTACGTCAACTCGCACTTCATCATCACGACGAGCTTTCTCGTCTGGCTCTATCTGGCGCGCAACGAGTACTTCTACTTCGTGCGCAACATGTTCATGGTCGCGATGCTGCTGGCGCTCACCGGCTACCTGCTCTACCCGACCGCGCCGCCGCGCCTGGTCGCCGACAGCGGCCTGCTCGACAGCCTCGCCGCGGTCAGCCACCTGAACACCGACTCGAGCGCGGTCAGCCTGCTCGTCAACAAGTACGCGGCCGTGCCGAGCATGCACATTGGCTTCGCGACGATGATCGCCGGCACGGCGATCATGCTCGTCCGCTCGAAGGCGCTCAAGGTGCTGTGGGCCTTCTACCCGCTCGTCGTCCTCTTCGTCGTCATGTCGACCGGCAACCACTTCTGGTTCGACGGCGCCGTCGGCGTGCTGGTCGCCGCGACGTCGGCGCTGATCGCAAGCCGCGTGTTGGCGCCGGTTCGCCCCGAGCACTGGGCCTTCGACTCCGCAGCGGCGTAAAGCCGCCCGTCCCCCCGCGCGGATAGGTTTGCGCCCATGAGCGAGCGCCCCGATGGCCCCGGTGGCCCGGCGACGATGCGTGATGTCCGCACGAGCCGCGAGCTGCGCAGCTACGCGCGCGGACGGCTGATCGAGTCCCGGCTGACGCCGAACGCGATCTCGATGACCGGGCTCGTGCTCAACCTCGCCGCCGCGGTTCTGATCCTGGAAAAGGACTTCGTCCTCGGCGCGATCGCGTTCATCGTCGGCTCGATCATGGACACGCTCGACGGTCGCTACTCGCGGATGTCGGGAAAGGGCTCCCTGTTCGGCGCCTTCCTCGACTCGACGCTCGACCGGGTCGAGGAGGGAGTGGTGATCGCTGCCGTCGCCTGGACCTTCGCCGACGACGGCAAGGACGTGGCGGCGGCGATCTGCGTCCTCGTCGTGCTCGGCTCGCTGATGGTCTCCTACACGCGTGCGCGGGCCGAGGCGCTCGGCGTCGAGTGCAAGGTCGGGATCGCGACGCGGCCGGTGCGGGTCGTGCTGCTCTCCGCCGGGCTGCTGTTCGCCTCCGGGGAGTTGATCTCCAGCGTCGACCTGCTCCCTGCGGCGATCTACGTCATGGCGGCGCTGACCGCCCTCACGACCCTGCAGCGGGTCTGGCACGTCCGCGTCGAGCTGCAGAAGCTCGACGGGGCCGGCGACGGCGCCTGACGAAGGCGTGAACAGCCTGTAACCAAACGCCGCCGGTGGTGTCCTTGGCCCCGATCCGGCTTTGCGACGCCGCCGGGGCCCGGCAATTGCGCTCCAGCGCCGTCGCGGATGCCCGTATCCCCAGAGATCCGGCAATTCTCGCCATCCATCCAAGGAGGCTCACGCTTACCCATGACTGAGAACGGACTTCAAACGAACGGCGGCGGTACTGCGTCGCCCGGCCGCAGCGACGACGGCAAGGTCCGCGTCGCGATCGTCGGCGTCGGCAACTGCGCCAACTCCTTCATCCAGGGCGTCACCTACTACCAGGACGCCGACAAGGACGATCAGGTCCCGGGCCTGATGCACGTCGACCTCGGCGGCTACCACGTCAAGGACATCGAGTTCGTGGCGGCCTTCGACATCGACTCCGAGAAGGTCGGCAAGGACCTCTCCGAGGCGATCTGGTCGGGCCAGAACAACACGATCAAGTTCGCCGACGTTCCGCACATGGGCGTCAAGGTCGAGCGCGGCATGACCCACGACGGCCTCGGCAAGTACCTGAAGCAGAAGATCACCAAGGCGCCGGGGGAGACCGCCGACATCGTCGGCATCCTCAAGGAGACGAAGGCCGACGTGCTCGTCTGCTACCTGCCGGTCGGCTCCGAGCAGGCGACCAAGTGGTACGTCGAGCAGGCGCTCAAGGCGGGCGTCGGCTTCGTCAACTGCCTGCCCGTGTTCATCGCCCGCGAGGACTACTGGGACAAGCGGTTCGAGGAGGCCGGCCTGCCGATCATCGGCGACGACATCAAGTCGCAGGTCGGCGCGACGATCGTCCACCGGCAGCTCGCCCGCCTCTTCCACGAGCGCGGCGTCGAGATGCAGCACACCAGCCAGCTCAACGTCGGCGGCAACATGGACTTCTTCAACATGCTCGAGCGCGAGCGGCTCGACTCGAAGAAGATCTCGAAGACCAACGCGGTGACCTCGATCATGGGCACCGAGCTGCCCGCCGATGACGTCCATGTCGGTCCCTCCGACTACGTGCCGTGGCTGACCGACCGCAAGTGGGCTCACATCCGCCTCGAGGGCAAGTCGTTCGGCGACGTGCCGCTCAACGTCGAGCTCAAGCTCGAGGTCTGGGACTCCCCGAACTCGGCCGGCGTCGTCATCGACGCGGTCCGGTTGATCAAGCTGGCGCTCAACAACGGGATCGCCGGTCAGCTGGATGGCCCGTCCTCCTACCTGATGAAGTCCCCGCACTCGCAGCGCCCGGATGCAGACGCGCGCGAGCAGACCGAGGAGTTCATCCGCACCTACGCGCGCAAGGCCGCCGCGGGGCGCGCCAAGGAGGACCTGGACTCGCAGAAGACCGAGGCGGAAGCCGAGGTCTGAGCGAAACGCGAGACAGCCGGATCTCGCCGGGGCGCGCTCACGCAACGTGGGCGCGCCCCCTTTCTTTGGCCCCGTTGTGCCTACGCGACGCCGGGCGCTTCCCCTCTACCTTCCCGGTCATGGATCCCGCCGACGAGATCCGCGCAACGATCGCCGAGCTGCGGCTTGCCGTCGATCCCTCCGCCTGGGCCGAGGTCGGCTTCGCGGTGGCGGACGGTCGCACGCGGATCGGCACCGTCCCGGTCGCGCTCGGCGCTGAGCGCGGCTGGACGCTGAGCGGGCCGACGAGCGCCGACTTCGACGGGCTGCCCACCGAGCTCGGCGGCGGCAGCACGCGAAGAGCCGGCGCCCGAGCACCCGATCGGCGCGCTGTCGATCGACCACGTCGTCGTCTTCACGTCGTCGCTGGAGCGCACCAGGGAGGCCTTCGAGCGCAACGGGATCCGCTGCCGCCGGGTGCGCGAGGTGGGGCCAGAGGAAGCGCGGCTGCGTCAGGGCTTCTTCCGCTTCGGCGAGGTCATTGCCGAGGTCGTCCAGGTGCCGCCCGAGCAGGCGGGGCCCGACGGGTCTGCGCGCTTCTGGGGGCTGACGATCACGGTCGCCGACATCGACGGCGCCGCGGCCGAGCTCGGGCCGCTGTGCGGGACGGTTCGCGAGGCCGTCCAGCCCGGCCGTCGGATCGCGACGCTGAAGCGCGAGGCCGGTCTGGGGCTGCCCGTGGCGCTGATCTCGCCTGACGTGAGGCCCGACGCGGCGTCCGGCGGCGGGGCGGACCTCGGGCCCGTCAGCCGGCGGCCTTGATCAGGTCTGCTGCCTTCTCGGCGATCATGTAGGTCGGGGCGTTCGTGTTGCCGCGGGTGATCGTCGGCATCACGGAGGCGTCGATGACACGCAGGTTCTCGACCCCGCGCAGGCGCAGTTGCGGATCGACCACCGCGTCGTCGCCGACGCCCATCTTGCAGGTGCCTACCGGGTGGTAGAGGAGCTCGATTCGCCGGCGCGCGTCGGCGACGATCTCCGCGTCGCTCGTCACCCCGCGGACCCGGGTAGATCTCGCGGCCGGACGCTGCGGCGAGGGGCTCAGTCTCGACGAGCTCGCGGGCGAGCTTGACGCCGTGAACGATCGCATCGACGTCGGCCTGCTCGGTCAGGTGGTTGCCGAGGATGTGCGGCTTCGCGGCGGCGTCCGCGCTGCGGAGCCAGACGCGACCGCGCGAGCGGGGGGCGACGAGCACCGGGCCCATCGTGAAGGCGTGCTTGTCGTACTCGTCGAAGCCGTTCTGGGAGAAGTAGGCGGGGGCCATGTGGAACTGCAGGTCCGGCGCCGTCGCCTCGCGGTCCGATCGGGTCCACAGGAAGGCCTCGGCGACGGTCGACGTCAGCGGGCCCTCCCGCCGGCGCAGGAACTCGACCATGGCGCCCGGCTTCTCGGCATCGAGCAGCGAATCGCCGATCGCCGAGTCCCAGATGCAGACGAGGTACGGGTGGTCCTGGAGGTTCTTGCCGACGCCGGGCAGGTCCACTTTCGGCTTGATCCCGAATGGCGTGAGCTCGTCCGCGGCGCCGATCCCGGAGAGCATGAGTAGCTGCGGCGAGCCGATTGCGCCGGCGCTGAGGATCACCTCGCGGGCGGCCGTAACCGTTTCGGTCCGGCGGCCGCGCGCGTAGCGGACCCCGTCGACCCGCTCGCCGCTTGGGCTCAGATCGAGGCCGAGGACCTGCGCCTTCGTGACGACGGTCAGGTTCGGGCGCTTCAGGGCCGGCCGCAGGAAGGCGTCGGCGCTGCTCCAGCGGCGGCCGTTCTTCTGCGTGGTCTGCACGCGGCAGACGCCGTCGGGCTGGCCGTCGTTGTAGTCGGGGTCGAACGGGAAGTCGCGGGCGCGGGCGGCCTCGACCATCAGGTCGGTGAGGCCGCGCGGGCTGCGGGCGTCGGCGACGTTGAGGGTGCCGGTGGTGCCGTGCGCGGCGCCGATCTCCTCGCCGCTCTCGCGGTGCTCGGAGCGCTTGAAGTAAGGCAGCACCTCGTCCCAGCTCCAGCCCTCGCAGCCCTCCGCGGCCCAGCCGTCGTAGTCGGCGGCGCAGCCACGGACGTAGAGCATCGCGTTCATCGAGCTCGAGCCTCCGAGCGAGCGACCGCGGGGGACGTAGATGCGGCGGTCGTCGCAGCCGGGCTCCGGCTCGGTCTCGTAGTTCCAGTCGAGCTTCGTCTGGAACTGCTGCGCGAAGGCCGCAGGGATCTTGATCTTCGGCGAGCGGTCCTTGCCGCCGGCCTCGAGCAGGAGGACGTTGACGCTTCGGTCTTCGGTCAGGCGCGCTGCCAGCAAACAGCCTGCTGATCCCGCGCCGATGATCACGTAGTCGTAGCTGCTCATGGATGCCTCTCTCTCGGTCGCCGGGCGATGCCCAGCCTCGTGGCCAATCGTATGCAGCGGGCCAACTATCCTGCGTCCGTGGCGAAGAGCCCGCGCCTGACTATCGCCCACGTGACCCCCTATACCTGGGGCTCGCACGATGAGGTGAACGAATTTGCCGGCCGGGTCTCGGCCGAGCTCCGCGAGCGCGGACACGACGTGGCGCTCGCCGCGCCGGTCCCCGCCCGCCGCGCGGTGCGCGACTCGCACCGGGCGATCGAGCGCGCCCGCGAAGACCCAGCGGCGCTCTTCGGCCCGGGCTGGGAGGGCGAGCGGGTCGTGCCCGGCGGCCCGCCGATCGTCGCAATCGGCCAGGGGATTCCGATGCCACGGGGGCCGAAGCCGCGCGCCGCGCCGTTCCCGCTCGATGTCTCCGGCACGCTCGAGCTGCTGCTCAGCTCGATCCCCTTCGACGTCGTCCACGTCCACGACCCGTTCGCACCAAGCGCCTCCTCGGCGGCGCTGCGGCACTCGCGTGCGCTCAACGTCGGCAGCTTCCACGAGCCGACGGAGCGGATCCTCTCGACGCAGGTCGCGCGCCCACTCGTCGAGATCTTCCTCGGCCGGCTCGATGCGCGCACCGTCTCAGGCGCCGCGACCGGCGACCTCATGCAGCGTTTCTTCGCCGGCTCCTACGAGCAGGTGCCGGGCGGGGGAGACGCTGCTGAGCCCGTCTGGCCCCGGGCCGAGGGGCCCGCGGACGCGGAGCGGCCGCTACGGATCGCCTACTGCGCCCGCGAGGAGCGTGGCGCCTTGCGACTGATGCTGCGGGCGCTGCGCAAGTTGCCGCTCGACGGCAGCTGGGAGGCGGTCGTTTGCCTCGATGAAGCCATCACCATGCCCCGCGTGAGCCGCGCGCTTGCCGAGCGGGTCAGCTTCCTGCGCCCCGGCGACACAGCGCCCGAGTCCGTGATCGCCGCGGCCGACGTCGTCTGCCTCACCTCCGGAGGCCCACGCCCGGCCGCCGGCTTGATCCAGCAGGCGTTCGCCTCGGCGACGGTTCCGGTGATTTCGCAGATCCCTCCCTACGCGGAAGTCCTCGGACCCGAGGAGGTTGGCCTCAGCTTCAACCCGGGGGACGTGATCACGCTCGCTGCGCACCTCGAGCGGCTGATCGGCGACCGCACGCTGCTCGGACGGATCGGGCAGGCGGCCGGCCGGCGGGCGCGCTCGTGGAGCGACGTCGCCGACGAGCTCGAGGAGACCTATGCCCGCCTCGCCGCCCGCCGCCACGACGACACCGGCAACCCCGCGATCCGCCGGCGGATCGCGAAGCGGCCGGCGATCGACTGCGACCTGCACATGCACACGGACCATTCGAACGACTGCGCGACCCCGGTCGAGGTGCTGCTCGAAACGGCGAAGGACCG
The DNA here is from genome assembly GCA_963774395.1 of uncultured Solirubrobacterales bacterium. Lineage (GTDB taxonomy): Bacteria > Actinomycetota > Thermoleophilia > Solirubrobacterales > 70-9 > CAXMST01. The sequence goes on along the minus strand of CAVZET010000005.1, from coordinate 339,091 downwards.
CGGTATGGGGGCGATCGCTGTCACCGACCACAACGAGATCTCGGGGGCCCTCGCCGCGCGCGAGGCGGCCGAGCGTGACGGTGACATCAAGGTGATCGTCGGCGAGGAGGTGAAGACGGCGGAGCAGGGTGAGGTGATCGGCCTCTTCCTCGAGGAGAAGATCGAGCGGGGGATGACGATGGCGGAGACGATCGCGGAGATCCGCCGCCAGGGAGGGCTCGTCTACGTGCCTCACCCGTTCGATCGCCTGCACTCGGTCCCTGACTACCAGCACCTGCTCGACATGGTCGAGGAGATCGACATCCTCGAGGTCTTCAATCCGCGCGTCGCCTTCAGCGGCTTCAACGAGGAGGCCGAGCGCTTCGCTGCCAAGTACCGGATCGTGCCCGGCGCCGGCTCCGACGGCCACGTCGCGCAGGCGCTCGGCAGCGTCCGCATCCGCCTGCACGACTTCGACGGCGCCGAGGAGTTCCTCGAGGCGATGCGCTCGGCGGACATCGTCCGCAAGCACAAGAACCTCGTCTACGTGCAGGCGCTCAAGTGGATGCAGGCAGCCGCCGGCCAGGCGGGTGGCCGCAAGCAGGTTTCGAACCCGCAGCCGGTGCAGGGCGGGCGTCGGCAGGAGGCGAAGCGGGCGCGTTCGAAGGGCAAGGGCGCCGCGGCGCCGCGCAGCAAGAGTTGATTCACGGGCGGATAACGGCGTGCAACCAAAAGGAGAGCGAGGCGGGCCGTCAAAACCGTCCATCGCCGTGCCTACCACCGAAGACCAGATCAAGGAGAAGTACCTGGAGCGGGCGATCCGTGAGCTGAACCAGCTCACGCACGAGCTTCAGGACTGCGAGGCCTGCCCGCGCGGCAACCTGATGCCGGTGCTCGGCTCCGGCCACCCGCAGGCCGACGTGATGCTGCTCAAGCATGCGCCGAACCCGGCCGAGATCGAGGAGGGCGTCGCCTTCTACGGGCGGGCGGGCAACGCGGTGATGAAGAGCCTCAAGCGGCTTGCGGTCGATCCGCTCGCCGTCTACGGAACCGTCTGCGTCAAGTGTCCGCTCGCCGATCCGTCGCTGGCGGCGCCCGGATGCGTCGCGAGGGTCGTCGAGGAGATCCAGATCGTCGAGCCGCGCTGCATCGTCGTCATGGGCGACGCTGCGCTCGAGACGCCTCAACGACGTCCAGGTGCCGATGGCGCGCGAGCTCGAGCCGCTGCCGGGTGAGATCCAGCGCCTGACGCCCTCGATCGACGCGATCTTCACCCCGGACATCGACGCCTCGCTCGACTCCGAAGACCCGAAGAAGGCCTTCTGGCGTGCGTTCCGTGCGCTCGGCACCTGGTACGAGGATCTGCCTCCGTACTGAGCTCGGCCTCGCTCTGGGAAGATTCGGGGCGTGAGGTCGACCATCGGGGATCGGAGTTGTCCTGGCGACGATCGTCGTCGCCGCGCGTCGTCGGCTTCGGCGTGCCGCTCGGCTGGGTCTGGATCGGATCCCAGGTTCAGGGTGGATCAGGTGCGACCAACCTCGACTTCTCCGTGGCGATGCTGATCTTCTTCGGGATCATCGTCACCTATGCGGTGGTGCTCTACATCGCCGGCTGGGTCATCTCCTGGCTCGAGCACGACCCGGACCCGGCCAAGCAGAAGTCGTCGGCCCGCGAGCCTTGGATGCGCGGGCATGACCGACACGCGGGCGATCAAGCCGCGGGGCGCCGACAAGACGTGGGGCATCGAGACGGTCTTCGTCGGCACGACGCTGATCGTCACCGCCGCCTTCTGGATCTGGTTCTTCTTCGCGGCCGGCTCCCCGCTGCCGACCCAGTGAGGCTGACCGGGCCGCAGGCCCTGCTCCTGTTCGCGGTCGGCGCCGTCGGCGGCCTGCTCGGCGACGCCGCCCACGTGCAGACGGGCACGACGACCTACCTCGACCGCGGCTTCCCCTTCATCTGGGAGAGCGCGCTCTGGTTCCCGCTGGCGGTCGGCCTCGCGACCACCGCCACCGGCGAGCTGCGGCTGCGGCTTGCGCCCGTGCCCCCCGAGGCCGGCGAGCGGCTGCGCGAGGCGGTCGCGGCAATCGCATCCGTACTCGCGATCTACGCGATCAGCGCGCTCGTCTCCGACCGCCCCGAGGGCGCCGGCACGCTGCTCGTCGTGATGGCGGCGGCGCTCTGCGCGACGCGATTCGCCTCGGGTTCGGCCGCCCTGATCTGCGCCTGTGCGGCGGCCGTGCTCGGCCCCCTCGCGGAGATCGTCCTCGTCCAGCTCGACGTCGCCCGCTACGGGCTCGACAGCGACGGCCTCTTCGGCGTCGCCCTCTGGCTGCCGGCGCTCTACTTCGCCTTCGGGGCGGTCGTCGCGCGGCTCGCCGAGCTGCTCGTCGCGCCGCCCGCTGCGGGCGAGGGCTGAGCCGGCGGCCGCGGCAGCGGCGATCCGCTCGAGCATCGGCATGCGAGGCGCGGCGAGGCCGCGGACGACGAGCACGTCGAGGCAGCGCTCGTAGCGGTCGAGCTCGGGGGCGAGGTCGTCGGGATAGTCGCCGAAGACGCCGGTCCGGCCGGGCTCGGAGTCGAGGGCCGCGAAGTTGCGGCGCCAGGCGGGCAGCGCCCGGTAGAAGCCCTCCTCGCGGGCGAGGCGCGTCTCGGCGTCGGCGCCGACCGAGGCGCGGACGTAGCCGGCCAGCGGTGGGGCGGGGCGGCCCGCCTCCGCGGCGCCCGCCTCGATGTGGGCACGGGCGCGCTGGATCGCGGCGGGCGTCATCCAGGCGACGAGCACGCCGTCGAAGCTGGCGCCGCCGAGCTCGCACATTCGCGGGCCGAGCGCGGCGAGCAGGATTCGCGGCTTGCCGAGGCGCGTCCGCAGCTCGTCGCGCGCGCCGGCCGCAAGCTCCAGCGGCCGGCGGGAGTTGCCGGCGCCGACCGCGAGGATCAGGCGCTCCGGATCGAGCCCGAGCCGCTCGACGTCGGCTTCGATCGAGGCGGGGGAGTGGCGATCGAGCGCGAGCGCGCCGAGGCCGAGCGCGAGCCGGTCGCTGCCGCGCGGCGAGCGCGGCGAGAGTCGCCAGGCCGCTGCCGCTCGGCGGCCCGACGGCGGCGTGGTCGTTGCTCCACACGGACGCGTAGCCGAGCTCCTCGCAGCGGCGGGCGAGCGGCGCTGCGAGCGCCGGATCGAGGCCGGCGCCGACCGCGAATCCGCGCCCGCGGGTGCGGGGTGAGCGGGCCATCGGCCGCTCAGGCAGGCCGTTCTGGCGAGCACGGCGACGCACTCGATGTGCGGGGTCTGGGGGAACATGTCGACGGGGCGGGCGCGGAGCAGCTCGTAGCCGCCGTCATCGACCATCTGCCGCAGGTTCGGGGCGAGCGTCGTCGCGTTGCAGGAGACGTAGACGATGCGCTCGGCCTCGCACTCGAGCACGCGGCGGACGATCTTCGCCGAGAGCCCGGCGCGCGGCGGGTCGATGACGAGCACGTCCGGCTTGCCGGCCTCCTCGACGAGCGGGCGGATGCCGAGGCGGGCGTCGGCGGCGCGGAAGCGGGCGTTGTCGATCCCGTTCAGCTCGGCGTTGAGCTCGGCGTCGGCGACGGCCTCGGCGACCGACTCGATGCCCCAGACTTCGCCGGCGTCGGCGGCCATCGTCAGGCCGATCGTGCCGACGCCGCAGAAGAGGTCGTAGAGCCGCTCGCCGCCGCTCAGCGCCGCGTACTCGCGGGCGACGCCGTAGAGCCGCTCCGCCATCTCGGTGTTGGTCTGCAGGAAGGCCGTCGCGGAGACGTCGAAGTCGAGGTCGCAGAGCCGCTCGCGCAGGCGCTCGGCGCCGAGCGCGCCGGTCGGCCCCTCGGTCGAGCCGCTGTCCTGGGCGACGACGGTGTGCAGGTCGGTGGGCGGCCGCGGGATCGAGGAAGGCCCGGTGACCAGCCGGGTGTGGATCTGGCCGGTGCGGCGCCCCTCGCGGACGACGAGGTTGCGGAGCACGCCCACGCCGCTGGCGCGGTCGTAGGCGGGCACCACGTGCTCGCGGGCCCAGGCACGGACGTCGTTGCGCGCCGCGTTGTTGGCCTCTGAGACGAGCAGGCAGTCGTCGACGTCGACGACGCGATCCCAGCGACCGCGGGCATGGAAGCCGAGCGCCAGCCCCGCCTCGGCGTCGCGGTCGGCTCCGAACGAGTACTCGGCCTTGTTCCGGTAGCGCCATTGCCCATCCTCGTCGGCGCCGACGATCGGCTCGATCTCGACGTCCTCGAAGCCGCCGAGCCGCGCCAGCGCCTCGCGTACCTGCGCCGCCTTGTGCTCGAGCTGCAGCTCGTAGGGGAGGCCCTGCCAGGGCGAGCCGGGGCATGGCTCGTTGCCGTGTACGCAGGAGTCCGGGATCCGCTCAGGGGCCGGATCGAGCAGCTCGATCGCGGTCGCCTCCGCGTACGCCTTCTTCGACTTGCCGACGCGAACGCGGACCGTATCGCCGGGCAGGCCGCCGGCGACGAAGAGGACGAAGCCGGACTCCGTGCGAGCTACGCCGCGCCCACCCTGGGCGAGCGAGTCGACGCGCAGCTCGAGCTCGTCACCGCGCCGGGGGCGGGGCGGTGCCTGCTCCTGTTGCTGATCGGCGGCGGGTTCCACCCGCCTATCGTTGCAGCGCGGCGCTCAGGCTCAGGCCGCGAGACGCTTCTCGACGGCGTCGAGGATGCTCTTGCGGCCCTTGTTGCGCTTCTCGTACGTGCGCACCTTGCGCGCGTCGGCCTTCGTCAGCGTGCCGACGCGGCTCTTGACCTGGGCTGCCGTGAGCTGGTCGTAGGCGGTGATCGGGAAGCCCGGCAGGCCGGCACGTGAGCGCAGCTTGTCACCCTGAGCAAGGGGCTCGTCGGCAGCTTCGATCACGGCCTTGGTCGCCTTGTCGACGCGCCTGCGGGCCTGCTTGCGGGCCTTGGTCGTCTGCGACTCGACCTGCTTGCGGGCCTTCGTCGCGCGGCCTTCGACCTCCTTGCGGGCCTGGTCGATTGCCTTCTCGACCTCCTTCATCAGGTCCTGCGTCTGCTTGCGACCCTTGGTGACGAGCTTGTTGACGAGCTCGTTCGCATCGTCGCGCGTCATCCGCCCGCGCTTGACCGCGTCGTCGACGACCTCGCGGAAGCTGCGCTCGAGCGCCTCGCGGAAAGCCTCTACTGACTTGTCTGCACGATCGGCGGCGCGGGCCGAGCTCGCAGCCGGCTTCTTCGCAGCGGCTTCTTCGCAGCCGGCTTCTTCGCCGTGGTGCTCTTCTTGCTCGCCGTCGAGCGCTTCGTCGTCTTCTTGGTCGCAGCCATCCGGTCGTCCTCCGTTCGGTTGGGCCCTCTGGAGGACAAACCTACTCACCTTGCGCCGTCCCGTGTGAAGGTTGGCTGCAATTGGTTCCCGCGTTGCGGGTCGGGGCCGCGCGGCGTCCGCGCTAACCGGGGGGCGCGAACGCCGCTGCGACCGGCGCGTGATCGGAGAGCCGGACCGCCAGCGCGCGGTCGCCCGGCGCCGCCGTCGGGTCGGGCAGCTCGCGATCCTCCACGGCCCAGCCCGCCGGTGGCTCGACCGGCTCGAGGCCGCGGGCGAGGAGATGGTCGATCGAGTCGCGCTCGCCGGGCTCGCTGAAGCCGTACTCGGCGCTCAGCGTTGTGAAGGCAAGCGGGGAGGTCGCCGGCCGCAGGTTGAGATCGCCGCCGAGGATGAGTGGATCGGCGCCGGCCCAGCGGACCGCGTTCGCGGCGGCGGCGTGCAGCTCGCGCTCGGCGGCAGCCGGCGCCTGCGAGGCATGCAGGTTCGCCACGCAGATCCCGGAGCGGAGCCGGCTGAACGCCATCCGGCGGGTCTCCGGACGGCGCGCGAGCGTCAGCTCGCGGCGCTCGACGATCGCCGGGGATCCGACCGCACCGCGCACGAGCGTCAGGTTCGAGCCGCCCTCCCAGGAGGCGATCAGGTCGGGGTTGAGGCGCGCCGCGAGGCGCCTGTGCAGCGGCCAGCGGCGCCGGCAGGTTGCGGGCGGTCAGCACCCTGTGCGGGTCGGCGCGGCAGCGGGTCGCGAGCTCCTCCGCCCAGCGCGGCGGGCACTCCTGCAGCAGCGCGACGTCCCAATCGGCGTCAGCGAGCACGGTTGCGAACTGCTCGAACAGGTCAACGTTGACCTGCGCGTGGCGGGTGCCGCGCTCGGTGCGGCGCCACAGACGGGAACCGAGGGTTGCAAGCCCCGGCTCCGGAGGATGGTCGCGCCCATGGAAGAGGTTCCAGGTCACGACCCGCAGCGCCCCGTCGGCCATCCGCCGATTATCTGGCGATCCGCGGCGGCAACGACGATGCCGGCGCCCGCCGCCATGCACTACGATCCCGCGCTTCCCATGGAGCCCAGCTTCCTCACAGGTCAGGAGCTGAACCGCGAGCAGCTCCGCTCGCTGCTCGACCGCGCGGCTGAGCTCAAGGCAGGCCGGCCCGAGGCCGGCTCCGACGGCGCTCGCCGGGCGATCCGTCGCGCTGCTCTTCGAGATGCCCTCGACGCGGACGCGAATCTCGTTCGAGGTCGGCGTCGCCGAGCTCGGCGGCCACCCGGTCGTCCTCCGCGGCGGCGAGATGCAGCTCGCCCGCGGCGAGTCGATCCGCGACACCGCGCAGGTCCTCTCCAGGTACGTGGCGGCGATCGTCGTCCGCAGCGGCTCGCACGAGAACGTCGCCGAGCTCGCCGAGCGCGCCGACGTGCCGGTGATCAACGCGCTCACCCCGCTGCACCATCCCTGCCAGGCGCTCGCCGACCTGCAGACGCTCGCCGAGCGCTTCGGCTCGCTCGAGGGCCTGCGCGTCGCCTACGTCGGCGACGGCAACAACGTCGCCCGCTCGCTGGCCCTCGTCGGCGCCGCCGCCGGCGTCGACGTCGTCGTCTCCTCGCCCGAGGGCTACACGCTCGACGACTGCCCGGAGGCGACGCTGATCGGCGACCCGCACGAGGCCGTCGCCGGCGCCGACGCGATCTACACCGACGTCTGGGTCTCGCTCGGCGAGGACGAGTCGACCGCCGGCCCCAAGCGCGCCGCGCTCGAGCCCTACCGGCTCGACGCCGAGCTGCTCGCCGCCGCCTCCGACCGCGCCGTCGCCCTGCACTGCCTGCCGGCCCACCCCGGCGAGGAGATCAGCGCCGACGTCCTCTACGGCGACCGCTCCGCCGTCTGGGATCAGGCCGAGAACCGCCTGCACGCCCAGAAGGCCCTGCTCGAGCTGCTGCTGGGCTAGCTACAGGCCATCGAGCCACCGCGGCTCCTCGAACCCTGCGTACTCCTGGATCGCGCCGAAGATGTGCTGGACGAGCTGGGTTGAGTTGACCCGCACCGTGCAGACGCCGTAGACGAGCTTGCGTCGCCTTTGCTCCCGCTGCTCGAGGTGGGAGGTGATCCTGCACGCCGCTCCGCGAGGCAACTGCCCGGAAGTCCGAGCACCTCGAGCCAGTGGCTTTCGATCTCGCGCATCGTCAGGCCGTTGTCCGTGTACGCGTTGACGCGAATCGCGATCCGCTCGTCCGCGACTCCGAGGCTCTCGCGGAGGAAGCGCATGTAGAGCTGCACCATCGCCTCGTCGCTATTAGCGAAATCGAGAGCGTTACGAGACTTCGCGCCCTCCGCCCAGTAGAGCATGCACCCGCGAGGTGCAGCGGATCGCCTCGACGCGCGGCCTGACGCGTCCTTCGAGTTGAAAGGACGGCCGAGCCGACCGATTGCTGAGCTGACCAGGCTGCCGCTCTACGCGGCACGGCGCATCCGACTTCGAGCTTCGCCGCTGAGCGCCGCTCAGCTCGATGTCCGACGTCCACCGAAGCACGGTCGACGGGCTGACGCCCAGCTCGGCAGCGATGCTCTTGATGGACTGCCCGCGCCGCCGCAGCTCCGCGCCAGCCGGTACTCGTTCATCGGAGGCGTGGGCTTCTGCTACGCCGACGAACATACGTTCGACTATATCGACGCACCACGGCGGAAGGATGACGGCCACGTCCTTAGAATCGGTCGCCGGCCCGGCCCCGTGGTGTAGTGGTCAGCACGGCGCCCTTTCAAGGATCAAGCGCGGGTTCGACTCCCGTCGGGGCTACTCCCCCTCCCTCCATGTATCCAGAGATCCACATCGGCCCGCTCACGCTGCAGTCCTTCGGGATCGCGTTCGGGCTCGGGTTCATTGCCGCCGGGGCGGTGATCGCGCGGCGCTTCGAGGAAACCGGCAAGCCGCGCGACTGGGCCTACGAGATCGTCTTCGCGGCGCTCGTCGGCGGGCTCGATCGGCGCGCGGCTCTACTTCCTCTTCGACAACTGGAGCGACGTCAAGCACGACGTGCTCGGCAGCCTCTTCTCGGGCTCCGGGCCTGACCTGGTACGGCGGCGCGATCGGCGGCGCGATCGCCGTCTGCGGCTGGGCCTGGTGGCGCGGGATCCTCAACCTGACGCTGCTCGACCTCGCCAGCGTGCCGCTCGCGATCGGCTACGCGATCGGCCGGATCGGCTGCCAGCTCTCCGGCGACGGCGACTACGGCAAGGCCTGGGACGGGCCCTGGGCGATGGCCTATCCGGACGGGACGAAGCCGATCGACACGCCCGTACACCCGACGCCGGTCTACGAGACGATCGCGATGAGCTGGGTCGCGATCATCCTCTGGACGCTGCGCGACCGCCTGCGCCCCGGCCTGCTCTTCGCGCTCTATCTGATCCTCGCCGGCGCCGAGCGCTTCCTGATCGAGTTCCTGCGCCGCAACGACGACGTCTTCATCGGCCTGACCCAGGCGCAGCTGCTGAGCATCGCGATGATCGTCGCCGGCGTCGTCTGGTTCGCCGTCGCCCGCGCCCGCGGCGGGATCGCGCGCCGGCCCGCGCCGGCCTCAGGCTGAGCGCAGCATGCCGCCGTCGAGCGGGATCACGGCGCCGGTCAGGTAGGCGGCGCGTTCCGAGCAGAGGAAGGCGACGAGGTCGCCGTACTCCTCCGGGGTGCCGAGCCGGCCGGCGGGCACGTCGCCCGTGCCGTGCTCCTCCGCCGCCTCGATCGAGCCGTAGAGCTCGGCCAGCCTGTCCGTTGCGAAGCGGCCGGTGGCGACCGTGTTGACGGTGACGCCGTCGGCGGCGACCTCGCTCGAGAGCGTCTTCAGCATCCCGAGGGCGCCCATCCGCAGCGAGTTGGAGAGCGCCAAACCGGGGATCGGCTCGCGGATCGAGGAGGAGGAGACGTTGACGACCCGTCCCCAGCCGCGCTCCCGCATCGCGGGAACGGTCGCCTCGATCAGCGCCTTCGGGGCGAGCATCAGCGTCCGGTAGGCGGCTCTCCCACTCCGCGGCCGAGTTGTCGAGGACGCCGCCGTGCGGCGGCCCGCCGGTATTGACGACGAGGATCTCGACCGGCCCGAGCCGCTCGCCGACCTCCGCCGGCAGCGCCGCGATCCGCTCGAGGTCGGCGGAGTCGGCGGCGAACGCCGCGACGCCGCCGCCGAGCTCGGCGGCGAGCTCGCTCGAGACTCTCGAGATCGCGCGAGCAGAGCGCCACGCGCGCCCCCTCGCGGGCAAGAGCGCCTGGCGATGCCGCGGCCGATGCCGCGGCTCGCGCCCATGACGAGCGCCGTCCGCCCCTTGATTCCCAGCTCCATTGCGCCCGCCTACCGTCGCCTCAGGAGAGCTTGCCGTAGAGCAGCAGGCTCGTCTTGTCGTCGGGATCGGCCTTGGCCTGGAAGGCCGCGCCCTCGGTGTAGTCCTTCTCGGCGCCGTCGGCGAGGTACTGGACGATGATCGCGTTGTAGGGCTCGCCGTTGCCCTCGACGACGACCTCGAACGTGTACTCCTTGTTGAAGCCGTCCGTTGCGCCGCTCATGCCAACCGCCTGGATGACCGCCGTGCAAGGCACGCCGCTGGCAGCGAGCTTGTTGACGAGTTGCGCGTGCTCCGCCATCGCGGGGTCCATACCCGCGCTCATAGCGTCGCGCCCCTGCTTTGCCATCTGCTGGGCCTGCTCCATGCCGCCCTTGAACCTGTCCATGAATCCCATTGCGGATCTCCTTCGGCCTATGTGGCCCGCCGCTGCGAGCGTATCGCCGCCCGGTCCGTTTGGTCGCCCGCCGCGCGAGAAACCATGACGGCGCGGACCGGACGCTCAGTCGGCGAGGGCCAGGGCCGCGAGCCGCTCCGCGCCCTCGCGCGAGCGGGCCACGACGAGGAAGCGCTTCGCGTGGCAGAAGAGGGCGTCCTCGACTCCGGTCACCGCGGCGAGCTCGGCCTTCTCCAGGCCCGCCCACTCGGCCGGGAGGTCCCGCCGGTTCTCGAAGGTGCCCGGCTCCACCGGGACGGTCTCGACCCCGAACCCCTGCCGCTTCGGATAGATGACGAGGAGGGCGTCGGGAGCCTCGGTTGTCACGACCTGCTTCCAGGGGACGTTGTCCGGCAGCCGCACGATCCGCGGGTCCTCGGCGGCGGCGATCGCGTCGCGCACGATCTTGGCGGCGCGGCTCCCCGCGGCGGCCGAGCCGATCTCCCGCTCGAGGATGCCGGCGGCCAGATCGACGGCGGCGTCGAATCGAGCGCGCTCCTCATCCGCGGACAGCTCCTCGTCCCACCGCGCGTTGAAGCCGCCGATGACGGCGTTGACCGTAAGCGGCCGCACGCCTTCGATCAGGGAGGTGGTGATCTGCTGGCCGGTGTCGTTCGCGTCGACGGCCTGGACCAGCGACTCCTCGACGGCGGCGGCCACGTCCTCGTCGCCCCCGCAGATCCGCGCGCCGAACTCGCGCCAGACGATGCCGAAGGACGCGTAGCCGACGCCGTTGCTCCGGACCAGGTCGAAGTCCCGCTGGTGGTGGTCGAAGTCCCCGGCGGCCGGGTCGTAGCGGAAGCCCACGTCCACACGTAGATCAGCCGCGGCGAGCCGGTCGGCGTCGCGGGTCCGGATCACCTCGATCGGCTCCGGCAGCAGGCTGAGGGCGGCGACGGCGAAGACCTCGTCCGCGTGGAACGAGCCGTCGTGTGTGGCGACCAGCATCGTTCGATGATGACGACCGCAGCCGGCTCCGGACAGCTCGGCGCGCTACCTTGCCCCGGCCCGGGCGGTTAGCTCAGTTGGGAGAGCACCTGCCTTACAAGCAGGGGGTCACTGGTTCGAGCCCAGTACCGCCCATGGCCGGGGGCGCTCATGAGGTTTAGAGGTTGCGTGACGTGGCTGCCGCTGAACGGGGATTTCTCGCTCGGTCGCCGGCCGTAACGCCGCGGAGGTCTCATGCATCAACCTGTTGCATGGACCGGGAATCGACAGCGCAAGATCTCCGGATGGCGGGCGAGGATCCCGCAGCGTATGGACGCGTCTACCGCTCGTACGTGATGCAGGTTCTCGGCTTCGCGACCAAGCGCGTCTACGACATCGATACGGCCTGGGACCTGACCGCCGAAACCTTCGCCCGCGCCTATCTGAACCATCGAAGCTTCCGCGGCCGGACGGACGCCGAGGCGCGAGCCTGGATCTTCGCGATCGCCCGTAGGGAGATCTTGCAGTTTCAGCGTCGCAGCAGGATCGAGCGCAAGGCGATGAAGCGGCTCGGAGTGGAGCCGGCACAGCTCGCCGATGACGACCTCGAACGGATCCTTGAGCTGGCCGGCATCGCCGAGCTGCGGGCAACGGTGCGGGAGGAGGTCGGGCGGCTCGAGGAAGGCCAACGAGCCGCGTTGACGCTCCGCGTGGTCGAGGAATTGCCTTACGAGCAAGTCGCTGGCCGGCTTGGTGTCAGCGAGCCGACAGCGCGGGTCCGGGTCTCCAGGGCACTGAGCGCCCTGGCGGACGCCGTAGAGCTTCGCAGTCCCACTCTCGAGAAAGGAACACCATGACTCTCGAACCGCACGACAGCAAGATCGGCGTCCACGCCGTGGATGCCTACGGCGAGCAGCTGATCGCGGCAGTGGGCGGACACTCCCAGCGTCGCTTTCCGCGACTCAGGAGGTTCGCCCTGCCGGCGCTTGCTGTTCTGGTGATCGGTGGTGGTGGCGTCGCCCTGGCAGAGTCCTTGCGGGCCAGCGACAAGCCGATCACTATCGAGAACGGCGATGTCGTCACAATCGGCTTCGAGAATCCATCGACCGGAGAGCCTTTGCGCTGCCCCGATGGCTCGCTATACACGCGCACGGTCGACGCGGCAAAGCCTGATGCCCCGGCTCCAAGGTGCTCGGACGGGTCGATCCCACCGGTGTACGCGGACCTTTTGAAGAGGCAACAGGCCTTCATGAAGGAGATCAACTCGGGCGAGCGGCGCGACGCGAAGACGGGCTTGCCGCTGTTGAACGACCTACCGCAGCTCCCGCACTTCGAGGTTTCGCCCGCTGGGTGATGGCGCCCGTGCTTGGTTGCCCGTGCGCGACACGAGGGCTCCGGAGGCGGGGCAGCGGCCGGTGTCATCCGTTGCTTAGAGCGAGAGTGCCCGCCTCAGGCCGGCGTCGACCTGCGCGATGAGCTCAGCGGGCAGGGCGCCGCAGGCTTCCCCGAGGTCCGAGCGGTCCACGGTGATGAGCTGAGTCACGTTGACCACGGAGTCGCGATCGAGCCCAGAGAGTTCCGCCGGCACGGCGACGTTCCCCGGCTGGCGCGCACGCTTCATGTTCGAGGTGAGCGCGACGACCGTCACCGTGCTCAGGGACGATGCGTTGTAGCGGTCGTTGCTGACGATCAGCGTCGGCCGTCGCAGGGCGGGAGCCGACCCCTTTGGCTCGCCGAGATCGAGCCAGTAGATCTCGCCCCGAAGCGGGTGGCTCACCACTCGTCGCGGCTCAGGGTGCGCCGCGAAGCCCGGTGCAGGAGTTCAGCATCCTGGTGCTGGTCGACTCGCTCGAGAGAGGCATTGATTCGTTCGGTTAGATCCTCATCGGCGAGCTCGTCGATCCATCGCTCGGCGGCGCGGGAGAAGAACTCGCTGCGCGACATCCCCAGCTTGTTGGCGGCGTCGTCGACAGCAGCAAAGGTCTCATCGGGAACCGAGATGGCGGTCTTCATCGGCATGAGTATAACTAAGTCATACCAAGTGTCGGGTGAACAGCGGCGGGGATTGGGCACCTGTACGCGCTCGGTGCCCGAATCGGGCGTAATCGAAGGCAATCCCCCGTAATCCGGCCAGCAGGCTCGCACGCGGCAATCGGCCGCATTCCGCTTGCTGGAGCGGGATGCCACGCCTCGAATGGCGACTACCGCCCACGCCTTACAAGCAGGGGGTCACTGGTTCGAGCCCAGTACCGCCCATGGCCGGGACCTCAGCAGCCAAGCCGCTTGGCGCGTGTTGTCCCTGGCAGACGAGGCGACTGCCGCGCAACCGGCCTTGACAGCGGCAGCGACTGGTGCCCAATGGAGCCCGTTCGCGACGGCTTCCGCCCGCCCTGGCGGCGGAGTCGGAGGGGGCCGGCGCTTCGGAAGCAACGCTCCCACTTGCGTTGCTGGGCCAAGTCGATGATGTTGATCGTCGTCGTGCCTCCAGGATCGCAATGCTCCTTCGGTAGCTCTCGAGCTTCTTGTCATCGCGTTGCTCATCACGATGATCAGGATCAGTATCGAGCTCCCCATTTCCTGGATACAATCGCCATTCGCGCAGATGTAAATCGCCATTTACGCAGTATCGATTCGCCGTTTGCGCCACCAAGCGTCAGCGCCCTGCACGAGCTCGCTGAAGACAACGATCCGCTCAGCGCTGTTGGCCAGCTGCGCCAGATGGCCACGCGTGTTCGAGATGACATCGGCCTCATCAGCACCGACCGCCTTCGCCGCGAGGGCCGCAGTGGCAGCGCCGGCTTCTTGCGTGGCGGCCTGCTGCTCAGTTGCCCGGGACGGGCGGCACCTTGTCGACGGTCCTTGTTTGCGTGACTACGGCCGAGCCCATTCGCCGCGAGTCGAGAAACTTCTCGCGGTGCTGCAGCCGCTCGACTTCAGCCAGCGCCTGGCCGGTTGAGGGGGCGAAGAAGAGTGTTGATGCCGAGCCGCCGCGTCTCTGTTCGGTCAGCGTCAGGGCCGTCGCCCGGCGGCCGAGGGGATCGCGCGCCGCCGGGTCGACCTCGACTCCTGGGATAGCGCTGATCACCCTGTAGCCGGCCGCCCGTACGTCGTCATCGATGTTCGGACTCATGACGAGCCCGCCCGCGGCACGGAATAGGACCTCGTTCGCTGGGAGGTTGGCGTGTTGGACGGCGTCGGAGTTGATCAACTGCTGCCGTAACTCCTCCGGGTCGGTGGAGAGCGAGTCCGACGGTGGAAGGCCGGGGGGCAGAGAGACCTCCTCGGCAAGCTGTCCGGCGGAGAGCTCCGCGTCGGAGTCCTCGGGCAGGCGTCGTCCTTCAGCCTGGGCGAGCGAGCGCTTGTCGCTCTGCTGCTTCGCACGCCGCTTGTCGCGCGGCCCCGGCCACTGCGCGGGGAGGTGGGTGCGACGGACACGCCCGGACCCATCGGGACGGACCCAGACGTCGATCACGATGGGTAGCCGCAGCGAGTAAGGGGCGCCGGGCCTGCCAGTTGTCACCAGCCCCTCGACCTTCATCCGCGAGTACTGCACGCCGCCGACCGCGGAGTTCGAGGACCCGGCGCCGCTCGCTGCTTTCGAGCCTCCTCCAGTCCCCGCGATGAACCAGAACGCTGCGACCAGCCCGAGGGCCGCTACGACGGTTGCTGCGAGCCTGATCCGCCGCCGGCGGGCTCGCGTCCGCGCCTCCTCGATGATTGCTTGGAGCTCTTGCTCGTCGACCGGAGTTTCGTCCGGTGCGGCCACCCCTTGTTTGACTCCCGCGTCGATAAAGCTATTGTGCATAGCACTATGCTCGAAGTCAAGGTGGATCGATCGGAGTCGCTCGAACTACACGAGCAAGTTGCGGCGCGGATCCGGCGAGCCATCGCCGACGGTGAGGCCGGGCCCGGTGATCGGCTGCCGCCCGCCAAAGACCTCGCGGCCGTCGCCGGTGTCAACAAGAACACCGTGCTGCGGGCGCTGCGCATGCTGAGAGAAGAGGGAGTGCTCGAGTTCCGCCGCGGTCGTGGGATCACGGTCTCCGGGCAGCCGGAGCGAGCAGCCGTCATCGAGCGGGCCCATGAGTTGGTCGACTTTGCGCGCAGCAGTGGCTACGGACGCGACGAGCTCCTCGAGATCATTCGCGGCGTCGGGTGAGGAACGGTAGGGATTGGGCACCGGCGCACTTCTGGTGCCCGAATCGGGCGTAATCCACGGCAATCCCCGGCTAATCCGGTCCAGCTGCTCGCACGCGGCAATCGGCCGCATCCGGCTTGCTAGAGCCGGATGCAACGCCTCGAATGGCGACTACCCCCCACGCCTTACAAGCAGGGGGTCACTGGTTCGAGCCCAGTACCGCCCATGCGGGACCTCGGCAGCATCCGTTTCGACCGAAAGCACTGGGGCCGGGGCGACCGCCGGAGGCCCGGGGCGTCGGCTGGATTTGCCCGGCGGCCCGTTCCCCGTGACTTGAAGAGTGAAGTCGACCCGCCCGGTACGGTCCGGGCGCCTGCGATCCGCAACCACCGGAAGGACGCGGATGCCGGACACCACCTGCCACATGTCGATCTCGCTCGACGGCTTCGTCGCCGGGCCGGACCAGAGCCGGGAGAATCCGCTGGGGAAGCGCGGCAGGGAGGTCCACCTCTGGCACCTCGGCGACGAGCGCGCGAACGAAGCCGACGCGACGGCGGAAGGCTGGCTCATGCGACCGCGCGGGGCCTACGTCATGGGCCGCAACATGTTCGGGCCGATCCGCGGCGAGTGGGATGAGGACTGGGATGGATGGTGGGGCCCCGAGCCGCCCTACCACGCGCCGGTCTTCGTGCTCACCCACCACGCCCGCGAGCCGATCGAGATGGAGGGCGGCACGAGCTTCCACTTCGTCACCGAGGGCTTCGAGGCCGCATACGCGCAGGCGCAGGAGACGGCCGGCGAGGATGGCATCGACATCGCCGGCGGCGCCTCGACCGTCCGTCAGGCGCTCGCCGCCGGAGTGATCGACGAACTCACGCTCGACGTGGTCCCCGTCCTGCTCGGTTCCGGCGAGCGGCTGTTCGACGGAGTCGAGTCCTTCGGGTTCGAGCCGGTCGAGGCGCTCCACTCTCCGCTCGCCACGCACATCCGCTACCGGCGGGCGGGCTGAGGAGCCGATCCTTTCGGTCGGAGGCGGCTGCCACGGTCGCTCGGCCTCCGGCCACCGAGCGAGTCATGGTGGGAAGCACCGATCTGGTGCCCAGCCTTCGGCAATCGAAGGTACGCCCGTCGCCGACGAGGGCGACGGATGGGGGCCGGGCTTACCTCTGCTCGAAGACCTTCAGCGTCTCCGGGTTCACGCCGTCGTGCTTCATGCTTCCGCGGCTTCGTCCGCCTGCATTGCCCTGTCGAAGGTCTCGCGGTCAGGTGTCTCGATCAGCACCGCGACCAGGTTCGACCCGTCATGCACCCGGAACGGCGTTGCCGTGATTCCGTATGTGCCGAAGAACTCCTGCCGTTTCTGCGAGTTGAACCAATGGTCGACGTCCTCAACCTCGTTCGTGGCCAGGATCTTCTCCATGTCATGTCTCCTCGTCGGGGCGCGTCTTCCGCGCGACTGCAGCTCAGCCGATCCTATATAGCGCCGGTCCGCTCAGCGCTCTGCGAGGGCTTGCTTCAACCAGGCCTCGTCGGGCGTCGAAGGGCGCCACCGATCCGGTAGAACCTGCCCTTCAGCGTGAAGTCCGTTGCTCCGCGACTGCCCGGCTCGGCGGGGCTCGTCGCCGACCCGCGAGTTTCGCGAGCGTCATGGTGCCTCGACCTCTCCGCGCAGGCGGTCGAGGACGCGGCCGGTGAGGCCGTCGCCGGCCGGCGGCGGGGGAGTCTCGAGAGATCTGAGGGCCGCCACGGTCCGCCGCAGCGTCGCCAGCAGCCGGTGGCACCGCGGGCAGAGCCCGGCGTGCTCCTCGACCCTCTTGCGCTCGGCCTCGCTGAGCTCCTGGTCGATGTACTCCGACAGGTGCTTTGTGGTCCAGAGGTGTTGGCGCATGAAGCGCAGGCTCAGCATCCTCGTGTTCATCGTTCCTCCTCGGGGAAATACTCGGCCAGGGAGCGCCGGACCGCAAGGCGGCCGCGGTGCAGGCGGCTCTTGAAGGCAGCCTCGCTCAGCTCCATCACCTCAGCCGCCTCGCGGGTCGACAGGCCCTCGACGTCGCGCAGGATCACCGCTGCCCTGTACCGAATCGGCAATCTGGCGAATTGCCCGTTCCAAGGCCCGGCGGAGGTCCGTCTGCTCGAGGCGCGGCTGGGGCGCCTCGCTCCAGTCCGGCGTCGTCGCCCGGACCTTCGTCGTCGGACGATGAGAACAAGCCGGGGGGAGGTCGGCGGCCGGCCCTTCTCTTCGCCTCGTTGATCCCGATCCGGTAGAGCCACGTGTAGAACTGCGACCGGCCGCGAAAGCGGCCGATGCTTCGCCAGGCACGCAGGAAGGCCTCCTGCGTCACCTCCTTCGCCTCCTCTCCGTCGGCGACGAACTGGACCATGACCCGTAGAGCGCTCGGCATGGCGTCGAACAGCTCTTCGAAGGCCTCCCGGTCGCCGCGCTGTGACCGCTCGACCAAGGCCTCGTCCGAGACGCCGGGTGCAGGATGCATCGAGCCAACCCTGACAGGCGCGAGCGAGAGGGGCGCCGGGAGCTGCCTGCGGGCGAACGAGCCGGCGGGGTTACCGAGACCGAGCTTCCCGCTCGCCGACACCGATGGCCTGCCGCGCACGAGGAGATCCGATCGGCGAAGCGGTGCCTGCGCCCACCGATGATCCTGGTGTCCGTCCATCCGTCGCCACCTCTTCATTCTCACGCTGCTTTGACCCGCCCCCGCTCAAGAGGGTTCGCAGGGCGCCCGCCCAGCGCTTCCGGGGATCCGTCGCCGTCCGGACCTCATCGGTCGGGCCGGCGAGCTGAATCGTTCCTGGGCGACGCGGGTCAACGCTGCATGGGCGAACATCGGCGAGGAGCCCCAGGATGTCGATCGCGACTTCAAGTGAGTCCAGGACCGAAGTGAGGCGTGAACGAAGTCATGCACCCGCCCGAGAGGACAATTCCCCGACCGATCCGCACGTTCGGAGGCCTCGTGAGTACCAACGGTCGGGTACGGGGCGCCCCCAGCGGGCTGCCCGCGCGCACGGGTTCGATCTGCCCGAGTGCAAGCGCGTGCTCGAGGCCGAGCTGCTCGAGCGCGACGGGCGGGTCGTGCTCGACCGCACCTGCCCCGAGCACGGGCGCTTCGAGGCGGTCGTCTATGGCGACGCCGCCCGTTAGCGCGAGATCCAACGCTTCTCACGCCCGGGCGAGCAGCCGCTGCAGCGCCAGACCGAGCGCCGAGCACGGCTGCCCGCACGACTGCGGCATCTGCCCCGAGCACGCCCAGCACACCTGCCTCGGGATCATCGAGGTCAACACCGCCTGCAACCTCGATTGCCCGATCTGCTTCGCCGACTCGGGCCCCGGCCCGCCGGCCACGGCTTCTCGCTGACCCTCGCGCAGGTCGACGTCGATGCTCGACGCCTTCGTCGCCGCCGAGGGTGAGCCCGAGTCGGTGCAGCTCTCGGGCGGAGAGCCCTCGATCCACCCGCAGATCCTCGCCGATGCTCGGCCGCGGCCAAGGACCGCGGGATTCCGCTGGTGATGCTCAACACCAACGGCATCCGCCTCGCCCGCGATCCGAGCTTCGCCCGGCCCTCGCCGAGATCGGGGTCCACGTCTACCTCCAGTTCGACGGCTTCGAGGCCGACACGCACGCGCGATCCGCGGCCGCGACCTGCCCGCCGACAAGCTCCGCGCGCTCGACCGCTGCGCCGCACGCCGGCGTCTCCGTCTCGCTCGCGGCGGCGATCGAGCGTGACCTGAACGAGCACGAGGTCGGCGCGATCCTCCGCTTTGGGGCCGACCACCCGGCCGTGACCGGCGTCTTCTTCCAGCCCGTCACCCACTCCGGGCGCTTCCTCGCCGACGCCGACCCGCTCGCCAAGCTCACCAACCCGACGTGATCGACGCGATCTGCGACCAGCTGCCCGAGTGGTTTCGCGCCGACGACTTCGTCCCCGTTCCCTGCTGCTCGCCGACCTGCCGCTCCGCCACCTTCGCCCTCTACGACGGCGAGGACCTGTCCCGCTGCCGCGCCTGGTCGATGTCGAGGACTACCTCGACTACGTCACCAACCGCGCCGTGCCCGACCTCGAGGTGCGCGAGGCGCTCGAGGGCCTGTGGTCGGCCAAGGCGGCCGGCGGCTCGGAGCCCGGTCGCCGAGCGCCTCGACTGCGTCGCCTGCGCCACCGGAATGCCGCCCGAGCTGCGCGAGGTCGCCGCGCGCGGCTTCATGGTCGTGGTGCAGGACTTCCAGGACCCCTACACGTTCGACGTCGAGAAGTCCGAAGTGCTGCGTCTCCGAGATCGTCCCCGACGGTCGCCTGATCCCGTTCTGCGCGTACAACTCGGTCGGCTACCGCGAGCAGGTGCGACACGAGCTCGCCTCGGCGGCCGCGACCGAGCCCGCCTGGGGCGACGGGGGCAGCGCGGTGAGCGCCCGTCCGCCGCTCGAGGCCCCGCCGCTGCCCGCCCTCGACGGCCTCGACTCCGAGGACGGGCTCAAGGCATGCTGCGCCGCCGTCTACGAGCACCCGGCGGTCCGCTGGCTGCTCGGCGGGGAGCTCGCACCCCGGCGGGGAGGCCGCGACGTTGCGCGCGCTCGAGCTCGGCGGGCGTACAGACGGGCGACCGGCTGCTCGACGTCGCCGCCGGCCAGGGAACCTCGGCGCTGCTCGCAGCTCGCGAGCTCGGCTGCGAGGTCGACGGCGCTCGAGTACGGGGCGGCGGCGGTGGCCGGCCGCGAATGCCGCCGCGCAGGCGGCGGGCTGCGGTCTCGCGGATCGAGTCGTTCCGGGAGGGCGACGCCGAGTAGCTGCCCTTCGCGCGAAGCCAGCTTCGATGCTGTGCTCTGCGAGTGCTCGCTCTGCACCTTCCCGGACAAGGCGCGAGCGCTGCGGGAGATGCGGCGCGTGCTGCGGCCCGGGCGGCCGCCTCGATCCTCGCCGACGTGGTCGCCGAGCGCTCGCCGCCTCCCCGCGCAGCTGCTCGGGCCGCTGGCGGTACTCGCGTGCGTCGGCGATGCGCTTCGCGGACCGGGTACGAGCGGCTGCTCGCGGGTGCCGGGCTCTCGACTGGTCGGCGTTCGAGGACCGCGAGCGAGGACGCGGCCGGCCTTGCCCGGCGCGTACACGATCGTCTCCGCGGCGCCCGGATGCTCGGCCTCGATCGCCTCTCCGGCGGCCCGCTCGCGCATCGCGGGCGCGATCGAGACGATCGGCAGCTTGCCCTTCGAGGCGATCGACGAGGGCGTGCTCGGCTACGCGATCTTCGTCGCCGAGCGCCCGTGGCCGACGTCATGACGCCGTGGATCGCGGCTGGATCGCTCGTCGCCGTCGCTCGCTGCTCGCTGTGATCTTCTTGCGCGGCGGCTTCCTCGCCCTGGCGATGGGTCGGATGCAGCCTCGACCTCGGCTGGGGCCGCAGCCTGCACCGGCTCGGCCCCCTTCGGCTGCGAGATCGCCGCTCCGCGCGAGCTCGTCTTCGAGATCCTCAGCGCCCCCTATCTCGGCCGCGCCCGGAACGAGTCGATCGAGGTCCTCGCCGGTGGTGGATCGCTTGTCGTCGCCTCGCATCTGACCAAGGTGCACTTCTACGAGGCCCGCACAGTCGAGGCGATCGAGCTCGATCGACCCGGCGCGGATGGCTTTCGGCACCTGACCGGCCCCGTTCCCTACGCGGTCGAGGAGTTCCGGCTGGAGCCCGACGGCGACGACACCGAGATCGTCTACGAAGGCGAACTCGGCATCGACTACTTCGCGCTCGGCCGTCTTGCGGGCCGCAAGTGGGTAACGCCGCAATGGAACGCCAAGGTCCGCGAGCATCTCGAGGCGGTGAAGTCGCAGGCCGAACAGCGCGGAGAGCGGGCCCGCCGGCGGCGCGGAGAGGATGAATCGTCTCCGGCCGAGGAGGACTCCAAGGAGCAATGAGCATGGTCAGAGCGACGTTCAACGGTGTGACCCTCGCCGAAGCCGACGACCCGCCCGTAGTCGAGGGCAACTGCTACTTCCCTCCCGAGAGCGTCAAGTGGGAGCACCTGAGGGCCCGGCAGCTTCGGAGCCTCTGCGTATGGAAGGGCGTCGCTCGCTACTACGACGTCGAGGTCTCGGGCACGACGGCTGCCGGTGCGGCCTGGACCTACCACCACCCATATCCCTGGATCCGAAAGCTCCGCGATCACGTGGCCTTTTGGGGACCCGTGTGGACCAGCGAGGGTTGAGCCGGAGACCGGGGTCCCGGCCTGATCAGCTCGGGAACTGGCTTGCGGCGGTGGGATCGACGACGCTGGTCCCACCGTCCACGGCCAGGGTCACACCGTTGACGTATCCGGCATCCGCTCCAGCGAGAAACGACACGACGGAGGCAACCTCTTCGGGTTCGCCCGGTCGGCGCATCGGGTTGTCGCGATGGGTAATCCGGTAAGCCCCTTCGCGATCGGTGTCAAGCGACTTCGCCACCCCGTCCATGTCGGCGTCCCCCATCGGGGTCCGGATCCAGCCCGGGCAGATGCAGTTGGCGCGTACCCCTCGCGATCCGTAGTCGTTGGCGATCGTTCGCGTCAGCATGATCAGACCTGCCTTGGAGGTGCAGTAGGCGGCCCATCCGGGCCCCGCCCGATAGCCGTTCACGGAGGAGATGTTGATCACGGATCCGCGCCGCTCGATCAGCGCCGGGAGCGCGGCCTGGGCCACCAGGAAGGCGCCCGTCAGGTTGGTGCGCATAGTCCGCTCCCAGCCCTCCAGCGTCTCCTCGAGCACCGCTCCCGTTGTGTCGCCGGTCCCGGCGTTGTTGACGAGGACATCGATCCGACCGAAGCGCTCGATGGCAGCCTCGGCGATGCGATGAGCGTCGTCGGGGTTGCCGACGTCCCCCGGCACGGCAACCGCCGAGCGGCCGGCCCTTCCCAACTCCTCCGCGGCCGCCTCGCAGGTCTCGGCACGTCTCCCCGAGACCACCAGCCCGAACCCGTCGGCCCCGAGGCGGCGGGCGACGGCGAGTCCGATGCCGCTGCCGCCCCCGGTTACGATCGCACAGCGTTCGACCTCCTGGCCCACGCGCTCAGTATCCCACCGACGAGGCAACGCCCCGACGCGGCGCGCCGAACCAGACGTCGACTCGGACGAGCCCGCCTACACGGCGACCCCGACCAGGGCCCCGATCCCCGATGTGATCGCCATTGCGACGGCCCCCCAGATCACTACCCGGGCCGTCGCCGCAAGCCTGGGCCCGCCGCCGAGGCGAACCCCTGAGTAGCCGAGCGCGGCGAGGGCGGCCAGGGTCACGGCGACGCAGATCGGAACCCGGGTCGCGGATGGAGCGACCGCAATCGCGATCAAGGGGAGGACGGCGCCCGCGCTGAACGAGAGGGCTGAGGCCCATGCCGCCTGGAAGGGACGCGCCTGACGCTCGCTGTGCAGCCCGAGCTCGTCGCGTGCGTGGGCGCCAAGGGGGTCACGCTCAGTCAGTGCCTTGGCCACTTTGAGCGCCAGGTCGGCCGGTACCCCGCGGCGCTCGTAGATCCCGCTGAGCTCGAGCAGCTCTCCGTCGGGATCGCTCCTCAGCTCCCTTCGCTCCAATGCGAGGTCCGCCAGCTCAGAATCGCGTTGCGAGCTCACCGAGACGAACTCCCCAGCGGCCATCGAGAGAGCGCCCGCCGCGAGCCCGGCCACGCCGGCGGTGACGATCGCGCTCGAGGAGGCGCCGGAGGCCGCCACGCCGAGCACGAGACTCGCGGTCGAGACGATCCCATCGTTGGCCCCCAGGATCGCCGCGCGTAACCACCCCGAGCGGTAGCTGAGGTGGGTCTCGGAATGGCGTGGCTTGCGGGCCCTCATCTTGCAAGTGGGAGGCTAGCCCCGACCCGCCAGAGAAGTGGGGGTCGGGGTTCGGGTCCGGTACCCCCGATCTAAGTCAGGTTATTCGGCGTTTCTCCGGGCGTCCCCCGGTGCCGCTCGTCAACACGTCCCGAGCAGCGAGAACCCGGCGGGAGCGGGGTTGCCGCCCAGGTCGGCGAGATCGCCGGCCGTGTCACGGATCACCACGGTCACCGGGCCCTGCCCGTTGGGGGCATAGACCACGCTGATCGAGCCTGCATTCGCCGTCTGATCCGGGGTCAGACCGGTGAAGGCCGCGCCGAAGCTGCAGGCCTTCGCCGTGCCGTCGAGCTCGAGCGTGTAGATGCCGGTGCTCTTGTGCTCGACCTTGCCGGCGAAACCGTCTTCGGCGATGTAGGTCCCGTTCCGGCCGAGCACCGTGGCGCTGACCACCGCCGGGTCGTTGAGCGTGCTCTCGTCGATTTCCCTGCCCCCGAGAGAGTTCGCCTTGACGTCCCGGCCGCGAATCGCGTGGTCCTTGAAGTCTCTGCTCTTCAGCGAGCCGTCGATGATGTCGCGGCTGCCGATCCTGTTCGCTGCGTACGCGGTGCCCCCCATCGCGACGATCAGCGCCAGAAGCGCGAGATGATGCCGCCGCAGGTAGGCGAAAAGTGCCCGGCCCATAGGTCCCCCTTAGTTTGCTTCCGGACTCACCGTACGGGAACCCGGGCGACCCTGACGCGCGGTCAGTGCTTCAGCTTCACCTTCAGCTTCTTCCTCTTGACGTTTCCGGCCCCGTCGACGAGCTTGCCGCGGAGCTTCGCCTTCGCCTTCTGGCCCCTGCGGAGCGCCTTGGCGATCTTGCGCCGCTGCTTGCCGTGGGCCGGCTTCAGCCGCAGCTCCCTGCGCTCACCCGAGCGGACGCCCCTCGTCTTCGTCGTGAGCTTGTAGGAGTGACCGGCGACCTTGACCTTGCCCCTCAGCGTCGCGGTCACGTCCTCGCCGGCCTTGGCCTTGACCTTGACGACGATCTTCCTCCGCTTCTGCTTCTGGATCCTCTTGACGCTCAGGTTCGCCTTGACGCTGCCGTCGGCTGGAGCGTCGCTCGCGACCGTGATCCGCCGGCTGGCTTTGGCCTGCGGCGCGCCGTTGCAGTAGACGGCGTTGCCGACGGAGGCGACGCCGTCGGTGAAAACGGCGTCCGCGGCGCAGTCGTTGCGGACCGTGAGTTTGACGACGTACTTGCCGGCGGCGGCGTAAGTGTGTTTGACGGTCGAGGCGCCGTCGGCCAAGGTCGCGCCGTCACCGAAGTCCCAATCGAACCGGCTGGCCGAGCCGCCGCGAACGACCGTCTTCGCAGCAGAGAAGCCGGTCTTCCTGCCCGCCTTGCCGACGTTGGCGGAGAATGCGACTTCGGGCGTCTGGGTCGGGGTGACGGCCGTGGCGAATAAGCCGGGGAGGGAGCCGCCGGTCGAGAACGGCGAGCCGCTCAGCGCCGTCAGCCCGCCGCCGGCGCCGACGTCGAAGGCCGCGAGACCGCCGGGGTCAGAGAGGATCGACGCATACAGTCGAGCTCCATCGGCGCTGAGCCCGATCCCGTGTGGCTCGGCACTCACGGCAACCGGCGTGCCCGCGATCGAGGTCGCCATGCCGGTTGCCTGGTTGATCGAGAAGCCCTCGATGGCCTTGCCGCTCGTTTCCGCCACGTAGACGCTCTCGCCGTCGGGGCTGACCGCCGGAACCTGCGGTCCGGCCGCGCCCGTCGTGGCGAGCGTCCCGATCGACGGTGCGCCGGTGGTCGCGTTGAGCGCGAACGGCTGCAGCCCGAGCGTCGTGTCGGCGACGAACATGTGGCGGCCGTCGGGAGTGATCGATGCGCCGAAGGAGTGGCGGAAGCCGAGGATGAAGAATGGCCCGCCGGTGATCTCGTGCAGCGCGCCGTCATTGGCGATCGTCAGCGCGGCGATCCCCAGGTCGTCGTTCATGGGCGGGGGCGCCGGGCTTGTCGCCCCGCGATGGCCGATCACGTACGCGATCCCGCTATCCGGTGAGATCGCAATCGCCTCGGGCCTGTACGACCCCGGGGCCGACGGGGGCCGAAGGCACCATCGTGATCGTGCCGTCGTCGGGATCGATCGCGAAGACGCCGATCGACGGCGCCGCATCGGTGCTGTCCCGATTGGCGACCATCAGGAACTTCCCATCCGGGGTGACCGCGAGGGCCCTCGGCTGGTTGCCGCCCGAGGGAACCGCGCCAAGCGAGGTCGGCGTGCCGTCCTTGCCGATCGAGTAGGTCTCGACCGTATCGTCGGCCACGTTGGTTACGTAGACGTTGCGGGCGTCGGGGCTGACGGCGACGGCGGTTGGGGTGCCGCCGGTGGCCACGGGGGTGTCGGGGAGGGCCGTCAGCCCACCCGCGGTGGAGGAGAACGCGGCCAGGCCTGCGGACGGGGAGGTCTGGTTGGTCACGTAGACCGTCCGATCGGCGTCGGCGACGGCCGGCAGCAGAAGGCCGGCCGCGAGGGCGGCGAGCGGCGCAAGGCGACGTGCGATCGAGCTCACGTGACTCAGCCCGATCCGACCGCAGCAACCGTACAACCGACCATGCATCCCTTTGCCCCGTAGACACTACCTGAGATCTGCAGCCGCGAACACCTTTTTTCGAGGCGCTTCAACGGCTTGGGAAGAGGGCCGGCCATTGGTAGCCGGTCGGCGCGGACACCCATCGACGATCGTCGGTCGAGCAGCCTCTTGGCCCCGGCTGCGCGATCATCCCGGCGATGGCAACGGTCGGGCTGGCGCCGTACAGCGAACGCGATCTCGAGCTGACCTTGGCGCTCGAGACCGATCCCGAGGTGATGAAGGAGCTCGGCGGGCCGAGCACCCGCGAGCAGCTCTTGCCGGTGCACGCGCGGCGGCTGCAGTCCGAGGCGCGCGGTGGCATGTGGATGGTGATCACGCTTGCAGGCGACGGCCTTCCCGAGCCGCGGCGCGTCGGGCAGATCGGCGTCTTCCGGTCGCGGACCGGGGGCGAGGAGGGTCCCGACGAGGTCGGCTGGAGCGTCCTGCCCGCCTACCAGGGCCGCGGCGTCGCCAGCCGGGCGCTCGCGCTGCTGCTCGAGCTACTTCGCGGGCGCGGCGAGCCGGAGGTCGTGCACGCCTTCCCGGGCGTCGGCAACGCCCCCTCGAATGCCCTCTGCGAGAAGCTCGGCTTCGAGCTGCTCGGTCAGATCAGCGTCACCCACCGGGGCCAGCTGCTGCGTTGCAACGAGTGGCGGCTGCGGCTGTAAGCGCCCGATCGGCGTTCGGCCACCTCGTCGGCAAGCGATAGCCTCAGGCACATGCGAGCCACGGTCATGTACGAGGCGGGTGACGTCCGCGTCGAGGACGTTCCCGATCCCGCGATCGAGGAGCCGACCGACGCGATCCTGCAGATCACACGCGCCTGCATCTGCGGCTCGGATCTATGGCCCTACAAGAAGATGGCCGCCGACCCCGAGGGCGCCGGCGCGCCGATGGGACACGAGTTCATCGGCATCGTCACCGACGTCGGCGCCGACGTCGCGACGGTCGCCGCCGGCGACCTCGTCGTCGCCCCGTTCGTCTTCTCCGACGGCTCCTGCGTCTTCTGCTCCGAGGGCCTGCCGACCTCCTGCGTGCACGGCGGCATCTGGGGCCGCAACGGCATCGGCGGCGGCCAGGCGGAGGCGATCCGCGTGCCCCAGGCCGACGGCACCTTGGTCAAGCTCCCGGTCGGCCCCGACGACGCGCTGATGCCGTCGCTGCTCACCCTTTCCGACGTGATGGGCACGGGTCATCACGCGGCGATCTCCGCCCGGGTCCGGCCCGGCGTCACGGCCGCCGTGATCGGCGACGGCGCCGTCGGCATCTGCGGCGTGATCGCCGCCAGGCGGCTCGGTGCCGAGCGGATCATCATGCTCGGCCGCCATGCCGAGCGCACCGACCTCGCCCGCGAGTTCGGTGCCACCGACGTCGTCGCCGAGCGCGGCGGCGAAGCCGTCGAGCGGGTCCGCGAACTGACCGGGGGCGAGGGGGCGCACTCGGTCCTCGAGTGCGTCGGCCTCGAGGAGGCCTTCGCGACCGCGATGCGGATCGCGCGCCCCGGCGGCGCCGTCGGCCGCGTCGGCGTGCCCCAGTTCGACTCGCTACCCGGCGGCGGTCGCGGCTTCGTCAGCAACATCACCGTCGCCGGCGGCATCGCCCCTGCCCGCTCCTATATCGACGAGCTCATGCCCGAGGTCCTCGACGGCTCGATCGAGCCCGGCCGGGTTTTCGACTCCGAGGTCGGGCTCGACCAGGTGCCCGGCGGCTATGAGTCGATGAACGAGCGCTCCTCGCTCAAGGTCCTCGTCAAGCCGTAGCGGAGCTCACCGGGCCCGCGGCCACCGGCTTCAGCGGCGCCTGAGTCGCAGCCGCTGTTTGATCGAGGTCGCCGAGCCGCCGCCGGCCAGCGTCGTCTTCGCGATGACGCTGCGATTTTGGCGCCAGGAGCGGAGCTTGCGCTTGCCCTTTCTGGTCAGCGGGACGGCGAGCCGCTCGCTCGTCCCCGCCGCGGCCGCAAGCTTTCCGCGGGCAACCACTGCCCAGGTCCGCCGATGGCGGCTGCGGACTTTCGCCCGGATCGCGATCCGCCCCTTGCAGGCCGTGGTCGCGTCACAGGCGAGCTTGACGTCGAGGGGGCGATGCGCGCCCGCCGCGAGCTTCGCCGACGCCAGCTTCAGGCCCGGCTGCGGTGGCGTCGGTGGCGGCGGCCCGTTCGCGCTGACGACTACCGTGACCGAGTCGCTGTCGTTGAAGCCGACGGGATCGGCGAGCGGCCCCTGGACGCTCGCCGTGTTGGTCAGGCTCGCCGTCTGCGCAGGCGGCTGCGCCGGCCCGGTGTGCGAGCGCAGACAGATCAGGTCGATGTGCGCGGGCAGCGGCCCGGAGGTGGGGTTGAAGAAGGTGAAGTCGCGGTTGATCGGCTCGGGGATCGTCCCCGCCAGGGTCAGCCGGGGGTCGAACTCGAAGGTGGCGACGATCCCCTTGGCGTCGGAGTTGTAGGTGCCGCAGCTGAGCCTGTGAACCTGCGTGCCGGGCGCCACCGAGATGTCTCGGTAGATCTCCTGCAGCAAGAGGGCGTGTGAATGGTCGCCGCCCGGCAGGATCGTCTGCATGCACCGGATCGAGGCCTGCACGGTGCCCGGGGTGTCGAGCACGACGCCGAAGATCCAGTCCGTGGCGCCACCGGGGAGCGGCATCTGTTCGGACTTGACCAGCCGTCCCGTGGTGCTCAGGTACTTGAAGCCGGGCGCGATCGGCTGGGTTCCGGCTGGGCAGCCGATTCCCGCTTCGTGGTAGCCGGCGGTGCCGAAGTTCGTGTTTCCGAACATCTCGTTGGAGATCAGCAGCGGGTGGGCGTGGCCGTTGACGGGGCTTGGGTTCGAGAGGCAGACGCCGAACAGCTTCACCTGCGCGCGCCCCGTCGCGTGGTTGGTGATCGTGAACTCATAGGAGCCGAGGCCTGAGGAGCGCGCTTCGCTGATCTCGACGTCGGCGATCGTGCCGGTGCCCTGGTCGACGTGCTGAACGACGACCGTGCCGTCGGTCATTACCGGCAGGCCGGCGGGGCAGTTGATCGTCTCGTGCCGCGTCTCGCCCGGGTCGAAGTCGACGTGGGTCTCGACCTTGTCGGTCGTGAACTGATGCACGTGCGGCGCAACCGGAGGCGCCGGTGGAGGTAGGTAGCCGGGGTCGATCTTGACGATGAAGCTCTGCGTACCGAAGCCCCCCGGCGCGAGCGAGCTGTAGTTGCACGTGACCGTGTCCGGCCCGGACGCGTAGCTGCAGCCCGGACCGGAGGAGACGAACGTGACGCCGGCCGGCAGGACGTCGGTGGCGGTCGCTGCCGTCGGATCGGGTCCGTTGTTTTCGACCCGCAGCGTGTAGGTGATCTGATCGCCGGGCGCGTAGGTGGCGTGGTCGGCGGTCTTCGTGATCGCCAGGTCGGCCGACGGTGCCGCGCTGGCGGCGGCCGGCAGCAGTGCCGCCACGGCGAGAGCAAGCGCCGCCAGGGTGACGATCCCGGCGGCGAGCCGATGGGACGCCATCCGGTCAGCTGCGACCCCTGCACGGTCCGCCTCGATATTCATTTTTGCCCTCTCCATGGCGCCGCCCCTCATCCGTGAGGCCGCTCGGCGCGGTTACCCGATGAGCATCATGCTAGACCCCCTATCGACCGGATCACCGGCCGGCCTGAAGGGCTGGGCCGCCCCTTGCCGATCCGGGATAGCCTGAGCCGATGCCTCCCGCAGCGGAAGAAAGCCCCGGTCCCAAGGCCGTTACAGGTGGGGAGCTCAAGGCTCAGATCGAGGCCGAGCGCGAGGGCCGGCCGTTCCTCGCCTACCGCGATGCGGATGGCGCGCAGCAGCTGCTGATCGTCGCCGACGGCCAGCGTGAGCTGTGGATCGGCCGGGCGGAGTCCGCCGACATCACGCTTGATTGGGATCCCGAGGCCTCGAAGCTGCACGCGCAGATCGAGATCGTCGGCGGCGATTGCGCGCTCGTCGACGACGGCCTCTCGACGAACGGCTCGTTCGTCAACGAGGAACGAGTGTCCGGCCGGCGGCAACTTGCCGACGGGGACATCATCCGCACCGGCCGCACGCGCTTCCTCTTCCGTTCTCCCGGCGCCGCCCAGGAGTCGACGGTGATCTCGACCGACGCGCTCACCGCCGCCGGCATCTCGCCGGCGCAGCGGCGCGTGCTCGTCGCGCTGTGCCGGCCCTTCAAGGACGGCGCCGCCTTCGCGACGCCCGCCGGGCAACAGCGAGATCGCCGCCGAGCTGCACCTCAGCGTCGACGCCGTGAAGACCCACCTGCGGGCCCTCTTCGAGAAGTTCGACCTGGGCGAGGTCCCGCAGAACGCGAAGAGGGTCACGCTCGTCCAGCGCGCGATGCAGAGCGGCCTGATCACGCCCCGCGACCTGTAGTCCGCGGGGAACGTCGGCCGAAGTCATCGACCGCGGGTCCTGTCGCGGGGGTATCCCAGGGCCCCCAAATCCGCTTGGTTCACTTGGTTTGGGGACCCTGGGATCCCTCCCCCGCGCCACCCGCGGGCAACGTCTTCCGCGGGCGCTCCTGCCCGAACGATCTACGCAGCCTTCGAATCCTCGAGCGAAGCCGGGTCCGAGGAATCGAGCAGGAGCCGGGTGATGAGTTCCGGATCGTCCCAGTTGGGCGTGTGGCCGCAGCCCTCGAGGACGACGAAGCGGCTGCCGGGCGGGCGCCTCGTTCGGCTCGGCGGGCGGACCAGGCGGTCGAGCTCGCCCCAGGCGATCGTCACCGGCACGTCGACGGACTCGGGGTCGGCGAAGACGTGGCGGCGCATCTCGGCGTTCGACGCGTCGTAGCCGGGCGCGTCGATCCAGTCGGAGATCAGCCGCAGGCCGTCCTCGCGCGGCACCTTCTCGGGGCGGCCGACGACCGTGGCGAGCATCCGCGCCCGGGTCGCGTCATGACGCGCGGCCGCCATCACGAAGGGCTTGCCGACGCGCGCGACGCCACGCGTGTTGACGCTCCTCGGGCCGAGCGCTGTCTGCCACAGGCCCGCCGGCGAGATCAGGCAGGCCGACGCCGCGGTTCCGGCCTTCGCCATTTCGAGCGCGACCCAGCCGCCGAGCGAGTTGCCCGCGACGTGCGGGCGCTCGATGCCGAGCCCGGCGAGGAAGCGGCCGATCGCGATGCCCATCGCCGCCGCCGTCGGCGGCGTGCCGCCGTCGAGCACCGGCGAGGCGCCAAAACCCGGCATGTCGAGCGCGATCACGTCGCGCTCGCGGGCGAGCGCCTCGAGCTGCGGCTTCCAGATCAAGCGCGTGGCGCCGAGGCCGTGGATGAGGACCAGTGGCTCGCCGGAGCCGGCGCGCTCGTAGGCGATTCGTGGCGAAAGGTCGTTGCCCATGTAGGGATTATCGGTTGCCGGGCCGATCGGGATCACCGCT
Organism: uncultured Solirubrobacterales bacterium; assembly: GCA_963774395.1. Lineage (GTDB taxonomy): Bacteria > Actinomycetota > Thermoleophilia > Solirubrobacterales > 70-9 > CAXMST01. The sequence continues at coordinate 308,192 of CAVZET010000005.1, read as the reverse complement.
CCGGCGGCTCCCTCATCTAGCTTGGGGCCCATGAGGACCCTGCGGATCGCGCTCGCGGCGCTCGTCGCGGCGGCGCTGCTCGTCACCGCGGCGAGCGCTCGCGCCGAGGAGAACCCCGCGGGTCAGCCGCCGTTCGGCGCCGAGCCGCTCGCGCCGCTGCACGCGGTTCCCGACCTTGGCACGGCGCCGCCCGGCTTCGAACTGACCGGCCGGCAGGTGATCACGATCGCCGCCGGCGCCGCCAACGTCGAAGCACAGCGGGCCGAGACTCCGGACATGCAGCCCGTCGTCCAGACACGGGGCGAGGACCGCTGGCAGGTCGACTACTACGACGGCGACCCGAACGCTGGCGCGACCGACGTCGCCCAGGCGGTGATCGACGATCGCACGGGCGCCGTGGTCGAGGACTGGCGCGGGCACCAGGTCGAGGTCAAGCTCGCCCGTGGCTACGAGGACGCGGTCGCCGGCAACGTCAGCGAAGCGTGGTGCTGGATCCCGCTCTGCCTGCTCTTCTTCCTCCCGTTCTTCGACCCGCGCCGGCCCTTCCGGCTCCTGCACCTCGACCTGCTCGCGCTGCTCGCCTTCAGCGCTCTCGCTGTTCTTCTTCAACAAGGGGAACATCGACGTCTCGGTCCCGCTCGTCTATCCGATCCTCGGCTACTTCTTCGTCGCGGACTCTGCTCGCCGGCCTGCGCCCGCGGAAGGAGCGCGGCCCGCTGATCCCGGTGGTCCCGGTCGAGTGGCTGAAGTGGGGGGCGGTGGCGCTGCTCGTCGGCAGGATCGCCTTCAACCTGATCGACTCGCAGGTGATCGACATCGGCTTCGCCGGGGTCGTCGGCGCCCACCGCATCGGAGACGGGCAAGGGATCTACGGCGGCCACTTCACGCCCCTGATCGATCGCGGCGATTCCTACGGGCCGCTCAACTACCTGCTCTACGTCCCCTTCGAGCAGATCTTCCCGTGGCACGGCGGCCTCGAGTCGTTGCCCGCCGCGCACGCGCTGACGATCTGTCGCCGATCTGGCCGTCGTCGTCCTGCTCGTCCTGCTCGGCCGCCGGCTGCGCGATGGCGCCGAGGGCAGGACGCTCGGCATCGCCCTCGCCTGGGGTTGGCTCGCCTACCCGTTCACCCTCTACGCGCTCGACGTCAACGGCAACGACGAGCTCGTCGCAGTGGCAGTGCTCGGCGCCTTGCTCGCCTTCAAGTCAGCTCCGGCCCGCGGGCTGCTGATCGGCGCGGGCTCGGCGATCAAGTTCGGGCCGCTCGGCCTGGCGCCGCTGTTCGCGGCCGGTACCGGCGAGCGGCGCTGGCGTGAGGCCGTGCTCTTCGCGATCCCCTTCGTCCTGGTCTGGGTCGTCGTCCTCGTGCCGCTGCTGCCCGATGGGGGCCTGCGCGAGTTCTATGACCGCACCTTCGGCTACCAGGCCTCGCGCGGATCGCCGTTCAGCGTCTGGGGCCTCGACCCGTCGCTGCACAGCCTGCAGACGCTCGCCCGCGCGTTCCCGGTCGCTGCTCGGCGTCGCGCTCTTCTTCTGGCCGCGGCGGCGCGAGCTGCTGCAGGTCGCGGCTCTGGCGGCGGCGCTGCTGATTGCGACCCAGGTCGGCTCGACCCACTGGTTCTACTTCTTCATCATCTGGTGGGCGCCGCTCGTCCTCGTCGCGAGCTTCGCCGCGCAGGAGCAGATCGGGCCGTCACGGCCGGTCACCGCGGTTCCGGCCGGTCCGGACTGAATCATTGCGGCGCGGGCGAAATCCGTCAGAAAACGCCTGCAATTTGGCAATGAGCACTCGAACCGTTACTTTGTCCGTCGTTCCGCGGCGCGTCGAGCGCGAAACTAATCTCGTTTGTTCGGGTTTCCTCAAGAGTCCGCATAAACGCTTAAGTTCTCGCACTCGCCGAGCCGATAGGGCGCTTACAACCCGCCCTCCTTTATCTTCACTCAGGGGATCCGTTCAAATGCACCGTTCGTTGCGCCGCGCGCTGAGCGCGCTCGTGCTTGCCGCCGCTTTACTTGCCGCCTTCGCCTCCTCGGCGTTCGCGCCGGGCACCCCCGACCTGCAGCTCAGCGGGGGCCCCGCCGCCTCGGTCCTCTACGGCAACCAGGTCCCGGTCGACCTCACGGCCTCGATCCCGGCGGGTGAGCCGAAGGGCTACAACCTCGCCTTCCGCGCGGTGCTGCCCGCCGGCACCTCCTACGTCGCCGGCTCCGCGGGCACGATCGACGGCGAGCCGACGATCATCAACAACGCGCCGACGACCGGCAAGACGACGCTGATCTGGGAGAACGTCGACGACCTCGTCCCCAGCTCGAGCCACACCCTCTCCTTCAAGGTCGCCTACAACGACACGAGCTCGGCCTCGACGCCGATCTACGACGTCGGCGACCCGCTGCCGATCGACACCGGCGCCTACATCTCGACCGAGCCCCGCGACGAGACCGACTTCGACAGCCTCGGCAACCCGGTCGGCCCCGGCGCCGGCACCTACACGGGCAAGGCGGAGCAGTCGACCGTCACGCAGCTGACCGCGATCAAGGTCGCCAAGTCCGAGCCGCACCCCGAGGGCGAGATCCCGCGCGGCCTGCACGACCACCAGACCGTCTACACGCTCAAGGTCACCAACAACGGGGTCAACCCGACGAACGGCGTCTCGCTCGAGGACTACATCCCGGCCGGGCTCGAGTTCCTCGGCTGCGCCGGCACCGCCGACCACACGACCGACGCGCCGACCAATCCGGGCAGCACGAACGAGTACAAGGGCTCGGGCCCGATCACCGTCAGCCACCCGACCGCGGCAGAGAACTGCGTCGCGCCTGATCTGGTCGAGACCGTCTACGCTCGATCCCGACGGCACCGGCCCGCTGCCCGCCGGCGTCTACACGCACGTCAAGTGGAACGACATCGGCGACTTCGCCCCCGACGGCACGCGGACGCTGACCTACGGCGCCGCGATCCCGATCCGCGAGAACACGATGGACTGGAACGGCGCCGCGGCCGGCGACCGGCACGGCCCCGAACACGACCGGCGCCCAGACCGCCAATCTCGACAACAACAGCGGCCCCGAGACCTACGACGAGCAGCCGCTGCTCAACGGCGCGATCGTCGCCGGCACCTACCAGGCGCCCTCGAAGCCGGGCAAGTCCGTCTCCGACGAGGGCACGCTGCTGCGGACCGCCGAGGACATCGCGATCCAGAAGTCGCGCGACATCGGCACGCTCGAGCAGGGCGACATCACCAAGTGGACGCTGAACCTGCAGACCTCCGAGTACCGGACGGTCGACGACGTCGTCGTCCACGACGTGCTCCCGAACGGCCTCTGCCCGCTCGGCAGCCAGAACTACGAGAACGCCTCCGATCAGAAGAGCGAGTGCGACCCGGTCGCCGGCAAGACGCCGAACCACGACTACACGAGCGTCACCGAGCAGACGAACGGCACCTACGACATCTACTGGGACAAGACGACCGATCCGGCGCTCGCCCACTTCGCGCCGAGCTCGACCCACCAGATCACCTTCTACTCGCGGACCCGCGACCACTACCAGTCGAACTACCAGGACGCCGACGCCGATCCTCTCCAAGGACAGCGTCAGCAACGCCGTCGACACGAGCGGCATCGACTTCGTCATCAACGGCTCCGACGGCAACAAGATCGACCACGACGAGGTCGACGGCGTCGCCGACACGGACGTCTCCGCGGCCGGCAAGGCGGCGAGCGGCCCGGTCCTCGAGAAGACGGTCGCCGCGCACCTGCCCGCCTCCGGGGACTGCAACGACCTCGTGCGATGCCGACTACGGCAAGACCGTCCCGACCTACGAGCCCGGCGATCAGATCTGCTGGAAGCTGCGGCTCGACTTCCCGCAGAAGCTGAACACGACCAGCCAGGACGTCTTCGACATCCTCCCGAACGGGATCAGCTACGTGCCCGGCTCCGCGCAGACGACCGCCAACGACACGGTCCCGGTCGGCGGCTCGGCCTCGGCGGCCCCGTACCTGCCGAGCCCGACACGACCAGTGAGGGCCGCCTCGACTGGTCGATCGGCACGACCGACGACGTCGACCACGGCGGCCAGGTCTTCGAGGTCACCTTCAAGAGCACCGTCGGCTCGCCCAGCGGCCACAGCTCCGGCGACGTCGAGGGCAACCTGATGAAGTTCTCCTACGAGAACACCGCGGGCACCGCCTTCCCGCTGCGCGACAAGACCGACTTCAAGCTCAAGGTGCCGCCGATCTCGCTGACCAAGGGCGTCAAGCAGGTCGACAGCGGCACGGTCCACGGGCCGAACTACGACAACAACTCGATCGACGGCGGCGGCCATGACGTCACCTACCGGGTCGACGTCACCAACCCTGGCACCGACGACCTCACCGGGCGTCCGCGTCTGGGACAAGCTGCCGACCAACCCGACCCTACCTGCTCCGACGTCGACGGCGCCTCGATCTCCGACGGCGGTGCCTGCGACTCGGCCGACAACATCGTCAAGTGGCCGGGCCTGTCGCTCGCGGCCGGGCGCGACGAAGACGCTGACCTACACGGTCCACTACCCGCTCGGGCCTGAGCCCGGACCAGACCTTCACCAACACGGCCGCGGTCGTCGAGTACACGTACACGACCAACGACGGGCAGCCCTACCAGCTGATCCCGGACAACCCGACGGTCAAGGACACGAGCCTGCCCGCCGCCAACGTGCCGAAGGCTGAGGACACCTCGAAGGTGAAGACGACCGCTTCGTCCGTGGCGAAGACGCGAACGACGTCGATCACCGACACCGGCAACAACGCCGCCTCGCAGGCGACGATCGGCGAGACGATCGACTACACGGTGACGACCACGATCCCCGCGAACACGACGCTGTACGGGACGCCGAAGGTCACCGACGCGCTGGGCTCGCGCCAGACGCTCGTTCCGGGCAGCCTCTGCGCGACGGCCTGCACGCTCGACGGTCAGCCGCTGCCGACGGGAGGCGTCGCGGTCACCGAGTCGCCGGCGAACACGATCCTCGCCACGCTTCCCGAGCCCGTACACCAACAACACCGGGCACGCCGTGCAGCTCGTCCTCCACTTCAGCGTCCGCGTCAACGACGTCGCGGCGAACGCCGGCGGCGGCTCGCTGCCGAACACCGCCACGCTCAGCTACACCGATCAGGCGGCAGCACCGTGACCAAGTCGGGCTCGGTCAGCACCAGCCTGGTCGAGCCGAAGCTGACGATCGACAAGTCGTCGAGCCCCGGCACCTACGTCGAGGGCAACGACAGATCACCTACACGATCAAGGTCAAGAACACCGGCGCCTCGCCGGCCTACGACGCCGACGTCAACGACGAGCCCGACGCGGTGCTGACCAACGTCAACAACGGCTCGCTGCCCCCCGGCGTGACACGCGACGAAGACCTGGTCGGCCGGCGACCACACGATGAGCTGGCACATCGACGGGCCGATCAACCCCGGCGAGACCGTGACCCTCACCTACACCGCCGATGTGCCGCCGGCGACCGCGCTGACCGCGGGTCAGCACATCGACAACACCGCTTCCGTCGGCCACTACCACGGCGTGCCGCCGGCGAAGTACGCCGACGGCGGCTACCGCGACTACACGGGGCCCAGCGACAACGTCAGCCTGACCGTCGCCAAGCCGAACCTGTCGATCGACAAGACGCCGGACAACGGCAGCGCCACCGCCGGCCAGGCCTCGAGCTTCACGGTCAAGGTGACGAACACCGACGCGCACTCGACCGCGCACAACGTCGTCGTCCACGACGTCCTCGACCCGGGCCTGCACTACGCGGCCGGCAGCGCGACCGCCTCACCCTCGGCCGGCTTCTCGGAGACCGGCGCCGCGGGTCAGACGATCGACTGGAAGGTCGCCACGCTCGGTCCGGGCGCCACGGTGACGATCACCGTGCCGGTCACCGTCGACGCCAGCGTCGCCAACAACGCGCATCTGGTCAACACCGCCTCCACGCACGCGGACGAGGTGCCGACCGACAAGACCGACACCGGTTCGCTCAACGTCTCGACGAAGGCCGACCTGCAGGTCAACAAGACCTCCGACCACGACCCGATCGTCCCGGGCACGAACCTGACGTACACGATCGTGACCAAGAACAACGGTCCCTCGGACGCGCAGAACAGCAAGATGACGGACACGCTGCCGGGCTACCTGACCTTCGTCTCTCAGGACGATTCGGGCAACTGCTCGGTCGTCGGCCAGACGATCACCTGCAACTACGGCACGCTCGCTCCGGGCGCGACCCGCACGGTGCACGTCACCGCGAAGCTCGACCCGGCGCGGACGACGTCGATCACCAACGGCGCCGACGTGACGACGACGACGACGGACACGAACCCCTCCAACAACCACAGCGATGCGCCGAACACGGTCAAGCCGACGGCTGACGTCTCGATCACGAAGACGGCCGACCACGGCAACTACGAGGGCGGCGACATCGTCACCTACACGCTCAAGGCCCACAACGGGGGACCCTCGACGGCCGCGAACGTGACCATCGACGACGACCTGCCGACGACCGACCTGACCTTCGTCTCGGTCTCGCCGACGCCGCAGTGCAGCCAGTCGGCCGGCCACGTCCACTGCGACTTCGGATCGCTCGCGCCGGGCGCGAACGCGACGGCGACGGTGAAGATGAAGGCGAAGGGCAACCCGCCCTCGCCGAACAGCGGCGAGACGCACAAGATCACCGTCAGCAAGCAGGAGCAGTACGTGACCCTCCAGGCCGGTGAGACCCGGACGGTCAACGTCACCTGCCCCGGTGGGATCGCCGCCGACGGCGCCGTCCAGGTCGTCGACGTCGACCAGGGCAACTCGCCCGCCGACGTCCATGTCCTGCAGGCGAGCTCGATCTCGCTCGACACCTACCGCTTCACGGTCCGCAACGACACGAGCGGCCAGGCGCAGATCCGCCCGCACGTGACCTGCCTGCCGCAGAAGACCGATGACGGCGAGCACCCGCTCGACGTCGGCAGCCTGGCAACGACGACGAGCGGCACGCTCGCACCGGGCCGCTACGACTTCACGATCCCGGTCGACGATCAGCACCACGCGGTCGCGCAGGGCATCGAGGTGCTCTCCGGCGGCGCCCGCCTCGTCGGCAGCGAGCCGGTCGAGCGGCGGCTGGAAGTTCACCGTCGACGTCACCGACCCGGGCACGAAGGTCAAGCTGAGCCTGCGCAAGCTGCTCAACACGACCGGCCTCGGCGGCACACCGCCGCACGTGCACGCGTTCACGTTCAAGCACGTCGAGCAGACCTTCACGATCCAGCCCGGCCGCACGAACCAGCTGCGGGTCAGCTGCCCGACCGGCTACGAAGGCATCGTCGGCACCTACGACCTGCCGCCGGGCGTCGTCCCGCTCGGCAGCGTGCCGGAGCCGATCAACCGTGACTTCGACCTGTGGAACGGCAACGACCACGCGGTCAACGTGACGCTCGACCTCGAGTGCATCTCGATCGAGACCGGCCCGCCGCTGGATGAGCTGCTGCCGATCGTCAACACGGCGACGGTCGCGACGACCACCTTCGACCCCGACCACAGCAACGACAGCGACTCGGCCACGATCCACGTCGCCCGTGCCGCCGGCAGCACCGGCGGTGGCGGTGGCGGCGGTGGCGGCACGCCGCTGGTCGCGACGTCGAGCGCGAGTCACGTCTCCGCGAGGGGCAAGACGGCGAGCCTGAAGCTCTCCTGCACCGGCGGTGGCACCTGCGCAGGCACCGTGACGCTGCGCGCGAGGATCAAGTCGCGCCACGGCGCCGCCAAGCCGGTGACGCTCGGCAGCAGCCCCTACTCGGTCGCGGCGGGCAAGTCGTCGAAGGTGACGGTGAAGATCGCCAAGCGCTACCGCAAGGCCGTCCGCAAGGGCAAGGCCAAGCGGGCGACGCTGACGGCCGGCAAGACCAAGGAGCGGGTCAAGCTCGTGGTCAAGCACAAGCACCACCGCCACCACAAGCACCACGGCCGCCACCACAAGCACTGAGCCGGGCCGGCGCCGCAGGCCGCGGCCTGCGCTCTCCGGTGAGGTGACGCTCAGGCGGCGATCGTCGTCTTGAGCTCGCCGAGCTGTGGCGAGCTGACGACGATCTCGTCGCCGGCCGCGAGCCAGACGCGCGGATCGCGGGTCGAGCCGACGCCGGACGGCGTGCCGGTCGAGACGATGTCGCCGGCCTCGAGCGTCATCAGCGTCGAGAGGTGGGCGACGAGCTCGGCGACGCCGAAGATCAGATCGCCCGTGTCGGACTCCTGCATGCGTTCGCCGTTCAAGTCGAGGGCGATGCCGATGCCGTCGGCGGGCCCGGCCTCGTCGGGGGTGACGAGGTAGGGCCCGCAGGGAGCGCTGCCGTCGAAGACCTTGCCCGGGATCCACTGCGGCGTCGCGAACTGCAGATCACGAGCCGAGAGGTCGTTGAGCAGCGTGTAGCCGGCGACGTGGCCGAGGGCGTCGCTCGACGGCGACGCCGGCGTGCGCGGTTGCCGATCACGAAGGCGACTTCGGCCTCGTAGTCGACCTTGGTGCTCGCCGCCGGTAGCGGCACCGCGGCACCCGGCGCCGCGAGCGCGTTGGCGAACTTGGCGAAGAAGGTGGGGGAGGAGGGTGGCTCGAGGCCCGCCTCGGCGGCGTGCGCGGCGTAGTTGAGGCCGACGCAGACGATCTTCTGCGGGTCGGTGATCGGCGGCAGCAGCTCGACGTCGATCAGCGGCGGCCCCGCCTCGGCTGCCGCGACGGCGGCCGCCACATCGTCCTGCGGGTGGGTCTCGAGGACGGCCCGGAGCCCTGTCGGCAGGGGCTGCGGTCCCGGTCCCTCGCCCGGCGCCCACGAGCTTTCGAGCGCATCCCAGACGTCGATGATGTGTCCGTCGACGAGGGCGCCCGCGCGGACGCCCCGTTCGCTCCGGTAGCTGAGCAGCTTCATGCCCGGCTGACCCTATTCGACCGGGCGCGCCGTGCCATAATCGCCCGCCCCGGGCACGTCCCGGGCCCTGGAGGGCACCTCCCGGGGGCGTAGCTCAGTTGGTTAGAGCGCCGGCCTGTCACGCCGGAGGTCGCGGGTTCGAGTCCCGTCGCTCCCGTCCGCTCCCTGGCATCGCCGCCGAGCTGGAGTCCGAAACACGAACGCCCGCCTTGCGGCGGGCGTTTCGTGACTCTCCTCCTCCCCTCCCCAGGGGAAAACATCTCCTGCCTCGGACCCTACAGGATCGGCGTTGAGTTCGTGCGTATCGGCACCAGAGCTGGGTGCAGATGAGCCGGCGGCCGGCTACAGCGAGCCGCTGACCTCGCCCGCGGCGCGCTGTCCGGACTGGATCGCGCCGTCCATGTAGCCGGGCCACTCCGTGGCCGTCTCGGTGCCGGCGAAGTGCATGCCGCCGATCGGCTCGCGGAACGCGTCCTCGTAGCCGGTCAGCACGCCGGGTGGCATGACGCCGACGTAGCAGCCGCGACTCCAGCGGTCCGAGGCCCAGGACTTCTCCATGTAGCTGCGCAGGTTGACCCGGGCCTGGCGGCCGAAGTAGCGCTCGAAGCAGCCGATCACGGCCTCCTGCCGCGCCCGCTCGGACTTCTTGACCCACTTCCGCGCCTCCTGGCCTTCGATGAAGCCGAGCAGGATCCCCGGGGAGCCGTCGGGCGGCGAGTTGTCGTAGGTGAGCTTGACCGGTCCGGTCGTCGAGGTCGCCATGCCGCTCAGCCCCATGTCGCGCCAGAAGGGGTGGTCGTAGACCGCGAGGCACTTGATCACCGAGCCCATCGGCACCCGCTGCTCGAGCTGCATCCGGTCGGCCGGCAGCGCCGGCAGGTTGCGGATCGTCGGGTTGAGCGCCGGCGGCAGCGTGTTGATCACCCGCTTGCCGACCCAGGTCTGCTTGCCGGCCCGGACCTCGACGTGCTTGCCACGATCGCGGATCGTGCGGACCGCGGTGCTCAGGCGCACCGCCTTCCCGAGCCGCTTTGCCATCTCGATCGAGATCTTCTGCGAGCCGCCGACGACGCGGCTCTCCTGGGCGCCGCCGGTGGTATTGATCAGCAGGTTGAAGTCACCTGCAGCACCGGCGACGTAGTAGAGGGCGTAGAGCAGCGAGACGTCGCGCGGCTCGGCGGCGAACACCGAGGCGAAGGCGAGATCGATCAGGTCGCGTCCCTCCTGCGTGCTCATGTGCTCGAGCTTCCAGTCCTCGAAGGTCTGCGCATCCCACTTGGCCGCCTCGGGCGCGTCCCATGGCGAGTCGACCGGGACCGTCGCGGCCTGCTGGTTGATCGTGTTGATCGCAACTGCGATGTCACCGAGCACAGGGGCGGAGACGGGCGGGATGGTGCCGGAGTAGAGCTGCTTGGCGCCGTTCCGGTAGTAGACGTTCTTGCCGTCGACGTAGGTCTTGAAGGTGTCGAGGCCGAGATCGTCGATCGCGCTGAGCACGTGGTCCTGCGTGGGGCCGACCCACTGGCCGCCGATCTCGACGACCTTGCCCTTGCCGAGCTTCTTGTTGAGCGTGCGCCCGCCGACCCGCCCGCGCGCCTCGAGCACGGCGACGGAGGCTCCTTGCTTGCGCAACTCGCGCGCAGCGCTGAGCCCGGCGAGGCCGCCGCCGATGACGATCACGTCGCGGTGCCGCTTGCGCTTCGCGGCGCTCGCCGCGAGCGGGTTGCGGAGACCGCCCAGGGCCAGGCCGCCGCCGGCCGCCGCGCCGGCACCGATCAGCCCGCGCCGGCTGAAACCGCCGCGGCGTTCGCCCCCGTCCCCCGTCGCGAAGCTCAAAGCGCCCCTCCGGCCGCGCCCGGCGCAGTCGGGTCCGCGCCGGCGTCACCGAGCGTTTCGCGAGCGAGGTACTCCTCGGCGAGGAGCGGGTTGTCCTTGGCCCGCTGCACGACCTTGAGCAGGTCGGAGGCGGTCGAGACCTCCTCGGTCTGCTCCTTGATGAACCACTGCATGAACTGCTCACCCTGGTAGTCGCCCTCGGTGCGCGCCTGACCGGCGAGCGCGTTGATCTGCCCGGTGACGCGCTTCTCCTGGGCGAGCGCCAGCTCGACGGGCGCGACGATGTCGTCGAAGCTCGTCTGCGGCGCCTCGACTGCGGGGATCGTCGGCGCCTGGTCGGAGTCGAGCAGGTACTGGACGAGCATCATGGCGTGGTTGCGCTCCTCGATCGCCTGCCGGTAGTAGAAGCCGGCGAGCCGCGGAAGCGTCTCGGAGTCGTAATAGACGGCGATCGCCACGTACTGCTGGTGGGCGGCGAACTCGTGCCCCACCTGCTCGTTCAGCAGCTCAACGAACGACTTCTCTGACATGCGGTTTCGCTCCTGACGATCGGAGTTGTTGCGCCGCGCTCCCGGCGCCGGATGCGCCGAACCTAGCGGAGATTCCGGATTAGGTAACCCGTCCCGGGCCGCCGGGATGCGGTCCGGTGCGCCTCAGACGGCTTCGAGGCCGAAGCCCGCGGCGAGCGGCCGCAGCTCGAGCGGGCTCGAGGGCAGGTCGTCGGGCACGTCGGTCTCGTTGTAGCCGCGCGGAGCGACGTCGTTCGGCGTCGTCGGGTGCATCATCGCCGCCAGGTACTGGATGTGATCGCGGCCGACCGAGAGCTCGGTCTGGCCGCCGCCGTAGGCGCCGATCCCCTCGCGCTCGCAGTATTCGTAGGCCTCGCTGAGCGATTGCAGGCCGCCGATCCGCGAGGGCTTGACGTTGACGATCTTCGGCTTCCAGGTGAGCGCCTCGATGTCGGCGACCGAGTGGATCGGGGCGTCCCAGGTGATCCGCTCCCTGTGCGGCTCGAGCACCGGAATCGTCTCGTGGCGTCATCTTCGGGTCCTCGAGCCACGCATCGGGGAAACCGGTCGCGAAGCGCTCGTAGAAGTCCGGACCCGCCTCGACGTCGACGGGCGTGCCGGCGTAGCAACCCTTGAGGTCGAGCGAGTCGACCGTGCCGCTCTCGAGCAGGTAGGAGATCACCTCTTCGTCCCAGTCGGGCTGCGGGTCGAGCTTGAAGCGGATCCCCGGGTACTTCTCGATCCGGTCGGTGATCGGCTTCAGCACCTTGGCGGCGTCGCCGCCGGAGTCCTCGACCGCGTTGGCGCGCACCGAGCAGACGAAGTTGAGCGGCGCGACGTCGCGGCCGACGACCTCCCACAACGGCTTGCCCGCCTGGCGCAGCGCCAGGTCGAGGGCGGCGCTCTCGTAGGCCCAGCGCCGGTACAGGCGCGAGAAGTCCCGCACCGGCGGCGCCCCCTCGAACAGGTCGAGGGAGCCGATCAGCTCGCAGAGCTCACCGAGGTTGGCGGGGCCGGAGAGATCGTGAACCGGTCCCTTGTCGCGGTGGGCGATGTGGTCGAGCTCGTCGTAGACGACGTCCTCGCCGCGGCCCTCGGCACCGCCGCCGCGCAGCGTGATCAGCGTCGACGGGCGGGTGAAGCCCGAGGGGAACGTCTTGTCGAGCTCAGTGAGCTCGTAGGAGTCGATCTCGATCGGCAGGTCGGCGACGCGCTCGAAGAAGCCCATGCGGGGCAGGCTATTGAACCGCGGCTCCGGCCTCGGGCCGGGCAGCGTCGGGTCCGCGTGCGATCTCGACCGGCACCGCCTGGCCGCCACGCCGGCGGAAGAAGGCCGCCCCCTCGCTGAACCGCCAGGCGAGCATCGAGGCGACGCCGAGGCCCGTGAAGAGGATTGCGATCGCCAGCGGCATGCCGACGCCGAGCACGGAGGTGCCGCTGGCGGAGTTCGCCGGGTCGGCGAGATCGAGCACTGACTCGTAGAGGAGGTAGGTGAGGATCGCCGAGCCGATCAGCGGGCCGGCGCCGATCAGCAGGAAGTTCTTCACCGAGCGGGTCAGCTCGTGGCGCCAGTAGACCGCGCAGGCGATGCCGGTGAGCGCGTAGTAGAAGGCGATCATCAGCGATAGCGCCGAGAGCGAGTCGTTGAGGAAGTTGCTCGAGATCGCGCTCGCGATCACGTACCAGATGGTGGCAACTGCCCCGATCGTGATCGTGCCGAAGTCGGGCGTCCCGAAGCGCGGATGGATCCGGGCGAAGACCTTGGGGAAGGCGCCTGCGGTCGCCATCGAAAGTGACGTCCGCGAGGAGGGGAGCACGGTCGTCTGCGTCGAGGCGAGTCCCGAGGTGATGATCGCGAGCACGACCAGGAACGAGAACGGCCCGAGCACGTCCTTGGCGACCGCGCCGAGCAGGCCGGCATCGTTGGCATAGCGATCGACGACGGCGAGGCCGGCGACGGCGATCACGGTGATCGCCACGGTGATGTAGGTGACGAGCAGGATCAGCGTGCTGAGCAGTCCGGCAAGCCCGGGGGCGCGGGCGCTGTCGTTGGACTCCTCGGTGAGGTTGACGGCGCTCTCCCAGCCCCAGTAGATGAAGACGCAGATCAGCATCCCGGAGAGCAGTGCCGAGTAGTCGTCGATTGCGAACGGGTTGAGCCAGCTGAGCGAGGGATCGATCGAGGCGGCGGGCACGTCACCGAGGATCAACCGGATCGTCGCGACGACCACGAAGAGCAGCAGCGTCCCGACCTGCGCGAGGACCATGACCCGCTGCACGGCGGCCGACAGCTCGGTGCCGATCACGCAGATCGCCGTCATCACGGCGATGATCAGGACGCTGAAGATCACCACCGCCGTGCGCGAGTCGCGCAGCCCGTCGAGACCGAGCAAGTCGAAGATGTAATAGGCGGAGACGTCGGCGAGCGAGCCGATGACGAGCACGCCGGTGACGAAGATCGCCCAGCCCGCGAGCCAGCCCGGCGTCGGGCCGAGCGCCCGCGAGACCCAGGCGAAGCACGTACCGCAGTCCTGGTCGGCCTTGTTCATGTAGAAGAAGGCGCCCGCGATCAGGAACATCGGGATGAAGGAGACGGCGAGCACGGCGGGCGCCTGCACGCCGACGCCGACGACGACCGTGCCGAGCACCGCGGCGAGTGAGTAGGCGGGTGCGGTCGAGTCGAGGCCGATCGCGAGCCCGTCGAGGAAGCCGACGGTCCCTGCCTTCAGCCCCTTCGATCCACCGCCCGCCTCCGGCGGTCGTGCGTCGGCCTCCCCCAATGGAATCCCGGCGGCTTCCAAGGCACCGAACTTATCGCTGTCGTCAAGCGCCTTCGTCGTGCGCCGTGTCGCGTACCAGCGCAATCCCGGCGAGCTCGCCGAAGGCCCGGATCGCCGCGAGCAGGTCGTCGCGTTCGGTGTCCTCGATCGCGTTGTGGGAGACGCCGCCGATCGAGGAGCTGAAGACCATGGCGACGGGCACGTGGCGCGCCATTTCGGCGGCGTCGTGGAGGGCGCCCGAGCGCATCGGCCTCCGAGCGCCGCCCTGCTCGGCGCAACAGTGGGCCGCGGCCGCGACGAGGTCGGCGTCGAACGGGATCGGGGCGATGGCCCAGATCGGCCGCTCCGCCAGCGAGCAGCTCCGCTCTTCCGCGACCCGGCCGGCGACTTCCGTCACGGCCTTGCGCATCGAGGCGAGCACGGTGGCGTCGTCATGGCGAAGGTCGACGGCGAGCTCCGCCTCGCCGGCGACGGCGGTGACGATCCCGGGCTCGAGGCGCAACTCCCCGGTCGTCCCGACGCCACCTGCATCGGCGGCGATGCGCTCGACCGCCAGCGCGACGTTCGCCGCGGCGAGGCCCGCGTCGCGGCGCACATCCATCGGCGTCGTTCCCGCGTGCGAGGCGCGGCCGCCGAACGTGAGCGCGAACCGCTCGACGCCGACGCAGCCGGAGACGGCGGCGCAGGGAAGCCCGTCCGCTTCGAGCACGGGGCCCTGCTCGATGTGGAGCTCGAGGTAGGCATCGATCGAGCCGAGCCGCGCCGCGGCGGCCCCGATCGAGCCGAGCTCGACGCCGTTGCCCGCGAGCACCTCGGCGATCGCGTTTCCCTCCGCGTCGATGAAGCCCTCGACGTCCGCCGGGGCCAGCGAGCCGCTGACCGCGCTGCTGCCGAAGAGGCTGCGACCGAACCGCGAGCCCTCCTCGTCGGCCCACTCGATCAGGGTCAGCGCGCGCGGCGGGGTCGCGCCGGCCGACGCCCAGGCGCGCACCACCCCGAGCGCCGCCGTGACGCCGAGCGCGCCGTCGAGCCAGCCGCCCTCGGGAACGGAGTCGAGGTGCGAGCCGACGCCGAGTGCCGGGCGCGCCTCGTCGGTACCCGGGAGAGTCGTCCAGCGGTTGCCGGCCTCGTCGACCTCCGGCTCGAGGCCGAGCTCGCCGAGCTTTGCGGTGAGCCATTCCCGGGCGCCTCGCCACTCCTCGGTCCACGCGATCCGCCGCGCCCCACCGTCGCGGCGGCCGCCGGTCAGCCGCTCGAGCTCCTCGAGGTCGGCGATGACCGCCTCGGCGTCGATCGGGGGCACCCCGGGCAGCGGCATCAGATTCCGATCCGCTCGCGCCGCAGTGCCTGCGCCAGGCAGTGGGCGCCGCCGCCACCGAGGGTGAACATCTCCAGGTCCGGATCGAAGACCTCGAGCCCACGGGCGCGCAACTGCGCGTTCAGCTCCGCGGAGCGCCGAGTGGAGATCACCCGGTCGCTCGCCGAGCGAGATCGCGTTCACGCCGAGCCCGAAGGCGTCGGCGACGGCGACCTCGAGGATCTCGAAGCCTGCGTCGCGGAGCCAGCCGACGAGACCCGTGCTCGCGGCCTCGACGCAGACGGCGGCGAGCTTCGGGGCGAGGATCGAGACGAGCACGTCGATGTGAACGAAGTGGCTCGGTATCGCCTCGATCCGCGCCTCCCAGCCCATCTCCTCGAAGATCCCGGCGACCTGATTTGCGCCCGCCTGGTCGCTGCGCTCCTCGCCGTTCCCGATCAGCACGCGCCCGGGCTCGACGATGATCACGTCGCCGCCCTCGAGCGTCCCCGCCGTGACCATCGCGTGGATCGGGATCCCGGCCGACTCGTAGAAGCGGATCACGGCTGCGTACTCGCCGCGGCGCCAGGGCTGAGCGAGCTGGGAGACGATCGGGCCGAGCGGCGTGGCGACGCTCGAATCGCGCGCGAAGACCTGGTAGGGGAGGGCGTCGTCCGGTTCGAGCCAGTGAACCTCGACGCCGGCCGTCTCGTAAGCGGAGACCATCTCGGCGTGCTGGCCGAGGGCGGTCTCCGGCTCGAACTGCCTCCCGGAGGCCAGCGTTGCCTTCGAGATCACGCTGGTCGCGCCCCAGCGGAAGTTGACCGGCGGGCAGAGCAGCACGTCGTGGAGGCGCCCGTACTCGGAGTCGGTGCCCCATGGCGGCAGCGGGCGCTCGCTCACTCGATCACCACCCGCACGGTCTGCAGGCTCCGGTCGCTGGCGCCGCGCACCTGACCGCCGTGGGCGAGCGAGTCGGCGATGTAGTCGAGTGTGGCCCGGGTCAGCCGTTCGCCGGGGAGGACGTTCGGCACACCCGGCGGGTAGGCGGCGAGCGACTCGGCGGCGATCCGCCCTTCGGCGGCGTCGAAGCCGACCGACTCGGCGGGCCCGAGGAAGGCCTCGCGCGGGGTCATCTCCGTCGGCCCCCAGGGTGGCGGCGGAGCGAACTGCACAGCGCGCACCTCGCCGGCGACGTTGAGCTCGTCGGAGGCGTCGCGCAGCCCCGCGAGCAGCCGCGCGCCGGAGGCGGCGATGTCCTCGCCGATGCCGAAGACGGCGACGACGACGTTCTCCGCGTAGAGCTCGAACCAGATGTTGTGCCGCTCCTGCATCAGCGTCGCGATCGCGTGCCCGGTGACGCCGGTGCGGCGCACGTCGATCGTCAGCCGCAGCGGATCCCAGGCGAAGACGCTGGCGTGTTCGGCGATCGACTCGTCGAGCACGTCCATACCCTTGATTGCGCGGATCTGCTCGCGCAGCTCGGCCAGCCCGGCGACCGTCTTCGGCAACAGCGTCGGCCCCTCCGTCGCCGCGTAGCTGCGGGCGGCGTCGAGCGAGGCCGTCAGCAGACCGCTCGGGCTCGTCGACTCGACCAGGGTCACCGAGCGGTCGAGGACGCGCTCGTCGAGGCGGTCGGAAGCGACGTGGACGACAGCCGACTGGGTCAGGCTGCCGCCGAGCTTGTGGACCGAGTTGAGGACGACGTCGGCTCCACAGGCGAGGGCGTTTGCCGGCACCGCGTCGGAGAAGGCGAGGTGTGCGCCCCAGGACTCGTCGACGACGAGCGGCACACCGTGGGCGTGCGCGACCTCGGCCAGCGCGGCGACGTCGGCGACCGCCCCGAAGTAGGTGGGAGAGACGGCGAAGACGGCGACCGCATCCGGCGCCTTTGCCAGCGAGCGCTCGAGCGCCTCAGCGGTCAGGCAGTGGGCGACGCCCATGTCGACGTCGAGCTCCGGCGCGACGAAGAACGGCCGCATGCCGTTGAGGACGAGCCCGTCGATCACCGAGGAGTGGACGTTGCGTTGCACGATCGCGGCGTCGCCGAGGTGGGCGAGGGCGATACAGATCGCGTGGTTGCCTCCCGAGGCGCCGTTTTCGAGGAACCAGCTTCGGCGCGCGCCCCAGGCCTCGGCGGCAAGCTGCTGCGCCTGCTGGAACGGGGTGGCGAGCGGGTCCGGCCCGATGTCGATGCCCTCGAGCCCGGCCGGTAGGTCGAGCAGCAGGGCCTGCTCGCCGACGGCCTCGATCAGCTTCGGGCTGGCGCCGGTGCCGCCCTTGTGGCCGGGGATGTGGAAGCGGCCGGGATTGCTGCGTGCGCGCTCGAGGAGCGCGTCCAGGTACGGGGTCTCGTGCTGGTCCACGCCGGGCACGGTACCGCCGCGCGCCGTCCGCGAGCGGTTGACGCCTCTCCGGGGCGGACAGGTGGAACATTCACTACCGCGGGCGGTGGTCGATGTGCCATCTATCGGGGCGCACGGCAGCGGGGTGCTGCTGCCGGGCGGAACGATGGTCAGGCGAGGCTCCGTCAGCTGGAGTTTCGGAGGAGGTTGCGTAGGCGCTCGCCCGTGCGCACCCTCGTCGGGTCCTCCAGGCCGAGCCACCGCACCGTGCCCTTCCGCACGCCTACCAGCAGCTCGCTCCGCCGCCTGACGACGCCGGCCGCATAGACCCGCGTGTGGCCGTGGCGCACCGCGCGGCTGAGGCCCAATCGGCGGGCTGCCTCAGCCTTTCGGGTACCGACGCCCACCCCGCGCACTTCGAGCCCCGGGTTGTCGGTGCGGATCAGCGCGGCGCCCCTCGGCGCGCCGCCGCGGCCGCCGCCGGAGCCCGGGCGCCGCGCACGGAAGCTCACCCGCAGGGTTGAGCCGCCGATCACGCACCAGCGTGCTGACCCGCCGTGGCGGCGTCGCGGCGCCCCGAGTCGCCTGCGCAGCTCGGCGGCCTCCATGCCGAGCCGGGCCTTGCCGACCCGCCGGTGCCGGATCCGGCCGCCGGGGGCGATGCAGTCGCGATAGCGCGGCTCGCTGCGGTAGACGTGCGCTCGCTCGGCGGGTGTATCGACCTTCGCGCCGCAGGTCGGATCCGGGTCCGTCTCGAGCAGCACGATCGCGCCGCCGCCGCCCGTTGGCTCCGTGTAGGGGCGGTACTGGGGCGGGACGTACGGGGTCATGTCAACCGGCGTGCCGCCGATCCGGAAGTTGGCGAGGTGCACGCCGCCGACGCCCTTCGCGCGGTCGAAGAAGTAGTTGCCGTCCCAGTGCCACAGCTCGGGGTCGGAGCCCTGGACGACCGAGCCGGTCCAGTGGTCCTGCTGGTAGTAGAAGCACTTGCTGGTCGCGGCGGCCGTCCGCGCCGGCTCCTTCGAGAGAAAGTCGACGATGCCGAAGTCGGTGACGTTCTGCGAGGTCTTGTCGAACTCGACGCAGAAGGGGTCGGCGCCGGGGTGGGGGAAGTCGGTCCCCTTGCCGACGTTCTGGTTCTCGCACCGGAAGGGGTTCTCACCGTTCCACGGGCCGACCGGGTCGAGCCCCTGCCCGGCGGCTGCCGCCGGCAGCGTGGCGGCGGCGATTGCGGCGACGAGCACCGCCAGGGCGAGCGCCGCCGCAGGCCCGGTCCGCTGTCGCGATCCGCTCTCCATCCGCCCCAAGGTAACTGCAGCCGGGCGGCCGAGGCGCTGGTAGGTTCGGCTCGTGGAGGAGGACGCCGACAGCCCGCTTCCCGCGGCCGCGATCCGCAACGACCTGGCGGTCGAGCTCTCCCGCCGCCAGCTTTTGCGCGGCGCCGGCGGCCTCGGTCTCGCGGCGCTCGTCGCCGGCGCCCTGCCGACGCTCGCCGAGCTCGCCGGCCCGCCGCCGGCAGCCGCCGCGCCGCCGCTGAACGCGACGCTCGAGCCCTTCTTCGACACGATCCTGCCCGGTCGCAAGGTGACGCGCACGCAGCTCGGCCACCCGATCACGCGCGGCGCGATCCTCGGCGTGGACCCGGAGCCGGGCGCGCTCGAGGCCGACGCCCTGCTGCTCGCCGACGACCCGCGGATTGGCTTCGCGACTCTCGCGCCCGTCTTCGCCGCCGAGCTCGAAGCGCGCGCGCTGACGCACGGCGGGACGATGCTCAGCCTCGACTACGAGCGCCGGCAGGCCGCCTGCCTCGCCGGGCTCGACTTCTCGAATCCGACCCGCCTGGTCTGGGAGGCGGCGGCGGCGATCCCGTTCACCGCCTTCTGCGCGGCGGCGAACACGGTCGACGCCACCGACCGGACCGCCGTCGGCTTCGCGGTCATGGGCCATCCCGGCACCGCCCCGCACGGCTACCGGAACTTCTCCTACCGCCGCCGGCTGGCACGCGAGCGCACGAAGGGTGGCTCGCTGCCCTGATGGCCGAGCGTGTCGACGTCTGCATCGTCGGGTCCGGATTCGGCGGCTCGATCGCCGCCTGGCGGCTTGCCGAGCTCTACGAGGCCGCGGGCGAGGACCCGGCCCGGATCGCGGTGCTCGAGCGCGGTCGCCACTTCGGCCCCGACGACTTCCGCCAGTCGATGGACATCGGCCACCTCTCCGACGTCTACGGGCTGATCCAAGGCCAGGGGGCACAGGTCGTGATCGGCAACCTCGTCGGCGGCGGCTCGAACCTCTACCTGGCCGCCTCGCTGCGGGCGCCGAGCGAGATCTTCGAGCGCACCGACCACCACCCGGCCGACGGGCCGACCCGGCGCATGTGGCCGCGGCGGCTCAGCAGGCGGACGCTGAACCACTTCTATGCCCGCGCCGAGGCGGCGCTGCGCGTCCGCCAGCCGGGCTGGAACGAGGTCTCGAAGTCGGGTGGGCTGTGGGCGGCAGCCCTGCACGACGCGGGCTACACATGCGAGCGCGTACCGGTGGCGATCGACTTCGGCCGCTGCCTGGACGCGAAGTGGTGCCACACCGGCTGCATCTTCGGCGCCAAGAACACGGTCCTGACCAACTACCTGGGCGCCGCTGTCCGGCGTGGCGTGCAGGTGCGGCCGTTGCATCAGGTCGACTCGGTTGCGACGACGAACGCGCGGCCCTACCGCTACATCGTTCGTGGCTCGCGCATCGATCCGGCGAGCAAGGCGGCGACGGGATCGTTCGAGGAGATCCACTGCAAGGTCTTGATCCTCGCCGCTGGAGCGATGGGCTCGCCCGTGATCCTGATGCGCTCGCAGCCGCTCCCTGCCCTCGCTCTCGACCCACGTCGGCAAGCACCTCGGCTCGAACGGCGACCACATCGCGGCCGCCGAGTTCTCGCGCAAGCGGGTCCGGCAGGTGCTCGGCCTCGACTACGACGACTTCTACAAGGGCAAGCCGATCACGACGATGAGCTACGACTTCTACGCGGGCAAGCGCGGCCACCGCCACGACGGCACCCGCTTCAGCCTCCAGGAGATCTTCCTCAGCCAGCTGACCAACTTCCTCTACGACGACGGCCGTGGCAAGACGGGCGGAGAGCCGTCGTGGTGGGGGCGGCAGAAGAAGCGCTCGGTGTCGACGTGGAGCCGCCACATCGAGTTGCTGGCGCAGGTCGAGGACACCAATGACGGTGCCTTCTACGTGGCGCCGCCGGAGGGCGGCAGCCACGTGCAGCCGAACGGCGGCCCGATCGGGGTCGGCACCTTCACCTACAGCTTCTCGCCGCAGTCGACCCGCGTTCGGGAGGCCGCCAACGAGGCGATGCGCTCGATCGTCGAGCGCAAGGGGATGGGCCGCTTCCTCGAGCTGACCGAGACCCAGGGTGCCTACGTCGCCCACCCGCTGGGCGGCTGCCGGATGGCCGACGACGTCGGGCTCGGGGTGACCAGCCACCGCTGTGAGGTCTTCGGCTACGAGGGCCTCTTCTGCATGGACTCCTCGGCGATCCCGACGAGCCTCGGCGTCAATCCGTCGCTGACGATCTCGGCCGTCTGCGAGCGCGCGGCCGCGGCGCTGACTCTGCGGGCCGACCGACTACGGACTCCCGAAGCGGCCCGCGGGCTTCAAGCATCGGACCCCGCCCTTCCACCGCGGGCCTGAGCGGATCGAGGCCGCTGCCTGAGCGCCGTCGGGGCTGCGCCGGCATCGGCCCGGACCGCTGCTAGCCTGAATTCCTCGCCGATGCCTGACGACGAGGATCCTCGAAGTATCAGCTCGGTCCCCGCAGGAGGGGGGCCGCGTAGATGACAGCGCTTGCGCTCGCCGCGCTACTGCTGCTCGTCTTCATCAACGGCGTCTTCGTCGCCGCCGAGTTCGCGCTCGTGCGCACCCGGCGGGGCCGGATCGAGACTCTCGCCGCCGACGGGGTCCGCAGCGCCGACCTCGTGCTCAAGGAGCTCGACGCGATCGACCGCTACCTGGCCGCCTGCCAGCTCGGCATCACGATGGCCTCGCTGGGCATCGGCTTCCTCGGCGAGCCCGCGATCGCGGCGCTGCTCGAGCCGGCCCTGCAGGGGCCGTTCGCCCACGGGGCGGCGACGGCGATCGCGCTGGCGCTCGCCTTCGCGATTGCGACCGCCCTGCACATCACGGTCGGTGAGCAGGTGCCGAAGATGGTCGCGATCCACCGCGCCGAGGGCACCGCCCGGCTCGTCGCCCGGCCGCTGCACTGGTTCCGCTTGATCTCGGCGCCGTTCACCTGGGGGCTCTCGACGGCTTCGAACTCGCTCGTCCGCCTCTTCGGGATCAACCCGGAGTCGATCGAGGAGCACCACGACGTCGAGGACCTGCGTTCGCTGATCCAGACCTCGGGCAGCCAGGGTGACATCGAGGAGAACGAGGCGACGATGCTGACCGGCGTCTTCCACCTGCACGAGCAGGAAGCGCGCGAGGTGATGACGCCGATCCCGGCCGTCGTCACGATCGACTCTTCGGCGACCGTCGAGCTCGCCTTGCAGCGCTGCGTCTCCTCCGGCCACACCCGCCTCGTCGTGATCGAGGACGACAACCCCGACCGCGTCCGCGGGATCGTCCACAACAACTCGGTCGCGCGCCTGTACATGAACGCCGGCGCCGACGCCTCCATCGAGCCCGCGATCCGCGATGCCCCGATCGTTCCCGAGACGAAGCCGCTCGACGACCTGCTTGCCGAGTTGCAGCGCCAGCGCAGCTCGATCGCCGTCGTCGTCGATGAGTACGGCCGCACGGTCGGCATCGCCACGGTCGAGGACATCCTCGAGGAGGTCGTCGGCGAGATCGAGGACGAGACCGACCCACGCGCCGACTCCGTCCGCCGGCTCACTGACGGCGACTGGTATGTCCGCGGCCACGTATCGCTCGGTGATCTCGAGGACGCCGGGATCGAGCTCCCGGTCGAGACCGACGCCTACAACTCGATCGGCGGCTACGTCTTCAACGAGCTCGGCCGGCTGCCGAAGCGGGGCGACGAGATCGTCGCCGACGGGCATGCGATCAGGGTCGAATCGGTGCGCGAGAACCGGATCGTCGCGCTCCGCATCCACGCGCTCCGCGCCCCCGGCCCAACCGCCGGCGGCGAGCGCTCGAGCTGATTCCGCTCGCCCGCGGGCGAGCGGATCGGCGCACTTTCCGGGCTCTCCGGGGTGGCCTTCCGTCCGCGTCCGTGCCTAGCTTTCGGTGATCGGTGGCGAAAAGAAGGAGGGCCCGCTATGTGGGAAGTCCGATTGAGCGATAAGCAACTCGAGGTCCTGAAGGCCCTGCTGCGCTCCGAGGACAACCTCGGCCCCGCCCTGTCACGCGCTCTCGACGCGCTCGAGCTTGCCCGCTGGGACGAGTTGCCGGACGCCGGCCTCCCCTGGCAGGACGTTCAGCAGACGGCCTCCGAGCAGGGCGTCAGCGAGGCCGACGTCGTCTGGGACCTGTGCGGCCGACGCGCCCGCCACAGGCCGGATTCGGGCGAGCAGGCCGAGCAGCAGACCCGCCGCGCCGCCGCCTAGATACGACGCTGAAGCAGATCAGTCGTAGGTGTAGAAGCCGGACTTGCTCTTGCGGCCAAGCTTGCCGTCGGCGAGCATCGTCCGCAGCAGCTCCGGCGGGCCCTGGTACGCCTCGCCGCTCTCGGCGAGCAGCGAGTCGCCGATCGCGACCGAGACGTCGAGACCGATGAAGTCGAGCAGCTTCAGCGGCCCCATCGGATGGCCCGTGCCCATGGTCATGCAGGCATCGACGTCGGCGGGCTCCATGCCGCTCGCCTCGAGGAAGCGGACGGCGTCGAACAGGTAGGGGAAGAGGAGCCGGTTGACGACGAAGCCGGCTGTATCGGGCACGACGACCCCGGTCTTGCCGAGCGCCGCCGTGAACGCACGGGCGCGGTCACCGACGCCCTCGCCGAGCTCTTCCGGAAGGCAGAGCTCGATCAGCGCCATCCGGGTGACGGGGTTGAAGACATGCAAGCCGTAGAAGCGTTCCGGCACGCCGACGTCGGCCGCGAGCCGGCCGATGTTGAGCGACGAGGAGGTCGTTGCCAGGTCGGCATCAGGTGCAATCTCGGCGAGCGTCTTGTGCAGCGTCACCTTCGAGTCGTGGTCCTCGACGATCGCCTCGGCGATCAGATCGCAGCCGGCGAGCTCACCCGGATCGGTAGTCACCTTGAGCTTCGAGGCGTCGCCGCCCTCGAGCTTCCGGCAGAGCTTCTCGACCTGCTCCTCGGCTCGCCAGGCCGATTCGTCGGAGCGCGCCAGCAGGCGCACCTCCCCGAGCGTCGTGGCCGCTGCGGCGAGGCCGGCGGCGATCGCGCCGCTGCCGGCGACGGCAGGGCTCAGGTATCCGTTGGGGCTCTCTTCGCTGCTCATGGGTGCTGCTTGCTATCACGCGGCGCCCCATCCGTGCGCCGTCGTCGCAGTGTCGGCCCTCGGCGGTTGCGCCGGTGGACGCAGCCCCGTACCCTGCGGCGACGCGCGCTCGCGGCAGGCGACGCGCCCTCTTCCGATGTGGGTACGTGAGCAAACAGATCAGCTGCGACGGCGCCTGCCGTCGGTGGTAGCCGTGCTCGCTGCGGCGCTCGCCGGCATCCTCGCGCCGAGCGCTGCCGCCGCAACGATCAACGTCACGAGCCAAGACCGATGGGGTCGCCGCCGATTCGGCCTGCAGCCTGCGCGAGGCGGTCGCCGCGGCGAACACCGACAGCGCCGGCTTCGGCTGCCCGGCGGGCAGCGGCAGCGACACGATCGTGCTCGGCTCCGGCACGTATCCGCTGACGATCGCGCCCGTCCGGAGCTCCTTCGAGAACGCCACGGGCAGCCTCGACGTCGACGAGAGCTCCGAACGATCTGCTGACGATCACCTCAGTGCAGGGGTCGACGACGATCGACGCATCGGCGATCGCCGACCGGGCGTTCACCGCCCAGACTCCGCTCGTGCTGACGAACCTGACGGTGAAGGGGGGTGACGCCACCGGTTCGCTGATCGATGACCCGGGCCTTGGTGGCGCGATTGCGAGCTTCTCCACCGGCCTTGCGCTGAACGGCGTCGTCCTCACGAACAACACCGCGACGTTCGGCGGCGGCGCAATCGAGAGCACCGGCGCCTTGCAGATCGACAGCTCGACGCTGAGCGGCAATACCGTCACGACGCCCGCGACGGGCAGCGGCGGCGGAGCGATAGATGCCGGCGGCCAGGCCGTGATCAAGCGCTCGACGATCGCCGGCAACAGCGTCGCCACCGGCGACGGCACCGGGGTCGGCGGCGCGATCCGCTACGGCGGCTCGCTCACCCTGACGAGCTCGATCCTTGCCGACGACACGGCCGACAGCGGCCCCGAGTGCGCGGCGGCCGGTGGCAGCGCGACCTCGGGCGGCTTCAACGTGATCGAGAACAACAGCGGCTGCGGGGCGCCGAAGAGCAACGACCGCGAGGCGGATCCGGGCCTGCGCCCGCTCGCGGACAACGGCGGCCCGACGCCGACTCGCTCGATTCCCGCCGGCTCGGCCGCGATCAACATCGGCCCCGCCGCCTGGAGCGCGGCCTGCTCCGGGACGACCGACCAGCGCGGTGCTCCGCGCGGCGTCGCCGAGACGGGCAGCTGCGACGCCGGCGCCTACGAGGCCGCCTTCTGCGGGCCCCAGGAGGCGAACGTGTGGGGCACGCTGGGCGCCGACGTCATCACCTCGACTCGTCCCCACGTCTACGCCGTCGGGCTGGCCGGGCCCGACACGATGGCCGGCGGCAACGGCTCCGATGCCCTATGCGGCGGGCTTGGCACCGACCTGCTCAGTGGCGGTGGAGGCGCCGACCTGCTGATCGGCGGCGCCGACGTCGACATCGCCACCTACGCGATCGGTAAGCCAGCCGCTGACCATCACGCTCGACAACCTGGCGAACGACGGGCGCGCCGGCGAGGGCGACAACGTGCAGACCGAGAGCGTCATCGGCGGCTCGGCGGCTGACCGGATCACCGGGCAGCGCCGCCGCCAACGGCCTGCTCGGCAAGGGCGGCAACGACGTGATCGACGGCGGCCCCGGCAACGACAGCGTCGTCGGTGGCGACGGCAACGACACCGTCTCGGGCGGCGACGGCAACGACCAGGTCCGCGGCGACGCCGGCAACGACATCCTCTACGGCGGCGACGGCAACGACAGGATCGAGGGCAACGCCGGTAAGAACAAGCTCGACGGCGGCGACGGCAACGACACCCTGATCGGCGGCCCCGGCAAGGACACCTTCAAGTGCGGCGCCGGCAAGGACACCGTCGTCGCCTCGAAGAAGGACAAGGTCGCCCGCGACTGCGAGACCGTCACGGGCGGCAAGAAGGCAAGGAAGGGCAAGGGGCAAGCACAAGGGCCACAAGAAGGGCAAGCACCACCGGCGCTGAGCCCGGTGGCTTCTGCTCAGAAGCTGGCGACGAGCCGTTCGAGGCCGTCGGTGCCCCGGAACGGCGGCCCGTGCCCAGGGCAGGTGAGCGCCGGATCGAGCTCTGCCAGCTTGCGGATCGAAACCCGGTTGAGCTCGGGGTCGGCGCTGAAGATCTCGGGCGGCTCGCCGACCCGG
The DNA here is from genome assembly GCA_963774395.1 of uncultured Solirubrobacterales bacterium. Lineage (GTDB taxonomy): Bacteria > Actinomycetota > Thermoleophilia > Solirubrobacterales > 70-9 > CAXMST01. The sequence continues at coordinate 281,886 of CAVZET010000005.1, read as the reverse complement.
ACGCGACCGGTGAGGAAGTCGACGTTGTTGACGACGTCGCCGCAGATCGCGACCCGGTCGGAGTCGCGGAAGTAGATCATCTCGCCGGGCGAGTGCCCGGGAGCGTGGACCACGCGGAAGCCCGCGACCTCGTCGCCCTCGTGCAGCACCCTCGATACCTCGTGCGGCGGCCCCTTCCAGAACCGCTCGATCAGCCGGTTGACGAGGTTGCGCGGATCGGATTGCTGGACGGGCACGCGCCCCTCCATCGCGTCGACGCTCGGACTCATGGCAGGCGAGCGGGATCGAGCGCGCCTCGCAGATCGCCTTTGCCGCGCCCTGGTGATCTGGATGTACGTGGGTGAGCGCGAGCAGCGACAGGGGGCGGTCCTGGATCTGGCTCAGGATCCGCCGCCGTGCCAGCTTCGTCGCCGCATCGATCAGCACGTCCTCGGCCAGGTAGACGTTGATCGCGCTGCGAAAGCCGCGCAGCAGGAAGACGCCTGGTGCGAGCTGCTTCACGGCGTCAGCCTGCCGCCGACGAACTGGACGAGTCCCGAGACGCGCTGGTGGACATCGGCGAAGCCCCGCTCGCGCAAGGCGTCGACGATCTCGTCGTGCTCGAAGACGCGCATGCCGCTGAGCCGCTCGACGACCGGTTTCAGCGGCGGTACCGCGAGCGGTCGGCGGATCGAGGTCAGCAGCGCGATTCTGCCGCCGGGCGCCAGCACGCGCGTGATCTCGTCGAGCGCCCCGAACGGGTCCGCGAACAGATGCAGGGCCGCGAAGCAGCAGACGCCATCGAAGGTGCCGGCGACGAAGGGCAGGGTGGCGACGTCGCCACGCAGGTAGCCGATGTTGTCGAGGCCGGCGCGGTCGGTGTCCCGCACGGCGCGGCGCAGCATCGTCTCGGAGGCGTCGAATCCGGCGACGAGGCCCTCGGGGCCGACAGCCCGCGCGAACTCGCGGGTGAAGTTGCCGGGGCCGCAGGCGACGTCGAGCACGCGCTGGCCGCTCTCGAGGCCGAGCAGCAGGCGAGCGATCCGTACCTCCTCGTCCATTCCAGGCCCGGTCAGACCCTTGACCGCGCGCCCGAGGGCGGGACGCCACCAGCGCTCGTAGATCGCCGGGACGACCCCGCTCAGCATCAGGTCCTGAGCAGGACCGGTGCTCTGCGGGGCTCCCGCTGCTGCGAGCAGGTCGAGGTAACCGTTCTCGGTGTGGCTGGCGGCGAGCGCCTCGGGCTCGAGCAGCTGCTCGAGGCGGGTCAGCCCCGAGCGGCGAGCGCCGGGTCCGCTCAAAGCGGGCTTCCCGGCCCCGGTCCGCGCGGCTCGCCGGTGTTCGAGGCGAGCTCGGTCAGGCGGCGGACCTGGAGGCTGCCTTCGACCCGGGCCGGATGCTCCTCGGGTAACCGTGCGATCAGACGCTCGATCCGATTGCGGATCTGCAGCGCGAAGTGGGGCGTGGCAGGCCCGGCCAGGGCGCGGATGTCGTCGACGGTCGGCTCGTGGCCGGGGTCGAGACGGTCGGATCTCTCTGCCTCGCTCATCGCGGGCAGCAGCCTACCCTCCGGCCTCCGGCTCCGGCGCCGTGGGTGACGGGGTCGTCTGCGCTGCCTTGCTCTGGCTGACCGGCGCGAGCTCGGTCAGGCGATCGACGTCGGCCTGGAACTGCAGCGAGATCGCCGCCGCGTCGCCGATCAGCCAGACGTGGTTGTAGATCGCCCGCGTCGGGTCGTCGACGTAGCCGGGCTTGGTGTCGAGCAGGAAGCTCTGCAGTGCCTTCGGCAGCTGTGCCGCGTCGTCGGTGAGCAGCAGCGGGCCGGGCTTGCCGGCCGCGGAGAGCGGTGCCGCAGCGCCGGCGTCGCCGGGGAGGGCGGTGTTTGCGATCACGAAGCCGTGCCCTGGATCGGCGATTCCGAAGCCGAAGTTGCCGTCAGCGAAGCGGGCGAACTCGATCGCGTTCTCGACCGGCGCGTCGGCACCGACGCGAACCGGCTTGCGACCGTTCACCGAGAGCGCCTTGATCGCCTTCTTGCTGATCACCGACTCCGGTCCGAGCACGTAGATCGAGGCGTCCTTGTGGCGGGAGAGCACGTCGAGGGTCGGCTTGGGCACCCTGTCGCCGTCGGCGAATACCACGGGATCGCCTGACCGCGCCGCCCAGGCGGCCGCCGGCATCGCGAACTCGCCCGCGCTCGAGGAGACGACGAGGATGTGGTCGGGGTCCTCGACGCCGCTGAGCTGGGCGCGGCGCCGATCGAGCTGGTCGGCCATCGAGGCCGGATCGCCCGCCTTGACCGCGATCTTCTGCAGCCCCTCCGGCGTCGCGACATCGCCGACAGTGAGCAGCTGAGTGCCGTCGGCGCGCTTCACTCCGGTCGGCGCGAGCTCGGCGAGAGCGGTCGCGGTTGGCTCCGGGACGCCGTCGGGGCCGGAGTAGAGGATCGGCGCCCCGATCGCGGGCTCGGCCAGCGAGGCAGCCGCGATTCCGGCCTGCCAGGAGGAGGCGGGGACGATCGTGACCATCCGCGGGTGGCCGATGTCACCCTGCGAGGGGTAGCTGGCGAGGGCGATGCCGGCCGCCGAGGCGGTCGGATCGGCGCCGCCGACGCGGGTCGTGTTGGCGGTTGCGAAGCCCGGGAAGCCGAGGTCGTTGGCGGTGCCGCCCTGCTGTTCGGTTTGCTGTTGCCCGCTCCCGCCCCCGCCGGAGACGACGACGGTCGGGCCGACGGGCGAGGCCGTCTGCTCGTCGCCCCCAAAGACGAGCCAGCCGACCCCGAAGCCGATCAGCGCGAGGACGGCGCCGGCGAGGGCGAGCAGGATCGAAGGTGGCGGAGTTCGCCGGCCCGAGGGAGCCGGTGGGGTCGGTGGCGGCGTGGGGGGGAGGGCGACGGTCTCGGCCCGATCGGGCGCCTTGCTTGGGGGCGCCGGCGGCTCCGGGGCGTCGGCGGCGGGGATATCGGATGGGGGCGGCGGGCTCGCAACGCCCGGCGGCGGGGGGACCGGGGCCGGCGCTCCCGTGGGCGGCGGCGCGTCGCCGGGCGGGGCGGCAGCGGCATCGACGGCCGGCGGCGCATCCGTCTTGGCGCCCCCGGACGTCGTCGCGCCGCCGCTCATCGCGCGACGGCGGTTACGGCTGCGCTCTGCGATCGCCCGCATCTCCTCGAATCCGGGCAGCTTCATCCTGGCCACGGTCGGGAGTGATAGCGGACCGGCTCGCCCGGCCGGCTCGCCTGATCAGCCCGGGGCCCCGGATGGCACTCGGCTGGCTCTGTTTGCAATCGATCATGCAGAATCATGGGCGGAACGCCGGTCCTGCAATTTTCCCTGCAAACAAGCCGTGCAAACGGCATTGCAGCCGTTCTGAGTTTTGTTAGCACTTGCTTAGAAACTGGGTTTCCGATGCTAGGCTGCGCCCGCCTTTCACGGCTCCCGACCGAGATGACCACTTCCGATCAGCAGCACAGGGCAGGGCGCGCGAGCGCCCGTGGGCTCTTCCTCGCCGTCGCGATCGCCGCCGCGATCGGTACTGCCGGTCTGCTCGCGGCCGGCAACGCCGGGGCCGAGGACCTGCAGGGCAAGCTCGACTCGAAGAAGGCCGCGCTCGGCGACGCTCAACACAAGAAGGGCGTCCTGACGACCACGATCGACAACTACAACAACAAGATCGACACGCTCACCGGTCAGGTCGCCTCGCTGCGCAACCGCGAAGCCGTCGTCCGGGCCGACCTGCGCGCAGCCCAGTCCAGGCTCAACGACGAGCAGGACAACCTCCGGATCCAGCGCGTGCGGCTCGAGCGTTCGCTCAAGGTCCTGCGCCAGCGTCTGATCGCCATCTACAAGACGGGCCAGCCCGACGCGCTCACCGTCGTGCTCGAGTCGGACGGCTACAACGACCTCCTGCAGCGCTCCGAGTACCTCTCGCGGATCCAGGAGCAGGACTCGAACATCGTCGGCAACGTCCGCGACCTCCGCAACCAGGCCAAGGACACGGTCGACAGGATCAAGGGTGTCCGCAACGAGATCGCGGCGAAGAAGCGCGAGCTCGAACGGACCAAGGGCGAGCTCGTGCAGCGCAAGGACGAGCTCGCATCGGCCCGCAGCCACAGCCAGCAGCTGCTCGGGAAGACCAAGGACCACATCGACAAGCTCGACAACGACGTCAGCGACATCGAGGGCAAGATCCAGAAGCAGCTGATGGCCGCCTCCGGCTACGCGCCGCTCCCGGCGGGGCCGATCAGGCAGGGCTCGGGTCAGTTCATCTGGCCCGTCAACGGGCCGATCTCCTCGCCGTTCGGAATGCGGTGGGGGACGCTGCATCCCGGCGTCGACATCGCCGTTCCGGCCGGCACGCCGATCCGCGCCGCCGGGGACGGCACGGTCGCGTTGATGCAGCCGGAATCCGCGAGCGGCGGCTACGGCAACTACACCTGCATCGATCACGGCGGCGGGATCTCGACCTGCTACGCGCACCAGTCGCGGCAGATCACGACGGTCGGCCAGCACGTCAGTCAGGGCGACGTGATCGGCTACGTGGGCTGCACGGGCTACTGCTTCGGCGACCACCTGCACTTCGAGGTCCGGATCAACGGCCAGGTCACGGACCCGATGCCCTACCTCTAGGGGCCGGCTGCGCGCGAGGGCCGGCACGGACGGGCGTCCAACCGGCTCAAGGCCCTCCTGGCTAGGGCCGATAATGGAGTTGGGCGTAAGCGCGCACCCGGGGCCGCCGGTCCCGCAGGCGCAGCGCAGGTAGGTGAGCTTCCCGAGGTGACGAACATCCGGACATACGTGGCAGGGATCGGCAGCGGCGGCGCCATGCTCGGCGCGGCGCTCGCGGCGTTCGTCGCCCTCGTCGCGATCGTCGGCGTCAACGGCCTGCCGGCGAGCAGCGCCGACAGCAAGTCGGACGCGATCCTCGTCTCCAACGCCCCCGAGATCGCAGCGGCGAGTTCGGTCGGCCCGCGGGCTGCCCCGGCCGCGACGCCGGCACCGGGCGCGGCGGCCGCAGCCGCCGCGGGTGGCGGTGCCGGCGGCAGTGGCGGCACCGGCGGCGGCACCGGCGGGGGAACCAACAACGGTGGCGGGAACGACTCCGGCACGGCGCCGGTAACCGTCCCCAACGTCCCCGGCGGCCTCGGCGACGGCAACAACGGCAGCCCGACGCCCACGCCCACGCCGACACCGACACCGACACCGACGCCGACGCAGCAGCACGGGCGACGTGTCCAACGTCGTCAACCAGGTCGATCAGGCCGTCACGGACGCGACCGGTGTCAACCTCGATCTGAGCGGTAAGACGAGCGGCGTCACGGGCGCCGTCGACAACGCGGTCGGTGGCGTGACCGGCGGCAAGGGCCTCGGGCTCGGCCAGCTCGACGTGCCTGACCTGCCCCGGGTCATCAACCTGGGCGGCGGCAAGTAGCGGACCCGCCCGCTCGCCGGCCCCCTAAGCCCGCAACCTCTACAGCTGCGACTCGAGCCAGCGCAGCGCCGTCGCCTGCAGCTCGGCGTCGTGCTGGACCGATCGGTGGTGCCCGCCGGGGACGACGATCAGCCGCTTCGGCTCCGCGGCGCGCTCGTAGAGCAGCTCCGAGTTGGCGTACGGCACGCGCTCGTCGCCGTGGGCGTGGAGCAGGATCAGCGGCCTGCCCGCGAGCCGGGTGACCGCGTCGGCGATGTCGTGTTCGCCGAAGAACGCGTCGAGCGCCGGGCCGTCGGCACGCATCTCGAAGAGCCCCGCCGCGAGTCCACGACGAAGCCCAGCCTCATTGGCCGGGCAGATCGCGATCACGCCGGCGATCGCCTCCGAGACCGCGGCTCCGTGGATCGCGAAGTAGCCGCCCATGCTCGAGCCACGCACGCAGATCCGCCGACTGTCGACGTCCTCACGCCCGGCGAGCATCCGGGCCATCCGGCCGACGTCCTCGACCGCCTGCGGGCCCATCTCGTCGTCGCTCTCACCATGCCCGCGCTGGTCGTAGCTGAGCGCGGCCCAGCCCGAGGCGGCGCACAGCCGGCCGAAGTCGGCGTGGTTCTCCTTCGCCGAACCCGCCCCGTGGAGGATCAACATCGCCGGCCAGGGCGGCTGGTCCCGCTCCGGCAGCCACATCCACCACGGTCGCCCGCCGTGGACACCGCGCTCGCTCGGCCCTGCGGGCGCTCTGCTTCCCATCGCAGCGAATCTAGATGCTGCGCGAGCGGCTCCGCAGCGCGCGGGCGCGCGGGCGCTGTGAGAATGACGCCCGTGAGCGAGACCGCTGAGACCAGCTGGAGCGCGGCCGACCCCGTTGCCGCCTCTCCCGTCTACCCGGCCGGGAGCAGGGTGAACGAGGCCGGCCATCTCGAGGTCGGTGGCTGCGACATGGTCGAGGTCGCCCGCCAGCACGGCACGCCCGCCTACATCTATGCGCCGGCGGACATCCGCGCGCGGGCGCGGGCGTACGTCGAGGGGCTCGGCGCTCACACCGGGTCATTCGAGGTCCTGTTCGCGAGCAAGGCGGCGCCGATCACGGCGATCTACGAGCTCTGCCTGCAGGAGGGGCTCTCGGTCGACGTCGCCTCAGGCGGCGAGCTGACGATGGCGCTCGCCGCCGGCTTTCCGGGCGAGCGGATCTACATGCACGGCAACAACAAGAGCGCGGCCGAGCTCGAGCTCGCGATCGCCGCCGGCGTCGGCTGCATCGTCATCGACTCGCTTGCGGAGGTCGATCGCCTCGAGCACCTGCTCGACCGGCCCCAGCGGGTCCTGGTCAGGCTGACGCCGGGGATCAAGCCGTCGACGCACTCATACATCCAGACGGGTCAGCTCGACTCGAAGTTCGGCTTCGGCCTCGCCGAGGGCGTCGCCGCGACGGCCGTCGATCGGATCACGTCGAGCCCCGTGCTGGAGCTCGCCGGCGTGCACGCCCACATCGGCTCGCAGATCCTCGAAACCGAGCCATTCGACCGGGCCGTCGAGTTGCTCGCCGAGTTCTGTGCGGCCCACCTGCCCGATCCTGAGATCGTCAACGTCGGCGGTGGCCTCGGGATCGCCTACGCGGCGGCCGATGAAGTGCCCTCGATCGCCGGCTACGTCGGCGCGAAGGTCGGCGCCGTCCGGCGTCACTTCGGGCCCGGGCCGAAGGTGCTGGTCGAGCCCGGGCGCTCGCTCGTCGGCAACGCGGGACTGACCCTCTACGAGGTCGGCGTGGTCAAGGAGATCCCGGGGACGCGAACCTACGTCGCCGTCGACGGCGGCATGTCCGACAACCTGAGGCCGATGCTCTACGGCTCCCACTACGAGGCGCTGCTGGCCGGTCGCGCCGCCGAGCCCGCCGACGCGACGGTGACGATCGCCGGCATGCACTGCGAGTCCGGCGACGTGCTGATCCGCGACGCGCGCCTGCCGATGCCCGCTGTCGGCGACGTTCTCGTCACGCCGGCGACGGGCGCATATGGTCATGCCATGGCGAACAACTACAACGGCGTGCCGCGGCCGCCGGTGATCTTCTGCGAGGACGGGGCGGCGCGCGTGGTCGTTCGCCGTGAGCGCTGGGAGGAGCTGATGGCGCGCGATGTCTGACGGCGCTCCGGTCAGGATCGGCCTGCTCGGCCACGGCACCGTCGGCGGGGCCTTCGCGCGCCTGCTCGGCGAGCGTGCCGATGCGATCGCAGCGGCTGCCGGCAGGCCGCTCGAGCTCGCCGGCGTGCTGCGCCGTAGCGAGGGCGACTTCGGCGAGATCCTTGCCGGCTCCGACCTGATCGTCGAGTTGATCGGCGGGCTCGAGCCCGCCCGCGAGCACGTCCTCGCCGCGCTCGAGGCCGGCAAGCCGGTCGTCACGGCGAACAAGCAACTCGTCGCCCGCTACGGCGATGAGCTCTTCGCCGCAGCCCGGGCGAGCGGCGTGCAGCTCCGTTTCGAGGCCGCCGTCGCCGGCGCGATCCCGGTGATCCGGGTCGTCCAGGAGAGCCTCGGCGCCCTCGAGGTCGAGCGCGTCTCGGGGATCGTCAACGGGACGACCAACTTCATCCTCAGCGAGATGGCGGCAACGGGCGCCGACTACGGCGAGGTGCTCGGCCGCGCGCAGGAACTCGGCTACGCCGAAGCCGACCCGACCGAGGACGTCAACGGGGCCGACGCGGCGGCGAAGATGGCGATCCTCGCGCGGCTCGCCTTCGACACGCATCTGGAGCTCGACGAGGTCTCCTTCGAGGGCATCGAGGAGATCCGCCCAGACGACATCGCTTACGCCCGCGAGCTTGGCCTGTCGCTGAAGCTGCTCGGCGTCGCCGAGCGGCACGGCAGCGGCATCAGCGTCCGGGTCTTCCCCTGCTTCCTCTATCGCGGCCACCCGCTGGCTCCGGTCGAGGGCGCGTTCAACGCGGTCACGGTCGAGGCGCCGTCGATCACCGAGATCACGATGTCCGGTCCCGGCGCCGGGCGGCATCGAAACCGCCTCCGCGGTGCTCGGCGACGTCGTCTCGATCCTCGCCGGCGAGGCCCCGGTGCACGTGCCCAGCCAGCGCCTCGACGTCGTCACCGACCTCTCCTCGTCCTTCTACCTGCACCTCGAGGTCGCCGACCGGCCCGGCGTGCTCGCCGCGATCGCCGAGGTCCTCGGGCGCAACGGCCTGTCGGTGAAGAGCGTCGTCCAGCGCGGGCTCGGTGAGGAGGCGCGGCTGGTGATGGTCGTGCACCGCGTCGCCGGAGACGGCTTTCTACACCGCGATCCGCGAGATCTCGGAGCTCGACTTCCTGCGCGCCGCGCCGCGCGCGATCCGCGTGATGGAGAAGGAATACCTCTGATGGAGCATTGCTGGGATCGGGGGAGGCACCGTTGCCGGGGCTGATCGAGCGCTACCGCGACCGGCTGCCGATCGCCGAAGGCGATCCGGTGGTCTCGCTGAATGAGGGCTCGACGCCGCTGATCCCCGCGCCGCGGCTGAGCGAGCGACTGGGCGTCACCGCGTACCTCAAGTTCGAGGGCGCGAACCCGACCGGCTCGTTCAAGGACCGGGGCATGACCGTCGCCGTCTCGCGGGCCGTCGCGAATGGGGCGGAGGCCGTGATCTGCGCATCGACCGGCAACACCGCGGCAAGCGCCGCCGCCTACGCCGCCCGCGCCGGGCTGCGCGGGGCCGTGATCGTCCCCGAGGGCAAGATCGCGATCGGCAAGCTCGCCCAGGCGCTCATCCACGGCGCCCGTGTGGTCGCCTTGCGGGGCAATTTCGACGATGCGCTGCGGATCGTCCGCGAGCTCGCCTCCGCCCACCCGATCGAGCTCGTCAACTCCGTCAACCCGTTCCGTATCGAGGGCCAGAAGACGGCAGCCTTCGAGGTCTGCGACGAGCTGGGCACGGCCCCTGACGCCCTCGCGATCCCGGTCGGCAATGCCGGCAACGTCACGGCCTGGTGGAAGGGCTTCGGCGAGTACGGGGAGGCGCCGGTCCTCTACGGCTTCCAGGCCGAGGGAGCGGCGCCGCTCGTCCGCGGTGAGCCCGTCGCCGATCCGGAGACGATCGCCTCGGCGATCAGGATCGGCAACCCGGCGCGCTGGGAGGAGGCGATGGGTGCCTTCAGCGGCTCGCGTGGCCGTGTCGCCGCCGTCTCCGACGAGCAGATCCTCGACGCTTACCGGTTCCTCGCCGCCAGCGAGGGGGTCTTCTGCGAGCCGGCCTCGGCGGCCTCGGTCGCGGGCCTGCTCGCGCACGGGCTGCCGGTCCCCGAGGGAGTTGCCGCGCCCGCCTCGGTCGTCTGCGTGCTCACGGGCCACGGCCTCAAGGACCCTGACACGGCGCTCGGCAAGGCGCCCGCGGTGATCGGCTGCGAGCCCACGACCTCGGCGGTCGAGGAGATCGTCTTCGGGGACGGCTGAGCGGCACGGATCCGGTCTGCGGGATTGGCAGGGGCGGCTAATGCTCGGCCCCCGGACCGCCGATAAAGACTGAAGCCGGGTATCGCGACCCTGGGGGTATCGGGGGAACGGTCGTTCAGCAGTGTCGTCGCCCGGCGGAGACTCGCAGGAGCCGAGCGCGTTGCTGAACCATCCGGACCAGAGGACCGCCCGCAAGTCGGGCCAAACGCGTTCGCTGCGGCGCCCGAGCAGGGTCGTGCCGCGCTCCAGGATCGTCGTTCCGGCGCCGATCGCAACGCGGAGTGGTCGTCGAGCAGGTCAAGGCCAACATCCAAGAGGCCGACTGAGCGCAGCCCAGCCCCGCCTTCTGGGCCGGCCGCTCGCCGGTGGCGGTGAGCGATGCTGACCACGATCGTCGCCATCGCGGTCCTCGCCGCCACGACCGCAGCGCTGGTCTGGAGCCTTGCGCGGACGCGGGCGACGGATCGCCGCTACCGGTTGCTGCTCGAGCACCTGCCGCAGACCTCGGTCACGCTCTACGACCGTGACCTGCGGCTGCAGCTCGTGGCCGGCGGCGCTCTCGCGGAGAGCGGACTGACTTCGGAGGAGGTTCAGGGCAAGCAACTCGCCGACGTCGTACCCGGCGAGCAGGGCGAGGTGCTTGCGCGTCACTACAAGGCGGCGCTGCGGGGCGAGAGCCGCTCGCTCGAGTACAAGTCGGCGATCAACGGGCGCGAGTTCTGGCTGCGGATCGTGCCGGTGCGCGAACGGGGTGAGGTCATCGGCGGCATGGCGGTCGCCCAGGACATCTCCGAGCGCAAGAGCGCCGAGCGCGCCCATGTGCGGGCCGAGGACGCGCGTCGGCGCACGATCGAGGCGATGAACGAGGCGTACGTCGCGATGGACAGTGCCGGGATCGTTACGGACTGGAACCCGCAGGCGGGGGAGCTCTTCGGCTGGACCCGTGAGGAAGCCGTCGGCAAGCCCGTGCGTGACCTGATCGTGGCTCCCGAGCACCGCGAGGAGTTCGACGGCCGTCTCGCCGCCCGCATCGGTGGCGAGACCGAGCGCCTTGGCCTGCGCGCGGAGCGCACGGCGATCGACAGGAGCGGACGGCGCTTCCCTGTCGAGCTGACGGCGGCGATCCTGCGCCACGGCGACGACATCTCGATGCACGCCTTCATGCACGACATCAGCGACCGTAAGCAGGCCGAGGCCGACGCCACCCGGCACGCGCAGGAGGTCGAGGCGATCGCCGAGGCGACCGGCGCGCTTGCCCGCTCGCACCGACCCCGAGCAGGCCCGCGAAGCGATCTGCCTGGCGGCGACGAAGGTTGCCGAGGCCGACGTCGCGCTGCTCTTCGAGCCCGACGTCACCGGCAAGGGCCTCGTGGCGACGGCGACCGTCGGCGCCGAGGTCAGTGGCGAGCCGCTGGCTTTCGTCGGGCCGCCGTCGGGCGCGGTGCGCAGCTACATCTCGAACGAGCCCGTCTTCATCTCCGACCTGGGGGCGGCGGCCGAGGGCGGCGTGGTGCGCACCATGACGTCGCGCAGCGGCTTCTGGATGCCCGTCCGGCGCGGTCGCTCGCCGCTTGGCGTGATCGCCGTCGGCTGGGAACAGCAGTTGGCCGAGCTGTCGCCGCGACTCGAGCGGGTCATGGGGCTCGTCGCTGCCGAGGCGGCGGTTGCAATCGACCGCGCGGCGCTGCTCGAGCGGCTTGCGCGGATGGCTCGCACGGACGACCTCACCGGCCTGCCCAACCGGCGTGCCTGGGATCAGGAGATGGTCCGCGAGCTGGCCCGCGCCAAGCGCACCGAAGCCCCGCTCACCGTGGCGATGGTCGACCTCGACTTCTTCAAGACCTACAACGACGCACACGGCCACCAGGGCGGCGACCGGCTGCTCAAGGAGGCGGCCGGCGCCTGGCGAGGCGTCCTCCGCGAGACCGACATCATCGCCCGCTACGGCGGCGAGGAGTTCGCGATCGCGCTGCCCGGCTGTCCGCCCGACGAGGCCGAGAAGCTCGTCGAGCGGCTGCGGGCGGTGACCCCGGCGGGCGAGTCCTGCTCGGCCGGCGTTGCGACGTGGGACGGCAGCGAGCCGGCGGAGGCGCTGCTCGGGCGCGCCGATGGGGCGCTGTACGAGGCCAAGCAGAGCGGCCGCGACAGAACCGTCACTGCCTAGCCGCGATCCCGCGGCGTTCCAGCGACACACCCGTGCGCCGAGATTGGCGAGTCTCGCCGGATGGAGTCCGTTCTGCGCGACCTGATCGCCCCGCCTCGCTGTCCCGCCTGCCGGGCGCGGGCGCCACTCGAGCCGGGAGCCGGCATCTGCTCGCGATGCCGTGCGGCGTTGGCGGCTTGGGCGCCGCGCATCGTGCCGCTGTCGGGTGCCGGCCACGCGCTCGCGGCGGTGCGCTACCTGCCGCCCGCAACGGGGCTCGTCGCGGCGCTCAAGTCGGGCCGGATCCCGGCCGCCGCAGCGGTCGCCGCCGAGCTGATCGCAGAGGCGCTCGTCCCACCGGTGCCCGGGACGGTGCTCGTTCCCGTTGGCGCCTCGTGGCGGCGACGGCTCGAGCGCGGCCTCGACCCCGCCGCGGAGATTGCCCGCGGGCTCTCGTCACGGCTGGGGCTCGAGCTCCGCACCGGGTTGCTGCGCCGCCGCGGGGCGCGCCCGCAACGCGGCCGAACGCGCAGCGCGCGGCTTTCGGACCCACCCTGCTTCGAGTTCGCGCCGGGCCGGCGCGGGCCACCTCGCGGCCCCGTTCTGCTCGTCGACGACGTCGTCACGACGGGCGCCACGCTCGCCTCCTGCGCAGGGGCGCTGCGGGCCGCCGGGATCCCCTCCGCGGGGGCTGTCGCCTTCGCCTGGGCGCCCGCCCCGGGCGATCCCGCGGGCTCGCTTGACGCCCGCGAGAGCAGGCGTAGGATGGACCTTCCCCAGGTCAGCGGATCACACGACACATAGGAGGGGTGCAGTGAGGATCGAGGTTGTCGGCAGGAACGTTGAGGTAACCGATGAACTCCGCGAGCACATCCAGTCGCGCTTCAGGCGGGTGGCGCGCCAGGTCTCCGAGCTCGCCCGGATGGACGTCGTGTTGAGGGAGGAGCCGAACGCGGCGGCCGACGAGCGCCAGATCGCAGAGGCGACTCTCTGGCTCAAGGGCACCACGTTGCACGCCACCGAGTCGGCCTCCCAGATGACCAGCGCCGTCTGCCATGTCTCCGACGACATGAAGCGCCAGGTCAAGCGCCACCGCGAGCTGCGCCGCAAGCGGAGCAGGACCCGCAGGCTCGTCGGCCAGATGCGCGGCCGCACACCCCAGGTCGGCAGCTAGTACACCGCAGCCGGAGCGAGCGGAGCCGGCCGCCGCGCCTCTTTTTCGAGATCCGGGTCTCCGGACTCGGCTTAGGCGTCCGGCGTCGGTCCGCCTGGCGGCGATCGCTACGCTGAGGGCATGCCCAGAGGAATCGGCCTACTCGACCGCGCCCTGCGGCTCGGGGAGAGCAAACAGTTCCGCGAGCACGAGCGCCGGGTCGAAGCGATCAACCGCTTCGAGCCGGAGATGGAGCTGCTCGAAGACGCCGAGATCCGCGAGCACGCGGACGAGTTGCGCCGCCGCGCCCGTGAGGAGGGCGAGTCGCTCGACGAGCTGCTCCCGGAGGCGTTCGCGCTCTGCCGTGAGGCGGCGAAGCGGACGCTCGGGCAGCGCCACTACGACGTGCAGCTGATCGGCGGCATGGTCCTGCACTCGGGCGCGATCGCCGAGATGAAGACCGGCGAGGGCAAGACGCTGACCGCGACGCTGCCCGTCTTCCTCAACTCGCTCGCCGGCAAGAGCGTGCACGTGGTCACCGTCAACGACTACCTGGCCCGCCGCGACGCCGAGTGGATGCGGCCGCTGTACGAGGCGCTCGGCGTCGAGGTCGGCGTGATCCAGGACACCGACCTGCCCGACGATCCCGAGCGCCGGCACGCCGCCTACGCGGCCGACGTCACCTACGGCACCAACTCCGAGTTCGGCTTCGACTACCTGCGCGACAACATGGCCTCCGACCTCGAGGGCTGCTTCCAGCGCGACCACAACTTCGCGATCGTCGACGAGGTCGACAACATCCTCATCGACGAGGCCCGGACGCCGCTGATCATCTCCGGCGCCCCCGAGCAGGCGGCCGAGCTCTACCACACGTTCGCGCGCCTGGCCAAGCAGATGGTCGGCGAGGAATCGAAGCCGAAGCTGAAGGCGCTCGGCGAGAGCAAGGACACCTCCGAGGCGACCTACGACTACGAGTACGACGAGAAGCACAAGACGGTCGCTCCGACGGAGGCCGGCGTCGAGAAGGCGGAGAAGTTCCTCGGCGTCGACAACCTCTATCTCTCCGAGCACGGCACGCTCGTCAACCACCTCGTGCAGGCGCTCAAGGCCGAGTCGCTGTACAGGCGCGACAAGGACTACGCGGTCGTCGAGGGCCAGGTGATGATCATCGACGAGTTCACCGGCCGCATCCTCGAGGGCCGGCGCTGGTCCGAGGGGCTGCACCAGGCGGTCGAGGCGAAGGAGGGGCTGGCGCCGCGCGAGGAGAACCAGACGCTGGCGACGATCACCCTGCAGAACTACTTCCGCTTCTACGACAAGCTCAGCGGCATGACCGGCACCGCGATCACCGAGGCGACCGAGTTCATGAAGATCTACAAGATGCCGGTGGTCGAGGTCCCCACCAACCGCGACATGGTCCGCGACGACCAGAACGACCAGATCTACAAGACCAAGGACGGCAAGTGGAAGGCCGTCGTCGACGAGATCTTCAGGCGCCACTCGGACGGGCAGCCGGTGCTCGTCGGCACGATCTCGGTCGAGGTCTCGGAGATGCTCTCCGAGCAGCTCAAGCGTCGCGGCGTCGACCACGTCGTCCTCAACGCGAAGCCCGAGCACGCGCAGCGCGAGGGTGAGACCGTCGCCCAGGCGGGCCGCCTGGGCTCGGTCACGATCGCGACCAACATGGCGGGCCGCGGCGTCGACATCAAGCTCGGCGGCGACCCCGAGCAGATGGCGCTGCACGAGCTCCGCAAGCTCGGCCTCTCCGAGGACGATCGCGAGCTGGGAGGAGGAGCACGCGCGGCTCACGGCCGAACTCGCGCCCCGCTGCAAGGAGGAGGGCGACGCGGTGCGCGAGAAGGGCGGCCTGTTCATCTGCGGCACCGAGCGCCACGAGTCGCGCCGCATCGACAACCAGCTTCGCGGCCGCGCCGGCCGCCAGGGCGACCCGGGCGTCAGCCGCTTCTTCCTCAGCGCCGAGGACGATCTCGTCCGCCTCTTCGCCGGCGACCGCATCTACCGGATCCTCGACCGGCTCGGCCCCGTCGACGAGCATGGCGAGGAGTACGCCGCTCGAGGCGAAGATGCTGACCAAGCAGATCGAGTCGGCGCAGAAGAAGGTCGAGGAGCAGAACTTCCTCACCCGTAAGCGCGTCCTCGAGTACGACGACGTGATGAACGAGCAGCGCCGCGTCGTCTACAAGTACCGCCGCGAGATCCTCGAGGGCCGCGACATGGGCGAGGTCGCGCGCGAGCAGATGTCCGAGCTGATCAGGGGCAAGGTCGGCCGAGTACACGCAGTCGGACGTCTTCGAGGAGTGGGACCTGCGCGGCCTGGAGACGCTGTGCGCGATCGATGTGGCCGCTGGCCGAGGACCTCGGCGAGATCAGCCCTCGAGCTCGAGCCGCGAGGAGATCGGCGAGCGCCTCGTCGACGACGCCCTCGGCGCCTACGAGGAGCGCGAGGAGGAGTTCGGCGAGGAGCTGATGCGGGCGCTCGAGCGCCACATCCTGCTGCAGATCATCGACACGCGCTGGAAGGAGCATCTGCACGAGATGGACTACCTGCGCGAGGGCATCCACCTCCGCGGGTTCGCCCAGATCGACCCGCTCGTCGCCTACAAGAACGAGGGCTACCTGATGTTCGAGTCGCTGATGGCGTCGATCTGGGAGGAGTACACGCGGCTGATCTTCCACGTCAACGTCGAGCTCCAGCCGAGCGAGGTCGAGGAGCAGTTCGGCGCGCCCCGAGGAGCCGACCGCCGTCGACTATTCGGGCGGCACCGCCGAGCCGACCAGCCCTCGGCCCTGCAGGCCGCGGCGATGCGGCGCCGGCGGCGCCGAGGCGGCAGCCGCACAGGCGCTCGGCGAGTCGCCGAGCCGCTCGGCCGTCCGACAGCGAGGGCAACGCCGAGACGGTCGTCAAGACCGACCAGGAGAAGATCGGCCGCAACGACCCCTGCTGGTGCGGAGCGGGAAGAAGTACAAGAAGTGCCACGGCGCCTGACGCGCGTCGGCGCTCTCTGACGCGGCGCCTGACGCACCGACTCGGGGCTTATGTGGCTCCGCCACACCGCGCCCCTCGCCGGCACGCCAGGCTTGGTCAGAGAGCGCCTCTGGTTGACGCCGGCGGTCGGGGCTTGGGGGTCAGAGAGCGCCTCTGGGTTACGCCGGCGAGAGGGGGAGGGGTCGCGGGCGTACTGCTCTGCTTTTAGGGCCGTATAGGGCCCAAAGTCGTCGCAGAAGGCCTTGCCGGCCCGTTCTTCGTCGACTTTCCCGTCATATGGATGGAGAAGTCGACAAGGAACGCCCGCTGCCGCGGCCCAGCCCTGCTCCAGCCACCTCCCTCGGTGCCCTTCCTTTGCCGCAACCGATCGCCGGCGGCCGCCGGCTTTGCGGCGTGACGGCTTCGCCCGCCACCACTCCGCGCCCGCCGAATAGGCTCCGGCCTATGCCCGAGCTCCTCACCCACACGCAGTGGATGGCGTCAGCACGATCGTCATGGACGACGGCCGCGTCAACGCGCTCGGCACGCAGATGCTCGAGGAGCTGCACGGCGCTGTCGACGCCGCGGCGGCGGCTGAGGAGACTCCTCGTCCTCACGGGGCGCGAGGGCTTTCTCACCGCGGGCTTCGACCTGAAGCTGGAGCCGGAGAAGTTCGGGGACGCGGTCGGACGCGGCGGCGCCCTGGCGCTGAAGCTCGCCGAGCACCCGCGGCCGGTGCTGATCGCCTCGACCGGTCACGCGATCGCGATGGGGTCGCTGCTGCTGCTCGCCGCGGACTTCCGGATCGGGATCGACGGCGAGTTCCGCTACGGGCTCAACGAGGCGATGATCGGCCTGACGCTGCCGAAGTTCGCCGTCGCGCTCGGCGACCACAGGCTGAGCCCCAATTACCACGACCGGGCGATGCTGCTCGGTGAGTTCTTCGGGCCGGCGGAGGCGCGGCAGGCGGGCTTCCTCGACCGGGTCGTCACCGCGGACGAGCTCGACGATTCCGTCGCGCAGACGGTCGAGCTGCTCGCCGCGGTCAAGCCCGAGGCGCACCGCGGGACGAAGGCGCTCGCCCGCCGCGAGCTGCTCCAGCGGCTGCACGCTGCGATTGACAGCGGCTCCGGCTTCGACTGGTAGTGCCCGGCGTCCCTCTGACGCGGCGCCTGCCGCACCCGCTCGGGGCTTATGTGGCTCCGCCACACCGCGCCCGTCGCCGGCACGCCGATGCTTGGTCAGAGAGCGCCTCTGGTTGACGCCGGCGTCGGCGTCGGCACTCTTGTTGGGGGCCGGTGGGCTGGGGTCGGCGTCCTCCGACGCTTGGCCGGAGAGCGCCTCTGGTTTACCGTTGAGGCGATGCCCGTACGGTTCGTCTTCCGTTGTGATTTCTGCGGCGCCGAGCCCGATCCGGACACGCACCGGAGCCTGGTCTCCCAGCAGGCTCTGCTCCTGCACGGCACGTACGTGGACGCCGACCCGGGTCACTGGCTCGTCTGGCATGGCCGCGGCCTCTATGGCCGCCACATGTACGCGTGCGCCGAGCACCGGGCCGAGCTCAAGGCCTATCTGCGCCGGCACTACGGCGGCTGGCACGTCTGGGCCGAGGGGCCACATCCCGCGGGCTGGCACTTCCGGGAGAGCTCCGAGCAGACGCGAAGGCGGCGGCGGATGTATCGCTCCGGCCGCACGTTCGGCGTCGGATGAGCCGCCCGGTCATCTAGGCTCCGCCCTCGATGGCCGAGGCACCCACAGACACAGGCGCCCGCATCGCGGAGGTCCGCGAGCAGCTCACGCTGCTCGGGAACTACCTTTGACCCGGCAGGGCTGAAGGATCGAGATCGAGCGGCTCGAGGCCGAGATGCAGGCGCCCGGCTTCTGGGACGACGCCGAGGCGGCAGCCAAGGTCTCGGCCTCGCATACTCGGGCCAAGCGCAAGCTCGAGCTCTGGGAGGGGATCTCCTCCGACGTCGAGGATCTCGGCGAGCTCGCTGAGATGGCCGACGAGGACCCCGGAGATTGCCGGCGAGCTCAAGGGCCAGCTCGGCTCAATCGAGTCGCGGCTCGCGGAGCTCGAGGAGGAGCGGCTGTTCAGCGGCGACTACGACTCCGGTGACGCTGTCGTCACGGTGCGCTCCGGCGCCGGTGGCACCGACTCCCAGGACTGGGCGGAGATGCTGCTGCGCATGTACCTGCGCTGGGCCGAGAGCCGCGGCTTCGCCGTCGAGATGAAGGAGGCCTCCGAGGGCGAGGAGGCGGGGATCAAGTCGGCGACCTTCATCGCCCGCGGCGAGAACGCCTACGGTCTCTTCGGTGCCGAGCGCGGCGTCCACCGGCTCGTCCGGATCTCGCCCTTCGACTCGCAGTCGCGACGCCACACGGCCTTCGCCCAGCTCGACGTTGCGCCGCTCGTCGACGACGACGTCGACGTCGAGCTCGACGAGGGCGACATCCGCGTCGACACGTACCGGGCCTCCGGCGCCGGCGGCCAGCACGTCAACAAGACCGACTCCGCCGTGCGGCTCACCCACACCCCGACGGGGATCGTCGTCCAGTGCCAGAACGAGCGCTCGCAGACGCAGAACAAGGCGACCGCGATGCAGATGCTGCGTTCGCGGCTGCTCGCCGAGCAGGAGCGCGAGCGCGCCGAGCAGATGGCGGCCGAGCGCGGCGAGCAGAAACCGGCCGAGTGGGGCAGCCAGATCCGCAGCTACACGCTGCACCCCTCGACCCGCGTCAAGGACCATCGCACCGGCCACGAGGTGGGCGATGCGCAGCGCGTCCTCGATGGCGATCTCGACGAGTTCATCCGCAGCTACCTGCTGCAGGCCGCCGCCTCGAACTAGTGGACCCGTCCGCAAATACGATCAGCCCCGGCGGCGTCCGGAGGAGCCTGAGCGCACCCGCCGTCCGCCCACATGCCAACCGGCATGCGGGCGGCCACCGTGCACCCTCAGCCACGCCCGGCCACTCGCCGGCATCTGACCGAACTTACGGACGCGTCCCCTAGGGACCGGATCCGGAGCCGAACCTCCAGCCGTGCCGCTGCGCCGCTTCGAGCGCCGCCTCGAGATCGAACGACTCGTCTGGGCCGCTGTGCCCGACCTCGAGGAAGAAGTGCTCGATGCCCGCCGGGCTGAAGATGACCAGCCGCCGGCCGCGCCCCTCGCCGAGCGCCCGGCCCGCGTGGCGGACCCCGGCCGGGACGTGTGCGCTCTCGCCTGGCCCCAGGATCCGCGTCTCATCCTCGATCGTGACCTCGAAGTCGCCTTCGAGCACGTGGATCGTCTCGGACTCCGTCTCGTGCCGGTGCTCGGGCAGGGCCCAGCCGCCGGGCGGCTCGTCGACCAGCAGGCAGAAGGCGCCGTCGGTGTCGTCGCCAGTGAGGTGGATCTCGGTGCGCACGTTGCCGGGCATCCACACCGATCGCGGCTCCTGCATGCCCGGCACCGTATCCCGACCCGGGCTGACGGCAGGCGCGCGGGGGTACGGTGTCGTCATGGCGCAGCGGATCTCAGTCGGCCTCTCGACGGCCCCGAACACGATCGATGCCTTCAGCGAGGCGGCGGAGCTCGCGGGGTCGGGGCTGAGCGGCGACCCCGATCTCTGCGTGACCTTCGCGGGCGGTCACCACCTCGGGCACCTCGACGCTGCGCTGCTCGAGATTCGTGCGCGGCTGGCGCCGCGGGCGACGATCGGCTGCGCGGCCGCCGGCGTGCTCGGACCCGGACGGGAGCTCGAGGATGGCCCGGGCGCGGTCGTCTGGGCGGCGGAGCTTCCGGGGGCCGAGATCGAGACCTTTGCCGCGGGCGGCGACCTCGGCGATGAGCCGGAGCTGCTCACCGGCATTCCCGTGCCGGATGCCGACGCGGATGCCGTCATCGTCCTCGCCGACCCGTACCGGTTTCCGGCCGGCGCCCTGCTCGGCCGGCTCAACGAGGAGCGGCCCGGGACGCCCGTCCTCGGCGGCCTCGCGAGCGCCGCGCGTTGGCGGCACGGCGCCGCTGATCCGCGACGGTGCGGTGGCCGACTCCGATGCGGGTGCAGTCGGGTGCGTTCTGCGCGGTGTCGATCTGACGCCCTGCGTCTCGCAGGGCGCGACCCCTGCCGGCCCGGAGATGGCCGTCACTGCCGCCGAAGGCAACGTGATCCACGAGCTCGCCTTCAAGCCGGCACTCGAGCGCCTCGGCGAGGTCGTCTCCGGACTCGACCGCGAGGAGCGCGAGCAGGCAGCTCGGCGGAATGCTGATCGGGATCGTGATCGACGAGAACCGCCCCGACCACGGCCGCGGTGACTTCCTCGTCCGACCGATCGTCGGCGCCGACCGCGACTCGGGCGCGATCGCTGTCGGCGAGCGGGTCAGGGTTGGCCAGACGGTGCGCCTGCACGTCCGCGACGGCGTCTCCGCAGACGCCGACTTGCGTGAGGCGCTCGCGCTGCAGGCGGGGGCGATGGGGGAAGGGGGCGCCGCGGGCGCGCTGATGTTCACCTGCAACGGCCGCGGCCGTGGCCTGTTTGGCGTCGCCGACCACGACGCCGACGCGGTCGAGGAGGCACTCGCCGCGCCGGTCGGCGGCTTCTTCTGCGCCGGCGAGATCGGGCCCGTCGGTGGGCGCAACTTCCTGCACGGCTTCACCGCGACGCTCGCGGTGTTCGCCGCGTAAGGCTTCAGCGCTACCGCGAATAGTCTGAGCGCATGACTGCTGAAGCCGAGCTCGAGCACCTCGTCGCCGCGGCGCTCGCCGAAGATCTCGGCGCGGGTGACGTGACCGCTGCCGCAACCGTGCCCGCCGACGCCCGCGGCCGGGCCCGGATCGTGCAGAAGCAGCCGGGCGTCGCCTTCGGCTTCGCCGTCGCCCGCGAGGTCTTCCGCCAGGCCGGCGCCGGCGAGCTCGAGGTGCTCGTCGTCGAGGGCCAGTGGCGGGAGGCGGTTCCCGCCCAGCTTGCCTTCATCAGCGGCCCGGCGCGAGCGCTGCTCGCGGCCGAGCGTACGGCGCTCAACCTGCTCGGCCACCTCTCCGGCATCGCGACGCTGACTGCCCGGTACGTCGAGGCGGCCCGCGCGGCCTCGCCTTCGGTCGCAATCCTCGACACCCGAAAGACGACGCCGGGCCTGCGCGCGCTCGAGAAGGCGGCGGTGCGAGCGGGCGGGGGGCGCAACCACCGGATGGGCCTCTACGACGCGATCCTGATCAAGGAGAACCACGTGGCGCTCGCCGGCGGGCTGACCGAGGCGGTCGCTGCCGCCCGCGCGGCCGAGCCTGATCTGCCGGTTGAGGTCGAGTGCCGTGACGCGGCTGAGGTGGCTGCCGCGCTCGCCGCCGGCGCGGACCGGCTGTTGCTCGACAACATGGACGCTGCCGGGCTCACCGCCGCCGTCGCCGCTCGCGACGCGGCCGGCTCGCCGGCGAAGCTCGAGGCCTCCGGCGGCGTCAACCTCGAGACCGTCGGCGCCGATCGCCGCCACGCGGCGTCGACTTCATCTCGGTCGGCGCCCTCACCCACTCGGCGCCGACGCTCGACCTCTCGATGCTGATGACTCCCGCCTGAGCGGGGCCTGGGCCGCCGTTTCCCACAGGCTCCCGATCCCTGGATACACTTGCCATGAGTTCGGAGGTTGGCTTGGGAGCGACTGCCAGCGGACGCGTGAAATCGCTATCGGGAGCAGCGTGGGCGCGCGTCGCCGCGCTGATCGCCGCACTCTTCGTCATCGCCCTGCCCGATGACGCGCGAGCCGCGGACCCGCCGAGCAGGGTCACGGTCGATTCCGCGGGCGACGCCGGCCCTGCCTCCGGCGACTGCGATCTGCGCGACGCGATCGACACCGTGCTCACGGACGGGGCCGCCAAAGACGCGCTGCTCGGAGAGCTTCACCGGCAGCCGCGACAAGATCGACTTCGCGATCGGCGCGCCCGGCTCGTCGCACACGATCGCGGTCACCGAGCCAGCTGCCGTTCATCACGCAGCCGATCGAGATCGACGGCAGCAACGGCGGTCTCCGCCGCTGCCCTACATCCGCGATCGACGGCTCCGGCGCCGTCTGGGTGACGGCCTGATCCTCTACTTCGGCAGCGACGGCAGCTACGTCCACGACATCGCCGTCCACAGCTTCTCCGACGACGGCATCCGCGTCGTCTCGGACGGCAACGTGATCGAGCGGGTGCTCTCGGGGACGGACGGAACCACGGATCTCGGTAACGGCGGCGACGGGGTCCAGCTCGAGGGCGACGACAACACCGTCTCGAAGAGCGTCATCTCCGGCAACGCCCGGGACGGGATCAACGTCGCCCCCTCGTCCGGCAGCTCGACCGGATCGGGGACGACGATCACCGGCAGCGTCATCGGGATGAAGCCCGACGGCACGGCGCCGATGGCGAACGACGCTGAACGGGATCAACGTCTGGGCTGGCAGCGCGCTGCCGGCCGGCGACGGGATCACGATCGGTGGGGTCGGACCCGATCGGCGGCATCTGCGTCGCTCCTTCCTCGGCGGGCGACTTGCAACCTCGTCGCCGGCAACGGCTCCGACCAGATCAAGGTCGCGGTCTCGGCGGCGCCGGCGCCGACTTCGCCGACGACCTGCTGATCAGCGGCAACTACGTCGGCACCAAGAACGACGGCCTGTCCGCGGCGGATCCGACCGCGGTCGCATCCTGCGTCGGGCGCTGCCCGGGGCATCCACCTGCTCGGCCAGATCGCCGGCGCCGAGATCTCCGGCAACCTCGTCTCGGGTGTCCGCGGCGACGGCATCTCGCTCAGCGCCGCCGCCGGCGCCAGCGGCGACGTCGGTCCGCAGAACACGGTGATCAAGGGCAACATCGTCGGCCTCGATCGCGACGGCAATGCCGCTGTGCCGAACCAGTGCACCGGCGTCGAGCTGTCAGCGACGATCCATTCGCGGCGACTTGGTCTTCGACCCGGTCACCGGCACCACGATCGGTGGCGGCAGCGACCCGACGCCGGGCGGCGCCTGCGACGGCGACTGCAACGTGATCTCGGGGAACGGTGCCGACGGGATCGCGGCCAACGGTCACGTGCTCGATACGAGCATCCGTGGCAACTACATCGGGACGGATATCGACGGGGCCGCCGCCGTGCCGAACGGAGGCTACGGAGCACAGCTCGCGGGCTTCCGCCTCGACGCCGGCGACTCGCTCGGGTCGGTCGGCACCGCCGCTGCCCCGAACGTGATCTCGGGGAACGCCGGCAGCGGGCTCCGGGTCTCGATGGAGCAGCCGTCGAGCCTGGCGATCCGCTCGAACCTGATCGGCACCGCCGCGGACGGGACCTCGCCGCTCGGCAACGGCGGCTCCGGGGTCGAGCTCGCCGGCAGGCGGCGACGGCGGCGTCCGGCGTGACCGTCGGCAGCCTCGCCGCGACGAACGGCAACACGATCGCCAACAACGCCGGCGACGGCGTGACGATGCTCGGCGGCACACCGGCGGCCGAGCGACAACCCGGTGCTCGGCAACTCGATCTTCGACAACGGGGGGCTGGGCATCGACCTGCGCCCCGACGCGCTCACCGGCGGCGTCACCGAGAATGCGCGCCTGCCTCGCCACCGGCGCCAACGACTGCCAGCCGTTCCCGAATCTCACGGCGGCGGCCGGCGGCAGCGCGGCGGTGGCTGGGAACCTCCACGCCGACCCCTCGACCGAGTACCGGATCGAGCTCTTCGCCAACGCGGCCGCCGACCCATCCGGCAACGGCGAGGGCGAGCGCCTGCTCGGCTCGCTGGAGGTGACGACGAACGCCGGCGGGGCCGTCGCCTGGCGCTTCGCCGATCCTCACGCGGTCGCTCGCCGACGGCGAGTTCGTGACCGCGACGGCGACGCGGCTTGGCGCGGGGGGAGCCCCGCGCTCGACGTCGGAGTTCTCGGACGCGCTCGCCTCTCCCGACTGCGAGGTGAGCGGCAACGCGAATCCGAACAACCTCGTCGGGCGGCGCCGCGGCGGAGATCATCTGCGGGCTTCGGCGGTGCCGACACGCTGACCGGCGGCGGCGGCGCCGACGCGATGTTCGGCGGGACCGGCAACGACACGATCAATGCCCGCGACGGCCAGGCTGATGCCCTGATCGACTGCGGCCCGGGCACCGATACGGCCAACGTCGATGCTGCCGCGACCGACCCGGCGATCGATCCTCGTCGGCTGCGAGACGGTCAATCGACCGACCGTCACGCCGCCACCGCCACCGCCACCGCCTACGGACGCGACCCCGCCCGTGCTGAAGCTGAGCGGCGACAAGAAGCAGAAGAGCAAGAAGAAGGTCGTGGTCAGCGCCAAGTGCAAGGACGAGGGCTGCGATCTGAAGGCGACCGGGACGATCAAGGTCAAGCTGCTGAAGAAGAACGGCAAGGTCAAGAAGACGAAGACCTACGACCTGAAGAAGGCGAGCAAGGACGGCGTCTCGGCCGGCAAGAAGAAGAAGCTGAAGCTCAAGTTCACCGGCAAGGCGAAGAAGAAGCTCAAGAAGGTGATCAAGAAGAAGAACTCGAAGGCGAAGGTCAAGGTCACCGCCACCGACGCCGCCGGCAACAAGACCGACAAGACCAAGTTCAAGGTCAAGGTGAAGAAGAAGAAGGGGAAGTAGGCGCCCCGCTCCGGCGGCCGGCTACTTGAGTAGCCGCGAGAGCCGCCGGTCGGCGAACAGCTTGCCGTCGTTCTGCTCGTCCGGGCAGTAACAGGTGATGTGATCGGAGTAGTGGATCGCAGCGATCGTCGCGCCGCAGCGCGGGCACGACTCGCCCTCGCGCCGATGCACCTGCAACGGCATCGGCATCTTGTCCGGGACGTCGGCGCCGAGCACCTCGGCGTAGTGGTCGATCGCCTCGCCGAGCACGGCGAGCGCCTCGTGCAGGCGGCTGAGCTCGTCCTCGCCGAGCTCCGAGCCCTTGCGGAACGGCGACAGCCGAGCACGCCACAGGATCTCGTCGACCCAGGAGCGGCCGATGCCGGCGATCGTGCGCTGATCGCGCAGCAGCGGATGCAGGTGGCGGGGCTGGTCGAGGATCTCGCCCAGTTGCCTCGAGCGGGGGCGCCGGCCACGCCTCCGGGCCGAGCGTCGCGACCATCTCCTCGGCGTCGAGCTCGGCGCTCAGCAGCAGCTTGCCCCAGGCGCGCTGCTTCGTGCCGAACTCGCGCAGGCGCAGCTCGCGGCCGTCGGTCAAGCGGATCAGGATCCGCGAGCGCTTGTCGCGTAACGAGGCCCGCTTGTCGAAGAGCTGCAGCCGGCCGGCGGACATCAGGTGGACGAGCAGGGTGAGCGGCTCGCCGTCGCCCGCGGAAGTCGACGTGCGGCATCTTCCCCCGCCGGCCGACCGACGCAACTTCGCGGCCCGCCAGGGTTTCCAGGGGCGGTTTCACGCTCTTCAGCGCGACCATGCCCGGCGCCAGGGTCGACTCGACGACTGCGCCGCGGAGCTGCTTCGAGAGCACTCGCGCGGTGGCCTCGACCTCGGGCAACTCGGGCATCGTGCCGAGAGTAGACAGATGCCGACCGTGCCGAATCGCAACCTTGAGGCCGGGCACGGCGCCGCCACCTCGGTAGACTTTCCCGCAGTCATTCGCCCGTCCGGCACCGGCTGGCGAACATAAGCGTCCTTCCCCGCCGCGCAGGGAGCTACCTCCGTCGGGGATAGATTGGAGCAGGACCATGCAGGAGCTCCCGACAATCCAGGCACCTCCACAGAGCGGCCTGACCGAGGCCGAGATCGCTGCGCTCAGCGCCGAGGTACGTGACCTTGCCGCGAGCCGGAACGCGGTCATCCTCGCCCACAACTACCAGCTGCCCGAGCTGCAGGACGTCGCCGACTTCGTCGGCGACTCGCTGGCCCTCTCGCGTGCCGCCGCCGCCTCCGATGCCGACGTGATCGCCTTCTGCGGCGTCCACTTCATGGCCGAGACAGCGTCCGTGCTGGCCCCCGAGAAGTCCGTGCTGATCCCCGATCTGGACGCCGGCTGCTCGCTCGCCGACTCGATCACCGCCGAGCAGCTGCGCGCCTGGAAGGCCGAGCACCCGGGCGCGCTCGTCGTCATGTACGTCAACACGTCGGCGGAGGTCAAGGCTGAGACCGACTACTGCTGCACCTCTTCGAACGCGGTTGACGTCGTCGAGCACATCCTCGCCGAGCACGGTCCCGAGCAGGAGATCCTCTTCGGCCCCGACATGTGGCTCGGCAGCTTCGTCGAGCGCGAGACGGGGATCGCCGACGATCCCGAGCGCCGCGCCCGCTTCCACATCTGGGACGGCGAGTGCCACGTGCACGCCGGCATCCGTCCCGATGACATCACCGAGATGCGGGACGAGCACCCGGACGCCGAGTTTCTGATCCACCCCGAGTGCGGATGCGTCACCCAGGTGATGGAGTACGTCGCCTCCGGCGACATCGAGCCCGAGGGCGTGCACATGCTCTCGACCGGCGGCATGCTCGAGCACATGAACCGGCACCCGAGCGGCGAGTTCATCGTCGCCACCGAGGTCGGGATGATGTACCCGCTGCACCAGGCGGCGCCCGGCGCAACCCTGATCGAGGCCAACCGGATGGCGTACTGCAAGTACATGAAGATGATCACGCTGCCGAAGCTGCGCGACTCGCTCCGCGACCTCAGCCCTGAGGTCAAGGTCCCCGCCGCGATCGCCGAGCTGGCGCGGATCCCGATCGAGCGCATGGTCGCGATCGGCTGACCCTCGCTCCTGGCTGAGCGCCCCGGAGGTGCTTGGCTCCGGCGCCCGTCGGCGCTAACTTGACGAGCGATGGTTGCGGCGATCGCCCGGGGCGTGCTCACCGCGGTGCTCGTCGCCGCCGTTGTCACCAAGCTCGCCGACCGGCAGCGTGCCGAGGCGGCGATGGCAACGTTCGGGTTCGAGAGCGACCGCGCGCGCCGCCTGGCACTGGTCTTCGTCGTCATCGCCGAGTCGGCGCTGGCGGTCGGCGTAGCCGCCGGCAGCGACCGCGCCTGCTGGCTCGGCGCGGCGCTCATGCTCCTCTTCGCCGCGACGCTCGGCTCGGCGATGACGCGCGGCCTTGCGGGTGCCCCCTGCGGCTGCTTCGGTCCGCGCTCGACGGTCGGCTGGGGCGCGATCGTGCGCAACCTCGCGCTGGCGGCAGCGTTCGCCCTCGTCGCCGTCGATCCCGGCGGCCTACTGAGCACCGAGCAATGGCTCGCGCTCGGCCTCGCCGCTGCGCTGACGGCGTGCGCCGCCCTCGCCTTCGCTGTGCTCGGCCTCACGCGCGAGGTCGCGGGGCTGCGCCTGCGCCTCGGCTCGGAGGCCTTCCTCGAGGTCGGCAGCGAGGGCCCCGAGGTGGGTGGGAGGACGGCACTGGCCGAACGCTTCTCGTTCCCGGCGGGCCAAGAGCTCGCCGTCGCGGTCTTCACAGCCGTCGGCTGTCACGTCTGCCGTGTGCTCGAGCCCTCGATCGACCTGCTGCGCGCCGACCCGACGCTGGCCGTAACGGTCTTCGAGGAGGGAGCGGACTCGACCCTCTTCGAGGCGCTCGCGATTCCCGGCGTCCCCTATGCGATCGTGCTCGACCCCGAGGGCACGGTGCTCGCCAAGGGCGCCGTCAGCAACCTCGCCCATCTCGAGGGCATCATTGCCACGGCCTCTCGACGCCGGATCGAGCGGGGTCGAATCACGGCTTTCAGCGTTTGAGCTCCCCGATCCCGAGCAGCGCTCGGGATCGCGCAATTTGCGGACCCGGACGTCGTCCCGATACGTCCCGGGGGCGGCGTAACGTCATCGGTATGGGAGAAGCCGCCGCCGCACCGCTCGGCCCCGATGCCTCTATCCTCGCGGCCGTGCATCACCTCCGTCCCGTCCCGGATCCGAAGCCACCGCCGTCCCCGATCGAGGGTGAGGCGCTCTCGATCCGTCAGCTCGAGCGCTGGGCGACGGTCCTGCGGATGGACTGCGTGCGGATGCTCGCCGTCGCCAAGTCCGGCCACCTCGACAGCTCGCTGTCGGCGGCCGACATCGTCACGGCCCTCTTCAACCGCGTCCTCCGCCACGATCCCTCGAACCCGCAGTGGCCCGATCGTGACCGGTTCGTCCTCTCCAAGGGCCACGCCGCTCCGATCCTCTACGCCGCCCTTGCCCGGCACGCCTACTTCCCGTTCGAGGATCTGATGGGCCTGCGCAAGATCGGCGCCCAGCTGCAGGGCCATCCGGACATGACGAAGACACCCGGTGTCGAGGTCTCGACCGGCTCGCTCGGCCAGGGCCTGTCGATGGCGCTTGGCATCTCGCTGGCGCTGCACCTGGACGGCCGCGAGGCGCCGCGCACCTTCGCGCTGCTCTCCGACGGCGACTGCCAGGAGGGCCAGACCTGGGAGGCGGCGACTGCCGCGCCGCACTTCGCTGCGCGCGGCGGCTCCCGCCTGACGGCGATCGTCGACTACAACCATCTGCAGACCGACGGCACGACCGAGGAGGTCATGGACATCGGCGACATGCGCGCCAAGTTCGAGGCCTTCGGCTGGGACACCGTCGAGATCGACGGTCATGACATGGGCGCCGTCGTCGAGGCGCTCGAGCGCTCGCGCGAGCTCGACGTCCCGGGGGCGATCATCGCCCAGACGAAGAAGGGCCGTGGTGTCTCGACGATGGAGGGCCGCTTCGGCTTCCATGGCAAGCCGCCGACCCCCGAGCAGGCGGACGAGGCGCTGACCGAGCTCGAGGCCCTCTACAAGCAGCAGACGGAGGAGCTCGAGGCGGCCACCGGTGAGTTCCAGCCGGTCTCGCCCGAGGGCTCGGGTCCGGGGGAGGGGAGCTGATGACGTCGATCGCCGCGCCCGAACCCGCAACTGAACCCAAGGCGACGCGCGCCGCTTACGGCGAAGCCCTCGCCGCCCTCGGCCGCGAGTACGACGAGGTCGTCGCTCTCGACGCCGACCTCTCCGTATCGACGCAGGCCGCCAAGTTCGGCAAGGAGTTCCCGGACCGCTTCTTCAACGTCGGCGCCGCCGAGGCGAACATGATGTCGATCGCCTGCGGAATGGCAGCGACCGGCAAGGTCCCGTACTGCTCGACCTTCGCGATCTTCGCCTCCGGGCGCGCCTACGACCAAGTCCGCCTCGGCATTGCCCACAACCGGCTCAAGGTGCGGATCGGCGCCAGCCACGGCGGCGTCTCGCTCGGCGAGGACGGCGCCAGCCACCAGATGATCGAGGACATCGCGCTGATGCGGGCGATGCCGCGCATGCAGGTCATCGTCCCTGCCGACTACAACCAGGCCTACCGCGCGGTCCTGCACAGCTTCGAGAACGAGGACGAGCCGATGTACATGCGCTTCGGCCGGCCCGCGACGCCGATCGTCTACGAGACGATCCCGGACAAGCTCGAGTCGGTCGACGTCCTCCGCGAGGGCAAGGACATCACCCTGATCGCCACCGGCCACATGGTCTGGCGGGCGCTCGAGGCTGCCGAGCAGCTCGAGCGCGATGACGGGATCGAGGCCGAGGTGC
Source organism: uncultured Solirubrobacterales bacterium (assembly GCA_963774395.1). Lineage (GTDB taxonomy): Bacteria > Actinomycetota > Thermoleophilia > Solirubrobacterales > 70-9 > CAXMST01. The sequence goes on along the minus strand of CAVZET010000005.1, from coordinate 252,295 downwards.
TGAACGTTGCGATCGTCAAGCCGCTCGACAGCCAGGCGATCATCGAGTCCGTGGCGAAGACCGGCGTAGCGGTCACCGCCGAGGAGCACCGCGTCGTCGGCGGTCTCGCCGATGCGGTGCGCCAGGTCACCGCCGAGCAGCACCCGGTTCCGGTCTTCGCCGTCGGCATGGGCGACTGGTTCGGCGTCTCAGGCACCGGCGAGGCCTGCATGGAGCACTTCGGCCTCACCAGCGGCGGCATCGCCGACCGTGCCCGCGAGGCCCTCGTGCTCAAGCCGATCGTCAGCCACCCCCCGCTGCACGGACCCGAGTGGACCTGAGCGACCGCTGACGGCTTAGGCCGCGTAGCCGCTGATCGCGTCGCCGATCAGCTTCGCGGCGATCAGCAGGAGGATGACGGCGACGATCGCGCTGTTGTTCGATGCCATCCAGTCCTTGAGCTCGTCGAGCATCGACTTCGAGCGCTCGGCGAGCGCGAAGTAGAGGGCGACCGGTGCGCCGACGCCGGCCGTGCCGATCGCGACGAAGATCGCCAGCGCCCCGATCTGCGCCCCGGTCGATACGCCCGTCTGCGCGATCGCCGTTGCGGCGGCAACCGCGAGAAGCAGGTTCTTCGGGTTGGCGGCCGAGAGCGCCAGGCCGAGGCCGGCGGAGCGGACCGGGGTGAAGCGCTCGACCGTATTCATCCAGGCAGGTGTCTGCGGCTGGGCATCGCCGCGCGGGCGCTCACGCCACCGGCGTATCCCGGCGAACGCGGCGAGCACGCCGAGCACGAGCTTGAGTCCGTTGACCCAGTCCGCCGGCGTGCCGGCATCGCTCGCGTCGGCGCCGCTGGAGAGGGCGAGGATGACCGCGCCCGCGGCGCCGAGGCCGGCGATCCAGCCCAGAACGAAGGCAGGCCCGTTGGCGCGTCCGCGCTCGGACGAAAGCATGAGGACGACGGCGACGATCGCGAGCGGGCTGATCGCGACGGCGACGGCGAACATCACGATCTGGCCGACTGCAGCTCCCATCTCCCGCACGATCGTATTGCGACCGGCACGCCAGCGCACGCCAGCCCCGGTCGTGAGCCCACGCCCTGATCTACGCTGGCGCGCATGGCGCCCGGCGAGTCAGCTCCAAGATCGATTCCCGCTCGCCTCGCGGACCGGGTCCGAGAGGAGATTGCAGCGATCTCGCCGGAGCGGACGCGGCGGCCGACGTTCGTCGAGCGGATGACCGTGCAGCGTCTGTCCTGGTCGCAGATCGTTCGCCTCAACCGCTGGCTCGAGGTGCTCGGTCGGCTGACCACGGTGATCTACGGGATCTTCATCGTCACGCTCGTCTTCGGCGTCGACTGGAAGCACGGCCTCCAGGACACGTTCAACAGCGGCGAGCCCGTGCGCGGCGTGCTCGCGCTCGTGGTCGTGCTGCCGACGTTGCTGTTCGTCGCCCTGCACTCGATCACCGGCTACGGGCGCTGGCGGCTGCAGCGCGAGCTCTGGCGCCGCGACGTAGCCTCGATGACCGAGGGGCTCGGCGAGGTCGCCCAGGAAGCGACAGACGCCGCCGGCGCGCCCGGCGCTCGCTGAGCAGCTCAGGCTGGATCGGCGAAGCAGCGGAAGCCGATGTGGCTGGTCGAGGTGTCGATCGCCTCGGGGTGCCGCGCCGCGGGCCGGTAGCGGAAGCAATACTCGGGCGCGCACAGGTGCGAGCCCCCCTTCAGCACCCGACGCGGGATGTGCGCACCGGGATTGCCGAAGTCGTAGCTGGCGTCGGGGCTCGTCATCCGCGGGTTGCGTGGCGGGCCGCAGCAGCTCTTCGCCTCGGCCTCGGCGCCCGGGGTGCCGGCGCCGTGCGGCGCGAAGAAGTCGGTCGTCCACTCCCAGACGTTGCCGGTCACGTCGTAGAGCCCGAAGCCGTTCGGCGGGAAGCTCGCGACCGGAGAGGTCCCCCGCCAGCCCTTGGCGCCTTCGTTGCGCCACGGAAAGGCACCCTGCCAGTGGTTCGCCATCAGCGTGCCGCCGGGCCGCTCGTCGTCACCCCAGGCGAAGACCTTCGAGTCGAGGCCGCCCCGCGCCGCGACCTCCCACTCCGCCTCGCTGGGGAGCCGCTTGCCCGCCCACTCCGCATAGGCGCTCGCGTCCTCGAAGGCGACATGGGTGACCGGGTGGTCACCGCGCTGGCGGACGTCGCTGCCCGGGCCGCGCGGATGCCGCCACTGGGCGCCCGGCACCCACGCCCACCAGGCGCTTGCATCGTGCAGTGGGATCGGCCCCGGTGACGGCTGGAAGACGAGCGAGCCGGGGACCAGGAGTGCCGGGTCCGCGTCCGGGTACTCCTTCGGGTCGGGCGCGATCTCCGCAACCGTGACGTAGCCCGTCTCCCGCACGAACCGGCTGAACTGCTTGACGGTGATCAGGCGCGCGTCGACGTAGAAGGGGTCGACCGCGACCTCGCGCACCGGCCCCTCTTCCGGGTAGAAGCGCTCGCAGCCGACGCGGGCGGTCCCGCCCGGGATCGCGACCATGCCGCTCGGTGGCGCCTCGGCTTCGCCGGTCATGTCCTGGATCGTACGACCCGGCGGGCGCCGCCCACACCTGCCGGGCGTCTCTCCGGCTGGCTAGGCTGGCCTGTGGAGGAGTGGAAAGCATCGGGTGAAGGTTCGACTCGTACTTGATTCGTCGCGGCAGCTCGTGCGGGCTGTCGAGGCCGACGGGGCGAACGTCGCTGAGGCGATCGCGCAAGTGAACGCCTGGGATTCCACCGGAGTCCGCGTTCCCGCCGTGATCGTCGGGGTGGCGGCCGGCGAGCTCGAGGAGGCCAGCAGGACGCTCGCCCGGGGCGCCGGTGGGATGCTCGCCAAGCGACTCGTGCTCTCACTGCCCGAGGCCGACCTCGAAGGCTGCCGCGGAGCGGCGGAAGGTTTGCGAGCAAGCACCGGCGCTCACGTCGCGATCGCGGGCGCCGAGGGGGGTTCGGGCGCCGCCTTCGACTATCTGCTCGACTATCCCGCGGACATGCTCGAGCTCGGCTCCGGGCTCAGCGCCCGCGCGGCCGATCCCGACGGCGGCAAACTGCTCAGCGAGGTCTGCTCGATCGCCCATGAGCTCGGCTGGCTCGTCGGCGCCGATGGGATCTCAGACGGTGCCCGGCGTGCCGCGTGCGCGGGCTCCGGCGTCGACATGGTCAGCGGGCCCGCCTTCGGTCCCACCGTACCCGCGCTGGATCTGCCCGCGCTGATGGCTTCCCGCGAGCTGGCGTTCGACCCACGGCCGCTTCCCCACCGCCAGCCCGTCGCGGCCGCCACCGCGCGGCCGGTTGCCAGGCCCGCCGCGCCGACGTCGCCCGGCGGCTGGGCGTCAGCAGGCGGTCTCGAGCCGCCGCGGTCGGCCGAGGGGCCGGCGGCCGGCCAGCACGCGGTCGGACTCGGGACGGTCGTCGGCGTCTGCCTGCTGATCGTCGTAGTCGCGCTGCTGCTCTTCCTGCTGCTCTGAGATGCCGCCGAGCTCCGGCGGAGGATCAGCCCAGGTCCTTGGGCCGCGTGAAGCGCTCGAGTGCCGTCACCGCGGGGTCTGCGCGCGTCCATTCTGCGGCGACGGCGAAGGAAGCGAGCGCCGCCGTCGGGAACTTCGCCCGCAGCCGCTCCGCGCTGGGACCGGCGTCGCCGGCGAGCGCCGCGGCGAGGTCGCCGAGGCCGGGGTTGTGGCCGATCAGCATGACCTCGCCGATTCCTTCGGGCAGCTCGCGGATCAGCTCGAGGATCTGGTCGGCGTCGGCACCGTACAGCCGGCTTTCGGTCCAGCGCTCGGCGTCGTTGGGCAGGCCCGTGGAGATCCCATCGAGCGTCTGCTGGGCGCGCACCGCCGGCGATGCGATCACGGCGTGCGGGCGGACGCCGACGCGCGGCAACAGCGCGGCGATCGCTGAGCAGGCGCGCCGTCCCCGGTCGTTCAGGGGGCGCTCGCGATCGGCGAGGCCACGCTCCGACCAGCTCGACTTGGCATGGCGAAGCAGGTGCAGCCGGTGCTGGACCCTGTCCGGCGAGACACTCAGACCGCGTCGACCTCCTCCGAGGGCTCGACGTGGTGGCGACGGCTGCGCCCCACCGGCAGCCCGGCGATCTTGCGCTTCTCGTCGTGCAGGTGCAGGCGGCGCCTGCGCACGTACAGGAGCCGCTGCAGATAGAGGGTGAGGAGGCCGGCGGCGAAGATCCCGCCGAGGTTGAGGCAGAGCTGCACGGCAGCGCCGCGCACGGTGTCCCAGTCGGAGTAGGCGGCGGCGACGCCGATGTTCGAGGCGGCGGGAATCGTCGTCACCGAGATCAACACGCCGATCAGCGCCCCGGACTTCGCCGACGTGAGGCTGATCATGCCGACGACGCCGGCGATCACCGCGACGTACAGGGAGAACATGTCGGGCTGGGCGATGAAGCGGGTCAGCTGGTGCGCGTCGAAGTTGATCGTCGACGGCAGCTGCCCGGTCAGGTCGAGCAGCTCCGTCGCTCCGAAGGTGACGAGGATGCCCGCCGGGAAGCCGATCGCAAGCGCCTTCAGCGAGCGGCGGGCGAGCTCGGGCTCGCGGCTCACGATCGCCACGCAGGCGCCGGAGATCGGCCCGAACTCGGGCCCGACGACCATCGCCGCGACGATCAGGATCGGCTGTCCGAAGTAGATGCCGACGGCAGCGATCAGCATCGCCAGGATCATGAATGCGAGAAAGCTCGCCGAGAGCTCGACGCTCTCGCTCGTGCGGGAGTTGAGCTCTTCCCAGACGACCGGGTCGACGCCGCCCATGCCGCGCTTCTTCTCGAGTTGCGAGGCCGCCTTCGAGATCTCCGAGTCGATCTCTTCGATCGCGATCGAGCCCTCCTCGTCGATGTCGAGCTCGCGCAGGTCGGCGATCACCACGCTCGCGTCCTCGCGCGAGACGTCGCAGAGCAGCACGTCGCCCTCGGGTCGCCTGGCGGCGCGTTCCAGGTAGACGAGGTTGCAGACCGACTCCGTGCTGTCCAACAGCTCGAGCGCGTTCTGCGCCTGATAGCTGGGGACGAGAATGCGAAGGTGAACCATCGGCCGATCCGGCCCATCGTACGCCGAGCGCAAGCCGCCTTGCACGATGCTGGCATCCAGTTAGCAGTCTGTGAGCTTATGCTTAACACTGCACGAATCGGTCCAGCCCTCGGGACGAGCGCAGGAACGAGAACCCCCGAGAAGAAAGATCCGAGGCGATGGCTACCGCAAGACGACGCACCCGTTCCCGCAGCCGCCGCTCCCGCATGGAGCAGGCGGATGCCGCACATCAGCATCCAAGCCGCCGCAGCCGCCCGCCGATCGTGCAGCTGCGCGACGCAACGGTCGTCTACCCCGGTGGTCACGTCGGCCTCGAGCGCGTCACCCTCTCCGTCGACCGCGGTGAGTTCATCTTCATCGTCGGCTCGACCGGCTGCGGCAAGTCGACCCTGATCAAGCTGCTCATGCGGGAGCTTCAGCCGACCTCCGGCAAGGTGATGGTCGCCGGCAAGGACATCAACGACATGCCGAAGAAGAGCGTGCCGCTGCTACGGCGCCGGATCGGCACCGTCTTCCAGGACTTCAAGCTGCTCCCGAACCGGACCGTCTACGACAACGTCGCCTACGCGCTGCAGGTGACCGGCACGCCGCGGGGGGAGATCCGACGCCAGGTTCCCGAGATCCTGCGCATGGTCGGCCTCGGGGCAAAGATTCACAGCTACCCCGACCAGCTCTCCGGTGGCGAGCAGCAGCGCGTCTCGATCGCGCGCGCGTTCGTCAACCATCCGCCGTTGCTGCTCGCCGACGAGCCGACCGGCAACCTCGACCCCGAGACGTCGATCGGGATCATGCAGCTCCTCTACCGGATCAACCGCTCCGGCACGACCGTGCTCGTCGTCACCCACGACCGGGACATGGTCGACAAGATGAAGCGCCGCGTGCTCCAGTTGCACGAGGGCCGCGTGATCCGCGACCAGTCGGCCGGCATGTACGCCTCCGAGGAGGACACGAGCGAATTCGGCTCGCGCATCCGCCACGAGATGGGCCTCGACGACGAGATCGGCTCCTGACGATGGGCCGGATCCTTTTCTTCTGCAGCGAGGCCTACCGGGCCCTGCGCCGCAACGCGGCGCCCTCGATGGCCGCGATCGTGACGATCGCGATCACCGTGCTGCTCGTCGGCGTGCTCGTCCCCGTGCTCAAGGCTTCCGATGCGAAGACGCAGGACGTCCGCAGCCAGATCGCACTCAAGGTCTTCCTCTTCAAGGATGCAAAGCAGTCCCAGATCTCGGGGCTGCAGAAAAAGATCGAGGGGATCCCGCACGTCGCGACCGTCGATTACGTCTCGCCGAAGGCGGCGCTCAAGTCACTGCAGGGCGATCTCCACGAGAACAACCTGCTCGGGGCGCTCAACAACCGCAACCCGCTGCCGCCGTCCTACAACGTGCGGCTCGACAACCCCGACAACCTCGAAGCCGTCCAGGCGGCGCTCGAGCCCGCTGACAAGTCCGGCGCACCGCAGCCGATCAGCAGCGCGATCGAGCAGGTCACGGCCGGGGGGAGTCAGACCGACCAGATTCGCCAGGTGACCGGCGCGGTCAAGATCCTGCTCGCCGTGATCGCGGTCCTGCTCGGCATCGCCTCGCTGTTCCTGGTCGGCAACACGATTCGCCTCTCGATCTATGCGCGCCGCCGTGAGGTCGAGGTAATGCGGCTCGTCGGGGCGACCAATTGGTTCATCCGCTGGCCCTTCGTAATCGAGGGCATGGTCGTGGGCGTGTTCGGCGCGGCGATCGCGGTCGGCATACTGTTCCTCGGCAAGGTGACCATCGTCGACCCGCTGTCCGAGAAATTCGCTTTGGTCGAGAACCTCAACACGATCGCATTCGCTCCGCTCGTCATCCTTTTGGTTGGCTCCGCGATGGCGGTCGCGGCGCTTGGCAGCGGTGTAACGCTGCGCCGCTTCCTGCAGATTTGACCGAGCCGGAGAGGCGGGGAGAGCCGGTGCCCTCGCGGCGCCGCGCGTTCTTCTGGGGCATCGCGCTCGGAGTCGTCGCGCTGTTCTCCGTGCTCACCGCGAGCGGCTGGGTGCGAGACACGCTGCTGCCCGGGTCGCCCGAGACGCGTAGCGACCAGGCCCGGCAGATCATCCAGGACTCGTACTTCCACAAGGCCGGCGACGAGGAGCTGGACAACGGCTCGATCTCGGGGATGGTCTCCGAGATCCGCAAGGCCAGTGGTGACAAGTTCAGCCACTACTTCGACCCGAAGACCTTCGACCGCTTCAACCAGGCGACGTCGGGCCAGTTCTCGGGCGTCGGGCTTGCGGTGAGCGAGGTGCCTGACGGGCTCCGCGTCTCCCAGGTGTATCCCGATACGCCTGCGTCGCGGGCCGGCATCGAGGTCGGCGACAAGATCGTCGCGGTCGAGGGGAAGTCGATCGCCGGGGTCTCGGCGACCGCCTCCTCGGCCCGGATCAAAGGCCCGCCGGGGACGAAGGTGACGATCACCGTCGACCCGGCCGGCGGCGGCCACAAGCGCGATGTCACGCTCGAGCGCGCCTCGGTGGAGATCCCTTCGGTCGCCGGGCGAATCATTCGCCACAACGGCCACAAGATCGGCTATCTGCGCCTCGCGACGTTCTCCGCGGGCGCCCACGACGAGGTCCGGGCCGAGATCGACAAGCTGAAGAAGAAGGGGGCCGAGGGCATCGTCTTCGACCTTCGCGGCAACGGCGGCGGCCTGCTCCAGGAGGCCGTGCTGATCGGCTCGATCTTCGTCGAGAAGGGCCCAATCGTGATCACGGAGGGCCGCTCGCGGCCGCGTCAGACCTATCAGGCGACCGGCGACGCGATCAACCCGGTGCCACTCGTCGTGCTCACCAATCGGGATACCGCCTCCGCCTCCGAGATCGTCACTGCCGCGCTCAAGGAGAACGATCTCGCCAAGGTCGTCGGCACGCGCACTTATGGCAAGGGCACCTTCCAGGAGGTCATCCACCTGAAGGGCGGCGCGGCGCTCGACCTGACCGTCGGCGAGTACCTGACGGCGAACGGCACCTCGATCCTCGGCACCGGCGTGAAGCCGGACGTGCACGTCGCCGACGGCAACCCCGCGAACGGCGACCAGCAGCTCGCGAAGGGCCTCCAAGTGGTGTCCGGCGAGATCGCGGCCCATGGTTCGGGCGGCGGCAAGAGCGGCTCCAAGTAGATGGCTCCCCGCGCCGAGCGTCACCCGCCGGAGCGGGCCGTGCTCGCGATCGTTCGCCGCGGCCGGGCGCTCGTCGGCGAGCCGCTCTTCGCGCGTGGCGAGCAGGTACCGCTCGCCCGCGGCCGCGTCCGGCTGAGCGAGGGCTCGATTGCGCTTTGCCGGGTCGACCGCCGGGGCGCCCAGCCGATCGCCGATCTCGGCCGCGCCGACCGGGCCCGGGACGTGGTCGCGGCTCTGCTCGCCGAGCGCGGAGTACGCCCGACCTTCCCGAAACGACTCGAGGCCGAGGCGGTGAGCTCCGCGCAGGCGGTACGGGCGGCGCCCGGCAAGCGGCGCAACCTGCGCTCGGAGCCCACCTTCACCGTCGACCCGGCGACGGCGCGCGACTTCGACGACGCCGTCTCCGCCCGCCGCGAGGGCGACGGCTGCCGGCTCTGGATCCACATCGCTGACGTCTCCGCGCACGTGCGCCCCGAGGGGGGCCTCGACCGCGAGGCCCGGGAGCGAGCGAACTCGACCTATGTGCCCGGTCTGGTCGCACCGATGCTGCCGCGGGCGCTGAGCGACGAGGCCTGCAGCCTGAACCCGGGTGTCGATCGCTTCGCCGTGACCGCCGAGATCGAGCTCAGCGGGGCCGGTGAGGTGCGCTCGGCCTCCTTCTACCGCTCGCTGATCCGCTCCGATGCGCGCCTCGACTACGACGGGCTCGACCGGATCTTCGCCGGCCGCGAGCGAGCGCCAGAGCACGTCGCGGACGCCGTCGCCGTCGCCCGCAACGCCGCCCAGCTGCTCGCGGAGCATTCGCGAGCGGCGTCGCTCGTCGTCACCGGCGCCGAGCCCGAGTTCACCTTCGACGAAGCAGGCCACGTCGCCGGCGCGCACGTCGTCGAACAGACCGAGGCGCACGCGCTGATCGAGCACCTGATGGTGATGACGAATCAGCAGGTCGCGCTGCTCACCGAGCGGGCGCGGGTGCCGTCGTTGTACCGGGTCCACGAGCAGCCGGACCCGGCCCGGGTCGAGCTCCTGATCGAGCAGCTCGACGCGCTCGACGTGCCGACGCCGCCCGCTCCGGAGGGGATGTCGCCGAGCGAGGCGGGGGCCCTCGCCGTCGAGGCGAGCGCGCTCGTCGCTGCAGAGGCGCAGCGCCGCGGCTTCGGCGCCGCCAGCCTCTCCTCGCTCGTCCTGCGGGCGATGAAACCCGCCCGCTACGACGAGCGCAACCTGGGCCACGCCGGACTCGGGATCGCCGCCTACTCACACTTCACCTCGCCGATCCGCCGCTACCCGGACCTGGTCGCCCACCGCGCGCTGCTCGCCACCGTCGGGGCCGGGGAGGAGGCGCCGAGCCGCCAGGAGCTCGCCGGGCTCGGCGAGCACTGCTCCGACACCGAGCGCGCGTCGATGAAGCTCGAGCGCGGCGGTGATGACATCTGCCTCGCCTTCCTGCTCCGCCGCGAGCTCTACGACGCAGGCTGGTCCCACACCTTCGCCGGCGAGGTCTCGGGGGTCGTCGGGGCCGGAGCCTTCGTACGCTTCGGTGGCGAGTTGTCCGATGCCTACGAAGGATTTCTGCCCGTGCGCCTGATTCGCGGCGACCACTACGACCTCAATGACACCGACTCGGCCCTGATCGGCGCGAGGACGGGACGCCGCCTGGGCTTCGGCGATCGGATCGAGGTACGCGTGCAGTCCGTCGAGGCGCCGCGCGGACGCGTGACGCTCGAGCCGCCCGACGCCGAGCCGCAGCGCGGGCGGCGTTCGGGCCGGGGGTCGAGCCGTGGAGGGAGGCGCCGCCAATGAGCCCGAAGCAGGCTGCCGAGCAAGGTCGCGACCTGGCCACCAACCGGGCTGCGCGGCACCGCTACGAGATCGTCGAGACGATGGAGGCCGGGATCCAGCTGCGTGGCAGCGAGGTCAAGTCGCTGCGCGAGGGCGGCGTGCGCCTGCAGGACTCATACGCGGCGATCGAGGAGGGCCAGATCTGGCTCCGCGGCGCGCATATCGCGCCGCTATGCGCCGGCCGCGCGTGAAAACCACGAGCCCGACCGCGCCCGCAAGCTGCTCCTGCACCGGTACGAGATCGAGCGGCTGATCGGGCGGATGCAGCGCAAGGGCCTGACGTTGATCCCGACGCGCATCTACTTCAAGGGCAACAACGCGAAGATCGAGCTGGCCCTCGCACGGGGCAAGGAGCACCGCGACAGGCGCCGCGAGATTCGCGACCGCGACGTCTCACGCGACGTTGAGCGCGAGCTCAAGGAGCGCAACCGCTGAACGCCCTGTTGCACCGGGCGGTCGACCCGGCCCGCCTGCTGCACGATTGCCTATCGTGCGCGCAGGAGCCCCGCGAAACGGGGAGAGGAACTTGAGCGAGAGCGCCAAACGACAGCACGCGGCGAGCAGCGACCCGAAGACCCCGAGTACGGCGGTCGGGGCGACGCGCCGGAGCCGCCGCCGCGTGAGGTCGTCGTCTCGATGGAGGGTGGCGAGCCCGCGCCACCGCCTCCGCCCCCTCCGGGAACGCCGGCGCCCCCGCCCGCTGCAGGCACCCCGCCCGCGGCTCCGCCTCCACCGCCGGCTGACGCCCCCGCGGCTCCGCCTCCACCGCCGGGGAGGCCCCCGCGGCTCCCCCGCCGCCTACCGCCGCCGAGCAGCCGGCGCAGGCGCCTCCGACCAGCATCCCGCCACCGATCGCCGCCCCGCCCGCCGCCGCGCCGGTTCCGCAGGGCGAGCCCGCTCCGCCTGCCCCGCCGCCGGCGAGTCCGCGCGCGACCGGCGCAAGCGCGAGCGCGAGGAGCGCCGCCGGGCAGCGCGCCGAGGCTTCCGCGCGCCGCAAGGCCGAGGCCGCCGAACGCAAGGCGGCGTTGAAGTCCGGGTCCGCCGCCGCGCCGGCGGACGCGAGCGCTCAGCGTTCGGGCCTCTTCAACCGCAAGAAGGACGAGCGCCGCACCACCGACCCGCCGCCCCCGCCGCTCGCGACGCCCGGCCGAGGAGGCGGCTGGGACCGATCACGCCTCCGTGCCGGGAACGCCGCCGCCGCCCGGCCCCCGATCGGGATCGCCGATGCGCCCGCGCCGCCACCACCGCCCGCCGCCGCGGATGAACCGCAGGCGCCTGCGGAGAGCCAAGCGCCCGCCCCGCCCCCGTCCGGCCTCCGGCACCGAGCAGCCCGCGCCGGAGCCGCCCGCGCCCGCGCCGCCGCCGGACACGGTTGCTGTGCCGACCGTCGGGGCCGCTCCCCCTCCGCATCGACGAAGGGGCTGAGCCGCAAGGAGAAGCGGGAGCTGAAGAAGCGCGAGAAGGCGGAGGCCAAGGCCCGCGCCAAGGCCGAGCGCGAGCGCGCCCGGGCCGAGCGCCGTCGCGCGATCGAGGAGCGCCGCGGAGCGAAGTCCTGCGGACGCGCCCGGACCGGAAGGCCCAGACGCCTCCCGGGGGCGTGCCCGCGCCACCGCCGCCCGAGCCCGCGAGCGGGGCGCCGCCGCCGCCTGCCGCCGTCGTGCGCCAGCCGCCTCCTGCCGTCGTGCCGCCGCCCGCGATCGCCCCACCACCAGCCGCGCCGGAGCCGAGCGCCGGCGAGGCGCCACCGCCTCCTCCGGCCGCCGCACGCGCCACCGCCCGCGCCGGAGCCGCGGCGATCCCGATGAGCGCCTCCGGGCCGCCGAGCAGCGCGAGGAGGACGCGATCGTCGAGGCCGAGCGCTGCCGAGGCAGAGGCCGAGGCCGAGCGCCGCGTGCGCGAGGTCGAGCAGATCCAGCGGGTCGCCGAGCAGCGCGCCGCCGACGCCGAGCTCGGCGTCGAGCCCCCCGCAGCGCCGATCGCCGGGGGCGCCCGAAGCCGGCGCGCCCGAGCCTCCCGATCGACGCCGAGTTGCGGGCAACCGACGAGCAGATCCGCCGCCGCCAGGAACGCGACCGCGAGATGATCGAGGAGCTCGAGCGGACCGAGAGCGCGATCGCCGGCGCCCGCGACCGCACCGAGACGGCGCTGAGCGAGGCCCAGCGCCGGCTCGAGCAGATCGAGGAGCAGGCCAAGCGAGGCCGAGGAGCGCGCCGCCCGCGCCGAACGGCTCGCCCAGCTCAAGCAGCAGGAGGCCGACCGCGAGCGCCGGCTGCACGAGATGCTCGAGCGGATCAACGAGGCCGAGCGCCGGCCCGCGAGGCCGAGCGCCGGGCCCGCGAAGCGGTCGTCGACGTCGCGCGCCCGGCCGAGCCGATGTCGCCGCCCGAGCCGCTGCCGCCTGAACCCGAGCCCGACCCGATCGCGAAGCTGAAGCAGGCCGCCGACCGCCTCCGCCGCCCCGTCGACACCGCCCGAGCCGCCGCCCCGGTCGAGCCGGCGCCCGAGGACCCCGAGCCCGAGCCGCCGGCACGCCGAGCCTGCGCCGCCGCCCGCCGCGGAGGCCGACGTGCCACCGCCACCGCCCTTGCCCGCGCCGCCCGCCGAGGAGGACGCCGGAGCCGCCTGGCCCACCGCCACCGCCGGCGAACCCCTGCGGTGCCCGCCGAGGTCGGCCCCTCGGAGGCCCTCCGCCGCCACCGCCGCCCTCCAGCCCCCGACGCGCCGACCACCCCGCGCCCCCGCCCGAGTCCGCCGCTGCAGGCCACCCGCCACCGCCCCCGCCGCCGGTGGAGGAGCAGGCCGAGGGCCAGCCGGTGACGCCGATCCCGGGCCCCGAGGCGAGCCGCCGGTGAGCCTCAACAACGCGAGCTTCGAGGAGCTTCGCGACGTCGGGCTCTCGGTCACCCAGACCGGCCGGGTCCTCGCCTACCGTGAGCGCTCGGGAGGCTTCGAGTCCGTCGACGAGCTCGACTCGATCCCCGGCTTCCCGAAGGACTTCCTGGCGACGATCAAGGACCGGCTCGACGCCTTAGAGGCCGCCGCAGGGCCTGTCGGGCCCGTGCGGCCGCGGCTCAGATGCCGACTTGTCGAAGAGCTTGAGCCAGACCTCGCTGCGCGTCGGGAAGGACGGGCACCGCGTGTGCGAGCGTGCTCGAGCGGTAGCCTCGCCGGTGACCGCGATCGTCGCCGCGTGCAGCAGCTCCGCGGTCTCGAAGCCGACGAAGGTCGCGCCGACGATCACCCGGCGCTCGTCGTCGATGACCAGCCGCGAGGTGCCGGCGTGTTGCGCCCGTAGAAGGAGGCGCCGGCGTTGCCGGAGGTCGTCACCTCGACCGTGCTCGCGCGTCGATCCCGCGGCTCGCGGCCTGCTCCAGCGTGTGCCCGACCGCGGCGACCTGCGGGTCGGTGAAGACGACGCGCGGCGAGCCGGCGGCCGTCGGCGCGGCGCCGGCGCCGGGTCGCCGCCCGAGGATCCGGTCGGCACGCGATCCGCGCCTGGTACTTGCCCATGTGGGTGAGCAGCGCGCGGCCGTTGACGTCGCCGATCGCGTACAGCCACCCGTCGCTCGGCCCCGCCCGGCACGCGCATGAAGTCGTCGACCTCCACGTAGCCGCCGGCCTCGAGCCCGACCGTCTCGAGCCCGAGCTCGTCGCTGTTCGGGCTTGCGGCCGACGGCGACGAGCAGGTGCGTGCCGCTGAGCAGCGACCCGTCGCCGAGGCGGGCGACGACGATCGTCACCCTCGCGCGCTCGACGCGACTGCGAGCGACTGCCCGTCGCGGACGTCGACGCCGCGCCCGTCGAGCGCATCGGCGAGCTCGCGCGAGGCGAACGGCTCCTCCGCGGCGCAGGATCCGCGGCGCTCGCCTCGATGATCGTCACCGCGCTGCCCGATCGCGCCCAGGCCTGGGCCATCTCGCAGCCGACGACGCCGCCGCCGAGGACGAGCAGGCTGCTCGGGCACCTCGTGCGCCGTCGTGATCTCGCGATTGGTCCAGGCCGCGACGTCGGCGAGGCCCTCGATCGGGGGCATCGCGGCGCGCGCTGCCGGTCGCGAGGACGACCGCCCGCGAGGGCCGTCAGCGTCGCGCCCGTCGACCTCGACCGCGCGCTCGCCCGGTCGAGCCGCGCGTCGCCGCGGATCAGCTCGATCCCGCGGTCCTCGAGCCAGGGCAGCTGCACCGGAGTCGTCGAGGTCGTGGATCACCTCGTCGCGCCGAGCAGCATCGAGCCGCACGTCGAGCTCGCCGCTCGACGGCCTCGGCCGCGCCCGGGCACCCGCTCGACCTCCGCGCAGCAGCTCGGGCGCGCGGAGCAGCGCCTTCGAGGGCATGCAGGCGTAGAACGAGCACTCGCCGCCGACCAGCTCGCGCTCGATCAGGGTCGACGTCGAGCCCGCCGTCGGCGAGCCGGCCGGCGGCGACCTCGCCGGCGGGGCCGGCGCCGATCACGACGACGTCGTGCTCGCTCATCCGCTCTCACCGTCGCCTCTCGCGCGCGTTCGCGTGCTCGGGGTCGTGGGGCTCGCCTGAGACTTGGACTAGGCGCGTCATCGTCACGAACCCTATGCCCGCCGATCGTGTTGCCGACAACGGCCACGGCCAGTTGCCAGGTCACGCCCACAACGGTCGTCGCCGTGGCGCCTGAGATGACCGCGAACAGGATCTCGCCGCCGCTGACGATCGCGTGGTTGAGGACCGGCAGCAGCAGCACGTAGCCGATCAGCAGCCCGATGATCACCCTCGTGATCTCCTCGCGGGCGGCGAGCGTCAGCCACGTGTAGAGCGTGATCGCGGCGCCGGCGAGGATCGCGCTGGCGAGGGCCCGGCCGAAGTCCGCGGTCGACGAACGTGTCGCCGAGATCCCCGGCGGCCTCGAGCGCGGAGTGGGGGCAGGACGCCGTCGATCGACGAGCAGCCCGGCGAAGATCGCGAGCCCGACGAGGTTGAAGATGAGCGTCAGCGCCCACATCGTGCCGAGCTGGCGCAGCGTGCCGCGGCCCGGCGAACCAGGCGCCGACCGGCACGAGGAAGTTCTCGGTGAAGAGCTCCGAGCGGCCGATCGAGATGAACACGAAGGCGATGCCGAACGGCATCGCGCCGATCGCGTGCGCGAGGTCCGCGTTCGTCACCTCCGCAACGCGCCGGTCAGCGTGAAGACGACGGCCAGGGCGAGCATCACCTCGAAGCCGCCGAGCATCGCCGTCGAGGCCTGGCCGATCGGCGCACGGCTCATCCGCCGCTCGCCCTCTTCGAAGCCCTGGTCCCAGATGTCGCGGGGCAGTGCGCCGTCGCTCATCGGCGGCATCGTAGAGATCGCCCGGTCCGAGGAAGCGCCGATCGGGAAATCGCCAGCGTGCTCTGACCGGTGCCGGCGGGGGTCCCGCGATGCGATGATTCCGTCCGATGGAGGTAGCCGCGCCCGCCGATTTCCGCAGCGACACCGCCGTCGAGCCCGCTCGGCGACGGCCGCTGGCGGCGACGATCCGCGACGCCTGGTCGGGCCCGCCGGGCCCGAACGGCGGGCTACGTCGCGGCCCTGCTGCTGCGCGCGATCCGCGCCGAGGTCGACGACCCGAGCGCGAGCCGCGCTCGCTCACGATCCACTACCTGCGCCCGCCGCGGACGGGCGAGTCGAGATCGCGGTCACGGTCGAGCGCTCCGGCCGCTCGGCGACGCACCTGCACGGCGCGCATGCTGCAGGGCGGCAAGGAGACCTGCATCGCGATCTGCGTGCTCGCCACCGACTTCGAGCCCGCCGTCGAGTTCGCGACGCCGCCTCCCGCGGCGCCCGCTGCCGGAGACGATCGAGCCGCTCGACACGTCGTTCCTGCCGCCGCGGATCTTCGAGCAGCTCGAGATGCGGATGGTCTTCGGCGGCCCTCCCGTTCCAGCTCCAGCGACGGTCGCCGAGGCCGGGGGGCTGGATGCGGACGAGCGTGCCGGCGCCGCTCGAGCCCGAGCTGATCGCGATGTACACCGACTGCTGGTGGCCGGCGCCCTTCGCCCGCGCCGACAAGCCCCTTCCTCGCGCCGACCCTCGACCTGACGATCCACTTCCGCGGCCGGCCGCCGGCCGGCGAGCACGAGCACGTGCTCGGCCGCTTCGTCACGTCGACCGCCTCCCGCGGCTACTTCGAGGAGGACGGCTGGCTCTGGGCCGCGGACGGGACCCTGCTCGCGCAGTCGCGTCAGCTCGCCCTCGATCCGTCCCTGGACGCCGCCGGAGCTGATGGCGAAGAAGAGCGCGAAGAGCAAGGGCGGCAAGCGGAAGCGGCCGCAGAAGCAGAACGCGGCCGCGATCGCCTACACGGACGCCGAGGGCAACACGCTGCGCCTGCGGCGCATCGCTGAGCCCGAAGACGATCGCGAAGATCGGCGAGCCGCCGGCCGGCGACGCGCGCCTCGCTCGACGACGCCTGGCAGCGCCGCGAGGAGATGCTGTTCGAGCGGCTCGTCGTCGAGTGGGAGGTCGCCGGCCTGCCGCTCCGCGACCAGAAGATGCTGCTCGGCCGCTACCGGATGGCGACGCCCGGCCGAGCGGCGCTGGATCCGGGCGACGATCGCCGAGCACGTCGAGGCCTGGATTCCCGGCCCTGCGCGGCTCGGGCCGCGACTGAGCCATCCGGCGGCCCGGGCCGCCCGCCTCACAACGCCACACCCGAGGGGTGAAGCGGACCACCCCCGCAGGGCGCCGACTCGATCCCTTGGGCCCCTGGGAAGGGGGACCGGTCGGGTGCAGGATGCACCCATCGAACGAACCCAGCGCCACACGGCCTCGGCTTCGCCCCAAACGAGACACCAAGGAGAACGAAATGACCAAGATCAAGCTCATTGCCGCCACCGCCCTGATCGCGCTCACGGGAGCCGTCGCAGCGAGCCCCGCCGCCGCTCACGGCTTGACCCCGACCAAGGTCAACATCAAGGGCCACGAGGGCGACTACTACGGCTACGTCAAGAGCTCCGATCAGCAGTGCGAGCTGAACCGCAAGGTCAAGGTCTTCAAGATGCTCGGCAGCTCGCCTTCGCCGAAGACGGACCAGAAGATCGGCACCGACATCGCCCAGCCGAACGGCCCCCACTCGATGTGGAGCATCGGCAACTCCGGCTACAAGCACGGCTACTTCTACGCCAAGGTCGGCAAGACGAGCTACTGCGGCGGCGACACCAGCAAGGTGATCAGCCGCTAGGTCCTCCCTCCTCGCGAAGGACCCCCACCGAAGGCCGGCCCGCAGCAGCGGGCCGGCCTTCTTGTGCGCTGTGGCCTCGCGCCGAGCGACCGCGCTCGGCGCGCCGCCTACACTGTGGGTGCACATAGCACGGGGACGACAGGCTTCGACGTGGTTGTTCCGTGCGTCTGATTGCAGGTCGAGGTTCCTGGAGGCCTCGTAAAACCCCAGGAAAAACCAAGAACTGCGGACCATGAGTTCGCCCTCGCCGCTTAGTTAGAAGCTAAGTAGCGTGCATCGGCCCTCCCTCTCCCGCGGGGAGGGGTTCCGGTGTCAACAGCGGGATTGCCCGGAAGGTCCGCCTTCGCCGACCGGGGACACCTAAGGAGGCTGGTCCCGGGGATCAACCCGTCGGCAGCGGTTCCCCGAGACGAGATGCAAGCGCCGGCTAAGCCTGTAGACGTCATTCGACACGCGACCGCGGACGTGGGTTCGATTCCCACCGTCTCCATCAAGAGCAGCCCATCCGAGGGCGAACATATGATCGCCTCATCGAGCCCCGGGTCGAACACGATGCACTGGCTGGCGGGGCTGATCGAAGCGGAGGGGACGATCCTCAGGCCCCCGCCTTCGGCGCCCAATGTCCCGCGGCTGGCCGTTCGGATGACCGATCACGACGTCGTTGCGAGGGTCGCTGAGCTCTTCGGCGTCGCTGTCGTTCGCGCCGGGAAAGGACCGCACAAGACTGAATTTGGCGCGGTCCTCCGCGGGCGCCCTGCCGCTGGCCTGATGAGGGAACTGATGCCGCTCCTGGGAGCGCGTCGCCAGGCGGCAGCCGTTGAGGCGATTCGCGCGCACCATCCAAGCCAACCGAAGCTGGCTCCCGTTCAGATCGCCCGGATCCAGCACAGGGCGCGGCTCAGGCAGTCGGTAAGCGGCATGGCCCAGGCCTACCGGGTTTCGCGGCCGACTATCCGGGCCGCAACGACACCCGACCTGCCGTCCGCAAGCGTCCCCTGGCGTCAGGCCCCTGCCGTTCCGGAGATTGAGGCCCTCGGAATCGACGGGATTCCCAGTGGGTGATCTTGCGTGGCTCGCCGGCTGGCTGGAGGGTGAGGGGAGCTTCCTTGCAGGCCCTCCATCCGATCCGACGCGATCGCGAATCTCGGCCGCCTGCGTCGACAGAGATGTCGCATCCTGGGCCGGGGCCCTTCTGGGGGTGGGGGTGAGCCGGTCGCATCCGCCTCGAGCCCGCGAAGCGGGCTGGAGGCCTCTATGGCGCTTCGTTTGCGCCGGCGTCCGGGCGGAGGAGGTTATGACGGCGGTCTATCCCGCCCTCAGCCTCCGTCGCCAGGCTCAGGTCGTTAGGGCGCTGACCTAAGCGGTCAGCTAGCAGCGAGGCGGTTTGTCTTTGGCCTGAGGCTGTCGCGCAAACCCTCGGGCCGCGCCCGCCACGCACTCTTCTGACCAGAAGAGAGAGTGGCCGCGACGGAGCGTGTCGATGGCAGCCCCCGAGGTGGGTGGATCTGCCTCGAACCCAAACTCCACGCAAGTTGAGGCCTGGGCTCGTCGCGCCTACACTCGCCAGAGTGCTCGGCGACCGCGTACAGCAGCTGCTTGCCTCGGGAGCCTTGGCAGTGGGGGCGGCGTTCCTGATTGCCTGCTCCGATGACTCCGGCGCTCGTGCAGTGCCAACTGAGTCGAGCGTGCGCGAATTACCCGGGCGCCAGGTCGCAGCTTGCGGCGAAGGCGGTGACGCGAGCCGCAAGTGGCGTCGCGACGCAACGACCGAAGGCCCAATCGGATTTTTCGGCCCGGCGCGAGACTTTCATCAGCGGTCTTGGAAGCAACGGCCGGATGGAAGCTGGGGAGCCAAGCTCCCGGTCATCGTCGATGGGCATCGCGACGTGACCCTCTCCGTTGCGCCGGTATCCGCCGGACAGGTTGGGATTGACTTCGGCGATTTCCGAACCGCCAAGAGCGTGGACGAGGCGCCGACCGTCGTTCGGTTCTGAGCCGTGCGCAAGTCGGCCGAGGACAGGTTGGCCAGGCGGGCTAGTTCTGAAGCGGCGCAAACCAGTCGTCGTTCTGGTGGCGGTGCAGGGCTCAGACCGCTCCCGGCGCTTGCGGGTCGGCGGACCCTAGCCGTGAGATGGCGGCGTAGGGCCGAGGAGGGTTCTACGAGAGCCAAAGTACGCGCCGATTCGGGCGGTAACCGGGAGTGACTCTTTGCGCGATGAGGACCCCTCCGAGGCGGTTCCGGTTCCGCGGAACCTCCTCCTGGTGGGGTAGGTACGTAACGAGAGCGTGACGGCGTTGCGCCAGGACGTGCACGCAACCGGCGTCTTTCGCGCAAAGCAACAGCGAGTCGCGGGGCAGGCGCGTCGACGGACCGCGGGAACTGCGGCATCCGTAGTCGCTGTGATGCTGCGCAGAGTGCCTCCGTTGCCGGTTCGCATCCGATTTGCGGTCGCTGCGGTTCTCACCGCGTCATTGGCATGCATGGCTGCTGGCTGCGGAATGTCAGATGCACCCGAAGACAGTGGACACGCCTCAAACTTGACGGTGCCTGATCTCCCGCGGCTCCGAAAAAATGTGGGGATGCGCGTGCCAGGGATCTGCACGGCGAAGTTCTCGGTCAACGCGATCGCCCTACCTGGAGTGCCGGGCGAAGCAGCACTTGGACCGACGGGAGGCGCACCGGAAGCCGGGCCAGTTTTTCTGGGTCAGAGCGCTGGCCCCCCGCGCATCGTCTACCTCTCCGAGAGAGACGCCAGTGGGTGGTTTGTCGATGTCTACGTGATCAGCCGTAGCGATTACGACGGTCCCGTCGTGCTTCAAGGCGACCGTATCGATGGACCCGGCTTCCTTCGGTTCGAGGGAAGCGATGACCCAATAGAGCTACCCGCCGGTGACGGCGCGCCGTGGGGCGCCGACCTGGGTGCAGCGAGAGGTCCCCAGCCAGGTTGGCGATACGCGGAAATCCCCGTCAGCGTCTCCGGGCCCGGCTGCTATGCAGTCGGTGTGGCTGGCGCTGACTTCGGCTATGTCCTCACGATTGGGGCCGCTTGAGGGCGCCGCAACGGAGGCAGCTCGCTTTTCGCGCAATCCGGCATTGAATCGTTACGGCGCGGCACCCACGCATCGCCTCGCGACCACCAATCTCTCGAGTGCGGAGCGTGAAGCGGCAAGGTGCCGCATCCGATTGCCATTCGAGATGGTCGGAGTAGCTCTTCGGCTGGGGGTTCGAGTCCCCCGCGCTCCGCCGTCTTGCCGGGGACGGGTTTGGCAACCCGTCCGTCGGCATGTAAACCTTCAACGACGGATGGCAATCGGGTCCGGGGTCGCTCCCCGGCCGCAGCCCACGGCCCGCAGCGCGCGGGTCGTTGCGGTTAAGCAGCGCTTCGCTCCGAGGTTCGAATTCTTTGCGAGCTGGCCTTCGACGAGGGTCCAAGCCGCGGCGTCGACCGGCGTTGGCCGTACTTGCTGCGGATTACACGAAATATAGTTCCGCTCTAGAGTGAGGCGGGTCTACCGGAGGAGGGCGCCAGATGACCCACGTTGGTGCTGGCAAGCTGGGAGCCCGTGTTCTCGCAGCATTGTTCATTTCGCTGCTTGCGCTGGCGGTTGCGTGCGCGCAGCCCAGCCGCGGGGCCGTCGCGGGCACGGCGGGCCGATCCGCGGCCGCCGAGCGAACGGAGAAGATGACCATCCCGGCGGCCGCGAAGGCTTACCTGTCGCGGATCCTCAAGAAGGAGTACGGCAAGGTTTGGAACAACGGCTCGCACAAGACGTGGAAGAGCTGCCGCAACGTCAGCCGGAGCCGGGTGAGCTGCAAGGTCAGCTGGCGCAGTGGCCGGTACCTCTACAGCGGCAAGGTGTACGTCGATTACCGAGCAGCCGATCCGGAGCGGGTCGCCTTCAGCATCTCCGGCTTCGGCCGAAAGCTCGTCTGATCGTGCGCCTGATAAGGCCACGAGCGGCGTCGCGCTGGCGGCCGCCTTGCTTGCAGTCGCTTTGACCGCCTGCGGGGGCGGTGACAGCACGGGGGATGCCGGTGGGGCCGAGGCGATGACGGTCCAGGGCGCCGAGACCGCGGTCGTCGAGATCCTCTCGTCGACCGATCCAGCGAGTTGCGGGCGGATGACGGAGGCGTACATTCGAGGCCCTCTACTTCAAGAGCGGCGCGGCCGGGGTCCACGTCTGCGAGCAGAAGGTCGCAGAGAACCAGCTGACGGACCTCAGCGTTGCCGGAGTCAGCGTCGATGGCGAGACCGCGACCGGGACGGTCTCGACGGTGCTCGGCTCGGCGGAGTTCAGCGCGCTCTATGCCGACGGCGAGTGGAAGCTCGACACGTTCACGCCGACCGGCCAATAGTCGGCCGAGGGCGGCGACTCCGGCCCCACGCGGGTCGATTGGGCATGCCGGTCGCCAGACCTTGCTTTCCGGCGTTGACGCGAGGATGATGGATCGCGAGGCGACGCCTCATTCCTACCCGCAGACAGGAGATCTCATGAAGAAGAAGATCCTTGCCGCCACCACGGCTATCGCCGTGATCGGCATCTTCGCCGGCAGCGCTTTCGCCGGGCACAAGATCGATACCAAGGTGACGATCAAGGGACACGAGGGCGACTACTACGGCTACGTGAAGAGCTCGAAGCCGAACAAGTGCGCGAACAACCGCAAGGTTCTCGTCTACAAGCTCAAGGGCAACGGCTACGACCCCGGCAGCGACCAGAAGATCGGCTCGGACATCGCGCAGGCGAACGGCGACGGCTACATGTGGAGCATCGGCAACTCCGGCTTCAAGCACGGCAACTTCTACGCCTACGCGAAGAAGACGAGCAAGTGCAAGTCCGCCTTCAGCAAGGTGATCAGCCGCTGATCGCTTCCGGCCGGCAGCCACGCCGGCAGACGACCGGGGCCGGCCCGCTCGCGGCGCCGGCCCCCGTCGTCTCAATCGCGCTCAGTCGGACTGGGTCAGCCCGATCAGGTGGCCCTCGACGTCGCGGAACTGACCGAGCGTCGGCCCGCCGGGAACTAATCGCCGGCGGTAATCACGACCTTGCCGAGCTTGCCGCCGGCGGCAAAGCGCTCGTAGGCCTCGGCGGCCTGCTCGAGTGGGAACGAGGCGGCGATCGGCACGTGCATGCGCCCGGCGGCGAGCCCGGGAATCACATGCTTTTCGACGAGCCGCGAGACCGCCGCCTTCTGCTCGAGCGGCCGGGCTCGCAGGGTCGAGGCGTGGATCGAGCCGCGCTTGCCCATCAGGGCGAGCAGGTTGACCTCGGCCTTGGCGCCGGCGCCGACGCCGATCACGCAGATCCGCCCGCCCGTCGCCAGCGCTTTCAGGTTCCCCGGCATGTTCGGGGCGCCGACGAGCTCGAGGATCACGTCGAAGGGGCCGTGCTCGGCAAAGCCCTCCGGCGCGATCACCGTTGCGCCGAGCTCCTTGACGCCGTTGCGGAGGTCCTCGTTGCGGACGCTCGCGGTCACGTCGGCGCCCGCGAGGAAGCCGAGCTGCACGGCGGCGGTGCCGACGCCGCCGGCGGCGCCATGGACCAGCAGGCGCTCGCCCGGCTGTAGGCCACCTTGGCTGAAGAGCGCATCGTGGGCGGTGCAGAAGACCTCCGGAAAGCCGCCGGCGGCCGTCCAGTCGAGGCCCTCGGGGACCGGCATCAGCTGGCTCTCGTGGACGACGGCGAGCTCCGCCTGCGCGGCGCCGCCGACGATCGCCATCACCCTGTCGCCCTCGGAGGCCCGTAGGACGCCCGCGCCGAGGCCGACGACCTCGCCGGCGAGCTCCAGGCCTGGGATGTCCTCCGGGTAACCGGGGGGCGGGGGATAGTGCGCCGGCGCGCTGCAGGATGTCGGCGCCGTTCATACCGGCGCCGCGAACGCGGATCAGGCACTCGCCGGCACCGGGCTCGGGATCGGGACGGTCGGCGACGACGATCTCGCTGTCTTCGATGGTTGCGGCTCGCATCGGGCCAGTCTATGACCGGGCCGGGGAAGGGATAGGCTGCGCCGCGTGTCCGATGCCGATCGCAACGCCGCGACGATCGAGCGCTTCTACGAGGCCTTCGGCCGGCACGACGGGGTGGCGATGGAGGCGTGCTACGCGCCGGACGTGCACTTCCACGATCCGGTCTTCGGCGACCTCGAGGGTCGCGAGGCGGGCGCGATGTGGCGGATGCTGACCGGCAGCGCGACCGACCTCGCGATCGAGCTGCGCTCGCACAGTGCCGCCGACGACGGCAGCGGGCGCGCGAACTGGATCGCGACCTACACCTTCCGGACGGGGCGTGGCGTCGTCAACGACATCCAGGCCGAGTTCCGCTTCGCGGGCGACGGCCTGATCGCCGAGCACGTCGACAGCTTCGACCTGTGGCGCTGGGCCCGGCAGGCGCTCGGGCCCGTCGGCCTGCTCGCCGGCTGGACGCCGGTCGTCCAGAGCTCGATCCGCCGCAAGGCGGCCGAGCAGCTCGACGCCTTCCTCGCCGACGAGCGCTGAGCCGCATTCGCTGAGGGCGCCTACGGGGGGCATGCCGGCGCCGCTCTCTAGCCTGCGAGCGATGGCTGTCGCGATCGCATCGCAACTCGGAATCCACGTCGGCGGCGAAGAGCTCTTCGGCGACGTCTCGTTCAAGCTCGGCCAGCGTGAGCGGATGACCCTCGCCGGGCGCAACGGGGCGGGCAAGTCGACCCTCCTCCGGATCCTCGCCGGCGAGCTGGTTCCCGACTCCGGCAGCCTCACCCTCCGCAAGGGAGCACGCGTCGCCCTGCACGACCAGCGGCCGCCGCGAGAGGCCGAGCTCGCCCTTGGCGAGTACGTGTTCGGGGCGCGGGCGGAGATGACCGCGCTCGAGGAGCGTCTCACCCAACTCGAGCAGCAGATGTCGGAGGGCGCGCACGACGAAGAGACGATGGCCGCCTACGCGAAGGCTCAGCACGCGCTCGAGGCCGCCGGCGGCTACCGCTGGCGCGACGACGTCGTCGCCGTCCTGCGGGGGCTGGGCTTCGACTCCGAGCACCTCGAGCGGCCGCTGCGCAGCTTCTCCGGCGGCGAGCTGACCCGCGCCTCGCTCGCCCGGGCGCTGGCGGCGGATCCCGACCTGCTGCTCCTCGACGAGCCGACCAACCACCTCGACATCCCGTCGCTCGAGTGGCTCGAGACGCACCTTCAGGGCCTCGACGCGGCGGTCGTGCTCGTCGCCCACGATCGCTGGTTCCTGGAGGCCGTCGGCACCTCGGTGCTCGAGATCGAGGCGGGCCGGGCCCGCTTCTTCGCCGGCCCCTGGCACGCCTGGCGAACGGAGCAGGCGGCGCGCGAGATCGCCCTCGGCAAGGCGATCGACAAGCAGCAGGCGGAGATCGCGCGAATGGAGAAGTTCGTCGAGCGCTTCCGCTACAAGGCGACGAAGGCGCGCCAGGCGCAGTCGCGGATCAAGCAGCTCGAGAAGGTGAAGGCGAACGCGGTCAGCCGCGACCCGCGCGACGAGCGCAGGCTCGCCTTCTCGTTCGGCAAGGCCGAGCGCACCGGCCGCTTCCCGCTGAAGCTGGAGGGGGCGCGGATCGAGGTCCCCGGCCGGGTCCTGCTCGACGACGCCTCGCTTCGCATCGAGCGCGGCGAGCACGTCGTTCTCGTCGGCCCGAACGGCTCCGGCAAGACGAGCCTGATCGCAACCCTCACGGGCGCGCGCGAGCCCGCGGCGGGCAGCGTCAAGATCGGGCACAACGTCAACCTCGGCTACCTCTCCCAGCACGCCGATTCGGCCGCCGGCACCGGCACGGTGATCGAGGCGGCGCAGCGCGGCACCGGCCTCACCGGCCAGAAGGTGCGTGACCTGCTCGGGCACTTCCTGTTCAGCGGCAAGGACGTCGACAAGCGGCTCGCCGACATCTCCGGCGGCGAGCAGCGGCGGCTCTCGCTGGCGATCCTCGTCGCCTCGGGCGCCAACGTCCTGATCCTCGACGAGCCGACCAACCACCTCGATCTCGAGAGCCGTGAGGCGCTCGAGGACGCGCTGCTCTCGTTCGAGGGCGCGCTGCTGCTCGTCTCCCACGACCGAGCGCTGCTCGAGGCCGTCGGCTCACGCACCGTCGCCGTCGAGGACGGGACGTTGCGCTCCTACGGCCTCGGCTGGGCCGACTACCAGCGCGACAAGGACGAGCTCGAGGCGGCGGACGCACAGGCGGCGAAGGCCGCGAAGTCGATGACCGCTGCGGCTGCCGGCGGATCGAAGGGCGCCGGCGCCAAGGGGGGCTCGGCACGGCCGGCGGGCCCTCGAAGAACAAGCTGCGCCGGATTGCCGAGCTCGAGAGCCAGATCGAGAAATCGGAGAAGGCCCTGGCGACGCTCGAGGACGAGCTCGCGGATCCCGCGGCCTGGTCCTCGCCGGAGCAGACTGAGGCGTCGACCCGCCGTCACGCCGACCTCAAGCAACGGATCGAGGACCTCTACGCCGAATGGGAAGCGGCCGGCGGCGGCGTCACCGGCCGGCTAGCCCGAGCCGAAGCCGGCCGGGTGGGTAGTCAGCTCGCGCGAGTCGACGATCCGGTCGACGAGGCCGTAGTCGACCGCCTGCTCGGCGGTGAAGAAGCGGTCGCGGTCCATGTCGTCGTGGATCCGCTCGACCTCCTGGCCGGTCCGCTCCGCGTAGATCTGCTCGAGGACCTTGCGGTCCTCGACGATCTGCTTGGCGTGGATCTCGATGTCGGCCGCCTGTCCGCCGAGCGCCCTGCATCGAGGGCTGGTGGATCAGGATGCGCGAGTTCGGCAGCGCCATCCGCTTGCCCTCCGCGCCCGCCGCGAGCAGGAACGACCCCATCGACATCGCGACCCCGAAGCAGATCGTCTGCACGTCCGGCTGGACGTACTGCATCGTGTCGTGGATCGCGAGCCCGGCGTAGACGCCGCCGCCGGGCGAGTTGATGTACATCGAGATGTCCTTGTCGGGGTCCTCGGACTCGAGGTGGATGAGCTGGGCGACGATCAGGTTGGCGATCTCGTCGTCGACGGGCTGGCCGAGGATCACGATCCGCTCGCCGAGCAGTCGGGAGTAGATGTCGGCGGTCCGTTCGCCGCGGGAGGTCTGCTCGAGGACCATGGGTACGAGTGGCATGGGGCTTCTCCTTGCTGCTCGCGATATGCGCAACCGTGGGGTTGCGCGTGCGGACACGCTAGCATTCGCAACGATTCAGTTGCACATGCGACCGACGGCTATCGGGCGCAACGCGAGAGGAGCGAGCCGATGCCGGAGCAGCAGACCCATGACGAGCCCGACCGCGAAGCACGCGAGCGAGCCCAGCGTCGAGCGCGAGGCGACGCTCGAGACCGACCCCGAGCGCGCCTGGGAGGCGATCTCCGACGAGGACGAGCTCGCCCGCTGGCTCGCCGAGGAGGTCGAGCTCGAGCCCGTCGAGGGGACGCCGGCCCGCTTCGTCGTCGACGGCGACGAGCGCCACGGCGAGGTCCGCGAGGTCGAGGAGGGCCGCCGGATCTCGTTCACCTGGCGGGCGCCCGAGGAGCCGGCGACGCTCGTCGAGCTGACGCTCGAGCCGCTCGCCGATGAAGGCCCCGTGCGCCTGACGGTCGTCGAGACGGCGCCGGCGGGGGTGCCGATGGCGACCGCCGCCGCGCGGCGCCTGGGCCGGCCGCCTGCGCTCGCCGCGCGGGCCGCAGCTCCGCGCACCTCGTCTGCTGACGACACCGCAGCCGATGCCCGCCGCCCCCGACGCAGCCTTCGCCGCGATCGCCGACCCGACCCGCCGCCACCTGATCGAGACGCTCGCGCGCGGCCCGGCGACGGCCACCGGCCTGGCGGCGGAGCTGCCGATCACCCGCCAGGCCGTCGCCAAGCACCTCGGCCTGCTGCGCGAGGCGGAGCTCGTCGCCTCCGAACGGGCCGGACGCGAGACCCTCTACACGCTGCAGCCCGAAGGCCTGCGCGGGGTCGCCGAGTGGTCGGCAGCGGGTCGACGCCGCCTGGGAGCGGCGCCTCGGCCGGCTCGAGCGCCTGCTGACCGACTAGGCCCAGGTCTCAGGGGCCGTCCCGGAGGCCTCAACGCGCACTCAGGGACCGGACCGGGGGCCTCAGGGTCCGATCGGGGTGCTCCCCGATTGCCGCATCGGCCTTCTGGACCGATCCTGGCTGCAGGTCGCCGAGGGGGCGGCCTGCCCGCCGGCGGTCAGCCGGCCCCGAAAGGAGCAGATCGATGATCGGTAGGAAGATGTCCGCGATGGAGGAGCGCCGATGAGCGCCGCGGCGATGAGCATGAGCCGGCCCGCGCACGGCCGGGTGATCCTCGGCGTCTGCGCCGCGATCGCCCGCCGGACCTCGCTCGACGTGACCCTCGTCCGGGTGCTGGCGGCGATCGGCGTGGCGCTGCTGACCACGCCGTTCATCGTCGCCTACGCCGCAGCCGCGCTGATCCTGCCCCGCGACGACGGCAGGATGCTGATCGGCGGTGAGCCCGCGGATCGGCGTGAGACGCTGATCGGCTGGCTCGTCGTGATCCCGGCCGCGGTGCTGCTGATCGCGACGCCCGGCATCTTCGGTCTCGGTGGCCATCTCGACGTCTTCCAGTTCGGGATCCTCGTCGTCGCGGGCTGCCTGATCGCGCTCTCGGTGAGCCGCTCGGACGGCCAGGCGACCGCGACGCCGCCCGCGGCGGCGGCTGCGCCGGCAAGCCCCACGGCGGCGGTCGTCGCCGAGCCGGCGGTGACCGAGACGGAGCCTGCCCCAGAAGCGACCGCTGAGACGGAGCAGATGCCGCCGGTGCCGCCAGTGCCGCCGGTGCCGCGGCCCCCGAAGCCGGATCGCGGTCCGTCGATCTTCGCGCCGGCCTTCGCCGGGGTGATCGGGCTGATCGGCCTTGCGGCGGTGATCGTCTCGGTCTTCGACGTCGAGATCACGGCCGTCTCGGTTGCCGTCTTCAGCGGCGCCCTCGCCGTCGCTTGCTGCGGCGCGGCCTTCGCCGCCTGGGGGCGGCGGGGCACGGTCCCGGTGCTGATCCTCGGCGCCCTGCTCGCCCTCGTCGCCTCCGTCGCGACGATCGGCCGGGACGAGCTCGACCGCGGCGTCGGCTATCGCGAGGCGCAGCCGCAGACGGTGGCCGAGGTCACTCACGGCTACGAGCTCGGCGTCGGCTTCCTCCGGCTCGACCTGCGCGACGTGCAACTCCCCCCGGGCGAGACGACGCTCCCGGTCCACGTCGGCTGGGGCGCCGCCGAGATCAAGGTGCCCGACGACCTGCAGGTCGTGAGCACCGGCGATCCCGTCAGCGGCGACGTCGCCGCGACCGCACCGGCGGCCGGCAAGCCCGGTGCGGGCGACGGCAAGCAGGGCAAGGCAGGCGCCCGGCCCCGGCCGCCGGTCCTCGTCGTCGACGGCGACGTCACCGCTGGGTCGCTCGAGATCACGCGACACCAAGGCTCGGCTGGCAACGGTTGAGCGGCGGGGTCGCAGCCGAGCGCCCGCCCTTGGCACGGGCGGGGGAGGGCCGGATCCTCCTCGGGGTCTGCGCGGGCATCGCCCGCCGCCTCGGGGCGGATCCGGCTCCGGTCCGTGCCGCCTTCCTGCTGGCGACGGCAACCGGCGGCATCGGCCCCGCCGCCTACGCGATCGCCGCCGTCGCGCTCGAGAGCCCGCCGGCGGACGATCCGGTGCCGCCGAGCCGGGGCCGCCGCGGGATGATCGTCGCCGTCGCCCTGCTCGTCGTCTCGATGCTCGTTGGAATCGGGCTGGCCGGCAACCTGATCGAGCCCGGCGCGCTGGTCTCCGTCGGGCTGCTGCTCGCCGGCGTCTCGCTCGTCTGGCGGCGGAGCGGTGGCGTTCGGCTGACGCGCGGCGACGTCGAAGGCGCTCGGGTGGTTCGCGTCGTGCTCGGGCTCGGCCTGGTTCTCGCCGGGATCATCCTCTACGGCGCCGCCAACACCGACCTGTCGAGCGCCGGAGCGGCGGCGATCGCCGCGGGCATCGTCGCTGCAGGCGCCGGGCTGATCTTCGCCCCGCGCCTGTCGGAGGCGCGGGCGGCGCTCGACGAGGCCCGGCGCCAGCGGATCCGGGCCGAGGAGCAGGAGGCGCTCGCCGCTCGCCTGCACGACTCCGTCCTGCAGACGCTCGCCCTGATCGAGCGCGAGGCGGAGCCGGGCAGCCGTGCCGCGGCCCTCGCCCGCCGTCAGGAGCGCGAGCTGCGCGGCGTGCTCTACGGCGAGCAGCACCCGGACGAGGCGACGCTCGCCGGCGCCCTGCGCGAGATCGCGGCCCGGGTCGAGGAGCAGCACGGGATCCGGGTCGAGCTGGTCCAGACCCGCGACGCGCCGCTCGACGCCGCCGCGGAGGCGCTGGCGGCGGCGACCGGCGAGGCGCTCGTCAACGCCGCCAAGCACGCGGGGACGGATAGCGTCACCACGATGGTCAGGATCGGTGACGGCCGCATGACCGTGTTCGTCCGCGACCGCGGCCGCGGCTTCGACCCGGCCGAGCGCGGAACGGGGCACGGGCATCGAGGGCTCGATCGAGGCCCGCCTCGCCAGGGTGGGTGGCGGCTCGGTGATCGATTCGGCGCCCGGCCGGGGCACCGAGGTGGAGCTGTGGGCGCCGCAGGCGCCGGCCGGCGCCGGCGAGGGGGCGGCTCGGTGAGCAGGCCGCTGCGCAAGGTCGTGCTCGTCGACGACCACGAGATCTTCCGGGCGGGCCTCCGCGCCGGCCTCGACCGCACGATCCAGGTGCTCGGCGAGGCGGGCACCGTCGAGGAGGCGGTCCCACTGATCCGCGAGCTCGAACCCGACGTCGTCCTGCTCGACGTCCACCTGCCCGACGGCGGCGGCGAGACCGTCGTCGGCGCCGTGCACGCCGAGCGACCGGCGGTGCGCTTCCTGGCGCTCTCCGTCTCCGACGCGGCCGAGGACGTGGTTCGCGTGATCCGCGCCGGCGCCCGCGGCTACGTGACGAAGTCGATCAAGCCCGACGAGCTGATCGACGCGATTCACCGCACGGCCGAGGGCGACGCCGTCTTCTCGCCGTGGCTCGCGGGCTTCGTGCTCGACGCCTTCACCGGGGAGGGTTCACGGTCGCCGGGCTCTGCCGACGCCGCCGAGGCCGAGGTCGACCAGCTCAGCCCGCGCGAGCAGGAGGTGCTGCTGCTGATCGCCCGCGGCTACACCTACAAGGAGATCGCCGGCCGCCTGCACCTCTCGGTGAAGACGGTCGAGAGCCACGTCTCGAGCGTGCTCCGCAAGCTGCAGCTCTCGAACCGCAACGAGCTGACCCGCTGGGCCGCGAAGAAGCGGATGATCTGAGCGCGGCGTCCGACACCGGTTAAACCGGTTATAGTGGTGCCGCGATGAGCGCCGCCGCCCGCAAGCCCGACCCCGCCGAGATCGCCGTTCCGACCCCGGACGCGCTCGCCGCCTGGGCCGAGCTCGGTCCGCCGCCGGAATGGGACTACCGCTTCCACTTCGAGTCCGGCCGGCCGGCGCTCGACTTCTGCGCGACGACCGGCGAGCGCTGGCGGCGCAACTTCGAGCGCCTGCGCAGTCCCGCGGATCTCGGCCGGTGGGGCATGGAGGCGGGCCTGCTCAGCGCGGCGCCCGAGGTCAGCAGCCGCCGGCTTGCCGACGCGCGCGAGCTGCGCGAGGCGATCTACCGGACCGCGAGGCTGGCGGGGGAGGGGACGCCGGCGCCGGCCGACGTCGAGCTGATCAACCGCTGGGCCGCCCGGCGTCCGCTCGCGCCCGTGCTCGCCGCGGACGGGCGGACGGCGACGTTCGCAGGCGATGTCGAGGCGCTCCTCGCGACGCTCGCCCGCGACGCGATCGACCTCGTCACGGGACCGTGGGCGCACCGCGTCCGCGAGTGCGCGAGCGACACCTGCGCCCTGCTCTTCGTCGACACCTCGCGCCCCGGCCGGCGCCGCTGGTGCTCGATGGAAGGCTGCGGCAACCGGCAGAAGACCGCGACCTATCAGGAGAAGGAAGGCGAAGGCATGAGCGAAGCGAACACGAGCGCGGGCGTCCTGCGCGCCGCCGATCAGTTCTGGCGGCCCTCGAACGCGATGCGGGTCCTCAACACCGACCTCGGCGGGCAGCTGGGCGCGACGCAGATCGGCGCCCGCCTGTGGCGCCTCGCGCCCGGGCCAGGCGTCGACCCTGCACCGCCACACGACCCAGGAGGAGCTCTACGTGCTGCTCGAGGGCAGCGGCCGGATCCGGGTCGGCGAGGTGCTCCACACGCTCGCCCCGCTCGACTCGCTGCTCGTTCGCGCCCGACACCGTCCGCCAGGTCTTCAACGACACCGAGGGCGACGCCCTCTGGCTCGTCGTCGGTGCCCCGCGCGAGGGCGTCACCAGCACGCTCGAGATGAGCGAGGAGCTGCTCGCGCGGATGTACCCGGACGGGCCCCGCGGCGCTGCCGCCGGAGCTCGGCGGCGGCCAGTTCGAGCCGCCGGAGGACGACCTGATGTACACGGCGGAGGTCGGCGCCGCTCCGATCCGCGAGCGCGGCGGCCTGCGCTCCAACCTCCTGCTCGACTCCGGCGACGTGCCCGGGCTCCGGCCTCGCCGTGACTGGGTCGAGGTCGAGCCCGGCGGCGCCGCAGGACCCGCACTCGCACCCGCCCGAGCAGGTCTACGTGATCGTCGTCCGGCCGGGGGCTGATGCAGGTCGGCGACGAGCGGCGCGAGGTCGGCTGCCGGGACGCTCGTGCGGATCCCGCCCTCGGCGCAGTCCACGGGATCGAGAACGCCGGCTCCGAGCCACTCGTCTACGTCTCCGCGGCGACGCCCGCGTTCGATCTCGCGGCCGCCTACGACTCCGGCTCGCCCTGGCAGCGCCCTCGCGCCTGAAGTACCCGTCGAGACAGGCACTTACGGGGTCGCTGCGCCGGAAGGCGGCGAGACTGCGATATTGCCCACCTCGTGCTGGGACTGACCGATCAGATCGAGGGCTGCCTCTTCGACCTCGACGGCGTGCTGACGCCGACCGCGAAGGTGCACTCCGCTGCCTGGAAGCAGATGTTCGACGCCTTCCTGCGCGAGCGCGCCGAGCGCGAGGGCGGCGAGTTCCGTGAGTTCACGGCCGCGCGACTACTCCGACTGGGTCGACGGCAAGCCGCGCGCCGACGGGATCCGCTCCTTCCTCGGCTCGCGCGGGATCGAGCTGCCCGACGGCGACCCCGACGACGGGCCCGAGCAGGAGACCGTGACCGGGCTCGGCGCGCGCAAGAACGAGCTCTTCACCAAGGTCCTGGCGAGCGATGGCGTCGAGGCCTATCCGGGCTCGCTCGACTACGTCAACGCCGCCCGCGATGCGGGCCTCGCCTGCGCTGTCGTCTCCTCTTCGGCCAACTGCCGCCCGGTGCTCGAGGCGGCCGGGATCATCGACCTGTTCGACTACGATCGTCGACGGCACCGTCGCCCGCAGCGAGCGCCTCGCCGGCAAGCCCGCCCCCGACACGTTCCTCGCCGGGGCGAAGGGCCTCGGCCTCGAGGCGGCCGCGTGCGTCGTCTACGAGGACGCGCTCGCCGGCGTCGAGGCCGGCCGCGCCGGCAACTTCGGGCTCGTCGTCGGCGTCGACCGCGCCGATCAGGCCGCTGCCCTGGCCGAACACGGCGCCGATGTCGTGGTCGACGATCTCGGGGAGCTGATCGAGCGGTGAGCAGTCACTTCGAAGTCGACGCGCTGGGCGCTGCGCGAGCACGGGCTCGATCTCGATGAGCTCGGACCAGACCGAGTCGCTGTTCGCCCTCGCCAACGGCCACATCGGCCTGCGCGGCAACCTCGACGAGGGTGAGCCGCACGGGATCCCGGGGACCTACCTGAACGGTCTCTACGCGAGCCGCCCGCTGCCCTACGCGGAGATCGCCTACGGCTACCCGGAGGCGGGTCAGTCGATCGTCGAACGCGACAAACGGCAAGCTGGTCCGGCTGCTGGTCGAGGACGAGCCCCTCGACCTCCGCTACGGCGATCTGCTCGAGCACGAGCGGGTGCTCGACTTCCGCGACGGCGTCCTGCGCCGCACGCATGCGTCTGGCGCTCGCCCGCCGGCCGCGTCGTGCGGGTCAAGAGCACGCGGCTGGTCTCGCTCGTCCAGCGCGCCGTCGCCGGCGATCCGCTACGAGGTCGAGGCTGCCGACGATGGCGGCCTGCTCCGCGTCGTCGTCCAGTCCGAGCTCGTCGCCAACGAGGCGATGCCGGAGCCCGACGAGTCGGATCCGCGCGTCGCCGCCGCGATCCGCGCGCCGCTGATCGTCGGAGTCATCGAGCTGCCAGGGCACGCACGCCACCCTCGTCCACCGGACCCCGAGCACCGATCTGCTGCTCGCCGCGGCGATGGATCACGAGCGTCAGCGGGGTCGACGAGCAACGGCGTGAAGAGCTTCTGCGAGGACGACCTCGCGCGCCTGACGGTGATCGGCGACCTCGAGCCCGGCGAGCCGCTCGTGATCGACAAGCTGCTCGCCTACGGCTACTCGTCGGAGCGCTCGGCGCCGGCGATGCGCGACCAGGTCGAGGCCGCGCTGGCCGAGGCCCGCCACGCCGGCTTCGACGGTCTGGCTGCGCTCACAACGCGATGCCCTCGACGACTTCTGGGCCGGCGCCGACGTCGAGATCGACGGCGACGCCGAGCTCCAGCAGGCGGTCCGCTTCGCCCTCTTCCACGTGCTGCAGTCCTCGGCGCGCGGCAACCGCGACCCGATCGCCGCCAAGGGCCTGACCGGCGCCGGCTATGACGGCCACGCCTTCTGGGACAGCGAGATCTACGTGCTCCCGGTGCTCACCTACCTGTACCCGCACGCGAGCCTGGCGGCCCTGCGCTGGCGCTGGCGCACGCTCGACTTCGCCACGCGAGCGGGCGGAGCAGCTCGGGCTCGAAGGGGCCGCGTTCCCCTGGCGCACGATCCACGGCGAGGAGTGCTCCGGCTACTGGCCGGCCGGCACCGCCGCCTTCCACGTCAACGCCGGCATCGCGCATGCCACGGTTCGTTACATCGCCGCCACCGACGACGAGGAGTTCGCGCGCGCGGAGGGCCTCGAGTTGCTCGTCGAGACCGCGCGCCTGTGGCGCTCGCTCGGTCATCACGATGCGGCCGGCAACTTCCGCATCGACGGTGTCACCGGTCCCGACGAGTACAGCGCGATCGCCGACAACAACGTCTACACGAACGCGATGGCGCAGCTCAACCTGAACGCTGCCGCGCAGTACTCGGAGCGCTACACCGAGGAGGCCGAGGCGCTCGGCGTCGACGACGAGGAGGCCGCGGGCTGGCGCGACGCGGCCAACGCGATGATCATCCCCTTCGACGAGACGCTCGGCGTGCATCCGCAGTCGGAGGGCTTCACCCACCACGCCCGCTGGGACTTCGACTCGACGCCGAAGAACGCCTACCCGCTCTTCCTCAACTACCCGTACTTCGACATCTACCGCAAGCAGGTCGTCAAGCAGGCCGATCTGGTCCTTGCCCTGTTTCTGCGCGGTGACCTGTTCACGCCGGAGCAGAAGCGCGCCGACTTCAGCTACTACGAGCCGATCACGATCCGCGACTCGTCGCTGTCGGCATGCGTGCAGTCCGTGGTTGCCGCTGAGGTCGGCTTCCTCGACCTCGCCTACGACTACCTCGGCGAGGCCGCGTTGATCGATCTGCACGACGTCTCCAGCAACTCCTCGAGCGGCCTGCACATGGCTTCGCTCGCCGGCGCCTGGATCGCGATCGTGGCCGGGCTCGGCGGCATGCGCGACAACCGCGGGGAGCTCCATTTCGCGCCGCGGCTTCCGGGCGCGCTCCAGCGGCTCGCCTTCCGCGTCCGCTTCCGTGGCCGCGTCGTCGTCGTCGAGGTCCGCGACGGCCACGCCTCCTACGAGCTGCTCGAGGGCGACTCGATCGAGATCTACCACCATGGCGAGAAGTTCCGGCTCGAGCCGGGCGGTCCGAAGCGGCTCGACGCGCCGCCGTTGCCGGCCGGCCTGACCGCGCCGCTGCCGCCCGCAGGTCGCGAGCCGACCCGCCGCGGACATCCGACCGGTCAGCACGGCCACTCGCACTGAGCCGCGGCGGCTCCCGCGGCGCCGAGAAGTCGGCCTCCGGGCCTGCGTCGTGCTGCGCACGGAGGGATGCGAGGATGGGCGCGATGAACAAGGCCCAGAGGCTGGCGCTGCGGCTCTTCGGCGCCCACGGGGAGGAGGTCGAGCGCGAGGCTCGCTCGACCTTCCTGATCTGCCCCGATTGCGGCAACGAGGTCTCCTACTGGGACGTCGGCGGGATCCGCGGAGCCGGCGTCGACGAAGGGGCGAAGGTGCGGATGCGCTGCCCACGCTGCGGGCTTCGAACCTGGCACGCGGCCGAGCGCCGCGAGCCGCCGACGGCCCCAGCCGAGGGCCAGCCGGGGCCGGAGTAGCCGCGTGCCGCTCCCCGTCGCCGAGATCACCTGGGCGCAGATCGTCGTCCTCGCCCTACTCGCCCTACTCGCCTCAGGGGCGATCCCGGCGCTCGTCCGCCGCCGGCCGCTCTCGCCCGCGGGACGCACTTCCGGGCTGTTCTTCGCGCTGCTGATCGTCGCGATCGTGATCGTCAAGCTGCTGCCGGCCGAGTGGTGGCCATGGAGCGCGGTCGGCGTCGCGATCTGTCTTGCGCTCGGTCTCTGGACCGCCGGCGCCGGCCGGTCCGCCGCCCGCTGAAGCGGGAAGAAGGGAGCCCTCCCCGCCCGCAGCAGGGGGCGGAGAGGGCTCCGTCCGGGGGTCAGTGCGCCAGCGCGGGCTCGCCGAGACGCTCGTGCTGGGTCCGGGTGCCCGGGCTGAGCAGCAGGAACGAGACCACGGCGCCGAGCGCGAAGACGCCGGCCGACCACCAGAAGGCGGTCGTGTAGGAGTGCGACCGCGGCCTCGGCGAGCGACGGCGGGTCCTGGGAGCCCGCCGCGAACGCGGTCGCGGCGGTGGCGGCGATCGTGCTCAGCAGCGCCGTGCCGATCGAGCCGCCGACCTGCTGGGCGGTGTTGACCATCGCCGAGGCGACGCCGGCGTCGCCGGGGTCGACCCCGAGCGTCGCCGTGTTCATCGCCGGGGCGAAGATCAGGCCCATGCCGGCGCCGATGCCGAGCAGCGCCGGCAGCACGTGCGTGGCGTAGGCGTGTCGACGCCGACGCCGGTCAGGCAGCACCATCGCAGCCGCGGCGATCGTCATCCCGAGCGTGATCAGCGGCCGCGCGCCGACGCGGGAGAGCAGGAACGTCGTCGCCGAGGTCGCGGTGACCATCACCGCCGCCATCATCGGCAGGAAGGCGAGCCGGTCTCGACCGGGGTGAACCCGAGGGTCGTTCTGCAGGTAGTAGGTGAGGAACAGGAAGACGCCGAACATCCCGATCGCCGGCGATCGCCATCGCCAGGTAGGAGCCGCCGCGATCGCGGTCGAGGACGACGCGCAGCGGCAGCAGCGGGTGGGCGACCCGGCGCTCGATGACGACGAAGGCGGTGAGCAGCAGCGGCCGAGGCGGCGAACATCGCGAGCGTGATCGGCGCGCCCCAGCCGTCCATCTCGGCGCTCGAGAAGCCGTAGACGAGCGCGAACAGGCCCGTCGGTCGCCGTCAGCGTGCCGGGGAGGTCGAGGCGCGGCCGCGCCTCGGCGCGCTGGTTGCGCAGCAGCGACGCAGCGCGCCGCAGCGCGGCCGGGACGGCGAACAACAGGTTCACGTACATCGTCCAGCGCCAGTGCAGGTACTCGGTCAGCACGCCGCCGAGCAGCAGCCCGATGCCGCCGCCGGTCCGGCGATCGCGCCGTAGACGCCGAACGCCTTGTCGCGCTCGGTCTCGTCGGTGAAGGTCGTCGTCAGCAGCGACAGCGCCGCCGGCGCCAGCAGCGCGGCGAACACGCCCTGCAGCGTGCGGGCCGCGACCAGCACCTCGAAGCTCTGGGCGGCGCCGCCGACGCGCCGAGGCGGCGGCGAAGCCGAGCAGGCCGACGATCAGGATCCGCTTGCGACCGAAGAGGTCGCTGATCCGGCCGCCGAGCAGCAGCAGCGAGCCGAAGGCCAGCGCGTAGGCGGTGATGATCCACTGGCGGTTGTCGTCGGAGAAGCCGAGGTCGTCCTGCGCGGAGGGGAGGGCGATGTTGACGATCGTCGCGTCGAGGACGACCATCAACTGGGCGAGTCCGAGCACCACCAGGATCAGCCAGCGGCGCTCGTGGTGGGGGTTGGACTTCGGTCATGCATCTGGTCTCTCAGTCGTTCGTGGTCCGGGGGGAAGTGGCGGCGCTGTGTGACGCCGGTCACAAGAAGTGGAGAGATGATCTCCACTTCGATTTCGGGAACCGTAGCACAAGCGGAGAGCATCTCTCCGCTTTGTTAGGATCGTCACAGAGCAGTGACCCCCTCGAGCACCACAAGGACCCCCACCAAGGCCTCGACGAAGCCGCTGCGGGCGGACGCGCAGCGCAATCGTGAGCGCCTGATCGCGGCCGGTCGCGAGGTCTTCGCCGAGCGCGGCTTCGAGGCGAGCCTCGACGACATCGCCGATCACGCGGGCGTCGGCGTCGGCACCGCCTACCGGCGCTTCCCGAACAAGGAGGCGCTGATCGACGAGATCTTCGAGGAGCGCATGGCGGAGATCCGGACGATGCTCGATGAGGCGGGGGAGATGGAGGATCCGTGGCAGGCCCTGCAGTTCTTCGTCCTGCACCTGCTCGAGTTCCAGAGCCAGGACCGCGGCCTCAAGCAGGCCTTCCACGAGCGCGACGAGGGTCGCGAGCGCGTGACGAAGGCGAAGGAGGAGATGCAGCCCGCGCTCGTGCGGATCGTCGAGCGGGCCCAGGCGGCCGGCAAGTTGCGCGCCGACGCGACCGTCACCGACATCCTGATCGGCGTGATGATGATCGGCGCCGTGATCGACGCCACCCGCGACGTCCGGCCCGACGCCTGGCGTCGCTACCTGGGCTTCGCCTTCGACGGCCTCGCGGCCGACCGGGGCGGGACCCACGAGCTCGCCGCCCCGCCGATCACTCCCGAAGAGTTCGACGAGGCACTGCGCTGCGGCGACCTCTGAGGCCCGGCCGGCCTCTCAGTCGCGGTTGAGGGAGCTCCAGTCCAGCGTGATCGCATGCCCGATGAGGGTCACGGCGAGCGCGAGGCAGAAGGTCAGCACGAGGGCGCTCAGGCTCAGCGCGATGGCGACCGCGGGGCTGACGCGGACGTGGCGGCACCACAGCCCCGCGCCCAAGGCCGCCGCGAAGGCGCCGATCGCGAAGACGCCAAGATCTGCCCCGCCGCGCCCCTCGCTGTCGACGAACTGCCAGCAGGCGATCATCGTGAACAAGCCGATGACCGGAGAGAGGATGACGGTGAACCCCGCCGCAGAAGCCAGCCTGTCGCCGGGCGTTCGCTCATCGACCGGGACGAGTTCTCGGCCGCCGGCGGTTCCCCGGTACGAGCCCATCGCCGCGAACCCGATGTCGTCCCTTTGCCGCTCGCCCCCGCGCATCGGGAAAGCGTACTGCGGGTCAGTCCGGCCGGCTGGATCTAGGCGGGGATGCTCGCCCGCAAGGCGTGGTCGACGACGCGGGCGCAGCGGCGGCCCTCGGCGATCGCGGTGACGACGAGCGAGGCGCCGACGCGGACGTCGCCGGCCGCGTAGACGCCCTCGGCGGAGGTCGAGAAGGTGGGGGCCTTGACGTTGCCCGAGCGGTCGAGATCGAGCCCGAGGTCTTCGATGATCCCCTCGCGCTCGGGATTGGTGAAGCCGATCGCGACGAGCACGAGCTCGGCGGGCTCGCTGTAGTCGGAGTCGGGGACCGGGACGAGCGTGCGGGAGCTGTTGCCGGTGACCTTGCGGGCGGCGACGCCGGTGACGCGGCCGTCGGCTCCGTCGATGCCGATGACCTCGGTACCGAACTCGCGCTCGCCGCCCTCGTCGAGTGCGTAGGTCGTGATCAGCCGACGCGGCTGCATCGGCCAGGGCGTGAAGTCGTAACGGCCGCCTTCGGGCACCTGGGGGTAGACGTCGAGCAGCTTCACCGACTTGGCGCCCTCCCGCATCGCGTTCGAAACGCAGTCCATGCCGGTGTCACCGCCGCCGATCACGACGACGTTCTTGCCCTCAGCGGTGATCACATCCTCGGCCGCGACCTCGCGCGCGTCCCGTCCCTCCATCCGGGCAACAGCGCGATTGCGCTGGTACAGGTACTCCATCGCGAAGTGGACGCCGGCGAGATCGCGGCCGGCGATCTCGATGTCGCGCTCGACCCGCGAGCCCATCGCGAGGACTACCGCGTCGTATTCGCTCCGCAGCTCGCCGATCGCGACGTCGCGGCCGACGTCGACGTTGCAGCGGAAGTCGATCCCCTCGGCGGCGAGCACGTCGGTGCGCCGGTCGATGATCCACTTCTCGAGCTTCGCGTCCGGGACGCCGAAGCGGAGCAGCCCGCCGAGGCCTTCGTCGCGCTCGAAGACGGTGACCGAGTGGCCGACCTGGTTGAGCTCGTCGGCGGCGGCGAGGCCGGCGGGACCGGAGCCGATGACGGCGACGCGCCGCCCGGTCCGCTCCTCGGGGGGCTTCGGCGTGACCCAGCCCTGCTTGAAGGCGTTGTCGATCGTCCAGTACTCGATCTGCTTGATCATCACCGGGTCGTCGTCGATCGCCAGCACGCAGGCCGACTCGCACGGCGCCGGGCAGATCAGCCCGGTGAACTCGGGGAAGTTGTTGGTCGCGTGGAGCTGGTCGATCGCCCTCGCGCCAGTGTCCCGTACGGGCGAGGTCGTTCCAGTCGGGGATCAGGTTGCCGAGCGGGCAGGCGTTGTTGCAGAAGGGAACGCCGCAGTCCATGCAGCGGCGGGCCTGCTCGCGGACGCCCTCCTCGGGCAGCGTCTCGTAGATCTCGCCGTAGTCGCGGACGCGCTCGGCCGGCTCCCGCTCGGGGGCGGGAACGCGATGGACCTGCAGAAAGCCGCGCGGATCGGCCATCAGGCTGCGGCCTCTTGGCGTCGGCCTCGTCGGCGGGCTCGTCGGCCTGCTCGGCGGCGAGCAGCTTCGCGTCGCCTCCTTGTAGCCGCGGGGGATCACGAGCGTGAACTCGTCGAGCGCCTCCTCCCAGCGGTCGAGCAGCTCGCGGGCGACGTCGGAGCCGGTCCGTGCCATGTGCTCGATGAGCAATCCGTGCAGCTGCGCGGCGCGGCCCTCGTCAACCGGATCGAGGTCGACGAGCTGGTGGTTCGTGCGGGCGGCGAGTCGCCGGTCCGGGTTGTGGACGAAGGCGAAGCCACCGCTCATGCCGGCGCCGAAGTTCTGGCCGGTCGGGCCGATGACGACGACGATGCCGCCGGTCATGTACTCGCAGGCGTGCTCGCCGACGCCCTCGACGACGGTCAGCGCGCCCGAGTTGCGGACCGCGAAGCGCTCGCCGACGCGGCCCGCGAAGAAGGCGCGGCCGCGCGGTCGCCCCGTACAGCGCGACGTTGCCCGCGATCACGTTCTTCGACGCCTCGAAGTGGCTCTCGCCGGCCGGGTAGACGGCGAGCACGCCGCCCGATAGCCCCTTGCCGGCGTAGTCGTTGACGTCGCCCTCGACGCTCATCTCGACGCCGCCGGCGAGCCAGGCGCCGACGGTCTGTCCGGCGGAGCCCTTCAGGTTGATCTCGATCGAGCCCTCGGGCAGGCCGTCGGGCCCGTGGTCGCTGACGATCCGGTTGGAGAGCGTGCCGCCGACGGCGAGGTCGCCGTTCGTCACCGTCGAGTCGACGACGAGCGGGTTCGCGAACTCAGGGTCGGAGGCCTTGTGGGCCTCGTAGCGCTTGACGAGCAGGCGCAGGTCGAAGCTGTTCGCCGACTCGCGGCGCTTGAACGGAATTCCGGAGACGAAGCCCTTCGGCCGCCCCTCGGCGATCGGCGGCACGGCGAGCAGCGGTCGCAGGTCGAGCGTCCTCGTCTTCCAGTTGGTGTCGTTCAGGGTCGGGTCGAGCAGGTGGGTCTGGCCGGTCATCTCCGGCATCGAGCGGATCCCGAGCGAGGCCATCAGCGCGCGCGCCTCCTCGGCGACGTAGAGCATGTAGGTGACCACCTGCTCGGGGGTGCCCTTGAAGCGGGCGCGCAGCTCGGGGTCCTGGGTCGCGACGCCCGACCGGGCAGGTGTTCAGGTGGCAGACGCGCATCATGATGCAGCCGGTCGCGATCAACGGTGCGGTCGAGAGTCCCATCTCGTCGGCGCCGAGCAGCGAGGCGACGACGATGTCGCGCCCGGTCCGCATCTGACCGTCGGTCTGCAGGACGACGCGGTTGCGGAGCTCGGAGTCGAGCAGCGCCTGCTGGGTCTCGGCGAGGCCGAGCTCCCAGGGCACGCCGGCCGACTGGATCGAGGACTGCGGCGAGGCGCCGGTGCCGCCGTCGTGCCCGGCGATGACGATGTGGTCGGCGCCCGCCTTGACGACGCCGACGGCGACTGTGCCGACGCCGGCCTCGGCGGCGAGCTTGACCGAGACCGAGGCGCGCGGGTTGGCGGCGCGCAGGTCGTAGATCAGCTGCTTGAGGTCCTCGATCGAGTAGATGTCGTGGTGCGGGGGAGGGGAGATCAGCTCGACGCCCGGGGTCGAGTGCCGCAGGCCGGCGATGTAGTCGTCGACCTTGTGGCCGGGCAGCTGCCCGCCCTCGCCCGGCTTCGCGCCCTGGGCGACCTTGATCTGGAGCTGGTCGGCATGACTCAGGTAGTCGACGTCGACGCCGAAGCGGCCCGAGGCGACCTGGCGGATGCGGCTGCGGCGCTCATCGCCGTTCGGGTCGGGCGTGTTACGCGACGCGGTCCTCGCCGCCCTCGCCCGAGTTCGAGTGGCCGCCGAGCCTGTTCATCGCCACGGCGAGCGTCTCGTGCGCCTCCTTCGAAAGCGCGCCGAGGCTCATCGCTCCGGTCGAGAAGCGCTTGACGATCTCGCTCGCCGGTTCGACCTCTTCGATCGGGATCGGCTCCGAGCGCGTCCGTAGACCGAGCAGCCCGCGCAGCAGGGCGAACTTCGAGTTCTCGTCGTTGACGCGGCGCGAGAACTCGGCGTAGGACTCGGGGCCGGCGGCCTCGTCGCGAACCGAGCGCTGCAGGCTGGCGATCGTCTGCGGATCCCACATGTGCCGCTCGCCGTCGCGGCGCCAGCGGTAGACGCCGCCCTGCGGGAGCAGCTCGGCGTGATCGGCCGGCAGCAGTTCGCGCTCGACGTGCTCGGGCAGCGCCAAGCCGTGCTCCTCGGGCCAGCCGCGGGCGTGGCGGGCGATCGCCTCGCGGGCGAGCCCGCGGGTGCCGATCCCGCCGAGCCGCGAGGGTGTGCGCGTGAAGTGCTCGATCGATCAGCTCGCGGTCGAGCCCGATCGGCCTCGAAGATCTGCGCGCCGCGGTAGGAGTGGACCGTCGAGATCCCCATCTTCGAGAGCACCTTCTTCAGCCCCGCGCAGAGGCCGTCGATCGAGCGCCGGATCGCGTCGGCGGGGGAGATCCGCTCGCCGCCGACGATGATGTCGTCCATCTCGGCGATCGACTCGAGCATCAGGTAGGGGTTGATCGCCGTCGCCCCGTAGCCGAGCAGCAGCGCCAGATGGTGGATCTCGCGCGGCTCGCCCGACTCGACTGACCAGCGACGCCTGCAGGCGGGTGCCGCTGCGGACCATGTGCTGGTGGACGGCGGCCGAGGCGAGCAGCGAGGGAATCGGCACCCGGCCGGGGCCGATTTCGTGGTCGGAGAGGATCAGCATCGTCGCGCCGTCGGTGAGCGCCGCATCGGCCTCCGAGCAGAGCCGCTCGACGGCGCTCTGCAGTCCCTCCTCGCCCTCGGCGAGGGGCCAGGTCGCGTCGATCGTCACTGCGGCCAGCTCCGGCTCGTCGGCGTTGCGCAGCTTGTCGATGTCCTCGTTGGTGAGGATCGGGTGCGGGATCTCGATCTGGAAGGAGTCGTTGCGCTCGGTGTCGAGCAGCCGGCCCTTCGCCCCGAGTCGCGTCGTGAGCGACATCACGACGGCCTCGCGAACGGGATCGATCGCCGGGTTGGTGACCTGCGCGAAGCGCTGCTTGAAGTAGCTGAACAGCGACGGCTCGTGCTCGCTGAAGGCGGCGAGCGAGACGTCGGCTCCCATCGATCCCGTCGGCTCCTTCGCCTGCGCGGCGAGCGGCTCGAGCAGGATCTTCAGATCCTCCTGCGTGTAGCCGAAGGCGAGCCGCCGCCGCTGCGAGGAGAGGCGCTCGGCCGGGCGCTGCTCGGGTGCCTGGATGTCCTTGAAGTGCTTGGTGGCGGCGTCGTCCCACTCGCCGTAGGGATGACGGCGGGCCTCTTCGAGCTCGATCTCGCCGTCGGCGTGAACGGCGCCCGTGTCGAGGTTGCAGACGACGAG
The DNA here is from genome assembly GCA_963774395.1 of uncultured Solirubrobacterales bacterium. Classification (GTDB taxonomy): domain Bacteria; phylum Actinomycetota; class Thermoleophilia; order Solirubrobacterales; family 70-9; genus CAXMST01. The sequence continues at coordinate 208,730 of CAVZET010000005.1, read as the reverse complement.
CTGCCCGGGGCGGAAACGGCCCTTGCGGTAGATCTTCGCCTCGGGGATCGTGAAGATGCCCGATTCGGAGCCCATCGCCAGCCAGCCGTCGTCGGTGATGAGCCAGCGGCCGGGCCGTAGGCCGTTGCGGTCGACCATCGCGCCGAGCGTGCGGCCGTCTGAGAAGCAGAGCGCAGCCGGGCCGTCCCAGGGCTCCTGCATGCGCGCGTGGTAGCGGTAGAAGCCATCGAGCTCAGGCGGGATGTCGTCGCGGCCCTCGTGAGCCTGCGGGACCATCATCATCATCGCGTGCGGCAGCGTCCGCCCGGCGAGCGTGATCAGCTCGAGCGCGCGGTCGAAGGCGCCGGAGTCGGAGGCCGTCTCGGGGATCAGCGGGAAGAGGTCCTCGAGCCCCGGCAGGTCGGGGTGCGAGAGCGTGGCCTCACGGGCCCGCATCCAGTTGACGTTGCCGAGCGCCGTGTTGATCTCGCCGTTGTGGGCGAGCAGCCGCAGCGGCTGGGCGAGCTCCCAGCTCGGGAGCGTGTTGGTCGAGAAGCGCGAGTGGACGATCGCGAAGCGGCTCTTCAGCTCCCGGTCCGTGAGGTCCGGGTAGAACTCGGGCAGCTGCGGCGCGGTCAGCATGCCCTTGTAGACGATCGTCCGTGAGCTGAAGCTCGGGAACGAGGCGATGCCGTCGAACTCGATCTCCGCGCGGCGGCGGGTCAGGAACAGCGCCCGCTCGAACGCGTCCTGATCGCCGGCGTGCTCTGGGCCGGCGCCGATCACCAGCTGCATGATCGTCGGCGCTGCCTCGCGCCCCATCTTGCCGGCGGCGCCGGGTTCGACCGGGACCTCGCGCCAGACGATCGGCGAGTGGCCGTCGGCGGCGACGAGCTGCTCGACGCGGACCCGGACCTCCTCCGCGCGGGCCCGCTCCTGGGGGAGGAAGCAGACGGCGACGGCCAGCTCGCCGGGCGGCGGGAGCTCGGCGGCACGAGCACCGGCCTCGGCGGCGCGCAGGCGGAAGAAGTCGTGGTTGAGGTCGATCAGGATGCCGGCCCCGTCGCCGGTGCTCTCGTCGGCGCCCGAGGCGCCGCGGTGCTCGAGCCGGTCGAGGGCGATCAGGCCGCGGGCGATGACCTCGTGGCGCGGGATGTTGTCGAGCCGGGCGACGGCGGCGACGCCGCAGGCGTCACGGACCCAGGCGGGATCGTGGACGCCGCCCGAGAACGTCGGGCGCGCGAGCTCGCCGACCCTGGGCTCGGGAGCCTGGACGTCGGCCGAATCGATCTCGGGGTCGGTGAAGCGGTCGGACATTCCCAAAAGTTACGTGTGTCGGGGGGTGCCGGAGCCGCGGAGGGGAGAAGTCAGGACCACTGTCTCCTCGCCCCTGGCCTCTCCGTACAAGCCGGTTGGAGGGGCCGGGAGCACCCTCTCACGTCACCGGCGAAACAGACGGATTCGCGGCGCTGTGAACCCGAAATTGTACCGGCAGGTCGTCGGAGGAGCGGCGCAGCGGCCGGCGCGGGCCTCAGCCCGCGGCGAGGAGCTCGCGCTCGCCGCTGCGGACGGCGCGGGCGTCGCGCACATCGAGCTCCGCTCCGCAGCGCTCGCAGATGCGGCGATCGTTGACCTTGCCGCCGCAGTCCTTGTGAAGGATGCGGACCGGCGGCTCGGCGCCCTCGGGGAGCGAGTACTTGTCGCCGAACCCCATCAGCGCGACCAGCACCGGCCACAGGTCGAGCCCCTTTTCGGTCAGGAAGTACTCGTGGCGGAGGGGGCGTTCGCTGTACGGGCGCTTCTCGAGGATGCCCTCGTCGACGAGCCGTCCGAGGCGCGAGGCGAGCACGTTGCGGGCGACGCCCAGCGAGGTCTGGATCTCGTCGAAGCGGCGGTTGCCGAGGAAGACGTCGCGGATCACGAGCAGGCTCCAGCGCTCGCCGATCAACTCGAGCGTGCGGGCGATCGAGCAATCGAGGTCGTAGTCACGGGCGAGCATCTGATCCTTCCGGCGTTTCGTGTGCGGGTCCCCTGTGTGCAGTGCGTCACAGAGGGTTTCGTGATGCAACCTTATCCGCTACAGTCGGTTTCGTCAAGCAACCCGATGCAGGCGCGGGCCGCATCGCAGGTGGAAGGAGGAGCCTCATGCGCTCCATCGAGATCAACCCCAACCTGAACCTCGAAGTCACCGTGACGACCGAGGAGATCCTGGCCGACCTCAACTACCCGGTCCTGCTGACGAGCGAGCTCGGCCGGTAGGCGCGGCCGGACGCCACGCGGCACCGAGCGCCGAAACACGCCGCGCTGCGCTGCGAAATTCAGCTCTCGGCCGCCTCGGCCGCCTCGGCCGGCTCGGCAGGCGCGGCGGGCGCGGCGGGTTGCGGGGCTCAGGCCCGGCCGGCCTCGAGCAGGCGGCGGAGGAACTTCTGCGTCTCGGGCTGCGCCGGATCCTCGAGCACCTGCTCGGGCGGGCCGACCTCGAGCAGGCGGCCGTCGTGCAGGAAGCCGACCCGGTCGGCGACCTCGCGGGCGAAGCCCATCTCGTGCGTGGCGAGGATCATCGTCACGCCCTCCTCCTTGAGCTCGCGGATCGCCCGCAGGACGTCGCCGACGAGCTCGGGGTCGAGCGCGCTCGTCACCTCGTCGAGCAACATCGCCCGCGGCCGCGTCGCGAAGGCGCGGGCGATCGCGACCCGCTGCTGCTGGCCACCGGAGAGGCGCTCCGGCCGGTCGTCCTCGCGGCCGCCGAGCCCGAAGTGCGCGAGCAGCTCGCGCGCCTTCGCCTCGGCCTCGGCCCGCGGCACCTCGTGGCCCTTGTGGATGCCGAGCACGACGTTGTCGATGACCGTCAGGTGGGGGAACAGGTTGTAGGCCTGGAAGATCAGGCCGAGCTTGCGCCGCACCGCGACGCGGCTCGACGCCGGGATCGGTGATCACCTCGCCGTCGAGGAAGATGTCGCCGTCGTCGATCTCGGTGAGCAGGTCGATGCAGCGCAGGATCGTCGACTTACCCGAGCCGGAGGCCCCGATCAGCGCGACGGCCTCGTGCTCGGCAACGCTCAGGTCGATGCCCCGCAGGACCTCCCGCTCCCCGTAGGACTTCGTCACCCCCCGCAGCTCGATGACCGGCGTCGCCGCTCATCGGCCCCGGCGTCGCTCCCAACGGTCGAGCAGACGGGCGAGCGGGAACGTGACGGCGATGTAGAGCAGCGCCGCGCCGACCATCGGCGTGTAGTTGAAGTCGGTCGAGGCGAAGATCTGCGCCTGCGCGAAGGCCTCGCCGGCGACGCCGAGGATCGCGAGCAGGGCGACGTCCTTCTGCAGGGCGATGAAGTCGTTGAGCAGCGGCGGGCCGACGGCGCTCACCGCCTGCGGCAGCACGATGTGGCGCATTGCCTGGTTCTCGGTCAGCCCGACGGCGAGCGCCGCCTCACGCTGGCCGGGGTGGACCGAGCGTAGACCGGCCCGGTAGACCTCCGAGACGTAGGCGCCGTAGGAGAGGGTGAGCGCGATCCCGCCGAGCAGCACCGGCTTGCCCGCCAGGCCCTCGAGCCAGCTCAGCGAGCCGCTGCCCTCCTCGCTCGCGGCGACGATCGTCGGCACGCCGAAACCCACCATGTAGACGAGCAGGATGGTCGGGATGCCGCGGAACAGGTCGGCGTAGAGGGTGGCGATCAGCCGCAGCGGGAAGAGCGCGGGCGCCGAGGAGGTCCGGGTCAGCGCAACCACCAGCCCGAGCAGCAGGATCGCCACCTCGGCGATCATGAAGACGCGGACGTCGAGCCAGAACGCCCTCAGGATGTCCGGAAAGGTGTCCTTGAACTCGGTCCAGTTGAAGAACGTCTCGCGGACGGCGGGCCAGCCGGGGCTGGTCAGGATGAGCGACCGTGAGGCCGCCGATGACGACGACGGTCGAGACCGCCGCGATCAGCAGCCCGCGACGGTCGCGCGCCCGCTTGGCGGCGGCGCGCTCGGCGCGGCGGTCGCTGCCCGCCGCGCCGCCCGTGTCGGCGCTCGCCGCTACCCGAGCACCGGCGCGTTGGTCTTGTCGTCGATCCACTTCTTCTGGATCTGCTCCAGCTCACCGCTGGACTTGAGCTCGTCGACGGCGGCCGAGACGCAGTCGGTGATCGGCGAGCCCTTCTGCAGCAGCGCGCCCCACTTGTCGCCGCCGGGGGCGGGGAAGGAGCCGACGATCTCGCCGTCGGGAACCTGGACCGCGGTCAGGTAGAAGGCGGTCGGCACGTCGACGACGATCGCGTCGACCTGGCTCTGCTTGAGCGCCTGGACGACGTCGTTCGAGTTCTGGAAGACGCGCGGCTGGTTCGTCGGCTGGATCGAGGCCTCGACGGCGTCGAGGCTTGTCGTGCCGATCTGCACGCCGATCGAGGCGTCCTTGAAGTCGGCGAGCGAGGTCGCGCCGGCGAGGTCGGAGCCCTTGGTCGCGACGATCGCCTGGTCGGCCTCGTAGTAGGGCGACGGAGAAGTCGACCGCCTGCTCGCGCTTCGGCGTGATCGAGATCTCGTTGACGTCGAAGTCGAAGTCCTTCGGACCGGGCGAGTAGGAGGCGTTGAACGGCTCGACCGTCCATTCGACCTGATCGGAGCTGAAGCCGAGCTTGTCAGCGATCGCGTAGCCGACCGCGCTCTCGAAGCCCTTGCCGTTGCTCGGGTCGTTGTCGTCGAAGTACGGCGGGTAGGCGGGCTTGTCGGTGGCGATCGTCAGCGTTCCGTCCTTGACGGTCTGCAGCGAATCGGCTTGGCAGCTGTCGAGCGAGACCGACGAGGCGGTCGTCGAGCTGTCACCGCTCGTCGAGTCGCTGGAGCTGCCACAGCCGGCGGCAACGCCGGCGAACGCGAGCAGCGCGAGCAGCATGGTCAGGAACAGGGGGCGATGGCGCACGGCGGAGTCCTCTCTCTACGTCAACAGGCCGAGGGCGCGAATCCTACGCGTCAGGCGCCGAGCCCGTCCGGGAGCGGAGTCGGCGGTTGATTGGCCGGTCAGCCGATACGACACCGTTTGATGTAATCCATGCTAGTCTCGGAGGCCCTCGGCGACCGCCGAATGCGTCGCCGGGCCCGCGTAGAGCAACGCACCGCACACGCACTCGACGCAACCTTTCGCACTCCACCCACAGGGGATGAATCAGAGATGAGCATCGCTGACCAGGCAATGGGCTCCGGACTCCGCGCCCTCAACCGCTTCGCGCAGCTCGAGGTCGTCGACCGCGTCGGCCTCCGTGAGCCGGCCGAGCGCCTCCTCTACCGCGCGACGCGCAACGGCTTTCAGGCCGCCAGCGCCGCCGGCCGCACCTTCGCCGCGGCGCAGAAGCTGACCAGCCCGGCACGCCAGTCGCGGCCCAAGGCCCCCGACCTCTTCGACCTCGAGCCGAGCGACGAGCAGGCGATGATCGTCGAGGCCTTCGGCGACTTCGCGGCCGAGAAGCTGCGCAAGATCGCGACCGAGGCCGACGCCGAGTGCAAGGCCCCGCAGGAGGTCCTCGACGCCGCCAACGAGCTCGGCACCGCCGCGCTCGGCGTGCCCGAGGAGCTCGGCGGCGCCTTCGAGGAGCGCTCCGCCGTGAGCTCGGTGCTCGTCACCGACGCCCTCGCCCACGGCGACCCCGGCCTCGCCGTCGCGATCCTCGCGCCGGCCGCCGTCTCGACCGCGATCAGCCTCTGGGGCGACGCCGATCAGCAGTCCACCTACCTGCCCGAGTTCACCGGCTGAGAATCCGCCGGCCGCGGCGCTCGCAGTGCTCGAGCCGCGGCCCCTGTTCGACCCGTTCGCGCTCGAGACGAAGGCGCGCAAGGTCGGCGACGACTACGTGATCGACGGCGATCAAGTCGCTCGTCCCGCGCGCCGCCGACGCCGAGCTGTTCGTGTCGCGGCCGAGCTCGAGGGCTCGCGGCCCGGCGCTGTTCATCGTCGAGACGAAGAACGACGGCGTTCTCTTCGAGCCCGAGCCCGCGATGGGCATCCGCGCCGCCGGCACCGGCAAGCTCAAGCTCGAGGCCGTGCGCGTGCCGGGCTCGGCGCCTGCTCGCCGAGGGCTCCGCCGACGCCTACGCCGAGTGCGTGCGGCTCGGCCGGCTCGGCTGGTGCGCGCTCGCCTGCGGCACCGCGAAGGCCGTCCTCGACCACCTGATCCCCTACGTCAACGAGCGCACCGCCTTCGGCGAGCCGATCAGCCACCGGCAGGCGGTCGCCTTCACGATCTCGAACATCGCGATCGAGGCCGAGGGCATGCGCCTGGCGACGCTGCGCGCCGCCGGCCTCGCCGACCGCGGCAAGGACTTCAGCCGCGAGACCGCGATCGCCCGCAGGCTCTGCACGACCAAGGGCATGCAGATCGGCTCCGACGGCGTCCAGATGCTCGGCGGTCACGGCTACACGAAGGAATACCCCGAGGAGCGCTGGTACCGCGACCTGCGCGCCGCCGGCCTGATGGAAGGAGCGCTCCTCGTCTAGTCCGGGCCCTGCTCCGACTCCGGAAGGAAACACACACTCATGGCTATCTCACTCGAAATCCCGAAGAAGCTCGCCCCCTGCAGCAGCAGGCCAACCAGGTCGCGAAGGAGGTCCTGCGGCCGATCTCGCGCAAGTACGACCTCGCCGAGCACGAGTACCCGAAGGAGCTCGACATGCTCGCGGCGCTGATCGACGGCATGAACGACTCCGACGCCGCCAGCGGCGCCGGCGCCGCCGGCGGCCGCCAAGTCCTCGGAGAAGGCCGATAAGCCGGCCGAGTCCGAGGCGCAACAAGAACGGCGCCAACATGGCCTCGCGTGATCGGCATCGCCGAGATGTGCTGGGGCGACGTCGGCCTGCTGCTGTCGATGCCGCGCCAGGGCCTCGGCAACGCCGCGATCGCCGCGGTCGCCGACGACGAGCAGAAGCAGCGCTTCGCCGGCAAGTGGGCGGCGATGGCGATCACCGAGCCCGAGGCCGGCTCCGACTCGGCCGCGATCCGCACGACCGCAATCGCTCGACGGCGACGAGTACGTGCTCAACGGCGAGAAGATCTACGTCACCTCCGGCGACCGCGCCGACCTGATCGTCGTCTGGGCCTCGCTCGATCCCGAAGCAGGGCCGGGCCGCGATCAAGTCGTTCGTCGTCGAGCGCGACAACCCCGGCCTGAAGCTCGACCGGCTCGAGCACAAGCTCGGGATCAAGGCCTCCGACACGGCCAACTTCATCCTCACCGACTGCCGGGTGCCGAAGGAGAACCTGCTCGGCAGCCCCGAGATCGACACGAAGAAGTCGTTCTCCGGCGTGATGAAGACGTTCGACAACACGCGGCCGCTGGTCGCCGGCGATGGCGGTTGGCCTGGCCAGCGCCTGCCTCGAGGAGACGCGCGGATCCTCGACCGAGGCCGGCGTCGAGATCGACTACGACAAGCCCGTCGAACGCCCAGTCGCGCCGCCGCCGCCGAGTTCATCGAGCTCGAGGCCGACTACGAGGCGGCCCGCCTGCTGATGCTCGAGGCCGCCTGGATGGCCGACAACCGCAAGCTCGAACTCGCTCGAGGCCTCCTACTCGAAGGCGAAGGCCGGGCGGACCGGCACCGACGTGGCGCTGCGCTGCGTGGCGCTCTGCGGCTCGCTCGGCTACGCGGAGAGCGCGCTGCTCGAGAAGTGGGCCCGCGACGCGAAGATCCTCGACATCTTCGAGGGCACCCAGCAGATCCAGCTGCTGATCATCGCCCGCCAGCTGCTCAAGAAGACGTCGGCCGAGCTGCGCTGACGCGCGCCGAGCGCGCTGCGAGCTGGCTCCGAGTCCAGTCTCCAGATTCCACCTCCGGAGGTAGAGAGACCGATGCCCAACACCCGCAAGGCCGCGATTCTCGGCGGCAACCGGATCCCGTTCGCCCGCTCGAACGGCGCCTACGCGAAGGCCTCCAACCAGGACCTGCTGACCGCGGCGCTCGACGGCCTCGTCGACCGCTTCGGCCTCGGCGGCGAGCGGCTCGGCGAGGTCGCCGGCGGCGCCGTCGTCAAGCTCGCCCGCGACATCAACCTGACCCGCGAGTCGGTGCTCGGCACCAAGCTCGCGCCCGAGACCCCGGCCTACGACGTCGGCCAGGCCTGCGGCACGGGCCTCGAGACGACGATCCTCGTCGCCAACAAGATCGCAGCTCGGCCAGGTCGACTCGGGCGATCGCCGGCGGCTCCGACACGACCTCGGACCCGCCGATCGCCGTCTGCGACGAGCTGCGCGCGGGTCTTCACCGAGATCAACGCCGCGCGCTGCAACGTCGATCGGCTCAAGGCGCTGACCAAGCTGCGCCCGGCGATGCCGCTCGACATCCCCAAGAACGCCGAGCCGCGCACCGGCCTCTCGATGGGCGAGCACACGGCGATCATGGCCAAGGAGTGGGGCCTGACCCGCGCCGAGCAGGACGAGCTCGCCGTCGCCAGCCACCGAGCACCTCGCCGCCGCCTACGACCGCGGCTTCCTCGACGACCTCGTCACCCCCTACCTCGGGCTCGAGCGCGACGACAACCTGCGCCCCGACTCGACGGTCGAGAAGCTCGCCAAGCTGCAGCCCGGTCTTCGGCGGCGCCGAGGGGACGATGACCGCGGCGAACTCGACGCCGCTCACCGACGGCGCCTCCGCGGTGCTGCTCGGCAGCGAGGAGTGGGCCGAGGCGCACGGGCTCGAGCCGCTCGCCTACTTCGTCGACGCGGAGACCGCCGCGGTCGACTTCGTGACCAAGAAGGAGGGCCTGCTGATGGCCCCCGCCTACGCGGTGCCGAGGATGCTCGAGCGCAACGGCCTCGGGCTCAGCGACTTCGACTTCTACGAGATCCACGAGGCGTTCGCCGCCCAGGTGCTGTGCACGCTGAAGGCCTGGGAGGACCCGGTCTTCTGCAAGGAGCGGCTCGGCCTCGACGCCCCGCTCGGCTCGATCGACCGCGCCAAGCTCAACGTCAACGGCGGCTCGCTCGCGGCCGGCCACCCGTTCGCCGCAACCGGCGGGCGGATCGTCGCCGCGGCTCGCCAAGCAGCTGCAGGAGGCCGGCGGCGGCCGCGGCCTGATCTCGATCTGCGCCGCCGGCGGCCAGGGCGTCGTCGCGATCCTCGAAGCCTGAACCGACTCGACCCTCAGGAGGTACACAAGCCAATGTCCGACCGCTACAGCCAGCTCGTCAACAACCCGGTCGGCGAGCTTCATCGCCAAGAACGTCGGCCTGCCGCAGCCGGTCGAGCTCGACCGCTACGAGCCCGGCCAGCCGCTGATCTCGCGGCCCGGTGCTGCTCGGCGCGGCGCCCGGCGGCCGGCTCGGCCGAGCCCGTCGCCCGCGAGCTCGCGCTGGCCGAGGTCGAGCGTCGACACGCCGCCCGACGAGGAGCTCCGGCGCGGCGGCCGCGGCCGGCGATCTCGACGCCGGCATCTGGAACGCCGAGGCGCCCGGCCAGAAGCCGCTTCAAGGCGCTCGTCTTCGACGCCACCGGGATCGCCGACTCGAGCGCAGCTGCGCGAGCTCTGGGCCTTCTTCCACCCGAGCTTCCGCTACCTGCTGCCGTGCGGCCGGGTGATCGTCCTCGGCACCCCGCCGGAGGACTGCAAGGCGCCGCGCGAGGCGACCGCGCAGCGCGCGCTCGAGGGCTTCACGCGCTCGCTCGCCAAGGAGGCCCGCGCCGGCGCCACCGCGCAGCTCGTCTACGTCGCCGCCGGGCGCCGAGGAGCGGGTCGACTCGACGCTGCGCTTCTTCCTCTCGCCGCGCTCGGCCTACGTCTCCGGCCAGGTGGTCGCGGGTCGGCAAGGGCGCGCAAGCGCCGCCGGCGAGCTCGACTGGACGCAGCCGCTGGCCGGCAAGGTCGCGCTCGTCACCGGCGCCTCGCGCGGGATCGGCGAGGCGATCGCCCGCACGCTCGCCCGCGACGGCGCCCACGTCGTCGGCCTCGACATCCCGCCGCTGGCCGACGACCTGACCGGCGTCTGACGGCGAGATCGGCGGCTCGACGATCACCGTCGACATCACCGCCGACGACGCGCCCGACGCTGATCGCGAGCAGCTCGAGGCCGAGCACGGCGGCGTCGACATCGTCGTCCACAACGCCGGCGTCACCAAGGACAAGACGATCGTCGGCATGGACGCGGAGCGCTGGGACGTGCTCGCTCGACATCAACCTCTCCAGCGAGGAGCGGATCAACGACGCGCTGCTCGACGGCAAGGTGCTGAACGACGGACGGCCGCGTGATCTGCGTCTCCTCGATCAGCGGCATCGCCGGCAACGCCGGGCAGACCAACTACGGCACCTCGAAGGCCGGGCGTGATCGGCATGGTCGAGTCGATGGCGCCGGTCTTCGCCAAGGCGAAGGCGACGATCAACGCCGTCGCCCCCGGCTTCATCGAGACGCAGATGACCGCGGCGATGCCGATCGGCACCCGCGAGGTCGGCCGCCGGCTCAACTCGCTGAGCCAGGGCGGGCTGCCGGTCGACGTCGCCGAGACGATCGCCTGGTACGCGAGCCCCGCCTCGGCCGGCCTCAACGGCAACCTGGTCCGCGTCTGCGGCCAGAGCCTGCTGGGAGCCTGAGCGATGGCCGAGCGGACGCTCTCGAGGCGCCGCCGAACCTGCTCGGCCTCTACGGCAAGGCCGCGCTCGGCGGCGATCCCGTTCGCCGACAAGGTGCCCGCTGCTCGGCATCGGCGGCCGCTCGCGAGGAGATCCCCGACACGACCCTCGTCGTGCCCGAGGCCACGGTCGACGTCGACCGGCTCGCCGACTACTGCCGCGTCTGCGGGTTCACGCTGCGCGACACGCTGCCGCTCACCTACCCGCACATGCTCGCCTTCCCGCTGCACATGTCGCTGATGACCGAGGAGGACTTCCCCTTCGGCGGCATCGGCCTCGTCCACATCGGCAACGAGATCACCCAGCACCGGCCGATCAAGCTCTCCGAGACGCTCGAGATCCGGGTCAGCGCGACGCCGCTGCAGCCGCATCCGAAGGGCCGGCAGTTCGCCTTCGTCAGCGAGGTCGCGGGCTCGGCGGACGAGCTCGTCTGGGAGTCGCGCTCGACGACGCTGCGCCGCGGGGGCGGGGCGGAGCGAGGGCTCGGCCGCCGAAGTCCGGCGCCTTCGAGGCGACCGACTTCGACGCGCTGCCGGCCGCCGCCGAGTGGAAGCTCGACGCCGGCCTCGGCCGCCGCTACGGCGCCGTCTCCGGCGACCGCAACCCGATCCACATGTCGGAGTGGACCGCGAAGCCGCTCGGCTTCCCGAAGGCGATCGCGCACGGGATGTGGACCAAGGCCCGCGGCCCTGGCGGCGCTCGAGGGCGACACTGCCCGACGCCGCGCGGGCCGAGGTCCGCTTCAAGCGGCCGATCCTGCTGCCCGGCCGCGTCTCCTTCGCCTCGGCCCCGCTGCCGGACCGGGCGCCGGACGTCGCCTTCGCGGTCCGCGACGCCCGCAAGGGCACGCCGCACCTCGAGGGCCTGCTGAGCGCGGCCTGACGCGTCGCCGGTGCAGAGCGAAGCCTCGGCCGAGCCTTCCCCGCGCGAAGCGTCATCACCTTCATTCGTCCGTTCTGCTTGGAGTTGACCCCCTGTGAGGGGTGCAGATCCAGTCAGTTCGGCGGGATCGAGCCGGCAGTTCGGCCTCCACGCCGGCTGAGTCTCGGGTCTGGCCAGACGCCGCCCATCTCCTCGTACCGCAGCGAGCCGGATGTCGTCAGCTCGCTCGCCGGTCTCCAGCAGCGTCTTCAGGCCGGAGAGGATCATCGGCCAGCCGCCGTAGAGCTCCGGGTTTGCGTCGGCGGGGAGGCTGGTCGTGGATCACTGTCAGCTGGCAGGAGTCGGCGACCGGGCGGATCTCCCAGGTCACGCGCGAGGTCCCGGCCGCCTTGACGTCGTCGCTCCACATTGCCGTGAAGGTCTGCACGAGGCGGTTCGGCGGGTCGACCTCGGTGTTGACGCCTTCGGAGATCACGAAGTCGCCGCCGGCCGTCGTCCGGTAGTCGGAGCCCTCGGCGTAGTCGGACTCGGTGCGGGCGCCGAACGTGTACTTCGCCCGGAGATCCGGATCGGTGATCGCCTCCCAGAGGCGCTCGGGGTCGTCTTGATCCAGACTTCGAACACGGCGATGCCGCCCTCGCCGCCGGGTCCGGCGCCAGCGGCACCTGGTAGGGAACGTCGGTCTCGTCAGCTCATCGGATTCCTCCTCTTCGAGGATTGCCTTGAGGCCCGTCAGCGTCGCCGCCATGGGCTCCGTGTACTTGCTGACCCAGCGCTCGTAGACGAGCCGGATCGGGACCGGGTTGAGGTAATGGAGCTTCTCCCGCCCGCGCTTGCGGGTGACGACGAGGTTCGCCTCCTCGAGCACCTTGAGGTGCTTCATCACGCCGAAGCGGGTCATCGGCAGCTCTTGCTCGAGCGACGTCAGCGTCTGCCCGTCGTTCTCGAAGAGGCTGTCGAGGATCGCCCGCCGCGTCGGGTCGGCCATCGCCTTGAAAACCAAGTCCATGCCGGGAGTATAGGTGACTAAATGGTCACATGTATTCCGGAGGCTGAATTCGGCTCCACCAGCGGCGAACGAGGCCTGGATGGCGTCGCGGCGAACCGAAAAGGTCCTGCAAATGAAATGGATCTTGCAGAATTGTTAGGAGTCGCTCACGGAACGCTCCCAGGGTGTAGATTGCCCCGCCTCACCCCTCCGTCCTTCCGTCGCGGGGGTAGACCCGACACCCATGCCGGCGCCCACCCCTGCATCCACTCCCTCACGCCGCCCTCGCCGGGCGGCCCTGCTCGTCGTCTTCGCGGCGCTGCTCGCCCTCGTCGTGGCGCTGCAGCTCAGCGCCTCCGCCATGGGCGAGACGAAGAGCCAGCAGCTGCAGTCGGTCAAGAACCACAAGGACCAGCTCGCGGCCCAGCTGGAGGCCCACAACGGTGAGGTCAACAAGCTGATCGGCCAGGTCTCGGACCTGCGCCAGCAGGAGGCGAGCGCCACCGAGCAGCTCGCGCAGAAGCAGCAGGAACTCGAGCAGGCGACGGCCGAGCTCGCTGCCGGCCGCGACAAGCTGACGAAGCTCCGCAAGGAGTTCGCGGCAGCGAGCGGCGAGCTCAAGGACATGCTCGTCCGCATCTACAAGGCGCCGACCCCGGACCTCGGCTCGGTTCTCCTCAACTCGTCGGACATCCAGGACTTCGAGAACAACAGCCAGTACTACGACCACCTGCAGAACTACCAGTCGAGCGTCATCAACCGCGCTCGCGACCTCAAGGTGCAGATGTCGGACACGGTCGCCGGCCTCGCGGACGACAAACAGCGGATCAGCGACGCGCGCGATCAGATCGCCGCGCGCCGCGACGCGCTCGCCAACCAGCGCGCCAACCTCGAGGCGCAGGAGGCCCAACTGCGCGCCGCCCGCCAGTCGCGACGGGCGATGCTCGACCGCCTCGACCGCAAGCAGATCAACCTCGAGGACGCGATTCAGCGTCAGGCCGCCCGCGAGGCGGCCCAGCAGGCGGCGCAGCAGGCCGCGACGACTGGCGACAGCTCGGGCACGACCACGACGACGGCTCCGCCCGCCGCCGCGCCGGTCCCCGGACAGACTGCCGTCCTCAACTCCGACGGCACCGCGAGCCCGCCCTCGGGCGCGCCGCCGCAGGTCGTCGCCGCGATCAACGCCGCCAACCAGATCGTCAACACCCCCTACGTGTGGGGCGGCGGCCATGGCTCCTTCGACTCCTCCGGCTACGACTGCTCCGGCGCCGTCAGCTTCATGCTGCACGGCGGCGGCCTCCTCTCGAGCCCGCTCGACTCGACGGGGCTCGAAAGCTGGGGCGATTCGGGTGCCGGCAAGCTGGATCACCGTGTACGCGAACCCCGGACACGCCTGGGCGATGGTCGCCGGCCTGCGTTGGGACACCTCCGGTGGCCCGGGCCCGCGCTGGCACACGGATCAGAGCGAGGACGTCGGCTCCTTCGTCGCCCGGCACCCCCCGGGCCTGTAGAGACAGCCTCCTGCTCAGTCGCCCCCGAAACGCCCTCGCAATCGCGGCCCGGCGGGGGTAGGCTGGAGGCGATGAGCGAGCTGATCCACACCTGCTACCGGGTCCTCGATCTCGAGCGCTCCGTCGCCTTCTACGAGAAGCTCGGCTTCGAGGAGATCGGGCGGATGCCGATCCGCGACGAGGCGACCAACTGCTTCATGGGGCTGCCCGGCGACGGCGCCCGGCTCGAGCTGACCTACAACCACGACGTCACCGAGCCGTACGAGATCGGCACCGGCTACGGCCACATCGCCGTCACCGTCGACGACCTCGACGGCACGCTCGCGCGGCTCGCCGAGCTCGGCATCGAGCCCGAGAAGCCGCCGTACACGGTGCGCGAGGGCGGCTCGCGCCTCTGCTTCGTTCGCGATCCGGACGACTACCGGATCGAGCTGATCGAGCGCGCAGACGTCGCTCGACGGCTGAGTGATGGCCGGCGCCCGTCGCAGCGAGCTGCCGCCGGGACCGAGGCTCCCGGTCGCCCTGCAGACGATCGGCTGGTGGGCGCGCCCGACCGCCTACCTCGAGCGCTGCCGCCGCCGCTTCGGCAAGCGCTTCACGTGCGGCTCGCGGCGCAGCGGCCGTTCGTGATGATCTCCGACCCGGACGGAGCTCAAGCAGGTCTTCACCGCGGCGCCCGAGGTCCTGCATCCGGGCGAGGGCGGCAGGATCCTCGAGCCGATCGTCGGTCCGAACTCGATCCTGCTGCTCGACGAGGGCGCGCATCTGGCCCAGCGGCGCCTCGTCCTGCCCGCCTTCGCCGGCGAGCGCATGGCGCGCCTCGAGGACGTCGTCGCGCGAGGTTGCCGAGCGCGCAGATCGCGAGCGTGGCCGACCGGGGAGCCGTTCGCGGTCCACCCCTACGCCCAGCAGCTGACGATGGAGGTGATCCTGCGGGCGGTCTTCGGGCTCGGCCCGGTCGCCGGCTCGATGATCTGCGCGAGGCGCTCAGCGAGCATGCTCGACTTCGGCCTCAGCCCGATCAGCCTGCTGCCGCCGGCTGCAGCGGGACTTCCGCGGCCTCGGCACCTGGGCGACGTTCACCCGCGCCCGCGCCCGCGCCGACGAACTGATCTACGCGGAGATCGACGCGCGCCGCGGCGAGCCGGGCGGCGACGATGTGCTGACGACGCTGCTGGCCGCCACCCACGAGGACGGCTCGCCGATGTCCGACGAGGAGATCCACGACGAGCTGCTGACGCTGCTCGTCGCCGGCCACGAGACGACGGCGACCTCGCTCGCCTGGGCCCTCGAGCGACTCGCGCACCACCCGGCCCAAGCGGAGCGGCTGACCGAGGAGGTCCGTACGGAGGCAGCTGACGAGTACCTGACCGCCGTCATCCGCGAGACCCTGCGCCGGCGCCCGGTGCTGCCGACCGCGCAGCCGCGAACGGTCAAGGAGCCGATCGACCGTCGGTGGCTGGACCTATCCGGTCGGCGTGCACCTGATGCCCTGCACCTGGCTCACCCACCACGACGCCGAGATCTACCCCGACCCGTTCGCCTTCCGTCCCGAGCGGTTCCTCGGCGTCGAGCCGGGCACCTACACCTGGATCCCCTTCGGTGGCGGCCGGCGCCGGTGCGCCGGAGCGAACTTCGCGCTGCTGGAGATGAAGGTCGTGCTCGCGGAGATTCTGCGAACCGCCTCGATCGAGCCGACGTCCGGCGCCGCCGAGCCCGTCCGGCGCCGGGCGATCACGATCAGCCCCGCCCTGGGCGGCACGATCACGCTCCGCCCGCGCGAGGCGAGCCGCCCGCCGCGCCCCGCGCTGGCCGGCGCCGCCTGAGGGCGGCCGTTCCTTCCCCCTGAGGGGGGAATCCGGCCGGTCTGGGGGTCCCTGCGGCGCATTCCGCGGCCGCAACCTTTAGCGTTCCGCCAGGTTATTACCGGGCAGACGCTCACACATCAGGGCCTGGCGCCCGCGTGAGCGCTGACGAACACCCCCCCGAACCCGACATCCGCACCCCGAAGGGAGTTGATCGAACTGTTCAGGCAGGCACACCGACGTACGTACGAGCGCATCGCCTTCGCCGTCGCCGCCCTGGCGATCGTTGTCGTTGCGATCAGCACAGGCACCGACGATGCGCAGGCGAGCGGAGGCGCCACCGCCAAGCAGGGACAGGGTGGGGCCGGCTCCGGCCGGCTCCGGCTCAAGGTGTCGCGCTCGGCTCCGGACGAGGCGATCATCGACTCCCATCGCGGGGCCCAATACAAGTTCGAGCTCGGCGGCACCGGCAGCCATGACGTCGTCGTGCGCGCGATCCGCGTCAAGGGCAGCAAGGTCGTTCGTCACTGGAAGTTCGACAACCTGAAGACGAAGCGCAAGACGAAGCTCGACTGGAACGGCAAGCTCAACCGCAAGGGCTGGGCGTCCGAGGGCAAGTACACCTTCAAGGTCTTCCCGCAGGGCGACCACCGTAAGCCCGCCGATGACCGCAAGGCGAAGGGCAAGAGCCGGCTCAACCTGCACCGCGGCCAGTTCCCGATCGCGGCCCACCACACCTACGGCGATGGCTTCGGCGCCGGTCGTCACCACGAGGGCCAGGACATCATCGACCAAGTGCGGGAAGAAGATCCGTGCGGCTCGCGGCGGCAAGGTGCAGACCCGCAGCAAGGGCCCTGCCGCCGGCAACTACGTGGTCGTCGACGGCAAGGGCACCGGCAAGGACTTCGTCTACATGCACATGCTCAAGCGCGGCATCGCCCACGTCGGCGATCGCGTCAAGACCGGTCGAGGTGCTCGGCTACGTCGGCAGGACCGGGAACGCCAGCTGCGCTGCCACCTGCACTTCGAGATGTGGTCGCGGCCCGGCTGGTACGAGGGTGGCTCGCCGCAGCCGCCAACCCACACGCTGAAGAAGTGGGATCGCTACAGCTGAATCGCCGCGCTCGGCGAGCCGCTCGCGCAGCGCGCCCATCTGCGACAGCAGGGCGATCCGCTTGGCGATCGCCGACCGGGCCGGTCTCGCCGTCGCGCTCGCGGGCGATCATCGCGACGTTGACCAGGGTCCGCTCGGGGCCGCGCCACTCGCCCCAGGGCGAGGTCCGGTACTCGGCGCCGCGCGACCAGCTCCTCGGTGAGCTCGACGATCGCGTCGCCGGCGCCCTCGGGCACGCAGCGGACCAGGTAGGTCCAGTAGCCGATCAGCTCCGCGAGCAGGTCGAGGCCCGCAGACGGGTCCGTGGCCGGGGACGACGACGACGCGGCTCGAGCGCGGCGATCCGCTCCAGCGCGGCGATCCAGTTCGAGGCCGGCCCCGCCCACATGATCGGCGTCACCCCGCTGAAGACGATGTCGCCGCTGAAGACGACCCGCGCGTCCGGCACCCAGACGATCGCGTCGCCCGGCGTGTGCGCGGGGCCGACCTCGATCAGCTCGACGCGGCGGCCGCCGACCTCGAGCTCGTCGCTCGCCGGTGAACGTCTCGGTCGGGCAGCCGCGGCTCGAGGCCGTCGAACTCGTAGCAGGAGAGCGGCTCGCGCGAAGCCGGCGAGCCCGCGCAGCCGGTCCCTTGCCCGGGAGCAGGGGCACCGCAGGCGAGCGCACCCGTCGACCGCGCCGGCAGCGGGCCGCATCCGGGTCAGCATCGCCGGCGGCTCCTCCTCGCATCTGCTGCGGCGGCCGCCTCGGTGGCGATGATCTCGGCGCCGCCGAGCAGGCCGTTGCCGTACCAGTGGTCGCCGTCGCCGTGGGTGTTGATCAGGCGTCGCGATCGGCGCACCCTCGCGGGCGGGGGCGAGCGCCTCGAGCATCGCGCCGGGTCAGCCGCTCGTCCCAGAGCGTGTCGATCAAGAGGCTCTCGCCGTCGCCGACGACCAGGCCGGCGTTCGACTCGCCGAGGTCTCCGTTCGGCTGGATCCAGGCCCACGTCCCGGCCGCCGACCTGCTGCGACGCCGCCGGCGAAGACCGGCTCGTTGCCGAGCGGCGTCGGCGCGCCTTCCCGCATCGGCGCTTTCGGCCGAGACCGCGCTCACGGCCGGCGGACCGTATCAACGGCGCGCCGTGTACCGTGCGCCGTCTCCGATGGACGACCGGCAGCTGGCAGGAGTGGATCGCGGCGGGGACCGACGCGGATCGCCGAGCGCGCCGAACGCGATCTCGCCGCGCTCGTCGACGTCTCCTCGCCCTCCGGCGACGCTCGAGGCGGCCGAGTCGGTGCGTCGCCGTCGCCGCGGCGCTGCTCCCCGACGGGGTCGCGATCGAGCGGCTTGCCATGCTCCTCGCCCGAGCACGCGCGAGGACCTGCTCGCCCACCTGCCGGGCACGGGCGAGGGCAGGCTGCTGCTGCTCGGCCACCTCGACACCGTGATCCCGCACGCCGACCACCACCCGCTGCGCCGGGAGGGCGAGCTGCTCCACGGCCCGGGGACGATCGACATGAAGGGCGGCGTCGCGCTCTCGCTCGGCGTCCTGCGGGCGCTCGCCCGGCCGCGAGCTGTTCGCCGAGGTCGCGCTGCTGCTGGTCGTCGACGAGGAGTGGCGGACCGCGCCCTTCGCCCACGCCGAGCGCTTCGCCGACTACGACGCCTGCCTCTGCTTCGAGGGCGGCGAGCTCACCGCCGACGGGCGAGGACGCGGTGATCGTCGCCCGCAAGGCCGCCGGGCACGATCCGCGATCGAGGCGCGCGGCCGCGCCGCGCACTCCGGCTCGGAGCCCGACGAGGGCCGCAACGCGCTGCTCGCGCTCGCCGAGGTCGCGCCGCGGCTCGCCGCCGTCCACGACCCCGACGGACCCGAGCGGCTCACCGTGGTGCCGACGATCCTGCGCTCGGGCGAGGCCTTCAACGTCGTCCCCGGCGACGGCGAGCTCTTCCTTCGACGTGCGCGCGGCCGAGCTGGAGGCGATCGAGGCGCTGCTCGACGCGCTCCCGGCCGAGATCGACGGCGTCGGCTCTGAGCGCGAAGTTGACCCGGCGCTGGCCGGCGATGGAGATGGCCGAGCGCGCGCGCGCCGCCGCTCGAGCGGGCGTCGGAGCTGCTCGGCCGCCGCGATCGTCGGCGCCGAGCGCGGCGGCGCCAGCGACGCCAGCCACCTCGCCGCCGGCGCGCCGCTGCTCGCGATCGACGGGCTCGGGCCGCTCGGCGGCGGCTCGCACGCCCCCGACGAGCACATCGTCGCCGCCTCGCTGCGGACCCGGGCCGAGGTCGCGCTGGCGCTGGTCGCGGCCGCTGCTCGCGCGCCGCGCTAGAGACCGCGGAGCGCCGCGCGGGCGCCGGGTCCGCAATGATGTCTCGGCGAACTTTGGCTGTTCAGCCAGTCGACGCAGAGGAGAGGAGAGCGCAGATGGCGCGCAAGCAGGTCAAGTCGGTATCGGGGAAGGTCGTCGCGATCACCGGCGGCGCCCAGGGCATCGGGCAAGGCGACGGCGGCGGCGCTGATCCGGCGTGGAGCCCGGGTCGCGATCGGCGATCTCAACCACGAGCTCGCCGAGCAGACGGCGACCGAGCTCGGCGGCAACTGCGTCGCCTTCGAGCTCGACGTGACCAGCCGCCCGAGCTTCGAGGCCTTCCACGACGAACGCCGCGAAGGAGCTCGGCCCGATCGACGTGCTCGATCAACAACGCCGGGATCATGCCGCTCAACATGCTCGCCGACGAGCCCGATGAGATCGCCAAGCTGCAGATCGACATCAACCTGCACGGCGTCATCTTCGGCACGAAGATCGCGATCGAGCGACATGATCGCCCGCGAGCAGCGGCCACATCGTCAACATCGCCAGCCAGGCCGGCAAGGCCGGGCTTCCCCGGCGGCGCCACCTACTGCGCGACCAAGCACGCGGTGGTCGGCCTCTCCGAGGCGGCGCGCGGCGAGCTCCGCGACACCGGCGTCGAGGTCTCCGTGCGTGATGCCCGCGATCGTCAACACCGAGCTCGGCTCCGGCCTGCACGAGGCGCGCGGCGTCAAGACGCTCGAGCCCGAGGAGGTCGCCGAGGCGATCGTCGAGGCGATCGAGACGAACCGCTTCGACGTCTGGGTGCCGAAGGAGACGGTCGACATCGCCGACGCGATGAACCTGCTGCCGCGCCGCGGCCGCGAGGCGATCGCCCGCTTGCTGAAGGCCGACGACGTGCTCGCCGCCCCCGACCGCAGCGCCCGCGCCGGCTACGAGGACCGCGCGGCGCAGAGCCACTCGGAGGAGGCTGCCGCCGAGGAGGCGGAAGCCGCCGCGGCGGAGGCCGCCGAGGTCGAGAAGTAGGACGCGAACCGGGCCGGCGCACACTGGGCGCCGGCCTGCCGCTGACCATCGCTGCGTCGAGGCCGTCCTCGCGCAGCCTTATCCGCCGGGGGCGGGCAGGCTGAGCGGGTTCGTCGGGACCTTCGGCGCGACGCTTGCCGATCGTCCGCATCAGGTTCCAGAAGACCGGCAGCTCCGGATAGAGCACCGGCTTGCCGGAGGTGATCACGGCCGCCGAGAGCGCCCGCTCGGGGTCGGCCCAGCCGATGATGTTGGTGAAGCCGAGGTGGCCGAAGGCGTGCTCGGTGTCGGGGCCGTAGATGGCTGAGCCGCTGCGCGCCGAGCATCATCCCGAGGCTGAAGCGGGTCGGGAAGCCGAGCGTGAAGTCGATCTCCAGGTAGGACTGCTCGGTCAGAGCACGGCGCCGGATCGTGCGCGGTTCGAAGATCGCGGACGCCGTCGAGCTCGCCGCCGCGGCGCAGCAGCTCGAAGAAGCGCGAGAGCTCGTTCGCGGTCGTCACCACGTTGCCGGCCGGGATCGACGCCGGTCAGGAACTCGGGCTCGTTCGCGAGCCGGGCCGCGTCGCCGACGCTCGACGCCCGAGCGCCCGCTTGAGCAGGTTCGAGAGCGGCGGCAGCACCGGCGCGCCGGTGTAGTGGCTGCGTGGCGACCGCGTCGACGTCGGCGGCGGCGACGCCGTAGTTCGTCCAGCGGAAGCCGAGCGGGTCGAGGATCTCGCTCGGCCAGCACCTCGCGGATCGGCTTGCCGGTGACCCGGTGGACGATCTCGCCGATGATGTAGCCGCCGGAGATCGCGTGGTAGGCGAGCGACTGGCCCGGCCGCGACTGCGGCTTCGCGTCGCAGAGGATCTCGACGATCGCCTCGCGGTCGTCGACGTTCTCGAGCGCGAACGCCTCGCGCGGGCAGGTTCGGGACGCCGCCCCTGTGCGAGAGCACGTGCGCGATCGTGATCCCCTCCTTGCCGTGGCTCGCGTACTCGGGGATGTACTCGGCGACGCGGTCGCCGATGTGGATCTTGCTCCTGCTGGTCGAGCAGGTGGGCGACGCAGGCGGTCATCGCCTTCGAGGCGCTGAAGATCACGTGCGGCGTGGCGGGCGTGTTCGGCACGCGCTCGGCGTCGTCGGGCGCCTCCGGGCCGACGCCCTTCGCCCAGCCGATTCGCGCGGTCGAGGACGACCTCGCCCTCGCGCCGCACGCAGAGGCTGATCGCCGGGTGCACGCCGCTGCGGTAGAGGCTCTCGACGGCCGACCAGATCCGCTCGACGTCGGCCGCGCGGAGGCCGCCGGCGGCCGGCGGGCGCCTCCTCGCCGATCGTCGTGATCTCGCTCGAGCTCCGAGGGAACCTTGATCCGCCGGAACGGGTCCGGCCCGACCGGGAGCCGCGGGATGCCGACCTGGGGTGCCACGCGCGAACCGTATCCGGCTGCCCGCCGAGCCGTGGCGACCGCCGTCAGCCGCTCTTGCCCTTGAGGGCCCGGTCCAGCACTTCGGCGGCTGCGTCGGGCACGTAGCGGTTCGTCTCCCGCGCCGGTCGCACGTAGCCCTCGTCGCTCTGCCGCTTCGGCAGTTCGATCGTCGAGCGGCTCGCCACGCTCGTAGGGGATCGTCGCCGAGCAGGTGCGAGATGCAGTTGATCCGCGCGTTGCGCTTCTGGTCCGACTCGACCACGTTCCAGGGCGAGCCGGGCAGGTCGGTGTGGACGAACATCTCGTCCTTGGCCCGCGAGTAGTCGACCCAGCGCGCCTGCGACTCGAGGTCCATCGGCGAGAGCTTCCACTGCCGCAGCGGGTCCTCGAGCCGGAGCGGAAGCGCTTCTCCTGCTCCTCGTCGGAGACGCTGAACCAGTACTTGATGAGGATGATCCCGTCCTCGATCAGCATCCGCTCGAAGACCGGCGCCTGGCGCAGGAAGAGGCGATGCTCGTCGGGCGTGCAGAAGCCCATCACCTTCTCGACGCCGGCGCGGTTGTACCAGGAGCGGTCGAAGAGGACGATCTCGCCGCCGCAGGCAGGTGGGCGACGTAGCGCTGGAAGTACCACTCGCGTGCGCTCGCGCTCGGTCGGCGCCGGCAGCGCGACGACGCGCGCGATCCGTGGCGAGAGGTATTCGGTGATCCGCTTGATCACGCCGCCCTTGCCCGCGGCGTCACGACCCTCGAAGACGATGCGATCCGCTTGCCCTCGCGCCGGACCCAGTCGGCGATCACGACGAGCTCTTCCTGCAGCCGCAGGAGCTCCGCCTCGTAGACCTTGCGCGGGAGCTTCGGAGTTTGCTTGTCTGCCACCGTGCAGCCGGCTCAGGCGCCGGGCTCAGGCTTGCTGAACTCCGGGATCTCGTACGGCTGCCCCGGTGTGGCACCGATCGCCAGCAGCTTCAGCGGCTGCTCGGCCGTCGTGATCTTGCGCTTCGTCCCGGCCGGAACCGCGACCCAGACGCCGGGCTCGAGCGTCACCGCCTGGTCCTCGATCACGATCTCACCGCTGCCGGCAAGGGCGGTGTACAGCTCCTCTTGCCCGTCGCCGCTGTGATCGTGTTCGGGATAGCCGTCTGCGTTCGGGGGCAGCTCGATGACGCCGACCCCGAACGAGCTGATCCCGAGCGAGTGGCGGACCAGCTTGAAGGCGCCGCCGTACTTGCTGTCGAGCTCGGATTCCTGCTTGACGACGAAATCGCCCATCGACTTCCTCCTCCTCGATTGACGGGCGCCGCACGGCGCCTTGCGCGGAATCTATTGCACCGTCAGCCGCGCCCGGTCACTCGCCGGGGCTGATCGAACTACGGGCGCGTCCACTATTCAGCCGCCGTTGTCGCCGTCCGCCTTGGCGGGCGCCGGAGCGGGCGCGGGTGGTTCGCCGAGCAGCTTGCGCCCGTACTTGGTCCGGTACGGCTGCAGCAGCTGGCGGCGCACCTCGGCGATGCCCTGCGCGAGATCGGCCGCCTCGCTCTTGCGCCAGCGCTCGGTGTCGACGGTCGAGGCGTTGGGCCCGGGCGGTGGCGGCGCGGAGCCTTGGCCGTGGACCGAGTGCCAGAGGATCCGGTCGAGCACCTCCTGCGGGACGCGGTCGGTGAGCGTGCAGGGGCAGATCCGAGGAGAACTGCGCGTCGGGTGCGCCGGCCGGATTGCGGGCATTGCGGTCGACGGTCGGGTCGATCGCGTCGTAGGGCTGCCTCGTTGCCGGAGGTAGTGGAGTTGAATGCGTCGTAGAGGGGGACTGCGGTTGCGTCGAAGAGGTTGAGCGGCTTCATCCCGGTAACGAGCTCGAGCGTGCGGATGAAGCTGAGGAAGTCGTAGCGGTTGTGGATCACCGCGCCGCGCTTCGTGTACGGGCTGATCGCCAGCGCCGGGATCCGGTGGGCGTCGACGTGGTCGGCTCCGTCCTGGCTGTCGTCCTCCACGACGAGGATCAGCGAGCTGTCCCAGACCTTCGAATGACTGATCTCGTCGACGATCTCGCCGAGCGCGTAGTCGTTGTCCGCGATCATCGCCTGTGGCGTGCGCCGGCCGGGCGACGTGCCCTCGGTGTGGTCGCTGGGGAGGACGAGGTAGTTGAAGGCAGGAACCTTGTTCTGCGCGAGCTGTTGCTCGAAGCGCTGCCGGAAGCACTTGAAACGGCTCTCGTTGTTGGCTGCGCTGACGCCGGGGGGCAGGCTCGCGTCGAACGTGTCCTGGCCTGTGATCACGTTGCTGCCGATCGACGCGTCGTTCGAATAGCAGGGAGCGGGCGGCGGCAGCTGCGGGCCTGGGTTGAGCGGACCGACGTCGGACTGCGTGAACTTGGCCGTGACCTCCGCCGTCTCCTGGGCGTTGCGGTCGAGGTCGTTGAGCGGCAGCGTGCCCGCGATCGCCTCCCCGTAGTTGTAGTAGCTGATCCCCTGCTTCTGGGCCTGGTCGAAGAGGAATCCGCGCGAGGGCCAAGTGACCGAGTAGACGCCGAAGTCGTAGGGGCGGCCGCGGTTCGCGTAGTTCGCGTGCCAGTTCTTGACCACGTAATCGGAGACCGAACCGGCGGAGGTCCAGAAGTGACCGTCGATCGAGGCTTCCGAGTTCGCGTAGACGTGGTCGAGCAAGGGGAAGCGGCGGACGAGCGCATGCGCGTTCGGCGTGATCTTGCGGCCGAACAACGTCAGCTTCGCGTCGCCGTCGCCGCGCCCCACGTCGCCGAGGATCTGGTCGTAGCTGCGGTTCTCGCGAACGACGTAGAAGACGTGCTTGATGGGGCCGTCGGGGCGCAGCGGCGTGTGTTTCGGCGGCTTCTCGGAGTTGACCGGCTTGATCTGGCGGGCCGCCTTCGGCGTCAGCTTCTCGATCTTCTTGGCGGGCGGATAACGAAGCACGCCTGACATGCCCGTCACGGCCGAGGGCAGGTAGTCGAAGCGGAAGCGCGCCGGCGCGCCGGAGGTAGCCGAGCCCTGATCCTCGGGCAGGACGCGGCCGCGCGCGTCGTTGCGGCCGACGCCGAGGCCCTTGGCAGCGACCCAGACGAGCCTGCGCTGCTGCGGGCGCTGCGGGGTCGTGAACGCCGCCGCGGGGTAGGAGGCGACCGGAATCCGGCCGATCATCTGCCAGCGCTTGCTCTTGCGCTGAACGGGTTGGTCGGCGAGCTTCGATTCGGCCTGCTTTTCGGCAGAGTCGCCGTAGACCTCGGCCGCGCCGGACTGCAGCGAGTCCGCGTGCCCGGCGCGAGCGCGGCCCTCGTGCTGGAGGATCCGGTCGGCGCGTACGGCGAGGCGCCCTTGGCGCTTGCCATGAGCGTGACGCGGCCCGGGCTCGCACTTGCGGCTCGTGCGCAGCGCGAAGACGGCGATCGCATCCTCGCCGGCGTCGGAGGAGAGCAGTCGGCAGCCGTCGGCGGTGACGCTGACGTGGACCGGGCTCGTGCCGATTCCCCGCGGGCGCTCGACCGAGAGCGTGCGGACGACCTTGAGCTCGTCGGTGTTGACGACGGCGATGATGTCCTGGTTGGCGACTGCGACGTAGGCGAGGGGCCGCCGCGGATCGACGGCGATGCTCTCCGGGTGGGAGAGGTGGGGGCCGACGGTGACCTTGCCGCGGACGGTCCCGGCGCCCATGTCGATCGCCGTGACCGTGCCGTCTGTTTCGTTCGAGATCAGTCCGGTCTTGCCGTCGCTGGTGATCGCTGCGCCGTACGGATATCGGCCGGCCGGCAGGTACGAGACCTTGCCGGAGCCGAGGTCGACGAGCGCCGCCGAGTTGGCCAGGTTGAGGGCGGCGAGCAGCTGCGACCCGTTGGGGCTGACGGCGATGTCGCGCGGCCACGAGTAGGCACCAGAGTTCGTCGGTGGGAAGTTCTGTGGCGGCAGCGTGCCGACCGGCGGCGGGACACCGATCAGATCGCCGCGCTTCGCCTTCCCTGAGCGTTTGTTGTAGGTGAATGTGTGGATCACGTCGCCCTGCTTGCCGGGCACGCTGTCCGGCACCGCGCCGTCCTGGTGATCGGTGGCTGGGATGCCTGACACGTAGGCGACGTTCCGGGTCGGGTCCATGGCCATCCCGCCGCTCAGCCCGGGCATCTTGATCTTCTGCACGACCTTGCCGACCTTGCGCTTCTTCTTGCGCCGGCAGTGCGCGCCGCGCTTGCCCTGCTTGCAGTGCTTGAGGTCCGGGCGGATCCGGACGATCCTGATGTCGTTGGCGCCACGGCCGGCGGAGAGCGTCCACAGAAAGCGGCCGTCGCGGGTCAGCGCGCCGCCCGTCGGCAGGTTGCCGAGCTTCGTCGTGTTGCCGGCCGGCTCGAGCTTGCGCCCCGAGGGCTGGATGTGGCTGCGAGGACCGATCCGCCCCTGCTTGTTGCCGTGCCCGCCGGTCGATGCGATCACCGCGCTCGCCCCGAGCCCGAGCACGACGAGTACTGCCAGCAACGTCCTCACCTTCATTGCCGGCGCGACGCTACTCCCTTGTTCGCGTCCGTGCGAAGGGTGGGGCCGCCGGACTTCACCGGTCGTTCACGTGTGACCGCTTGGCCCGCCGGCTCAGACTTCGAAGAAGGCGCCCGAGGGCCCGAGGTTTGCGATCTCGGTCGCGCCGATCCGCGAGCGCTCGCCCCAGCTCTCGTGGATGTGGCCGCAGACCGCGAGCGCCGGTTCGGCCCGCTCGATCGCGGTGGCGATCGCCGCGCTGCCGAGGTGATCCCCGGCCGAGCTCCGGTCGCAGTGGCCCTTCGGCGGGGAGTGGAGGACGAGCACGCCGCCCGACGGGCAGCCGGCGAGCCGCTCGGCCGCCTGCTCCTCGTCCAGGTCGAAGCTCCAGTCCCACGGCGTGATCGGGATGCCGGCGCCGAGCCCGAAGAAGGAGACGCCGCCGACCTCCGCGGCCTCTCCGTGCAGGACCGTCGCCGAGCTCCAGTTCGCGGCCGCCTCGCGCAGCGCAGCTTCGGTCTCGTTGTTGCCCGGTACGAGGATCGTCGGCGTCTCGATCCCGGCCAGCGCCCCGATCGTCTCCTCGAGCCCGGCGTGCTCGTTGGCGAAGTCGCCGGCGCCGATCACGACGTCGGCATCCGCGGCGAGCGAGCGAGAGCTGCGCCGCCTGGCCCAGGTCGCGGTGCAGGTCGCTGAAGGCGAGGAGCCTCATCCGCCCTTGACCGTATCCCAGTAGGTGGGGCGATGGAGGAGTTCGAGCTTGATCCCGTCCGGATCGGCGAGAAAGGCCGCGTAGTAGCCGGGTGTGTAGTCGTAGGAGGCGGGAGGGGAGAGGACCTCGCCGCGACCGTCGTCCCGGACCCACTGGGCGCGCTCGTCGACCGCCTCGCGGGAGGGGACGTCGATGCAGATGTGATGGACGCCGAGCGCGTAGCGGTCGTAGGGGGCCGGGTGCGCGTCCGACTGTGCCGCGCGCAGGCCGAGCGCGGCGACGCCGGAGCCCGGCCACCGAGATGTAGTGGATCGGCTCGCCGCGCTCGCCCTCCATCACGTCGTAATCGCCCCAGCCGAGCGGACCGAGGAGGTCGCGATAGAAGGGCAGGCTGCGGTCGAGCGAGGAGACGACGAGGTCGACGTGGCTGAACTTCGAGGAGCCGGCGGCGAGCCGCCCCGGGCCGGCGCCCGCGATCGTCGGAGCGAGCTGCCGTCGCGCCGATCGCGTTCGACGGTCAGCGAGCCGACCTCGAGCTCGTCGATCCGCAGGCGACCGATCCGCCCGTCCTCGATCGCCAGCTTGCGGATCGCCAGGCGGCCAATCGCGACGGCGCCGATCGCAACCGAGCCGACGGCGAGCGCGCCAACCGCGATCGCTCCGTTCGAGGCGGCGAAGGTGCTCCGGTAGCCGATTGCCTCCGCAGCCGCGCGGTGCGAGGGGTGCAGGCCGAGGCGTTCGGGGACGTTCACGAGCTCTCATCTTTCCACTCCGGGATCTGACTAACCTGCGCCGGAATGGAGGCAGCCACTCAGAAGCCGCCGGCCGAGGGAGCGACGGCCGCAATCGTCTCGTGCCGCGAGCTCGCCCGCCGCTTCGGCGAGGGCCAGGCGGCGGTCGACGCGCTGCGCGGCGTCGACCTCGACTTCCCGCGGGGCCAGCTGACGGCGATCGTCGGCCCGTCGGGCTCGGGCAAGTCGACGCTGATGCACCTGCTTGCCGGGCTCGACAAGCCGACCGGCGGGCAACGTGTGGATCGACGGCACCGAGATCACCGGCCTCTCCGACAAGGGCATGACCGAGCTGCGACGCGAGAAGCTCGGCTTCATCTTCCAGTTCTTCAACCTCGTGCCTGTCCTCGACGCGGCCGAGAACGTCGCGCTTCCGATCCGGATCGCCGGGCTCAGCGTCGACGAGGCCTGGCTCGCGGAGCTGCTCGACATGGTCGGCCTGGCCGACCGGGCGACGCACAGGCCCTCGGAGCTCTCCGGCGGCCAGCAGCAGCGCGTCGCGATCGCGCGGGCGCTGGTCGCGCGGCCCGCGGTCGTCTTCGCCGACGAGCCGACGGGCAACCTCGACTCGACCTCGAGCACGGGCGTGCTCGAGCTCCTGCGCCGAGCGGTCGACGAGTACGGGCAGACGGTCGTGATCGTCACGCACGATCCGCGCGTCGCCTCGTACGCCGACCGCGTCGTCGTCCTTGCCGACGGCAAGGTCGCCGCCGATCGCGTCGTCTCCGGAGAGGACGAAGTGATCGAGCTCATGCGAGGGGTCTAGTGGGCCGGCTCGCGCTTCGCGGGCTGACCGCCCACAAGCTGCGGTCGACTCTGACCGCGATCGCGGTGCTGTTCGGCGTGGCGATGATCGCCGGCACGCTGATGCTGAGCGACTCGGTCAACCAGTCGTTCGACGACATCTTCGCGACCGCCTCCGAGGGCGTCGACGTCAGCGTCCGTGCCAAGCAGGAGACCGACTCGAGCTTCAACCTGCCCCAATCGGAGGCGGCGCTGCGGCGCTCGCTGCTACCGAAGGTCGAGCAGGTCGACGGCGTCGAGTCGGCCTCCGGGAGGATCTCCGACGCCGCCTCGATCGCGATCCTCGATTCCAACGGGGACCGGATCGGCCCACCCAACGGTGGACCGCCGCACATCCTCAACAGCGTTCAGCCGGAGCCGTTCACGCCAAGCACCTACGTGCAGGGGCAGCCGCCCTCGAATGGCCACGAGGTTGCGATCGACGAGTTCACCGCCGACGATCAGGGGTACGAGCTCGGCGACGAGATCCCGATCACCGGCGCCACCGGCCTGCGCCGCTACAAGCTCGTCGGCATCACCCGGTTCGGCTCCGGTGTCCCCCTAGGCGGCGCCAGCCTCGCCGAGATGACGCTGCCGGAAGCGCAGCGGATCACCGACAAGCCCGGGGAGTTCGACGAGATCGACGTGCAGGCGGCCGACGGGGTCACGCCCCAGGAGCTCCGCGACCGGATCAACGCCGTCCTGCCGAAGACGGCGGAGGCGAAGACCGGGGCGCAGACCGCGGCCGACGACTCGCAGGACATCAAGGACGGCTTCCAGTTCTTGACGACGGCACTGCTGATCTTCGCCGGGATCACGATCTTCGTCGGCGCCTTCCTGATCTTCAACATCTTCAGCATCACCGTCGCCCAGCGGACGCGCGAGTTCGGGATGCTGCGCACCCTCGGCGCCTCCTCGCGCCAGGTGCTCGGGAGCGTCATCTCCGAGGCCCTTGCGATCGGTCTGGCGGCGTCCATCGTCGGGATCGTGGCCGGCGCCGGCTTCGTCAAGCTGCTGGTCGCGGCCTTCAAGGGGCTCGGCTTCGCGCTACCCCAGTCGGGGCTGCCGATCGAGGCGCGGACCGTCATCATCGGCATCGCCGTCGGCGTCCTCTCGACACTCGCCTCGGCGCTCATCCCGGCGCTCCGCGCGACTCGGGTGAGCCCGCTCGAAGCGCTCCGCGAGGACGGTGGGGTTGAGCAGGGCGGGACGAGCCGCAAGCGCACGGTGATCGCCTCGATCCTCGCGGTGGCGGGCTTCGTGATCATCTGCCTCGGGCTGTTCAGCAGCGGCGGCATCGGACCGGCGCTTAGCCTGATGGGCTTCGGCCTGATCCTCCTTTTCATCGCGATTGCGATGCTCGGCGGCCGTCTCGTCGCCCCGCTCGCCTCGCTCGTCGGCAAGCCGATCGAGCGAGTGCGTGGTGTCACCGGCCGGCTCGCTCGCGAGAACACGCTGCGCAACCCGAGCCGCACCGCGACGACCTCGTCCGCGCTGATGATCGGCGTCGCGCTCGTCGTCTTCGTGCTGATGCTCGGTTCGGCGATCACCAAGTCCGTCGCCGACGCGCTCGACAAGACCTTCACCGGTGACGTCGCCGTCTACAACAGCGACGGCTTCTCGCCGATCTCGGCCGACATCGCGCCCGCGATTGCGCGCATCCCCGGCGTCGAGGCGGCGTCGGCCATCAACGACACGGCGGGCAAGATCCAAGGAATCGACGGTGATCAGTTCATCACCGGGCTCGAGCCGGCGACGCTGACGAAGGCCGCCGACCTCGACTGGGTGGACGGTGACAACCAGACGCTGGCCGACCTCGGCTCGAATGGCGCGATCGTCGAGTCCGACTTCGCCGACAAGAACGGCATCGAGGTCGGCGACAAGCTGACGGTGGTGACGCCGACGGGCCGCAAGGTTGACGTCACGGTGGCGGGCAGCATCCGCGATCGGGTCTCACTGCTCGTCGCCAGCATCGCCCTCCCCGCCTCGCTGCTGCGCAGCGACTTCGACGTCCGCCAGGACTTCCTCGTGTTGACCAAGTTCGACCCGGGGGCCAACTTCGACGCGACTCGGGCGAAGATCGACGCGCTGCTGACCAAGCGCTTCCCGAACGCCGAGTCGCGCTCCCAGCAGCAGGTCAAGGACGAGCAGAAGGACCAGGTCAACCAACTCGTCTCGCTGATCTACGTGCTGCTCACACTGGCCGTGATCCTGAGCCTGGTCGGGGTCGTGATTACGCTCGTTCTCTCGGTGCTCGAGCGCAAGCGCGAGCTCGGCATGCTGCGCGCGATCGGCGCCTCCCGTAGCCAGGTCAGGCGCATGGTCCGCTACGAGTCGCTGATCACCGCGATGATCGGGGCCATCGTCGGCGCCGTGATCGGAGTTGCGATCGGCATCGCCGCCGTCAAGGCCCTCGCCGACCAGGGTCTCGTCCTCTCGATCCCGATCGGCGGCATCATCGCCGTCCTCGTGCTCGCCGGCATCGCCGGCGTGATCGCGGGCATCTGGCCGGCCCGCAGGGCCTCGAAGATCGAGGTCATGGAAGCCCTCCAGTACGAGTAGCCGCGCCCACCGGTCACGTCGGACCCACCATTCCGAACCAACGTGACCACTCGCCGGCGAAAGCAGCGAGGGAGCGGCCAACGACAGCCCAAGGGAGACGACTGGTCACAAAACCTCTCAACTTGAGAGGTTTCGTAACCACTGGCAGGCGAGAGCAGCGAGGGAAGGCTCAAAGGCAGCCCACGACGGACGACTGGTCACGTTCCACCGCAACCTGCGGTGCTTCGTAACCACTCGCGCCCGGCCAAGCCCCTCCGCAGGCCCACCTCCCTCTCAGCCCAAGGCGTAAAACCCCCCACCCCTCGTCCCAGCTCACCAAGCCAAGCCACTTCGCCGGCGATCGCCCACGTAACCCCCTCTCCCGCGGGTGGCCCGCAGATCGCAGGCCCCCGAGCAATGCCGGTGGCGCAGCGGGGCCTGCGCAGCTCCCGGACAGGACCCGCGGGCCGAGGACTGCCGCCGGCGATCGCCGGGCGTGAACCGCAGCAGCTCCCGGACGGACCCGCGGGCCGAGGACTCTCGGCGGGAACGCCAGCCGACGCCGAGGGGGCCGGCGCCTACCGGGGCTTCGGCGTGTGGAAGCTCCGCAGCTCCTCGGCCATGCGCATCGTCTGCTCGTCGACGCCGGCGCTCGTCACCTCGTAGCGCTCGCCCAACTCCGCGCGGAAGGCGTCGGTGACCGCATGCATGAGCGGGTCGGGTCCCTCGGCAGGCGGGGGCGGGGCGCCGAGCGCGTCGGCGACGCTGCCTGCTGTCGCCGGGTCCCACTCGAGGCCCAGCGCCTCGTAGACCGGGACCAGAACGTCGCGGATCTGCTCGGCGCCGCGGACGACGAGGACTCCCCCCGTATGGGCGCCGCCGGCGATGACGCGTTGACCGATGCCGGCGATCTTGGTGCGCCCGCCCTCGCTGACGCTCCACTCGCCCGGGCAGTACTCGCCCGCGATCTCGCCGATGCGGGCGTCGAGGCCGAGGCGAAGCAGGGTGCCGGCGACGATCTCGGCCATCTCGGCAAAGCGCTCCGCCATGCCACTGCGCAGCGCCGGCTCGCGGCTCGCCTTGGAGAAGGCGAGCGTGTCCTCGTGGAAGACCGCGGCCCGGCCCCCGGCCATCCGCTCGACCGGCTCGTAGCCGTGCTCGCGGGCGATCTCCAGGGCTTGCCGGTAGCCGGGGGAGAGGCGGTCGACGCGGCCGAACGCGAGCGAGCGGCCGGTCCGGTGGATCCGTGCGGTCTCGGGCAGATCGCCGCGTGCGACGCGCCGCATGATCGCCGCCGAAACTCCCGTCCCGAGCGCCGATGAACGGCCTTCGAGCGGCTCTTCCACCAGCTGCAGGGCCGGGAACTCACGCGGGCTTGGCGTTGGATGCGGCTTGTCCATGGGGTTTGCGCGGTATGTGAGCGGAATGTTGCGACTGTGAGCAGTCGCACACATAAAAGGCCGAGATCCCGTCACGCTTTGCGACGTCAAATCGACCCCCCGGGCCCGCGTGCTGGACAGAAGGTACGCGACCTCATTCGCCGCCCGGGGAAGCACCCGCCGCACCGCGCCGAGGCCGAGGCAAACCGCCCAGCCAAAGCGCGCGAACCGCCGCGTCACCGGCCGCCCGGCCGGCGCCTGCTGCGGGGGAACGGCGACCCCATGGAGGTGTTCTCACGGTGCCCAAGCCCACGAAGACCCGCAACTTGCTCATCGCCACCACTGCTGCTGCTGCGCTGCTCGCCGGCTCCTTTAGCGGGGCCGCATCCGGCGCAGGCCAGCGGGGCGGCATTGTCCAGGTCGGATTCAAGCTCGAGCACAAGCAGCTCGCTCGCGCGCTCGAGGCGGCGCACCAGCGTCGCCAATACCGCAAGGTCTACGCGCAGGCTAAGAAGCTCAACGTCGAGCCGAAACAGGCCACGCTCAGCCATCAGCTCGGCCCGCGAGCGGCTCACGAGAAGACCGCCGCGCTCGAGGCGAAGGTTCGCAAGGCCCGCAAGCCGGAGTTCCCGCGGCCGGAGTCGGTCGGCATCTCCAGCGCCACGCTGACCTCGATCGCATCATGCGAGTCGGGCGGCGATCCGGCGGCCGTCGACTCCTCCGGTACCTACCGCGGCAAGTACCAGTTCGATCTCGGCACCTGGGCCTCGGTCGGCGGCCACGGCGATCCCGCCGCCGCCCCCGAAGCCGAGCAGGACTACAGGGCCGCGCTGCTGTACTCGCGCGCCGGCTCCAACCCTTGGCCGGTCTGCGGCTCCTGAGCGCCGATCGTCGCCGGATTGGCGGCGATCCCGGCCATGGGGCCGGGTGGACGGGCCTCAGTGCCCCCCACCGACGTGCCGATGGACGGGAGTGATCCCGGGTGAGCCAGACGTCCGAGCTGAGCCGCGGCGGGACTTCGTCCTTCTCCAGGGCCTGCGCGAGACCCGCGGCGCCTTCGAACGCTGGGCGGCAGCGCCGGCGCCCGTCCTCGGCGGTTGGTTCGCCGGCGCGCTCGCCGTCGCGCTGACGCTGCTCGCCGCCACCTGGCTTGCGGCGTCGCTGATCACTCCGGACTCGGGCTCCGTCTATCTGCCGGGCGTCACATGGCCCGTGGAGGCCTCGGACCTCGCTCACATCTTGAGCTCGAACCTGCTCGTCCTCGCCCTGCACGCGACCGCCTGTGTGGCCGGCTTCATCGCGGGCAACTCGATGCCGGTCGCCGCCTCGAATATGAGCGGCTTCAAGCGGACCCTGCACGAGAAGGCCGCGACCGTGGCGATCGCCTGGGTCGTCGCGGTGACGGCCTTCTCGCTCGTCGCCCAGGCCTACGCGCTCGGCTTCCAGGCGTCGACGCTCTCCGCTGCCTTTCAGCTCAGTCCCCTCGTGCTGATTCTGACCGTGCTCCCGCACGCGCTGATCGAGCTCACGGCGATCTTCCTGCCGCTCGCGGCCTGGCTGATCGCGAGCCGGCGCGGCGAGTGGGGGGATCTACTCGCAGCGACCTTCGTAACGGTCGCTTTCGCGATTCCGATGCTGCTCATCGCGGCGCTGGTTGAGCTCTTCGTCTGGCCCGAGATCCTGCGCGCAGTCTCGCCGGTCGTCTAGATCTAGGGCGAGCGCCGGGTCAGGCGCCGAGCGCCGCGCGGAACATCCGCTCCTCGTCCTCGAAGAGGAACCCGTACAGCCGGCTGCGTTCGAGCAGGATCCGACGCTTCGTCTCGAGCACGGCGCGCCGCGGGCGCTCCGCGATCGAGCGGGCGAGCTTCCCCGCCGCGGCAGCCGACTCGCCCTCGCCGACGAGCTCGGACAGGATCCCCTCGCTCAAGGCCTCGCTCGCCGTCGACGATTCGCCCGCTGATGCAGAGCTCGCGCGCGAGGGCTGCCGGCAGCGTTGCGCGGGCCCACGAGAAGGACGGTGGAATCCCGCGCGGCAGCTCGGGGAAGCCGAAGCGCGCCGTGGGCTCGCCGATCCGCACGTCGGAGGCGAGCGCCAGCAGGAAGCCGCCGGCCAGCGCGGGACCGTTGACCGCGGCGATCACCGGCACGCGGGCACTCGCCGACGGCGCTCATGCAGGCGAGGCTGCTGTCGACGAGGGCCTTCCGGTTGTCCGCGTCGCCGCCGAACTGCGTCACGTCCATTCCCGAGCAGAAGGCGGGCGGGGAGCCGGTCAGGACGACGGCGCCGATCGCCTCGGTGTCGAGCTCCGTGAGCGCATCCGCGAGCGCCAGGCGGAGCTCGATCGAGAGCGCATTCCGCTTCCGTGGCCGATTCAAGGTGAGCGTGAGGACTCCGTCGGCGACGGCGGCGCGCAGCGGCTCCTCATCGCCGGCCTCGCTCGCGTGCACGTCCGACATCGGCGCCATCTTCGCGCAGCCGAGCCCGATCCGCCCCGTGCGCCACACTGCGGGCGATGGAAGCGAGCCGTCCGAGCCTCGCCGAGCGCGTCGCGAGCGCCGGCGTAAGCGTTCCCACCCGCGGCAACCGCCGGCTCGAGCGGCTGCTCGATGCCGCCAATGCCGACGGCGAGCTCGCCGCCCGCTGGTACATGCAGCAGGTCAGCTCGGAGCGGCTCGGCATGTCAGACCACAGCCGCGTCCACATTCAGATCGTCGCCAACATCGCGCTCCGGATCCTGCGCTTGGCCGTGCGAGGCGGAATCGAGCCCGCCGCGGTCACCGACCACGGGCTCGGCGAGCGCGACGCGGAGGTGATCGTCACCGCCGGGGCGCTGCTGCACGACACGGGGATGGGCATCCACCGGGTCGACCACGAGGCCTACAGCCTGTTCATCGCCGACCGCAAGCTGCGCGAGCTGCTGGCCGGCATCTACGAGGAGCCGGAGCTCACGGTCGTCGCCTCCGAGGTCCTGCACTGCATCATCGGCCATCGCCGGAGGGGCGAGCCGTACACGCTCGAGGCCGGCGTCGTCCGGGTCGCGGACGCCCTCGACATGGCCGAAGGCCGTTCGCGGCTCCCCGTCGAGCGGGGAGAGATGGGCATCCACGCGATCTCGGCGGCGGCGATCGACAAGGTGACGATCGAGAAGGGCGTTGAACGCCCGGTCCGGATCGAGATCAAGATGAACAATTCCGCCGGCATCTTCCAGGTCGACGACCTGCTCGCAACGAAGATCCGCGGCACGCCGCTCGAGGGGCACATCGAGGTCGTCGCGGCGGTCGAGGGCGAGACCGAGAAGCGACTCCTGCGCGAGTTCAGGATCTAGTGAACTAGGCCGATGAAGGTCCACGCGCTCACCACCGGCACCGTTCAGCTCACCGACGCGTTCCTGTATCCGCGGCCTGGGATCCGGCGCCAGCTCAGCCTCTTCGTCCCCGGCCCGCTGTCGGAGCCGATGCCGATCCACGCCTGGGTGATCGAGCACGGCGGCCGCCGGATCCTCGTCGACACCGGCGAGACCGCGGCCGTCCGCAACATCCCCTTCGCCCGCTTCGATGTCACCGCGGGCGACGAGCTGCCGGCGGCGCTCGCCTCGATCGGTCTTTCGATCGCCGACCTCGACACCGCCGTGCTCACGCACATGCACGGCGATCACATGGACGGCGCCGTCCATCTCGGCGACATGCCGGTCCTGGTGCAAGGCCGCGAGATCGAGCACGCCCACGCCGCGATGACGCGGCTGATGGCCCGCATCCTCCGGCAGCCGATCCCCGCGGGCGTCCGCTTTCAGCCCTATGAGCTCGACGACGGCCCCTTCGGGGCGTTCGAGGCGAGCAAGGATCTCAGCGGGGACGGCAGGGTGATCGCGGTGGCGACGCCGGGTCACACTCCTGGACACGTCTCGGTGATCTGCATCGACGACGACGGCCGCCACCTGATGCTCGCCGGCGACACGACGGACAGCCTCGAGCAGCTACGCGCGCGCCGCCCCGACGCGGTCAGTCCCGACCCGACGGTCACGGTCGCGACGATCGACCGCATCCTCTCCCATGCCGAAGCGAACCCCGTCGTCTACCTACCGGCGCACGACCCCGAGTCCGTGACCCGCCTGGCGGCCGGCACGACACTTTGACCCGGGCCCCTGACGAGGCTGAGGGCGTCGAGATCAAGGAAGAGGGAGGACCGGTATAGCAGCGCTATCCGGGCCGATCGATGACGCAGACATCGGCGCCCTCAGACCGTCAGACGCCGGCGCCCTTGCCGCCGCGGCCTTCACCGCCCGCGAAGCGGCTTGCGCCACCGATCGCGACCTCGAGCGTGCGGCGGCCGGACTTGGCCTCGAGCGCGAGCGCGTCGTCGAGCTCCATGCCGAGACCCTCGATCGCAGCGCGGCGGTCGGCAAGCATCGTCTCCTGCGGGAAGGAGGCGAGGCCCTCGGCCAGCTCCAGCGCTCGCTCGAGGTGCTGGCCCTCGGCGACGATCTCGTTGACCAGGCCCCACTCGTGCGCCTCGGAGGCCTCCATGATCCGGCCGGTGAGGATCAGGTCCAGGGCGCGGCCGAGGCCGACGATCCGCGGTAGCCGCTGCGTGCCGCCATCGATCAACGGGACGCCCCAGCGCCGCTCCGGGTAGCCGAGCTTCGACCCCTCCGTCGCGATCCGCAGATCGCACCACAACGCTATCTCCAGGCCGCCCGCCAGGCACCAGCCGCTGATTGCGGCGATCGTCGGCTTGGAGGGCGTCAGCCGGGTGAAGCCCATCGGGCCTTCGGGGCGGTCGATGTAGCCACTGACCAGCTCCTCCGGCGGGTTCGGGCCGACCTCCGAGAGCGCCTTCAGGTCGGCGCCGGCGCAGAAGGCGACGCCGCCGGCTCCGGTGACGACGAGCACGCGCGCGTCGTCGTCGGCCTCGAAGGTGCGGTAGCCCGCGAGCAGCTCCTCGGCCGTCTGCCGATCGACCGCGTTGCGGCGCTCGGGACGCTCGATCGTGAGCACGGCGGCCGAACCGACGCGCTTGTAGCTGGTCCGATCGCCCATCGGGGCCTCCCGGTGGGACTACGGCTTGCGGACCCGCTCCAGCTGCTCGCGCGCCCGCTCCTTGCGGGTGTCGAGGCGATGCTGGATCAGGGTGAGCACGAGCGGGAGGAGGACGAAGAGGGCGATCACTGCGAAGCCCCACATCGTCACGTCGAAGTCGGTGGTCTTGCCCCAGACCCCCTCGCCGTCGGCGGCGAAGGCGCCGGGCGCCAGGGCCAGCATCGCGGCACCGAGGGCGCTCAGCGCGATGAGCAGGCGGACGATTCGCTTGCGTGCTCCGTTCATCGGGCCGGGAGCTTACCCGACCGAACGCGGGCGTCCGCCCATGCCCAGGGAGGCACCGGGAGGGCGCGCGCCCATTCACTTGTGTTTCACCCCCCGTTTACACGAGGTTCACAGGTGTCGGACCGGTGGCCGCGACAGTGCCGTGGCTGCGTCCGGCAAGGGGAACTCTCCGCGCGCCCAACGCAGTCGCTCTACGTACGCAATCCGAACAGGAGACAGAACCAACGTGAAGAGCTCACGCTTCATATACGCCGTGGCCTTGGTCGCAGCACTCGCCATTGGCGTCGCGGCCTGCGGCAGCAGCAGCAGACTCGACTTCGTCGAGCTCGAACGGCGGCAACAGCAGCAGCGGCGGTATCACCACCGGCCTCTCCGGCAACCTCGCCGGCGCCGGCTCAAGCGCCCAGCAAGCCGCCCAGGAAGCCTGGATCGCCGGCCTTCAGAACGCCAACTCAGATCTGACGATTTCCTACGATCCCGTCGGTTCCGGCGGCGGCAAGGAGCAGTTCGGCGCAGGCGCCGTCGCCTACGCGGGCTCGGACTCGATCCTCGACGACAAGGATCTGACCAACGCGGTCAAGGTCTGCGGTGGCAACGATCAGCTGGTCGAGGTCCCGATCTACATCTCGCCGATCGCGGTCATCTACAACCTCAGCGGCGTCGACAAGCTGCAGCTGAGTCCGGACGTCCTCGCCCAGATCTTCAACCAGAAGATCACGACGTGGAACGACCCGGCGATTGCCAAGGACAACCCCGGCGTTGACCTG
Organism: uncultured Solirubrobacterales bacterium; assembly: GCA_963774395.1. Classification (GTDB taxonomy): domain Bacteria; phylum Actinomycetota; class Thermoleophilia; order Solirubrobacterales; family 70-9; genus CAXMST01. Next base: position 170,362 of record CAVZET010000005.1, on the reverse strand, counting down.
CCCGACACCCGGATCACCCCGGTCAACCGTTCGGATGACTCCGGCACGACGCACAACTTCACCGACTACCTGGCCCAGGCCGCGCCAAACGACTGGCCGTACGAGGCTTCGGACACGTTCCCGGTGAAGGGCGGCGAGGCTGCCGAGGGCACCTCGGGCGTCGTCGATGCCGTCAAGAACGGCGACGGGGCGATCGGCTACGCCGACCTGAGCCAGGCCGGCAGCCTCGGGATCGCCTCGATCAAGGTCGGTGACAAGTACGTCCAGCCGACGGCGGACGGCGCCGCGGCCGACCTCGACGCCTCGAAGCAGGACAGCTCGGGCGGCCAGTACGTGCTGGTCTACTCGGTCAACCGCACCTCGACGGATCCGGCGAACTACCCGATCACGCTCGCGTCCTACGGGATCGCGTGCACGAACGCCGGCTACAAGAGCGCCGACGATGCCGCCAACGTCCACGGTCTGCTCGCTTACGCGATCAGCCCCGAGGGCCAGGACGCGGCCGCGAAGAACGCCGGCTCGGCACCGCTCGGAGACAAGCTCCGCAGCGAGATCCAGCCCGCGATCGACGCGATCGGCGGCTGATCAGCCCGAACGCATGCTGACCCGAAGGGGCCCCGCCGACTTGCGGCGGGGCCCCTTTCCGGGTTTTTCCCGGTATCTCCGGAAGACGATCCACAGCAACGTCACACCCTCCGCCTAGAGTCAGACAACCTCCCAACGCGATGGCTTCCTTCGACACGACGACCAACGCCGGCCAGATCCTCGCCGCGGCAAGCGGCGGCAAGCGCGGCCCCGGCGACCGCGTCTTCTCCAACCTCTCCGTCCTCGCGGGCATCACGATCCTCGTCCTCCTCGCCGGCGTCGCGATCTTCCTCGCGATCGAGGCCGTCCCGGCGATCACCGCGAGCGCTGCCGACCTCCCCGACGGCAAGACCCTGATCGCCTACATCTGGCCGTTGCTGTTCGGCACGCTGCTCGCGGCGGTGCTCGCGGTCGTCGTCGCCGTCCCCCTTGCTGTGTCGGTCGCACTCTTCATCAGCCACATCGCTCCGAAGTCCATCGCGCAGCCGCTTGGCTACCTGGTCGACTTGCTGGCCGCGATTCCCAGCATCGTCTACGGCCTGTGGGGCGTTGCGGTGCTCGGCCCCGCATCGATCCCCGTGACCCAGTGGCTCGCCGACCACGTCGGCTGGATCCCGCTCTTCGCGGGCCCGGCATCGGCCACCGGCCGGACGATGTTCGTCGCCTCGCTCGTCCTCGCGGTGATGATCATGCCGATCGTCTCCGCCGTCGCTCGCGAGGTCTTCACGCAGACGCCGAAGAAGCTGCAGGAAGGCGCGATGGCGCTCGGCGCGACGCGCTGGGAGATGATCCGCATGTCGGTCCTTCCCTTTGGCCGCTCCGCCCTGATCAGCGGCACGATGCTCGGACTCGGGCGCGCGCTCGGCGAGACGATGGCCGTCGCGATCATCCTCTCCGTCTCCGGCGGTGTGACCTTCAACCTGATCAGCTCCGGCAACCCGTCGACGGTCGCCGCGAACATTGCCCTCAACTTCCCCGAGTCGTCGGGTGTCGACGTCAACGCGCTGATTGCCTCGGGCCTCGTGCTCTTCGCGGTCACCCTGTTGGTGAACATGGGCGCGCGGGCGATCATCGCCCGTCAGCAGGGAGCGGAGTAGGCCGATGAGCGCGATTCCCGCACGTCTGGCCGCCGGGAGCACGGGCAAGCTGCCGAGCTGGGCGACATGGGGTGCCGTCGGCATCGGCGCCGCCGCCGTCGTCATCGGCAAGCTCGGCACGGACATCGGCATCGGCCTGCTCGCCGCTGCCGCGGCGATCGTTGCCGGCGTCTCCCTCTACGCCCTCTCACGCGCCGTCGAGGGCCGCCGTCAGGCGCTCGACCGAGCCGTCACATTCTCGATCACCTGCGCCTTCGTCCTCGCGCTGCTGCCCCTCGCCTCGTTGCTCTACACCGTCGTCGACAAGGGCATCGAGAGCCTCAACATCGACTTCTTCACCAAGGACGCGCGCGGCGTGATCGGCGCCGGGGGCGGCGCCGAGCACGCGATCCTCGGCACGCTGATCATCACCGGCGTCGCGAGCGTGATCTCGGTGCCCATCGGGCTGATGGCGGCGATCTACCTGAACGAGTACGGCGAGACCAACAGCCGGCTGCGGCGGGCCCTGACCTTCTTCGTCGACGTGATGACCGGCATTCCCTCGATCGTCGCCGGCCTGTTTGCCGTGGCGCTCTTCGAGATCATTCTCGGTCCGGGCACGCGGCTCGGGATCATGGGCTCGATCGCGCTTTCGGTGCTGATGATCCCGATCGTGATCAGATCGGCCGAGGAGATCCTCAAGATCGTCCCCAACCACCTGCGCGAGGCCGCCTACGCGCTCGGCACGCCGAAGTGGAAGGTGATCACCAAGGTGGTCCTGCCGACCGCGCTCGCCGGCCTCGTCACGGGAGTGATGCTCGCCGTCGCCCGGATCATCGGTGAGACGGCACCGCTACTGGTGACGACCGGCGTCGTCGACTCGGTCAACACGAACCCGTTCTCGGGCCGGATGCAGAACCTCGCCGTCTATGCGTTCAACGAATACAAGACGCCCGGCGTGCCGCCCGAGGCCGGTATCGCGCACGCCTGGACGGCCGCGCTGGTGCTGATCCTGATCGTGATGATCCTCAACCTTTTCGCGCGTTTCGTCTATCGGCGTTACGGAACCGAGATCCGCTAGTACCCTCGATGCAGTGGAAGAAGGAGATCAAGAGATGACCGAGAGCATGGCACCGACTTCTGAGACCTCGGCAGAGGCCGTCGGCGCCGAGCGCTCGCGGCTCGCGGCCCACCAGAGTCCCGCTCCGCAGCAGGGTTCGAAGGGCTGGGGGAGCCACAAGTCGGACAGCATCGCGAAGAGCGTCGTCGTCCAGGACGTCGACCTCTACTACGGCGACTTCAAGGCCGTCGAGGGCGTGACGATGACGATCCCCGCGAACCGGGTGACCGCACTGATCGGCTCGTCCGGCTGTGGCAAGACGACCTTCCTGCGCTCGATCAACCGTATGCACGAGCTCACGCCGGGCGCCCGCGTCGAGGGCAGCATCACCCTCGACGAGGTCGACGTCTACGACCCGCGCGTCGACCCGGTCGAGGTCCGCCGGCTGATCGGCATGGTCTTCCAGAGCCCGAACCCGTTCCCGACGATGTCGATCTACGAGAACGTCGCCGCCGGCCTCAACCTGAACAGCCGGAAGGTCAAGAAGGACGTCAAGGACGAGACGGTTGAGCGGTCGCTGCGCGGCGCCCACCTCTGGGACGAGGTCAAGGATCGCCTCGACAAGCCCGGCTCCGGTCTCTCCGGTGGTCAGCAGCAGCGCCTCTGCATCGCTCGCGCGATCGCCATCGAGCCCGAGGTCCTGCTGATGGACGAGCCCTGCTCGGCACTCGACCCCGTGGCGACGCTCGCCGTTGAGGACCTGATCCAGGAGCTCAAGCAGCACTTCACGATCGCGATCGTCACCCACAACATGCAGCAGGCATCGCGCGCCAGCGACTACACCGCCTTCTTCAACCTCGAGCAGTCCGGCGACCCAGGCCGCCTGGTGGAGTTCGACGAGACGACGACGATCTTCTCCAACCCCGCCAAGACGGCAACCGAGGATTACGTAAGCGGCCGCTTCGGCTAGCTGGCGTCGGCGCGCTCTGACGCTGCGCCTCGCCGCACCGACTCGGGGCTTATGTGGCTCCGCCACACCGCACCCCTCGCCGGCACGCCGAGGCTTGGTCAGAGAGCGCCTCTGGTTGGGGCTGGTGGGTATGTGGCTCCGCCACACCGCACCCCTCGCCGGCACGCTGAGGCTTTCCTAGCGCCCGGTTGGGGCAGAAGCTTGGTCAGCAGAACGCCTCTGCCGGCGCCGTTCTTGTCGACGCCCGTCGTGTGGATGGGGGCCGGCCAGCCGTTTCTTATCGACTTTCACAGCACATAGCTGGGTAAGTCGGTACAGAACGCGCTGCCCGCTCTCTTCGTGACAGGACCTGCGGGCCAAGGCTCCGCCGCCCATCCGGCCAAAGAAAAGCGCGCGGTCCGGGGCAGGGAGGAGACCGCGCGCTGCACGAGAGAGGATCTCGCGGTAAGGAGCACTTTGCCGGTCGTGAGCTCCTCCCCGGTGAATATCCCGCTACGAGCATGTGAACAACCTGTGAAGCGGGGTCCCGGCACCCGGTCGCGCGTCCGAGCCACCCCTACAATGCAGCTGCCGCTCGCCAGAGAGCGCCCTCCTATGAGCTCCCCGCGCGGAACACTCAGAGTCGCAGTCGTCGACCGTGATCAGGCCTTGCTGAAGGTGCTCGGCAAGCGCTTCGACGCGGCCGGTTGGGAGCACCGCGTGCTGCCCGGCGGCGCCCCCGTCGACGAGCTCGTTGCGATGAAGCTCAACGCCCTGATCCTCGATCCGACCGTGCTCGGCTCGGAAGCCGGCTGGGAGTTCCTCGAGCGGGTCGCCGACACGCTGCCGGGTCTCGCGATCATCGTCTGCACGTCGAACTCGACGGTCGCCCAGCGGGTCCGTGGCCTGCGCATGGGCGCCGACGACTGGATCGGCAAGCCATGCCACCCCGAGGAGGTGCTGGCGCGGATCGAGGCAGTCGTCCGCCGCCGCCGTCGGGCCCGGCCCGAGGGCGAGGCCGGCCCGGTGATCGTCGGCGAACTCGAGATCCGCCAGGACCAGTTCCAGGCGTTCGTATCCGGCGGGGCGCTCGACCTGACGCGCCGCGAATTCGAGTTGCTCAACACGCTCGCCGATGCCGCCGGCAAGGTCCTCGAGCGCGAGGAGATCTACCGGCGTGTGTGGGGCTACGAGATGGCCCACGGCGACCGCTCCGTCGACGTCTTCGTCCGCAAGCTCCGCTCGAAGATCGCCAAGCGGTCGCCGGACTGGAGCTACATCCACACGCATTTCGGCATCGGATATCGGTTCGAGGCTCTCCAGGCAGGCGTCGAGCCGACGGAGGGCGCGCCCGCCCCCCAGCCTGCGCCTGAGGTGGTCGAGGCTGACTGGACCGAGGCCGCCGCGGTCTAGACAGCCGGCCCACATCCTTCGCACCATCTTCACAACCTGCGGTCTGACTGCCCACTACGATCGCGTGGAGACTGTGGTTGGAGCCAGGGGGAGTTCCACGCCGGGGAAGAGGAGACCGAACTGATGGCAAACGCGGCCAGGGCCCAATATCAGGAGGAGCTCGAGGAGCTCGAGCGACGCGCCCTCGGCGGGCTCGACCTCGTCGTCGCCTCGCTCGAGCGAGCCGTCGAAGCGACCGAGCATTCAGATGTGGAGCTCGCTCAGATCGTCGTCCTCGATGACGACAAGATCGACGGCCGCTACCTCGAGGTGCACCAGTCGATCCTCACGCTGCTCGCTACGCAGGCGCCGGTCGCCACCGACCTACGCCTGATTTCTGCGCTGCTGCACCTGATGAAGGGCGTCGAGCGGATGGGCGATCAGTGCGTGAACATCGCCAAGGTGATCCCGATCACCGGGCACGAGCCGCCCCGCGATGAGGAGATCCTCCGGGACATCATCACCATGGGCGGCCACGCTCGCTCGCTCGTCACCCAGGCGAAGCGCGCCTTCGAGTCACGGGATGTAGAGCTGGCCCGCGATCTCGTTCGCCAGGACGACGTCGTCGACAACCTCAACAAGGCCGTCTTCCGTCGTGCGATCGTGGTCGGCGACGACCACGATCTGCGCGAGTGGGCCACGACGATGCTCCTCGTCGCTCGCGCGATCGAGCGGGTCGGCGACAACGCGGTCGACATCGGCGAGCAGGTCGTCTTCCTCGTCACGGGTCTGTTCCGCGAGTTCGAGGACGCCTCGCACCCCGCGCCTGAGAAGACGCGCCCCTGATCCGAGCGCCGTGGGCCTGCCGGCCCTCGGCCTTCAGGCCACCGCGGTCGGTTCGTGCTCGCCGCGCAGCGCCGTCGCGGCGAGCCGCGCAAGCTCTGCCGGGCTCGGTCGGTGCGGTGGGTGGACCTCGACCATCAGCGGTGCCTCGTGGGTGAGGAGCTGCGGCGCGATCGCCTCCCACTCCAGCGATCCGCGGCCGGGAGGGAGGTGCAGGTCGAGCCGCAGCGGGTCGATCGTGACACCGCCCTGGTTCGGGGCGCGGCGGGCGCCGAAGTTGTCGTGGAGGTGGAACAGGGCGACGGAGTCGAGGACCGGGTCGACGAGCTTGCGCAGGTCGGTGCGCCGCATGTCCGCCGTTACGTTCGCGTGGCCGAGGTCGAGGCAGACGCGGACGGCGGGCGAGCGGAGCTGCGCGACGAGCGAGCGCAGATTCGCCGGAATCGCCGAGAGCTTCTCCGGGGCGGGGAAGACGGGGGCCAGGTTCTCGATCGCGATCGCGATTTCGAGCCGCTCGGCGAGCGCCGCGAGGCGCTCGAGCGAGGCCGCCTCGCGGGCGAGCCGCGTGCCCGCGCCAGGGCCCTCGCTCAGCGCCATCGCGTGGTACACGATCAGTTCGCAGCCGGATTCGGCCGCGTAGGAGATGGTCGCTTCGAGCAGGCGATCCGACTCCGGCGTGCCGACCAGCAGGTCCCCGGGAGCGTGCAGCACGGCTCGCAAGCCGGTCGTTCCCAGGGAGCGGCCGGCGGCGCTCGCATGAGCGATGCAGTGGCGGGTATCGGCGAGGACCGAGCTCGGCGGCGACGGGATCTGCACCCAGCCGAAGCCGGAGGCCTCGATCTCCTTGAGCAGCGGCGAGCCCGGCCACCATTCGTAAGGGACGTTGAGCCCGAGTCGTTCGGCGGCGATTGGAGTGGGGGATGCTTGTCCGTCCATGGTCTGAGCGTTGCGCGATCACCCGCACGGCGGGTTACGAGTCGGTGAAGTTCACGTACTTCCCACCTGCAAATCCAGCGAATTTCCGGGATCTTCACGAGCAGGTAACGGCTTCCGCCGTCGGGGCGGCAAGACTCAGCAGCAATGGCATCGCGGGACAGCTCGTCGCGTGCGAAGAGGTCGGCCCCGGAGAAGATCGAGGGTCGCTCCGCCCTTGCCGCGCGCAGGATCCTCCGGCGGGCGGCCCGGCGTCGTTCTGAGAAGATGGCCTCCGGGGACATGCTCTGCGCAGCGATCGACATCGGCTCCAACACGACGCGGGTTCTCGTCGCCGAACCCGACGAAGGCCAGCTCCGCAAGGTCATGGAGCAGCGCGCCTATACGCAGATCGGCCGCGACGCCAAGACGGACGGCAAGATCTCGGCGGAGAAGATCGCCGAGGTCGCTGACGTCGTCTCGACCCAGGTCAGGCTCGCCGACGAGCTCGGCGCCGAGGCGATCCGGATCGTCGCCACCGCCGCGATCCGCGAGGCGAAGAACGGCGAGAAGGCTGCCGAGGAGATCGGCCGCAGCGCCGGCCTGCCCGTCGAGATCCTCAGCGACCACGAGGAGGGCCGGCTGGCCTTCATCGGCGCGACGAAGACCCTCGGCCATCCTGTCGAGGGCGAGATCGGGGTGGTCGACGTCGGCGGCGGCTCCTCCGAGGTGATCCTCGGCAGCATCGCCGAGGGCGTGCACGAGGTCCACTCCTACAAGATCGGCTCGGGCATGCTCGCCGAGGAGTTCCTGCGCTCCGATCCGCCGGGTCCGGCTGAGATCCGTGCGATGCGCGACCGAATTGGCGACGTCTTCGAGGGGGTTGAGATCCGTCATCCCGAGCAGGCCGTCGCGGTCGGCGGCAGCGCCACCTCGCTGCGCCGGCTCGTCGGCGCGGTGCTCGAGTACGAGACACTGGAGCGCGGGGTCCGGGTCCTGACCGGTGATCCGGCGAGCGAGGTCGCGAAGCGCTTCGAGCTCGACCCACGCCGGGTCGAGATCCTCGCCTCCGGCGTCCTCATCCTCGAGCAGATCAGCCAGCTCCTCGGCCAGCCCCTGCAGATCGGCAAGGGCGGGCTTGCGCGAGGGCGTGATCCTCGATCAGCTGCACGAGGATCTGCGCGACGACGGCAAGTCGGTCGCCGCCTGAGCCCGCGCCCGTCGCCGACGCGCTCACCGGTCATAGACTCGGGCGTCGATGGCGAAGGATTGGGAGATCGAGGGGATCTCCGCGCGAACGGCTTTCGCGGAGGCCGGCGCGACGGTTGTCGAGACCCGCGCCGCGGAGCTCATCGCCCACTCCGAGGGGGTTCTCGACACCGTCGACATCGAGGGCGTGCACGACATGCGAGTCGCTACCCGGCGGCTGCGCGCGGCGCTCGAGGTCTTCGCCCCGTGCTTCCCGCGGGACCTCAGCGGCGCGCCCTCAGGGAGGTGAAGGCGATCGCCGACGCGCTCGGCGAGCGCCGCGACCGCGACGTCGCGATCGCGTCGCTCTCGAGCTTCGCCGCGGAGATGCCCGCCCCGGACCGGCCCGGGATCGTCTCCCTCGTTGAGCGCTTCCGGTCCGAGCAGCTCGAGGCGAACGCGGCGCTGGCGCCGTTCGTCGAGCCGCAGCGGCTCGAGCGCCTGCAGGCGGTGCTGGCCGAGCTCGTCGCCGAGGCCCGCGCGGCGCTGCCCGCGGGCGAGGCGACGCCCGCGGCGGCGTCCTGGAACGGCTCGGCGCCCGGCGCGGACGGGGAGGAGCGACCTTGAAGGCCAAGCGGGTCAAGGGACTCGATCCGGCCGCGCCGTTGGCCGAGGGCGCTGCGCTGATGGTCAAAGTCAGGCTCGCCGAGCTGCTCTCCTTCCTGCCGGAGGCGCTGGACGAGGATGCCGCCGTGGCCCAGCACGACATGCGGATCGCCGCGAAGCGGCTTCGCTACGTGCTCGAGGCCACCGGATTCTGCTTCGGTAAGCCGGCCGCGGGCGCGCGCAAGGCGGCGCGCGACCTACAGGACCTGCTCGGCGAGATCCACGACGTCGACGTGATGCTTCCCCGCCTCGCCGAGCACCGGCGGTTGATGCGGGACGAGGATGCGGTCGCCGTGCGCGAGGCCGGCGGGTGCTGCCGGCGACCTCGACCCCGGGCTCGCAGGACGGGCACCGCACCGCACCGCTTACCGGGGTCTCGAGGTCTATGAGGTCTACCTGCTTGCCCGCCGCGGCCTGCTGCACGAGCGCTTCCGCGAGCTCTGCCACAACGCACGAGCAGCGCGCTGTCTGGGACAAGCTCGGCCGTGCCGCTGATGCCGAGCTCGAGGCGGCCGCGGGCGCGGCGCGAGGCGGCTGAGCGGGCTCATCGGCTGCGGGCCGAGCTCGAGGACGCCGAGCGCGCCCGGCGCGAGGCCGAGGAAGAGCGCCGCCGGCTGAGCGAGGCGCTCGCCGAAGCCGAACGCCAGCGCCATGACTGAGTCCCGCTCGAGACCGCGGCGCTTCCGTTCGCCGCGGCCCCTAGGATGGCCCCGGCAGTGAGCGGGCGCAGCAGGTTGGTTCTCGCGGCGATGATCTTCGCCGTCGCGATGATGTTCATCGATCAGACGATCGTTGCGATCGCCGCACCCGATCTGCAGAAGGACCTCGGGCTGAGCGAGACCGGGGTGCAGTGGATCATCAACGGCTACCTGCTCTCGCTCGCGGCGCTGTTTGCCTTCGGCGGCCGCCTCGCCGACATCGCCGGGCACCGCACGATGGTGATCCTCGGCGTGATCATCTTCGCCACCGCCTCGGCGCTCTGCGGCGCGACGCCGACCGGCTCGGCAGCCGAGACGTGGCTGATCGTCTTCCGCGTCATCCAGGGCGCCGGCGCCGCGATCATGTTCCCGGCGGCGCTTGCGATCGTCATCGACGCCTTCCCGATCGCGACGCGGGGCAAGGCGCTGGCCGCCTTCTTCGGCATCACCGGCGGGCTGACCGCGATCGGCCCGCTCGCCGGCGGCTACCTGACTGAGATCACCTGGCGGGCGATCTTCTGGGTCAACATCCCGGTCGCGCTGATCGCCCTCTTCCTGACCGGCGGGCGCAGCCGGGCAACGAGAAGCATCCCGCGCCGATCGACTACCGCGGCCTCGTGCTGATCGCCGGCGGCATGGGGCTCTCGGTGCTCGCGCCTGCAGCAGTCGACGAACTGGGGCTGGGACAGCGCCGCGACGATCCTCTGCCTCGCCGCCGGGCTGGTCCTGATCGGCCTCTTCATCCGGCACTCGCTCACCGCCGAGAACCCGCTGCTCCGCGTGCGGTTCTTCGTCAGCCGCGCCTTCGCCGTCGACAACGCCGTCCTCTTCCTGCTGATGATGGTCTTCGTCCCCGTCTCTTCTTCGCCAGCACCTACGCGCAGATCTCGCTCGACTACAGCGCCTCAGAGGCCGGGCTGTTCCTGCTCGTCTTCTTCGGCGGCTTCGCCTTCGCCTCGCAGTGGGGCGGCCGCATCCTCGACTCCCGGGGCGCGCGCCCGACGTGATCGGGGGCGGCGTCGTCGGCGCGATCGGCATGTACCTGTGGGCGCAGCAGCTCCCCGACCTGAACTTCAACAACCAGTGGTACTGGCTGGCGATGGCGGGCGCCGGCTGCGGCCTGATCCTGAGCCCGGCGGCGACCGACATGATGAATCGCGTCCCCGACTCGGTCTACGGCGAGGTCACCGGGATCCAGCAGACCGCTGCGCAACTTCGGCTCCAGCCTCGGCCTGGCGATCCTCGGCTCGGTCCTGATCACCCAGAACCGCGTCTCAACATCGAGGACTCGCTCACCGGTTTCGGGATCCCGAAGGAGAAGGCGGACTCGATCGCCGCCTCGCTGAGCCAGTCCGTCGGGATCGAGCGCCGCCTTCTCGCACCTCGGCGCCAAGAGCCAGGAGATCTTCGCCGCCGTACAGACCGACTACGGCCATGCGACGGCCTCGGTCGCCTACGTGATGGCCGGCATCCTGGCGGCCGCCGCGATCGTCGCGGTGCTGCGCATGCCGTCGGGCAAGGTCGATCCCGACGCGCCGCCCGAGGTCGACGGCTCGGGCAACCCGCCGCGCGGCACCGCCGCCGACGCCGCGCCGCTACTCCCTGACCATGACCGAGATCTCGCGCTCGGGTGCGCCGGCCGGCCGACAGACGGTCCAGCGGCCCCGCAGGTAGGAGATCGCTGTCCCGTCGGCGAGCCGCACCTTCGCGCGGCCGAGGCTCGGCGAGCCCCAGAGCGTCGCCTCGAGCGCCCGCGTCCGCAGGCCGTCCTCGCCGAGCCCGGCGGCGATCGCGGCGGCGGGGTGGGTAGTGACGATCGAACCCTCGCGGACCCAGACCGGGACGCGCTCGAGCGGCGCCGGCACGACGACATCGCGCCCGCCCGTCACGCGGCCGCCGGTCCAGAAGTCGATCCATTGCCCGCGGGGGAGGTAGGTGCGGCGCCGCTCGGCGCCCTCCTCGAGCACCGGCGCCACCCATAGGGCCGGCCCGAACATGTAGGCGTCGTTGATCGTCCAGGCGCGCTCGTCGGCGGGGTCGACGAGCGCCAGCGGGCGCATGATCGGCAGTCCGGTGCGAGCCGCAGTCCGCGCGGCCGCCATCACGTAGGGGACGAGACGCTCGTGCAGGATGACGAGCTCGCGGAACGTGTCCAGCACATCGCGTCCGTAGCGCCAGGCCTCCTGCTCGAAGCGCCCGTGCGCCTGCATCAGCGGCGTGAAGGCGCCGAACTGCGCCCAGCGCACGAACAGCTCCGGGCTGCAGGGCTCGACGAGCTTGTGCCCGAGGTAGCCGCCGACGTCGTGGGAGAAGTTCGAGATCCCGCTCGCCGCCGCCGTCAGCGCCGCGCAGACGCAGCGTCTGCAGGCTCCAGAAGTCGGAGACCTGGTCGCCACCCCAGACGATGCCCGGCGACTGCGCGCCGCTGTGCCCGCTGCGCGCGAAGAGCACGCCGCTTTCGGGGTGCTCGGCATCGAGCGCTTCCTGCATCGCCTCCCGGTACGTCGCCGGGAAGGCCCAGGCCGCCTCGGCGCCGGTGCGCCCGTCGGCGAAGCGCACCTCGGGCGGGAAGTAGTAGCCCTCGCCGTCGTCGGCCTTGATCCCTTCGACGCCAAGCCGCAGAACGGCGCGCGCCTGCTCGATCCACCAGCGCCGCGCTGCCGGCGAGGTCAAATCGACAGGCGAGCCCGTCCCCATCCACCAGCGGGCGACGTACGACTTGCCGTCCGCGCCGCGGACGTAGTGGCCGGAGCGCTCGCCCTCCGCATAGTTGGAGGCCGGCCGGCGGTGGCTGCGCTCGGATGCCGCATCGGGCGGGCGCTGGCCGTCGGTCGAGTCGAGGTTGGTCCAGGGCGTCGTCCAGACCACGGTGCGGACGCCCGGTCGAGCGCATCCTGCCGATCAGGCCCTCCGGGTCGGGGAACTGCCAGGGGTTGAACTCCCACGTGTTGTATTGCGTCTCCCAGGGCGAGTCGAGGACGATCGCGTCGAGCGGCAGCCGATTGCGCGCGGTAACCGTCGTAGTCCTCGAGCACGTCGCGCTCGTGCGCGTAGACGTCGCGGCTCTTCCAGTGTCCGTAGCCCCACTCCGGCAGTACGTCGGGGAAGCCGGTCAGCCCGCAGTAGCGGCGCAGGAGCATCCCCGGCCGCGGGCTGCGCAGCAGGTGCAGGCGCAGCGGCCCCGAGGCGCCGCGGACCGAGAGCGAGACGTCGGCCTGCAGGTCGAGCTGGATGCCGGGACCGTCGCACTCGATCCAGGCGCCCCAGCCCGCCGAGGAGAGCAGCCAGGGGACCGGGACGTAGTCGCCCATCGGCACGCCGCCGGCCTCGAGCATGTCCGGCGGGCAGTCGGGCCCGGTGTAGCGGCGGTCGGCGCCGAGGTCGATCAGCCGGCCGGTCTGATCGAAGCGCAGCCCATGCCGGCAGCCGGCCCCGGTCACGTATTCAGAGGCGTGCGAGCGGCCAGCTCGCGCCGATCCTCAGAGCCTCATCGAGCGGTTCGACGTCGATCCGCAGGTGCCATGGTGCGAGCAACTCGGCGCTCACCTTGGTCCGCCGCCCGCCGTGCTCGGCGACGCCCGGCAGCGCCGGGGGCAGCACCTCGATGCGCCCGCCGAGCTTCTCGGTGACGATCACGCCCTCCGTGATCTGGATCAGCTGATCGGCGGCGGTGCCGTTCTGGATCCACAGGCGGATCTCGTCGATCACGAGCGAGCCCCGGTGCGTCCAGCGGACTCCCTCGTCGCCGAGGCGAACCTCGGAGGGCTCGCCGCCCGTGCTCCTCCCCGATGCCGACGGGGTCGCGAGAGGCTCCATCGGCGGGACCGTTCCAGAGCATCGCCCGTAGGTCGTGTCTTTCCTGTAAATGGGCCCGTTGCAGGCACTTTCGGACACCGCTTCCGTTCACGGCGCTTTCACGGGAAGTTTTCGGCCTCTTCACGTGTGGGCGTCGCGGTGCCTCGATGCTGAAGCCGTCAAGAAACGAGAACGGAAGGAAGGAACACCGATGGTTCCCAACGCAAGCGCCGCCGGCATCGACCGCGATGCAGCCCCCCGGATCGAGGCACCCAACCCGGCGGATCAGGCTCGCGCCGATCTGCACTGCCACAGCACCGCGTCGCAGCTCTCCAAGCTCGGGGTCCAGCGCAGCGCCGGGCTGCCGGAGTGCGCGACGCCACCTGATGAGGTCTACGAGCTTGCGAAGCGGCGCGGCATGGACTTCGTCACGATCACCGACCACGACACGATCGACGGCGTGCTGCAGATCGCGGACCTGCCCGACGTCTTCATCTCCGAGGAGCTGACCGCTCACTTCCGCGGTGAGGATCAGGCCGTCCATGTCCTCACCTACGGAATCAGCCCCGAGGATCACGAGTGGTTGCAGCGCAACCGGGGCTGCGTCGAGTCCTGCGCCGAGTACCTGCGGGCCAACAACATCGCGTGCGCCCTGGCGCATCCGTTCTATGCGGTCGAGGCTCCGCTCACCCCACGGCACCGTCGCCGGCTCACCCGGCTCTTCGACGTCTGGGAGATCCGCAACGGCTCGCGGGCGCCCGAGCTCAACATGCCGGCAGCCGTCTACATCGAGACGCACGGCGGTACCGGAGTGGCGGGATCCGACGACCATGCCGGTGTGGACATCGGGCGTACGTTCACGCGTACGCCTGCCGCGTCCACGCCGGAAGAGTTTCTGGCCCACATCCGCGCCGGTCGCACGGAGGCCTGCGGCGAGCAGGGCAGCGCCGCCAAGTGGGCCCACTCGGCGCTCGCCCTCGCCGCGCGCAGCCTCGCGCCCGAGCGTCCGGTGACGGCCCCGGCGGCGGCGCGCCGACCGTCGATCCGGCCGCGGTCCTGCGCCTCTCCGAGCGGGTCGTCAGCCAGGGCAGCGCCCGGACCGGCGCCGAGGGCGGCGAGTTCGGCTCCGACGAGGCCCGTGCCCTGCTCGAGACTCTGGCTGGCGGCGCTCGGATTCGAGCTCGGCGGACGAGCTGATCCAGCACGATGCAGGCCGAGGGCTTCACCCACTCGGAGCTGCAGCGGCGCGCCCGCGCCGCCCACGACGCGGCCTCGCCGAGGCGACCGAGACGCCGCGATCTCGGCGCTCTCGGACGGCGAGCCGGAGCTGGCGGAGGTGCTCGGCGAGCTCTTCGCGCGCGCTCGTGCCGGTCGTCCCCTACGCGCCGGCGATGACCTTCCTCGCCGGCGAGAAGCTGAAGCTGGCCGAGCGCGACGCCCCGTCCGGGCGCGTCGCCCTGGTCGTCGACTCGATCGACTCGATGCATGGCGTCTCGCACACGATCGAGCGGATCCGCGAGCTCGGCGTGCCCGGCTATGAGGTCGAGGTCGATCGGCACCGACCGCGGCGTCGACCGGCGGCTGCCGGCCGTGGCCGAGGTCGAGGTCCCCTACTACGAGGGGATGAAGGTCGGCGTGCCGAGCCTGCCGGCCCTCGTCGAGACCCTCGCCGAGGGTCGCTACGAGCTGATCCACGTCGCCTCGCCCGGTCCCGCCGGCGCCGCGGCGGCGCTGCTCGCGCGGATCGCCGAGATCCCCGTCCTCGCCAGCCATCACACCGACCTCGTCGCCTACGCGCAGCTGCGCTCCGGCGACGACGCGGATTGCGGGCTTCACCGCGGCCGCGATGAGCCTGCTCTATGGCCAGGCCCGGCGTGTGCTCTCACCGAGCGCCTCCTCCGACGAGGCGCTCGCGGCGCTCGGGGTGCCACCGGAGCGGGTCGGACGCTGGGTGCGCGGCGTGGACACGAGCCGCTTCGACCCGGATCTGCGCGATGCGGCCGCCTACCCCGGCGAGATCAAGGTGCTGTACGCCGGCCGCCTGAGCCGCGAAAAGGGGGCGGAGCTGCTGGCTGATTCGTTCCTGGCCGCGCGCGAGCAGGATCCGCGGCTGCACCTGCTGCTCGCCGGGGGCGGACCCGAGCAGGAATGGCTCGCCGCCCGCCTCGGCGATGCAGCGACCTTCCTCGGCTGGCTGGCTGGCACCGATCTGCCCCGCGCATACGCCAGCGCCGACGTCTTCCTCTTCGCCTCCGGGACCGACACCTACGGCCAGGTGGTCGTCGAGGCTCAGGCCAGCGGCCTGCCGGTGATCGCCGTCGACGCGGGCGGGCCGCGCGACCTGATCGAGGACGGCAAGAGCGGCCTGCTGCGCCCGGCGCAGCCGGCGGCGCTCGCCGAGGCGGTTGTCGCGCTCGCCTCCTCGCCGTTGCTCCGCCGCCGCCTTACGGTCGGTGGCCTCGCCGCGGCCGGCGAGCGCAGCTGGGCCGCGGCGCTCGAGCAGCTCGCGTGTGGCTACGACGAGGTGCTCGGCCGGGTTCGCGTCGCGCCGGCGCCGGCGCCTGCCCCGATCGAGCCGACGCCGCTGATCCGCGCCGCCTGAGCGGGCGTCGGGGACCGCAGTGCGCGCCTCCGGCCGGGCGCTGGCAGCGCTCGCCCGCTCAGCGGGCGCGAACCATGTCCGCGGCGATCGGCGCTCTAACATCGACCGTCGTGGAGATTGGAGAGCCTGATCTGGGAGTCGCCGGCGGCAGCGAGGCCCCGGTCGAACGCCCGGACCGGCTCCCGGCGAGCCCTGAGGGCGATGCCGTGCCGCCCGCTGGCGCCCCCGCGACCGTTGGCGGAAGCTCGGTCGACACCGCGTCGATCGATGCACCCGACATGCACCTCGAGGACCCGTCGCTGTATTTCAACCGGCAGGTCTCCTGGATGGACTTCAACGACCGCGTTCTGCAGCTGGTCGAGAACGACGAACTACCGCTGCTCGAGCGGCTCAAGTTCTGTGCGATCTGGGAGTCGAACCTGGACGAGTTCTTCATGGTCCGCGTTGCCGGCCTGCACGAGAAGGTCGATGCGGGGATCGAGGGGCGTGGCGCCGACGGGATGAGCGCCGCCGAGCAGATCGCCGCGGTCCGCGAGAAGGTGGTCGGCCAGCGCATCCGGCTCGAGGACTGCCTCGAGCGGGAGCTCCGTCCGGCGATGGCCGAGCACGGGATCCGGATCATCTCCTACGAGGAGACCTCGCCCGACGATCGGCGCGAGCTCGATGCGCTCTTCGGCAGCCAGGTGTTTCCGGCGCTGACGCCGCTGGTGCTCGGCATGGGCCGGCCCTTCCCCTACATCTCGAACCTCTCGCTGAGCCTGCTCGTCGTCCTTCGCGACCCCGAGCAGGACGGCGACATCCTCGCCCGCGTCAAGGTCCCGAAGGAGCTCCTGCGGCGCTTCGTCCCGTTGCCGGACGGGATCAGCTTCGTCGCCATGGAGGAGGTCATCGCCCGCAACCTCGGCGCCCTCTTCCCGGGCATGGAGATCGTCGGCCACGCGCTCTTCCGCGTCACCCGCGACACCGACTACGACGTCTCCGATGAGGCGGATGACGTGCGCCGCGCCGTCGAGGAGGAGATCCGCCGTCGCCGCTTCGGCGAGGTGATCCGCCTCGAGCTCTCGGGCGGGCTCGATCCCCGGCTGCGCGAGCGGTTCGTCTCCGCCCTGCGGATCGAGGAGGAGCAGGTCTACGAGTTCGAGGGCATGCTCGGCCTCGACGATCTCTGGGACGTCGTCGGCGTTCCCGGCTTCGAGGAGCTCCGCGACAAGCCCTTCACGCGGCGTCACCCAGCCGGCCCTGCAGGGCGAGGACGGCGAGCCCGCCGACATCCTCGCGGCGATGCGCGAGGGCGACATCGTCGTCCACCATCCCTACGACGCCTTCGCGACCTCGGTCGAAGCCTTCGTCAAGCAGGCGACGAACGACCCCGACGTCGTTGCGATCAAGCAGACGGTGTACCGGACCAGCGTCGACTCGCCGCTCGTCCGCTCGCTGATCGACGCCGCCGAGCGCGGCAAGCAGGCGGTCTGCATGGTGGAGCTCAAGGCGCGCTTCGACGAGCAGGCGAACATCGTCTGGGCCAAGCGCCTCGAGCAGTCGGGCGTGCACGTCGTCTACGGCATCCCGGCGCTGAAGACGCACGCCAAGTGCGCGCTCGTCGCCCGCCGCGAGGGGGCCGGCGTCCGCCACTACGCGCACATCGGGACGGGCAACTACAACGCCAAGACCGCGCGCCTGTACACCGACTTCGGGATCTTCACCACCGACCCCGACATCTGCGCCGACATCGCCGAGATGTTCAACTACCTGACCGGCTACGCGCGGCCACAGAACTACCGCAAGGCGCTGATCGCGCCGCACAACCTCGCCGAGGGCATGCTCGACGAGATCGAGCGCACGATTGAGTCGCACTCCTCGGAGAACCCGGCGCGGATCCGGATGAAGATGAACTCGCTGCTCGACCCGCCGATGATCCGGGCGCTGTACCGGGCCTCGCAGGCGGGCGTCCGGATCGAGCTCAACGTGCGCGGGATCTGCGCGCTGCGCCCGGGCGTGCCCGGCGTCTCCGAGAACATCACGGTCGTCTCCGTGCTCGGCCGCTTCCTCGAGCACTCCCGCGTCTACGCGTTCTTCCGGCCCGACGAGGAGCCCGCCGTCTACATCGGCTCGGCCGACCTGATGCAGCGCAACCTTTACAACCGCGTCGAGCTCGTGATCCCGGTCGAGGACGCCTCGATCCGCACGGAGCTGCTCGAGGTCGCTCGACCTGAGCCTCGCCGACGAGGTCGGCGCCTGGGAGCTCGGATCCGGCGGTGAGTGGAAGCCGCGGCCGCTTGCCCGAGGATCCGGATGCTCGGATCGACGTCCAGGGCACGCTGATCGAGCGTTACTCGCAGCGCGCTGCCGAAGCGGTTGCGCCGTAGCGGTTCACCGGTCAGGCTTCAACGAGCCGGCCCCGTCGGCGCGCAATACTGATGCCCCTATGCGCCACGACGCCCACGGTCACTGGCTTGCGTCAGCCGGTGAGATCGCGCCACGTTCCTCGCTCGAGGGCGAGCGCTCATGCGAGTACGCGGTCGTCGGCGGCGGCTACACGGGCATGTGGACGGCGTGGTGGCTGAAGCAGATCGACCCTGACGCGGACGTCGTCCTGCTCGAGGCCTACGAGTGCGGCCACGGGCCGAGTGGCCGTAACGGCGGCTTCTGCAACTCGCTGTGGTTCAGCCTGGCGACGCTCGCCTCACGTTTCGGCGAGGAGGCCGGCCTCGAGGTCGCCCGGCTCGCCGACGAGTCCGTGCGACTTCATCGGCGAGTGGTGCGAAGCGAACGACGTTGACGCCCGCTACCGCAAGGGCGGCTACATGCAGGTCTCGACCTGTGAGGCGCAGGACGGCACCTGGGAGCCGGTGCTGGCCGAGATGCAGCGGCTCGGCGTGCCCGAGGCCGGGCGCGAGCTCAGCCCTGAGGAGGTGCAGCAGCGCTGCGCCTCGCCGCGCTTTCGCGGCGCAGCGCTGTACCCGACGAGCGCCACCGTCGACCCGGCCCGGCTCGCGCGCGGGCTGCGCGCGAAGCTGCTCGAGATCGGCGTCGACATCTACGAGCACACACCGATCGTCCGCCGCAAGGCCGGCGAGGGCGAGTCCGGGCTGCTCACACCGTCTGGTTCGGTCCGCGCGAAGAAGGCCGTCTATGCGATGGGCGGCTCGCTGCTTGGCCTGCCGCGCCTGCACCGGGCGCTGACTGCCACCTCTTCGCACATGGTCGTGACCGAGCCGGTGCCCGACCTGATCGAGGAGATCGGCTGGACCGGGGGAGAGTGCATCACCGACTCGCGGGCGATGGTCCACTACTTCCGGACGACCGCCGACGGCCGCATCGCCTTCGGCTGGGGCGGTGGCGCATCGTGCGCGGTGCCCGCGTCTGGGGCGGTCATGCCGAGATCGACCCGGCGCTTGCCGAGCAGGTGCAGGCTCACATGCGCAGCTTCTTCCCGGGGCTCGAGGGGAGGCGTATCGAGCACGCCTGGGGTGGACCGATCGACGTCTCGCCGACGCACCTGCCAATCATCCGCTCGCTCGGCGACGGCGCCTTCGCCGGCTTCGGCTACACCGGCAACGGCGTCGGTCCCTCCCAGTTGGTCGGCCACTCGCTCGCTTCGCTGGCCACCGAGCAGGGCGATCGCTACGCCGAGATGGCGCTCGTCGACCCGCCCTCGACGCGCGTTCCTCCCGAGCCCTTCCGCTATATCGGCGGGTCGATGATCCGCAACGCGATCCTGCGCAAGGAGCGGCTCGAGGAGGAGGGGCGCCGGCCCGGCCCCTTGACCCGCGTCGTCTCCGGCATCCCCGAGCGCGTCGGCATCCACGTCGGCCGCTGAGGACTGCGGTCGGGATGGCAACGGCGGCCGACCTCGACTTCACGTACTCGCTGATCGACCGGATCTTCCGGCTCAGCCTCGGCGAGCTGGCCGACTTCAGCGGCGCCAAGTTCGACGGCGACTTCTCGCTGACGCTCGAGCAGGCGCAGGCCCGCAAGCACGACTACGTCGCCGAGCAGATCGGCATCGAACCGGGCCGGCGGGTGCTGGATCTCGGGTGCGGCTGGGGCCCACTGCTCAACTTCGTCCGCGAGCGCGGCGCCGAGGGGGTCGGGGTGACGCTCTCGCGCGGGCCAGTACGAGTCCTGCCGCCGCCACGGGCTCGACGTCCACATGCACGAACGCGCTCGACGTCGACCGCGACACGTTCGGCCCCTTCGACGCCGTCGCCAGCCTCGGCGCCTTCGAGCACTTCTGCTCGCCCGACGATCACGAGCAGGGGCGCCAGGAGGACATCTACCGCGGCGCTGTTCGAGAACGTCGCCGGGCTCCTGCCGCCGGGCGGCCGCTTCTTCCTGCAGACGATGGTCTTCGGGCCCAACGCCGGCGATCCGACGCGGGCGAGCCTCGACGCCGACCCTGACTCCGACGAGTACATGCTGGCGCTCATGTCGCACCAGTTCCCCGGCTCGTTCCTGCCCTTCGGCCACGAGCAGATCGAGCGTGCGGCGGCGCCGCACTTCCGCCTCGTCGAGCGGGTCAGCGGCCGCCTCGACTACATCGAGACGATCTCCCGGTGGCGGGCGCGCTTCGCCGAGCCGAGCCTCCGCAAGACCCTGCTCAAGGCCCGGTTGGTGCCGAAGTACCTGACCAGCAAGGAGTTCCGCCTCGCCTTCACTTCCGGCGTGAGCTCCAACACGGAGTGCTTCGAGCGCGAGTTGCTCGAGCACTACCGGCTCACCTTCGAGAAGCCCGCGTAGCCGGCGGGCCGGGAGACCACTGCTCGGCGTCCCCGATCGCTCATGGCTCCTTGATCAGCGGCCTCTCAGCCTCGCCCGGGGTCAGAGGAAGGGCAGCGTCACCAGTCGCGCGAGGCCGCCGAGGAAGACGATCGTGCCGAAGGCGAGCGCGCCCATCACCAGGCGGTCGGAACGGAACTTCGTGGCGATGCCGGCGAAGAAGAGCACCGCGGCGAAGAAGATCGTCGCCAGCACGTAGTTGTCGGACGTCTGGTTGGCATCGCGGCCGTCGTCGAACTTCGCCGTCGCCTCGTCAGCGAGCTGGTTGGACTCGGTCAGGCGCTCGGGCTTGTAGGAGGGAAGTTGGAAGGGGTTGTCGGCAGCGTCGGGGTTCTTCAGCGGCTTCGACGCGACCCATTCCTTGAACGCGGGGCGGAACTCGTCACGGAAGAAGTGCTCGGCGACCTTCTCGCCGGTCTTGTCGTGCTTCGCGTAGGCCTGTGCCCACTGGCCGAAGAGGTTGGCGTCGATCGTCAGCAGCGCGTCGGCATCTGAGCGCGCCTTGCCGGACTCCGTCCGCGTGGCGCCGGCGGAGGTGAAGTCGATCGACTGTTGGCCACTCCAGCGACTCGCCTCGTACGCGCTGTACGCCGTGGCTACCGTCGCCGCTGCGAGCAGCAGCGCCGACCACAGCTCGAGCCGCTCCCTCGGTCCCCTATGCGCGTGTTCGCTCACCCGGCCCCGCAGCCTATCGGCGCGGGGTGGGGGCCGGCCGTCACTCGCCCGCCGAGTATTCCGAGTATGGGTACCACCACTCCTTGCGGGCGATCTCCGTCTCGATGTGCACGTGCTTGGTCTCCTGGAAGGCCTCGAGGCCCTCGCGGCCGAGCTCGCGGCCGAGCCCGGACTGCTTGAAGCCGCCGAACGGCCCGGCGTCGTTGTCGGTCAGCGGATCGTTGATCCAGACGGTGCCGGCGCGGAGCTCGCGCATGCAGCGCACGGTGGTCTTCAGATCGCGCGTGTAGACGTTGGCGCCCAGTCCGAAGCGGGTGCCGTTGGCGAGCTCGATCGCCTCATCGAGGCTCTTCACCGGGACGATCGGCGCGACGGGGCCGAAGGTCTCCTCGCGAAGCAGCTCGGTCTCCGCGGGCGCACCCGTGATCACCGCCGGCGCGTAGAAGTGGCCGTGCGGCTGTCCGCCCGTATCGCCGCCGGTGAGCAGCTCGGCACCCGATGCCACGGCCGCCTCGACCTGGGCGACGACCTTGTCGCGTTGCGGCGCCGAGACCATCGGGCCGAGATCGGTCGCCGGTTCCATCGGGTCGCCGAGGACGAGGCCCTTCGTGTGCTCGGCGAAGGCGTTGACGTAGTCGTCGAAGATCGCCTCGTCGACGTAGAAGCGCTCGGCCGAGGTGCAGACCTGGCCCGCGTTCAGGTAGGCGGCCCAGGCGCCGCCGCGGGCGGCGATCTCGATCTGCTCGGCGGAGTCGATGTCGGCGCAGACGATGAACGGGTCCTTGCCGCCCATCTCGAGGTTGACGCGCGCGTTGCGCTCGGCGCAGGCGACGCCGACGCGCCGGCCGGTGGCGACCGAGCCGGTGAAGGCGATGCATTCGATGCGCTCGTCGGCGCACATCGCCGCGCCGGTCTCGCCGGCCCCGGCGACGAGGTTGATGACTCCTGACGGCAGGTGGTCGAAGAGCGGACCGAGCGCCAGCGTCGAGAGCGGCGTCAGCTCCGAGGGCTTGGCGACGATCGTGTTGCCGGCGGCAAGCGCTGGGGCCAGCTTCCAGACCAGCAACAGCAGCGGGTAGTTCCAGGGGACGATGCAGCCGACGACGCCGAGCGGATCCTTGACGACGAGCGCCAGCTGGCTCG
Source organism: uncultured Solirubrobacterales bacterium (assembly GCA_963774395.1). Classification (GTDB taxonomy): domain Bacteria; phylum Actinomycetota; class Thermoleophilia; order Solirubrobacterales; family 70-9; genus CAXMST01. Next base: position 147,999 of record CAVZET010000005.1, on the reverse strand, counting down.
ACTCGATCGGCGGGATCACCCGGCCGGCTGAGTCGCGGCCGATCTCCGCGTAGTAGTCGAAGGCCGCCGCGCACCAGTCGATCTCGTCGCGGTTCTCGACGAAGGGCTTACCGCCTTCGCTCGTCATCAGCGCAGCGAGCCCGTCCTGGCGTTCGCGCAGCCGCCGCGCCACCTCGTGCAGCAACTCGCAGCGCTCGCCGGCCGGTGTCGACGCCCAGGCGGGCCAGGCTGCAGCCGCGGCCGTCACCGCCGTATCGAGCTGCTCGGCGGAGGCGGAGCCGACCGTCGCCACCGTCGTCTCGGTGAAGGGGTTCTCGACGTCGAGAACTGGTCCGTTGCCGGCGACCGACTCGCCGCCGATCCACAGCCGGGTGTCCGCCGGCGCCTCGCGGCTCATCAGGCCGGCGCCCCGGCGCTCGGGATCTGCGCCGTGCACAGCGGGCAGCGGCGCGCGGCGAGCGGGATCTCGCTCGTGCACTCGGGGCACTTGCGCGTCGTCGCCTCGGCCGGCCGCTTGAGCTTGTTGATCGGCACGACGACGAAGAAGTAGATCGTCGCGGCGACGGTCAGAAAGGCAAACACGGCATTGAGGAAGTTGCCGTAGTTGAAGGCGCTGCCGTTGATCGTGAAGCTGAGCGCGGAGAAGTCCGGCTCGCCGAAGATCGCGGCAACGATTGGCGTCAGCAGGTCAGCGACCATCGAGTTGACGACGGCCGTGAAGGCGGCGCCGATGACCACGGCAACCGCAAGGTCGACGACGTTGCCGCGCATGATGAATTCCTTGAAGCCCTTGAGCATCGCTCCCTTCCGTCGGTTGACCAGACTATGCAGCAAAGCCGCGCGGCGGGACCGCGGCGGTACCGAGGACGAGGCGGCAATCGCGCCGCTGTCCGAGGAGCTTGGGCTTAGGCAGCCACAGTCATCAAACGGACAGATCCACCGCCCCTGTCGACCCCTCAAATCAGCAGGCCGAGCTGTAGGACGCCGACGACTCCGCCGAGCACGGCGCCCATCAGGTACACGAGCCACTCATCCTCCTCGATAACGCCCATGATCAGGTTCGCGTAGTCCTCGGGGGGAAGCTCCTCGAGGCGTCGTCGGAGTAGCGCCTCGACCCGCTGCGTCTGCCGGGCTGCGCCATGTCTCGCGGCTTCAGTCGAGAGCAGCTCGGGGACCGAGGCCAGGGTTTCGCTAGCGGCCGCTGCCTTCATCTCGGCGTACTGCTCAGAGGCGACCAGTCTGGCGATCTCCGCTCCTGGGCCCAGCAGCCGGTCGATCGCGGTTCCCGAGGCGGCAGTCGAGCAAGGCCACGGCGCGGTCGGAGTTGGGGCCCGTGAGCAGCTCATGAGCTACCTGCTCCGGCCCCATCAGATCCTCGGCGACCAGCTGCGCGTAGCCTGCGGCGACCTGCGGCTGCCGCTTCATGTAGCTGCCCTGGATCGTGATCGGCCCGATCCGCCGGGGCTCCATTGGATGGAAGAGCAGCTTCAGTGCCAGGTAGTTCGTGACAGAGCCGACGATCACGCCACCGACCGGGAGCAGCCACCAGGCCTCGAGCCACCCGTATAGAAACGCCTGGACAACCCCGAAGAGGGCTCCGAACACAAGCCCGAGCCGAATCACGACGACGAGATCCTTTTCCCCGACCGCCTTCGAGAGCTTGCTCGCGAGCTCAGGCTCGGTGCTCATCCGGCGGATGATCATCAGCTTCGGATCAAAGATCTGCTCGAGGTTCGCCTCGACGTCGGCCGCGAGCCCGGAGACGATCCGCGGCGCTTCGGCTGCGACCCGCGCGTGCACGAGCTCGCGCCCGGCCGTGGGCAGGCTCTCCCAGACCAGGGGGTAGCGCTCCTCGGCAAGCCGCTCGGTGATCGCCCTGATCTCCGCGCCGGACCCTTCTAGAAGCTCAAGCGCGAGCTGGTCGGGCTCGAGTTCCCGAAAGAACTCGGTCGGGTCGGCGATCCGACCGATGCCGGTGTCAAAGGCGAGGCTGCCGATCTTGCTTGCCCGCGACGGGATGATGCCCTGCCAGCCGATGCCGGCGTCAGCCACGCCCGGGAGCGATCGGAGCTTGCGAGGCAGCAGCCGCGTCCATGGCCGCGCGGCGTCGACCCGGATGCCCCGGAACTCCGTCGGCTGAAACATGAGCTTGATGCCGACCCAGTTGGTGCCATAGCCGACGAGGCCAGCGATCACCGGCATCATCGCCAAGCCAAGATGCACGGTTCCCACTTGCGGCCAGGATAGTCGCTGTGCCACGATCTATCAACGCGGTGTCGTTATGACCGCATCGCATCAACGGAGAGGCCGAAAGTCGGGAGAGACGCGTGGCCCATGTGGACAAGATGCGGGGGCCAGGTGCCCGCACGGCCCTGTTGCCGCCGCGGGGCTCTCCCGTGCGCCCTGCGATGTCCCCGGGAACGGCGAACCGCCTTGCCACGGTCGTTCCCGGCCCCGTTTTGGAGGTCGGTGCTGCGGTTGTGCTCACCGGCAAGATCTTTCGTGGGATCGTTGCGCCGCCGCTCGAATACGGTGCCGAGCTCGTCGCGGAGTTCAGGTTCGCGGCAAAGCGGGCGTCCGCTGCGATTCTGATCACCGCCTTTGCCCTTGCCTTTGGGCCCGCAGGCGTTCAGGGCGCAGGCTTCTTGGAGCTGGTCGGCGCCCTCGACAGGCTCGGCGGCCTCTACGCGATCTTCATCGTTCGCGAATTCGCGCCCCTGGTGGTCGCCATCGTGACTGCTGGCGTAATCGGCACCTCGGTCACCGCTGACCTTGGCGCCCGCAAGGTCAGGGAGGAGCTCGACGCGCTGTCGGTGCTTGGTGTCGACGTCGTCCGAACGGTCGTCGTCCCCCGTTTTCTCGTAATCGTCCTACTGGCGCTCTTCTTCAACATCTTCGCGATCATCGCCGGCACGGCTGGCGCCGCGCTCGTCGAGATTCAGAATCACGCGCCGTTGGGACCGTTCTTCGCCGGATTCTGGGCGGCTGCGAATCCGATCGAGTTCGCCGGCGCCTACGTCAAGTGCTTCCTGTTCGGCCTCGTGATCGCATCGGTGTGCTGTTACAAGGGCATGTCGGTCAGCGGCGGGTCCGAGGCCGTCGGGCGCGCCGTCAACCACGCAGTCGTGATCAGCTTCCTGCTGATCGGTGCGATCGACTATCTCTTCGGTCAGGTTCTGCTGGCCTCGAACCCACTGCTCTCGGAGGTTCGATGAGCGCCCCGGTCAGCAGCGGGCTCGACGGGCTCGGCCGTGCCCTCGCCTGGTGCGTGGGGATCATCCGGTCGACGCTGAGCCCGCGGATCGTGCCGTACTTCGGCGAGTCCCTGCGGCAGGCGCAGCTACTCGCCAACGGCTCGCTTCTCGTCCTCTTGGGCCTTGCCTTCTCGCTCGGCCTGGTGCTCGGAATCCAAGGCGTCTATGGCGCACGGACGATCGGTGCTCCGGCGGTCGCCGGCGCATTTGCGGGACTCGGCAACCTGCGCGAGCTTGTCCCCTACGCGTTCGCCTACATGATGGCGGCCAAGGTCAGTACGGGGTACGTGGCCGAGCTCGGCACGATGCGGATCTCCGACGAAGTCGATGCGCTTGACGTGATGGGGATCAAGTCGCGCCTCTATCTCGCCGGGACCCGCCTGATGGCGTTGCTGCTGGTGCTTCCCTTCATCTTTCCCCTGGCCCTCGCGGTCGGCTACTTCGGCTCCTACATCGCCGTCGTGGTGCAGCTCGGCGAGGTGTCATCGGGTGGCTTTCTCGAGCTCTTCTGGAAGTTCCAGGCGCCGACGGACTTTCTCTTCGCGGCGATCAAGGGCGTCTTGATGTCCGGGTACGTGGTCCTCGTCGGCTGCTTCTATGGCTACTTCGCCAAGGGCGGTCCCGTGGGCGTCGGGCGGGCCGCAGCGACGGCGATGCTGGTCAACCTGATCGGGATCCACATCATCGGGATCCTGACCAGCGAGTTGTTCTGGGGAGGCAACGCCCGGTTGCCGATCGGCGGATGAGCGAAGGTCCGCGAGGGCGAGCAAAGGTGGCCGCGGTTGTTGCGCTGGCGGCCGTCGTTGCGGCCGTCGTCCTGCTGCTACTCACGTCGGATCACCCCTACGAGATTCACGCCCGCTTCGAGAACGCGGGCCAGCTCGTCAAGGGCGCCGTCGTCGAGGTCGCCGGTCGCAAAGTCGGGACGGTCTCCTCGCTGAGCCTGGCCGACGACGGCACCGCCGACATCGAGCTCGAGATCACCGACTCCGACTACGTTCCGTTGCAGCGTGGCGTACGGGCGTCGATCCGGGCGGTTGGCCCGGCCGGCGTGACGAGCCGATACGTCGCGCTGACGCCGTCTCCGGTCCCCGCCGACGACATCCCCGACGGCGGAACCCTGGGGCTGACGGAGACAAGCGGCATCGTCGACCTCGATGCGTTGTTCAGCGCCTTCGATCCCCAGGCGCGCAGGAGCCTCCAAGAACTGATCGCCCACAGCGCTGAGGTCTTTGCCGGATCGGGCTCCAGTTACTACAGCGGCCTGATTCACCAGGCGGCGCCCGCACTCGACCAGGTCGGAGGGCTCGCACACGAGCTCAACTCCGACGATGCCGAGCTGCAAAAGCTGATCTCGACCGCTTCCGCGACTGCCGCTGCCCTGGCCTCGCGCCCCGGGGAGGTGCAGGGGGCGCTTGTCAACACCGCTCGCGTGTTCAACGCCGTGAATTCAGAGCAGCGGGCGTTCGCCGATGACCTGGAGCGGCTCGCCCCGGTCCTGCGCGGTACGCAGCGGACGTTCGGCCGCCTCCGCTCGGCGCTGCCCGCCGTTCGGGCCGATCTCCGCCTCACGCCCGACGCCGCACAACCGCTGACACGGACCCTGCGGGCGCTCGATCCGGCCGCCCGTCAGGCCCTGCCGCTGGTCGAGCAGACCCGGGCGCTACTGCCCGATCTCAATCGCTCGCTCGCGGGCTTCAAGCCCTTGGCGAAGGCAGCGGAGCCTGCGTTGCTCAGCGCCGGCCAAGCCCTCAGCGGCTCGATACCGATCCTCGAGGCGCTGCGCGTGTACACCCCGGATCTGATCCTCGGCGTCTTCGGTGGGCTCGGCGGCGTGGCCTCCTCGAGCTATGACAAGCTCGGCCACTACGGTCGCCTGCTGCTGGCGGGGTCGAGCTCGGGAACGCTGAGCGGCCTCGGTCGCCTCGTCAACATCCCCGACCCGCCCGGCTTCGAGTTGCACACCGGCAATACAGCGCCGTGCCCGGGCAGCGCCGCCCCGCCAGCGCCGGACGGGTCGAACCCGTGGGTTCCGGACCCCGACCTCTGCGACCCGTCCCAGGGGCACCCATGAGGCGCCTGCTTGCTATCACCCTGATCGTTGGAGCCGGGGCGGTCGTGTTGGCCAGCACGCGTTCCGGAGGACACGAGCCGTACCACTTCGACGCGATCTTCGACACCGCAGACGGCCTCGCGCCCGGTCTCCTCGTCAAGGAGGCGGGTGTGCAGGTTGGCACCGTCACCGACGTCGCGCTGACCAAGGGCTTCAAGGCAAGGGTCTCACTGGAGCTGAAGCCGGGCCAGACGCCGCTCAGGGCGGACGCGAGTTGCCAGATCCTGCCGCAGAGCCTGATCTCGGAGAAGTTCGTCGAGTGCAAGCCGGGCACGCGGGCTGAGGCTCTGCAGCCTCCGGCCGCGGATCCCGGGGGTGTTCCGACCGTGGATGTCACCCACACTGCTGTCCCGATCACCGTTCAGGACGTTCTCGACATCTTCGCGCGGCCGGCGAGCGACCGTTTGCGTCTGCTCCTCAACGAGCTCGGCATCGGCCTCACGGGCCGCGCCGATGACATCAACGAGATCCTCCGGCGGGCGAATCCCACGCTTGCGCAGGCGGAGCGCGTTCTCCGGATCGTCAATGACCAGCGTGGGGAGCTCTCGAGGGCGGTCTCCCAGACTGATCACGTCGTCGGCGAGCTCGCCCACCGCAAGGGCAACATCAAGGCATTCGTTGGCCGCGCAGCCGATCTCGTCGCGACCACGGCCCAGGCCCGCGGGCGGCTGCGTGCGGGCATCCGCGATCTGCCGTCGCTGCTCGGTACCGCGAACAGCTCGCTCGGCGAGCTTCGTCGTACCTCCGATGCGATCACGCCTCTGTTGCCGGATCTGCGAGCCGCCGCCCCCGATGTCACCGAGCTCGCGCGCCTGATCCCCCCGGTCACCTCCGATGCGACTCCCGCAGTCGCGTCGCTGGCCGACGCCACCGACAAGGGCCAGCGGGCAGCCGGGCTTGCGGCTCCCGTCGTCCGTGACCTTGAGAAGTTCGCGGCGGGCGCCGGGCGGCCGGTCAGGCTGGTCAGGGACTTCGCCATCAGCAGCCGTGATCAGGGCGCGTTCGAGGGCTTCCTCAACTTCCTCTATGTGATCGGCTCGCTGACCGCGAACTACGACAAGCTCGGCCATCTCGTCACTGCCCAGCTGACCGCCACCCCGTGCCTGGCCACACCAAGCGCCGAGGGATGCAACGGACGCTTCGATGTGCAGGCCGGGGCTGACAAGGCGAAGACCGCGGCAAGGTCCAAGGCGGACCGCGCCGGCACCGGCGTTCAGCGGGGGAAGCACTCGCCCATCGGCCGCGACGGCCAGGCCAGGCCCCAGGGTATTCCGGGGGCCGGGTCCCACCCTGCTCCTGCTCCTGGCACCGGCCCTGCCCCTGGCACCGGCCCCGGCGGCCGGCAGCCGGGGAAGGGACAAGGCCATACGCCTTCGCCGGATCCCGCCGGCTCAGGGAAGGGCCCGAAGCTCCACCAGGCGCTGCCGCCGGCCAAGGCCGTCGACGATCTTCTCGGCTTCCTGTTGGGCAACTGATGGGTTCGGGTCGCGCACCAACGTTTGGATCGGCCGGCCGCCGGGCGCTGGTCGGGCTGATCGCGATCGCGGCCGTGCTGGCGATCGGGGTCGTCTCCTACCGGGCGAACAGAGGCCTTCCCCTGCAGTCCTGGTATCGCGTCAACGTCGAGGTGCCGGACGCCGCGAAGCTCGTCGTCAACAACCCGGTCCGGATCGGCGGCGTCAGAGTCGGGCAGGTCGATCGGATCGAGGTTGTCTCTGCCCCCGACGATCCACCGCCTCGGGCCCGGCTGGAGCTGCGGCTCGAGCCCTCGGTCGGGCCGCTGCCGGCGGACACACGCGTCCAGGTCCGCACCGGATCGCCCATCGGCGGAGCTTTCGTCGAGCTGTATCCGGGCCAGAGCCCGAACACGATCGGCACCGAGGGGCTGATTCCGCTGCGCAATGCGAACAAGACCGTGCAGATCACCGACCTGCTCGACATCTTCGACGAGGCGACCCGCAACGAGATCCGCAACGCGCTTGCCGAGACCGGCCAGGGGCTCGCCGGGCGCGGGCAAGATCTGGGCCGGACCATCGGGAACTCAGCGCGGTTGATGGCTCCGGCCGGACAAACGCTACGAACCCTCGCGGCACCGGAGACCGAGCTGGCCCGCATGTTGCGGGGCTACGAGGCGACGATCGCAGCGATCGACCCCGTCGCGGGCCAGCTCGGCTCGCTGCTCGGCAACTCAGCCACCACGTTCGAGGCACTCGATCGCGATCCGAAAGCGCTCTCCACCTCGCTCCAGGCCCTGCAGCCGGCGGAGGCTTCGGCCACGCGCGCGCTGCGGCAGATCGAGCCTTCGCTGCGAGGCCTGACGACGATCGCCACCGAGTTGCGACCAGGGGTACGGCTCGCCGACGACACGGTGGCGGGCCTCGACTCGACCCTCCAGGCGGCGCGCCAGCCGCTGCGGGAAGTACCTCGCTTTGGCAGCGATCTCGGTGCGGCGCTCCATGCGACGGCGCACCTCTCGCGGATTGCGCCCGCGGACGGGTCGGTGCGTTTGCTGACCGAGCTCAACAACCCGCTCGACAAGCTGTTTTCGGTGCTTACGCCCGCTCAGGTCTATTGCAATCTGTTTGGCGTGTTCTCGGAGAACGCCGGGTCGGTTCTGGGTGCGACGGGCACCGCCGAGGGAGCCTTCGAGTTCGTCAGCGTGACCACGCTGGGGGCGACCAACGAGCTCTTCCAGAACTCCCAGATCTCTCCCGACCTGAACGTCAATGCGGTGCCCAACCTGAACGCGAAGGAGTGCGAGACCAACAACGAGCCCTACAGCGCCTCCGACCCCAACCGCGGCAATCCTCCCGGCCTGCAGTACAACCACTTCCGCGACACCAGCCAGCCCCCCGGTGTCGCCGAGAAGGCCCGCAAGGCCGGCCTCTACGACTCCCCGGGTGAGTCCAAGTGAACGTGGGCGGCAGCGATCGTCGAGGCCCCCGGAGTCGCCGGATCAGCGATCGCTCGGTCGCGCTGATCGGTATCGCCGTCTTCGCGCTGATTGCCGCGCTCATCTTCGGTTCGCTCAACCCCTTCGCCTCGCACTTCGAGCTGAACGCACAGGTCCGGAATGCGACCCAGGTTCGACCAGACAACCCGGTCCGGATCGCCGGCATCACGGTCGGCAAGGTGACCGGCGTCTCCGCAGGTCCCGACGACACCTCGATCGTCGAGATGGAGCTCGACCACGATGCGCTGCCGATTCGCGCCGATGCGACCGCAGCGCTCAAGCCGCGCCTGGCGCTCGAGGGGAACCTCTACGTCGACCTTTCGCCGGGCAGCCCGCTCGCCCCCGAGCTCGAGGAGGGGGCAACGATCCCGGTCTCCCAGACGAGCGGCGCCGTGCAGCTCGATCAGGCCCTCGACGTCTTCGAGAAGCCGGTTCGGGAGGGTCTCACCTCGAGCCTGAAGGCTTTCGCCTTTGCGCTTGGCCCCGAGTCCGGGGCGCCGTCGGGCGCGCACAACCTCAAGCATGCGGTGCGCGAGCTGGACTCATCGCTCGTCGCGATCACGCGCGTCTCCGAGAGCGCACGGGGCCGGCGGCCGGGGGATCTCGCGGCTGCGACGTCGAGCTCGGCCGATGTCACCGGCCAGCTCTCGCGGGCTCCAGCGGCGCTCACTGACATCTCCGCCAACATCTCGTCGGTCGGGGCGGCGCTCACCGATTCCGAGGGCTCGCTGGCAGCGAGTATCCGCCGGCTCAGCCCGGTTCTACGGGATGCCCCCGGTACGCTCGCGCGCCTCGACGTGGCGCTGCCCAAGCTGCGGCGCTTCGCGGTCGACTTGCGCCCGGCGCTAGCCGCGGCCGCTCCGGCACTACCGCCTCTCGCCCGACTCGTCGAGCAGGTGGATCTGGCCTCCCGCCCCAACGAGCTGCCGCCGCTCGTCGCCGAGCTCGGGCCCCTCGCCCGACGGTTGCCGCGCCTGCAGTCGCTGGCGCAGGGGATGCTCCCATTCGTCGACCAGATCGGGACCTGTCTGCGCGACAACGTGATCCCGACCCTGAACATGCAGGTGCCCGACCCTCTGCATGCGACCGGTCGCCCGGTCTACCAGGATCTTGTGCACGCGTTCGCCAATCTCTCGGCCGCGAACCCGTCGTTCGACGCCAACGGCAGGATCCTGCGTGTCAACGTGGCTGCCGGGGAGAAGACGCTCACGGCGGCAGTGCCACCCTTCGGAAAGCTGGTTGCCGGCGCCGCGCCGGACATCGCCGGAGTGGCGCCGATCTGGCTCGGGCCCGGAACCTCGCTGGACTGGCAGCCGGGCGTCGACTGCCGCAGCCAGCGGCTCCCAGACCTGACTCAGCGTCAGCAGACCGGCCCACTGGCGACTGAGACTCCGGTCGATGCTCCCCCGCGGCCCGCGTTGACGCCCGCGTTGACGCCGCAGCGACTCGAGGCAGCACTCGCCAAGCTCAAAAGGGCGAACCGAAGGGGCGGCAAATGAACCGCAAGGTTTGGCGTCAGCACCTCGGCATCGTCGTGACCCTTGTCGTACTGGCCGTCGCCGGGAGCTCGGTGGCGATCTACATCCTGCTGCACCAGCGCTTCCCGAACCCCACCCAGGACGTTTACACGCTCAAGGTCCAGCTGCCATCCGCGGACGGAGTCGCCCCGGGCAGCGGGCAGCCCGTCAAGGTGGCGGGCGTACCGGTCGGCGTGATTTCAGGACTCGAGCTCAAGGATGGCTTGGCGCAGGTCACGCTGACGATCGATCGCGGCGACCTGCCGGAGGTCTACAACGACGCCTCGGCGGTCCTGCGCCCAATCTCTCCCCTCAAGGATCTCGAGCTCGTCCTCGATCCGGGCACACGCCGGACCGGCTCCGTCGGTGACGGCGGCCTGATCCCGATCGAGCAAACGGCGTCGCCCGTCGATCTGGACGAGTTGCTGCTCGCCCTCGACAGCGACACGCGCTCCTTCCTGACGAGTCTGATCACCGGCGTCGGCGCAGGGACCCGTACCGAGGGCCCGAACATGCGCAAGACCCTGGCGGCCCTGGCGCCGACGACCGGCCAGCTGCGCCTGCTGACGGAAGCTCTCGACGCGCGTCGCGACTCGATCAGGCGCCTGGTCTCGAATATCGCCACCATTGCCCGCGCGGCCTCCAAGGATGGGCGCTTGACGCAGCTCGTCGTAGCCGGCAACGCGACGCTCGAGTCGATCTCCTCCGAGGACGACCAGCTCAGCGCGGCCATCGCGAAGCTGCCGCGCACGCTCGGTATCGCCAAGCGCCTGTTGCCGAGCGTCAACGCCCTCGCCAAGGGACTCCCGCCGACACTCGAGCAGCTCACCCCGGCGGCGCACGCGTTGCCCGCGGCCCTCAACGCGGCGGGACCGTTCGCGGCGACCACGGCCGACGCCCTACGCGACGACGTTCGCCCGTTCGCCCATGACGCGACCCCTGTGGTCACAAAGCTCGGCGCGGCAACCAAGGACCTGAACACCGTCGCCCCAAACCTGGACGCGATCGTCCGCACGCTCACATACGTGGTGAACGAGGTCACGTACAACCCGCCGGGCGATGACGAGGGCCTGCTCTTCTGGCTCTCGTGGACGGCTCACAACATCGTCTCGGCGAGCTCGATCGCCGACGCCAACGGCTCAATGATCCGGGCGACGGCCTTCGTCAGCTGCGGGTTGGTCCGCGGCGTGCCCGGCCTCGGGCCACTGCTGGGCGAGATCCTCGAGGTGACGCCTCTCTGTGACGCCGGTGGAACGGGAACGGGAACGGCTGATGCGGACCAGGATGGGGAATCCGAAGCTGCTGATCCTGCCGATCGGCTTCGCGCTGTTGACCGTGGTGCTGACGATCCTCGCCTGGTCGCACATCGGCGGGTCACTGCCGCTGCAGGCCGAGGGTTATCGCTTCACCGTGCTTACGCCGCAGGCGGCGAACCTGCAACCAGGGGCGGCCGTGCGGGCGGCGGGCATCGACGTCGGCCGGGTCGTCAAGACCGGCACGGAAGGCGGCAAGGCCCAGATCACTGTCGAGCTCGACCCCCAATTCGCACCGGTGCACGCCGACGCGCGAGTGACGACGCGGGCGAAGTCGTTGCTGGGCGAGGCCTACCTCGAGATCGCCTTCGGCGACGAGGGGGCGGACCCGATTCCGGAGGGCGGGGCGCTGCCGGCCAAGAACGTCACGACGCCCCAGACCCTCGATGACTTCCTCGCGGCGTTCGACCCGTCGACCCGTGATGACCTGCGCCGCTTGATAGCCGGTTTCTCGGCGGCGGTCGATGGCAGGAGCCTCGACTTCTCCGATGCCGTCGGGCAGGCAGCTCCGGCCTCGGCCGAAGTCGCCGACCTCGCTCAGCTCGCGGCGGCCCAGCGGGGCGAGATCGGCTCGCTGATCAGAGACAGTGGGGCCGTGCTCTCGGAGGCGGGATCACAGCAGGGCGCGATCCAGGCCGTGATCTCATCCGGCGACTCGCTGTTCGCGACCAGCGCGCGCCGACAGCATCAGCTCAGCGCGATTGTCGCAGCGCTGCCCGGCTTCCTCGAGGAGACGCGACGGACCGGGGACGCGGTCTCCGGCGCCTCGACCGAGTTGGCCGCCGCGGTCGCTGCGATCAAGCCCGCGGCGCCGCTGCTCGAGCCGGCACTGGCCAGCAGCAGCCGTCTGCTGCCTGACGCCCGGAAGCTGTTCGACGAGTTGCCGCCGACGCTCCGCGCCGGAGAACGCGGGCTGCCCGGGTTGGCGGGCACGCTTCAAGCGCTGCGCCCGGCAACCCGCGCCCTGTATCCGGCGCTTCGTGAACTCGTTCCGGCGGTCCAGTTCGCGGCCACGGATCCGAACTTCATCGCGGCGCCGGCGGCCAATCTCGCCGGCCTTGGCAACTCCTACGTTCCTGGGCCCAACGGGACCGAGTTGCACTACGCCCGCGCCGTGCCGATGATCTGGAACGAGATGCTCGCCGGCGCGGAGGAACCGCTCCCGACGAGCCGCCAGAATCAGTATCCGGAGCCAGGCTCGCTGGGCTCGATCGGGACCACGACGCCGGACGCGTGGTCCTGCGACAACCTCGACAACCCGCAGACGGTCCCCGTGATCCCTCCAGGCACCGGGGCCCCGCCGTGCAAGGTGCAGGGCCCCTGGAACTATCGGGGCACGACCGCGTACTTCCCTCGTCTGCACCGCGCCGATCCCTGAGGCCTGGCCGTGACGAGCCTACTCGGCAGCGAGCAGCGCGACTCCGGGGGCGATGTAGCGGCCGATGTATCCGCGCATCCCTTCGTCTTCCTCGAGCGGGATCGGACCGCCGGGACTGAGGATCAGCGACATCCCCAGCCGCGTCACGGTCTCCGCGACCATCTCCGCGTCCTCGTCGTGGAGTGGCCCGCCGCCGCTGGCGCCGAGCCAGTCAGCGACCGAACGCCGCACGACGGCGATCACGGACGCGCCGTCGACGGTCAGCGTCCGCAGGAACGCCTCGGGCTCCGTTCGCACCACCTTGACGAAAAGCGGGTGATCACGCAGCGTTCGCACGGCGACCATCAGGGCCTCGGTGATGCCGGCCTCCAACTCGCTCTCAGCGAAGAACGCGGAGCGCACGCGCTCGGTGGCTCCCCCGACGACGGCGATTAGGACGACCTGCACGAGGCGGTCCTTGCTCTCGAAGCGCCTGAAGACCGTCATCCGGCCGACGCCGGCGGCGCGGGCGATGTCCTCCATCGACGTCCGCCGAATCCCTACCTCCTCGAAGCAGGCAAGCGCGGCCGCGACGATCCGCTCGCCGACTTCGTCGGTGGTCGGGCGCGCGGCTTCCACGCGCCCACCATATGCCGCCGGGTACTCAAGCGGCGTCGAGGACAACCCGCCCTCCGTGTTTGGGGACGAGGGAGATATTCATCCGCACGGGCGGTTCTACCGGCGTGTCCGCGGGCCGGAAGCGTGCGTGCCGGAGAATCGTGCGCAGGATCACGCGGACCTCGAACATTGCGAAGTTGGCGCCCAGGCAGCGGCGAGTACCGCCTCCGAACGGAATCCATTCGTACGTTCCAGGCCGCTTGCCGAGGAATCGCTTGGGATGGAAGCGATCAGGGTCGGGGTAGAGGTCGGGCCGTCGGTGCAAGGCATAGGTGAACGGCATCACGATCCGCCCCGGCTCGAGCTCCGTGTCGTCGTCGAGCGCGAACGGCCTCGCCACGTAGCGGATGTTGAACATCACCGGGGGGTGCATCCGCAGAACTTCGTAGATGGTCGCGTCGATCCAGGCGGGGTCGTCACCCTGCGCGGATGCCGTCAGTCGCTCGAGCAGCTCGGGCTCACGGGTGATCTCGTTGCCGAGCCAGGAGAGCGTCTGGCTCGTGGTCTCATACCCGGCGATCAGCAGCCCAGCTGTCTGCTCGCGGACGGCTATGTCGGGAAGAGGCTCACCCTCGTCATCACGGACGGCGAGGGTGATGCCGAGGACGTCCCGCGGCTCATCGTCCCCGTTCCGGCGTCGCTCGTCGATCTCCTCCTGGATCAGCGCCTCGACCGCGAGGCGGGCGTTCGTGATCTCGTCGTAGTTGCCGGTCCACTTGCCGCCGCGGCTCGTTGCCCAGGCCGTCTGGATCGCGAGCCGCGTGCTCCGGATCGAATCGAGCCACGCGATCGCGGCCTCGCGGACGCGCTCGGCCCGCTGCCCGTCGGCGACCCCGAACATGACCTCGGCGACGATGTCAAGCGCGATCGGCCCGGACCAGTCGCGGAAGCTGATCTCCTCGCCCATGGGACAGCTTGCCAACGCCTTCTCGGTCAGGCGGACCATTGCCTGCTCATAGCTCAGCAGGGCCTCGCCGTGGAAGGGGGGGTTGGAGAAACGCCGGTTCTTCAGGTGCTCGTCGCCCTCCATGCTGATCAGGGTGTGCTCCCCGAAAACGGCGTGATGCGGCGTGAACTTGTCCATCGCGGGCACGAGCTGCAGGGTCTTGTTAGAAGTCCTGTAGATCTTCTTGGCGTCGTCCGGGCTCGTCGTGCAGAGCGCGTCGGCGGCGCCGGGGAGGTTGAAGAGGAAGCGGTCCCCGAGTCGCGTCGTTCGGTCGAAGAACCGTTCTGGAGCAAGCCAGTATTCGGCAGCGTAGGTGAGCGAGGACAAGCGCATCTGTGACCTCTCGGTAGGGATGATGAGACTGAATCTATATCAAAGTACCAGCAGCGTCGGCACCGCCTCCGACCGAGTCGGTTCGTCGGGCGCCGCCCGCTCGAGGACCGGCGCTGGCGGCCGGTGGTCGGGCCACTAGGCTTGATCGCGGCGATGGCAGAGAGCGGTTCGAGGAGGAAACGGGTCCGGCGGCGGCCCGAGGACGCGCAGCGGGAGATCCTCGACGCTGCCGAGACGATGCTGCGCGAGCTCGACTTTCGCGACCTCGAGGTCGAGGAGTTGATGAATCGCACGGCGATGCAGCGCTCCAACTTCTACAACTACTTCGCCGATCGCAACGAGCTCGTCATGGCGCTCGTCGCGCGGGTTGCGGAGGAGATGTTCGCCGCCACGGCGCTGTGGCTGGAGACCGAGGGTGGCGACCGGCGCGAGGCGATGCGCAAGGGCCTGCGCTCCGTGGTCCGGATCTGGCACGACCACAGCCACGTGCTGCGGGCGATGAACGAGGCCAGCTACCACGACGAGGCGGCCCAGCAGTTCTTCCGTAGGGGGATCGTCCAGGACTACATCGAGCAGGTTGCGCGGATGCTCAGGCGGGAGCGGCGCGCGGGGCTCAACCAGGTCGTCAATCCGACCGAGACCGCGCGCGCCCTGATCCTGATGAACATCAACTACCTCTCGGAGCGATTCGGCGAGAACGGGCCCTCCAACCTCGCTGTCTCCCGGATCATCGAGGGGATCTGGGTCGCCACCGTCTATCCCGGCGACGGGCCGCCCGGCACCGGCGGCTGATCACGGCCGGACGGTACCCAGCTCTTTCAGGGCCGACTTGGCAGGCGCCGCCCGCCGAGCGTGCGCAACCACGTGACCGCGTTGAAGGCGTGGATCAGGACTCGGTCGGCCCCCGAGTCCTTGCGCGGCAGCATGCCGATCTGGCGCGCGAACTCGGCTCCATCCCAGTAGATCGTGTTGTCGGTGACGAGGCCGTCCGCGTCCGTCACGACGACATCGCAGCCGCGAAAGCTGACCGGCCGCCCCGTGGCCCGCACGCCCTGAAAGGGCTTGCCGCAGAAGGTGCCCGACCCATGCCATTGGACGACCAACAGCGGCTCTTGGGTAACGACCCGCTCGATCTCGACTGTGAAGTCAGGCAGGGCGGCGAACAGCTCCTCGAAGAACTCGACGATCCCGTCACGGCCGACTGCGTCGCCGACGGCGAGGAAGTGATCGACGGCATCGTGGGCCCAGATATCGGTGGCCTGGCTGAGATCGCGCTCGGCCAGGAGCCCGAATCCCCATCGGGCTCGCTCCTCGAGGTCCTTCGGCGGGGTCGCCTTACGGCTGGATGTCACAGACGGCATCGAGGGTCCTTTCCGAGTTGATCACGAGCGCTGCTTGCAGATTCTGAGGTCATCCGGCGAGGACGGCCCTGGCGGGCTTCGCCCCGACGGGACGGATTCCGGCTACGGCACAACCACGCTGGAGCCCGACCAGGCCGAACGCCTCGACCGGTCCAAGCGCGCCCGATCCCGCGATCTCGCCTGCCAGCGCCCGCTCCGCCGCCCAGGCCAGCATCTCGGCGGTAAACGAGTATCCGTTCTGACCCTCGAGGTGGGTCTCGGCCAGCAACTCGCCGTCGGCGTCGAGAGCTCGGGCGACGATGTGGGAGCCGGTCATCGAGCGAGCCGCCGCGTCGGGACCGCCCGAGGATCCCTTAAGCAATCGTCGCATGGCCGAGGTGAGCGGCCCGCGGATCCCCGGGGCCTGCGCGACCGCCGTGAAGGCCTGAACCGACCGTGACAGCACACCGAACCAGCCCAGGTAGACGTCGAGCTCGCGGAGCTCAGGGTGGTGGCGGGGCAGGCCGAAGTGCTCGCTCGATCCGACCGAGACGGCGGAGCGCCGCTTGCGGTCGACCTCGAACGTCCTCAGCGTCCTGGCCATCCGTTCCGAGACCACCCGGCCATCGCGGAAGCTGAAGCCCGGGGTGACGAGTGCGCCGCCCGCGGACGCCCGCGTGCCACCGCTGAGCCCGCCGAGTAGCGGCGACGGGCCGGTGGTGAAGTAGCCGATCTCGAGCCGGGTCGCGCGGCTGCCTGCGTCGCTGAGCGCGAGTGCTCCAGCGAGGTTGCCGGGAACCCAGTCGTAGCCCATCGCCGGCAGCAGCGCCGAGCCGGCATCACGAGCTGCCTCGCCGTGGCGTTCGAAGACATCACGGATGAAGTCGGACTCGCCGGTGCTGTCGATGTAAGTCGCGCCCGCTTCGATCGCCGCGTTGAGTGCCGTCGCGCCGAACTGCGCGAATGGGCCGACGGTGCTGAGAAGAACGTCGTCGGGGGTGAGCACCGCCCGCAACTCCCCGGGGCGGGCCGTATCGGCAAGTGCCGTCGCGGGTTCGCCGGGGAGTGACCCGGCAAGCTCGACCAGAGCCCGACCGTCGCGCCCGACGAGCAGGAGCTCGCACCCGCGCCGCGCTAGTGCCTCGGCAGTGAGCCGACCGGTGTAGCCGGTCGCGCCGAACAGGACGATCCGCCCGCTCATCCTGACCTCCGCTGACGATCCGAGAAGGGGCGAGCCGAGGGCGGCGGGTTTGAGCGAACCGGATCCACGAGCGGCCGCAGAATAGCAGCAAACTGACAGCGTGTTGATAACTAGTGACGCAGCGTCGTTAGTGTGCTACGGTGCTCCCGCCGCCGCCCTGGGCAGCGCATCACCCATGACGATCACACTCGACATCGACACGGGGGGGACATTCACCGACGGATTCGTCGTCGCGGACGGCGAGCCGCACTCGGTCAAGGTCCTGACGACTCCGCACGACCTCGCCGTCTGCTTCCAGGAGGTGGTCGAGGCCGCTGCCGATGCTCTCGGCGTTGGCGTCGGAGAGATGCTCGCCCGAACGGACGCGGTGCGGTACGCGACCACCGTCGGCACCAACACGGTGATCCAGCGCAGTGGGCCGCGACTCGGCCTGCTCACCAACGATGGTTTCGACGCGGCGGCCGCCGGCCCCCTGATCGATGACGGGATGATCAGCGCGGTCCCGCCCGCCGGTGATAACGGCGACCGTGCCGGATCGGCTCGCGCCACCGTCGAGGCGATTCGGGGGCTGCTTGACGACAGCGCCCGCGGGCTCGTCTGCTCGATCTCAGTCGACGCCGGCGGGCTTGCCGCCGAGCGCCGGGTGGACGAGACATTCCGCGAGCACTACCCGCGGCAGTGTCTGGACGCAGTGCCGCTGCTGCTCGCCGGCGAGCTGACCGGCGATCGAGACGCCCCGCGCCGGGCCGCGACGGCCCTCTTCAACGCCTACGTGCACCCGTCCGTAGCCGACTACCTCTACCGCGCCGAGGACTACCTGCGGGATCAGGGCTATCGCAAGCCACTGCTGGTCGTCCACAACGACGGCGGCTGCGCGCGCGTTGCAAGGACGGTCGCCGCCAAGACCTACAACTCCGGCCCGATGGCGGGAATGCTCGGTGCCGCCAGCGTCGCCGGGACCTTTGGGCTCGAGACCTTGGTCACGCTCGACATGGGCGGTACCAGCCTCGACGTCTCGGTGATTCGCGACGGCGAGTTGCCGATGGTCGATCGCGGTGAGGTCGAGGGCGTCGAGCTTTCCTTCCAGCTCCCGGACCTACGGGCGCTTGGCGCCGGCGGCGGCTCGATCGCCAGCGTTGAGTCGGGCGAACTCCGTGTCGGCCCGCGTAGCGCCGGCGCCAAGCCCGGGCCGGCCTGTTTCGGCTTTGGGGGAGTGGAGCCGACCGTTACCGATGCGGACGTCGTCCTCGGCATCCTGCGCCCTGAGGCCTTCCTTGGCGGAGCGATGTCGATCGACGCGGAGGCTGCCCACAAGGCAATCGCGGGCCTCGCCGAGCAGCTCGTATGCGAGCCCGGTGAAGCGGCCGAGAGGATCCGCGCGTCCGTTCATCGGGAGATGGGTGACGAGCTTGCCGGCGAGCTCGAGCGGCGTGGGGTCGACCCCTCCGGGGTGACGATCCTCGCCTTCGGCGGCAACGGGGCTACGCACGCGACCGGCATCGCGGAGGCGGCTGGGATCCGCTCCGTCCTGACCTTTCCGTTCAGCCCGGTGTTCAGCGCCTTCGGCGCCTCGACCGCCGATGTCCGCCACATCTACGAGGCCCCGGCAGAAGCGGCGGACGAGGGCTCGATGCGGGCCCGGGCGATCCGAGACATGCGGGGCGAGGGCTTCGGCGAGGGTGAGGTGACGATCGAGCTCAACACGATGGCGGGTCCCGACGGTGAGGCGGTCGTGCTCGAGGCCAGCCGGCCGATGCCGCACCTCGAGTTGCCTGAGCAGGACGCAACCGCCTACGAGCCGGAGCCGGTGGCCAGGATCGACGTCCGCTGGCCCGGCAGCGGCGTCAGCGAGACCGAGGTCCACGATCGCACCCAACTGCGCCCCGGTGCCACGGTCCGAGGCCCCGCCTTGGTCGAGGCGGGGGAGACGACCGCTGCGGTACCCCCGAGCTGGACTCTGCGCGTCGATGGATACGGAGCCGAGCGATTGACCCTGGAGCGTCCTCAATGAGCGTGAGCGATCGAGTTGTTGTCACCGAATACTTGGAGATCGATGTCCAGAACGAGCGCTGGCACTGTCGGCGCTGTCAGCACGAGATCGGTCCGGCGCGCGAGAACTACAAGCGTGGCCTGCTGATCTGCGATCGCGACCCACGCGAGGTCCATCCTCCCGGGCTCGAGCGTCATGCCGGCGAGGCGACCTATGCCCCGGATCCCGCCTGGTGCCGGATCCTCGAGTACTACTGCCCCGGCTGCGGCACCCAGGTCGAGACCGAGTACCTGCCGCCCGGTCACCCGCTCACGCACGACATCGAGATCGATATCGACGCTCTCAAGCAGCGCGCTACCCCGGTGGCGAGCTGATGGAGATCAACGTCGACATCGGCGGCACCTTCACCGACTGCTTCGCGACGAACGGCTCGCGGGTGGCGGAGGCAAAGGCGTTAACCACGCACCACGATTTGTCAGTTGGCTTCATGCGAGCGGTCGAAGACATCGCCGCCGAGCTCGAGGCTAGTCCCGAGCAACTGCTCGCCGATACCGAGGCGATCCGTTACGCGACGACGCTCGGCACCAACGCCTTGATCGAGCGGTCCGGCCCCCGGCTCGGGCTGATCACCACCCTCGGCCACGAGGACGCTGTCCCGATCGGGCGCTGCCGTCAGTGGGGAGACGGCCTGCCGGCGACGATGATCCGGGACCTCGCCCGGGCCAAGCGCCCCGAACCGCTCGTTCAGCCCGAGCAGATCGTCGCCCTCCGCGAACGGCTCGATTGGGCCGGAACCGTGCTGATCCCGATCGACCGCGAGGAGGTCCGCGATCGGATCCACGACCTCGTCGACGAGGGCGTTCGCGGCTTCGTCGTCTGCCTCTTTCACGCTCACACCAATCCGGTTCACGAGCTGATCGTCAGGGAGGTGATCGAGGAGGAGTTCCCCAGCGCCTACCTGGGTCGGTTCCCGGTCGTGCTCTCGCATGAGGTCTCCCGGCGTTCGGGGGAGTACGTGCGCTCGATGACCTCGATCATCGACGCCTACCTCCATCGTCTGACCGCCGACCGCCTCTCCGGGCTCCGCGACGACCTTCGTTCGCGCGGCTACAGGGGCCAGCTCCTGATGGTCCACAACACCGGCGGCATGGGCAGCCTCGCCCGGACGACACCGCTGAAGACCGTGCACGCCGGCCCCGTCTCCGGTCTCTACGGGTCACGCCACGTCGCCGCGCAGCAGGGCTACGAGAAGGTCGTGACCAGCGACATGGGGGGCACCTCCTTCGACGTCGGCGTCGTCGTGCAGGGGTCGGTCCGCTTCTACGAGTTCAACCCCGTGATCGACCGGTGGCGGGTGCAGGCGCCGATGATGGACATCAAGGCGATCGGCGCCGGCGGCGGCTCGATCGCCCGCATCGACCCTGTTGCGGGCGTCGCCGTCGGGCCGCGCAGCGCCGGTTCGACGCCGGGGCCGGCCTGCTACGGACAGGGCGGCAATGAGCCGACCGTCACCGACGCGAACCTCGTGCTCGGCTACCTCGACGCCGACTCCTACCACGGCGGCGAGCTGCCGCTGGACAAGCGCCGCGCGGAGCGCGCGATCGAGCGCCGGATCGCGAAGCCGATGGGGGTCGACGTGGTCGAGGCGGCCGCGGCGATCCGCCAGGTCGTCGACGAGACGATGGGCAACGAGATCTTCAAGGAGGTGACGCTGAAGGGTTATGACCCGCGCGAGTTCACCGTCTTCAGCTTCGGCGGCGGCGGACCGCTGCACGCATGCGGGTACGCCGATGCGCTGCAGGTCGATCGGGTCGTCGTCCCGCCGCACTCCGCTGTGTTCTCGGCCTCGGGTGCAGCCGGGCTGGAGCTGCTCCACATCTACGAGCGCTCGGCCTGGTTCGTGCTCTTCAACCCACTCGTAGGACAGACCTTCACCGACTACGACGCCTTCAACGCGATCGTCGACGAGTTCACCGTCCAGGCGCATGCCGACTTCGCCGACGAGGGTTACGAGACCCGACCAGGTCGAGATGGCAGTCGAGCTCGATATCCGCTCGACCGGGCAGCTCTACGTGATCACGATCGCGAGCCCGGTGATGCGGATCGACGATCGCGGACGATCTCGCGGCGATCATCAATGCCTACTTCGAGGAGTACTCGGACCGCTTCGGCGATCTGGCCCTGACCCGCGAGATCGGGGTCTCGATCGACGCGGTTCGTCTTCGGGCTTGGGTCCCGCGCGAGCCCTGGCAGCCCGGGGAGCTGGCCCCGGTCGACCGGGGCGTCGAGGCCGCCCGCAAGGGCGAGCGCGAATGCTGGTGGCGCGGGCTCGCCTTCGCGACTACGCCCGTGTACGACTACGCCGCGCTCGGCCCCGGTCACGAGGTCGCCGGGCCGGCCGTGATCGAGGCGGCAGACACCACTGCCCTGGTCGAGCCGGGCTGGCGCGCCGCGATGGACGACTTCGGCTTTCTGACGATGACCAAGGAGGGGACCGATGGCCCGCGCTGAGACAACCCCGCGGTCGAGGCCGGCTGTGGACAGTGAGGCGTTCTTCGCCGATCTGCTGCAGAACGCGCCGATCATGTACGGGCCGGACCCGGAAATCACCAACGACAACCACATCCTGCCGCGAACCGATCGCGAGGAGCGTGCCGCAGCCACGATCGAGGATCCGATCGAGGTGACCGTCACGCAGAACCGGATCGAGGCGATCCTCGAAAGCGCCAAGGACATGCTCCAGCAGGTGAGCGCCGCGCCCGCCGCCAAGTGGGGCGACCTGACGGTCGGGATCTACTCGCTGAAGGGTGATCTCTCGATCTGTACGTCGAGCGGCGTCAACGTCTTCTCCGCCGCCGCGTCGCCGGTGCCGCGGTTCATCTACCGCTACTGGAAGGACGAGCCTACGGTCGGGATCCGAGAAGGCGATGTCTTCTACCACAACGACGCCAACTACGGCGGCGCTCACAACCCCGACCACACCCTCCTGCTGCCCCTCTTCTGGGAGGGCGAACAGATTGCCTGGGTCGGCGCCGTGATCCATGAGGGCGAGAACGGCGCCTCACACGACCCGGGCGGCTTGGCGCCGCGAGCGACGACCCCGTACGGGGAGGGGCTGCGGATCCCACCGATGAAGATCGGCGAGAACTACATCCTCCGGCGGGATACGGTCAACCTCTTCCAGAACCACGTCCGCGACCCGCTCCTGTGGCTGATCGACATCCGCTCGAAGCTGGCCGCCGCGCGCAAGGTCGAGCAACGGCTGCACGATCTGATGGCCGAGCGCTCCGACGACCTGCTGATCGCGACGCTGAGGGCGACGCTCGAGAACACGGAGGCCGAGGTCCGCCGTCGGCTCGAGACGTGGCCCGACGGGATCTACCGCGCCGTCGCCTTCTCCGACTCGACGCTGCTCGAGTCACGTCTCGTAAAGGTCAACTGCGAGGTCGAGAAGCGGGGCCGGACGCTGACCCTGCGCACCGCCGGTTCGGCGCCTGCTATCGACCGCGCGATCAACTCGCAGGCGCACGCGGCGAAGTCGATGGTCGCCAACGACCTGATGAACTTCATCTGGGCCGACCTGCCGCGCAATGCCGGCTACGTCTCGGCTGTCGACTTCGAGTTCGAGCCAGGGTCCGTCTTCTCGGCGACCACCGACCACCCGACCTCGCTCTCGATGATGACGATGTTCTACCTGGCCTCGGCGGCTCACGTTTGCTTCACCAAGGCGCTGTTCGGCGATCCCGGCGTCACCGAGGTGATCGCGCCGTGGTTCTCGATGATCCCGACGCTTCAGTACGGCGGCGTCACGCAGCACACGCAGGCGACGGCGAACATCTCCGTCGAGCTCAATGCGATGGGAGGCGGGGCCCACTCCAACCGGGACGGCGAGCACGCGGCAGGCCCGTTCTTCGCATCGATGGCCGATTGGGGCGAGATCGAAGATCGCGAGACCGAGGTCCCGCTGCTGGGCCTCTGGCGACGGATCGCCGCCGACAACCACGGCTTCGGAAAGTACAGGGGCGGGGCCTCGGTCGAATGGGCGTACATGCTCTACCAGAGCCCGATGTTTGCCTTCGGCGTGACCTCCGGCGGCGGCCGCTTCCCTGTCAACTCGGGCCTGTTCGGCGGGTATGCAAATCCATGCTTCCCACTGACCGTGCTCAAGCCGGAGGGTGGCCTCGAGGCGATGCTGAAGATGCTCGGCGAGGGCGCCAAGAACTTCCCCTTCGATGCGATCGAGCTCGCTCAGCAGCAGCCGATCGCCGGCTCTTACGAGGTCACCGAGCCGGCCAAGCCGGCCGACCTCGTCGGCCAGGGCGAGCTCTGGATTCAACGGATGGGCGGCGGTGGCGGCTACGGCGATCCGCTCGAGCGGGATCCCGTCGAGGTGATGACCGATCTTCGGCGCGGGCTGATCTCGGCGACCGTCGCCGAGTCCGTCTACGCGGTCGTCTACGACGCCGAGACGAAGATCGCCGATCTCCCCGCGACCGAGCAAGCACGCGACGATGCCCGCAAGGCGCGCCTCGAGCGCGGCCGCGGCTACGACGAGTTCGTCGCAGGCTGGCGCCGCGATCATCCGCCCGAGGGCGTGCCGTTCCTCGGCACCTGGGAGTGGCCGGAGGCTGCGGACGAGCCCGGCCCGGAGCCCGCATGATCCTCGCGCCGGTCCTGCAGGAGGTTGCGGCCCGGATCACCGGGACGCCGGCGGACGCGATGCGATCCGATCCGGTCAAGTGGGCCTACGCGCTGCGCGAGGCGCTCGCGCTCGGCCGCCCCGACTGGATCGTCAGCCACCACGACACGAGCCTCGAGCCGGCGGCTCTCGCCCACGCGATCGACGAGGCCTCCGAGATCTTTGACGTATCACTGCCGGGGCTCGACGGCCCGCGGGCCGCGGTGACCCTGGTCGCCACACTCTCCGAGCTCTACCCCGGCCGCGTTGTTGCCGCATCGGTGACCGGGCCGGCGACTACGACAGGACGGCTGGCAGCTGAGCTCGGGATCGAGGACCCCGCCGAGCGACTCGACCTGCTCGACGGTTGTGCCGACGGCCTGGCCGAGCTCGCCGCGGCAATGGCCGGGGCGGGAGCCGAGCGACTCCTCGTCTGGGAGCCAACCGACGGGGGCTTCGACTCCGAGGACTTGGCCTCCGCGCACGGCCCGCTGCTGCGGCGCGCCGAGACGATCCCGTGTCCGACCGTGCTTTGCGCTGCGATCGCCGATCCGCCGGCGGGCTACGGCTTGGTTGCGACCGCGGCCGGGTCACGGGCCCGTTTGATCTCGCCCGATGAGCTCAGCACCGGGGGGTCGCTGTCCGCGGTGCTCGACCCACTCGAGCAGGCCGGGGTGGAGCTTGTGCTGAGCGACGGACCGATCGCCGGCGACTGCGATCTGGCGTTGATCCGTGAGCTAGGCGAGCGGTCTGAGATCACGAACGCGCGAACAGGAGCAGGAGCATGAGCATGAACAGGTCATTCGGCAGCGTTCTCGATGGCATCGCGGCCAGCTACCCGACCGAGGAGGCGCTCGTCCAGGGCGAGATCCGGCTCACTTACGAGCAGGTGATTGGCAGCATCCGGGCGACCGGACGGGCGCTCCGCTCCCTGGGGCTCGGGCCCGGTGATCGGCTCGCGTTCGTCATGTCCGACTCGGTCGACCTGGTGAACATGATGTTCGGGGCCCTCTGGGCCGGGATCACGATCGTGCCCTTGAACGCAAAGCTCTCGCTTGAGGACCACGTCTACATGGTCGAGGACGCCGGCGCCCGCGGGCTGGCCTTCAACGCCCCGATGGCGGACCGGGCCCGGGAGATTCTCGAGCGGACCGAGATCGATCTCAAGATCGCGACCGAGGCCGACGACGTGCCGGAGGGCGGCCTGCTGCTGAGCGAGCTCGTCGCCGCCGAGGCCGGTGGTCCGGGCGCTCCCGATGTCGATCCGGAGGCCGAGTGCTGGATCCAGTACACGGGTGGAACGACCGGCTTCCCGAAGGGCGTCCTGCACAGCCACCGCACCTTCCTGTCGGCGATGATCTCGTGCGGGTTCGAGCTCGGCGTCGAACCCGGCGAGCGTCACGTCCACTGCGCGCCCTTGACCCACAGCGGACTCGCCTATTTCATCCCGGTCTGGATGCGCGGCGGCACGAACATCGTGCTCGGCGGCTTCGACCCGGCGGCGCTCCTCGATGTGATCGAGCGCGAACGGGTGACCAGCACCCTGATGGTGCCGACGATGATCTACGTTCTGCTCGATATCCCGGGGATCGCCGACCGCGACCTCTCCAGCCTGCGCACGATCGCCTACGGTGCGGCGCCGATGGGCCGCGAGCGACTCGAGCAGGCGCTCGAGCTCTTCGGGCCGATCTTCATTCAGGCCTACGGCCAGACCGAGGCCCCCCTGCAGATCACGGCCCTCACGAAGCGCGATCATCTCCGCGCGGCTGAGCGCCCCGAGGTGCTCTCCTCCTGCGGCCGCCCCGTGGCGATCGCCGAGGTGCGGATTGCCGGCCAGGACCTGCGCGAGCTGCCGGTCGGCGAGGTCGGCGAGATCATCGTCCGCGGCCCCCACGTGACCCTCGGCTACATCAACAAGCCCGAGGCTACGGCTGAGACGATCCGCGACGGCTGGCTCTGCACCGGTGATCTCGGCCGGCGCGACGAGGACGGCTACATCTACATCGTCGATCGTAAGAAGGACATGATCATCTCCGGCGGGTTCAACGTTTACCCGAAGGAGGTCGAGCAGGTGCTGTTCGCCCACCCGGCGGTGGCCGACGTCTGCGTCATCGGGGTCCCCGACGAGAAGTGGGGCGAGGCGGTGAAGGCGGTCGTCGTGCCGGCGGTGGGCGCCGAGCCCGAGGCCGACGAGCTCGTTGCCCTCGTCAAGGAGCGCAAGAGCAGCGTGATGGCCCCGAAGAGCATCGACTTCGTCGAGGCGATCCCGCTGACCACGGTCGGCAAGCACGACAAGAAGGCGCTGCGGGAGAGCTACTGGAGCGATCGCGAGCGCGCGGTCAACTGAGCGGAGCGATGCGCGAGGCGTTCATAGCCGGGGCCTTCGTGACCCCCTTCGGCAAGTATCTGGACCGTAACTTGCGCTCGCTTGCCCGGGAGGCTGCCGAGGGCGTGCTCGCCGATGCCGGCGCGACGCCGGACCAGGTCGACATCGTCTTCTTCTCGAACGCCGCCGAGGGACTGCTCACCGGTCAGGAATGCATTCGCGGTCAGGTCGCCCTGCAGGAGACCGGCCTCGACGGCCTGCCGATCGTCAACTGCGAGAACGCCTGCGCCTCGGCATCGACCGCCTTCCACCTTGCGGTGACCGCGGTGCGCGCGGGCAGCGCCGAGGTGGCGCTGGCGGTCGGCGCGGAGAAGCTCAGCAACGTCGACAAGTCGAAGACGTTCGGGGCGTTCAACGCGGGCTGGGACGTCGAGCGCTTCGGCGGCCCCGACGGAGAGGCGACGCAGTCTGGCTTCATGGGCGTCTATGCCGAGATGACCCGCGAGTACATGGAGCGTTCAGGGGCGACCGTCGAGGACTTCGCGGCGATCTCGGTGAAGAGCCACGAGAACGGGGCCCACAACCCGAACGCCCAATACCGCGACCCGCTGACCACCGAGCAGGTGCTCGAGAGTCGCGTGATCGTCGATCCCCTGCGCTTGCTGATGTGCTCACCGATCGGCGACGGTGCCTCGGCGCTACTCGTGTGCAGCGAAACTGCTCTGCGGCGCCTCGATGGGGACCCCGTCCGCGTCCTGGCGACGACGCTCCGGTCCGGCGTCCGCGACGCGGGGGGCGAGCGCTCTGCGGTGGTCACCGCCGCCCGGGCCGCTTATGCCGAGGCCGGCATCGGCCCCGCGGACGTCGACGTGCTCGAGGTCCACGACGCGGCTTCACCGGCGGAGCTGATCGTCAGCGAGGAGCTTGGGATCGCCGGACCGGGGGAGGGACCGGCGCTGCTGCGGACGGGCGAGACCCGGATCGGGGGTCGGATCCCGGTCAACACCGGCGGCGGGCTGCTGAGCCGCGGTCACCCGGTCGGGGCGACCGGCTGCGCGCAGATCACCGAGCTCGTCGATCAGCTGCGCGGGCGTTGCAACGGTCGCCAGGTCGAGGGCGCCGAGATTGCCCTCGCCGAGAACGGCGGCGGCTGGCTCGGAGCCGGGCCGGCGGCCGCGACGGTAACCATCATCGGAAGGCACTGAGACGACTGTGGCGCGTGCATCGAAGGCTTGGCGGGATCGAAGGAAGACCGTGTTCATCACCGGCGGTGCCGCGGGGATCGGTTACGAAAGTGCTCGGCAGCTGCTCGCCGGCGGCCATCGGGTGGCGCTCGTCGATCGCGACGGCGCGGCCGTCGCCGGCGCGGCCGCGGAACTCGGCGAGGCGGCGATCGGGATCGAGGCCGACGTCACCTCCGCCGAGCAGCTGCAGGCGGCCGCGGCGCAGACAGCTGAGCACTTCGGCGGTATCGACGTCAGCTTCGCCAACGCCGGGCTCGCCAGCCTCGGCCCCGTCCTCAGCGGCGACCGCGGCGGTCAGCAGGCGATGATCGATGTCAATCTGACGGGCGTCCTCGACACGATTCGGGCCACAGCGCCGTACGTGATCGAGCGCCGGGGCTACGTGCTCGTGATGGCCTCCGCCGCGGCGGCGCTCCACATCCCCCTGCACGGCGTCTATGCGGCGACCAAGGCCGGCGTCGAGGCGCTCGCCAACGCGCTCCGGAGCGAGGTTCGTGGACGCGGTGTCGCGGTCGGCGTCTCGTACTTCATGTACATCCAAACCCCGATGGTGTCGGCGGCGCTGGACGCCGGCCTCGGCGCCGATTATGAGTCGCGGCTGCTGCCGCCCTTGAACAAGCGACTCCCCGTCGATCGCGCGGGAACGGTGATCGTCGAGGGCATCGAGCGACGGGCGAAGCGCATCTTCACGCCCAGGCTCTTGGGGGCGATGTTGCCCTCGCGGATGCTGCTTGGACCCGCCATCGACTTGCAGATGCGGGCAACCGGAGTCTCGGCCCGGGTCGAGGCAGCCGATCTGGTTCCGGACCCGAGCAACGTCGGCACCGAGCCAACCTCTTCTTTGGGCCGTACGTAAACCGCCGCGGGGCGGACCGGTCAGCTGCCGAGGGCGGTGCCGACCGGCGTGAATTCGGTGATCTCGTCGTCCTTGCGGATCGAGGCCAGCGCCTCGGCCCGCTTCTGCTGCCAGGTGACGAAGACCATCGCCAGCACGGTGACGCGCGAACAGCATCGTCGCGAGCGTGTAGATGTTGACCGGGATGCCGCGCTGGGCTGCGCCGAAGATCCAGAGCGGGAAGGTGACCGTCTGGCCCGAGTTGAAGTTGGAGATGACGAAGTCGTCGATCGAGAGCGCGAAGGCGAGCAGCGCGCCGCCCATGATGCCGGGCGCGATCAGCGGGCAGCGTCACGGTCCTGAACGTCGTCCACGAGCGCGGCGCCGAGATCGCGCGCCGCCTCCTCGAGTCGTCGATCGAAGCCGATCAGCCGCGAGCGCACGACGATCACGACGAAGCTGATCGAGAACATCACGTGGGCGATCAGCAGCGTCCCGAAGCCGAGCCAGACGCCGTAGGTGACGAACATCGAGAGCAGCGCCGCGCCGAGCACGACCTCCGGCGTCGCCATCGGCACGACGATCAGCAGGTTCGCCGCGCGCCGGCCGACGAACTCGTGCCGGACCAGCGCCAGCGCGATCATCGTGCCGAGGATCGTCGAGATGATCGTCGAGAGCGCCGCGAGCCGCAGGCTGGTGAGCAGTGCGTCGTTGAGCGCGGGGATGTCGAAGGCGTGCGGTCCAGTAGTGGGTCGTGAAGCCCTGCCACGTGTAGTTGAACTTGCCCGCGGGATCGTTGAAGGAGAAGACCGCGATCACCGCGATCGGCAGCAGCAGGTAGAGGATCGCGAGCGCGCCGAAGATCGAGATCGCGTTGCGGCGCAGCCAGCCGATCGGCCCGCTCATTGGCCTCCTCCTCGTCGCCCATCAGCGCCTCCGATCCGGCGAAGCTGGATGTAGATCATGACGACCGCGAGGATCACGACCATCAGCAGGAACGAGAGCGCCGCCGCGGTCGGATAGTCGCGCAGGTTCAGGTACAGCGACTGGATCGCGTTGCCGACCATCGACTGGTTCGGGGAGCCGAGGAAGAGCACGTTGACGTAGTCGCCCGCCGCCGGGATGAAGGTGAGCAGCACGCCGGCGACGATCCCGGGCGCAGAGATCGGGAAGGTCACGCGCCAGAAGGCCTGTGAGGCGGACGAGTAGAGGTCCTTGGCGGCCTCGATCAGGCGCGTGTCGATCCGCTCCAGGCTTGCGTAGATCGGCAGCACCATGAAGGGCAGGAAGTTGTAGGTGATGCCCGCGACCACGGCGGTCGGCGTCGCGAGCAGCCGGCCCGTTCTCGCCGAGGATCCCGAACGTCTGCAGGGTGTGGACGACGAAGCTGTCGTCGCTGAGGATCGTCGTCCAGGCGATCGTCCGGATCAGATAGGTGGTGAAGAACGGGGCCACGACCGCGAACAGCAGCACGTTCTTCCAGCGACCGCCGCGGAACGCGATCGCGTAGGCCAGCGGATAGCCGATGCAGAGCGCGATCAGCGTCGCCAGCGCCCGCGTACTCGAACGAGCGCAGGAACTGCTGGTTGTAGCGCGAGATCGCGTCGCTGAAGTTCGAGAACTGCCAGCTGAACGTGAAGCCGGTCTCCAGGGTGCCCGGACCGCAGCGCAACGATCCCCATGAAGAACATGGGGACGAGGAAGAAGATGATCAGCCAGAGGACCCCGGGGCCCGAGCAGGCCGTAGGGAACCAGGCGGCGGCGGACCGAGCTCGAGCCTTCCTCAGCTCATCGAGCTCGGTACCGCTCGCTGCCTCTTACAGCTCCGTCGGCGGCCCGGTCGCTCAGCCGGTGATCACCGACTGGAACTCCTTCTCGACGTCGGAGACGTCCTTGGCCGAGCCGGGCGGGTCGACCTGGGTCGAGCAGTTCTTCGTGAAGTCACTGCTCGGGAAGACCAGCTCGCTCTTCGCAGCGCCCGAGCCCTCCTTCTGCGAGGATCGGCTGCACGCCGTCGACCGGAGTCACGTAGTAGTTGTAGTTCGCGATCTGCGCCTGGTTCTCGGGCTTGTACACGTAGTTCATCCACGCGTAGGCGGCCGTCGGGTTCGGCGCCCCGACCGGGATCACCATGTTGTCCGACCAGAGCATGCAGCCCTGCTCAGGCATCACGAACTGGATGTCCGGGTTGTCGGCCTGCAACTGCACCGCGTCGCCGGACCAGCCGATCACCGCGACGGCGTCGCCGTTGGCGAGATCCTTCGTGTAGTCGTTGCCGGTGAACTTGCGGATCTGACCGGACTGGGACGCCTGGCGGATCTTGTCGATCGCGTCGAGCCAGTCCTGCTTTGGTCGCGGTCGGCGGGGTCGACGCCGTCGGCCTTCATCACGAGCGGCACGGTGTCGCGCATCTCGGTCAGCATCTCGACCTTGCCCTTGTATTGGGGTCGAAGAGGTCGTTGATCGACTTCACGTTCGGCGCCTCCGCCGTGTTGACGACGAGGCCGGTCATGCCGGTCTGCCAGGGCAGCGAGAAGTCGCGATTCGGGTCGATCGACGGGATGCGCGAGGTCCGCTCGCAAGTTCGCCATCGCCGGCGCCACGGCCTTCTTGTCGAAGTTCTGCAGGTAGCCGAGGTCGTACATCTTCTTCGCCATCCAGTCCGTGACGACCATGATGTCCCGGCCGCCCGACTGCCCCTTGCTGAGCAGCGGCTGCATCTTGCCGAAGAACTCGGCGTTGTCGTTGACGTCCTCGGCGTAGTTGACCTTGATTCCCGTGGCCTTCTCGAAGTCGGACACGGTCTTCTTGTCGATGTAGAAGGGCCAGTTCGAGATGTCGAGCGTGCCGCTCGGCTGTCCCTCGGCCTTCGCCGTGGTGACGGTCGCATCGCTCGAACCGCTACCGATGCCGCTGCTGCCGCCGCAGGCCGCAAGGACCAGTGCTGCGAACAGAACGGCGATCCCGACCGGGATCAGTCGCACAAGCTTCCTTCTCTCGTCGATCACTTGATCGCGCTCCTCTCTCTCGGCCGTCAGCTGACGGCCGCTGTTTGCTCCACATCAGTCGCCGCGGCCCGGGACTCGCGCACGAGGTGCACGTGTTCGGGCGCCCAGCTCAAGCGCACTTCGGCCCCTCCTCCGGGGAGCCGTTGCCGCTCGGCCTCGTCCGCGTTCGGGACGAGCACCGTCATCGGCACGTCGCCGCCGAGCCGGACCACGATCTGCGTCGCCGTACCCAGATAGACGGAGCTCTCGACGGTGCCGTCGACGCTCGCGTGGTCGTCGGGCGTCCGATCCTCGCGCCTGTGCACGAGCAGCTTCTCGGGCCGCACGACGGCAAAGCAGCTGTCGCCGGAGCCGAGCCCGTTCGCATCGGAGGCGGCGGTGCCACCGGCCTCGAGCGCGACGGTCGCGATCCCGTTCTGCGTGCTCTCCACGACTCCGGGCATCAGGTTGGAGACGCCGATGAAGCCGGCGACGAAGGTGGTGGCGGGGCGCTCGTAGACCTCTTCAGGCTCGGCGACCTGCTCGATCACGCCGGCGTTCATGACCGCGATCCGGTCGGACATCGTCAACGCCTCCTCCTGATCGTGGGTGACGTAGACGAAGGTGATGCCGACATCCTGCTGGATCCGCTTGAGCTCGATCTGCAGCCCCTTGCGGAGCTTCAGGTCGAGTGCTCCGAGCGGCTCGTCGAGCAGGAGGACCTTCGGCAGGTTGACGATTGCGCGGGCGAGCGCCACTCGCTGCTGCTGGCCGCCGGAGAGCTGATTGGGCTTGCGGTTCCCCTCGCCTCCGAGGCCGACCCGCTCGAGCTCCGCGTCGACCCGCCGCGTGATCTCAGCCTTGTCGACGCCCTTGCGCTTGAGCCCGTAGGCGACGTTGTCGCGAACGCTGAGATGGGGGAACAGGGCGTAGCTCTGAAAGACGGTGTTCGTCGGGCGCTTGTGCGCCGGGAGCCCGGCGACGTCGCTCCCGTCGATCTGGATCGCACCCTCGGTCGGCTGCTCGAAGCCGGCGATCATCCGCAGGGTCGTCGTCTTGCCGCAGCCGCTCGGGCCGAGCATCGTGAAGAACTCACCCTGGGCGATGTCGAGGTCGATGTCGTTGACCGCGGTGAAGTCCCCGAACCGCTTGACGACGGACCGGAGCGAGACGCTCGGCGTACCGTTCGGGGCTGGCTGCCCCTCGGCCGTCGCGGGTGTGGAAGTTGGCTCGCTCACCTTTGGAAGGTCGGACGCCTTGGCACCCGATTGAGCCGAACTATGTCCGATTGGGAGGACATTGCAATCCCCGGATGCCCCAAAGTCAGGTCCCTCGTTTATACATCTAGTACAAGTGGGTATCGTCGACTTGAACGAATCTCCGGTTGTGGAAGGTACAGGGGCTCTCTACCGTTGTGCAAACCGTCGAGTCAGAGGTTTTTAGAAGGAGAGTGTCCAGATGGCAGTCAGCTTCAAGTCCGAGGACGCGCCGCACCCGCTCAGCACCGGCCCGCAGAGCCCATTGCAGGAAAAGGCGCGCCGCCACCTTTGGATGCACTTCTCCCGCATGGGCGGCTACGACGCGGAGCATGAGATCCCGATCGTCAGCCGTGGCGAGGGCGCGTACGTCTTCGACGAGCACGGCAACCGCTACCTGGACGGACTGAGCGCGCTCTTCTGCTGCAACGCCGGCCACGGCCGCGCTGACTACGGTGAGGCGGCGGCCGCCCAGATCCGCGAGCTCGACTTCTATACGAACTGGAGCTACGCGCATCCGCGCTCGATCGAGCTTGCCGAGAAGGTCGCCGAGCTCGCCCCCGGCGATCTGAACCGGGTCTTCTTCGTCAACTCCGGCTCGGAGGCCGTCGAGTCGGCGATCAAGGTCGCCCGCAACTGGCACCGCGCCCACGGCCGCGGTCAGCGGACCAAGATCATCACCCGCGAGGTCGCCTACCACGGGACGACGATGGGCGCCCTGACGGCGACCGGTCTGACCGACCTCAAGGTCCCGTTCGAGCCGACGATGCCCGGCGGCAACCACGTCCCGAACACGAACTCCTACCACTGGCCGGAGGGGCGCGACCCGCTCTGGGCGGCGGACCGGCTTGCCGAGCGGATCGAGTTCGAGGGCCCGGACACGGTCGCCGCTGTGATTCTCGAGCCGCTGCAGAACGCCGGCGGCTGCATTCCGCCGCAGGAGGGCTACTTCCAGCGCGTTCGCGAGATCTGCGACGAGTACGGCATCCTGCTCGTCAGCGACGAGGTGATCTGCTCCTGGGGCCGCCTCGGTTACTACTTCGGCTGCGAGCGCTACGGCTTTCATGCCGGACATCATCACGACGGCAAAGGCGCTCGACGGGCGCCGTGATCCCGATGGGCGCGATGATCACCTCCGAGGAGGTCTTCGAACCGTTCGCATCCGGCAAGGCCTCGTTCGCTCACGGCTCGACCTTCGGCGGTCACCCGGTCGCCGCCGCGGTCGCCCTCCGCAACCTCGAGGTCTACGCGGAGGAGGACCTCTGCGGGCACGTGCGCGCGAAGGAGGGCGAGTTCCGCGGCATGCTCGAGGAGCTGCGCGACATCCCGATCGTCGGCGACGTGCGCGGCGCCGGGTTCTTCCACGCGATCGAGCTCGTCAAGGACCGCGACACCAAGGAGCCTTTCGACGACTCCGAGGCCGAATGGCTGTTGCGTGGCTTCCTCTCCGGTGAGCTCTACAGCCGCGGCCTGATCTGCCGCGCCGACGATCGCGGCGACCCCGTGATCCAGCTGGCACCGCCGCTGGTTTGCGACACCGAGCAGTTCGAGGAGATCACGAGCGTGCTGCGCTCGGTCCTCGAGGAGGCCAACGAGAAGGTCGAGTCCCGGAGCTAGGTGCTCCGGGGGCCCGGAGCCGCCAGACGATGCTGACCCTGCAAGGCCTGCTCGACGATCTCGGGCTGCAGCCGGCCTTCGACCTCGGGCCGGATCCGCGCCCGATCCGCTGGGTCCACATCTCCGAACTCGAGGATCCGACTCCCTTCCTGTCGGGCGGCGAGCTGCTGCTCACGACCGGGATCAACCTCTCCAGCGCGACGCGCCAGCGGCGCTTCGTCAAGCTGCTCGCCGATCGCGGGGCCGCGGGCGTCGGGCTCGGCACGGGTTTCGACCACGACGGCCTGCCGGAGGCGCTTCGCGACGAGGCCGAGTCGCGCGGCCTGGGTCTCTTCGAGGTCCCGTACGAGGTGCCGTTCATCGCGCTCACCGAGCGCGCCTTTACGAAGCTCGTCAACGAGCAGTACGACGTGCTCGAGCGCGGCATCGAGGTGCACGCGAAGCTGGAGCGGCTGGTGCTCGCCGAGCGCGGCCTCCCGGAGGTGATGCGCGGAGTCGCGGAGAGCGTCGGCGGCGCCGCTCTGCTGCTCGACGAACGCGGTGCCGAGCTCGCCCGCCACCCGACCGAGCGCGGGCTCTCGGCCGACAGCGTCGCTTCGATGCGCGAGTTGCTCGGGGCCCGCTCCAGCGGCCGCCAGTCACTCTTCGTGCCTGACGATGGCCCGCTCGCCGGACGTGCCGTCGCTGTCCCGGTGCCGCTTGGTGGGGACGGCCCGCGCGGCCACTGGCTCGTCGTCGCGCGGCGCCGCGGCGAGGCCGGCGATCTCGAGCGCCTGCTTGCCCGCCAGGCAGCGATGGTCGTCGCGCTCGAGCTGATGCGGGAGCGCGTCGTTCGCGATACCGAGCGCCGCCTCGCCGGCGACGTCCTCGCCGAGGCGCTGGGCGGCAACCTCAGCGCCCAGGAGTTGCGGAGCCGGCTCGAGCCGTTCGGGATCGGCGGACTCCGTCTCGGTCGCCCTCTACGAGGTCGAGCCCCGGGCCGACGACGCGGACGTCCTGACGGAGTCGTTCGGCGAAGCGGGCGCCGCGGCCCTTGCGGCCGTCAACACCGCAGCCGGGCGGCCGCTGCTCTGCGCGATCTTCGCTACGGGCGAGCGCGATCCGATCGAGCTCGCGCGGCTTGGTCGCGAGGCGCTGGCGGGCGGCGGCCGGAGCGTTCGCGCGGCGGTCAGCCGGCCGGCGCCGACCGCGACCGTACGGCAGAGCTTTCATGAGGCACGGTGCGCGTTGGAGGCGACGCGAACGCACAACGGGCACGCGCCCGACGTCGCCTCACACCGTGATCTCGGCGCCTTCACCCTGCTGCTTTCGCTTCAGGACGACGACGCGCTGCGGACCTATGCCGACAACTTGCTGCGCCCGATCGAGGACGGCGAGGGCGACTACGGTCCCGAGCTGCTGCGCTCGCTCGAGGCGTTCATCGAGCGCAACGGGCAGTGGGAGCGGGCCGCTCGCGACCTCTACTGCCACCGGCATACGCTGCGCTACCGGATCCGGCGAGTCGAAGAGCTGACGGGCCGGGACCTCGCCCAGGCGCAGGACCGGATAGAGCTATGGCTGGCGCTGCGGGCCCGGGAGCTCGTGCGATGAACTCGGAAAGCGATATGGAGGTACGCGCATGAAGGTCGGAGTGCCGACGGAGATCAAGCCGGACGAGTATCGGGTCGCGCTTACGGCCGTCGGCGCTCGCGAGCTCGCCGAGCACGGCCATGAGGTCCTGATCCAGAAGGGGGCCGGCGAGGGCAGCTCGATCAGCGATGCCGACTACGAGGCTCAGGGAGCGAAGATCCTGCCGGAGGCGGCCGACGTCTTCGCCGAGGCCGACCTCGTGCTCGGCGTCAAGGAGCCGCAGGCCGTCGAGGTCGAGATGCTGAGCCCCGAGACGACGCTGTTCACCTATCTGCACCTCGCGCCGGACCCCGAGCTGACTCAGGGGCTTCAGCAGACGGGTGCGACCTGCATCGCCTACGAGACCGTCACCGACTCGCGTGGGCGTCTGCCACTGCTCGCGCCGATGAGCGAGGTCGCGGGCAAGATCGCGACGCAGGCCGGGGCCTTCTTCCTCGAAAAGCCTCTGGGTGGCCGCGGCATCCTGCTCGGCGGCGTCCCGGGCGTCGCCGCCGCGAACGTAATGGTGATCGGCGGCGGCGTCGTTGGCTTCAACGCGGCCGTGATCGCGATCGGCATGCAGGCCGACGTCTTCGTCTACGAGAAGTCGATCGACCGGCTGCGTGAGCTCGACGTCGCCTTCGCCGGCCGCTGCTCGACCGTCTACAGCTCGACGCTCGCGATCGAGGAGATGCTTCCCCAGGCCGACCTCGTGATCGGTGCGGTGCTGCTGCCCGGGGCCGCCGCCCCGAACGTGATTCGCCGCGAGCAGCTCGCGCTGATGAAGCCGAACGCGGTCCTCGTCGACGTCGCGATCGATCAGGGTGGCTGCTTCGAGACCTCGCGACCGACGACGCACGCCGAGCCGACGTTCGAGGTCGATGGGATCACCCACTACTGCGTTGCCAACATGCCCGGTGCGACGCCGATCACGTCGACGTTCGCGCTCACCAACGCGACCCTCCCTTACGTCCTCGCGCTTGCCGACCACGGCGTCGCCGGCGCGATCGAGAAGGACCCGGGCCTGCGCCCGGGAATCAACGTGGCCGCCGGCAAGGTGACGCATCCCGCAGTCGCCGAGGCTGTCGGCGCCCCCTACGTCTCTCCCGAGGACGCGCTCGGGATCGGGTCGGTTGCTGCTTGAGCAGCCGTCCGCAAACCGTCAAACACCGAAGCACAGGAGAGAGCAGATGAGCAGCTACGCAGTCGTCAACCCGGCCACGGGCGAGAAGATCAAGGAGTACGCGGAGATGTCGGACCCCGAGCTCGCCGGGGCGATCGACCAGGCCTGGGACGCGTACCAGAGCTGGTCGTCGGAGACGACCGCGGCGGAGCGCGCGGCGATGATCCGCCGCGTCGGTGAGCTGCACGTCGAGCGCCAGGAGCAGCTCGGCGAGATTGCCGTGCGTGAGATGGGCAAGCCGATGGACCAGGCGATCGGCGAGGTCGAGTTCTGCGGTGACATCTACGGCTACTACGCCGATCGCGCCGAGGACTTCCTCAAGGACGAGCCGATTGAACTGCTCGCCGGGGAGGGCACGGCCGTGATCCGGAGGACCGCGATGGGGCCGCTGCTCGGGATCATGCCCTGGAACTTTCCCTACTACCAGGTGGCCCGCTTCGCCGGCCCGAACCTGATCGTCGGCAACCCGATCCTGCTCAAGCCGGCGCCGCAATGCCCCGAGTCGGCGGAGGCGATCCACGCGATCTATGCGGAGGTCGGCTTCCCCGCCGGCGCCTACCAGACGATCCTCGCCACCAATGACCAGATCGCCGAGTCCGTCATCCCCGATCCGCGCGTTCGCGGCGTCTCGGTGACGGGCTCCGAGCGGGCCGGCTCCGCCGTCGCGTCGCTCGCGGGCAAGCACCTGAAGAAGGTCGTGCTCGAGCTCGGTGGCTCCGACCCGTTCATCCTGCTCGCCACGCAGAACCTCGATGAGGTCGTCGAGGCGGCGGCCGATGCGCGACTCGACAACACGGGTCAGAGCTGCAACGCGGCAAAGCGGTTCATCGTCGCCGAGGATCTCTATGACGACTTCCTCTCGAAGTTGACGGAGAAGATGAAGGCGGCCGAGGCCGGCGACCCGACCGCTGAGGGCACGGCGATGGGGCCGCTTTCCTCCGCGACTGCGGCGGATCGCCTCCAGGACCAGCTCGACCGCGCGAAGGCGCAGGGAGTGGAGGTCGTCCTTGACGGCGGCCGTAAGGACAACTACTTCGGGACGACCGTGCTCGCCGGGATCAAGCCCGAGCACGACGCCTACAGCGAAGAGTTCTTCGGCCCGGTGGCGAGCGTCTACAAGGTCAGCTCCGAGGAGGAGGCCGTCAAGGTCGCCAACGACACCCCGTTCGGCCTCGGCTCATACGTCTTCAGCGACGACTCCAAGCAGGCGATGCGGGTCGCGGACAGCCTCGACACGGGCATGGTCTTCGTCAACGGTGTCCTCCTCGACGGCGCCGAGCTCCCGTTCGGTGGCGTCAAGCGCTCGGGCTTCGGCCGCGAGCTTGGCCCCTACGGCATGGACGAGTTCGTCAACAAGAAGCTGATCCGCGTCCTCAAGTGATCGGCCGCGCCGCGGCGATCGTCGCCGCGGCGCTGTTCGCGGGCTGCCCGCTCGCCGGTTGCGGCGAGAAGGGCGAGCCGCTGCCCGGCGACCCCGGCGGCACGAGCACCCGTGAGCTGCCGGCGACGCCAGGGCCGGCCGGCTACGCCGCCCGCGCCAACGCTCTCTGTCGGGCCTCGGACGCCCGCCAAGAGCTGATCCGGCGCGTCGACGGGGGTCGTCAGCAGACGCTCCGCGATCGTGCTCGCCTGCTCGTCGAGCTCGCGCCGGCGCGGGTCAAGCTGGCAGACGGACTCGCCCAGCTCGAGCCACCGGCGGCGCAGCCGCGCACCGCCCGGCGGCTCGTCGCAGCGGCGCGGGCCCGAGGGACGGCGAGCACCAGGGCCGGCAGGCTCTACCAACGGGGCGGCTCGCGCCGGGCCATCGCAAGCGCCGCGGCGGCCGAGCATGACGAGCGCGTGCGCATCGTCGCGATCAGTCGGCGGCTGGGGCTCGCACAATGTGGCGAGGTCCTGCCGGCCGGCGCCAAGCGGCGGGTGCGTGCGGCCGTCGAGCGCGGGCTCGGCTCGCCCGACGCCCGGCGTCGTTGTGAAGCGTTCGGCAGCCGGTACCTGCACGAGACGTACGGCGGTGGGGTGGCGGCCTGCGTCGAGAGCAGCGCCCCCGGCTCCGGGGCCGCGGATGTCGACCGCGTCTACGACGTCACCGGGGTGGCCGGCATCTTCGCCGAGGCCCGGGCGGACGTCACCGCCGACGCCGGCACGCGGAGCCACCGGGTCCGCCTTGCCTACGAGGACGGCGCCTACCGAATCGACAAGCTCGACTGAGGGACCGCGCGCGAGGGTCGTTCTATGTCGAGCAGCACCCTGTGATTGGGTGCTGGATGACGCAGAAGGGAGCGGCCATCGAGGCCGCCCCTCCCTAGAGGTCCTAGAGGTGGCGGTAGTGCTTCTTGCGGAAGCCGCGGTTGGAGCGCAGGTGCTTGCTCCAGCGCGGGCCGTTGCCGCCGGTCATCGAGGTGTCCCAGCGCAGGCCGGCGATCACCGCGTAGGCGTGGCCCCCATTCGCGTAGACCGTGATCCAGTGACCCTTGCCGCGCTTGCCCCAAGCCTTCGCGAGGCTGCCGGAGTCCATCGGCGTCTTCAGCATGTGGCCGCCGTGCAGCGCGTAGCTCACGGCTCCCGAGCAGTCGTAGCCCTTGTCGTTCCAGTGACCGTGCCCGCCGCCCCAGATGTAGGGCTTCCTGCGAATCTTGTTCGCGGCGTTGATCGCCCTGACGACGCGCCGCGGCGCGTGCTTCGGCGGAATGGCCTTGCCGCTCTTGAGCAGCCGCGCCTTGTGTGGCTTTGCCTTGGCGCCTGTGCCGCTACCTGTACCGATGCCGCCCCCGGATGCGCCGGCCGGCGAGACCAGGAGGGTCAGGCCGAGCGCCGCGAGCGCGGCGAGGACGAGGAGGGCCGTCAGGCCCAAGATCGGGTCGAAGTGTTGCAGTCGCTTTCGGAGCATCATCTCGCTTCGCTTTTTCGTTGCGGTGCCTTCGGGGTTAGCTGACGGGCTGGCGCGCTCCCTGGCCTTGAGTCGTGACTCGGCCTCTCGGTGCGCGCTCCCGCGCCGGCATTGGCGCGGATTCGCCCCGTCCTCGTCACTCGTATTTCGATGACGAGGGATTGGGTCCCCCGATCCAGGACTCCTTGGAACCCCGGATTCGGCGTTTGCGGGGAGCACCCTAACGCATTGCTAATGCATTTGCAAGCAGACACTCACACAACGGCGCAATTCGGCACCTGCATGCGAAGTGCGGAACCTGATCTCGTGCCCGGCGATAGGGTCCCTCCGATGCAGATCCAGGGCAAGCGAGCGCTCGTCACCGGCGCCACAGGCGGACTCGGCATAGCGATCGCCCGGACGCTCGCCGCCCGCGGGGCAACCCTCGTCCTGAGCTCGCGCAAGGGCGAGGAACTCGAGCAGCTCGCCGCCTCGTTGCCCGGCAGCGGCCACAGCACGATCGTCGCCGACCTCGCCGAGGAGGGCTCGGGCGAGCAGCTCGTCGACGCGGCAGAGGTGAGCGGGCCGATCGACATCCTCGTCGCCAACGCGGGTCTGCCCGGCTCGGGCAGGCTGGAGGAGCTGACGCCGGAGCAGGTGACGCGCGTATTGCGGGTCAACCTCGAGTCTCCGGTCGGTGCGACGCGGGCGCTGCTGCCCGGGATGCTCGAGCGGGGCAGCGGGCACTTCGTCTACGTCTCCTCGCTGTCCGGCAAGGTGCCGTCGCCGCGGGCAGCGATGTACAACGCTTCGAAGTTCGGGCTGCGCGGCTTCTGCCTGGCGCTACGTCAGGACCTCCGCGGCAGCGGCGTTGGCGCCTCGCTCGTCTTGCCCGGCTTCATCCGCGACGCCGGCATGTTCGCCGACTCGGGGATAGAGCCGCCCGCCGGGATGGGCACCAGCTCGCCCGAGCAGGTCGGCGAGGCGGTCGCCAAGGCGATCGAGACCGGCCGGGCCGAGTTCGTCGTCGCTCCGCTGCAGGCGCGCGCCGCGTCTGGCTTCGGCTCGGCTTTCCCCGGTCTTGCCGCCGTCTTCCAGCGCGGCAAGGGCGAGCGCGTTGCCGAGCAGCTCGCCGTCAAGCAGGCGGACAAGCGCTGAGCGCGTTCGGCGCGATTCCGTTTCCGGTCGACGGGTAATCCCGACTTGAGCCCCACCCACATCCAGAAGGAGGACTGAGAATGGAAAGCAGCGAGGACCCCGGGTTCCTGACCGAGCATGACCGCGAGCGGCGTGCAGGCGAGCAGGTTCCCGTTGAGGAGTCTGGCGAGGGCGAGTCGGAGGGCTTCGAGCTGGCCGAG
The DNA here is from genome assembly GCA_963774395.1 of uncultured Solirubrobacterales bacterium. Lineage (GTDB taxonomy): Bacteria > Actinomycetota > Thermoleophilia > Solirubrobacterales > 70-9 > CAXMST01. The sequence goes on along the minus strand of CAVZET010000005.1, from coordinate 107,046 downwards.
GAGGAGCTGATCGAGCACGCCGAAGGCGAGGCCGGCGGCAATCCGCTCGGTGACCGCTTTCCCGCCGAGGAGACCGATCCCGACGAGCACACCGCCTACGGCGATGCCGACGAGGTGCAGAGCGACGTCGACGAGGACACGGGGGAGCGGACCTAGCGACCCCGGCCGTGCGCGCCACATAAAGTGAGTGCCGAAGCGAAAGTCGAGTGAAAGGAGCGGCGATGCCATCGGACAGCTACGGATCGAAGTCCACCCTCGAGGTCGGCGGTCGCTCTTACGAGATCCATCGTCTCGACGCGCTGCAGGAGACGTACGACGTCGCCCGGCTGCCTTACTCGCTCAAGGTCCTGCTCGAGAACGTGCTCCGGCTCGAGGACGGCGAGTCGGTCTCGAAGGAAGACGTCGAGACGATCGCCACCTGGGACGCCAAGGCCGAGCCCTCGAAGGAGATCCCGTTCCAGCCGGCACGGGTGCTCATGCAGGACTTCACCGGCGTCCCCGCGGTTGTCGATCTGGCCGCGATGCGCGACGCGATGGACGAGCTCGGCGCCGACGCGACGAAGATCAACCCGCTCGTCCCGGTTGATCTCGTCATCGACCACTCCGTCCAGGTCGACGCCTTCGGTAACGCCCGGGCTTTCGCGATCAACGCCGAGAAGGAGTTCGAACGCAACCAGGAGCGCTACGAGTTCCTCCGCTGGGGCCAGACCGCCTTCGACAACTTCAGCGTCGTCCCGCCGGCGACCGGGATTTGCCACCAGGTGAATCTCGAGTACCTCGGCCGCGTCGTCTACAGCGGCGGCTCCGAGGACGAGGGCAACCTGAGCGCCTACCCCGACACGCTCGTCGGCACCGATTCGCATACGACGATGATCAACGGGCTCAGCGTGCTCGGCTGGGGTGTTGGCGGGATCGAGGCCGAGGCGGCAATGCTCGGCCAGCCGATCTCGATGCTGCTGCCACAGGTGATCGGCTTCCGCCTCGACGGCGAGTTCCGCGAGGGGGCGACCGCCACCGACCTCGTCCTGCGCGTGACCGAGATGCTGCGCGAGAAGGGCGTCGTCGGCAAGTTCGTCGAGTTCTTCGGCCCCGGCATGCCGAGCCTCGGGCTCGCCGACCGGGCGACGCTCGGCAACATGTCACCGGAGTTCGGCTCGACCTGCGCGATCTTCCCGCCGGACCAGGAGACGCTCCGCTACCTGGAGTTCACGGGCCGGCCGACCGAGGTGATCGAGCTCGTTGACGCTTACACGCGTGAGCAGGGTCTCTTCCACACACCCGACTCCGAGGAGCCGACCTTCTCCGACACGCTCGAGCTCGACCTCGGCGACGTCGAGCCCGCGATCGCCGGGCCCGAAGCGGCCGCAGGACCGGATCGCGCTGAGCAACTCGAAGGCCGCCTTCTTCGAGACCCTGAAGGGCTTCAGCGAGGGCGCCGCCGAGGCGCTCGGCAACGGCCACGACGAGGCGCTCGACGAGAGCTTCCCGGCCTCCGACCCGCCGAACCCCGACGACGCGACCAACGATGCCGGCAAGCCCGCACGGCCAGCCCTCCGAGTCGCCTTCGGTCGCGGCGGTGGCCGAACGTTGCTCGGAGGACACGGTCGAGGTGACGATGGACGGCGAGACCTTCGACCTCGATCACGGCCGCGTCGTGATCGCGGCGATCACCAGCTGCACCAACACCTCGAACCCCTCGGTCATGATCGGCGCCGGGCTGGTCGCCCGCAACGCGCTCGAGCGCGGCCTGCAGAGCAAGCCCTGGGTGAAGACCTCGCTGGCGCCGGGCTCGACCGTCGTCACCGACTACCTCGAGCGGTCCGGCCTCGACTCCTCGCTCGACGGGCTCGGCTTCAACCTCGTCGGCTACGGGTGCACGACCTGCATCGGCAACTCGGGACCGCTGCCGGAGGAGATCTCGGCCGCGGTCAACGAGAAGGACCTGGTCGTCTGCTCGGTGCTCTCCGGGAACCGCAACTTCGAGGGTCGGATCAACCAGGACGTCAAGGCCAACTATCTGGCCTCGCCGCCGCTCTGCGTTGCCTACGCGCTCGCCGGCCGCATGGACTTCGACTTCGAGACCGAGTCGCTCGGCACGGGCAGAGATGGCGAGGACGTCTTCCTCAGCGACCTGTGGCCGAGCTCGCAGGAGGTCAAGGAGACCGTTGCCGAGGCTGTCAAGGCGGACATGTTCAAGAAGAACTACGCCAACGTCTTCGACGGCGACGAGACCTGGCAGGCGATCAAGGTGCCCGAGGGCGACCGCTACGACTGGCCCGATTCGACCTACGTGCGCCGGCCACCGTTCTTCGAGGGCATGGACGCCGAGCCGCAGGCGCCGGAGCCGATCGAGGGCGCCCGCGTGCTCGCCAAGCTGGGCGAGTCGATCACCACCGATCACATCTCGCCCGCCGGAGCGATCAAGAAGGACAGCCCCGCCGGCCGTTGGCTGATGGAGCAGGGTGTCGGGCCGGGCGACTTCAATTCCTATGGCTCGCGCCGCGGCAATCACGAGGTGATGATGCGCGGCACCTTCGCGAACGTCCGCCTGCGCAACCAGCTCGTCGACAGGGAGGGCGGCTGGACCCGCCACATCCCCAGCGGCGAGGAGATGTTCATCTACGACGCGGCAATGAAGTACGCCGAGGAGGGGACGCCGCTCGTCGTCCTCGCCGGCCCGGAGTACGGCTCCGGCTCGTCACGCGACTGGGCCGCGAAGGGCACGCTGCTGCTCGGCGTCCGCGCCGTGATCGCCGTCTCCTTCGAGCGCATCCACCGCTCGAACCTGATCGGCATGGGCGTCCTGCCGCTGCAGTTCCCCGACGGCGAGGACATCGAGAGCCTCGGCCTCACCGGCGAGGAGACCTTCTCGGTCGCCGAGCTCGACGTCGACTCCGCGACCGAGGTCGAGGTCACCGCGCAGCCCGATGAGGGCGATCCGATCACTTTCACCGCGAGGGTCCGCCTCGATACCCCGAACGAGCGCCAGTACTTCCGCCACGGCGGCATCCTGCACCGAGTCCTCAGGGACCTGCGCTAGCCGGACGCCCGGGTCGATAGTCGTCCACTTATGGAGTCCATAGGCTCCTTAAGTGGACGGTCATCTCCGGGCGCGGCTGGCGAGTGCCCTCGGCCCGCGGCCACCCGCGGGAGGCCCAGGTGCGGGCGAACCATCGGCAAGCGAGCACGGCCCCCAGGGCCGTGCGAAGCGCAGCCGTTCCCGAGGCTCAGGACGGGCTGATCAAGGAAGAGGGAGCGCCGGTATAGCAGCGCTATCCGGCGCGACCGATGACGCCGAGCAGCACGTCCTGAGTCCGGGAACGGTGGAGCGGGGCCGCGGGAGGCAGGGGGTCCACGCGGCCCGCGCTCTCACCAGCGCGTCGGTAGCCAGGGAGGGATGCCGACGCGATACGCCCCCGGAGGCGGGACTGACCGGGGACGAGGCTTGAACTCTAGTAGGAAAGATGGTGCCTCACAATCCTCTCTGAGTCAACTCCACCGGAACGGGTACATCGATCAACCCCCGCTAGGTAGTTAGCCCGGGTTCGTGGCTCCTGGGGCGGCGTCGGGGGCGCTTGCGACGCCCGCTGCGGCGTCCTGCTCCTGCTCCTGGCCCTCCCGCCGCTCGATCCAGGCCACCCCGATCGAGCTGCCGACCGGCCCCACTGGAGTGAGCGCCGAGGCGAGCAGCCAGAAGGGGGCCTCGCGGCGCAGGACCGCGATCCAGATCAGGATGCAGAGGGCGACGAAGCCGATCCCGTGCGCCGCGCCGAACAGGAACGTTGCTTCGTCGAGGCCCGGGATCGCCCAGACGATCAGCAGCCCGGTGAAGATTGCGAGCTCGATCAGGGAGGCGCGCTTGACCCAGGGAAAGAGCGTGCCCGTCGTACGCGGCCGGAACTCGCGCTCGCCCGCTGCCGATGCGGAATTGGTGCTCACCAACAGGAGGCTAGTGGGCCGTCAAGAAACGTTGCACCCGAAACTGGCGGCGCCGGATCGCCGCTGGGCGTCGTCCTCGCTCGCCCGCGTAGCGCTGCTACGCGGGCTCCCTGCGTCCTACCCCAGCGACGCCCGGCACGCGCCATTTCCGGGCGAACGTTCCTGGACGGCCCACTAGATGGATCGGCACTCCGCCCGCGCGGCATTCAGGTCTTCCGACACCCCGTACAAACGCTCACCGGAAGGTTTCGACCGCGGTCCAGAGATTGGCGCGGCGATCGTCGCCAGACTGCTGAGCAGTGAAGAGGTCTTCCTCCACAACAAAAACAACGAAGAGGATCGGTGAGCGGGCTATCGCCCGCGTCCGGGAAGCTCGTCGCACTGTTGGGCGCGAGCGCCACTATCACTGCTCGGACTGTGGCTTCGAGCGTCGATCCCGGTCCGTCATGCGGAGTTGCCCGAGTTGCGGTTCGGGCATCGCGCGGACGGCCCTCAAGGGACCGGCACTCGCCTGACCTGGTACCCGATCCCTCTCCCCGTGGGTGCCGCGTTGGCCCCGGTTGTCACAACGACAACCGGGGCCTTCGCATTGATGGCGGCGGACTGGGACGCCGCAGCTCGGCGTCCTCGGTCGCTTACGTAGCTCCGCTACGCCGCGCTCCCTGCGTCCTTGATCTGCGACGTCCCAGCCTCGCCGTGGAAGCGTCACGCAAGGGAGTGGCGGCGGACTGGGACGCCGCAGCTCGGCGTCCTCGGTCGCTTACGTAGTCCGGGAACCCTGACGCGGCTGAGGGGCCGCAGATCAAGGAAGAGGGAGGCCCGGTATAGCAGCGCTATCCGGGCCGACCGATGACGCCGAGCTGCGGCCCCTCAGCCCGTCAGGGCTGTTAGGACTATGCGCTCCTGCTCAGAACGGTGCGCCGCGGGGTAGCCCTCGGAGGGGCTGGCGCGCTCGGGGCGGCCGATGTAGCGGAAGTCGACGCCCTCGGGGACGAGCTCCGGCATGCGCCGGTACATCACCGACCAGCAGCCCATGTTCTTCGGCTCTTCCTGGACCCAGACGATCTCGCTCGAGGTTCGGGTAGGCTGGCGATCAGCTCGCGCAGCTGTGCCTTCGCGAACGGATAGATCAATTCGACGCGGCCGATCGCGACGTTGTCGGCGCTCTCGCGGCGATCGTGGTTGGCGAGGTCGTAGTAGACCTTGCCCGAGCAGAGCACGAGCCGCGTGACCTTCTCCTTGTCGCTGATCTGCGGGTCGTCGAGGACGAACTCGAAGCGGCCCTCGGTCAGGTCGGTGAGCTTCGAGGCGGCATCGGGCAGCCGCAGCAGGCCCTTCGGAGTGAAGACGACGAGCGGCCGCGGCTTCGCGATCCGCGCCTGGCGGCGCAGCAGGTGGAAGTACTGGCCGGCGGTCGTCGGGTTGGCGAGCCGCATGTTGCCCTCGGCGGCGAGCTGCAGAAAGCGCTCGATCCGGGCGCTCGAGTGCTCGGGGCCGGAGCCCTCGTAGCCGTGCGGGAGCAGCATCGTCAGGCGCGTCTGCTGGCCCCACTTCGACTCGGCTGAGGCGATGAAGCTGTCGATGATCACCTGGGCCGAGTTGGCGAAGTCGCCGAACTGGGCCTCCCAGAGGATCAGGCTCTCCGGCGAAGCCGCCGAGTAGCCGAACTCGAAGCCGAGGCAGGCGTTCTCCGAGAGCGGGCTGTTGTGAATCTCGAACGGCGCCAGCGCCCCGCTCAGGTTCTGGATCGGCGCGTACCTGAGGCCGGTCTTCTCGTCGTGCAGGACGAGGTGGCGGTGCGAGAAGGTGCCGCGCTCGGAGTCCTGGCCGGTGAGGCGGATGTGGGTGCCCTCGGTGAGCAGCGAGGCGAAGGCGAGGCTCTCGGCGTGGCCGTACTCGATCGGGCCCTCGTCGAGGATCTCGATCCGGCGCAGCAGCGGCTTGCGCAGCTTCTTGTGCAGGGTGAAGCTGTCGGGGAACTTGATCAGCTCCTCGTTCAGCGTCCGCAGACGCTTCTCGGAGACCTTCGTCTCGACGTCGGGGCTCTTGCTCCGGTCGAGCTCGCCGGTGCCGGTGCCGGCCACCGTCGGATCCTCGAACTCGCCGCGCTCGATCTTGCCGCTTGAGGTCCTTGTGGATCGAGCTGAGCTCGTCGCGGCGACCGCCGGCGCGCTCGTCGACCTCGGCTCTCGCTGATCACGCCCTCGGCGACGAGCTCGCCGGCGTAGAGCTCGCTGATCGGCGGGTGCTTCTTGATCTCCGCCGCCATCTCGGGCTGCGTGTAGGCGGGCTCGTCCGTCTCGTTGTGGCCGTAGCGGCGGTAGCCGATCAGGTCGATGACGACGTCGCGACCGAACTCCTTGCGGTAGGCCATCGCCAGCCGGATCGCGGCGATGCAGTTCTCGGCGTCGTCGGCGTTGACGTGGATGATCGGCACGTTGAAGCCCTTCGCCATGTCGGCGGCGTAGGGGGTGGAGCGCCCCTCGTAGGGGTCGGTCGTGAAGCCCACCTGGTTGTCGGTGATGATGTGGATCGTGCCGCCGGTCGAGTAGCCGTTCAGCGACTGCAGGTTGAGCGTCTCGGCGACCACGCCCTGGCCCGGGAAGGCCGCGTCGCCGTGCAGCAGGACCGGGACGGCGAGGTGCGCGTCGTGGTGCAGGCGCGGACCCGAGTGGCCGGTCTGCGCGGCGCGGGCGCCCCCGGTGACGACCGGGTCGACGAACTCGAGGTGCGAGGGGTTCGGGTACATGCGCATCTTGATGTCCCCCTCGCGCGTCTCGAGGATGCCCTCGGCGCCGTGGTGGTACTTGACGTCGCCGGTGCCGCCGTGCCGCAGCGCGTCGGTGCGCTTGACCGCGTCGAGCGCCTTGGCGCCCTCGAACTCGGCCATGATCGACTGCAGCGAGCGGCCGAGGTTGTGGGCGAGGACGCTAGAGGCGACCGCGGTGGGCCATGCCGATCACGACCTCCTCGGCGCCCTCGCGCTTGGCGAGTGCGGCGATCGAGTCGATCATCGGCACGGTCGATGTCGAGGCCCTCGATCGAGAACATCTTCTGGCCCAGGTAGGCCTTCTGCAGGAAGCGCTCGAACTGGAAGACCTCGACGAGGCGCCCGAGCAGGTCGCGCTTCTCCTCCTCGGACAGCGGCTGGCGGTGGGCGTCCGGTCTCGATCATCCGCCGCAGCCACATGCGCTGCTGATGGCTGGAGATGTGCTCGAACTGGTAGGCGATCCGGCCGCAGTAGGCCTCGCGCATCCGCGGCAGCGCGTCGAGCAGCGTCTCGCCGTCGACGCCGATCCGCAGGATCGAGGCCGGGATCCGGCCCATCAGCTCCGGCGTCAGGTTCAGGTTCTCGGGCTCGAGCGCCGGGTCGCCCTTGCCGTCGCCGCCGAGCGGGTTCAGGTTGGCGGCGAGGTGGCCGTGGGTCCGGTAGGCCTTGAGCAGCGAGGTGGCCGCCTGCACGCCCTGCAGCAGCGCCTCGTCGATCTGCCCGGGGGTGACGGCGCCCGGAGCGGCGTCTGCTGCGGCGCCGCGGCTGCGGCCGAGCCGAGCGGCGGGGCCGAGGCGGACTCGGGGTGGGCGTTGGTGACTGACCGACGGCGTCGACGCCGAGGTCGGCGGCGACGCGCTCGTAGAAGTCGTGCTCGCCCTGCAGCAGCTCGTCGATCGTCTTCAGGAAGTTGCCCGACTCGGCGCCCTGGATGATCCGGTGGTCGTAGGTCGAGGTCATCGTCATCACCCGCGAGACGCCGAGCGCGCTTGATCCTGTCCGGCGAGGCGTGCGACCACTCGGGCGGGTAGGCGATCGAGCCGGTGGCGATGATCGTGCCCTGGCCACCCATCAGCCGCGGCACCGAGGCGACCGTGCCGATCCCGCCCGGGTTGGTGAGCGTGATGTTGGTGCCCTGGAAGTCGTCCGCGGTGAGCGAGTTCTCGCGCGTCTTGCGGATCAGCTCCTCGTAGTAGCTGTGGAAGCCGGCGAAGTCGAGGCGCGTCGGCGCCCTTGATGCACGGCACCATCAGCGAGCGCGAGCCGTCCTTGCGCTCGACGTCGACGGCGATCCCGAGGTTGACGGGCTCGTTCTCGATCACGTGCGGCTTGCCGTCCTGCTCGAGGAACGAGCGCGACATCACCCGCCACTCGCTTGGCCGCCTTCGACGATCGCCCAGGCGATCAGGTGCGTGAAGGAGACCTTCATCCCGCGCTCGGCGAGCGCCCCGTTGATCGCCTTGCGCTTCGCCCAGATCGTGTCGACGGGAAGCGTCCGGAACGAGGTCGCGGTCGGGATCGAGCGGCTCTCGTCCATCGCCTTGGCCAGCGCCGCGGCGGGGCCCTTGAGGCGCTTCGCCTCGGCGGCGCCGGCGGCTGCCGGGGCGGCGCCGTTGCCGCCGGCGCTGAGCACGTCCTCCTTGGTCACCTTGCCGGCCTCGCCGGTGCCCTTGAGCGAAGCGAGGTCGATGCCCTTGTCGGCGGCGATCCGGCGGGCGAGCGGCGTCGCGCGGCCGGTGGTGTCGATCTCGGCCGGCGGCCTCGGCGGGTGCCGGCTCGGCTGTCGCGGCGCCGGCGCCGTTGCCGGCCGGTGCGCCGCCGCCGGACGTCATCTTCGCCAGCGCCTCGCCGACCTTGACGACGTCGTCCTCGGACTTGAGGATCTCGGTGATCGTGCCGGCCGCGGGGGCCGGGACCTCGGCGTCGACCTTGTCGGTCGAGACCTCGACGATCGTGTCGCCCTCGGCGACCGTGTCGCCGACGGCGACGTGGTACTCGAGCACCGTGCCCTCGGTCACCGATTCGCCCATCTCGGGCATCTCGACGTCACCTCGCACCTTCGGCGTCGCCATCCGCCTCGCCGCGCGCGGCCGCGGGCGCGTCGGCCCCGCCGCCGAGGTCGCGTCGCCCTCGCCGGTCTCGGCGACCATCGTCCGCTGCCGTTGCCCTCGAGCCACCGTCCTCGGCGGTCGCGCCGCCGGAGCGCTCGAGGCGGCGCCGCCGTTGCCGTCGCCCGGCGTCGATCTCGGCCAGCGCCTCGCCGACCTTGACGTCCTCGTCCTCGCCGACTTGAGGATCTTGGTGATCGTGCCGCTCTGCGGCGCCGGGACCTCGGCGTCGACCTTGTCGGTCGAGACCTCGACGATCGTGTCCCCCTCCGAAACTGTGTCCCCCTCGGCGACGTGCCACTCGAGCACGGTTCCCTCGGTGACCGATTCGCCCATCGCGGGCATCTCGATCGAAACGTTGCCGTTGCTGCTCATCGGCTGTCTGTGGGCTCCTCAGGGTCACTCATGGCGTACTCACTGACTATATGCAAGAGACTTACCCGGCGCGCACGTATCAATGCGGTGAAACACGGTTCTCGCCGCGCTCAGCCGTCGCGGTACGCCTTGAAGCGCTCGATCGCCTCGGCGCGCGAGTCTGCGAGGTCGACGAGCGGCTCCGGGTAGTCGTCGCCGATCACGCATCCGGCCTCGCCGCTGGACCTCCTCCGGCGCCTCCCAGGGCGCGGCCAGCCAGCGGTCGGGCAGCTCGCGCAGCTCCGGCACCCAGCGCCGGACGTAGACGCCGTCGGGGTCGAACTTCTGCTGCTGGCGGACGGGGTTGAAGACGCGGAAGTAGGGCTGCGGGTCGGCGCCGACGGAGGCCGCCCACTGCCAGTTGCCGTTGTTCTGGCTCTCGTCGCCGTCGAGCAGGTGCTGCATGAAGTGCGCCTCGCCTTCGCGCCAGTCGATCCACAGGTTCTTCGTCAGATAGGAGGCGACCGCCATCCGCACCCGGTTGTGCATCCAGCCCTCGGCGAGCGAGCTGGCGCATGCCGGCGTCGATCCATGGGACGCCGGTCCGCCCCTGCTTCCAGGCCTCGAGATCCTCGGTCGCGGACTTGCCGCGTCGCCAGCGCAGGCCGCGCATGCGCTCGTCGTACTCCCTGCGTCCGGTTCTCGGGGAAGTTGCGGATCACGTTGAGCCAGAAGTCACGCCAGGCGATCTGGCGGCGGAGCTCGCCGGCGCCCTTCGTCCCCCGGTCGAGCAGCCCGAGCTCGAGCTCGCGGGCGGAGATCGTGCCGAAGTGCAGGTGCGGGGGAGAGGCGGGTCGTCGCGTCTTCGCCGGCGCAGATCGCGGACGCGGTGGTAGTCGTCGGCTGCCGGCGATCGCCGCGCGCATCCGCTCGCCGGCCGGCCTCCTCGCCCGGTCGCGAACGCCTCGGCGATCCGCTTCGCCTGCGCGTCGACGCCCAGGTCTCTCTCGCTCGGTCGGCCGACCGGCCGGGACGCCCGTGGGCGAGTTGATCTTGCGCGGCCGCTTGGCGATGCTCGCGCCGCCCCGCCCGCGACCAGGCGCGGTAGAACGGCGTGAAGACCCGGTAGCGGCCCGCCCGGAGCCGGTCTCGATCGTGGCGATCTCCGCGCAGCTGATGCCGGTGTGGCCGACGAGCTCGATGCCCGTGCTCGGCGAGCGCTGCTTGCGACTGCCCGGTCGCGGCGACCGGCGTGCGCCGTGTGGTCGCGATTGACGTGCACCGTGCGGCGGCGCCGCACTCGTCTGGCCAGCGCGCGGGATCTGCACAGCGGGCGTCGCCCGAGAGCCGAAGTGCAGGCGGCTGCCGGCGGCGCGCAGCTGCTCGTCGAGCTCGCGCAGCGAGGCGAGCAGGAAGGCGTTGCGGGCCGGGCTCGCGTGCCGGCCGGAGTACAGGCCGCGCTCGAAGCAGAAGACGGGCACGACCAGGTCCGCCTCGCAGGCGGCGGCGAGCGCCGGGTTGTCGTTGATCCGCAGATCGCGCCGGAACCACACGATCGCGACGTCTGCACTCTCCCCTGACTTAGCCCCTCCAACGGGGTCGGTCATCGACCCGGTTCTACCCGATCCGCGCGATCAGCAGCACCTCGTTGGCCGGCGTGTCGTAGACGTCGCGGACGAGGAAGTCGCGGGCGGGACCGCGCGCTGCGCACCAGTCGCACTCGAGCGGCTCGGAGACGGCCGAGCGGCCGCCCGATCGGGACCGGCTTGGCACTCCGGGGCAGACCATGGCGCCGTGGGCGAGCTGCTCGACCCCGTCGTGGATCAGCCGGTGATCGGAGCCGAGGTCGGTGACCTTGACGCCACCCCCGCCGCGGACCGGCTCCTCGCCGTCGTAGGTGTGCTCAAGTGCCACTCCCAGAGTGTAGGGTCCGCGCCCTGGGCCCCCTTACCGCCGGAGGAGGACAATGGGTTACTTCGTCACCGGAGCCACCGGCTTCATCGGTCGTCACCTCGTCGAGCTGCTGCTCGAGCGCGAGGGCACGATCTACGTGCTCGTGCGCGAGGGATCGCGCGGCCGCCTCGAGGAGCTGATCTCGCGCTGGGGCGCGCCCGAGGGGCGGATCGTTCCGGTGATCGGCGATCTCTCGCAGCGCCGCCTCGGGGTCTCCGACGAGGATGCCGCGCCGCTCGTCGGCGAGATCGACCACTTCTTCCACCTCGCCGCGATCTACGACCTGAAGGCCGACGCTGAGTCGCAGCGCGTCGCCAACGTCGAGGGCACGCGCCACGCGGTGCAGCTCGCCGAGCGCGTCGAGGCGGGGTGCTTCCACATGGTCAGCTCGATTGCTGCCGCGGGCCTCTACAAGGGAACGTGGCGCGAGGACATGTTCGACGAGGCGACCGACGTCGACAACAACCCCTACTACGCGACCAAGCACGAGTCCGAGCGCGTCGTCAGGCGCGAGTGCGAGCGGCCGTGGCGCGTCTACAGGCCGGGGGTCGTCGTCGGCCACTCCGAGACCGGCGAGATGGACAAGATCGACGGTCCGTACTACTTCTTCAAGCTGATCCGGCGGATCCGGCAGACGTTCCCGACCTGGGCGCCGATGCCCGGCGTCCGCGGGCGGCGAGATCAACATCGTCCCGGTCGACTTCGTCACCAGGGCGATGGACCACATCGCCCACCTCGAGGGTCTCGACGGCCGTGCCTTCAGCCTCACCGACCCGGATCCGCCGACGGCGGGCGAGGTGATCGACGTCTTCTCCCGGGCCGCGCACGCACCGGAGGCGACCGTGCATGCGCCTCGGGCGGTGACCGAGTCGCTCGAGCCGTTCGTCGGTCTGGCGCTGACGGCGACGCCCTTCGCGAACACGGTCACGGATGCCGTTCTCGCCGACTTCGGGATCCCGCGTGAGGTCTTCACCTACCTGCACTACCCGACCCACTTCGACTCCCGCAACACGGAGGCGGCGCTCGAGGGGACCGACATCCGGGTGCCGCCGCTCGCCTCCTACGCGGACAAGCTCTGGGACTACTGGGCCCGCCACCTCGACCCCGACCTGTACCGGGACCGGACGCTGATGGGCGCCGTCCGCGGCCGGGCCGGTTTCGTCGGCGGCCTCACCCAGATCATCGGCCAGCAGGTGCCGGACGAGCTCGTCCGCGCGGGCAAGTCGCTGCTCGGCACGGCCTCGCTGACGCAGGCCGTCGACGGGCGCGTGGTGATGGTCACCGGCGCCTCGTCGGGGATCGGCAAGGCGACCGCGATGAAGATCGCCGAGGCCGGCGGCATCGTCCTGCTCGTCGCGCGGACGCCGGAGAAGCTCGAGGAGACGCGTGACGCGATCGTCAAGGGCGGGGGAGAGGCCTACGTGCACCCCTGCGATCTCTCCGACATGGAGGACATCGACCGGATGTGCGAGGGGGCCCTGGCCCAGCACGGCCACGTGGACATCCTGATCAACAACGCGGGTCGCTCGATCCGGCGTTCGATCGCGCTCAGCTACGACCGCTTCCACGACTTCGAGCGGACGATGCAGCTCAACTACTTCGGGCCGGTGCGGGCGATCCTGCGGCTGCTGCCGCGGATGCGCGAGCGGCGCTCGGGGCAGATCATCAACGTCAGCTCGATCGGCGTGCAGACGAACATGCCCCGCTTCTCGGCCTACGTCGCCTCGAAGTCGGCGCTCGACGCGTTCAGCCGCTGCATCGCCTCGGAGATCTTCGACGACGGCGTTCGGATGACGACCGTGCACATGCCGCTCGTGCGGACACCGATGATCGCGCCGACGAAGATGTACGACCGCTTCCCGACGATCACGCCGGATGAGGCCGCGGACATGCTCTGCGACGCGATCATCTACAAGCCGAAGCGGATCGCGACCCCGGTCGGCACGCTCGGGCAGATCCTCTACGCGATCAATCCGAAGTCGATGGACTACATCCTCAACTCGGCGTACCACATGTTCCCCGACTCGGCCGCGGCCAAGAAGGGCAAGAAGCAGGCCTCCGGCGGCGACGGCACTCCGCCGCCGATGCGCTATCCGGAGGACGAGCAGGCAACTGCGCAGCAGATTGCCTTCGCATACCTAATGCGCGGCGTCCACTGGTAGAGCGGCGGGCTGGGACGCCGCAGCTCGGCGTCCTCGGTCGCTTACGTAGCTCCGCTACGCGCGCGCTCCCTGCGTCCTTGATCTGCGACGTCCCAGCCTCGCCGAGGGAGCGTCACGCTTGGGTAGGCGGCGGGCCGTGGACGCCGATGCCGGCGTCCTCCGCGGCTTACGTAGCTCCGCTACGCCGCGCCTTGTGCGTCCTTGGCCTCGACGCCCACGGCCTCGCCGAGGGAGCGTCACGCAAGGGACCGTTCTATCTACGCGGCTCTTCTTTGCTGGCGCTTCTGGCGGGCGTTTGCGATCCCGGCCCAGGTGTCCTCGAAGGCGAGCGCTTCGGCGAAGCGCACCGTCCGCTCGGATGCCTGTCGCGGCGTCGAGTCGCGGTTGGTCAGCTCAGGGAGCAGGACGAGGTTGTCGAGCTCTTCCCCCTGAACGGACATGATCTGCTCCCAGCGGGCGTCGTCGGACGCTGGCGTGCTCTCTTCCACAGAATCCCTCTCGAATCTCACGAGTGGTGGTCCGGACGCGGCGGAATCTACGCCCCGTGCCGGTCGGGAACGCGGACGCGCCGTGAGAACTCGCCGCAAAGAGCGGGATCAGGCCCCAGCCCGGATCTGAAATGGAGTCGCGAAGCGCGTGACGCGGCTCACGGACGGGTAAAAGGTGTCGCCCTTACCATTACACCGATGAGTGCAACCGTCGCCACCCCAGCCCGTCCGAAGCGCGAATCCGCGCCACTCCGCCACGCCGACGAGATCCCGGTCTCCGAGATCAAGCTGCATGGGCACAACGTCACCTATCGCGAGGTGGGGGAGGGCCCGGTCCTGGTCCTCGTCCACGGCGTCACCGGCAACATGCACACCTGGGACGAGGTCCTACCGGAACTTGCCCAGCACTTCACCGTCGTCACGCCCGATCTGCTCGGCCACGGGCTCTCGGCGAAGCCGCGCGGCGACTACTCGCTCGGCGCCTTCGCCTCGGGCATCCGCGACCTGCTCGGCGCCCTCGGTCACTTCCGCGCGACCGTCGTCGGCCACTCGCTCGGCGGCGGCATCGCGATGCAGCTCGCCTACCAGTTTCCCGAGCGGGTCGAGCGACTCGTGCTCGTCGACAGCGGCGGCCTCGGCGAGGAGGTCAGCATCGCGCTGCGCGCCGCGACCCTGCCCGGCTCGGAGCTCGTCCTGCCGCTGATCGCGCACAACTCGCTGATCGAGATCGGGCGCACGATCGGCCGCTTGCTCGGCGCCGTCGGCATCGGGATCAGCCCCGATCGTGCCGAGGTCGCCCGCGGCTACGCGTCGCTCGCCGACGGCGAGGCCCGCAGCGCCTTCATCCACACGATGCGCGCCGTCCTCGATCCCGCCGGGCAGCGGGTCTCCGCCCGCGACCGGCTCTACCTGACCGAGACGATGCCGTCGCTGATCGTCTGGGGCGCTCGCGACCGGATCATCCCCGCCGCACACGGTCGCGAGGCGCACGAGGCGATGCCCGGCAGCCAGCTCGAGATCTTCGAAGGCGCCGGCCACTTCCCGCACGTCTCAGAGCCGCGCCGGTTCGCCTCGCTGCTGGCCTCCTTCATCGAGGAGACCGAGCCCGCCGAGGTCAGCGACGAGCAGATCCGCGAGGTCCTGCTCCGCGGCGCTCACCGCTGAGCTGCCGATTCAGCCCGGGGTGGCCGGGGTCGGCGTCCGCTCGGCGTCCTCGCGCAGACCGAAGCTGTCCCAGCCGTAGGTGGTCAGCATCAGGATCAGGCCGGTGATCGTGATCGGGACGAAGTCGACGAAGCGGGCCACGAGCAGGAACGAGAGCGCGAGCTCCGGCGAGGCCCCGATCGCGCCGGCGCCGAAGAGCAACGCCGCGTCGAGCGTGCCCGCGTAGCCGGGGCCGCTCGGGATCAGCACGAACACCCCCGCCAGCCCGATCAAGTACAGCGACTCGAGCGCGGACATGTCGAGGCCGACGGAGCGTCCGCAGAGCAGCAGCGTCAGCGCCTCGGCCGCCCAGATCGCGAGGCTGAGGCCGAGCATTGCCGCGCCGTGTGCGCTCCACAGCCGGCGCGTGGTGCCGAGCAGCTCGGCGGCGAGGAGACCGAGGCCGGCGAGGTGGCCGCGGCGCACGGCGAGCCAGAGGCCGAGGCCGGCGAGGGCGAGCGCCGCGACGATCGCGAGCTCGACGCCGAGCAGCGAGTCGCCCGGCAGGTCGATGCCTGAGAGCAGGCCCTGGGCGACGATCAGGTACACGGTGACGAGGGTGATCACGTCGAGCAGCCGCATTGCGATGATCGAAGCGAGCGGATAGCGGAACAGCGTCTGCGTCCGGTTCGACATCAGGTAGGCGGAGAGTGCGTCGCCCGCGCGCCCCGGAAGGATGTTGTTGCCCATGAAGCCGACGACGGTCAGCCCCCAGGCGTCGCGGCGGCGGGCAGCGATACCGTCGTGCCGGAGCAACGCCAGCCAGCGCTCGCCGCGGATCCCCGTCGCGATCGCGTAGGTGCCGAGTGCAGCGGCGAGCGCCAGCCAGCCGGCCGCGTCGCTGGGCAGCTGGGGCGCCGGCTGGTGCAGGGCCCAGATCAGGACGCCGCCGAGGCTGAGCAGCGAGATCACGATCCCGGCGACCTTCGCGTGGCGGCTCTGCATCAGCGCGGCGGGCCCGGATCGCTTCGGCTCCTCGCTCACCGGCTCAGCGTAATCGAGCAACTGATGGGCCAGCAACAGCCCACTAGGCTGAGCGTGGTGATCGGGGACGAGCAGAGCGACCGCCGCCGGCGCAAGCACTGGGGCTGGGGCTACGCGGATCGGCAGCCGGACCGGGCGGCGCTCGAGGCGATGGTCCCGCTCGTCGGCGACCGGCTCGGCTTCGCGGTCGACTCGGTCGAGGAGCCGGTGCCCGAGAGCGCCGTCGAGCCCGCGCCGCCGCGGATCACGGCGCCCGACTCGCTCGCCGAGCTCCTCACCGCCGACCCGCACGAGCGGCTCACCCATGCGATGGGCAAGGCCTACCGCGACGTCGTGCGGGGCTTCCGCGGCCGCTTCGAACGGACCCCGGACATGGTCGCCTTCCCGCGGGATGACGAGGACGTGCGGCGCGTGCTCGAGATGTGCGAGGAGCGGCGCCTGGCCGTGATCCCCTACGGCGGCGGCACGAGCGTCGTCGGCGGCGTCGAGCCGCGGGTCGGCCTCGGCTATCGGGGCACGGTCTCGCTCGATCTCGTCGCGGCTCGATCGCGTGCTCGAGGTCGACGCCACGTCGATGGCGGCGCGGATCCAGGCGGGCACGCTCGGGCCCGGCGCTCGAGGAGCAGCTCGGCGAGCACGGGCTTCACGCTGCGCCACTTCCCGCAGTCGTTCGAGTTCTCGACCCTCGGCGGCTGGATCGCGACGCGGGCTGGCGGTCACTTCGCGACGCTCGAGACGCACATCGACGACCTCGTCGAGTCGGTTCGCGCGATCACGCCGGCCGGCGCCTGGGAGAGCCGCCGGCTGCCGGGCTCCGGCGCGGGCCCGAGCCCCGACCGGATGCTGATCGGCTCCGAGGGCATCCTCGGCGTGATCACCGAGGCCTGGGTCCGGGTCCGGCCGCGGCCGACCTACAAGCTCTCGTGCGGCGTCGAGTTCGACGACTTCGCGCGCCGGCGCCGAGGCGGTGCGCGTGCTCTCGCAGTCGGGACTGCACCCGTCGAACTGCCGCCTGCTCGACCCGCTCGAGGCGCTGACGACGGAGGCCGGCGACGGCAACTCGGCGCTGCTCGTCCTCGGCTTCGAGAGCGCCTTCGGGCCGGTCGACGGACCGATGGCGCAGGCACTGGCGGCGACCAGCGACCTCGGCGGCCGCGCGGGCGAGGTGACGGGCGCGGGCCGCGGCGGCGACTCCCGGCGGGGGCGACGCCGTCGGCCAGTGG
This sequence comes from uncultured Solirubrobacterales bacterium, assembly GCA_963774395.1. Taxonomy (GTDB): domain Bacteria; phylum Actinomycetota; class Thermoleophilia; order Solirubrobacterales; family 70-9; genus CAXMST01. The sequence goes on along the minus strand of CAVZET010000005.1, from coordinate 89,861 downwards.
CGCAGCGCCTTCCTCTCCGCTCCCTACCTGCGCGACTCGCTGGTCTCCCTCGGCGTGCTCAGCGAGACCTTCGAGACGGCGATCACCTGGGACCGCTTCCGCGAGTTCCACTCGGTCGTCACCGAGACGGCCCGGCGCTCGGTCGCCGACGTCGTCGACGCCCCCGCCGACGGCCCAGGCGCGCCGCGCATCAGCTGCCGCTTCACCCACGTCTACCCCGACGGCCCCGCTCCCTACTTCACCGTCCTGGCGCCCGGCCCGCCGCGGCTCGGAGGTCGAGCAGTGGGACGAGATCAAGGCGGCCGTCTCCGAGGCCTGATCGCCTCGGCCGGCGGCACGATCACGCACCACCACGCCGTCGGCCGCGATCACCGCCCCTGGTACGACCTGCAGCGCCCCGAGCCCTTCGCCGAGGCGCTGGCGGCCGCGAAGAAGGCGGTGGACCCGAGCGGGCTGCTGAATCCCGGCGTGCTGATCGACCCGGCGTAGGGCGTTGGTGGGCGGGGGTCTCCCGCCCCGGGGGCAGCGAGGGGGGCGAGACGGAGGTAGTCGTCCACTTAAGGACCCAATGGACTCCTCAACCGGACGGTCATGGCAGCTGGAGGCACGGAACTGCGCTCGGGCGCAGCATTGGGTGATAAGCCACGCCCAACTGCTCGCATTCGGGGCGCATCCGAAGGCGATCCAGCACCGGCTCAGGTCCGGCCGCCTCTATCGGCTCTTCCGTGGCGTCTACTCCGTCGGCCGCCCGGATCCCGGCCGGCTCGGCTGGCTGGTGGCAGCGACCCTCGCTGCCGGGCCCGACGCCTACGTCAGTCATGTCAGCGCCGCCGGGCTTCACCGCATCGCTCGTTCCCCCTCACTGCCGATCCACGTCTCGGTTCCGGGCAACGGGGGAGTCCGGAGGCGTGGCGCCTTGGCCGTCCATCGCCGCGACCCGAAGCTCCTCGCTGCCCCCTTCGTCGGCCGCACCCACCGCATCCCCGTCACCGCCCCGGGCGCCACGATCATCGACATCGCACTCGGCCTTTCGCTCGGCGAGCTCGACGCCGCTGTCAGCGAGGCGGACAAGCTCGACCTGATCACGCCGGCGGCTCTGCGCGAGCTGGCCGTCGCCAACCCGCATCGCCCGGGCGCCGGCCGTGTCCGCCGCGCCCTCGACCGGCACACGTTCGTGCTCAGCGACTCCGCGCTCGAGCGGCTCTTCGTGCCCATCGCCCTCCGCGCCTGCGGCTCGGCAAGCCGAAGACGCGGAGCTACCGCAACTCCCACCGGGTCGACTTCTGGTTCGAAGAGCTCGGGCTCGTGGTCGAGACCGACGGGCTCCGCTACCACCGGACGCCGGCTCAGCAGAGCCGCGACCTGCGGCGTGATCAGGACCACGCGGCGGCCGGTCAGGAGCGACTGCGGTTCAGCCATTGGCAGGTCAAGTACGAGCCGGACCGTGTCGGCGAGGTTCTCGCCGCGGTGGCCGCCCGGCTCCGCGGCAGCCGCCCGCACGCCGCCTGAGATAGCTTTCACCCGCGACTGGCCGACCGGCCAGTCAGGCGCCGACCGAGTTTCGAGGAGGACGAGGTGGATCTGACCCTGACCGACGAGGAGCAGGCGTTCCGCGACGAGGTCCGGACGTGGCTGGCCGAGAACCACCCGGGGCCAGAGCCCGAGGGGGACGACAGCGCCCGCTTCGCCTTCCAGCGCGAGTGGCAGAAGACGATGCACGACGCCGGCTGGGCCGGCGTCTCGTGGCCGAAGGAGTACGGGGGTCGCGGCGCCTCGCTGCTCGAGCAGACGATCTTCTACCAGGAGAGCGCGCTCGCCAAGGTGCCTCGCCCGGCGAACGTCCTCGGCCTCGTGATGGGCGGGCCCGTCGTCATGGCGCACGGCGACGAGAGCCAGAAGGAGCGCTTCCTCGAGCCGATCCTCTCCGCCGAGGAGATCTGGTGCCAGGGCTTCTCCGAGCCCGAGTCGGGTTCCGATCTCGCCTCGCTGAAGACCCGCGCCGTCAAGGAGAACGGCGGCTGGCGGGTCACCGGCCAGAAGGTCTGGACGACGCTCGGCCACGTCGCCAAGTGGTGCATGCTCGTCGCCCGCACCGACACCGATGTGCCCAAGCACAAGGGCCTGACCTACTTCATCTGCGACATGGAGCAGGCCGAGATCGAGGTCCGGCCGCTGGTCCAGATCACCGGCGAGGCCGAGTTCAACGAGGTCTTCTTCAACAACGCCTACGTCCCTGACGAGAACGTGATGGGCGGCGTCGGCAACGGCTGGATGGTCGCGATCACGACGCTGATGAACGAGCGCGCCGGCCTCGGCGCCTCCGCCTCGGTCGGCCTGCAGAACGATCTCGAGGCGCTGATCGAGCTCGCCAACGAGCGCGGCCTCGGCTCCGACCCGATGCTGCGGCAGCGGATCGCGAAGCTGAAGATGGGAATCGAGGCGCTGCGCCTGGGCGCGATGCGCTCGCTCTCGACGCAGATCAAGACCGGGATCCCGGGTCCGGAGGGATCGATCGCGAAGCTGCAGTGGGGCTCGATGAACCAGGAGATGACCGAGCTCGCGACCGAGCTGCTCGGGCCTGCGGGGCTCGAGAAGGACGGCGAGTGGACCTACAAGATGCTCCGCTCGCGCGCCAACTCGATCGAGGGCGGCACCTCCGAGGTGCTCAAGAACATCGTCGCCGAGCGGGTGCTCGGCCTACCGAAGCTGCGCTGAGCGAGCCAGCGACTAGGAGAGATTGAGATGAACTTCGGATTCAACGACGAGCAGTCGGAGATCAAGTCGACTGCCAACAGCTTTGCCGCATCGCGCTTCAAGCCCGACGCGGTCCGCTCCCAGATCGAGGACGCCCCCGGCAGCTTCGACGAGGGCGTCTGGAAGGAGCTCTGCGAGCTCGGCTGGGCCGGGATCGCGATCGACGAGGAGTACGGCGGCCAGGGGCTCGGCATGGTCGAGCTCGTGATCCTCTGCGAGGAGCTCGGGTACACCGTGGCACCGACGCCGTTCCTCGCCAACGCCTGTGCCGGACTCGCCGCTGCAGTGGGCGGGCTCGGACGAGCAGAAGGCCGCGCGCCTGCCGGGCATCGCCAGCGGTGCCGAGCGTGGTGCAGTCGGCAGCCCCGACGTCTTCATCGACGCCGAAGGCGCGGCGACGCCGGTCCTCTTCGACGCCGAGGGCGCCCGGATCCTCGATCCGGCGAGCGCCGGCTTCGAGCGGCTCGATCTGATCGACGACACGCGTGCCTATTCGAAGGCCGCCGCGGCCGACGGCGAACCGCTCGAGGGCGATCTCGGCGCGGCTTCGGACCGGATCTGCGTGGCGGTCGCCGGCGAGCTCACGGGCGTCGCCCAGCGCGCGATGGACATGGCCGTCTCCTACGCCAAGGAGCGGCATCAGTTCGACCGCCCGATCGGCGCCTACCAGGCCGTCTCGCACACCTGCGCGCAGATGCTCTATGACGTCGAGGAAGCGCGTTCGCTGACCTACTACGCGGCCTGGACCGCGGACGCCGAGCCCGAGTCGCTGCCGATGGCGGCGGCGATGGCGAAGGCGCGGGCGGGGGACGCGGCCTGGTCGGTGACCAAGGCCTCGATCCAGGTCCACGGCGGCATCGGCTTCACCTGGGAGCACGATCTGCATTTCCTGCTCAAGCGGGCGCGGGTGGGCGGCCAGCTCTTCGGCACCGCGGGCACGCACCGGGAGCGGGTCGCCTCGCTCGCCGGGGTCAGCGCCTGAGCGGCCGGCCGAGCTGACGGTTGGGTAGCCGGGTAGGCTGCCGCCGTGTCGTACGTCGTCAAGACGGTCATCGGGGCGGCACTCTTCATCGCCGCCGTCGTCCTGTTCAACGTCGAGCTCGTCAAGCTGCTCGACACCGGCACCTGTGCCTCAGGGGGTCCCTACGTCTCCGCTCGGCAATGTCCGGAGGGGACGGGCACGAGCATCCTGCTGCTCATGGCCTCGCTCTTCGCCGGCTTGATCGGCGCCGGCATCTTCGCCTGGCGGGGCGCGCGAGCAGGCGATCCGAACCAGGGCAAGGGGTCCGGCCGGAACGCGGGCATGCTCACGTGGTCGATCTTCTTCACCGCTACGGGTGCCGTCGCCCTCCACTACGCGCTCACCGCCGACGATCCCGGCCCCGGCGCGCAACTGGGCGCGCTGATCGTCGGCGGGACCTTCCTCCTCATGGGCCTGCCGGCCCTGCTCTGGATGATCTACGCGTGGATCGACGACCGGCGCAACCCGGCGCCGGATCCGCGCTTCGCCGCCTCGCCGGGAGCGTCGGTGACGGCGGCCCCGGTGCGCACCTATGTTCCGCCTTCGCCGGCGCCGGCGCCCGTCCCGCAGCCACAGACCGACACGGTCAGCCAGCTCGAGCGCCTGCAGCGACTGCGCGAGTCGGGCGCGCTCACCGACGCCGAGTTCGAGACGCAGAAGCGGCGCCTGCTGGACCGCTGATCCCCGGGCCGGCGGGACGCCGGCGCTTCTGAGAGCGCCCTTAGTCCTCGTCGACGATCGGCAGGTCGGTGACGTGGTGCAGCTTGCCGTCGATCGTGTAGGAGACGTCGACGGTCTCGTTCTTGCGGTAGCTGCCGAACAGGCCGAGCCACATCGACAGCCAGCGCAGCCCCGAAACCTTGCCCTCCTTGATGATCGGCTGATCGAAGCGCACGCCCCGGGCGTCGACCGTGTAATCGTCGCCCTCCGTCTGCTCGATGCCGTTGATGTAGACGCGGATCGGCGGCCGGGCGCCCTGTGGCAGGTGCACGCGGCGTCCTACCTCGACCCCCTCGAGGTCGGTGCTCGCGTGTCCTCTCGACTTGCCGGCCACAGCCCTATTCTCGCAGTGCGGCGGCGATCGCCTGCTCGTAGTCTTCCGCCCCCGCGTCCTCCAAGGGCTTGCGGACGATGCCGCCCGCGAAGGGGACGATGCTAGCCGTCGCCCATCAGGTCGACTCCCGCCTCGCCGCTTGCGCAGCAGCGAGCCGGTCGAGATCTCGAGGCGCGCCTTGACGAGCTGTTCGGGGCCGAAGTCCCGCAGCATCGAGACGCCGGGAAGGCCCCCCTCGGCGCGCAGCTCGTCGGTCCTTCGGCGCAGCTCCTGCGACGGCGCCCGCAAGCGTCTCGTGCTTGGTTCGCTCCACGCGGGGCCCTGCGCGGACGGTGAGCATGTAGGAGGCCACGGCCGCGAGCGTAGTGGACCAGTCAGCCGCGCCCGCTCGCGCTCCGGGGTCTGATCGAACTTACGGACGCGTCCACTAGCTGTAGGTTGCACGCTTCGATGTCCCGACGCACACATCCGATCCTCGCCCCGGCGCTCACCGCGCTGGCGATCGCGGTAACAGTGCCGCTCACCGCTTGCGGCGGTGGCGGTGAGGACACGCTGCCGGCACCATCACTGGAGCAGTGGCAGGGCCGCGTCAACGGTTTCTGCAGCGACGGCGTCCAGGAGACGCTCGCGCTCGTCCCGGCCAAGACGACGCGGCAGATCCCCAACGACGCCCAGGCCCGCGCCGAGATCCTCGCCAACGTCCGGGACGAGTCATCGCCGCTGCCCCGCCCGGAGGGCTACAACACGCAGATCGAGACATGGATCGCCGGTCTCGACGCCGACATCAAGCTGCTCGGCAACGTCGCCCGCGAGGCGACCAACGGCGGCGACTACCTGACGACGATCGGCGAGCTCGACGCGTCGACCGGCGATGCGGCTGCGGCACTCGATCTGCCCGCCTGCCAGCAGCTCTCGATCAGCGATCGCGAACACCTCCGGCTGAGCCGGAGGCGCCGGCGAAGCGTCGGGACTGAGCAGGCCGGGAGCTAGGCGCCGCGGCGGCTCTTGATCGGCCGCGTTGCGGGCGGCCCGGTGATCTTCTCCTCGCCGTCCGGTCCTCGACCTTGACGTAGGAGAGGTCGCGGTGGCCGGTGTAGATCTGGCGCGGACGGGCGATCTTCTGCTCGGAGTCGCCGTTCATCTCCATCCACTGCGCGACCCAGCCCGAGGTCCGCGGGATCGCGAACATCACCGTGAACATCTCGCTCGGGAGCCCGAGCGCCTCGTAGATCAGGCCCGAGTAGATAGTCGACGTTCGGGTAGAGCTTGCGCTCGGTGAAGTACTCGTCGTCGAGCGCCTGCTTCTCGAGCTCGGTGGCGATCTCGACGAGCGGGTTGTCGAGGCCGACGACCTCGAGCACCTCGTCGACGTGCTTGCTTGATGATCCGCGCCCGCGGGTCGTAGTTCTTGTAGACGCGATGGCCGAAGCCCATCAGCCGCTCCTCGCGGTTCTTGACGCCCTCGAGGAAGCCCGGGATGTTCTCGACCTTCTCGATCCGGCGCAGCATCCGCAGCACCGCCTCGTTGGCGCCGCCGTGCAGCGGGCCGTACAAGGCGGCGACGCCGGCCGCGACCGACGAGTAGGGGTCGACCTGCGAGGAGCCGACCGCGCGAACCGAGCTCGTCGAGCAGTTCTGCTCGTGGTCGGCGTGCAGGATGAAGAGCACGTCGAGCGCCTTCTCCAGGCGCGGATCCGGCTCGTACTTGAGCTCGGTCATCTTCCGCATCATCCCGAGGAAGTTGCCCGAGTAGGAGAGGTCGTTGTCCGGGTAGTTGTAGGGCAGACCGAGGCTGTGCCGGTACGAGAAGGCGGCCAGCGTCGGCATCTTCGCGATCAGCCGGATCGCGGCCATGTAGCGCTCGAACGGGTTGTCGATCTTCTTCGCGTCCGTGTAGAAGGTCGACATCGCCCCGACGGTCGAGAGCAGCATCCCCATCGGGTGCGAGTCGTAGCGGAAGCCCTCGAGCATCGCCTTGATGTCCTCGTGGACGAAGGTGTGATGGGTGATGTCGTACTGCCAGCGCTCGAGCTGCGGATCCGTCGGCAGCTCGCCGAAGATCAGCAGGTAGGCGACCTCCAGGTAGGTCGAGTGCTCGCAGAGCTGCTCGATCGAGTAGCCGCGGTGCTGGAGGATTCCGGCCTCGCCGTCGATGTAGGTGATCTCCGAGCGGCAGGCGGCCGTGTTGGTGAAGGCCGGGTCGTAGGCCATCATCCCGAAGTCGTCGTCGTTGACCTTGATCTGGCGAAGGTCCATCGCCTTGATCGTCTCGTCGGTGATCTCGATCTCGTAGGTCTTGCCCGTCCGGTTGTCGGTGATCGAGAGGGTGTCTTTGGTCTCGCTCATATCTGGGGCGTCCTCCTGGAGGAAGGGGAAAAGCTTGCAGTCCCTGGGGGGATGCTCAGTATCCCAATCCGGGCGAGTCGCGGTGTCGCGCAGCGGTTATCGGTGCTCGACGCGGGCGGGCGCGAACGGCCTAGTCGCTCAGCGGGTGGTCGCTGAAGTGGGTCAGCGACTTGAAGTCTGCGAGGCGGGCCTCGACCTCGCTCGGCTCGAGCGAGCGGACGCGCTCGGTGCCGAAGTTCTCGACGTTGAAGGAGGCCATGACCGAGCCGAAGACCATCGCCCGGCGCAGCTCGGTGGCGTCGAGGGCGTCGGTGCCAACGGAGTCCAGGTAGCCGAGGAAGCCGCCGGCGAAGCTGTCGCCGGCGCCGGTCGGGTCGGCGACGTCCTCGATCGGCAGGCCCGGGATCGCAAAGGTGTCCTCGGCGCTGAACAGGGCGGCGCCGTACTCGCCGCGCTTGGCGACGACGATCCGCGGGCCCATGTCCATGACGGCGCGGGCCGCCTTCGCCAGGTTCGGCTGTTCGGTGAGCTGGCGCAGCTCGGCGTCGTTGAGCAGCAGGCAGTCGACCTCGCCGATCGCGGCGACGAGCGAGTCCTTGGCCGTTTCGATCCACAGGTTCATCGAGTCGAGCGCGGCGAAGCGGGCGCCGCTCGCCTCGGCGCGGACCGAGCGCTGCAGGTCGGGCTGGATGTTGCCGAGGAAGAGCACCTCGGAGGCGCGCGAGTCGTCCGAGAGCTTCGGTTCGAACTCGGCGAAGACGTTGAGCTGCGTGTCGTCGGTGTGGGCGACGTTCAGGTCGTGCTCGTAGTGCCCCTGCCAGAAGAAGGTGCGACCGCCCTCGACCCGCTCGATGTCGGCGGTCTCGATCCCGCGCGCGGTAAGTACGTCGAGCTCCTCTTCGCCGAAGTCCTCGCCGACCGGGCCGACGACGCGGACCGTGGTGAAGAAGCTCGCTGCGAGCGCGAAATGCACGGCGGAGCCACCGAGCATGCGCTCGCGCTCGCCGAACGGAGTGCGCACGGCGTCGTAGGCGATCGATCCGACGACGGTCAGGGCCATGAGCGCGGCATGGTGGCATAGCCTGCCCCGCGTGCGCGCTGTTCAGATCAAGGAGTTCGGTGGACCGGAGGTCCTCGAGCTCGTCGAGCTGCCCGATCCCGTGCCCGCCGAAGGGGAGGAGCTGGTCGCGATCGCTCGCGCCGGAATCAACTTCGCCGACACGCACAAGCGTCACGACGTCTACCTCGCCAAAGCTGGTGAGGACGCGCTGCCGTTCATCCCCGGCAACGAGATCAGCGGTCGCACGGCGGACGGTCGCCGGGTGGCCGCGATCCTGCCGAGCGGGATGGGTGGCTATGCCGAGCGGGTCGCGGTCGCAGCGGATTGGCTCGTGCCGATCCCCGACGAGGTCGACGACGATGCTGCCGCGGCGATTCTGATCCAGGGGCTGACCGCGTGGGGCCTGCTGCGGCTCAGCGCCCGGCTGCAGGCGGGCGAAACGGTGGCGATCGAGGGCGCGGCCGGCGGCACGGGGACGTTGCTGGTCCAGCTCGCCAAGCGGATCGGCGCGCGCGTCATCGGGCTCGCGTCCTCGCCACAGAAGCGCGAGCTCGCCGAGCGGCTCGGGGCCGACGCGACGGTCGACTCGCGCTCGGAGCGGATCGCGACCGACCTGCTCGAGGCAAACGACGGGCGCCAGATCGACGTCGTTCTGCAGATCTCGGGCGGCGACGCGTTCGAGCAGCAGATGGAGGTGATCGCGCCCTTCGGGCGCATGGTCGCCTTCGGAATCGCCACCCGAGAGCCGAACGAGGTCCGCACTTCGAAGCTGATGCGGACGAGCAGATCCGTCGCCGGCTTTTGGATCCCGCATCTGCTCGAGCGACCCGATCTGCTCGCCCCGGGGATCTCCGAAGTGCTCGGGGCTGTAGCCTCAGGGGAGCTTGAGGTCGTGATCGGCGGCGTCTTTCCACTGAGCGACGCCGCCCGAGCTCACACCGAACTGGCGGAGCGCCGGACGCACGGCAAGCTCCTCCTCGACCCGAGCGCCTGACAGACGTAAAGAAGCGCGGGCCGCGCGGTCCGCTCCGAGAGAACGGACCACAATTGAGCGCATTCCGCGAAATCGGCCTCAAGGACGAGATCCTCGAGGCACTAGACGAGCTCGGTTTCGAGCAACCATCCCCGATTCAGGAGCAGGCGATTCCGGTCCTGCTCGGCGGCCAGGACATGATCGGCCAGGCGCAGACCGGCACCGGTAAGACGGCCGCCTTCGGTCTGCCCCTGCTCCAGCACCTCGACCCCGACGACGACTCGACGCAGGCGATCGTGATGACGCCGACCCGCGAGCTCTGCATCCAGGTGACGCAGGCGCTGCGCTCCTACGCCGAGCACCTCGACGTCAACGTAGTCGCCGTCTTCGGTGGCACCTCGGTCCGCGACCAGGCCGCCCGCGTCCGCTACGGGGCCCACGTCGTCGTCGCCACGGTCGGCCGGATGATGGACCTGATCACGCGCGGGTCGCTGAACCTCAACGCGGCGCGCTACGTCGTCCTCGACGAGGCCGACGAGATGCTCGACCTGGGCTTCATCGAGGACGTCGAGAAGATCCTTCGCATGTGCCCGAACGGGCGCCAGACGATGCTCTTCAGCGCGACGATGCCGGCGCCCGTCAGGCGCCTGGCCGAGACCTACATGTACGACCCGGTGACGATCTCGATCACGCCGAAGCAGCTGACGGTCGACGCGATCGAGCAGGCGTACGTCGAGGTCGAGCCGGCGAAGAAGGTCGAGAAGCTGATCGAGGTCCTGCGCGAGGAGGAGCCCGAGCAGGCGATCGTCTTCTGTAAGACGAAGATCGGCACGTCCCGCCTGGACAAGCGACTCAACGACAAGGGTCTGCGCTCGAAGGCGCTGCACGGCGACCTCAGCCAAGGCCAGCGCGACGGCGTGATGATCGCCTTCAAGGAGCACAAGTCGCCGCTGCTGGTCGCCACCGACGTCGCCGCCCGCGGACTCGACATCGAGCACGTCACGCACGTCATCAACTTCGATCTGCCCAACAACAGCGAGATCTACGTGCACCGGATCGGCCGCACCGGCCGCGTCGGCCGCACCGGCCGCGCGATCACCTTCGTGACGCCCAAGGAGCGCGGCGAGATCGCCAAGATCGAGAGCGACGTCAAGACCTCGATCGGCGAGTGGGAAGCACCCGATGAGCGGATCGAGCACGCGCCGCGGCCGAAGCGCCGCGACCACTCCAAGGATGCGGCGCCCGCACCTGAGCGGGGCGATGCTGCAGCGGCGGGCAACGGCGGCTCGGCGCACACGAAGCTCTTCATCAACCGCGGCACGCGCAGCGGGCTCGAGGAGGCGGACATCGAGTTCGCCCTCGTCGAGGGGGCAGTGATCCCTGAGGACTCGATCCACGACATCCGCATGCTCGAGCGCTTCGCCTTCGTCGACCTCGACACCGACAAGGCCGAGCAGGTCGTCGAGCGCCTCAACGATACGAAGCTGAAGGGCAAGCAGATCCGCGTCGAATACGCCAAGGACTGACGGGTCGGGAGGGCGCTGCTCGGCGTCCTCCCTCGGTCACGTGGCGCTGCCACGCTCCCTCGGTCGTCCTTGATCAGCACCCTCCCGACCTCGTCAGTCCTTGGCGTCGACTGGAGGGCTTCTCAGCGTCCCCGCTCGCTCACGTGCGGAGCACGCTCGCTCACGGCTCCTTGATCAGCACGCTCCCAGCCTCGCCGTGAACCGGCTGTCTCTGGTCGGTGGCCGCTCAGTGGTGCTTGTGCTTGTGCTTGTGCTTGTGGTGCTTGTGCGGCTTCTTCTGCAGCAGGGTTGAGAGCTTTCCGCCGCCCGCCTTGGGGATACCGCTCGCCAGGATGTCCGGGCGCTTGTCCTTGTTCAGGGCGGCAGTGGTGACGGCCAGGGAATCGGCCTTGACCTTGATGAACGTCGGGCCGGTGACCCGCGCCTTCTTGCGACCCCGCATCACCGCGACCTGAGGCGCGGTCTGGAAGCCGGCGACGACGTCGTCGCGTCCATCACGATCGAAGTCGGTGGCCGCGATCGAGCCCATGATGCCGGGCGAGGAGCCGACGCTATGGGAGTAGGAGGGCACGAATTTGCCGTTTCCCTTGCCACGGAAGATGTCGATTCGGTCCTCGGAGATCGAAGTCCCGCGGGCGGCGAACGCGCCGCCGACGCCGCCGGCGACGGCCAGGTCCACCTTGCCGTTGCCATCGAAATCGCCGGCGGTGACGTCGAGTGGGACGTCCGGGGTGGCGCGCGGGATCGGCGCGGCGAAGCCGCCCCCCTTGAGCGCGAGGAGGGTGAGGATGACGCTGTCGGAGCGGATCAGCAGGATGTCCGGCAGACCGTCTCCGTTGACGTCCGCCGCGTGCATCGAGCCGAGGTACATCGACGGCGTGACCCCGGCCGAGATCGTCTGCGGCGCCCCGAAGTGCCCGTTCGGAAGGCCGATGAGCTCGGCGAGACCGTAAGGACTCTGGAGCTTGACGACGATGTCGGGGATGCCGTCACCCGTGAAGTCGTCGACGGCGATGTCACGCGGGCTCGCGGTCATGCCGATCGTCTCGGGAGGGGCGAAGCCGGCGCCGGGGCCGCCCCGGTAGATCATGATCTCGGGCGGTGAAAAGCCGCTGACGACCAGGTCGGGATCGTGGTCTCCGGCGAGCCGCGCGATCGCGAGTCCGTCGGGTTGGGAGGGGGTCGGGATCGTCGTTGCGGGCGCCAGCTTGCCCTTGCGCTTGCCGCGCAGCACCGAAAGGCTCCGGGCGCCCCCGCTGGCGGCGAAGTTCGATGTGACGACGTCGGTCTTCCCGTCCTGGTCGAGATCCCCGGTGGCCAGGTGGAGGGGGTCCGAGCCGACCACGTAGCCGCGCGCCTTGCCGAACTTGACCGGCGACGGCTTCTTTGCCGCCACGGCGGCGCTGGTCAGCCCCAGCACGACGATCAGGGCCAACCCGAAGTACACACTCGCCGACGCGCGCGCCTGTCGCACCTGATCACCGTACCGCGATTCCCGCGAGAGTGGAAACGACGAGCTCACCGATTGTTTCCAGGCGGTAGCCGCCCTCTTGGACGACGGCCAGCGGTAGGCCGGTGCCGGCGAGGATCGCGCCCGCCTGCCGGTAGCCCTCGGTGGTCACCTCGAGCGGGCTCTCGGGGTCGCCGCCTGCAGCGTCGACGCCGAGGGCGACGACAATCGCGCGGGCGCCGCCGGCGACGGCCCAGTCGGCGAGCTTGCCGACCGCGTCGAGCCATGGCCCGTCGCCGGAGCCCGGCGCGAGCGCCAGGTTCAGGTTGGTGCCGCGGCCCGCTCCGGCGCCGCCCTCGCCGCCGAATCCGGCGTAGTGGGGAAACCAGCCGGCGGCGGGATCGACATGGACCGATCCGGTGAGCACCGAGCCGTCGCTCCAGAAGATCTCCTCCGTGCCGTTGCCATGGTGGGCGTCGATGTCGATTACCGCGACCGGCTCGCCGAGCCGGTCGCGCAGCCGGGCCGCGGCGGCTGCCGAGTTGTTCAGATAGCAGGAGCCGCCGAAGCCGCCTCGCGTGGCGTGGTGGCCGGGCGGGCGGCAGAGCGCGTAGGCGAGGGGCTCGCCGGCCGCGACGAGGTCGGCGGCGGCGATCGACACGTCGAGGGCTGCCCGCGCCGCCTCCCAGGTCCCAGGCCCGATCAAGGTCATCGTGTCGTAGGCGAAGAGGCCACCTCGGGCGGCGATGGAGGCGGCCGGGCGCAGTGCGTCGGCTTCGCCCGTCGCTGCCGAGCATCCTCGCGTGTGGGAACAGGTACGGCACGACCTGATCCTGGCCGGGGTCGGTCGCGAGCCCGGCTGCCTCCCAGTCCCGCCAGGCACTGCCGCAGGTAGGCGACGAGCTGTGGGTCGTGCAGTGCGAGCGCCTGCTCGTCGGCTGCGCCCGGCGCCTCGACCCGCGCCGCGCCGGCGGCGAGCAGCGCCGCCTCGATCCGTTCCGCCCGCGCCGGCAACTCGACGGCCGGGGTGCGTACGCCGACGTAGATCTCGGCGGCGGGCTCGTGGCGGGCCTGGCGGCTCGATCCGACGAAGCGCAGGCCTTCCAGCGGGGTGCCGCTCACCCCTTCACCGGCCCGGATCGCTGATTGAACGAGTCGATCATCTATAGGTCGCAAAGCAGGCATTTGACCGAGGTAATACCTTAACGCTCGTTCATGAGCCTCGGGGCGGCGCAGCGAATGGGTCAAGGTCTCGGCATCGATCGGGTGCTCGAGCCCGTCGGCTCGCTGCCGCAGCCGGCCGAGCGGCTTGACGCAACCGGGCCGGTGCGCCCGCGTGAGTTCGAGCTCGCGGTCGAGCGACTCTGCCTCGACGCGACCTCCTTCGAGAACGTCCGGGCGGGCGCCGGCGGCGATCCGCAGCGGATGGCTGCGCGGGTGCTGGAGATCGTCGCCGCGCGCGGCAAGATGCACAACCCGGAGACCGACTCGGGCGGCGTCGCGCTTGGCACGGTGGCGGCCGTCGGGGCCGACCACGAGCGTGGGCCTGCTGAGGGGGATCGCGTCGTCTCACTTGCGTCGCTGACCCTGACGCCCCTGCGACTCGAGGAGGTCCTCTCGGTCGACGCCTCCTCGGCACAGCTCGACGTGCGCGGCACCGCGTACCTGCCCGAGAGCGCGCCCTGGGGGCTCCTGCCCGCTGACATTCCGCTGGCGACCGCGCTCGAGATCTACGACGTCTACGCGGCCGCCTCGCACGTACGCGAGCTCGTGCCGGCGCTGAGCGCGGGTGCGACCGTGTGCGTGCTCGGCGCCGGCCACGCCGGCCGGCTCGCCCTCGCCGCCGCGCGCGACGCCTGCGCGGAGCAAGGCGTCGAGCGCCGACTCGTCGCGCTCGACCGCGACTCCGAAGCGGTCGCCGCCGTCGCCGAGGCCGGGCTCTGCGATGCCGGAGTGGTCGCCGATCTGCGCGATCCGATCGCCACGCTCGAGGCGCTGGCCGAGGCCGGCGCCGAACCCGCCGAGCTGACGGTCGTCGTCGTCAGCGCCAGCGGCTGCGAGTCGGCGGCGATCACGATGACCCGGCCGAGCGGCACGGTCCTCTTCTACTCGATGGCGACGCGCTTTCAGACGGCGGCGCTGACCGCGGACGGGATGAGCCGCGATCTGCGGATGTTGATCGGCCACGGCTACGCGGCCGATCGCGGCGCCTATGCCCTCGACCTGTACCGGCGGATGCCGGAGCTGCGCGAGGCGATCGCGAGCAAGCGTCGGGCGAGGAGGCCGGATGAGCGCGCGCGAGAGCTCACCGCGTGCAGTTGCGCTGGGGCGACTTCGACGTTCTCGGCCACGTCAACCACGTGCACGCCTTCACCTACTTCGAGGCCGGTCGCGACGCTTTCCTGGCCGAGCGCGGGATCGGCCGCGACGAGTATGTCGTCGGCCGCTGCAACGTCACCTGGCGCGAGGAGATCCTGCCTGGCGACGACGAGGTGTTTGTCGAGACGAGCGTCGCCGAGCTCGGCACCGCGAGCCTGCGAATGGCGGAGCTGATCCGCGACGCACGTGGCCGCGTCGCCGTCGAGGGCGAGTTCGGGCTCGTGCTCTGGGACCCCGAGCGCCGCGCAGGCGCGACCGATCAGCGAGACGGAGCGAGAGGCGCTCAGCGGTTCCGCCGCCCGGCATCGCAGCGGAGGAGGAGAGCCGATGAGTTGGAACTCGGACCCCGTCGTGGTCACCGTCGCCGTCACCGGCGCCGACGTGTTCCGCGACACGAATCCGAACGTGCCCTATACGGCTACGGAGATCGCCGACTCGGCGATCGCTGCGGCTGGCGCGGGCGCGACGATCGCCCATCTGCACGTGCGGGAGGACGACGGGACGCCGAGCGGGCGCCCCGAGCTGTTCGTCGAGGTGATCGACAGGATCCGGGCGGGCTGCCCGGTCCTGACGATGGTCTCGACCGGCGGCGCCAACGACATGACGATCGACGAGCGCACGACCGGCCTCGAGGCGAAGCCGGACATCTCCGGCGTCGAGTCGGGATCGATGAACTTCGGCGACGAGACGTTCATCACGCCGCCCCCGGCCGGCCGCGGGATCGTCGAGAAGGCGCAGGGCGCGGGGATCGCGCTCGAGGTCGAGTGCTTCGACGTCGGCCACGTCGTCAGCGCCGTGCGCTGGCTCGAGCAGGGCGTGCTCGAGCCGCCGTTGCGGGTCAACCTCGTCTTCGGCGTTCCGGGGGGAATCGACGCCAGCCCCGAGGCGCTCGAGGCGATGCTCCGGCCGCTTCCCGCAGGGCACCTTCTGGACGGTTACCTGCATCGGCCGCCACCACTTCCGGATGCAGGCGCTGGCGCTGCTGCGCGGGGCCCCCGGCGTCCGTACGGGTCTCGAGGACGTCGCCTACATCGGCAAGGGTGTGCTCGCCGACTCGAACGAGCAGCTCGTCGGCGCGCTTGCCGACCTGGCGCGGACGCTGGGCCGCGAGGTCGCGACCCAGGAGCAGACCCCGGAGCTGCTCGGGCTCGGCTGATGGCTTCCCCGGCGACAACGAACCGGACGCCGCCAGTCCGGCGAAGCGCGGCGAGGGCACGCGCGAGACGATCGACGCCGCCGCCGTCGACCTCTTCGCTCGGCTCGGCTACCACGCGGCGAGCGTCCGGGCGATCGCCGCCGAGGCGGGGATCCAGCCGGCGGCGATCTACCACTGGTACGAGAACAAGGAGGCGCTGCTCTTCCGCCTGCAGATCGACTTCATGGACCAGCTCGAAGAGCGTGTCTTCGCGGCCGTCGCGGCACGGGAGGCGCCGGCGTTGAAGCTCGCCGCCGCGGTCCGCGAGCACGTCCACTTCCACGGCCTGCATACGAAGGCAGCCTTCGTCACCGACTCCGAGATCCGTGCCCTCGGGGAGGAGCGCCGCCGGGAGCTGATCGCGCGCCGCGACTCCTACCAGGCGCTCTGGGGTGCCTGGATTCGCGACGGCGTCCGCGATGGCTCGCTGCACACGTCCGGCCCCCAGGTCGCGACGCGGGCGGTCCTCCTGCAGTGCACGGGCGTCGGCCTCTGGTTCCGCCCCTCGGGTCCGCTGCCGCTCGACGACGTCTGCGAGATCCACGTCGAGCTCGTGCTCGCCTCGCTGCAGGCATCGCGCGAGCTCATCGACGAGGCGATCGCCGGCCTGCGCGAGGTCCCCGCGGGTCTTCCCGGCGATGATTTGGAGGCCGCTTCGTGAGCGTGGCGAGCCGCCGCCGCCCACCCGCGCTGCCGCCCTCGGGCGGGCGGATCGCGGTCGTGGCACCCGCCTCGCCGCCACAGGAGCGGTCCGGCATCGAGCAGGCCACGCAGTACTTCGAGGCGCCGCGGGCACGAGGTCGTCTTCGGGCCCAACCACCGCCGCGTCCACGGCTATCTGGCCGGCACCGACGCCGAGCGCGCGGCCGATCTGCAGTGGGCGCTGACCGAGCCCGGGATCGACATGGTGCACGCGCTCGAGGGTGGCTACGGCACCGCGCGCTGCTACCCGCTGATCGACTGGGACGCCGTCGGCGCGGCCGATCCGCGGATCGTCTGCGGCTTCAGCGACCTGACCGCGCTGCACCTGTTCATCGCCCGGCACACCGACTGGATCAGCTTCTACGGGCCGAGCTTCCTGCGGTTCACCCGGACGAAGGGCGACTACGCGCTGACCGAGAAGACCGAGGAGTTCTTCCACCGCGCGGTATCCGGCGCCGACCCGATCGGCCGCATCTTCGAGGACCCCGAGGACCCCTACGTACTGTCGCTCGGCACCGGCGTCGCCGAGGCACCCGTGGTCGGCGGCTGCCTGACGCTGCTCTGCTCGAGCATCGGCACGCCGTACGAGGTCGAGACGGAGGGCTGCATCCTGCTCGTCGAGGACCTGGACACCGAGAACTACCTCGTCGACACGGCGCTCAACCACCTGCGCCTCGCGGGCAAGCTCGACGGGATCGCCGGGTTCGCGTTCGGGACGAGCGTCAACCTCGGCTACCAGACGCTGCCGGGAAGCACCGAGTCGACGCTCTCGATCGAGGAGATCCTCGACGAGCTGATCGCGCCGCTCGGCGATCCCGGCGATCTCCAACGTGCCCTTCGGCCACGGCAAGCACATGGCGACGATCCCGCTCGGCGCCCGGGCGCGGCTCGACGCCGACGGCAAGTACCTCGAGCTGATCGAGCCCGGGGTGGAGGGCGGCGGCGCCGCAGTACGCGGACACGACTTCAACGGAATCAGGCAATTGACACAGGAAGGGAGATCGGGATGAGACTCAGGAGCAAGGCGATGTTCGCGGCGATCCTGGCCGCGATGCGTCGCGGCGGCGCTGGCGCTGCCGGCGCTGGCAGGCAGGACGGCGGCGGCGCGACGTCGACGACGACGAGCAGACAGCGGCGGCAAGACGGCGCTCCGGATCGGCTGGCAGCAGGACCCGCGGACGCTGAACCCCTTCGTCGGGCTCGACGAGGAGGACTGGAACATCTGGTCGATCAACTACGACCTGCTCGTCAACTTCTCCCCCGACGACCTTTCGCCCGCTCCCGGCATCGCCAAGAGCTGGGACATCTCCGAGGACAAGAAGACCGTCACCTTCCACCTCGACCCCGACAAGATCTGGTCCGACGGCAAGCCGGTCACCTCCGCGGACGTCAAGTGGTCACTCGACGTGCTCGGCAAGAACGGTGCGGGCTTCACCGGCTACACGTCGAACGTCTCCTCGATCGAGACGCCCGACGCGGAGACCGTGGTGATCAAGACCAAGCGGCCGGACGCGCGCCTCGTCGGCGGCCTCTACGTCTACATCCTCCCGAAGCACGTCTGGGACAAGGTCCCGGTCAGCCAGCTGACCGGCTCCTACCAGCCGCCGCTGCCGATGGTCGGCTCCGGGCCGTTCGTCGCGACCGAGTTCAGCCACGGGCACATCGTCACGATGTCCAAGAACCCGTACTGGAAGGGCCAGCAGCCCAGCTTCGACCAGATCCAGTTCATCAAGTACGGCAACCAGGACGCGGTCGAGCGCGCTCTGCAGCTCGGTGAGATCGACATGATTCGCGAGGTCGAGGCGTCGGGCTACGACCGCCTGAAGGCGGAGCCGAACATCGACGCGATCTCGGCGCCGTCGCCGTCCTACACGCAGCTCGCGTTCAACCTGTGCTCGAAGCAGGACTGCCCGAACGCCGAGTTCAACCCGGCGGTCCAGGACCCGGCCGTGCGCCAGGCGCTCGGCTACGCGATCGACCGCGACCGGATCAACCAGATCGCCGCGCACGGGACCTCGTTCGTCGCCCACGGCGTGCTGCCGTCCTACTACCGGGACTTCTACAGCCAGCCGAGCCAGGACTATCCATTCGACCCGGAGAAGGCGAAGCAGATCCTCGACGACGCCGGCTGGCAGGACAACGGCAGCGATCCGCGGACGAAGGACGGCGAGAAGCTCGAGTTCAACCTGCTCGCGCGGACGGAGTCCCCGTACACCCAGGCGGCGGCGAAGCTGATCGCCGAGGAGGCGGCGGACGTCGGCATCAAGTTCAACGTCCAGGTCGTCAGCGACGACCGGCTCACCGACGTGACGACGCGCACGGTCGACGGCAAGCCGGCGCCGGACTTCGACACGTTCATCTGGGGCTGGGGCGGCGACCCGTACGACCCGAGCTTCATCCTCAGCGTGCTCAAGGGAAGCGAGATCGGGAACCTGTCCGACAGCTTCTGGAACAACCCGGAGTACGACCGCCTCTGGAACGAGCAGGCGGGTGAGTTCGACGTCGCGCAGCGCAAGGAGACGATCGGCAAGATGGTCGCGCTGGCGCAGCAGGACCTGCCCTACATCGTCCTCACCTACGACCCGTCGCTGCAGGCGTACCGGACCGACCGGCTCGCCGGCGTCGAGCGCGTCTGCCCGCGCGGCGCGGACGGCGATCTCATCTGCGACGAGGTCTCCTATGAGCCGTTCCTGACGATCCACCCCGCCAGCGGCGCCAGCGACTCGAGCACGAAGGGCGGTGGCGCCGGCGTGATCATCGGGATCATCGCGGCAATCGTCGTGATCGGTGGCGGCTTCCTGTTCTGGCGCTCGCGGCGCAACAGGAGGGGCGGGGGCGACGGCGATCTGGAGTTCGAGGAGTAGGCCGGGAGCCGATCGCCCGCCTGGAAGGGGAGCCGAGTTGAACGCGAGATGGCTGGCGATGAAGACCGGGGCGGCGGTGCTGACCCTGGTCTTCGTCCTGGTCTTCAACTTCTTCCTCTTCCGGGTGATGGGCGATCCGACCTCGCAGTTCCTCAGGCTGCCGAGCTCGACGCCCGAGGAGATCGCCAAGCTGAAGGCCGACTACGGCCTCGACAAGCCGCTCACCGGGCAGCTCGCCGATTACCTCGGCGACACGGCGCGGCTCGATCTCGGGGTCAGCAACACCTCGCGCCAGCCCGTCTGGGACGAGATCAAGTCGGCCCTGCCCTGGACCCTGCTGCTGGTCGGGACCGGCACGCTTCTGGCAACCCTGATCGGCACCTGGATGGGGGTCATCGCGGCGAAGAGGCGGGGGTCCAAGACGGACGACGGCCTGCTCGGCTTCAACCTGTTCACCTACGCCTCGCCCGAGTACTGGATCGGGATCATCCTGATCCTGATCTTCGCCGTCGCGATACCGATCCTGCCGGCGGGGCAGGAGATGACGCCCGGCGTCGAGTTCACGAGCTGGACGGCGAAGGTGACCGACGTGCTCCAGCACATGATCCTGCCGGTTGCGGCGATGACCCTGATGCTGCTCGGCCAGTACTTCCTGATCATGCGCAGCTCGATGGTCGACGTGATGACCGAGGACTTCATCACCGTCAAGCGCGCGATCGGGCTCTCCCGCGATCGCGTCATCAACCGGCACGCGGTGCCGAACGCGCTGCTGCCGCTGGTGACGCTCTCCGCGATCCAGTTCGGCGCCGTCGTCGGCGGTGCGATCACGATCGAGACGGTCTTCTCCTGGCCCGGTCTCGGCGACCTCACCTACACCGCGATCAACGACAAGGACTTCCCCGTGCTCGAGGGTGTCTTCCTCGTCTACAGCGTCGGCGTGATCTTCGCCAACCTCGCCGCGGACTTCCTCTACTTCTTCCTCGACCCTCGGGTGAAGGCGCGATGAGCGGCGCAACGGTGATCGGCGCCGTCGACGCTCCGCCCGGGGCCGTCGACACCGACATCAGCGTCCGGCGGCGGCTGTTCGGCACCTGGCGCGGCCGCTTCGCGGTCGGCGTCATCACCTTGTTCGTCTTCCTCGCGGTCTTCGGGCCCCTGATCGCGCCCGACGACCCCTACGCCTCGAGCCTCGACACGCTCGCCCCGCCGAGCTGGGCGCACCCGCTCGGCACCACCGAGCAGGGCTCCGACGTCCTGAGCCAGCTCATCGTCGGGGCCCGCATCTCGATCGTCGTGGGCTTCGCCGCGGCGGTCATCTCGGCCGTGCTCGGGACGCTCGTCGGCCTGCTGCGGCGGCTACTTCGGCGGCTGGACCGACCGGATCCTCGACGCCTTCGAGAACTGGTTCCTGGTGATTCCGGCGCTGCCGCTGATGATCGTCCTCGCGCGGCTGCTCAACCCCTCGCTGTGGGTCCTGATCGTCGTCATCGGGATCACGTCCTGGGCCGGCACGGGCCGCATCGTCCGCGCCCAGGTGCTGACGCTGCGCGAGCGCGCCTTCGTCGACCGCGCGCGGGCCCTCGGCGCCTCCGACCGCTACATCATCCGCACCCACATCTTCCCGAACACCCTGCCGCTGATCTACGCCAACACGGTGCTCATCGTCGCCGTCGCGATCCTCGCCGAGGCGTCGCTGGCCTTCCTCGGGCTCGGCGACCCGACGAAGATCTCGTGGGGCACGATGCTCGAGAACGCCTTCAACTCGGGGGCGCCGAGCGCCGGCGCCTGGTGGTACGTGATCCCGCCCGGACTCTGCATCGCGGTGCTCGTCTTCGCCGTGTCGCTCGTCGGCTACCTGTTCGAGGACGTCGTCAATCCACGGCTGCGGGACGAGGAGGTGGTCTGATGGCCGGGGCGTGGAGCCGCTGCTCAGCATCTCGGACCTGCGGGTCACGGCACGCGAGCAGGTGCTCGTCGACGGCGTCGACCTCGAGCTCGCGCCTGGCGAGGCGCTCGGCCTGGCGGGCGAGTCCGGCTGCGGGAAGACGACGACGGCGCTGGCGGTGATGAAGCTGCTTCCGCCCTCGCTGAAGATGGAGGGCGAGATCGTGCTGCGACTGCCGGGCAAGGAGGAGCGCGATCAACATCCACAAGCGCACGGAGCTCGGCATGCAGCGCGTCCGCTGGCGCCACGTCTCGCTCGTCTTCCAGGGCGCGATGAACTCGCTCGACCCGGTGAAGCGGATCGAGCACCAGATCGCCGAGGCGATCGCCTTGCACGCCCGCGGTGGCGGCCATCAGCAGATCAGCACCCGCGTCGGCGAGTTGCTCGGCATGGTCGGGCTGCCGGAGACCGTCGGGCGCCGCTACCCGCACGAGCTCTCGGGCGGCCAGCGCCAGCGCGTGATGATCGCCCTGGCGCTCGCCTGCAGGCCGTCGCTGGTGATCGCCGACGAGCCGACGACGGCGCTCGATGTCGTCATGCAGGCGCAGGTGCTGCAGCTGCTCGAGCGCCTGCGGGAGGAGCTCGGTCTGTCGCTGATCCTGATCACGCACGATCTCGCCGTTCTCGCCGAGACCTGCGATCGGATCGCGATCATGGACGCCGGCAAGCTGATCGAGCAGGGCCCCGTCAGCGAGATCTTCGAGCGACCGGCGCACGAACACACGCGCGAGCTGCTCGCCGCGCTGCCGGTGATCGGCGGCCTCCGTGGCTTCGAGGCAGCTGGGGGGACCGCGTGAGTCCGGCCGTCGCGGAGGGGCGGGTCGAGGCGGGCGCCGTGCCGTTGATCGAGCTGCGCGGCCTCTCGGTCCACTTCCGGGCGCGCCGCACCGTGGCCCGGGCGGTCGACGGAGTCAGCCTCGACTGGCGCAGCGGCGAGATCCTCGGCATCGTCGGTGAGTCCGGCTGCGGCAAGTCGACGCTCGCCCGGGCGATCATGGGCCTCGAGGAGCCGGCCGCCGGCGATGTGCTGCTGGGCGGCGAGCCGATCACCGGCCGTGGCGGCCTGCGGACCCTGCGTCGCCGCGTGCAGATGATCTTCCAGGACCCCTACCAGACGCTCAATCCGCGGCAGCGCGTGCGGACGATCGTCGCCGAGCCGCTGGTCGTCCAGGGCGTGCCGGCGGGCGAGCACGAAGAGCGGATCGGCAGGGCGCTCAACGATGTCGGCCTCGACCCGGAGCGCTTCAGCGAGCGCTACCCGCATCAGCTCTCCGGCGGCCAGCGCCAGCGCGTCGCGATTGCGGCGGCCCTCGTGCTCGAGCCCGAGGGCCTGATCTGCGACGAGCCGGTCTCGATGCTCGACGCCTCGGTCCGCATGCAGGTCCTGCGCGTTCTCGTCGGCCTGCGCGAGCGCCGCGGGCTGGCCCTGATCTTCATCACGCACGATCTCTCGCTTGCCTGGTCGCTGTGCGACAGGATTGCCGTCATGTACCTGGGGCGGGTGATCGAGCAGGGCGAGGCTGCGGCCGTGATCGAGCGGCCCAAGCACCCCTACACGCAGGCACTCGTCGACGCCGTCCCGGTCGCGACTCCCGGTGGCGGCGGTCGCCGCGAGCTGCTCGGTGGTGAGATCCCCGACCCGACGGCGATTCCGCCCGGCTGTCGCTTCAACCCTCGTTGCCCGAAGCGCTTCGACGCCTGCCCGGCGACCGATCCGAAGCTGCGGGTGCTCGCCGGGGAGGAGGAGAAGGAGCCGCGCGAGGTCGCCTGCCTGCTTTACGCGCAGAGCGGTGGCGAGGCCGGAGAGCAGGGTGGCTGAGGGCTCCCGTTGGCGTGATCTCGCCGGGCCCGTCGGCCTGCTCGAGACGGGGCCGGCAAACGCGATCACCGACGTCCCGGGGGTGCGGGTCGGGCACGCACAGGCGTCCTGTGGCGAGCCGAGCGGCGTCACGGTCGTTGCCCCGCCTCGCCTCCCGGCGCCCGCCGGGACGGCCACGGTGAACGGCACCGGCGTGCTCACGGCATCGCTCGAGATCGACGAGTGGGCGCTGATGTCGACCCCCGTGTATCTGTGCGGGACGCACGCCGTCGGGACCGTCTACCAGGCGGCGATCGAAGCCTCCGCCGCTGGACCCGACGAGGTCACGATCCCGGTTGTCGGCGAGTGCGACGACGGCTATATGGCGGACTCGAGGCGGATCGTCGCCGCCGATGTCGAGACGGCGCTGGCGGCCCTCGCCGACGGTCCACCGGCCGAGGGCACCGTCGGTGCCGGAACCGGCATGAGTTGCTTCGACTTCCCCGGTGGGATCGGCACCGCCTCACGCCGAGCCGGCGCCTGGACGGTCGGCGTCCTGCTGCTCTGCAACTTCGGCGACCGCGAGCGTCTCGATCTGCTCGGGCATCGGCTCGACCCGGCGCCGCCGCCAAAACCGCCGGAAGGCAGCTGCATCGCGATCTGCGCCACCGACGCGCCGCTCGACGGTCTCGCCCTGCGGCGGCTGGCGCTGCGGCCCCTGCTCGGCCTTGCCCGGGCCGGCTCCTACGCATCGAACGGATCCGGCGAGATCGGCCTCGCGTTTTCCGTCGCAGAGACGCCCGATCCCCGGGCGTCCGCTCCCGGCCGCGAGCTCAACCTGCTCTTCGCGGCGGCGTGGGAGGCCGCCCACGAGGCGGTGATGAACTGCCTCGTGGCGGGGGTGCCGGGCAGGCGCCGCGATGGGGGCCAGCAGGACGCGTTCCCGCTCGAGCTCGTCCGCGAGCTCGCCGGCGCGGGGCGGCGGCTGTGATGGACGAGCGGCTCGCCGCGGAGGCGGTCGAGCTCTGCCGTGCCCTGATCCGCGTCGACACCTCGAACCCGCCAGGGCGGGAGACGCCGGCGGCGGAGCTGCTGGCCGCCTATCTGACCGAGGCGGGCGGAGGCCGGATCGAGGTCGAGCTCGCCGGCCCCGACCCCGAGCGGCTGAACGTGATCGCCCGCATCGCCGGCGCCGGCACCGGCCCGTCGCTGATGCTGCTCGGGCACACGGATGTGGTCCCGGCGCCCGCCGACTCGGGCTGGACCGTGCCGCCCTTCGAGGCCCGGATCGAGGGCTCGCGGTTGATTGGCCGCGGCGCCGCCGACATGAAGGGTGAGCTGGCGGGGCGCGCCGCGGCGTTTGCCGCCTTCGCCCGCTCCGGCGCCGTGCCCGGCGGCGACGTCGTCCTGATCGCCGAGTCGGACGAGGAGCGCGGCATCTCCGACGTCGGCATGACGTGGCTCGTGCGCGAGCGTCCCGAGCTGCGCTGCGACTACGCCGTCAACGAGGGCGGCGGCAACCTCTTCGAGCTCGCCGACGGTCGCCGCCTGGTCACGGTCGGCATCGGCGAGAAGATCGTCACCTCGGTCCGCCTGCGCGTGCGCGGCCGCGGCGGCCATGCCTCGACGCCGCTCGACACCGAGAATCCGCTGCTCGCCGCTGCGGATGTGATCGCGCGACTGGCCGCCGCTCGGGCGCCGCGGCGGCTGGTGCCGCCGGTCGAGCGCGCCTTCGCTCAGCTCGGCATTGACGGTCTCGGCGACGACGAGCTCGTCGCTTGGGCACGCTCGCAGCATCCATTCCTGGCGCCCGACCTCGACGCGATGATCAGGCTCACCGCTACCCCGACGGTCGTCAACAGCTTCGCGCCTGCGAACGTGATCCCGGGGTACGTCGACATCACCTGCGACTGCCGCGTCATCCCCGGCGGCGGCGATCCCTTCGCGGAGATCGAGGCGCATGTGGCCGCGGCGCTGGCCGGCGGTCCGGACTACGAGCTCGAGCCGCTCGAGTCGGCGGAAGGCGGCACCGAATCGACTGCTGAGGGGCCCCTGTTCGAGGCGATCGCCGCCTTCGTCGCCGAGCGCGTCCCGGGCGCGGTGCTGCTGCCCGTGCTGGGCACAGGCTTCAGCGACACCGCGTACGTCCGAGAGTCCTACGGCTCCGCCGCCTTCGGATTTGCGCCGATCCTGCACACGGCTGCGGCCGACTACTTCGGCGGCATCCACTCCGCCGACGAGGCGCTCGAGATCGCGGATCTGGAGGCGATCGCGGCCTTCCACCTGGAGGCGATCGAGGCGGTCGCCGCCGCGCCCGCCGCGAGCCGGTAGGGCGTTATGGGCCTGCTCGGGATCGGGGGCGCCGGTCCTGACAAGCTTCACGCGTGACCGTCGGCCGAGCCCGCATAGTTGCGCTCTCGCTGTCGGCGGCCCTGGCGCTCGTCTACCTCGCCTGGGCGCCGCAGACCCTCGACCTGTCGGCGCAGACGTATCGGGCCGACCTGTGGGATGCGCACGGCTTCGTGCTCTGGGATCCGGCCTGGTACTCCGGCCTCTCCGTTCCCGGCTACAGCCTGATCTACCCGCCGCTCGGCGCGCTGCTCGGCCCGGTGCTCGTCGGGGCCCTGTCGGCGGTTGCGGCCACTGCCCTGTTCGCCGCGGTCGCGCTGCGCGCCTTCGGCGAGCGGGCCTGGCTGGGTGTGGTGCTGTTCGGGCTCGGCTCGCTGGCGGCGCCATTTGCGGGACGAACGACCTTCGCGCTCGGGCTTGCCATCGCACTCGCCGCGGTGCTCGCGGTGCAGCGCTCGCGGTCGACCTGGGCGGCGCTGGCAGCGCTCGCGGCCGCCTGCACGAGTCCGGTGGCGGGGCTCTTCACGGGCCTGGTCTGCGCCGCCGTGGTCCTCGCTTCGCGGGGACGGCCGGAGGCGGGCTTGCCGGTGCGGGCCGCCCTTGCGGGCGCTGCCGGCGCCGCCGTCGGCGTCGGGGCTCTGGCTCTCGCCTTCCCAACGCCCGGATTTCAGCCGTTCGCCTTCAGCGCCTGGATCTGGATCCCGCTCGCCTCGCTGGCGATCTTCCTGCTCGCGCACTGGGGCTCCGAGCGCAGCTCGACAGTGGTGTTGGTGTTCGGCTGGGCCACGCTGCTGTACGTGATTGGCGGCACCGCGGCGCTGGTTATCGAGACACCGCTCGGCTCCAACGCCGTGCGGTTCGGAGCGACGTTCGCGGCACCCCTGGCGGCGATCCTGCTGATGCAGAACGGGAGCCCGCCACGGCCCAGGTCGTTGCCGCTGCTCCTCGTGCTCGTCCTGCCCCTGCTTTGGTGGCAGTGGACCGGCACGGTCCGGGACGTGGCCGTGGCGGGCGATTCCTGGACCGGGAGCTCGTACTTCGCCCCGTTGCTGGCGATGCCCGCCTTTCGCGATGCCCCTCCGCAGCCGATCAGGATTTCGCCGACGCGGAGCCGCTGGGAGTCGGTGTACGTCGCCGAGCGGCGGCCGATCAGCGGCGGCTGGCTGCGGCAGATCGAGGCCCCGGACAAGAGCTTCCTCACCGACGGGCCCCTGCGGCGCCGGGAGTACGTGGACTGGCTGGCGGGGCAGGGGATCGGGCTCGTCGCCGTCAGCGATGCTGAACCCGACTGGTTCGGCACCGAGGAGCAGAAGCTCTTCGACCGGGGCGCCTTCGACGCAGACCTCGTCGGTGAGGCTGGTGGATGGCGCCTCTATCGAATCGGTAAGGGCTCATTCGTTGCCTCCGGGCCCGCGCGCCTCGTGGCGCTCGAGCCGGACCGCTTCGGGCTCCGCATCGGTCCGCATGCGCAAGCCGACCTGCACCTGCGCTTCTCGCCCTACTTCCAGGTGACGGGCGGGATCGGTTGCGTGCAGCGGGTCGCGGGGCCGGACGGTGAGGACATGACCCGTGTCACTTCGGGCAGCGATCGGGCGCAGGTCCTCACGGTCGAGGCCAGGTTCTCACTTGCCGGCGCGCTTGGGCGCGACCGGGACTGCAGCGGATAGAGGGTGTCTCAGCGCCGGTGGTGCCGCGTTGGCGGCGCGTAACGGCGCACGGTGAGCCGTGCGCCGCGGAGGGGCGCCGCGTCGCCGGCCGCCGCGTGGGCACGCTTTGGGCCAAGCAGCAAGACGAGGTTCACGTAGAGGCGCTTGGCGCCGTGCGAGACCCGCATGACTCCGTTCTTCCGGCTCGTGCAGCGCCGGTGCGGCTGCGTGCAGTTGAAGCCGTTGCTTTCGTCGATCTCGCCGCCGAGCAACGCGATCCGAGCCGTGTGCCGATCCGGCATCACGGCGTGGGGATTGCGCGCCAGGACGAGCTGCGACGTGGTCCGAACGCTGTAGGGCAGGCCTGAGATCACGGTCGCGAGGCGCGCCTCGACCTCGAACTGCTCGCCCCGGCGCAGCCCGCGCAGCCGTTTGGAGAGCACGACGTGGCGCTGTTTGTCGATCGGGGCCGCCTTGCGCAGCGGCTTCCGGACCGTGCCGGCGCGGGGCGCGACGGCGCCGCGACGATGAAGCAGGGCGCTGATCCGGCCGCGGTCCTGGGGGATCGAGCCGTCCGGGCGGTTGCCGCCGAGCAGGATCCGCTGCGAGCCGTCGGCATGTGGGCTCGAGGCGGAGACGACCATCACGATCCGGCAGTGCCGGCAGCGTTCGGCTCGGCGGATCGTCCGCGGGTGCGGATCGATGACCAGCACGCAGTGGTGCTCCCGGTGGGGCTCCGACTGCCCACACTTCTCGCTGCCCGCCGCTAGCCGGCGCCGGACCCCGGGCCCGCGCAGCATCAGCCTTGCCTCGACCTTCGGACTGAACCGGTAGCTGGGGCCGACGCAGCTCGGCTCGGGATGGGCGCAGGAGTTGGTCAACTGCAGCTCGGCGCCCGTCCGGAGGACGTCGCCGGCGTGCAGATCCGGGACCCGGCCCGGCCCGATCCGCATCGCCTTGCGCGATTTCGCCCCCGGGCGGGATGTGATCGGCAGCTTCTTGATGAGCTCGGACTGGTTGCCGCTCGAGAAGACCCGGGTCGCGTCGCGGGCCGCGTCGGCGGGCGCAGCGAGGAGCGCTGCGCCCGAGGCGACGGCCGTCAGCGCCACCCCGAAAGCGCGCAGGGACCTCATCGCTTCAGCCGCCGGACCTCGACGAAGCCGCTGCGAACCCGGGCTGCCGCGCCTGCCCCGGCCGAGGCGAGCTTCGGGAAGGCCCGCGAGACGAGGTTGACGAACAGTGGGACGTCGCGGCCGTGCTTGTTCGTGACGTCGCGTTGCACCCGGCCGAGCCCGACCTTGCGGCTGAGGCACGGCGTCTGCCAGTCGCTGCGTCCCTGGGTGCAGTTGAAGCCGTTGACGGCGTCGAGCGTGCCGTGGTAGGAGATCGCGTGGCGGGCGATCCCGTGCGGCGTCGTCGCGTGGCGCGAGGTGGCGACGATCAGCTGGTCGGCGACGAACGCGCTGAACGGGTAGCGGCCGATGTCGGTCAGCTGCCGAGCGCGGGCGAGCAGCGCGTCGCCGCGATGGAGGTGGTTGACCTTGAGTGAGAAGACCACCTGCTGACCGCCCGAACCCTCGGAGCCGAGCGGGATCGAGGAGTGCACGGGGTTGTGGCTGCGCCGCGGGCGGCCGCGGTCAGCGCCGCGAACGAAGAGCGTGGCGTTGAGCCGGCCCTTGCGCTGGTCGATGCGGCCGTCGGGACGGTCGGCTCCGACGACGACGACGTTGCCGTGCCGGGCCTTCCGGTCGGATGCGTCGACCACCATGTTGAGCCGGCAGCGGCTCGGCTTGCACGGGAGCTTCGTCACCTTCGGAATCCGCAGCTTCGAGTGTTCGACGACGAGCGGGCAGTGGTGGTTGCGGTTCGGCCGGTGTTGCGAGCAGACGGCATGGGTACGGCGTGAGACGGCAACGGCCCGCCGCCCGCCTGTCACCCCCTTGCGGCCGGTGAGCACGATCCGCATGCCGACCTCGGGGCTGTAGCCGTAGGGGCGGCCGATGCAGCGCTCGGAGGAGTCGACGCAGGTCGTCGTCAGCGTCACCTCGCCGCTCGCCTTGAGCGTGCTGCCGGCGCGCGGGTCGGGGAGCTTGTGCGGGCCGATCGTGAAGACGGCGCTGCGGCTGCGCTTTGCGTGGCGCTCGATCCCGATCGTCTCGACGCGCTCCCGCTGGTTGCCGCTCGTCGCCACCGAGAAGGGGCGCGGCTTGGCCGGCGCGATCGCGGGCGCGAGCAGCACCGCCAGTGCCGCGGCGAGCGCGGCGAGCGCGCGCGTTGCCCTCAGTCCCACGGGTCGAAGTCCTGCCGATCCCACGGGCGAATGGTGACTCAGAAGTCGAACAGGCGTCGGAGCTCCCCAATCGTCGTCTCGCTGTCACGGTGCAGGATGCCGCGCATGCCGGTTGCCTCGGCGCCGACGATGTTCTCGCGCAGGTCGTCGACGAAAACGCAGCCCTCGGGGCTGACGCCGATGCGCTCGGCGCCGAGCGCGTAGATCTCCGGCTGCGGCTTGTGCAGGCCGACGTCGCCGGAGATCACGGTCGCGTCGAAGATGTGCAGGGGCGCACGGTCGTAGATGCCGGTGCCCCACGAGTTCGAGATCAGGCCGGTGGGATGCCCGGCCGCGCGCACGGCCTCGACGGCAGCCACCATCTCGGTATTCGAGCGCAGCCCCGAGAACAGGCGGGTGATCAGCTCCTCTGGAGCGACGCCGAGCAGCTCGCCGAAGCGGCGCTCGAAGTCCTCGTCGGCGAGCTCGCCCTTCTCGAGCGAGCGCAGCAGCGCGAGTCCCTGCCCGTCCGCTCGGAAGGTGTCTTTGACGGTGGCTGGCTCGAGGCCCTCGGCTTCGCAGAAGGCTTGGAATGAGACCCAGATGTTGGTCGTCAGGACGCCGCCGAAGTCGACGAGTAGTCCCTCGGGCTCTGCGGAGGCGGGCACGGCGGCTGATTCTTGCGCAGCACCCGAGCCGGCTGCCTCGCGCGAGCGCCCGCCCGCCGATCCGAATACGCTTGCGCCCGATGGAGGGCGGAGATCAAGCGGGGACCGAGGCCCGCGCCGGCGCACCGGACGGGATCGCGGTCGAAGCCGTCGAGGACTGGTTCGCGGAGACGATCGGCGGCGTTGTCCTGCCGTTGTCATTCGAGATGATCGCCGGCGGTCGCTCGAACCTGACCTACGCGGTGACCGACGCCGAGGGCACCCGCTGGGCCCTGAGGCGCCCGCCGCTGGGTAAGCGGCTCGGCTCCGCCCACGACATGGGCCGCGAGGCGCGCGTCGTCGGCGCCCTCGCCGACACGCCTGTGCCGGTACCCGGCGTCGCCGGCTTCTGCGAGGACGAGTCGGTCAACGAGGCGCCGTTCTACGTCATGGACTTTCTCCCCGGCCCGATCCTGCGGACCGTCGCCGACGCCGAGCCCTACGACGACGCGCAACGGCGCCGGATCGGCGAGAACGTCGTCGACACCCTGGTCGCGATCCACGACGTCGATCCCGACGCCGTTGGACTCGGTGAGCTCGGCAAGAAGGCCGACTACGTAGCCCGCACGTTGCACCGCTGGATCGGCCAGTGGGAGAAGTCGAAGACGCGCGAGCTGCCGCTCGTCACCGAGGTGCACGACCGGCTCGCAGCCCGGATTCCCGAGCAGGGACCAGCGACGATCGTCCACGGCGACTACAGGCTCGACAACATGATCCTCAGCGAGGACGCGACCGCCGTCGCCGGTGTCGTCGACTGGGAGCTGTGCACGCTCGGTGACCCGCTCGCCGATGTCGGCCTGCTGCTCGTCTACTGGGCCGAGGAGGGCGATCAGATGATCCCGCTGATGGAGCCCGCGACGATGACGTCGGGCTTCCCGACGCGTGAGCAGGTCAAGGCCCGCTACGCGGAGCGCTCTGGTCGCGACCTCGCGCAGATCGACTTCTACGTGGCGCTCGGCTACTGGAAGCTCGCGATCGTCCTCGAGGGCGTCTTCGCCCGGTACATGGCGGGCGGCTACGGCAAGGCCGGGGCCGAGGACGAGGGCGCGAAGATGTTCTCGCGCACCGTCGTGCAGCTGGTCGAGGCGGCCGACGAGGCCGAGCGGCGGATTCCCTGAGGCCCTTGAGCGCTCAGCTCGAGCCGAAGCCGCTCGCCTTCGCGGTCAGCGGCGCGTCGACCTGACCCGCGAGCTTCGCGGCGCGGCCGGCCCTGACGCCGGGCCCGCCGAGGATCTCTGTCGTGGTCGAGCGCATCGTGTCCGCCGGCCCGAGCGCCGGGTCGGTGTTTGGCATGTCCGCGGTCGAGTGGTAGCCGAACTGACCGAACGCGTGGTCGTCGCCCCAGCACTGCGCATACGACGGTGTCGCGTCGTCGAGATAGAAGGAGCTCGCCTGCGCGTCGAGCGCGTCACCGAACGACGAGCGCACGCGGTCGGCGGCAAACAGGCTTCCCTGCGCGCCCGACCAGAGCTCCCAGGCGGCCGGCTTCGAGCTGACGTTGTCAGGAACGCCGTCGACCCTGACGCCCCCGGGGCTGGCGGAGCTGCGGAACGTCATTCCCCTCCCGGCGGCGCTCAGGTCGTGGTAGAGCAGCGGCCCGGGAACGGGATGGACGCGGAGGTCGGTGACGATCTTGTCGCGGTCGGCATAGAAGTAGTGCGTTCGCTCGGTGCGCGGCCCGCTGTTGGCCCCGACGTAGGAGCGGATCGCCCGTACGGGCCCGTCGATGTTCGCGACGAAGGCGCCTTCGCCGTCGTTGAACGTTGCCTCGCTGCGCCCGCAGTTACCGGGTCCGAAGCCGAACTTGAAGCCATCGAGTACGTCGACGGGCTTAGCGGTCCCGTCACGCAGCACGAGCCGGTCGTAATACCAGCGGTCGGAGAAGCCGATCTGGTAATTCGCGGTCGAGATCCGCGAGCGCTCGGGGTTGGGACCGTCGCCACGCCTGTACGTGCTCTTGTACGGCCCGCTGGCGAGCCGGAAGTCGTAGGTGACGTAGTCGCGTCCGGCTGCGGGCTTGCGGTTGCCAGTCGAGTCGAACAGGTAGATGTAGCCCGGGTCGCCGTTGGCGAGCGGGTCGGCGACACGGATCCGGGTCGCGCCGGCGGCGCGGGTGCCACGCGGGCGCTTCCGCGTCCCGGGCGCGCGCGACCCCGTGTCGCCGGCCATGAACGTGAGCTCGTCGTCGGCGTCGAAGCGCGGGTTCGGGTCGGCACCGACGAAGGTCGCCGGGTCCGCGTACTGAAGGGCCGTGTAGCCGGACGGCGCCGTACCGTAGACCGTGCCCGCCTGGCCGGGATTGACCGAGTCGGGCGGCTCGCCGAAGTCGGTGCGCTTGCGCTGGTCGACCTGGACCGGCACCTGGGTCCAGCGCCCTCGCCGGTGTTTGCCGGAGCGATGACGCTTGCTCTTGGCCGGTGAATAGGTGAAGCCGACGAGCCGCGAGGGGGGAAGGCCGACGAGCCGCGGCGTCTTGGCGCCCGTGACCGTTACCGGCTCGCCCGGCCGCTGCAGCGCCGCGGCCGGCGCCGCGGTGAGCAGCGCGAGCGCCGCCGAAGCAATCAGACCTTGCGCCAGGCGCCTCCCCATGTCTCCATCAACCCCGGAGCTGGAGCGGAGTCGCGGTGCGGCTAGCTGCCGGCGGCCGGCTGGGCGGCCGCGGCCGGCTCCGCCGGGCTGCTGCCGTTGGACGAGCCCTCGCCGTCGACCTTCGCCCAGTGGTTGAGCTCGCGCCGGGCGATGACCATCTTGTGGACCTCGTCGGGACCGTCGGCGACCTTGAGCATCCGGCTGAAGCGCCACATGCCGGCGAGCGGTGTGTCGTCGGACATCCCGAGCGCGCCGTGCACCTGGATCGCGCGGTCGAGCACGTCCATGACGACGTTGGCGGCGACGACCTTGATCATCGAGATCTCGCGTCGCGCCTCGCGCTTGCCACGCGTGTCCATGAGCCAGGCGGCCTTCAGCGTCAGCAGCCGCGCCTGCTCGGTCTCCATCCGGCTCTTCGCGACGAAGTCCTGAACGAACTGCTTCTCGGCGAGCTTGCCGCCGAACGCCTCGCGCTCGTTGGCGCGCCGGCACATCAGCTCGATCGCCCGCTCGCAGGTGCCGATCGCCCGCATGCAGTGATGTATGCGGCCGGGGCCGAGCCGATCCTGGGCGATCACGAACCCGCCCTGGCGGGGGCCGAGCAGGTTCGCCTCCGGCACGCGGCAATCCTCGTAACGGATCTCGCAGTGGCCGGGGCCCTTGTCATGGCCCATGACCGGGACCGGGCGGACGAGGTTGAAGCCGGGGGTATCGACCGGGACGATGATCATCGACGCGCGCGCGTATGGGTGGGCGTCCGGATCGGTGACGACCATCGCGATCGCAAAGTCGGCCCCGACGGCCCCGGAGGTGAACCACTTGTGGCCGTTGATCACCCACTCGCCGGCGCTCTCGTCGAGCTCGGCGCGGGTCTGCAGGGTGGTCGGATCGGAGCCGGCCACCTCGGGCTCGGTCATCGAGAAGCAAGAGCGGTGGTGGCCGTTGAGCATCGGCTCGAGCCAGCGCTGCTGCTGCTCGGGCGTGCCGTGGTCGTGCAGGATCTCCATGTTGCCCGTGTCGGGCGCCGCGCAGTTGAATGCCATCGGCGCGACGACGGGCGAGCGCCCCATCTCCTCGCAGAGCATCCCGTACTCCCAGTTGGTCAGCCCGGCGCCGTGCTCGTCGTCGGGCAAGAACAGGTTCCAGAGACCCTGCTCGCGCGCCTTCTCGCGGATGCCGATGATGATCTCCGGGTAGGCGACGCCCGGGGCAACCTCCGCGTCGAGCGCCTCCATCGCCTCGGCCTCAACCGGGTAGACGTGCTCGTCCATGAAGCCACGCACGCGCCCCAGCAACTCCTCCAGTCGGCCTCCGAGCTCGAAGTCCATGGGCTGAGCCTATCGCTCGCAAGCCGCACCGGTCCTGACGGTTCCCCATTGACATGGCGCCTCGGCCGCGACTACGGTCGTTCGCAGGGCAACGAAGCTCTTTTCGGGGGGCCGGCAGCCAGCCGGTACCTCTGGGCCGCTCAGCGCGGCGTGCCGGTCGGCTCGGCCTCCCGCGACTCATCCTCGGGCCCGGGGTCGCCGCCGGCATTCGCGCGCGGGTTCGGCACGACCTTGCCTTTGACGACGCGGTAGGGGCGGCGACCGCGCCGCCAGGGCAACTCGATCAGGCTGATCACGCGGACGCCCTCGCCATGGGGCAACTTCACCTCGCGCCGCAGGATGTAGGTGAAGAGGGCCCCGAAGATCACCGAGACGACGATCGCCGAGATGATCACCACCGTCGCGTCGGCCTTGGTGATCAGGGCGATGCCCGAGGCGGCGAGGACCGCGGTGAGGATCAGGCGCAGCACGTTCTCTCCCGTGCGTACCGCCATCCGGCTGCCGATCACCACACCCGGAATCGAGCCGGCGAGGATCTGGCCGGCGAGCGCGAAGTCGACGTTGCCGCCGATCCAGTGCGCAATGCCGGCGGCCCAGAGCAGGACGGCGCCGGCGACGATCGACGTGCCCACGACGCGCTCCGGGGTGAGCCGGAAGACGGCGATCAGGATGATCGCGATCAGCGTTCCAGAGCCGGCGGAGGTGAGGCCGATGACGAAGCCCGTGACGACGCCGGTCGCGACCGCCGCGATGATGTGGCGGCGATACAGGTGCATCGCGTACCGCTCCTTGACTACGTCGGCAAGGATCAGCGTGCGGATGAGCGTCGCGATCGCGACGACCACCAGCGTCGCGCCGAGGATGCCGAAGACGATCTCCTTGAGCGCCTCCTCGCCGTAGCGGCGCTGGAGCTCCTCGATCACCAGGACGCCGGCGAGTGCCGATGGGACCGAGCCGACGGCGATCCAGAAGGCGAGCCCGAGGTGGACCGTGCGATGGCGCAGGTGCTGCCAGCCACCGACGGTCTTCGTCACTGCGGCATAGAAGATGTCGGTGCCGATTGCGGTGACCGGCTGGACGCCGAAGACGAGGATCAGCGCCGGCGTCATCAGCGAGGCGCCACCGGCTCCCGTCATCCCGACGAGGACGCCGATCCCGACCCCGAAGAGAACTAGTCCCGGATCCAACTCAGACCGGCGTCGACGACCGACTCGGTGGCGAGCTGGGAGGCGTCTCCGCCTCGCCCTCCGGCTTTGCCGCCACGACCTTGCCGTTGCGGATCACGTAGGGCCGCTCCTTGCGCGACCACGGAAAGTCGACCAAAGAGATCATCCGCACGCCTTCTCCATGCGGAAGTTTTACCTCGCGGCGCAGCATGTATGTAAAGAGAGCGCCGAAGAGCATCGACACGATCGTGCCCGCGATCATCGCCGGGATGAAGGCGCCCTTGAGGATCAGCGTGACGCCCGAGGCGATCAGGACGACGGAGAGGAGCCCGCGCAGCAACAGTTTGCCGCTCTTCAGGGCGAGGCGGCCGCCGACGAGGACGCCGGGAATCGAGCCGATCAGGATGGTGCCGGCGAGCCCGAAGTCGACGTTGCCGCCGACCCAGTGGGCGATCCCCGCCGCCCACAGCAGGACCGCGGCATGGAAGATGTCGGTGCCGACGACGCGCTGGGGCGTCAGCTGGAAGACGGCGATCAGGATGATCGCGATCAGCGTTCCGGAGCCGGCTGAGGTGAGACCGATGACGAAACCCGTGGTCACACCGGTCGCGATCGCGGCGATGATGTGGCGACGGTAGAGGTGCATCGAGGCCCGCTCCTTGAGCACGTCCGGCAGGAACAGGGTGCGGATCAGCGTCGAGATGCCGACGACGAGCAGGGTCGCGCCGAGCACGCCGAAGACGATCCCGTTGAGGGTGTCCTCGCCGATCTTGCGCTGCAGCTCCTCGATCACGAAGACGCCCGCGACCGCCGAGGGCACGCTGCCGACCGCCATCCAGAAGGCGATCCCGCGGTGCACCGTTCGGTTGCGCAGATGCTGCACGCCGCCGACCGTCTTCGTGACCGCTGCATAGAAGATGTCGGTGCCGATCGCAGTTACCGGCTGGATGCCGAAGATCAGGATCAGGAGCGGCGTCATCAGCGAGGCGCCGCCCATGCCCGTCATGCCGACGAGCACGCCGATGGCGAAGCCGAAGACGATGATCGCGGGATCCATGCTGCCGAGACTGGAGAGGTGTGGTGCGGGGAGGAAGGGGGCGGGGGCCCCGTCTCCGGTCCGGCTGTAAGCCTTTGTTGACCGGAGTGGTCAGAATTGCGTCGCCGGATTGTAGCGGAGAATGCGCCGGTCGCAACGCCGACTCAGGAATCTCAACGGATGACATCGTGTGCGCCTGTGTCACGCCCTTCCCAGGCGCCGGGTTGGTCGATCAGCTCGGCGACCTGCTGGGGAAGCTCGCCCGCGACGAGCTGCGCCAGGGTCACCTCCTCGAGCACGGCGCGGAGGTTCACGCGGACGGCGATCCAGACGTCGCGCAGGCGCCTGGCCGGACCCGGGTACGACGTCGCCTCCGGCGACAGGTCGTGGATGTTGGCCAGCGGTCCCTCGACGGCCCGGATCACGTCGGCGACCGTGATCGTCTCGGGCTCCGCGGCGAGCCAGTAGCCGCCGCTGGCGCCGCGCTTGGTGCGGACGATCGCGGCGCGCTTGAGCTCGAGCATGATCTGCTCGAGGAACTGCAGGGGGATCTGCTGTGCCTCGGCGAGCTTCGGGCCCTTGACCGGCGCTCGCTCAGGGCTCGCCGCGAGCTCGAGCGCCGCTCGCACCGCATAGTCGG
Source organism: uncultured Solirubrobacterales bacterium (assembly GCA_963774395.1). Lineage (GTDB taxonomy): Bacteria > Actinomycetota > Thermoleophilia > Solirubrobacterales > 70-9 > CAXMST01. Next base: position 53,064 of record CAVZET010000005.1, on the reverse strand, counting down.
CTTTCGCTGAAATTCGCATCCGGCTGGTAAGAATGGCGGCCGCATGATCGACCTGCAATCACATTCAACCGTCTCCGACGGCCAGCTTGCCCCCGCGGACGTCGTCCGCTCCGCCCACGAAGCCGGAGTCACCGTGATGGCGCTCACCGATCACGACGGCGTTGCCGGCGTGCCGGAGGCGATCGCGACTGCCGCCGAGCTCGGCATCGAATGCGTGCCGGCGGTCGAGATGTCCTGCGTGCATCTCTACTCCGAGGACCTGCACATCTGCGGCTACTGGGTTGACCTCGACAAGATCCAGCCCGCCTGCGATCGGGCGCAGCAGGAGCGCGTCGATCGTGCCCGCAAGATCATCGAGCGGCTCAACGAGCACGGCGTCGACGTCAGCTTCGAGGACGCGGTTGCCAAGGCGGGCGCCGCCGACGCGATCGGCCGTCCGCACATCGCCAAGGCTGCGGGCGCCGGTCCCGACCTCGGTCCCTTCTTCGAGGAGTACCTGGTCCCCGGCGCGAAAGCGTTCGTCTCGCGCGAGTGGCCGAGCGCCGAGGAGGCAGTGCAGCTGATTCACGATGCCGACGGGGTCGCCGTCGTCGCCCATCCCTACTGGGACGTCAAGGATCCGGCTCAGGTCCGCGATCTGGTCGAGAGCCTTGTCCGCGACGTCGGCCTCGATGGGATCGAGACCTTCTACCCGCCTCACACGGAGGAGCAGACCAGGCACTGCCTCGAGCTCTGCGAGGAGTTCGACCTGGTTCCGACCGGCTCCTCCGACTTCCACGGCCCGACCCACAAGACCTTCAGCAAGTGGGCCGACTACGACACCTACGGGCTCGGCGAGCCCCAGGTGCCGCGGCATCCTTCCTGACTACAGCTTGTCCGAGCAGCTTCGGCTGTGAACGGCTCGGTGCCGTTCGCGAGCGGCAGACCGCTGAAGCCGTGGTTGCGGGCGTAGGCGATCTCCTTGCCGACGGCGCCGACGCCGTTCGAGGCCGGTAGCGGCGCGATCGCGACGGTGCTCAGCGACGCCGAGGGCCTGGCCGCTCGCGTTGAGGAACGCGGAGCCGGAGTCGCCCGGGATGCCCGGGCGTCACCGTGTAGACGGTGTAGCTCCAGCCGCCGGCGCTCTTGCTGACGACGAGCCCGTTCTTCGGGCTCAGCAGCGTGATGCCGGCGCGCAGCTCGGAGTTGCCGTAGGTGTAGACGTGCTTGCCGGCGCGCGGTCGGCCGACGCCCGTCGGGCCCGCCGAAGTCCGGGATCGACGGGTTCGTCCTTCGCCGACGTCGGCGGGATCGAGCTTGACCAGCGCCAGATCGTTGTAGGCGCAGGTCTCCTCGTCGGTCTCGCCGGCCTGCTGCATGGCGAGCCACGAGTTGTAGACCATGGTTCCCTTGCGTGCCGGCGCCGTCGACGTCGACCTTGGTGCCGAGCGGCAGCGAAGCGGAGTCACAGCCGTTGGTGTCGGTGGCCGCGCCCGTGCCGGAGCAGTGCGCGGCCTGGCCGAGGTAGACATCGGAGCCCTGTGTGAAGACGAAGTTCGAGGTGCACTGCGCGCCCTCGGTGAGCGTCTGCACGCCCGGGTGGACCGGCGCGGTGGCGGCGGGGGCCCAGGCGGAGGCGGTGGCGGGGAGGAGCGAGGGCGAGTGCGGCAAGCGGGATTGCGAGCAGCAGGGTGCGGGAGCGCATCTTGGGCGGACGTTCCTTTCGTATGGCGACTGCGAGGGGAGGGAGAAGAGTGGACCGAGCATCGCCGGAGACGCCGGCCGCGCGCCACGTCCCCGCGGCTGAAATCGGTGCCCGTCGTTTGTGCAAAGCGCACAAGATAGGGGCCCTGAGCGACGGCTTGGCGTTGTAGATTCGCACGATGCCTACCTCGCCGGAGTCGGAGCTGCTCGCGGCCCTGCTCGGCGACGCGGAGCCGCTCGCCCGCGGGATGGTCGACCGGATTCGGGACGAGATCCCGGGCTTCGAGTCCATCCCCTATGAGGAGCAGCTCGCTCGACACGGTCGCCTCGATCGAGTGGTTTGCGCGCTTCGCGCTCGAGCGTCCACGGCCGAGCCCGGATCTCGACCGCCTTGCGCGAGCTCGGCGCGCCGGCGGGCCGAGCAGGGTGTCTCAGTCGACGACCTGATCCGCGTCGTGGCGGCTCGTCGGTCAGCGATGGGCACCGAGCCGGGCGCGGGAGCTTGCGGCGAGCGCTCGGGCTGCCGGCGGAGCTCGTCCTCGAGGTCTTCGAGGAGACGCTCCGTGCGGCCGACGAGGCGCTCGTGCCGCTCGTCGACAGCCACCGCGAGGCGACGGCGTCGCGCCGGCGACGCCGGCGAGCGCTTCGTCGTCGCCGCGCTCCGGGGCGAGCTCGAGCCCGAGCAGCTGCGGGCGCAGGCGGCAGCCCACGGGCTCGACCTGACCCGCGCCTACCGGGCGGTGCGCGTGCCGGTCGACACGGCGGCGCAGCGGCGCCGGATCGCTGCCGCGATCGAGCGGGCGGCCGGGCTCAGCGCAGTTCAGGACGGCGAGCTGATCGGGCTGCTTGCCGGCGAGCTCGAGCGCGGGCGAGCGGAGCTCATCGCGGTCGGTCCCAGCGGACCGATCGACGAGCTCCCGCGTCTCCTACGCCGCCGCCGGCCGGATCCTCGGCGCAGCCCGCAGCCTCGGGCTCGCCGGCGTGCACGACATGGCGAGCGCGGCGCTGTTCGTCGCCGTGTTCGAGAGCGGCGACGCGGGCGACGCGCTCATCGACCGCTACGTGCGACCGCTCGACGCCGCCTCGAGCGGCGCCGACCTGCTCGCCACCGTCCGCGTCTGGCTCGATTCCGGGATGCGCGTGGAGCCGGCGGCCGAGCGCCTGCACATCCACGCGAACACGCTGCGCTACCGGCTCGGCCGTTACGAGGAGCTGACCGGCGCCGACCTCTCCGACACCGAGGAGATCGTCTCCATCTGGCTAGCGCTCAGCCGGCAGCTCGCGAGCGGGGGCTGAGTCAGCCGCGTGTCGCCCCGTGGCCTGCGACTCGAACCGGGCTCGAATCCGGTGGCCGACGATGATCGCCACGAGCAGCAGGATCGCGCCCCCGATCAGCACCGGGTCGGTGGGGGAGAGGGTCTCGAGCTGCGAGCCGACGTAGACGAACAGCGCCGTAATCGGCAGGTAGCCGATGGCCGTCGTCCACAGCAGCCGGCGCAGCGGTACCCGCGCCGCGCCGACGACCATCGTGAAGAGGCTGAAGGGGATGATCGGGATCACGCGGATTGCGAGCAGCAGCGTGATCCCGCCGCGGTCGACCATGTCCTCGTAGCGCATGAATCGCTCGTGTCCGAAGAGCCGGTAGAGCAGCGGTCGCGCGGCGCGCCTGCCGATCTCCCAGGCTGCCCACGCGTTGAGCAGCCAGGCGACCATGATCAGGGCGAGGCCCGGACCGAAGCCCCAGACGTAGCCCGCCGCCGTGTCGAGGATCTCGGCCGGGTAGAAGACGACCGTGTGCAGGAGCGCGAGGACGAAGAGCGTGAACACGCCGGCAACGCCGTGCAGCGCCTCGCGCAGCGCGCCGGTGTCGCCGGAGATCGCATCGCCCGCGGCGTGCCGCAGGCTCGGGATCGCGAGGATCAGCAACGCGAGGACGGCGATGAAGGCGAGCACGGCGAGCGCCTCCGAAGCGCGGGCGCAGGCGGCTGGTGCCGGTGCTCGCCGGCCTCGTCCTCCCCGATCTCCGCCCCCGGCGGCCCCTCGCGGCTCACCCGAGCAGCGTAGCCGGGCGCCGCGCTCGGCCGGAGCTGGCCGAACGCCGACGGGCGGGCCCTGGGCCCGCCCGTCGGCAGAACTCGTTGGCCGGAGCTGAAGCTCAGGCGCTGATCAGGCCCTCGGCCTCGAGGTAGTCGAGGATCGTCTGCGCCGACTCCTCGGGCGTCTTGCCCGCGGTCTCGACGGTGATCTCGGGGTTCTCGGGAGCCTCGTAGGGATCGGAGACGCCGGTGAACTCGGGGATCTCGCCGGAGCGGGCCTTCGCGTACAGGCCCTTGACGTCACGCTCCTCGCAGTCCTCGAGCGAGGTGGCGATGAACGTCTCGACGAACGCGCGTTGCTCTCGTCGTGCATCTTGCGGACGGCGTCGCGGGTCTCCTTGTAGGGGGAGATCGCGGCGGTGATCACCGGGACGCCGTTGCGGGCGAGCAGGTCGGCGACGAAGCCGATCCGCATGATGTTCGTGTCGCGGTCCTCCTTCGAGAAGCCGAGGCCCTTCGAGAGGTTCTCGCGGACGATGTCGCCGTCGAGCACCTCGAGCGGGATGCCGCGCTCCTCGAACGTGTCGATGAGGATGTCGGTGATCGTCGACTTGCCGGAGCCGGAGAGGCCGGTCATCCAGAGGGTGAAGCCCTTGTGCTTTGGGTCGGACATGTGTGGGTGTGTCTCCTTGTTCTTGTCTTACGGTTGGGGAGCGGGTGTGGGCGGGATCCGCGCGGCCTAGACATCTCCTTGTAGGCGTCGATCAGGATCTCGGCGACCTCGTGGCGGCTGAACTCCTCGGGCGGAGCCTCGCCGGCCTCGAGCATCTCGCGGACCTTGGTGCCGGAGAGGAAGAGCCGGTCCTCGGGCGTGTGCGGGCAGGTCTTGTGGGAGCCGAGGCCCTCGCACTTGTAGCACCAGAAGGTGTGCTCGAACATCAGCGGCCGGATCCCGAGCTGTGTCGATGTCGACCTCGTCGAAGATCTTCTGCGCGTCGTAGGTGCCGTAGTAGTCGCCGACGCCCGCGTGGTCGCGGCCGACGATGAAGTGCGTGGCGCCGTAGTTGCGGCGCACGACGGCGTGGAAGATCGCCTCGCGCGGGCCCGCGTAGCGCATCGCCGCGGGGTTGACGCCGAGCACCACCCGGTCGTTCGGGTAGTAGTTCTCCATCAGGACCTCGTAGCACTTCATCCGCACGTCGGCCGGGATGTCGCCCTTCTTCGTCTCGCCGATCAGCGGGTGCAGGAAGAGGCCGTCGCAGACCTCGAGCGCGGCCTTCGTCAGGTACTCGTGCGCGCGGTGGATCGGGTTGCGGGTCTGGAAGGCGACGATCCGCTTCCAGCCGCGGTCGGCGAACTCCTTGCGCGACTGCTCCGGCGTGAAGTAGCGGCGCATGAACGCTTCCTCGTGGTCGGGCATGTCGTCGGCCTCGATCTCGCCGGCGATGCAGCGGTTGCCCTCGGCGTAGGTCGCGGCGACGCCGGGATGGGCCTCGTCGGTCGTCCGGTAGACGTGCTCGGCCTCCTTCTTGATGTCGCGCTCGAAGACCTCGCTGACGCGGATCCGGCCGAGCTTCTTGCCGTTGTCGGCGCTGAGCTCGATCACGTCGCCCTCGGCGGCGTCGAGGTCGGTGGCGAGCACGACCGGGATCGGCCATACCTCCTTGCCGTCGGCGAGGGTCATGTTCTCGACGACGGAGTTCCAGTCCTCGGAGCCCTGGAAGCCGGTCAGCGGCGCGAAGCCGCCGTTGCCGAGCAGCTCGAAGTCGGCGGTCTGGCGGGCGGAGAGGGTCAGGGTCTTGTCGCTCATCGATTCGTTCAGGGCTCCTAGCTCAGTCGGTCGTCGTCGTGGGTGTGTGTTCAGCTGTCGGCGCGGCGGCGGCGCCGGAGCGTGTCCGGACTCAGCCGTGCAGCCCGCACTCGGTCTTGTGGGCGTCCGCCCACCGGCCCGAGCGGGGGTGGCCGCCGGCGCCCGGCGGGCGCGTGCAGTGCGTGCACCCGATCGAGGGATAGCCGGCGTCGTGAAGTGGGTTGTAGGGAAGCTCGTTGCTCATTGATGTAGTCCCAGACCTCGGCCTCGGTCCAGTCGGCAAGCGGGTTCAGCTTCCAGAGGCCGAAGCGCCGGTCCCAGCCGAACTTGGCCGCGCCGGCCCGGGTCTCGGAATCCTCACGGCGGATGCCCGAGACCCAGCAATCGATCCCGGACAACGCCTCCCGCATGGGCTCGACCTTGCGAATCCCGCAGCAGGCGTCCGGTTGACGGTCCCAGAGGCTAGCGCCGTAGAGGTCCTCCTGCTCCTGCAGCGAGATGCCCGGCGTAGCGCTCGAACTCGATCCCGTAGCGGGCGGCGAGCGCGTCGCGGGTCATGTAGGTCTCCTCGAAGAGCACGTCCGTGTCGAGATAGAAGAACTTCGCGCTCGGGTCGACCCGGTGCGCGATGTCGATCGTCACCGAGCGTCGTCTTCTGGAACGAGCAGGCGAAGCGCAGCCGCGGGTGGAAGGTCTCGAGCGCCCAGCGGATCGTCTCCTCGGTCGCTGCGGCCCTCGAGCTCGGCCGCGACCTCGCGCGGATCGATCGCCGTCGCCGTCGGCGGCGGTCAGCGCCGCGGCGTCCTTCCGCGGCGCGGCGCGCTCGGGCACCCGCTCCACGTCGATCTCGGCGATCGGGTCGGCAGCCGGCCGCGCTCAGCCGATCGGCCCCGCCAATCGGCACGTTTGACGAGGCTCGGGCGTCGCAGGCGAGGACGCACAAGGCGCAGCGTGCGCCAGCACGCGAGCCGCGAGGACGCAGCATGGTCGGCGTCCGAGACCGTCAAACTCAGATGCGCATTCGCCTTCGCCGCGTTCGACCTTGTAGGGGTCGCGGCGGTTCCAGTCGATGAACTCGAGCAGGTTGTCGAGGTTGAACTCGGCCGGCAGCGCCAGCTCGGCGATCTCCTCCTCGAAGCGCCCGGTGCCGACGCGCTCGGCGAAGGCGTTGAACTCCTCGCCCTCGTTGCGCTCGGCCTCGTACATGCGGATCCACTTCTCGACCGCGTCGGGCACGCGCTTCGCGGGCAGTCGCACCTTCAGGCGCGACGCCGTAGACGACCTTGCCGTCGGTGACGTCGCCGCCGATGTGCGGGATGTAGGCAGGCATCTGGTGACCGCCGACCTTGAGCGAGGCTCCGTAGAAGCCGATGTTGCCGATGTGGTGCTGGCCGCAGCCGTTCGGGCAGCCGCTCATCTTCAGGTGCATCTGCCGGGTCAGCTCGTCGCGTGATCTGCATCTCCTCGACGCGCTCCTGCAGGGCGCGGTTGAGGCCCATCGAGGCGGTGATGCCGAGCTTGCAGGAGTCGGTGCCGGGGCAGCTCACGGTGTCGGTGATCGTGCCGGCGCCGGCGTCGGCGAGGCCGAGCTCGCCGGAGGCCCGCGAAGACGTCGTAGAGCGCCTCGTCGCGGACCCAGCGCAGGACGAAGTTCTGCTCGATCGTCGTCCGCGCGTTGCCGCCCGTGTAGTCGCGCATCAGGCGGCCGAGGCCGCGGAACTGCTCCGGGGTCAGGTCGCCGCGGGTGACCTTGACGACGACCGTGTTGAAGCCCTCCTGACGCTGCGGGCGGACGTTGTCCTTGCAGAACGCCTCGAACTCGCGAGCCGTCGCCGTTCGGGCTGCCGGGGCTCTCGGGCTTGCCGGGGGCGCGGCGCTCCTCGTCGTCGGTGCCGAGCAGGTGCTCGACGGTGAAGTCGCGCTCGGCGACCCAGTCGCCCTCGAGCTCGCGATCGACCATCTCGCGGAAGGCGTCCATGCCGATCTTGTCGACGAGCACCTTGATCCGGGCGCGGGCCCGGTTGACGCGCAGCCAGTCCTGGCGGTCGAAGATCCGGAAGACCGCCTCGGAGACCTTGAGGAAGTCGCCGTTCGTCGGCCTCGACGAACTCGTAGAGGGTCGGCGCGATCCGCGGCATGATCGAGGTGCCGCCGCCGACGCGGACCTCGAAGCCCTCGACGCCGTCGCGGATCCGCGGGATGAAGCCGATGTCGTGGATGCCGGTGATCGCCCGATCGGCATCGGAGGCCGTGAACGCCGTCTTGATCTTGCGCGGCATCAGCTGCGTCGTCGGGTGGCGCACGAAGTAGCGCACGTAGGCAACCGCGTAGGTCGGTCGGGTCGAAGATCTCGTCCTCGCAGACGCCGGCGTAAGGGTCGCCGGTGACGTTGCGGACGGTGTTGCCGCAGCCCTCGCGGGAGGAGAGGCCGGTCGGCGCTGATCACCTTGATCAGATCCTTCATGTCGGCCAGCGGCACGTGGTGGATCTGGATGTTCTGGCGCGTCGTGATGTGGCCCTTGTTCAGCGGCGCCCAGCGCTCGACGACCTCGGCGAACGAGTCCATCTGGTCAGGCGTGACGCCGCCGAGCGGCAGCTTCACGCGGACCATCTGCACGTTGGGCTGGCGCTGGCCGTAGACGCCCTGCTTGAGGCGGAAGCCGATGAACTCGTCCTCGGGCGTCTCGCCCTCCAGGAACTTGTCGGCCTCCTCGTCGAAGTCCTCGAACTCGTCGGCGAGGATCGGGATGATGTGGCCCGGGACGTTCTCGTAGACCTCGGGGTTCTCGCGCGAGCCGATCCGGCCCTTGCCCTTCTGGACCTTGCCCTGGTCCTGGTCGAGGTCGGCCTCGGTTCCCTTTGCCTTGGGGTTCAGCGCTGCGGTCGACGGCTCCATGCGGTGCGTTCCACTCCTGATCGCTTGCTCGGTCGGAGCGCAACCGTAGCAAAAGTGCCTATTCCTGACCGAGATTAAGGTGTTTATCCCGGACGGCTGGCGGCTCCTCGTGATCTCCGCCCCGCTGCCGGGTTCCCAGAGGCACGACCACGAACGAGCGAATGGGGAGCGACCATGGGTGTCGATCGGATCCGCAACGGACTGGCCACGGCGGCGGTAGCCGCAGGAGCTGGCGTTGGCGCCGGCAGCGGCGCAAGCGGCAAGCGGGCTGCACTTCGAATCACGAACGCTGAGCGGCGCCCGCAACAATCCGGCGCATCGCGACTGGGGGGCCGCCGGGACGGCCTACGTGCGGATCGCTCACGCGGCGTACGCCGGCGATGGCGGCACGATGCGAAGCGGCCCGGACCCGCGCTGGATCAGCAACCGGATCTTCAACGACGTCGGCCAGAACATCTTCAGCGAGCGCGGCGTCACTCAGTGGGGCTGGACGTGGGGACAGTTCATCGATCACATGATCGGCCTCGCGAAGACCGGCGACGCCTCGGCACCGATCGGCTTCGACGCATCCGATCCGCTCGAGTCGTTCCGCAACGACTTCGGCCAGATCGCCTTCAGCCGGGACGCGGCGGCCGCCGGCACGGGCAGCTCCGCAGCGAATCCGCGGCAGCAGGTCAACTCGGACAGCTCCTACATCGACGCCTTCAACGTCTACGGGGGCACCGCCTCGCGGCTCGAGTGGCTGCGCAGGGGAAGCGTCAACGGCAGGCTCGCCGACAACGGCGCGAAGCTGCGCCTGCCCGGCGGCTACCTGCCGCGGGCCGACAGCCGCGGCGACGCCGGCGGGGCGCCGGCGATGGTTGCGGAGGGGGCGCTGGCTGCCACGCCGGGCCGGGCAATGGTCGCCGGCGACGTTCGCGCGAACGAGAACATCGCGCTGACGGCGGTGCAGACTCTGTTCGCCCGCGAGCACAACCGGATCGTCGCCGAGCTGCCGCGTTCGCTTGGCCGGGCGCGCCGATTCGCGATCGCGCGCCGCGTCGTCGGCGCCGAGATCCAGCGGATCACCTACCGCCAGTTCCTGCCCTCGCTCGGCGTCCGGTTGCGTCCGTACAGGGGCTACGATCCGAGCGTCGATGCCGCGATCAGCAACGAGTTCGCGACCGTTGGCTATCGCGCCCACAGCATGGTCCACGGCGAGTTCGAGCTCGAGGCCGACGCCGCCGACTACTCGGACGCCGATCTCGCCTCGATCGAGGCCGCGGGCGCCGAGGTTGTGCGAGCCGGCGACGAGCTCGAGTTCAAGGTGCCGCTCGATGCCGCGTTCTTCAATCCCGACCTGACCCAGACGATCGGCATCGGCCCGATCCTCGCCGGGCTTGCGCACGAGTCGGAGTACCGCAACGACGAGCAGATCGACAACACGCTGCGCAGCCTCACATTCCAGGTGCCGGGCGGCAAGCAGGGCCTGACGGATCTCGGCGCGGCCGACATCCAGCGTGGGCGCGATCACGGGATCCCCACCTACAACGACCTGCGGCGCGCCTACGGGTTGCGCCCGGTGCGCTCGTTCACCGAGCTGACCGGCGAGCGGACCGACCGCTTCGATCGGGCCCTCGAGCGGGCGGGTGATCCAATCGACAACCCGGCGATCCTCGACTTCGTCCGCCTCCTCGATAGCTCCGGCAGCCGGCTCGCAGGCGGGGACCGATGCGGCGAGCGAGTCGGCGACTACCGGCATCCGCCGCAGCCCCCTGGCGGCGCGCCTGCGCGCCGTCTACGGCTCGGTCGACGACGTCGACGCCTTCGTCGGCATGGTCTCGGAGCCGCACCTGCCGGGCAGCGAGATGGGGGCGCTGCAGGAGCGGATCTGGGCGCGTCAGTTCGAGGCGCTGCGCGATGGCGACCGCTTCTTCTACGGCAACGATCCGGTGCTCGCCAAGATCCGTCGTCGATACGGCGTCGACTACAGGCACGGCCTCGCGTGGATCGCCGACCACGACAGCGACGCCGGCCTCGCCGCCTCGGCGGACCCGTTCGTGGGCGGCTGAGCGGCGCAAGGCGATCGCCGGGGGCGGAGGCCGCCGTCCCGGGCGCTGCGAGGTCGGCCTATGCTCGCCCGATCGATCCTTCGCCCGACAGCGGTGGCTCGCCGCCCGAGCCGGAGGCTTCCGCGGCGCGGGAGCTCGGCACGCCGCTGCTCCAGGCGCTTGCAGGCTCGATGCCCGGCGCCGAGGCCCGCGCCGAGATCGCCGCGACCCTCGCCGGCGCGATCGCAGCCGAGGCGGGGGAAGGGGACGTCGAGCTGATCGCCGAAGCTGCTCGCCTGCAGGAGATCGGCAAGCTCTACGTCGAGCCGGAGCTGCGCTGGCTACCCCTGGGCGACGCCGATCCGGCGTCGGCGGACAGCCTCATGGCCCACTTCGAGCACGGGCACGCGCTCGCCCGTGGCGCCGGCCTGCCGAACCGCGCCTGCGCCTGGATCCTGAACGCGCGCGAGCGCTGGGATGGGGGCGGTCCGACCGGGCTCGCGGGTGCCGATATACCGGCCGGCTCAAGGGTGATCGCCGTCTGCCGCGAGTACGTCGATGCGCCGCAGTCGGTCCAGGGTGGCGCCGGCGAAGATCCGCGGGCGGCCGGCGTCCGCCGCCTGCATGCGCTCGCCGGCAGCGTCCTCGACCCGGGGTTGGCGACGATCGCTGCGCGGCTGGCCGCCGCGCCGACGGCGGCGAGCGTGGACATCGTGCGCGCCGAGGGCGCCGAGCGCAGCGCGGCTCTGGAGCTCGCCGCCCAGGATGCGGGCAGGCGACCCCCCGGAGATCTGCCGCTGTTGCTCGCCCGCGACGCGGGCGGCGCCGCCGTGGGTGCGCTCGCCTGGGCCGATCGCGAGGATCTCGACGCGATTCTGGTCGCCGGCCTGTGGGTCCGCGAGCAGGGAGCGGGGACGGGCACCGCCCTGATCGAGGCGGTCTCCGACATCGCCGCGGAGGCGAAACGGTCCTGGCTCGTCGCCGCCGTCGGCAACGATGAACTCGGCGCACTCGGCTTTCTGCAGCGGCGTGGCTTCCGGCTGCAGCGGCTCTCCGCCGGGGCGCTCGCCGATGTGGCGATCGCAGCGCCCTGGGCAGTCCGTTCGCCGATCGCGCCCCGGGATCTGCTCGTGCTCGAGCGCGCGCTCCAGATCGCCTAGATCAATCTCTAGCCGAGCTCGGGGCCCTCGACGAGGAAGGCGACGCGCACGTGAGCGCGGTACTCGTCGAGGTTCTCGCCGCGCAGGCCGGTACTGACGATGTCGACTGCGCGGATGTTGCGGAGCGATCCCTCGGCGGTCTTCAGCGCCTGCCGCGCCGCGTCGTCGGTCGAGACCTTGGAGCTGCCGACCAGCTCGATGATCTTCACAACGGCCATCTGCTCGTACCTCCGTTCGGGTTGCCGTGGGGCATTGCTGGCGGGCTTCAGTCGCGGCTGCCCCAGCCGCGCGGCTCGCCCCACGGCGCGACGAACGGCGCCTTACCGCTGACGCCCTCGAGCAGGGCCGCCCGCTGCCAGGCGTTGACCGCCGGCGCGCTCTCCGGCGCCGGAGCCGTCTCGGCGATGAACTGCTCGACCGCGGCGATCACCGCGGCCGCCTCCTCGGGCTCGGCGGCGCTCAGCATCTCGATCCGGGGCCGGGGGGGCTTGCGGTTGCCGTTGCTGCTCACGGGCGGAACATTAGCCCGGCTTAGCTGGGTGGATGCCCGCGCCGCTCCCGGCGGGCCCTCCTCATCCGGCGGCGGGCTCGGCCGCGAGCTCGCCCTCGCCCTCCGTCTCGTGGAGGGTGCCGAGCTCCGACTCATCGGAGATCTCCGTGCGCCGGACGAGCCCGAAGACCAGCACGGCGCCGGCGAGGGCGACGATGCCGCCGAGCAACAGGATCTCGTTGAGCCCGGAGAGGAACCCGCCCAGCGCCGCATCGGAGACCGCCGGCCGGGTGCCCGCCGGCACGTTGGCCAGCGCCGTATCGAGGTTGCCCGTCGAGGTCGCCTCGATCAGCTGCCGGGGCCGGTCGCCGACGGCCCCGGGCGTGCCCGCGAGCGAGTCGACGATCTCCGATTTGCCGCGCGCGATGAAGATCGCCCCCCAGGCGGCGATCCCGAGCGCGACGCCCACCTGCCGGAACGTGTCGTTGATGCCGGCCGCCATGCCGCTCTGATCATCGGCGACGACGCTGACGGCGACGTCGGCGATCACCGGGTTGAGCAGGCCGATGCCGATCCCGGCGACGAGCAGGCCGGCGAGCAGCGTCGTCCAGCTGTCGCCGGCGTCGATGCCGCCCATCAGCAGCAGTCCGCCGCCGATCAGTGCGAGGCCGACGGTCAGCAGCGTTCGTGCCGAAAAGCGGTGCGCGAGCACGGCGCCGGTGAAGCCGGCGGCGAAGAAGCTCGTCACGGTGATCGGCAGGTAGCGGATGCCCGCCGCGAGCGGGGAGAGGTCGAGGTAGTTCTGCAGGTACAGAGTCAGGTACAGGAAGAGCGCGAACATCGAGCTCGAGATCGCGAAGGCGGCGATCTGGACGCCGGTGAACGAGCGGATCCGGAACAGGCCGAGCGGCAGCATCGGCTCGCGGACGCGGTTCTCGATGACGACGAAGGCCGTCATCGCGGCGACGGCACCGGCGAGCAGCGCGATGATCCCGGCGCTGCCCCAGCCCTCGTCGTTGCCGCGAAGCAGCGCGAGCACGAGCATGAACAGGGAGGCGCTGAACGTCACCTGGCCCCACCAGTCGATCCGCGTCGCGTTCGGATCGCGCGACTCGCGCACCTTGAGCGCCGTGATCGCGAGCGCGGCTGCGCCGATCGGGACGTTGAGGAAGAAGATCGACTCCCAGCCGATTGCGTCGGTGAGGGCGCCGCCGACGAGCGGTCCGACGGCGACGGCGGCGCCGATCGTCGCGCCGTAGATGCCCATCGCCTGGCTGCGCGACCGTCCTGCCTGGAACTCCTGGGCGATCAGCGCCAGCGAGACGGCGAACATGACCGCGCCGCCGATCCCCTGGACCGCGCGGGCGAGGTTGAGGGTCGTGGGATCTCCCGCGAGCCCGGCGACGAACGAGGAGAGCGTGAAGATCGCGAGCCCGATCCCGAAGACGAGCCGCCGCCCGAGCCGGTCGGCGAGCGAGCCCGCCGTCAGCACGAAGGCCGCAAGGGTCAGCGAGTAGGCGTCGACCACCCACTGCAGCTCGGTGAAGCTCGTATGCAGATCCGACTGGATCGCCGGCAACGCCGTGTTGACCACGGTGATGTCGAGCAGCAGCATGAAGGTCGCCACGCTGACCACGGTCAGCGTCCACCACTTGCGTTCCATCCCTACCTCCTCGGGGATCGGTACCATCGATAAGGTTGCCTGATAAGGCGACCTTACCAAAATGTCAGGAAGCCTGACGAGTCGAATCGCCGACGGGCGAAAGGGGTGAACGGGGTCGATGAGCGAGGTCGAAGAACTGAGCGCCGGGACCGATCCCGAGGCAGCCGCCGAGCGGCCCTTGGCACCGATGATGGCCGAGGTCAAGGACCAGGCAATCGACACCCTGCACGAACGGCTGCGTGGACGCGGCTACGGGGACATCCGGCCCGGCCATGGCTGCGTCTTCCGCTTCATGACCGGCGACGGAGTCCGGCTGACCGAGATCGCCGATCGGGCCCGGATGAGCAAGCAGTCCGTCGGCGAGGTCGTCGCCGATCTCGAGCAGCTCGGCTACGTCGAGCGCGTGCCCGATCCGCTCGACGGCCGGGCGAAGCTCATCCGCTTCACGGCGAAGGGCGAGGACGCCTACGCCGAGGGGCGCCGCATATTCCTCGAGATCGAGCAGGACTGGGCCCGGCAACTGGGGGAGGAGCGGCTCGCGATGCTGCGCGCCGCCGTCACCGAGCTCGCCCTCTGATCCGAGTCGGCTACCAGTCGGAATCGCCGGCGTAGCCGAGCGCGATCAACGTCTCGCCCGCGACGCGCTTGAAGACATCCTTGTCGTTCGCGGTGAAGACGCGCTGCCAGTCGCCGGCGACGCCGCTGCGCAGGAACGCGGTCGAGTCTTCGGTCCCGGGCTCGCGGCCGGCGCTCCCGCGACGGAAGTCGTTGGCCTGCAGGCACCGCTCGGCAACGGCCGACCGACGCCTCGGCCCCGAGGAAGCTGAAGAGCCGCAGCAGGGTTGCGGCGCCGTCGTCGAGCAGGCTCTCGTAGGTGACTTCGGTGTAGCGACCGGCGCCAAGCTCCCGCCCCTCGGCCCGCGCCGCCTCGGTCTGCTCGGCCCAGACGCGAGCCTGGCGCTCGGGCCCGGCCTCGCCGAAGAGGCTCCGGCCCGCGGCGCAGGAACTGCTCGGGAGACGCCCTGTATGCGTCGCGGATTTCGAACTCCGCTGCGTTGCGGGCGATCGCCTCCGGGTCGGAGCCGAGCTGGTTCCAGCGGTGGTGGATGCCGGAGACGGCGACGTCGCGGCCGTCGCGGACGATGTGCACGATTCGCGCCTCGGGCAGCAGCTCGGCGGTCGCGGCGACGACGCCGGACCCGTTCAGCGGCGACTTGTCGCCGACGATCTCCTTGCCGCTCGCCGCGAGCGCCTCGCCCATGACCGAGCGGGTCAGCACCGCCGAGAAGGCGCGCGCGAGCTGCTCGTAGTCGGCGCGGCGCGTCCACGCCGAACGGCTTGCCCACTCGCGCAGCGTCTCGTCGGCCACCAGCGCACCTTGGAGCGAGCGCTCGTTTGCGGCACCCATCCGGTGCGTGGGGCCGAAGAAGCGACCCTCGCCCCGGCAGAGGATCTGGGGATGGCTGTCGAGCAGCTGCATCAGCCACGAGGTGCCCGACTTGGCGCAGCCGACGATGAAGAACATCGGCGGCGCGCCTCCCTCAGGCCCGTGGCCGGCGAAGCCGCTCCCCGCGGAGCTCGCGCGGCGGCCCGGTCGCAGGCCGCGCAGCTTGCCAGGGATGTCCGAGCCCACTCGGTGAGAGGATAGGGGGCGTGCCCGTCCGTGCGGGCCAGCGGCGATCAGCTGCGCAAGAATGTGCACCCCCTGACCACCGCTGCGACAGCTCATGGAGCCTCCCCCGCTGACGACGCGAAGGTCATTGTCGTCATGCCCGCTCTGAACGCGGCCGCGACGGTGCAGGCGATCGTTGACGCAGTGCCGCTGGACGTCGTCGACGAGGTGATCCTCGTCGACGACGGGTCGACCGACGCGACCGTGGCGCTGGCCCGGCAGCACGGCGTCCGCGTGATCTCCCATCCTCACAACGTTGGCTACGGCGGAAACCAGAAAACCTGTTACCTCGAGGCGCTGCAGCGGGAGGCCGCGATCGTGGTGATGTTGCACCCCGACGGCCAGTACGAACCGCGCCTGATCCCCGACCTGATCGCGCCGATCGCGCGGGGCGACGCCGACATGGTCCTGGGCACGCGGATGACGGACCTCGGGCGCGCCCGCCGGGCCGGCATGCCGATCTACAAGATCATCGGCAACCGGTGCCTGACGACGATCGAAAACCGCGTGATGGGGACGCGCTTGACAGATCTCCACACGGGCTACCGCGCTTACTCCCGGGACCTGCTCACCGGCATCCCGTTCCTGCGCAACTCGATCGACTTCTCCTTCGACTCCGAGCTGCTGCTGCAGACGGCCCATTTCGGCTACCGCATAGCCGAGGTGCCGGCGCGAGCCGTCTATGGGGGAGACGTTTCCTCGATCGGCTTCGGCGCTTCGTCGGTCTATGGGTTGAAGACACTTTGGATGGCGTGGCGTTTGGTCCTGCACCGGGCGCGGATCTGGCCAAGCCGGAAGTTCAGCTCGTGATCGGGCGTGGCTTGAGCGTCCCGGCAATGTCCGGGCGCGAGCGCGTCGCCGGCCGCTGGCGCTCGCTCTGTGAAGGCACCCGGGCTCGTTCGGTCGCCGGCGTCGCGCTCGCGCTCGCGTGCGTGACCTACTTCGGCCTCGGCCTTTATCTCGCTCGCGGCGTCGGCTTCACCATCGACGAGGTCTTCTACTTCGGCGACACCTCGGGTATCGGCCCGAGGGACCTGGCGGAGCCCTTCGACGGGCATCTGACGGCAGTCGTGAGGCTGATAACCGTCCTCAGCCTGAGGGCGTTCGGGGCGGCGCACCTACCGCTCGAGATCCTGACGCTGCTCAGCGTCGTCGTCGTGGCGGTCCTCGTCTTCTTGCTGTTGAGCCGTTGGGTGGGCCCGCTCGTGGCCCTTGGCCCGGCGGTTGCCATGTTGTTCGTAGGTTCGACACCGGAGGTGTTGCAGGGCAACGCGATGGTGTGGGTGCAAGGGACGGCCTTCGGGCTCGCGGCCTTCCTCGCCTTCGACCGCGACACCCGCTTCGGCGACGTCGTGGCGGTCACGCTGCTCGGGCTCGCGGTTCTATCTCACGAAGTAGGGATCGCGTTCTCGCTTGCGATTGGCGTATGGGCCCTCGTCCGCGGCGAGCCGCGCCGGCTTTGGGTCGCGATCGTGCCGCTGGCCATCTACGCGGTCTGGTGGCTTTGGGCGCGACAGTTCCACGAGGGGATCACGACTTTCAGCAACGGGTTGCTGGCCCCGAGCTACACGCTGCAGATGCTGGCCGCCGCCGCGGCGGCGATGACGGGTCTGGGGATCGACTTTGCCGATCCCCAGCTCGCCGTCGTCGACGTTACCTGGGGTCCAGTCCTCCTCGTGCTGATTGCGGCGGTGCTGTTCGCGGGCACGCGCGCTCGCGGCACCGTCGACCCGGCGCTGTGGGCGGTGCTGAGCTTCATCGCCCTCTTCGGCACCGCCAGTGCGCTTGCATACGGGCCGCTTCGCTGGCCGGAAGCGCCCCGCTACGCGTATCCCCTCGTGATCGCCCTGCTGCTGGCGCTGGGCGCGGCCTGGCGTGGCCACCGGTTCAGCCCGCGCGCCGTTGCGATCGTCCTTGGCATCGTCGCCTTGACGTTGCCCGCCAATCTCTGGCTTCTGCGCGAGCGCGGTCGGGAGCTGCGTTCGATCTCGGCGCAGACCAGGGCCTCGCTGGCGATGATCGAGCTGGAGCGGCATGTCGTCGCGCCGGGCTTCCAGCTCGGGCTGCAGGTGCCAGTTCCGGCGGCGAAGTATCTATCGGCGGTCGACAGCTACGGAAGTCCCGGCTATGACCTCGGTGCGCTCGATCGGGCCGCCCCTGCGGTGCGCCTACACGCCGACCAGACCCTGGGGGCGATCATCAAGCCACGCCTGCAACCGGTGCCGGCGGCGCTCGACGCCAAGGCCGCCTGCCGCCACGTCTCGCCGGCGGCGCCCCAGGCAACGGTGCCGGAGGGAGGTGCCCTGATCGTCTCGGACGCCGCCGGGCCGGCCGCCTTGCGGCGATTCGGGGATGCTCCCCGGATCGCGCTCGGACCGCTCGCCGCCGACGAGCCGGCGCTGCTCGAGTTGCCAGTGGACGACTCCGACCGACCTTGGCTGGTGTCCGTCCGTGGCGCCGACGTTCAGGTCTGTCCGCTCAGCGGCCAGCTCTAAGCCGCGGCCGTCCGGGCCTGCGATCGGCCCGCTAGAGCGGGATGTTGCCGTGCTTGCGCTTGGGCTGCTCGACGCGCTTGGTCTGCAGGGTGCGCAGGGCGCGGATCAGCTTCGGGCGGGTCTCGGCGGGCTCGATCACGTCGTCGATGTAGCCGCGCTCGGCCGCCGAGTAGGGGTTGGCGAAGCGGGCCTTGTAGTCGTCCATCAGCTTCTGGCGGCGCTCGTCGGGCGTCGGCGAGGAGGCGAGGTCCTTGCGGTAGATGATGTTGACGGCGCCCTCCGGCCCCATCACCGCGACCTCCGCCGTCGGCCAGGCGAAGTTGAAGTCGGCGAGCATGTGCTTGGAGTTCATGACGTCGTAGGCGCCGCCGTAGGCCTTGCGGGTGACGACGGTCAGCTTCGGCACCGTCGCCTCGGTGAACGCGTAGAGCAGCTTCGCGCCGTGGCGGATGATCCCGTTCCACTCCTGGTTGGTGCCGGGCATGAAGCCGGGCACGTCGGTGAAGGTGATCAGCGGCACGTTGTAGGCGTCGCAGGTGCGGACGAAGCGCGCCGCCTTCTCGGAGGACTCGATGTCGAGCACGCCGGCGAGGTGCTTGGGCTGGTTGCCGACGATCCCGACGGGCAAGCCGTCGAGGCGGGCGAAGCCGCAGATGATGTTCTGGGCGAAGTGCTCGTGGACCTCGAAGAAGTCGCCGTCGTCGACGATCAGCGAGACGACCTCGCGCATGTCGTAGGGCTTCTGCGGGTCGGCGGGGACGATCTCGCCGAGTGACGGGCTCGGTCCGCTCGGGGTCGTCGTAGGGCTCGACCCGGGGCGGCATCTCGAGGTTGTTCGAGGGCAGGAAGCCGACCAGGTAGCGGACGTCCTCGAGGCAGCTCTCCTCGTCCTCGGAGGCGAAGTGGGCGACGCCCGACTTCGAGTTGTGGGTCATCGCGCCGCCGAGCTCCTCGAACTCGACCTCCTCGCCGGTCACCGTCTTGATCACGTCGGGACCGGTGATGAACATGTGCGACGTCTCCTTGACCATGAAGATGAAGTCGGTCATCGCCGGGGAGTAGACGGCGCCGCCGGCGCACGGGCCCATGATCACGCTGATCTGCGGGATCACGCCCGAGCACTGGACGTTGCGGACGAAGACGTCGCCGTAGCCGCCGAGCGAGACGACGCCCTCCTGGATCCGGGCGCCGCCGGAGTCGTTGAGGCCGATCACGGGCGCCCCGACCCTGGCGGCCATGTCCATGACCTTGACCATCTTCTCGGCCATCACCTCGCCGAGCGAGCCGCCGAAGACGGTGAAGTCCTGGCTGAAGACGAAGACCGTGCGGCCGTCGATCTCGCCGTAGCCGGTGACGACGGCGTCGCCCCAGGGCCGGTTCTTCTGCATCTCGAAGTCGTAGGTGCGGTGGCGGACGAAGGTGTCGAGCTCCTCGAAGGTGCCGGGATCGAGCAGCTTCTCGATCCGCTCGCGGGCGGTCAGCTTGCCCTTCGCGTGCTGCTTCTCGACCGCGGCCTCGGAGGCGGAGTGGATCGCGGCCTCGCGGAGCTCGCGCAGGTAGGAGAGCTTCTCCTCGAATGTCTCGGGGTTCTTCTGGCGCATAGGGCGGGAGATTGTATGGGCAGGGGGCCGGCCGGGGCCGCGCCTATGCGTCGTCGGCGAGGAGCCCGGCGAAGCGATGCCGGCGAGCGCGTCGGCGAGCTCCTCCCAGTTCGAGATCGTCTCGGCCAGCGGCCGCGTGCGGAGGCGCTCGTAACGTGAGGTGAGCGGCTCCGGCTCGACGCCGAGCCCCCGCTGCAGCCGTGCCAGCGCGAGATCGTCGCTGAGCTCCTCGTAGTCGATGTCCAGCACGGGGTGCCCGGCTGCCAGCTCGTCGAGCTCTGCGTCCTCGGCCTCGATCCGCTCGAGCGCCCGCAGGCACTCACGGGGCGCGATCTCCACCGTGGCCTCGCCGTAGCTCCCGTACAGCGACTGCGAGACGAGCGTCGCCCGGACGAGGCGGCGCGAGACGAGCAGCGCCAGCGTGTTGCGGCGCCGCAGCCGGATCACGACGACCGATGGGTCGGCGGCGAGCCAGCGCTCGATCTCGGGGTGGTCGGTCAGCGAGTTCGAGGGGAGCTTGAAGCCGACCGCCGTCGGCGGCTCGGGGCCCGAGCCGGCCTCGCCGAGCAGCTGGTCGGCGTGCACGCGGGCGTCGTCGGTGCCCGAGCCGCCGATCCATCCCTCCGGCGCGGCCTTCGGGTGCGTCTCGTTGAGGATCTCGGCGAAGCAGCGGACTCGCCGGTGCGAGTCGAGCAGGTCGACCAGATGGCTCGAGCCGGTCCGGCCCAGGCACAGGATCACGAACCGGTGGGCGCTCATCGCCCGCAGCTTAGATCGGCCTGTGCGATCCTCGGCGCGTGTCGGCAGCAACCGGCGAGCTCAGCACCGAACCCGTGACCCCGCTGCCGGAGCGCCTTGCGACCGGCGGCGGCACGGCGCTCTTCGTCGACGGCCGCTGCTCGTTCGCCGGTGCCCCGGCGGAGGCGGTCGAGGTTATCTTCGACGGCACGGCCCGGCCGGCACTGGGATTCGGCATCGCGCCGCCGCGCATGCACGGCGAGGACTACTGGTGGGCGATCCTGCCGATCGCGCGCGCCGAGGCGGCGCGCCGGGCGCAGGTCTCGCTGCGAGCGCTCGGGCCGTGCTGGCTGGGCCGAGGCGGAGCTCGGCGAGATCGAGCTCGTGCCCGGCCTCGAGCGCTCCGCCGGCTCGCGGGCGGTGGCCGAGGACGATCAGGGCCCGCTCGTCGCGATCTGCATGGCGACCTACGAGCCCGACCCGGCGATGCTCGACACGCCAGCTCGACTCGATCCGCGCCCAGACGCACCGCAACTGGATCTGCCTGATCAGCGACGACGGCTCCGGTCCCGAGGCGCGCGCCGCGATCGAGCGGGCGATCGACGGCGACCCGCGCTTCGAGCTCTCGACGGCCGACGCCAACGCGCGGCTTCTACGCCAACTTCGAGCGGGCCCTGGCGATGGTCCCGCCGGAGGCCGACCTCGTCGCCCTCTCCGACCAGGACGACCGCTGGTATCCGGAGAAGCTCGAGCGGCTGATCGCCGGGCTCGAGCCGGAGGCGGGCCTGGTCTTCAGCGACATGCGGATCGCGACGCCGCTCCGGCCGCGTGCTCGCCGACACCTACTGGGGCTTCCGGCCCGTCAACCACACCGACTTCGCCTCGCTCGTGCTCGCCAACACGGTCACCGGCGCCGCCTGCCTGTTCCGGGCGTCGCTGCTCGACGACGTGCTGCCGTTCCCGCCGCGGCACGGCGCCGCCTTCCACGACCACTGGATCGCCCAGGTGGCGATGGCGCTCGGCCCGATCAGCTACGTCGACGAGCCCCTCTACGACTACGTGCAGCACGACGAGGCGGCGCTCGGCTACCTGCAGGCGAACGGCGCGGGCCGCTACAGCGCGCCGCTGCGCGAGCGCGTCGGCGTCTGGTACGGGCGCTGGAGCGGCCGCGGCTTCCGGCTCGGCTGGCGCGTTCCCTACTTCCGTCTCTACTGCCGGGTCCGGGTCGCGACGACGGCGATGCGCCTGCGGCTCGCCGGCCGCCTCGCCCCCGACCGGGCCGAGGTGCTGGAGGCGATCGAGGACTCGCCCGCCGGGATTGCCTGGCTGACGCGGCGCGGCAGCCGTGACCTGCGCGGCCCGACCGCGACGATCGGCCGCGAGCGGGTGATGCTCGCCGGTCTCGCCTGGAAGCACGGGGCGCGGCTGCGCCGCCGCGCGCGCCTCGCCAGGCGCGCTCTCGGCGGCCGCCCACGCGGCTGATCGGGGCCTGAGCCGGCCCGGGGGCGTGTGCGATCCTGCGTGCCCTTGAGCGGACTCAGCCTGCTTCCGGTCACCACGGTCCCCGCCAGCTTGCCGGTCGGCGGCGGGACGGCGCTGTTCGTCGACGGTCGCTGTCTCGAGGCGGCGGCGATCGAGGACCCCGCGCCTTCCTCGGCGCAGAGGAGTTCCCGGCGCTCGGATGGCGGATGCCGCCGCCGCGTTCGCACGCCCCGGCGGGCGACTACTGGTGGTCGCTCGTCACGGTCGGACCGGTCGCCGAGGCGCGCTCGGAGTGGCTCGGGCTCCGCGGCGCCGGCCCCGCGGGCGAGCTCAGCGGTCGGCTGGCGCCGATCGAGCTCCGGCCCGCGATCGGCCCGCCGCCGGGAGTGGGGGAGGCAACGGCCGCCGCCTGCGCCGCGGTCGCCTCGCAGCCGGGGCCGTTGGTCGCCGTCGCGATGGCCACCTTCAACCCGCCGGAGGAGCTGCTCGAGCGCGCAGCTCGAGTCGATCCGGGGCCAGATCCCACGGCCGCTGGATCTGCGTGATCAGCGACGACGGCTCGGCGCCCGAGGCCTGCGGGGCGATCGAGCGGCTGATCGCCGGCGACCCGCGCTTCGTGCTCTCGGCGGCCGAGCGCATGCCGGCTTCTACGCCAACTTCGAGCGCGCGCTGGCGATGGTCCCCGCGGAGGCCGACTACGTTGCGCTCAGCGACCAGGACGACCGCTGGGTCGCCGCACAAGCTCGAGGTCCTGCTGGGCCAGATGGAGCCCGGCGTGAGCCTCGCCTACTCGGACATGCGGATCGTCGACGAGCGCCTCGACCTCGTCTCCGAGACGTACTGGACGTACCGTCGCAACAACCACACCTCCTTCGCGTCGCTGCTCCTGGCGAACACGATCACCGGCGGCGCCTCGCTGTTCCGGCGCAGCGCTGCTGGAGCGGGCGCTGCCCTTCCCGCGCACCCCGGGGCGGCCCTACCACGACCACTGGATCGGCCCGGTCGCGATGGCGCTCGGGGAGGTTCGCTACGTCGAGCGCCCCCTCTACGAGTACGTCCAGCACGGGTCCGCCGCGCTCGGCCACGCCGCCGCGAACGCCGCCGGGCGCTACGGCGGCTCGCGCCGCGCCCGTGCCGCCCGAGGCGCCCGCAGCTTGCGCGGGCGCTCGGGTCTCGCCTGGCGCCGCTTCTACTTCGACCTCTACTGCCGGGTCGCGATCGCCGCCCGGACGCTCGAGCTGCGTTGCGGTCCCGAGCTCGACGCGAGCCGCCGGCGGACGCTGCGGCGGATCGGCGATCGCCCCTCGACGCTCGGCTGGCTCGGACTCCGCTCGCTGCGTCCGGTGCTCGGTCGCAACGAGACGCTCGCCCGCGAGCGGGCGATGCTCTCCGGGTTGCTGTGGCGGCGCGGGGCGGAGCTTCGCGCCCGCCGGCACCGCCCACCGGGGGCCGAACCGGCGTCGCAGCCCGCGGACCCGGATGCCACCCGGGGGCCCGGCGCGGGTGGGCGGGCCTGGCTCGAGCCGATCCTCGTCGACTACTTCAGCCGCGACGGCAGCACGCTGATGATGCGCATGCTGGCGACGGCGCCCGAGATCGTGGTCGAGGACGTCTACCCCTACGAGCGCCGCTATCTCAACTACCTATGGCGGTGGTCTGCGCTGCTCGACGAGCGCGACTGGGACGGGGACGGCTGGGACACGACCGGGATCGGCTCGATCGCCCGCCATCCCGGCCTTGCGATGCTCGGGCCGCCGCCGTGGAAGCCGCCGAAGCTGCTCGATCCCGAGCCCGGCGAGGCGCCGATCGGGCGCCGGGCGTTCGAGCTCGTCTGGGAGGAGTTCTCCGCGCGCGTCGGCGAACGGCACCGGCGCGACTCGGGCGCCGACCCGCACTACATCGCCGAGAAGCACCTGAACACCTGGGCCGTCGACCTCGCGCCGCTGCCCGACTGCCGGCTGGTCGTGCTCCTGCGCGACCCCCGCGACACGTGGGTATCCATCAACTCGTTCAGCGAGCGCCGCGGGGACACGCCACTGGGGCGCCATCTGGCGGCGGACGAGGACGAGCACCTCGCCCAGACGATCGACCGCCACCGCCACCGGCTGCGGTGGATCGTCGAGCAGCTCGAGGGCGACGAGGTGGAGCTCGTCCGCTACACGGAGCTGATCCGCGACCCGGAGGGCGTCGCCGGCCGGCTCTCCACCGCGCTCGGCGTGACGCTCGACCCCGCCGCGGCGACCGCGGACGAGAACCTCCGCCGCCGCCACGTGACGGCGGCCGACCCCGAGGCCTCGATCGGTCGCTGGCGCACCGACCTCGACGCGGCGACGGCCGAGCGGATGACGGCGGCGCTGCGCCCCGAGCTCGAGGCCCTCGGCTTCGACACCTGACGGCCCCGGGCTTGGTCAGGCGTCGGGCGCGTGCAGCAGCGCCTCGTGCGGGGTGCCCGGCGAGCGCCGCGCTGAGCTCATCCCAGTTCTCGACCGTCTCGGCGAGCGGCCGCTTGCGCAGCCGCTCGAACCACGAGCGCAGCGGCTCCGGGTCCAGACCGAGGAAGCGCTGGAGCTCATCGAGCCGCTCGGTCGTCGCCGAGCTCCTCGTAGGCGATCCGGAAGGTGTCGTGCCCCTCGGCGAGCGCGTCGAGCTCGGCCTCCTGGTCCACGATCCGGTCGAGCGCGGAGGCGGGTGCGTCCGGGTCGAGGTGCACCGTCGCCTCGCCGTAGCTGCCGAAGATCGACTGCGAGACGCCCGTCTTGGCCAGCAGCTGGCGGGAGACGAGCAGCGCGAGCCGGTTGCGGCGGCGGAGCCTGATGACGGCCATTTCGGGGTGCGCGCGGACGACGTCCGCGGCGACCGGGGTGAGCCGGATCGAGTTGAGCGGCAGCTTGAAGCCCTTCGCCCGCTCGGGCCCGTCGCCGCAGCGCCTCGGCCAGGAAGCGCTCCGGGTCGTCGGTCTCGGCGGCGGCGAAGGTCGGCGGCTTGCCGTCGCCGAAGATCTCGTCCAGGCAGCGGCCTGGGAGTGGTGATCGAGCATCGAACTGCAGGTGGGTCGAGCCCGTCCTCCCCAGGCAGAGGACGACGAAGATCCGCGTCTGCACCCATCTAGATCTACAGCGCCTCGGCGACCCTCGGGGCGTCACGCTTGAACCACACCAGGCCGCCGACGGCGATCGCCAGGGTGACGCGGCCGGAATCAACAGGCCCGGCCGACCCCGAGCAGATCGACGGGCTCGGCGCGTTGGGATCGATGATCCAGATCCGCGCCCTACTCGATGATCGGCGTCGAGCGGGTTGGCGGCGATCAGCGGCTGCATCCACTCGGGCAGGATCGCGCCAAGGTGTAGAGGATCGGCGTCGCGTAGAAGAGCGCGCGCAGGGTCAGCGACCAGCCCTGCCCGACGTCCTCGGAGCGGACGAAGGCGACCGAGAGCAGCATCGAGAGCGTCGTGGTGAGCGTGACCAGGGCTACGATCACGACCGGCAGCGAGCAGCCAGTCGGATCTGAGGCTCGACGCCGGTGACGATCAGCAGCAGGAGCACGCCGACAGGTTGAAGAAGAGCGTCAGCGCCGCGCTGAGGTTGACGCTCAGCGGGATCACGATCCGGGGAAACTGGGTCTTGCGCAGCATCGACTCGCGGGCGGAGATCGAGCGCATCGCGACGTTCGTCGCCTCGCTGAAGTACTGGAAGAAGACGAGCGCGAGGATCAGCTTGTGGGGATAGTCGGCGACGTCGCGGCTGAAGCGACTTTCAGCACCTGACCGATGACGAGGTAGATGATCCCGAAGAAGGCGAATGGCTTGAGGACGCTCCACACGTAGCCCAGCGTCGTGCTCGCTGTACTGGAGTCGGAACTCCGTCACGGAAGTCAGCCAGAGCATGTCCCAGGTGCGCCGCCAGCCGCCGCCGAAGGCCGAGGGGCCTGGGATCTCGCGCAGCTCGAGTGGCTCGGTGGAGGTTGCGGTCGCGCTCTCCATCCGCCGTTCTCCGAGACCTTCGTGACGACGCTCTCGCCGCGGCTGACGGTCGAGACTGTCACCGCGTGGTTGAGCGGCATCGAGGCGCCGCCGCCGCGGCCCCCGCGATCTCCAGCCGGATCATCTTCGTCGGCCCGGCCGGCGTCTCCTCGCCCGTGTAGATGTCGGAGGCGATCGTGTAGCGGCCGGGCGGCAGCCGGTTCTCGACCGTCGGCCTCGACCGCGATCGACGCTCGCCCGCCTGAGGCCGGCCGTTCTCGGAGAGCGCCACGCGGTCGCTGGTGAACATCAGCCTGCCGTCGCTTCGGGTGATCTGGAAGCGGAAGCCCGGGTCCGGGTACTCGCGCGGCGACGTCGACGGTCGCGTGCAGGCTGATCGGGATCCCGGGCTCGCAGCTTGTCGGCGCGCTCGCCGTCGGTCGCCGGTCACGCCAGCTCTCGGCGATGCGCGCGTGCGGGTCGGCGATCGCGGCGACGATCTTCGACGACATCTCGGGCAGCTTGTGGTCGGGCCGCTCGAGCATCGCCGACAGGTTGACGTCGTAGTAGCGCTCGGCGACGACGTCGGGAGCGCCGATCGTGTCGATCTCGCCGTCGTGCAGCAGCAGCGCCCGCTCGCAGTACTGGGTCACGATCGGCATCGAGTGGGTGACCAGCAGGATCGTGCGCCCGGCTGCGGTGCATGTCCTCGAAGGCCTCGCCGCAGCGCTCCTGGAACTCGGCGTCGCCGACGGCGAGGACCTCGTCGATCGAGCAGCACGTCGGCGTCGACGTGGGTCATGACGGCGAAGCCGAGTCGCACCTTCATCCCGGAGGAGTAGTTCTTGACCTGGAGATCGACGTAGTCGCTGCAGCCCCGCGAACTCGATGATCTCGTCGAAGCGCCGACGGGCCTCGCGCGGGCGTCAGCCCCATCATCACGCCGTTGAGGACGACGTTGTCGCGGGCGGTCAGCTTCGGGTTGAAGCCGACGCCCGAGCTCGAGGAAGGGCGCGAGCCGGCCGGCGATCCGGACGCTGCCGCTGTCGGCGGGGTAGACGCTCGCGAGCAGCTTCAGCAGTGTGCTCTTGCCGGAGCCGTTGCGCCCGACGATCCCGAAGAACTCGCCCTGCTCGACCTCGAAGCTGAGATCGTGGAAGACGTCGAGCGTCACGACCGGGAGTGCGGCCGAGCGGGTTGCGCAGGCGGCTGCGCAGGGTCGCGGGCGCCCGGCGGCCCGGGAACGTGGAAGCGCTTGCTCAGCCCGCGCACCTCGATTGCAACCTGGCGCTGCATGTGCGTCAGGATAGGCGGAGCGTCCGGGCGACCGGACGCCTGGACGCGCGCTGGCGCCGTTCAGGCGGGCTTGCGCCACCAGGCGCCGACCCAGTCGATGCGCTCGATCGGCGCGGTGATGCCGTGCTCGGAGCGGTAGTCCTGACGGCCTGGCGGCAGTTCTCCCAGCCGTAGTCGTCGACGATCAGATAGCCGCCGGGGGACAGCTGCGGGTAGAGGTTGGTGAGCCCGTCCATCGTCGACTCGTAGAGATCGCCGTCGAGGCGGACCAGGGCCCAGCGCCTGTCGGCGCACCGTCGGCAGCGTGTCGCGGAACCAGCCCTTGAGGAACTCGACGCCGCCGTCCTTGAGCCCGTAGAGGGCGAGGTTGCGCCTGCACCTCCTCGATCGAGACCGCGAGCTCGTCGGCGGTGTAGTTGATGTCGGCGGAGTCGGCCGGGAACCGCTCGGGGTTGGGCTCCGGCAGGCCCTCGAACGAGTCGGCGGCGTAGACGGTCCGGTCGTCGATCCCGTGGGCCTTGAGGATCCCGCGCATCATGATCACCGTGCCGCCGCGCCAGCAGCCGGCCTCGATCAGGTCGCCGGGGACGCGCTCGGCGATCACCCGCTCGACCAGCTCGCGCACGTTGCGCGTCCGCTTGCGGCCGATCATCGTCTGCGCGTACAGCGGCCAGTCGCGGCCCTCGTTGCGGCGCTGCATGTCGTTCAGGCCGCCGAGCTCGGTGATCCCCGCCCGCTCGAACTCCTGCTCGAACGACTCCTTGACGTTGTCCGGGCAGCTCGCGCTTGTCGGGCGGGAAGTAGAGCGTGTGCGTGACCGCCCGCTCGAGCAGGTCGAGGTACAGGCGCCGCGCAACCGACGGCGCGGCGGGCGGCGAGCGGGCCAGCGGGCCCGCGTCGGCGGTCGGCGCCGAGCAGTCGGCGCGAGCGCGAGGGAGATCGAGCTGCGGAGGCGGACACGGCGGCGATTGTAAGGACCGGCTGCCCGGCGCTCGCGGCCCGCGGTAACCTCGGCCGCCCTGCCTGCGGCCGGGATCGCGGTCGGGAGACGCCTCGATGGCCAGCGCGGAGAGCCAAGCCATGACGCGCAGGCCGGCGCCCAGCGCCCGCGCGAAGGACGCTCGCGCCCAGGGCGCCGCTCGGAGCCGTCGTCGCGATCAGCTGCGACCCTCGCGATCGCCGTCTTCATGCTGATCGCGCCGATCGTCCGCGCGCGATCATGCCGGTCACCGAGCTGCCCGAGCCGCTTCCCGACCACCACCAGGACGCCGAGACGCTGCTCTTCGTCGTCGCCTTCGCGGTCCTGCTGCCGCTCGCGGTCGTGGCTCGGACCCCGGCTCGCGCGACCGGATCGCGGCCGGGCCGAACGCGGAGGCGCTCTCCGCGCGCTCGCCGCCTTGCTGACCGGCGCTGCTCGCGGTCGTGCTCCTCGTCGCGCGGGTCGCCTCCGTCGTCGTCCTCGTCGCCGGCGCCGCCCTGTGGTCTGGCTCGCCGTCGCGGCGCTCGTCCTGCGCCGGGCCGCGGCTCCGGACGCCGTGGCCGGCCGCGCGATCGCCTCGCGCCGCTGGCGCCAGCGGCTCTGGATTGCCGCCGCGCTGCCTGATCGTGGTGGCGACCCTCGCGTTCACGCACGCTCGGCTCGATCTCGCTGCCGCTGCTCGTCGTCGGCGCTCGTCCTTGTCGCGGCGCGTCGTGCTCGCCGGCGAGCGATCGCCGTTCCCGCGGCTCGGCCGCCCGCTCGGGCTGGCGTCGCCGACGTCGTCGTCGCCGTGCTGCTCCTGCTCGCGGTCCCGAACCTCGTGATCTTCGGACCGGAGGCGGCACCGGCGCCACCGCGGTGCAGACCTCGATCATCCAGTTCCACCAGAACTTCTTCCTCGGGCCCGCCAACCAGGTCCTCGCCGGCGACGCGATGCTGGTCGACACGCTCTCGCAGTACGGGGTCGGGTCGATCTACTTCCTCGCCGGCGTCTTCAACCTGATCCCGATCGGCAACGGGACGCTCGGCTTCATCGAGGGCGTGCTCTCGGCGCTGATGTTCATCGGCGCCTGGGCCACGATGCGGATCGCCGGCGTCTCGCGGCTGCTCGCCGGCCGCGGCGATGGGCGTCGCCGTCGTCGCGCTCGTCTACGGCCTCGAGTATCCCGCTCGGCGGCCTGCTCCAGCACGGCGCGATCCGCTTCGGACTGCCGATCGGCGTCGCTCGTCGGTGCCGTCGCCGAGGCGCGCTGGCCGACGCGCGCCGATGCCGGCGCGGGCTGCTGCAGCTCTCGACCGTCGCGCTCGCCTCGATCTGGGCGCTGGAGGCGTTCGCCTACACGACCGCTGACCGTGCTCGCGGTCGTCGCGCGTGCGACGTGCACCTGGCCGCGCCGGCGCACGCGCCGCGCGCGGCGCTGGTCCGCTGGCTCGGTCAGATCGCTGGCCGCCTGTCTCGTCGCCCACGTCGCTGTTCGCCGCTGGATCACGCTGGCCGGCCCGGGCGAGCTGCCCGACTGGGGCTGGTACCTGAACACGCTGCGCGAGTTCCTGCTCGGCCGACTCGGCGATCTCACCTACGACTTCTCCCCGTGGTCGCCGGCGCTCGCCGTCGGAGCCCTCTACCTCGTCTCCGGCCGTGGCGCTGGTGGTCGTCCTGCCGCCGGCGCGGAGCGCCGGTGCGCACGCAGCGGCACGCTGCTCTTCGCGATCGCCGGCGATGACGGCCTTCGGCGTCGCCCTGTTCACCTACATCGTCAACCGCTCCAGCGACCACATCATCCCCTACGTCTGCCTGCCCGCCGTCACGCTGGGCGCCCTCTGGCTGACGCTGCTCGAGCGCCCGGCCCTTGCGCTCGCGGGCCGGCGGTTCGCCGCGGCATGCTCGGCCGCTGCGCTCGCGCTCGCGGCGCTGCTGGTCTGCCGTCGCTGCCTCCTCGGTCGGCACCGCGCTTCCCGCAGTCGGCGCTCGCCTATCGCCCGGCCCGGCGGCGCCTCGCTCACCGCGGCCCTCGATCGCCTCTGGCACCCGCCGCCGCTCCAGCCCAGGCGCGCCGAGGGCGAGGCGCTGCTCGACCGCTACATGCCGGGCGAGAGCGCGCAGCTCCGTGCTCACCAGCGCCGACCTCGGCATCGAGATCCTGATCCGCACCGAGCGCGGCAGCGCGGTTCCGCTCGGCGATCCCTGGGAGGACAGCCTCGTGCCCGACGATCACCTCGGCCCGCTCGGCGACTACGTCGACGGCCTCGCAGCCGGTGACCGGATGCTCATCGATGCGCCGGCGCGCGAGCTCTTCGAGCTCTACCGCAAGCACCCCGAGCGGGATCCGCTCGACGACCGCCGCGGAGGCACAGCTCGTCCCGAGCGGTCGCCAGCCTGCAGGAGTGGGTGCTGAAGGAGATCGGCAAGCGCTTGGACCTGAAGACGGTCGCCACGCGGCCGACGGCCTCGAGGTCGTCGAGCTCGTCCCCCGCGCCGACCGGCGGCCCGGCCTGAGGCGTTCGGCTCAGGGCTTGTACTTGCGCGACGCCAGATCCCGGCCCGGTGCAGGATCAGCCGCACCCCGGCCCACGAGCGTCTTCAGCCCGTAGACGACGCCGGTCTTGAAGCCGACCGACGACATCTCGTCGAAGTAGCGGCACTTGGCGGGCACCTCCTCGATCCGGAAGCCGAAATGGGAGGCCTGGTAGAGCACCTCGGCGTCGAAGGAGAAGTCGAGCGAGTTGCGCAGGAACGGGATCGTCAGCAGAGCTCGCGCGAGTAGGCGCGATAGCCGGTGTGGGCCTCGGTCAGCTGGGTGCCCATGATCCGGTTCTGGATCGTCGTCAGGAAGCGGTTCGCGACCCACTTCCAGCGCGGCATCCCGGCAGCGATCGCGGCGCCGGGCACCGCGAGCCGGGAGCCGAGCACGAGGTCGGCGCGGCCCTCGATGATCGGCTTGACCATGTCGGGGATCAGGCCGGGCTCGTACTGGCCGTCGGGGTGCAGCATCACGACGACGTCGGCGCCGTGGTGCAGGGCGTTCATGTAACACGTCTTCTGGTTGCCGCCGTAGCCGACCTGATGCGGGTGCCAGAGCACCTCGAGCGGCAGCTCGCGGGCGAGCTCGACGGTCTCGTCGGTCGAGGAGTCGTCGACGAGGATGATCTCCGACGACCTCGTCGAGCGGGATCTCGGAGACCGTCTGGCTCGAGCGTCGCGGCCGCCTGGCGCGCGGGCATGACGACGATCACCTTCGGCGCCGGCCGCCCGCTTCGCCGGCGCTCTCCGGCGCACCGGCGGTCTCGCGTTCTGTCTCAGACAAGTCTTGCCTCCATGTAGATGGTTCCCCCGCGCCGCATGATGATCTCGGCGAGCGCGGCAAGCGCCGCGACGGGCAGCAGGACGACGCCGGCCGCGATCGCAGCGAGCCGCTCGGCCGTCGGCTCTGCCGGCGCGATCGGGCCGGCGCTGCGGCGCAGCGCCTGGTAGAGGTCCGGGTGACCGGGGAGCGAGCCGACGAGCCCGTGCAGCCAGCCGATCACGATCTGCCCGCCGCGCACCTGCGAGCGCCCGCTCGACCCGCAGCCCGCTGCGCTCTCGAGCCCCGTCGCCAGGCTCGCCGTCGAGAGGTGCACGAGGTGGCGCGGGAGGTCGAGGTGCAGCCAGCGGTCGCCGAACGGCTCGCGCCTGGAGGCTCCGTGTTCGGGACGGCGACGGCGACCACGCCCCCGGGCTTGAGCAGCCGGGCGGCCTGCGCGGATCGCCTCGCCGGGCTCGGGCAGGTGCTCGAGCGAGTGCCAGAAGATCACCGCCGCCCACTCGCCGTCGCCTCGAGCTCGGCGAGGGCCTCGCTCGCGGAAGTCGGGGCGCAGCGGGTTGCGCTCGAGGCCCGATCGCCTCTCGCCCGCGCGCCGCGGAGCGCGTCGACCAGCGTGCCGTCGCCGGCGCCGACGTCGAGCACCGGTCCCGGCGGGCGCGATCTCGTCGATCCGGCGAGGCGAGCAGCCCGCGGGTGCGGCCGAGGATCGCGTCGCCGGCGAACGAGAAGCGCCGCTCGCCCGTCGGGCCGGTACCAGTCGCCGTAGGCGGCGGCGAGCTCGTCCGCGTCCGGCGGCGGATCGGTCGTCGCGGCCCCGCAGGCGCCGCAGACGGTGAGCCGGCCGCGGTGGCGCGGCGCGCTCGTCGAACGGCGCCCGCACCAGATGCAGGCCGGCGCCGCGGCTCGGTCGCGTCCGCCGACGTCAGCTGACGCTGGGCAGCGCGCAGACGGCGCACACGTCGAGCGCCGCAGCGAGATCGGTCTCGCGGAGCTCGAAGTCGCCGACCTCGATCGCCGCCGCCCGCGGATCGGGGTTGCCCCGGTGCGCGCGCGAGCATCGCGTCGTAGAGCCGCTGCTTGGCCCGCAGCGGCACGAGGCGGCGCAGGCGCAGCGGGTCCTTGGCGAGCAGCCGGTCGAGCTTCGCGCCGCTCCTCGTCGAAGATCTCCATGTAGCGGGGGGAGCCGAACAGTCCGAGCGACGCGGACGTCGCCGAAGCGCTGCGCCGCAGAGCTCGGCGAGCTCGCGTCGAAGTCGAACTCGCGGAAGTGGTACGGGATCGATGATCTCGTCGGGGCGGCCGAGCGTCAGCCGGTTCGGCGTCACGAACATCGCGACGCCGTCGCCCTTCGAGCACCCGGGCGACCTCGGCGACGACCCGCTCGGGGTCGGGAACGTGCTCGAGCGACTGCACCGACAGCACCGAGTCGAACTCGCCCGTCGGCGAACGGCAGCTCGCGCATGTCGGCGACGACCGTCTCCCGCTCCTGGCCGCGCGAGCGCCTCGGCCGAGATGTCGACCCCGACCGTCTCCCGCGGCGCGAGCAGGTGGTAGCTGTGGCCGATCCCGCAGCCGAGGTCGAGCAGCCTGCCCGGCGGGCAGGTAGCCGGTCGGCCAGCGCGTAGGCGGCGACGTGGCGCTGCCAGGTCGGGTTGAAGCCGCCCTCGGCGGTCACGACCCGTTCGCCTGTCAGCTTCACGGGCGGTCGCGCGGTCCGGTGGTCGGGGAGGAGCGTCAAGGGGCGAATCCTTGCACGGGCCGGCGGAGGGCCGTCCGCGCCGGCGGCCTTTGCCAAACTCCGGCCCGTGAGCAACTCCGAGACTTCTCCCCGGATCGAGATCCCCCCGGGGGTCACGCGAGAGCGCGTCGAGCAGGCCTCGCGGGAGTTCGCGACGGTCTTCCACGACCTCAAGGAGCAGACGTTCGCGACGACGACGTGGCTCGGCGTACCGCTCGTCAAGACCCCGCCGGACATGGTCGTCCTGCAGCAGATCATCGTCGAGACGCGGCCCGAGCTGATCGTCGAGACCGGCGTCTACGTCGGCGGCAGCGCGATGCTCTTCGCCTCGATCCAGGAGGCGCTCGGAATCGACGGCAAGGTGATCGCCGTCGACGTCGACCTCTCCTTCGTGCACGAGCAAGGTCCGCGAGCAACCCGCGGATCGAGCTGCTCGAGGGCAGCTCCACCGATCCCGGAGATCGTCTCCCAGATCCGCGCCGCGGCGAAGGGCAAGCGGACGATGGTCGACCTCGACTCCGACCACCGTGCCCACCACGTGCTCGAGGAGCTCCGCACCTACTCCGACCTGGTCAGCCCGAACTGCTACCTGGTCGTCGAGGACAGCTGGTTCGGCGGCCGCCCGGTCCGCGAGGACGCGATCCCCGGCCCGAGCGAGGCGCTCGACGCCTGGCTCGCCGAGGAGCCGCCCTTCGAGCTCGACCGCTGGCGCGAGCGCTACCTGCTCACCCAGAACCCGCGCGGCTACCTGCGCCGGATGCCCGGACGACGGCGCGCCGCCGCGCGGCCGCGAGCGCCCGGACAACTTCATGATCGGCTCCTTCGAGCTCGCCGGCGCCGAGGGCGTCGGCGAGGCCGGGCGAGATCGACCCCGAGACGATCGCCGAGGAGCTCGAGGCCGCCGCGGGCGAGCCCGACCGCGAGGTCGACGCGCTGCGCAAGACCGTCGGCAACCTCGCCCGCGGGCACGCGCGAGGCGGCGGTCGCCTCCGACCTCGACGAGCGCCGGGCCGAGATCACCACCGAGAACCTGCTGCGCGAGATCAACACCCAGCGCGAGCTGCTCGAGGAGCGCAACCGGCAGCTCGCGATCAGCGCGCGCGAGCCTGCGGCGGATCAGCCAGTCGCTGCCCTACCGCACCTGGATGAAGCTCCGGGCGCTGCCCGGCATCCGCAGCTGGCGCGACACCGCCGCGCGCGAGCGCGAGAACGCCTCGCAGGCGAAGCGCGAGCACCGCGACAAGGTGCGGGCGGAGCGCACCGAGCGCTTCGTCAACCACCATCGCGGACAGTGATCGCCTTCGGCGCGGCGATCGCCGACGAGGAGAAGTGGGAGCGCTACGCGCTCAGGGGGATCCAGCTGCGCGGCCGGCGATGACCCCTACCTGATCACCCGCCGCGGCCAGAGCTGCCTGTTCGGCGCCTACAACGAGATCCTCGAGGAGGCCGCCGCCGATCCCGCGGATCGAGGCGCTCGTCCTGATCCACGAGGACACCGAGATCCGTGACGAGCGCTTCGAGGAGAAGCTGCGCTGGGCGCTCGGCGACCCGAGGTGGCGATCGTCGGCACGATCGGCGCGGTCGGCGTGCAGGGGATCGACTGGTGGCACCACGACTACGGGATCGGCTCCTCGATCCTCGAGCCGATCGACGCCGCGGTCCTCTACGAGACGCCGCTGCTCGAGGGCTCCGAGATGTCCGGCGCCGGCGGCTTCGGCGACGTCGACATGGTCGACGGCTACCTGATGGGTTCTCGCGCTGGGCGATCAAGGAGCTGCGCTTCGACGAGACCGAGGTCGGCCCGGGTTCCACGGCTACGACGCCGACATCTGCTTTCAGGCCCGCGAGCGCGGCCGCCGCGTGTTCGTCGCCGAGATGTCCGTCGCCCACCATCGCAACAGCGTCTCGCCGACTCCCTACCGCGAGGACTGGCTGCGGGCGCAGATCGCCTTCCGCCGCAAGTGGGAGCGCCGCGGCATGCTCAAGGGCCGCCGCAGCTCCGCTTCCCGCCGTACGTGAAGACGAAGCAGGAAAAGGACGAGGAAGACGCCGCCTGACAGCATGAGCGTGCCGGCGAGGGGCGCGGTGTGGCGAGCCATGCGCCCGCGTCGGTGCGCTCAGGCGCCGCGTCAGGCGTCGTCGGCCATGGCGTCCATGGCGCGGCGGAGCTGCTTGCGCTTGACTGCGCCCTTCGGCACCGGGTTCGAGCGGTAGGAGAAGTTCTCGTCCAGGGTGAGCTCGAAGGCGCGGCGGCCGAGCTTGTCGTAGGCGCTGTGACGCCGTTGCCGCCCCAGCCGACGAGCCAACCGCCGTCGTCCAGGCGGCGGGCCGAGCCGCAGCAGATCGAGCCCTTGATCCTGCGGTCGGCCACCGATTCGACGAACTTCGCGGTGCCCCTGTCCTCGTTGATCCTGTAGCGGACCGTGCGCGGCGGCTTGCCGAGCTCGCTGCGGTTGTCGTGGACCGTGATCGTCCCGTCTCGGCTCAGGCGTACGTCGTGCTGGCCGCCGAGCGGATACTCGCCGTGCGGGTCGCCGATTGACCTCGAGGCTCTCGGGCGTCGGCGTCCCGCCGAGCTTCCAGACGATCTTCCCCGTGGCCTTGTGATCTTGTAGATCGCGTCCAGGTGCCGGAAGGAGAGCAGCATGTAGCTGGCCGTCGTTCTCGACGGCGTTCCAGTGGACGATGTCGTAGGGCGCGTTGTCGAGGTTCTGCCCGATCCCACCAGCCGGCGCGGTCTCCTCGAGCCCGATGTGGCCGCGGGAGTCCCAGCTCCAGACCTCTTGCCGTTCGGCTTGTACTCCTGGATCTGGATTCCCCTCACGCTGCGTCGGGGAGCCGCTGTAGGCGGAGGTATCGGCCCGGTAGAATGACCTGGGCGCCGATCATGTAGTTGCCGTTCGGCAGCAGCAGCAGGTCGTGGACGTCCGCGTCGTGCCGCCGGCGCCCGGTGAACGTGATGCAGGAGCTTGCCGCGCAGCGTGCGGACCTCGATGTCGCCGACCTGCAGGGCGGTCTCGTCGACCGGCGCGTAGGTCGATCGGTTCCGTCGGCGCAGGACTCTCGATGTTGTCCGGCTCACCGGCTGCCTGCGTCCACCAGACCGGCGCCCCGTTGCCGTCGAAGATCGCGCCGTACTGGTTGCCGAGCTGGTGCGAACACTCCCGGTCCGCCCGCGCGGGTCCGGTCGAACTTGTAGGTGGGGAAGTCGTCGGCAGGCAGCGGAGGTGGAAGCGCCGGCCCGCCTTGCGCTTCGGCCCTTGAAGCGGACCGTGATCGACTCGCCGGGGCCGGCGCCGATCGGCACCGCCCGCTTGCCCGGTCGGACCTTCTGTCGTCACGTACCGACCCACCGTTTCGCGTGCCCGATCCTGAGCTTCGTTCCCGCGGTCTCGCAACCACGGAGGCCGTAATCGCGAGCCTTCCACCCGAAGCCCGGCTGCATTCCGGTGCCGGCGAACGAGGGGCGCGCAGCTAGCCGCGGGGTGCGCGAACGCAAGCGCGGCGAGCAACAAGCCAACAGCGGCTCCCGCAAGGGTGCTGAACGAGCGTCTACTACCGCCACGTCGGACATCTGCGTGCCCTTGCTGCGAGCGCCGAGCTGGCGCCCGCAGTCCCAGTGCTCGGGCCTGACTCCGAGACGCGCAGGGGCGGGCCGGGGCCGAGCTTCGCGGGCTTGCCGCGGAGCACCCGCGAGAGCACCCGGAGCGGCCGGTGCTCGATCTGGTGCAGGCGCATCCGCAGCCGGCGCTGGGCCTCGCGCGAGGCGACCAGCTCCCAGTGCTTGGCCGAGCCGTCGGCCTCGGCGCGGCGCGCCCGCTCCTCCCAGCGCCTCGAGCGTCTCCTGCTGGCTGCGCAGATCGCGGAACGAGACCATGCTCGCCAGCGAGCGGGAGCTCGGGCAGCTCGGAGTCGGAGGCGGCGAGCAGGAGCGTCCGGTCCTCGGCCTCGCCGCCGGCGAGCCAGCTCCGCCGCGTCGAGCTCGGCCCGCTCGGTGCCGTCGGCCGGGGCGACCGTCGCGGCGATCGCGAGCCGCCGCCGGAAGCCGGCGCTGTTCGCGAAGCGGGACGCGAGCGCCTCGGCGAGCGAGTCTCGCTCGTCGCCGGCGCGCTCCGTTCCGGTCGGCGGCTCCGGGCGGCGGCGACGGAGAGCGGCAGCGAGACGAGCAGCACCCCGCCCTCGGCGAGCACCCGGCCGAGCTCGGCGATCGCCGCCTCGGGGTCGAGCTCCGCGGTCGGCGGCGTCGACGCAGACGACCGCGTCGAAGCTGCCCGAGGCGAGCGGCAGCGCCGGGGTCTCGGCCTCGATGAAGCGGATCCGCTCGCCGTAGAGGCGGGTGGCGATCTCGACCGATCGCGGGTCGGGATCGGCGCCGACGACGGTCTTCGCGCCCGCCTCGAGCAGGATCTGCGGCGCCGTGCCCGCGGCCGCAGCCCGCGACCAGCACGTGCGTGCCCGCGACCGCCCGCGGCGGCCCAGCGGTAGGCGGCGTCGGCCTCGGCGGCGACGCAGCCGATCGCGTCCTCGCCGGGGATCCCGAGCTCGGCTCCTCGGCGGTGGGCTCTGGACCGCGCCGGTCCTGTCCGGCTGCCGCGCTCTCGCTCATCGGCGCCCTCGCCTTCCGCGTCGAGCACAGATCGCGCTCCCGAGCACGTAGTCGGGCGCGCCCTGCAGCGGCGGGCGCAGCCGGTCGACCGAGCCGAAGCCGGCGGCGAGCGCCGCCTCGGCGACGCGCGTTGGCCTCGGCGCCGTGGCACTCGATCGCGCAGATCGAGCGGGTCGAGGCGCGGGCCCGGGCGAGCAGCGCTCGACCTCGGCGGCCCGTTCAGCGCTGCCGGTGAGCAGCGACGACGTCGAAGCGGTGCTCGCGGTCCGGAGGCTCGGCACTCGCTCCGTCGGAGCAGCTCGAGCTCGGCGGAGCCGAGATCGCGAAGTGGTCGCGGAGCAGCCGCGCCCGGCGCAGCCGCTCGGGCGGTCGTCGACCGCGAGCACGCGACGGGCGCCCCAGTCGAGCAGCCGCTGGGCGATCCAGCCCTCGCCGCAGTGCAGGTCGAGCGCGGACCGGGTCGTCGGAGAGGGCGAAGCGCGTCGCGGGCGAACGGGCGCAGCATCTCGCCCAGGGTCCAGCGCCGCTGCCGGGCGCCCGGCTCGACGGCCGCCGTGTGGATCGACGGCGTCAGCTCCCAGCTCTGCTCCCAGCGGCTCGCCGCCGAGCTCGCCGATCAGCCGCGGGTCGAGCGCGGGGCCGCGGCTCGCCGGAGGCGCAGCGGGTCCGCGGCGCTCGCCCGGTGCGGCGCCGGCCGCTCTTGAGCGGTCTTGTCAGTCGATCTCGTAGCCAAGTCTCTTCAGTCGCGGTCCCATGATCTCCATGCAGATCCGCTGCTCCTCTCGCTCAGATTCTCGCGCCACAGGCCCGGGTTGCGCTGCACGGTTGCGTTCGGTCGCGCCGCGGCGCTTGTCGGGCACGGCCGCGAACGAGGTCGCCGGCGAGCATCGCCTCGACGCTCGGCCGCGCTGCGCTCGAGGCCGAGCCAGCTCGTGCAGCGCCTCGATCTGCGCGCGTTGTCGGCGAGCAGATCCTCGTAGCGGACAGTGTGCGAGAGCTCGGGCGGGTGGGCGTCGATCGCCCGCAGCGTCATGTCGACGTTGCAGGACCACAGGCGCGCGGCCCAGGCGACCCCCTCGCAGCCGCTCCTCGGGCGTCGAGTACGAGTAGCCCTGGTGGCGGGCGAGGAAGCCGCCGGGCTGGTAGGCGTGCATCAGCGAGTCGACCACGTCGCGGCCGTCGCGGACGAGGAACAGCAGCGCGGAGCGTGGCATCAGCGCCCATCACCAGATCGGCGGCGTGCGAGCCGTTGACCTCCTTGATGACCAGCAGCGGGTCCGGCGTCGTCGGCGACGCCTTCGGCCCGGGCCCGCTCGAGGAACGCGTAGCAGCCGGACGAGCGCGAAGCGCCGCGCCTCGGGCGCCCAGACCTCGCGGTAGGCCTTCGAGTAGGCGTAGACGGGGCGGTCGCCGAGGTAGTTGTTGATCGTCCCGGGCACGTAGGCGCCGTCGACCTCGCGCGGGTCGCCGAAGGCGGGGGAGAGGTGGTTGGAGATGAACGACTCGTCGACCGGGCAGCGCGTCGTAAGGGCGGCCGGGGTCGCGCTCGGCGCCGGGGGTGCGGAAGATCGTCGTCGCCTCCGGGCTCGGGGAACAGCGGCTAGGCGAGCTGGCGCAGCAGCCAGGTGCTGCCGGAGCGGGGCGAGCCCCACATCCAGACGATCCGCCGCTCGAGCTCGGCGGCGTCGAAGGGCAGCCCGGCGTCGGCGTCGTAGCCGCCGAGCGGCGGCACCGGGTCGGTCGCCGGCGGCTCCGGCGCGCGCGCGGTCGCTGCGCCGGCGCCCGATCCGCCGGGACAGTCGTTGCTTGAAGCCGTCCATGCGGTCTGTCGCTGCCGGGTGCCCCGGCGCCCGCGCGGCGACCGGCCGCGACCGTGCTAGAGGACGAGCGGAACCGTCTTGTCGGGGTAGACCGAGGGCGCGAAGCACCAGGTCTCGGTCGCGTACCGGTCCTCGGTCATCTCCGGCCCGACCGCCGGTGCGGTGCAGGCAGAAGTGGTCGAAGAGGATCGCGTCGCCGGGCTCGAAGATCGGGCGGGCGACCTCGGCGCCCCCGCGCGACTCCTCGACCTTCTGCGGGGAGACGGCCCAGGGGAACATCGCGCCCTCGGTACCGGTCTCGACGATCTCGTCGTAGCGGCGGGCGACGATGTCGAGGCCGGGGGCGATGTCGCCGCAGCGGGTCAGCGCGATCCACACGTTGCAGGTCCGGATCCCGCGGCCGAGGAAGGCGCCGTCCTGGTGCCAGTCGGTTCCCGACTCGGGCGAGACGCGGCGCAGCACCGACTTGTTCATCGAGAGCGCCGGGCGCTCGCCGAGGTAGTCGGAGATCGTGTCACTCAGGCCGCTGACCTCGAACGCATCGAGCAGCTCGAACATCATCCGCGGCGAGTCCGGCGCCCAGACGGCGTGGCCGCCCTTCTTCATCCGGTTCCACTGAGCGGCGTCGAGCGGGTAGTCGGGGCCTGGGGCGAAGGGGTCGAACCAGGGGGCCGTCTCGGTGAGCGTCGCCGTCCTCCATGCAGCGCGTCGCGGGCGGCGAAGGTCTCGTCGATGCCCGTCGCGCATCCGCTCAGCGCGCTCGGGGTCGAGCAGGCCGCGGATGAGCAGCGAGCCGCCGCCCAGGATGCCGTCGCGGATCGGCGCTCGCTGGTCAGCTCGGAGGCCGTGGATCTCGGGCAGGCCGTCGGGGCTCGGGAGCTCGCCGACGACCGCGTCGCTCAGCACGGGCGAGCGCGGTGCCTCGTCGCGATCGAGCTGGGCGAACGCCTCGTGGCGAAGCTGCACGATCCGCTTCTCGGTGGCCGCGTCGGGCGTCGGGCGGTTGGCGGCCATCAGCTCGTCGATCTCGGCCAGCGGGTCGGCGCTGTCGACCGGCTCGTAGTCCGGAAGTGGGACGTTGGCGGGCGGGGCGGGCCGGCGGGCGGGCACCGCCGCGGGCTTCGGACGCCGCTTCAGAGTCAAGCGCATTGTTCCTCCTGTCGGCTCGTTGGGGAGGGCTTCAAGCTAGCAAGAGCGCTGGCGTCGAGCGCCGGGCCTAGAGAACCAGCGGAACCTGCTTGGCGGGATAGGCGCCCGGCGCGAAACACCAGGTCTCTATCGCGTATCGGTCGTTCTTCATCCCGGTCGAATCGGCCGTCTGGTGCAGGAACATCTCGTCGAAGAGCAGCACGTCGCCGGCCTGGAACGCCGGGCGCAGCACCTTCTCGTCCGGCCCGAGCAGCTCCTCTACCTTCGCCGGCGAGACCGACCAGTCGAAGCGGGCGCCCTCGGTGCCGGTCTCGACGATCTCCTCGAAGCGCCGCATGACCAGGTCCATGCCGGGGGCGTCGACGCCGCAGTCCGTCAGCGCGAGCCAGATGTTCATGGCGCGGATGTCCGCGGCCGAGGAAGGCGCCGTCCTGGTGCCAGTCGCCGTCGGTGCCCGGGGTGACCTTGCGGAGCGTCCACTTGTTGACCGACACGGCGGGGCGCTGGCCGATGTAGCCCGCGATCGTGGCGAGCAAGCCGCTGGTGGCAAAGGCGTCGATCAGCTCGAAGGTCACCCGCGGCGAGTCCGCGGTCCACAGGCCGCCGGCGCTCGTCACCCACTGGCGCTGGCGGGCGAGGTTGTAGGAGCCATTGCCCACGGCGAGCGGCGAGTAGTACGGATCGCCGGGTGTCGGGTCGTCACCCGCGGCCTCGCGCGCGGCGAAGGCGCGCTCGATGAAGTCGATGATCTCCGCGCACCGCTCGCGGGTGAGCACGCCGCGGATCAACAGGCAGCCGTTCGTCAGGACGCCGGCGCGCAGGGCCCCCGGCGTAAAGCGCTCGAGCGGGACCGACGGCATCCCGTCGACCGTCTCGATCGCGTCGAAGTCGGGCTCGGGGAGCGAGCCGGGCTCATCGGAGTCGAGCTCCGAGAAGGCGTCGTGGCGGAGGCGGACGATGCGCCGCTCGCGGGCCGGATCGGGGTCGAGGCGGTTGGCCTCGGTGAGCTTGGCGATCTGCTCGAGCGCGTTCGCGTTCTGCGCCTCGCGCTCCTTGGCCTTCGAACCGAAAAGCTTCACCGGTCGGAACGTAGCAGGGGCCGGGGGGCGGATCCGACCCTGGAGCGGTCAGTCCGCGGCCGGCGGGGGACTTCCCGTCGGCTTGGCCGGGACGCCGACGACGGTCGCGCCGTCGGGCACGTCGGAGAGCACGACGGCGTTGGCGCCGATCTGCGCCTTGGAGCCGACGCGTGATCTCGCCGAGCACCTTGGCCCCCGAGCCGATCGTCACGTGTGGGCCGATCTTCGGCCCGACCACGCTCGCCGAGCGCAGACCGATGGTGACGAAGGGGAAGATGGTGGCCCCCGGCGCCGATCTCGACGATGCCGTCGATCACGATCTGCCCGTGCGTCAGGTGGACGCCCGGCTGGACGACGACCGGATCGCCGATGTATAGGCCCGAGGTGAGGATCGCGAGCCGGTGCAGGATCCGCGGCAGCACCGGGATGCCGAGCCCCTGCAGGC
Organism: uncultured Solirubrobacterales bacterium; assembly: GCA_963774395.1. Classification (GTDB taxonomy): domain Bacteria; phylum Actinomycetota; class Thermoleophilia; order Solirubrobacterales; family 70-9; genus CAXMST01. The sequence goes on along the minus strand of CAVZET010000005.1, from coordinate 10,935 downwards.
GCGCCTTCGCCCGGTACATCGCCTGGGCCAGGAACCCGTCGCTCTCGTAGGCGAGCCGCAGGGCCTCGATCGCGAGTCGTCCCTTCGAGGCGCCCTTCTTGAGGCCGGCCCCGGTTGCGGGAGGTGACGCGGGCATCGGCGAATACGGCCTCGATGAACGGCGGATGCTGGGCGCGGACCATCGCCGGAACTCGCGCGACCTCCACCTGCTTGGCGCGCGCGACATCGCGCGCGCTCTTGGCGCGCGGAGCCCGGCGTCGGGCCGGCCCCGTTGGTGGTCGCTTCCGCTCGCCGTTCTGCCATCGGCGCAGCATAGGCGCGTGGGAGCGCGACAATGCTCGCCGTGGCAGCACGCAAGCGCCCTCCCGGTTTCTTCGTGACCGTCGTCGCCGACGCCCGCACCACCGCTGCGTTTCGCGGCGAGCGATACGAGTTCAGCTCCACAGCGGACACTTGGGCGCAGATCGCCCGGCTCGCGTTCGTCAGCGACGCGTTCGCGGGGCAGGTCGCGTACCGGGCGAGGGTCGCTCTGCGGCGTCGCCGCGTTCCCGTTCTGCCCCGCCTGCTGCAGCGGCTGGCGATCGCAATGGCGGCGATCTACATCGGTGACGAGGCGGTCGTGCAGCCCGGCCTCTACGTGGTCCACGGGCAGGTCGTCGTCGACGGCCCCGTTCGTCATCGGGCCCGACGTTGTGCTCTCGCCGGCGGTGACGATCGCCGCGCCTGCAGGTGGGCCCCCCGCCCGGATCGGAAACGGGGCGAACCTCGGCACCGGCGCCTGCGTGCTCGGCTCGCTGACGGTCGGCGCCGCGAGCCCGGATCGGCGCCGCCGCGGTCGTCTCCGAGGACGTCCCTGCGGGCGGCACGGCCGTCGGCGTCCGGCCGGCTGAGTCCCCTAACCTTGGCCCCGATGCGCAACCTCCTTCGCAGGCATGGCGCCGCCGAAGCCGCAGGCACCCGACCAGCAGACCGAAGGCCTGGGCCCCGAGGCCCTCCGCGCCCGGCTCGACGAGCTCATGGCCGCCAACCGCGCGAGCGCTCCCTGGAGCGCGAGCGGGAGATCCTGCGGGCGCGCCACCGCCTCGGCGCCGCGCTGGTCGTCGAGGATCGCCCGGCGCCGGAGGACCCGGTCCGCGAGTTCGGTGCCGCTCGAGCGACGACGGCCTCGCGATCGCTGCCGGCGGCACGCTCGACGGCGCCCTTGTGCGCGGCGGCATTCTCGAGCACGGCTACGTGATGGTCCCCCAGGCGATTCCGCGCGAGGACGCGCTCCGCTTCGCCGACCGGATCGAGGAGGCCTTCGCCTCCCGCGCCGCGCAAGAGCGGCGATGGGCTCTACGAGGAGTTCGAGCCCGGAGCCCCGTACGGCCCGGTCGCTGGTCGCGCTTGGATAAACGCCGGCGGCGGCCTGCTCGCCGCCGACTCACCGCCCCTCGCGTTCGAGACTGCTCGAGCTCTTCGAGGGTGCGGGTCTGCCCCGCGTCATCGCCGAGTTCCTCGGCGAGCTCGCGACGATCTCGGTCGAGAAGACGCACCCTGCGACGTGCCGACCCCGGCCCGGCCGGCGGCTGGCACCAGGACGGCTCGTTCATGCGCAACACGCGGGCGCTCAACGTCTGGTTCGCGCTCTCTGACTGCGGCGTCGATGCACCGGGCCTCGATTTCGTCCCGGCGCGGATCGACGAGCTCGTCGAGACCGGCACGGAGGGCAGCGGTGCCGAGCACCTCGATCGTCCCGAGGACGACAGCGTCACCGCCAAGACCGTGCTCGTCGCGCCGAACTCGGCCGAGGCGGCCGCCGGAGAGAAGGGCGTCCAGCGCCCCGAGTTCTCGGCCGGCGACCTGATGCTCTTCGACGACCTGTTCCTGCATCGCACGGGCTCCGAGCCGGAGATGACCGAAGCCCGCGCTACGCGATCGAGTGCTGGTTCTTCGGCGCCTCCGGCTTCCCCCGGAACTACACGCCGCTGGCGTTCTAGACGATCTCGTCTGTCGCGGTGAGCTGCGCCTGCAGCTCTCGCGGCGAGCCCGGCTCGATCTCGTCGGCAGGCGAGGCCACGGGTTGGGGTAGAGCGACGTACAGCAGGGCCGCGAGCACTGCCGCCGAGACGGTGAAGCCGACCTCGACGCTCGGAACGGGTTGAGGATGCCGCTGACGTTGATCAGGACGAAGAGGGTGGCGCAGCCGATCCAGCAGATGGCGGCGCGGTGCGCCTGCGCCTGGGCGAGCGCGGCCTGGTTGAGCGAGGCGGCTGCGAGGTAGAGGCCCATCCCGCCGGCGACGATCACCATGCCGACGCGGTCGTAGGTGAACTCGTCGCCGAAGGCGATCTGCATGACCTGCGGGCCGACGTCGCGACGCCGATCATCGTCAGGGCGGCGAAGCCCGCGATCAGCAGCAGGGTCGAGTCGATCGAGGACTTGAAGACCTCGGCGCCCTCTCGTCGCCGCGGGCCCGCAGGCGTGTCAGGTGGGGAAGCAGGCTCGCCGCGACCGCCTGGAAGAGAACGAGCGGTGCTCGCGCGACCATCATTACGTTGAAGATGTAACCCGCGGCCGCGGCGCCCTCGGCGGTGCGGACGAACAGGGCCCCCGAGTTGATCAGCATCTGCTCGCTGAGCATCATCACCAGCACGGCGCCCGCGAACGCACCGCCCCTGTCAGGGTCAGCTCGGCGGCGCCTGCCGGAGGCGGGCGGCGGGCCGCGCTGCGAGGGGCGCGCCGCTGCGAGCGCCACGAGGCAGGACGACGATGCAGGCGACCGGCGCGGTCGCGATGCCGATGGCGACGAAGTCGGCGCCGCCGGCGAGAGCCCGATCGCGACCGCGACCGCAAAGGCGAGACGGGTGCTGACCTCGATCACGAGCAACGCCGCGTACAGTGCGGAACTGGCCGCGGCCTGCGAGGAAGCCGCGCGCGTAGTAGGCGAGCGCGAAGCCGAACAGCGACGCGATCAGAATCCAGTACATGACGCTCCTCGCCGTCGAAGAGCTTGTCCTCGATCGGGCCCCGTGCGATCAGCAGGACGAACACGGCGAGGCAGAACAGCGACGCCTGGATCACCGCCGCCGAGCGCAGCGCGTCGGCTGCGGGCTGCCCGCTGCTCCCGCGCTCGGCCAGCGTCCTCGCGAGCAGTTGCTCGACCGGCCGGAACAGCGTCGAGGCGAGCAGGAAGACGACCGACCAGAGGATCACGATGTCGCCGTACGGTCAGCGCCGAGGCTGTGCGAGGCGATCGCGAAGAACGCGTAGGTGAGCACGCCGGCGGTGCCCAGCGCTACCGTCAGCAGGCCGGCCGAGCGCCCGTAGTCGCGCTTCTCGGCGCCTGCGTCCGCGGGGTCCATGCGCGCCACGGTAGCTTGCGCGCCGCTCAGCCCGAGGTCACCCGGTCCTGTGCACCGTCCCTAGTATTCGCCGCCGGGTCCCAACTGCCGCCGGGGAGCGGTGCGGGCCGGGCCCGCAGGCGAAGTGAAGCGTCTCGGCGACAACCCGGCCCTCGTGCCGACGCTCCTCGGCGTCATCATCGTCGCCGGCGCCGTCGTTCGCTGGATCGTCGCTGGCCAGGACCTCTTCGCCGACGAGCTCGCGACCTACTGGATCGTCTCGGCGCACAGTTTCGGCGGGGTCATCGACACCGTCTCGACCACCGCCGAGATCACGCCGCCGCTCGGCTTCCTGCTCACGTGGCTCGGCGACGCAGATCGACCACGCGCCGGATTTCGTCCGCCTGCCTGCGTTCATCGCCGGTATGGCGACGATCCCGCTCGTCTATGCGATCGGTCTGCGCACGGTCGGCCGCGGCGCCGGGCGCTCACGGCCGCGGCGACGGTGACGGCCAGTCCCGTTCATGATCTTCTACTCGGCGGAAGCCCGCGGCTACGGGTGATGATGGCCTTCGTCCTGCTTCGACGCTAGCCCTGCTCCTGGCCATCGACCGCGGCCGGTGGGGCTGGTGGGTCGCTCTACGGCGTCGCGTCCTCGCTCGCCGCCTACACCCACTACACGTCGGTCTTCGTGCTCGGCGCGCAGTTCCCTGGGTCGGCGTGGGTGCACCCGCCGGCGCGCAAGCCGCTGCTGATCGCGACCGCGGTCGCCGGCGTCCCTACCTGCCGTGGCTCGCGGGCCTCGAAGGGCGACCTCGACTCGCCGACGACGGACATCCTCGGCGCGCTCTCGCCCTTCGACCGGCCTCGATCCGGCATGTACCTCGGCCACTGGACCGTCGGCTTCCCGTTCGGCACGGTCGCGAGCCTGCGCGAGCTGCCGGGTCTCGGCGGGCTGCTGCTGATCGGCGGCGGGCTCGCGGCCGGCGTCGTCGGCCTCGTCTCGATGCGCGGCGCGGCTCCGGGCCTGGTTCGCCGTCGCACCACAACCGCATCGTGCTGGTCGCGCTACTGGCGCTGGTCACGCCGGCCCTCGAGGCGCTGCAGAGTCTCGCCTAGACGAACACGTTCAGCACCCGCAACTTCGCCGCCTCCTCGCCGTATCTGGCGCTAACGGTCGCGGCGCTCATCACGGTCGGCGACCGCCGGCTGCGCATCGCCGCTGCGACGCTGTCGTCGTCGGCCTCTCCCTTGGCGCGGTAAAGATGCTCACCGCCGACTACAGCCGCCCGCCGTTCAGCGATGTTGCGGCCTACGTGGCCGACGGGCCGGGCGGGGTCGTCATCGACGACGCGTCGCTCACCCCGGGCCCGCTCACGAACTTCGACGTCTCCGGCTCGACCCCGGCGGCGAGGTCTTCCGGCTCAACTACCCGCCGGAGAAGACACGCCCCTTCCGGATCGGCGACGCGCCCCCGGATCCCAAGGTCCTCGCCAAGGCGGCAGCAGCGGCAGCGGACGGCGGGCCGATCACGGTCGTCACCGCGATCACGCCGACGGCCAGCGGCGCCGAGCAGGCCAACGTCCAGGAGTTCGTCGCCGGGCTACCGGCCGGCTACGAGCTGTCGGCGACTCGGACCTTCGACGGCTTCTTCGACCTCGTGGCGCAGACCTACGAGCAGACGGGCTGAAGCGCTCTCGGTCGTGACGAGTGCGCAGGATGCGCCTCTGGTCTGAGGCATGTCCGGTCCCACCTAGCGGCGGGCGGCGAGGATCACGTTGTGCGCGCAGAGGCGCCGCAGGCCGGGCGTCCGCTCGGCCACGCGCTCCCCGAGCTGTCGCCGCACCGAGCAGCGACGGCGGAACGAAGTCGGGGACCAGGCCCAGCTGCTGGGAGCTGAGCATCTCGGCGCCTCCGTCGCGCAGCCCGGCGGTGATCTCCTCCTCGGGGACCAGTCGCTCGCTGCCGTCGTCCTGGGGCACCCGGTTCATCAGGTTCCTCCAGTACGGGTTGCGCGGGTTGTGGTCCCAGATCACGATCCGCCCGCCGGGCCGGGTCACCCGGCCATCTCCACCAGCGTGGCGTGCACGGCGTGCGGGGTCGGCGATGTGGTGGAGGGCGGCGACCGTCGTGACGAGCGTCGAAGCTCGCGTCGTCGAAGGGGAGGGCGGTGCCGTCGCCGCGGACCCCGCTCGACGCCCGGGCTCGGTCTCGGCCATCACGTCGAGCATGCCCTGGGAGGGGTCGACGCCGGTCACCTCGAAGCCGGCCGCGCGCGAGGCGCCCGGCGAGCACGCCGGTGCCGCAGCCGACGTCGAGCAGCGCCGCCCGGGGGCAGTTGCTCGAGCGACGAACGCGACGCGCTTGTCGAGGTAGTGCTCGACGACGTGCGGCGGCAGCGTCTCGTCGTAGTCGCTCGGCGATCCGGTCGAAGTTCTCCTCGCTCATCGCGGCTCGCTCTCGCATGGGGTCGGCTGCCGAGCCGCGCCGGGCGCTGGCATCGTGGCCGTGGGCGCGGCGGCGGAAGTCGAGGATCAGGCCGATCATCCGCAGTCCGATCCCGATTGCCGTCCGCAGGCTCGCCGGTCGCCGACGGAGGTGCCGACCCGGGGCAGGTAGTTGACCGGGATCTCGACGAAGCGCGCGCCGGAGGTGATCGCCAGCAGCATCATCTCTGGGCCGGCGTGGTTGTCGCCGATCTGCATCCGCTCGGCGACGAGGTCGGCCAGCTCGCGGGTGTAGACGCGGTAGGTGCAGCCGACGTCGCTCAGGTGGCTGGTGTTGAACAGGACCTCGATCGAGCTTGGCCACGGCCCAGTTACCCCAGCGCAGGAACCAGTCCATGTTGGCGCCGTGCCAGATCAGCTCGCGGGTCGTGCGGGTCCCGAACACGGCGTCGCACTCGTTCGAGAAGACGAGCAGCTTGTGGATGTCGCTGGGCAGGAACGTGCCATCGGGCTCGGCGAGGACGATCAGGTCGCCCGTCGGCCTCGATCAGTCCACGACGGCAGGCGTGCCCGTAGCCCTGCTCGGTCTCGAAGACCATCGCGCGCGTCGGTCTTGCTCGACCTCCTCGATCGTGCCCTCCTCGGCGTTGTTGTTGACGACGAGCACCTCGTCGACGACGCCGGTCCCGAAGAAGCCCTCGATCACCGACCGGATCGAGTCGCGCTCGTCATAGGTCATGCAGCACGACCGAGACCCGCCGCTCACCCCACATCGTCGCCTCCTCGCCTGAGCAGGCGACGCCCTCGCCGTCGCCCCTGCCGCCTGGCGGCTGCGCGGCGGGCGGCAGGCGACTGTGAGGGGTCGGCGGCCGCGCCAGGAGGCGGCAGGAGCGCGCGGCCGCGCTCGCCGCAGCATTCGCGTAGGTCGAAGCTCTGCCCAAGAGGCGCAGGTCCTCGGACTACGCTCGCCCAAGCGCGGTCGATCTCGAGGCTCGCGACGGCTTCGGGGCGGTGAGCGTTCGCGAGGAGCAGTTCGAAAATCAATGCGCTCAGCGGCGTTTCCCAAGGCCACGCATTGGTGATCCCGTGCGCCCATGCCCAGTCCTCAATCACGAAGACACCCCCCGGTCGCAAGAGAGGAAACAGGGCCTCGAAGCTCTTGCGGGTCGGCCCAAACGAGATGCGAGGCGTCGTCGATCACGAAATCGATCGGTTCGGAGCCAAGCTCGTCAGCCACTATCGAGCGCAGCCGCCTCGCATCGGCCTGATCGACGCCCCAATAGGGACGGACGTTACCGGTTAGCCCTTTGGCTTCGAGCATCAGGTCGAGTGCCTCGTTGCCATCGCCAATGTCGACGCAGATCAGCTTGCGTGGCCCTGTCGCCTGCGCGATGAATCCCGTGCTGCCGCCCTCAAAGACCCCGAGCTCGACGATGTTGCGGAGCTCGCCCGCGCGGATAAGGGCCTCCAGCCGCCGCACGATGTGCGGAGGCTTACGTAGGCAGAAGCGCTCGGGGGTCGAGCCGAACTGGTCGTGAAAGGGGCGGCAGGCGTAGACGACGCCGTCGATCTCGAACTCGTCCTCGCAACGCCACTCGATCGCGCTCACGCCCGCGCCCTCGCCTGCGCGGTTTCGGGGTAGAAGTCCCAGAACCCGGTGAGGTCGCGCCGTGTGTAGGCGACGCTGCCGGGGCCGTGGAATGCAGGCCCGTCGGCCCGCGGTCCGAGGTAGAAGTCACCGACGCCGATGCCGCTTCCAGCGCCGAGCAAACCCGGGGGAACCGAGTCGAAGTTCTCGCGCCAGAAGCGCTCCGAATAGAAGAGGGAGCAATAGTCGACAAGCAGATACTCGTCGATGAACACGTAGCCCTGCGGCGAAAGCCTCGGCCATAGGTTGAGGACGCAATCGCGCAGGCTCGCTTGGTAGTCGACATCCAAGAAGCAGAGGACTACGGGAGAGCTGTCCTGAGGAAGAGTGTCCTCGAACCAGCCTTTGCGGAAGCGGCAGACGCCGATGGCGCCGTATCGGCGGACGTTCTCCTGGACGACCTCGAGGTCGCCACGGAGCCAGCCCTCGGCCTCCGGCGTCGCGTAGAGGTCGCCTGGCTGTGGCGCGGGCAGCCCCTCGAACGAGTCGTAGACGACCAGGTTACGGCCGGCGATCTCGCATGCGATGGAGAGGTTCGCGGTCGAGCCTCCCATGAAGCAGCCGCACTCGACCACGTCGCCCTTGACGTCGGGGGAAATGCTCAGGAGCTTGGCTGTCATCGCGATATGCGCGCGGTAGGAGGTGCCAGTGCGAATCAGCTTCGTATTGCGGCGCATTCGCAGTGTGAGCTTGAGCCGCTGCAGGTACGACATCCGGTAGGCCGGGTGAATCTCCTCATTTCGCAGTAAGAAGAAGGGGACAGCGGGCAGGGTCAGCGTCCGGTACAGCGAGCGCATCTTCTCCAGGTGTGAGCGACGCAACCATCGACGCGGCCGGGCTGTAAGCCGGCGCAGTCGTGCGCGGGCACGGATAAGCGCAGTACGAGGCCTCAGAAGAACGCCCCGCCGTGGTACTCGCCGAAGACCTCACGCAGCGGCGCCGCAGACCTCGCCGATCGAGGCGTTGGCGCGGAGCGCCTCCTTCATCGCCGGCAGCATGTTGCCCTCGCCGCGAGCTACGTCCTGCAGCGCGCGGAGCTTCTCGTCGACCGCGGCCTGATCGCGGCGAGCCTTGAACTCCGTGAGGCGCTTGACCTGGCGCACCTCGGCCTCGGGGTCGACCTTGAGGATGTCGACCTCGTCCGGCGTGTCGGTGACGAACTTGTTGACGCCGACGATGATGTCCTGGCCGCTCTTGTAGCGCTCGTGGTAGCTGGCGGCGGACTCCTCGATCTCCTTCTGCATGAAGTCGAGCGCCTGGACCGAGCCACCCTGCTCGGCGACCTGCTCCATCAGCTCCTTGGCCCGAAGCTCGATCTCGTCGGTCAGCGACTCGACGAAGTAGGAGCCGGCGAAGGGGTCGACCGTGTCGGCCGCGCCGGACTCATAGGCGAGCACCTGCTGGGTCCGCAGCGCGATCCGGGCCGAGCGCTCGGTCGGCAGCGCCAGCGCCTCGTCGAAGCCGTTCGTGTGCAGCGACTGGGTGCCACCGCAGACCGCCGCGAAGCCCTGCAGGGCGACGCGGATGATGTTCACCTCGGGCTGCTGGGCCTGCAGGGTGACCCCGCCGGTCTGGGTGTGGAAGCGGATCATCTGCGACTTCGCGTTGTCGGAGCCGAAGCGGTCGCGGATGATCTCGGCCCACATCCGGCGCACGGCGCGGAACTTGGCGATCTCCTGGAAGACGTTGTTGTGGCCGTTGAAGAAGAACGCCAGCCGCGGCGCGAACTGGTCGATCGTGAGACCGCGGTCGAGCGCCGCCTCGACGTAGGCGATCGCGTTCGAGAGCGTGAACGCGACCTCCTGGACGGCCGAGCAGCCCTTCTCGCGGATGTGGTACCCGCTGATCGAGATCGTGTTCCACTTCGGGACGTTTTCGGCGCAGTACTCGAAGATGTCGGTCGTCAGCCGCATCGTCGGCTCGGGCGGGTAGATGTAGTTGCCCCGCGCCATGTACTCCTTGAGCACGTCGTTCTGGACGGTGCCGCGGAGGTCCTTCGAGGGGACGCCCTGCTCCTCGCCGACGAGCTCGTAGAGCAGCAACAGGACCGAGGCCGGCGCGTTGATCGTCATCGAGGTCGAGACGTCGGACAGCGGGATCTGATCGAAGCAGATCCGCATGTCCTCGATCGTGTCGATCGGGACGCCGGTGCGGCCGACCTCGCCCTCGCAGATCGGCTCGTCGGAGTCGCGGCCGAGCTGCGTCGGCAGGTCGAAGGCCATCGACAGGCCGGTCGAGCCGTGTTCGATCAGGTACCGGTAGCGCTCGTTGGTGTCCTCGGGCGAGGAGAAGCCCGCGTACTGGCGCATCGTCCAGAGGCGGTCGCGGTACATGCCGTCGTGGATGCCGCGCGTGAAGGGGTAGGAGCCGGGCTCGCCGAGGCGCTCCTCGAGGTCCGGGGCGACGTCGTCTGTGTCGTACAGGCGCTCGATCTCGATCCCCGAATCGGTGATCACGCCGCTCGTCGTCGGGCCCGACGACCGGCGCGATGTAGCGGTAGGTGGTGTCCTCGGCGGCGGAAGAAGTCTCGTTGCTGCTCACGCACACAGGATATGCGGCGGGAGCCGAGACGGGACGCGGCCGCGGCGGCCTCGGCTAGCCTTCCGCGCTCGATGCCCGGGGTCCGCAAAGCGCTGCAGCCCGTGATGCTCCCTGCCAGGCGACGGGGACGGCGTCTCGACGCTGGGCGATGCGCGCCCGCCTCGACTTCGACGACTGGCGGAGCGGCACTGGCGATCCGCTGATCCCGCCCCGTCGCTATGGCCTGCCCTCGCAGATCGCGGCCGTCGGCGATCTCCTCGTCGGGTTCATGGAGGACGAGGGGCAGATGCGCCGCGACGCCGCGGTCCTCGACATCGGCTGCGGTCCCGGTCGCACCGCGGCCGCGCTCACGCGCAAGCTCAGCCCCTCGGCGACCTACGAGGGCTTCGACGTGATGCCGCGCTCGATCGACTGGTGCAACAAGGCGATCCACAGCCGTTTCCCCAACTTCCATTTCCAGGTCGCCGACATCCAGAACGGCGACTACAACCCGAACGGCACCCAGCGCGCCTCGGAGTTCGTCTTCCCGTACGACGACGCGAGCTTCGACATCGCGGTGGCCGGCTCGCTCTTCACCCACCTGCAGCCCTTTGAGGGCCAGCGCTACCTCGACGAGACGGCGCGGACGCTGAAGCCCGGCGGCCGCCTGTCGGCACGTGGTTCCTGCTCAACGAGGCGGCGGAGCGCGCTCTGCTCGACGGCACCGCGAGCCGCCCGGGCGCTCAACCCCGACCGCCCGACGGACCTGCACGAGCTCGCAGACGAGGAGGGCAACGGCTTCAAGACGACCGACCCCCAGACACCCGAGCGGATGATCGCCATCGACGAGGACTTCGTCCGCGCGCAGCACGAGCGCGCCGGCTCCGGGTCGTCGAGGTCATCCACGGCCGCTGGGCCGGCCGGAGGGCAAGGCCGCTTCGGCCAGGACGTCCTGATCGCCGAGCGCCCGGCGTAGGCCGCGCTTAGCGGCGGGAGG
>CAVZET010000004.1:0-180731 GCA_963774395.1 uncultured Solirubrobacterales bacterium | reverse complement strand
CGAACATCTCGACGAACGAGGAGGCCGACTGGCTGAAGAAGTTGGCCCCGGACTCGTGCGCGACCGCCTTGGCGAGCATCGTCTTGCCGGTCCCGGGCGGGCCGTGCAGCATGATCCCCTTCGGGACCTTCGCGCCGAGCGCCTTGAACCGCTTCGGGTCGGAGAGGAAGTCGACGACCTCCTGCAGCTCCTCCTTGGTGCCCTCGACGCCGGCGATGTCGTCCCAGCGTGACGCCGACCTGCGCCGCTTCGCCTTGATCTCCTTCGGCTTCGTCTTCGGCATCAGACCGACCGTCTTCCGACATCAGAAAGACGATCGCCCCGAGGAAGATCGACGGTGAAGACCGGCAACCAGTTGCCGACCTGGTAGAGGATTCTGTTCGACATCGGCGCTAGCCACCGTCCGGCGTCCCTTCGCGTCGAGCTGCGTTCCCCGGTCAGACTCGGGGGCCCGTGGTCTCTCTATCGGGAGGCGCGCCGAGAGGGTTGAGCGCCGCGCGCAGGCGCCGACCAAGCGTCCAGTCGGCCCGGAGGTCAGTCCGCCCCCTCGGCGGCGAGGATCGCGTCCATCGCGGCGATCCCGACCTCGATCTGCTCCTCGTTCGGCTCCCGGGTGGCGAACAGGCGCTGGATCGAGTCGCCGGCGGCGTGCACGGCGCGGCCGAGCGGCGAGTTCGGGTTGCGCTCGGCGTAGGCGAAGGTCTCGACGGCGAGCGAGAGGCTCGCGACCGAGGCGACCCAGCGGGTCAGCGGGCCGGGCTGCTTCGGGAGCCGGTCCATGATCGCCTGGCCGGCGACGGTGAAGATCATCATCGGGCCGATCAGGTTCGAGCCGCAGCGCTGGTGCTCCTTGGCCGCCGTGCGGGGATCGCGGCTGCCGTGCTCGTAGGCGGCGATCGCCTTGTGCTCGACCCCGTGGTAGGAGGCGAGCTCGGAGCCGCTCAGCGCGACCACCGCCGGGCATCATGCCGAGGGCGCCGTCGAGATCGCCTCGCCGCCGACGGTCGCTGCCGTTGCGGCGGCGCAGCAGCGCTGTGGCGAGCGGTCACCGCCGGCCGCCGCGACGACCACGCGCGGGTCCTCGAACGGCAGCCGTGCCGAGGGCAGCGAGCGGCGCGCGATCGGGATCACGGCGAACGCCTCCGCCATCCGGATCGGGCCGCGCAGGCAGCGGGACCTTGGCGACCGCGTTGCCGCCGAAGTTGGGCTTGCGGCCGGAGGCGACGTCGACCTCGCCGGTCGAGCGCGTTGCGCGCCGCCGCCGCCCACGAGGTCGGCCCGTGCACGAGCAGCCCGTTGCGCATCGCCATCCCGCCGAGGCGGATCGGCGCCGTCGCCGCGCCGGGAGCGGCGCCGTTGCCGTTGCCGGCCGCCGGCGTCGTCGGAGATGTCGGGAAGCTCGGCCACCGGCGAGGGCAGCGGAGGTTAGCCGTCCCGGGATTGCCGGTCCCGCGCCGGCCGTCGGCGGCCGATACTGGAGCTGATGGAAGGACAGCTGTTCGGCGACGACGGGAGGCTGCGGGGCCAGGCACGCGCGCGTCGACCCCGCGGCGCCGCTCGCCGTGCGGATGCGGCCGCGCACGCTCGACGAGCTCGTCGGCCAGGAGCACCTGCTCGGCGCCGGGCTCGGCGCTGCGCACCGCGATCGAGACCGGGACGCCGCACTCGATGATCCTCTACGGGCCGCCCGGGACGGGCAAGACGACGCTCGCCCGGATCGTCGCCGGCGCCGCCGGCTGGGCCTTCGAGGAGGAGTCGGCGGTCAACGCGGGCCGGGCCGAGGTCCGGGCGGTGCTCGGGCGGGCGCGCGAGCGCCGCGCCGGCGGCGGCCGGCCGACGGTCTTCTTCCTCGACGAGATCCACCGCTTCAACAAGGCCCAGCAGGACGCGCTGCTGCCCGCGGTCGAGGACGGGCTGATCGACGCTGATCGGCGCGACGACCGAGAACCCCTACTTCGAGGTCAACTCGGCGCTGCTCTCGCGCTGCCAGATCTACGAGCTGCGAGGCGCTCGGCGCCGGAGCGGGTCGAGGCGCTGCTGCGCGCGGCGCTCGCCGACCCCGAGCGCGGGCATCGCCGACCCGCCGACGGTCGCCGACGAGGCGCTGGCGCTGCTCGCCGACGCGCAGCGGCGGCGACGCGCGCACGGCGCTCGGCGCGCTCGAGCGCGCGGTCGCAGACGGTGCGCGCCGCGGGCGCGCCGACGGTCGACCTCGCCGCCGCCGAGGACGCGCTGCAGCGCAAGGCCGTCGGCTACGACAAGGGCGGCGACCGCCACTACGACTACATCTCGGCCTGGATCAAGGCGACCCGCGGCTCCGACCCCGACGCCTCGATCTACTACCTGGCGGCGATGCTCGAGGGCGGCGAGGACCCGCGCTTCATCGCCCGCCGGATGGTGATCCTCGCCTCCGAGGACGTCGGCAACGCCGACCCGCAGGCGCTGCTGGTCGCGACCGCCGCGGCGCGACGCGGTCGACCGGGTCGGGCTGCCCGAGTGCCGGATCAACCTCGCCCAGGCCGCCGTCTACCTGGCGCTGGCGCCGAAGTCGAACGCCTCCTATGTGGCGCTCGGCGCGGCGACCGCCCACATCCGCCGAGCACGGCGCCGGCCGAGCCTCCTGCCGCATCTGCGCGACGGCCACTACGCCGGCGCCGAGAAGCTCGGCCGCGGGGTCGGCTACGAGTACCCGCACGACGCCCCGGACGCGGTCGGCGACCAGCCGCTGGCTCCCGAGGGCCTCGAGGGCGAGCGCTTCTACGAGCCCACCGACCGCGGCTGGGAGGCCGAGGCCGCGGCGCGGCTCCGCGAGATCCGCGAGCGGCGGCGTCGATCGGGCTGATCGCCGCGCCGCGCGCCGGGAATCTGGCCGCGCGGCCAATATGATCAGCTTGGGGTAGATGGGCAGCCTGGACTCCTTCAATCCGGCCACCGGCGAGCTGATCGGCTCGGTCGAGACGGTCGAACCCGGCGACGTCCAGGGCGATCGTCGACGACGTCGCCGAGGTGCAGCCGTTCTGGGGCGAGCTGACGCTCGACGACCGGGCCCGCTACATGAGCCGCGCCGCCGAGGTGCTCGCCGCCGAGGTCGACGAGATCGCCCGCCTGCTCGCCGCGCGAGCAGGGCAAGCCGATCACCGAGTGCTACACGATGGAGGTCGTGCCGACGATCGACGCGCTCGGCTGGATCGCCGACGACGGGCCCGAGATCCTCGACGACGAGCCGATCAAGATGGGCGGCACGCTGTTCTCTCAGAAGCGGGCGAAGTTCACCTACGAGCCGATCGGCGTCGTCGGCGTGATCGCGCCCTGGAACTACCCGTGGTCGATCCCCTTCGGCGAGGTCGCGATGGCGCTGATGGCCGGCAACGGCGTCGTCCTCAAGCCGGCGAGCCTGACGCCGCTGCTCGGCGAGCGGATCCGCGAGGTCTTCGAGGCGGCCGGGCCTGCCCGAGGGCCTGGTCCGCGTCGTCGCACGGCGGCGGCGCCGTCGGCCAGGCGCTGGTCGAGTCCAGCGTCCGGCAAGATCTTCTTCACCGGCTCGGTCGAGGTCGGGCGCGAGGTCGGCGAGGCCTGCGCCCGGCAGATCAAGGGCTGCGTGCTCGAGCTCGGCGGCAAGGACCCGGCGATCGTCTGCGCCGACGCCGACCTCGAGAACGCGGTCAGCGGCATCACCTGGGCCGGCTTCGCCAACGCCGGCCAGACCTGCTCGGGGATCGAGCGCGTCTACGTGCTGCGAGGAGGTCGCCGAGCCGTTCCTCGAGGGGCTCGTCCGCGAGACCGAGCGGCTGCGGCTCGGCGACCCGCAGAGCTGGGAGATCGAGGTCGGGCCGATGGTCAGCCCCGAGCAGGCACGAGCTCGTCGACCGAGCTCGTCGACGATGCGATCGCCGCACGGCGCCGAGCGGCTCTGCGGCGGCCCGCGCGAGATCGCCGGGCTCGCCGGGCAGCTACATCGCGCCGACGATCCTCACCGGCGTCGAGCAGCGGATGCGGATCATGCGCGAGGAGATCTTCGGGCCGGTGCTGCCGGTCATCGTCGTCGCCAACGAGGAGGAGGCGATCGAGCTCGCCAACGACTCCGACTTCGGCCTCGGCGCCTCGGTCTGGACGCGGGACCGCCGCAAGGGCGAGCGGATGGCGCGGCGGATCGAGTCGGGCATGGTCTGGATCAACGACCACGCCTACAGCCACGCGGCGATGCAGTGCTCGTGGGGCGGCGTCAAGGACTCCGGCCTCGGCCGCTCGCACTCGAAGTTCGGCTTCTACGAGTGCGTCGACATCAAGCTCGTCTCCTGGGAGCCGGGCCACACCCGCAACTTCTGGTGGCAGCCCTACGACGAGACGCTCGGCGAGGCGATCCGCGCGACCGCCGCCGTCCTCTACGGCTCCAACGGCGGCCGGATCAAGGCGCTGCGCGAGGGCGGCGGCTCGCTGCTGCGGACCGGCGCCCGGACCCTGCGCAAGGGCCGCTGAGCCGGCTCAGCCGCGCCGATCGCCGCAGTGTCGGCCAGCGCCTGCGCTCGCCCTCGAAGGCGGGCTCGGGGAACTCGGCGAGCGGGAACCATGCGGTGCTCGCCGGACTCGTCGGAGATCTCGAGCTCGCCGCCGGTCGCGGCGGCAGCGGTAGGCGATGTCGAGGATCGGCTTGCCGATCGTCGCCCTCGCCGTAGGTCGAGGAGAAGATCCCGATCAGTTCTCGACCACCTCGATCTCGAGGCCGGTCTCCTCGCGGACCTCGCGCGCGATCGCCTCCGGGCCGCTCTCGTCGGGCTCGACGAAGCCGCCGGGCAGGTTCCAGCGGCCCTGAGCGGCTCCTGGTTGCGGCGCAGCGCATGGAAGCGGCCGTCGTCGTCGATCCAGGCCTGGACGGTCGGCGTCGGGTTCTCGTAGTGGACCCAGCCGCAGTTCGGGCAGGCCGGCCGGCGGCGGATCCGGCGGCGCGCGAGTCGCGCATCTCGAGCGCGGTCGCGCAGCGCGGGCAGAAGTTCCACTCCATGCGCCGCAACCTACCCGACGATCGCCGGCGTCAAGCAGCGGAGGCCGGCACCGAATGGCGCCGGCCTCCGTGTTGCCCGGCTGCGCAGGGAGGGGAGTCGCGCCGGGGGCCATCCCCCGCCGGTGCGCGAACGGTGCGATTCCGGCGGGGGAAACTCTCTGATCTGCGGCTGCAGCTCAGTTGCCGCTCCCGGAGCCGGAGCTCCCGGCGCCCGAGGACTGCGGCGGCGGGAAGCCACCGGGGGTGGGGCCACCGGCCGGCATCGGCGGCATCCCGCCGGAGGCCATTGGTGGCGGGCGGGCGTGGCCGGCGTTCGCGGGGCCGCCGTCGGCGAAGGCCTTCTCCGCGGCAGCGCGCATCGCGTCGGTGACCTCGCTCTCGGCGATGCCGAGCTCGTCGGCGAGCGTCTTCGCGAAGCGTGCCCGGCTCGGGCGGCTTGCCGCTCTCGACGGCGGCCGCATCTTCTCCTGGGCCTTTGCGAGCGCCGCCGAGACGTCCTGCTCGCTCGACGCCGTCGAGCTCGCGCGGAGAGCGCCTTGGCCATCGGCCGTGCGCCGCTCCTGCTCGTGCTCGAGCCGCGACCTGCTCGAGCGCCTTCGAGACCTCGCCGGCACTGACGCCGTCGAGATGGCCGGCAAGCTCGGAGGCGAATTGGTCGCGGAGCTTGCCGTCGCCGGCTGCCTTGCCGGGTCCGGCGACGCCCATCATCGGCGGTGGCGGCATCGCCCCAGCCGGGCCGCCGGCCGCTGGGCTCGGCGCGCTGCCGTTACCCGCGGCGAGCGCCGTGCCACCGGCGACGCCGATCGCGACCAGCGCCGTGCCGATTCCGACCTTCCAGTTCAGATGCTTTCGTTTCCAGTTCATTGCTCCTCCAGTCCCGTTTGGATGTCACAGGCGATCGTGATCGCGGCACCTGAGAGGAGCTGAGAGAGCGCTTCCGGGTCGCTAAGAGCGGCGCTCGCGGGTGCCGAGGCGGTCCTCTAGCCTTGCCGCGTGGCCGCCCGGCCGGACAGCAGCGAAGAGCCCGCGATCCGGGTCTCGGACCTGTGGCGCGCCTACGGCGACAGCTGGGCGCTGCGCGGCGTCGGCTTCGAGCTCGGCGCGCGGCGGCGACGCTCGCCGCTGATCGGCGCCAACGGCGCCGGCAAGTCGACCCTGCTGCGGATCCTCGCCGGCCTGCTGCGCCCGACCGAGGGCGAGGTCGAGGTGCTCGGCTGCGCGCTGCCCGGCGAGGCGCTGGCGGCTGCGCGCGACGGGTCGGCTACCTCGGCCACGAGGCGCTGCTCTACCGGGACCTGAGCGCCGGCGGAGAACCTGCGCTTCCACGCCCGCCTCTTCGGCCTGCCCGGACGAGGGCGCGGAGCGGATCGCCGAGCTGCTCGAGGCGGTCGGGCTCGCCCACCGCGCCGGCACCCGCGTCGGCGAGATGTCGGCGGGGATGGTCCAGCGGCTGGCGATCTGCCGGGCGGTCCTGCACGAGCCCGAGCTGCTGCTGCTCGACGAGCCCTCGCCCACCTCGACCCGGCAGGCGCGGCGATCGTCGAGCCGCTGATCGGCCCGGCCCCGGGCCGCACCCGGGTCGCTCGTCACCCACGACGTCGCCGCGCGCGCGCGCCGACGCCGGCCGCGTCCTCGCCCTGCGCCGCGACGGCACGGTCGCCTACCTCGGGTCCGGCCGCGGCCTTCGACGAGCGCGAGCAGCGCGGCGGTCTTCGCCGAGCGCATGCCGTCGCCGGCCGCCGTCGCGGAGCCGGCGCCGGGAGCGGGCCCGGCCATCGAGCCGCCGGCGCGGCCCCGGCACCTTCGCGGTCGCGCGGACGATCCTCGCCAAGGACCTGCGGGTCGAGCTGCGCACGCTCGAGTCGGTCCCGGCGATGGTCCTCTTCGCGACCACGATCTACGTGATCTTCCGCTTCGGCCTCGACCGCACCGCGCTCGAGGGCAGCCTCGCCGCCGGCGTGCTGCTGGTCACGGTCCTGTTCGCGGCGCTGCTCGCGATCAACCGCCTGTTCGTCGCCGAGCGCGAGCAGGGCGGCTTCGAGGCGATCCGCCTGGCGCCGGTCGACGGCACCGCGCTGCTGCTCGCCAAGGCGGCGGCGCTGATCATCTACCTGGTGGCGCTCGAGCTCGTCGCGCGTGCCGATCTTCGGCCTCTTCTTCCTCGACGGCTGGCTCGGGCCTGCTGCCGCTGATCCCGGTCCTGCTGCTGCTCGACGCCGGCTTCGCCGTCACCGGCGCCCTGATCTCCTCGATCGCGACCAACTCGCGGGCCCGCGACCTGCTCGCGCCGCTGATCCTGCTGCCGCTGCTGGTCCCGCTGATGATCGCCGCCGCCGTCGGCCGCCGAGGCCCTGCTCGCCGCCGGCGGGCCCGTCGTACGAGGACTACGGGCAGTGGCTGGCGATGCTCGCTTTGTACGATCTGGTCTTCCTGCTGATCGGCTACGCGGTCTTCGACTTCCTGCTCGAGGACTGAGCCCGCATCACCGAGCCAGACCGGTCGCGCACCAGTGCATGGCAGCCAACAGCCTCCGCAACATCTCGCTCCTCACCGCCCTGCTGCTCGGGGTCGGCTTCGGCCTGGTCTTCTTCTACGCGCCGCTCGACGCCGACCAGGGCTTCATCCAGAAGATCTTCTACCTGCACGTGCCGCTCGCGATCGTCGCGCTGGTCGGCTTCATCGTCGGCGGCATCCACGCGATCCGCCACCTGCGGACCGGCGACCCGATCCACGACGCCCGCTCCTACGTCTCGATCCACATGTCGGTGATCTTCGGCGTCGCCGTGCTGATCACCGGCGCGATCTGGGCGAAGGCCTCCTGGGGGGTCTGGTGGGAGTGGCGCGAGCCGACCCTGGTCAGCTTCCTGATCGTCTTCCTGCTCTACGCGACCTACTACCCGCTCCGCTACGCGATCGAGGACCGCGAGCGCCAGGCCCGCTACGCCTCGGTCTTCGCGATCACCGCCGGCGCCTTCGTGCCGCTCAACTTCATGGCCGTGCGGCTCGCGGAGTCGTTCATCCACCCGCGCACCTTCGCCACCGCCAACGGCGGCCTGCCGCCGAAGATGCAGTTCGTCTTCTCGGTCTGCCTCGTCGCCATCGGCGCTGCTCTGGTACACGCTCGTCCGCTTCGAGCTGACCGCGAAGCGGACCCGCGGCCAGCTCTCGCGCCTGCGCCGCGCGCTCGACGGCACGACCCGCCGCCGACCGGCACCGGCGCCCGGATCGCGCCCGGGGCGCGCGGTAGGACGCCGTGATCGGCTCGATCCTGCTCGGCGCCCCGGCGATCCCGCTCGACGACGGCGGGCCGTACGTCGCCGCCGCCTACCTGGTCTTCGTCGTCCTGCTTATCATCTACGTCGCGATCATGGCCGCCCGGCTGCGGACACCTCTCGAAGGAGATCGAGTCGCTGGCCGAGCTCGCCGAGCGCCGAGCAGGCGCGAGCGGCGCAGCCGCGGCCGAGCGCCGGCGCCGAGCGCCGACCGCCGACGCCGAGCCGCGCTCCGAGGAGGCGCCGCGCGTGAGCGAGCTGCTCGCGCTCGGGCGTCTCGCACAAGACCGCGCCGCTGGAGCTGCGCGAGCGGCTCGCGCTGACCGAGGGCGAGGCGAGCGGCGTGCTCGGCGAGCTGCGCGCGAGCGAGCCGATCGCCGAGGCGGCCGCCGTCTCGACCTGCAACCGCAGCGAGCTCTACCTGCGTCGTCTCCGACCCGGTCGCGGCCGAGAGCGTGGCGCTCGGCGTCGCTCGCCGCGCGAGGCCGGGATCCGGCCGACCGAGCTGGTCGAGAGCCTCTACTCGCACCGCGGCAGCGAGGCGGCCCGCCACCTGTTCGAGGTCGCCGCCGGGCTCGACTCGATGATCCTCGGCGAGGCCGAGATCCAGGGCCAGGTCAAGCGCGCCTACGAGCTGGCGCTGGTCGAGGGCGCGACCGGCCCGATCCTCAACCGGCTGTTCCGCGGCGCGCTGGCGACCGGCAAGCGGGTCCGGACCGAGACCCGGATCGGCGAGGGCGGCATCTCCGTCCCCTCGGCCGCGGTCGAGCTCGCCCAGCGCTCGCTGGGCGGCGATCTGCGCCTCCCGCCGCGTGCTGCTGATCGGCGCCGGCGAGACCGCCGAGCTGACCGCGAAGGCGCTGGCCGCCAAGGGGCGTCGAGGCCGTCTTCGTCGCCAACCGCCACTACGACCGGGCGATCGGCCTCGCCGAGCCGCTTCGGCGGCGAGGCGGTCCGCTTCGACGAGCTGCCCGCGCAGCTCGCTCGAGGCCGACATCGTCGTCTCCTCGACCAACTCCCCGCACCACATCGTCGAGCGCGAGGAGCTCGAGCTGATGATGGACGAGCGCGGGGGCCGGCCGCTGCTGTTCATCGACCTCGCCGTGCCCCGCGACATCGAGCCGGGCTGCATCGAGGTCGAGGGCGTCAGCATCCACGACGTCGACGACGTGCAGTCGGTCGCCGATCGCAACTTCTCCGGCCGCGAGGCCGAGGCGCGAGCGGGCCGAGCGCATCGTCGCCTCCGAGACCGTCCGCTTCGAGCGCTGGCTCGACTCGCTCGAGGTGCTGCCGACGGTCGCCGCGATGCGCGGGCGGGCCGACGAGATCGTCGCCCGGGTGCTGGCCGAGAACGCGAACCGCTGGCAGGACCTCGGGCCCGAGGACCGGGCGCCGGATCGAGGCGATGGCGCGGGCGATCGCGAGCCGCATCCTGCACGAGCCGACCCTGCGCCTGAAGCGCTCGGCCGACGACGAGCGACGCCTACCTGCAGATCGCGACGGTCCGCGAGCTGTTCGGCCTCGACGCGAGCACCGAGCCCGAGGGCGGGGCGGCCGAGGTGACGCCGATCCGGCGCGAGGACCGCGCGGATCCGGCGACTGAGCCGCCGTGGCGGTCGGTGGCGGCCAGGCGAGGTCCCTGCGCGATGAGCGGCCCGACGCTGCGGATCGGCACCCGCGGCAGCGCCCTGGCGCTGGCCCAGGCCGGCACCGTCGCCGAGGCGATCGGCGACGCCGAGCTGGTCACGATCACGACCTCCGGCGACGAGGGCCGCCCGGCCACGAGCCGACGGCGGCGCCGGCGACAAGTCCCGCTTCGTGCGCGAGATCGAGCGGGCGCTGCTCGCCGGCGAGATCGACCTCGCCGTGCACAGCGCCAAGGACCTGCCGATCGAGCTCCCCGACGGCCTCGAGCTGGCCGGGGTGCCGCCGCGCGAGCTGCCCGCCGACGCCTGGGTCGGCGCCGGCGCGCTCGCTCGACGAGGTGCCCGAGGGCGCCGCCGTCGGCACCTCCTCGCTGCGCCGCCGCTCCCAGCTGCTCGCCGATCCGCCCCGACCTCGACGTTGCGGCCGCTGCGCGGCAACGTCGACACCCGCCTGCGCAAGCTCGCCGAGGGCGAGCTCGACGGGATCGTGCTCGCCGCCGCCGGCCTGCGCCGGCTCGGCCGCGAGGGCGAGATCGCCTTCGCGCTCGGCCCCGCCGAGATGACGCCGGCCGCCGGCCAGGGGGCGCTGGCGCTCGAGGCGCGCAGCGGCGACGAGCGCGCCCGCGCCGCCGCCGCGGCGGCGATCACCAACCCGCGGGCGCTGTTCGAGCTGACCGCCGAGCGGGCCGTCGTCCGGGCGCTCGAGGCCGACTGCGACACGCCGCTCGGGGTCGTCAGCGTGCGCCCGTCCGGCGCCGAGGGCGAGGGCGAGGAGCTCGGGCTGGTCGCGCTACGCCGGCGCCGCCGACGGCGGCGAGTGGGTGCGCGAGTCGGTCGACCGGCGACGCCGCCCAGCCGGTCGCCCTCGCCGAGGCGCTGGTCGAGCGGCTCGAGGCGCCGGCGCGCGCGAGATCCTCGCCCGCGCGACCGGCGCCGCCGATCGCGGCAGCACGAACGGGGAGCTGCCGTGAGCGCCGGCGCCGACCGACTCGCCGCCGCCGAGCCCCGGCGCCCGCCCGGGCGTCGCCTACCTGGTCGGCGCCGGCCCCGGCGACCCCGGGCTGATGACCGCGCGGGCGCTGGAGCTGATCGCGACCGCCGACGTCATCCTCTACGACCGGCTGATCCCCGACGGCGCCCTCGACGGCGCCCGCGCCGACGCCGAGCTCGTCTACGTCGGCAAGAAGCCCGGCGACGCGGCGATGCCGCAGGAGGAGATCCAGGCGCTGATCGCCGAGCGCGCGCTCGGCGGCGCCTCGGTCGTCCGGCTCAAGGGCGGCGATCCGTTCGTCTTCGGCCGCGGCGGCGAGGAGGCCGAGACGCTGCTCGAGGCCGGGCGTGCCCTTCGAGGTCGTCCCGGGCGTCACCGCCGGGATCGCCGCCAGCGCCTACGCCGGGATCCCGGTCACCCATCGCGACGACGCCTCCGCGGTCGCCTTCGTCACCGGCCACGAGGACCCCAGCAAGCCTGAGAGCGCGATCGACTGGCCCGCGCTCGCCGCCTTCCCGGGGACGCTCGTCCTCTACATGGGCGTCAAGAACCTGCCCTCGATCGCGCGGAGCCTGATCGCGGCGGGCCGCGATCCGGCGGCGCCCGCCGCGGCGGTGATGCGCGGCACGTACCCCGACCAGCGTGCCGTCGTCGCGACGACCGAGACGCTGCCCGATGCCGTCGCCGAGGCGGGCCTGAAGGCGCCGGCGATCCTGCTCTTCGGCGACGTCGCCGCGCCACCGCGAGCGGCTCGCCTGGTTCGAGCGCCGGCCGCTGCACGGCCGCCGCGTGGTCGTCACCCGTGCCCGCGCCCAGGCGAGCGGCCTCGCGCAGACCCTTGCCGGGCTCGGCGCCGAGGTCGTCGAGCTGCCGGCGATCCGGATCGAGCCGCTGCTCGAGAGCGCCGAGGTCGCCGTCGTGATCGAGGCGATCCACACCTACGCGCTGATCTGCCTGACGAGCCCGAACGGCGTCCGCCTGCTCTTCGAGGCGCTCGCCGAGCGCGGGCTCGACGCGCGCGCGCTGGCCCTGGCGACGATCGCAGCGATCGGTCCCGGGACGGCCCGCGAGCTCCGCGCCCGCGGCGTCATCCCCGACATCGTCCCGCCGCGCTCGATCGCCGAGTCGCTGGTCGAAGCGCTGCGCGAGGTCGACGTCGCCGGCCGCCCGGTGCTCGTCGCCCGCGCCCGCGAGGCCCGCGACGTGCTGCCCGAGGCGCTCGCCGAGCGCGGCGCCGAGGTCGACGTCGTCGCGCTGTACGAGACCGTCCGCGAGGAGACCGACCCGGAGCTCGTCGCCCGCGCCCGCGAGGCCGACTACGTCACCTTCACCTCCTCCTCGACCGTTCGCAACTACCTGGAGGCCGTTCGGGCGGCCGGCGGCGACGCCGGCGATGCGCGCGTCGTCTCGATCGGCCCGGTGACGAGCGCGACCGCTCGCGAGCTCGGCCTCGAGGTCGCCGTCGAGGCCGAGCGCCACGACCCCGAAGGCCTGCTTGCGGCGCTGCTCGCGGACGCCGGCGAGCGCGGCGCTGCGGAGTAGCCTGCGGCCGTGGGCAGCAAGCAGCCTCTGCCGATCACCTTCCTCTCCGACTACGGGGTTGGCGACGACTTCGCCGGGGTCTGCCGCGCGGTGATCGCGCGGATCGCGCCCGGCGCCCAGGTGATCGACATCATCGCACGGGATCGGCCGCCACGACGTCCGCTCCGGCGCGACGATCCTCGCCGACGCGCTGCCCTACGCGCCCGTGGGCGTTCACCTTGCGATCGTCGATCCGGGCGTCGGCGGGCCGCGACGCGCGATCGCCGTCCGCACCGCAGGCGAGGGCCACCTGCTCGTCGGCCCCGACAACGGCCTGCTGCCGCCGGCGATCGACGCGCTCGGCGGCGCCTCCGAGGTCGTCGACATCGGCGAATCGGACTTCCGCCTGCAGCCCGCCTCGGCGACCTTCCACGGCCGCGACCTCTTCGCTCCGGTTGCCGCGCACCTCGCCGCCGGCGCCGAGCTCAGCGCAGCCGGCGAGCCCGTCGAGCCCGACTCGCTCGCCCGCAACCCGGCGTCGCGGCCGCGGATCACCCACCACGGCGCCTTCGCGCACGCCGACCGCATCGACGGCTTCGGCAACGTCGCGCTCGACCTGACGTCGGCGAACCTGCACGGGCATCCCCTCGCCGGCGCCGGCCGCGTCTCGGTCGGCTGCCGCTCGCAGCGGCGGATCGCGCAACGCGCGGGCTCCTTCGGCGACGTCGAGGACGGCGCGTTCCTCTTCTACGAGGACTCCTCGGGGCGCATGGCGCTGGCGATCAACCGCGGCAGCGCCGCGGAGACCCTCGAGATCCGCCCCGGCGACGAGGTCGAACTCGAGCCGGCGCCGTGAGCACGCGCTTCGGGCGAGCCGCACCACCACTTCGACGAGATCGACTCGACCAACGAGCGGGCCCGCGAGATGGCGATCGAGGGGGCCGAGTCGGGCACCGTCGTCACCGCCTCCAGCCAGACCGCCGGCCGCGGCCGGCACGGCCGGCGCTGGGTCGCGCCACCGGACTCGGCATTGCTCTATTCGGCGATCCTGCGACCGCTGACCCTGCGCCACCTGCTGCTGCCGCTGGCGGTGCCGCTCGCCGTCTGCGAGGCCTGCGAGAAGCTCGCTCCGGTCAGCTGCCGGATCAAGTGGCCGAACGACATCTGGCTGGACGAGCACAAGCTCGCCGGCGTCCTGATCGAGGCCCGGCCGCCCGAGTGGGCGGTGATCGGCGTCGGCGTCAACGTCTCGATTCGCCGACGACGAGCTTCCGCGACGAGCTGCGCTGGCCCGCGACCTCGCTCGGCCACGGCACGACGCCGAACGACGTGCGCAAGGCCCTCGACGACCGTCTCGGCCGCTGGGTCGAGGCGCCCGAGGACCGCATCCTCGACGCGTTCCGCAAGCGCGACGCCCTCGCCGGCCGGCCGATCGCCTGGGAGGGCGGCCCCGACGGCGGCGAGCTCGACCGCCGCGGCATCGCCGACGGCATCGACGAGACGGGCAACCTGATCGTCCGGGGCGAGTCCGGCGAGTCGATCTCGCTCGGCTCCGGCGAAGTCCACCTGCGGCTGCTGTAGCGCGTCGTCCGGAAGAGGCACGGATCCCACTCGCCCGTTTCGCCTGGATCTGGGTCCCGCTCAGGTACCCAAACCCAGGCAGAACGGCCGAACGGAGCTCACCCCGCCGAACTGACTGGATCTGCACCCGTCACAGGGGTCAACTCCAGACAGAACGCGACCGAATGAAGGCGGCACCGAGGACGGTCGGCGAGCGAACTGCCATGGGTAGTCGGCTCAGTCAGCGGCCTTTAGCCCCCTCAAGTGGACGGCTACGCGCTCGCCGGCGTCACTCCTCGGAGTCGTCGTCCTCGTCCTCGTCGGGACCGGGCGTCGTCGTCGGAGTCGCGGTCGTCCTCGGCCGTCGCATCGTCGTCGAAGTCCTCGTCCTCGCCGTCGCCGTCGTCATCGTCGAGGTCCGGGTCGTCGGAGGACTTCGCTTCGAGCTCGTCCTCGTCGATCGCCTCTGCCTTCCCCTTCTCGTCCTTCTCGCCCTTCTTGCGGGAGCCGTTCTCCTCCTCGGGGCGGCGCTTGCTGTTTGAGGAGCGGCGGCGGCGCTTCTTGCCGCCCTTGGGCAGGTTGCGGAGCAGCTCGCGGGCGACGGCGGAGGGCTTGCGGGCCATCCGCATGCGGGCGCCGCGCAGCACCTCCTCGGCCTCGGGCGTGTGGGCGACGGCGGCGGCGAGCAGGGCGACGGCCAGGCGCCGGTCCTGGCCGCGGGCGGCCTGCACGAGGCGGCGCGCGTTCTTGCCGTGGGCGCGGCCGGAGGAGTTGACGAAGAGGCCGAGCAGGCGCTTGGTCTCGGGCCAGCGGGCAACCGCGTACTCCTCGTGGCACTCACGCGTGAACTCGGCCAGGCGCCAGACCCAGGCCTGCGCCTGATCGCGGCGGCCGATCCGCTTCTCGGCGAGCGCCTGCAGCAGCACGCGGACGCCGGCGCGGCGCTGGTCGCGCTGCCAGGTGCCGACCATGTCGATCGCCTCGTCGAAGGGCTCGGCCTCGCGGGTGGCGGCGAGCTCGGCGAGCGCCTTGAGCTTGAGCTGGCCGGAGCGGTTGCGCTGGATGCAGGTGAGCAGGAAGCGGCGGCGCAGCTCCTTCGCCTGATCGTGCTGCAGCATCGCCTTCGCCTTGCGCCACGAGTTCGGCTGCACGCGGGCGCCGGCGAGCGCCGCCCAGACGTGCTGCTCGGAGTAGTCGAGGCGCTCGACGGCGGTCCGCCAGAGCTCGCGCTCGAGCACCTGCAGGCGGCGCTCGGGATCGCCGGAGACGGGGATCACGCGCTTCTCGACCCGGACCCGGCGGCCGCGGCCGCGGCGGACCGGGCCGACGACGATCGCGCCGCCGCGGTAGACGTCGCGGTCGAGCAGGCTGTGCAGGGTGACGATGTTCTCGTCGTGGCGGGTGGCGGGGTGGACGAAGTCGATCACCAGGCCCGCCTCCTTGCCCGGGTTGCGGCGGGTGACGCGGCCGACCCGCTGCTGGTAGATGCGCTTCGAGGCGGTCGGCGCCAGGTGCATGCAGATCGTCGCCCGCGGCGAGTTCCAGCCCTCGGCGAGCAGCATCGCGTTGCAGAGCACGTCGACCTCGCCGCGGTCGAACGCGGCGAGCGTCTCCGCGAGCTCGCGCTTCGGCGTCTCGCCGGAGACGGCGCGGGCGTTGATGCCGACCGCGCGCATCGCCTCGGCGACGTTGTTGGCGTGGGCGACGCCGGCGGTGTAGACGACGCCGGGGACGCGGCGGAAGCGCGACTGGTAGAGGTCGGCGATCGCGAAGTTGAACGGCCCCTGGTCGAGCAGCTTGGCGAGCTCCTCCTGGTCGAAGTCCTGGTCGACCTCGCCGCGGCGCAGCGGCACGTTGGCGAGCGTCCGCACGCCCGGGCCCGGGCGGGATCCGGATGCAGCGCAGCGGCGCGATCACGCCGCGCCGCGCCGCCTGGGCGAGATCGAAGCGCGAGGTCTGGGTCGGGAAGAGGTCGGCGACGTGGCGGGCGATCAGCGCGCCGGTCGCGGTCATGCCGATGAAGATCGGGCCGAGCCAGTTGCGGATGCAGGCGCTGGTCTTCTCGCCGAGCGCCGTGTGGGCCTCGTCGCAGATCACGATCGAGTAGGCGTCGGAGACGTTGCCGGCGTTGCGCACGAACCACTGGTAGGTCTCGACGGTGACCGGGCCGTAGGGGTGGTCGGAGTCGCCGAGCAGCGGCTGGCAGAGGCGGTCGCCGTAGCCGCGGTCGGAGATCTCGCCGATGAACTGGTCGACGAGGTTGCGGCGGTGGGTGAGGATCAGGATGCCGCCGGTGCGCGAGGCGTCGACGAAGCCGACGGCGGCGACGGTCTTGCCGGCGCCGGTCGCATGCTCGAACCAGAAGCGGCGGCTGGCGCCGGGGTCGTCGGCCGCCTCGGCGACGACGTCCTCGTCCTCCTCGTCGGGCTCGTCCTGCCAGTCCTGGGGCTCCTCGTCCTCGCCGAGCTCGCTCGTCATCCTCGGCAGGTCGGCTCGCGGCGATGCCGCTGCCGTTGCCGTTCTCGCGGGAGCCGTTGCCGGCCGTTCGCGCCCGGCTCCTCGATCTCGGCCGAGATCGCCGCCAGGGTCCCCGAGAGCGCGTCGACCTGGTGCTCGTTCAGCTCGGCGCCGTCGTTCAGCGTCGGCGGATCCTCGGCGAGCACCCGCTCGAGCCCGAGCAGCAGCGAGAAGTCCTGCCGCCACCGCATCGAGGGGTGCTCGGCGCCGTCGGCGATCTCCTCCAGCGCGGCGTCGACGGCGAGCCGGCGCGCGGTGCCCGGCAGGACGTCGTCGGGCGTCTCGTCTGCGAGCAGGATCGGCTCACGCGTGAATTCCTCCACGCGTTCGATATCTGCGCTCGATAGCGCTTCTGCCGCCTCTGCGGCGAGTGCTGCGGTGTCTGCCATGGAAAGGGCTTTGGCTGCGTGGCGAGCTCGAAAGCCGAGCAACGCGTCGCAGTAAGCTCGATGGAGATGAACCGATCCGGGGTAGGAACTGATCCGGCCGATTGATCCCCGCGGTCCGTAGGTTCCCCTTTGGACCGGCCCCCATTTAACCACCCCGAACCCACCGGATGACAGCCACGCAGCGAAAAGTTGCGATCGAGCAGCCACCGCGGGCCCGCCGCGGCCTGCTCGCCGCCCTGCTCGCATTGCTCGTAATCGCCGGCTGCGGTGGCTCCAGCGGCGGCGGGGGCATCGACCCCGGCAACGCTCAGCCGACGCGCCCGACTTCTCGCAAGGTCACCAAGAAGCGCCGCCGAAGCAGATCGCGCCGCTCTACGAGAAGGCCGGCCAGCTGCTCGGCGGCGGCGAGGACGCCTACGACGCGCAGCTCGCCGAGCTCAAGGGCTACCCGGTCGTCGTCAACAAGTGGGCCTCCTGGTGCGGGCCCTGCCGGCCAGGAGTTCCCC
Organism: uncultured Solirubrobacterales bacterium; assembly: GCA_963774395.1. Classification (GTDB taxonomy): domain Bacteria; phylum Actinomycetota; class Thermoleophilia; order Solirubrobacterales; family 70-9; genus CAXMST01. The sequence continues at coordinate 163,330 of CAVZET010000004.1, read as the reverse complement.
TACTTGCAGGACGCAGTCGCCAAGCGCGGCGATCAGGTCGCCTTCATCGGCATCAACGCGACGGACACCGACGCCGCCGCGCAGACCTTCCTCCGCGACCACCCGGTCCCGTACCTGAGCTTCACCGACCCCGACGAGCAGCTCTCGACGTCCCTCGGCGCGGCGCCGGGTCAGCCGATCACGATCTTCTACAACGCCGCCGGCGAGAAGACCTACGTGCATTCCGGCCCGTACGCCTCCGAGGGCGCGCTCGACGCCGACATCGACAAGTACGCGGTCAACGGCTGAGCGGCCGGCCGCGGCGCCGCGATAATCGCCCCGTGCCCGACGACGACGCAGCGCCCGCGCCCGAGATCCGCATCGACCAGCTCACCGGGCTGCGCTCGATCCTGGCGCCGGCCCGGGCGGCGCGCCCGAGCGACTTCGACCCGGCGCCGCGGCAGCGCGCGCGACGCGGCTCGCGAGGAGTGCCCGTTCTGCGAGGGCCACGAGGCAGCGGACGCCGCCGGAGCTCTGGGCCGACCGGCCCGCAGGGGGCGAGGCCGACGCACCCGGCTGGCGGCAGCGCGCCGTCCCGAACCTCTACCCGGCGCTCGTTCCCGAGGGCGGCCCTGCCGCCGGCGGCGGCTCGGAGGCCGGGCTGACGAGCTCCGCCGATCCGCTGCGCTCCTCGAACCGGGTGACGACGGTCAACCTCTTCGGCTCGACGCCGGCGCAGGGCGCGCACGAGGTGATCGTCAACCATCCCGAGCACCGCGCTTCGCTCGGTCGAGCTCGGCCGCGAGGGGCTCGCCGAGGCGATGGCGGCCTGGCGCGCGCGGGTCGCCGCGCACTCGGCGGTCGCCTCCTACGTGCACCTGATCGTCAACGAGGGCGCCGCCGCGGGCGCCTCGCTCGAGCACAGCCACGCGCAGCTCTACGCGCTGCCCTTCGTCCCCGCCGAGGTCGCGCGCGAGCGCGAGCGCTTCAACGCCTACCACGAGCGCACGCTCGGCAGCCACCTGCTCGAGGACGTGATCGTCGAGGAGGTCCGCCGCCGCGAGCGGCTCGTCGCCTTCGACGGCGAGGCGGTCCTCTTCTGCCCCTGGGCCTCGCGCTCGCCGTTCGAGCTGCGGCTCGCGCCGCGCAGCCCGGCGCCCCGCTTCGAGGCAGGACGAGCGCGGCGCGGCGATGCTCGCGACCGCGCTCGAGGCGCTCGACGGCGTCTTCGGCTCGCTGCCGCCGCTCAACCTCTGGGTGCGCACCGCGCCGCGCGGGACCGAGGAGTTCCACTGGCACATCGATCTCGTGCCCGCGGCTCGTCACCCGTGCGGGCTTCGAGCTCGGCACCGGAGTCGAGATCGACAGTCTATCCGCCCGAGGCGGCGGCCGCCGGCGCTGCGCGAGGCGATCGCCGGGGCGAGCGGCGCCGCCGAGTAGGCTGCCGAGCCGATGGCACCGATCGCCCGACCCTTCCCGCGCTTCATGGCCGACACCGCCCAGCAGTCCCGTCCCTATGGCGACTGGGAGGAGCGCCTCGCCGCTGCTTTCGAGTCGGCGAGCAAGGACGCTCGCGCGACGAGGCCGGCGCGCCGCTCGACCCCTAGACGCTGCGCTTCTTCCCGGAGCGCACCTGGGGCAAGCGCACCTACGTGCCGGTCGTCGGCCGCGCCGCCGACGAGGATGGAGGCGTGCCCGAGTACTACGGCTACGTCCACTTCGAGGCGACCGTGGAGGGCGCGGACGAGGAGGTCGGCGAGCTCGCCGCCGAGGCCGACTTCACCGACGTCACCGCGGACGACAACCCCGACTGGCAGATCGATCTCAACGACGCCGTGATCGGGACGTGGAGCGGCGACGGCGGCCGCGGCGGCGATGTGACGCTGATCTGGGGCACGCCGCTGATCCGCGGCGCGATCGCCGCCAGCGCCGAGCTCGAGGGCGAGGTGCTCGATCAGGCCGCGGTCAACGACGGCCGCTTCTCACTGGTCGCGGTCGACGCGGTGCATGGCTTCGGGGACGAGCTCTTCCTCGATGTGATGCTCTGGGACCGGCGGCTGAATCAGCTTGCCTCCGAGAGCCTCTACGAGTCGGAAGATGACGAGGACGAGGACGCCGAGCAGGACGCCGCGGAGGCCTAGCCGCCGCGCCTTTGGAGACGGCGCCTAGGCGCCGAGCCCGTAGTGGGCCGCGGCGGCGGCGAGGATCTCCTCCTCGGCCGTGCTGCCGGGCTTGACCTCGGGCGCCGACTCGATCTTCTCGGCGGTGTACGGCAGAAAGACGGTGCCCTCGCCCCCGACCGCGTTCCTGACGGGGGCCAGGAAATGGTGCGAGCGCCGGTGGCGGATCAGAAGCCACTCGAGCTTCTCCCCGACCCGGTACACGTCTTCGACCTTGCCCACGGCCTTGCCGAACTCGTCGGTCGCCTTGTGGCCGATCCAGCCGGTGATCTCCTCGTCCGTCGGCGCGTGTGCGCTCAGGTCGTGAAAGCGCCGCGGCTTCATCGGCTCAGCCCTTGATGTCCATATCTCGAGACTGACACGCCAAGCATCGTAAGCCGCGGGGCAGCGGAAGCAACCCCTCGCGGCGACCGCTCAGCCGAGTTCGTAGTGCTCGCGAGCGGCGTCCTCGGTGCCCTTGTCCCGCTCGGCTCCCTCCGGCAGCTGCGGTGCCGCCGCGATCAGGTCCGAGTCATACGGCAGGAATACGTAGGTGCCGCCGGCGATCGCCTCGCCGGCGGGAGCGAGGACGTGCCGCCGCCGGCGATCGCGGACCACGAGCCACTCGGCGCCGGTGGTGCCCTCAACGCGGCCGACCGTGCGGCCGAGCTCGTCGGTCACCTTCCAGCCGATCCACTCGACCGCGGCCGGGTTCTCGTCCTCCACCTGATGCTCGTCGGCATCGTCGTGTCCCGGCCCGTGTGGATCGGGGATCGGGGCGGCGTCGATTGCACGGGCGTGTTCGCGACCTCGGGGGAACTTCGCGAGCTGCATGACTCGATCTGCCTGCTTTCTGGGTTCGGGTAGGACCGGCGGCGATGGAGCCACCACCAGTGACATCGGCGATAGCCGTCCCGCCGATGCAGAAGCCCATCTGGACGCCCGACGACCTGGACGCTCGTCGGAGCGGCGCGGTCGGGTAGACACTGCTCCATGAAGCAGCGCGTCAGCCGTGATCACGCTCGGCGTCAGCGACCGCGAGCGCGCCCGCTCCTTCTACCTGGCGCTCGGCTGGGAGGTCAGCGAGCGAGGTCGCCGACGACGTCGTCTTCTTCCAGTGCGGCGACATGGTCCTCGCCCTCTGGGACCGGCAGAAGCTGGCCGACGACAGCGCCGTGACGGACAGCGGCGGCTGGGGCGGCGTCACGCTGGCGCTCAACCTCGGCTCGCCGGCCGAGGTCGACGAGGTGATCGAGCAGGCGCGCGCCGCCGGCGCGACGATCGGCCGCGAGCCCGCCGAGACCTTCTGGGGCGGCTACAGCGGCCTGTTCATCGACCCCGACGGCCACCCGTGGGAGGTCGCCCACAACCCGCACTGGACGATCGACGCCGACGGCGGTGTCCGCCTCGAGCTGAGCGCGAGCGATTAGTTCGCCGGCGGCGCCCGGTCTCTAGGGCAACGTTCCGATCCGAGACAAGGAGCGCAGAGACATGGGCAAGCTGATCGTCACCGAGTTCATCTCACTCGACGGCGTCGTCGAGGATCCGGGCGGCAGCGAGGACCACCCGCACGGCGGCTGGAGCTTCGAGTTCGATCGCAGCGAGGCGGGCGATGAGTTCAAGGCCGAGGAGACGCTCGGCAGCGAGGCGATGCTGCTCGGCCGCGTCACCTACGACGGCTTCGCCGCGGCCTGGCCTTCGCGCAGCGGCGACCCCTTCTCGGACAAGTTCAACTCGATGCCCAAGTACGTCGTCAGCTCGACGCTGCCGATCCCGAGTGGAACAACACCGACCGTCATCGACGGCCGGCGGCGACGTCGCCGCGGCGATCGCCGCGCTCAAGGACGAGATCGGACGGCGACATCATCGTCCACGGCAGCCCGACCCTGGCGCAGGCGCTGATCGAGGCCGACCTCGTCGACGAGCTGCGGCTGATGGTCTTCCCGGTCGTGCTCGGCTCCGGCAAGACGCTGTTCGGCCCGAGCGACGAGAAGAAGACCTGGAGCCTGAAGCGAGCCGAGACCGTCGGCCACGACGGCGTGCAGATCCAGGTCTACGAGCCCGCCGGCGCCTGAGCGGCCGCTGAGCCTCAGCCGTCGCCGGCGCGCCGCCGGCCGCACCGGCCGCCGGCGTGCGGGCGAGGGTGAGCAGCGAGACGAGGACCTTCTCGAGCTCGCGAGAACTGGTGCGTGCCGGTCGCCTCGACCGGCAGGTAGTCGGCGATCGTCCGGTCGATCAGCTCCTCGAGCTCGCGCAGCAGCTCGACGTGCGGGGAGTCGTCGACGACCTGCGTCGAAAGGCGCGCCAGGTCGATCTTCTCGGCCGGATCGCCGCCGGAGTTGGAGGCGCCGAAAGCGGAGACGAGGTGCGTGTAGACGCGTTCGAGCATCGGGTCGAGCGCGCCTGCCTCGCCGGGCGGATCGGGGAGCAGCTCGATCTCCTCGCCGGCGAGGATCCGCTGCGACTGCCGCCCGGCGATCGAGCGGATCGCGCGCTCGCCGAGCCCGGCCTGCAGCGCGCAGCGCAGGTGCCAGGTCGCCGCCGCCAGCGGCGTCCCGTAGGGCGACGTCGCTCGCCCAGAGGATCTGCGAGGAGGGGACGCAGGCGAAGAGCGCGATCAGGTCGGCCGGGTTCCACCAGGCGGTGTCGAAGAAGAGGTTGCCGCCGGGCTCGACCTCGCGCGTGCAGCCAGGCGAGGTCGGAGATGCCGCCGTGGGCGAGGATCAGGCGGGCGTCGGGATAGGAGTGGGTGAGCCGGACCGCGTCGCGGCCGAGCGCCGGGAATGCCGCGGCCGGCGTGGACGAGGATCGGCACGCGGCGCTCGGCGGCGACGGCGAACAGCGTCTCGACGCCGGGCACGCCGAGCGTGAAGCCCTCGGCGCGCGGGTGCAGCTTGATGCCGACGGCGCCGGCGTCGAGGCAGCGCTCCGCCTCGGCGCGCGGGTCGTCGCGCTCGGAGACGGGGTCGATTCGGCAGAAGGCCCGGAAGCGGCCGCCCGAGGCCTCGGCGGCCGCGGAGCGCGACGTCGTTGAACTCCGGGTAGCCGCTCGGCTCGTGCATCGGGAAGGTGACCGCGTCGGGCGCCGATCGTCTCGAGCCGCGTCGAGCAGCTCCTCGGGGGTCTGCTTGCGGCCGTCGGGATCGTTCTGGCCGATGTGGGTGTGGACGTCGAAGAGCTCGAGCGGCTCGTCGCCGAACTCGCCGATCAAGCGCGTCGAAGTAGGGGAGCAGCATCAGGTCGACCGGATCGGTCGGCCGCGTGTGCCGTGCCCGGCGTGCTCACGCCGACGCGCCTTCGCGATCCGCGCGACCGCCTCGGTGACGAGCTCGGGCGAGGTCGCCGACGTTGAGCCGCGACGAAGCCCTCGCCGCCGGCGCCGAACTGCGGGCCCGGGGCTGACCGCGATCCGGCCGCGCTCGAGCAGCGCCGGCGCCGGGTCGGGGCCGAGCCCGTAGGCGCTCAGGTCGATCCAGCTCAGATAGCCGGCCTCGCGGCGGCGTCCAGCGAGCCTCGGGCAGATGCTCGCGCGAGCAGCTCGCCGAGCAGGCGCCGGTTGCCGTCGAGCAGCTCGATCACGCCGTCGAGCCAGGCGTCGGAGGCCGGGTCGGAGAAGGCGGCGACGGAGCCGAGCACGCCGAGGTGCCCGGGGTGGCGGTCGAGCAGCGGCAGCCGCTCGAGCGCGGCCCAGGCCGTGTCGCTGCCGGCGGCGATCACGGCGCAGACGAGCCCGGCGAGGTTGAAGGTCTTCGAGGCGGAGCTGAGCGCGATGCCGCGCTCGCGGGCAGCGTCGCTGACCTCGAGGAAGGGGACGTGCGTCGCGCCCGGCAGCGTCAGCGGCGCGTGGATCTCGTCGGAGAGGACCCAGGCGTCGTGGCGGGCGGCGGCCTCGGCGAGCGCCTCGAGCTGCTCGCGGGTCGGCACGCTGCCGGCGGGGTTGTGGGGGCTGCAGAGCAGCAGCACGCGGGCGCCGTCGGCGAAGGCAGCCTCGATCGCCGGCGACGTCGAGCTCGCGCCCGTCCGGCCATCGGCACCTCGCGCACCTTGCGGCCGCGCTCGTTGATCGAGCATGAAGAACGGGTGGTAGACCGGCGGCGTGACGATCACCTCCTCACCCGGCTCGGTCAGCACGCCGACGAGCGAGGAGAGGCCGTGGACGACGTCGGGCACGGCGATGACACGCGCTCGGATCGACGCTCCAGCCGAGCCGTCGGGACGCGAAGCCGGCGAACGCCTCACCGAGCCCTGCCGCCTCGGCGTTCGCGTAGCCGGTGTCGCCGGCGGCGACCGCCTCGGCGAGGACGCGTCCGGATCGGCTCCGCCAGGGGCAGGTCCATCTCCGCAACCCAGGCGGGCAGGACATCGCGCTCGTAGACGGTCCATTTGGCGCTGCGGCGACGGCGCAGCTCGTCGAGCGTCAGTAGGTGCTGCGGATCGCCGCCATCCATCCGCCTCCACGGTATCGGGGAGCCCACATTCAACTCAGTTGTCGACGGTGCCGATGAAAGGCCGGGATGGGTTCGTTGCCAAAAATGCGGCACTTCCACTCGCCGTCTGGGGGTGGGGCATGACACGCGGGGCGTCGAGCCGTCTCTTCTACCTGGTGGCGGCGCTGATGGTGCTTGGTCCTCGGGGCATTCGCCGTCTTGCTCGTCAAGTCGCAGTCCGATGCGCGCGACGACATCAAGAAGAACTTCAGCGGTCGCGCATCGATCACGGCGGCGCTGACCGAGTCGCTGTTCGCGGCCACCTCGACCGCCGGCCAGCAGCCGGGTCTCGCCCAGACCTACGGCGGGCAGGTCACAGCAGGCGACGATGGACGCGCAGCAGAAGCAGGGCGCAACAGCGCCTTTCCTCGCCCTGCTCAACGGCGACGGGAAGGTGATCGCGACCTCCTCGAGCGTCGACCCCGCTCTCGCGCGGTCGCTGAACGAGGCACCCTCCCTGGATCAGCGGCGTCAGGCGCGGCGCCCCGTACGGCCTCTCCGACGTCGCTCGAGGTCTCGGGCGGCGATAAGGCGGTCGGCCTGGCGACTTCCGTCCAGACCGACTCGCGGCCCCCGCATCCTCGTCAACGGGATCGATCCGGGGCTGCTCACGTCCTTCACCGGCGGCTACCTGCGAGGTGCCGACCGTGGATGGCGGCCTCGCCTACATCCTCGACGGCGACGGGCAACGTGATCGGCGTCGAGCCGACCCCGCCGTCGCCCGCCGGCTCAGCCGGTCGACTGCTCCGGGGCTCGTCGAGGCAATGGCGACGAGCGACGAGGGCGACTTCGGCGACGGCGAGGTGTTCGCCGCCTCGCCGATTGCCAACAGCTCCTGGAATGTGGTCACGACCGCGCCCGCGAGCAGCCTCTACGCGACGGTCAACGGCGCCGATCGCTGGGTCCCCTGGACGATCTTCGTGCTGCTTGCGCTGGCCGCCGGCGCGATGCTGACGCTGGTCCGGCGCAGCTTCGTCGACCGCGCGCGGCTCGCCGAAAGCAACGCCGAGCTGGCCGCGGCGCAGACCAAGCTCCGGCGACTCCAACGAGGCGCTCGAGCGGCGGGCCCAGCAGCTCGCCCGCTCGAACGCCGAGCTCGACCAGTTCGCGTCGATCGCCTCCCACGATCTGCAGGAGCCGCTGCGCAAGGTGCAGGCGTTCTCCTCGCAGGTGCTGATCAGCGAGTCCGACGGACCTGAGCGACAAGGGGCGCGACTACCTGAGCGCGCCAATGCCTCCGCCGCGCGGATGCAGGTGCTGATCGAGGACCTGCTCCTCTTCTCGCGGGTCGGCACCCGGACGCAGCCGTTCGTCGAGACGGATCTGAACGAACTCGTCGAGGGCGTGCTGGTCGATCTCGAGACGGCGATCGAGGAGGCCGGAGCGACGGTCGAGGTCGGCGAGTCTGCCGACGGTCCCGGTCGACCCGCGCCAGGCCCGGCAGCTCTTCCAGAACCTGATCTCGAACTCGCTCAAGTTCTCCGCGAGAGGGTGTCGATCCGGTCGTTCGCATCGACGGCTCGTCCGGCGCCCGCTTCGCCGAGATCACGGTCGCCGACAACGGCATCGGCTTCGACGCCCGAATACGCCGACCGGATCTTCCGGGTGTTCGAGCGACTGCACGAGCGCAGCGCCTACCCGGGAACGGGAATCGGCCTCGCTCTGTGCCGTAAGGTCGCCGAACGTCACGGCGGCACGATCGGGGCCGTGGGACGTCCGGGCGAGGGCGCGACCTTCGTCGTCCGGCTGCCGCTGGAGCACCCCGAGGAGGCCGGGGCGGCGACCTGCGCGGGCAGGCACCCGCCGCGGCTACGATCGCTGAGCCGCCCGAGAAGGAGAGCTGAGAGTTGATGAGCGCAGGCGCCGGAGCCGGCCGCTGACGATCCTGATCGCCGACGATGACGAGGAGGATCGGCTGCTCACCGAGGAAGCTCTCGACGGGCGCGCACCTCGTCAACGACCTGCGCTTCGTCGTCGACGGCGAGGACCTGATGCAGCTACCTGCGCAGGAGCGGTCGCTACGCCGCGCCGGACGCCGCGCCGCGCCCGGGATCATCCTGCTCGACCTGAACATGCCGACAGAAGGACGGCCGCGAGGCGCTGGCGGAGATCAAGCGGCGATCCGGACCTGCAGCGGATCCCGGTGGTCGTGCTGACGACGTCGAAGGCCGAGGAGGACATCCTGCGTACGTACGAGCTCGGCGTCAACTCGTTCATCACCAAGCCGGTCACCTTCGCCGGCCTCGTCGATGCTCTGCAGGCCTTCTCGCGCTACTGGTTCGAGATCGTCGAGCTGCCGAATGGGGAGACGGGTGCGTCCGATGGATCTGCCCCGGGGCGCTGAGGGTGTCGAACCGCGCACGGTGCGAGTCCTCGTCGTCGAGGACGACGAGGAGGACTTCCTCCTCACCCGTGACCACCTCGAGGGGCAGGACCGGACCCGCTTCGACGTCGAGCTCGCCGCGAGCTTCGCCGAGGCGGTCGAGCGGATCGGCGCCAACGAGCACGACGTTTATCTCGTCGACCATCGGCTCGGCCACCGCACCGGCCTCGACCTCGTCCGGGAGGCGTTCCGCGGCGAGGGCCCGGCGCCGGTGATCATGCTGACCGGCTTCGATGACTACGAGGTCGACCTCGAGGCGAACATGCTCGGCGTCACCGACTTCCTGCTCAAGGGCGAGCTCACCCCGACGGTGCTCGAGCGTTCGATCCGGTACGCGCTTCGGCATCACTCGGTCCTCAGGGAGCTGCAGCGCACTCAGGACCGCTACGCGCTCGCCGTCCGCGGTGCCAACGACGGCATCTGGGACTGGGATCTCGAGACGGGGACGATCTACTACGCGGAGCGGTGGAAGTCGTTCCTCGGATGCGAGGAGGCCGACGTCGGCGACTCGCCCTCGGAGTGGCTCGACCGCGTCCACCCCGACGACCTGCCACAGCTCAAGCATCAGATCGAGAGCCACATCGAGGGCGAGACACCCCATCTGGCCAGCGAGCATCGCGCGATGCACGCGGACGGCACCTACCGGTGGATGTTCGCCCGCGGCGTCGCGGTTCGCGATCGCGAGGGCCGGGCGATCCGGATCGCCGGGCTCGATCTCGGACATCACGGGCCGCAAGCGCGCCGAGGAGCGGCTCGTCCACGACGCGCTCCACGATCCGCTCACCGGGCTCCCGAACCGAGCCATGTTCCTCGATCACCTCGAGCTCTCCCTGCGTCGCGGCCGCCGTGTCCCGAATACCGATGCGCGGTCCTCTTCCTCGACCTGAACCGCTTCAAGCTGGTCAACGACGCCTACAGCCACGCCGCCGGCGATCAGCTGCTCGTCGCGCTCGCGCGGCGCCTTGTGACGAGCATGCGTCCGGGCGACACGGTCGCCCGGCTCGGCGGCGACGAGTTCACGATCCTGCTCGACGGCATCGCCAGGCCCGAGGATGCGAAGGGAGTCGCCGACCGCATCCACAAGCTCCTCGAGGAGCCGTTCGCAGTCGAGGGTCGCGAGCTCGTCGTCACCACCGCGATCGGCATCGCGATCAGCGGCGAGGGCGCCACCGCCGACGAGCTGATGCGCGACGCGGACATCGCGATGTACGAGGTCAAGCGCGGCCACGGGCGCTCGGCGGAGATCTTCAGCGCCGGCATGCGCCGGCGCGTCGTCAGTCAGCTCGAGCTCGAGCGCGAGCTCCGCGCGGCGCTCGAGGGCGGCCACCTCCGCGTCCACTACCAGCCGATCGTCGCCGTCGCCGACGGGCGGCTCGTCGGCCTCGAGGCACTCGCGCGGTGGCCCGCGGACGCCGAGACGCAGATCGCGCCGTCCGAGTTCATTCCGGTAGCGGAGTCGACCGGGATGATCCGCGACATCGGTCGCTCCGTGCTCGAGACGGCGCTCGCGGACATGGCCGACTGGCGCGCTCGCGGCGTTGTCGACGACTCGGTCAGCATCAGCGTCAACGTCTCCGGGCGCGAGCTCGGCGACCCGCAGCTGCTCGCCGAGGTGCGGGCGGCGTTGCAGGCGCGGGAGCTGCCCCCCACGGTGCTGCGGCTCGAGATCACCGAGAGCACGATCATGCGCGAGCCCGAGCGCATGCCGGCGGTCCTCAACCAGCTCGAGCGGCTTGGCATCGGCCTGCACATCGACGACTTCGGCACCGGCTACTCGTCGCTGACGTTCCTGCGCCACTTCAGCGGCCGGACGCTGAAGGTCGACCGATCCTTCATCTCGGCGCTCGGTCAGGACGCGGGCTCGGAGGCGATCGTCCGCACGATCATCGCCCTCGCCGGCTCGCTCAACCTCGACGTGATCGCCGAGGGCGTAGAAGACGCCGACCAGCTCAGCGCCCTGCGGGCCTTCGGCTGCCAGTTCGCGCAGGGGTTCATCTTCGCCCGGCCGATGGCGGCAGCCGACGTCGAGCCGTTGCTCCGTGACTGGCCCCCCGAGGTCGCGGATCTCGCCGAGCAGCGGCAGGAAGCCGGCTGAGCCGGCGCGGGCACCGGCGCGGCTCAGCCGGCGTCGATCGCGCGCTTCAGCCCGACGAAGCCGACGGCCTGCGCGTAGAGCTTGTAGAGGCGAAAGCCCTCAGCCCAGCTCGGCCGGCAGGAGCCGTCGAAGACCTGCTCGGCCTCCTCGTCGGTCAGCTCGGGGACCTTGAAGCCGTCGTCCTGTGGGCCGAGCTGGCTGCGGATGTCGGCGATCGTCGCCAGCCGCTGCTTCTCCGCGGCGCTGCGCCAGTCGCCGCAGGTGACGAGAGCCGCGACCGAGCCGGCGCTCATCTCGCCCACGGGGTCGGTGCCCGAGATGTCGATCACGCCGCCGGCGTCGCGCCCTGCGGTCGCCGCCTGCGCGGGCTCGTCGCCCGAGCCGCAGGCGCTCAGGCCCACGAGGGCGAGGCCGAGGGCGAGCGCCGTCGCGACGCCCGCCAGCGCCGCGCCGCCGCTCAGGAGGACGGGCCATAGGAGATCTCGCCCGCGAGCCCGTGCATCCACTTCTTGATCAGCCCGCCGTCCGTGCTCGCGGCGAGCCGGCGCTGGGTTTGCTGCTCGCGCCGGCGCTCGGCGCGGGCCGCGGCGGTCCCAGGCCGCGGTGGCCGGTCCCACCAGTCGCAGCCGGGCACGTCGATCTGCCCGCCTCCCACTGGCCGAAGCAGGTGAGCAGCAGTGGAGCCTTGGCCGTGTATCCGGGGCCGCCCGTACTCGTCGAGCAGTTCTCGGGCAGGAAGCCCGGAATCGACTTGCCGGCGGCCGGCCCGATCGGTGGGTCGGCGGTGAGGCTCGCCCCGGGTGCCGTCGGGACCGGTGTTGTCGTACCAGCAGTTGCCGGTGTTGACGGTGGCCTCGTCCCACCAGAAGTCGACCCCGTTGGGCGCCGTCTGCGACCCGTCTCCCAGCGTCGTCTTATTGCCGAACTTCGTCAGCGCCGGGTGCGGCTTAAAGCCCGGCGGTACCTGACCCATGTGGTTGTCGAAATAGTGGTTGTCGCAGGAGGTCGAGTAGACGGGCTCGCCCTGGCCGCCCGTCGGGCAGTGCACCTGCGGGTCGATATCGCCCTCGGTCTGGCCGGCGACCTCATCGGGGATGCCGAGCAGCATCGTGCCCTGGCGCCAGTTGTCGAAGACCCAGTTGTGGGCGAACTCGCCGTCGTTGTGGCCCGCCCAGACGAAGCCGGAGCCGACCGGCTGCGGCACGAGCGGCTCGAACGCCGGATCGGCGGTGTAGACGTCGAGGTTGTTCGCGTAGAACCAGTTGTGGTCGATCTTCATCCCGTCGGCCGGGAATCCGGGATGGCCGGTCGCCGAGAGCGTGTCGGTCGTCAGCCCGTTCGCGTTTGCGTAGAAGTGGTTGTGGGTGACGCGCACGGAGTTGCCCATCGAGCCGGAGTAGCCCATCGAGGAGCCGTGCAGGTCGCAGCGCCGGATCGTCGTGCTGTAGCGCCGCTTGGGGTAGAAGCTCTCGTCGCGGAATTGACCGGTCTGCGGGGCTGCGCCCGGATAGACGACGGCGTCGCCGGAGCCGAACCCGTCGCAGTTCTCGACCAGGTTGTGGTCGGTGGTGAAGCTCAGGTGCCCGTAGTCGGCGTTCCAGAAGAACTTCACGCGGTCGAGCAGGATGCCGTCGGTCTCCTCGGTGTAGAAGCCGTGCTCCTTCGCTCCGCGCACCAGGAAATTGCGGCCGACGAAGCCGTCGGTGCGGTCGGTGCGCAGGACGACGTGCTTGGTCCAGCAGGGGCTCTCGGCGTTCTCGTCGTCGACGTGGCAGGCGTCGGCAGGCAGCGCGCCGCCCGGTCGGGCGGCGGGCTTCATCGGGTGCCGGTAGCCGCGCCCGGCGTCGAGGATCACGTCCTCGGGCTTCGGGCCCGAACCCTCGATCTGCAGGTTGCAGCGGATGCAGCGGCCGAGCTCCTGCTTGGGGATCCCGTGCCGGTCCGCGCGCGGTTCCGGCAGCGGCTCGCCCTTGACGGCGCGGCCGGTGACGTGGACCAGGTTCTGGTCGTTCTGGCAGGTCGCCTGGTACTCGTAGCTCGGCGCCAGGGCGCCGCTCTGCGACTTCTGCAGCATCGAAGGGTTACAGCGCGGGTCGTTGATCGGCGCCTTGCGCGACTTCGGCTCGGTGTAGCGGCCCGGCATGATCACGATCCGATCGTTGTTGCCCGACGCGTCGACCGCCCGTTGAATCGAGTGGTAGCGGCAGCGCTTGGCGAACTTGGCGTTGAGGCGGCGCAGCTTGCGCGCCTTGCGCTTGCTGATCCGCCTGTTCGCGACGCTCGGCCGCAGGCGAAAGCCGTGCTTGCGCGCGGCGTGGATCGAGCGGCGCGCCTCGCGCAGGGAGTCGGCGCCCCTCTTGCCCTTGCAGACCACCCGGACCTGGCCCGGTCCCTTGCCCGTCACCGCGCTGGCGAGCGGTCGTGCCTTCGGCACCTTGCCGCCGGTTGCCGGCTTGACCGAGGTGTCCGGCGCCGGATCCGGCCAGTACGACGGGCGCTCGAGGTGGGCGCCGGCGAGTGATGGCAGCGCCAGCAGCGCGACCGCTGCCAGGCTCGCACACACCAGCGCAAAAATGATCCGAGAACTACCGCTCCGATTGGCCACGAAAGGCCCTCCCTTGTCGCTTCCGGACCGGCCTCCCTTGCGATGCCGATCTCGTGCCTTGTCGCGATGCTAGGAAGTGACGGCGGCCTATGCGCCGGTTCCGCCGGGCGACGACCGCCCGGTCAGGAGCCGCCCGCCAGATCCCACGGGACCTTCTGCCCGCGGGGCGGCGGATCGTCGAGGAGCAGCCGCGGGATCGTCACCGGTCGCAGGTGGCGCTCGCGGAGGCCGCGGATGATCGCCGGCAGGGCGGCGACGGTCTGCGAGCGATCGCCACCGGCGTCGTGGAGCAGGATGATCGCGCCCGGATGCGCACCCTCGAGGGCGCGCGCGGCGATCACTTCCGCGCCCGGATCCAGGTAGTCCTCGGTGTCGGTGCTCCACAGGACCATCAGCGCCCGGCGCTTGCGCAGGAGCTCGAGCGTGTCTCGGTCGAATGAGCCGAACGGCGGCCGGAAGAGGCGGGTGTTGGCGTGGGTGTAGTGCTTCAGCGCCGCACTGGTGCTGTTCAGCTGCTTGCCTTGCTCGCCCTTCGGCAGCGCCCCCATGTGCGGATGGCTGAAGGTGTGGTTGCCGATCGCGTAGCCGCGGTGCGTCTGCTTGACGGTGCTGTCGCTGAACGACGTCAGCATCGTGCCGACCTCGAAGAAGGTCGCCTTGGCGTGGTGGTGGCGCAGCACGTCGAGGATCTGAGGCGTGTACGGGCCGGGGCCGTCGTCGAAGGTCAGCGCCACCTCGCGCTTGCGTCGACTCCCTTCGCGGATGAAGGGCGTGTAGGAGAGGACCCGATCGATCGCCTGCTGCTCGCGCTGGGACTCGGTCGGCGTCGGCCCCGCATCCGCCGGTGCGCCTGCCGAGTCGGTGGACGCGTCGCCGTGATGGTGGCGGAGCGCCCGGGCTCCGGCGACGACGAGGGTCAGGGCGACGACGAAGGCGAGGGCGGCCAGCGCCGTCCAGCGGCGCCGGCGGGCGCGCTCCGCCTGCAGTCGCAGCAGCCGCTTCCGCGTGGCCGGTTCGAGATCTCCTGTTTCCAGCTGTCCTTGGCGTCCATGAGCGCTCGACCGCCAAGCCGCTTCGACCGGGATCGCCGGGCGGCTCCTGCGGCGCCCGAGGCTAGCGAGCCTGCCAGCCCGAGCCGGCCGCCGGGTGCACGCGACCCCCCTCAACTACGATGCCTGTTTCCGGCATCTTCGCTCAGGCGAGTGCAAACCGCAGCGAAGGAAGCCCATGCCAGTTGATGCGTCGCCGGAGGTCGCTCGGGCGAATCGGGGAATGCTGAGGCGGCGCTTTCCTCGACTGTCGTTCTGAGACTCTCTTCGCGCCAAGCACCGTCGCGTAGTCGTCCACTTCTACCCCCTATGGGGGGTGAAAGTGGACGCTGATGAGCCTGGCACCGGCGTCACTTCGGTGCGGAGCCCCGAACGTCCCGGGAACCCGTTCATAGCAACGGTTGCGGGACGTTCGCGGCTTGCAGCAGACGCTGCGGCGCTCGACGAACGTGCCGCAGACCCCCTTATAGGGGCGGATCCTGCACGTTCGTCAGCCTCAGTGCCTCTTCCGGTCGGAAGCGCCACCGCCTCGTCCAGCGTGCAGTCGAGGCCACTCCACCTGTGGCAGCCAGGCCCTCGACGCCGCCGCCACCTCCCTCGTCGGCCGGCACGGCCGGCCTATCGGACGGCGGTGGCCTCGATCTCGATCAGCAGCTCTGCGAGCGCGAGGCGGGAGACGCCGAGCAGCGTTGCCGCCTGGCGACACCCGGCCGCGGCGAGGCGGGCGCCGAGCGCGGCTGCCCCCGCCTGCCGGTACGAATCCAGGTCGGTGACGTACACGTTCAGCCGTGCGACGTCGGCGAGCTCGAAGCCGCCCGCGCGCAGCACGGTCTCGAGGTTGTCGAGAGCCTGCAGCGTCTGGGCTCCGATGTCGCCCTCGTGGAGCGGCCGGCCCTCCTCGTCGACCGAGGTCTGGCCGGCGCAGTAGAGGATCCGCTCCGGCCCGACGACCTCCTTGCCCTGGACGAACCCGAGGCGGTCCTGCCAGCTCCAGGGGTTGACTACCCGGCTCTCCATCTCAGACCGCCGCTTCGGGCTCGACCACGTGCACGCCGCTGCGTCTCGAGCGCAGCGGCCATCGCCGCGAAGTCGGGCGGCTCGGTGCCCTCCGGCACTTCGCCCACGCCGGGAACGGGGACGCCGAAGTCCTCGAAGAAGCTCTCGAGGGCCGCGGGCTGGTGCACGAACAGAAGCCGCGCCGGTCGGTCGGTCGCATTCTTGAACGTATGTGGAGCGTTGGGCGGGATCGCGACCGCGGTTCCCGCATCCCCGGTGATCGTCTCGAGGCTTCCCGTTGCGCCTCACGGTGAACTCGTAGGTGCCCTCGAGGCACGTAGAAGAGCTCCCGGTAGGCGTGGGTGTGGAGCGGAGGCCCAAAGCCGGGTGTCGTCTGAACCTCGAAGCAGAAGTAGGCATCGCCGGTCTCCGCGCTTCTGGCCTTGTAGGTCACGTAGTCGCTATCGCCGACCAGCAGCGTCCGGCCCTCCGTGGGCCCGCGAACGATCACTTGCTCATCCATCGTCCTGCTTCCTTTGCTCGTTTCGGTTCCTTCGGCGCTGGTCATCGACGAGCGCCCTGATCGCCCACCCCACGGCCGCGCCGACCTCGGAGCCGGAGAGCCCCGTGTCCTCGCGCATCGTCGTGTAGGCGAGCATGTTGTGCAGGTAGGCAAGTACGGCTTCGGCGCGCCGCAGATCGGCCTCCGGCAACGCCGGAAGCTCGGCGCGCAGCGCCTCGGAGATCGCGTCCAGCCGTTCGCGGCGGCGAAAGCCGCGCACCTGCTGACCGAGCTGCGAGAGAGCCATCGCCCGCACCAGACCGGGGTGCTCGTCGAACTGCGGGCAGCCCGCCTCGAAGATGTCCGCGACCTCGTCGAGGCTCTGGGGGTAGGGGTGCCCGAGGAGCTCGTCCCCGATCCAGCGTCCCGCCGCCTCCAGCAGCTCGTCCCGCGTCGGATAGTGGCGGTAGACGGTCCGCAGCGAGACGCCCGAGGCGGCGGCCACATCGGGCATCGTCAGCTCGCTGGGATCGCCCTTCTCGAGCAGTTCGGCGACCGCGCCGAGGATCCGCCCGCGCGTCACCTCCGCCTGTTGATCCCGAAGGCTGGCCGCGCTCATGACATGGAGCATGCCATATTGGCGTGGCACATGTCAAGCGGGACACGGGCACCGTATCGGGTCGCCGCCGGAGTGACGCGAGGCGGCCCGCGCGGCGGGCTGAGTGCCGGCAGCGCGCCTCGGCACGGGAGCCGGTCAATGCGGCGGTACCCTCCAAACCGGCTCATCGAGCCACAGGCCCCGATAGCTCAGCTGGATAGAGCGACTCCCTCCTAAGGAGTAGGCCCCAGGTTCGAATCCTGGTCGGGGCGCTTCGTGGTCACGCGGCAGTCGCATGGGCGAGTGGCTCGCATAGGACGGCTTCGCCTGCTTCGCCGCGGAGCACCCTCCCCGCCCCGCGTCACACCAACATCCCCTCGTGCATCTGAGGAGTGGCAGGCCGCGCGCCTGCCGGGAGTCGCTCGTCCGACTTCCACCGCTACACAGATCAGAGGAGAGAAATGAGACACGTCCGCTTTGCAGGCGCGGTCTTCGCTGTCGGGCTGGCCGTTTCGGCCTTCGGCCTGACCGCCGGGGCGCCCGCTCAGAGCAGTGACGAGGGGGACGTCGCGCAGCAGCTCGTCACCGGCAAGCCGCCGGTCGCGCTGGAGCAGCTTCCGTCTGCCGACCTGGCCGTAAGCGCGCAGGCGGCTTCGAGTTCGAGCTGTCCCGACTACACCTGGTGCTACTGGCAGCACGTCGACTTCGACGGGAACCGGAAGGAGGCCGGGACCGGTGAGGCCGGCTCCTTCATCTCGCTGGAGCGGCTACCGCTCGGGCAAGAACCGCTTCGGCAATCGCCGGGTGCGGATCTTCGACTACCTAGGCTCCGGGGTCTATGAAGTCGTCGACTGCGTGCCGGCGGGGGGCAACGACCACAACTTCCCGGCGCGGGCCGACTCGTTCAAGATCGGCTCACAAGGCAACGGCTGCTGAGCAGGGAGCGATGCATCCGCGCGGGAGGCGCGGGCCGCTCCAGGTCCCCGGCCTCCTGTGTCGGTCACATTTGGGAACGCCCGTGCATCTATGACTCAGATGGAACCCGAGCCGATAGCCGAGGCGTTGCGCCGCTCCCGTCGCGACCCCGCGGCCTTTGGCACCTTCTACAGGGCCCACGTTGAGTCGCTGCTGGCGTTCATCACGCGGCGCGTCTACGACGTCGATACGGCCTGGGATCTGACCGGCGAGAGCTTTGCGCGCGCCTATCTGAAGCGCCGCAGCTTTCGCGGTCGAACCGACCCCGAGGCAGCCGCGTGGCTCTTCAGCATCGCGCGTCGGGAGATCCTGCAGTACCAGCGCCGCAACGTCATCGAGCGCAAGGCGATGAAGCGTCTCGGCGTCGAGCCGCACCCGCTCGAGGATGCCGAGCAGGCTCGCGTGCTCGAGCTCGCGGCCGTCGATGAGGTGCGGGCGATGGTCCGGGCGGAGCTCGCGCGGCTGAGCGAGTCGCAGCGCGAGGCGCTGAGCCTTCGCGTCGTCGAGGAACTTTCTTACGAGCAGGTCGCCGACCGCCTTGGGATCAGCGAGCAGACCGCCAGGGCCCGGGTCTCGCGCGGCCTCAGGGCGATCGGAGCGGCGATCGACGCACAAACCGTGACTCAAGGAGCGGGATAAGAATCATGCTAGCCAGGGATCAGAGAACCGGGATGCCGAACGTCGATGCCTACGGCGATCAATTGATCGCCGCGGGTCGGCGGCGATCGAGGCCGCGCGGCCGCCTGCGCCGCGCGGCCGATACCGCTGGCGGGGTTGCTGCTGGTCGGCGGCGGTGCGGCCGCCGCGACCGCCGGCCTTGGCGGTGACGATGGCACTCGCGTGCTCGAGCCGGGCGATGTCGTCACCCTCGGCTTCAAGAACCCCGCCACGGGTCAGCCGCTCCGCTGCGCCGACGGACGCCTGTTCACCTGGCACATCGACACCACCGAGGCCGACAGTCCCGGCCCGGTGTGCGCGGACGGTTCGGTGCCACCCCTTTACGCCGCATACCAGAAGCGGGAGCAGGAGTTCCTCGAGAAGAGCTCGGCAGGCGACAAGCTCGACGCCGTGCCTCACCTGCCGACGTTCGAGGTCTCCAGGGGCGAGAAGTAGCGGCTCGTCAACTGGGGCCCGGCACGGACGCCGGCCAGGCAAGAGGCACGGACGCCGACGCCCCCCCGGGCCGGAGTCGGTCGGGCACCCAGCCCGACCGGCTTACGGCTGGGGGCGTGGCCGTGGCGAGCGGACCAACGGCGAACCGGCCTCAGCCGAGCTTCTCCGCCAGCTCGATGATGATTCCCGCGGGGCCGCGGACGTAGCAGAGCCGGTAGCTCTGTTCGTCTGCTCGAGCTCGCCGACGAGCTCGGCGCCATGGGCCTGTAGGCCGGCGAGGGCAGCGCCGACGTCATCGACGGCGAACGTGAGGTGACGGATACCCGGGGCGTTCGCCGGCGCCGGCGGGGACTCGTCCTCGCTCTCGGGCGAGTGGAACTTGATCGCTCGAGTTGGCTGTGTCCGTCCGGGGTCCGCATGAACGCCATGTCGGTGTGGACACCCTCGAGCCCGACGATGCGGTCGACGACGGCGCCCTCGATCGACCCTCGCTCAGCTCGAGGCCGAGCTCGGCGAAGAAGCCGATCGCCGCGGCGAGATCGTCGACGACGATGCCGACGTGGTCCATGCGCTGGACGGCCATGGCTCGATGGTAGGCATGACGCCCGCGCGAACGGCGCGTCGACTACCGGTCGACGCCGCGCACCTCAGGGGGCGCGGCCGGAGGAGACGCCCGCGGACCTGCGCCGGCGTGACGCTTCGGCGCCCGATCGACCGTGCAATTGTCGACCAGCTCGCTGGGCACCCGCTCTCGCTTGCGCGATTGGACACGCGTGATTGACTACAAAGTCAATGTCAGGGCCGGACTCCCGAACGGGTGCAGCGAACGTCTCGGCTCGCCGGCTCCGTGCGCTTGCCCTGGGATTCGCCGCCGTCCTGCTGATCGCGGTCGGCAGCGGCTGCGGGAGCGGTGGCGGGGAGACCACTGGGGGCGCGGCGCTCGCCAAGGGCAAGCCCATGTCGCTCGATCTGCTCGTCTACAACATCGAGTACGGGGGCGGCGGGGCGACCGACAAGGTGATCAGGAAGCTGAACGCGGACGTGGTCGGCGTGCTCGAGTCCTACCAGCGGCTTCCGGAAATCGCCCGCAATACCGGCTACCCCTACTACAACACCTCGCTCCAGCTGCTCTCCAAGTACCCGATCCTCGAGCCGTCGGGGGCCGACGGCCTCTACGCCCTGATCGAGGTCCAGCCCGGGTACGTGATCCCGTTCTTCAACGACCACCTCGACTACGTCAAGTGGGGGCCGCGGGCACTGGCCAAGGGCGACTCGGTCGCCTCGGTGATCAAGACCGAGAACGACGTCCGCACGTCCGCCTTCGAGCGGCCGATGGCGGCGATGGGCCAGCTCCTCGGCGACGGCTATCCCGTCTTTCTTGACCGGCGACTTCAACGAGCCCTCGAGCCTCGACTACACGCAGGCGGCCGTCGGCACGCGCAAGGAGATCCCGGCCCCGGTGGCCTGGCCCGTCAGCGAGAAGCTCAGCGACCTCGGCTTCCGCGACAGCTACCGCGAGATCCATCCCGACCCCGTCGCCGACCCTGCGTTCACGCAGCGGTCGGGAGAGCGGATCGATTACGTCTACGCGGGCGGTCCCTCGAAGACGCTCGACAGCAAGCTCGTCGGCGAGCCCGGCGGCGAGAACGTGGACATCGAGTTCGCACCGTGGACGTCCGATCACCGCGCCGTCCTCTCCAGCTTCAAGGTGACGCCCGTGGCGATGCCGCCACTCGTCGCGGTCAGCGCCCGCCTCGGTACGGTCGGCGACGAGCTCACCGTCCACTGGAACAACCCCGGCTCGGATGCGAACGAGATCGCGATCGTTCCGGAGGGTTCCGACCCGGCCGACGCGGTCGAAAAGTTGCCGGCCGGCGGCGCGCGCGGCAAGACGGTGCTCGACACCGCGGGCTGGGATCCAGGCTCTTACGAGGCCGTGCTCACCGGCGCCGACGGTGCCGAGGCCGAGCGGGTGGCGTTCTTCCTCCGCGACCCCCACGCGAAGGTGCAGTTCTCGACCGGCAAGCGGAGCTACGCCCGCGGCGAGCCGATCGACGTGTCCTGGTCCGACGGCCCGGCGAACCGCTGGGACTGGATCGGCGTCTACCCCGCCGACGCCTCCAACCCGAAGACGGACTCCTACCTGATCTGGGACTACACCGAGGGCCACTCGGCCGGGACCGTGCCGCCGCGGACCACGGGCGAGGCGACCCTCGGACCCGACAGCCAGGGGCATCCGTGGCCGCTGCCGCCCGGCGACTACGTGGCTCACTACCTGCTCGCCGATCAGTACCAGTCGGCCGCGAGCACCCGCTTCACGGTCCGCCCGGGGCAGCCGTGACGGGCGGCGGCTGAAGCCGCTTGCCGCGGCCGCGACCTACTTGTTCGCGTTGCCGACCGAGAAGTGGAAGTGGGCGGTGTTGTCGCCGGAGACGGAGGTGATCGTCGCCGTCATCGGGTAGGTCGTGCCGTCCTTGGCCGTGAGCGTGCACCCCTCGCTCTCGCCGGCCTTGGCGTCGAGGTCGTTCGGGCAGTCGATCGATGCGGGGGCCTCGCCGACCTTCTTGGTCAGCGCAGTGGTCGCTTCCGCTCGATGTTGGCGGCCGAGATGGAGTTGCCGCCGATCTGAACGTGGGCGCTGCAGCCGGAGGCCAGAGCGCCGACGGCAAGGGCGAGGGCGGCCGCGGGTGCTCCCGTTTTGAAAGACATGTGATTCCCCCGGTGGTAGGACGCGGACGGGTCATCATCGCAATCCGCGGTGACGGTCGGCATCACCGGCGCCGAGCCGACCTCAGGGTTCGAGGTGGCCCGTCGCCGGCGTGTCCCCGGAGGGCCGGAACCATGCTTCCAGCCGGCTGTCGGCATCCTCCCCGGCAAGCGCGGCATCAGCGGGCTCGTGCATCTCGAAGAGCTCGAGCACGTCCTCGTGCTGAAAGATCTCGAAGAGGCCATGCGTCGCCTCGGCCGCGGCGGCCGCGTCGTCCTCGCCGAGCGCGCCGGCGTAGAACTGCGTGGCCAGCGCCCGCCTCGCGATTTCGACGAGGCGCACAGCGAGGATCTCCTCGGCGAGGCAGCCGCACGGGTCGCCGACGGCGAGCCGCACGGGCAGGGCTACCGCCGCCGCGAAGAGGTTGTAGGTCATGCGCTCGTCGACCGCCTCGGCGAAGGCGGGCGGCACGAGGCCGCGGGCGTGCTCGACCCCCGAGCCGCGGCCAAGCGCGACGCGAAAGGTCTCGACGAGCTCAGTGCCGGCGGCGAGCAAGGCGGCGCGCGCGTGCAGGTCGTCGATCAGATCGGGCAGGAAGAAGAGCGCATCGTGGGGGATGTCGCCGCGCAGCTCGAGGAACTGCTCGCCGGCACGGGTCAACGCCGGCGGGGCGTCCGGCGAGCCCTCCGTCTGGGCGACGACCAGGCAGGCGCGCTCGAATTCGCGCACCGCGGCACCGCCGGATCCAGGCGCAAAGCCGAGCTCGATTGCGATCCGTTCGACGTCGTCGGGATCGAGGCGGACGGGTGACCCCTCCGGGTCGAGCCGAGTCGTTCATTTCGCAGCTCAGTCGCGCTCGGCGCGGATCTGTGACGCGAAATTCCTCCGGCACTCGATCCATCTAGGGGCCGCGCTTGAGATCCCCCGGCTGTGGGGCCTGCTCCGGCAACGGATTTCCGCTTTCGTCGAGCAACGGCTCGAACTCGAAACGGGGTCCAAGGTAGGTATCGGGAATATTCGGATGGTCCCGGTTCAGGAAGTGCAGCAGGTGCTCCATTTCCAGCCTGTACTCGTCCGGCACCGAGCCGTCCGGGCACTTCGGGTAGATCGAATAGCGGCCGTGCTTGGGGTCGTTGATCAGCAGGCTCCCGTCCGGGCAGCGGATTGGCGCCCCCGTCTTGAGGTCGACGTAGGCGTGCAGCTCGCCCTTGAACGGCGGCAGGACCGGATCCGTCGTCACGTAGTCCAGGAGCTTCGCCGTCGCGTAGCCGCCGCCGGCGAGCACGGCGATGACGATGAACGGCACGAACCAGCGCCGCCACCATGGGGTCGCGCGGCGCTTCTGTTCGTGGGCGACGGCGGCGCTCATGAACTCGCCACGCCAGCGCTCGACGGAAGGCAGGCTCATCGGCTCACGGGGGTCGTTCATGTCCCCTCCTCCAGCAGTGCCTTGTTCTTGCCGAGCTTGCGGCGCAGCGCCTTCAGCGCCCGGGCGACCCGCTGGCGTGCCGCCGGTTCGCTGATCCCGAGCTGCTCGGCGAGCTCCGGGTAGGGGATCTCGTCGACGATCCGCAGGGTCAGCGCCTCGCGCTGCTCCTCGGAGAGCGCGCGCAGCCCGTCCTTGATCGCCTCCCGCATCGCCGGCGCATCGATGCGGTCGAGTACCTGCCGGTGCTCGTCCTCGCTCAGATCGGGCGGCTCGATGCCGAGCTTGGTCAGAGCGCGCCGCTCAACGGCGGCCTTCCTGTAGAAGTTCGCGACCTTGCGGCTGGCGATGCCGTTCAGCCAGCCGACCACCTCGCGGTCGGTGCTGCCACGGAAGCGGCGGCGCTGGACGAAGGCCTCGGCGAGCGTCTCGGCGGCGATGTCGACGGCGATCTCGCTGTCGAAGACCTGCTTGACGGTCCTGTTCAGGAGCCGGTCGAACTGATCGACGAAGACCCGCTCGAAGGCGGCGGGATCCTCTCTCGAGGCACGCAGCGCTGTTGCCAGGGGCTCCACTCGACTACCCAGTCGCGCTCGAGCCGGATTTGGGACGCAGAATCCGGCCGGGCGTCGCGGCCCGGCCGGATCCGCGGTCGGTCAGCAGCTGCTGCCGGTCGTGCCGATGTGCGCGTATTCGGCGCTCAGCGGCAGATGGTTGTCGTTCTCGCCTGCGTCGACGCACCGGACGACATTGAACTGGACGTCCTTGATCCTTACCCGGCGCGAGCCGAACCTGTCCTTGACGGAGCCGTCGTGGCTCCCAAGCGACAGATCCGTTCCGGCGCACCGAAGAGTCCCAGCTCTTCTTGTCGCCGCCGAAGTCCGCCTGTGTCCAGAAGCAGACCTTCAGGTCGCCGCAGGAACTGCCGGACGTCGCCTGCCGGGCCGCATCGGGCCCGGAGGTCCGCGCGAGCGCGGAGGAATGCAGGAGTACGGCTACCGCGGCGGCAGCCACCAATGAGCACGCGAAGCGAAGCATCGCGACCCCCTCTCTCGAGATGAGCCCGCGGCTGCCTCCAAACCTCGAGCCCCGCGAGCGAGTTGTCGCTCGAGCAGTCGCTGCAGCCGGCGCCGGCCTGACGCGCAGTGGCAGAATCGGAGCGGATGAGCGCGCTGGCCGAGACGATCCAGGAGCAGGGCCGCCTACTCGCGGAGGTGCTCGAGCTCAGGGTTGACGAAGCGGTCGCCGCGCTCGAACCGGCGGAGCGGATCTGGCTCGTCGGGACCGGCACGAGCCAGCACGCCGCTGAGCTCGGCTGCTGGCTCTTCGGGCCGGAGAGCCGCGAGGTGCGCTGGGCGTCATCGGCGAGCTTTGCGGCGCGCCCGGAGCTGATGGCGGCGGGCGATGCGGTCGTCGTCATCTCGCACACTGCCGAGACCGCCTTCTCCCGCAGCTGCCGCCGCCTCGCCCTCGAGCGCGGCCTGCCGACGCTCTCGATCACTGGTCGCGGCGCCGGCTGGCCGGAGGCCATCGAGACCGTGCCGCGCGAGCGCTCGGAGACCTACAGCGCCAGCTATACGGCCGCGCTCACCGTCCTCGCTCGCCTCGCCGTCGGGCTCGGGCAGCCGTCATTCGAGCCCGCTCGCATCGGCGAATTGGTCGACCGCGTGACGGCGGCGCTCGGCGACGGGGTGCCGGACGTGGCCGAGCCCGAACGGCTGACGGTGCTGACCGGCGCCGGCCCAGCGGCGATCACCGCCCGCGAGGGCGCGCTGAAGCTGCGCGAGGCAGCGCGCGTCCCCGCCGAGGGCTTCGAGGCCGAGTACCTCTTGCACGGCTCCGCCGTCCCGCTCGGATCGGGCGACGGGCTCGTGGCTCTACAGCCCGGCGATGATCGATCGGGGCTGATGCGGGCGATCACCCGTGCCGCGACCGCTGAGGGCGTCGCGGTGACCGAGTTGGGCGAACCGCCCGGACTCGGTTCTGCGCTCGCTCAGATCCCGCTGACCGTCCGCCTGCAGGCGCTTGCGGCGGGGTGGGCGGAGCGCCGAGGCGTCGACCCCGATCACGTCATCATCTCGGCCTGGGCCGACGACGAGCTCTGGAAGGCCGGCGCACCGGCCGATTGATTCCGCCTCGCCGGGCGCTCAGCGCCGATGGTGGCGATGGTGCTGTGCTTGTGCTTCTTCTTGGCGGCCTTGACCTTGAACCGCGCCTTGGCAGGCGTCGGATCGGTCCTACCGGCGGCGTCGACGGCCTTGACGAGCACCTTGTGCTTGCCCGACTTCAGCCGCTTGTATGTCGTCGGTGAGGAGCAGGACTTGTACCCGGCCTGGTCGAGCTTGCACTTGAAGTGCAACTTGCCGCTGCCGCCGCTGCCGGAGAAGCTGACCGTGGCCTTCTTCTTCTTGACCTTGACCCTCGTGATCTTGGTGTTCGGAGGCGAGGGCGGGGCCGCCGGTGAGCCAAGCACGACCAGTTCGCTCATGTCCATGAAGTCGGCGTTGCCGCGGTTGGCGTTCATCGTCAGCCGCACGTCGCTGACGCTGCGCTTGCCCGTGCCGGGGCTGACGCCCGAGAGCTTGCCCTGAGGCAGGCCGCTGCCCGTGTAGTTCCAGGCCGTCACCCAGGGAGCCGACGCGGACGTTCGCGTCTGGATCGTGAAGCGGCTGACCGCCGCGCTGGCCGGGTCGCCGCATGTGGCACCCGGGTCGATCAGCAGCTGATCGACGTCAACCGCGTGCGGCAGGTGGACGACGACCGAGCGCGGTCCGGCTGGACCGTTGCTGTTGTTGGAGGTCGAGTCGCTGCCCCAGCCGCTGTCGAGAGACAGGTCGATCACGTTGGCGGGCCCACAGCCGTAGGACGTGTAGTCGGGCTGGGTGAAGCTCGTCACCTTGGCCCCGCCCGAGCTCGCCGCCCAGTCGCGCGTCACCTTCACGTTGGCGTTCGTCGCCCCGCCGCCCACGGCGAGGTTGACGGTCTCCGGGATGTAGCCGGCCTTGTTGACCTCGAGCACGTAGGAATGGCCCTTGGGAACGTTGGCGATCGTGAAGTGCCCCGTCCCGTTCGTGGTCGCGGCGAGGTCCCCGGTGAAGCCCGAGTCGTGGCCGCGGACGCCGACCCTGACGCCCGCAACCGGCGCGCCGCTCTCGTCATCGGTGATCGCGCCCGTGACCGAGGTGCACTGGCCAGGGCAGGTCGGCGGCGTCGCCAGGCTCTCTTGCGGCGTCGTGTCGTTGCCGCCCGCCGTGTCGGCGAAGTAGCCCATGCCGCGGTTGGCGAAGACGCCCCACAGGGTCGTCTGATGGGAGCCGCCGAAGGAGGCGAGGTCGGCCTGCAGGATCGCGTTGCGCATGTCGAGGAAGCTCGGGTTCGGCGGTGAGAGCATCATCCCCTGGGTGATGAGCTTCTCGGCGACGGCCGAGCCGAGCAGCTGACGGATCTGCCACAGCGTCTGGCCCCAGATCTCGCCGTCGGCGTGGACCTCGGGCCCGCTGGTGATGTGGGACATATCGCCGTACGTGTAGCCGCCGGCATGGCCGGTGCTGCCGCCGGTGCAGTAGGTGTTGGCGTTGCCGTCGGCGGGGCAGTCCATCGGCTCGGACCGGATCGTCGAGCCGCCGCTCGCGAAGAAGCCGATCTGCACGTCGCCGATCGCCGAGGTGTCGTGGTCGTACCCCGCGTCATTGAGGTAGTCCATCGCGTACCAGTCGCTCCAGGCCTCGCCCATCATTCCCGACTGGAAGTTGTTGAGCGCAGGGATGCCGTCGGCGTAGGTGACGAGCCGGTGCGAGAGGCCGTGCGTGTACTCGTGGTAGACGACGTCGGCCTCGTCGCCGCCGTTCATGTCCGGCCCGTTGGCACCGATCACGCCGGCCTGGAACAGGTACATCTGCATGCGCGGCGGGATCCCGTCCTGCTGCGTCGCCATGTTCGCGTTGTCGACGTGGTTCTTGTCCGGGTAGCCGCCGGCGTCTCGGTCGTGCCGCCGGTCTCGTTCGACGTGTTGGCGCCGTCGTCGATCTGGCCCTGGACGGCGTCGTTGCCGAGACCGCCCTGGCCGCCGTTGGCGACCTGGAAGTTGCCCTGGGCGGGGCCGAAGCCGATGTTTCCGTTGTTCTTCAGCCAGTCGTGAAAGTTGTTCAGGTAGTAGTAGACCTGCGTCCCGTTCTGCCTCAGGTTTGTCTGCCAGGTGTTGACGGCGTCGGCCGCCCAGCTGCACTTGAACTGCGGGAAGCAGTTGGCGAGGTCGTAGTAGTGGTAGAGCGAGCTGCCCATCCAAGGGCCGGTGTTGCCGTCGTCGAGCTGGGCCGCGTAGTTCCAGGTCTTCGCGCCCTCGACGGTTGTGCCGTTGTTCGGGATCTCGTTCGCCGGCGCCACGGTCCCGCCCGGGACAGCGATCGAGTCCCGCGGGTCGGCGTAGGTGTGGGCGTTGTTCCCCGAGAGGTAGCCGCGAGCCGTTGACCGGAAAGTGGACCAGGCCCTGTGAGCCCTGGCCGGCGGGCAGCAGGGTACTCGGGTAGTACTGCCAGGCTTCACCCTCGGCGTCGGAGTCGAACGCCGTTGTGTTCTCGCGGAAGAGGATCTTCCCCGTGGTCGCGTCGACGACGTCGATGTAGGAGGCGGTCGAGCTCGGGTAGGCGTTGACGAGCCACGCCGTGCGGCCCCCGCCGTCCGTTGGGAAGTCGACGAGGCTGGCCCGGTTGCCGGTGCTGAAGACGCTGGTGTCGGTCGTGCCGGGCAGGTTCTTGGTCGATGTCCACGTGACCGACCGAGAGAGTCGCTCGGCGCCGCCGTCGCGCAGCGCGGCCTTGATCGCCGCCGCCGGCCGAGTGCCGGGTCGGTCGAGCGCGTGGCGGCGTTCGGAGCGGGGCCGTTGACGACGTTGAGCAGCCGCCCGTCGGCGGTCACGGTCGCCTTCAGGCCGGCGCCGAATACGGGCACGCCCTGCTGGTACTGGACGAAGCTCACGTGGTGGGCGCCGTCGGCGTCGGCGAACTGGTCGACCTTGTGCAGCGAGTCCACCGTCTGAGGCTGGGATGCCGAAGGCCGCGTGGTTGTCGCGCACGTAGCCGAGCGCGATGCTCGCCGGCGAGCCGCCGGCGGCGGGCGTCAGGTAACCGTCGAGGCGGCCCAGCGAGCGGATGCCGCCGGTGGCCGGGTCGGGGGCGACGACGGCCTGCGAGCCCAGCTTGTCACTGAGCCGGGCCTGCGCTGCCGCGGCGTCGGCCGAGGGCTGTACCTCCGCGCCGCGGTTGCGGGAGTCGAAGCTCTGCAGGCCCTCCGCGGGGACACCGTTCAGGTCCGCGACCGGGGCGTCGGCCTTGCGGCCGCGGCTTGCGCCTTGCGGGCCGCTGCGCGGCTTCGGGCGGTGGGCTTGTTGCGGGCGCCCGCCCGCGTGCGTGCCGGCGCTCCGCGTGCCGGGTCGTCAGCGCCTGGGCTCCGGCGGGCACGGCAAAACGAGGCTAGCAGGGCGACGGTCATGATCAACAAGCCGAGCCTCGAGCGAGCTGTCCCTGTTGCGATCTTCGGAGGGTCCGTTCCTGCGCATTCTGTTTTCTACCTTTCCCCGTGGCCGGCGCCCTACGTCCGGCCAAAACCGCGGCGATTCTACTCCTCGCATTCGCCCCTCGCCAGAGCAAATTCCGGCCTCCTAGAAGGCCGCGAAGCGGATCAGGCTGATTCCCCCCGCGATCAGGCAGTAGATCGCGAACGGCCGCAGGCTGTGGGTCTCGAAGTAGCGGACGAGGAAGCGGACGGAGAGGTAGGCGGCGACGCCGCAGATGATCATCCCGACGATCACCTGTCCGTGGATGTGATCGCCGGCCTTGCCGAACAGCGTCGGCATCTTGAGCAGACCCGCGGCGAGAATCACCGGCGTCGCCAGCAGGAAGGCGAAGCGGGCGGCGTCCTCGTAGGAGAGCCCGCGCCACAGGCCGCCGACCATCGTGATGCCGGAGCGGCTGATGCCCGCGAACAGCGCCAGGATCTGCAGCGACCCGATCCGTAGGCCGTCGCCGTAGGTGAGCCCGGAGATCCGGACGTCTGATGCGTAGGCCTCGGCGATGTCGGCCGCGGTGCGGCCGCCGGTTGCCTTCACATCGGGAGTGGGGGCGCCGGCGGCCGGGGCAGCCTCGCCGGCGCCGC
This sequence comes from uncultured Solirubrobacterales bacterium, assembly GCA_963774395.1. Lineage (GTDB taxonomy): Bacteria > Actinomycetota > Thermoleophilia > Solirubrobacterales > 70-9 > CAXMST01. The sequence continues at coordinate 134,106 of CAVZET010000004.1, read as the reverse complement.
CGCGCGCCGGGCGAGGCGGTCGCCGAGGAGCAGGATCAGACCGTTGACGAAGAGGAAGGCGCTCGCGGCGACCGGCTTGGCCAGCGCCGTCCGGAACAGGTGCTCGAAGAGCAGCCCGGTGAGGCCGACCGGGATCGTCGCGATCACGATCAGCCAGGCGAGGCGCTCGTCGGAGTCCTCGATCCGCACCTCGCGGGCGCGGGCGCTGCGGGCCGACGCTGCGGAAGAAGCCGGCGATGATCCGCACCCAGTCGGCGCGGAAGAACCAGAGCAGCGCCAGCGCGGTGGCGACGTGCAGGGCGACGATGAATGCGAGGTAGAAGGAGGACTCGCTGGTGGGCTGCGAGGACTGCGTGACCAGCGTCTGCCAGTTACCGCCGATCCAGGCGGGCACGAGCACGGAGTGGCCGAGGCTCGAGACCGGGAACAGCTCGGTGACGCCCTGTATGAGGGCGATCACGATGGCTTGCAGGTAGGAGAGCACGGTTGCGGGGAGGTCCGGCAGCAGGTTCAGCTACTACAGTCGCGTAGTAGGTTAGCGGTCGGCTCCGGCGGGGTGCAATCCTTGTCGGGTGGTGATCGACCGATGAGCTCGAGTTCGAAGGGCCGGCGCCCGTCCGGCGCGCTGGAGGGGGAGATCCTCGCCGTCCTCTGGGCCGCCGATGGGCCGTTGACGCCGGCCGAGGTCCAGGACGAGCTCAGCGGCGGGCTCGCCTACACGACCGTGATGACGGCGCTCACCCGCCTGTATCAGAAGGGCGTGGTCAGCCGGCGCCGATCGGGGCGGGCCTTTGCCTACGCCGCGGTGCTCGACGAGCCGGGCATCGCCGCCGGCCGGATGCGCGAGTTGCTCGAGGACGGATCCGATCGGAGCGCCGTGCTCGCCCGCTTCGTCGGCTCGCTTCCCGACGACGACGCGCGGGTGCTCGCCGAGCTCGTTCGCGAGGTCCACGACGACGACGCGGAGGGCCAATGAGCACGATGGCGATGCTCGTCCCGCTCGCCGTCGGCGCCTGCTTCGGCCTCGTCGGCCCCGCCGCCGCCCGACGACTTCCGCCCCGCCACGCAACCTGGCTGCTCAGTGCCGGTGGCGCCGTCGCCGCGCTCTGCGCCCTGGCGGTTCCCTGCGTGCTGGCCGCGGTCTTGATCGGCCAGATCCCCGACATCGCCAACGAGGGGCACTGGTCGACGGCGACGTTGCGCGATCACGCCCCCGCGGAGCCCGGCATCTGGGCCGCTTCGCTGCTCACCGTCATCGCGGCAGGCGGGGCGATCCTCTACGTCGGCGCCCGCCGCGCGCTCGACGTGCTCCGCGCCCATCGGGCGTGCAGGAGCATCTCGGCGGCCGCGGGCGGCCTCGTGGTCGTCACCGACGCGCCGGTCGGAGCCGTCGCCGTTCCCGGGCAGGCCGGGCCGCATCGTCGTCGCCCGATCGCTGCTCGACTCGCTCTCGGGGCGGGAGCGGGGAGCGATCCTCGCGCACGAGCGCGCCCACCTCGAGCACGGCCACCACTGGCACCGAAGCGTCGTCTCGATTGCCGCAGCCGCCAATCCGCTCCTCACGCCCCTGCGCGCCGCGATTCTCGATGCGACCGAACGGTGGGCGGACGAGGACGCCGCCGCGCAGCTCGGTGACCGCCGTGTCGTCGCCTCGGCGCTGGCACGTGCTGCGCTGCTCGGCCACCGCCCTCCGGCCACCGCCGCGCCGCTGCTCGCGGCCGCCTCGCATGCCGTCTCGGGCCGCGTCGAGGCGTTGCTCGGCCTGCCGCCGCGACCGCGCCCGCTGCTCAGCGCGGCACTCGTGGCGCTGCTGCTCGCCGCCGCAGTCTGCGCCCTGATCGTCGCTCAGAACACCGACCACCTCTTCGACGTCGCCGCCAACGCGTACCGAAACACGCACGGGCGCTGAGCGCGCCGCCGCCGCGCGTCAGCCTCCGTTACCGCGCCTCGCCGCCGCGCCAGTGCATCACCTCGAGCGCGACGGCGACGTCGAGGGCCGACTCGGCGAGCGGTCGCGGGAGCAGCTCCTCGGCCTTTGCCAGGCGGGCGACGATGGTGTTGCGGTGCGCATAGAGCTGCTCGGCAGCGCGCGTCGCGTTCGACTGCGCGCGCAGGTAGGTGCGCAGCGTCTCGCGGAGCACGGCCGGGCCTCGTTCGAGCTCGCCCAGCGTCTCGGTGACGAAGGCGAGCGCGCGCGATTCGTCCTGGGTGAGCAGGGCGACGACCTTCACGTCGGCGTAGCGGACGAGGTTCGGTTTCGACCCAAGGCGCGCCATCAGCCGCTGGGCGGCGAACGCGTCGGCGTGGCTCGAGCGAAAGCCCTCGATCCCAGCGCCCACGGAGCCGAGCGCGACACGCACGTCGCCGAGCTCGGCGAGCAAGGCTTCGAGCTCGGTCGTGTCGGGTTCGCCGCTCGTAGCAACCCAGACCCAGAGCGCCGCGCTCGTCGCCGGGGCCGTCAGCGCGCGTTCGGCGCCGGCGCCCCGCGCGAGCGTGCCGGCGACGCGCTCGAGCTCTGCCACGCGACTGCCCTCACCCTCGCTCCAGACGATCGCCGCCACGTGCGTGCGGTCGAACGAATAGCCGAGCCGGCGCGCGACGCGATCGAGGTCGATCGGCGCCTCGTCGAGGACGAGCGTCAGCGTCTCGAGCCGCTCGGCGCTCGTCGCGCCGGCAAGCCGCTCACGCTCCCGGTTGACGAGCTCCACGGTCGCCCGCATCGTCACCTCGACGTAGGCGAAGATCGAGCGCGCCGTCACCTCGAGCAGTTCGCGCAGCTCCTCGGCGTCTTCGGTGAGCGAGAAGGCGACCTTCATCCAGGCTTGCCAGGCTGCGTTCTGACCTGCGCGGAAGGGCTCGAGCGCCTCCGCGTCGAGGCCGCGCCGGACGAGGTCGTTGACGAGCACTTCGGCTTCCTGACCCGAGAACGGGGAGACCTCGGCCCCGGGGTCGCGGAGGTTCGCCTCGGCCCAGTGCATGATCATCGCCCGGTTGGTGCGCTGGAAGGCCGCGAAGAGGGTCGGGTCCTCACCGACCTCGGGGCTGTGCTCCGGCAGGCTCGCCGCGTCGACCGCGGCGAACATGCCTTCCTCCGGCCGTTCGATGAGGCGCTCGATCCCGGCCCGGATCAGCTCGGAGGTGCGCTCGGAAGGTCGCTCCCAGGGCATGACAAGAGCCTAGAGCGTTGTGTGCAGTTCGTCACGTAAGCGTGGTTGTGCGCGCCGAACCGTGCCTGAGCGCTTCACCTGTCTGGGCAATCTGCACAGCCATGCGCCGAACATTGGCGCTCGTGACGTTGCTCTGGCGGGCGGCCGCAGCGATTGTCTGCCTACACCGACGATCGCGAGGAGACGCACACGATGTACGCGACCAGGGACGAGACCGCAGCCGCAACCGAGCACTTCGACGTCCTGATCGTCGGCGCCGGCATCTCCGGTATCGGTGCCGCCCGCCACCTGCAGGACAAGCAGCCCGGCAAGACCTACGCGATCCTCGAGATGCGCGAAGACCTCGGCGGCACCTGGGACCTGTTCCGCTATCCCGGAATCCGCTCGGACTCCGACCTGCACACCTTCGGCTATGCGTTCAAGCCGTGGACCGGCGAGAAGGCGATCGCCGACGGCCCCTCGATCAAGGCCTACGTGCGCGAGACCGCCGAGGAGGCGGGCGTCGATCGCCACATTCGCTACGGGCTCCGTGTGCTGCGTGCCGAGTGGTCGAGCCCCGAGGCGCGCTGGACGATCACCGTCGAGCGCGTCGCTACCGGCGAGAGCTTCGAGATCACCGCGGGCTGGTTCTTCTGCGCGAGCGGCTACTACCGCTATGACGAGGGCTACATGCCCGAGTTCCCCGGGATCGGCGAGTTCGAGGGCCGGATCATCCACCCGCAGCACTGGCCCGAGGACCTCGACTACGAGGGCAAGCGCGTCGTCGTGATCGGCAGCGGCGCGACCGCGGTGACGCTCGTCCCCGCGATGGCGGCGACGCCGCGAAGGTGACGATGCTGCAGCGCTCGCCCACCTACGTGCTGCCCGTGCCCGAGCAGGACCGGCTTGCGAACCGCCTGCGCAGCTGGGTCGGCCCCGAGCGCGCCTACGCGATCACGCGCCGCAAGAACATCTTCCGCCAGCGAGCGATCTACGGCTTGAGCAAGCGCTTCCCGGAGGCCGTCCGCCGGCTCATCCGCTGGGTCAACCGCAAGCAGCTCGAAGGCACCGACTGCGATGTCGACGTCCACTTCAAGCCCACCTACGGGCCCTGGGATCAGCGCCTGTGCGCGGTGCCCGACGGCGATCTCTACAAGTCGATCCGCCGTGGCGACGCCGAGATCGTCACCGACACGATCGCGACCTTCACCGCCGACGGCATCCGGCTCACCTCCGGCCGCGAGCTCGAGGCCGACATCATCGTCACCGCGACAGGCCTCAACCTGCTCGTCTTCGGCGGCATCGATATCGCCGTCGACGGCGAGGCGGTCTCCGTCCCCGATGCCGTCGCCTACAAGGGGATGATGCTGAGCGGCGTGCCGAACTTCGTCTACGCGATCGGCTACACGAACTCCTCCTGGACGCTCAAGGTCGACCTCGTCTGTGAGTACTTCTGCCGGCTGCTCGGCCACCTCGACGCCAACGGCTACGACGCCTGCGTGCCCGAGATCGGGGAGTCCGGGATGGAGCTGGGGCCGCTGCTCGACTTCGAAGCGGGCTACGTGCTGCGCTCGCTGAGCGAGCTGCCCAAGCAGGGCGATGCGGCGCCGTGGAACCTGACGATGAACTACTCGAAGGACGCCCGCTACCTGCGCGAGGCTCCCCTCGACGACGGCGCGATGCGCTTCTTCGCGGCCGAGCCCGCGGTCGAGCGCGAGGCGGTGCCGGTCGCCGGCTGAAGCCGGCGGCTACTTGCCGATCGTGCCGAGCTGCTGCTTATCGTGCAGGCAGCTGCGCGCGAGCGGCGAGACCTTCGAGACGAACTGCGGGAAGCCGATCTTCGCCAGCTCCTCCTGATCGGCGGGGTCCAGCGAGCTCTCGAGCTGCTGCTCGACGCAGGCGATTACCCGGTGCGACGCGCCGACGGCAGCGAGCGACTCCGAAACCCGCTTCGCCGCCGCATCGGGCAGCCCGGCCTGAGTCGTGGATCCACCTCCACCTCCGCATGAGGCCACGGCGAGAGCCCCGCCGGCGACGGCGAGGGCGAGCGCCCGTCTCGGCGACATCGGCGACTCGGAGTTGCTCCCACGAACGAGCCATCGGCAGGGCGGGCGCCCAACCTGAGCGCCCACCGCCGCGCCCGCGCCGCGCGCTCGGCGCGCCCGCTCGGCTAGGTTGGCTCCGTGAGCGACGTCGCAGGCGCCCTGGTCATCTTCGGGATCACCGGCGATCTCGCCCGCAAGAAGACCTTCCCGGCCCTCTACGAACTCGAGCGCAACGACCGCATTCCGTGCCGGATCGTCGGCGTCGGCCGGCGTGAGTGGGACGACCGCCAGCTACGCACTCAGGCGCGGGCGGCGGTCGGCGAGACCGTCGCCGAGATCGACGAGCAGGTCCTCGACCGCCTGCTGGCGCGCCTCACCTACATCGCCGGTGCCTACGACGATGCGGCTACCTACGAGCGCCTCGCCGCCTGGGTCGGTGAGGCCTACACGCTCTATTACCTGGAGACGCCGCCGTCGCTGTTCTCCCTGATCGCGAAGCAACTCGCCGCGGCGGGGCTCAACCGCAACTGCCGGGTCCTGATCGAGAAGCCGTTCGGCCACGACCTCGCCTCCGCGCGCCAGCTGCACGCCGAGCTCCGCGAGGTGCTCTCCGAGGACCAGATCCTGCGCCTCGATCATTTCCTCGGCAAGGAGCCGGTGATGGACATCCTCTACCTGCGCTTCGCCAACGCGATCCTCGAGCCGGTCTGGAACCGCCGCTACGTCGAGTCGGTGCAGATCACGATGGCGGAGAGCTTCGGCGTCGAAGGCCGGGGGCGCTTCTTCGACCCCGTCGGCTCACTCCGCGACGTCGTCCAGAATCACCTGCTGCAGGTCCTCGCCCTGGTCGCGATGGAGCCGCCCTCGGCAGGCCCCGACGACGGCGATTCGATCCGCAACCGGAAGGCTGATCTGTTCCGGGCGATGCCCGCCGCCGACCCGGACGCCTACGTCCGCGGCCAGGTCGATGGCTACCGGGAGATCGACGGCGTCGCCGCGGACTCGCAGACCGAGACTTTCGTCGCCCTGCGGCTTTCCGTCGAGAACTGGCGCTGGGAGGGCGTGCCGTTCTTCATCCGCGCCGGCAAGGAGATGGCCGTCGACTCGACCGAGGTCCGGATCATCTTCCGGCGCCCGCCGCGGCTCGGTATCGGTGGGCGCGAGCTCGCCGACGCGAACGAGCTCATCATCCGGCTCAAGCCCGAACCCGGCGCCGAGCTCCGGCTCAGCGCCAAGCGCGGCAGGCGAGGAGGCGCTGCACGGTGTCCACCTCGACCTGCTCTTCGGCGAGCAGGTCGGCTATCAGCCGGAGGCGTACGAGCGCCTGCTCGCCGACGCAATGCACGGCAGCTTCAACCTCTTCCCGGACCAGGCCTCGGTCGAACAGACGTGGCGGATCGTGGAGCCCCTGCTCAGCAACGGCGGTGCGGCGCTTCCCTACGAGCGCGGCAGCTGGGGTCCGCCGGCCGCCGCGGAGCTGCTCGACGGCCACGGCGGCTGGCGCGAGCCGTGGCTCCCCGAGCCGGCGGCGAGTTGAGGCGGACGGGCCGCCCGCTCAGGGCTTGCGGGCGACGATGATGTCCTGGTAGTCGACGCCGGGGCGTCGCTTCTCGCGCCCCGACCACCAGCCCCGGTGGACCCCTTCGGGCTCCGGCTCCAGGCCGGCCTCGCCGTAGTAGCCGAGCACCGCGTCGAGGTCGAGGCCGACGTTGTACTCAGGGACGTTCGGGTCGCTGGTCCGGAAGGTGCGGCCGGAGGTGTCGGTGAGCTCGTGGTCGAGGGCGAAGTCGCCGCCGCCCTCGCCGAGCAGCTCGAGGACCCCCTCGTCGGTGAGGAAGAAGGTCGCGACGAGCCGCCCGCCGGGACGCAGCACCCGCCGCACCTCCTCGAGATAGCGGAGCACCCCGTCGGGACGCATATGGGTGAAGACGGAGACGGCGATCGCGATGTCGAACGAGTCGTCCTCGTAGGGGAAGCTGAAGCCGCCGGCCGGGTCACCGCCGATCGGGTTGTACTGGCGGCTGTGTACGTCGACGGCACGGAAGTGGAAGTTCGGGTAGCGCGGCGTGATCTGCTGCTGACACCAGGCGATCCCGCGCGGGACCACGTCGAAGCCCTCGTAGCTACCGGACTCGGGCGACAGGTAGTCCGTGAGCGCGACCGCAACGCGGCCGACGCCGCAGCCGATGTCGAGCAGGTCGTCGGTCGGCTTCATCCCGAGGCCATCGACGAGCCGCCGGCGCCACGCGCGGCCGCTGCGGATGAAGTCGCCACGATGGCCGATGAACCGCAGCCGGCGTGGCGGCACGAGTTCCTGGCGGCGCCCGAAGACGCGCTCGGCGGCGTCGACCGGGCCGAAGGCGACGTTGCGGAAGAAGGCTGAGTAGTAGAGCCGCTTGAGGAAAGCGCGGACTGGTCCGCGCCGCGGCAGGCGCTGTCCGATTCTGGTGCTGCTCATGGACGAGTCGATGTCGGGTGCCGAGGGATCATCGCGTTCCCTGCGCGGCTGCCCGGCGGCGGGCCATCATGGCAAATACGAGCCGGCCAGGCAGCGGGCCTGGGGCTTCAGCGGGTGGTGCAGTGCGGACCACGGTAGGCGCTAGATTGGCTCCGATGGGCGCTGCCGAACCGATCCCGAGCCTGTACGAGTGGGCCGGCGGGGGCGCCGCATTCCGGCGCCTGATCGACTGCTTCTACGATCGCGTCGAGGCCGACGAGCTGCTCTCGCCGTTCTTTCCGGGCGGCGTCTCCGAAGAGCACCGTGCGCGCGTGGCCGCGTGGTGGTCGGAGGTGATGGGCGGCCCCGATGCCTACACGCGCGAGCACGGCGGCTACGAGGCGATGCTCGCCCACCACCGCGGGCTCGGGATCACCGCCGGGCAGCGCCACCGCTTCGTCACGTTGATGAGCCTCGCCGCCGACGACGCGGGCCTGCCCGACGACCCTGAGTTCCGGGCCGCGCTGATCGGCTACCTGGAGTGGGGCACGCGCCTGGCGCTCGCCAACTCGCAGCCGGGGGCCAAGCCGGTCGAGCGTGCGCCCGTGCCACGCTGGGACTGGGGCGTTGCTCCCCCATACCGGCCCTGACGATTGCCGAACCCGCACCTCGAGTTCGTCGACCCGTTCACGCGTCGGGGCGAAGCCGAAGACGTTGGCCACGTTCCAGACGCAGAGCGGCGAGCCGCACGTGCACGAGATCTGACCGCGGCCGGTGACGGTGCCGGCACCGGCCGCGGCGGCCGGGCGCGGCGTTGCTTTGCGGCCGCGGGCCGGCGGCCCGCTCCTCCGGCTCGCAGGCCGACCATCGTGACGACGACGGCGGTCAGCGCCAGCAACGGCAGCAGCAGCCAGTTCGAGCGACCGTCGGTGCCGGCGCCGACGGTGTGCAGCACCGACATGACGAAGACCGCGAAGGTCAGCTTGTGGAGGGTCCGCCACGCCGAGTTGCCGATGTACTTACGGACGTAGAAGCTGCCGGTGATGATCGCCGCGAGCCAGCCGGAGAGCACGCCGATTCCGGTCCAGAAGGTATGGGTGGGGAGCGTGAAGGGGACGAGCACCTGGCTCAGCGTCGGGTGCAGGTAGGAGTCGCCGATCAGCAGCAGCCCATGGGCGACGATCGCAGCCAGGCCGGCGAGGGCGAGCGCCTCGTGTGTGACCTTGAGCCAGGCGGGGCCGCCCGGCGTCTTGAAGCGCGAGCTGAGCGTCAGCCCGATGCAGACCGAGGCGGTGACGAGCAGCATCGCGACGACGCCGAGCGAACGGCTTGCCAGCCACCAGGGGTGGATCGTTGTCGCGGCGGCGAGGGTCATGCCGGCACCTGCTCGCGCGCGGCGGCCGAGGGCGTCGCGGCGAGCAGCTCGCGCTCGTCGGTGATCAGCGCGCCGCCGTGGCGGCCGAGCAGCTCGAGACCGCGCTCGGCTCCACTCAGCAAGGCCGTCTTGGCGAGCGTCTCAGCCTCACCCGCGGTCGGCGCCAGCGCGGTCGCCTGGACGACGCCCGTCCACGCTGCTCGCCCGGTGCCCGGATCGATCAGGTGATGGGCGTAGCCGCCGTCCTGCTCCCAGACCCTGGCGCTGAGGCCGCTTGTTGCGATTGCGCCCGCCTCGAGCCCGAACTCGTGCTCGGCGAGACCGGTGAAGGGGTTGTGGACCGCGATCGTGCGCGGCTCCGGAAGGCGCCCGCCGAGCCGGATGTCGCCGCCGCAATCGACGGCCCAGTGCGCGGCGCCCTCGAGTTGTCCGGCGACGAGATCAGCCGCGAGACCCTTGCCGATTCCGCCGAGGTCGATCCGGACGCCGGGCTCACGGCGGACGACGGCGTGCTCGGGGTCGACCCGGAATCGCGGCTCTCCGCCGGCCAGCGGACTGGCCGGGGCCCGGGGTGGTGCCGCGGCGAGCGCCGCCTCGAGGTCGGCGGGCTCGAGGCCGACGCGCGAGCGCTCGTAACCGGCGCGCTCGAGGGCGGGAAGGACCGTCACGTCGACGAGGCCGCCCGAGGTCCGCATCGCGCTTTCGGCGGCGAGCAGCGCCCGAGCGAGGAGCGGGGAGACGGGCACCTGCTCGCGCGGATCGCCGTTGAGACGGCGCAGCTCGCTGTCATCGAAGCGGGTCAGGCAGGTGTGCATGCTGCGCAGCAGCGACTCGGCCAGCGTCAGATCGCCGGGTTCAGGATCGAGCGCGAGCAGGCGAACCCGCGAGCCGAAGAGAGGAAAGCTCCGCGCCTGCTCGGTTCCCGTTCCGCTCACGACGGCCCCGTGACGAGCGGGGTCGGGGTCGGGGCGGGCGCGGGGGCCGGCGCGGGAACGGGGGCCGGCGTCGGATTGGCCGGCACGACCTGGATGCTGGCGCCTCCGCCGTCATCGTTGAAGCTGGGCGTTGGGTCCGGCACGGGTGTCGGCTGGGCGGTCGATTGCGAGAAGCCGGAGTCGCGACGTCCACCCGTGGAGGCGCTTGCCTTTGCGGTCAGCGCCGGATCGTTGCCCGCCTTCATCTGGAGGGCAAGGCCCGCGTAGATGAACATGGCAAGCACGGCGCTGACGGACGCGATGACCGTGAGATGGCGACGCAGCGACGGTCGCCGGCGCCGGCCGGAAGCGGCGCTTCGCGGCGCGGCTTGGGGCCGTCCGTAGTTCCTTCGCGGGAATTCGACGTATTCGCTCATTGGACGGAGGATCGGCGGGGGCCGTCATCGCTCCCTAAGTCTTCGGTTAGACGTCTCTTATCCGCAGGCGGGCCGCTGCCTGCGGGCTTACGATCCGGCGGTGCGCGTATTGGTAGTCGAGGACGAGCCCGGCATTGCCGATCTGCTCCGCCGTGCGCTGTCCGAGGACGGTCACGCCGTCGACCTCGCGACCGACGGTTCGGAGGGCGAGGCGCTGGCGCTGAGCGGCGACCACGACCTCGTCATCCTCGATCGGCGTCTGCCGGGCCTGGACGGCATCGAGGTGCTCGCCTCTTTGCAGCGGGCCCTGCCGGAGACCCCGGTGATCATGCTGACGGCGCTCGGCGAGCCCGAGGACGTGATCGAGGGCCTCGACAGCGGTGCCGTCGACTACATCACCAAGCCGTTCGACCTCGAGGAGTTGCTCGCGCGGGTCCGTGCCCAGCTGCGGCGGCCGACCGCGCGCTCGACCTCGAAGCTGATCGCCGGCGACATCGAGCTCGATCCGACGACGCGCAGCGTCTTCCGCGCCGGCGAGCCGGTGCAGCTGACGACGCGCGAGTTCCAGCTGCTTGCCTACCTGATGCGGCGGCCCAACGAGGTTCTCTCGCGCGACCAGATCCTGAAAGCCGTCTGGGGCTACGACCACGACCCGGGGACGAACGTGCTCGCCGTCTACATCGCATACCTACGCCGCAAGCTGACCATCGACGGCGAGCCGCCGCCGATCGAGACCGTGCGGGCTGCCGGTTTCCGGCTGGTCGTTGGCGACGATGCTTGAACGGCTTCGCGCGAGCTCGCTCCGCGCCCGCCTCATCGCGGCGCTCGTCCTGACGACGTCGCTGACCCTCGCCGTCAGCCTGATCGTCCTGCACATCCGGACCGGCGCCGACCTCAACGAGCGCGTCGACGAGCGCCTGCATCGCGACCTCGAGGAGTTCGATGCCTCCGCGGCGGGCCGCGCCGTCGATGAGCGCGGGTTGCAGCGCGCCGGGCGCCGGTTCATTGCCACGCAGGGCTACCACGCCGATTCACGGATCTTCGCGATCGAGCTCGCGGACGGCACGCTGATCACGAACGAGCCGGAGCTGCTCGAGCACGGCCGCGCCGGGGGCAACGGATCCGAGGCCGACGAGAGCCGCGGCCAGGAGGGCTCCGATCACGCTCTCGTCGCCGGGCTGCTCCAGGCGGCCGACGGCTACAGCACCGTCTCGAGCCCCGACGGCTCAGAGCTCCGCGTGCTCACGGAGCCGATCGGCGGCCCGGGTCAGGGACTTGGCACCCTGCACGTCGCCGAGTCGCTGTCGGCGGTCAACGAGGCCGAGGCCGGCCTCAGCGAGACGATTCTGATCGTCGGTGCCTTCGCGCTGCTCGCGGTCATCGGCGCCGCGATCCTGATCGCGGCCCGTCTTGCTGCGCCGCTGAAGCGGATCGAGCGCTTTGCCTCCGACGTCGATCACGGCGGCGTCGAGGGGCGCATCGATGCGGACAGCGGTCCGGCCGAGGTGCGCTCGCTGGCGCGGTCCTTCAACCACATGCTCGACCGTGTCCAGCGCTCCTTCCGGCGCCAGCGTGAGTTCGTCGCCGATGCCTCGCACGAGCTGCGGACACCGCTCACGGTCGTCTCCGGGGAGCTGGCGATGCTGGAGCGCGACGCGGCGCCCGAGCAGCGGGAGCGGCTCGAGGTGGTCGATCGCGAGCTGCGCCGGATGGAGCGGCTGGTGACCGAGATGCTGACGCTCGCCGGCGCCGACGACGAGGACTCGCTGCAGCTCGAGGAGATCGACCTCGACGACTTCCTCGAGGACCTCGAGCGGGAGTTGCCGATGCTCGGCGAGCGCCGCTACGAGGTGCGGCGGGCGGGCGGTAGCTTCGTCGCCGATCGGGACCGGATCACACAGGTGCTGCGCAACCTGATCGGCAACGCCGTCGCGCACACGACCGCCGACGGCCGCGTGCGGATCTCGGTCGCGATGCTGGGTGCCGACGTCATCCGCTTCGAGGTCGCGGACGATGGGCCGGGCTTTCCCGATGGGGAGGCGGAGCGGCTCTTCGACCGCTTCTACCGGACCGATCCCGGCCGCAGTCGGGAGCGCGGCGGCGCCGGACTCGGGCTGGCGATCGCGAAGGCGATCGTCGAGGCGCACGGGGGCCGGATCAGCGCCGGCTCGGCGCCGGAGGGCGGCGCCCTGCTCGCCTTCGAGTTGCCGCGCGCGTGACTGCGACTGAGTTCCTTCCGCCACAATGTCGCCCGTGAGCGAAGGCGGTCGGGATCCGGGGCAGCCGCTGGTGGCGCTGATCACCGGCGCCTCGTCGGGCATCGGTGAGGCGACGGCGCGACTGCTCGCTCGCGAGCCCGGCGCCAGCCTGGTGCTCGTCGCCCGCCGCGCCGAGCGCCTCGATGCGCTCGTTGCCGAGCTGCCCTGCCCGGCCAGCCGGCTCGCCATCGATCTGACCGACGAGGACGCGCCCGCCCGCGTCCGCGCCCACCTGGGCGAGCATCACGACCGGCTCGACCTGCTCGTCAACAACGCCGGCGCGGCCTGGCGCGGCACCTTCGCCGAGACCGGCTTCGAGAACGTCCGCCGCCACATCGAGCTCAACTTCTTCGCGGTTGTGCGCCTCACCGAGGCATTGCTGCCCGTCCTGCGCAGCTCGGCGCCGAGCGCGATCGTCAACGTCTCGAGCACCGCGGGCCGCGTCTCGCGGGCCGGCTCGGGTGCCTACTCGGCGAGCAAGTTCGCGCTCAGCGGCTGGACTGACGCCCTTTATGCGGAGGAGGCGGCGCAGGGAGTCCACGTCGGCCTCGTGCAGCCCGGCTTCATCCGGACCGAGGGCTTTCCGGCCACGGAGCTACGCGCCAAGGCGGCGACCCGGTGGATGGTCTCGGACGCCGAGGTGGTCGCGGAGGCGATCCGCGAGACCGGCCTCGGGGGCCGCGCCGAGCGTTACGTCCCGCGTCCGTACGGGCTCGCCGCCGCACTGCGGACGGTGGCGCCCTGGCTGCTGCGCCGCGCCGGGCGCAGCAGCTCCGCCTCGATTCTGCTCACGCGGACGGGCGCCGACGACCCCCAGAGCTGACGCTTGCCCGGAACGCCGACGATCTCGCTGGCCGAGGCGCGACGGCTCGCGCTCCATGCGCAGGGGCTGGCGTTGCCGCCGGCGCCGGGCACCGGCGTTGGGGAGGTCGTCGGGCGGATCGGCTGCCTGCAGCTCGATCCCGTCGGGGTCGTCGCCCGTTCACCGCTGCTCGTCCTGCGCGCGCGCCTGCGCGGCGGCACGCTCGCCTCACACTCTCGGATGCTCGAGCAGGCGGCCTACGGACCACGGCGGGAGCGGGTCCTGTTCGATTACTGGTGCCACGAGGCGAGCCTCTGCCACGTCGCCGACCTGCCGCTGCACCGGTGGGCGATGCGCACCTACGTCGAGCGGCTTGGCCCGGTCCGCCGCGCCAGGGTCGAGCCGTGGATGGAGGCGAACGCCGAGTTCGCCGACCACGTCGTCGAATCGCTCGCGGAGCGCGGGCCGCTGCGGGCGGGCGAGCTCGAGGACCGCTCCGAAGTTGCCTGGCAGTGGGGCCACTGGACCGACGAGGTCTCCTCGCGGCAGACGATCGCGCGGATGCTGGACCGGCTGTGGCGCACCGGCCGGGCCGGGATCGCGGGCCGGCGCGGCATCGAGCGCCTTTGGGACGTTCTCGACCGCTGCCTGCCACCCGGTGCGCTCGAGCGCGCCGACGCCGAGCCGCTCGGCGACCGCGAGGCCGTGCGGGCCGCGGCGCTGCGCGCGGTCTCGATGCTCGGGGTCGCCCGCCGCGGCCACATCACGGCGCACTTCACGCGTAACAGGTACCCGGGGCTCGGCGGCGCCGGCGCCGGGGCGATCGGCGAGCTCGAGGCGGCGGGCGAGCTGAGGGAGGTCCGGGTCGCCGGCTCGTCCGGCAGCTGGTGGGCGAGGCCCGACGACCTCGACCTCCTCGCGGAGCTCGAGCGGCCGCGCCGAACGGTCGCGCTTTCGCCCTTCGACAACCTGATCTGCGATCGCCGGCGGACCGAGGAGCTGTTCGGCTTCGAGCATCGGCTCGAGATCTACGTGCCCGCGGGGAAGCGTCGCTGGGGCTACTACGTGCTGCCGATCCTGCACGGCGAGCGCCTCGTCGCGCGTGCCGACCTACGGGTCGAGCGAGAGGGTGGCGAGCCCCGCCTCGACGTCCTCGCCCTGCACACCGAGCCGGGGCGCCGCGCGCCGGCGGCCGTCGAGCGGGCACTCGACTCACTCTCGGCTTGGATCGGGGCGCCGCGCTGAGCGGCGCCGGGTCAGCCCTTGATCTTCCAGCCGTCGTTCTCGAGCACCAGCGTGAACTTCTGCGAGTCGCCGTCGGCGAGCGCGGCCTTGACCGTCGCGGTCGAGCCGCTCTGCCGCGTGATCGAATAGCTGGCGCCCTTGAGCGCGTTGGCGTCCTTCTTCGTCGGCGCGACGATGCGAACGATCTGCGAGGAGCAGCTCGGGCCGCCCGCGGCGAAGGCCGTCTGCCCCTCGACCGTCAGCTGCTTGCAGGCACCGACGCCGTCGTGGTCGACGATCGCCGCGAGAAAGGCGGCGACGACGGTGTCCGGCGGCGCCTGCTGATCGCTTCCGCCTCCCGCTCCGCATGCACCCAGCGGTATCGCCAGGGCAGCGACGGCGGCCGCGATCGGCAGGCGCATCGCCGCTCGCCTACTCGTTGATCTTCCAGCCGCCGTCTTCCATGATGAGCTTGAAGCTGTCCGACTGACCGTCGGGCTTCGTCACCTTGACCGTCGCCGAGGTGTCTGTCTGGTCGCTGACCTCGTACGTCGCCTGGTCGACGTTCTTCTTGTCCTTGTCGCTGATGTTGCCGGCGGCCTGCGAGACCTGGTCGGCGCAGTTGCCACCGCTCTGCTCGACGACCTTGATCGCGTTCGCGGACGCGTAGGAGCATGCCTGCTCGCCGTCGCCGTTGGCGATCGCCGTCAGAAAGGCCTTGGTCACGTCCTCCGGCGAGGAGGAGGAGCTGCTCGACGTGGTGTCGCTGCTACCGCCGCAGGCAGCGAGCGCGAGCGCGACCGCGACCGTTGCGGCGAGCGCGAGCGCGACGCGTGCGAATGAGTTCTGCATGGCTGGTGGACCCCCTTGTGGGTTGGATGAGACGGGCGCCAGCCTACAGGCGGGCGCCTCGGCAGCCCTTGCCGAGCCGGTCCGCCGAGTCAGCGCGAACGCGGTCGTGGCCCTTGCCGCAGCGGATCCTGTCGTGGCCGCCGCCGCGGGCGTCGATCACGTCCGCGCCGGGACCGCCGTCGATCCGGTCGTGGCCCGGGCCACCCTTGATCCGGTCACGCCCGTAGCCGCCGGCGAGCTTGTCGCCGCCGTGACCGCCGCTGAGCACGTCGGCGCCGGCGCCACCCTGCAACCGGTCGCCGCCGCTTCCGCCCGACAGCCGGTCGCTGCCGCCGGCGCCGTAGAGGCAGTCGCGACCCGCGCCGCCGCGCAGCCGGTCGTCGCCGCCGCGGCCACGGATCGCATCGCCGGCGTCGGAGGGCGGCAGGGTCCGGGGTGTGTCGGTCCCCGGCGAGCCACGCTGGGGCAGCGCGCAGCGCTCACCGCCGGACGGCGTGGCCGGAGGGCAGCGAGTAGGCGTCGGTGACGAAGTCGTATCCCGGCGGGAGGCCGTCCGGCTTCATCGAGGCGCAGCCCGATCGCATGTCGTTGCAGCTGACCTCCTTCCCGGAGGCGGTGTGGAAGTCGTAGCGCGAGCGCGTGTAGAAGGAGAAGACGTTGGGGTCGTCGTTGACGTCGATCTGCTTCTCGCGGGTGTCGTTGCGCCACCGGTCGCTGAGCAGCCGCCGGTCTGCATCGCGCTTGCAGGCCGGCGGTCTCACAGCCGCACGTAGCGGTCCATCCAGGCGGTCGTGTACCAGGCGACGAGATCGCCGCCGCGCAGGCTGGCGAGCCCGAGGTAGACCGTCGTGTCACCGGGGATGAAGGCCGATTCCTCGTGCGTGCCGCCGCGGATGTGGACCTCCGCCGAGTCGATGCCGGCGTCCTTGTAGGCGAGGAAGCCGTCGTTGCCCGTCTGCGGATCGGGGTCGCTCGTCATCGGCGTCGGGGTCGATGCTGTAGTCCTGGGTGATCCCCATCGCCGGCTTGGTGATCGGTGGGCTCTTCGGCCGCGGCGAGGAGCCGGAAGCGCACTTGGGCACGTCGAACAGGAAGTCGTCGGGCGCGCTCAGGTTGTCCCAGGCGACCGTCGAGTCGACGCGCTTGTCGATCTGACCGACGTAGGAGACGGCGGCGGCGCCCAGCGAGTGGCCGGCGATGCCGACGCGCTTGCGGTCGACCAGCTTCCAGAGCGGGTCGTAGGCGGCGTCGAAGCCCTCCTTGACCCGGCGGTTCTGCTTGTCGGAGTGGTCGGTGCCGCGAGGTGCAGCTCGGGCGCGGATCGTAGGGCTGCTGTCGGCGTCGAGAGGGCGAAGTCGAGCGCGTCCTCGGTGTCGTTGTAGAAGGGCGTGCCCTCCTGCGACGGGACGCCGTCGAGGTGGTCGGGGCCGGCGCCGAAGGTGTCGCTCAGCCCCTGGCCCTGCGGGTCGTAGGTGAGGACGACGTAGCCGTGCTTGGCGAGCGTTGCCGCCTGGCCCCAGTAGAGGTGCTCGGGCGCCTGCACGGAGCCGTTCGTGATCACGACCAGCGGCCGCTTCTTCGGGCCCTTCGCCGAGGCCCACAGGTGGCCCGAGAGCGTCGAGCCGTTGCGGGCCGTGAACAGCACCGGCTTCATCACGCCCATCCCGTCCTTGGCCCAGTCGTAGAAGCGGACGTCGCCCGCGCACTCGTTGCCGCCGTTGGCGCAGACGTTGCCGGCGAAGTTGCGCTCGGGGTCCGTTGCGACGATCTTCGCCGCAGCGGCGATGTTGGCGGTGCTCGCCTGCGCGAGCCGCAGCTGGAACTCCGGCGTCAGGGTCACGTAGGTGAGTCGCTCGCTCGTCTTCGCGAAGTTCTTCGCCTCCAAACCGGCGTCGAAGGCGTGGGCGGCGGCGGGCACAACCAGCGCCACGGCGATCGCCAGCGCTGCGGCGGTTCCTCTCCTGCGGCTCATCCCCATCGCGGCGACCGTAAGAGGGGTCGCGCGCCGCTGTCAACCGACAACCGTGCCAACCAGGGTCGCGCGGACGGCGGGCGCCCGTGTCAGACTCGCCCCGTGCGCGGCACTTCGACGAGCATCCTGGTCACGTTGCTCGCGGCACTCGTTGCCGCGGCCATCGCCGGTTGCGGCTCCGGGAGCGACGCGAGCTCGAGTACGACCGTCCCGGGGCACGCTTCGGGGCCGGACCAGCCCGAGACCGTCGACTCGCCCGCGAAGCTCCCCGACGGCTGGAAGACGGTGGTCAACAAGCAGGCGGGCTTCTCGATCGGGCTGCCGCCGGGCTGGAGCGAGCGGCCGACCGAGGGCGCTCAGGGCAGCGTGCTGTCCTCGGCCGACGAGCTGATCACGATGACGATCACCGCCGACCGGACGAGCGGTGCGCTCGAGCTGCCGCTCGAGGACTTCGCGACGCGTACAGCGCAGGCGCTCGGCAGCGACGTCGTCGGCGCCGATCGCTTCAAGAACCTGTTCGTGACGAAGCCCGCCGAGTTCCGGATGCCGGACGGTTACGAGGCGGCCGCCGTCCGCGCGTCCGGGCGCTCCGCCCGGACCGGGCTCGAGGAGCTGATCTTCGTCGTCGTCGTCCGCCGCCCCGGCGACGCCGCCTACGTCGTCGTCTCCC
Source organism: uncultured Solirubrobacterales bacterium (assembly GCA_963774395.1). Taxonomy (GTDB): domain Bacteria; phylum Actinomycetota; class Thermoleophilia; order Solirubrobacterales; family 70-9; genus CAXMST01. The sequence continues at coordinate 115,974 of CAVZET010000004.1, read as the reverse complement.
GCGAGAACGCCGAGCACCCCTCGAAGCTCTCCTCGCGCGACGACGAGAAGCGAATCATCCGCAGCCTGCGCGGCAGACCGCCGGCCTGAGGACGCCGATCGCGGCGTCCTCCGCGGCTTGCGTGCTGGAGCACGCGGCGCCTTGTGCGTCCTTGCGCTCAGCGCCCTCAGGCTCGGCGGTGCCCGCCCGCGGCCTAGCTCTCAGGCCGGTCTGGGTAGATGTCGTCGATCGTGACCAGCGGCGTGTAGGCGCCGCCGCCGGCGGCTTCGATCGCCTCGGCGCCGCCGGCGAGCCGGTCGAGGACGCTGACCGTGCCGACGATCTCCAGACCCTCCTCGCGGCAGCGCTCGATCGCCTTCACGGTCGAGCCGCCCGTGGTGACCACGTCCTCGACGATCAGGACCTGCGTGCCGGGCTCGAGCAGCGGCCCCTCGACCCAGCGCTGCAGCCCGTGCTCCTTCTTCTCCTTGCGGACGAAGAAGGCGAGCAGCTCGCCGCCGCCGGCCCCGGCGAGCGCCGCCGAGGCGATCGGGTCGGCGCCCATCGTCATCCCGCCGACGGCCGTGGCGCCGAGCTCGGTCGCCTTCGCGGCGACGAGGTCGCCGACCGCGCCGAACGCGGGCTGGCGCAGGATCGCGCGCTTGGCGTCGACGTAGTAGGAGGCCTTCTTGCCGCTCGTCAGCGTCACCTCGCCGATCACCAGGGCGTGCTCGCGGAGCTCGGCGGCGAGCGTCGCGCGGGCCTGCTCGAGGGACATCGGGCGGGTCCGCTTAGTGGTAGACGTCGATCGGGTCCCCGATGTCGATCCAGTTGTAGATGTGGAGCGAGTCGGGGATCGGATTGCGGAGGCAGCCGTGGCTGGCGGGGTAGGCGGGAACGTCGGCGTAGCCGTGCGTCGCGTAGCCGCGGATGAAGTAGACCGAGTTGACCATTCCGTGGCTGTTGTACCCGGTTCCTTGCGGTAGAAGTTGAAGTGGCCGGTGATCGTCGGCGTCGCCGGCGCGCCGGAGGAGATGTGGTAGATCTCCTGCGCCTTGCCGTGGCGGGCGAGGACCATCACCTGGCGGGAGAGGTCGGCCTCGACGTGCTTGCCGTGGCCCGGGTACTTGAGCTTGAAGCCGCCGCGGCCGTCGGCGAGCTTCTTGAAGTCGCGCGACTTCGCGTTCTCGGACCACTTGTTGCCGTTCACCTTGTGGAAGGCGAGGACTGCGCGGCCGGTCGCGGAGTCGTACTTCTTGCCCTCGTCGTTGACGTAGCCCTGCTTGGCGAGCAGCCGGTTGAAGAGCTGCACGGTGCTGTTCTTGTTGCCCGGGATCGACGTCCGGGTAGCGGATCTTGAACGTCCGGGTCCGGTCCTTGGACGCGCCGAGCGCCTTGCTCGGGTGGTGAATCACCTGGATCGAGTAGCGGCCGGGCTGGACCAGCTTCTTGGCGAAGCGGAAGTGCGAGAAGTCGGCGTTCGCCTTGTGCTTGGCGTGGACGACCTTGTGCTTGATCGTCTTCTTGCCCCGGAAGAGGATCACCCGCACCTTCTCGCGCGGCGCGAACGGCCGCAGCGTCCCGTGCAGCTTGATCTTGCTGCCGGCCGTGAGCTTGCCCTTGCGCAGGCCGTTGAGCCGCAGCGCGAGCTTCGAGGGGTTGTCCGCCTGGCTGGCGTTCGCCGTGTCCGCCGGCGCCCTCGGAGGCCTTCGCGGTCGTCCCGTTGGCGACGGGCGGCGCCGGCGCGGGATCGGCCGGAGTCGTCGTTGTCGTGGCGGCGGTCTCGGTGGTCGTGGTTGCCGCCGGAGTCTGGGCGGCGGCGCTACCGACGGCGAGCGTGGCGACGACGATCGCCATCAAGGCGATTGCCGCGAGCCTCAACCTGCCGGGAACATTCCGCATACCGCGCCCGCAATTGTAGGGAGCCGACGGCGGACGCCGTCTTCCTGGATGGGAGCCTGCGGGCCCGGTTCGGCCGTTCACGTTGCGATCAGCAGCGCGAAGGCGAGGGCGTTGTTGAGCATGTGCAGCGTGATCGGCGCCCACAGCGTCCCGGAGCGCTCGTAGGTCCAGGCGAGGATCACCCCGAACGCGGTCAGCTGCAGGGCGACGCCGATGTCGCCACCGGTCAGGTGCAGGAGCCCGAAGATCAGCCCGCTGATCAGCGCCGCCGGCCCACAGCGGCAGCGTCTGCCGCAGGCCGCCGAACAGCATCCCGCGGAAGAAGAGCTCCTCGCAGATGGCGGCGACGGGGACGACGAGGATGCCGGCGATCACGGTCACGATCAAGGCCGAGTTCTTGTCGGCGCCGAGGTTCTTGGCGACGTCCTCCTGGTGCGGCGCGAAGCACCGCGTTGATGACGATCGCGAGCACCGCGTAGGCCGCGATCGCGACGAGGACCGTGAGCACGATGCGGGGCCCGAACGAGCGCAGGCCGAGGCGCCGCAGCGCCTCTCCGAGGCGCGCCCGGTTGGCGAACACGCTGGCGCCGACCGCGGCGACGAGAAAGCCGAAGTCGAGGAAGGCCTGCGTGGCGAGCAGGCTGCCCGCGGAGCGGTCCGCCCGGTGCGCGGCGCTGAGGCTCGGGTCGATCGCAGCGACGATCAGGATCCCGATCACGGAGACGCCGAGCGCCGCGAAGACGGCGACGACGATCTCGACCCAGCGGACGGCGCTGCGCGTGACGCCGACGTAGCCGTCGGCGGCGGGCAGCCGATCCGAGATCGGGCTCGACAGCTGCCTGCTCGCCCTCCGGCGGTGCTGAGCTCATCCGCCGAGGTGCTCCGCGAGCTCGGTGAGCGAGGCGATGTCGCCGCCCCGCCGCGGTCGATCCGCAGCACGTCGATGCCCGCCGCGCGCGCCGCCTGCGACGTCGTCGTCGCTGTCGCCGACGTGCAGCGCCTCGGCGGCGGGGCAGCCGGCGAGCTCGAGGCCGGCGCGAAGATCTCCGGGTCGGGCTTGCGGGCGCCGCTCGAGGCCGAGGTGACGACGCCGTCGAGTTCGCCGTCGAGCCCGAGACGGGCGAGCACCTCGGGCAGCGAGCAGTCCCAGTTCGAGACGCAGACGACCCGCAGCCCCTCGCGCCTGAGCGCGCGCAGCGCCGGCAGCGTGTCGTCGAAGACGCGAGAAGCGGATCGCGTCCATCATCGTCTCGACGCTGATCTCGCGGCCGACGACGCTCGGAGAGCATCGCGGCGCAGCGCCGGCGCAGGTCGGCGAGCGCCTCGGGGTCGGCGCCCTCGTCGGTGCGCGCCATGTAGTAGGTCATCTCGGCGATGAAGCCGTCGCGCACGCGCTCGGGATCGATCCCGGCGAACGCCTGCGGGTCGGCATGCTCCCAGGGCGGCTCGAGCCAGAGCATCGTCCCGAGCGCGTCGATGAGGACGGCTCGCTTCACGGCCGGGGATTCTGACGCGGCGCGGCGCCCGGTCCCGGCGAGGGCGGCCATTCCGGGCATTAGGCTTCGCCGATCGACGCGCACGCCGCAATCCTCAGCAGGCGGGCGGTCGCCCGCTCGGGCGGAGTGCGCGAGGTGGTGATCGCGCTCGCCGGCCTGGCGCTGGCCGGCTCGCTGGCGCTGCTCGCCGTTGGGGGTCGCATCTTCATCCCGGGCGCCGCGACCGAGGCGCCGGGATGGCTCCTCGGCGTCTTCGGCGACCGGGATCGGCTACCTGCCCGAGCGCTACCTGCTGATCCTGCTCTTCGCGATTGCAGCCTGGGCGGTCTTCTCGCTCGGGCTCGGCGCGGGCGTCGAGCGGCCCGGCGAGCGGCGGGCGCTGTGGCTGCTGATCGGCGTCCTCGTCCTGCTCTTCACGCTCGCCCCGCCGCTGCACTCGCTCGACGTCTTCTCCTACATCTCCTACGGGCGCCTGCAGGACCACGGCCTCAATCCCTACGACCACACCCCTGCCTGGCTCGTCGGTGATGGGGCGGCGGACCGCGTCGAGGCCTTCCGCTTCACCGCCAGCGCCTACGGGCCGCTGTTCACCCTGCTCACGGCGTTGCTGGCCAAGGGCTCGACCGGCTTCGCGCTCTGGTCGCTGAAGGCGATCGCCGGGCTCTCGGTGCTCGCGGTTACAGCGCTCACGATGCGCATCGCTCGCCTGCGCGGCGTCAACGAGCTCGGCGCGGCGGCGTTCGTCGCGCTCAACCCGCTCGTCCTCGCCCACGTCGTCGGCGGCGCCCACAACGACGCGCTGATGGTCGCCTTCGCCCTCGCCGGCGTGCTCGCGATGCTGAGCGCCCGGCCGGCGCTCGGCGGGGCCGGCGCTCGCCGTCGCCGCCGCGGTCAAGGTGACGGCTCTGCTCTACGCGCCGTTTGCGCTCGCCGCGCCGGGCGAACGCCGCCGGTTCGCTCGCCGGCTTGCTCGGCGGCCTGCTCGCCCTCGCCCTCGTCGGGCTCGCCGTCTACGGGGCGGACGTCGGCTCCGCGCTCGGCGTTCTCGGCGAGAACCAGGACACGGTCAGCCGCTGGAGCGTCGCCTCGAAGCTCAGCTCCGGGCTCGGCGTCGACGTCGACGGGATCCGCGCGATCCTCGCCGTCGGCTACGGGATCGCGCTGATCGGGCTGCTCGTCTGGACGGCCCGGGGGGGCGACTGGCTCCGGGCCGCGGGCTGGGCCACCTTCGGCCTGCTCGTCGCCAGCGCCTGGATGGCTCCCTGGTACGTGATCTGGCTGCTGCCGCGGCCGCGGTCTCCCGCGACCGGCCGCTGATCGCCGTCACCGTCCTCTTCACCTTCTTCCAGGCTGCGAACGGTCTCCCGCTCTGAGCCGCGACGCCGCGCGGGCCGTTGCCGGGCGCTTCAATGACCCGGTGGCCCACGAGCCCGGCATGCGCGCCTCACCCGAGTTCGACCTGATCGACAAGATCCGCGAGCGCCTGCGGGCGGCCGGCGCCTCCTCGCGGCGAGCGGCCGGCTGCGGACCGGGCCCGGCGACGACGCCGCCGTCTCGGTGCCCGGAGGTGCCACGGCGACGACGATCGACGCGGTCGTCGACGGCGTCCACTTCCGCTCGGCCTGGTGCCCGCCGCACTCCGTCGGCCGCAAGGCGATGGCGACGGCGCTCAGCGACCTCGCGGCGATGGGCGCCGAGCCCGGCGAGGCCTACGTGTGGCTCGGCCGCCCCGCGTGGCTCGACGCGGAGGGCGTGCTCGACCTCTGCGAGGGGATTGCCGCGGTTGCCGGGCGCTGCGGGTATTGCGGTGGCCGGCGGCGACCTGACGGCGGCCGGCGAGCTCGCGGTCTGCGGTCACCGCGGTCGGCCACGCGCCACGGGCTGAGGACTTCGTCGGCCGCTCGGGCGCCCGGGCCGGCGATGCACTGTGCGTAACCGGGGCGCTCGGCGGCGCGGCCGCCGGGCTGATGGTGCTCGAACACCCCGAGCTCGCGGACGACGGCGGCATCTCCGCCGCCGCGGACGTCGCCACCGCCCAGCGGCAGCTCGACCCGCGCCCGCGCCTTGCTGCCGGCACGGTCCTGCGCGAGGCCGGGGCCACGGCGATGATCGACATCTCCGACGGCCTCGGCGCCGACGCCGAGCAGCTCGCTGCCGCCTCGGGCATCGCAATCGAGATCGAGCTCGAGACGGTTCCCCTCTGCGCGGGGGTTGAGGAGATCGCCGCCGCCGCAGGTCGCGATCGGTACGAGCTGGCGGTCGCCGGTGAGGACTACGAGCTGCTCGTGGCGCTGCCGCGGGGGGCGATCGCGCCCGCCGCCGCTGAGCTCGAGCGGCAGGGTCTGGCGCTGACCGAGGTGGGCAGGGCGGTGGCGGCGGGCCGCGGCGTCCGGCTCAGGCTCCCGGGTGGTCGTTCCCTGCCTGCCGGCGGGCATGACCAGATCCGGAGCTGAGCCGGCGGCCGACGACCAGCGCGCCGATCTTCTGCAGCATCGCTGCTGCGACGCGGTCTGCGTCGACGCGGTACTCGCCGTTTGCGATGTGCCTGCGTACGCGGCCGATATGCGATTCGGATGGTTCCTGCATGGACTCTGTGTGGTTCCTCGGGGGTTGGTCACCGGATGCCGCCCCCCCAGCGACACACAGAACGTCTCATCCCTTAGATCGGCGGCTCGGCGACGCGGCTTTAGCCCGATCTCGAAACGCTAGACGGGGCCCCGCCGAGCGAGCCGGGTCCGGCGTAGCCCGAAGGGCCGCGCACGCGCTGGCGGGGCGAGGAAGTCGTCCCCGGGATCCCGGCCGGGCGGGCGCCGGCGGCACCGACGCAGGCGATCAGCGCCCCGAGTCAGCCCACACCAGGCAAGTGCCATCAGCGGGTTCACGTGCCCGTCGACGATCAGTACGAGCAGCTGCCAGGGCGCCGCGGCGCCGAGCCCGAGGATCGATGCAACCTTGCCGAAGGCCGCGGCGACGAGGATGAGGGAGAGCAGCGCGCCGAGCGCGATCAATGGAGCCCGGGGCGGGCCTTGGGGTCGCGCGGTCGGGATCCAGACGTGCGCCGCCGGCGTCGCCAGCAGGGCCAGGTACGGATTGATCAGCCAGATCCCGAGAATCGAGACGCAGGCAAGGATTCCGGCTGCGGCGCCGAGGGTCTGCGGCTCCGCATCGAGCGGCGTCCGCATCGGCCTGACGAGGACCGCGACGCCGACCACCGTCAGAGCGAGCAGCCCGAAGGCGACCGGTGCCTTCGCGCCGGGGCTGAGCGAGCCGGGGTCGTAGGGGAACCCGGGGTCGGGGATCAGCCCGAAGAGCCCGAGCAGGTAGACGACGATCAGCGCGGCGAGCGGGATCAGGATCCGCTCCAGCGTCCACGGGACCGAGCGGCGGGCGGCGCGCCGGTTACGACGCCGGTCACGGACCCAGACGTCGATTGCGGCGAGCAGCGAGGGCAGCAGCAGGGTGATCGCCAGTAGCTCGAAGGTCCAGCCCGGGATTACGTTGGAGCCGAGTCGCACGTAGTTCTGGGGTCCACCTGTGATCGAGCGGTCGGTTTCGTCCAGGGTGAGCAGCAGGTTGAGGGCCGTCGTTCCCGTCGCGAACAGGTTGTCGGTCGAGATCCCCGCGCCGTCCGCGGCTGCTGGATCGGGCGGCAGTTCGCCGGCGGGGCTGACCGTGACCCCGTCGACGCCCTCGTCGGCGAGCGCCGTGCCGGGGCCGACTCCAACCGGGAAGGCGAGGCGGGAGAGCGCCGCCCAGGCGCCCGAGGGCGCTGCCTTCTCGCCGAACTGCGTGGTCGCGATCGCGTCCGCCGTCTCGAGCAGCACAGGCGGGCACGGTCTCGGGGCCGGCGTGGCCGGCGAAGACGAACGGCTGCCGGCGCTCGGCGACGCCCGGGTTGTCGATGACGATTGCCGCGGCGATCCCGCCGGGTGCGTCGAGCGCGCGGACGAGCTCGCGAACCCCCTTCTCACCGTCGGCCGTCCCCGAGGTCGAGGCGAGCACGATCGTGCGTGATGACGCGAGTTGCCGAGCGCCTCGGCGAGCGTCAGCAGCGCGCCCGTCGCCGAGGCGCTGGTCGTCGCGCCGTCGCCGGCGATCGTGTCGCGCGGGGCGACGACGAGCAGCGTCTGCTCGCTCGCTCCCGGAATCGTCAGGACTACGTTCGAGGTGCGTACGTCCGCGCCGTCGACCGAGGTATCGAACGGCTGCTGAGCGAGCTCGCCGCCCTGCACGGCGGCGAACCGCTCGCGGACGAACTTCGCCGAGGCCTCGTCACCCTGCGAGCCCGGCGTGCGGTCGGGCGCGAGCTGCGTGATCGTGCGCGCCAGGCGCGCCGCGGCTGAGGCCTCGAAGGCAGGGGTGCTGACCGGCCCCTGGAGCTGGGTCGGTGCGGGGTCGAGCGAGAACATCAGCACGACGACCGCGACCAGCACCGGCACGAAGGCCGCCCTGTAGATGCGGAGGTCAAGCATCGCCGCAGCAAGCTAGTACACGCCATCTCCGGGCCCGGCCGATAGGCGGCCTGGTTGCCGGCGGCCAGTCGCCGGTCCCGGCTCCGGTCGCCGCCTCAAGGCCCGTCTAAGCTCCTCGCATGGGAGAGGCAACGGCTCGGATCCTGCTCGTCGACGACGAGGAGTCGATCCAGACGCTGCTCAGCTATCCGCTGCGCAAGGAGGGCTACGAGGTCGTGTCCGCGCGCGACGGGCGCGAGGGGCTCGACCGCTTCGCGGAGGGCCGCTTCGATCTCGTCGTCCTCGACGTGATGATGCCCCACCTCGACGGGATCGAGGTCTGCCGGCGGCTGCGTGCCCGCAGCCAGGTGCCGATCATCATGCTCACCGCCCGCGACGACGAGGTCGACAAGGTGCTCGGGCTCGAGATCGGCGCCGACGACTACATCACCAAGCCGTTCAGCGTTCGCGAGTTCCGCAGCCGGGTCAAGGCGGCGCTGCGCCGCACGCAGATGCTCGGCGTTGCCGGCGAGGAGATGATCGCACCGGCTGAGCTCGAGATCGACTTCTCGCGGCGCGCGGTCCGCGTGCGCGGGCGAGCCCGTCGAGCTGACCTACGTCGAGTTCGAGATCCTCGCCGCGCTCGCCCGCGCACCCGGCCGGGTGCTCGACCGCCAGACGCTGCTCGAGCGGGTCTGGGGCGACAGCGCCTACCGCGACCCGCGCACGATCGACGTCCACATCCGCCACCTGCGCAAGAAGATCGAGCCCGAGCCGAGCGCCCCCGAGTATCTGTTCACCGTTCGCGGGGTCGGCTACCGCTTCCGCGAGGACGAGGGCTGAGTGATGAGCGCCTGCCCGGCCGTGCCGGCTTCGATCCGCAACAGCGTTCGCGCGCAGCTCGTCCTCCTCTTCTTCACGATCACGGCCGGCGCTGTCGCCTTCGTCTACCTGTACGTGGTCCCGCAGCTCAGCTCCTCGCTGACCGCCGAGCGCCTGCAGCGGCTCGAGCAGGCCGGCGCCCAGGAGCGCTCGAGCTTCGAGCGCGCCGCGGCCGGCCCGCAGGACCCGGCGAAGCTCGCCCGCCTCGCCCGTCGCGGCTCGGATCTCGCCGACGCGCGCGTGACGTTGCTCGCGGTCCAGAACGGCCGGCCCGACTTCGTCCTCGCCGACTCGCAGTCCGATGCCGAGGCGGTGCTCGCCGACTACCCGACGGTCGACGCCGCGATCACCGACAACGTGATCAACAGCGGCGTCACCGGGCGGTGGGGACGCGCAGACCTCGGTGCCGATCGCCCAGGCGGGGAAGCCGGTCTGGGTCGCGGTCTACTCGACGCCGCTCGCCGAGGTCGAGGACAACGTCTCGCTGATCCGCCGGCAGATCATCATCGCGGGCGGCATCGCCTTGGCGGCGGCGCTGCTTGCCGCCTGGTTCGCGGCGGGCGCCCACGCGCGCCGGCTGCGCCGGCTCGAGGTCGCCGCGGATCAGGTCGCCGACGGCAACTTCAGCGTGCCGATCCCGATCGACTCTCAGGACGAGGTGGGCCAGCTGGCGACGACCTTCGACGAGATGCAGGGCAAGCTCGCCCGGCTCGACTCGGCCCGCCGCGAGTTCATCGCCAACGCCTCGCACGAGCTGCGCACGCCGATCGCCTCGCTCGGCGGCTTCCTCGAGCTGCTCGAGGACGAGGAGCCCGACCCGGAAACCAGGGACGAGTTCCTGCGGACGATGCGCGAGCAGGTCGACCGGCTCGAGAGGCTCGCCGCCGACCTGCTCGACCTCTCGCGGATCGACGCCGATGGGCTCGCGCTGAGCGCCGAGCCGGTGGACCTGATCGAGGTCGGCGCGGACGTCGCCGCCGAGTTCGCGGCGCTCGCCGCGCGGGCCGGCTCCGAGGTCCACATCGACGGAGCGGCCGGCGGCAAACCGCTTGCACAAGCGGATCGGACGAGGACGATGCAGATCATCCGTATCCTCATCGACAACGCGATCAAGCACACCCCTCCCGGAACGACCATCACCTTCTCCACCGACACGAACCCCGAGGTCACGACGGCCTCGGTCGCCGACGACGGCCCGGGCATCCCCGCCGATCAGCTCGAGCGCATCTTCGATCGGTTCCACACGGCCGATCCGGGGGGCTCCGGACTCGGCCTGGCGATCTCGCGCGAGCTCGCCCGGCTGATGGGCGGCGAGCTCCGCGTCGTCTCCCCGGCGGCCGGCGGCAAGGGTGGCTCCGTCTTCTCGCTGACCCTGCCCGCGGCCGGCGCAACCATCGACGGCCCAGCTTGATGAGCTCCGCACCCACGGCTCGCCGCGTCCGCGGCCCGCAGCGCGGCTTGCCGTGCTCGCGCTGCTCGTCCTCGCGCTCGCCGTGATCGCCGGCTGTGGCAGCAGCGGCAGCTCGACGACGACCACCACCTCGTCCACGGGCTCGGCGAAGGCGGGCTCCGGGCCCTCGACCATCTCCACGACCACCACGACGGCGACGGTCGGCGACGGCAGCTCCACTCCGAGCGGCGTCTTCGACGCCCGCAAGCTCTACGCCGACGCGGCGCCCGGCGTCGTCACGATCCTCTCGATCTTCGGCGATCCCAACTCGCTCGGCGGCGGCGGCGGCCAGGGATCCGGCTTCGTGATCTCCAACGATGGCGAGATCGTCACCAACGCGCACGTCGTCACCGACGCCGAGCAGACCGGCGGCTCGGGCGGGCCGCTCCACGCCGCCGATCAGGTCTACGTCGAGTTCCCCGACCGCAACCAGGTCGAGGCGAAGATCGTCGGCTTCGACCCCGACGCCGACGTCGCCCTGCTCAAGGTCAATCCCGACGGGCTCGACCTGCAGCCGCTGAAGATCGGCTCGAGCTCGTCGGTCGCAGGTCGGCACGCCCGTCGCGGCGATCGGCAGCCCCTTCGGCGAGGAGCAGTCGCTTTCGGTCGGGATCGTCTCGGCGACCGATCGATCGATCGACTCGCTCACCAAGTTCAAGATCGACGGCGCGATCCAGACGGACGCCTCGATCAACCCGGGCAACTCGGGCGGTCCGCTGATCGACCCGCAGGGCGAGGTGATCGGGATCAACCAGCAGATCAACACGACCTCGGGCGGCAACGAGGGCGTCGGCTTCGCGGTCCCCTCCGATCTGGTCAAGCGCTCGATCGACGACCTTCGCGACGACGGCCAGGCCGCCTACCCCTTCGTCGGCGTCACCACCGTTCCGCTCTATCCGCAGCTCGCCGACAAGCTCGGCATCGACGCGCCGACCGGGGCGCTCGTCGTCAAGACCGTCGACGGCAGCCCCGCCGCCGAGGCCGGCATCCGTGGCACCAACGGCGACTCGATCGAGTTCCAGGGCCGCACGATCAAGACCGGCGGCGACGTGATCGTCGCCGTCGACGGGACGGAGCTCAAGTCCGAGACCGACGTCTCGCGGCTGATCGCCCAGCACGAGCCGGGCGACAAGATCAAGCTCGACATCATCCGCGACGGCAAGCACCAGCAGGTCGAAGTGACGCTGGCGGCGCGGCCCCAGGACTGATCCGGGGGGCCTGAGCTTGCGGCACGAGCTCGCCGACCTCGTGCTCGACCTCGGCGAGGTCCTGCGCGCCGAGGTGCTGCCTGCGATGGGCCGGCGCGAGGGTCGCGAGCATTCCGGCGACGGCGCCGGCGGCGACGTCACCTTCGCGATCGACGAGCGCGCCGAGGCCCGTCTCGAGGCGTTCCTCGCCGAGCGCGCGCCGGCCGTCGCCTTCTACTCGGAGGACCGCGGCCTCGATCACCGGCGAGGGCGAGCCCGAGTGGGTGCTGGTCGTCGACCCGATCGACGGCACCCGCCCGGCGATGGCGGGGCTCGAGTCCGCCTGCGTCTCGATCGCCGCCGCCCGCTGGCAGGGGACGGAGCCGGTGCGTCCGGTCCGCGGATGCGCGACGTCGAGGTCGGGCTGATCCGCGAGATCCGCAGCGGCGCCGTCGTTCTTCGCGGTTCGTGGCGCCGGGCGTCGAGCCCGCCCCGGCGCTCGGCGAGTCGACCTCGATCGAGCGGATGCTGTGGACCTACGGGTTCCGCGGCCGGCCGGTCGTCGAGACCGCGATCGTGCTCGCCGAGCTCGTCGACTCCTCCTCGGTCGCGGGCGGCACGTTCGACCTCGGCTCGGCCTGCTTCGACATGACCCGGGTCCTGACCGGGCAGATGGACGCCTACGTCGAGCCCGGGCCCGCGGATCGTCGACGACGTCGAGGGCATGCGCGCCGAGTTCGAGCGCGTCGGCCGTGGCGCCGTGCTCAACAACTCCCCCTACGACCTCGCTGCGGCGGTCCTGATCCTCGAGCAGGCGGGGGCGGTCGTCAGCGACGCCGACGGCCGGCCGCTCGACGACCGACCGCTGCTCGGCTCCGGTCACGAGTTCCAGATGTCGTGCGTGGCGGCGGCAAACGCCGGCCTGCACGAGGCGATTCTCGCGGCGCTCGACCGCGGCATCGATCGACTCCGCCAAAGCCGCGGCTAGAGGTTGGGCTAGCCTCCCGGCTATGGCCTCCGATCAGCCGCTGATCATCGTCTCGAACAGGGGGCCGGCGCAGTTCGATCGCGCTCCCGACGGCGAGCGGATCGTGCGCCGGGGTGGCGGTGGGCTGGTCACGGCGCTCAGCGGGCTCGCCTCGCACAGGCGCGTGCTCTGGGTCGCCTCGGCGATGAGCGACGAGGACGTCGCCGTCTGCGAGGAGGCCGGCGGGCCGGTCTCGGTCGAGCTCGACGGGATCTCCTACGACGTCGAGATGGTCGCCTCCGATCCCGAGGCCTACGACCTCTTCTACAACGTGATCGCCAACCCGCACCTGTGGTTCATCCAGCACTACCTGTGGGACCTGTCGAACGCGCCGGACATCCGCGCCGAGGAGAAGGAGGCGTGGGAGCGCGGCTACCGGTCGTCAACGAGGACATCGCCGCCTGCGTGATCAACCGGATCGCCGACCAGCACGAGCCCCTGGTGATGCTCCACGACTACCACCTGTACACGGCGCCGGGCCTGATCCGGGCCGAGCGCCCCGACGCCTTCCTGCACCACTTCGTCCACATCCCGCTGGCCCCACGCGGATGCCTGGCGCGTGATCCCGAGCCGCTGGCGCGAGCAGATCTACAGGGGCCTGCTGGCCAACGACATCATCGGCTTCCACCTGCCCTCCTACGTCCACAACTTCCTCGACTGCTGCCGCGAGCTGATCGGCTTCGAGGTCGACTACACCCGCGACGTCGTCCGCCACGAGGGCGGGGAGACCTGGTGCCGCGCCTATCCGCTCGGCGTCGACTCGGCCCGCCTGCGCGCGCGTCGCCGACTCGAACGCGATCGTCAACTACGAGCGCGAGCTGCTCTTCCGCCGCCGCGAGCACCTGATCATCCGCGTCGATCGCGCCGACCTCTCGAAGAACATCCTGCGCGGCTTCACCGCCTTCGACCAGTTCCTCTCCGATCACCCCGAGTTCCACGAGCGGGTCACCTTCATCGCCCACCTGCAGCCCTCGCGGCAGGACGTGCCCGAGTACCAGGAGTACCTGGAGCGGATCGAGGCGCTGGTCGCGGTCGTCAACCACCGGCACGGGACCACCGACTGGATGCCGATCGACCTGCGGATCTACGAGAACTTCCACGAGGCGGTCGCCCGCTACAAGCACTTCGACCTGCTGATCGTCAACTCGCTCTTCGACGGCATGAACCTCGTCGCCAAGGAGGCGCCGGCGGTCAACACCCGCGACGGCGTCCTGATGCTGAGCGAGAACACCGGCGCCCACGTCGAGCTCGGCGAGGCGGCGCTCACGCGTCAACCCCTTCGACATCGCCGAGCAGGTCGGAGGCGATCCACCGGGCGCTGACGATGGAGCCCGAGGAGCGCCGGCGCCGCGCCGACCGGCTGCGCGAGATCATCGACTCGACCGACCCCGGCACCTGGATCGACGGCCAGCTCGCCGACATCGAGGCCAAGCGCGCCGGCAGCCCCGCCGCAGCCACCGGCCCGGCTTACCGGTAACCCGCTGCGCTCGGTCGAGCGTTAGATGCCACATTGTCCCCGCTATACGGGGGTCGATGTGCCATCTATCGGCTCAGGGCCCGAACTCGCGGTAGCCGGCCGAGGGTCCGCCGCCTGCCGACGCACCGCCGGATCGCGGCGCCGGCGCAGGAGTGACAGCGGGCGCGGGCACAGTCGGCGCGACGGCGGGTGTCGACGGGGGAGCCACGACCGGCGCAGCGGGCGCGGACGACGATGCGGCCGGACAGCGACCTGAGCCGCCGGCGGATCGTCGCCGCGGCTTCGTCGTGGTGCCCCGGCCGTCCACCTCCCTTGCTGCCGCGGGGACTCTCGAACCGCCAAACCATCCCCGCCGCCGGCGAGTGCTCCCGCCCGGACTTCGCGGCGCGGCTTCGTTGCCGCCGTCGCCGCCTCGCCGCCGCCCGGGCACGTCGCCAGCTCGGCCGGCGTCGGCAAGCCGATCTTCGGATCGAGCGGCTCGGGGCTCGCCACCGCTCAGCATCGCCTGGGCGAGCACGGGTAGCACGGCGAGGCAGGCGAGCAGGGCAAGCGGCCCAAGGGCGGCGCGCCAGTTGATCCGCATCCGCGACATGCCCTCCGAACCCCACGGCCGCCGGGCGCGCCCCGCGCCCGCAGCGGCTTGCGGACGGGGGAAGCAGCCCATCCCCGCTATAGTGGCGCGCCGTTTTGGCTACCTCCAGTTACGAACTCATTCTGATGCTCGACCCGCAGGCCGGGGACGAGCAGCGCGAGAAGATCGCCGCCGACACGCGCGAGCGCCTGTCGAGCTCGAAGGGCACGATCTCGCACGACGACGAACTGGGGCCTGCGCAAGATGGCCTACGAGATCGAGCAACGCGCCGAGGCCGACTACCGCTTCTTCCGCTTCAGCGGCGAGAAGCCGCTGCTCGACGACCTCGACCACAACCTGAAGATCACCGACGGCGTGCTCCGCTTCCGGATCTTCAAGGTCGAGGCCGACGCGCCGATCGATGGTGCCGCCCGACACCGAGCAGATCATGCGCCGCGACGAGGACGACGAGCGCGCCGCGCGGTCGCCGTCGCGACGATCGCGGCGGCCGCGACGATCGTGGCCCGCGCCGCCCGCGCGAGGACTCGGCGCTCCGAGCGGCTCCAGCGCCCGAAGCTCCGGCCGCCGCTGCCGAGCACCTGCCGCTCCGGCACCCCGCTGCCCGGCGGCGCCGGCTCCGGCCGAGCCCGCCGCCGCCGATCCCGGCGCCGGCGAGTAGCGGTCCCGCGACCCAGCCGGCCCCCCGGCGCTCCGACTCGAAATCCCGCAGCTTGCGGGGTGATCGCCGACGTGTCCAGATCAGGGGGGAGAGAACGCGCCGTGCCGGTCCTTACACTCGGTGAGCAGCTAAGAAAACGCAAGAGGAGAACGCGAAATGGCGAACATCAACCGAGTGACGATCACCGGCAACCTGACCCGCGACCCGGAGCTGCGCAGCACCGGAGGCGGCATGTCCGTCTGCAAGCTCGGGCGTGGCCGTCAACCACCGCCAGAAGAACCAGCAGACCGGCGAGTGGGAGGAGAAGCCCAACTTCTTCGACGTCACCGTCTTCGGCAGCCAGGGCGAGAACTGCGCCACCTACCTCTCCAAGGGCCGGCCCGTCGCCGTCGACGGCCGCCTCGCCTGGAGCTCGTGGGAGAACCAGGACGGCCAGAAGCGCTCGAAGGTCGAGATCATCGCCAACGTCGTCCAGTTCCTCGGCTCCCGTGACGGCTCCGAGGGCCAGGGAGGCGGCGGAGGTGGAGGTGGAGGCGGCTTCCAGCCGCAGCAGAGCGACGTCCCGGCCGACACCTCCGACTTCGGCGACCCCGTCCCGGTCGGCGGCGGTGGCGGTGGGTCCGCCTCGGACGACGACGACATTCCTTTCTAGGGCGAACCGAGGCCGTCATCCGCGTGCCCTGACGGCGCCGGACGGCACATAACGTCCGCCGCGGCCGGCTTGCGTAGCGCTGCTACGCGGCGCCGGCCGCGTCGAACGTTCTGCACTCGTCCGGCACTCGCCAGGGCACGCGGCTGCCGACCCCGGCCCGCCCTCTTCACGTCCCTGCTCGTGTCGCCGTCAGACGCGACGTTCGCGGACACGAGGCGCCCTAGTTGGGGGTGGACAGAGCTTGGGGCCCGTTGTCTTTCTGACGGAACTTCGCGCTGTCCCTACAATGCGCGGCCGCAATGCGCACGCACTTCAACAACGGAAAGGCGGTCGAGCGCTGATGGCCGCTCCCGCGCCGCGCCGGGGTGGTGGTGGAGGCCGTCGAGGCTTCGACCGCAACCGGCCTCGCAAGTACACCAAGCTCAACGTCGAGGAGATCGACTACAAGGACCTGGCGACGATCCGCCGCTTCATCTCCGATCGCGGCAAGATCCGCTCGCGCCGCGTCACCGGCCTCTCCCGCCGCCACCAGCGCCAGCTGGCGCTCGCGGTCAAGCGGGCCCGTGAGGTCGGCGCTGCTGCCGTACGTCGGCGAGCGCAGCTAGACCGGGAGGCTGAGATGGCACAGGCGATCCTGCTGCAAGACGTCGAGGGTCTCGGCAGCGCCGGCGAGGCGGTCGACGTCTCGCCCGGCTACCTGCGCAACTTCCTCGTCCCCCGCAAGCTCGCCCAGCCCGCGACCAAGGGCTGCCCTCGAGGAGGCCGAGCGCCGCCGCGAGGCCGCCGAGAAGGCCGCCCGCGAGGCGCTCGAGCGTGCCGGCGAGACGGCGGCGCTGCTCTCGAAGACCGTGCTGACGATCAACCATCGCGCCGGCGAGGACGGCAAGCTCTTCGGCTCGGTCGACGTCCAAGGAGATCGCGCGACGCGATCGCCGAGGCCCGCGGCCTGCGGATCGAGCAAGAAGCAGATCCGGCTCGAGGATCCGATCCGCGCGATCGGCACCTACATGGTCGAGATCGAGGTCCCCGGCGGCGCCACCGCCAGCGGTCAAGACGATCGTCGCCGAGCAGAAGTAGCCGCAGCCGCCCGGGGCATTCCGGGCGCGCGGATTTTCTGCCGCGGGTACTCACCGCAAATAGCCACTTCACGGCCGCGCGCCGCGGCGCCCGGTTGTGATTTCTTCGTGAAGCGCCTCCGGGGCGCGGGGGCGAGTTGCCGCCTCCCCACGCCTTCAATGGGAGAGGAACGATCGCCGTGGATGCGGCAGGTCGCCCGACCGGACAAGCCGGAGTGAACGAGACGTGATCGAAGAGAGCAACGCTGAGCGAGGCCGCCCTGCCGCCCCAGAACCTCGAGGCCGAGGAGTCGGTGCTCGGCGCGATGATGGTCTCGCAGACGGCCGCTCGACGCGGTCATCGACGTGCGGCTCGAGCCCGACGACTTCTACCGGCCGCGGCACCGGATCATCCACCAGGCGATCCGCGAGCTCGACGGCCGCGGCGAGGCGATCGACGCGCTCACGGTCGCCGAGCTGCTGCGCACCGAGGGCCAGCTCGAGGAGGTCGGCGGCGCCGAGCTGATCTACGGGCTCGCCTCGAGCACCGCCGGTCCCCGGCAACGCCGGCCACTACGCGCAGATCGTCCGCCAGAACGCGCTGCTGCGCCGCCTGCTCGAGCGCCGCGCAGCAGATCCAGAGCTCGATCCACGGCCGCGAGGCCGAGCCGCGCGAGCTCGTCGAGCAGGCCGAGAAGCTGCTCTTCGACGTCGCCCGCGACGATCAGGCGTCGCGAGTTCAGCGCGCTCGGCGACATCCTCGTGCACGAGACCGAGCGGCTCGAGAAGCTCGCGCATGCGGCGAGTCGGAGCATGACCGGCACGCCCGTCCGGCTTCCGCTCGCCTCGACGAGATGACCGGCGGCTTCCAGCCCGGCAACCTGATCGTGCTCGCCGCCCGCCCGGCGATGGGCAAGTCGAGCCTCGTCTGCAACATCGCCGAGAACGTCGCCTGGAAGGCGAAGCAGCCCGTCGCCTTCTTCTCGCTCGAGATGTCGGAGACCGAGCTCGCCCACCGCTTCATCGCCTCGCGGGCCCGGATCTCCTCCGACAAGCTGCGCAAGGGCCAGGTCGACCAAGGACTGGAACAAGGTGCTGCGAGGCCTGCAACGAGCTGACCGAGGCGCCGCTGTGGATCGACGACTCCTCCGACCTGAGCCTGATGGACCTGCGCGCCAAGGCGCGGCGGCTGATGTCGAGCTCCGGCGGCCTCGGGCTGATCATCGTCGACTACATCCAGCTGATGCGCGCCGAGGACACGCGCGCCGGCCGCGTCGAGCAGGTCGGCCAGATGAGCCGTGGCCTGAAGGTGCTCGCGCGCGAGCTCGAGGTCCCGGTGATCGCCCTCTGCCAGCTCTCCCGCGCCCCCGAGCAGCGGCCCGACAAGGTGCCGATGCTCTCCGACCTGCGCGAGTCCGGCTCGATCGAGCAGGACGCCGACATCGTCTCCTTCATCTACCGCGACGACTACTACGAACCGAGGACTCCGAGCGCCAGGGCGAGGCCGACCTGATCATCGCCAAGCACCGCAACGGGCCGATCGGCAAGGTGCCGCTCGTCTTCCAGCCCCAGTACCCGCGCTTCGTGAGCATGTCGCGCGAGGACGAGCGAGCGCGCCGGCGAGATGGGCGAGGCGGCTTGAGCGCCGAGCGCCCGCCCCGCGTGGCCGGCTCGAGGCCTCGCTGCCCGAGGTCGCCGCTGAGGCGCGGTCTCCGGCGCCGGCGCGCGGCGCCGACGACGCAGCCGCCGCCCGAGTCGCCGGCCGCAGCCGCAGCCGCGCGCGCGCCTGCCCGCTCGGCGTCTGCGACGGCAGCGGCTGGATCGTCGACGAGGAGCGACGTCGCCAGAGCCCTGCGAGTGCCGCGAGCGGAGCGTCGAGCGGGCCCGCGCGCGGGGCGTCTGCGGCGACGCTGCCGAAGCGCTTCCGCGGCGTCTCCTTCGACCGCCCGCCGGTCTCCGAGATGGCCGCGCGAGCCGACACCCGCAGCAAGGTCGCCGAGGTGCGCGAGTTCTGCGAGCGGATCGACGAGCGGCTCGACGACGGGCGCGGGCCTGTGGCTGCAGGGCGACGACCGGGCACCGGCAAGACGACGCTGGCGATGCTCGTCTCGAAGGCGGCGCTCGACGCCGGCCGCACCGCGGCGATCTACTCGCTGCCGGAGCTGCTCGCCCGGATCCGGCGCACCTTCGACGGCGAGGCCGGCGAGGACACCTACTTCACCTTCTTCAACCGGCTGGTCTCCGTCGACCTGCTCCACCTCGACGACCTCGGCGCCGAGAACCGGACCGAGTGGGTGCTCGAGCAGCTCTACTCGATCATCGACCGCCGCTACAGCGACCAGCGCTCGATCGTCGTCACCACCAACCTCGAGGAGCCGGAGCTGTACGAGCAGCTCGGCGAGCGGATCGTCTCGCGGCTGACCGAGATCTGCGGCGACCCGCTGGTGCTGCGCGGCGACGACCGGCGCGTCCAGCTCGCGCCCCGGCGCCGGCACGCCGGACGAGCGCCGCGACGGTCGCTCGCCGTCGAGCCCGACTCTCGTAATCTGCCCGCTCGATGCCGGGACTCGTGATCGTCGGCGCCCAGTGGGGCGATGAGGGAAAGGGAAAGGTCACCGACCTGCTCGCCGAGCGGGCGGAGCTCGTCGTGCGCTTCCAGGGCGGCAACAACGCCGGCCACACGATCGTCCGCGGCGACGAGGAGTTCAAGCTGCACCTGATCCCGTCCGGGATCCTGCACCCGGGCACGACCTGCGTCGATCGGCAACGGGGTCGTCATCGACCCGAAGATCATCATCGACGAGATCGAGGGCCTGAAGCGCCGCGGGCGTCGTCACGTCGGCAACCTGCGGATCAGCGCCAACGCGCACCTGATCATGCCCTACCACGTGCTCCTCGACACGGCCGGCGAGGCGCAGCTCGGCAGCCTCAAGATCGGCACCACGCGGCGCGGCATCGGCCCCTGCTACGCGGACAAGGCCTCGCGCCTGGGGATCCGGGTCCAGGACCTGCTCGACGAGAAGATCCTGCGCAAGAAGATCATGGCCGCGATGGAGCCGAAGCGGCAGATGCTGCGCCCGCACGCCAAGGACCCGGCGCTCGACCTGCACGCGATGACCGAGGAGTACGTCACCTACGGCCACCGCCTCGAGCCCCACATCGCCGACACCGCCCACCTCTGCTGGGATGCGCTCGACGCCGGCACGCGAGGTCCTCTTCGAGGGCGCCCAGGGCGTCCTCCTCGACCTCGACCACGGCACCTATCCCTTCGTCACCTCCTCGAACCCGGTCGCCGGGCGCGGCCTGCATCGGCGCCGGCGTCGGCCCGCGCGACATCGACGACGTCTGGGGGATCACCAAGGCCTACTCGACCCGGGTCGGCTCGGGCCCGTTCCCGACCGAGCTCGACGACGAGGTCGGCGAGCACCTCGGCAGCGTCGGCCACGAGGTCGGCACGACCACCGGCCGCGCCCGCCGCTGCGGCTGGCTCGATCTGGTCGCGCTCAGCTACGCGGTCCGGCTCAACGGCATGACCGGCCTGGTGATGACCAAGCTCGACGTGCTCAGCGGCCTCGACGAGCTCTGCGGGTCGCGGTCCGCTACCGCGGCGAGGAGGGCGCCACCTTCGAGGAGTTCCCCTACCACCAGTCGGTCCTGCACCACGCCGCGCGCCGAGTACGAGGACGCTGCCCGGGCTGGCAGCGAGGACCTCGGCGACGCCCGCTCCGAGCGAGGACCTGCCCGAGGCCGCCCGCGACTACCTGCGCTACATCGAGCGAGTTCGTCCGGCGTCCCGATCAAGCTCGTCGGCGTCGGCCCCGCCCGCGATCAGGTGATCTGGGTCGGCGAGGGCGACTCCGAGGCTGCGCTGGCGGCCTGAGGCAGCCGCCGATCGCGCTTCGTGCGCGCCGTTTCGGCCTCACCGAGCCGGGTAAGTGACGGTCGAGATGGCCGTCAAGATCCTCTACAAGCCCGTCGGCATCCTCGTCGGCGCCCTGACCGGCCTTCGTCGCCAGCCGACTCTTCGAGCGGGCCTGGGCGGCTGATCGGCTCCGGCGAGCCGGCCGACCCCGAGGATCGCGAGGCCGGCGTGGATCGAGGTCGTGGGCTCGGCGGCCCTGATGGGGGCGATCTTCGGAGCGGTGCGCGCCGTCGATCCGGCGCGGTGGCGCCAAGGGCTTCGAGCGCGGCGACCGGCGTCTGGCCCGGTGAAGACAGCGCCGCCGAAGACGACTGAGGCGCGGGCCGGGAGGCGCATGCCGAGCCGCCGGATCGCCGGCGCCGATCGCAGGCTTCATGCCGCGTCGCCAAGCGCACCTTCGCGGAGTTCCAGGCCGACAACGTCACCGACTGGGCCGCGGCCCTCACCTACTACTCGGTGCTCTCCGTCTTTCCGGGGCTGCTCGTGCTCGTCTCGCTGCTCGGTCTCTTCGGCCAGCAGCCCGAGACGACCGACTCGATGCTGGAGCATCATCGGCGACCTCGGCCAGCAGTCCGCCGTCGACACCTTCCGCGAGCCGATCGAGAACCTGACCACGGCAGGCGGCGCGGGCGCCGTGCTCAGCATCGGCCTGATCGGCGCGCTGTGGTCGGCCTCGGGCTACCTGGGCGCCTTCACGCGCGCCGGCAACGTCGTCTACGCGGTCGAGGAGAGCCGCCCTTCTGGAAGCTGCGCCCGCAGCAGGTCGGCATGACCCTGCTCATGGTCATGCTGCTCTCGCTGCTGCTCGTCAGCCTCGTCGTCACAGGGCCCGTGGCGCAGCACGATCGGCGACGAGATCGGCATCGGCGGCACCGCCGTGACGGTCTGGGGGATCGTCAAGTGGCCCGTGATGATCCTCGTCGTCTCCTTCGTGTTCGCGGTCCTCTACCACTGGGCCCCGGACGTAGCCCCGCGCTTCCGCTGGATCAGCGCCCGGCAGCGTCGTCGCCGTCTGTGCCTGGATCCTTGCCTCGGTCGCGTTCGGCTTCTACGCCTCGCACTTCGGCTCCTACAACGCGACCTACGGCAGCCTCGGCGGCATGATCGTCTTCCTGCTCTGGGTCTGGATCTCGAACACGCGCTGCTCTTCGGGCAGGAGCTCAACGCCGAGCTCGAGCGCTCCGCCGGCCGCGCCGAGATCGAGGGCGGCAGTCGCCGGGACAGGCCGCAGGCGCCAGGTGGGTCGACAACCCGGTGGGCGAGCGCGGCAGCGGCTGAGGCCCGCCGGCGCGGGCTCGTTAGTGTGGTCGGCAGATGGCGGAATCGATGCTCGAGAGGATCCGGGCCGGATACGCGACCTGGAACGAGGGCGACCTCGACAAGACCCTGGAGTTCATGTCGCCCGATGTCGAGTGGCATACCTCGCCTCGTTCCCTGGAACGAAGCCGGTCTACTACGGCCACGACGGCTTTCGTGAGTTCTGGAAGCACCTGCACGAGCCATGGGAGGACGTGCACGTCGAGATCGAGTCCTACGCCCGCGAGGGTGAGGTCGCGATCCTCCGCATCCGCTTCCATGGCACGAGCAAGGCGAGCGGCGTCACCGTCGATCTGCCCTGGTTCCAGGCGATCGTGATCGAGAACGACCTGGTCGTCCGCTCGGCTCTCGACCGCATGGTCGGCGACGCCCTCGAGGCGCTCGACGTCGGGCGACAGCTTCCCGGAGTTCTGATACACGCGCCACGTCCTCCGCTCCGGCGCCAGGGGCGCCTCCGCGTCCGGGCGTGCGCGGGGTATCTCGAATTGCGCTCCAGGGCTGCCAACGCCCTCCGGCGCTGGCGGGTGAAGCTGTAGAGCATCACCAGATCGACGACGACGACGACCGCGGCCAGCGGGATCAGAGGGACGGCCGGGGCGTCGAGGAAGGCGACGAAGACGAAGGTCATCGCCGCGATCAGGACGATGCCGACGGCGATCGCTCTGCGGATCAGGCGGATGCTGCGCTCGAGCTCGGCCGCCGTCGTCGGCTGCGCGGGGCGGGCGCCGGGCTTCGGTTGGCCGGTCGCTGGTCCTTCTTCGCCGGTCTCCGCGGTGGTCTCACTCATATCGCCGGGATCGTAGCGACCGGGGAGTGTCCGCCTGCCGGGCGCGCGCCGACTATTCTCCCGCGCCTATGTCTATGTTCGAAAAGGTCCTGTCGCCAACCGCGGCGAGATCGCGATCCGCGTCATGCGGACGCTGAAGGAGATGGGAATCGGCGCGATCGCCGTCTACTCGGAGGCCGACCGCGAGACCCCGCACGTGCGCCTCGCCGACGAGGCCTTCCTGCTCGGCCCGCCGTGCCGGCCGAGAGCTACCTGAACATCGACAAGATCCTCGAGGTCGCCGAGCAGGCCGGGCGCCAACGCGATCCACCCGGGCTACGGCTTCCTCGCCGAGAACGCCGAGTTCGCGCGCCGGATCGGCGAGACCGACATCACCTGGATCGGCCCGCCGGCCGACGCGATCGACGCGATGGGTTCGAAGACCACGGCCCGCGAGATCATGCAGGAGGCCGGCGTCCCGATCGTCCCCGGCGACACCAGCCCCGTCGCCGACGTCGAGGCGGCGGCGAAGGCGGCCGAGGAGATCGGCTTCCCGATCGCCTGCAAGGCGGTCGGCGGCGGTGGCGGCAAGGGCTTCCGCGTCGCGCTCGACCGCCGACGATCTCGCCGACGCCTTCGAGGGTGCCGCCCGCGAGGGCGAGAAGTTCTTCAGCGACGACCGCGTCTACCTCGAGCGCTACCTCGAGGACCCGCGCCACGTCGAGGTCCAGGTCCTCGCCGACGCCCACGGCAACGTGATCCACCTCGGCGAGCGCGACTGCTCGATCCAGCGCCGTCACCAGAAGCTGATCGAGGAGGCGCCCGGGCCGCGCGTCGACGAGGAGATGCGCGAGCGGATCGGCAGGATCGCCAAGGAGGCCGCCCGCGCCGTCGACTACCGCGGCGCCGGCACGATCGAGGGCCTGCAGGTCGGCGAGGAGTACTTCTTCCTCGAGATGAACACCCGCGTCCAGGTCGAGCACTGCGTGACCGAGATGGTCACCGGCGTCGACATCGTCCGCGAGCAGATCCGGATCGCCGCCGGCGAGCGCGCTCTCGATCTACCAGGAGGACGTCGAGTTGCGCGGCCACGCGATCGAGTGCCGGATCAACGCCGAGGCCGCGCACATGAACTTCGCGCCCGCGCCCGGCCCGGTCGACGCCTACAAGGAGCCGTCGGGCCCCGGCGTCCGCGTCGACTCGGGGCTCGAGCGCGGCGGCGAGGTGACGCCGCTGTACGACCCGATGGTCGCCAAGCTGATCACCTGGGACGTCGACCGCGAGAAGGCGACCGCGGCGCATGATCCGGGCGCTCGGCGAGTACGACGTCGGCACGCTGACGACGCTGATCCCCTTCCACACGGCGATCATGCAGACCGAGCAGTGGGCGAACGGCGAGACCTGCCGCGACCTGACCGAGGACCAGGAGTGGCTCAAGTCGCTCGCTCCCGAGGCCGCGCCCGCGCCGAGCGACGAACGGGGATGGCGTCGGCTGAGCTGACCACCCGCGAGTACAAGGTCGAGGTCGGCGGCAAGCTCTTCGGGTCAAGGTCATGGGCGAGGCCCTGGCCGTCGGCGGCGGCGGTGCCGCCGCGCGCGGGCAAGCGGCCGCCGAAGCGCGAGAAGAAGGCCGGCGGCGGCCGCCGCATCGGCGAGCGAGGACCTCGTCGCGCCGCTGCAGGGCTCGATCTTCAAGGTCGAGGTCGCCGAGGGCGACGAGGTCGAGGAGGGCGCTCTGATCGTCGTCATCGAGGCGATGAAGATGGAGAACGAGATCACCGCCCACCGCAGCGGCAAGGTCACCTCGCTCGCCGTCGAGGTCGGGCGCCGCGATCAACTCCGGCGACCTGATCGCGAAGATCGAGTAGCGAGGCGCCGCCGGCATCGGCGGCGAGGACCCGCGCATCGGCCGCGGTTCGCGCGGCGAGGCCGGCGAAGTTGAGCAGCTGGCGCCGCATCATCACGAGGTCGCCCGGCGGCAGGACGACCGACATCAGCGTCCCGATCGCGTTGCGCGGGTAGCGGATCGCGAGCCGAGCGACGATCCGGGAGCGCTCCGGCCGGCCGGGCACCGGATCGGCCCTGTAGGTGCAGCTCGTCAGCCCGAAGACCTTGCCCCTGGTCAGCATCGTCACGCGGCGGCCGGGCTCGAACGAGACGACGCGGAAGATCGACGCGATCCGCTGGCCGGGCTCGAGGTCGTCGAGGCCCGAGATCAGCCGCTGCGGGCTCTGCCGGCCGCGGTTGTCGAGCAGGTCATAGGAGTAGGGCGCAATCCGCATCTGGCAGATCCAGCGATAGGCGATCGGGGCTGGTGCGGCGACATCGACCCCGCGGAAGAGCACGTCGTCGGGCTCGGCGACGAGCTCCTCGCAGCCGAAGTGGCTGCGGCGTTCGGCCGGGGTCGTGCCCCAGTTGCGCACGGCATCGGGCCAGGGGATCATCGGCGGCCACCGGCGAGTAGATCGCGGGCCGCAGCGGCGAGCTCGGCCTCGACCGCAGGGCCGGGGAGGCGCCCCTCGGAGAGATGGCGGCGAACCGTCCCGTAGGGCAGGTCGACGACGGCCATGCGGACCCGCTCGGCGCTGACGCCAAGCGAGCGAGCGAGCGTGCGGATTGTCGCCGCGAGCTCGGCATTGAGTCGCTCGAGCTCGAGCGGGGTGGGGCGGTCGAGCAGATCCTCGAGCCGCAGCGTGAGCAAGAGACGCGCCGCGGGTTCCTCCGACGCCGCGAAGCGGGCGACGGCGGCCGCCATCGCCGCCGCGGTCGCGAGCGGGTCCGGGCCCGGCGCCTCGTCCGGCAGGTAGGCGGCGTGGAAGCGGCGCACGGCCCGCTCCCAGGCGGCGCGGAGCACGCCGTCGCGCGAGCCGAAGCGGTGGTACAGCGAGCCGACCGGGGCGCCGCTGCGACTCGCGATGGCGCTCACGCTTGCCGAGCGGGCGCCGCTCGAGAGGGCGAGCTCGGCGGCCGCGTCGAGAACGACGTCGTCGCTGTGAAGCCGGGTGCGAGCCATGTCCCGGGAGATAATAGAGCGTTCGCTCTAATTGTGCCGGACGCCAAGCGAATACGGTCTCGGGATGAGCACCGAGAGCCGCGCCGAGGCCGACTCCGCCCGCACGGCCGGCCTGCCCTGGCGCGGCCCCGGGCCCGGCCGGCCCGAGAACCTGCCGCTGCCGCCGGACTCGCGACTGCCGCTGCTCGGCCCGGGCCGGCGGATCCGCAAGAAGTGGCGCTACGTTGGCGTCTTCTGCGACGAGTTCATGCTCTGCGCGGCGCGCGCCCAGGTCGGGATCGTCGGTCAGACCTTCTGGGCGATCGTTGATCGGGAGAGCGGCGAGATGACCGAGCAGACGCGCAAGCACCCGCCCTTTGGACGAGGGGAGGTGTGGAGCCTCGCGGCCGACCGGTCGGCATGGCCGCTGGGCTCCGATGACGACGGAGTCGTCACCTGGATCGATTCGAAGCTCGGCCGCGCGGAGCTGCGGATCGGCGCGGGCCGCTGGGTCGAGTCGGTTTGCCCGACTGAGGAGGGCGGCTGGGTATGGACGCGCAAGCGGATCGCGCCGGTCGAGTGCGACGTGCGGATGCCGGGCGGCCGGCGCTGGCGCACAACTGCCTTCGGGATCGAGGACGAATCGGCCGGCTACCACCCACGCCACACGGTCTGGCAATGGTCGGCGGGCGTCGGTGCGAGTGGCGACGGCCGCGCCGTCGGCTGGAACCTGGTCAGCGGCGTCAACGATCCCCCCAGCGGCAGCGAACGGGCGATCTGGGTCGATGGCGAGCCGCACGAGCCCGCCCCCGTCAGCTTCGACGACGACCTCGGCGGCATCTCCTTCGCCGAGGGGAGCCGGCTCGACTTCGTGGCCGAGGCCGAGCGCCGCGCCGAGGAGAACCTCGGCCTGCTCCGTTTCAGCTACCGCCAGCCGTTCGGCCGCTTCAGCGGCTCACTGGCCGGCATCGAGCTCGCCTCGGGCCTCGGCGTGATGGAGCACCACGACGCCCTCTGGTGAGGGCGTCGGCGACTACTCGCGCAGCTTCGCGGCCTCGACAGCCGCCCGCATCGCCTCGGTCGCCTCGGCGCTGCCGGTGCCTGCCTCGCGGGCGGCTGCGGCAAGCTGGCGGACGCCGAGCTCGACGTCACGATCGCTGAGCGCGTCGAGGGGAATGCCCAGGTTGGCGTAGTGATCCCGGATCCGCGCGATCAGCGCCTGCTTGTCGGTGATCTTCTCTGTATCCACCTAGTGCCTCCCGTCTGCAAGATCCTCGGGCGCTTCCCGGACGCCCGGCAGGCCCGACCCTATCGAGGCGGGAGCGGCGACGACGGGCGACGACGAAATCAGGTCAGAGAGCCGCTCATGACGAGGATGAAGAGCACGATTGCGATCACGAGGATGACCAGCAGGGCGATGTTGCTGGCCGACGAGAACCACTTTGCGATCGCGCCCTTCTCCGTCGTGCCGGACGACGCCGGGGAGGCCACCCCGGCGCTGCCGCCGGGGGCGGAGCTGGTCACGATGCCGCCGGTTGCGGCCGGGGCCCCGGCGCTGCCGGTGCTCTGCGCGGTGGGCTGAGTCGTCGCGGCGGGTTGGGACGCGGCGGCCGGCTGGACCGCCGCCGCAGCCGCTCCGGCGGCATCGCCGCCCCCGGCCGCCTCGGCTCCGGCGGCCGGAGCCGCGGCGGCCTGATCGGCGGGCGGATGCACATGCTCGGTCCACGTCGCGCCGTCCCACCAGCGCAACCGGGAGGGATCGTGGGGATCCGTGTACCAGCCCTGTGCGGGGCTGCCAGCTGAAGCCTGCTCGCTCATCTGTTCCTCCTCCGGTCCGCGTTTGTCGGCCGCTCGGGCGGAGACTATCCCGTGTTCGGCCGGTAGAGCCCGTTCGTAATCAGTTTGGAGCGCCTCCGGCCCACGCTCGACAAGACCGGCGGTCACAGATTCGAATTAGCGCTAGTGCTCGGTGAAGCGAGACAGCCAGTGGCGAGGCCGATAGGGCGGCATCAACAGCACCAAGGCGATGATCAGCACGGTTCCCGTGAAGTACGTGAACAACGTCGCCACCGTGTCGAAGTTGGCGATCATGTTGTTTGCGAACGTCATTACCGCGAACGTGAAGATCGAGAACCCGAGTCCGGCGAGCAAGATCGGCTTGCGCCGGTTCGGCAGGAACTCGCCGGTCACGATGCTGGCCGCGAAGAGCAGGAACGCGATCGCCTCGAGGATCCCGAGCAGGACCCAGCTCGCATCCAGACCGGGCACGGAATCGAGGAAGGTACCCCCGAATCCCTTAGCCAGCTCGGCGGGCATGTGGCCGCTCTGGTCGATCAGCTTCTCCTTGGCCGAGTAGTACCAGAGGAACCCGAACGTGATGTAGATCCCAGCCAATCCCAGCCAGTAGGCGGTCGCATCCGCCATGCGGCCTTCGACCCGGGCGACGGTCTGGGTGCGGGAGCGTTGGGCCGGTTCGGAAGTTGTCATCTGTGACCTCCTTAGCTGATCGTTGACTCAGACTAGGCGAGTCCGAGCATCGGCTCGTAGCGCACAATCCCCCACCTTGCGACGCCGTTCTCACTGAGATTGGAGACTCCGGAAACTTCCGGCCGAGGCCGATCGCTCGGATCGCGAGTTCCGCCTTGACATGATCGGCTGAGACCAACGCGACGAGAAGTCAAGCTGCTCACCGCCCCCAGCGACTCTCGACCCGGTTCCGCCACGGTGGCTCCTCACCGGGCCGGAAGCGCGCCTCGTCGCGCCCGAGCAGCGTCTCGAGCGGGATCAGCTGCGGGTCGGCGTCGTCGGGCAGCGGCGTCGAGGCAAGCCGGTCGATCGCCGCCTGGTCGGCCTTGACCGGGACGTGCTCCCAGCCGATCGTCGGCCGGTAGATCCAGTAGTCGATCATCACCGGCCCCGTCGGGCGGTCGTCGCGGATCGACGTGTAGGCGACGGTGCGCCTGCTCGAGAGGGTCAGGTGCGCGCCCTCGGCGCCCGGGCGCGGCGTCGCGCAGCGGACGGAGCGGCACTGCCGGTAGTCGACGCCGACGAGCCCCGAAACCGTGCGCGGTGCCGGGGCGAGCGCCCGGATCGCGCCTGCGAGCTCGCGCCCGTACGCCTCCGTCAGCGCATCCTGCCAGCAGGGGTGGGGGTAGCGGACCGCGCAGCGCTGCTTGCGGAGCAGCGCCGAGGCGAGATCGGGGGTCGGATCGTCGGCCGCGAGCAGACGTGCGCCGGCGATCGCCGCGAAGGCAACCGCCGCCGCAAGCAGGACCAGGGCCGCATGCTCGACGCTCGCCGCACCGCAGCTCGCTCCGCAGCCGTCGCAGCCGTTCCATCGCGCGCCGAGGTTGCCCGCGGCGGGCGCACGTGTGGCGCACCTCGCGTGCCGGAACGGACTCAGATCGGGAACGAATCGATCGCGCCGCCGATTGCGAGCGCGATCGCGAACAGCGTGACGAGCGCGCCGACGGCGAGCACGGCCCGGGCTGCCCAGACGAGGGCTCGCGGCGGCGGGGGCGGCGGCTCGCGCTGCGCCGCTGGTCCGGTGAGCAGCTTCGGCGCGTCGGGCCAAGGGCCGGCCCGCCGCAGCTGCACGGCGAGGATCAGGCCCGAGATCAGGAACATCGCCGCCGTCAGCAGCAGCCAGTTGCCGAGGAAGCGATCGAAATCGAGCCCGATCACCAGCGTGTAGTAGCTCTCCCGGAGCTGGAAGACGGCGGGGAAGCTGATCAGCAGCAACAACAACGAGAACGCCGCCGGGATCCGCACGTGGTTGAGCACGAGCAGGCCGCGGGCGCGGGGGCGCACCGACTCGGTGATCCCGATCTCGGCGACCCGGTTGAAGAGGCTGTAGAGCGGCAGCGCGATGAAGTCGTGGGCGACGATCGCAAGCGCCAGCCAGATGACGATCGAGGTCGCGCTCGGGCCGCCGAGGATGCGCAGGATCGCGTAGGCGGTGAGCGCCAGCATCGCGATCACGGCGATCAGATGCAGCGGCCCGGCTCCGTACTCGTAGCGGAATCGCTCTGCGGGCCCGCGCGCGTCGGCTGTCCGGGACTCCATCCTCAGACCTCCATGAAGGTGAGCTTGCTGACCCACTTCGTGTTGTGGACCCCGGGCAGCGCCGGGACGATGATCCGCGCCGGGTAGCCATGGTCGAGCGAGAGGTCGGCACCGTTGACCTTCAGCGCCAGCAGGGAGCGCTCGTCCGCGACCTGGCCCGGGTTGAGCGTCGTCTGCGCGAACGACCCCGCGGGCTGCAGCGATTCGACGAAGACGCCCGCCCCCGCCGGTCCCCCCGCCTTCGCCGCCAGATCGGTGAGCCGGACGCCGGTCCACGTCTCCCACGTCGTCCAGCCCTCGACGCAGGCGATCGGCAGGTGCTCGGTATGCAGCTGCATCGCCAGCAGCTCCTCGCGGGTGAGCTCGATCTCGCCCTCACCGCCGGCGAGGGTCAGCCGCCAGCTCGGACCGGTCTTGGCCGGGTCGATCGTCGCTGCCTTCGCGGTCTTGTTGATCTGGAAGTCGTTCGGCCCGTCCCCGTAGCTTTGCCCGCGCGGCGAGAGGATCGCGAGCTCACGCACCCCGGAGAGCAGGTTGGTCGGCAATTGCAGGGCCGCGATCCCGACCGCGGCGCCGCCGACGGCGCCGATCATTCCGCGGCGCGAGATCGTCGGCTGCGAGGGCAAGGTCGGCGCCAGCGGGTCCTCGGCGGGATCGGCGGCCCGCATCAGCGCGATCCCCTCGCCGAGCGGCCGGAAGACGCCGTCCCGGCGGAAGGCCGCGGCGACGATCGGCAGGCGGACGATCAGGTGCAGCGTCAGCGCGGCGACGAAGACGATCGCTGCGTAGTAATGCGCCTGCACGAACGGGAACGGGAAGACGCGCCAGTAGAGGATGTTCATCGTGCCGGTCGCGAACAGGAACAGCGCCGAGCCGACCAGGGTGGCGATGCTGAGCCGCTCGAGCGCGACTGCCGTCGAGCGCGCCGCCGGACGCTCGAACAGCTTCGGGATCACCGACCAGAGCTTCGCGAAGAGGATCGGAATTGCGGCCAGCCCGCAGATCACGTGCAGCGACTGCGTCAGCGAATACAGCCAGGCCGGGTGCGTGGGCCAGTCGAAGAAGTAGACCGCCTTGTCGAACCCGTCGGTGACTGCGTTCGACCCGAGGGAAGGGTCGTAGGCGGCCTGTGAGAGGAAGCCGGTGAGCCCGGAGACGACGAGCAGGGGCAGCAGCATCGAACCGAGGAACGAGGTCAGCCAGCGACCGCGCAGCGGGCTGCGCCAGAAGTCGCGATCGAAGGGCCCAACGGACGGCGGCGACGGCTGCGGCGGCTGCCTCGCCTCACCATCGGTGTCGAGCTCGCCCGCGATCCGGGCGCCGAGTCCGTCGCGGCTCTCCCCCTCGGCGCTCATTGCGGCGCCTCCGGCCGATCGTGGGATGGATCGATGACCTCGAGTTCGCCCTGGGCGCGTCCGGCGACGTAGACGCGGCCGCTCGCCGGATCGACGGCGACCGTGTTCGGCTGCTGCACCGTCGGCCAGGAGGCGATGATCTTGCCGCCGTTTCCTTCGAGGCTGATCTCATCGAGGCGGTTGTTCTCGGTCTCGGTGACCCAGAGCTCGCCGGCGCGATCGTCGATCGCGACCCCGTACGGCGTGCCCGGCACGTTGATCCGGTCGACGAAGCGCAGCTTCGGCTCGGTCTCGAAGACGAGCACCGCGTCGCCCTGGGTATCGACGACGTACAGCCGCCCGCCGGGACCGGCGACGACATGGGTGGGGCCGACGCCGGCGTCGAGACGGGAGCCCTGCTTCAGCGTCTTCGCGTCGTAGAGGGTCAGGTTGCGGGCCGCGACGGTGACGACCGCGACCTGATCGCCGCTGACGGCGACGCCACCCGGCTGCTCGGCCGTCGGCACCGACTTGACGACCCGCGCCCGCTTGACGAGGTCGAGCTCGTCCCCGCCCTCATCGCCGACGTAGATCCGGCCGCGGGCACCACCGGCGACGGCGTGCGGGAAGTCGCCGGTCTTCGTCTTCACCAGCTGCCCCGCAGGCAGCGAGATCTGCAGCAGGTAGTCCTTGTACTCGGCCGTCGCCAGGACGGGCCCGCCGGGCCGCGCGAGCGCCATGTGCCGGCCCGACTCCGGCACGTTGACGCGCTGCAGGTCGGCGCCGGTGCCGGTCTCGGCGCCGTGGACGAGGAAGACGGCATCGGGATTGCGGGTGCCGACCGCGACGATCCCGGTGCGCGGATCCGCCGCGACGCCTTCGGCCTCACCCGGCAGCGGGATCACCTTGCCGGCCGGCTTGGTCGCCGGCGGCGGCGAGTCGGCCGGCTCAGCGGCGGGCTCGTTGCCGCTCGAGCCGCAGCCGGCGAGCAGCCGCAGCGCCGCGAGCAGCGTCGCCAGCGCCGCTGCGAACCGGCTCCGCGGGGCGCTCGCCGCGACCCGCTCGGCGTCCTCGATCTCGTCGACGTCGACGAGCACCTCGAGCTCCTCGTAGGCGAGACCGGCGCGGCGCAGCGCCGCGAGCTGTTGCGCGCCGGTGTCGTCGGCGCTCATCTCGACCCCGTCGAAGAGGCCGGGCTGCGGGCCGCGGAGGCCGAGCGCCCACCAGCCGCCGTCCTCGGCGAGTCCGATGACTGCGTCGGTGCCGGCTTCGCAGAGGCGCTCGCAGGCGCCGATGAGGGTCGCGGGTTCGAGCTGTGGAGTGTCCATGCCGACGAGCAGTGCCGGTCCGGCCGCGTCCTCGAAGGCGCCCGCGAGCCGCTCGCCGAGGCCGCCGCCGCGCTGCGGCACGATCCGCGGCTCGACGCCGGCCGACTCGAGCCACGCGCCCGGCTCGCCCTCGAGCGCGAGCAGCACGCCGTTGCCGCCCGCGCGGGCGGCGGCGCCGACGGCCACGAGGGTGTCCTCGAGCGCAGCCTGCGCCAGGGCCGCCGCCCCGTCGGGGCCGACGGCGGGCGTCAGCCGCGTCTTCGCGAGCCCCGGGCGGGGCTCCTTGGCGATCACGATCAGCGTCACCTCGTGCGTCGGCAGTTGCGGTGCAGCGCTCATCGCATCGCCTTGCTCATGTCGCCGACGGCCCGCATCGTCCCCCGGAAGGTGCCGGTCACCTTCGAGCGGCCGCTGCGCTGCAGGTAGGGAACGCTCGACCTCGTCGATCCGCCAGCCCGCCTCGGCGGCGCGCAGGACCATCTCCAGCGGCCAGCCGAAGCGGCGGTCCTCGATCCGGAGATCGAGCAGTGATTGCCGGCGGGCGGCGCGCATCGGTCCGATGTCGGTGAGAACGACGCCGCTGCGGCGGCGGATCAGCAGCGCGAGGAACCGGTTCGCGATCCGTGCGTGCAGGGGCCAGGCGCCGCGCTCGGCGAGCCGCGCGCCGAGCATCAGGTCGGCATCGCCCGCGAGGACCGGGTCGGCGACGCGGGGCAGATCGCCCGGATCGAGTGAGCCGTCGCAGTCCATGAAGCAGACGAGCTCGGCTTCGGAGGCGGTCAGCCCGGCGAAGCACGCCGACCCGAACCCCGGGACGGGCTCGGGGACGACCCTGGCGCCGAGCCCGGCCGCGATCTCGCCCGAGCCGTCGGTCGAGCCGTTGTCGACGACGATCGGCTCGAAGCCCGCCGGCATCGCGGCGAGCACGCCCGGCAGCGCCTCGGCTTCGTCGAGTACGGGAAGGACCACGTCGATGCTCGATCCCCGGTGCACGCCGCCGACGGTACCCAAGCCGACCTTACGAGGGCGGAAACGGGTGCGCCGCTGTGCTTTCGTGCCGGGGATGGCGGCGTCGCTGCGAGCTCCCGGGACGCGGACAGCGCTGGCGCTCAGCGCGATCGCGGCCGTGACGATTGCCTTCGGCCTGATCGCAAAGGCACGCGGCGTCAACCTCGGGACGCACGCGCCGCCCTTCTTCATGAGCTGGGGGCCGGCGATCGACGGCGCCCCGGCGCTTGCCTGGCTGGCCCTGCTTGCCGGCTGCGCCGCGCTTGCGATCCCGCTCACCCGGGGCAGCGGCTCACCGGCGCTCTTCTGCGTCGCGATCACGGGCCTCGGCCTGGCTGCCCGCCTTGCTCTGGCGGCGCTGCGCAGCGGACCGCACGCCTGGGACGCGGTCTTCGGCACCGAGTACGGAGGCGGGCAACGAGTACCTGCCGGCGCTCGGCGCGCTGCACCACCTCGGCACCCGGGCGTTCCTCGATCACTTCGCCGAGATCGCGCCGACGCTGCCGATCCATCCCTCCGCCCATCCGCCCGGCTTGCTGCTGCTCACCGACTGGCTCGGCATCGACGGCGCCGCCGGCTTCGCCACCCTCGTCATCGCCGCCGGGATCGCTGCCGTGCCGATCACCTACGCCGCTGCCCGGCGGCTCGAGCTCGGCGACGGCCGGGCGCGGCTGGCGGCGACGCTGCTCGCCTTCTCACCGGCGGCGATGCTCTACGGCGTTGCCTCGGCCGACGCGCTCTTCGCGACGGCGGGGATCGCCGCGGTCGCGCTGCTGGTGGGCCGCTCGCTCGCGAGCCGCATTGCCGGCGCGATCGTCATCGCCCTGGCCTCCTTCCTCTCCTGGGCGCTGCTCGCGCTCGCGGCGCTGACGGCGCTGCTCGTCTGGATGCGCGAGGGCCTCGTCCGCGCCGCCGCGCTCGCCGCC
The DNA here is from genome assembly GCA_963774395.1 of uncultured Solirubrobacterales bacterium. GTDB lineage: Bacteria > Actinomycetota > Thermoleophilia > Solirubrobacterales > 70-9 > CAXMST01. The sequence goes on along the minus strand of CAVZET010000004.1, from coordinate 81,508 downwards.
GGGATCGGCGCCGCCCTGCTCGTCTTCTACGCGGCGCTCTGGGCGGTGAGTGGATACGACCCGATCGGCACCCTGCACGCCGCCAATCAGGCCTACGACCTCGGCATCTCGAACGTGCGGCCGTGGGCCTACTGGCTGTTCGGCTCGCCAACCGCGTTCTTCGTCGTCTGCGGGCTGCCGATCGCCTGGTACGGAGCGCGGGCGCTGGGCACGGGCGAGCCGATCGCGGTCGCGCTTGCGGCGATCGTCGTGGTCTCGGCGCTGCTCGGCTTCAGCAAGGCGGAGAATGAGCGGATCTGGCTCTTCTTCGGACCGATCGCCTGCCTCGCCGCCGCGACGCTGATGCCGCGTGAGCGGCTCGCTCCCGTGCTCGGCCTGCTCGTCGGACAGGCCATCGTGATCGAGCTGTTGATGGAGACGACCTGGTGAGCGGCGCCGCGCTGATCACCGGCGGCGCCGGCTTCATCGGCTGCCACCTGGCCGAGGCGCTGCTCGCCGCCGGCGAGGACGTGCGGCTGCTCGACAACCTCGATCCGCTCGCCCACCCCTCCGGCGAGCCGCCGGCGCACCTGCCGGCCGACGCCGAGCTGATCGTCGGCGACCTGCGCGAGCGCGACCGACGTCGAGCGCGCGCTGGCGGGCTGCGACCGCGTCTACCACCTCGGCGGGATCGTCGGCAACGGCGAGTCGATGGTCAACGTGCGCAAGGCGATCGACTCCAACTGCGGCGGCACCGCGACTCTGCTCGAGGCCGTGATCGCCCGCCGCGACGAGATCCGCCGCGTCGTCGTCGCTTCCTCGATGGTCGTCTACGGGGAGGGCTCCTATCGCTGCGGTGAGCACGGCGAGCAGGCACCCGGCGTTCGCCCGGTCGCGCAGCTGCGCCGGCGCGAGTGGGAGCCGCGCTGCCCCGTCGCCGGCTGCGGACGCGAGCTCGAGCCGATCCCCGTCGTCGAGGACCGGGGGCTGCGCCCGGTCAGCGTCTACGGGATCTCCAAGCGCGACACCGAGGAGCTCGCCCTCGTCCTCGGCGAGGCGTACGGGATCGAGGCGACGGCGTTGCGCTACCTGAACGTCTACGGCCCCCGCCAGGCGCTCGGCAACCCCTACACGGGCGTCGCCGCGATCTTCTCCGCGCGCCTGCTCGCCGGCAAGGCGCCGCTCGTCTTCGAGGACGGCCGCCAGATCCGCGACCTCGTCCACGTCTCCGACATCGTCGCGGCGACCCGGGCGGCGATGGATGCGCCCGGCGCGCCCGGTCGCGCCTTCAACGTCGCCACCGGCCGACGGGTGCGGATCGGCGAGCTCGCCGCCGCCCTCGCCGAGTTGATCGCGCCGGAGATCGAGGCCGAGATCACGGGCGAGTTCCGGGCCGGCGATCTCCGCCACTGCTACGCCTCGACCGAGGCGGCGCGGCGAGCTGCTCGGCTTCGAGGCGAAGGTCGAGCTCGCCGACGGGCTGCCCGAGCTCGCGCAGTGGGTTGCGAGCCAGACCGACGTTGCCGAGCGCGGCAGCGAGGCGCTCGCCGACCTGCGCCGGCGCGGGCTCGTCGGCTAGCCCTCGCCGCAGGCGGCGACTGCCGGGTTCGGCTCAGCTCAGCCCCTGGCGGGCCTCGCTGACGAGGGTCACCGCCTCGGGGAAGATCAGCCGGATCGCATCGCGGATCTCGTGCGCCTGCTGGTCGGCCGGGCCCGACGTCTCGACCCGCCCGATGGCGGCGACGGTCATCGTCACCGCGAGCTGGATCGCGTTGTCGGCCCAGGCGACACGCTGGGCGCCCTGCATCTGCTCGGCCATGTTGTTGAGCTGCTCACGCAACTCGTCGGGGTCTCCGAAGAGGCCGCCAAATCCACTGGACTCCATGCAAAGCAGCATAGAGCCAAGCCCGCGGCGGCCCGTGCCGAGGGGGGCGCCATCGCCCCCGCCCAACCTCTAGGCCCATTTATGGGCCCAAAGCCATCGAGAACCCCCGGCCGCCCCGAACCTCATCGACTTTCCCAGCACATAGCTGGCAAAGGCGATGAGGAACGCCCAAGCCCAGCCCGCTCGCCAAGCCACCTGCCTCGCTGCCCTCGCAAGGCCACGCCCTTCCGCCGGCGGCGCCGGTCCGCGCGGCGGGAGGGCTGGATGTGCCGCCACCCCCTCGCCGGCGGGAGGTTGACCGCCTTTGGGCACCGAGGGAGGGAGGCGGGCGTGCAGATCGGCGCGGGATTCCCCGAATCCGGCGCAATAGCAGCAGACACGTAGGCAAGTGGCCGACGTGTCTGCGGATATTGGTGCTGGGGAACAGTCTCGGCAGTCACGTCGGGGGTGGCGGGACGTGACTGCTGTTGTTGCCCACATCTGGTGTCTGGCGCTGCGTCAGACCCTCGTCGGCCCCAACGGGCCGCCTTCGCCCGTGTCTCAGCCGTCGAGCGGCTGAGGCACGGCTGAGTCCGGCTCGGCGGCGACGGCCGTGGGCGCCGTTCGGACGCGCATCAGGTCGCCGTGGCCGGTGGCGGCGGCGATCGCCTCGACGAGCAGGGCGACGACCGAGAGCGGAATCGCGACGAGGACGGTGACGATGGCGTCGAGGGCGATCGCGAGGCGGTCCTTGGTCGAGCGCGGCGCGAGGGAGCCGTGGCGCGCGCGGCGGGCGAAGTCGTTGCGGAGCGTGAAGGCGTTGATCATCGTCTGCAGCATCGACAGGTAGCTGCGCCAGCCGAAGGGCGTCCGCACCTTGACCACCTCGGTGCCCTGCTTGGCGAGCAGCAACCGCAGCGATGTCGGGGTCAGGTGCAGGCGGTGCTCCTCGGCCTCGAGGTCGGACCACCCGCCGGAGCCGAGCCAGGCGGCCCAGCTTGCGCGGTTGGGGACGACGAGCTCATCGCCGCCGCCGCTCGAGCGCGGCGAGCTCGGCGCCGACGTCGGGCGCCGCCGCCCGGCGCGTAACCGCAAGTCCGCACTCCTCGCAGTGGTCGAGCAGGAGCGGCTCGCCGCCGCCCCAGCGCTGCTGCGAGGTCCAGCCGTACAGCGTCTGGCCGTCGGCGGGGCAGGGGTAGTGGGCGACGTCGAGCCTCGTCCCGCTCGGGCGGCACCGGCTGGGCTGCATCCTCGATCGCGCGGCGCTGAATCTTCTCGAGGCCCTCCTCGAGTCGCCGCTTGCGACCGGCGCCGCCCCCGCTCATGCCGGGACCCCGGGAGCCTCGATCGCGTACCTGACTCCGTGGCCGGCGAGCGCGTCGAGGAACGAGGCCGGGTCGTAGGCCTGCGCGGGGGCGAGCGCGCCCTTCATCGCGTAGCCGGGGACCGCCATCCGCAGGGCGCCCTCGACGGTGGTTACCGCGGTGAGCCCGTAGACGTCGCTGCCGCGGACCACGCCCCGCCGCTTCTCGTCGCCGGCGGCGACGTCGCAGACGACCGTGAACGAGGCGGCCTTGCGGGCGCGCTCGTCGGGTCCCTCGGGCAGCCGCCCGATCAGCTTTCCGGCGAGGCCGCGAACCGGGGTGTCCATCAGCCAGCCCGTCGCCGTCATCGCCGGCGCGGCGAGCGGTCCGAGCACCGGCGGCGTCACGGAGCTCAGCTCGATCACCTCGCGGACCGTGCCGACGTCGACGTGGCGCGGGACGGTGATCTGCTCGCCGGCGGGATAACGGCCGACCCGCCGAGTGCCGATCGGCGAGGGGAAGTCGAAGCTGCCGGCCGCGACGTTGCGCGAGCCCGGCCGCCAGGTGCCGTCGACCCACTCGACGTCGTCGGCGCCCATCATCCCGAGCGCCGAGAGCGCCGTCCCGCGGGTCGGGCCGAAGGCACGCACCGAGTAGGCGAGCGTCAGAAGGTCGACCCGCCCGAGTCCCTCCGCCGTCAGCGCAGCGAGCAGATCACCCGGCAAGTAGTCGAAGCCCATGCCGCTGACGAGCGCCGCGCCGCGCTCTGGGCGATCGGGCCCCAGCGGTCGAAGACCGAGCGGATGAAGGGCTGCTCGCCGGTCGTGTCGACGTAGTGCGTGCCGGTCTCGGCCGCCGCCGCGACGACGGGACCGCCGTGCTCGACGAACGGGCCGGCGCAGGCGATGACGGCGCCGGCGCCGTCGAGCAGCGCGCGCAGGCCGGCCGCGTCGTCGATCGGCACTGCGGCCACCTCGGGAGCGGTGTCGAGCGAGTCGGCGAGCGCCGCGAGCTTCGCCGCGCTGCGGCCGGCGACCGTGAAGGTCGCGCCGCGCCGGGCGAGCTCGGCCGAGACGAGCCGGCCCGTGTAGCCGGTTGCGCCGTAGACGACGATCGGGCCCGACTGCTCGGCCGGTTCCGTGGTGCTTGCCTCGGCGGCGCTCATCGGGGCCGAACCCTAGAGAGTCGGCGTCGCGCTTCGCACCGTGCGCCGCGCTGCTCTACGGTGGCGGCGATGGCCGACCGCACATCGGAGCCGCAGGCTCCCCGCAGCAGCCTCGAGGGCCTGATCGCCCTCGCGGCCCCCTTCCTCGACGTGCTGCTCGGCGTCGGCGAGCGGATCAGCCGGATCGCCGAGCCGACCGACTACGAGTACTACCCGATCCAACCTGGAGAGGCGCCCGCCCGACTACCGGAGGCGAGCGGGTCGCGGGCCGGCGCAGGGGCCGCCACCGTCGACGATGACGGCACGATCCTCTCGACGGCCGAGGAGATCGGGCCCGACGAGGACGCGGCCCGATGAGCTCGCGCCGAGCCAAGTCCTCCTGCCCGCCTAAGATACGGCCGCCTCTCGCGTGGAGCCGACGAAACGCGCGAACCCGCCGAGACCCACACGACTGAGCAGATGACCCCCAAGCAGCTGGTTGCACGCGAGCGAAGCCTCGGCCGGATCGCCGGAATCCTGGGCCTCGCGGGCATCCTCCTGATCCTCGTGCCGCCGATCTTCGGGCTCGGCTCCGACTTCAACAAGCTCGCCCAGGACGCCTATGCAGACCGGATGGCGCAGTTCGAGCTCAACCGCAGCGACATCTTGCTCGGCCAGCTCGTTCAGGCCGCGGGCGTGCTGCTGTTCGCCGCCCCGATGACCTTCCTGCTGCAGGCGGCAGCTGCCCGTAGCGAGAGGGTCCGGCGGCAGATGGTCGGCTTCACGATCGCCGGTCCGCTGCTCCTCGCGATCTCGCTGATCCTCTACTTCGCGGCCTACGACTCGGTCGCCTCCAGCTTCAACGACATGACGTCGGTGACGCCGTCAGCGGCCAATGACACGGCGAAGAACCTGCTCACCGGCGAGACCACCTACAGCACCTTCGGCGCCCTGCAGATCGCGGGCCTGATCACGATGGTGATCGCGATCATCTACACGTCGCTGTGGGCGATGCGCACCGGCCTGCTCACCCGCTTCCTCGGCTTCATCGGCATTGCCCTCGGGGTCGGCTTCGTCCTGATCGGTCCCTTCGCGCTGGCCATGTGGACGATCCTCGTCAGCCCGCTGATCGCCCGCCTCTGGCCCGGGCCGCGCCCGCCCGCCTGGGACGCCGGCGTGGCGATCGAATGGCCATCGGGCCCCGCGCGCGGCCCCGCCCCGCCTCCGCCGGACGAGGAGAAGGCCGATCCGAAGGAATTCGGCGCCGGGGACGGCGAGGACGCCGACGACGCCGCCGACGACGACGACGACGCCGAGGCGCCGGCCCGCCCGGGGCGCCGCGACAACCGCCGCAAGCGCAAGCGCAAACAGCGGGGCTGATCGTGGCCGGCGCCGGTCGCCGTGCCGCTCCGGCCGTGCTCGCGGCGCTCGTCGCAGCGCTGCTCGCAGCCAGCCCCGCCGGCGCGGCAGCCGCCCGCGGCCTGCCCGATCCAGGCTGCGGACCGCGCACGGGGTTGAACGCTCCGCAGCAGAAGGAGATCGCGCAGGAGCTCGTCTCCAGCGCCGAGAATTCGACCCTCGACTGGCGCCGCCAGTACGGCTACATCGCCTACAACGTCGAGCACGACAAGCGGGAGAACCGGGGCTACACGGGTGGCCTGATCGGCTTCACCTCCCGGACCGGCGACATGCTCGAGCTGCTGCACGCCTACCGGCGCCTCGACCCGCCCCGTCGCGGACTCGTCCGCTTCGCCCGCGCCCTGCGCCGGGTCGAGGGCAGCTCCCAGCCGCAAGGGCCTCGGCAAGCCGTTCGTTCGCGCCTGGAAGCAGGCAGCCCGTGGGCGGAAGATGCGGCGAGCGCAGCGTTACGAACGCGACCGCGTCTACTTCTGTCCCGCCATCCGCGCCGGGCGTGCCGACGGCCTCGGCGCCCTGGGTCAGTTCATCTACTACGACGCCCTGGTCATGCACGGGCCGGGCAGCGACAGCCACAGCTTCGGGGGCATCCGCCGCGCGGCGAAGGCGGCGGCCGATCCGCCGTCGGCAGGCGGCGATGAGACCGCCTACCTGAACGCCTTTCTCGACGCTCGCCGGGCCGTGATGAAGAGCGAGGCCGGCCACATGAACACGAGCCGGATCGACACCGAGCAGCGCCTCTTCCTGCGGCGGGGCAACCTCGGGCTCATGCCGCCGCTGCGGTGGAAGACTTACGGCGACAGCTACGCGATCGACCGCTGAGCGGCGAAAGGAAGAACGATGGCTGAGACGCAAGCTGGTGCCGGCGAGCCGATCCCGGCCTCCCGCAGGATTGTCTTCAGGGTCTGGATCGGGGCGCTCGCGCTCGTCCAGACGCTCGACGGGCTCTACGCGCTGTTAGCGCCACGCTCATTCTTCGAGGACTTCCCAGGCGGCCGGGGATGGGTCGAGGCGCTGCCCGCCTACAACGAGCACCTGGTCCGCGATGTCGGCGCGCTCTTCTTGGCGACCGCCGTGTTCCTCGCCGCGGCAGCCTTCTACCTCGAGCGCCGGCTCGTCGCCGTCGCGCTCGTCGCCTTCCTCGTCTTCAGCCTTCCGCACCTGATCTACCACTCGTTCCACCTCGGCGTCTACGACGCGGGCGATGTGATCGCCAACGTGATCGCGCTCGGCGCGACCGTCGTCGTCCCGGTCTGGCTGCTGTGGTTGCTCGGCCGCCCCGCGCCCCAGCTGCCCGCGCCGCCGAGCCTGCCTCGTGAGCCGGGCAGAGAAGGTCGCGGCCTTTCGCGCCCTGCACGAGGGCGAGCCCTTCGTCATCCCGAACCCGTGGGACGCGGGCTCGGCCCGGGTCCTGCAGGGGCTCGGCTTCGAGGCGCTGGCGACGACGAGCTCCGGCTTCGCCTTCACGCTCGGCCGCAACGACAGCGGCGTCACGCTCGACGAGGTGATCGAGCACGCTGCCGCGATCGATGCGACGACGACGCTGCCGCGTCTCGGTCGACCTCGAGAACGGCTACGGCGACGATCCCGCCGACGCGGCCCGGGCGATCGAGGCCGCTGCGGCGGCCGGCGCCGCGGGCGGCTCGATCGAGGACTGGGCGCCGAGCGGGCCGCGGGCCGGAATCTACGAGCGCGGGCTCGCAGTCGAGCGGATCGAGGCAGCGGTCGCAGCGGCGGCGCGCGGTGCCGGGCGGCTTCGTGCTCACCGCCCGGGCCGAGAACCAGATCCGCGACGGCGCCGGCCTCGCCGACACGATCGAGCGCCTGCAGGCCTACGAGGCGGCCGGCGCCGACGTCCTCTACGCGCCGGGCCTGCGCACGATCGAGGAGGTCGGTGCGGTCTGCTCCGCGGTCTGCCAAGCCGGTCAACGTGCTCGCCACGCCGAAGCTGACGGCCGCTGAGATCTTTGCGGCCGGCGCCGCAGCGGATCAGCGTCGGCGGAGCGCTCGCGTTCACCGCCGTCGCGGCCCTCGCCGAGGCGGCGACGGCGATCCGCGACGAGGGCAGCTTCGCCGGCTACCGGCGCCCGCCGGCCGAACTCACCGATTGGCTGGACTAGTTGTAACTAGATCGACGCGGCGTCTCTGGCCGGCCGGCTCGGTCCTTATCCGCCGCTCAGGGGCTCGCGCACAGGACGTAGGTGGTGACGGTGTGGTCCTCGGTGGTGCTGAGGTTGCTGATCGTGGACCTTCCACGACGTTGGCACTCCGGATCCGTCGACTTCGGGGGCGCTGGTGCCGACGAATGAGTTCGAAACGTTGCCGCTGCGCGAGTAGCCGCCTCCGACGGCGACCTCTCCAGGGTCGCAGTTCGCGGTCGCCGACCCGGCCGAGATCGGACCGACCGTCGTCGTGGCCTCGCGGCGTTCGACGTTGGTCGCGCCTGCCGGGCCCTGCGGCCCGGTCGCTCCCCGCGGACCTCGGGGGCCCGCCGGACCCTGCGGCCCGCTCTGCTTGGAGACGTTTCGCGCCTTGCGCTTTGCCTGCCGCGCCCGCTTGTCGGCCTTCTTGGCCTTGTTCAGGGCTCGCTCCGCGAGGTCGGGACGGGCTTGGCCCGCCCAGCGCCGGCGAGACCGTCGTCAGCGCCCCCAGGGCGGCGATCGCCGCGATCACATATCTGACTCTTCATCCGATCCTCCCTCTTTCGATTCGCTTTCGCCCGGGGTCCGGGTCGCTCAGCGCTTCAGCTTTGCCTTCCACTTGCCGCTACCGGCGCAAAGCTCGGAGTCGAAGGTGAGGAGGTCGAAAGTGGTCATGCTCGCCTCGAAGCTCCCCACCGCCTTCTTCTTGCCCTTGAACCGGCCCTTGATCTCCCAGGCGACGCCGTTGTCCTCCTGCCCCTTGCCCTTGAAGCGCTCGCCCCGCTTGATCTTCAGCTTCTTCTTCGTCTTCATCGCGACGAGGGCGACCCGGGTGATCGCCCCGTCGGAGGCCCGCTGGCAGCTCGCCTGCACGCCGGCGTTGAGCTTCTTGACCTTGCCGGAGCTCGCCTTGAAGATGATCCGGGCGAACGTCCCGACCTTGCCTTGGTAGCGACCGCTCTTGTGCTTGGCGCCGGCAGCGCCGGCGGTCTGGTCGGGCTCCGCCCCGGCGACGCCGGTGCCGATCGCCAGCAGCGCGGCCAGGGCGATCCCGGCCAGGACCGCGCGGCTCCTCCTCGTGCTGGTCATCTGCTTCCTCCTCGGGCGGACACTGCACTGTGCAGCGGACCAGCCATGCCGCCGACCTCGCATCGATGAGGCACCCTGAAATTGCCGTCAGGGCAACGCCAGGACGCTCGGGGACCCGCCCTCCGTTGCCGCACCGCCGGTAACCCCGGATCCGCCCGACCTTCCTATCCGGTTGGGTCGGGGCCATCGAGACGTGCGCCGATCTCCTCGCGCCCGGAGATCCCGAGCTTGCGGAAGATCGAGCGCATGTGGGCCTCGACCGTCTTGCGGGTGACGAACAGCGCCTGAGCAATTTCCGGGTTGCTGAGGCCTTCGGCCGCCTTGCGCGCGACCTGGAGCTCGCGCGGGGTCAGCCCCGTGTAGCCGCCCTCCTCGGGCGGTCGCTGGGGGTGGGCGCCGGTGGCGGCGAGCTCGTCGGTCCCGCGCGCGACCAGCTCCCGGGCGCCGATCCGGCGGGCGAGCGTCGACGCCGGCCGCGAGCGGCTCCCGCGAGTCGCGGCGGCGGCGCTCGCGCCGGAGCGCACCGCCCAGCTCGATCAGGACCCTCGCCCGCTCCAGCGCGGGACCGTCCGCGACCTCCCGCTCCGCTCGCTCGAGCAGCTCGATCGCTGCGGTGCCCTCGGCCATCGCCGCCCGGCAGCGCAGCGCCTCGGCGAGCTGGCGCGGAGCGCCGAAGGCCTCGGCCAGCGTCACGGCATCGTCGGCGAGCCTGGCTGCGGCCCCACGATCGCCGCGCGCGAGCGCGACGTGGGCGGAGCCCGACGCGCCAGCGACCCAGGCGCCCGTTCGCCGCGCCCCAGTCCCGCTCCCATCGGGCGCAGCGCTCGAAGCTCTCCGCGGCGGCGTCGAGGTCCTCGCGGGCCAGCTGGAGCCGGCCGAGCGACTCCAGCAGGGGCTGCAGGAAGACCGATCCTGACCGCGAGCGGTCGAGCGGGTGATCGCCGAGCACCTCCTCCGGATCGGGCGTCCTCGCCGCGCGCCAGCGCGACCTCGATCAGTGCGCTCTGGGCGAGCGGCACGAACAGTTCCCAGCCCGGATCGCTGGCGAGCCCGAGGCAGGCGTGGGCGTCGGACTCGGCGCCGTCGAGGTCGCCGCCGCGCGAGCGTGCCCAGGCGCGCGTCGCGGCGGCGAAGGCGTAGGAGCGCTGCGAGCCGCGCCGCGCCGCGGCGTCGATGATCGTCCGCAGGTGGCGCTCGGCGGACTCGTGGCGGCCGGCGATCGTCAGCGCGGTAGCGGCGCTCAGGCCGTGCGGGGACTCCGGGCCCTGCTCGGCGAGGATCCGCCCACCCGCCAGCGCCCGCTCAGCGAGCTCGGCGGCCCGGGCGGCGGGGCCGTCGACCATCGCGTGCTCGACAGCGACGATCGCGGTCAGCCCCAGCGGCGCCCGCTCGCCGAGCCGCTCGACGACGGCCCGGGCGCCGGCGAGCAGCTCGCCGGCGGAGCTGCGGCCGGCGACGTCGCTCTCAGCGAGGATCAGCAGCAGCATCTCGACGATGCGGCGCTCGTCCTCGGTGGCGAGGTCGGCGAGCAGCTCCTGGCTGGCCTCGGCCGCGTCCTCGATCCGGTTCGCGTAGGCCAGCACCTGGCCGAGCTCGATCGTGGCGGCGAGCCGGACCGGGCTCGCCGCCGGCGGCGCGGCGGCGAGCTGCAGGTTCTGCAGCGCCTCGGGCCGGCCGGCCCGGGCCTGGGCGGAGCCGAGCTCGAGCAGGATCGGCGCCCGCTCGGCCTCCTCCGGAGGCTCGGCGAGGGCGCGATCCAGGTAGTCGGCGGCGGCGGCGGGAGAGCCGCGCTCGCGCGCGGTCCGCGCCGCGTCGCGGAGCATCGCGACCGCCTCGCGGCTGCCGCGCGGATCGGCCCGCAGCAGGTGGGCCGCGCTCTGCTCGGCCAGCGCGCCGGACTCGGCGAGGAGCTCGGCGGCGACGCCGTGCATCTGGGCGCGCTGCCGGGCGCCGATGTCCTCGTAGATCGCGTTGCGGACGATCGGGTGGACGAAGGCGAGGGAGTCGGGCGCCACGATCCCGGCCCGGGCGAGCTCGTCGATCGCGCCAGCGGCCGCGCTCGGGGTCGAGCCCGGCGAGCTCGGCGAGCACCGCCGGCTCGGCATCGTCGTCGAGCACCGCCAGCGCCCGCGCGGCGATCTCGGCATCGGATCCGAGCCGCTCCAGCTGCACCCGCAGGGTTCGCGAGATCGAACGCGGGCCGAGGCTGCGGACCCATTCGACCGTGGGCTCGCCTCCGCCGAGCTCCCGTTCGCGCTCGAGCTGGGCCGCCAGGTTGCGGAGCAGGAACGGGTTGCCGGCGACGGCTTCGTGGGCGGCGGCGGCGATCTCGGGGCCGGCGGTCTGCCCGAGCCAGCGCTCGAGCAGGGTCGTCGTCGCGGCGGCGGAGAGCGGGGCGAGGTCGATCGCCGCCGTTGCCGGCTCGGCGAGCAGCGCGTCGACGAGCTCGGCGTTGGCGGCGGGCACGTCGTAGCGGGAGGCGACCACGACGAGGACCGGCAGGTCGGCGACGCGCGGGGCGAGGAAGCCGAGGAAGCGCAGCGACGCCTCGTCGGCCCAGTGCAGGTCGTCGACGCAGAGCAGCTGCGGCACCTCGTCGGCGAGGTTGGAGAGCAGCCAGAAGAGACCGTGCAGCGCCGAGAACTGGGCGTCGGTGGTGGGGGCGCCGACGGCCGCTCCGCCCCCCTCGCCGAGCACCGGCTCGGCGAGGGCGGCGGCGCCGGCGAGCCGGCGCTCGCGCTCGCGGTTCGGCGAGCGCCTCGACGGCCGGGCTGAACAGCTGCCGCACGACCCCGAACGGGTGCGCGCGCTCCATCTCGGTCGGGCGCGCCGTCAGCACTCCCAGGCCGCCGTCCCGGGCCAGCGAGGCTGCCTCGGCGAGCAGCCGCGACTTGCCGATGCCCGGCGGTCCCGCGAACGCGACGATCGCTCCCGCCCCTGCCCGCGCGCTGAGCAGCGCATCGGCGAGGCGGTTGGTCTCGTGGCCGCGCTCGAGCAGGCCGTCGTCGAGGCCTGGGGCACCTGGAGCCGGGGACCCGCCCCGACCGGAGACGCTGCTCTACGCGCTCGCGGCTCATCGATGCCCGTCACCGGATCCGATGCCGGCGACCGGAACCTCTACCTGTCGGCGAGCTGGTCCTTGAGGTCGTCGACGACGCCCGGGTCGCGCAGGGTCGTGACGTCGCCGAGCTCGTTGCCGGCGGCGATGTCGCGCAGCAGGCGGCGCATGATCTTGCCGGAGCGCGTCTTCGGCAGGTCGTCGGCGAAGGCCATCCGCTTCGGGCGGGCGAGCTTGCCGATCTTCTCGGCGACGTGCTCGCGCAGCTCCGCCTCGAGCTCGTCGTCGCCCTTCTCGACGCCCCCTCGACGGTGACGAAGGCGAAGATCGCCTGGCCGGTGTCCTCGTCGGGGACGCCGATCACGGCCGCCTCGGCGACGCGCTCGTGGCTGACGAGCGCCGACTCGACCTCCATCGTCGAGAGGCGGTGGCCGGAGACGTTGATCACGTCGTCGATCCGCCCGACGATCCAGAAGTAGCCGTCCTCGTCGCGGCGGGCCGCGTCGCCGACCAGGTAGATGTCCGTGCCGTAGCGGTCCCAGTAGGTCTCGACGAAGCGCTCGGGCTCCTTGTAGAGCGTCCGCGCCATTGCCGGCCACGGGCGGGTCAGCACCAGGGTGCCGCCGCCCTCTTCGATCTCGTTGCCCTCGTCGTCGAAGATCTTCGCCTCGATGCCCGGGAAAGGGGACGGTGGCCGAGCCGGGCTTGGTCGTCGTCAGCCCGGGCAGCGGCGTGATCATGATCGCGCCGGTCTCCGTCTGCCACCAGGTGTCGACGATCGGGCAGCGGCCGCCGCCGATCTGCTCGTGGTACCAGAGCCAGGCGCGCGGGTTGATCGGCTCGCCGACCGAGCCGAGCAGGCGCAGGCTCGAGAGATCGTGCTTGGACGGGTGCTCGACGCCCCACTTCATGCAGGCCCGGATCGCGGTCGGCGCCGTGTACATGATCGTCACGCCGTAGCGCTCGACGATCTCCCACCAGCGGTCCTCCGCCGGGTAGTTGGGAGCGCCCTCGTACATGACGCTCGTCGCGCCGTTGGCGAGCGGCCCGTAGACGATGTAGCTGTGGCCGGTGACCCAGCCGATGTCGGCCGCGCACCAGTAGACGTCGTCGTCCTTGAGGTCGAAGACGAGCTTGTGCGTGGCGCGTGACGCCGGTCAGATAGCCGGCGGTCGTGTGCTGGATGCCCTTTGGCTTTGCCGTCGAGCCGGACGTGTAGAGGATGAAGAGCGGGTCCTCGGAGTCCATCGGCTCGGGCTCGCACTCGGCGTCGGCAGCCGTCGACGAGGTCGTGCCAGAAGTGGTCGCGGCCCTCGCTCATCGGCGGGTTCGTGCCGCAGCGGTCGACGACGATCACGTGCTCCATCTCGGGCAGTCCGTCGAGCACCTCGTCGACGGCCGACTTCATCGGCGTCGGCTCGCCGCGCCGCATCGTCGCGTCCGCGGTGATCAGCGCCTTCGCGCCGGAGACCTCCATGCGCTCGGCGACCGAGTTGGCGGAGAAGCCGCCGAAGACGACGTTGTGGATCGCGCCGATCCGCGTGCAGGCGAGCATCGCGACGGCTGCCTCGGGCACCATCGGCATGAAGATGCCGACGACGTCGCCCTTGCCGACCCCGAGCGACCGCAGGCCGTTGGCGAACTTCTGCGTCTCGTCGAGCAGCCAGGCGTACGTGATCTCGCGCTTGGTCCCGTCCTCGCCCTCCCAGTAGTAGGCGACGCGGTCGCCGGCGCCGGCGGCGACGTGGCGGTCGAGGCAGTTGGCGGAGACGTTGAGCTTGCCGCCCGCGAACCACTTGGCGAACGGTGGATCGGACCAGTCGAGGATCTCGTCGAACGGCTCGATCCACTCGAGCTTCTCGGCCCAGGAGGCCCACCAGGCCTCGGGGTCCTCGTGCGCGCGCTCATAGATGCCGGGGTCGGAGGCGTTCGCCTGCGCTGCGAACTCGGGTGGGGGCGGGAAGGTCTGCTCGGTGTGCAGCAGGACGTCGAGGTTGCCGCTGCCGCTGTGGCTCGCTCATGCTCTCTCCTCCGGGGTCGACCGACTGCCTGCAACCTATCTACCCGTTGCCCGCGACCGCACCCGCCGCATGGCTGGGTACCCGATCTCGAAGGAAAACCGTGACAAATCGGCCCCTCTAGTGTTGGAGGGGCATGGCCCCCTCCCTCCGCGCTCGCCCGCGGCCGCTCGCCGCGGCTTCGCTCCTGCTGCTCCTCTCCGTGGCGCTGCTTGCCTTGTGCGCCGCGCCCGCCCCGGCGGCGACGCCAATCTCGGCCACGCACGTCGACGCGCAGGGCGTGCGCCACTACTGGACGCCCGCCCGGATGAAGGCCGCGGAGCCGCTCGACGTCGCCCCGGCGTCCGAGCAGCCGAGGGGTGGGGCGGGTGATGAGTCGGGGCCTCCGGTCGCGATCGATCCCGTCGCTCCGGCTTCGCCCCAGACACCGCAGCTCGAGCGCGGCGCGGTCTCCGCGGCCACGAGCCCCTCAGCCTCGGCGAGCTCCTATACGCGCACCGAGGTCAGCGATCCGGCGGCCGAGAGCGTGCGCGCCCACGGCAAGGTCTTCCTGACGATCAAGGGCGGCAGCGCGGCCGGCGACTACGTCTGTTCGGGGACCGCCGTCAACTCGAACAACGGCAGCGTCGTCATGTCCGCGGGTCACTGCGTCTACGACACCGACGGCGGCGGCTACGCGACCAACTGGCTCTTCGTCCCCGGCTACAAGAACGGGCAGACGCCGTACGGGCAGTGGCCCGCGGTGAAGCTCTCATCGCCGAGCAAGTGGCGACAGAGCGGCGACAGCTCCTACGACCTCGGCGCCGTCCAGGTCGCGGAGAACGGCTCCGGCCAGACGCTCAACGACGTCGTCGGCGGCACCGGCATCGCCTTCAACCAACCGCGCCAGCAGAACTACTCGGACTTCGGCTACCCGGCAGTGCAGCCGCCGCTCGAGTTCAACGGCCAGCGCGAGTTCCGCTGCGACTCGCCGCTCGGCGGCTCCGACAACGTCGGCTCAGGCCCCGAGACGATGTGGATCGGCTGCGACATGACCGCCGGCTCGAGCGGCGGTGGCTGGGTCGCGAAGGGCGATCTGCTCTCCCTGAACAGCTACGACTACTGCAGCCCGACCGGCCTGGTCTGCCAGCAACGGCTCTACGGCCCCTACTTCGGCGACACCGCCAAGCAGCTCTACAAGTCGACCGCCGGCGAGGCGACCTACTGCAAGAACAAGAAGGTGACGCTGCTCGGCACGGGCGGGCCCGACGAGCTCACCGGCACCAACGGCAAGGACGTGATCGCGGGCCTCGGCGGCAAGGACGTGATCAACGGGAAGGGCGGCAAGGACACGATCTGCGGCAACGGCGGCGCGGACAAGCTCAAGGGCGGCGGCGGGGCGGACAAGATCGCGGGCAACGGCGGGGCGGACAAGCTCAAGGGCGGCGACGGCAAGGACCAACTCAACGGCGGCGCCGACGACGACTCCCTGCACGGTAACGGCGGCAAGGACCAGTGCAACGGCGGCAAGGGCCGCGACTCCGCGCACAGCTGCGAAAAGCGCAAGAACATCCCCTGAAGACCGGGCCGGGCCGTCGATCCGGCCGCTGGCGACGCCGACGCTCAAGGGGGAGCCCGCCGGTGACGACAAGGGCCAGAGAGATCACAAGGGATGAGCGGACCGATCGATCACTGGCGGCACAGGGCGCGGATGAGCCCGGCGGCAGCAGTTGCCGCCGCGGCCGCTGCGGTCGCGCTGCTCGCTCCGGCCCCGGGTGCCGCGGCTGCCGGGCCGGTGAGTACTGCCCGCGTCAGTGCGGGCGGTGCGGCCTCGGACTTCTGGACGCCGGCGCGGATGCGCGCCGCGCAGCCGCTCGACATGGCCGCGGAGAGCGCGGAATCCGCGGGCGCCGCGCCGCTGACCGATGCGATTGCGACCGCCCGCGGGCCACGTCTCGACGTCGCGCCCTCGGGCACCGCTGCCGGGGTATCGGCCGGCGCCCGCGCCGGCCGCGGCCACGCGTTCAAGTCCGGGACCGTCGCCGATCCCGCCGCCAAGGGCGTCCGCACGCACGGGCGCGTCTTCTTCAAGGTCCCCGGGGTCGGGCTGGCGAGCTGCTCCGGCACGGCGATCAGCTCCAACCGTCGCAACCTGGTCCTGACGGCCGGGCACTGCGTCAACGGCGGCGGCCATGAGGGCCGCTGGTACACGCACTGGGTCTTCGTCCCCGCCTACTCGCACGGGACGGCCCCGTTCGGTGCCTGGCGCGCCAAGCGCCTGTACTCGACCCCGATCTGGGTCGAGTACCGCGATCCCACCGGCGACATCGGCTTCGCCACCGTTGCGGCCCGCAAGGGAACGCGTCTGCAGGACGCCGTCGGCGCGAGTGGGATCAGCTTCGGGCGCGGCGTCCGCCGTCGCTACCAGGCGTTCGGCTACCCGGCCAACCCGAAGGATGGCTTCGACGGCGAGAGCGAGCGCTACTGCAATTCGCACCTGCGCCAGCGCGACAAGCCGGCCCGTCGGGTGCTCGGCCCGAAGACGGTCGGCATCTCCTGCGACATGACCGAGGGGGCGAGCGGAGGCAGCTGGATCGCGAAGCAGGGCTACGCCGTCTCGCTCTCCTCGTACTACTACCCGCAGCTGCACCATGCCCTCTTCGGGCCCTACTTCGGATCGCTGGCCCATGAGCTGTACGAGGGCACGCAGATCCGCTGCGACGGCCGGCCGGCAACGATCGTGGGAACCGGAAAGGCCGACCGGCTACGTGGCACCCCGGGTCGCGACGTGATCGTCGGCGGCGCCGGCGCCGACCGGATCGTCGCGCTCGGCAAGGGCGACATCGTCTGCGGCGGCGCCGGAGCCGACCACCTCGCCGGCGGTGCCGGCCGCGATCTGCTGATCGGCGGTGCCGGCAATGACCACCTCGCCGGCGGCTCGGGCAGGGACAAGTGCGTCGGCGGCTCGGGGCGTAACCGCGGCGTCGGTTGTGAGGGCCGCCGCGGCCTGAAGCGCTAGCGGGCTAGCCGCCCGCTACGGCCGCCTGCTTGCGGTGCGTGCGGATCTCGCTCATGATCCGCTCGAGCCGGGGCTCGGAGCTCGAGTCGACGTGCCGCATTGCCGCGGCGATGCGCGGATGCACCGCGGCGATCCGCTCGTGCATCGCCTGGGCGACGGCCCGGTAGGTCGGGTGGCCCTCGCGGCCGGAGCGCAGCTCGCAGACGTGCATCGCCTCGCGCGCGTTCATGTCGAGCACGTAGCGGATCCGGTAGCCGAGACAGAGGGCGTAGGGGGCGGCCTCGTGCATCCCCGCAGCCTCGAGGCGCTCGAACTCGGTCCGCGAGATGTCGAGCGCGCGCTCGTACTCCGAGCCGCACCCGGCCTCGTGGATCTCCTCCGGGGCGCCGGCGCCGAGGTCGGGTCCGAGCGTCTGCCACTGGCAGTTGAGCATCCGGTGCCGCTGCATGTCGCGGAAGCCGCCGTAGTCGGAGACGATCTCGAACCGGTAGCGGACCGCCTCCCAGCCGCGGCCGGGACGGTGCCGGCGGTTGTTGCGGGCGCCGACGAGGTCGCTGAGCAGCTGGTCGCGCTCGATCGGGTCGAGGTGCGAGATCCGATTGCGGATCGTCCCTTCGGCGACGCCGGTCGCTTCGTAGAGGGAGGCGGCGAGCAGGTCGTCCTCGGAGCCGTCGACGTGGACGAGCTCCACGGAGGGCCCGCTCGCGGGCTCGCGGCGATCGAGGCCCAGGCGTGAGACCCAGCGCTCGGTCGTCGCCCGGCGCTCGCCGAAGTAGTCGATCCACTCGCCGCCGCGCTCGGGTCGCTCGAGGCGCGTGAGGAAGCTCGGGATGACGAGCTTGAGCTCGCGCAGCGCCTGCTCGCCGAAGTCGCGCGCCTCCGGCAGCGGCGAGGCGGCGAGGCGCATGATCAGTCCCTCGTAGGCCTGACCGGAGGCGTAGATGCCGACGTGGGAGAGGGTCGAGGCGGGCAGCAGGCCGCGCAACAGGTCGAGCGCCTTGGCGCGGATCGAACGCCGCCAGGCCGCCTCCGGCTCGTCGCCGCGTGGCCAGCGCCCCTCGGCCCAGGCGCCGACCCGCTCGAGCGAGCGCGAGTAGATCGAGAAGATCTCGTCCATCGCGATCCCGTACTCGGGTCCGAGCTGCTCGTCGCGGTAGTAGCGCCAACTGCCGGGCGAGCGCGGATCGGCGTCCTCGTACATCGGCGAGTCGTAGGGGATGTAGCGGGTCGACTGCTCCAGGTAGGCGGCGAGCCGGCCGCGCTGCAGGACCTTGGTGAGCACGTTGCTGACCCATTCGCAGGCGAGGTGCGCGCCGCCGAGCTGCGCGACCGAGTCGTCGCCGAAGCCGAGGAAGACCCGCTCATACAGCTGCGCGGCGCGCTCACCCTCAGCTCCGTCGAAGGGCCGGCCGCCGGTGGGAGCATCGGCGGCGAACTCGTCCAGATACAGGCGCCGCAGCGTCCCCTGATAGCGCGAGTAGCGGGCGAACAGAGCGCCCTTGACCGTCTCCGGCAGGTTCGTGAGCGCGAACACGGGGCGATCCAGGTTGGTGAAGTGCGGAGCGAGCAGCTCCTGCTCCGCAGGGGTGAACGATTCGACGGGGTAACGCATGGACGAGGGGGCAACCCTAGAACGTCGGGCGGCGAGATCGCGGACGGCGAAAACCGCAACGAGCAGGCTCTCCGGACTTTGCCACGGCGGATGTGGCGAAGTCAGGAGTGCCGCGGCGGCGGCGACTCCATCAGCTCCACCCGATGGCCACCCGGGCCAAGGATGAACGAGCGCCGGGCGCCCCACAGCTGCGCGTGTTCTTCGACCTCGAAGCCGGCCTCGGCGAGCGCGGCGAGATCGGCGTCGAAGTCGCGAGCGACGAAGGCCGCATGCCCGAGCAGCGGCACCGTCGCACCGTCCGTGACGATCACGTGCACCTGCGTCCCTTCACGCTCGTACCAGGGGATCATCCCGCCGAGCTCCGGCGGCGCCTCGACCTCGGCGAATCCGATCAACCGCAGCATCTCGAAGTAGCGCTCGGCGTCGGCCGGCATTACCTCCACGGAAACGTGCTGGAGCATCGCGGCGGACTCTATGCGGCCGGGCTCTCGCGGTCGCCCGTGACGATCGCCACCGGGAATTCGAAGCGGATCGCGCCATTTTCGCGGCGCTCGCCGATGCCCAGCCCGGCGCCACCGTCAACCGCAGCGGCGAAGAGCTCGCGGACCGCGTCCGGGTCGGGCGCGGCCGACCGCGCGAGCAGCGCCTCGAGCTCCATCGGCAACGCGTAGGAGCCGGCGGGCATTGCGCGCAGGCCGGCTCCCGACAGCAGCGCGAGGAGCTCGGGCTCGGACATCGCCCTGCAGTGGGATGGATCGCGGATCCGCTCCGCGCTGTTGAACCGGCCCGCATGCGCCGGATCGTCGCCGACGACGAGATCGGTCACGACGACGCGGCCGCCGGGTGCGCAGACGCGCGCCATCTCGCTGACGACCGCAGCGGGGTCGGGCATGTGATGGAGGGCGTAGCGGGAGACAACGCGGTCGAACTCGCCGTCGCCGTACGGGAGCGCCGTCGCATCGCCCACTTCGAAGCGGGCGTTGCCGAGTCCGCGCTCCCGGCAGCGCTCCTCCGCGAGCTCGACCATCCGTGGTGTCAGGTCGATGCCGGCCACGCTGGTGGCCTCCTCCGCGAACGCCGCGGCGACGATCCCCGGTCCACAGGCGACGTCCACCACTGTCTCCTCACCACTGAGGCGAGCGGCGTCGAGCATCGCGCGCATCGCCTCCTCGTCGTTGATGGAGGCCGCGGTGGAGAAGCCGCTCGCCTGGCGGGTGAACTGATCGATCGTGGTCCGCTCGTGATCCACGGAAGTCAGGGTTGCAGGCTGGTGCGGAAGGGGGTCGGCCTACGTCACGAAGGAGGCGACGAGCGCCACGGGCACCACGATCGCCGTCGTCCAGATCAGCGCGTTGGCGGTGATCTTCAGGTCGAGCCCGTAGGCGTGGACGACGATCATCGCGTTGAGGCCGCTCGGCATCGCCGCGAGCAGCAGGAAGCTCGACGGCAGGTCGATCAACGGCAGCGCCAGCAGGAAGAGCAGCGCGGGCATCAGCACGAGCTTGATCGCGATCACCGTTGCCGTCGACCGCGTCAGCGGTGGGGGAAAGCGCAGCTCGGTCTCCTCGGTGTCCTCGGCCAAAGCGGCGCCGACGGCGAAGAAGCCGACCGGAAGCAACAGCGCGATCGCCACGCGCGAGGCATCGACCGCCCAGGTGGGGGCGAGCGAGGCGGGGGCGAGGACGGCGAGGACCGCGGCGTAGAGGGGGATGTTCCGCGCGAAGAACGCGCGGACGCGATCGCGCGGGCTCTCACCGGCGCGCGTTCCGAACGCGGCGCCGACGGAGAAGGCGCCGAGCAGCAACGACGTCGTGCCGACGGCGACGTCGTAGGCGACCGCTTCGCCGATGCGGTCGAAGCCGAGCAGGGCGGCGACCAGCGGGTAGCCGAGGTACGCCGTGTTGGGCACGAGCACGCAGCAGAGCAACGCGCCGATCTGCGGCCGCTCGAGCGCCAGGTATCGAGAGCCGACGACGAAGGCGACGAACGCGCAGACCGCGACCGTGATCCAGCCGAGGACGATGCCGACGGCGAAGTCGTGGTTGAGGTGGACGCGGTTCAGGTTGAGGAAGACGACCGCCGGCAGCACCGTGTAGAGGACGAGCGTCAGCGCCCGCCGGGAGCCGGTGCCGGCCCGGCCGGGCATCCGTCGCTCGGCCACGAGCCCGGCCCACGTGGCGGCGATGATGGTCAGCGTGATCGGGATCATCTGCAGTCGGCTCGGCCGGCCAAGGCGCGGCGCAGGTTAGGACCTGAGGGAGTCAATTAGATTGTTGAACAATTCCTCGATAGGATCAGGCCGCATGGAACGCACCGCGCACCAAAGCCTCGCATCCGCCCACCCGTCGCGGGCCACCAAGGATGGATAATCCGGCGATCGACACCGCCGGAGAGAGCGCGCCGCGAATCGTCACCGAGCTTCCCGGCCCGCGGAGCCGGGAGCTGCTCGCCCGGGGAAGAGCCGTGCTGTACCCGGGCCTCAGCGAGGGCCTCGCCCCGTTCGTCGTCGCCTCGAAGAGCGGCCACACTGTCACCGACGTCGACGGCAACGTCTTCGTCGACCTGGTCAGCGCCTCGGGCTCGGTTCCCGCCGGTGCCGCGCGGCCGGAGCTCATCGACGCCGCGGTCGAGGCGATGCGGGAGGTCGGCAACGAGGACGCGCACGCCCTCGACCACGCCCGCCTTCTTCGAGCTCGCCGACCGCCTCGTCGCGCTCGCTCCCGAGGGGATCACGCGGGTCGACATCTCACTCAACGGCACGGAATCGGTCGAGACGGCGATCCGGATGATGCGCAGGGCAACGGGCCGGCCGATGATCCTCGGCTTCCTCGGCGGCTACCACGGCGAGTCGACGACGACGGCCGCGCTCGGCGCCGAGCTCGGGGAGATCTCGCAGGCCGAGCGAGCGCTCGTCCCGGGCTTCTTCCACGCGCCCTACCCGCACCCGTACCGCTCGCCCTTCGGCCCGCCGCGGCCCGGCGGCAGCGGCGACGCGACGGTCGACTACATCCGCGATCACCTGCTCTTCCACCTGGTCGAGCCGGAGCGGGTGGCCGGCGTCGTCATCGAGCCGATCCTCGGGTCGGGCGGGTGCGTCGCGCCGCCGCCGGAGTTCTGGCCGGCGCTGCGCGCACTCTGCGACGAGTACGGCTGGCTGCTGTGCGCGGACGAGGTGAAGAGCGGCTGGGGCCGCGCCGGCGCGATGCTCGCGGTCGAGCGGTTCGGCGTCGAGCCCGACCTGATCTGCCTCGGCAAGGCGATGGGCGGCGGCGTGATGCCGATCGGCGCGGTGCTCGGCAACGAGGCGGCGATGGGGGGCTACGACGATCTGTCGACGGGCAGCACCTGGTCATGGCTGCCGGGCTCGGTCGCCGCCGCGCTCGCGACGCTCGAGCTCTACGAGCGGGAGGACGTGATCGGCAACGTGCTCGCGCTGGAGGCCGTCGCCGGCCGCGTCCTCGCCGAGCTCGCCGAGCGCGTCGAGGCGATCGGCGAGGTGCGGGCGATCGGCGGCTTCCATGCGATCGAGCTCGTCCGTGACCGCAACACGCGCGAGCGCGATCCTGAGCTGCAAGCCGCAATTGCCGCTGAGCTCTGCGCGCGCGGCGTGCTCGTCGAGTCGAGCACCACCTCGCTCAACATCCAGCCCTCGTTGCTGATGCCGCCCGAGGATTACGAGGCGGCGCTCGCCATCGTCGCCGAGGTCGTCACCGGGATCGCCGGGGGCAACTCGGGGTGAGCACCCTCGAGGACGAGCTGCAGAGCGAGCTCGACGAGCTCGAGGCCGCCGGAGCGATGAAGACGCTGCGGGTGATCGACTCGCCCCAGGGCGCGGTGATCCGGCTCGCCGACGGCCGCCAGGCGATCTGCCTCTGCTCGAACGACTACCTGGGTCTCGCTTCCGACCCGGCGGTCGTTGCCGCGGCCGTGGCGGGCGCCGAGCGCTGGGGCGCCGGCACGGCCTCCGTGCGGTTCATCTGCGGGCTGTTCACGCCGCATGTCGAGCTCGAGCGCGACCTCGCGGGCTTCCTCGGCACAGAGTCTGCGCTCACCTACGTCTCCTGCTGGAACGCGAACCAGGCTGTCCTCGACACCCTCGCCGGTCCGGAGACCTGGATCCTCTCCGACGAGCTCAACCATGCCTCGATCATCGACGGCATCCGCCTCGCCCGTCCCGGCGGGAAGGCCGTCTACGCGCATGCGGACGTCGAGGCGCTCCGGGCCGAGCTCGAGCGCGTGCCCGAGGGCGCCCGAACCCTGATCGTCACCGACGGCGTCTTCTCGATGGAGGGCGACCTGGCGCCGCTACCCGAGCTGCTCGAGGTCGCCGCACGCGCACGACGCGACGCTGATCGTCGACGACTCGCACGGGCTCGGCGTCATGGGCGCCCGCGGCCGCGGCACCGCCGAGCACTTCGGCATCGACCCGGCCGACGTCGACGTGATCACGGGCACCCTCGGCAAGGCCCTGGGAGGCGCCGCGGGCGGCTTCGTCGCCGGCTCGGCCCGCCTCACTTCGCTGCTCGAGCAGCGCTCACGCGTGCAGCTCTTCTCGAACGGCCTGCCGCAGCCCGTCGCCTGCTCCGCGCGCGCGGCGCTCGGCCGGCTCCGCGATGAGCCCTCGATCCTCGTCCGCCTGCATGAGAACGTCGCCCGCTTCCGCGCCGGCCTGCAGGCGGCCGGCATCGAGCCGCTCGAGGGCGAGAGCGCGATCGTCCCCGTGATCGTCGGCGAGACCGCCCGCGCGATCGAGCTCAGCGGCCGCCTGCTCGACGCCGGCGTCTTCGTCACCGGCTTCGGCTACCCGGTCGTGCCCGAGGGCACGGCGCGAATCCGTGCCCAGATCAGCGCCGCGCTCAGCGACGAGCAGATCGACGAGTCCGTGGCCGCATTCGCTGCGGTTCTTGGCTGAGCGCCCAGCGTGGGGACTCCCGCCGCTGCTTGCCGTGAGGGAGCGGCAGGAGCGCGTCTTCGGTGCTACCGGGCGCGCCTTCCGTGACGGAATCGGGACGCCTCGCAGGCCCCGCCAACGCGACTGGTCACGAAACCTCCTAAGTAAGGATGTTTCGTAACCACTCGCCAGACCACTCCTCCAACCTGTTACGAAAGCCGCGCGCCCGCGCGCCTTCCGTGTCACCCTCCGCAGCCGACCTACCTCGCTGCTCCACGAGGCGTGAAGGGTCCGCCGGCGTTGGCGCCTCGCGGGTCGTGACGGCCCCGCCCTACGCCGCGAGCTCCGCCGCCGCTTCCTCGAAGGCCTCGGTGTGGGCGTCGACGTCGGCCGCGGTCGTCGCCGGTGAGATCAGGGCCATCATGTGGAAGGGAGTGAAGAGCAGGCCCCGGTTGAGCATGTACAGGTGCATGAGCTTGTCGAGCGCCCCGTGTTCGGTGATCGCGGCCGAGGCCTCGGCGCCCGAGCGCGGGGCCTCGGGCTGGAACATGTACTCCACCCTGCAGCCGAGCCGGGTCACTGTCCAGGGCAGCGAGTGGCGCTCGATCGCGGCGGCGACGCCCTCCTCGTAACGCTCGGCGAGCGCGATCATCCGCTCGTAGGCCTCCGGGGTCAGAACCTCGCTCAGGGTGGCGCGCACCGCGGCGAGCGAGAGCGCGTTGCCCGCGAGCGTGCCGCCGACGCCGCCGACGTCGGCGGCTTCCCAGACGGTGTGCTCGAGGATCAGCTCGGCGACGGCGTCCGTGAACCCGTATGCGCCGGTCGGGATCCCGCCGCCGATCGGCTTGCCCATCGTCATCACGTCCGGATCGAGCCCGTACGCGACGGTGTAGCCGCCTGTACCGCAGCACAGCGTGTGCGTCTCGTCGATCACCAGCAGCGTGCCGTGCTTGCGGGTGAGCTCCCGCATCGCCTCGAGGTAGCCGGGGTCAGGGAGGACGATCCCGATGTTGGTCAGAGCCGGCTCGGCAAGCAGGCAGGCGACGTCGCCCTCGGCGAGCTCGCGCTCGAGCATCTCGATGTCGTTGTACTCGACGACCCGCGTCGTCATCTTGGGATCGACCGGCGGCCCGACGGCGCCGACGCGGGGAACGACCTCGCCGCCGGCGGGGTCGAGCATGCAGACCGTCTCGTCGACGGAGCCGTGGTAGCAGTGGTTGTGGACCATGATCTTCGGCCGGCCGGTGATCTGGCGGGCGAGGCGGACGACGAAGCGGTTCGCGTCGGTGGCCGAGAGCGTGAACTGCCAGTGGGGCAGGCCGAAGCGCTCGCGCATCAGCTCGCCGACCGCGGCTCGCGTCGGTGCTCGGCAGCATCGTCGTGATCCCCCGTTCCATCTGGGCGTTCGCCGCGCGGACCGTCGCCGCCGGCGAGTGCCCGGTCATCGCCCCCGTGTCGCCGAGACAGAGGTCGACGTAGGAGTTGCCGTCGACGTCGGTCACGGCGGCCCCCTCGGCGCGCTCGATGAAGATCGGGAACGAGCCGGGCCAGCGCGTCATCCAGTTCATCGGGACGCCGGAGAGCAGCGACCGCTCGGCCTCCTCGTGGATCGCCCGGGAGCGGGGGTGGCTTCTGTCGAACCGCTCCCGCTTCGCGTGCGAACAGCTCCTCGACCCGCTCTCGGCTTCATCTCCGTACCTCTCCCGCCGGCTCGCACGGCGTCGTTTGAGTGTGTTATCGTCGAATTGTGGAACAATCTAACACAGGGTGTTGGAGGGCATGAACGCGGAGATCGAAGAGGAAGCGACCGCGCAGCAGGAAGTCTCAGAGACGGCGATTCCACTGCGCACCGTCTCCACCGTCGAGGCCGCGGCCGAGGCCCTTCGCGAGATGATCCTCGGCGGCCAGCTCGAGACCGGGGCGCGGCTGCGCGAGACGGACTTCTCGGCGCGGCTCGGCGTCGCCCGCCACACGTTCCGCGCCGCCACCCAGATCCTCATCAACGAAGGTCTGCTCCGCCGCGTCCCCAACCGCGGGGTGCAGCTCGCGGTCGTCGGCGCCGACGACATCGTCGACATCTTCAAGCTGCGCGCCGCGCTCGAGCTCGAGGCGGTGCGGCTGGTCGTCGTCGGTGAGCGTCCGCTCGACGCCGCGGCCCGCGCCGTCGATGTCCTCAACGGCCTGCCCGGCCGACGCCACCTGGCGGCAGGTCTGCGACGCCGACATGGACTTCCACCGGAGCATCATCGACGCCGCCGATTCCGAGCGGCTCACCCGGGCCTACGCGACGCTGCAGACGGAGATCCTGCTCTGCATGGCGGAGCTGCGCCCGCACTACGACAGCCCCGAGGAGGTGGCCGCCGAGCACCGGGAGCTGCTCGAGCCGCTCCTCACCCACAAGCTCGCGCCTCGCCGAGAAGCGCTTCCGCACGCACCTCGTCGACGCCGAGCAGAACCTCACGCACGCGCTCGAGGCGCGAAAGGAGACGACCGACGAATGATCCGACCGATGATCACCGACCTGCGAGCGCGCGAGGTGCTCGACTGCCGCGGGCTGCCGACCGTCCAGGTCGACATCGAGCTCGACGGCGTCCTGAGCGCCACCGCCGACGTTCCCTCGGGTCGCTCGACCGGCGCCAACGAGGCCGTCGAGCTGCGTGACGGCGGCGACCGCTTCGGCGGCTTCGGCGTGCTCGGCGCCGTCGGCAACGTCAAGGGCGAGATCGCCGATGCGATCGTCGGCACCGAGTTGCCGACCCAGCGCGAGCTCGACCGCCGGCTGATCGAGCTCGACGGGACCGAGGACAAGGGCCGCCTCGGCGCCAACGCGATCCTCGGCGTCTCGCTCGCTGCCGCGCGGGCAGCGGCGGACTTTGCCGGCGCGCCGCTCTACACCCACGTGAGTTCCAACGGCCACACCCTGCCGCTGCCCCTCGTCAACCTCATCAACGGCGGCAAGCACGCCTCCAACGACCTCGACTTCCAGGAGTTCATCGTCATTCCCGTCGGCGTCGAGTCGATGCTCGAGGCCTTGCAGATCTCGACCGAGACGAACCTCGCGCTCGCCGAGATCCTGCTCGAGCGCTACGGCAAGGTCGCGCTCAACACCGGCGACGAGGGTGGCTTCGCGCCGCCGATCTCGCATCCCGGAGGAGGCGCTTGGCCTGCTCCACGAGGCGGTCGACGCGGCTGGTCATTCCGGGCGCTTCCGCTACGGCCTCGACTGCGCCGCCACCCACTACTACGACGCGGAGAGCGGCACCTACCTGCTCGACGGCGAGCGCCGCGACACCGCATCGATGATCGAGATGTACCAGGGCCTGATCCGTGACTACGACATCGTCACGATCGAGGACCCGCTCGACGAGGAGGACTTCGACGGCTTCGCCGAGCTGACCCGGACGAGCGGGATCCAGATCGTGGGCGACGACCTGTTCGTCACCAACCCGGCCCGGCTCGCCCGCGGAATCGAGGCCGGCGCGGCGAACTCGCTGCTCTGGAAGTTCAACCAGATCGGGACGCTGACCGAGGCCCTCGACGCCGCCGAGATGGCGCACAAGGCGGGCTACTCCGTCGTCGTCTCGGAGCGATCGGGTGAGACCGAGGACCCGATCATCGCCGACCTGGTCGTCGCGCTCAACGCGGGTCAGATCAAGACCGGAGCACCCGTTCGTGGGGAGCGCACCGCCAAGTACAACCGGCTGATCGCGATCGAGGAGGAGCTCGGCGCGACCGCGCACTACCCCGGTGACGTGTTCGCCACCAAGGTCGCCGCCTGACATGGAGTCGGCCGCCGGGATCGCAAGCTCGCCGCCGCAGGACGGCAAGCTCCCGGCGGGCGATCTCGGGCGACCCACGATCCGCAACTTCGAGCAGCTGCTCGGCCACGGCCGGCGCGGTCCGCGGGAGCTGGCGCTGCAGCTCGCCCAGGCCGGTCTCGAAGCCTGCGATCCGGGCGCCGCGGTCGAACGGCTGGTCGCGGTTGAGGGTGACGCGCTCCTCGTCGGCGATCGCAGCTTTGAGCTGCGGCCCGGCGGCCGCGTCGTCGTGCTCGGCTCGGGCAAGGCGAGCCTCGCGATCGCCGGGGCTCTCGAAGCGGTGCTCGGCGAGCGTCTGACGAGCGGCATCGTCGTCGTCCGGCACCGAGAGGGTCCGGCGCTGAGCCGCATCCGGCTGCTCGAGGCGGCGCACCCGGTACCCGACGAGCGCAGCGCGGCGGCGGCCCGGGAGCTGCTCGAGGTGGCGACCGGCCTCGGACCCGACGACCTGCTCGTCGCCTGCTTCACCGGTGGCAGCTCGGCGTTGACGAGCCTCGCGCCCGATGGCGTCAGCGAGGCGGACAAGCAGGAGCTCCATCGCGTTCTGCTCGCCTCGGGAATGCCGATCATCGACGTCAACGTCGTCCGCAAGCAGGTCTCGGACTTCAAGGGCGGGCGCCTCGCGGCAGCGGCCGCGCCGGCGCGCGTCATCAACCTGACCGTCTCCGACGTCGCCGGCGATCCGCTCGACGCGATCACGGATCCGACCGTCGCCAACGCGAGCTCCGCCAACGACGCGATCGCCGCCCTCCGCGACTGGGCCGTCTGGGAGCAGGTTCCGGAGAGCGTCCGCGAGCATCTGCTCTCGCGGGTGGCCGCGGACCCCGTCGATCTGAGCGGCGCCGAGATCCACACCGAACTGCTCGCCACCGGCGAGACGGCCTGCGCCGCAATCAGCGCAGCCGCCCGCAACCTCGGCGTGGCCCCCTTCGTTCTCGGTACGGGGATCGAGGACGAGGCCGTATCGGTCGGCCGGATCCTCGGCGAGATCGCGGCGCACTCGGCCCGCAGCGGCGAGCCCTTCCCCGCGCCCTCGGTGCTGGTCGCCTGCGGCGGTGAGAGCACCGTCCGCCTCGGCCCCGGCGACGTCTTTGGCGCCGGCGGCCCGAACCGCGAGGCGGCGCTGGCGATGGCGCCGCGGATCGCGGGACTCGAGATCGCCGCCGTCTTCATCGACACCGACGGCTCGGACGGCTCCGCGGCGGTGGCCGGCGCGGTCGTCGACGGCGACACCGTTGCGCGGAGCGGATCGCCGAACGCGATCCGGGGGGCCCTCGCCCGGCACCGCTCAGGTGAGCTCGTCGAGGCGCTTGGCGACGCGGTCGACACGGGCCCCACGCATACCAACGTCAACGACCTCTTCGTGATTGCTATCGGGGCGGCGGCCCCGCGGAAAGGGGCTGGAGGAGGCAGCGATGGCTGACGAGACGATGATCGAGTTCGAGCGGATCACGAAGAGCTTCGGCGGGGGCGTCAAGGCCGTCGACGACATCTCCCTGCAGATCCGCCAGGGCGAGTTCTTCTCGATGCTGGGCCCAAGCGGCTGCGGCAAGACGACGTCGCTGCGGATGATCGCCGGCTTCGAGGAGCCCGACGTGGGCCGGATCCTGATCGCGGGCGAGGATGTGACGCTGACGCCGGCCCGCCAGCGCGCGGTCAACATGGTCTTCCAGGACTACGCGCTGTTCCCGCACATGACGGTCGGCGAGAACGTCGCCTTCGGCCTCAAGCTGAAGCGGGTCTCGCGCTCCGAGCTCAGCGAGCGCGTCGCCGAGGCGCTGGCCGCGATGCAGCTCAACGGCTACGAGACGCGTCGGCCCGCCCAGCTCTCGGGCGGCCAGCGACAGCGCGTCGCGCTGGCCCGCGCACTCGTCAACCGGCCCGCGGCGCTGCTCCTCGATGAGCCGCTCGGCGCCCTCGACCTGAAGCTGCGCAAGGAGATGCAGCTCGAGCTCAAGGCGATCCAGCAGCGGACCGAGACCACCTTCGTCTACGTGACCCACGACCAGGAGGAGGCACTGACGATGTCGGACCGGATTGCGGTCATGTCCGATGGACGCGTCGAGCAGGTAGCGACCCCGCGCGATATGTACGAGCGGCCTGCCACGCGCTTCGTTGCCGAGTTCATCGGCGTCTCGAACATGCTCAAGATCACGCCGACCGGCACCGCCGGCGGCCTCGTCTCCGAGGATCTCGGCGAGGGGAGCCGCCTGCTCGCCCCCGACCCCGGCGACGGCCGCGAGCAGCTCGAGCTGACAGTGCGCCCGGAGAAGATCAAGCTCGACCCCGGCCCCGGTGGCGAGACCGACTGCCGCATCCGCGGGCGCCTGCTCGAGTCCGTCTACCTGGGCTCGATGACGCAGGTCATCATCGAGGCGCAGACCGGCGACCGTCTCGTCGTGCACGTGCTCAACGATCGCGAGCTGCCGGACGGGCTCGTCCCCGGGGCCGAGGTAACCCTTGGCTGGGCCGCCGAGAGTTCGTATGTGATCGGTGGGACCGCCCGCTGCGGCACCGATCGATCCGCCGGCCGCTGCGCCGGCCCGCAGTCGAGACCACGGAGGTCCGAGCATGACCCGCCCTCGCACACCACTCTTCGCGCTCCTGGCGCTCGCCATCCTGACCCTCGCCGCCTGCGGTAGCTCGACCGGCGGTGGCGACGGCGGCAGCTCGGTACCGCCTCCCGCCGACCCCTCGGCGCCGGTCTCGGGCCAGCTCCAAGTCTTCGCCTACCAGGACACCGTCACCGACCAGCTCCTCGATCCGTTCAGGCAGGCCAACCCCGATCTCAACGTCGAGACGGCCAGCTTCGGATCCGACCAGCAGGCGGCGGCGAAGATGGCCGGCGGCTTCAAGGCCGACGTCGTCGAGGTCTGCCTTGACGAGATGAAGCCGCTGCTCAAGCGCGGGCTCCTGCAGCCGGTCGATACGAAGGGCGTCACCGACTGGGACAAGCTCGCCTTCACCGACTCGAAAGGCCTGCAGGCAAAGGGCGGCGGCGTCTGGTTCGTGCCGCTCAGCGCCGGCCCGCAGGGCGTCATCTACAACACCGCGACGATCGATACGCCGCCGACTTCGTTCGCCGACCTCTTCGACCCCGCGTACGCGGGCCGGGCCTCGATCGAAGGCGACTACGCGTTGCCGGCAATCGCCGAGACGGCGCTCGTGCTCGGCGACAAGGACCCGATGAACCTGACGCCCGAACAGCTCGACGCGGTCGGCAAGAAGCTCGACGCGAGCCGCGACCAGTTCCGCTCGCTGTGGCGCTCCGATGCCGACCTCGTACAGCTCTTCAAGTCGGGCGAGGTTGACATCTCCGACGGTGGCCCCGGGCTGGCGCAGCGGATCCGCGATGCCGGCGTTCCCGTCAAGTGGGTGAATCCGAGCGAGGGCGCGCTCTCGTGGGTCTGCGGTCTCGGGATCCCGGCGGGCAGCTCGAACACGGATGCGGCCTACGCGCTGATCAACTGGCAGGCGTCCGCCAAGGCGCAGGCGATCCGCGCCGACGACGGCTACGTCGTCACCAACCCGGAGGCGATGAAGCTCGCCGACCCGGCCTCGCGCAAGACCGCCGACCCGAGCGTTCTCGATAACGCGATCCCCGAGAGCGAGCCCCCTGACTACGACCAATGGACACGTCAATTCCAGGAGTTCCAAGCAGGATGAAATCCCAATTCCACAAGTTCACGACCCTGATCCTCGCCGCCGCGTTGGCGGTCGCAGTCGCCGCCTGCGGCAGCTCGGGCGGCGACACCTCCGTTGCTCCCGCGCCGAGCGCCGCGGAGATGCAGAAGCCCGCGACGGGGACGCTGCGCCTATTCACCTACTCGGACACTGTCAGCGGCGGCATGCTCGACCCGTTCAAGCAGGCGAACCCCGACCTCGACCTGAAGAGCGCCACGTTCAACTCCGACAAGGCGGCGGCGGCGAAGCTCTCGGGCGGCTTCCAGGCGGACGTCGTCGAGGTCTGCGCGGACGAGATGACCCCGCTCACGGCTCGTGGTCTGCTGCGTCCGGTCGACACGTCGGCGGTCGCCGACTTCAACAAGCTGGCGTTCCACAACTCGCCCGACATCCGTGACGCCGACGGCAACGTGCTCTTCGTGCCCGCCTCCGCCGGTCCCCACGGACTGATCGTCAACACGGACAAGGTGACGGCCAACGTCGACTCCTATGCCGCTCTCTTCGACAACGCCTACGCCGGCAGGGCGGCGCTCGAGTCGACACCGGTCACGTCGATCGGCGACGCGGCTCTGGCGATGGGCAAGACGAACCCCTACGACCTGAGCCCGGACGAGATCGACGCGGTCAAGCAGTACCTGATCGACCACCGCGACAACTTCCGCTCGTTCGCGGAGTCCGACTCGGACATGGCCAACCTGTTCAAGTCGGGTGAGGTCGTGATCGCCAACGGGGGCCGCGGCACGGCGCAGGACCTGATCAAGGACGGCGTCCCGGTCAAGTGGATCGCGCCGAAGGAGGGCGCGACCTCGTGGGTCTGCGGCCTCGGGATCACGTCCAACGCCCAGAACCTCGATGCGGCCTACAAGCTGATCAACTACTACGCCTCGCCGGAGGCGCAGGCGATCAGCGCCAAGGCCGGCTTTGTGGCGATGAACCCGGCGGCGATCCCGCTGCTGCCCGCGAAGCTGCGCAACGACGCGAATCCGTCCTCGCTCGACAATGCGATTGCGCTGACCGAGCCCCCGAACCAGCAACAGTACGACCGCGCCTGGCAGGAAGTCGCCGCGGGCTGAGAGGGCGATTCGTGGGAGCAGCGCCGACAACGATCGAGGCCGGCCTCGGCCGCGGGCCGGCGGTCCGCAGCCGGCCCGGCCTCGGCCTGCGGATCCGCCGCGCCCTGCCGAAGCTCGGCTCGGCTCTGCTCGTCGCCTTCGTCGCGCTCGTGCTGTTCGGGCCGGTGCTGATGCTGGCCCTGTTCTCGTTCAACGACTCGTCGATCATCTCGCTGCCCTGGGAGGGCTTCACGACCCACTGGTATGACGCCGCCTTCTCGCAGAGCGCCGCCCGCGAGGCGATCCGCAACTCGCTCATCGTCGCCGCGATCGTCATGGTCGGCTCGCTGGTCCTCGGCACGGCGGCGGCCTGGGGGCTGACGCGGCTGCGCTTTCCGGCGCGCGGCTCAATCGCAGGCATGCACGGCGCCGTCCTCGTCGTCCCCTGGCTGATCATCGGGGTGGCCGGGCTGATCTTCTTCAGCCAGGTCCAGATCCCGCTCTCGCTGGAGACGGTGATGATCATGCACCTCGTCGTCACCTTCCCGCTCGTCGTCGCGATCGTCGGCGCCGGCCTCGTCCGCTTCCAGCGCTCGCTCGAGGAGGCGGCGATCGACCTCGGCGCGACGCAGTTGCAGATGCTCCGCTACGTCGTCCTGCCGCAGATTGCGCCATCGCTCGCCGCCGCCGCGATCTTCGCCTTCGCCTGGAGCTTCAACAACTTCGAGATCTCGTTCTTCGTCGGCGGCTTCGACCAGACGTTCCCCGTCTGGGTCTTTTCCGTCCTGCGCCAGTCCGAGAACCTGCCGCTCGTCAACGCGGTCTCGACGGTGATCGCCGTCGCCCAGGTGCTCGCCGTTTTCGGCGCCTGGTGGCTGATGAAGCGGATGACCCGCGACCGCGGTGGCGACGCGGCGCTGACCGAGATCCTCACCGGCGGGGCCAGATAGGCCATGGAGAGCGCCTCCGTACCCGCCGTTGAGCTCGAGCACGCGGTCGAGAACGCCGGCGGTCGCCGGAGTGGCCGCTCCCCCTGGGGGCAGGTGCTCGCCTTCATGAGCGCGCCGACGGTGCTGCTCGCGGTGCTTTTCTTGACGCCGATGATCGTGATGCTCGTCATCGCCTCTCAGTACGGGCTGCTGAGCGGCAGCAGCGGCTTCACGCTTTCCAACTTCACCGACGTGCTCACCGATCCGCTGTACCGCCACATCGCCTGGACGACGGTCATGATCGCCACCGCGGCGATGCTCGTGCAGCTCTTCATCGCGGTTCCGGTCGCCTATGTGATCGCCTTCAAGGCCGGGCGCTGGGAGCTGCCGCTGCTCCTCTTCCTCGTCCTCGCCGACGAGCTCAACCCGATGGTCCGTATCTACTCCTGGCGGATGCTGCTCGGCCGGGAGGGGCTGATCAACTCGGGGCTGATGCAGCTCGGGATCATCGACCACCCGATCGACGCGCTGCTCTTCAGCCCGTTCGCGGTCACGGTGGTGCTCTCGACGAGCTATCTCACCTACACGATCATTCCGATCTACGCCTCGATGAAGGCGATCGACACGAACATGTTCGAGGCCGCGCGCGACCTCGGCGCGGGCTGGTTCACCACCTTCCGCCGGGTGTTGCTCCCGCTGATCGCGCCCGGGATCTTCGTCGCCCTGCTGCTCGTCTACATCCCGCTGTTCACCGACTTCGCCAGCCCCGCGCTCGTCGGCGGCACGAGCGGCTACATGCTCGGCAACGTCGTCCAGGACCTTGTGCTCGAGAACGGCGATCTCAACCACGGGGCAGCGATGAGCATTCTGCTGCTGCTGGGCTCGGGCATCTTTGCCGCGATCGCCTACCGCCTCGCCCGCATCAACCGGCTCGACTAGTGGGCGCCGGCACCATGGGGGCGGCCGGCGCCGCCCACGACACAGTGATCGTCGGTGGCGGCCACAACGGCCTCGTCGCCGCCTACTACCTGGCCCGCGCCGGCATGCGCCCGCTCGTGCTCGAGCGGCGTGACTTCGTCGGCGGCTGCTGCGTCACCGAGCAGTTCGCGCCCGGCTGGCGCGCCTCCACCGGGGCCTACGTGATCAGCATGATCCGCGAGCCGGTGTGGCGCGATATGCGGCTCGCCGAGCGCGGCATCGAGATCGACGCCGCCGGCCCCTCGCTGTACGGGTTCGCGGGCGGCGAGCGGCTGCTGCTCGGCGAGGACCTCGAGGAGTCGCAGCGCGAGATCGCGCGCTTCTCCGAGCGCGACGCCGAAGCGCTGCCGCGCTTCGAAGCGGACCTCGGCCGGCTCGCCGAGGCGATCGGACCGATGATGGACGCGACGCCGCCGGACCCGGGCCGCATCAGGCCGCGCGAGCTCGGCGAGCTCGCCCGCCTCGGCGCCCGCGGCCTCCGCTTCCGGAGCGTGGTCAACGACGCCCTCTACCTGTTCGGGACCTCGGCGACGCAGTTCCTCGACGAATACTTCTCCTCGGAGGTCGTCAAGGCGGCGCTCGGCTGGCACGCGATCAACGATTCGATCGCGGGCCCCTCGACGCCGGGAACGGCCTACGTGCTGCTGCACGACCACGCAGCCGAGCAGGCGGGGGGCGGACTGCGCAGCTGGGGCTTCGTCCGCGGTGGTATCGGCCTCGTCACCGAGGCGATGGCGGATGCGGCGCGCGAGGCCGGAGCGACGATCCGCACCGGGGCCGAGGTCGAGCGCATCCTGACCCGCGACGGTCGGGCCGTCGGCGTCCGCCTCACCGACGGTGAGGAGATCGCCTG
The DNA here is from genome assembly GCA_963774395.1 of uncultured Solirubrobacterales bacterium. GTDB lineage: Bacteria > Actinomycetota > Thermoleophilia > Solirubrobacterales > 70-9 > CAXMST01. Next base: position 46,680 of record CAVZET010000004.1, on the reverse strand, counting down.
CGAGCGGGTCCTCTCCAACGCCGACCCGAAGCGGACCTTCCTCGGCCTGCTCGAGCCGGACGAGCTACCGGACCGCTTCCTCGCCTCGCTTCGCGCCTACCGCTGCAACGGGACGAGCGTCAAGATCAACCTCGGCGTCGACCGGTTGCCCGAGGTGACCGGGATGCCCGCCGGCAGGCAGCCCTACCTCGGCGGGATCATGGAGTTCGGTCCATTGATCGCCGGCATGGACCGGGCGCAGGCGGAAGCGCGCGAGGGCCGGCTCGGCAGCGACCCGCACACCGAGGTCTGCATTCCGACCTTCCACGATCCGTCGCTGGCGCCGGCGGGCAAGCACGTGCTGACGATCGATGTCAACAGCCAGCCCTACGATCTCGCCGACGGCGAGGGTCCGTGGGACGCGGTAAAGGAGCGTGTCGCCGACGAGGCGATCGCCAGATTGGAGACCTACATGCCCGGACTAAGCGACTCGATCGAGCAACGGCAGGTCCTCAGCCCCCTCGACCTCGAGCGGCTGCTCGGAATCAGCGGCGGCCACGCCCTGCACGGCGACATGTCGTTCGACCAGCTCTTTACGCTGCGCCCGGTGCGCGGCTGGGCCGACTACAGGACGCCGGTGGAGGGCCTGTGGCTGTGCGGGGCCGGCACCCATCCCGGGGGCGGCGTCAGCGGCGCCAACGGCCGCAACTGCGCCCGCGAGGTGATCCGCGAATCGCGCGGCGGCCGCCTTCGCCGCCTGGTGGGGCGCTCGTGAGCCGGCCCGCCGTCCGTGTCTTCGACGCGCGAGCGGTCGCGCTCGGACCCGACCCCGTGGAGCCGGATGCGATCGTCGCCGGCGATCCGGTCGCGACCGGGGCCGCCCTCGCCCGCTGGTCCGACGGCTCCGAGAACGGCGTCTGGCGCGTGGAGCCCGGCGTCTTCACCGATGTCGAGGTCGAGGAGACGTTCGTCGTCCTCGACGGCCGAGCGACGATCGAGCACGAGGGGAGCGTCTACGAACTCGGCCCGGGCTCGATCTGCGTCTTCGCCGAGGGGGCGCAGACCAGGTGGACCGTGACCGAGACGATCCTGAAGGCCTACGTAATCCGGGGGTAGACGCCGGCGGGCGCGGTTACGCCCCGCGGGGCGTTGACGCCGGCGGGCGAGCGACGGACTGCGGCAGTGGGGGAGCTGGCCCTACGGAGGCGTCACGGAAGGCGCGAGGGCGTTCGGCTTTCGTGACGGGTTGGGAGGACGGTTGGGCGAGTGGTCACGTTTCCTCCTTATCTAGGAGGTTTCGTGACCAGTGGGGTTGGCGAAGGTTGCGATGGACCCTGACTCCGTCACGAAAGGCGCGCACGGGAGCACGGGAGACGAACTCCTGTCCACTCCCTCGTTGCAATCGCCGCCGGCAGGCTTCCCGCCCGGCGGCCCGGCTAGCCGCCGTTGACGATCTGGACGATCGCCTCGCCGGCGTGGCCGGCGAAGTTGGTCAGCGGGTCGGGGTAGACGCCGAAGCCGACGATGCCGACGGCGCAGATCGCAAGCACGCCGAGCATCAGGGCGCAGCGGCCGCCGCTGGGGCCGCCGGTCAGCGCCACGCCGGCCTGCTCGGCCTTCTTGGGCTCGCGGCGGCCGGCGCCGGCTCGTCGTCGGCCTCCTGAGAGGCGCCGGCGAGGGCAGGCATGACGCGCGGCTTCGGCGTCATCCACACGGCGGCGATCACCCGCAGGTAGTAGGCGAGGGAGATCATCGAGCCGATCACGATCATCACGCCGAGCCACGTGTAGTCGCCCGCCACGGCACTCTCGATCAAGTAGACCTTGCCGAAGAAGCCGACGGTGCCGGGCAGGCCGGCGAGTGCCAGCATCGAGATCGTCAGCGGCCAGGCGAGCGAGGGCCGGTCCTTGCCGAGCCCCTCGACCGCGGCGAGATCGTCGCCGTACGGGGTCTCGCGCTCGCGGACGGCGATCACGCCGAAGGCCGCGAGGTTCATCAGCGCGTAGGCGGCGATGTAGAAGAAGAGCGCGTTGACGCCGACCTCGAGGCCGACGAGCAGGCCGACCAGCATGTAGCCACCCTGGGCGATGCTCGAGTAGCCGAGCATCCGCTTGAGCGAGCGCTGGCGGATCGCGCCGACGTTGCCGACGATGATCGAGAGCGCCGCGATTGCGGCCAGCGCCGGCTGCCACTGATCCGCGGAGGGGCCGAGCGCGACGATGAAGAAGCGGACGAAGACCGCGAACGCCGCGGCCTTCGTCGCCACCGCCATGAAGCCGGTGATCGGCGTCGGCGCGCCCTCGTAGACGTCGGGCGTCCACTGGTGGAAGGGCGCGATCGAGACCTTGAACGCGAGCCCGACCGCGCAGAGCCCGATGCCGACGAGGATCAGCGGATCGTCGGCGAGGTCGGAGCCGATCCCGGTGGCGATCGCGGTGAAGTCAGTGGCGCCCGAGCCGCCGTAGATGAAGGAGAGCCCGTAGAGCAGGGTCGCCGAGCCGAGCGAGCCGACGATCAGGTACTTGAGGCCGGACTCGAGCGAGCCCGGCCGCGTGCGGTGGCTGCCGCAGAGGATGTAGAGCGGGATCGAGAGCAGCTCGAGCCCGACGAAGAAGGTGATCAGGTTCTCGGACATCGCCAGCATCGTCATGCCGAGCAGCGAGCCGAGCAGCAGCGTGTGCGTCTCCGGGAAGCCGGCCTCCTCGGCGCCCGGATCGCGGAGCAGCAGCGGCAGCGCCATCGCCGCCGCCGCCAGGCAGATCAGGGAGGCCACGATCGCGAGTCCATCGATGCGCAGCGCGTGCGCGACGAGATCGCGCGGCGCCTCGTTGAGTTGCCAGATCAGCAGCCCCGCGGTGGTCCCGATCGCGACCGCCGTCAGCGCCGTCGAAATCCAGCGGCCACTGCCGCGGCCCACGACGCCGGCGATCAGCACGACGCAGATCCCCGCCGACAGGGAGATGATCGGCGAGATCCCCGCGTAGTCGATGTCGGGTGCGGTGAAGTTCACTGCGAGCCCTCCCCCGAGGGCGCGGCGGCCGGTGTCAGCCCGTCGAGGCCGTAGTGATCAGCGCAGCTTGGGCCGAAGTTCAGCGCGGACCCGGAGCCGCGCGTCGCTTTGCCCGAGCTGCGCGTAGCCGGTCCAGCCCGCCTTCGCCTGCGTCGTGCCGTCGGGGCCGCAGTCGGCGCGGGCGACGGCGGCGACGCTGCGCGTCACCGCAGCCTGGCCGCGGTCGGTGATCAGCGCCGGATAGAGGGCGATCGCGATGACGCAGGCGACGAGCGGCACGATCACGACGCCCTCGCGCAGGGTCATCTCGCGCGAGGTGGCGCCGTCGGGGAGCGTGTTGTGCATCGAGCGCTGGTACATGCGCAGCGCGTAGTAGGCGGCGAGCGCGATCCCGACCGAGGCGATCAGCGCCAGGACCACCTTCGATTGGAAGAGCCCGGTGAGGATGTAGAACTCGCCGACGAAGTTGGACGAGCCGGGGATCGCCAGCATCGCCATCGTCACGATCACGAAGAGGATCGCGAGCACCGGGGCCCGCTTCGCCATGCCCCCCATCGCGGTCAGCTCGTCGCTTTCGTAGCGCTCGTAGAGCAGCGCGACGATGAAGAAGACTGCGATCACGACGAGGCCGTGGTTGAACATCTGGATCACCGAGCCCTCGCCGCCCTCGGGCCGCAGAGCGAAGATCCCGAGCGTGATGAAGCCGAGCTGCGCGATCGACGAGTAGCCGAGGATCAGGCGCAGGTTCGTCTGCGTGAACGCCATCGCCGAGCCGTAGAGGATCGAGCAGACGGCGATGATCAGGATGATCTCCTGGTACTGGATCGTCGCGTCGGGGAAGAGCGGCAGCACGATTCGCAAGAAGCCGTAGGCGGCGACCTTGCTGAGGACGCCGCTGAGCAGCGCCAGCACCGGCAACGGGCAGGAGCGGTAGGCGTCGGCCATCCACCCATGCACGAGGAACGCCGGCATCTTGACGAGGAAGGCCGCGGCGAAGAACCAGAAGATCCACTGCTGGCTGCCGAGATCGAGCGGGTGCGCGGCGAGCACCGGGATGCTGAAGCTGACGCCGGAGACGGGGTCGGCGCTGAGCACGCCGGTGGCGATCGCCGCGGCCAGCATCAGCAGCGAGCCGACGAGCGTGTAGATGATCATCTTGATCGTCGCCGCGACCCGGTTGCCCGTACCCCAGCTGCCGATCAGGAAGTAGAACGGGATCAGCATCAGGTCGAAGAAGAGGACGAAGAGGATCAGGTCCTGGGCGAGGAAGGCGCCGAAGACCGCGGTCTGCGCCAGCCCGAGGTGGAAGAAGTAGGTGCGCGCCCGGTCGGGCACCTGCAGGGCGGAATAGAGGTTCGCGGCGAGCCAGCCGATCGCCGTGAGCAGGATCATGAACAGGCTGATCCCGTCGATGGCGAGCTGGTAGCGGATCCCGAGGTCCGGGATCCAGCTCTCGTCGACCGCGTGCTGCAGGGCGCCTGAGCCGGTCGCGAAGTCGCAGACGAGCGCGATCGACAGCCCGAGCGTGACGAGTGAGCCGGCGACGGCAGCCCAGCCGACGAGCCGGGCCGGGAGCACGATGCCGAGCAGGCCGACGGCGAGCGGCAGCCAGAGCAGGACGTTCAGCATCTGTCGCTCACCCGCCTCACGTCGCGGCGATCAGGAAGTAGAGGGCGAAGGCGACGATCCCGGCGACGACGAGCAGCGCGTAGGAGCGGACGAAGCCGCTCTGCGCTCCCCGCACGGCTGCGCCGAGCCCGCTGACGCCGTCGGTGACGAAGGCGACGATGCCCTGCACGGCGACGCGCTCGAAGACGTTGTTGGCGAAGCGGCCGCACGCGACGACCGGCCGGTAGACGAGCGCGTCCTGGAGCTCGTCGAAGTACCACTTGTTGTAGAGCAGCTCGTAGAGCGCGCGAAAGCGGCGTGCGCAGCCTGTCGGTCGATCCGGGCGCGACGATGTACAGGTAGTAGGCGAGCCCGATGCCGAGGAAGCTGAGCGCGCCGCCGACGAGCATGCCCTCGTAGGAGGCCGTCGTCGACGGGTCGATGTGGAACAGCGGCGAGGCGTCGAACGTCGGCGCGAGGAAGTTGTCGACGACGGCGTCGATGCCGGGCACCTGGATCCAGCCGATGAAGAGCGCGCCGAAGGCGAGCACGCCCATGCCGATCTGCATCGCGAGGCTGCCGCCGGGCCGGACGCGCTCGGCGATGTGGTGCTCGGCGCCGGGGAAGCCGACATCGGTGTCCTCCGGCGTGCCGTCGGCCGGATTGACCGGCTCGCCGTGCGCGATGTGTCCCTCCTCGAGCTCCTTCGCCTCCGGCGCTTTCTTCCCGTAGAAGACGCGGAAGACGATCCGGAACGAGTAGAAGGCGGTCAGGAACGCGGCCGCGTAGCCGCCGACCGCAAAGATCCAGTACCAGCCGCCGCGGGTTGCCGCGTAGATCAGGATCTCATCCTTGCTGAAGAAGCCCGAGGTCCCCGGGAAGGCGGCCAGGGCGAGGGCGCCGATCGTCATCGTCACGAACGTGAACGGCATCGCCTTGCGGAAGCCGCCGAGCCGGTCGATGTGCTGGACGTTCGCCATCGCCGCGATCACCGAGCCGGCGCCCATGAAGAGCAGCGCCTTGAAGAACGCGTGCGTCATCAGGTGGAAGAGCCCGCCCCCGTAGGCGCCGATCGACACGCCAACGACCATGTAGCCGATCTGGCTCATCGTCGAGTAGGCGATGATCCGCTTCAGGTCGGTGACGGCGAGCGCGATCGTCGCCGCCACGAACAGGGTGACCAGGCCGACGCAGGCGGAGATGTCGGCGGCGGTCGGCGCCAGGTTGAAGAGCGGCCACGAGCGCGCGATCAAATAGACGCCGGCGGTCACCATCGTCGCCGCGTGGATCAGCGAGGAGACCGGGGTGGGGCCTTCCATCGCGTCCGGCAGCCATGTGTGGAACGGGATCTGCGCCGACTTGGCGAAGGCGCCGACCAACAGCAGCAGGCAGATCGCGACGATCGTCCACTCGTTCGTGGTGAAGGCGTGCGGGGCCTGCTCGAAGACCTGCGGGTAGGCGGTGGCGCCGAGCTCCTTGATCAGCAGGATCGCGGCGAACATGAGCCCGATGTCGCCGATCACGTTGATCACGAAGGCCTTCATGCCTGCCTTCGTCGCCGTCCCGCGCCGGTACCAGTAGGAGACGAGCGCGTAGGAGGCGTAGCCGACGAACGCCCAGCCGACGATCAGCAGCACGTAGTTGCCGGCAAGGACCAGCAGCAGCATCGAGAAGACGAAGAAGTTGAGGTAGGCGAAGAAGCGGTGGTAGCCCTCGTCGCTCTTCATGTAGCCGAACGAGTAGACGTGGATCATCGTCGAGACGCCGCTGACGACGAGCGTCATGTAGACGCTCAGCGGGTCGACGTAGATTCCGAGGTCGAAGGGCAGCCCGCCGCCGCCGTAGTCGTAGAGCGTGTCGGAGAAGTGACGCGCGTCGGCGGGTTTGCCGAGCAGCGCGAACAGCATGCCGAGCGCGGAGACGAAGGCCAGGGCGATCGCGGCCGTGCCGATCAGCCCGGCGACGCGCGAGGGGATCAGCCTGAAGGTGAGGCCGATCGTGACCGCGCCGGCGAGCGGGAAGGCGAGGACCAGCCAGCCCCAGGTGGTGACGCTCATCCGCGCAGCTCCCGGGCCTCGTCGACATCGAGGGCCAGCCGCCGCCGGTACATGGCGACGATCAGCCCGAGTCCGACGACGACCTCACAGGCGGCGACGACCATCACCATGATCGCGAAGACCTGCCCGTCGGCGTTGCCGAGCTCGCGGCTGAAGGCGATCAGCGACAGGTTGGCGCTGTTCAGCATCAGCTCGAGGCAGAGCAGGATGACGAGCGGGCTGCGACGGACGAGGACGCCGATCGCGCCGATCGAGAAGAGCAGGGCGGAGAGCACGAGGTACCACTCGACGGCCATCAGTCGACCGCCCCGGTCTCGATCCGCTCGCCGAGCCCGCGGCCCGCGTGCATCTTGTCCTTCGGCCCCTGATCCTCGCCGCGTGGCCGGCGCCCGGCCAGGACGACGGCGCCGACGGCGGCGAGCAGGAGCAGCAGCGAGGCCGCCTCGAAGGCGATCAAGAAGCGCTCGAGCATCAGCTTGCCGATTGCCTCCGGCGTGCCAAAGCCGGCGTCGACGTTGGGCCCGTCGGTGCCAAGCGCCTCGAGGCTCGTGCCGAGGATCGCGATGCTGAGCTCGATGAAGAGTGCGATGCCGAGCGCCGGCGCGATCAGCCGCTGACCGGGGATCGGCTCCCAGAGCGGTTCGTCGATATTGCCGACGTAGGCGGCGACGAAGACGTAGAGGACCATCACGGCGCCCGCGTAGACGACGATCTGGGCGACGGCGACGAACTGGGCGTACAGGAGCAGGAAGAGGCCGGCCAGCGCGACGAGGTGGATGACCAGCGCAAGCACGCTGTAGAAGGGGTTGCGGAGCGCGATCACGGCGATTGCGCCGCCGAGAGCTCCGATCGCACCAGCGAAGAAGGCAACTTGGACCATTCGCCGCTCATCCTATGAGGTTGGCGGCGGGCCCGGAGCGCCGATGGCGGCACCGCCGCTCGCTCACGTCCGCACGGACTATCACTCGCGTCGCCCCGCCCTCGACGCTCCGGACCGCGCCGTGCAACCGTCACGCTACGGCGGGTCCCAGGGCTGGCGGATAGGCTGCGCGGTGCCTTGTCCGACGCGGTTCTCAGGAGCATCTTCCGGGTCATGTTGCGGCTCTTCTACAAGCCGTTCCTCGGCCCGCCGTTCCCCGTTGCCTTCCAGCGGCGCTTCATGGAGCTGGCGACGCGGATCCTGCCGCCGCCGGCGGAAGTCGATCGCGAGGAGATGCGCGGGCCGGGAGCCCCGGTCACCCGCTTCGGGATCGGCGGCGGTGAGCCGGCGCTGCGCCCCGCCGTGCTCTGGGCCCACGGCGGCGGCTTCGTCATCGGCAGCCCCTCGACTCACGCAGGCTTCGCCGGCCACCTCGCGCAGGCCGCCGGCGCCGACGTGTACCTGCCCGACTACCGGCTGGCGCCCGAGCATCCGTGGCCGGCGGCGACCGACGACTTCTTCTCCGCCTACACGGCAATGCTCGCCCGCGGGCACGACCCCGCCCGGGTCGCGATCGGCGGCGACTCGGCGGGCGGCGCGATCGCGATCCTGACGGCGCTCTCGCTGGCCGAGATGGACGTGCCGGCACCCGCGGCCCTGGTCCTGCTCTCGCCCGTCACCGACCTCGCCCTCTCGGGCCAGAGCGTCGTCAGCAAGCGCCGCGCCGAACCGCTCCTGCGGCCCGAGTGGCTGGCGCCCTCCTACCGCTCGTGGGCCGGGCCGCTGGCGCTAAGCGACGGCCGCGTCTCACCGCTCTACGCCGACCTGAGCGGGCTGCCGCCGACCCTCGTCCAGGTCGGCGAGGACGAGATCCTGCTCGACGACTCCGTCCGCTTCGCCGACCGCGCCTGGGCGAAGGGCGTCCAGGTGGAACTGCAGCGCTTCGCCGGCGCTTGGCACGACTTCCAGCTCCAGGCCGGCCTACTCGCCGACTCGCGGGCGGCGGTGGGCGACATCGCCGCGTTCCTGCGCCGCCGCTGGGAGATCTGAGCGGCGCGCTCGCGGGGGCGCCCGCGGAAGCTCGGCCGTCTCCGCTCTCGGCGCCTCGCCTACCGAACGTGCCGCATCCGTCCCTATGGGTGGGGTTCCCGCACGTTCGGCGTCGCGGCCTCGGCGCCTCGCCTACCGAACGTGCCGCATCCGTCCCTATGGGTGGGGTTCCCGCACGTTCGGCGCCGCGGCCCAGTCGTGCACCGACCGGAGAGAGCATCGAGGCCCTCGGACGTGCGCCGCCGCGTCTGCCGGCCGGGGGGCGCCCGCCGCGAAGGGTGGCTTTGCCTCGAACGCAAACCGGGCAAGGTTGTGGCTCTCCCGACCGGAAGAGGCATCGAGGGAGGTGGCGCCGGCTGGCCCCATTCGGCCGCTTCGTCCGGATCTGGGTACCGCTCAGGTACCCAAATCCAGACAGAACGGCCCAGTGGAGCGTCATCCAGCCGAACTGACTGGATCTGCACCCGTCATAGGGGGTCAACTCCAGACAGAACGGGCGAATGAAGGTGATGACGCTTTGCGCGACAACTCAGCCTCAAGTCTCCGCCCCGGCCGGCGACGAAGGACACCGCATCAACAGGGCTGGACCCCATCGTTATCGACGTGCGCGCACGCGAACTGGCCTCCTGATTTGAGCGAGACAACCTCGAAGCCGCTCGCGTAGAGCTCGGATGGCGTGATGTCCTGGGCTTTTTGGGGCGAGAGCAGGTAGATGTCGCCGGCACCGCCCTCCGGCGTTATTTGCTCGATGCCGTCTTTGATCGTGGGGGTCAGGCCGTCAGTGGTCACCGCGACCGTAAACGGGGTGCCGTGGTTTTTCTCGGCGAATTTCGTCACTAGTCCCGGAAAGACGGACGCGGGAAGGTCTCCATCGGCTCGGAGCTGGTCCAAGATTGTCGCAGCGGCGCTCGCGCCGTCGCCGCTCACCGCGGTTGACGTCGAAGTCGTTGAGCTTGTCGAGCCGCCGCCAGATCCGCAACCGATCGCTATCAACGCGGCCGCCAAGCAGGCCGCGACTGAAACACGGCTAGCCATGGCCGGTTCCACCGTCGGTGCCACGACCTTCCCTGGCGATCGCTGCAACTACACCAACGCCCAACTCCTCTTCCCCCCGGGTCACGGACGCGAGTCTAGGCGCGAAGCGGCGATCACGTGCTCTTTGCGCGAAAGACGCCGGTTTCGTGGACATCCTGGCGCAACGCCGTCACGCTCTCGTTACGTACCTACCCCACTAGGAGGAGGTTCCGCGGAACCGGAACCGCCTTGGGAGGGGTCTGTGTTGCGCAAAAAGCGTCACCCGCGCCGGGGACTACTCCAGCAACGTCTATCGAGCGAAGGGGTAGCTTCGGGCAATGGGGGCGCGATCACCGGACGGAACTCTTGGCCGTTGCTCTGTGGGCCGGCTACTGCGCAGTGGTGTCGATAATCGGAGCCTCGGACCACTTCGAACTCACCTTCTTCCTCTGGTTCGTGCCGGTTCAGTTCGCTCTTGGATACGCCGCCGCGCGGGGCAGTGCTCGCTGCCCCGCCAATCCTCACAGCGCTCTTGGGATGGCTGGCTTTCGAAGCCGCATGCCCATGCAGTGAGGACGGCATTGCGTTCTTCTACGCCCTCTGGGCGCTGTACTTCGCCACGCCGGGAGTTCTCGTAGCCGGCCTCGGGGTCCTCGCGCGGCGGTCCCGCCTCACGGTGAGCTGAACCAGAACGGAACGAAGCGCTCGGGCGAGCCATGACCGTCCAGTTGAGCCCCCTATAGGGGGTACAAGTGGACGACTATGCCCGGGCCGGCCGGGCGCGTCCTCACCCTCGCTGCCTCTTTCGGTTGGAAGGACCATCCCGCGCCGCCGGGTTCGACTTCCGCCCTCAGGCGCCGAGCAGCAGGCGCCAGCCGTAGGGGCCCCTGACCAGGTGCACGTCGAAGTGGCTGCCGTCGTTGGCGACCCGCACGGTCGCCGCGTTGCCTTCGATCCTCGGCGGCCCGAGCGCGTGCAACCTGTCGGGCCGGAACAGGTCCGAGCTCGGAGTCCCGCATCTGCTCCGCCACCTGATCGACGCAGTCCTCGACGGTCTGCCCAGGCGCCCGGGCGATCACAGCCGTGCAGAGCAGGTCGGCGTTGTGCCGTTCGGTTGCGAGCAGGTAGTAGTCGAAGACCTGTTGGATCTGGCCCGCGTCGCTCTTCGGCTCGCTCGATCCGCAGCCGCCGAGAGCGCCGGCGAGTGTGCAGAGGAGGGCGAGTGCCGCCCGTGGCACCGCCCGGCTCAGGAGGCTCAGTCCTCGGCGATCCCGTCACCGACGAGGATCTCGACGTGCTCCGGGTAGAAGGCCACGTGCCCGGCGATCGGGGCGACGGCATCGAACGGCTCGCGGTACGTCCAGACGGCGTGCTCGGCCTCCATGCCGCCGGCGCTCAGGTCGTAGTAGGCGGCGTCGCCCTTGTAGGGGCAGTAGCTCTGATGGTCGCTGGGCCGCAGCGCGCCCTCGTCGACATCGGCGAGCGGGATGTAGTGCACGGGCGAGTAGCCCGATTCGCGCAGGGTCAGGGCGTCGTCGGTGTCGGCGATGATCACGCTGCCGGCGCGGACGACCACGCGGTCGCCCGTCGGCTCGACCGTGATCGGGTGATCGGAGGTCGGGGTCAGCACCTGGCGCTCGTTCATCCCTGCTCCTTCGGCTCGTTCGGGGGCCACGAACGCTAGGGAACGGCACCCGCCGGCACGCGGGTCGGCGTCCAGCTCGGCCCGTCGCTCAGGCGACGTCCTCGTTGCGGAGCCGCAGCAGGCCGAAGATCAGCGGCACGGCGATCCAGACGAGCACGGTGACGCCGGCCTTGGCCCAGTCCTGGCCGCTCGGGTCGACCTCGGCGAGGGCGGCGAGCCCGGACTGATCCACCCACCCGGTCACATCCTCGATCGTCGACGAGATCGCGCCGACGATCCCGAACACCGTGGGCGCCGCGAAGTAGAAGACGATCGCCAGCGGGCTGATCCGCAGGGCCAGACCGAGCGAGACGCCGATCAGCAGGATCAGCTGCTGGTAGAGCAGGCCCTGGCCGATGTCGGCGGCGCTGAGGTCGATGCTCTCGCCGGAGGCGAGCCCACCGACGCAGGCGATGACCAGGCAGAGCACGGTCAGCAGCGCCGCGACTCCGGCCGCCGCGAGGACCTTGGCGACGACGACCCGGTTGCGGTCGGGGACCATGACGAAGGTCAGCATCGCCGTCCGCTGCGACCACTCACTGGTCACGAGCAGGACGCCGACGACGGGCAGCAGCACGCTTGCGAGCGCGCCGGCCGTCAGGTACGCGTCGGCGACGCTGGCGTCGTCTCCGATCAGCCCGGCGACGCAGCCGCCGATCGCGGCGAGCACCGTCAGCCCGAGCAGCCACTTGCCGGCGCGGGTGTCGGCCATCTTCCGGGTCTCGACCGCCCACAGGGCGCGCATCGGAGGCCGCGCCGAGCGCGCGTCGAGTCCCGCGATGATCGCGCCGGCGCTCATCGGCTTGCCTCCGCCGCAGGCTCGGCCGCCGCCGGCGTCTCGGGCGCGTCGTCGGCCTGCTCCGAGGTGAGGCTCAGGAACAGCCCCTCGAGGCCGCCGCCGTCGGCGGCCCGCAGCTCGCTCAGGGCGACCCCCGCGGCGAGCGCCGCGCTGCCGACCGCCGGGCCGTCGGCGGCGGCGATGAAGCCGCCGCCCTGCGCTGGGTGGGTCTCGATCCCGGCCGCTGTCAGGGCCCGGCCGAGCGCGTCGTCCGCGGCCGCCCGCACGTAGCTGCCGCTCGTCGTCAGCAGCTCGTCGCGGCTGCCTTTGGCGACGAGCTTGCCCTTGTTGATCAGCACGATCTGGTCGGCGATCGCGTCGATCTCGTGCAGGAGGTGGGAGGAGAGGAGCACCGTGCCGCCCCCGTCGGCGAAGCCACGGAGCAGCTCGCGCATCCAGATGATCCCCTGCGGATCGAGGCCGTTGGCGGGCTCGTCGAGGATCAGCACGCTCGGATCGCCGAGCAGCGTGTGGGCGAGGCCGAGCCGCTGTCGCATGCCCAGCGAGTACTTGCCGACACGCCGTTTCGCGGCCGTCTGGTCGAGACCGACCATGCCGAGCACCTCGCTTATGCGCGCGTCGTCGACGCCGATCGTGCCGGCGCTGATCTTGAGCGTTTCGCTGCCGCTGCGACCCGAGTGTTGGGCGCTGGCGTCGAGCATGATCCCGACGTGCCGGCCCGGGTTTGCGATCCGCGCGTACGGCAGACCGAGCACCGAGGCGCTGCCGGCCGTCGGCCTCGCGAGCCCGCAGATCATGCGCAACGTCGTCGACTTGCCGGCCCCGTTCGGGCCCAGGAAGCCGGTCACGGTGCCGGGGTCGCACGCGAACGAGACGTCGTCGACGGCCTTGATCGGGCCGAAGTGCTTGCTGATCCCCTGCACTTCGATCATCGGCGCATCGATAGCACGGGCCCCTGGACTCACGCGGGGACGGCCCCCTATTGCATAGGCTGCGCCCCGTGCCCAACGGACCGCTGAGCGGAGTCAAGGTCGTCGAGGTCGCCAGCATCGGCCCCGGGCCGTTCGCCGCGATGATGCTCGCCGATCTGGGAGCCGAGGTCGTGCGCCTCGAGCGTCCCGGGGGCGCCGCCGGGCTCGGCGCCGGCGCCTGGAACTTCGTCCACCGCGGCCGGCCCTCGATCGGTTGCGACCTCAAGCAGCCGGAGGCGCAGGAGATGCTGCTGCGCATGTGCGAGCCCGCCGACGCGCTGATCGAGGGCTTCCGGCCCGGCGTGATGGAGAAGCTCGGCGTCGGCCCCGACGTGGTCTGTGAGCGCAACCCAAAGCTCGTCTACGGCCGGATGACCGGCTACGGGCAGGACGGGCCGCTGTCGAAGGTCGCCGGCCACGACATCAACTACATCTCGATCGCCGGCGCGCTCGGCCACTTCCAGCGCACCGGCGAGAACCCGCTGGCGCCGCTCAACATGGTCGGCGACTACGGCGGCGGCGGCATGATGCTCGCCTTCGGCGTCGTCTGCGCGATCCTCGAGGCGCGTTCCTCTGGGCAGGGACAGGTCGTCGACGCCGCGATGGTCGAGGGCTCGGCCGTGCTGATGACGATGATCCACGCGCTCCGCGACGTCGGCATCTGGCGCGATCCGCCCGGCACCAACCTGCTGGACTCCGGCGCCCACTTCTACGACACCTACGAGTGCAAGGACGGGGGCTACGTGGCGATCGGCGCGCTCGAGCCCCAGTTCTACGCCGAGCTGCTGCGCCTGATGGAGCTGGACCCCGACGAGTTCCCGCAGATGGAGCAGGCGCGCTGGCCGGAGTTCAAGGAGCGCTTCGCCGAGGTCTTCGCGACGAAGACGCGCGAGGAGTGGATCGCGATCCTCGAGCCGGCCGAGGCCTGCGCGACCGGCGTCTACGGCATGGGCGACGCGCCACAGCACCCGCACAACGTCGCCCGCGGCACGTTCGTCGAGGTCGAGGGCAAGACGCAGCCGGCGCCGGCGCCGCGCTTCAGCCGCACCCCCGCCGGCGTCCCGGCGCCCGCCTCCGAGCCGGGCGCCGATACGGACGAGGCGCTCGCGGCGTGGGGCTTCGACGGCGCCGAGATCGCCGCCCTCCGTGAGGCCGGCGCGCTCGGCTGAGCGTTCGTCACCCGAGAGCCGAATTTCGCAACGCAGCGTTGCGTTTTCAGCGCTCGGCAAGCACCTGCTTGATCTTGCCCGCGGGAGAGCGCTCGAGCGCACCGACCGCCTCGGTCCGCACCTCGGGCCGTTCGATCCCGCAGGCCGCGAGCTCGCCCTCGATCTCGGCCCGGATCCGCGCCAGCGTCGCCTCGGCGTCGGCCGCTCCGCCCTCGAGGACGAGGCGCAGCAGCACGGCGTTGCCCTGCTGGACCACCTGGTAGGTGCGGATCTCGGCGTCGCGGCCGAGCGGGCCGAAGCGCTGTGGGTGCACGCGGATGCCGGCGATCGTCAGCGTGTCGTTGTCGCGGCCGTCGAGCGAACGCAGCCGACGCAGCGTGCGGCCGCAGGGGCAGGGCTCGGTCGCGACCGTGACCGAGTCGGAGAGCTCAACCCGGAACAGCGGCATCACCCGGTTGAAGAGGTTGGTGACGAGCAGCTTCGCCGCCGGCTCGCCGTCGGGGAGGGGACGGCCGTCGGCGTCGACGGCCTCGACGATCGTGCAGTCCTCGAATAGGTGGATGCCGTCCCGGACCTCGCACTCGCTCGCGAACAGACCCTCGGTCGAACCGAAGTAGTCGTACGGCCGGTGGCCGAACGCGCGCTCGCAGAGCGCGCGCGTCGCCGGCGTCAGCGGCTCGCTGATCGTCTGCACGGCGAACGGCGAGATCCGCAGCCGCCCATCGTCGACCGCGTCGACGAGCGCCGGCAGCAGCGACGGGTAGGTGACGAGCACGTCGGGCTGGAACTCCTGGAGGGCTCCAATCGTGCGCTCGAGCGGCTCGGTCACGCCAAGCCGCAGCAGGTGATGCAGGCCGATGTCCAGAGACTCGGAGATGCGCCGCGTCATGTGCGCGGGGTTCGCGGCCGAGATCGCCGCCAGGCGGCGGCGCTTGAGGCCGGGCACGAGCCCCGCCCAGCCGGTCGCGCGCATCGCCTGCGCGAGCAGCGGCGTCCAGGCGTGCTCGTCGTAAGCGAAGAGACCGGGCAGGCCTGAGGAGCCGCTCGTCGCCATCACCCGGATGCCACCCGGCAGGACCTCGTCACCGTCGGCGTGCCGTAGGTGCTCGAGGAGTGGCTCGCGCTCGAGGCCCGGCACGGTGACCATCTCGTCGAAGCTCGCGGCGAACTCCTCCTTCGGCATCGGCGGGATCCGCGCGAGCTCAACCGGCCCGTCGCCGAGCCGCCGGCGCCAGAACGGCGAGCGTCCGCGGACATCATCGGCGAGGGCTCCCAGCAGCCGTTGCTGACGCTCGAGAAGCGCCGCGCGCGGCTCGCGCTCGTGGTGCTCGAGCTCGCGCGCGTAGCGCAGCGCACCGATCAGCCCGGCCGTCCGCCGCAGCCGGCCACGGCGACGGCCTCGTGGGACATCGCCCGCCGGCGCGCCCACGGCGCTCAGCGCGGGTCGAGCGAGATCAGCGGGATCTGGCGCTCGCCCGCGAATCGCTGGTACTCCTCGTACGGGCTGTAGATCGCGACCATCTTCGGCCACATCTCGTCGCGCTCGGCACCCTCGAGGACGCGCGCAGTGACCGGCATCCGGCCCCGCCGCGGGACCTCGATCTCGGTCTCGGGGTGCGCCTTCAGGTTGTGGAACCAGGCGGGGTTGGTCTTCGAGCCGCCCTTCGAGGCGACGATCACCCAGCGCCCGCTCGTCCGCGAGCGCGATCAGCGGCGAGACGCGGTGCTTGCCGCTCTTCGCGCCGACGTGGTGGACGAGGATCAGCGGCGAGCCATAGCGCGGCATCTTGTTGGCGATCCGCCCGTCGGAGAGGCGGAAGAGCGGCGACGTTGATCCGGGTGCCGACCTCCCAGAGCTTCCAGAAGGGCGAGGACGCGGGCGGTGGTGCGGGCATCGCCGGGATCCTCCCACTTCCTAGACTGGCCGGAGATGCTCGCCGCCTACGTCAGCGCCGCGAACCCGGAGAGCCCGCTCGACGCGCTCGAGATCGGGGAGCGCCCCGAGCCCGAACCGCCCGAGGGCTGGACGCACGGTCGACGTCAGGGCCGCATCGCTCAACCACCACGACATCTGGTCGCTGCGCGGCGTCGGCCTGCCCGAGGAGCGGATGCCGATGATCCTCGGCTGCGACGCCGCCGGGCTCGACCCCGACGGCAACGAGGTCGTCGTCCACGCGATCATCGGCGACCCGGACTGGCGCGGGGACGAGACCCTCGACCCGAAGCGGACGCTGCTCTCCGAGAAGCATCAGGGCGCCTTCGCCGAGCGGCTGATCGTGCCCGAGCGCAACCTGATCCCGAAGCCCGAGGGGATGAGCTTCGAGCAGGCGGCCTGCATGCCGACCGCGTGGCTCACCGCCTACCGGATGCTGTTCGTGACCGGCGCCTTCGCGCCCGGCGAGACCGTGCTCGTCCAGGGCGCCGGCGGCGGCGTCGCCAGCGCCGCGATCAGGCTCGGCTCGGCGGCGGGTATCCGCGTCTGGGCGACGAGCCGCAGCGAGGCGAAGCGCGAGCGGGCGCTCGGCCTCGGCGCCGACGCGAGCTTCGAGACCGGCGCGCGGTTGCCCGAGCGCGTCGACGGCGTGATCGAGACGGTCGGCGAGGCGACCTGGGGCCACTCCCTGCGCTCGCTGCGAGCCCGGCGGCCGGCTCGTCGTCTGCGGCGTCGACCAGCGGCCCGAACCCGCCCGCCGAGCTGCAGCGCGTCTTCTTCCTGCAGCTGCAGCTGCTCGGCTCGACGATGGGCGCGCGCTCCGAGCTCGAGCGCCTGCTTCGCTTCTGCACCGTGGGCGGCGTCGAGCCCGAGATCGACCGAGTGCTGCCCCTCGCCGACGCGCAAGAGGGCTTCGTCGCGATGGAGGCGGGAGAGCTGGTCGGCAAAGTCGTCTTCACCATCTGAAGGACAAAGGCGCTCTCTGACCAAGCCTGAGGGCGCGGCTAAGGGGCGCGGTGTGGCGGAGCCACATAAGCCCCCCAGACGTGCGCTCAGGCGCAGCGTCAGAGAGCGCCGCCTCGGCGGCAGCCTCCCGCCGGCGCTTTGCAGCGAGCGAGGTGGCAGGAGTGAGCCCTCCGTGCTCCCGCGCGCGCCTTTCGTGACGGAATCGGGCCCCCTCGCGGTCCCCGCCAGGGTGACTGGTCACGAAACCACCTAAGTAACGAGGGAACGTGACCACTCGCGAAACTGTCGTTCCGCCCCGCCCCGAAAGCTAAACGCCCTCGCGCTTTCCGTGACACCTCGCGAGCCCACGCTCCTCACTGCCACCAAGGCGTCAACCGCGTGCCCGCCTCCCCTTCCCGCGGGGTCTAACCCGCCGCCGCTAGAACGCGAACAGGTCGGGCAACTTCAGCCCGAGGCTGATGTCGCCGATCGCGCGCAGCCTGCCCTTGAAGGCGAGCCGCTTCGGGCCGGTCTCGCCCTTGACCAGCTTGCGCAGGTCCCCGGGCCGCACCTTGAGCGTCAGGTCGGGCTCGTCCGTCGGCTCGCGCAGCGTGCAGGCGCCGTCGGCGATCGCCATCTCGAAGTGCTCGTAGCCGCCCTCGGGGCGGTCCCAGAGCTTGATGTGGATGATCGCCTCGACGCCCTCCGCCTTCTCGGGGCGGAAGAGGCCGACCATGTGGTCGATCATCGCGTCGATCACCCGCTCGCGCGAGGCCGGGTCCTCCATCAGCTCGTCGAAGGACTCCTCGTCCATTCCCTCGATCGCCGCGTAGATCTCGCCTGGAGTCGAGTCGTGCACGTCGATTCCGGCCATCGGATGCTCAGCTCAGGTGCTCGATCGCCGCGAGCACGGAATCGGGCGCTTCGACCTGCGGCAGATGGCCGCAGCCCCGGACGACGATCAGCTTCGCGCCGAGCTGCGCCGCGAGGGACTCGGCGCCATCGATGAGACAGAGCGCGTCACGCGTGCCCCAGACGACGGCCGACGGGACCTTGACCTGCTCCGGATCGAAGGGCCGGTCGAGCTCCCCTCGCACTCCCTGCACAGCCGCGATCCGGGCCACGGTCCAGCGGCGGTTGCGATTGTGGAGGGAGAAGCTGCGGACGAAGCGCTCGTCGGCCCGGTCGGGGTCGCCGAAGGCGACGCGGCGCACCGTGCGCGCGACGACCGAACGCGTGAGGATCTCGGGGACGGGACCGGGGAGCCGGACGATGTGGTTGATCGCCGGGATCCGGTCGAGGCGCAGGAACCAGGGTGACATCGAGATCCCGGCGGGGGCGACGGGGATGATCCCCGCGAGCGGCAGGTCGCCGCGTTCGGCGACGCGGAGCGAGGTCCAGCCGCCGAGTGAGTTGCCCGCGAGGATCACCTCGCAGCCACTCGCCTCCGCCGCCCGGCGGATGGCGGCGGCCGCAAACGCCACCTGCTGATCGAGCAGGGGTAGCGGGAAATGGACCGGGGTCGAGTAGCCGAAGCCCGGCATGTCGTAGGCGATGGCGGCGCGGCCGGCCTCACGCAGCGACTCGAGCACGTTGCGCCACGTGTCGGCGCTGTCGCAGAAGCCGTGCAGCATGACGACGGGCGGGCCCGCGCCCTCAACCTCGATCGCCCGGGTCTTTGCCCCGTTCAGGGTCAGCCGGTACTCGCGCATCCGCGCCGGGCGCGGCGCCGCCGTGCGGCGCTCCCTCAGCCGGGTCATCCCGTTTCGTCCTCGATGTCTCGCTGCATTCCCGTGAGCTCGTTCTCGTAATGCCCTCGTCCAAATCTTCTCCGGCGGCGCAGACGGACGTCAAGGGGGAGGCGTCCTGAGGACAATCAACATACAAGTCTGACTGTTTGTTATTGTCGCCGCCCGCGATGCGTACGAGGGCCTGAGACGATCAAGTCTTGACCGACGTGAACGAAACGAAAGGCAACCCGAGATGAGCACCGCACCCGAGACCGCCTGGAAGCTCGATGAGCTCGGCAAGTGGACGGAAGAAGCCGGCTTCGCCGTCGAGAAGGACCGCACGATTGCGTACGCGGCGGCGACCAACGACGACAACGAGCGCCACACCAGCGGCGAGCTTGCACCGCCCGTGTTCGCGATCGTCGCCCCCTTCGCGCAGCTCATGGAGCCGACCGGCAAGGTCGTCCCAAACGAGCTACTGATGCGCGTCGTCCACGGCGAGCAGGACATGTACTTCCACCAGCCGATCGTGCCCGGCATGGAGCTCGTCACCCGCGCCTGCCCGATGGGCGTCCACAGGGCGCCGAGCGGTGTCACGCTGCACACCAAGGTCGAGACGAAGACCGCCGCCGGCGAGCCGGTCAACGACCAGTGGATGGTCGCCTTCTTCCGGGGCGCCGACGACGAGCTCGACGAGGGCGAGAGCGCGCCCCCGCACCGTGTCCCGCCGGAGCAGCGTTCGGCCGAGCCGGTTGCCGTCTACGAGCAGCACTTCGACAGCGACCAGACATACCGGTACGCCCCGGCGTCTGGCGACCCGATGCCGATCCACACCGACGAGGACTTCGCGAAGTCGGTCGGCCTGCCCGGGATCATCATCCACGGGCTCTGCACGATGGCGATGAACTCCGTTGCGGTCGTCAGCGAGTGCTGCGACGGCGATCCCGAGCGCCTGCGGCGACTCGCCGTCCGCTTCTCGAAGCCGGGTCTGCCCGGCCAGGACATCTCGACCTCGATCTGGGCTGTCGAGGGCGCCGCGGACGGGAGCGCTTCGTACAGCTTCGAGACGCAGATGGCGAACGGCGATCTGATCATCAAGGACGGCCTTGCCGAGGTCGCCGCCTGAAGCTCGAAGCTCAGACCGACGCCGCTCGCGGCCGACGGTGAAATGATCACGGCGTGGAGGAGATTGCGGTGAGCGGTGCGATCGGCGTCCGACTGCGCGGCGCCGGCGTCCGCCTGGGCGATGCCGGCCGCTCGCTCGCCGCCGTGCAGCGCACCGGCCTGCTCGCGCCGCAGCGGCCCGATCGCGCGGTCAGGATGTTCGCCGAGATAGCTCGGCGTGGACCCGTCGCCGCAGGACCCGGCGCCGCCGCGATCCGCTGGGGCGACGCCCCCGCCTTCACCGACGAGCTCGGCACGCTCAGCTACGTCGAGCTCGACCGCCGCTCGAACTCGGTGGCCCGCGCCTGGGCGCGGGCGGGGCTGCGCCCCGGCGACGGGATTGCGATCCTCGCCCGCAACCACCGGGGCTTCCTCGACGCCTGCTTCGCCTCATACAAGCTCGGCCTGCGGATCGTCTTCATGAACACTGAGTTCGCCGGCCCGCAGATCGACGACGTCTGCAAGCGCGAAGGCGTCAAGGCGCTCGCCTTCGACGCCGAGTACGACGATCGGGCGCCGAGCTGGGCGGCGCACCACTTCCGGGCCTGGACCGACGACGGAGGGGCGGGCGGCGCGGAGGCAACGCTCGAGGAACTGATCGATGCGACGCCGGGCGACCCGGTCGAGGCTCCGTCGGAGCGGCCGACGATGGTGATGCTGACGAGCGGCACGACGGGGACGCCGAAGGGCGCGCCCCGCCAGGAAGGCGGCGCGCTGACGACGCTCGGCGCGCTCTTCGAGCGGGTCCCGTTCCAGACGGGCGAGGTCTCCTGGATCGCACCGCCGTTCTTCCACGCGCTCGGCTATGCGACGTCGACCCTGATGCTCGCGCTTGGCACGCGGATGGTCACCCGGCGCCGGTTCGACGCGAAGGAGTACCTGGACGGCCTCGCCGCCGAGAGCGCGACGACGACCGTCGTCGTGCCGGCGATGCTGCAGCGCGTCTTCGAGCTCGGCGACGACGCCGTCCGCGCCGCCGACACCTCGGCATTGCGCGTGATCTTCTGCGGCGGCTCGCAGCTGCCCGGCGCGACGGCGACGAAGACGCTGGAGCTCTTCGGCGACGTGCTCTACGTGCTCTACGGCTCGACCGAGGTCGCCTACGCCTCGATCTCGACGCCCGCCGACCACCGCGCCGCGCCGACGACCGTCGGCAAGGTGACGCTGGGTACGAAGGTGCGCCTGCTCGACGAAGCCGGCCATGACGTCCGGCCGGGGGAGACGGGGCGCATCTTCGTCTCCAACGGGATCGAATTCGGCGGCTACACCGACGGCCGGCACAAGGAGGTCATCGACGGCGTCATGTCATCCGGCGACGTCGGCCACTTCGACTCCGAGGGGCGGCTGTTCATCGACGGCCGCGACGACGACATGATCATCTCCGGCGGCGAGAACGTGTTCCCGCAGGAGGTCGAGGAGCTCTTGATGACGCGCGACGATGTCGCCGAGGTGGCCGTCATCGGCGTGGACGACGAAGACTTCGGCAAGCGCCTGGCCGCTCACGTCGTCCTCATCGATGGCGTCGAGCAGCCGAGCCCGGAGGAGATCAAGGAGTTCGTCAAGGCGAACCTCGCCCGCTACAAGGTGCCGCGCGACGTCCACTTCCTCGAGCGCCTGCCGCGCAACGCCACGGGCAAGATCCTCAAGCGCGAGCTCGCCGAGCCGGTCTGAGCCGCGCCGGCGGCGCCAGCTCGCGCATGGTCGTCAGTCCGCTGACACCGATCGCCCGATCGTTTTCTGCCCGGTTGCCGCCGCTCAGCTCGCTTCCCGCCCCTCCCGCACGCGTTCGGCCAGGGTCAGCTCGAAGGCGACGACGAGGACGTAGGTGAGCACCGCGGCGAAGGAGGCGAGCAGCCAGGAGAGCGTGTCGCCGAGCAGATGGGCAACGCCGATGGCGACGCCGATCCCGCCGAGCACGGAGAGGAAGCTGAGCGCCGCAGCGTGCGTCACCGTGTCGGGACGCTCGCGCGCCAACGGTTGCTTGAACCCCTCGCTGGCGATCAGGTCGAGCAGGCTGAACGCCGTGACTCCACCGGCGCCGAAGAGCAGGACCTCGAGTCCGCTCGGGGTGCCATGCGAGCGGGCCACCGCGGCGAGCGCGCCGGTGATCGTGATCGAGAAGCCGAAGGCGGAGGAGTTGACGCCAACGGCAGCCTGGACCGAGCTGCGGAGCGAGTCGATCGCGCGACCGCTCCCACCGCTCTGACTTCCTTCTGCCACGTGGGCTTGCTACCCGTCCTGTGCCTCCCCGAAGCACGGCTGCGGGGCGGCTCGCCTCCTCGCCCGCGCTCCGATAGGCTCGCAACATGTCGCACAAGCCGGCGGATCGGATTCGCAACGTCGCGCTGATCGGGCATCGCGGCGCCGGCAAGACCTCGGTCTGCGAGGCGATGCTGTTCGAGGCCGGCGTCGTCAATCGGGTCGGCCGCGTCGAGGATGGGACGACGGTCACCGACACCGCCCCCGACGAAAAAGCGCGGTGCATGTCGATCGACCTCGCCGCCGTCACCTTCGAGCACGACGGCCGCAAGGTCAACGTGATCGACACCCCGGGCGAGCCCAGCTTTCTCGCCGAGCCGATCGCCGCGCTTTCGGTCGCCGACGCGGCGGTGCTCGTCGTCAACGCCGTCGCGGGCGTGGAGGTGGGCACCGACAGGCTCTGGCGCCGTGCCGCCGAGGCCGGCCTGCCCCGGCTCGTCTTCGTCAACATGCTCGACCGCGAGCGCGCCGACTTCTTCGCGACGCTGGACGGCCTCAAGTCAGCCTTCGGCCCGCACGTCGTCGCCACCGAGATCCCGATCGGCGCCGAGCACGAGGTCAGCGGCGTCGTCGATCTGATCGACATGAAGGCCCACCTGCACGACGACGACGGCCGCGGCGCCTGTCACGAGGCGGAGATCCCCGAGGAGGTAGCCGAGCTCGCGGAGGAGTACCGCGAGAAGCTCATGGACGAAGTCGCCGAGAACTCGGACGAGCTCATGGAGCACTACCTCGAGGGCGCCGAGATCAGCCACGAGGAGGTGGTTGGGGCGCTCAAGCGTGGCGTCACCGAGGGCCACCTCTTTCCAGTCACCTGCGGGATCGCGACGAGCAACCTCGGCACCGGTCGGCTGCTGGAGGCGCTCGTCGAGGACCTGCCCTCGCCGGCGATGCGGGGCGCGCGGATGCTGCTCGGGCCGGATGGCGAAGAGGTCGCGATCGAGCCTGAGGAGGACGCCGGCACCGTCGTCCAGGTCTTCAAGACGACCGCGGACCAGTTCGCCGGTCGCCTCAACATGGTCCGCGTTCTCGCCGGCACGCTGCGCGCCGACTCGTCGGTCGAAAACGTGAGCTCCGCTGCGCGAGAGCGGATCGGGCAGCTGTTCGAGGCCGAGGGCGCGCAGCTGGAGGCGGTCGACGAGCTCGGTCCGGGAGACATCGGCGTGATCCCCAAGCTCAAGGAGACGCACGCCGGCGAGCTGCTCTGCGACCCCGGCCGCGAGCTCGCGCTGTCGCAGCTCGAGTTCCCGAACCCGGTGATGGCGTTCGCCTTCGAGCCGAAGAGCGCCGGCGACGAGGAGAAGGCCGCCGCCGCGTTCCGACGCCTGCGGGAGGAGGACCCCACGCTCGACGTGCATCGCGACCCGCAGACAGGCGAGGAGATCATCGCCGGGCTCACGCAGATCCACGTCGAGGTGATGGTCGAACGGATGCGGAGCCGGTATGGCGTCGAGATCGAGCTGCACCCGCCGCGCGTTCCCTACGTCGAGGCGATCCGCTCCACGGCCGCCGCCCACTCGCGCTACAAGAAGCAGTCGGGCGGCCGGGGCCAGTTCGCGGACTGCCGCCTCGAGATCGGGCCGGCCGAGCCCGGCAGCGGCCTCGTGTTCAGCGACAAGACAAAGGGTGGAGTCGTTCCGGGCGGCTTCATCCCCGCGGTCGAGGCGGGGGTGCGTGAGGCAATGGAGCACGGCACGATCGCCGGCTATCCGGTCCACGACGTAGCCGTCGACCTCGTCGACGGCCAGCACCACACCGTCGACTCCTCCGAGATCGCCTTCAAGATCTGCGCCTCGATGGGCTTCAAGCAGGCGATGGCCGAGGCCTCACCGATGCTGCTCGAGCCGATCGTCAAGCTGACGATCGTCGTTCCCGCCGAGGCCGTCGGCGACGTCGTCGGCGACCTCAACTCGCGTCGCGGGCACCCGCTCGGCATGGAGCAGAAGGGCGCCGGCACCGAGATCGTCGCCGAGGTGCCGATGGCCGAGGTCCTCGACTACGCGCCGGCGCTGCGCGCGATCACGGGCGGTCGCGGCGAGTACACGCTCGAGTTCGAGCGCCACCAGGAGGTCCCCTCCCACCTGGTCGACGACGTGGTTGCGGCGGCCGGGCGGGCCGAGGGCGCCGCCGTCGCCTGATCGGCGAGGCCCCGCGAAAGCGCGCCGCTTTCGGATGGGGGCGGACGAGCGGTGGCCGGCTCAGCGGCGGAGTGGCGTCTCGTCCAGTCGCTCGCGCAGTTCGATGGGCGTCGGGAAAACTGCGCTCGCACCCGCGTCGCGCAGCTCCGCCGCGGAGAAGCCGCCGCAGAGCAGCGCGATCGTTTCCACATCAGCCCGCGCTGCCGCTTCGACATCCCAGGTGCTGTCGCCGACGAGCACTGCGCCGGTCTTCTTGGACGCCTTGTTCAGCGCCGCCTTGATCAGGTCCGGCTCGGGCTTCGTCGCCTCGACGTCGGCCGACGTCGTGTAGTCGCTGATCAGCTCGCGAATGCCGAGGGCCTCGATGTGGTGCTCGGCTTCGTCTGCATCGGCCGAGCTGGCGAGCACGATCTCGTTCCCGCGATCGGCGAGCTCACGGACCAGCTCGGAGGCACCGGGCAGCGGGCGGACCTCCTCGAGCAGCTCGTTGAAGAGCTCGCTCTCGAGCGCCCGCAAGGCGTCGCCGTAGAGGCGCTCGACCTCCTCGTCGGCCAGCGCGGTAACGATCTGATCGCCGCCCATCCCGATGTGGCGATGGCAGCGCCAGGCGGGCACCTCTACGCCGTGGCGCGCAAGGGCCCGCTGCCAGCTCAGCGCGTGCTGGTAGACGGAGTCGACGAGCGTGCCGTCGACGTCGAGCAGGACGATCCCGGGCATGCGACGGGGTGTACCCGCCGCAGCCTGGGATCAACCCTCGCTTCCCACAGAGACCCCGGCGCTGACCTCGATCGACTCGCCGGGCCGGTACATCGTCACGACGGCGGCGCCGCCGATGCCGATGTTGTGCTGCAGCGCGGTCTTCGCGGCCTCGACCTGACGGGCGCCGGCCTCGCCGCGCAGCTGCCAGTTGAGCTCCGCGCATTGGGCCAGGCCGGTGGCCCCGAGCGGATGCCCCTTGCTGATCAGCCCACCCGATGGGTTGACCACGGGGCCGTCGCCGCCGTAGGTCGTCGCCTCGGCCTCCACGAGCTTGTGCCCCTCGCCCTCCGGGGCGAAGCCGAGCGCCTCGTAGGTGATCAGCTCGTTGGCGCTGAAGCAGTCGTGCAGCTCGCAGACGTCGACCTCGTCGGCGCCGACCTGGGCCTCCTCGTAGACGGCGTCTGCCGCCTTCTTGGTCATGTCGAAGCCGACGGCCTTGATCGCCGAGCCGCTCTCGAAGCTCGCCGGGGTGTCGGTGACCATCGACTGGGCGACGATCTCGATCGCGTGGGCGCCGAGGTCGTGCTCTTCGACGAAGCGCTCGGAGGCGATGATCGCCGCTGCCGCGCCGTCTGAGGTCGGCGAGCACTGCAGCTTCGTCAACTGCAGGGGCTCGTAGATCATCTTCGCCGCCTGGATGTCCTCGAGCGTGTAGGAGTCCTGGAACTGCGAGTACGGGTTGTTCACCGAGTGCTTGTGGTTCTTGTAGCCGATCCAGGCGTAGTGCTCGGGCCCCGAGCCGTACTTCTGCGTGTGCTCGAGCCCGGCCGAGCCGAACATGTAGGGCGCGGGCGGGGCGCCGCCCATGTCGTCGTTGATCGCCAGCAGGGCCATGAAGTGACGGCCGGTCGGTTGCTCGCGGTCCGTGTACTTCGTGCCCAGCGACCCCTTCTCCATCTTCTCGAAGCCGATTGCCAGCGCGCAGTCGGCGAGCCCACCGCGAACCGCCTGGCGGGCGCCGTAGAGGGCAGTCGAGCCGGTCGAGCAGTTGTTGTTGACATTGGTCGACCGGGATGCCGGTCTCGCCGAGCTCGTAGATCGCGCGCTGGCCCGAGGTCGACTCGCCGTAGCAGTAGCCCGCGAAGGCCTGCTCGATCGCGTCGAAGCCGACGCCGGCGTCGGTGAGCGCCTTGCGGCCGGCCTCTGCGGCCCAGTCGTGGTAGTCGCCATCCTTGGTTCCCGGCTTGTCGAACTTGGTCATGCCGACGCCGATCACGTACGTCCTGTTCATCTGCGTGGAGCTCCTGCTGGTCGTGGGGTTGGGAAGCGGGCAGCAGTGTACGACAAACCGGCAGGCCTGTATGTAAGTGGTCCGCGCGAAGAGCGCCCGCACCGCCCGGGCGAGCGGGTGTCGGGACTCAGGCGGGGCTGAGGTTCGGGAAGAGCCGCTGCTCGAGCACGGCGCGCGGATGCGCGCCGAGCACGCGCTCGACCTCGAGCCCGTCGCGGATCAGGACGAGCAGGGGGATCGAGCTCGCGTCGAAGGCCGCCGCGGGGCCGGGGTTCTGGTCGACGTTGACCTTGACGACCTTGAGCCGCCCGGCGTGGCGGGTCGCGAGCTCCTCGACGACCGGCGCCACGGCCCGACAGGGACCGCACCACGGCGCCCAGAAGTCGACGAGCACCGGGACGCTGGCCGTCGTCTCCGCGCCGAAACTCGCCTCGTCCGCCGTCACGACCCAGGGCAGAGCCTGATGGCACTTCGCGCACGAAGGATGACCGTGGGAGATGGCGCCGACGCGGTTGCGGGCGCCGCAGCTGGGGCATTCGATGATCGTCATGGGGCGATCATCGCGCCCGCCCGCGCCGCCGCCATCAGGGCCGGCCCGCAGTCCGCTGCGGGGATCTGCGGACCGCCCGGCGAAGGCCGTGAGCACCACCGAACGCCCCCCGCGCGTCGCCCGGCGACGGCGGTAGCCGTTCGGCGTGGTGGCGGTGCGGCTCAGGAATCGGCGCTGGTCGCGTCCGGTACGGCGCCCGTCGGTGCCCCTGAAGGCGGGGCTCCCGAGGGCGGCGCACCCATCGGCGCGCCGTCCGGTGGCGCCGGCCTCAGATCCGAGCAGGCCGCGAGCGCCTTCTTGGTCTTCGCGTCCATCTGCGGCGGCTGCGCGGACGACGAGCCGGAACTGCCGGCGCTCCCGTCCGTGCCGGCGGCGCCCGGCGGCGCCTGGCCCGGGCTCGGCATGCTCGCTCCGTTCTCCTGCATGCAGCTCCGGAAGGCGGCCATCGCGCTCGCGTCCGGAGCGCCGCCGGCAGTCGAGCCGTCGCCGCCGCCGCAGGCGGCGAGCGCCAGCGCTCCTGCCACGAGCACGCCGGCCGTCGCCGTCGCCGTCCTGTTTCGCGGGCCCCTCATCGGTCCGCTCCCATGCCGGCGCCGGCCAGGGCGCCGTCGGGCACCACCTCGCCGTCGGCGAGCCGGATCAGCCGCGGCGCGTCCGAGGTGATCTCCTCGTCGTGGGTGATCAGGGCCACCGTCAGGCCCTCGCCGAGCCACAGCGAGCGGATCAGCTCGAGCACGGAGTCGCCCGTGCTCGAGTCGAGGTTCCCGGTGGGCTCGTCGGCGAGGAGCACCCGTGGCCGGTTTGCCAGGGCGCGGGCAATCGCAACGCGCTGCTGCTCGCCTCCGGAGAGCTCCGAGGGCAGGTGCGTCGCGCGGCTGCCCAGACCGACGCGGTCGAGCAACTCGGCGACCCGCGCCGCGCGCTCCGCCGCCGACAGCCCCGAGGGGTCGAGCGCGGCGTCCACGTTCTCCGCGCCGGTCAGCGTCGGGATCAGGTTGAACTGCTGGAAGACGAAGCCGATCGCCTTCCGTCTCAGGTCCGCGAGTCCATTCTCGTCGGTCGATCCGAGGTCGCGGCCCTCGAATCGGATCGTCCCGGACGTCGGCCGGTCGAGCGCGCCGAGTAACTGCAGCAGCGTGCTCTTGCCGGACCCGCTGGGGCCCGCGATGACGGCGTACTCGCCAGAGCCGATTCGCAGGTCGATCGAGCCGAGGGCCTCGACGGCGACCGCGCCGGCGCCATAGCGCCGGCCGACGCCGTCGAGCTCGTATGTGGGGGGTGTCGTCTCGTTCATGTCGTCTTCTCCTGTCTTGGTCCGTGCTGTCTGTCCGTTGCTCACTCGACGCTCCTCAGCGCTTCGGCGGGTCGCAGGCGCGCGGCCCTGGCGCCGCCGATCGCGCCGGCGACGAGTCCGCCGATCACCGCCAGGGCGATCGCCGCGAGGATCAGGCCGACGTCGACGGGGGCACCGAGCTGCACGGTCGTCGAGGCAGCATCGGCGGCCGCCCCTCCGCCGCCGGGCGGGCCCAAGCCACCGGGTGCGCCTACCGCGGAGGTCGCGGCCTGCGCCGTGGCGTCCAACGAGATCCCGAGCGAGCCAATCAGCGCCGCCGCGCCGATTCCGATCAATGCACCGACGATGCCGCCCAGCAGGCCCTGGGCGACGGACTCGCCCGTGATCTGACCGATGACCCGCGATCGCCGCCAGCCAATGGCCTTCAGCGTGCCGAGCTCGCGGGTCCGCTTGTTGACGGCCGAGAGTGTCAGCAGACCGGCGATCGCGAAGGCGCCGAGCAGCGACACGATCGAGAGCGCCGTGCCAAGCGAGCCCGAGAGGTTCTTGGCGTCCACGAGCGAGCCGGAGACGCTGTCCGCGAGCTCCGATGCCGTCGTCACCTGGGCGCCCTTGAAGGCCGATGTGATTTCCGAGGAGACGGTGTTGACGGTGTTGACGTCGCTTGCGCGGACCTCCAGACCGTTGACGCGCCCGCCGAAGTCACCGACCTTCTGGAGCTCGCCGAGATCCATGTAGATGTCGGAGGCCTCCGAGCCGATCGGCGCCTTGACGATGCCGACCACGTCGAGCTTCTGATCGCCGACCTTCACGGTGTCGCCGACGGAGATGTCGTTCGCCGCCGCGTAGTCCGAGGAGACCATCGCCTCGTGCTTGCCGTTCTCCCGCAGGAACCGGCCCTTGGTCACCTGGTCGGCCGTGACCGTGCCGAGGTTGCTGTCAGCGGGACGGATGCCCGTCACCGAGAGGGGTGCGACGCCGAAGCCGCCGCCGGCGCCGGGGGGGCCGCCGCCCGGGGGCGGACCGCCCGTCGGACCGGCGTCCGTGGATGTCGAGGAGCTATCCGGGATGGTGCCCTCGATATGGATCACGTTGACCGTCAGCGACGGCGCCACCGCCTCGACGTCGTTGAGCTTCGAGACCTTCTTCACCTGGGAGCTGTCGAAGCTGATGCTCGAGGACATGAACCGGTCGGTCGAGAACTTGTCGCCCGGATTGCCGAGCTTCGAGAAGTCGAGCATCCCGCCGCCCGTCTCTTTCTGGAGCTTCTTGCGCTCCGATTCGGAGATCTGGGGCGGTCCGCCGTTGTCGCTGTTGTCGAACGAGATCGGCCGGTTGACGCTCATGTCGGTGCCGACGCCGGTGAGCGGCTCGAGCACCTGTTGCTGGGCGTCGTCAAGCCCCTTCGAGAGCGCGCTAACTGCGACAACGAGGCCGACACCGACCCCGAGGCCGAGCGCCGTCAGGATCGTGCGGCCGCGCCGGCGGCGCAGCTCCGCAAGGAGGTATCTGACTCTGAACATGCCTTCGTTCCCTTTCGTCGAAATGCGGTCCTCCGCATCGAAAGGGGCGAAGCTGAGAGCGCCCTGAGACTCGCCTAGGAGTTGATCGGGGCTCTAGGAGTTGCTCAGGGCTCGGCGACCGCGTCGAGCATGACGACGAGCTGGCTGCGCACGGCCTGCCACGAGGCTGCCGCAGCCTTCTTGCTCTGCAGCAGCTCGGTCTGGAAGCCGAGCCCGAGCAGCAGCGTGATCACCGTCGTCACGATCGAGTTGAGCTGCGAAGGGGGAGTGTCCGGCGGCAACTGGTCGGCGGTGATCTCGCGGACGAGTTCGATCACCTCGCGTTCGACCGGCAGCAGGCTCGCGCGGAGCTCCTTGTCGGAGCGGGCCGCGACCCAGAGCTCGATCGAGGCGGCGAACAGCGGACCCGAATGCTGGTGCCAGAGCAGGTCGAGCGTCGCCTCGCGCCGTTTCGCCCCCTTTGGCAACGTCTCGACCTCGGCACGGATCTCGCGTACGCGTCGCTGCGCGAGCCGGCGCACTGCCTCGGAGACGAGCTCAGCCTTGGTCGGGAAGTGGTGGACCTGGGCACCTCGCGAGACACCGGCCCGCTCGACGACCTTGGTCGTCGTCGTCGCCGAATAGCCGTAGTCGACGAGGCAGTCGATCGTCGCGTCGAGCAGCGCCGCCCGGGTGGCCTCGCGGCGCTCCTCCTGGGTCCTCCGCTTTGGCTTGCTCGCTGCCGGCACCGCAGTCATTATCGGGATCCTCCCGGTCGCCTCTCGTCTTGCAGAGAGCCTAATCACATACAGGCACGCCTGTATGTGAGAGCGCTTCGCCGCTCAGCCGCGGTGGTACCAGGGGCCGGCGGCGATGCCCTCGGCGAGCGCCCTCGATCCGCCGGAGAGGACGGGTGGGCCGTGCGTCATCAGCAGTCGCTCGACGCCGAGTTCGATCAGCGGCTCGACCGTCGGGTTGAAGCGTTCGCGGTAGAAGGCGTCGACCTTCGCGTCGACCGGGTCGTGCGCCCAGGCACGCACGCCGTCGTCGGTGGTCACGATCGCGTCGCCGAAGAGGAGCGCCGAGTGCGGCTTGATGTGCAGCGGCGTTTCCTGGCGCTTCGGCTTGCCGATACGCATCGGGACGACGCCGCCGGGCATCTCCTCACCGATCTCGATCTCGCGGAAGTCGCGCGCCACGCGCTTGCCGAGCCGCTTGCGGACGGCGTCGTGCCCGTGCACGGTGACCGGCGCGTCACCGTGTCGATAGCGGTCCCAGAGCTCCTCGCTGCTGCGCGCGTGGTAGCCGACCGACACCTGGATCGAGATCGCCCTTCGTCGCCTTGCGGTCGGCCTCGGCGTCGAGCTTCGCGAGCACCGCCTCGCGCTGATCTTCCGGCTCGGGCAGCAGCGGGTCGAGCAGCAACAGCACGCCGCCGTCGCCGCGTGCGGCCCAGCTGCGCACCTCGGCCCCGAACTCCCCCGGATGCCATTCCGGATGCGTGCAGGCCCAGGTCCACAGACCCTTTGCCGCCTCGTCGATCACCACCCGACCTGCCATCGGATGCCGATCCTAAGGGAGCGCTGTGACGAAGTCGTTACTCGCCCTCGTTGCGCAGCGGCATCCGCTCGAGCGGCTCGGCGAGCAGCATCTCCTTGGTGAAGATCAGGTCGCCGCGGTTGTAGTCGGCGAGCTCGTACTCGTGGCCCATGGTGATCGCATCGAACGGGCAGGCGACCTCGCAGTAGCCGCAGAAGATGCAGCGGCTCATGTTGATCTCGTAGACGGCGGCGTAGCGCTCGCCCGCCGAGACGCGGTTATCGGGGTCGTTCTCGGCGGCGACGACCCTGATGCAGTCGGCCGGGCAGGCGGCGGCGCAGAGCGAGCAGCCGACGCACTTCTCGAGCCCTGTGTCCTCGAACTTGTGCAGCTTGTGGCGGCCCCGGAAGCGCGGGTAGACGGGGTTCTTCTCCTCCGGGTACTGGATCGTGACCGGCCCTTCGATGACGCGGGCGAAGGTCGTCTTCAGCCCGCGCAGGGTTTCGCCGAAGGCGCGGTAGGCGCCGCCGGCGCCGCCGGCATCCGGCCCGCGTTGGACGGTGACGACCGAGTCGTCGGGCAGGTACGGATACTTCGAGCCGTTGCCGGAACCGTTCTCCATCGGCCCCGATCCTAAGGGGTGGAGCCGAGCGAGGCTTTGATCGCGCCGGGCTACTGTCGCCGACCGCGCGCGATGGCGCTAGCGTGGTCGGCGAAGGGGGCACGCCCATAGGCCTGACTACGCGAATCGCTCGAAATGCCGCTCCGCGCCGGACCCACGGGACCGCACTCGCCGTCGCGCTGATCGCGGCCCTGGCGGCCCTCGGTGTGGTCGGCCACACCGTAATCGCCGGCGGCGGCAAGGGTCGGACCTTCAACGACGTGGTCGGCACGCCGAAGCGGGACGTCCTCTTCGGGACCGTGCGCGCGGACCGGATCGTGGGCCGGGGGGAGCCGACAAGATCGCCGGTCGCGGTGGAGCCGACGTGATCTTCGGCGGCGGCGGAGCGGACAAGATCCGCGGCGGCAAGGGCGCCGATCGGTTGATGTCGGGGCGTGGCGGCGCGACGATGATCGGCGGCAAGGGCCGGGATGAGTTCAACATGAAGGGCGGTCGCCAGATCGGCGGCGGCGGCCGGGACGTGATCCGCGCCCGCGATGGAAGCCCCGACGAGATCAACTGCGGGCCGGGGCACCGCGACGTCGCCTACGTCGACCCGGTCGAGGACGGCATCTACGACTGCGAGCGCGTACGCGTCGGCCACGGGGGCAAGCGATGAGCGACCCTCGACCTCGCAACGAGCGCGAGGAGCGGCTCGCGGCCGAGCGTCCCGACTCGTTCATGCGCCGGCGCGAGTTCCTCGCCGCCGCGGGGGCGCTCGCGGGGGGCGCGGGCCTCGCTGCCGTGCTCCCACCCGACAGGCTGCTCTCGCTGGCTGCCTCGCGACAGACCCGCCGGAGCTTTCCAAGCCCGCGCAACATGCCGCTCGACAACGTCGTCGTGCTGATGATGGAGAACCGCTCCTTCGACCACTACTTCGGGTCGTTCCCGAACGCCGACGGCGTCAACGAGCTCTCCTATCCCGACGAGCAGGGCCAGCTGCACCGGACCCACTACCTGCCGCCGGACTACCAGGGATGCGCGTTCGGGGACCCGGACCACAGCTGGGAGGGCGCCCGCGAGCAGTTCGGCCACGGCAAGCTCGACGGCTTCCTCACCGCCAGCGACGAGTTCGCGATCGGCTACTACGAGCTCGAAGACGTCGGCTTCCTCGCGCCCGCGGCCCGCGCCTTCACCACCTACGACCGCTACTTCGCCTCGATCCTCTCCTCGACCTACCCCAACCGCCACTACATGATCTCCGCGCAGTGCGGCGGCCAGAAGACGAACGAGATCCCCGCCGACAGCCTCGGGAACCAGTGGGAGACGATCTTCGACCGGGCTGCGGCGCGCGGCGTCTCCGCCGCCTACTACGTGGTCGACCTGCCGGTCCCGATCCTCTACGGAACCCGGGCGCTGAGCTGGATCCGGCCGATCGAGCAGTTCTACGCCGACGCCGCGGCGGGCACCCTGCCTCAGATCGCCTACGTCGACCCGCCCTTCCTCGACGGTGGCGGCGGCAACGGCCTCTCCGGGGACGAGCACCCGCACGGCGACATCCGCATCGGCCAGGCGTACATGGCCGAGGTCGCGCACGCGTTCATGGAGTCGCCGCAGTTCCGGCGCGGCGCGATGTTCATCAACTACGACGAGTGGGGCGGCTTCTTCGACCACGTGCGCCCGCGCCTGGTCCCCGACGACCGCTCGAGCCGCAAGCTCGACGAAAACTTCGGGATCACCGGCTTTCGGATCCCGAACGTCTGCATCTCGCCGTTCGCGAAGCGGGGCCACGTGAGCCACGCGACGATGACCCACGAGTCGATCCTGAAGCTGATCTCCTACCGCTTCGGGCTCGGTTACCTGAACAAGCGCCACCGCTACGCCTCCCAGGTCGGTCGCACGCTCGACTTCGACAACCCTGATTACGACATCCCCGATCTGCCGAGGCCGCTGCCTCCGGCGACAACGCCGTGCTCGCTCCAGGGCTTCGCGCGGACCCCCTCCCAGGAGCGCCAGGAACGCCGCAAGGAGGGTCCCGGGCTTGGCGCCCTCGCCCCCTACGCCGAGAGCCTCGGCTACGAGATCAAGCCGGCGACCGTGGAGCGCGTGTTCCGGGATCCGGGTCGGATCGACCCGGCGCTGACCGAGGGCTGGACGGAGGCACAGCGATGAGTCGACTGCGGGCGATCGCGGCTGCGGTCGCGCTGGCGCTGACGCTCTGCGGGGTGCTCGCCGACGGCGCCCAGGCGGCGGGAGCGAGGGTCCCGCACATCCGCCACGTGTTCATCATCGTGCTCGAGAACGAGAGCGCCGACCACACCTTCGGCCCCGACAGCCCCGCCCCGTACCTCGCCGACAAGTTGCCCGCGAAGGGGGCGCTCGTCCCCGGCTACTACGCGATCGGCCACTTCAGCCTCGACAACTACATCGCGATGATCAGCGGCCAGTCGCCGAACCCCCAGACCCAGGCCGACTGCCTCTTCTACAACGACTTCGTCCCGGGAACGCCGACCGCGAACGGACAGGTGCGCGGCGCGGGCTGCGTCTATCCGGCCCCCGCCGTGCAGACGATCGCCAACCAGCTCAAGGACGTCGGCCTGACGTGGAAGGGCTACATGGAGGACATGGCGGCCAAGGCCCCGGCTCAACCCGCGAGCTGCCGGCACCCTTCGATCGGCAGCCTTGACGACACCCAGAGCGCCGAGGTCGGCGACCAGTACGCGTCACGGCACAACCCGTTCGTCTACTTCCACTCGATCGTCGACCACAAGAGTTGTGCCAGACACGACGTCGACCTGGGTCGGCTGGCGGGCGATCTGAAGAAGGCGAAGAAGACCGCGAACTACAACTTCATCACCCCGAATCTGTGCAACGACGGCCACGACATTCCCTGCGTCGACGGTCAGCCGGGCGGCCTCGAGCAGATCAACGGATGGCTGCGGCAGCAGGTGCCCCAGATCCTGCACTCGCCCGCCTACAAGCGGCACGGGCTGTTGATCATCACCTTCGACGAGGCCGAGGAGAGCGGCAGCGGAGCGGACTCGAGCTCCTGCTGCGGCGAGCAGCCGGGTCCGAACACGCCAAGCCCCGGCGGCCCGCATCCGGGACCCGGCGGCGGGCGGGTCGGCGCGGTGATGCTCTCGCCCTGCATCCGCGCCGGCACCACCAGCGGGCGCGAGTACAACCACTATTCGATGCTGCGCTCGATCGAGGACAACTTCGGCCTGCCGCGCCTCGGGTTCGCGGCAGGGCCGGGGCAGCGCAGCTTCGGTGGCGACATCTTCACGAGACCCGGCTGCCAGGAGCACATCCGCCTGCGCGTGCGACCGCACCGCACCCGCGTCGGCGAGCGACGCACCTTCCACTTCCGGGTTCGCTCCCGCTTCCATCGCTGCCGCGCAGGCGTGCTCGTCAAGCTCATAGCCCGCGACGAGCCGCGCCGTCCCCGGGGCGCCCTGCGGCGGGCCCGCACCGATCGCCACGGCCGGGCCACGGTGACGACGAAGGTCCGCAAGAGCGGCCCGCTCGTCGCTCGCGCGAACAAGTCCGGTTGCATCTCGACGAGCGTGCCGATCCGCGTCCGCTGATCCCCGGCGGTCGCCCTGGCGTTCGAACCCCTGGCCGCGGCGCTGGGGCGGGATCTACTGGCTCTCGCCCGATTCGGCGCCCGCCGGCCCACCCGCCTCGGGCTCGCCCGCAACGGGCGCTCCCGAGTCTGGAGCGGACTCCGGAAACATCCGGTAGCCCCGGTTGCGGATCGCCTCCATCGCGACCGGATCGACGGCTTCGATCGCGCCGACGATGTGCCCGTACGGAGTGCCGATGCGGCGCGGCTTCAGCACGATCGCCTTCGCGACTCGGTCCGCCGCCTGCTCGGGGCTGAGCGAGGGGAAGTTCGCGTAATGGGGGGACGGTTCGATCATCGGCGTCCGCACGAGCGGCATCGAGAGCGTCGTGAAGCGGATCCCGCGGTGACTGAGCTCTGCGGCGGCGCAGTCACTGAAGGCGTCGAGTGCCGCCTTCGAGGCCGTGTAGGCGGCGAAGCGCGGGGTCTTGATCTGCACGGCGGCGGAGGAGACGTTGACGATGTGGCCGAACCCGCGCTCGCGCATGCCGGGCAGGAAGGCCAGCACCAGCCTGACCGGCGCCAGGTAGTTGAGGTTCATCGTCAGCTCGAAGTCGTGCTGGCGGTCGTAGGAGAACTTGACGGAGCGGCGGATCGAATGACCTGCGTTGTTGACGAGGATGTCGACGCCGCCGTGCCGCTCGAGTGCCTCGGAGCTCATCCGGGCGAGGTCCTCTTCGTCGGAGAGGTCGGCGCTGTGCACGGTTGCCGTGCCACCGTGCTCGACGATCCGGGCGGCGATGTCGGCGAGCTTCGGCTCCGAGCGGGCGACGAGCAGCACGTGCGCGCCCGCGCGGCCGAGTTGCAGGGCGGTCGCCGCGCCAATTCCCGAGGAAGCGCCGGTGACCATGATCCGCTTTTCCGCGACGGCACCGTCGAGGTCGACGCCTCGCAGGCGCGCGAGGGCGCCGGCGAGCGGCAGCGGCAGATGATCCTCGCCGATGCCCGTCGGAATGTTCATCAGCCGGGCCAGCTGGCGGCGCGGGTCGAACGGGGCCATGTGCGGATCGTAACCGCATCGGCGGGATCCGACGGCGGGGATCGACCGCAAGGCGGAACGAGGCGTCCGGCCTTCGCCACAACAAATGTCCACGCCGCCGGCCGGATGTGTTCGACTTCCCCTTCCGGGGTATGCTGGCGCCGTCGCGGCCAATGCCGCGCCAGGGATAGGGAAACAGGGAAGCGGACCAGGGTTTTTTGAGAGAGGGCCGCGGAAAGTTGAAGGTTTGACGACTGACGCCACACCGGTGGGGGCATCGGCTGAGCTGATCGAGTTCGACGCCGCCACCGACTACGGTCGATCCCCCTGGCAGCTCTTCTGGGGACGCTTCCGCAAGGACCGGGTCGCGCTCGTCTCGCTCGTCTTCATCTTCTTCCTCGTCCTGATCGCGATCTTCGCTCCCGTGATCGTCTCGATCGCTGGGGAGCCCGGTCCCGACGTCCGCGACACCGGCGCGCTCGACCCGCTCTTCGCGACCCCGACGGGCCCCTCGGCTGCCCACTACTTCGGCGTCGACCAGCTCGGCCGCGACGTCTTCAGCCGCGTCATCTACGGAGCCCGGGTCTCGCTGATTGTCGCTTTCTCCGCGACCTTCTTGGCGACGCTCTTCGGAGTCATCTCCGGCCTCGCCGCCGGCTTCTACCGCGGTTGGGTCGACACGATCGTCTCGCGAACGGTCGACGTTCTGCTCGGCGATCCCGTATCTGCTGCTCGCGACCGGGATTGCCGCGGCCTGCACGCTCGGCCAGACGGCCGGCGGCGGCGGCGCCGGCTGCCTCGGCGGCCTGCTCAAGCCCGGCCTCGGCGTCGTCATCTTCGTCATCTCCTTCACCAGCTGGACCTACATGGCGCGGATCGTCCGCGGTCAGGTGCTCTCGCTGCGCGAGAAGGAGTTCATCGAGTCCGCCCGCGCCGTCGGCGCGACGAACACGCGGATCATCTTCCGCGAGCTGCTACCGAATCTGATGGCGCCGATCGTCGTCTACGCATCGATCCTGATCCCCCAGGTGATCCTCTACGAGGCGGCGCTCTCCTTCCTCGGCGTCGGCGTCACCGACAAGCCGAGCTGGGGCCAGATGATCTCGGACGCGACGCCGATCTTCAGCGATGCCTGGTGGTACATGCTGTTCCCGGGCGTCGCCCTCGTCCTGACGGTGCTCGCCTTCAACTTCATCGGCGACGCGATGCAGGACGCGCTCGATCCACGCGGGGGCAGGAAGTCTTGAACAAGAGAGAGGAACAGCCGGGTATCAGCCCGGTCTCCGGAACGAAAGGAAGAACAACAATGCGAAGAAGCTTGCTCCGGGTCTTGATACCCGGGATGGCGCTGATCGCCGCGCTGGTCCTTGCGGCCTGTGGCAGCAGCGGCAGCAGCAGCAGCACGAGCAGCGAGAGCAGCGTCTCGGACGCACAGTCCAAGTACGCGGCGCCGACGACAGCGCCCGACAACGCCCAGAAGGGCGGCACCCTGACGGTGATCGCGGCCAGCGATGTCGACTACATCGATCCGGGCGCGGCCTACTACCAGTGGTCGTTCATGATCGACGGGGCGACGCAGACGCCGCTCGAGGCCTACGCGCCTGCCGACATCGAGAACCCGACCCCGGCACTCGCCGAGTCGGACCCGACGGTCAGCTCGGACGGCAAGATGATCACCTACAAGATCCGCCCGGACGTCAAGTTCTCGCCGCCGGTCAATCGGACGGTGACCTCGGCCGACGTCAAGTACGCGATCGAGCGTTCGCTGCTGCCCGGTGTCCCGAACGGCTACGTGCAGACGTACCTGAAGGACGTCGTCGGCATCCAGGACGCGGTCAAGCAGGCTCAGGCCGACCCGACCGGTGGCGCCCCCGACATCAAGGGGATTACGACACCGGACGACACGACGCTCCAGATCGAGCTCACGAAGACGAGCTCGGCTGGCGTGATCGGTGCGCTGACCCTGCCCGTCAGCTCCCCGGTTCCGCCGGAGTACGCGAAGAAGTACGACGCCAAGAACCCCTCGACCTACGGTGAGAACCAGGTCGCGACCGGCCCGTACATGATCAAGCAGTACACCCCGAACAAGACGATCGACCTCGTCCGCAACCCGAACTGGAACCCGGACGGCGATTACCGGCCGGCGTACCTGGACGAGATCAAGGTGCAGGAGGGCTTCGCCGACACGGTCTCCGCGTCGAAGAAGGTCCTCACCGGCAGCGACCTCGTCAACGGCGACTTCACGACGCCGCCGTCGGCGATCAAGCAGGCGGTTCAGAGCGGTGAGCAGGGTCAGCTGACGCTGACCGCGAGCGGTGGCAACCGCTACATCGCCCTGAACACGCAGAAGCCGCCGTTCGACGACATCAACGTCCGCAAGGCCGTGATCGCGAACGCGAATCGCACCGATCTGCGCAACACGCGCGGTGGTGAGCTGACCGGTCCGGTCGCCACCCACTACCTGCCGCCGGACTTTCCCGGCTTCGAGCAGGCGGGTGGCCTCGCTGGTCCCGATCTGGACTTCACCAAGAATCCGGACGGCGATCCCAGCCTGGCGGCCTCCTACATGAAGAAGGCCGGCTTCTCGAGCGGTAAGTGCGAGGGGTCGGGCTGCAAGATCACGATGGTCGCCGACGACTCGCCACCCGGGTCCGACACGGCCGAGGTTGCGAAGAGCCAGCTCGAGGAGCTCGGCTTCGACGTCAACCTGCAGAAGGTCACGCACGACATCATGTACACGAAGTTCTGCAGCGTTCCCTCGAACGCTCCGGAGGTCTGCCCGAACGTGGGCTGGCTGAAGGACTTCAACGACGGCCAGTCGATGCTCGACCCGACGTTCAACGGGGAGAACATCGTCCCCGAGAACAACTCCAACTGGCCGCAGCTCAACGTGCCGGCGATCAACAAGGCCATCAACAAGGCCTCGCTGGTCACCGACCCGCAGGAGCGCGCGGCTGCATGGGGTCAGGTCGACGACATGATCAGCGCACAGGCTCCGGCCATCCCGTACATCTGGGATGACCAGGCCAACATCCAGTCGGCGGACGTCGCCGGCGTGATCAACAAGGCGAACGCGAACTGGGATCTCTCGTTCACGTCGCTGAAGAACCCGTAACCGGGCGCTGAGGCACTCGCGCCCCCTCGCCGCCGCGGCGGCGAGGGGGCCGGGGCCCCGGCATGCGAACCGCTTTCCACGCCACCCCCCGACGCCACCAGATGCTCCGCTACATCATCCGCCGCCTGCTCTGGGCGATCCTGCTGCTGATCATCGTCAGCGGCGTCATCTTCGTCCTCTTCTACGTCTTTCCCTCGGCCGACCCCGCGCAGCTGCGCGCCGGCCGCCAGGCCAACCAGGATCAGATCGAAGCGATCCGCCACTCCCTCGGCCTCGACAAGTCGGTCCTGACCCAGTTCTGGATCTACATCAAGGGCGTCTTCACGCCGTTCGACCTGCCGGGCACCGACGCCACCGGGCCGCTCTACTTCGGCCACAGCTACCAGTCCAACGCCGACGTCAAGGACGTCATCTTCAGCGACCTGCCGGCGACCGCGCTACTCGTCGTCGGCGCGACGATCCTCTGGATGCTGATCGCGATCCCGATCGGGATCATCTCGGCGGTCAAGCGCCGGTCGCTGCTCGACCGGACGACGATGACCTCGTCGCTGGTCCTGATCTCGGCTCCGGTCTTCTGGCTCGGGCTCGTCGCCCTCTACCTGTTCGCCGACGACGTGGGAATCTTCAAGATCTTCCCCGGCATCGGCGCCTACGGGCAGGCGACCGACTTCGCCGGCAAGGTCGGCGCGATGATCCTGCCGTGGGCCGTGCTCGCCGCGGCAACGGCGGCGATCTACGCCCGATATCTGCGCTCACAGATGCTCGAGGTGATGGATCAGGACTACATCCGGACGGCCCGCGCGAAGGGTGTGCCGGAGCGGACGGTCGTGCTCAAACACGCCCTGCGCAGCGCGATCACGCCGATCATCACGCTGCTCGGACTCGACGTCGCCGTGCTCTTGGCCGGTAACGCGATCCTCACCGAGAGCGTCTTCAACATCCCCGGCCTCGGCCTCGAGACCTTCAACGCGATCAGCCGCTCCGACCTGCCGATGATCCAGGGGATCACCATGTTCGGCGCCTTCTTCATCATCATCCTCAACCTCGTCGTCGACGTCGCCTACGCCTACCTGGACCCGCGGGTGAGGTACGAGTGAGCGAGCCGATCCTCAAAGTCTCCGACCTCGAGGTGCGCTTCGCGACCGAGGACGGCGTCGTGCAGGCGGTCAACGGTGTCAGCTTCGAGATCGCGCCCGGCGAGACCGTCGGCATCGTCGGCGAGTCGGGCTCCGGCAAGAGCGTCACCAATCTCTCGCTGCTCGGCCTGACGCGGGCCGACAACACGACGATCACCGGCACCGCCCACTTCGAGGGGCGCGACCTGATCTCGCTCCGCGACGACGACCTGCGCGCGATCCGGGGCAACGGCATCTCGATGATCTTCCAGGATCCGCTCTCCTCCCTGCACCCCTTCTTCAAGGTCGGCAAGCAGCTCGTCGAGGCGATCCAGGTGCACCGCAACGTCTCCGACGGCGACGCGGAGGCGCGCGCGATCGAGCTCCTGGGGCTCGTCGGGATCCCGGACCCCGAGCGCCGCATGGGCGAGTATCCGCACGAGTTCAGCGGCGGCATGCGGCAGCGGGTGATGATCGCGATGGCGCTC
The DNA here is from genome assembly GCA_963774395.1 of uncultured Solirubrobacterales bacterium. Lineage (GTDB taxonomy): Bacteria > Actinomycetota > Thermoleophilia > Solirubrobacterales > 70-9 > CAXMST01. The sequence goes on along the minus strand of CAVZET010000004.1, from coordinate 5,453 downwards.
ACCAACGACCCGCAGGTGCTGATCGCGGACGAGCCGACGACGGCCCTCGACGTGACCACCCAGGCACAGATCCTGCGCCTGCTCGAGAGCCTGCGCGAGCGCTTCGGGATGGCCGTGATCATGATCACCCACGATCTCGGGGTGATCGCCGAGGTCGCCGATCGCGTGCTCGTCATGTACGGCGGCCGCGTGGTCGAGTCGGGCACGCTCGACGACATCTTCTACGACCCCCAGCATCCCTACAGCTGGGGACTGCTCGGGTCGCTGACCCGCATCGATCAGGCGCGGACCGCGCGGCTCGCCCAGATCGCGGGCCAGCCCCCGTCGCTGATCACGCCGCCCACCGGCTGCGCCTTCCAGCCCCGCTGCCCGCACGCCTTCGACAAGTGCGGGCAGCTGCCCGAGCTCGAGCACCGCGGCGGTGCGCCTGACCATCTCGACCGCTGCTGGCTCGACCCCGAGCAGAAGCTCGAGCTACGCATCGTCGAGGGCGGCGAGTTCGGGCTCGAGGCGCCCGAGCCGGCGGGGGCGAGCGGAGAGGAGGGATCGTGAGCGAGCCGGAGAGCGACGAGCCCATCAAGGAGGGCGAGGGCACCTCGGTCGACGTCGCCGAGATCAAGGCCGCCAACCCGCACGCTGACGAGACGCCGATCCTCCAGGTCGACCACCTCGTCAAGCACTTCCCGATCACCCGCGGGATCATCTTCGACAAGCAGATCGGCTCGGTCCAGGCCGTCGACGACGTCTCCTTCACGGTCAATGCCGGCGAGACGCTCGGCCTCGTCGGCGAGTCCGGCTGCGGCAAGTCGACGCTGAGCCGGACCGTGCTGCAGCTGCTCGAGCCGACCTCGGGCTCGGTCCGCTTCGAGGGTCGCGAGATCACCGGACTGTCGGGCAGCGAGATGCGGAAGCTGCGCCCGCGAATGCAGATGATCTTCCAGGACCCGTACGCCTCGCTGAACCCGCGCAAGCGCGTCGCTCAGATCATCGGCGACCCGATGCGCCTGCACGGCATCGTCGAGCACGACGGGGTCAAGGAGGCGGTCGGTGAGCTGCTCGAGCGCGTCGGGCTCAGCCCCGAGCACTACAACCGCTTCCCGCACGAGTTTTCCGGCGGCCAGCGGCAGCGGATCGGCATCGCCCGGGCGCTGGCGCTGAAGCCGAAGCTGATCGTCGCCGACGAGCCCGTCTCGGCGCTCGACGTCTCGATCCAGGCGCAGATCATCAACTTGCTCGAGGACCTGCAGGACGATCTCGACCTCGCCTACGTCTTCGTCGCTCATGACCTCGGCGTCGTCCGCCACGTGGCCGACCGGATCGCGGTCATGTACCTGGGCAAGATCGTCGAGCTCGGCCCGGCGGAGGCCGTCTATACGAACCCCATCCACCCCTACACGCAGTCGCTGCTCAACGCGATCCCGATCCCGGACCCCCGGGCCAACCGCGGGCGCACGCACCAGATCCTCGAGGGCGACGTGCCGAGCCCGGCGAACCCGCCCTCAGCCTGCCGCTTCCACACCCGCTGCCCGTTCGCGACCGACGTCTGCTCGGAGGTAGAGCCGGAGTTCGTCGACTACGGCGAGGGCCACTGGGCAGCCTGCCATCACCCGTTGGGCGATCGCACCGCACCAGCCGTCAGTCCTTGACCTTGACCTGCTTGTAGGCGTGGTGGAGCAGGCGGCCGTAGCCGTGGCAGCCCGGACACCAGGGTGAGTTGGCGATTGCCTTGATCTGCATGCCGTCGGAGAGGTCGCGGCTGCGGAGGATCCTGCGGTAGCGGTCTTCGTGGAGCAGGTGCGTGGTAGCCCTGGCGCCCTTGCCGACGGTGCCGAATCGCTTGCCCGGGCCGATGTTGAGTGGGTTGTCCTTGGGCCCGCCTTCGGCCAGCGACCAGGCACCCATCACGCGCAGCGAGAGCCGCGTCTTCTTCGAGACCTTGCCGGCGAACTTCGCGTAGGAGGGGGAGACGCCCTTGAGCTTGCCGCTCCAGGAGCTCTTGCCGCCGCCGCTGTCGATCCCGCCGCTGCGCGCCGCGGCGCCGCCGGCAACGACGAGGATCGCGAGCAGACTCGCCACGAGGGCGATCGCGAGTGTGGGCGTACGGGTGCTGCGGGCGCTGCCGATGTCCATATGCGAAGGAACGACGCCTACCTCACGGACTGAGCGTTCCATGAGCGTCGCTCACAGGAACCTAACAGACATGCGGGTGGCGCGCAGCAGCTGGTCGTCGGCGCCCGTGGGCCGGTTGGCTACGGCGTGAGTGAGCTCGGGTGAGGGATTGACCGCTCTGGGCACTGAGCGAGTGAGGCAGAGGCGGGATCGAGGAACCAACGCGCCACACGTCGCGATCGGCGGTACGTCTGGCGTGTTCCTTTCCATATACGAAAGCAACGCGCCGAGCGTAGGGGTCTTGGGGACGTCCGGCGTGTTCTTCCGGCTCAGGTCGTCGCTCAGGGGCGGGCAGGAGTGCCGCCGGCGGTGCCCGTTGCGCCTCGCCGACGGCGCGCTTACGTGGCTGCTCGTCCGCTCAGGTGACGGTGACGAGTACCGCGGTGACGAGCACGTTGAGCGTCGCCAGCGGCAGCAGCACCTTCCAGCCGAGCGACATCAGCTGGTCGTAGCGCAGCCGCGGCAGCGTCGCCCGGATCCAGATGAAGAAGATCAGCAGGATGAAGATCTTGGCGAGCATCACGAGCACGCCGATGAGCGCCGGGGTGTGCAGGCCGAAGGGCAGGTGCCAGCCGCCGAGGAACATCGCTGCGGCGATGCCGCTGACGACGATCATCTCCATGTACTCGGCCATGAAGAAGGAGCCGAAGCGCATGCCGCCGTACTCGGTGTTGTAGCCGGCGACGAGCTCGGCGTCGGCCTCCGCCAAATCGAACGGGGCACGGTTCGACTCGGCGAAGCCGGAGACCATGAAGATGATGAAGCCGACGAACTGCGGGATCACGTACCAGACGGTGTCCGCCTGGGCGTTGGAGATGTCGACGAGGCTGAGCGAGCCGGCCATCATGACCACGCCGAGCAGCGAGAGTCCCATCGAGATCTCGTAGGAGATCAGCTGGGCGGCCGAGCGCATCGCGCCCATGAAGCTGAACTTCGACCCCGACGCCCAGCCGCCGAGCAGCAGCCCGTAGAAGGAGATCGAGCCGAAGGCGAAGGCGTAGAGGATGCCGATCGGCACGTCGATCCCGTACAGGCCGACCTCGCCGTCGACGTCGCCGAAGGGAATGATCGCGAGCGTCGCCGTCGCGCTCAGGATGACCAGGGCGGGGGCGATCGCCCACAGGTAGGGGACCGCGTTGTCGGGCTTGTAGCTCTCCTTGGTGAGCAGCTTGAGCACGTCGGCCATCGGCTGCATCAGCCCGAGGGGACCGACGCGATTGGGGCCGTAGCGCGCCTGGAAGCGGCCGAGCAACTTCCGCTCGATGACCAGGATGATCGGCACCAGCGAGAGGATCACGACGAAGATCACGATCGACTTGAGGACAAGCAGCCAGGTCGCCTCGGCGAAGCTGACATCGGCGATGCTCATCCGGCTACCACTCGACCTTCTCGCGGGCTGAGACGCCGAGCGCCGGTGCCTCGTCCGGATCAGCGGGCGGCGCGGGGGCGACGCTGATCGTGCGCGCCTCGCCGAGCAGGTTGGCGGCGTGCTCGCCGGTGCCCTCGATCAAAAAGCCGACATCGTCGGGCATCCGCGGCCGGATTGCGACCACGGCGCGCAGCTCCTCGCCGGTCTCGCTGGTGACGATCACCTCGGTGCCGTTGCCGACGCCGAGTCCGCGCGCGGCACCCTCACTGAGCTCGAGCGTCTGTGGCGGCGAGAGGTAGTTGAGGCTCGGGTTACGTTCGGCGACGTAGTCGGCCCACAGGTCGTGGTAGGTGCCGAGTCGCAGCATCCCGGCCGCCGGCTCGGTGGCGTGCGGCACGGGGGCGGGGGCGGCCGAGCCGCTGGGCGCCGCTCCGGCGTTGACCTCCTGCCAGCGGATCCCGGTGCCGCCGATCCGGTCGTAGGTGAGCCCTGCGTAGATCGGTGCGTCGGCGGCGAGCAACTCGAAGACTTCGCCGGCGGTGCCGGCGCCGGTCTCGTCGCCGAGTTGCGCGCTGAGCTCGGTCAGCGCCTGCCACAGGGGCCGCACCGCCCCCGGATGCGGGACGGAAGGCCGGACCCGCTGCAGGCGCCCGTCGGGATGGGTGACGGTGCCCTCCTTCTCGGCGTGCGTTTCCGCCGGCAGGTGCACGTCGGCGCCCTTCGTGCCGGCGCCGTCGAACATCGAGACGCTCAAGGTGAAGTTGGCGGCGCCGATCGCCCGCGTCCAGCCCTCGGGATCGGCGAAGTCGCGAACCGGGTCGACGTCCCAGAGGATCAGGGCCTCGAGCTCGCCGGACTCGAGCGCCTCGCGGATCGCGTCGGCGTCGCGGCCGCTGCGGGCGAGCGGCACAAGTCCCGGGCCGACGTTCTCGTAGGCGCCGGCCTCGCGCAGCCCGCGGCCGTTGGCGGCGACGGGGACCTCGAGCAGCCCGCTGCCGGGCTTGCCCGCGAGGCCGAGCGCCGCGGCGATCTCGAGCAGCGAGGCGACGGCGCTCTCGCCGCCGGGACCGGTCGAGATCCGCTCGCCCCAGACGATCGCCACGTCCTCCGCGCCGCGCAGAGCCTCGGCGAAGCCGTTCTCGCCACCGCCCTCGCCCCGCAGCTCGGCGGCAAGTGAGGAGAGGAACGCGGCAGCGCCGCCGGGCGCGTAGCGCGCTGCCTCGAGGCAGCCGGAGGAGCCCACCGCCGCGCCACCGTCGAGCGCCGTCGGGCGCTCGGTCGCGACGAGCAGGTCGGAGCCGTGGCGACGCACGGCCTTGCGGATCCGCAGCTCGAGGATCGGCATGTCGTGCATCGGGTCCGTGCCGACGACGAGGATTGCGTCGGCACCGTCGATGTCGCCCATCGAGAGGGCGAGGTCCGGGTCGGAGAGCGCCGCCCGGGACGCGGCGGGAACGGCGCCGTGTTCGGCGCCGACGACGTCGTGCGAGCCGAGCGGGCCGCGAACCATGCGCTGGATCAAGTAGGCCTCCTCGTTCGAGGCGGCGCCGCCGACGATCGCGGCGACCTTGCCGTGCGCCTCGGTCAGCCCGCGTGCGGTTCGCTCCAGGGCCTCGGCCCAGGTCGCGTCAGCGAGCGCGCCGCCGGTCCGCACCCGCGGCCCCAGCGGTCGCTCGTCGGAGGCGAACATCTCGAAGCCGAAGCGGCCCTTGTCGCAGAGCCAGCCGTCGTCGACGTCGTGGTTGTCGCGGCCGAGGACGCGGACGACCTGCTCGTCGCGGACCGTGAACTTGACGTTGCACTGGCTCGGGCAGAGCGTGCAGACCGAACCTGCATCCTCGATGTCCCAGGGCCGCGCCCGGAAGCGGTACGTCTGTGAGGTCAGGGCGCCGACGGGGCAGAGCTCGATGATGTT
>CAVZET010000003.1:0-100669 GCA_963774395.1 uncultured Solirubrobacterales bacterium | reverse complement strand
ATTTATTTTTTATAAGAATGGAATCCATTCCTTCAAAATCTTTAGTTTCTGTCTTTGATCAGACTGGCTGTCCTTTAGCCAGCGGCCGCAGCTTATATGAACTACAAATGATTGGAGTCTATTTTTATTTTCATCTTACCGCAGAGACTGCGGAGGCCGCAGAGATTATTTAAAATTTTTTCTCCGTAAAATTGGATTAATAATGAAGCTTGTCTTGCCGGACTTGATCCGGCATCCAGTGGATTAGGCAATTAAAGCAACCGTTGTTGCCGGATCAACTCCAGAACGGCGTAACCGGTACTTATTGTGAGACTGTTATTCCTAACCCGGCCGAGCCGGAGCCAGAAAAGAAAGATTGATCACGAAAGCGCGAAAGCACGAAAATAAGAAAATAAAAATTTCGTGTTTTCTGAATTTCGTGTTTTCGTGATAAAAATGTTTTGCCATAAAATGCAAAAAATTCATTTTTAACGTGCTAATGCATCATTAATATTTACCGATATGAGAACAAAGGCTCTTGATAAAGCCAATTGTATCCGAATTCGATCATACACGTATCCGGAGTGGCCTAATTGAGTACAACTTATTTCGGTTCACGGAATAGACTGATACGGGGTTTCAAATAGGCCAGTCCTCTTCCTTGACTTTGCTGAATGATCAGATAGAGATAATTGCGAATGACAACTCCACTTTCCCGCCATGTCGTATTCGATGTCGAAACCACCGGCCTCAATTTCCGGAGCGGAGCCCGAATCGTGGAAATCGGAGCGGTCGCTATGGAAAACGGGAAATGCGTGGCGGAATTTGAGTCCCTGATCCACTGTGGGAAACGGGTTCCACGCGATGCGCAGAAAATAAATGGAATATGCACCGAAATGCTGATCGGACAGCCAAATCCGGAAAAGGTATTTCCAAGTTTCCTGCGTTTTATCGCGGATAGTACTCTGGTGGCCCACAACGCCAGATTTGACATCGGGTTTTTAAAATGCGAACTCGGCCGGCTGGGGCTTGGTATGACCAACAGATATGTCTGCACCCTGCAAATGAGCCGGCGGCTGAATCCGCACCTGCCGAACCACAAACTGGATACGGTTTGCCATTATTTGCTGGATGAAAGCGACCTCAATGTGAACCGGCACCGTGCCTTGGATGATGCCAGATTGACCGCGGAGATCTGGCTGAGGATGACCAATCATGGATGATTTGAACGCACCATATTTTAAATATTTTTGAGAGGAATAGAATGGATGACCTGTCACCGTCGGACTTAAAAACAATCCTGCATTCCAAGCGGGCCAATATGTACTATTTGGAGCACTGCCGTGTCATGCAAAAAGATGGCAGAGTTTTGTATCTCACCGAAGCGAAAAAAGACAATCTCTATTTTAATATTCCCATTGCAAATACCACTGTAATACTTTTGGGCACAGGTACTTCCATCACGCAAGCCGCGGTGCGAATGCTGGCTCAGGCAGGCGTGCTCCTTGGTTTCTGTGGCGGTGGTGGCACGCCTCTTTACATGGGCAATGAGATCGAATGGCTGACCCCGCAGAGTGAATACCGTCCAACGGAATACCTGCAAGGCTGGCTTTCTTTCTGGTTTGATGATGAAAAGCGTCTTGCAAGCCGCAAAAGAACTGCAACACGCCCGCATCGACTATTTACGACAAGTCTGGTGCAAGGATCGTGATCTGAAACTGGCGGGTTTTGATGCCGGTGATCCAGCCATTGCGAATGCCCTAGATGCCAATGAAGCTCAAATAGCTACCGCAACAAAAACCACCTATCTGCTTACCACCGAAGCCAGACTGACCAAACAACTTTATAAAATCGCGGCCCGGCATTCCAACATGGCCGATTTTATCCGGAAACATGAAGCCACCGACAAGGCCAACGGCTTTCTCAATCATGGCAACTATCTCGCATACGGCCTTGCCGCCTCAACGCTTTGGGTGTTGGGAATACCCCACGGTTTCGCCGTCATGCACGGCAAAACCCGCCGTGGAGCGCTGGTGTTTGATATCGCCGACCTGGTTAAAGATGCTATCGTCTTACCCTGGGCATTCATCTGCGCCAAGGAAAACGCCACCGATCAGGAATTTCGCCAACAATGCCTGCAGGCTTTTGCCGATCACCAAGCGCTGGATTTCATGTTTGATCAGGTCAAGGCAATGGCCCTGACAGGCAAAGAGCGGAATATGGAACAGGGCATGGAGAATAAGCCGCTATGATGGTGACCTTCATCTCCCAGTGTGAAAAAAAGCTCTCAAGAAAACCCGCCGGGTGCTCGATGCCTTCGCCAACCGCATCGGTGACAATACCTGGCAGACCGTCATCACGCAAGAAGGCCTCGATACCGTCAAAAAGATGCTGCGCCAGACCGCCAGCAAAAGCACCGCCGTATCCTGCCACTGGATCAGGAGCCGCTCCAGAAGCCAGTTTTTATGGGTGGTGGGGAATAAAAGTAAGTTTGATGAACAGGGTGTTGTGCCGGTGAATAGTACTCAAAAGGTTATTTCGCAATTTGAGAATGACTGGCATTTTTTGCCTCTGATTAAAGCGCTTTCAGCACTCGCGGCCTTAATGCATGATTGGGGCAAAGCCACGTCGTTATTTCAGGAAAAATTGAAATACAATTCCAGATTGGGTGATCCCATCCGTCATGAATGGATTTCCTGTTTGCTTTTACATGCGATAACACAAACCAGTGGTAACCAAGAAGATGATACACTCTGGTTGATGACTCTGGTTAATGGCAAATTGGATGAAGCACGGCTAAAAAATACCGTAAAGCAAAAGAAACAAAAACCTCTTGAACAACTTCCCCCAGCGGCAAAATTAATTTCCTGGTTGATTGTGTCTCACCACAGAATGCCTTTGCCATATGATAAAGAAAACTGGCGTGACGAACCTGCACCTGATATTAATTCAGTGCTTAAACATATCACACAGGACTGGGGCTATGAAAATCGACGAGACGAGAGGGAATATCAAAAACGGTTCAATGCCTGCTTTGAATTTCCCGACGGCATGTTAAGTCAATCCTCACGGTGGCTGAAGCAACTGAAAAAATGGGCGCAACGCCTGCATGATTGTTTGCCCATGATTGAGAAAAGCATGAGCGATGGAAGCTATCGCTTGGTTCTGCACCATGCCCGTTTATGTTTGATGCTTGGAGACCATTATTACTCATCGCAAGCGGCAGATAAAAACTGGCAGGATACAACGGGATTGTTCGCCAACACGGACAGAAAGACAAAGTCCTTCAAACAAAAACTGGATGAACACCTGGTTGGCGTTGCAAAAAACACCTTGCACACCGCCCATTTATTGCCGAAACTTGAGCATGAGCCACCAGCAGCACATAGCATATTCGCTCTGAAAAAGCATAGTCCAAAGGCATTTAATTGGCAGAATAAAGCGATTGAGAAAATAAAAGCGTGGCGGAAGCAACAGGACAAATCGCAATATGGTTTCTTTGCAGTCAATATGGCCAGCACAGGATGTGGAAAAACTTTTGCCAATGCCAAGGTCATGCGGGCAATATCATCGGATGGTGATAGTCATGTAACTGAACGAAGTAACAGGCACATATCAATGTATTGCTATTCCAGCGCACAGCCCTATCGCGATCGACATGCTGGTGCCGACTTCATGGGCGATGGCGTCCTGCAACGAGCGCAGCTTATCCATTTTCTTCCGCGCTACTCGCTATGAAGATCGGCTACAACTTAACGGTTTGGTCTCCGGAAAAGAGCCAACCTACCTACGCTTGAGCGCGGCCTGGGCTTCGCGGAGCGGTCCGAAATCGACGACGTCGGCGACCGTCACGGTGCGCGGCGCGCCTTGCTGGCGCGCGTATCTAAAACGCTTTCGATGCCCTTGGCCCGCTGCCGTGCCGTCCTTGCTGTACGCCTTGAGCGTCTGGTTGTTGCTCTTCGGCGAGACCACGGTCCATTTTGAAAATTTTCTGCGCCAGCGCGATGGCTTCGCTCCGTTGGTTGCGGACGAAGAGCAGACCGCGCAGCATGGCGGTTAACTCGAAACGACTTCGGCGCGATTGTTCTTAAGCGTGGTAACCGCCGTCGACAAACCGGCGAGGGGAAAGTCGACTATGTCGGCCGCCGAAGCGAGGACATTCGAGCAGCCATTTCTTTCGCGCGCCTGTACATCAACTACTACTTCAGCGCCGCCTATTACATGGTCAAGGTGATGCTCGCGATCTTCGTCGGCCTGCTGCGCCGGCGGCCGCTGCCGATGGCGGGCGAGCTGCCCGAGACGGGCGAGTTCGCCGCGGTGGCGCCGGGCGCCGCATCGGCGGGGGCGGGGGCTCCGCGCGAGGAGGCGGGAACGTGAGCGGGCCACTCGCCGGGCTGACGCTGCCGCTCGCGCAGGTGCTGCACCTGCACGCCAACGCGGACAAGGGCCAGCTCTCGCCGCGGGCACAGGTGATCGCCGTGCTCGGCACGGTGCTCTTCCTCGTTTTCGTGATCGAGCTCGTCCGCCGCCGCCGGCTGATCGAGCGCTACGCCCTCGGCTGGATCCTGGTCGCCACCGTCGGGGTCGTGCTCGCCGTCTGGAACGGCGGCCTCAACTGGCTCGCCGCCCGCGTTGGCATCGACTCACCGACGAACGCCCTCTTCCTCGTCGGGCTCGTCGCGATCTTCGGCCTGCTGCTCAACTTCTCGGCAGCGATCAGCCGGCTCAGCGAGGAGACGAAGATCCTCGCGCAGACCGTCTCGCGGCTCGACGCCGAGCTGCGCCAGCTGCGCGGCGAGGGCCCGCCGGCGCGCAACGGCAACGGCACCTCCGCGCACGACGAGGCCGAGGCCGTAGCCGGACCGGCCGAGGACGGCAGCGCCGAGGCCTGAGCGCCGGCTTCCGTACCGACTTTCACAGCAATGTGCTGGGAAAGTCGATGAAGAACGGGATCACGCTGATCACCGGCAGCGGTGGGCGTAGCCCGTCGCGTTGCAGGCGCCGATGCTCGCCCCTGCACTGGCGTCCGTAGCCGGAGAACGGACCTCAGCCCGCCGAGAGGGCGACCGACTTCGTCTGCAGCAGGCGCTTCGCCTCGCGGACGCCGGTCGTCAGCGCGCCGTCCGCGTAGCCGTTGCGGACCGGGTTGGTCGCCTCACCGGCGAAGAGCACCCTGCCGACGGGCCGGCCGAGCGCCTCCAGGTCGGACTCGGGTCGGCCGGCGATCACCGTCGAGTAGGCGCCGCGCGCGAACGGATCGCGGCGCCAGGCCGTGGCGTAGGTGTCGACCGGGTCGGGGATCTTGCCGCCGAGCGCCTCGGCGATCGCGGCGAGGGCGAGCTTCGTCTTGTGCTCGCGCGAGGCGTGCTGCAGCTGCTGGGCGGGGCGGCCGGCGTAGAGCGCGGCGAGCACCGGAAAGCCGGAGAAGCGCTGCAGGTCAAGGGTGATCGGGAAGCCGAAGGGCTTGGCGAGCCGGATGATGTGCGTGTGGGCGCCCTCCTGCCAGAAGGGCTCGTCGAAGGCGAGCGCGACCTTCTCGAAGTAGCCGAAGCCAAGCCGGCGGATCACGGCCCGCTTCGCCTTCGGTAGCCGCGGCGCAAACTCGACCCCGTGGTGCTTGAGGACGCCGAGCGAGACCGTGCAGAGCACGTGGCTGCCGCGCAGGCGGACGCGCTTGCCGGTGCCGCGGTGGCTGGCCTCGACGAGGACGCCATGGCGGTCGTGGTGGATCGTGCGCACTCGGTGGGCGAAGCGGACGTCGGTGTCGCCGGCCATCGCCTCGACGAGCTTCCGGTAGCCGCCCGTCGGGAAGTTGCCCTGGCCGACGCCGTCGTAGGGGGCCTCGTAGCTCGCCACGTACGGAAGCGAGATCCGGTTCCAGTACATGTTCTCCTCCTGCTCGGCGAACAGGCGGATCGCGAACTCGGCGCGGCGGCGGCGCGCGCCGCGAAGGTTCTGATCGTCGAGGAAGCGGAGGGCCGCGTCGCGGATGGAGGCGTCGGGGCCGAGCTGCTTCGCGTAGTCCGCCGTGGCGTCGTCGAAGCGGACCGCCTGGACGAAGGCGCCGACGACTTCGGTCACCGGCACCGTGCCGCCGCTGACCTCGTCGAAGAAGCGGATCGTCGCGATGTCGGCCTCGGGCGCGGCGAGGGTGGTGGCGATCCCGGCCTGGGCGGCGAACTTCGCCATCGGGTTGCCGATCGGATCGTGGATCCACGAACAGCCGAGGTCGACCGGGTGGCCGCCGACTCGTCGCGTCCAGGCGCGGCCGCCGGGCCGGCGCTTGGCCTCGAGGACGACCACGTCGACGCCGGCGTTGCGCAGTGCGTTGGCGGCGGTCAGGCCGGACCAGCCGGCGCCGATGACGATCACGCGGCCTGGGTTGCCGGCGCCTGGGACGGCGGACGGGATCGCATCGGAGCCGTCGTCGTAGTTGCGCGTCGGCGGCGCTGCTGCAGCGGCGGCGGCGCGTAGGGCGCCGCCCGGGAGAGCGGCGGCGGCGCCTGCGGCGGCAGCGAGCTGGGCGAGGCGGCGGCGCGTCAGGCGCGGGCCGGCAGGACCGCCATACGAACCGTCGAGCTCGCCCATGAGGGCAGGGTAGCCGCGGCCCGGCCGGTGCGGGCGGGTCGAGTCGCCGCCGGCGTGGCGAGCCTCGACCGGAGCCGTGTCGCTCAGCGCGGGCCGAGCAGCGCGAGGGCGAGGCGCCAGTAGGCGCGCAGGGCCCAGCGCAGTGGCGCGAGCGAGGCGGCGGTCCCGAGGTAGGCGGAGTCGAGGTCCGGGGTGAGCTGCTCGGCGAAGGCGCGGGCTGAGATCACGGCGCCGGGCGGGCTGCCGACGCCGGCGAGCGGCGTGCCGGGTGGCGCGATCGGGGTCGTGCCGAGCTCGCGGCCCGGCGCCCGGGCGACGGGCGGGGTCGTGCCGGCGCCGCCCTGGATCGCGCGGCGCTCGCGCAGCAGGCGCGGCAGGGCGCGCGAGCACGGCGCGGTCGGCGCGCAGCTTCTCCGGCAGCCAGCCGGCGACGGCGGCGATCACGTGCAGGGCGAGCTCGGTGGCGAGCAGGGCCGGGCTGAGGACGGCAAGCAGTCGCCCCGGGTAGGTGCGAAGCACGGTCGCCCAGCGGTTCGTCTCCAGGTAGCGCCACTTGGCCGAGCCCTTGTCGAACTCGTACTCGTGGTCGACGCGGGCGCGCGGCTCGAGGCCGACGCGACTGCCGCCGAGCCACAGGCGCAGGCCGAGGTCGGTGTCCTCGTGGTAGAGGAAGTAGGGCGGGCTGAAGCCACCGAGCCGCTCCCAGAGCTCGCGCCCGATCAGCAGGCAGCCGCCGCTCGCGAAGGGGATCTCGGCCGGCTCCGCCGGTGCCTCGGCGATCGGCCGGCCGGCGCCGCCTGCCCAGGCGATGCCGCTGAAGTGCACGGCGCCGCCCCAGGTGTTGACCTCGGCGCCCCCGGCGCTCGTCAGCAGGCCCTGCCAGGCGTCCCAGCCACGACCCTCGGCGAGCGGCAGGACGATCGCGTCGCGGAAGCCCGGCGCGGCGACCGCGTCGGGGTTGAGGAAGAGGAGCAGCGGGTTGGTCGGCGGCCGCCGCGCCGGCGTTGCAGGCGACGCCGAAGCCCGGGTTGCCGGCGATCTCGATCACGCGTGCGTCGGGCGCCAGCTCACGGACGCGCTCGACGGTGCCGTCGGCGGAGCCGTTGTCGCAGACGATCAGCTCATCGCCGGCGCGGAGCTCGGCGACGATCGCGGGCAGCGAGCGGCCGACCGCGTCGGCGGAGTCGTAGGTGACCATCACGACCGAGATCGCGGCGTCGGCGGCGGGTGTCTGTTGCTGGGCGGCCAAGCGCGGCGAGGATAGAGCGAGGGGGCACGACGCTGCCGGGCTTGGCGCCGTCCGGGCATGATGCGCCCGTGGCGCTCGTCGTGATCACCCGCCCGCTGCCCGGGGAGCCGGAGCTGTTGCTGCGCGAGGCGGGCCATGAAGTCCGGGTCCGCGAGGCGGCGCTGCCGCCGACTCGCGGAGGAGCTGCGGACGCTCGCCGCGGACGCCGAGGGTCTGCTCTGCCTGCTGACCGAGCGCGTCGATGCCGAACTGCTCGACGCCTGCCCGTCGATCCGCGCGATCTCGAACATGGCCGTCGGCACCGACAACATCGACCTCGACGAGTGCGCCCGGCGCGGGATCCCGGTCGGGAACACGCCCGGGGTGCTGACCGAGGCCACGGCGGATCTGACCTTTGCCCTGCTGCTCGCCATGCGCGCGGCGGCATCGTCGAGGCGGAGGCGGCTGTGCGGGCCGGCGAGTGGCAGACGTGGGGGCCGGGCGAGCTGGCTCGGCGCCGACGTCGGCGGCGCGACGATCCTGATCGTCGGCTACGGCGCGATCGGCTCGGCCGTGGCGCGGCGGGCCGAGGGGTTCGGCATGCGCGTGCTGAAGGCCGGCCGCGGCGACGAGCTCGGCGCCGCTGCTCGCCGAGGCCGACTTCGTCTCCCTGCACGCGCCGCTCACCGACGAGACCCGCGGGCTGATCGGTGCGGCCGAGCTTGCGGTGATGAAGCCGACGGCCTTTCTGATCAACGCGGCGCGCGGCGATCTCGTCGACCAGGACTGCGCTGCGCGAGGCGCTCGAGCAAGGCCTGATCGCCGGCGCCGGGCTCGACGTGACGACGCCCGGAGCCGCTGCCGGCCGACGACCCGCTGCTCGACGCGCCGAATCTGACGGTCCTCCCCCACATCGGCTCGGCCTCGACTTCGGCGCGGCAGGCGATGGCCCGCCTTGCGGCCGAGAACCTGATCGCCGGACTGGCCGGCGAGCCGATGCCCCACCCGGTCGTCCCGAACTGAACCTCGGCCTGAGTCGGCCCGCCGGGCTCGGAGCCGGCGCTGATGATCGAGCCGGGGCCGCTCTCGTCGCCTGAGCTCAGTGCGCGTGGGCGCCGGCCGCCTCGCTGCCGCCGGCGCCGGCCTCGAACTCGTTCCGGCAGTGATCGGAGCAGAAGTAGTGCGTTTGGCCGTCCTCCTCGAGCGTCACCGCCTTCGCCTTGTCGACCTTCATCCCGCAGACCGGATCGGTGACGCCGCGGCGCGCGGTCATCCAGAAGAGGCCGGCGAAGATCGCGACGCCGAGGACGTTGAGCCCGAATTTGTAGTTGAGGCTGATCGAGCCGAAGATGTCGTCGCGGCTCGGGCGCGGCCCATCGGGGATCAGGCCGGTGACGCTGAAGGCGGCGTCGATCAGCAGCGCCGCGAGGATCATCGTGACGAGCATCAGGCCGACGATCCGGACCGTGTACGTCCAGCCGTAGTACTTGCGGTAGATCGCGATGATCGGCAGCACGATCAAGTCGGCGAAGAGGAAGGAGAGGACGCCGGCAAAGCCGATCCCGCCCGACCAGAGGACGGCGGCCAGCGGCACGTTGCCGACCGAGCAGACGAAGCTGGCGACGGCAATCAACGGGCCGACGATCACGTTCTCGAGCGTCGGGATCGGATCGGGCGCGTTCGTCAGGAACAGCGACTCGAAGAAGCCGTTGGGAAGCTGGGCGACGAAGCCCGCGAGCAGGAAGCCGATCGAGATCTCCTTCCAGAGCATCTGCCAGTCGCCACGGAAGTTGTGGGCGACGTCCGACCAGGCCGCGGCACTGGCAATCCGCTCGCGCAGGCTGAGCTCCTCGCCCGCCATGTGGTGCTGGTGGCCGGAGTCGGCCTCGGTGGCGTGCTCGCGTGCCTGCTCCTCGACCTCGCGACTGACGAACAGCCGCAGGCTGACCGTCATCAGGCCGATCATCACGATCCCGCCGAGGTACTCAGCGAGCGTGAACTGCCAGCCGAGCAGGATCCACAGGACGAGGCCGAGCTCCCAGACGAGGTTCGTGGAGGCGAACTGGAAGGCGAGCGCCGAGGCGGCGGAGGCGCCCTTCTGGAAGAGCGACTTGGCGATCGCGATCGCGGCGTAGGAGCAGGAGCTCGAGGCGGCGCCGAGAGCCGTGGCGACGCCGACGGGTTTGGCGCCGGAGCCCGAGAGCGCGCGCTCGATCCGCTCGCGCGGCACCCAGGCCTGGACGATCGCGCTGATCGCGAAGCCGAGGACGAGCGCCCACCAGACCTCCCAGGCCATGAGGAAGGAGTCCTTGAGGCCCATCCAGAGCACGTTGAGTACGTCTCCCATGCCCGAAGACTATACCCCCTAGGGGTATTGCTATGCTTTCCGCGATGAGCGACGCCACCACAACCCCCACGCAACCCCCCGGCTACACGACGTCGAAGGAGCAGCTGCTCAAGCGCCTGCGCCGGATCGAGGGTCAGGTGCGAGGCGTGGAGCGGATGATCGCCGAGGAGCGTTACTGCATCGACGTGCTCACGCAGATCTCCGCGATCGACGCGGCCCTCGACAAGGTCGCGCTCGCGCTGCTCGACGACCACACCCGCCACTGCGTCCTCGAGGCCGAGGGCGGCGAGCGCGAGGAGAAGGCCGAAGAGCTGATGGCCGCCGTCGGCCGGCTCGTACGCGGCGGCTGAGCGCGGCGGGCGCTCCCCGGGCCGGAGATCGACTTGATCCGGAGAGAACCGTTCAGCCCGAGATCCGGCCGTCGGTGATGCGGACGGTGCGGTCAGCGTGTGTGGTGATGCGATCGTCGTGGGTCACGATGATCGCCGCCGTACCGCGGCTCTTCATCTCGCTGCGAATCAGCCGGACCGTCTGGTCTCCGAGCTCAGTGTCGAGCGAGGAGGTCGGCTCATCGAACAGCACGAGCGCCGGCTCGTTCATGAGAGAGCGGCCGATTGCGACCCGCTGTTTCTCGCCACCCGAAAGCTGCGACGGGACGTTCCCGGCCCGATCCGCGAGACCCAGTTCCTCGAGTAGCTGATCGGCCCGCTCTTGCGCCCGTTTACGGTCGCGCGCTCCGAT
This sequence comes from uncultured Solirubrobacterales bacterium, assembly GCA_963774395.1. GTDB lineage: Bacteria > Actinomycetota > Thermoleophilia > Solirubrobacterales > 70-9 > CAXMST01. The sequence continues at coordinate 89,786 of CAVZET010000003.1, read as the reverse complement.
CTCGTCGACCAGCAAGAGGTTCTCCCTGGCGGTCAGAAACGGGATCAGATTGACCGTCTGGAATACGAAGCCGACCGATTCACGACGGAATTGGGTCAGCTCGCGCGGAGAGTAGCCCGAGATGTCCCTGCCCCCGACCACCACCCTGCCGTCGGTCGGAGAGAGGATCCCACCGGCAATCGAGCAGAGCGTCGTCTTGCCGGAGCCCGACGGACCGACCAGGGCGACGATCTCGTCCGAGGCGACGGTCAGGTCAACGTGGTCAAGCGCGACGACTTCCTCATCCGCCACCACGTAGACCTTTCGAACGTGCTCCATATCGAGCGCTGGGGTTGACGCTGGTTCGCTCATTCTGGCTCCGGATTGTCCTGGTTCACTGACCACCTCCGATGGCCGTCGCCGGGTCGACCCGGAGCACGCGGCGCAGAGAGAAGGCGCAACCGATCACGGCCGCGACGAGCAGGAAGATGGTGCTCGCTACGAGACGGCCGCCGGTGGCGATGAACGGGATCGAACCGACCGGGATCACGGCGTCCAGGACGACCGCGGCAAGCGCACCGATCCCGCAGGCGATCAGGGTGACGATCACCGCCTGAGCCAGCAAGCCGGCGAAGACCCTCCCCGAACCGGCGCCCAGCGCCTTCAAGACGCCGTACAGGCCGGTCCGCTCGACGGTGATCAACGCAAAGAAGAGGGCCACGACGATGATCGCGATGAGCACGGTGAGCCCGATGATCTGGTTGAAGACGGTCTTCTGAGCGGCGACGCCGGGCAGGGCGTCTATCGCCTCCTGCTCGGTCAGGCTCGAAGTGTTGCCGCCCGTCGCCTGGTCGATCCTGGCGGCGAGGTCGGCCGGATCCGAAGCGGATGACTGCACCACCAACGCCTGGCTGACCCCCGGGCCAACCCGGGCGTCGGGGCGGTTTTCGTTCTGGACCCTCCGCCACGTTTTCAGCGAGGCCCACAACGTGCTCTGACCCGAGTATCGGGTGTCGTCGACGAAGCCGATCACCGTGATCGGGCTGCGTGCGGGGCCGACCCGTATCTGGTCACCCCGCTCCACACCATCGGCTTTCAGTGTGTCGTCAGCCCACGCCTCACCTGGCTTCGTCGGCGGCTTCGGCAGACCCTCAGAAGCCGCCTCGTAGCCGAACAGCACGGTCGGCACGAGGTCTCTCGGGTCGCGACCCTCGATCCGGGCGCCGAGCTGAACGCTGCCAAGTCCGCCGACGGCACCGACGCCATTCACGTTCTCTACCTGGCGCCGCTGCCCGGAGTCGATCCGGCTTCGCGGGAGCGAGTCCTGCGAGGTCGACGAGTAGACGATCAGGTCAGCCTGCTGGGCTCGGACCGCTCCGGTATTGCCCGCGTTCAGTCCGTCCAGCAGCCCGCCGAGAAACATCAGCAGGATTGCAATCAGGGTCAGGATCACGGTCGCCAAACCGAACCGTCCCGGCCGGCGACGGAGCTCCTTGAGCGCGAGGCTCACCGGCCACCCTCCCCGGTGGTGGCTTCGATCGGGTCGATCGCCAGCACCCGCCGGGCGGCGGCCACTGCGCTCACCAGGCCGAGCCCGAGCAGCAGCACCGACCAGAACAGGACCGCCCCGACATCGAAGCTCAGCTTGATCTCACCGAGCTGGGCATGAGAGAGCGGCGTATAGAGCGCGGTTCCGACCGCGAGGCCACCGGCGATGACCACCACGACCTGGAACATCAGCGAGCGGACCAAGAGGCCCGAACTGGCCCCGATCGCCCGGAGCAGGGTCAGCGAGGCCGACTTCTGGAGCGTGATGATCAAGAAGAACAAGCCTGTCACCAGCGGCACAACGAGGCCGAACAGCAGGAAGATCACCCGGAAAGACGACCGGACCTCGGCGACGCCCGGGGTCTTGTCGGCGGCCGCCTGCCTGGTCAGCGCGTCGGCCTCTTGGCTCGAGTCATTGATCCGCTCGGCCAGCGTCGCCGGGTCCAGTCCCGCGACCGGGGCGGCGCCGATCGCGCTGGGCACAACCGTCCGGGCGTCGGGATTGGCCGACTTGACCGCGGCGACGTAGTCGGGCCAGTTGACGAACAGTGTCGGGGTGACCTGGAGCTGGGCGTCGGCCGCGAGGCCAACGACCTCGATCTGCTCGGTGCCGGAGGTCTGCCCTCGGGGGCCCAGAACCTGGATCCGGTCACCAAGCTTGTAGTCGCTGTCACTGCCGACCGCCTCTCCGGGACCCTCCGGCAAGCGCCCAGCTGTGAGCTGATCGGGGGCACCGAGGTCGGGCGAGTCGTAGCCGATGATCGCCGCGTCGGAGTCCTCCCCGCTGCCGTTGACTTCCACCGTGAACGTTCCCTGCCCAATCCGCCCCGATTTCGCGATGCCCTCGGTCGAGCGGATCTTCTGCTCGAGCGGCGGCGTGATGACGCTGCCCTGCAGCGTGCGCTGGCCGTCAACGCTGTAGACCAACACCGGCGCGGACTGGCGGTCGATCGCACCGATGAACGAGGTGATCAAACCGTTCTGGATGGCCTGCTGGGCGAGGATCAAGAGAACGAGCAGCCCAATCGCCGAGATCAGCAGGCCGAACCGGACCTTTGCTCGTCGCATCTCACGCAGCGCAAGGAACATCAGCGCAGCGAGCCGCGGGCAAAGAGAGGGAGGCGGGGATGCCTAGGGCTGGGTTGACTCGTCTCAGGCACAGGCGGCTTCGAGGGGATCAGCACCGCTGAACTCTGACAGCCACCGTCGACTCCGCGGCGTGCGATCCCAGGTCTTTCCTAGAGCCGACGAGCGGATTCGAACCGCTGACCCCTTCATTACGAGTGAAGTGCTCTACCAACTGAGCTACGTCGGCACGGAGCGCCTGAGTGTAGATGAGGGCCTGGGAGGCGGCGGGGCGTGGGTTAGATCCAACGCACCCATGGGTCGCTTGAAGCCGGCACCGGCGTTTCCTAGCCTGAGGCGTTGGTGGGCAGGGACATGACACCAGGCAGCAGACACGCAGGAACTTCGATCATCGGCGCGGCGGCGGTGGCGCTGCTATTGGCGCTCGCGGCCTGCGGCAGCGCCGAGGCGAAGCGGCTCGTCGTCAAGAACACCCACCCCCACGGCAAGGGCAGCTTCGCCCATGCGGTCAAGCGCGCCAACCGGACCCAGGCGAAGGACAAGATCATCCTGCCGGGCCGGCTCCGAGGCGCGATCCACACTCCCGACGTGACCTTCGACTACGCGGTCGCGATCAAGGGAACCGGCGAGGAGCCGGGCCGGATCCGCCACGAGAGGGGGCCGGACGTGGCGATGAGCTTCAAGAAGGGTACGAACGCGCTCCGCAATCTCGACCTCGGCCGGGTCCGGGTCTACAGCGAAGCCGCCGGGCTGACCGTCGCCGACACCCGGCTGGGCGGCAGCGACAAGGGCCATGGTGCCGGCATCAGCGCCTTCTACCGCCCGCTGACCGTGAACCGGTCCGTCATCCGCGGGTTCGGCTCCGGCATCTACAACGTCTCCGGCTACATGACCGTCCAGGACTCCGAGCTCACCGGCAACGAGGACGGCATCGAGGCCTACGGGTATCGCTCGCACGTGTACCGCTCGACGCTCGACCGCAACGGCGTCGGCGTCTACCTCCACCCTGGCGGCTCGGCTTCCGTCGTCGACTCCACGGTGAGCGACAACGAGCGCTGGGGGCTCGAAGGCAGCTTCTCGGTGCGCAACTCGACGCTCGCCGACAACGGTGGCGCGATCTATGCGCAGCACCCATATCGCGGAGAGGATGCGACCGTCTTTTCCAACTCGATCGTCGGTGACAACGAGACATCCGGCGGGGAGCCTCAATGCGCCGGCCCGGAGCCGCTCGAGTCGAAGGGCGGCAACGTGTTCAGCTCGTCCAGCGACTGCGCCACGGTAGCGGGGGCCGACGACGTGGTCGCCGCCGACCTCGGCCTGCGATCGCTGGCCGACAACGGCGGCCCGACGGAGACCCGAGCGCTCAACTCCGACTCCCCGGCGATCGACGCGGCAACGCCTGAGGACTCCGATCCGACCGACCAGCGCGGCGTGCCGCGGCCGGACGCGCCCGACAGCGGCGCCTACGAGCGCGCCTACTGCGGCGACGTGGTGGTCGACGTGGTCGGCACGAATCACGACGACGTGCTCAGCGGCGACCGGGGTCGCAACGGGATCCTGGGCCTGGGCGGCGACGACCGCCTGCTGGGCGGCTGGAAGGGGGACGCGCTCTGCGGCGGGGACGGGAAGGACCTGCTGCGCGGTGGGAAGGGCGACGACTTCCTCGACGGCGGGCCGGGCCGGGACGTTTGCCGCGGCGGCGCGGGCAATGACGAGGCAGTCAACTGCGAGAAGGAGAGGGGAGTCGAGGGATGAGCGAGACCTCGAAGGCCACGCGCCAGAAGGCGGGCGCGGTCGCGGGGCTGGTGACGCTGGCGCCGCTGGTCGCGCTCGGCGCGGCCGAGCATGCGGACGCGAAGACGATCCGCGTCACGAACAAGCACGCGCACGGCAAGGGCAGCTTCAAGCACGCCGTCCGCAAGGCGAACAAGACCAAGCACAAGGACAAGATCATGTTCGCCTCGAAGCTGAGCGGCTCGATCACGACCGGCGAGGTCCAGTTTCCCTACCCCGTGGCCCTCGTCTCGAAGAGCGACGACTTCACGCTGAAGGGCGAGGGCGACGCGGTGCTTGCGATCCTCAGCGACAAGCGCCACCCGGAGGACAAGTCGAACGCGATCAGGCACCTGCAGGGGGACGGGATCCGGATCACGGGCGGGTACTACACGGCGTTGAAGATCGTCGACGTGACGCTCGCCGGCCACGGCGAGGAGATCGGCATCGACACCTACGGCGCGACGATCGAGCGCTCCACGATCACTGGCTTCGACACGGGCGTGAGGTCGGTGGAGAACACGAGCTGGATCGTGGACTCGCTCATCGCCGGGAACGGGACCGGGGTCCAGACGGGCGGTGGCGGCGTCCTGCTCGAGCGCTCATTGCTGACCGGCAACCATGAGGTCGCCTTCGCCGGAGGCGGCTACTACGGGCGCGGCTCGATCGTCGATTCGACGATCGCCGGCAACGACGGCTGGGCCCTGGTGGACGCGCCGCACGTCTACGACTCGACGATCTCCGGCAACAACGGCTTCGACAAGAACGGGTACGGAACCGGATCCCGCTACAAGGTCAAACTCACGAACTCGATCGTCAGCGGCAACCCTCGCTCGGACGGTCCAGCGTGCACCGGCGAGCTGCCCGAGTCGCGAGGCGGCAACGTGCTCGACCTGGACGGCGGCTGCGCGATCGCGCCCACCGACCGCGACGTCGTCGCCGATCCGCGCCTCGAGCCGCTCGCCGACAACGGTGGCCCGACGCAGACCATGGCGCTGAAGGCGGACTCCCCGGCGATCGGTCTGGCGATTCCCGAGGAGGCCTCGAAGACCGACCAGCGCGGCGTGCCGCGCGGCCCCGACCCCGACAGCGGCGCCTACCAGCGCGCGCTCTGCGGGGATGTCCCGGTCGGCATCGTCGGGACCGGCGGCGCCGACGTCCTGCACGGCACCCCAGAGGCAGACGGCATCCTCGCGCTCAACGGTGCCGACCGGATCTTTGCCGGGGCCGGTGACGACGCGATCTGCGCCAGCAACGGCCGCGACCACGTGCGCGCCGGCAAGGGCGACGACTTCATCGACGGCGGCAGGGGCAAGGACCGCTGCCACGGCGGGCAGGGCGTCGACACCGCCAAGCGGTGCGAGGATGAGAAGGGCGTCGAGCGACTGAGGAGTCTGAGAGGAATTCGTGGCCGCCGGAAGGCGGGCCTGCGCTAGCTACCGGACGCCAGCGGCGGCCGTCGTCGCGAGGATCACCTCCAGGTCGGCGCGCAGCTCGGCGCGGCCCGGGCCGAGCATGCGGTCGGTGACGCGGATGATGCGCCAGCCGTGGACGAGGAGGATGCGGTCCCGCTCGCGGTCGCTCTCGGCGGCGTCCCAGGAGCCGTGGAAGGCGTCGGTGTCGAACTCGATGCCGATGCGCAGCGCCGGCCAGGCGGCGTCGAGCTCGAAGACGCGGCCGCCGATGCGCAGCATGTAGTTCGTCTCCACCCGGGGCCAGCCCGACTCGAGGACGAAGTCGAGGAAGTCCGCCTCGCCCTCGGAGCGCAGGCGCCGGGCGGGGCCGGCGGCGAGCCGCTCGATGACGCGGCGAAGACGGCGCGTGCCGCGATCTCGCGGATGGCGGCGACAGAAGCTCGGGCAACGACGGGGTGAAGTCGAGCTCCAGCTCGTCGGCGATGGCGATCGCGCCCTCCAGGCGGGCGTCGGTGAGTTGCTGGGCGAGGTCGAAGATCGTGCGCGAGGGGGTCGTGATGCGGAGCCCATCGTGGAGTCGTGATCTCGTCGGCGGGCAGGGTTCGGCGGTGGAGGCGCACGCCCTTGATCGGGCGCTTGCGGTGAGGGGTGGTGATGTCGATCAGCGCCGCCTGCGAGCGGCGGATCGACCATGCGGCTCCGGCGCTGGCGTGGCTGAGCGTGGCATCCGGGCCGGCGCGGAGCAGCGCCGTCATCCGGTGCGGCCTGGGGAGTGGCAATGAGGGGAGCGAGCGCATAGACGCCGCGGGCGACCCGGACCAGCCAGCCGCGACGGAGGCGGGCGTCGATTGCCGCGCTCGGTCGACTCCGAGCGCAGTCAGCTGCGCTCGCGGAGATCCGGCCGTGCTGTCGAGCGGCGCGTCGCCGGATCCGCTCGGTCGATTTCCCGCGACTGGTCACGTTCCTCCTCCTAAGTTGACAGGTTTCGTGACCACTGGCGTCCATGGACCCCACTCTGGCCCGGAAAGGCGCGCGGGTGGGTCACGCCATGCGACGAGAGGTGCGCCGAACGGAGACGCTTGGCGCGCCTCCTTCCTCACTGCCCCCGAAGCCGCTCCGGAAGCCGAGCCCGTCGGGCCGGCCCAGCGGCTCCGACGGGCCGGCCCTCGGCCCCTCCTACTTGATCTTCTTGCGCAGGAAGGGGACGACCGTCTTCAGGAAGACGTTCTTCGACGGTTGGCGCTGATCGGGTCGATGTGCGAGTAGGTCTTCGTCCGCTCCACGGTCTTGACCCAGCGCTTCGGCACGCTCGGACTGCTTGGCGAGCTGGCGGGTGGCGTCCGCGACCCGGCCGCCGCCGAGCGAGGTGTCGAACGAGTACATCGGCAGCTTCACCGTCGTGCCCCATCGTCGCGTGGTCGCCGTAGACGGCCTGCGCCGGGTTGTCGACGCCGTTGTTGATCGCGCCGGAGTCCATCGAGAGCTTCTCCGGGTGGTACCAGGAGGTCCCGTCCATGCCGACCTTCTGGCGCTTGTATGCCGACGTGCTCGGAGAAGACCTAGGCCGCCCGGTGGACGGTGCCGAGCTCGCCGTCGTCCCAGCCGCGCGGATCGCCTGACTTCGCCAGGTGGCCGATGTGGCTCTGGACGAGCGCGAGGTTCTCCGGGCTGGTCGACGCGTCCACCGCGTAGCCGTACTGGCCGGCGTTGGTCGCCGGCACCGGCGGCGTCAGGTCGGCCGGCGCGAGCGCCCAGCCGCCGAAGATGGAGAGATCGTTCGGATCCTCGACGGCCGCCGTCGAACCGGTCGCGTTGAAGACGCCCGCGACCCATGGGAACGGCGGCACCAGCGTGATGAACGGCGAGGTCGACGGGTCGTTGAGGTCGTCGACGTTGGCCTGCGCCTCGTCGGCGGTCGGCAGTGGCCTGGACTTGCCGTTGGCCGCCGGCGCCGTCGATGAAGACGAGGCCCGAAAGGCCCTTCGCCCCGGCCTTGCCGTGGAAGTCCCAGGTCGCGTACGCGGTCGTGATCGAGCCGCCCAGCGAGTGGCCGCCCATGACGACCGTGCGCCCGTGCTTCTTCGCGCGCTTGACGACCTTGCGGGTGTCGTGGACGGCGACGTTCATGCCCCAGTTCTTGGCGAACTCGGTCTCCGCCGTCGTCTTCGGCGTGAAGTGCGGCGAGATCGAGGAGTCCGTGAGCCAGCCGAGGTAGTAGTCGAAGACGTCCTGGTTGGTGGCGTCGCCGTTGACGTACTTATCGAGGTAGGAGTGGTCCTCGAGCAGGTTCTCGCGGCGCTCGATCGCCCAGACCTGCCAGCCCTTGAGCTTGCGGGTCAGCGCCTTGGCGAACGGGACCGAAGAAGGTGCCGCCGGCGGAGGTGCCGGGGTTGAGGACGAGGACGTGCTTGCGCTTGCCGCCCCCGTACTTGACGATCCGCACCTTGTTGAGGCGGTCGGGCGTGCCGGGGGCCTTGAACCCCTTGATGGTCGCCACGCGGGTCGCCGCGCTTGCGGCTCCGGCTCCCGTGAGCATCAGCGCGCCGACGATCGCGAACGCGATGCCAACCCCAAGGACCCTGCTTCTGAGCGCGGTCAAGTCAATCTCCTCCAGCTCTCTACCTCTCGTCCGGAGTCCCCATGACCCGGCTCTCCTCCCAACACAAGAATACGGGAGGGGTATCGGTCCCCGCCGTGCGGCGGGCATCCCGGGTCGGCTACTCGGGCTCGACGAGCTTGTAGCCGACGCCGCGGACCGTGAGCACGAGCTCGGGGTCCTGGGGGTCGCGCTCGATCTTCTGGCGCAGGTTGGAGATGTGGACGTCGCAGGCGCGGACGTCGCCGGAGAACTCCGACTGCCAGAGCTCCTCCATGATCTCGAGGCGGCTGAAGACCTGGCCGGGGCGCTCGGCGAGCAGGCGCAGGACCTGGAACTCGGAGCGGGTCAGGTTGACGGGCTCGCCGCGAACGGTGACGAGATGGCGGGCGAGGTCGATCGTCACCTCGCCGGCGTCGATGCCCTTGCCGTTCTCGTCGCCGCCGCCGCTCGCGCGGTCGAGCTCGCGGCGGCGGAGCTGGGCGCGGACGCGACCGAGCAGCTCGCGGACGCTGAAGGGCTTGGTCACGTAGTCGTCGGCGCCGACCTCGAGGCCGACGACCTTGTCGACCTCGGCGTCCTTCGCCGTCAGCAGGATGATCGGGACGGGGCTGCGGCCGCGAACGTCGCGGCACACGTCGAGGCCGCTGCGGCCCGGCATCATGATGTCGAGGACGAGCAGGTCGAAGTCGACGTCGGGGCCGATCTTCGCGTCGGCGTCGTCGCCGTCGGTGGCGAGCTCGACCTCGAAGCCCTCCTGGCGGAGCGCGTAGCCGACGGATTCGCGGACCGACGGCTCATCGTCGGCGACCAGGATCCTGCCCCGGCTCATCGCTTCATCGCTCCTCTCATGCCACGGGGGTCGCGTTCGGGGCAGCTGCGCGCAGCCTGACCTGGAAGGTGCTTCCTTGACCCTCGACGGAGTCCACGCTGATTTCTCCACCCATCACGTCGATCATTCGCTTGGCGATCGCCAACCCGAGTCCGAAGCCTTCTCGCTCGAGCGATCCACTGCCACGATAGAACCGCTCGAAGACGCGATCGCGTTCCGCCTCCGGGATACCGGCCCCCGTGTCCTGGACCTCGATCACGATCTCGCCGTTTTCGTCTCGATAGGCGCGAAGCGTAACGATGCCCGGTGGCGTCGTGTGCTTGTACGCATTCGTCAGCAGGCCGATCACCACCTGCCGCAACAGCACCGGATCGGCGGCAGCAACGAGCTCGTCGTCGGAGTCCTCCCGAACGACGCTGACGCCCTCCGGCGTCTCCGCCGTGTTCAGCGACTCGTCGAGCACCATGCCGATGCCGACGACCTCGGCCTCCCCCTCTCCGATCGCCTCCATCCGCGCCAGCGTGAGCAGTGACTTGGTCAGGCGGGCGACGCGGTCGACGTCGTCGGCGAGCCGCTCGAGGAAGTGGTCGCGGGCCTCGGGGTCGTCCTTGGCGCCCGAGCGCAGCACCTCGATCGCGCCCGACATGCCGGCGATCGGGTTGCGGAGCTCGTGCGCGGCGTTGGAGACGAACTCGCGCTCCGCCTGGTCGCGGCGCAGCTCCTCGGTGCGGTCGCGGACGACGAGCAGCACGGCGCTCTCGGCCGGCAGATGCCGGGCGCTGATCCCGACGACCTTGTCGTCGATCGCGACGTGGTCGCTCTCGACCGTGCCGCGGTGGGTCGCACGGCGCAGCCACGGGCGCAACGCTTCGGCGGGCTGACCTTCCGGCGTGATCAGCTCGGCAGCCGCCGGGTTGGCGAAGCGCACGTCGCCGTCGGAGCCGACGACGATCACCGCGTCCTGGAGCGAGACGAAGACGGCGGAGAGCCGGTCGCGCTCGGAGGAGAGCGCGTCGAAGGTCTCGCCAAGGGCGACCCGCATCGAGTCCAGCGCGCGGCCGAGATCGCCGATCTCATCGCGTCCGCGCGCGTGCAACGGCTGGCTCAGATCGCCGGCGGCGATGCGGCGGGCGCCGGCGGCAAGCCGCTTGACCCGCGAGGTGATCAGGCTGGCGACGAGGAAGCCGATGATCGCGGCGACGACCACAGCGATCGCCAGCGCCGTGAGCCGCTGGGAGCGCAGGGTCTGCGAGGGCGTCGAAGACCTCCGCCGGGCGGTCGGCCTGGACGAGCAGGGCGCCGCCCAGGTGGTCGTTGCGGAAGACGGGCTGGCCGACCACCGTCAGGCCGCCCTCGAGCTCGGTCGCGTAGGGCTGGCCGCTGAGCGCAGTGCGGCGCGCCTCGCGCTGGTTCGGCACACTGGCCAGCGTCTGGCTGGCGATGGCGATGTCGCGCTGCGTCTTGAGGAGGTTGCGACGGTTGAAGTACCAGGCGGCGAAGGCGTCGTTGCGGTACTGCGCGATCACCTTGCCGGCGTTCTTGATCTTGGTCGCGCCCAGCTCGCTGGCGAGCTGCAGCGACTGGCCCTGCGCAACCTCGCTGGCCCGATCCTCGGCCGCCTGCTGGGAGGTCTCGGCGACGAACAGATAGACGGTCGACCCGGTCAGGATCCCGATCGCGGCGAACATCAGCGCCAGCCAGAGGCGGACGCCGAACGGGCGGCGCTTGGGGGCCGGCTGGATCGCCGGACGATCGGCGGTCGCCGGTAGGTCGAGCGGCTTCGTCGCGGCCATCGCCTTGATTTGTAGAGCACTGCGAGGCCCGAATCCAAGCCTCCGAGCGGTTTTCGGGCAGATCCGCCCGCCTCAGGCGGCGCTGAAGGAGGCGGCGATCCGGTGAAAGAGCGCCTCGAGGGCGAGCTCCTCGCTGACGTTGACCGTCAGCCGCCGCCTCGTCTCCATCGCCAGCTCAGCCGCGCGTCGCGCGGTCGAGGGGTCGAGGTCGGTCGCGTCGGAGGCGAGCGCGGCGGTGCGGTCGAGGTTGCGGACGAGCTCCGGCGCGCCCTCGGCGACCGCGATCAGATCGACGAACCACGCCGCCGTGAGCGCCAGCGCCGCGTCGATCGCGTCGGTCCGCGCGCGGCGCTCGCCGCGCTTCGCGGCGTCGGCGCCGGCGCGCTTGATCCGGTCGGCATCGCGGCCCTTGCCGAACTGCTCGGCATGGGCGCCGGCCGCGGCGGCGACGCTCTCGGCCTCCCCCTTGCCGATCTCGGCGGCGACTTCGAGCACCTTCGTCCAGGGCCGGCTCGAGACGTCGCCGGCGCGGCCGGCGCGACAGCAGGCCTCGGCGAGCTCGCGCAGGCGGCCGCCGCGCTCGCCGCCGAAGAAGCGGGCCATGTCGAGGTCGCCGTCGGCGAGCGCGGCGAGAGCGGCGATCGTCTCCGGCGGCGCGTCCACGCGCTCGGCGAGGCGCCGCTGGACGACCTCGCGGGGCAGCGGCTGGAAGGGGATCTCGAGGCAGCGGCTGCGAACCGTCTCCAGCAGCGCCTCGGGCTCGGCCGAGACGAGGATCAGGTGCGCGTACGGAGGTGGCTCCTCCAGCGTCTTCAGCAATGCGTTCTGGCTCTCCTCGGCCATCGCGTCCGCCGCCTCGATCACGAACACCCGGCGCTCGCCCTCGAACGGCCGGTAGGGGGCCTGGGCGATGACCCGCTCGCGCACCTCCTCGACGAGGTGCTGATTGCCGGGCGGGCGGACCCAGGCGAGATCGGGGTGCGGCGAGGGGTCGGCAAGCGCGCGTGCCCGGGCCCGCTCGGCGGTGGCAGCGTCGGCCTCGCCGGCGGCGAGCAGTTCGGCGGCGAAGGCCCGCGCGGCTTCGCGCTTGCCGCTGCCGGGCGGTCCGATCAGCGCGTAGGCGTGCGAGGGCCCGGCCGCGAGCGCGGCGGCGAGGGCGGCACGGGCCGCCGGCTGGTGCTCGGTCGCGGTCTCGAGCGTCTCGTGCATGGGCGGGGCGGTCCTCATCGCGACGAGACCCCGAGCGCCTCGATGACGAGCGCGTGGACGGCGTCGGGGGAGCCGCCGCCCTCGACGACGACGAAGCGCTCCGGCGTCTGGGCGGCGAGCTCGTCGAAGGCGAGCGCGATCGCGTCGCGGAAGCCGTCGCCCTCGCGCTCGAAGCGGTCGGCGCCCCAGCCGCCGCGCTCGGCCCCGCGGCCCGCGGCCTCGCGTCCGTCGAGCCGAAGCAGCACGGTGCGATCGGGCACGCAGCCGTCGACGGCGATCGCGTTCAGTTCCGCGACCAGCTCGGTGCCGAGGCCGCGCGCGGCGCCCTGGTAGGCGACGGTCGAGTCCATGAAGCGGTCGCAGACGACGTCGCGGCCGGCGGCCAGCGCCGGCCGGATCACGGTCTCGACGAGCTCGGCGCGGGCGGCGAGGAAGAGCAGCAGCTCCGCCCGCGGGGTGAGCTCGAGGTCCGGGTCCTTGAGCAGCTCGCGAATCCTCTCCCCGCCGGCGTGCCGCCGGGCTCACGGACGAGCAGCGCCTCGGGGCCGAGCGCCTCGGCGAGCATCCGCGCCTGCGTGCTCTTGCCGGCGCCGTCGATCCCCTCGAAGCTGACGAACACTGCAGGCGGGATCGCGTCGGGCGGGCGCGTCGCCGGTTGCGCGCCGCGGGATCGCGTCGGAGTCGCCGGTCGCATCGCCAGTCGCCGACGCCGTTGATGGTGCCGGGGTCGCCCTTCGGGCCCTGTGGCCCCTGATCGCCCTTCGGGCCCTGCGGGCCCTGGTCTCCCTTCGGGCCCTGTGGCCCTCGGTCCTGGCACCCTTCGGGCCCTGGTCACCTCGGCCCTGCGGCCCTGATCGCCCTTGGGGCCCTTGGTGCCTCCGTCGGCGATCTCCTGGAGCACCTTGGCGATGACCTGGCGGTTCTTGTCGACCTCGATCGCGTCCTTGTTCGCCTTGCTCTTGTTCTTCTTGATCTTCTTCTTGTTCTGCTTGATCTTGCGCTTGTTCTTGCGAACCAGCTTCTTGACGGGCTGGGCGGGCGCGGAGGCGGGCGCTGCCGCCATCATCGCCACGAAGCCACTGCCAGAAGCGGCAGCAGCCAGTTTGAGCGTCCGGGTCTGGAACGGACGTCGGTCGGCGGAACTCATGGTTACTCCCCTTTCGTTCGCCGCGGCAGCTCGTCCGTCGCGGCCTCTGGGCCTGTCCTACGGGACCCCCCGGGACGGACACCACTACTGCGCGTTCCCGCTGCAGAGAGGACTAAACGTGTTCTAGGACACGTGCATTCCATCCCGGTCGAATCGATTGACGGGACGACGTGCGTCTACCGCGGATCGCGGCAGCGCTGAGGGGGTCGCCTAGGAGCCGCGCCGGGAGCCCGACGCCGCCGTCGTCTTCGAGCGGGTCGCGCGCTTGGTCCGCGTGGTCGTCGTCGGCGGCTTCTTCTTGCCGCCGCCGCCCTTCGACTTCTTGGCGCCGTTCCCCGAGCCGTCGTCCCCCTCGGCCTCAGCCTTCGCGGCCTTCGCGGCCTCGGCGGCCTCCTTCGCCTTGCGACGCTCCTCGCGCTTCTCGCGCATCTCGACCATCGTCGGGCAGTCGTCGTTCAGGCACAGCTTCCAGGGCCGGCCGCGGAAGCCCTTGACCGTGAGCCGCGGGCGGACGCCGCAGACCGAGCACTTCGGCTCCAGCCGCCAGAGCTCGTAGCCGCGGCCGGGCAGCGGGCCGGAGTTGTCGCAGGAGTCCGGGTCCTCGGGGTTGTCGCGGTTGTAGCCCTCGCAGCCCCAGAAGCGCTTGCCGCCCTTCAGGTCGATGATCCGCAGGCGGTTCAGGGAGCCGTCCTCGTGCACGGTCCGGCCCTTCTCCTCGCAGACCTCGCAGTGGCCGATGTACTTGTCCTCGTCCATCCCGGCCCAGATCGTCTTCGCCAGATCCTCGCGCCGGTCGAAGAGGTCGTCGTAGGTCTGGTGGAGCATGTCGCGGCTGATCTGGATGACCTCGTCGCGCGAGGTCTTGCCGTCGGCGATCAGGTCCATGTCGTGCTCGAGCTCGGCGGTCATCTCCGGCGTCGCCATGCGCAGCACGTGGTCGTGGAACGCCTTGTACATGGCGATCCCGGTCTCGCTCGGCTCCGGCGGGTTGTTGTAGACGTAGCCGCGCGAGTAGAGCTTCTGGATGATGTCGGGGCGCGTCGCCTTCGTGCCGAGGCCGAGCTCCTCCATCATCTCGATCAGCTTGCCCTGGCTCAGGCGCGAGGGCGGCTGGGTCTCCTTGTCGACCATCCACGGGGCGCCGTCGAGGTCGAGCTTCTGGCCCTCCTCGAGCGCCGGCAGCTCGGTGTCGGCGGAGCGCGCGTAGGTGTAGATCGCGGCGTAGCCGGGGTCGACGACGATCGAGCCGCGGACGAAGTAGGTCTCGGTGCCGGCCTTGATGTCGGCGCGCGCCGACTCGCTGATCATCGGCTTGCCGAAGGTCGCGAGGAAGCGGCGGACGACGAGCTCGTAGACGCGGCGCTTGGGGCCCTCGAGCGCGTTCGGGTAGACGGCCTGGGTCGGGTAGATCGGCGGGTGGTCGGTCGTCTCCTTCTTGCCGCGCGTCGGGGTCAGCTCGCCGTCGAGCAGATCCTTGGCGGCGTCGAACTCGGGGATGCGGACGAGCGAGGTGACGAGCTCCTTGAGGTCGAGCGACTGCGGGTAGACCGTGTTGTCGGTCCGCGGATAGGAGATGAACCCGTCCATGTAGAGGTCCTCGGCGATCCGCATCGCCTGCGAGGGCGTGATGCCGAGCCGCGAGGAGGCGTCGGTGGTGAAGGCGGTCGTGTTGTAGGGAGTCGGCGGCTTGCGCGTGTTCTTGCGCGTGGAGAGCTCGACGACCTCGCCGGGCGAGTCGGTCGAGGCGAGCGCCGCCTCGGCCTCGGGCTTCTCCCAGAACTTGTCGGTCTTGTGGTGGGCCTCGAAGGCGCCGTCCGGGTGGACGAACTTGGCGTAGACCTCCCAGAAGGGCTTGGCGACGTGGGCGCGGCGCTCGAGCTCGCGCTCGACGATCAGGCCGAGCGTCGGGCTCTGCACGCGGCCGACGGAGAGGAAGTTGGAGCCGAAGCGGCGGGTCGCGAGCGAGACGGCGCGGGTCAGGGTCGCGCCCCAGATCAGGTCGATCTCCTGCCGCACCTGGGCGGCGTCGGCGAGCGGGTAGGAGAGGTGGTCGAGCTCGCCGAAGGCGCGCTCGATCTCGTCCTTGGTGAGCGCCGAGTAGCGGGCGCGCAGAACGTCGGGGCGGGCGGCCCGGTCGCCGTCGAGGCTGCCGTCGACGAGCTCCGGGTTGACGTCGAGCGCCTCGCCGAGCGCCTCGAGGCCGATCAGCTCGCCCTCGCGGTCGAAGTCGGTCGCGATCACGACCGAGTCGGCTTCCTTGGCGAGCTTGCGGACGGCCTTGACGACGTTCTTGTCCGTCGCCTCCTTGACGAGCTGCGCGTCGATCAGCGTCTTCGGGTCGGTCTCCTGCCAGTTCGAGTAGCCCTCGGGGAAGGCGGGATTGAGCACGTGACCCTTGAGGCCGACGGTGGTGTGCTCGCCGCTTTCGTCGCTCCACGTGTAGTAGGGCGTCTTGTACGAGGCGTCGGACTTGGCCTCGCCGCCGCTGAGGATCTCGGAGATCTTCTTGGCTGAGTTGTTCTTCTCGGTGATGATCAGGCGCATGGGGCCTCCGCTCCGGCCGGGCCGCGGTCAAGGGGCCTCGTCGTCTATCGGCTCCGGCGGGGCGCGACTGTAGCAACAGGCGTCGGCGAGCCCCCAGGGGTAGCGCTGGGCACGGCGCGTTTGGCCACCTCGGCACCCGGGCACGTGAAAGCAGCCGTGCGACTACCTTGGAGAAGCTGCCCGCCCGCCACGAACTGCGTGAGCTCGTCGCGCGATACCGCGACGAGGAGCTCTCGATCGAGGCCGGCGCGCTCGCTTTCCGGGCGCTGCTTGACGCTGATCCCGGCCCTCCTCTTCGGGGTCGGGCTGCTCGGCTTCCTCGGCCTGGACGAGGTCTGGCGAAACGACGTCGCGCCCGACCTGCGGGCGAGCATCGGGGCGACGAGCTTCAAGTTCGTCAACGAGGCCGTGCTCAAGGTGCTGACGGACCAGCAGCTCTTCTGGGTGACCCTGGGCGCGGCGCTCGCGGTCTGGGAGGCATCGGCGATCGTTCGCGCCGCCGGCCGCCTGCTCGACCGCATCTACGAAGTCGCAAACGCGACGCACGCTGCGCGAGGAGTTGCTCACCTCGATGGCGCTCGGCGCGCTCGGGATCGCCGCCGTGATCGCTGCCGCGGCCGTCGTCCGGCTCGGGCCGCTGGTCCTCGACGACGTGCTCGGGACGAGCGGCCCGGCGCTCGCCCTCAGCTTCGTCCTGCGCTGGACGATCGCGCTGGTCCTGATGGCGGGCCTGCTGGCCACGCTGCTGCGCTTCGCCCCCGAGATCGAGCGGTCGCCGCTCGAGCTCACGGTGGGCTCCGTCTCGATCGTCGGCGCCTGGGCCGTCTCGACCCTTGCCTTCGGGGTCTACCTGAACACGATCGCCGGCTACCAGTCGGTGTTCGGCAACCTGGCGACCGTCTTCGTGCTCGTCGAGTACCTGTATGGCGCCTCCGTGATCTTCCTGGGCGGCGCCGTAATCGACGCGATCATGCGTAAGCGGGAGGGCTGAGCCGGGTCCGCGCGAGGCAGGCCGCCGGGCTGAGCGTTCCCCTACGCTTGCGGTGATGCCCGCCCAGCAATACGCCGGCAAGGAGTGCGTCTGCCAGTTCCGCAGGGGAATCTGCGACCAGTCCTGCGTGCGCGGCATGCTCTCGACGCCCTTCTACATCGCCTGCCTGCGGCTCAGCGGCCGCAAGTGCCTGGTGGTCGGCGCGGGCGACATCGGGCTCGAGAAGGTCGAGGGCCTGCTCGCCTGCGACGGCGACGTGACGGTCGTCGCCCCCGAGGTCGCGAACGCCGAAATCGGGCGGCTCGCCGACGAGGGCTCGATCAAGCTCGAGCGGCGTGAGTTCGAGCCCGGCGACCTGACCGACAGCTTCATGGCGATCGCGGCGACCGACGACACCGACGTCAACATCGCCGTCTACGAGGAGGCGGAGAAGCTGGCGATGCTGGTCAACGTCGTCGACGTGCCCTCGCTCTGCAACTTCATCCTGCCGGCGATCGTCCGCACCGGCCCGCTGGCGATCGCGATCTCCACCGCCGGCGCCTCCCCCGCCCTCGCCAAGCGGATGAAGCGCGAGATCTCGGAGCTGTTCGGCACCGAGTACGCCGAGCTCGCCGGGATCCTCAACGACGTCCGCGGCTGGGCCAAGGGGACGCTCCCCACCTACCAGGACCGCAAGCAGTTCTTCGAGGAGATCGTCAACGGCGATCCCGACCCGGTGGTCCTGCTCCGCGAGGGCAGGCGCGAGGAGCTCGACGCGCTGATCGCCGCGGCGCGCGAGCGCGCCGAGGTGCGGGTGGCCGGGGCGAGTACGCCGGCCTAGGCCGCGGCGGCGGTTGCCGCGCGGGCGCGGCCGGGCTTGCGGCCCGGCGGGGCGTTGCCGGGAGGTTGCGGCCCGGCGGGCGCGGCCGGGAGGTTGCGGCCGGCGGGCGTGGCCGGGGGGTTGCGGCCCGGCGGTCGTGGCTTGACTGGCGGAGGCATGCGGCCCTCGGGGCAGTGAGGGGAGCGAGGCGTTGCGGCTGCGTGACTGTTTCGGCGCGGAGCGGGGTTGTCTCGTGGCGGGCGCGGGGCGAGAGTGGCTCGCATGGCCGTTTCGTCTGGATCTGACCCCCGCCCAGGGGGACAGATCCACACAGAATGGGCTGCCGAGAAGGCGACGGAGCAATTCGGCGCTATCGCCCGCCGCCAACTCATCGCGCGCGGGTGCTCGAAGCGCCTCATAGAGAGCTGGCTGCGGCGTGGGCTCCTGCATCCGCGCTACCCGGGCGTGTACGCGTGGGGCCGCGATGAGCTGAGCACGGAGGGGGAGCTGGCCGCCGGGCTGCTCTACGCCGGTGAGGGCTCGGCGCTGACCGGACTCACGCAGCTGTGGTGGATGGGGCTGCTCGGCCGGCGCCCGCATCGCATCACCCTCGCTGCCCCCGGCCACGTGAGATCCCGCTTCGACCTCGACATTCGCCATCCGAGGAGCTTCGAGCGGCGCGTCCACCGGGGCCTGCCGGTCACGCCGCTGCCGGACGCATTGCTCCTCGCCGCCGCCGCGCTGAGCCACAACTCGCTGCGGCTTGTCCTCGCACGGGCCGACTTTCGCGACCTCTTGAACTTGGGCGAGCTCCATGCCGCGCTGGGCCGAGGACGCACGGGGAGCGCCGCCGTCACGGCAGCCCTCGGCGCCCACCTCCCGGCCCTCGCCCGCTGCGCGAACAAGCTCGAGCGGGAGTTCGTGCTGCTCTGCGAGCGAGAGCGGATGGAGATCCCGGAGCCGAACGCCCGGATCGGCCGCTGGCGGCCGGACATGCTGTGGCGCGACGCGATGCTGATCGTCGAGCTCGACGGCGACGACGCGCACTCGAGCGCGGCGCAGCGCGCCGGCCGACCGGAGCGCCAGGCCGCCCTCGAGGCGCTCGGCTTCACGGTGCTCCGTTTCGGCTGGCACGAGGTGATGACCACGCCGGAGCGGGTGGCGGCGGCCGTGCGGGCCGCGCTGCGGGCCTAGCGCCCGCCGCCGTGCCGCGGCGGGCGCTTTCGCCGGGGAGGGCCCTTGGCCGCCCCCGGTCCGTTGCTCAGCGGCCGGCCGCCAACCGCTTCACCTCCCGCTCCAGAGCAGCGATCCGGCGACCCTGCGAGCGCAGCCGTCGACGCTGGTCGCGGACCCGACCCGTCAGGCCCTTGATCGCCGTCAGGGCAACGCCACTCTCGTCGAGGGTCGCGATGTGCTTGTTGTCCAGCCCCAGCCCGAACGCCTTGCTGAAGTCCTGGGCCATCGGGCCTATGTGGCGTACCGACGGCGACTCGGCCTTGTAGCTCCAGCTCGTGATCGGCAGCTTCGCCACCTTGCGGAGGATCAGCTGGTCGTTGAGGCGACGGAACGCGTGCTTCAGTGCCCGATCCGAGTTGTCGGTCCAGGCGCCGGCGCTGGACAGGTAGGCGCCGGTCGACGTGTCGATGAAGTGCCCCGACCCGATCGACGGGCTGCTGTCTGTGCCGAGCCAGATGCCACCGGAGGCGCGAACGTTGAACGTGTTCGCGGCTGGCGCCGTGACAGCCGCCGTCGTCGAGCCGTCCCCCCACACGAAGGCGCCGTTGCTGTCGGCGTGCGCGTGGCGGCCGGCGGCGAAGCTGAAGTCTCCGTCCGCCGTGTTCGCGCCGCCCCCGGCGACGGCCGCGTAGTTCCCGGACGCCTCGTTGTTGTCCCCGCCGGCGACGACGGAGTCCGCGCCGCTGGCAGTGTTGGAGTAGCCGCCTGAGACGACGGAGGTAGTCGAGCCACTAGCGGTGTTGCCGACGCCGCCCGCGATGACGGAGAGCTGGCCGCTGGCGGTATTGCCGACGCCGCCCGAGATGACGGAGCTATCGCCGCTGGCGGTGTTGCCGTAGCCCCCCGCAACGCCCGATTCGGAGGCGCTGGCCTTGTTGCCGAACCCGCCCGCGACAACGGCGTAGTTGTCGCCGGCGGTGTTGTTGCCGCCTGCGGCGACAGCGTCGAAGCCGCTGGCGGTGTTTCCGGAGCCGCCCGAGACGGTGGAGTTGTAGCCGTCCGCGGTGTTGCTGTAGCCGCCCGCCACGGTTGCGGCGGGACCACTGGCGGTGTTGTAGGAGCCGCCCCCGACGGACGCCCACTCGGCGTCGTCGACCCCGCCTGCCGCGTCGCCGGCCTGGTTGCCCTTGCCGCCGGCCACCGTGCCGAGGTGGTCGGACACCTCGTTTCCGCCGCCGCTGGCCGCGTCGCCGCCGCCGGCGATCGTCCCCCCGACAACGCCGGAATCGATCGTGTTGGACGCCTGACCGCCGATCACGTTCGGCGCGCCCGAAGTGGGCTCCAGGCGCAGGACACGCTTACCGTTCACCTTGATCGTCAGCGGGTTGTTGTCGGTCGTGCCGAGAAAGTCGGAGGAGCTCGTCCCGGTGTTGCCGCCGAGCTGCCAGAAGCCGGCGGAGCCGATCCCGTCGAGCTGGTTGGCGTTCGGCACCTTGCCGAGCGTTGACTCGTCGATGTCGTCGCCGGTCAGCGAGTCGTTGGCGACCTTGCCCGAGTTGACCGCATCGCCGGCGATCTTCGGGCCCGTGATGGCGCCGGCGCCAACCTTGGCGGTGTCGATCGCGCCATTCTTGATCGTCGGGTCCGGGTAGGTGCCGTTGAGGTCACCGCCGGCGGCGACGCCGTTGATGGTTCCCTGGTCGCCCTTCGGCCCCTGCGGGCCCTGGTCGCCCTTCGGCCCCTGCGGGCCCTGTGGGCCCTGGTCACCCTTCGGACCCTGGTCACCCTTCGGACCCTGGTCACCCTTCGCACCCTTGCGTCACCCTTCGCACCCTTCGCACCCTTCGGGCCCTGGTCGCCCTTGGGGCCCTTTGTGCCTCCATTCGCGATCTCCTGGAGCACCTTGGCGATGACCTGGCGGTCCTTGGCAACCGTCTTGGCGTTCTTCCTCACCTTGCTCTTGTTCTTCTTGATCTTCTTCTTGTTGTGCTTGATCTTGCGCTTGTTCTTGCGAACCAGCTTCTTGACGGGCTGGGCGGGCGCGGAGGCAGGCCCCGCCGCCATCATCACCACGAGGACCGCTGCCAGGAATGGCAGCAGCAGCTTGGGCGCTCGGATGTGGAACGGACGTCGGTTGGCGGAACTCATGGTTACTCCCCTTTCGTTGGCGAAGGTGGCTCGCATGGCCGTTTCGTCTGGATCTGGGTGCCTGAGAGGTGCCCAAAGCGGGACAGAATGGGCTGCATCAGGAGCCGTACTCGAACTTGATCTTCTTGCGGCGGCCGTGCTTGTGCTTCTTGCAGCTCGCCTTGAAGTCCTCGGCCCCCACGAGGCGGTCGTGGCAGCGCCAGCCGTGCCACTTGCGGTCGGGGCGCATCCAGCCCTTGCTGACCCAGTGCTTCGAGACCTTCTTCGCGGTCTTGCATCCTGCCCGCTTCGCCCGCAGGCGATAGATGCCGGCGCCCCGCGAGTGCGTCGCGCAGTGGCGCAGGCGACTGCGGCCGCGATGGCCCTTGTGATGGCCGGCGCCCAGGCGGAAGCGCGTGTAGCGGGGGCCGTCGGCGCCGTTCAGGTCCGGCGCGAGATCGAACGGCCGGTCCTCACCGGTGCTGGCGTACCAGCGGAATGCGTACGGGTTGCCGATCTTGTGCCGGTTGAAGGTGAAGATCAGTTTGTGCCGCCGGTCCTTGAACCCGACATGCTTGCCGACCGGGATCCGCCTGCCGATGCAGTCGATCAGTACGGGCCCGTCGACGGTGCTCAGGATGTACTCGGCGCGGCCGTAGGCGTCACGGGCGTTGCCGTTGCATTGCGTGCGTCCGCGGAGTTTCGTGTCGATCTCCACTTGGACTCCCGAGCCGAAGGCCGTGTGATCCCCGCCGACGACCGCTCGGCCGGCGACCTTGACCGTCACCTTGATCCGCTTGCCGTGGCGCGACACCTTTGCGTCGACGATGTCGTAGTCCGCGTCGGGGAGGTGCCCGGAGAGGGCGACGTCGCCGCGCGGATCGTGGACGTTCTTGCGGGCGTTCGCCGAGGCGGGCAGCAGGACTGCCGCCAATCCGACGAGCAGCGCCGCGAGCAGCAGCTCTCGGACCCCAACGTTCGATTTCATCGTCTGCCTCCTGTCTTGCATTGCCTGCGATGGTGATGTCGGTGGTGCCCACGCCCGACGCGCTGGCGCACGTAGCGGGGCGCACCGCTGCCGTGGGCGTCGGGGGCGAAGTCGATGGCCTTGCCGAAGTCGTCCTCGAAGACGCTGTGGCCAGTGCTGGCGAACCAGCGGTAGTGCTTCGGGTTGCCGATCAGCCCCTTGCGGAAGATGAAGACGAGCGCGTGGCCGCGGCCCTTGACCCGCATCCGGCGCGAGGTCGCGCGTGGATGGCGGCAGTCGACGACGCCATCGAACTCGGCGCTGACGACGTACTCGGCGCGGTGCCGGGGGTCGCGGCTGAGCCCGCCACAATCGCCGGGGCTGCCGCGGCGCGCGTCGATCTCGACGCTGATGCCCGAGCCCGGCACCGCCGCGTCGCCGATCAGGGCGTGGCCGCGGACGCGGACTACGTGCTTGAGCTTGTGGCGGCCGTGGCTTTGGGCCTTGGCGGCGCGGATGTCGTAGTCGCGGGCCGGCCGGCCGCCGGGATCGACGGTGTCGCCGGCGCGGTCGCGGACGCGCCGCGCGCTCGCCGGCGCCGCAGTGAACAGAACGAGCGCGCAGGCGAGTGCGGCGCAGGCGAGCACCGCGCCGAGCCACCGTGGGGGCCTGGGCCTGCTCTCAACGGTGGCCATGACGGTGACGGTGGTGGTGGTGGTTTGTGCCCGTGCCGGCGCAGGCGGCGGCGGTCCCCGTTGTGGAGCACGTAGCGTCGGTAGAGATTGTCGAAGAAGCCGGTCCCGTCGCCGACCCTGGCGATCAGCTTCACGCGGAGCTTCCTGCGGCCGCCAATCGCCTTCCAGGTCTTGCGGTCGAGCTTCAGCCTCAGCTTCTCGCCGCTGCCCGGCGGCGTCCGGTAGTTGCTGTGCGCGAGGACCGGCTTCGTCCGTCTGACCCTGCCGTGGCGGCGGATCTTCAGGCGCTGCAGGCTGCGGAGCTTGAGCTTGCCCTGGCAGTCGCCGTCCTGCTCGCCCGCCGGACAGGCGATCGGGAGCTTGACCTTGCGGTGCTTGAGCTTGAGCTTGTGGCCCGCCGGCGGGAGCAGCAACGTCAGCACGCCATCGTCCTCAGCGTGGTACTGGTGGACGGTGAAGCTGCGGCGCGCGACGGGCCCGGCGTTGCCGAGATCATCGATGCCGCGCACCAGGAACGTGTAGGGACGCTCGAAGAGGCCGCGGTAGGTCTGCGGCGAGGAGCAGTTCTGCCAGCCCGTGTAGGGCGCGAGCCGGCACTGGTACGAATGCAGGTCGGAGGCCGAGGAGGAGAAGCGGAAGCCGACGTTGCGCGCGGTCGTAGTGCCGCTCGGGCCGGCGTCGATCGAGACGTCGGGGCCGGTCACGTCGACCGTGAAGCTGCGACTTGCCGGGGTGGCGTCGGTGTTCCCGTAGCTGTCGGTGGCGCGGACCTCGAACGTGTAGTCGCCGCTGCCGAGGCCGGTGTAGGGAGCGTCGCCGGACGAACAGGCGCGCCAGCTCGGGTCGGCCCCGACGAGCCGACACTCGAAGGTCGAGCCCGGGTCCGTGGAGGAGAACTCGAAGGTCGGCGCCGGGTCGGCGACGATGCCCGAGGGCGCGGAGTCGATCCGCGTCTGCGGGGCCGCGATCGGGTCGATCGTGTCGAGCGCGCCGCGGGCGTTGAGGCGGCCGCCGGTCACGGTCTTGCCGGCCGTGGCGGAGTTCGGGTCGACGCCGGCGAGGATCGCGTCCTTGATCTGGACCGGGTTCCGGGACGGATAGGCGGCCTTGATCAGGGCGGCCGTACCGGCCACGTGCGGCGCCGCCATCGAGGTGCCGCTGATCCCGGCGTAGTAGTCCTGCGGATCGAGGCATCCGACCTCGACGTTGTCGACGTAGGCGCCGTCGTAGCGGCCGGCGGAATCGCTCTCGAGCCGCAGCCGGAGCAACACGTGCGACCCCAGCGCCTCGGTCAGACCGGCGCCCGCGTAGGTGTACGTCCACTTCCCGCCCGATCCGTTCGAAACCCGAACCAGGCCGCTCCAGCTCGAGCCGCCGTCGCCGGATGCCTCGACGTGCAGGTAGTCCTCGAGCGGCTGCAGGTCCGTCTTGTAGATGACGGACACGCGACAGTCGTGGTAGCTCGAGAGGTCGAGCGGCTGCTTCAGCGTCATCGTCACGTTCGCGTTGTTGGCGTAGTCGCCGCCGGAGCTGTCGGTGACGCTGTGGCCGCTGCCGCCGAAGCCCTCCGCGGTCGTCCGCTCCCAGTGGTCCGGGTCGTCGCCGTCGCTCGCCTCGCCGTAGTCCCACTGCGGCGTCGAGCCCTCGAAGTCGTCGTAGAAGCGGATGGGGAAGCGCGGCCAGGTGCTCATGATCAACGTCCCCGGCGCCGCCAGGTCGACCGAGGTGCTGCCCCAGTTCGAGTAGGAGGCGAGCGCGTCGTTGGCATCCGTGGCAGCGACGCAGATCAGGTTCGGGGCGTCGAAACCGCAGGGGTAGGAGTCGGGCGTGCCGCCGGCATCGACGTCCCTGGCGGCGTTGCCGGCGGAGACCACGTACAGCGTATGCGGGTGATCCGCGATCGCGTCGTACTCGGCCTGGCTCATGTACCCACCGCCGAGGCTCGCGTTGACGACGTCGGCGCCGTGCTCGCCCGCGTAGGTGAAGGCGTCGATGATCGCGCTGTTCGTGCAGCTGTGAAACGCGCAGACGCGCAGCGGCATGACGCGGGCGTCCCAGTTGACCCCGGGGATCCCGATCCCGTTGTTGCCCTGGGCAGCGATCGTCCCCGAGACGTGGGTGCCGTGGCCGTAGTAGTCGCGCGGGTCGTTGTCGGCGACGTTCCCCGTCAGCGCCTGGCCGATGAAGTCCCAGCCGCGCCAGTCGTCGACGAGCCCGTCGCCGTCGTCATCGATTCCGTTGCTTGCCTTGCCGCCGCCGGTCTCGCCCGGGTTCGTCCAGATCCGGTTCTCGAGGTCGGGATGGTCGTACGTGACGCCGCCGTCGACAACCGCGACCGTGACGTCGCTGCTGCCGGTCGTGGTCTGCCACGCCGCCGGAGCGCTGATGTCGGCGCCCGGGGTGCCGTTGTAGGGGCTCTGGCCCGTGTTCTGCAGACCCCACAAGTCTCCGAAGCCGGGATCGTTCGGCGTCACGGCGCCCGCCAGGTGGCTGATGCCGTTCGGCTCCGCGTAGGCGACCGCGGATGACTGCTCGAGGCGCCGGACTGCGGCGTCGACGCTCTCCCCGCGCTGCGCGCGGACGACCTTCGTCCGCGCCGGCAGCAGGTCGGATGCCCGCGTCACCGCGGCGTGCCGCCGCGCCTGGCGCCGGTCGGAGAGCGAGCTCGACGCCCTGTAGCGGACGACGACCTCGCGCGCGGCCTTGCGCTCGAGCGCCGCGTCGGCGGCGGCTTCGGCGCCGCCCGAGCTGGCTCGACGGCGGGAAAGGGCAGCGGCCCGCGACCCTGATCGAGCGCAGTCGACGCGACCCGCAGGCCGGACTTCGGCTTTGCCGCCGCCGTCGCGGTCAGGGGCGCCATCGCGAAAACGACGAGAGCCAGAGCGAACGCGGTAGCGAGCAGGCGGCTGCGGCCGGCGCGAGGCCGCTCCGGCGAGGAGCCCCAGCGTCCGCCGACGAGCTCAGACGAGGCGTTCATCGGAGCCTCCAAGGCGCTCGTCGGCTCGCTTGGGGTCGGCCACCGGCAGCGCTCGCGCACGAGCGCTCTCGAGTGCAGCGATCAGCTCCACATAGCCGCTGAAGCTTTCGCTCCTGGCGGCCTCCCCCGCACCCTCGGAAACGGAGATCAGCCCCGCAATGTGCTCGGAGCGCATCTCGAGCTGGAGCACTACCTGGGTCCTTGCGGGGGTCGCGGCCACGCAGCCGATATTTGCTGCGCGGCTCCGGACCCGCAACAGGGAGCGACCCTGTATTCGACCCTGTATTCGAATACTGGGGCCCCTCGCGGAGACTGTCGGCGAGCCGACGAACTGCCTCACCGGAGGTTTCTACAGTGCGAACGTGGGCAAGCAGGAACTGGGAGCATGCGACAGGTGTCCGATCCGGCGACTGGGGTAGAGCGCGAGCGAGCGTTCGGCGCGGTCTCGACAGCGCTCGACGAGGCCGAGGCCGGGCGCGGTTCGCAGCTCGTCATCATCGGCGCGCCCGGCAGCGGCCGCACGTCCCTGCTCGACGAGCTCGGTCGCCGAGCCCGGGAGCGCGGGTTCACGGTGCTCGCGGCGAGAGCCGCCGCGGATGAGCGCGAGTTCGAGTTCGGCGTCGCCCGGCAGCTGCTCGAGGACCTGATCATCGGAGCGGCGGGGGCACGCCGCGAGGAGCTGCTGCAGGGCGCCGCGGAGATCGCCGAGCCGCTCCTGGCAGGCGTCCCAGGCGGGACCGGCGCCGACGACTTCTCCATCCTGAGCGCGCTGCACCGGATCGTCGACAACCTCGCCGGCTCAGGCCCGGTTGCCTTGTGCGTTGACGACGCGCCGGACGCCGATCGCGCGTCGCTCGAGTTCCTCGCCTATCTCGGGCGCAGGATCTCCGGCAGCGCGATCGTGCTCGCGACGAGCGCCCGCGACGAGCGGCGTCCGGGCGAGCCGCTGGCGCTCGGCTCGGTGCTGGACGACGCGGCCGCGACGACCGTGAAGCTGGCCGCCCTGAGCGAGCGGGGCTGTGCGCAACTGCTCGCCACGACTTTGGGTGAGGAGTGCGCTGGCAAGCTCGCGGGTCCGGCTCGGGAACTGACCGGCGGCAACCCGCGGCTGCTCAGCGAGCTCGCCGCGGAGCTGGCCGACCGCGCCGCGGCGATGGGCGCGCCGCCGGCCGGGGTGCCGGAGGGGATTGCGCCGGCTCCGCTCACGCGCCGGTTCGACTCCGAGCTCTCGGCCCTCGGCGGCGAGGCGGTGCTGCTTGCCCGGGCGCTGGCGACGCTCGGCGATCAGGGCGGGCTGCGCGAGGCTGCCCGGCTCTCCGGCATCGACGAGCGCTCGGCCCGCACGGCCGCCAATGCTTTGAGCCAAGTCGGTCTACTGCAAAGCGAGCCGCCGACTCGCCTGAGATACCCGATCCTCGCCAACGCGGTGCGAGCATCGACGCCGCCGGCCGAGCTCTCTCGGCTGAGCCGCGAGGCCGGGCTGATGCGCGCCGACGCCGGCGCCACGCCGACGCAGGTCGCCGAGCTCCTGCTCGGGGCCGGTCCGGGAGGGGAAGCCTGGATCGTCGAGGCGCTGCGCAGCGGCGCTCGCGAAACGCTGGAGCGCGGCGAGCCGAAGCGGGCCGTTCGCATGCTGCGCCGCGCCCTCGCGGAACCTCCGGCCGAGGGAGAGCGGGGCGGCTTGCTGCTCGAACTCGGGGCGGCGGCGGCGCGGATCGGCGAGCAGGACGGCGTGCAGCTCATGGAGGAGGCCTACGAGCTCGCCGGCGATCCCCGCTCCCGTGCCCACGTGGCGCTCGAGCTCGGCAGCACCCTCGCCTTCGCCGGCCAAGCGGCCGCCGCCGCGAACGTCCTCGAGCACGCGCTCGGCCAGCTCGAGGACGAGCGCAGCGAGATCGCCACCGGGCTGCTCGCGCTGCTGCTGCTGCTCGCGGTGACGACGACCTCGGCCCGCGGCCGGGCCACGGCGCTGATCAGCGACGCGCGCCGCATGGTCGACGCGATCGACAAGCGCCAGGCGCGACCCCTGCTGGCCCCGCTCGCCGCCGATGAGGCGACGACGGGCGGTAACGCCGAGCGGGCCGGCGCGCTCGCGCGCCGTGCCCTCGGCGACGGGCGCCTGCTCGCCGAGCAGACTGCCGATTCCCCGCTCGTCTATCTCGCGGTCGGCTCACTGATCTGGACGGATCGAGCGAACGAGGCCGAGACGGCCCTCAACGCGGCGCTCGCGGAGGCGTCCGCCCGGGGCTCGGAGCGTGCCACCACGATGGCGACCGCAGCGCGGTCCTATGCGCGGCAGCGCGCCGGGCGCCTGGCCGACGCCGAGGCCGACGCACTGCGCTTCCGCGCCGATCGTGACTGGCTTGCCGACCCGAGCGTCTCCGCCTTCGCGCTGGTCGCGGGATCGGTGCTGATCTCGACCCTGCTGGAGGCGGGCGAAGTGGCAGCGGCCGAGCATGAGCGCGAGCGCCTCGAGCTGGTTCCGCACGATCCCGACGCGCTGCTCACGCAACCGTTCCGCGAGGCGCGGGCTCGGCTGGCGCTCGCGACGGGGGCGACCGATGAGGCCATCGAGCAGTTCCACGCCTGCCGCGAGCGGCAGGAGCGTTGGCAGGCGCTGCACGCGCCGGTCCCGGTCTTCTGGCATGTCGGTGCCGCCGAGGCCTACCTCGCTGCCGGACGCCGCCGCGACGCCGAACGGCTCGCCTGCGAGGGAGTCCAGATCGGACGCCGCTACGGCGCCCCGCGGGCGATCGGAGTGGCGCTGCGCCTACACGGCCTCACGGCCGCCAGCGCCGGACGTCGGCAGCGCAGCCTCGAGGAGTCCGTGCGCGCACTCGAAGGCTCCTGCGACCGCGTCGAGCACGCGCGCTCGCTGTGCGCGCTCGGGGCCGCGATGCGCCGCGCGGGCCGGCGCTCGGCCGCGCGGGAGCCGCTGCGCCAGGCGCTGCACGCAGCCAGCGCATGCCGCGCCTCGGCACTGGCCGCCGAAGCGCGGGAGGAGCTGCTCGCGACCGGCGCGAAGGTCGTCCCCGGGCCTGCAGCAGGTCCGGGGACGCTGACCCCGAGCGAGCTCCGGGTCGCGGAGGCGGCGGCTGGCGGCCGCAGCAACCGCGAGATCGCCGACTCCCTCTTCCTCTCGGTGAAGACGGTCGAGATGCACCTCTCGAACAGCTACCGGAAGCTTGACATCGGCTCCCGCCGGGAGCTCGCGGCGGCGCTCGAGCAGGCACGGGAAGGCGTCTAATGCCGCGCGCCCGCGCTGCCGCGGCCTCAGCCGCGTAGGGCGGCGTCCGTTCCCGGCCGCTCCATGCGCCACATCGTCGCGCCGCTCGGTAGGGCGAGCTCGCCGAGCTCGGCGTAGCCGAGCGCCGCGTAGAAGGCGACGTTGTCGCGCGTGCCGGTCTCCAGGTAGACGGGCAGGCCGGAGGGCTCGGCCCACTCGTGCAGGTCCGCCATCAACGCCTGGCCGATCCCCCGCCCCTGCCAGCCGGGTTCGACGCCGACGAACCACAGATATATATGGGGATGCGCGGCATGGGCGGCGCGCATCGCGCGGTCGTCGCGGAGACCGCGCCCGACCGGGACGGGGCCGGCGGCGAACACCCAGGGCAGCTCCCAGAACGTCGCGGAGTCGGGGAGGGGCCAGCTCCCGTCGGCGAAGGCGATCGCGGCGCCGGCAATCTCGCCGTCGGCCGTGCGGGCGACGCGGGTGCGGGCCCGGTGCCGCGCGGCGCCACGGATGATCCCCCAGAAGGCGACGCGGTTGGCAATCCGGCGATGGCCGCGGCGGCGCGGGCCGATCGCGGTCCAGATGGGCTCGTCGGTGAAGGCCTCGGCCAGCGCCCGCCCGGCGCCGTTGAAGTCCGCCGGCGTCGCAGCCGTGATCTCAACCGACTCCCCGCGCATCGGCCCGCCCCCGCGGGTCCGTTCAGCTCGCGGCGCCCGCGTAGATGGCGATGGCGGCGAAGTGTGCCGCCGCCGCCGCGACGACGAGCGTGTGGAAGATCTCGTGGTAGCCGAAGACCGCTGGGCGCGGGTCGGGTCGCTGCAGCGCGTAGATGACCGCGCCGGCGATGTAGAGGATGCCGCCGATCGCGATCAGCGCGCCGGCGCCGAGCCCGGCCTTGGCGATGATCGCCGGCAGGGCGATGCGCGCCGATCAGCCCGACGGCGACGTAGACGACCGAGGAGACCCACTTCGGCGAGTCCATCCAGGCGGTCTCGACGATCGACGCCGGCGATCGCGGCGAGCCAGACGGCGATCAGGATCCCGTCGGCGAAAGGGCCGTCGAGCATCAGGACCAGGAAGGGGGTGACGGTGCCCGCGATCAGCAGGAAGATCATCGAGTGGTCGAGGCGCCGCATCCAGCGGCGGGTCGACGGCCGGCGCCAGTTGACCCGGTGGTAGAGCGCGCTCGTTCCGAGCAGGGCCGAGAGCGAGAGCGCGTAGACGCCGAAAGCGATCCGCGCGCGTGCCGCTGTTGGCGACGAAGAGGACGAGCAGCAGCCCGGCGAGCAGCGAGACGGGAAAGGCGTACTCGTGGATGACGCCGCGCAGCTTCGGCTTGACGCGCGCCTGCAGCTCGGCAGCGCTCGCCTTCGCGGCCTCGACGCGCTCGCCGGCGCTCGCCTTCGCCGCCTCGACGCGCTCGCCGGCGGCCGCCTTGACCGTCTCGAGCCGCTCCTGCCCGGCTGCTCTCGCCTGCTCGAAGCGCTCCTGACGCTCGCGCACCTTCTTCTTCATCGCGTCGGTCACCGACCTAGTATCGCGGGCCGGGCGCCCGAGCGCGACAGATCGACCGATGTGTGACGAGGATCCGCCCCCGATCGGCCGTCGGCGCCGTGCGGCGCAGCCGCCGCAAGCGTCCGGGCCGGGTTGCACAATTCTGGTGCGGATCGGCTCAATCTCGCGGTTTGGACCCCACATCTGGTGGTATCGCTTTTCCGTCCACCACCGCTAGTACCTTCGCTCGCCCTTGAATTGTCCGCTCTGTGACAAGCGATCCAGGGTCGTCGAGAGCCGTCCCGCCGATGCGGGCGCAGCAGTGCGCCGCCGCCGCGAGTGCAGCTCCTGCGGCCATCGCTTCACCACCTTCGAGCGGCTCGCGCCGATGCTCGCGATCGTCCGCAAGCGCGACGGGCGCCGCGAGGAGTTCGACGCGATCAAGCTGCGCGCCGGCCTCGAGCGCGCAGCCCACAAGCTGCCGGCAGCCGAGGACGCCGTCGAGGGGATCGCCAAGATCGTCGAGCTCGAGGCGGCGACCGGCGGCGAGCTCTCGACCCGGCGGATCGGGGAGATCTGCCTCGGCGGCCTGCGCGAGGCCGATCGGGTCGCCTACCTGCGCTTCGCGACCGTCCACAAGCAGCTCGCCGACACCGAGGCGATCCGCGCCGAGCTCTCCGCGCTCGACCTCGACACAGAAACCTGGGAAGCCGAACCCGCAAATCACGGCAACTTCGAACCGAGAACACCCCAAGACGAGTCCGGCGATGCGCCAGACTCCAGCGACAGAGAAACAGGGAGACAGATACATGCCTGAGACCGACGCCACGACCATCGATCCGAACGCCCTCGAGACGGCCCGCAAGGCTGCCTCTGAACGCGGCCTGCGCTTCGAGCGCCGGCTGACGAGCGAGGGCACGCATCCGTTCGACGAGATCGAATGGGAAGAGCGCGATGCGCTGATCGGCGATCCGGAGAGCCCTGCCTTCGAGCAGAGCGGCGTCGAGTTCCCGAAGAGCTGGTCGCAGAACGCGACCAACATCGTCGCCCAGAAGTACTTCCGCGGCCCGCTCGGCTCGCCCGAGCGCGAGCGCTCGGTCAAGCAGATGATCGGGCGCGTCGCCGGCACGATCGCCGAGTGGGGGCGCAAGGGCGGCTACTTCGCCTCGCCCGCCGACGCCGACGCCTTCGAGGCCGAGCTGACGCACATCCTGCTGCACCAGAAGGCCGCCTTCAACTCCCCGGTCTGGTTCAACGTCGGCTTCGAGGAGCACCCCCAGTGCAGCGCGTGCTTCATCCTCTCGGTCGACGACACGATGGAGTCGATCCTCGACTGGAACACCAAGGAGGGCAGGATCTTCCGCGGCGGCTCCGGCTCGGGCATCAACCTGTCCAACATCCGCGGCTCGGTCGAGCAGCTGAGCAAGGGCGGGCTCGCCTCGGGCCCGGTCTCCTTCATGCGCGGCGCCGACGCCTGGGCGGGCACGATCAAGTCCGGCGGCAAGACGCGCCGCGCGGCGAAGATGGTCGTCCTCGACGTCGACCACCCGGACATCGAGCACTTCATCTGGTGCAAGGCCAAGGAGGAGGACAAGGCGGCCGCGCTCCGCGACGCCGGCTTCGACATGTCGATCGACGGTGAGGGCTTCACCTCGATCCAGTACCAGAACGCGAACAACTCGGTCCGCGTCTCCGACGCCTTCATGGAGGCGGTCGAGGCGGGCGCCGACTGGGATCTGCTCGCCCGCAAGGACGGCCGCACGACGAAGACGCTGCCGGCGCAGGGCCTGATGGACCAGATCTCCGAGGCCGCCTGGCGCTGCGCCGATCCGGGCGTCCAGTACGACACGACGATCAACCGCTGGCACACCTGCCCGGAGTCGGGCCGGATCAACGCCTCGAACCCGTGCTCGGAGTACATGCACGTCGACGACTCGGCCTGCAACCTGGCGTCGATCAACCTGATGAAGTTCCGCCGTCCCGACGGCAGCTTCGACACGGCGGAGTTCGAGCACGTCGTTGACACGGTCTTCCTCGCGCAGGAGATCGTCGTCGGGCCGTCGAGCTACCCGACGGGAGAGATCGGCGACAACGCCCGCAAGTTCCGCCAGCTCGGGCTCGGCTACGCGAACCTCGGCGCGTATCTGATGTCGAACGGGATGGCCTACGACTCCGACGAAGGCCGCCACATCGCCGCCGCGATCACGGCGCTGATGACCGGCCGCGGCTACCGGAAGTCAGCGGAGGTCGCCGCCGCAGTCGGCCCCTACGACGAGTACGAGAAGAACCGGGAGCCGCACAACAACGTGATGCGGATGCACCGCGACGCCTCTTATGAGATCAGCGACGAGATCGCCGATCCGGAGCTGCTCGCGGCCGCCCGCCGCTCGTGGGACGAGGCGGTCGCGCTCGGCGACGAGCACGGCTACCGCAACGCGCAGGCGACGGTGCTCGCCCCCACCGGGACGATCAGCTTCCTGATGGACTGCGACACGACCGGAATCGAGCCCGACTTCTCGCTGATCAAGTACAAGGAGCTGGTCGGCGGCGGTCAGATGACGATCGTCAACCGCTCGGTGCCGCTGGCGCTGCGCACGCTCGGCTACTCGGAGGCGCAGATCTCGCAGATCGAGGCCTTCATCAACGAGAACGGCACGATCATCGGCGCGCCGGAGCTCGACGAGGAGCACCTGAGCATCTTCGACGTGGCCGTCGGCGAACGGGCGATCAGCCACATGGGCCACATCCAGATGATGTCGGCGACGCAGCCGTTCCTCTCGGGCGCGATCAGCAAGACGGTCAACCTGCCGGAGACGGCGAGCGTCGGCGACATCGCCGAGGCCTACCTCGAGGGCTGGAGGGGCGGCCTGAAGGCGCTCGCGATCTACCGCGACGGCTCGAAGACCGCGCAGGCGCTGCGCACCGACGCGCAGGACTCCAAGGAGGAGGCCGACTCGCCGGCCGCCGATCCGGTCCCGGTCCGGCGCCGGATGCCCCCCGAGCGGCGAGTCGATCACGCACAAGTTCTCGATCGCCGGCCAGGAGGGCTACATCACCGCCGGCAAGTACGAGGACGGCCAGGTCGGCGAGATCTTCCTCACCGACATCGGCAAGGAGGGCTCGACGCTGCGCGGCATGATGAACGCGTTCGCGACGGCCGTCTCGATCGGCCTGCAGTACGGCGTGCCGCTCGAGGTCCTCGTCGACAAGTTCTCCTACATGCGCTTCGACCCGGAGGGCATGACGAAGAACCCGGAGATCCCGTTCGCCAAGTCGATGCCCGACTACATCATGCGCTGGCTCGCCTCGCGGTTCATCGAGGACGCCGACGTGCACGAGGACCTCGGCATCCTGACCAGCGAGGTGCGGGCCCGCAAGGAGGCGCAGCAGGCGCTCTTCAACCCGGACACCGCCGGCCCGACCAACGGGAACGGGAATGGGAACGGCAACGGCTCACATGGCGCCGAGGTCAAGTCCCAGCCCGGCAAGACGGTCGCCGCCGCCGAGGCGATGACCGACACGCCGCCGGTCGTGCCCGCGAAGATGAGCAAGAGCCTCGAGCTCGGCCCCGCCTGCGAGCAGTGCGGCGGGATGATGCAGCGGACGGGCTCCTGCTACACGTGCACACAGTGCGGCAACAACACCGGCTGCGGTTGAGGAGCGCCCGGGCAGCTCCCACTCGGCGTCATCAGGGTCGGCCGGAAAGCGCTGCTATACCCCGGCCCCTCTTTCTTGATTGGGAGCTTTCCGGCCCGCTCAGCCACGCCTGCCGCGAAGGGTTCGGCGTAGCAGGCTGCTCAGCCACCCGGTAGCGCCAGCCCCGCCGCAGAGCGGACGGCCGCGACCAGCGACCGCAGCTGCCCGAGGGCCTCGTCCTCAAGCTTGCCCGCCCAGACGATGCGCGCACCGTTAGTCGCCTTGACGGTCACCGAGGCGCGGCCGGACGCCGCCTTGGCGTCGATGCTGCTGATCAAGCCTACGTGCAGCCGCCGCTCCCGCTCCTTCCTGCCGCCGCCGAACTCCTCCAGCACGCGACCGTCGAAGGCCAGGATCTGGTCGCCCAAGCGGACCTCGGTCAGCTGCGCATCGTTCAGACCGGCATCACCGGCGCCCTCTGGATCGGCTGCCCTTCCACCGCTCGACCCAGCCTACCGCCACGCCCGGAGGCCGCGAGTCCCGGAGCCGCCCCGCACGCGCTTGCGGACTACGCCGTATCAGGATCCCGGCCTACCGACGGCGAGCTACGTGATCGCCGTCGGCCGCTGCGCAGCGGCCGCGGGAGCAGCTTCCCAGGGCGGAGCGCCGAGCTGGGGCCCGGCCGCGTAGACGAACCGGTCCGGCCGCACGCGCGACTCCGCTCCCTGCAACTGGCGCTTGGTGAGTTAGCTCGGCATCTGTGTGGGACATCACAGTCAGCACCGGTCCGCCGATCGGAAGTGGGCGTGAGACGATCTCGGCGTGGCTGTTGAGATTCGGCGGGGGTCGACCGCGGACATCGACCGGCTGGAGCCGCTGTGGCGAGCGATGTGGTCGCAGCATGCTTCGCTGCCGGCGATGCCCGGGGTGCGCCCCGTGGAGGACTCATGGGCGCACCGCCGCGGCGAGTACGAGC
Organism: uncultured Solirubrobacterales bacterium; assembly: GCA_963774395.1. Classification (GTDB taxonomy): domain Bacteria; phylum Actinomycetota; class Thermoleophilia; order Solirubrobacterales; family 70-9; genus CAXMST01. The sequence goes on along the minus strand of CAVZET010000003.1, from coordinate 54,794 downwards.
AGTGGCTCGGCGGCGAGGATGCAGAGCGCTACGGGCTGCTGCTGGCCGAGCGCGACGGGAATCTCGTCGGCTACGCGATGGTCTCGCTGGGCGCGGGAGCGGCGACGTGGGGCGGGCTCGGCGAGGCGACGGCTGAGCTGGAGAGCCTCAGCGTGCTCGCCGCCGAACGCAGCGCCGGCGTCGGCAAGGCGCTGACCGCGGCGGCGGTCGACTTCGCCCGCGAGGGTGGCGCCGAGAGCCTGCTCGTCGCAGCGGCGCACTCGAACGAGGACGCGCTGCGCTTCTACCGGCGCGAGGGCTTCGACGACTTCTACGTGCTGCTGAGCCGGCTGGTCGAGCCGGACTGAGCAACTCCCCAGGCCGCGGCCCAGCGGACGGTCTCGCTCAGCCTGAGGCTTGACACCTCACCCCACCATTATCGACAGCCCGTCGGCAGGCCTGTAATCGGCTCGGGCTCACGACTGGGAAACTCAGGGCCGCAACCAAGCGAGAGGAGCACAGTGGTTGAAGCGATCGAGGACATGCCCGAGGGCACGATCGGCTACCGCGCCACCGGCCACGTCACCCGAGAGGACTACCGAGAGGTGCTCGAGCCGGCGATGCGGGCGGCGGCCGAGGTCGGCGAGGTACGGATGGTCTATGCGATCGGGCCCGGGTTCGAGAAGTTCGAGCCGGGCGCACTCGCCGAGGACGCGAAGACCGGAGTCAGCCTCGGGTTCTCCCACCCACACGCGTGGAAGCGCGTCGCCGTGGTCACCGATGTCGAGTGGATCGTCAAGGCGATGCACGGATTCGGCTGGATGGCCCCGGGAGAGGTCAAGACCTACGCGGTCGAACAGCTCGAGGAGGCGAAGCGCTGGGTCGCCGCCTGAGCGGAGTTCGATCGGCCCCGGCCCTCATCGACCGGAAGGCCACGCGCTGCGTCCCGGCTGGCGTAATCGGTAGAAACCACCGGCCGCATCCGCAACGCGCACCGATGGGTGCCGGCTGCTCGCCGCATACCGTTTGGCGCCGTGGTGACGATCGGCTATAGGCCCGGCGACCCGGGCGACGATGCGCTCGCGCTCGGCGTCGTGCTGAGCGACGTACTCGGCACCGAGAGCCACCCGCATACGTGCAAGGCGAGCCTGGCCCGACCGGTCGCCGCTGAGCTCGCCGACGTGAGCCGCGACGAGCACGCGGAGGTGCTCGTGCTTGGCTCCTCTTCCCGTCTGGGGCTCGGCCGCGTCGTCTTCGGCGATGTCGCGACGACGCTCCTGCACGAGGCACCTTGCGCGCTCGCCGTCGCACCGGCCGGGTACGCGGAGAGCGATCCCCGACCGCCGCTGCGAATCGCCGTCGCCTTCGACGGCGGCCGCGAGAGCGGCATCGCGCTCCAGACGGCAATCGAGCTCGCCGATCGGACGCGCGCGCGGCTCAGCGTGCTGACCGCGATCAACGCGGTCGGCAGCGGCCTCTCCGGGCCGTTCTCGATGATGGGCGCCGCCCAGACGGTCGAGGTCCACCGCGAAGCGATGCGTCACATCCTCGATCTCGCGCTCGGGCAGGTCCCGGCCGAGCTGCCCGTCGATGCCCGCCTGCTGCTCGGCCCAGCCGAGGAGATCGCGGAGGCGGCGTGCAACGACGACCTGCTGATCACCGGCTCGCACGGGCGCGGGCCCATCGGCCGGGCGATGTTCGGCAGCGTCTCGGCGCGCCTACTCGCCAAGGCGGAGTGTCCGGTGCTCGCCCTCCCGGGACGCGTCGGGCCCGACCCGCTGGGCGTGCTCGGGACCGCCGCCGTCGTCGCCTGACCTCGGGCCTACGGCATCCGGCGGCACCGGCCGGGAGCTCGAATCCCTTAATCCCCTAATCCGGATCAGGTATCGGGTGCTAAGTTCTCTGGAGCATCCCAGCACCCCGCATCCCACGCGAAGGAGACCCGATGAGCCTGAAGATCAACGACACCGCCCCCGACTTCGAGGCCGAGACCACCGAGGGCCCGATCAGCTTCCACGACTGGATCGGCGACTCCTGGGCCGTCCTGTTCTCACACCCCCGCAACTTCACCCCCGTCTGCACCACCGAGCTCGGCTACATGGCTTCGATCAAGCCTGAGTTCGACAAGCGCGGCGTCAAGATCCTCGGCATCTCCGTCGACCCGCTCGAAAACCACGACAAGTGGGCCACCGACATCGAGACGGCGACCGGCACGGCGCTCAACTACCCGCTGATCGCCGACCCCGAGTTCAAGGTCGCGAAGGCCTTCGACATGCTGCCGGCCGAGGTCGAGGGTGAGGCCACCGACCGCACCCCCGCCGACAACGCGACGGTCCGCAACGTGTTCGTGATCGGCCCGGACAAGAAGATCAAGCTGATCCTCGTCTACCCGATGACCGCCGGCCGCAACTTCGACGAGGTCCTGCGGGTGATCGACTCGCTGCAGCTGACCGCCAATCACCAGGTGGCGACGCCGGCGCAGTGGCAGCAGGGCGAGGACGTGATCGTCACCCCCGCCGTCAACGACGAGGACGCCCAGGAGCGCTTCGGCGAGTTCGTCGAGCGCCCCGTTCCCTACATCCGCAAGGTCAAGCAGCCGAGCTGAGGCACAGCCGCGACGCGGGAGCCCGGCTCAGTCGCCGGGCTTCTCCGCGTCGGCGTGCTCGGTCGGCGCCGGGGCGCCGCCGTTGCCGTTCGCCGCGGCCGCCGCGGCGGTTGCCCGTTGCCGTTCGCGCCCGGGACGGGAGCGATGTCCTCGCCCGTGTAGGCGCCGGGCTTCGGCCGCGCCTTGCCGCCGGGGAAGGCGAGGCGCAGGATCGTGCGCTGGACCATGAGCCACTGCTGGCCGAACGGGCCGCTGTTGTACGGCAGCCCGTAGCGCTTGCAGATGTCCTTGACCTTCGGCGCGATCTCCGCGTAGCGGGTCGAGGGCATGTCCGGGAACAGGTGGTGCTCGACCTGGTAGCCGAGGTTGCCGCTGGCGACGTGGAAGAGCGGCGAGCCCTCGATGTTGGCGGCGCCGCAGAGCTGGCGCACGTACCAGCCGCCCTTGCTCTCGTTCTCCGCCTCCTCCTCGGTGTAGGTGTAGGTCTGATCGGGGAAGTGGCCGCAGAAGATGATCGCGTTCGACCACACGTTGCGGACGATGTTCGCGGTCACGTCGGCCCAGAGCGGTCGCCCGGAAGGTGCGCACGAACTCCGCGCCGAAGGCGGCGCCGAGCTCGGTCGCGAGATCGCCGCCGACTGCGGCCTTCGCCTTGCGCCTGCGACTCGGGCCGGCGAGCCGCTTGCGCAGCCCGCGCTTGGCGCTGGCCCCAACGCCGGCGACACCGGCGTTGCGGCGCGCCTTGCGCTTCTTCAGCGCCGCGCGACCGGCAACGACGCCGCCCGCGATCATGCCCGAGAGCGCCGGGAAGGCGACGTAGTCCTTGACGACCTGGTCCTTGGCCTTGCCGGCGATCCCCTTCAGGTCCTCGAGCGCCTCCTTGTGCGACTTCTCGCCGCGGCGGATGCGCCTCGAGGTCCATGTCGTGGAAGGCGACGCCCCACTCGAAGAGCGCCATCAGCAGCACGTTGTAGAAGGGCTGCGCGAGGTAGACCGGGATGCCACTTCTGGGTCGGGTCGATGCGCATGATCTCGTAGCCGAGGTCCTTGTCCTTGCCGCGCACGTTCGTGTACGTGTGGTGGATGTAGTTGTGAGAGTGCTTCCACGCCTCCTTCGGTCGAGGCCGTGTCCCAGTCCCAGGTCGATGAGTGGATCTCTGGGTTGTTCATCCAGTCCCACTGGCCGTGCATGACGTTGTGGCCGATCTCCATGTTCTCGAGGATCTTGGCCAGCGAAAGGGCGGTCGTCCCGGCGAGCCACGCGGGCTTGGAGCGGGAGGCGACCAGCAGCGCCCGGCCCAGCAGCGCCAGCCGCCGGTGCATCTCGATCATCGAGTGGATGTACTTCGCGTCGCGCTCGCCGAGGTCGTTGAACACCTCGTCGTGGATCGCGTCGAACTCCTTGCCGAGTGCGTCGATCTGCTCGTCGGCTGAGCTTCGAGAGCGGGCTTTCGATGCCCTCGGGATCGGTCATGTCGGGTGGGGGAGCTGTAGCTGTGTCTGTCATGGGGTCTTGTCCTCCTGGCTTGGGGGTCAATCTCTTCTAGGTAATCCGCGCGGGTGCTCCTACCCCGGCGCTCAAAGCGCAATCTCGACGGGGCCTTCGGGGGCGTTCACGCAGATGCGGACCTTCGTCCCCTCCTCGCCGTGCACCTCGCCGCTGACGCAGGTCGCGCAAGCGGCCCGAGCAGAGCGTGCCGACGCAGGTGTGGCAGATGCCCATCCGGCAGCCGAACTCGAGCTCGGCCCCGGCCTCCTCGCCGGCGTCGAGGATCGGCGTGCTGCCGTCGCTGTCGCGCCTCGATGCCGCTCTTGGTGAAGGTGATCTTGCCGCCCTCACCCGCCGCGGCGCCCGCGCCGCCGATCACCGGCTGGAAGCGCTCGAGGTGGAGGCGGTCGGTGATCCCGTCCTCTTCCCAGCGCGCCTCGAACTCCTCGATCAGCTCGGCCGGCCCGCAGAGGAACGTGTCGCGCTCGCGCCAGTCAGGGCAGAGCTCATCGAGGTCGGCGGGGCGGATCCGCCCGTCGCCCTCCTGGGTGTGCTGCTCGTGCAGGCGCAGCCCCTCGTTGCGCCCGGCGAGCTCGCGCAGGCGGGCGCCGAAGATGACGTCGTCGGAACGCGGCGCCGAGTGCAGGTGGACGACGTCGCCGAGCGCGCCCTCGCGATCGAGGCAGCGCAGCATCGCCATGATCGGCGTGATGCCGCTGCCGGCGGAGATGAAGAGGATGCGGCCGGGGCGCGGGTCCGGGAGCACGAACTGCCCCTCGACGTCGGAGAGGGAGACGATCGCGCCGGGCCGCAGCTCGCGGTTGACCCAGGGCGAGACCTTGCCCTCCTCGACGAGCTTCGGCGTGATCGAGAGGAAGCCGTCCTCGCGACCTGGATCGGAGGTGATCGAGTAGGCGCGCCAGTGGCGGATGCCGTCGATGTCGAAGCCGATCCGCAGGTACTGGCCCGGCTCGTGCCCAGGCCAGGCGTGCCCCGGCCGGATCAGCACCGTCGTCGCGTTGCCGTTCTCGGGGATCAGCTCCTCGACCCTGCCGCGCAGCTCGCGCGTCGACCAGAGCGGATTGATCAGCTCCAGGTAGTCGTCCGGCAGCAGCGGCGAGGTGAAGGCGCTGATCGCCTCCAGGATCCGGGCACGCACGGGGTGGACGACGGGCTTGGCGCCGCGCTCAGCCATGAACTCTCCTTCCACCGCGACCGTATCCGATATCTGCGTACACGCTTTCCACTTACCCCTTGATAGCAGATCGTTACACCAACTGATGACACATCAATCTGGTTGGCCAGTCAGCCAGTGGTGGTACACGGGCTCATGTCCCCCGCTCCGGATGCCGGCTCATGTGGGGCTCGAGCGCTGAATAGCGTGCAACTGCGCCCGGAATTCAGCGCTCGGCAGGCCGGCGCCCCGGGTTCGCTGGGTCCGGTCCCGCCGGCCGCCTTGCGCAGTGACCAACCCCGCGCTACGTTTCGTCACATGCAAAGGGCGTCAGGCTGCGCGTGGCCCGCTCGGATCTGCGAGGCCGTTCTCGCGGTCGCCGCAACGGCGCTGATCGCCGCCGGCCCGGCGCAGGCGGCGCCGAAGGTCAACGGGGTCTACGACCTCGACCCCGCCGACATGCCCATGTACCTGACCGAGGGGCCGGACGGGAACATCTGGCTGACGCTCTCGGGCGGGACGAACGATGTCGCCAGGGTGACGCCGGCCGGCGTCGTCACCGAGTTCGACGCGGCGAACGTCAGCAACCCGGTCGGGATCGCGGCCGGCCCCGACGGCAACCTCTGGGTGACGCAGTCCGGCGGCGTCGCCTCCTTCTCACCCGCCGATCCGACGAACGCGACGGCGACGCCGATCGCGACGATCGCCGACCCGCGCGCGATCACCCCGGGCCCCGACGGCAACCTCTGGACGGCGAGCGGCGATCAGGTCTACAAGATCCCGCCCGCGAACCCGGCAGGCTTCCAGCAGTTCGCGGTGGCGGGCATGGCCGCCCGCGGGATCAGCGCCGGGCCCAGCCTGATCTGGATCGCTGACTTCGGCGGCAAGCGAATCGTCAGCGTGAAGACCGACGGCTCGGTCGCCAAGACCTACCCGGCCGCGGGCGGACCGCAGGAGGTCGCCGCCGGGCCCGGCCAGCAGGTCGCCTTCGGGGATCCGACGGCGACGCCGCAGCAAATCGGGCGGATCAACCCACCGAGCGCCCCGCTGACCCGCAACCTGCCGTCGATGACCGACCCGTTCGGGGTCGCCTTCGGCAACGACGGTGCCTATTGGTTCGCGCAGTTCGCGGTCAACACCCTGGGCCGGCTGACCCCCTCCGGCGCCTACACGACGCTCTCCGGGCTGCCGGCCGCTTCGGGCCCCAGGTACCTGACGACGGGGCCGAACAACACCTTGTGGGTCGGCCTGCAGGCCTCCCACCAGGTTGCCCGCGTGACCGGCGTCAGCAAGCCGCCGCCCCCCAAGAAGCCGCCTGAGACGACGATCACGAAGGCGACCAAGCGCGTCCGCGCCGGCAAGCACGGCGCCAAGGCCAGCTTCCGGTTCACGGCGACCCCGGCGGCCGGGGCGAGCTTCGAGTGCGCGCTGCGGCGCCACCACAAGCGCAAAGGGAGCGAGAAGAAGCTGGCGAAGTTCACCTCATGTGCGAGTCCCGCGAAGTACCGGAAGCTGCGCAGGGGCAGGTGGACGTTCAGCGTCAGAGCCACGGCGAACGGCCTGACCGACGCCTCGCCGGCGACCGCGAAGCTCAAGGTCAAGCCGCACCGCCACCACTGAGCCCGGGGCACCTCGGCGAAATCCCTGCAAATCAGCGCCCAGATCAGGGGGGCGCGGAACGGAACGTATGAGCGTTGCGTTAGCGGGGCGTTTTATGTATCTTTCCGCGAAACCTGAAACCCATGCCGAATCTCCCCAATTGAGGAGAGCGGGGGAACCACAGTTCCCAGGGGCTAACTCACCAGCCGCAATTGGTGGGGGCGAAATCCTTTTGTCGCCAGCCCGTCAGCTAACCCCGTAGGCGCACAAAAGGAGTTCAAGTGCCCAAAGAGACCCTGAAGCGATGGCCCGTCAAGGCTTGGCTTCTGAGTGTCGCCGCAACCGTCGGTCTGGTTGCCCTCATCGCTCCCGCCGCAGCGTCGGCCGGCGGCGGCGGGGTCGGCGTCGGCTCGAGCCAGGACACCGTCCCCGGCAACAAGGCGAAGCTCGTTCACGGACGCGCGGTCGCCCCCGCGAGTGCCCCCGACGAGGTCAAGGCCGTCATCGCCGCCGCGAACAAGATCCGCAACAAGCCCTACAAGTGGGGCGGCGGTCACGGCAAGTGGAAGGACTCGGGCTACGACTGCTCCGGCTCCGTCAGCTACGCGCTGCACGGCGGGCACCTGCTCAAGAAGCCGCTCGACTCCGTCGGCTTCGAGCGCTACGGCGCGAAGAAGCACGGCAGCTGGATCACCGTCTACGGCTCCTCCAGCCACGCTTACATGGTCGTCGCCGGGCTGCGCTTCGACACGTCGATGACGCCGGGCAACGGCCCCGGGTGGAGCAAGAAGATGCGCTCGACCCGCGAGAGCTACACGAAGCGTCACCCGCGCGGCTTCTAGCAAGCAGCGCACCGCTTACCGAGACGCCGCCGGGTCCCAGCGATCCGGCGGCGTTTCTCGTTTCGGGGACCGGCGTCCGCCGGCCCGCTGGCTAGGCAGCCGATGCGACGCGCGACCGCTCCCGATCGGGGAAGGCCAGCGGATCGGCAGCGCGGTCGATCGCGCTGGACTGGGCACGCGCACGGTCTCGTCCGAGTCGAAGCGGTCGAAGCCCGGGGGTCGCATGTAGGAGGCCCATCGTCAGCGACGACGGCGCGGCGGCGGCCTCGCCGACCGTAGCCCCTCGCCGGCAGACGGTCGATCGCCTGGGCCGAGGCGAGGCTGGCGGCGAAGAATCACGCCGGACGCCCGATCTGGGCGACGTGGGCGCGTTCGTGCGTGCTGAGTGAAGCTGCGCGCCGCACCTCCGCGCACGCGGGACGTCCGGCGGAGTCCTTCGCCGAGCCCGGGGAGCCTTCCCGTCCACCCACCTCCTGCTGCCCGCAGCCGTTGCCGCACGCGCGACGCCGCTTCGTGCGGGCATGACAGCGCGCCGGCGTGCGGTTGACCGCCCTTGGCGAGCGCGGAGCGGACTCCAGGCCAGCCCACCGACGCCCCGGTGGGTTCCCGAGAGCGCCTCCCCGGTTACCTTTGCCGCGTGCTTCGCCTCGCAACCGGAAGAAGGAGGGACTGCTCGCAGGGCTCCGTCGCCCCGACCGGCGCTGTGCGGTCGGCGCGGGAGCGTGAGGTTCTGCCCGACGCCGCGCGGCGAGCGGCCGCTCGAACGGGCCGGGGCGACGCTGTGAGCGCAGCTGAGGGGGCGGCGGGCCGCGTGCTCGTCGCCGGGGCGAACGGCTTCATCGGCCGGCGACTGGTGGCGGCGCTGCACCGGCGTGGCCGCTCCGTCCGGGCGCTGGCGCGCAGCCCCGAGCGGGCCGCCGCCGTGCTGCCGGGTGACGTCGAGCTGGCGATCGCCGACGTGGAGGGTGGCGAGGGCCTCGCCGAAGCGCTCAGCGGCTGCGAGCACGCCTACTTCCTCGTCCACCTGATGGCCGGCGCCAACGCCGGCTACACCGAGCGGGAGCGCGAGAGCGCCGTGCGGTTCGCTGCTGCCGCCGCCGAGGCCGGCGTCGAGCGGATCTCCTACCTCGGCGGGCTCGGCGGCAACTCGCCGCATCTGACCTCGCGCCGGCAGACGGCCGAGGCGCTGATCGAGCATGGCCCGCCGCTCACCTACTTCCGCGCGGCGATGATCGTCGGGCCCGGCAGCGAGTCGTACGAGCTGCTCCGCTCGATCGTCGAGCTCCTGCCGGTGGCGCCGGCCCCGAGCTGGCTCGAGAACCGGACGCAGCCGATCGGGGTGCGGGACGTGATCGCCTACCTCGCCGCCGCCCCCGACGTGCAGGAGTCGGCCGGCCGCGAGGTGCAGATCGGCGGCCCCGACGTGCTCAGCCACCGCGAGGTGATCGACATGCTCGCCGCGCAGATGGGCAGGCGCGGTCCGCGCTGGCTGCCGGTCTCGGAACGGATCGCAAAGCCCGAGGTGATGGCCGCCGGCGCCGCCTCACTGACGCGCGGCGACCGCGCCGTCGCCGCGGAGCTCGCCCTCGGGCTGCAGGAGGAGACGATCGTCACGGATCCGTCGGGTGCAGCCCCGTTCGGGATCAGGCCGGAGCCGCTGCCGGTCATCTTCCAGCGCTGCCTGATCGAGGCCGAACGTGAGGCGGCGGGCGCGCGCCGCTGATAAGCAACCCCAAACCAGCGAAAGAGCGAAAGGAACCATGCCCGAGTCAGTCAACGAGACCTGCGAGATCGCCGCCGCGCCGGAGGACGTGTGGGAGGTCCTGATGGATCCCGGCCGGCTCGGCGAGTGGGTCAGCGCCCATCGCAAGCTCGCGGACGTCCCCGACCTGCCGCTCCGCGCCGGTGACCGGTTCCGCCAGCGGCTCGGCGTCGGCCCGGTCGGCTTCTGGGTCGAGTGGGAGATCGTCGAGGCCGAGCGGCCATCGCTGGCGCGCTGGCGCGGTTCGGGCCCGGGCGGCTCGACCGCGAAGGTCAGCTACCGGCTCGCCGGCAACGGGGACGGCAGCACGCGCTTCGACTACGAGAACGACTTCGACCCGCCGGGCGGCCTACTGGGGCAGGCTGCAAAGCGCGCCGTCAACGCCACGGCCGGCCACCGCGAGGCGCGCAAGTCCCTGAAGGCTCTGGCCGGCCTGTTCGACTGAGGCGCCGAGCGGCTGCTCAGACGCCCGCGATCTCGGCGGGAGGCTGCGCCTGCGGGCGCCCGACGGGCTCGACGCTCTCCCCCGCCGGCTGACGGCGCGGCTCGAGCCGGCCGGCGGTGGCGACCGTCCACAGCGTCGCGACCCAGGTCAGCGTCGCGATTCCGACGTGGAACCAGACGATCTCGGCGGGCAGCTTCAGCCACCACTGGATGCCGCCGACCACCCCCTGGAGGACGAGCAGGCCGAGCACGAAGGTGAGCGGCCGGCGCGCCCGGTCGTCGGCACCGCGGCGGCCGAGCAGGAACCAGACTCCGACGGCGCCGATGCCGAAGAGCGCGGCAATCAGCGAATGGCGGGCGACGAGCCACTGGAGCGTGTCGGAGCCCTCGAAGGTGAAGCGATGGACGAGCTGGCCCTCGTGGGCGCCGGCGTGCGGCCCGGCAGCGGTGCTCATCGTCCCGATCAGGATCGTCAGCTGGCCGAGCGGGATCAGCCCGCGGACCGCCCAGACGCCGAGCCGGTCGGAGGAGCGACGCCGGTCGTCGGGCTCGAAGCGGGAGAGCCAGACGAGCGCGAAGGCGGCGTCGAGCAGCATCATCGAGAGGATGAAGTGGAGCATGACGAGGCCGGGCGCGAGGTCGAACTTGACGACGAGGGCGCCGAGCATCGCCTGGGCGATGACGCCGAGTGGCAGCAGCGCGCCGATCGCCGCCAGATGCCAGCGGAAGGGCCGGCGGAACCAGGCGAGCAGCGAGGCGGCGATCACGGCGAAGCCGACGAAACCGGTGAGCAGCCGGTTGCCGTACTCGATCACCGCGTGCAGGTCCGCGGGCGGGACGGCGCCGCCGTAGCACTTGGGCCAGTCCGGGCACCCGAGGCCGGAGCCGGTGAGGCGCACGGCCGCGCCCGTGAGCACGATCAGGACGAGCGCGCCGAGCGCGACCGACGCGACGACGAAGTACGACTCCGGGCTGATCGAAAACTGGCGGATCCGCTGCAACACGACCGCCGTCAGGCTAGAGGAACCAGGTCCTCAGCTTCGGCGACCCGAGCCGCAGTCGGGAGTCCGAGCGGAGGCTGCTGGTAGCTTGCGAAGATGGTCTCCGAGGCCACCAAGATCGCGGAGGAGGGCTCGCAGCTCGCCCGGGTCAACGGGATCGAGCTCTGCTACGACGACTTCGGCGATCCGGAGGCGGAGACGATCCTCCTCGTCATGGGCCTCGGCATGCAGATGCTTGCCTGGGACCCGGAGTTCTGCGGGATGCTCGCCCAGCGGGGCTTCCACGTCGTCCGCTTCGACAATCGTGACGTCGGCCTGTCGACCAAGCTCGCGGGCCGCGTAAACATCCCGGCGGGGATGATCGGGCTGACCGGTTCCGCGGTCTACACGCTCGACGACATGGCCGCGGATACGCTTGGACTGGTCGACCACCTCGAGCTCGAGCGCGTCCACCTGGTGGGCGTCTCGATGGGCGGCATGATCAGTCAGAAGGTCGCCTGCAGCTACCCCGACCGCGTCGCCAGCCTCTGCTCGATCATGTCGAGTTCAGGGCGCCGGCGACCGTCAACGACCCCGCCGCTTCGACGCGCTGCGGATGCTGATGCGGAAGCCGGCCCGGCGACGCGCGAGGCCTACATCGAGTCCGTGGCGACGATGTTCAGCGTCATCTCCTCGCCCGCCTACCCGCCCGACCCCGAGCAGCTGCGCGAGCACGCCGGACGCGCCTGGGACCGCTGCTTTTGCCCGAGCGGCGTCGCCCGTCAGCTGATGGCCGTGATGGCCTCGGGCGACCGCACGCGCGAGCTGGCGAAGATCACCGCGCCGACGCAGGTGATCCACGGCCGCGACGACCGGCTGATTCCGGCCCGCGCCGGGCGCAACACCGCCGCCGCGATCCAGCGCGCGAAGCTCGAGCTGATCGACGGCATGGGCCACGACCTGCCGCCGGCCCTCTGGGAGCGCGTCTGTGAGCTGATCGTCCGCAACGCCGGCCGGGCGCAGCCGGCGCCGGCCGGCGTCGTCAGCGACTGACGACGCTCAGCCCCCAGGCGCGATCGCCTCGAAGGCAGCCGCGACGCCCTCGAGCAGCGTCTCGGGCGTGAACGGCTTCTCGACGAACCCGGCCTCGAGGTCCCGGACCGCATCGCGCGAGATCGTGTCCCCCGTGTAGCCCGACATGAAGACGATCCCGATCCCCGGATCGAGCTCGCGCACGTGGCGGGCGAGCTCGACGCCGGAGAGGCCCGGCATGACGATGTCGGTGAGCAGCACAGCGAACCTCGCCTCCGCGGCGACGAGCAACTCGAGCGCCCGTTCGGGCCCGGCCGCGACCTCGACGTCGTAGCCGGCCTCGACGAGGACCCGCTCGGTCAGCCGGCGAACCATCGCGTCGTCCTCGACGAGCAGCACTCGACGGGCAGCTGCCTCGCCGCCGGCGGCGGACGCCGCCGGTACCGGTGCGTCGATGCCGGCCGCAGCGGCCTCGCCGGCGACCGGCAGCAGGATGTCGACGTCGGTGCCGGCGCCCGGCTCGGACGCGAGCTCGATCGAGCCGCCGAGGCCGGAGACGATCCCGTAAACCGTCGCCAGGCCAAGCCCCGAGCCCTCGCCGATCGGCTTCGTCGTGAAGAACGGCTCGAACGCCTTCTCCTGCACGGCCGCGCTCATCCCGACGCCGTCATCGCTGACCGTCAGCCGCACCCAGCGATGCTCGGCGTCACTGCGGCCGGCGCGCTCGACGCTGATCCTGATCGTGCCGCCGTTCGGCATCGCGTCGCGCGCGTTGACCGCGAGGTTGACCACGATCTGCTCGATCTGGCCAGCGCCCGCCTCGATCGCTCTCAGGTCGCTCTCCAGCGTGGTCTCGATCGAATAGCCCTCGCCGAGGGTCCGGCGCAGCATGCGTTCAGCCCCGGCGACCGCCTCGGCGACGTCGACCACCTCGGTGGCAACGACCTCCTGCCGCGAGAAGACGAGCAGCTGCCGGGTGAGCTCGGCGGCGCGGGTCGCCGCCGCCTCGATCTCGTCGATCGACCCCTCGGAGCCGGCCCCCTGGACATGCTCGCGGGCGAAGGCCGCGTGGTTGAGGATGACGCTGAGCAGGTTGTTGAAGTCGTGGGCGATTCCACCGGTGAGCTGACCCATCGCCTCGATCCTGCTGAGGCGCTGGAAGCGCGTATCGAGGTCGCGCGCCCGCTCGCGCTCGTGCGCCGCCGCAAGCACGTGCGAGGTCGCCTGCAGGAAGCCGACCTCGGCGACCGAGAACTGCCGCTCGCCCCGGGCGAAGGCGACGAGCGCGCCGGTCGGCCGGAAGGGGTCGCCGATCGCGACGCTGATCCCGTCCCGGGCGCCGCTGCGCGCGAAGAGCCCCCCTTGAGTCCAGCTTGGAGCGGTGTCTGTGACGACGACGCCGGTCCCGGTGCGCAGCAGCGCAGCCGCGTCGGTGCCCGCCAGCGGCATGCGTTCCGCCGGCCGCTCCTCGCCGGCCCAGCCGCGACCACCCTCGAAACGCAGCACGCCGCTCTCGGCATCGACGGCGAAGACGGCGACGAGCTCGATTGCCAGCGATTCGGCGACGATCTTCGTGGCCCGCGCGACGAGCTCGGCGCGCTCGATCCCGCCGATCGCCAGCGTGCCCAGTGCGGCCACCGGGCCGAGGCTGCTGGTCGCCGGCAGGTGCTCTCCAGGGGCCCGGGCCGCCGAGGTGTCGAGGACGAGCGAACAGGTGCCCGCGATCGAGCCGTCGGCGCGGAAGTCGAAGCCCGAGCGGACGCGCGCCGGGAAGGTCGTGCCGTCCTTGCGCAGCAGCCGCAGGTCGTACTCGAGCGGCGTCTCGGGGATCCGCATCAGTGCCTCGCGAAGCCGCTGGGTGACGTCCGCCGGCGCGATCGGCAACTCCTCGGGCAGCCGCCCGACTGCGTCGGCAGCGGAGTAGCCGAACATCTCCTCGGCCGCCCCGCCCCATCCGCTGATCACCCGCGGCTCGCCGCTGAAGCGAATCAGCGCCACGCCGAGCGCCCGGAGCCGCGCCAGCACCGCTGCCTCACCCGCCGCGAAAACGGGATCGTGTCTCGCTCCGAGCTGCCCCGCTCCCCAGGGGTCGGCGTCAGTGCTCACCCGTTGAGTCTCTACGACGTGCGCCCGCTGCGCAACCCCCCCCCGCCTAGGATTGCGACCGTGTGGCAGGCCCGGCTGATCAGCGGCGCCGCGTGGATCCCGGCGGGCCTCTGCGCGGCCGGGGGTAGCGACCGACCCGAAGCGATGTGGCGATGGGTATTCCGGACTTCACCACGGCGGATGTGGTGAAGTCCGGAACGCCTTCGCCGCCCGCCGTCCGATTGGGCTGGGAGGCGCGGGACGGCTCACTCGTACTAGTAGCCTCGGCCGCGTGCGGATCGGCATCGCAACCTGCGTGCACCCGCCGGCGCGGGACGAGGACATCGACTTCCTGCTGCCGGCGCTGCGCCGCCGGGGCGCGGAGGCCGAGGCGAAGCCCTGGAGCGATCCCGCGGTCGACTGGAGCAGCTACGACGTCGTCCTGATCAGCTCGACCTGGGACTACGACGAGCAGCTCGACGCCTTCCTCGAGTGGAGCAAGCGGGTCGGCGCGGCGACCGAGCTGCGCAACCCGGCCGCGACGGTCGCCTGGAACGTCGACAAGCGCTACCTGCGTGAGCTCGAGGCGGCCGGCGTCGCGACGATCCCGACGATCTGGACTGAGCCCGGTCAGGAGGAGGAGATCGAGCGCACCGTCGCTGAGCTCGGCTGGGGCGACGTGATCATCAAGCCCGTCGTCGACCTCGGGGCCCGCCGCCTGGCCCGGGTCGAGACGGCGATGGTCGGCCGCATCCTCGAGTCGCTTGCGGCGCCGGGCATGGCGCAGCCCTTCCTGCGCCCTCTGCAGACCGAGGGCGAGCTCAGCCTCGTCTTCATCGACGGCGAGCTGACGCACGCGGTCCGCAAGCGACCCGCCCGCGGTGACTTCCGCGTCCAGCCGCAGTACGGGGGAACCGTCGAGGCGCTGGAGCCGCCGCCGGATGCCGTCGCGCTCGGCCGCGATGCGCTCGCCGCGGCGCCGGGGGACCCGCTGTACGCGCGTGCCGACCTGATCCGCGACGGCGACGGCAAGCTGCGCCTGATCGAGCTCGAGCTGATCGAGCCCGTCCTCTACCTGGGCTTCGCGCCGGCGGCTGCCGAGCGCCTCGCCCGGGCCCTGCTCGCCACCTGAGCCACAACGCCGCTCGTACAGATGTCGAGGAGGCGTCCGGACGCTGGTCGCGTGCCGCGCCGGCGCCGATGGTGAGATGGCTGGGGGGTCGTATCTGGGGACGCATCCCCCGAGGAGACCTCATCAAACCGAGTTCGGACATCGCAGGATCAGGCAGGGCAGGGATTGACGTCGCCGGCCGGTCTCGGGCGGCCAAGCGTGTCGGCTTGGGTGGGCTGCCGGTGCGCGGGCGTCCCCTGCAGGGCAACGGGGCCGCCCGCCGGTGCGCACCGTTCCTCGCCGCGGCCGTCGCAGGACTGGCGCTGACGTCGGCGAGCGCTCCCGCCGGCTCCTGCCGACGAGCTTCTGGCTGCGGCGATCGTCCTGTTCGGCGGCGCGCTGCTCGCCTGCTTGATGCCGTGGCGGCGCCTGCCGGCAGCAGCACAGGCGTTGCCGCCGCTCGCCTTCCTGGCAATCGTCGCGCTCGTCCGCGACGCCGAGGGGGTAGCCGTCGCAACGTTCACGCCGATGCTGGCGCTGCCCGTGATCTGGTTCGCGCTGTACGGCACGCGGACCGAGCTGGCCATCTCGATCGGCCTGGCCGGGGCCGTCATCGCCGCTCCCGACCTGATCGATCCGGACGGCGCTTCGCTGGAGCCGGCTGCCACCGGCGTCTGGATCGTCGTGCTCGCGCTCGTTGGCTACGCGAGCTCGGCGATCGTCCGCGAACGCGAGCGGCTGCTCGACGAGGTCGCAAAGCTCGCCCGCACCGACCCGCTCACCGGGCTCGCCAATCGCCGCGGCTGGGGCGAGGTGCTGCGCCGCGAGATCGCGCGCGCGGACCGCGACGACGGGCCGCTGTCGGTCGCGCTCGTCGACATCGACCGCTTCAAGGAGTTCAACGACCACTACGGCCACGCCGCAGGCGACCGTCTGCTCAAGCAAGCCGCTTCGAGCTGGAGCTCGCAGATCCGCGAGATGGACCTGATCGCCAGACACGGTGGCGAGGAGTTCGCGGTGCTGCTGCCGGGCGCCCGAGCAGCGGATGCGACCTCCGTCGTCGAGCGCGTGCGAAGCAGCGCTCCCGCAGGGATCACGATCTCTGGCGGCGTCGCGCAGCGGCAGCCGGGCGAGAGCCCGGAGGCGCTCCTCGCCCGCGCCGACGCCGCCATGTACCGGGCCAAGCGCGAGGGCCGCGACGCGATCCGCGTCGCTCAGCGCTCGGCGACCAGCAACGTCTGACAGGCGCGGCCGAGCGGCCCGCGCTCGTCGAGCAGCAGCGTGTCCGCCATCCCCTGCCCGTTCGGCTCGGGGATCGTGAGCGCGTCGAGGCAGACCCACTCACCCGCCGGCAGCCGGTGCAGGTGGACGGTCAGATCGACGTTGATGAACAGGTAGCGGCGGAAGTCGAGCGTCGAGCTGATTCCGTTGCCGGAGTCGGCGGCGACCATGACGCGCTGCAGCGGCGTCGGGTCCTCCCCGACGACGAGCGGGTGGCGCATCCGCATCCAGCAGACGGCGGCGCCGGTCTCGAGGAAGCCGCCGCGCACGAACCGGTACTCCATCGCCGAGTGGTAGCCGACGTCCTCACCGGTCGGAAAGAAGACCTCGCTGGCCTCGAGCCCGCCCGGGGCCGGCGGCGGGCCCTGCTCGCCGCTGGGGCGCCCCGCGCGAGCGGGCGCCGAGCCCGGCCCATCGGCGCTCGCCAGCCCGTCGGGGATCGCCGGCGCCGATGCGGCCAGGCGCCAGGCCCGTGCCCGGATCAGCTCCCGCCGCTCGCCGCCCGCCTCGCTCAGCGTCGCCTCGAGCAGCTCGACGCGACGCCCCCCGCGAAGCGTCGTGACGTCGACCCGCAGCTCGGCGATCGGCACCGGGCGAAGGATCTCGAGCGTGATCCGCCCGATCGAGCGGTCGCCGGGGCCGGCACCGATCCCCGCATGCTGCTCAAGTGCGCGGGCGAGCAGGGCCGCGGGCGGGCCGGCGTGCTGGCTGGCGGCATCCCAAGGCCCACGCGTGAGCTCGGTCGAGCGGTAGGTCCCGCCGCCGCCCGGCTCGGCGGTCAGGGGTTCGAAGAAGCTCGAGGGCGAGCCGCTCAAGCGCGGATCCGGCGGTCGGGGTCATCCACGGGCGGCAGGCTATCCTCGGCACGCTGGCCGGGCTTGCAGGTCGCGAATCGCGTACCGTGCATGGGTCTCGTCAGGAGCGGCATGTTCAGGGGCCGGTAAGCGCCAGGACCTAGATTCCTACTGAGATCCACGTCCCACAGGAGGAACCATGGAAAAGGTTCAGAAGAGTGACCGCGAATGGCGCGAGCAGCTTTCCGATGAGGAGTACGAAGTGACCCGCCAGGCCGGAACGGAGCGCGCCTTCACCGGCCGCTACTGGGACGAGCACGCCGACGGGACCTATCGTTGCGTGTGCTGCGGCCAGGAGCTGTTCGACTCCGACACGAAGTTCGACTCCGGTACGGGCTGGCCGAGCTTCTACGAGCCGGCTGGCGAGTCAGCGGTCGAGACGAAGTCCGACAACAGCCTCTTCATGCGCCGTACCGAGGTGCTCTGCAGCCGCTGCGACGCCCACCTGGGCCACGTCTTCGACGACGGCCCGGCGCCGACCGGCCAGCGCTTCTGCATCAACTCAGCCGCGCTCTCGCTCGATCAGCCGAGCGACGAGCGGGCACCAGACTCCTAAGACCAGGAGAGGATTCGCAGCGACGGTGTGGGAACGGCACACCGTCGCTCGGTCCTGCGCGCGTGCGGCGGCGCGAGGGCCCGCTGCTCGGCGTCCTCGTCGGCTCACGTGCTGGCGCACGCGCGGCGGCGCGAGGGCCCGCTGCTCGGCGTCCTCGTCGGCTCACGTGCTGGCGCACGCTTCGCCTCCTGCGTCCTTGATCAGCGCGCCCTCGCACTCGCCGCCAATCCCGCTTTCGGCTTCTCCGGTTAGGCTCATCTCGTGGAGATCTTTGGGCTCGACGCCTGGCTGTTCTGGTTTCTGATCGGCATGGGACTGCTGATCGTCGAGGTGGCGATCGCGTTTACGTTCTACGCGGCGCCGATCGCGCTCGGCGCGTTCGGGGCGGCGATCGTCGCGGCGCTCGGCGCCGGGATCGAGATCCAGCTCGCCGCGTTCATCATCGGCTCGCTCGTCTCCCTCGCCGTCCTGCGCCCGGTAGTCCGCGACCACCTGCAACCGCCCGACGCGGAGAAGGCCTCGAACGTGCAGAGCCTGATCGGACGCCGAGCCGTGGCGCTGCAGCGCGTCGACGTCGACTCCGGCACGGTCCGCCTCGGCGACGACGTCTGGTCCGCGCGGACACCGTCCGAGGATCTCGTGATCGAGGAGGGCGCGCGGGTCGAGGTCGTCGACATCCGCGGCGTCTACGCGTACGTCGAGCCGATGCCCATGCAACCGTCCGAGCCGGCCGCGGCCGGCGGGGAGGAGTGAACAAATGACCACGTTCCTCGCAACCGTGCCGCTTGCGGCCGTCAACGCGGTCGCGATTGCGCTCGTCGCGATCGCGATCTTCGTGCTGATCTCGCTCGCCGCCGCCGTCAAGATCGTGCCGCAGGCGCGCGCCGGGGTCGTCGAGCGCCTCGGCCGCTACCACCGCACGCTGCAGCCGGGCCTGGCGCTGCTGATCCCGTTCGTCGACCGGGTCCTGCCGCAGATCGATCTCCGCGAGCAGGTCGTCACCTTCCCCCCTCAGGCAGTGATCACCGAGGACAACGTCAACGTCAACATCGACACCGTCGTCTACTACACGATCATCGACCCGAAGGCCGTGACCTACGAGGTCGCCCAGCCGATCCGCGCGATCGAGCAGCTGACGATCACGACGCTGCGCAACGTGATCGGCTCGCTCGACCTCGAGGAGGCGCTGACGAGCCGCGACTCGATCAACCACCAGCTGCGCACCGTGCTCGACGAGGCAACCGGCAAGTGGGGCATCCGCGTCAACCGGATCGAGCTCAAGGCGATCGATCCGCCGCCGACGATCCAGGAGGCGATGGAGAAGCAGATGCGGGCCGAGCGCGACAAGCGCGCCGCAATCCTCAACGCCGAGGGCTCGAAGGCCTCCTCGATCCTCGTTGCCGACGGTGAGAAGCAGTCGGCCGTCCTGCGGGCAGAGGGCGCCAAGCAGGCGACGATCCTCGACGCTCAGGCCGACCGCGAGGCGCAGGCGTTGCGGGCGGAGGGCGAGGCGCTCGGGATCAAGACCGTGTTCGACAGTCTGCACGCGGGCGACGTCAACGAAGGGATCCTCTCCTACCTGTACCTGGAGATGCTGCCGCAGCTCGCCGCCGGCGATGCAAACAAGATGTTCCTGATTCCCCAGGAGATCACCGAGGCGCTCGGCAACCTCGGCAAGAGCCTCGGCGACGCGCTGCCCAAGCCGCAGAAGCCGCCGAGCGAGTAAGCCGGCCAGGCACTCCTGAGTGGCCTCCAGGCCGGGCGCCGCTCAGCCGCCGAGCGTCGGTGGTGCGCCGCGTTCGACGAGCGCCTGCGGGACGGCGACGGAGCCGTCGGCTCGCTGGTGGTTCTCGATGATCGCGATCAGCCAGCGTGAGATCGCCGTCGCGGTGCCGTTCAGCGTGTTGACGAACTCGGGCGCGCCCTCGCCGTCGCGGAAGCGGCAGTTCATGCGGCGCGCCTGATAATCCGTGGTGTTCGAGGTCGAGGTCAGCTCGCGGTAGCGCTCCTGACTCGGGATCCACGCCTCGCAGTCGAACTTGCGGGCAGCGGGAGCGCCGAGGTCGCCGACGGCGATGTCGACGACGCGGTAGGGGATCTCGAGCGCCCCCAGCATCTCCTCCTCGATCGAGAGCAGGCGCTGGTGCTCGGCGTCGGCCTCCTCCGGGCGGACGAAGCTGAACATCTCGACCTTGTCGAACTGGTGCACGCGGAAGATCCCGCGGGTGTCCTTGCCGGCGGCGCCGGCCTCGCGCCGGAAGCAGGTCGAGATGCCGGCGTAGCGGATCGGCAGCTCGGCGCCGTCGAGGATCTCGCCGGCGTGCAGGGCGGCGAGTGAGACCTCGGAGGTGCCGACGAGGAAGAGCTCGTCCTTGGGGACCTCGTAGATCATCTCGCGCTCGCCCGGGAAGAAGCCGGTCCCATACAGCGGGTCCTCGCGGACAAGGACGGGGGGCACGACGGGCACGAAGCCGTGCGCGCTCGTCACCTCGACCGCGAAGCGGACGAGCGCCAGCTCGACGAGGACGAGGTCGCCGAGCAGGTAGGCGAAGCGCGAGCCGGAGGCCTCCGCGGCCTTCTCCATCTCGATCAGGCCGAGCGCCGTGCCGATCTCGAGATGGTCGCGGACCTCGAAGTCGAACGAGGGCCGTTCGCCGACCTCGCGCAGCACGGCGGCGTCCTCGTCCGCTGTCACCGTCCGGCGCGTCGGGATGGGGCGGGTTGGGAAGCGTCGCCGCAGCCGCTCACGCTCGGACTCGACTTCGGCGAGCTCGCCCTCGAGCTCCTTGATCCGCCCGGCGACCTGCGCATCGCGGCGATCGCCTCGTCCGCGTCGCGGCCCTCGCGCTTGGCGAGGCCGATCGCGTCGGAGGCCTCGTTGCGCTCGGCGCGCAGCCCCTCGAGCCCGGGCAGCAGCTCACGCCGGCGGGCGTCGAGGCGGAGCAGCTCGTCCAGGTCGGAGTCGGCGCCGATCCGGGCGAGGGCGGCGCGTGCCGGCCCGGGGTCGTCGCGGATCCGCTTCAGGTCGAGCAGGGTCGCCCCCCGCCGCTCAGCTGCCCTGCGAGTCGTACGGGGCGCTCGGGGCGTTGCCGGGCTTGGAGTTCTCCTGCTGCTGCAGGGACTCGTCCTGGTTCGGCGATGGCCTGGCGGAATCGACCGCCTGCGTGCCGGAGTAGTCGGCGATGAACTTGGCAACCCGCTTCGCATCCAGGCCGACGACGATGTTCTGGGGCATGATCGAGCCGGAGATCCCGCCGTTCTCGATCGCGTACAGCGCGGTGCGGTAGTCGACCTTGCGCTGGTCGAGGTTCGGGCCCTGCTGACGCAGCGTCCTGTTGCCCGAGCCCTGGGTGCCGGCGACATCCAGCGTGTGGCAGCCGCCGCAGCGCTGGGAGAAGATCGTGGCTGCCGCGTAATCGGGGTCGCTGGCGGCCACGCTGACGCCTTCGCTGCCGCAGGCAGCGACGCCGAGGGCGCAGAGCGCGAGTGCGATTAGTACGTAAAGGGGCCGCACGCGGGCGGCATCATACTTGGCAACGCCCCCGATGTCCGCCGCAGACCCGACCACCCCCCAGATCGACCCCGCCGAGCTCCGCGCCGCCATGTCGCGCTTCCCGACCGGAGTCACCGTCGTTACGGCGCCGACGGCCGCCGGCCCGGCGGGGCTGGCAGCCAACGCCGTCACCTCGCTGTCACTGGAGCCGCCGCTGATGCTCGCCTGCCTCGACCGCGGCTCGCGCACGCTGCGCGCCGTCGAGGCGGCCGGCCGGTTCGGCGTCAACGTCCTCGGCGCCGAGGGTGAGGAGCTCGCCCGGGCCTTCGGCCGCAAGATCCCGATGGAGCAGAAGTGGGAGGGCGTCGGCCGGACCGACAGCGACGGCCTGCCGCGCCTCGATGCCGCGATCGTCTTCATCGCCTGCACGATGCGCGACGTGCTCGCCGGCGGCGACCACGTGATCGTCACCGGCGAGGTCAACTCGATCGCCGAGCGCGAAGGTAGCCCGTTGCTGTTCGTCGACGGCTGCCTACAGGCCCGCTTCCGGCTGATCGGCGCCGGGCTCGCGCAGATCCGTACGGCTGAAGGCCCGGGTCGCGCCTTCGTCGATGTTTCCCGGCAGACCGACCCGCAGGCGCGTGGCGCCGATCAGCAGCTCGTCGCCGTCATCGAGCCGGCGCCGGCCGGAGATCCGCTCGCCGTTCAGGAACGTTCCGTTGCGCGAGGTGCCGTCGTCGATCACGGTCCAGTCGTCGCCGACCGGTTCCAGGCGGGCATGCAGGCGCGAGGCGCCCTCATCCCAATGCAATGAGATGTCCATCCAGGAGCCGCGGCCGATCGTCACCGCGCCGCTCTCGGGCAACTCGTAGATGCGCTGCTGGTCGCTGCACGTCCCGGAAGAGGACGTAGGGCCGGGCACGGGCCTCGGCGTCGAGGCGCGACACCCGCTCGGTCGGCGAACCGGCCGCGAAGCGATCCTCATCCGCACCGTCTTGCTCGGTGCCCATCGGCAACATCTCCTCGCGAACGAGGGTACCGCCGCGGCGGCAATGGTCAAGCCGCGGGAGGATCTACACCTGCAGTTGGACCGCGGCCGCCCGCAGGGCGAGGCCGAGGATGACCAGCGCGCCGACGGCCATGATCCCGGTCTCGCGGCGAACGATCGCGGCGGCGACCGCCTGCTGGCGCTCGCGCGGCAGCGCCTCGAAGTCGAGACCCTCGAGCTCGTGCTCGTTGGCCTGCGCAGCGGGCGCCCTCGGCGAGCAGCGAGACGAGCACCGGCAGGACCCCGTACAGGTAGTGCAGGTTGGCGGCCTCGTGGCCTGCCAGCAGCAGGATCGCGCCGACGGCGACCTGGAGCACGACCGCGACCTGGGCGAAGCGGAGCAGGTACCAGAACGCGACCGAGGGCCGGCGCGCGTACCAGCAGAAGCCGCCCCACGCCCCGGCGAGCAGGTTGGAGGCGATCACGGTGATGCCGAGATGACGTGGACGGTGACCATCGCGGCGGAACTGTAGTGGAGGGACGGCTCAGCGAACCGGAGTGACAGATGGGCCTGAGCAGGCGCCGCAGGCACAGGATCGAGCCGGCAGCAGATGCTCCAGAGCTATCTCCCAGTGATCGTCTTCGCCGGCCTCGGCATCGCCGTCGGCGGCGCCTTCACGGCGCTCAACAAGGTCCTCGGACCGTCGAAGCCGAACACGGTCAAGTCGGAGGCCTACGAGTGCGGGCTGCCCTCCGACATCCAGCGGACCTTCCGCTTCGGAATCAGCTTCTACATGGTCGCGATGCTGTTCATCCTCTTCGATATCGAGGTCGTCTTCCTGTATCCGGTCGGCGTGATCCTGAACGGCGCCTCGAGCGTCTTCGTGCTCGGCGAGGTGCTCGTCTTCGCCGCGCCTGCTGCTCGTCGCGCTCGCCTACGTCTGGCGCCGGGGGGCCCTCAACTGGAAGTAGAGCGGCACAAGCTGCGCGGCCTGCAGCCGCTCGATCAGCCCCGCACGCCCCGAGGAGCTGCGGATCCGCCAGCTCCGCGCGCGCGACATGCAGCGCGGCGATCTCGACGGTCGCCGACCTCGAGGAGTACGTCGAGTCAGCGGCTGCTGACGACGACGATCGACAAGGCGATCGCCTGGGCGCGCGGCAACGCGATGTGGCCGGCGACGTTCGGCCTCGCCTGCTGCGCGATCGAGATGATGTCGATGGTCTCGGCCCGCTACGACACCGCTCGCTACGGCGCCGAGGTCTTCCGCGCCTCGCCGCGGCAGGCCGACATGCTGATCCTCTCGGGCCGGGTCTCGATCAAGATGGTCCCGGTCATCCGCCGCATCTACGACCAGATGCTGGAGCCGAAGTGGGTGCTGTCGATGGGCGCGTGCTCGTCCTCGGGCGGGATGTTCGCCAACTACGCCGTCGTCCAGGGCGCCGACAAGTTCCTGCCCGTCGACATCCACATCCCCGGCTGCCCGCCGCGGCCGGAGGCGCTCATGTACGGGATCCTGAAGCTGCGCGACAAGATCCTCGGCGACCCCGACCTCGGCTGGCGCGACCAGTACGCGGCGCACGGCACCGAGGAGGACGAGCGGCCCTGGCAGGCCGGCGCGATTCCGGTGGAGCGGGCCGGCACGGCGCCCGTCCGACGGCCGCCTCGTCGGCCACGCCGACGACGACCGGGCGGAGAAGCTGGTGGCCGACGCGGAGCTGATCAAGCTCGCGCAGGAGCCGGTCTCCGAGTCGGAGATGGTCCGCGACGCCGCGTCCCGCGCGCGCGGGCACCGCCGACGGCGAGGAGAGCGCGATGCCGGGCACGCGCGCCGACAGCGGCGAGGCGGAGAGCCGCAAGCGGCGCGACGGGAGACTGGGACGATGCCTGACGCACCCGGCCTGGAGCTGATCGCGCACGAGATCAACACGCGCCACGACGGCGCCGTGATCGGCACCGAGCTACGACCGCGCCCAGCCGGTGCTGCTGACGACGCCCGAGCACGTCCGCAACGTGCTCCGCTGGCTCAAGGAGGCGCCGGGCCAGGAGTACGGCGTTCCTCGCCTCGCTGCACGCCGCCGACTACCTGCCGGCCGAGCCCCGCTTCGCCGTCCACTACGAGCTGCTCAACATGGCCCGGGTCGAGCGCCTCTCGGTCAAGTGCCTGATCGACGAGCCCGGGCGCGGCGCGCTGCCGGAGACGCACACGGTCGTCGACATCTTCCCGACCGCCGACGTTCCAGGAGCGCGAGGCCTACGACTTCTTCGGCATCGTCTTCGAGGGCCATCCGGACATGCGCCGGATCCTGCTGCCCGAGGACTACGTCGGCTGGCCGCAGCGCCGCGACTTCCCGGTCGGCGGCGATCCCGTGATCTTCACGAACACCGAGGACGAGGTCCCGGGCTGGACCCGGTAGGAAGACGAGCGAGCTGATGGCGACACCGACACGACCGACCGAGACCCGAGCGAGGCACGCTACGCGCGACACCACGCCGCACCGTCGAGGAGATGGGCCGCGACGCGATCGGCCGCACCGAGGCGCAGGTGATCGGCACCTCCCCGATCGAGCACACCGCGATCGAGCGCGAGGAGGAGCTGTTCACGGTCAACATGGGGCCGCACCACCCGGCGACGCACGGCGTGCTGCGGCTGCTCGTCTCGCTCGAGGGCGAGGTCGTCCGCGACCTCAAGCCGGTGATGGGCTACGTCCACACCGGGATCGAGAAGTCGTGCGAGCAGAAGTCCTACTGGAAGGTGATCCCGTTCGTGGAGCGGATGGACTACCTCTCCTACTACTTCAACGCGGAGGCCTTCGTCGGCGCCGTCGAGAAGCTGCTCGAGCTCGAGATCCCGCCGCCGCGCCAAGTAGCTGCGCGACGCTGCACCTGGAGCTCAACCGGATCAGCTCGCACCTCGTCGGGCTCGGCACGACGGCGCTCGACCTCGGCGCGATGTCGATGTTCTGGTACTGCTTCCGCGAGCGCGACAAGATCCTCGACCTGATGGAGATGTCGTCGGGGCAGCGCATGCACACGCGCTACTTCCAGGTCGGCGGCGTGATCGAGGACATCCCGCTCGGCTTCGAGGAGAAGGTGCTCGCCTTCTGCGACGACATGCCGACCCGGATCGACCAGTACGCGGCGCTGCTGCAGAACAACGAGATCTTCCTGCAGCGGACCAAGGACATCGGCATCGTCTCCGCCGAGCGGCTGCAAGACGCTCGGCGTCACCGGGCCGCTGCTGCGCGCGGCGGGCGTGCCCTGGGATCTGCGCAAGGTCGATCCCTACCTCGCCTACGGCGAGGTCGACTTCGACGTCCCGGTCGGCACCGTCGGCGACAACTGGGATCGCTTCATCGTCCGCACCGAGGAGATGCGCGAGTCGACGCGGATCATCCGCCAGTGCGTCGAGGGGCTGCCCGAGGGTCCGTGGATCGCCGACGACCGCAAGGTCGTGCTGCCGCCCCGGCACGAGCTCGGCACCTCGATGGAGGCCCTGATCCACCACTTCAAGCTCGTCACCGAGGGCTTCCGCGTGCCGCCCGGCGAGGTCTACCACCCGATCGAGTCGCCGCGCGGCGAGCTCGGCTGCTTCGTCGTCGCCGACGGCTCCGCGAAGCCGGCGCGCGTGCACATGCGCGAGCCCAGCTTCGTCAACCTGCAGGCGCTGCGCGACATGTGCCTCGACGAGTACGTCGCCGACATGATCGCCAACCTCGCCTTCCTCGACCCGATCCTCGGAGGCATCGACCGGTGAGCGACGAGCGGACGGCGAGGCCGAGCGAGCAGCACCCGCCGAGAGCGGGCTGCCGCCCGTGCCCGAGGAGGGCACGCCGCCGGGCGACGAGCAGGCCGGGGCCGAGGTCGGCAGCGCCGAGGAGGAGAGTCGGGCCACTACCGCGAGCCCGACCCCGGCGTCGAGGTCCCCGACGAGCTGCGCGCCGAGATCGAGGCGGCCCTGGCCCGCTACCCGCAGAAGCGCTCCGCGTCGCTGCCGGCCCTGCATGCCGTCCAGGCCCGCTACGGCTGGTGCACGCCGGAGGGGATCGAGCAGGCGGCCGCCGTGATGGACGTCGACCCGGCCTACCTCGAGTCGGTCGCGAGCTTCTACGACCTCTTCCACCTCGAGCCCGCCGGCCGCCACCAGGTGCTCGTCTGCACCAACATCTCCTGCTGGATGCGCGGCGCCGACGAACTGCTCGACGCGGTCTGTGAGGCGGCCGGGCGCCGACCGGCACGAGGCCGGCCACGGCGGCACCGTGAACGAGGCCGGCGACCTGTTCGTGAGCGGCTTCGAGTGCCTCGGCGCCTGCGACATCGCGCCGATGGCCTCAGTCGACGGCGTCTACTACGGGCCGCTCGAGGAAGCCGACGCGCCGACGCTCATCGACCAGCTCCGCAGCGGCGCCGAGGTGCTGCCGGAGAAGGCGCTGAAGCTAAGCGCCCCGCAGCGGGCGGCCCCGAGCCCGAGCCGGATCCACGCGTCGCCGACGCGGGCTGAGCGCTCGCGCGGCGGGAGGCTCCCGCCGGCGGTTGCAGTGAGGGAAGCGGCCGAAGTGCGCCCCCGTGCTCCCGCGCGCGCCTCTCGTGACGGAATCGGGTGGCCACCGCAGCCGCCGGCAACGCCACTGGTCACATTAACCGCCTACATACGGTGGAACGTGACCACTCGCGAAAACGGCCTTCCAACCCGTCACGGAAGCCAAACGTCCTCGCGCCTTTCGTGACACCTCCGCAGTCCACCTCCCTCACTGCTCCCGAGGCATCAACCGTCCACCGGCGTCCCCGGCCCCGCGGGGCGTACCCGTCCGCCGCAATCGCCGGCGTCA
Organism: uncultured Solirubrobacterales bacterium; assembly: GCA_963774395.1. Lineage (GTDB taxonomy): Bacteria > Actinomycetota > Thermoleophilia > Solirubrobacterales > 70-9 > CAXMST01. The sequence continues at coordinate 27,693 of CAVZET010000003.1, read as the reverse complement.
GCCTCCCATCAGAGCCAACCCGCCGCGGAGCGTGACGCCCCGCGAACGCCGGCTCACCCCGGGCAGCGGGACCGGCTGGCCCGGCGAGTAACCCAGCGAGATCCAGTCGTGGAGGCCGCCGCGGTAGTAGAGGAGTGCCTCCGGCGGGGCGCCGGCGGCGAGCAGGGCCTTGACGGAGCGGGGCGTGGCGGCGCACTGCGGGCCGTTGCAGAAGAGAGCCACCGGGGCATGCTCGACGAGCTCATCCACGTGCTCGCCGATCTCTGCCGAGGGGATTGCGACGGCGCCGGGGATCGTGCCGTGCGCGACCGACTCGGGGATCCTCGTGTCGACGGCGATCCCGCCGGCTTCGAGATGCTCGATCAGCTCGAGCTCGCCGATCGTCTCGACGCCGGGCGCGAGCCGCAGCGGCTGCACGGTGCCCCAGCCCGAGTCGATGGTGACGAAGCCGTCGCCCGCCCTGCGTGGGATCCGCTCGGGACTCCGGTCGTTGGTGTGGCGCACGTACGGACCCTCGGGCGGCGGCTTGAGCGAGCGCCGCCCGACCGGGTCGGCGAGGTCGGTGCGGTGCATCGGTGGGGGCAGTGCCTGGGAGGCCGCCATCGGGCTAACCGACCCTGACGCCGCGGCTGCGCGAGGCGAGGAAGAGGCGCTCGAAGGCGAGCTTCGCCCAGTGCGCCTGCGGCCCGTGCATGATCCGCGGGTTCTCGCTGTCGCCGAGCACGTGGTCGGCCTTGAAGATGACTCCGTTGTTGCCGGCGTCGAGGACGCAGACGGCCGCGAGGTCGGCGAGCGGCAGCTCCTCGTGGGCGCCATCGTCGATGTCGGCGGCGATGTTGCGCGCGGCGACCTCGGCCATCTTCTCGCTCATGTGCCCGGTCTTCGGGACCCCAGCCGGAACCGGCGTCTCGCCGGGCGGCGGGATCGCGATGTCGACCCCGGCCGCGAACACCTCGGGGTGATCGACGTGGCGATACTGGGCGTCGACGGGAAGGAAGCCCATCGGGTTGGCGAGACCCTCGGTGTCGCGGACGACGTCGACTCCGGTGAACGGCGGCACGATCATCGAGAAGCTGAACGGAAGCGTGCGGCCGCCGGCGAGGTGCATCTCGCCGTCGTCGACGCTTGCGATCTCGTTGTTGATGATCCCCTCGATCCCGAGCCGGTCGAAGAACTTGCCGACGAGCTCGGAGGAATTGCCCACGCCGCCGAGGCCGAAGTGGCCGAGGAAGGGCTCGGCCGTGACGAACGTGACGGGCGCAACGTCCTCGAGGCCTGCCTTCTTGATGCGGTGCTTGACGTTGAAGAGGAACTCGTAGGAGGCGCCGAAGCAGCTGCCGCCCTGGGCGGTGCCGATCACGACCGGGCCCGGGTCCTCGAGGAACCGCTGCCAGGACTCGCGGGCGGCCAGCGCGTGCTCGAGGTTGCAGATCGAGCTCGTGTAGCCGTCCTCGGGGCCGAGGCCCCGCGATCTTCTCGAAGGCGAGCCGTGGGCCCGTCGCCAGCAGGAGCCGGTCGTAGCGGAGCGTCTGCCCCCCGGAGGTCTCGACCTCGCGGTTGGCGAGATCGATCCGCGTCGCCGCCTCGTTGACGAACCCGATCCCCTTGCGCTCGTACATCGGCGCGAGCGGGAAGGTGACGTCGTCGGGCTCGCGGATGCCGAGCGGCAGCCAGATCAGCGACGGAATGAAGGTGAAGTCCGCGCGCGGCTCGACGACGACGACCTCGTGCTCGTCGGCGAGGCGCTTGCGAAGCTCAAGCGCAGCGGTGAGCCCCGCGAAGCTGGAACCGACGACGACGACACGCTGGGCTGACAAGGAGAACCTCCTGCTCGGGGACCAGCCCCCTTGCTCGGGGACCTGCCCCGATGCTGCTTGTCGCCCCGCGCGACCGCATCCGTGGCGCGGCGCCGACGGCCTGCGGGTATCCCGCAACGACCGCCCGTCGCCGGGCGGTTGACGGGCACGGGCCCGAAACGGGCTCAGCTCAGGAGCCGGAGGCCTTCTTGACTGCGTCCTCGACCTGGCCGGTCGACGGCGCGGCGCCAACGATCTGCGTGCCGCCGGGACCCTCGACGAGCAGCGAGGGCGTGCCCGAGAAGCCCTTCTCGCTGGCCTGCTTCTGGATGTCCTGCAGCTGCTTCGTCCACTTGTCGGACTTGCGCGAGGTGTTCCAGGCGTCGATGTCCTTGACTCCGGCCTCCTCGGCGACGTTGGTCAGGAACTCGTCGGTGACGTAGCCCGAGTTCTCCGTGCCCTGGTTGGCGTAGAAGGTCTCGACGAACTGCCAGTAACGGCCCTGCTCGGAGGCCGCCAGCGCCGCCTTCGCAGCGTCGACGGACTGCGGGCCGATGATGATGAAGTTCTTGAACTCGATCTTGGCGTCGCCGGCGGTGACCGGGCCGGAGAGCAGCTCGGGGATCGACTTGTCGCTGAACGCCTTGCAGGCGGGGCACTGCAGATCGCCGAACTCGACGATCGTCGCCTTCGCGTTCGGGTCGCCGAGCACGGTCCCGTTCTGGTCGAGCCCGTCGACGAGGTCGACCGTCGAGTTGGTCGTGATGTCGCTGGGGTTGCCGCCGCCGTCGCCGCCGGACTGGCTGATGACGATCAGCGCGACGACGACGACGACCGCGACCAGGGCGACGCCGCCGATGATCGCGAACATGCGCTGGCGCGCGGCCTGGCTCGATTCGGCCTGCTCGGCCTCGAGCCGCTCCTGCCGTCGCTGTTCCTTCTCGTCCTTGCGGGATGCCATCCGGTCGGGTGTCCTCTCTGGAGTGGGGTCTAGCTGGGTAGGGGCTCTTGGGGTGCCGCGCGAACGCCGGCGAACCGTATCCCGCGCAGCAGGCTAACGATGAGCACGAGCGTCATGACGATCGCGCTGCCCACGCACCACTGGCAGATCGCGTTGATGACGAAGAGCTCCAGGTAAGTCAGGTAGGCGGAGAAGCCGAAGCCGATCAGCGCGGCGAGGATGCCGAGCATGCGGCCGGGGTCGCCGGGCAGCGCTGCGGCGACGAGCACCGCGACGTAGCCGAGCAGCCCGAGCACAGGGACCGGGATGCCGGCGAGCTTCGCGTAGTCGGAGTGCTGCACTGTCTCGCAGCCGCCACCGAAGGCGCAGACGGGGTTGTCGCCGCCGACGTAGTGCTCGATCGTCAGGTAGCCAGCGATCCCGAGGCCGATCAGGCCGAGCACGCCGAGCGTTATCCGCAGACGTCGTTCGGTCACGCCTCTTCTCCGCGCTGAGCCACGCCGCAAGGGTAAGCGGTTCCGCATCTTCCGCACCTAAACACCTACGGGCACCGCGGGTGGCGGGTTCACTGCGGCTGTGCTACTCTCATTCACAACTGTTTAGTTGTATAGCTTGAAAGGCAAACCCAGATGGCCCTTCCGTCCCCGATCCCTGAGCCCGTCGTCGAGCTCATCGCCGGGCGCTTCCGGCTCCTCAGCGAGCCGATGCGGATCCGCGCCCTCGACCAGCTGCGGGAGGCCGGCGAGGCCTCCGTCAGCGAGCTCTCCGAGGCACTGGGCACGAGTCAGCAGAACGTCTCCAAGCACCTCGGCGCCCTCCATGGCGACGGCATCGTCAGCCGCCGCAAGGACGGCAACCGCGTGCTCTACGCGATCGCCGACGACTCCGTGCTCGAGATCTGCGAAGCCGTCTGCGGCGGCATCGAACGCCGCGTCGGCGAGCTCTCCAACGCCCTGGCGGCGGTGGCCTGATGAGCGCTGCAAGCAATTCACCTGCTGCACCGGTCGTCGGACCGGTCGGGCGCCTCGGCGCCTGGGCCGGCTCCCACTTCCGCACCGTCCTGATCGCGTGGATCGTGATCGTCGTCGGCCTCGGCTTCTTCGCGCCGAAGGTCGAGACGGCGCTCTCCGGCGCCGGCTGGGAGGCGAGCGGCTCCGAATCGGTCGCCGCCCGCCAGCAGCTCGACACCCAGTTCGGCGGGCCTCTCCTCCAGCGCCCTGCAGGTCGTGGTCAGCTCGAGCACGCTGCAGTCCGGCGACCCCGCCTTCGACGCCGTCGTCGCCAAGACCGGCGACGTGCTCGCCGGCGATCGAGCGCGTCGCCCGCGTGATCCCGCCGAAGCAGTCCGGCGCGATCTCGCCCGATGGCCACACGGTCGTCGTGCAGGCCGCCGCCGGTGCGAACAGCAACGACATGGTCCGCGCCGCCGACGATCTCAAGGGTCCGCTCGCCGCCGCGGGCAACGATCAGGTCACGGTCGCCCTGACGGGCTCCTCCGGCATGTGGTCGGACTTCAACGAGGCGAACCGCAAAGCGATGATGAAGTCGGAGGTGATCTCCTGGCCGGTGACGCTGACGATCCTGCTGCTCGCCTTCGGATCGCTCGTCGCCGCCGGTCTGCCGCTGATGCTGACGATCATGGGGCTGGCCGCCGCGGCCGGGTCCCTGTACCTCGGCTCGCAGCTGTTCGACATCTCGATCTGGGCGATGAACTTCGCGCTCATGTTCGCGCTGGCGCTCGGCATCGATTACGCGCTGTTCATCGTCTACCGCTTCCGCGGCGCCCTCTTCGGCGACGAGCGTGACCCGGTCGAGGCCGCCGCCGTGACGATGGACACGGCCGGCAAGGCCGTGCTGTTCAGCGGCATGACCGTGCTGATCTCACTGTCGGCGGTGATGCTCGTCCCGAGCCCGGCCTTCAGATCGATGGCGCTCGGGATCATGCTCGCCGTGATCTTCGTCCTCGGCGCGTCGCTGACGCTGCTCCCGGCCGTGCTGGCGAAGCTCGGCCCGAAGATCGACTCGCTGAGCCTGCCCTGGGTGCACTCCGGCGAGCACCGCTCGCCGCGCTTCGCCGCCTGGGGCGAGCGGATCTGGCGACGGCCGCTGCTCTACGGCGTGCCGGCGCTGCTGCTGCTCCTCCTTCTGGCGCTGCCGATCCTGCGCCTCGACACGGGCATGCCGTCGATCAAGGTCGTGCCCGAGGGCGACTCCTCGCGGACCGGCTACCAGCAGATCACCTCGGCCTTCGGCCCCGGTGCTCCCGGCACCCTGCAGCTCGTCGGCCCGGCGGCGCAGGTGAAGACGGCCGCCAGCTGAGGCAAAGGCCGACCCCGGCATTGCCGCCGTGCAGCCGATCCTCGCAGGCCCGCAGGGCAGCGCCATGGTCCAGGTGGTCCCGGCGTCGGATCCGTCCGCGAGCGCCACCGGTGCGACGATCGACAGGCTCCGCAGCGAGCTGCCCAACCAGGTGCTCGTCGGCGGCGCGGTCGCCGAGAACCACGACCTCGAGCAGCTGCTCAAGGACCGCACTCCGCTGGTCATCGGCGTCGTGCTCGTGCTCGGCTTCCTGCTGCTGCTCGTCGCCCTGCAGGCACCGCTGGTCGCTGCGCTCGGCGTGATCACCAACCTGCTCGCGGTCAGCGCCGCGTTCGGCGCCGCGACGCTGATCTTCCAGGACGGGCATCTGTCCGGCCTGCTCGGATTCGAGTCGCAGGGCTTCCTCGACGCGTGGGCGCCCGTGTTCTTCTTCGCGATGGTCTTCGCCATCTCGATGGACTACACGGTCTTCCTGCTGTCCTCGGCAAAGGAGCACTGGGACCGCAGCCACAACGCCCGCGAGGCGATGGTCGGTGGGCTCGCCCACTCCGGCCGCGTGATCTTCGCGGCGGCCGGCGTGATGGTCGCCGTGTTCCTCACGTTCGCGCTCTCGGGCCCGCTGCCGCCGAAGGAGATGGGCGTGATCCTCGGGATCGCGGTGCTCCTCGACGCGCTGCTCGTGCGGCTGCTGCTCGTGCCCGTCCTGCTCCGTTTCGCAGGCGCCGCCGCGTGGGCCGTGCCCCGCCGGTTGCAGAAGCTGCTGCCGAACGTACGCTTCGGTCACTGATGCGAAAGCCAACCAACGAGCCAAGGAGTCACCGATGATCTTCCGACAGTTCCTGCAGGAGGACCTCTCGTGCGCCTCCTACATGGTCGGCGACGGCGATTCCGTCGCGATCGTCGACCCGAAGTTCGAGATCGATGAGTACCTGCAGACGGCCCGTTACCTCGGGGTGAAGATCGAGCACGTGCTCGAGACGCACAACCACGCCGATCACGTCTCCGGCCACGGCCGGCTGGCGGCGGCGACCGGGGCGACGATCCATGTGCACCGGCTCGCCGACCCCGACTACGAGCACGAGTCCTTCGACGACGGCTGGGAGCTGGAGCTCGGCGATCTCGTGATCCGCGCGCTGCACACGCCGGGCCACCGGCCCGAGCACACGGCGTTCGCGCTGATCGACCGCTCGCGCTCCGACGACCCCTGGGCCGTGCTGACCGGCGACACGCTGTTCGTCGGCGACGTCGCCCGGCCGGACCTCGCGATCGACAAGACCGAGGGTGCCCGGGGGATCTTCGAGTCCCTGCACGGCAAGCTGCTCGGCCTGCCGGCGGACACCGAGATCTGGCCCGGCCACCTCGGCGGCTCGATGTGCGGCTCCGGTGCGATGAGCCCGAAGATCGCCTCGACGATCGGGTTCGAGCTCGCCCACAACGAGCTGCTTGCGATCGACGACTCCGAGGAGTTCGTCGCCGCCTCGCTCGAGCGGATCGGCTCCCAGCCGCCGAACTTTCGCAACATCGTCGCGATCAACCGCGGCGAGCTGCTCACCGACGGCGTCGATGCGCACCCGCTGACGCCGGGACAGCTGCAGCGCCGGATCGACGACGGGGCCTTCCTCGTCGACACGCGAACGACGATGCAGTTCGGCGACGCCCACATCCCCGGTGCCACGCACATCTCGATCCTCGGCCCGGGCTTCGCCTCGCGACTCGCGTGGCTCGCCAAGCCCGAGGCGGAGATCGTCTTCGCCGGGCGCGACGACGCCGACGGGATCCGCGCCGTGCAGCTCGCCCAAGCCGTCGGCCTGCGCAACCTCGGCGGCTTCCTCGACGGCGGCATGACCGCCTGGCGCGAGGAGGAGCGGCCGGTGGAGCGGACCGAGCGGCTCACGATCGGTGAGCTCAAGGAGCGCTGGGACGCGGGCGAGATCGAGATCCTCGACGTGCGCGAGCCCGCCGAGTACGAGGAGGGCCACATCCCCGGCGCCCGCAACGTCGTCTGGCACGACATCGACCGGCTCCCCACCGACGTCGACGGCAAGCCGGTGGCGACGATCTGCCAGGGCGGCACCCGGGCCGGGATCGCGGCGAGCCTGCTGCAGCGCTTCGGCGCCGAGCAGGTCGCCTACGTCCCCCGCGGTGGCATGAGCGCCTGGCGGGAGCAGGGCTTGCCGCTCGAGGATCCCCGGGCCGCGGACTGATCGCCGGCGAGGCGTCACGTTCCATGTCGTCACGACATGCTTCGTAACCAGCCGGCGGGGCGCCGATGAGCGGCCTCGAGGCGGCACCGCTCGGCCTCGCGATCGGCCTCTTGATGGGCGCCTTCGGCGGTGGCGGCTCGCTGCTCGCCGTGCCGCTGCTCGTCTACGTCGTCGGCCAGGACGTGCGCGAGGCGCAGGCGACCTCCCTCGTGATCGTGATCGCGGCGGCGCTGACCGCGCTCGCCGCGTACCTGCGCACCGACGACGTCCGTCTGCGCGCCGGCACAGCTTTCGGCCTCGCCGCCGGCGTCAGCGCCCTCGCCGGCTCCGTCGTCAACCGGCACCTGAACCCGGACCTGCTGCTCCTCATCTTCAGCCCGCTGATGGTCGCCGGGGCAGCGGCCCTCGTCAGCGACGCCGCGCGCCGGCCGGCCCAGTTCCGGCCGTGGCGCTTCGGCATCTCACGCTCGAGCGTCGTGCGCGTCATCGTCTACGGCCTCGCGGTCGGTTGGATCACGGGCTTGTTCGGCGTCGGCGGGGGCTTCGTGATCGTCCCGGTGCTTGTCCTGGGCCTGCGCTTCTCGACGATCGAGGCGGTGGCGACGAGCCTGCTGATCGTGATCATCGGCTCCGGCTTCGCGCTCGTCGACCGGATCGCCTCCGGCGACGTCGACTGGAGCATCGCGATCCCGCTCTCGATCGCCGCGGCCCTCGGCGCGCTCGCCGGCCATCAGGTCGCCGAGCGCTACGACGGCGAGCGGCTGCGCCAGGCGCTCGCGGTGGTGATCGTCGGGGCCGCCGTCTACACGGCGATCCGTTCTGCCGCGGCGCTGATCTGAGCGCGGCCGCTAGCTGCGCGCGGCGTCGCTGCCGGCGCCGAACTCGGCTGCCGTCTGGCGGCGCAGGACTGCGACGCCAAACGCGGTCAGGGCAGCGAGCAGGATGAAGACGAGCACCTGCCCGATGCCCTGGACGCCCGGCATGAAGGACAGCCAGAGCAGGTAGACGCCGGCGACGATCGTGTACGTGCCGACCGGGTGATCGCGAAGGAAGGGGGCGACGAAGCGACGCAACGCGACGGCGTAGCGGCTCGGCCCCGCGAGAGCCCCGGCGGCGAGGAACGCGATGCCGATGACGAGGATGAAGCGGGCCCGGTCGCGGAGCGACTGGGAGAGGATGTCCCAGACCGCCTGGATGGCGGGCTTGACGGTCTCGGTGCTCGCCAGGGAACCGATCTCGTTGCCGATCAGGCGCTTGGCGGTGAGCACGACGAGCGTCGCGACGATGATTCCGCCCCCGACCGCGGTCAGCGCCTCCCGGCGCCAGCCCTTGGCGAGATAGAGCGCGGCGATGAAGAGGAAGAAGACGAGCAGCGGCAGCACGATGCCGAGGTTGCGCAGCACCTTGACGGCGGTCTGGATGCCGCTCAGCTCGTTGGAGTCCATCAGCACGAGCTGGCCCGGGTTCTGGACGACCTGGCTGTCGAGCAGCTTCGTCACCCGTCCCTGCAGCTTCGCGAGGTTGGCATCGAGCGCCTCGACGTTCGCCTGGCTCGGATCCTTGAGCACGACTGCGGTGCGGTGCTCGAGCTTGACCAGCCGCTGCTTGAGGGTGGCGAGGGCGTCCTTCAGGTCGGCGAGCGTGCCCTTCAGCTGGGAGGGCACCTTGTCCTCGATGCCGGCGATCTGCTTCTGCAGGCCCTTGATCTGGGTGACCAGGTCGGCGGCGATCGTGTTGAGCTGCGTGAGGTTGGTCCGGGTCTCGGAATCGAGCATGCCCGCCTGCGCCTGGGCGATGCCGGCGCGCACCGATTCGATCTTCGTCTGCGCCTCGGTGAGCCGGTCGCGGAGCGTCACCGAGAAGTCCTGGATGAAGCTCTGGATCTGCGAGATCGTCGCCGGATTGACTCCGAGCCGGGCGGCCAGATCGGCGATCACGGCGCCGTATTGGAAGGTGACCTCGCCGTTGGTCGTCGAGACGAACTGGCCCTTGTCCTCGATCAGCGAGACGAACTGCTTGTGCGCCGCGGTCACCGCGCCGGAAACGAGCCCCTGGACCTGAGGCGAGGCGAGCGCCTTCTCGGCCACGTTGGTGGCGAGGTCCCTCGTCACGGCCGCGATCGGGCCCGCGAACGGCTTCACCTGAGCGGGCAGCTTCGCCTCGATCTGGGCCTGTACGTCGACGTCGGTGTAGAGCTGGTCGACGGCGAAGACGCTGAGCTGCTCCTGGACGTCCTGGTTGGCGAGGATCGAGTCAGTCGTCTTGCTGACCTGGTTGGTGTCGAGCAACGCCTCCTGGACCCAGTTGGCCGTGATCGAGAAGATCAGCAGGATCGAGGCGACGACGACGAGCGTCCAGACGCCCGCCCGGTGCCTGTGGGCCGCAGGGAGCTCGGCCGTCGGTTGATCGGCTTTGCCGGCCATGGTCGGCAGCCTATGGGAGCGCGCCGCGCGACACCATCACCCTTATCGGGCGATCCTCCGGGCCCGGCCCCCGACCCCGAAGGCGGTTCCGGTAGGTTTTTCCCGTGCCTGAGACACGGATGCTGTTCCGCAACATCGACGATCCTGAGCTGCGGACGCTGGCCGGATACAAGCGCCGCGGCGGCTACACGGCGATCGAGAAGGCGTTCAAGGGGATCGAGCCCGACGCGCTGCTGCACGAGCTCGAGGAGTGCGGCCTGCGCGGGCGCGGCGGGGCCGGCTTCTCGATGGGCAAGAAGGCGGGCTTCCTGCCGCGCGGGTCGATGCAGAAGTACCTGTGCTGCAACGCCGACGAGTCGGAGCCGGGCACCTTCAAGGACCGCGAGCTGATGTTCAAGAACCCGCACCAGCTGATCGAGGGGATCGCGATCGCCGGCATGGCGGCCGATACGACGAAGGCCTTCATCTTCATCCGCGGCGAGTACGCCGAGGTCGCCGACGTGCTCGACGAGGCCGTCGCCGAGGCCTATGCGGCGGGCTACCTGGGCGAGAACCTCCTCGGCACCGGGACGACCGTGGACCTCGTCGTCCACCGCGGCGCCGGCGCCTACATCTGCGGCGAGGAGACGGCGCTGCTCGACGCGCTCGAGGGCAAGCGCGGCAACCCGCGGCTGAAGCCCCCCTTCCCCGCGATCCAGGGCCTGTACGGCGGGCCGACGCTGATCAACAACGTCGAGACGCTGAGCAACGTCCCGCACGTGGTCAACAACGGCGCCGACTGGTTCAAGAGCTTCGGCACCGAGCAGTCGACGGGGACCAAGGTCGTCTCGGTCTCCGGCTGCGTCAAGCGGCCCGGCAACTACGAGGTCGAGCTCGGCATCCCGTCTCGCGAGCTCATCTACGACCTCGCCGGCGGACCGCTCGTCGGCGACGTCAAGGCCTGGTACCCGGGCGGCTCCTCGGCCCCGGTCCTCGGCCCCGAGGAGCTCGACCTTCCGTATTCGTTCGAGGCGATGGCCGACGCCGGCTCGATGCTTGGCTCGGGCGCGATCATCGTCGCCGACGAGACCGTCTCGATCCCGCACATGGCGCTGCGCACGGCGCGCTTCTACCACCACGAGTCGTGCGGCAAGTGCACCCCCTGCCGCGAGGGCACCAACTGGACGGTGAAGATGCTCGAGCGCGTCGTCCGCGGCGAGGCGACGCCGATGGACCTCGACATCATCGCCTCGGTCCAGGAGAACATCATCGGCCACTGCCTGTGCGTGCTCGGCGACGCGATGGCGATGCCGGTCGCCTCGATGGTCAAGCGCTGGCGGGCGGAGTTCGAGGACGTGATCGCCAAGGCCCGCGACGCCGCGCTCGCGCCGCTCGACGTCGAGCCGGCGATCGCCACGCCGATCGGCGTCGGCGCCTAGTGGACGCGTCCGTAAGTTCGATCAGACCCCGGCGAGTGAGCGGGCACGGCTGGGGACGGGTCCACTAGCGCCGCCGGCAGGCGCCCGGTCCGCCTCGTTCACCCCCATCGGGTGATGCCTGCGCCCAGCCCGGCGGGCACCCTGCGTTGCGCGCCCCTTACCGCAGCACCGACCGGAGAGGACCCCATGGCAAAGCAGTTCAACGGCAAGATCGAGCTCGACATCCGCGACTCGACCCCCGACTGGGAGCCGTTCATGCCACCGCGGGCCCCGGACGGCGCACCCAACGTGTTGCTGATCGCCTGGGACGACATCGGCTATGGGACGATGGACGTCTTCGGCGGCCCGGTCGAGACGCCGAACATGCGCCGCATCGCCGAGCGCGGGATCCGCTACTCGAACTTCCACACGACGGCGCTCTGCTCGCCGACCCGCTCGTCGCTGCTCAACGGCCGCAACGCGACCTCGAACGGAATGGCGACGATCGCCGAGTTCACCTCGGGCTTTCCGGGAATCTCGGGCCGGATTCCATTCGAGAACGCGATGATCTCCGAGGTCCTCGGCGACCGCGGCTACAACACGTACTGCGTCGGCAAGTGGCACCTGACCCCCGGCGATGAAGCGACGATGGCCTCTTACAAGGGCCGCTGGCCGATCGGCCGCGGCTTCGAGCGGTTCTACGGGTTCCTCGGCGGCGAGACGAACAGCTGGTACCCGGACCTCGTCTACGACAACCACCAGATCGACCCGCCGGCGAGACCCGAGGAGGGCTATCACCTCTCCAGCGACCTCGCCGACCGCTCGATCGAGTTCATCCGCGACTCGAAGGCGATCGCGCCTGAGAAGCCATTCTTCATGTACTTCGCCTCGCAGGCCGGACACGCGCCGCATCACGCGCCGCAGGAGTGGATCGACAAGTACAAGGGCCGCTTCGATCAGGGCTACGAGGCGATCCGCGCCGAGATCCTCGAGCGCCAGAAGGAGCTCGGCCTGCTGCCGCCCGAGACCGAGCTCTCGCCGATCAACCCGCACGGCGAGCCGGGGGCGACGGGGCCCGAGGGACAGCCCTGGCCGGGACTCGACACGGTGCGGCCGTGGGACGAGCTGAGCGCCGACGAGCAGCGGCTGTTCAGCCGCATGGCCGAGGTCTTCGCCGGCTACATCTCCTATACGGACCACGAGATCGGGCGCCTGCTCGACTACCTCGAGGACTCGGGCGAGCTCGACAACACGCTGATCTTCGTCGTCTCCGACAACGGCGCCAGCGGCGAGGGTGGCCCGAACGGGACCTTCAACGAGTGGCGCTTCTTCAACGGCGTCCAAGACTCGACAGCAGTGACGATGAGCCACATCGACGAACTCGGCAGCCCGACCTCCTACAACCACTACAACACGGGCTGGGCCTGGGCCTTCGATACCCCGTTTCCGTACTGGAAGCGCTGGGCCGGCTACGAGGGCGGGATCGCCGATATGTGCTTCATCTCCTGGCCGGCGAAGCTTGCTCCCGACTCGGCTCCGCGCGGGCAGTACATCCACGCGACCGACATCGTGCCGACGATCTACGAGCTGCTCGGTGTCGAGCACCCGGAGACCGTCAAGGGCGTGCCCCAGAATCCGATCGAGGGTGAGAGCTTTGCGGCCTCGCTCACGGACCCCGAGGTGGACGGCAAGAGCACGCAGTTCTACGCGATGCTGGGCCAGCGCTCGATCTACGACCAGGGCTGGCTCGCCTGCACCGTCCATCCGCCGCTGAGCGGCTGGAGCCGGTTCGAGAGCGACGTCTGGGAGCTCTACGACCTGACGACCGACCGAGCGCAGACGAAGAACCTCGCGGCGCAGGAGCCGGAGCGGCTCGAGCGGATGAAGGCGCTCTGGTACTACAACGCCGGCATCTACAACGGCCTGCCGCTCGACGACCGCACCGCCCTGCAACAGGTGCTTGCCGAGCGACCGCGGGCCGCCTCGCCGCGCGATCGCTACGTCTACTTCCCCGACTGCGCCGATGTCCCAGAGGACGGCGGCGTTCGTATCAACGGACGCTCGTACACGATCGCCGCGCAGGTCGACGTGGGCGGCGACGACACCGAGGGCGTCCTCTACGCGCACGGGGGCGTCGCCGGCGGGCACAGCCTGTACATCAAGGACGGCCGCCTGCAGTACGCGTTCAATTGGATCGGGACAGAGTTGCGGACGGTGGTCGCCGAGCGCGACATCGCACCAGGCCCGCACGTCTATGCAGCCGAGTTCGTCCTCGCGGGTCCGAGCGAGGACGAGAAGATGCCCGGCTTTGCGGGCACGCTCACCCTCTACATGGACGACGAGAGCGTGGGTAGCGGCGAGATCGTCACCCAGCCGGGCAACTTCTGCCTGGTCGGCGACGGAATCTGCGTCGGCCGCGACAGTGCCTCGCCGGTGACGCCCGACTACACGGCACCCTTCCGCTTCACCGGCGGCGCCATCGAGAAGGTCGTGGTTGACGTCTCCGGGGAGCCCTACCTGGACGCGGACGCCCAGGTTCGCGCCTGGTTCGCGCGCGACTGAGATTCTGCCCGGCGGCAGGGTCCGGAGCGGCTCCGGCGAAGGGATCGCCGTGGGCTCTGATCAGGACTCGTCGATCGCCGAGCGCTACGTGGAGCGGCGCGTGGCCGAGAAGGGGCTGCGGCCGCGGATCGCGGCCTCGCTGATCGCCGGGCTGTGGCTCGTCGCGATCGTCGTCTTCGGTGTCATCGAGCACCTGATCGACAGGGACACCTTTGGGTCGGTCTGGTATGGCATGTGGTGGGCGACGGAAACGGTGACCACGGTCGGCTACGGCGACGTCGTCCCGCAGAACGGCATCGGTCAGCTCGTCGCAACGATTCTCATGATCGGCGGCCTCTCGTTCTTCGCCGTGCTCACGGGTTGGATCACAACCGCCTTCGTCACCCGCGCACAGGCCCTCCAGGAGCGCGGGCCCGAGCGTGCCGTCGAGGAGAAACTCGACCGCTTGAGCACGGAGATCGCCTCCCTCCGCGAGCAGATCGCGCAGCTCGGCCCGTCGCGCGGCGGCGGCGCCTAGGTGGCGGTCGCGGGTGGTCCGGCGCCCGTCGCGGCCGGCGCCGGCTCGTCCTCCTCGGGCGGAGGCTGCGGCAGCTCGATCACGACCAGGTAGGCGACGACAACGCCGACGATGATCAGCGGGCTCGCGCCGAGCCCCGAGCCGGCCGTGAGGACCAGCGCCAGGACGACGGCGGAGAGCGGCAGTCGCAGGACCGCGACGACCGAGGCGCCGATGCCGACGGCGATCGCCGGCGTCAGGTCGAAGCCGGGCAGCCGCGCGGCCATGATGCCGCCCGCGGCGCCGAGGAAGATCGCCGGGAAGACCGGGCCGCCGCGGAAGCTGCCGAGCGAGATGCCGTAGGCGATCCCCTTGAGGGCGACCAGGAGCGCGAGCGCGCCGGTCGACCAAGCGGCGGCGTGCTCGACGAGCGGTGCAACCTGGACCTCGCCCGAGAACAGGACCTCGCCGGCGCCCTTGTCGGTGATCTGCTCGAAGACGATCCCCAAGAGAGAGACGGCGGCGCCGACGAGCGGCAGGACGACGAAGGGGCGCCGCATCGCCGCGGGCTCGACGCGGCGGCCGAGGATGAAGATCACGTGCACGACGAGCGCGATCGCGATCGCGAACGGAATCGTCCACAGGAAGTCGACCGCGTCGGGGCGTGCGAAGGCGGGCAGCGAGATCGGGCCGAGTGCGATGTCGGATGTGTCGAGGCCGGTCCACGATCCCATCCCGGTCGCGAGCAGCGAACCGATCCCGGACGCGAGCAGACCCGGGATGAGGACGAGCGGCAGCCGGTTCTTATCCAGTCCCGCAGCCTCGACGAGCAGCACAGCGGCGATCGCGGGTGAACCGAAGAGGAACGAGACGGCGGCGAAGACGCCGGAGAAGGCGATGATCAACTGCGCCTCCGGGGGCGAGTCGCTCGCGACCCGGCGGATCACGAGGAAGCCAAGCCCACCGCCGACGGCGATCAGGGGCGCCTCGGGGCCGAGCACGATGCCGAAGCCGATACCCGCCAGCGCGGCGAGCAGGACCCCGGGCAGATCGACCGGTTCGGTCGGGGTCGCGTTGAGACCGCGGACCGGGATGTGCCCGCCCTTCCCCGGCATCCGGGCGACGGCGAAGGCGACGAGGATGCCGGCCACCAGCAGAAACGGCAACGACCACCACGACGGCGTGCTGTCGAAGCCGAACGTTCCGGGCAGGTTGTCGTAGACGCCGACCTGCATCTGGTGGATCGCCTCCAGGAAGCCCCAGGCGACGAGCGATGAGACAACGCCGACGATCGCCGCGAGCACGAGCAGCTTGAGAAATGAGCGCTGCCGCATGACCGTGATCGGGTCGGGCCCTCCATCCGGCGATTGGGGCTGGGCGGCCTGCGCCTCCATCATTGGTCCGAGCCTATGGGAAACGGCCCGACACCGATCACCCCGTCAGGGTGATGGCGCGGCTCTGCGCATGCGCTCGAATCAATATTGTGCCGACCGCGCGCCGGCGCGGTTCACACCAAGAGGAGGATCAGGCGATGCCGACCCAGGCTTACCAACCGAACAACTTCCGTTTCATCGAGCGCCCGCAGCTCGGAACGATCGGCGAGCGCCTCACCGTCGCCGGCTGGCTCGGACTGATCGGCCTCCTCAACCTCTTCTACGCGATCGCCGTGATCGCCGGCTCGGACATCTTCATCACGACGGCATCGTGGCTCGTCGGCGACGCCCGCCCCTGGGGCTGGCTAATGCTGATCGTGGCGCTGATCCAGCTCGCCGCCGTGCCGGCGGCCGCGCTCGGGATGAAGCCCGGTCTGTGGATCGGCGTGATCTCGGCGATCGCCCACATCGCGGCAGCAATCATGTTCATGACCGACGAGTTCGTCCTCGGACTGCTCCTCGTACTCGTCGACATCGCCATCCTGCTCGCCGCGGCGATCGCCATCGAAGACGCCTGAGAGGCGTCTGGCCAGGCGGGCCGCCAACCGCCCGCCGGCGAGGGTGGCGGCAGCTCCAGCCCTTTACGCCGCGCCGGCGGCGGCGCCGGCGGGGGGCGTGGCAGTGCGAGGGCAGTGAGGGAGGTGGGCCGGCGAGACTGCAATCGGCCGGGCAGGCGCCAGACACCAGATGTGGAGCAATATCAGCAGCCACGTCCCGCCACGCCCGACGTGCCTGCCGAGACTGTTCCCCAGCACCAATATCCGCAGACACGTCGGCCCACCCTGCACGTGTCCGCTGTTATTGCGCGATTCGGGGCATCCCTTGCCGATCTGCAGGCTCCGCTCCCCCCAGTGCCCAAAGGCGGTAACCTCCCGCCGGCGAGGGGGTGGCGGCACATCCAGCCCTCACGCCGCGCCACCGCCCTCGCCGGCGGAAGGCGTGGCCTTGCGAGGGCAGTGAGGGAGGTCGGCCGGCGAGGGGGCTGGGCCGGGGGCGTTCCGTATCGACTTTGCCAGCTATGTGCTGGGAAAGTCGATGAGGTTGGGACCGGCGGGCCGGCGACCCCCCGATGGGGCGCCGACCCCCTCGGTGCCCAGGCGGTCAACCGCCCGCCGGCGAGGGCGGCTGCCGGCGACCCGCCGGAACGCAAACGACCGGCGCCCCGAAGGTCGCCGGTCGTTGCTCGAACCGTCTGGGGCTGTCGCTCAGCCGAGGATCTTGGCCTTCTGGGCCGCGAACTCCTCCTCGGTGAGAACGCCGCTGTCGCGGAGCTCGCCGAGCTCCTTGAGCTGCTGGATCGGGTCGGCGGCAGGCGCGCGCGGGGGCGGGTTGCGCCTGCGCGACGGCCTGCTGCTCGGTCCCCATGTCGACGCCGGTGTAGGGGTCGCGGCCCTGGTCGGCCCACTTCTGGTGCTGGCGCTTTTGGACGCGACCGCTGACGGCGGTCGCCGTGCCGGCGACGACAGCGGTGCGGGCTACTCCTCGAATCAGTCCTGGCATTGTCTTACTCCTTGTTCGCTGAGTGGTCGAAGTGTGACGGGGCCGGTCAGGCCTCGAGCTCGTCGAGCGCCGCGAGCAGCGCCTGCACCGGAATCCTGCCGCTGGCGACGAGCTGGCCCCCGGAGCGACGCACGGCGGAGGCAAAGGGTGCCGCCCACGAGTTCTCGTAGACGAGCAGCGCCGCGGCGGTGCCGGGCTCGAGCGCCTCCGCCGCCTCGGCGAGGTCCTCGTCGCCGATCAACCCCGAGGAAGCGCCGGCGAAGACCTGTAGATGCTCTGCCGGACCGCCGAGGTCCTCCAGGTCCAAGGCTGCGATCGTGCCGTCCTCGCCCTTGACGAAGACGGCGAGGTCGAGCACGCGGATAATCCCTCGCTCGACCAGGTCGAGGAGCAGCGGCATCGCCTCTCCGTTGGGCTGCCGGTCGGGCCACTCGACCAGGATGTAGTCGATCGGGCCGACCTCGTCGAATTCTTCGCTCGCCACCTGTACCACCTCTCGGTTCAAACTCTGGGCTTGGGTTACGCACGCAGGCTATCTCGGCCGGGTAGCAAGGCATCACCCCGATCGAGTGACGTCCGCGAGCCGCCGCGCAAGGCTCGGTCCGAATGCACCGTGAAACCGCTGATCCGCCTGCTTGACTTCCGTCCGATGCTGCGCGTCGCCGTACCTTCCACGCGGGGTTGGTGCCGGTGCCAAGCCTGAGCTGGCGACTGCGGCGTCACCCCGCCACGGCCGGAGAGAGCGAGGACACGCAGGTCCTCGAGCTCGATACGAGCGGACTCTCCGGCATCTTCAACGCGCCCGGCTGGCT
Source organism: uncultured Solirubrobacterales bacterium (assembly GCA_963774395.1). GTDB lineage: Bacteria > Actinomycetota > Thermoleophilia > Solirubrobacterales > 70-9 > CAXMST01. The sequence goes on along the minus strand of CAVZET010000003.1, from coordinate 9,790 downwards.
CCGTGACGCCGGCATCACCTCGTGGCTGCTGGTCGGCGTCACGCTGCTGCTCGTCGGCCTCGTCTGGCTGATGTCGCTGACGCACGTGATCGTGTTGCCGGTGATCACGGCCAGTGTGATCGCGGCCGTCGCGGGTCAGCCGGTCAGCTGGCTGGCGCGGCATAGGGTTCCCCGCGCTGCCGGTGCGTTGCTGATGCTGGTCGCGATCGTCGCCGCCGGGGCGCTCGCCGTCTGGCTGATCCTGCGCGGGATCGCGACCGAGAGCAGCTCGATCCAGCACAGCCTGCAGGCCGCCGTGGGCAAGGTCGAGGACGCGCTCAAGAGCCTCGGCGTCGATCAGGGCAACTCGCAGCAGGCCGGCGCCGACCTGAGCTCGGGAACCAGCGACGGCTTCCAAGCGCTGATGGGCGGGCTCGTCGGCGGCGTCAAGGCGCTCTCCTCGCTCGTCTTCTTCTTGGCGATGACGATCCTCAGCCTCGTCTTCCTGCTCAAGGACGGACCGTCGATCCGCAGCTGGGCGGAGCGGCACAGCGGCGTGCCGCTGCCCGTCGCGCAGACGGTCAGCTCGCGGACCCTGCAGTCGCTGCGCGGCTACTTCCTCGGCGTCACGATCGTCGCGGTCTTCAATGCGGTGCTCGTCGGTGGCGGCGCGCTGCTGCTCGGCGTGCCGCTCGCGGGGACGATCGCGGTCGTCACTTTCATCGGTGGCTACGTCCCCTACCTCGGCGCCTGGGCGGCCGGGGCCTTCTCCGTGCTGCTCGCGCTCGGTGGCGGCGGACCCGATGCGGCCTCGGGGATGGTCGTCATCCAGTTGCTCGCGAATGGGCCGCTCCAGCAGGTCGTGCAGCCAATTGCCTACGGGGCCGCCCTCGGCCTCAATCCGCTCGCCGTGCTGATCCTGACGATCGGCGGTGGCGCCCTGTTCGGCGCCGTCGGCCTGGTCCTCGCCGCGCCCGTCACCTCGGCGATCATCCGGATCTCGGCCGACCTCGCGAAGGCGCGGGAGGCCAGCGAAGCGGATGCAGCTCCACCCGGTGAGAGCGCACCGATCCCGGAACCCGGCGGCGCCTGACCCCCCCCAACGACGAGCGGGGCCCGAGGGGCCCCGCTCGAACGCCGGATTAGGTCAGAGTCGCGCTACGGCCGCGGCCCGGGCTCGATCTCGTCCGGGTCCCACTCGATGACACCCCAGACGACCCAGATGCAGAGCAGGAAGACGCCAAACGACCACAACGGGTAGTGGCCACCCATCCCGACCAGCGCCTCGATCGCGCCGATGCTGCCGGCGACGATCGCAATCACGCGACCGTAGATGTTGCCGGCGATCAGCGAGGCGCCGCCCGTGATCTGGATGATGCCGAGCACGATCAGCACCCAACCGTACGTATGCAGGTTGGTGAAGACGAAGCGCGTATCGCCGACGAAGACGTTCGCGTCACCAAGCGCGCCGATCCCGTAGATGATGTTGATGAAGCCGATGATCAGCAGCAAAGTCGCCGCGAACACCGCGCGTCCTGAACCCTTCATGTTCGTTCTCCTTTCGCGAGGAGGCACTCCCCTCGTGGTTGCGGAAAGAAGGTAGGCCGTCTGTTGCCGGCCACCGTCACCCGGTCAGGGTGATCTTCGACGCACCCGCTCAATAGCCTGTCGCCGACTTGACCTGCGCGCGCTCGCTCTCGTGGGCGCCGCCCTTGCGGTCAAGCGTCTCGCAGGCCGTACCGATGTCGTCGGCAAGGGTTGAGACGAGCGTGTGGCTGAAGTTGAGCTTGACCAGCGCCCGCAGCATCTTTACGTGGTCGGCCTTCGGCGGCATCGTGTAGGCGGGCAACATCCAGTTGCGCTCCGCCGCAACCTGCCAGGCGATGTCGAACTCGTCGAAGTTCCCCTCCTCGGCGAGGTTGAAGGCAACCAGCGGCAGCTGCTCCTCCCCATCGCCAATCAAGCGGAAGCGCCCCATGTCGCGCAGGCGCGAGGCGAGTAGCTGCGCGTTCTCATGCATCACGCTCATCACGTAGCGGTAGCCCTCGAAGCCGAAGCGGCAGAAGTTGTAGTACTGCGCCAGGACCATCGCCGAGCCGGTCGAGAAGTTGAGCGTGAACGTCGCGTCCGTCTTGCCGAGGTAGTTCTCGTAGAAGACGAGGTCCTCGGCCAGATCGGCCTTTTCGCGGAAGATGAGCCAGCCGATGCCCGGGTAGACCATCCCGAACTTGTGCCCGGAGACGTTGATCGAGCGCACCTGCTCGAGCCGGAAGTCCCACTCGCGGTCGGGGTAGAGGAAGGGCCAGACGAAGCCACCGCTGGCCGCATCGACGTGCAGCGGCACGTCGATGCCCTTCTCCTGCTTGAGCCGGACGAGCAGCGAGTTGATCCCCTCGATGTCGTCGGCATGACCGGTGAACGTCGTGCCGAGCACGGCGGCGACGCCGATCGTGTTCTCGTCGACGTGCGGCTCCACGTCCTCGGGACCGATCGTGTACTTGTCGGGCTGCAGCGGGACGATCCGCGGCTCGACGTCGAAGTAGCGGCAGAACTTCTCCCAGACGACGTGCACGTCCCCGCCGAAGACGAGGTTCGGGCTGTCGGTGGGCCGGCCCGCCGCCTGCTGCCGCTGGCGCCACTTCCACTTCAGCGACAGGGCGCCGAGCATGATCGCCTCCGAAGAACCCTGGGTGCGGGCGCCGGTGGTCTCGCCGGGCGCGTTGAACAGGCTGGCGAGGATGCGGATGCAGCGCTGCTCGATCTCGGCCGTACGCGGGTACTCAGCGTGGTCGATGAAGTTGCGATGGAGGTTCTCCGCAACCACGCGCTGCGCCTCCGGCTCCATCCACGTGGTGACGAAGGTGGCCAGGTTGCGCTCGGGGACGCCGTCGAGGACGAGCTCCTCACCGATCAGGCGCATCGCGTCGACCGCCGGCATCCCGTGGGAGGGCAGCTCGCCGTCGGGCGGTCCCTCGGTCAGGAACTTGTTGCCGAACTTGCCGATGAAGCCGTCGTCGCCGATCGGGCTCTCCGCGCCGTGCTCGTTCGCCTTGCTGCTCACGCTTCCTCCTCGTTTTCTGTCCCCCGCCGCGCGAGGCTCGCCGCTGAGAGTACGGGCCGAGTGGCGACCCGCATCACCACGTCCGGGTGAAAACCGAGAACTCGGTCAGTCCGGCTCGGGCGGCGCCAACTCCAGCCGGCCGTCCTCGATCGCCTGCATGAAGGCGGCGAAGTCGCTCTCGTTGCGGTCCGCGTAAGCAGCGGCGAAGGAGACCATCGCCTTCGAGAACCCCTTCCCACTGCCCAGGTAGCCGGCGATCGCGATCGGATCGCCGGCGCGCGCGTGCGCGCTGGCGAGCGCCGTGCCGCAGACGCGCCCGAACGTGGCGAGATCGGCGGGCGCCATTGCCTCGATTTGGGCCGAGCCTTTCGCATCCCAGAGCTGGCGCACGTAGAAGTGCCGCTCTGCCTCCGAGGGAATCGTCGCCGAAGTCCAGCCCAAGAGGATGTCGCCAGCCGCCTGCATCAGCCGCTGGCCCTCCACGACGCGACGGCCATGGTGCGCGTAGACGGACGGAGCCGTGTACGGCTCGAGCACCGACGCCTCGGCCTCCTTGATCTGCAGAAAGAGCGGGTCGCTGTCGTCACGGCCGATCAGCAGGGCGATCCAGGCACGGGTGCCGACGCTGCCGACGCCCACCACCTTGCGCCCGGCGTCGACGAAGCGGTACTTGCGCAGCAGGTGCCGGTTCTCGTCGGAGAGGGACTCGAGGTAGGAGCCGAGCACGTCGTTGACCAACTGCTGGACGAGGTCGGCCTCGTCAGGGGCGATCTCTCGGGTCGGAACGAGCACCGGCGGCTGCGAGCGGATCCTGAGCTTGCCGTCGACGCGCTCAGTGAGCTTCGCCAAGGCACGCATGCGCGTCTTCGAGGCCGCCTTGGCGGTGTTGCGGTCGATTGCCTTGCGGCGACGCGAGTCGACCGATCGCCGGTACTCCTCCAGCGGGCCCTCGGCTTCGAAGCGGCGATAGCGGACGTCGATGTGGCCGAGCTCGGCGAGCTCGGCCATCGTCGTGGCGTAGCTGGAGGCGGCCGTCACGACCGCGTCCTGCCGCTCCCGACGGCCAAAGCCACGATCGCGGCCGGCGATCTCGAAGCTCGCCGCGAGCCGCTTGACGTCCCACTCCCACGGGCCTGGGAGCGTCTCGTCGAAGTCGTTGCAGTCGAGCACGATGCGGCGGTCGGCTGCGGCGAAGCCGCCGAAGTTGGAGAGGTGGGCGTCGCCGCAGAGCTGCGTGCGAAGGCCCGCGTCGGGAGTCCCGTTCAGGTCGGCGGCCATGATCGCCGCCGCGCCCCGGTAGAAGGTGAACGCCGAGTCGAGCATTCGCCGGTGGCGGAGCGGCACCAGCTCCTGCAGGCGCGTCGTCTCCTGCGCCTCGAGGATCGCGACGGGGTCGACCCCGGCCGGCCGCTGCCACTCTCCGTGGCTCGAGCGCGGCGCCGACTTGCGCCCTGCCCGGCCGCGCTCGCGGCGCTCGCCGGGACTCAGCTCCGCCCAGGGCAGTGTCAGGTTTGGCGCGGCGGTTGCCATCGACTCGATCGTACGCCCGGGAAGCGGCCGACCCTCACCCGATCGGGATGAACTCCGTCGCCCCGACGCGGGTAGCTTTCCCGCCCATGGCCGTACACGCGGGAACCCTGAAGGCCCGACCCGGACTGCCGCGGTTGATCGGCGGCCTCTTCGCGATCGGCTCGCTCTGCTTCTTCATCGGCCCCTTCCCCGGCTTCGTCAACCTGGTCGGTGCCGAGGCAGACGGGATCACCTTCTTCGTGGGCTCCCTCTTCTTCACGTCTGCCGCGCTGCTGCAGGCGCTCGAGTCGCACGGCAAGGACAGGCTGCCGACGCTGATCCAGTTCGCCGGCACGATCTTCTTCAACGTGAACACCTACCGCGCGCTGCAAACGACGATCGACAACTCCGACGTCAACAGGCTGATCTGGGCGCCGGAGGTCGTCGGCTCGGCCTGCTTCTTGATCTCCGGCGTGATGGCGTTCGCCGACATCCGCCGTCAGAGCTTCTCGCTGCGTCACAGCCCGGAGGGCAGGATCGCCTCGATCAACCTCGCCGGCTGCGTCTTCTTCGTGATCGCGACGGTCGCCTCATACGTGGTCCCGAAAACGGGCGACGTGCTCAGCCTCGCGGCTGCGAATTGGAACACGGCGCTCGGTGCGCTCTGCTTCTTTGCGGGCGCGGTGATCCTCGCCCGGGCCTCGGCGCCGGACTCAGCGGGCGAGCGACCGCGCGTCGCCGGCTGACGGCAGCCGCCGCGGCTCGGGTGAGGCCGGGGGCGCCACCGGTGGCGGCGTCGGGGGCGGCAGGTAGGAGCCGGTCGCGATCGCGACCGCCCGTAGCAGCGGGGTCCGGCGCACCACCAGCTTGCTCATGGCCCGTGGTCCCCCGCGGCAGCGCCCGGCAAACCCATGCCCAGCGCCAGCATCAGCTCGGGGGCGGCGGCGATCGCCCGCGCCTCCCCGACCAACGGCGCGACGGCGCGAAGCAGCTCCAACAACTCGGCGGGCGTAACCCCGGCATCGATCGCGGCCGTCACCTGGCGACCGTAGGCGGCGGGCGGCGCGTCGAGCGCAGTAAAAACGGCAAGACGGACGAGCGCCACGGTGCGCTCACCGAGGGCCGAGGCCGGCAGCTGCCCGCCGAGCCCTCCGGCCAACGCCTCGGGCCGGCCCGAGGCGACCTCCGCCAACGCCCTGTGAACCTCGGTCTCGCTCGCGCCCATGTCTCCTCATTGCCGCCTCGTCGCCGAGTCCGAAAGCTATGGGTGGCGGCGTCGGCGATCATCACCCGAACGGGGTGAGGGCGTTCAGCCGGGCGGCCGGATCGCCGCTGCTGCCTCGCGCGACGCCCCCGAGCCGGGCAGCTCGGTGCCCGCGATCAGCCCCGCAGCCTGGGCGACGCCGACCGCCTCGGCGCGCGATGTGACGCCGAGCTTGCGGTAGATCGACCGCGCCTGCGACTTGACGGTGTTGGTCGAGACGTAGAGCTGCTCGGCGATCTCCCGGAAGCTGTAGTGGGTCGGCAGCAGGTGCAGGAGGCGGAGCTCCGCCGGGGTCAGTGGCCAGCGGGCCTCGCCACCGGTGGCGGCGGCCTCCTCGCGTGCCCGGCCGAGCATCTCCTCGAGGACGGGGGCCCCGACGGCCCGCCGCACGTGCGGCTCGGCCTCGTCGAGCCAGCGACGGGCGCCGGCGAAGTCGTCGAGCTGCAGCAGCGCCCGGGCGAGGACGATCCGCGCCTCGGCCTCGTACCAGGAACTCATACCGGTGATCGCTGCGATCAGCGCGGCGGCCTGGCGCGCCGCCGTGACGGCATCATTGACCCGGCCGCGGCGAGCTTTGATCAAAGCCGTCACCGCGATCACCAGCGCCTGAGTCTCGTGCCCGTCGATTCCGTAGCGCTGGACGGTCGCCGCGCACCGTTCCTCGAGCGCCCAGGCCTCGGTCTCGGCACCGGCGTCGAGCAGTAGGAGCGCATGCTGCGCGAGGCAGAGACTGCGGACGCTCGGCACGGCGCGGTCACCCAGCCGGGCGCCCTCGGCGAGCGCCTCGGCGGCGCCATCCCCCTCGCCGCCGAGATGCAGGGCGACGCCCTCGATGAAGCAGGCGAGCGAGCGCCACGGATCGCTCTCGGGAAGGACGGCGCGGGCTCTGGCGCCGGCACCACGCGCATCCGGGAGTGCAACCGCGGCGCCGCCGGCGGCGGCGATGAGCTCCACCCCGAACTCGATCGAGGAGCGCTCGTCCTCGGGCACGAACTCGAGCGCTGCCCGCGCGGCCGCCGTCAGGCGGTCGACACCGGCGCCGTCGCCGGCGCTCAGGTCGAGCGTCGCCTGCGTCAACGCCAGCTGCGGGCTCGCCAGGATCGTCGCGTCGCCGAAGCGCGCCAGCCACGCCGCGACACCCGCGACGCGCCCATGGCTCGCGTAGTCGGGCACGTGCTCCCACAGCAGGCGACCGGCGGCAACCTCATCACCGCTGGCGATCGCGTGCTCGATCGCCCGATCAGGATCGCCCCGCTCGGCGTAGATGCCGCTCGCGCGCAGCTGCAGCTCCCGGAGGCGGCCAGAGCCACGGCGCTCGAGTTCGCCGAGCAGCATCTCGCGCAAGAGGGCGTGATAGCGGAAGTCGCGGTCGAAGCGGTCGAGCGGAATGACGAGCGGGTTCGACTGCGAGAGCCGGCGCAGGTCCTCGGCCGATCCCTGGCGGCCGAGCAGCGCGTCGCAGGCTTCGCCGTCGAGCTGCTCGAGCACCGAGCATTCGATCAGGAAGGTGCGATCCCCTTCCTCGAGGACCGAGATCAACTCCTCCCGCAGGTAGTCGGCGATCACGCGGTCCTCTCCGGTGAAGCGCCGGATCGCGTCGTCGGCATCGGGCGCATCGGCGAGCGAGAGGGCGGCCAGGTAGACCGCGACGGGCCAACCCTCCGTCTGCTCCGCGAGCTCCTTGAGTGGGCCGGGACCGAGCTCGATCCCGGCGACCTCGAGGAACGCTGCGATCTCGCCCCGCGTCATTGCCAGGGGCTTCGGCCCGATCTCGGCGAGGCGACCCTCAGCGCGCAGCCGGCCGAGCTTGAGTCCCGGATCGCCGCGGGTCGCCACCGCCAACTGCGACCCCTCGGGCATCGCCATCGCCAGTGCACGGATCAGCTCGAGCGCCCCTGGATCGGAGACGAGCTGGAAGTCGTCGAGGACGAGGACGAAGGGGCGCTCGCGGGCGGCCACGAGCGCGGCCAGTCGCGGGATCACCGAGGAGATGAGACCCGGGCGGGCGCCGACGAGCAGATCGAAGACGGCCGGATCGACCGGGTCGATCGAGTCGAGGACCGTGGCCAGCGTCCGGGCGAGGAAGACGGGATCGTTGTCGCGATCGTCGATCGTCACCCAGCCGAACGGACGCGGGTCGGCGGCGTCCCATTCGGTCAGCAGTGTCGTCTTGCCGGATCCGGCCGGCGCCGCCAGCAAGAGCATTGCGCAGCGCGCGTTCACGTCGAGTTGCTCGACCAGGCGCCGCCGCGTGATCAGCCCCCGTTCGGGGCTCCATGCCGGGCTTGGCAGGCGCAGCGGAACGGGTGCCGCTGCGTTCTCGCTGCTCGCTTGTACCCCGATGGTGCGTCGACCTCCAGCGATCTGCCACGTGCCCAGGCTTGGGCCGAAGGGCACGTTATGGGCCGGGGCGGGGCCTCACTCAGTACTTACCCGCAGAAGACATGCGCCGTCTCACCCGATCGGGGCTACGAGTGCCGCCTGCCCAGCGCATAGTTTCCTGGCATTCTCTTCGACTTGCCGACATGGGTCCTAGCGCTGGTGATCGTCGGCGCAACCTTCGGGGCGACGGCGCTCGGCGCCTGGATCGGCCGGCACTCCAGACACCTGAGCGAGCACCTCAGCGAGCCGCTCGGCGTGCTGCAGGGAGCGCTGCTCGGGGTCGTCGGGCTGATCCTCGCCTTCGGCCTCTCGCTGGCACTCTCCCGCTACGAGGACAGACGCGCCACGATCGTCGGCGAGGCGAACGCGATCGGAACGACGTATCTGCGCGCACAGATGCTCGAGCCGGGCATCCGCGGCCCCTCCCTCAAGCTGCTCGACAGCTACGCGCACCAGGCGGTCGACGTCGCCGACCGGGTCCCCGGCAGCGACACGGAGAAGGCGGCCGTGGCGAACGAGGAGTCGCTGCAGGAACGCCTCTGGGCCCTGGCCCGGCGCGCCGTCGCCGAGCAGCCGCTCGCAACTGGACCGCGTCTGTACGTCGAGACGCTGAACGACATGATCGATGCTCAGGGCACACGACAGGCGGCGCTCGCCAACCGGGTTCCGCACCCGGTGCTGCTGCTCGAAGTGATCGGCGGCGCCGTCGCGCTGGCGCTGCTCGCCGGCTACCTGGCGATGATCGGGCGCGGGGGCAGCGCCGTCTTCGTGATCGCGGGGCTCGTTGCCTTCCTGCTCTTCGTGATCGCCGACCTCGACCGGCCGACGCGGGGGCTGATCAAGGTCCCCGACACCCCGCTCGAGAACCAGTACCAGTCGCAGCTGGGCCCACCCGGGTAGCCCGGCACGCCCGAGGGCCTACCTAGGGGCCCGTTCAGGTAGGTTGAGCGGGTGATCGACGTCACTCGCAAGTTCCCTCTGTCACTAGGTCGGACCGCTTGAGCAAGGCCGAGAAACCGCAGATCACGATCGTCGTCGACGGCGTCGAGATCGAGACCACGGAAGGCCGGATGCTGGTCGATGCCGCCAAGTCGGGCGACGTCGAGATCCCGGTCTTCTGTTACGAGCCGAAGCTCGGCGATCCGGTCGGCGCCTGCCGGATGTGCCTCGTCGAGATCGAGGGCATCCCGAAGCTGCAGACCTCCTGCTCGACCCCGGTCCGGGACGGGATGGTGATCTACACGCAGACCGACCGGGTCAAGGAGGCGCAGAACGCGGTCGTCGAGTTCCTGCTCGTCAACCACCCGCTCGACTGCCCGGTCTGCGACAAGGGCGGCGAGTGCCCGCTGCAGGACATCTCGATGGGCTGGGGCCCCGGCCGCAGTCGCGTCACCGACCCGAAGCGCCACTTCCAGAAGCCGATCCCGCTGAGCCCGCTGATCAAGATCGATCGCGAGCGCTGCATCCTCTGCTACCGCTGCGTGCGCTTCAGCCAGGAGGTCGCCGAGGACGAGCACCTGCAGCTGCTGGAGCGCGGCCCGAAGACGTTCGTCGGGACCTTCAACGACCGGCCCTACTCCGCCCCCTTCCACGGC
>CAVZET010000002.1:0-9427 GCA_963774395.1 uncultured Solirubrobacterales bacterium | reverse complement strand
CCGCCGACGGGACGAAGCCGGAGCCGCCACGCTCCTGCGCCGGGCACCCGGCGACGCTCGTCGGCACCCCGCATCGCGATCTGCTCCGCGGCACGCCCGGCCGCGACGTGATCGCCGCGCGCGCCGGCCGCGACAGGATCCGCGGCCTCGGCGGCCGCGACGTCATCTGCGGGGGCGCCGGCGCAGATCGGATCGAACCCGGCGCCGGCGCCGACATCGTCCACGGACGCGGCGGCAGCGACCTGTGCCTGCGCGGGCCCGGCGACCGGATCTCCGGCTGCGAGACGGTGCGACGCCGCGGCAGGGGCTGAGCCCGGCCGCGGCGTAGGGCTACTGCTCCGCCCCCGTCGGGGCCGGAGGCGGCCCCGGCTCCTCCGCCTCGATCCGCAGGCGCGGCACGATCCGCTCGAGCCACGACGGCAGCCACCAGGCGCGGTCGCCGAACAGCTCCATGATCGCCGGCACGAGCAGGCTGCGGATCAGGAAGGCATCGATCGCGATCGCCGCGGCGAGCCCGACGCCGAACAACTTGACGATCAGATCCTCGCCGAGGGCGAAGCTGGCGAAGACGAAGATCATGATCGTCGCCGCCGCGGTGATCACGCGACCGGTGCTCGCAAGGCCGTGCTGGACCGCGGCGCTCGCATCCCCGCGCTTGTCCCACTCCTCGCGCACCCGCGACATCAGGAAGACCTCGTAGTCCATCGAGAGGCCGAAGACGATCGCGAAGACGAAGATCGGCAGGAACGAGGGGATCGGGGCGGTTTCCGAGACGCCGATCAACCCGTTGCCCCAGCCGTGCTGGAAGACGGCGACGACGACCCCGAACGAGGCACCGATGCTGAGGATGTTCATCAGCACCGCCTTCACGGGGACGAGGACCGAGCGGAAGGCGACGAGCAGCAGCAACGCCGAGAGCAGGATCACGATCCCGAAGAAGAGCGGCATCTTGCCGGCGACGTAGCTCGAGAAGTCATCGGTGATCGCGGCCTCGCCGCCGAGGTGGGTGACCGCGCCGGTCTTCGCATCGAAGGGTGCAAGCGCTTGCTGGCGGATCCGGTCGACGAGGTCCTGCGTCGCCGCGTCCTGGGGTCCGGTGGTCGGGAAGACGCGGATCAACTCGACGGTGCCCGACGGCGAGAGCACCGGCGCGGCCGCCGTGGCGACACCTTCGATCGATCCGAGGTCCCGCTGGAGCTCGGCCGCGGTCGCCTTCGGGTCATTCACTCCCTGCACGTCGCTGACGACGAGCAGCGGACCGTTGAAACCGGGCCCGAAGCCCTTGGCAAGCAAGTCGTAGGCCTTGCGGCTCGTCTGGCCGGGCTGGTCGGTGCCCGCGTCGGGGTTACCGATCTGGATGGACAGGGTCGGGATCGCGAGCGCGACGAGAAGAGCGACGGTCGCGATCGCGGCCGTCCACGGCCGGCGCTGGATGGCGGTGCTCCACCGCGACCACAGGCGGCCCTCCTCGCCCGTCGCGCCTCGCATGCCCGGGATGCGCAAGCGGTCGATGCGCGGCCCGACCTTGCTTAGCATCGCCGGCAGCAGGGTGAGCGAGGCGGCCATCGTGACGAGCACCGCGAGGGCCGAGGCGAGCGCCGGTCCGTAGAGGAAGCTGACACCGACGGCGAAGAGGCCGAGCAGGGCGATGCAGACGGTCGCGCCGGCGAGCAAGACGGCCCGGCCGGCGGTGTCCATCGCGACGATCACGGCCTCGTCGGTCTCGAGGCCCGCCTGCAGCCCGGACCGGAAGCGGGTGACGACGAAGAGTGCGTAGTCGATGCCGACGCCAAGGCCGATCATCGCGGCGAGCTGGGGCGCGAAGTCGGCCGTGTCGAAGATGTGCGTGAGCAGCGTCACGATGCTGAGCGCGATGCCGAGGGCGACGACCGCGGTGAGCACGGGGAGTGCCATCGCGACGACGGAGCCGAACATGATCAGCAGGACGATGATCGCGGCGAGCAGGCCGATGGCCTCGGTCGCGTTGCTGTTCGACTGCTGTGCGTCCCGGATCGCCTCGCCGCCGAGCTCGACCCCCACGCCGCCATCGGCGTTGGCCTTGTCTCGGATCTGAAAGAGCGCGTCGGTGGTCGCGCTGGAGACGTCGAAGGAGCGTGTCGTCAGCTCGGCGGTGGCCAAACCGACGGTGCCGTCGGGCGAGATCGCGCCCCCCTTCGCGAAGGGACTGTCGACGGAGGCAATGCCCTTGACATCGGCGACCTGGCCGATCACGGACTGCACCTGCCGCTTGGCGGCGGGGTCGGTGAGCTTGCCGTCCTGACTCGCGAAAACGACCTGGACCTCGCCGCCCGACTGCTGCGGGAACTGCTGCTGCAGCAGATCCAGCGCCCGCTGCGAATCGGAGGCTGGCAGCTCGAAATTGGTTGAGTAGCTCGACCCGGCGGCGCCCGCGGCGAAGCCGCAGCCCACGAGCAATGCCAGCCAGAGGAGGAAGACCTTCCCCCGGTGGCGCGTGCACAGGCCGGCGAGCCGCCGCATCAGGCGGCGTGCTCCACGTACGCGTGCATCCGGGGGGTCACGCGGCGGGATCTTGGCAAAGCGGGTCAGCCGGCTTCCGTGACTCGCTCACAGTGCCCGGAGGCACGCGTCAGACGACCGCGGCTCGGAGCCGCCCGGGACGGCCGGCTCAGGCCGGGTTCCGGGCGGCGACGATCCAGGTCGAGGTCGGCGCGTAGACGCCGTCGGCCGTCTCGTAGTCCGCCAGCTCCTCGCGCAGCGCCTGCTCAATCGTCGGCCGTAGGCGCTCGCCTTCGGCTTCGTTGACGCGGATCAGCTCGCCTGCGGGGCCGATCGCGGTGATGAAGTCGACGAACTCGGTCACGCTCTCGCCTTGGCGCATCTGGACGTCGTTGCGGGTCAGCGTGATGGCGTCGAAGCCGGCGCTGCGCAGGATGCCGCTCGTCGTGTCGGCATTCGCCATCGAGAACGGGCCCGGCCCGCAGGTCGGCTCGTCGGTCTCGTCGGGGTGCGTGAGCCAGCGCTCGGTAATCCGTTCAGCCTCGAAGAAGAGGACGTTCTCGGCTTTCTGGCGCCAGACGACCATCGTCAGCAAGCCACCGGGGCGCATCGCCGAGCGGACGTTCCGCAGCGCCGCCACCGGGTTCTCGAAGAACATCGTCCCCATCCGCGAGAAGACTCTGTCGTAGCCGGAGCCGGGGACCTCGTGCTGCACGTCGGCGACCTCGAAGGAGGCGTTGGTGACTCCATCCCGCTCCGCCTCGGCGCGAGCCGCATCGACGAAGCGCTCCGCCGCGTCGACGCCGACCGCCTGGCCCTCCGTGCCGATGAGGCCGGCGATTCTGCGCGTCTCGTCGCCGAAGCCGCAGCCGATGTCGAGGACGCGCTCACCGGCGCCCGGTGGGTAGAGCTCGAGCGCCGCGGCGCCATGGATGCCGAGGCCGGTGCAGACGATGTCGCGGAACTGGACGAAGCGGTCGAAGAGGACGCCGTTCCAGGCCTCGATCGCCTCGGAGTTCCCGATCAGCTCCGCGTCCATGGGCCGATCCTACGCCGAATCTGCGAACCCGCAACGCACCCTGACGCGCCACGCGAGGGCGAGGATCAGAGCCGCAGCAACTCGTAGGCGACGCGGCCCTCGGCAATCGCCTCGCGGACGGCAACCTCGTTGCCGTTGAGGCGGCTGCGACCGGTCTTCACCTCGATCAGCACGACCTCGCGCAGATCGCCGGCGGCGAGGCCGTCGAAGACGACGAAGTCGACGGGCGCGCCGAGGAAGCGGGCGTCGGCGGGGTCGAAGCGTTCCGCGAACTCAGGGGCAAAGGGCGCGAGCTGCTCGACGGCTCGGCCGCGACGCGTCGCGCGGCTGCGCCCGGCCGCATCCCGCCGGGCAGCCTCGAGGTCGTCCTCGTCATAGGGATGCAGGGCCCGGTAGCGCGCATAGGCAACAGCGGTGCGGATCAGCGCGAGAAGGGCAAGGGCGGCGACAACCAGCGCAATCGATTCACTCATCGCCCCGATTCAAGCCCCCACCCCGGCTGGACCCCCGGGCCTGCAACGCCCCGCCCAACGAGGGTGAAGGCGCTCCCTGACCAAGCATGAGCGTGCACGCGCGGTGTGCGGTGTAGCGGAGCTACATAAGCACCGCGCGGGTGCGCTCAGGCGCCGCGTCAGGGAGCGCCGACGTCAGGGGCGCGGTGTGGCGGAGCCACATAAGCCCCGAGTGGGTGCGGCCAGGCGCCGCGTCAGAGGGCGCCGAGGCCCGCGATCAGCGGTTGCGGCCGTATAGGTCGTGGGCCTCTACCCACTCCTCGGCAACGATCGCCGAGCCGAGGCTGAGTTCGCCGCAGAGCACGGTTGCCGCGACGATCTCGGCGAACTTGTGGACCTTGCCGGAGCCGTAGCAATCCATCAGCTCGAGGCACTCGCGCTGGGTCGGCAGGCCGGTACCGCCGCCGTAGGTGGCGACGATCAGGGCTGGGATGGTGATCGAGTAGTAGTAGTCGCCGTTGGGGCGGAGCTCGGTGTAGACGTAGGCGGCGGAGGACTCGGCGACGTTGGCGACGTCCTGGCCGGTGGCGATGAACATCGCGGTGATCCCGTTCGCCGAATGCGAGCCGTTGTTGTTGACGCCGGCCATCGAGCCGCCGAGCGTCGAAACCTGGCGGGCGCGGAACATGAGCTCGGTGCCGGAACGCATGTTGCGGCCGATCAGGTCATCAGGAATCACCGCCTCGGCAACGACGCGCTTGCCGCGCGTGCGCAGCATGTTCACCTGCGAGCTCTTCTTGTCGGTCGCGAAGTTGGATTCGAGGAAGAACTGCTCGATCCCGTCGTAGTTGGCGAGGATCCACTTACAGGCGGCGGCCGTCGCCTTGCCGGTCAGGTTCTGGCCCGCCGCATCACCGGTCGTGTAGTTGAAGCGCGTGAAGATGATGCGGCTCGCCGAGTACTGCTCGATGTTCTGCAGCCTGCCGCTCGAAGTCGTCGCCTCCGCCGCCTCCTTGATCGGCTCGAAGCGCGTCTCGAGCCACTCGCCGAAGGCGCGGGCCTCGCGGGCGCTCGGGAAGATGAAGGAGGGCGCACGCTGCATCCGGTCGTCGATCACGGTCGTCTTCACCCCACCGGCCTCACGCAGCAGCTTCATCCCCCGGTTGTAGGAGGCGACGAGAGTTCCCTCAGCCGTGGCCATCGGCACGTAGAACTCACCGTTGGCGTGCTCGCCGTCAACCAGCAGCGGGCCGGCGAGACCGATCGGCACCTGGGCAACGCCGACGAAGTTCTCGATGTTGCCGCGCGTCGTGCCGGGATCGATCGAATACGAGCCGACGTGCTCGAGCGAGGCCCCGGTGCGCTCGGCGGCGAAGGTCCGGCGGGCGGCCGCAGCGTCGTCGGTGTAGTCGTCCTCTCGATTGCGCGGGATCCGCTTCTCCGCGCCGGACGCCTCTTCCTTCCCCTCCGCCATCGGCGCGGATCCTAATCGGGGCGCCAACAAAAGCGCCCCGGGGCCGGCGAACCGGGCCCCGGGGCGCAAGCGCACCTCCGTTCATTGAGGCGGGGGCGTGCTGGGGCCAACGCGCCTCAGGTGCGCAGTGTTTCCCGGGTGTACCCGGTTCAGCTACCGGGTATCACCGTCTGCGCGCGGGTGACGACCGAGCGAGCGCCGTAGACGGCGGCATCGGCGACCGACCGGACGGCCTCGCCGGCGTGCTACGGCATGCTTGCGGCGCTTGCGGCCGCGTTGGGTAGGCTCGAATGGTGTTCTCACGCGGACCCGACGCGATCAGCCCGACGGCCCACTACACGGCCGAGGTCTGGCGTCGCAACGGCCTCTCGGACGACGCCCTCGGCACGCTCGAGGGTCGCCTCCTCTACGCGGGTCTGTGGCCGCTGCTGACCACGGCGGATATCGCTGGGCTCGGCACCCTCGAGGCGTCGCTGCTCGCCCGCCATCGCCTCATCGACGGCCTGCTCGCAGCCGAGATCGAGTCGGGCAGAGTCGGACAGGTGGTGGAGATCGCCGCCGGCCTCTCAGGGCGCGGACTGCGCTTCGGGCGCCGCTTCGACGAGCTCGTCTACGTCGAGGCCGACCTGCCGACGATGGCCGAGCGCAAGCGGGCGGCGCTGGCGCGGGCCGGGGCGGCGCACCGGGTCGCCGAGCTCGACGCCTTCGCGGCCTCGGGCGCCGGCAGCCTCACCGAGCTGCTTGCGTCGCTCGACCCCGGGCGCGGTACGGCGATCCTCACGGAGGGGCTGCTCAACTACTTTCCGCGTGGCGCCGTGGCAGACCTCTGGGGGCGCATCGCGGCCGGGCTCGCCGAGTTTCCGACCGGCGTTTACCTCTCCGACCTCAACCTCCGCCACGGCAACGACGGCGTCCCGGAACGCGGCTTCATGCTCGCACTCGGCGCCTTCGTGCGCGGCAGCGTCCACTTCCCCTGCGACGACCCTGCTGACGCGATCGCCCTGCTCGAAGCCTCGGGCTTTGCCGGCGCTCGCATTCACTCTGGCGATGAAGCGCCCGGCGCGGCTCGCGGGGCCGCGCGGGTCTCGGTGCTCGAGGCGCGCGCCGGGTAGCGGGCGCGGGCGCCTACAGGTTTCGCTCGAGCTCGGCGCCCGGCACGAGCGCGAGTTCGAGATCGACGCGGGCATGCCGGAAGGGCACTCCCTCCGCTTCGAGCAGGCGGCGTTGACGCTCCCCCTGCGCGAGCGACCCGTCGGCGCGCACGACCCGCTGCCAGGGGACCTCCGGATCCTCGCAAGACGCGAGCACCGCCCCGGCGAGCCGCGGCGCTCCCGGGCTCAGTTCGCCGTAGGTGGTGACGAGGCCCTCGGGGATACGGCGGACCAGCGCGAGGATCCGCTCGTGTGCTTCGCTTTGTCGTTGTCGCGACAAGTGCGGTCTCCACTGGTAGTTTGCCTCACGATGGGGAGATCGAGGGGGATCGGGTTCACCCTTGGCGCGCTTGCCGTAGCGCTGGCGATGCCCTGCGCTCCTGCGGCGGCCCGGACGATCGAGCCCGACACCTTCGCAAACACGAGCTCCGCCTCGCTCTGCTCGCTGCGCTCGGCCGTGATCGCCGCGAACACGGACGCGCCGAAGGGAGGCTGCCCGGCGGGCAGCGGCAGCGACGTGATCGAGCTCAAGGCAGGCACCTACAACATCGGCGGTGGAGGCGCCCCCGACGACACGGCCGTTGCAGGCGACCTCGACATCCTCTCGGGGCTGACCATCGAGGGACCGGCGGACGGCACCACGACCATTGACGCCCAGTACTACGACCGCGTTTTCGACGTTCTCGGCAGCTCCGCGAGAGCAACCCTCTCGAACCTCGTCATCCAGCACGGCGAGCCCAACACAGGGGGCGACGGCGGCAACATCCGCGTCAGCGACGGGGGAACGCTGGTCCTAAAGGACTCCCTGGTGCGCCGGGCCTCAGGCACCGAGGGCGGTGGCATCTGGCTCGGGGCGGACTCCACCGGAATCGTCACGCGCTCGACGATCGCCGACAACGATGCCTCCGGCGACGGGGGAGGGATCGCCGTCACCGCGGCAGGCGCCGATCTGCTCCTCACTGACAGCACGCTCCTCCGCAATACCGCCGGCGACAACGGAGGCGGAGTCAACGTCATGGGAACGGGTACGGCCACGCTCCGCAACACGACGATCTACAACAACTTCGCCTACCACGGTGGCGGGGTGTACACCGAGAGCGCCGGCAGCGCGGTGACGCTCGACAACGTGACCGTCAGCGACAACTTCGCATCCGACGGCGGCGGCATCTACCAGTCCACGGGTACGACGGTGACCGGGCGGGGAGCGCTCGTCGCCGACAACGTGGCCGGCGACGGGGCGCCGGACTGCACCGCGTTCACCTCGGACGGCTACAACCTGATCGGCGACACGGACTCGTGCACGATCAGCGGGCTCACGGGCAGCGACATCACCGACGCCGACGCCCGGCTGCTGCCGCTCGCCAACAACGGCGGCCCGACCTGGACCGTCGCCTTCGGCGCCGCGAGCCCGGCCCGCGACGCCGGGCCGCCCGATGCCCCGGCCGATGATCAGCGTGGCGCGCCGCGGAGCAACCCGGACATCGGGGCCTACGAGCTTCTCTACTGCGGAGGGGTCCGGGTCAACCGCGTCGGCACGGACGCGGCGGACAATCTCATCGGCACCGCAGGCAGCGACGGCTTCATCGGCCTTGGCGGCGCCGACGTGATCGACGCGGCGGGCGGCAACGACGCCGTCTGCGCCGGCGGCGGCAACGACACCGTGACGACCGGCGCGGGCGAGGACGTCGTTTTCGGCAGTACCGGCGAGGACACGATCGACGGCGGCGCCGGCAACGACTGGCTCGACGGCGGGGCCGACAACGATTCGATCGTGGGTGGTACCGGCAACGACACGATCACCGGCGGTGTCGGCGAGGACTCCGTCAACGGGGCGACCGGCAACGACACCATCGACGGCGGCGACGGCAACGACACCATCGACGGCGGCGACGGCAACGACGCGATCACCGGCGGTGTCGGCGAGGACTCCGTCAACGGGTCCGACGGCAACGACACCATCGACGGCGGCGCTGACAACGATTCGCTCCTCGGCGGCGGTGGCAACGACACGATCACCGGCGGCGACAGCGAGGACAGGATCGACGGCGGCGACGGCAACGACATCCTCGGCGGCGATGCCGCGAACGACACGATCGACGGCGGCGCCGGCAACGACACGATCACCGGCGGCAGCGACAACGATCAGATCGACGGCGGCAGCGGCAACGACTCAGCTGACGGACAGACCGGCGTCGACGCCGTCAACGGCGGCGGTGGCAACGACGACGTCCGCGGCGGCGGCGGTGACGACAAGGTGCGCGGCGAGGCCGGGGCCGACCACGTTGCGGGCAACGGCGGCAACGATGAGATCGACGGCGGCGACGGCAAGGACCGCATCTCCGGCAGTAGCGGGAATGACCGCATCCAAGGCGGAGATGGGCCCGACCAGATGAGGGGGGGCGGCGGTGACGACCTGCTCCGCGGCGGCAGCGGGGGCGATCGGATGCTCGGCGGAGCCGCGACCGACTCACTCATCGGCGCCGGCGGCAGCGATCACCTCGCGGGTGGCCCCGGCGGCGGCGACGTCTGCAACGGCGGCAGCGGTTACGACCACGGCTCGCGTACGTGCGAGCGGGAGATCAACATCCCAACGATGTTGCAGAGCGCGCACCGCCGCTGACGGCGGGCCCGCTCCCTGTCATCCTTCCCCGATGCGCCTGTGGTGGGACACGCGAGGCGAACCCGTGCGCGCGGCCGCGATCGCCGCAGCACTCTGCAGCCTGGTTGCCGGCTGGGCCCTGGCGCTGCCCGCGAGCGGCTCGGCAAGAGCGCGGGGCATCGACGTCTCCCGCTTCCAGGGCGAGATCGCCTGGCAGAGAGTGGGCCTGACGCG
>CAVZET010000001.1:0-19290 GCA_963774395.1 uncultured Solirubrobacterales bacterium | reverse complement strand
GCCTTGGGGCGGCGGGGGCGTACGGGGCCCGGAGCCGTCGCCCTGAACCGCGCGAGCGCCTGTGCCACACTCAGACTCGAGCCCGGCAGTCGAGTTCGCCGGGCCGAAGGGGACAACTCAAAGGGGTTTGAGATGAGCAAGACGATGAGCGCCGTCGCGACGCTGCTCGCGACCTTCTTCCTGGGCGCAGTTGCCGCTGCCACAGCGCAGGCATCGCCGTCGCCGGCATTGCCGGGCGGCAAGTACGCCGGCGAGACCACAAAGGGAGCCGGCAAGCGGATCGCGGTCAAGGTCAAGGGCGCGAGCTCGGCCGGCGATCTGCGCGGGATGGTCCGCCTCCCGTGCGCGGGCCTGCACGCAAGCTTCCGCTCCGGCGACGGGACCTTCACCGCCGTCAAGCGCCGCCATGGGCGCACGATCTTCAAGGCCAAGGGCCACTTCCGCGGCATGCAGAGCGCCGTCGGCAAGGTGCGGCTGAAGCGCGCGCGGCGCCACGGCGCCTGCCGGCCATCGCGCTTCCGTACGGAGCTGGCCAACGCGCCGGCGATCCACAAGGCGACGGTCGACTACACCGGCTTCAACGTTCCCGGCGGCTCCGGCATGGGCAACCCCGGCAGCCTCGAGGGCGGCCGCGGCGACATCGCGAAGCCCTGTGACAACTGCCAGATCGTCGGCATGGTCCCCGATCTGCGCGAGGCCGACGGCTCGGAGGCCAACTTCAACACGATGTCGATGCTCCATCACGTGGTGCTCTTCAACCAGGGCGCCCGCGACACGGTCTGCTCGCGCTGGCCGGAGCGCTTCTTCGCCTCCGGGAACGAGCGCACGACGTTCGTGCTGCCGCGGGGCTACGGCTACTCCGTGCAGGCCTCTGACCGGTGGCGGCTGATCACTCACCTCATGAACATGAGCGACGCCGCCAAGGATCTGACGATCCGGATGACCTACTACTACGTCGACGGCACCTCGGAGCTGCAGCCGGTGACGCCCTTCTGGTTCGACATCGCCAGCTGCGGCAACTCCGAGTACACGACGCCGGCCGGCCTGCACACCGAGATGCGGGACTTCAAGGTCTCGCCGAGGCTCGACGGGAAGATCGTCGCGGTCGGCGGGCACCTGCACGACTACGGCCGCTCGATCACGCTCGCCGACATGACGAGCGGGAAGACGCTCTGCACGGGCAAGGCCGGCTTCGACAACAACCCCGACTACATGGGCCACATCGACAGCGTCAGCGGCTGCGCAAGCCGGCGCGGCGTTGGCGAGCTGCACGCCGGCGACCGGGTGCGGCTGGCGAGCACCTACGACGCCCCCGAGAAGATCAAGGGCGTGATGGGGATCATGGTCGGCTACGTGGCGAGCGGGGGCTAGGCGAGTAGTCCCGGCCTAGGGGGCGACGCGCTCGAGCAGCTCCTCGAGCGCGTCGATCCGCGCCGCCCAGGTGTGGGCGGAATCGGGTTCGGGGAACTCTTCCCGGGCTTCGCGGGCGAGGATCTCCTCGGCGGCCGCGCGGATTGCGGCGGGTTCGTTGCTCGCCGCGGTGACAGCGTGGCCGGAGCCCTCGAGCAGCGCCACGGCAGGATCGTCGGCCCGTTCGCGCACGCACAGGGCCCAGGTCTGGGTGCAGGCGATCTCGAAAGCCTTGCTCGGCAGCTGCGCGGGGTCGTCGTTGCCGAGCACGAGCGCGGCGCTCGCCGCCGCCGTCAGATCGAGCGCCTCGGCGTGGGCGAGCAGCGGCAGGTGGGGGTGGGGGAGATCGCCGAGGCCGGGCGCGAAGCCGGTCGTGTGCGAGCGGAACTCGATCCGGCCCTCGCGGTGTAGCGCCGCGAGGGCGGCGAAGGCGGGCGCCGGGTCGACGCGGCCGGCGTTGATCGCGCCCATGTGGACGAACAGGGGCGGCTCGTGCGGCGGGCCGTCGGGGCGGCGGCGGATCTCGCCGCCGTTGGGGATCAGGGCGACCTCGGCGCCGGGGGCGAGCTCTGGCCGCAGCCGCTCGGCGAGCGCCTCGGTGGTCGTGACGAGCGCCGCCGCGCCGCCCAGCGCCCGCGCCCGCTCGGCCCGGGCCGCCTCGTCGGGCGCCGGCCACGGATCGCCGAGGTCGGCGATCAGTGGGACATCCAGCGAGCCCGCGATGCGCTCGCCGGCGACGATCGCGCCGACGGGGACGCCGATCGCGTGGACGAGCTGGGGGCGCTGCGCACCCGGCAGCTCCTCGATCGCCGCTGCCAGCGCCTCGCCCCACGGCGCCAGCGCTTCGCCCTCGGTATCGGGCAGATCCGCCGCGGCCGCGCCCGGCTCCCAGCCCGCGAGCGGGCTCGTCGCGGCGATCGCCCGCAGGCGGGCGCCGCCGAGCCACTGCGGCCGCTCGGGCTGTGGCTCGATCCCCGACCACCAGGTCGCCACCTCGACCTCGAAGCCACGGCCCGCCAGGCCGCTCGCCAACCGCCGCGCCCGGATCGAGCGCGGGTTCGGATCGCCGTAGAGGAGGTTGGGGGCGACGATGAGGATCCGCGGCGGCATTCGCCCGATCATGCCCGCCGGACGCATTGCTACGGTGTAGCCCTATGGCTACGGTGCCGCAGCGAGAGCTTCGCAACAACACGGCGGCGCTGCTGCGCCGGGTCGAGGCCGGCGAGCGGCTGACGATCACAGTGCACGGGCATCCGGTCGCGGAGTTGGGGCCGATGGCCGATCCGCCGCGGCGCTTCGTCCCGCGGGAAGTGCTCGTCGCCGAGCTCGCCGGCCTGCTGGCGGCTGACGATCCGTGGGCGGCCGAGGTGCGCGCGGATCGGGACGCCGAGCTCGACCGTCCGGATCCACTCGAGCGATGGGAGTAACGGCGGCGCCCGAGGGCGAGAGGGGGCTGCTCGACACATCCGTGCTGATCGCGCTGGCGGCGGATGTGGAGCTCGAGCTTCCCGCCGAGGCAGCGGTCTCCGTGGTGACGCTGTGCGAGCTTCATCACGGGATCCTCATCGCGGACGGCGAGCGTCAGGCGCGGCGAGTGGCGGCCCTCGCCACGGTCGAACGCAACGTCGAGGTCCTGCCGGTCGACGCCCGCGTCGCGCCGCACTTCGGACGTCTTATGGCGGCGGCCCGGCGGTCCGGCCGCGGTCGGCCGGCGACCGCCGATGCCCTGATCGCGGCCACGGCGATCTCCCACGCGCTGCCGCTCTACACCCGGGACCGGGACTTCGAGCGTCTCGACGTGCCGGTGCTGCGCGTCGTCTGAGCGCTGCGAGCGGGGCTGGCCGACCGGGCGGGCCGGCCGGGCGGGCCAGGCGGGGCCGGTCGGGCCGGGCGAGGGCGGTCGGGCCGGGCGAGGGCAGCCCGCCGCCGCAGGTCCTCCGGGCCCAGCCCCCTCATGCGTGGCAAAGTCCGGAGAACTTCCGCAGCACCGCCGCGCCCCGCCCGGCCGGGCGCCTGGCCGACCGGCAAGGCCGGCAAGGGCCGGAGGTGCCGTTCACGGGCCGAGCAGGGCCAAGGGCACGACGCAGACCCCGTCGGTGCGGCGGAACGCGTGTGCGCCGGTTGTCACTACGACGGCTTCACGAAGCCGATCGCCGACCTCACGCTTGAGCCAGTGCAGATGCTTGACGTCGGCATCGTTGACCGTTGCTGAGAGCTTGGCCTCGAGCGCGACGATCTCACCTGAGCGGCCCTCGACGATCAGGTCGACCTCGTGGCCGCCGTCATAGGTGCGCAGGTGAAAGGCATCCGCCTCCGCCGCTTGCGCGAACACCCGCACCGAGAGCGTCACCAGCGATTCGAAGAGGGCGCCAAGGAAGGCGCCGTCGGGTGGGATCGCATCGAGCCCGCCCTCGCCCCCAAGCAGCTTCTGCTCCGACAGGCCGAGGATGCTGACGGCGAGGGCCGGGTCGGCGAGATGGTGCTTGGCGCCTTGGGCGAGGCGCTTCAGCCGGCTGCCGGTGGGGACCCAGCCGTCGACGGGGTCGAGGATGAAGAGCCGCCTGAGCGCATCGCGATATGCGAGGGCCGTCGTCTTCGCCGGGGTGCTCTGCCGCTGAGTCGCCGCGTCGCGGATCTTCTCCAGGCTCGTGGTCGTCGCGGTTGCGGCCGCATAGGCCGCCAGCCACCGTCGCAGGGTTTCGGGGCGGCGCACTACCGTGCCGAGCTCGTCCCTGAAGTCCCGGTCGATGACGCGGCTGATGTAGCCGTCGAGGCGAGTCCGCAGGGCGCGTCCCTCGAGTCCCCGGATGCCGGGGAAGCCGGAGCGCACGATCTCCTCGGTGTAGTCGCCGAGGCCGAAGTCCGTGTCGCCGCCGACCTCGCCGTCGCCGTTGAGCAGGGCTTGGAGGCTGACGGTCGTCGGTCCCTGCAGGCGCTCGGACAGTGCCATGGGCCTCATCCTGAGTGCGTCAATTCGCGCGGCGCCGGAGTGCCTCTCCCGTCCCTCCCCGACGCTGGGCGTGGCCGAGCCGGTGAGCAGGAACGGGCCGCGCGAGCCGTCGTCGACGGCGCGCCGCACCGCATCCCAGATCCCCGGTACGCGCTGCCACTCGTCGAGCAGCACGGGCGGGGTGCCGTCGATGATGCGCGCGGGTTCAGCCTCGGCGAGCTCACGTTGGGCAGGCTCGTCGAGCCGGATCACGGTTCGCGCGCGGCGCTCGGCTGTCGCGGTCTTGCCGACGCCCTTGGGCCCCTCGAGCGCAATGGCGGGCAACGGCCCCATGAGCTCGTCGAGCTCGCTGTCGATGACCCTCGGGAGGTAGTGGTCCACGACGCGCTACGCTACCATATTTCACATACAAACTAGCCTATATTTGAGCCGCAAACGGTACCGATTTGCACAATCTCGAGCGAGAGTCCGGCGCCAGCCCTCGGAGCCGGCCCCACCTTCCGGCCGAGGCCCGGTCGCGCGCCGCCACCGTCCGCCGCGATCGCCCGCCCGTCGGCGCACCCGCCGGCACAGTCCTCCGGACCTAGCCCCATCATGCGTGGCAAAGCCCGGAGCACTTCCGCAGCAGCACCGCCTCACCCCCCGGCCGCGCCCGCCCGGCCGCCGCGCCGCCGCACCCCCCGCCCGTCGGAGCAGCCCGCCTGCACAGTCCTCCGGCCTAGCCCCCTCAGGCGTGGCAAAGTCCGGAGGACTTCCGCAGCGGCACCGCCGCATCGCCCGCCCGCGCCGCCGGCTCGCCGCCCGGCCCGCCCGCAGCCCGGCCCGCCGCCGGGCCCGTGCGGGCGCAGCGCGCATGCCATGCGCGAGGCGGCTGTGCAATCCTTCGCGGACCTCGTGCCCGGGGCTGTGTGTTGCCGCTCGTCCCTCCCATGTGAGAAGGGGCGCGGCCGGCCGGCCGGGAGCGAGGGAGTCGTGAGCGGAGCAGAGCCGCCGGCGCCCACAGATTTTCACCCACCCACCCAGCTACCCAGGAAGATTCAGAGCTGAGCCATGGCCGGAGACGTACGCATCGCCGTCGACCCTCGCCTGCGAGGAGTGCAAGCGGCGCAACTACCAGACGAACAAGTCGCGGCGCAACAACCCCGACCGGATCGAGATGACGAAGTACTGCAAGTGGTGCGGCCGGCACACGGCCCACAAGGAGACCCGCTGAGGCGACTGACCGCGATGGCGAAGTCCAGGGCACAACGGAAGGCAGAGGCTGCGAAGCGCCGGCAGCAGCAGCTCGAGCAGCGCGCTCGCAGCTCGCAGGCGAAGGCCCAGCACGACACCGAGGTGCCGATCTCCGGCGACGTCGAGGAGTTCGAGGCCGCGCTCGAGTCCGGCGCCGCCCAGGCCGACCGGATCGACGAGGGCAACGGCGCCGCCCCCGAAGCTGCCGAAACGGCTCCCGAGGCGACGTCGGCTCCCGAGGCGACGTCGGCTCCCGAGGACGGCGAGGACGGCGAGGGCGCCGTCGCGACGAGCTCCGCCCAGACCCGCGAGGAGCGCAAGGCCGCCCGCCGCAAGGAGCGGCTCGAGGCCAAGGAGCGCGAGCGCAAGGCCCGGGCGAGCGCCGAGCGTCGCGCGCCGAAGGAGGAGAAGCCGAGCGCGAGCGCAACCGGCTGATGGCCTTCTTCGCCTCGGTGATCGCCGAGCTGCGCCGGTGCAGTGGCCGGACCGCGAGACGCTGGTCCAGGCCTCCGCCGTGACGCTGCTCTTCGTCGCCGTGGCCGCCGCCTACCTGGGCGCCCTCGACGCTATCTTCGGCTTGCTCGTCGACCACCTGATCACCTGATCAAGGGCCGCCCGGCAGCAAACGCAGCACAAGCAGCACAACGACTCAAGACTTACTTCGCAAACGAGAAACGAACGAGAGAAGACTTCACAAGATGTTCCGCTGGTACGTGATCAACACCTACTCGGGTCACGAGAACAAGGTCAAGCACAACCTCGAGCACCGGGTCGAGACGATGGGCCAGGGCCGCAAGGTCCGCCAGGTCGTCGTTCCCGACCGAGGAGGTCTCCGAGGTCAAGGACGGCAAGAAGGTCAGCGTCGAGAAGCGCACGATGCCGGGCTACGTGCTCGTGCAGATGGAGATGACCGACGACGCCTGGGGGCTGGTCAAGAACACGCCCGGCGTCACCGGCTTCGTCGGCTCGCGCAACAAGCCGCTGCCGCTCTCGCCGGCCGAGGTCGACAACCTGCTGCAGAAGGAGGTCCCCGTGCCGGCGGGCGCGACCGCCGGCGGCGGTGGCGGTCGGGCGCGCCGGTCTCCGGCGGCCCCGGCGCCGAGCAGCGCGCCAAGCCGCAGGCCCAGTACGAGATCGGCGAGACGGTCAAGGTCATCTCCGGTCCGCTCTCGGACTTCAGCGGCGAGATCGCCGAGATCAACGACGACGCGGCCAAGCTCAAGGTGCTGGTCTCGATCTTCGGCCGGGAGACCCCGGTCGAGGTCGGCTACGACCAGGTCAAGAAGGTCTAGGCAGAGGACGGAAGGGACGAGACACATGGCAAAGAAGGTCCTCACACTGATCAAGCTGCAGATCCCCGCCGGGGCTGCGAACCCGGCGCCGCCGGTCGGCCCGGCGCTGGGCCAGCACGGCGTCAACATCATGGACTTCTGCAAGGCGTTCAACGCGCAGACGCAGCAGGACTCCGGGCACGATCATCCCGGTCGAGATCACGGTCTTCGAAGACCGCAGCTTCACGTTCATCACCAAGACGCCGCCGGCCGCGGTCCTGATCAAGGAGGCCGCCGGGATCGCCGAAGGGCTCCGGCCGTCCCGCACACCGAGAAGGTCGGCAAGATCACCGTCGATCAGGCGCGGGCGATCGCCGAGCGCAAGATGCCCGACCTGAACGCCAACGACCTCGACGCCGCGACGAAGATCATCGCCGGCACCGCCCGCTCGATGGGCGTCGACGTGGAGGGCCTCTGATGGCGCGCGGCAAGCGGTTCCGGGCTGCGATCGAGCAGGTCGACCGCAACCACCACTACGACCCCGCCGAGGCCGTCGCGCTGCTCAAGCGCCTCGCCTCGGCCAAGTTCGACGAGACGGTCGAGTGCCACATCCGCCTCGGCGTCAACGTCCGCCACGCCGACGAGCAGCTGCGCGGCACGCTGGCGCTGCCGCACGGCACCGGCGGTGACGTCACCGTCGCCGTCTTCGCCGAGGGCGAGAAGGCGCGCGAGGCCCAGGAGGCCGGCGCCGACTTCGTCGGCTCCGACGAGCTCGCCGAGCGGGTCGAGGCCGGCTGGACCGACTTCGACGTCGCGATCGCGACCCCGGACCAGATGCCCAAGGTCGGCCGCCTCGGCCGCGTGCTCGGCCCGCAGGGCCTGATGCCGAACCCGAAGGTCGGCACCGTCACCGACGACGTCGCCAAGGCCGTCGAGGAGTCGAAGTCGGGCAAGGTCGAGTACCGGACCGACCGCCAGGCGGTCATCCACCTCTCGATCGGCAAGGCGAGCTTCGACGCGCAGGCGCTGCTCGAGAACTACGCCGCGGTGATCGACGAGATCGTCAAGGCGAAGCCGGCGGCGGCCAAGGGCCGCTACCTGCTCAGCGTCACGCTGACCTCGACGATGGGTCCCGGGCATCAAGATCGACACCGCCCGCACGACGGCCGGCGAGATCCTCGCCGCCGGCGGCGTTCGAGGCCCCCGACGCGGAGACGGCCGAGACCAACGGCCACGGCGCCAGCGCCGAGCCGGCGGCCGCCGCGCCGGACGCCGCCGAGATCGAGGCCGAGCCCGAGCAGGAGCTCGAGCAGATCTCCGCCGCCGACTCGCCGTTCGAGGTCGAGGACCCCGACGCCGAGTAGCGGCGCGGGCGGCACCCGGGCGGGGCGGATCGCGTTCTGCTCTACCTACGGGCCCATATAGGGCCCAAAGTCGTCGCAGAACGACGTGGATGACCATGGTAATCTGACCATGGTCTGTGACTGAGCTCTCCGCAACCCAATTCAAGGCGCGCTGCTTGGCGCTGCTCGACGAGGTCGCCGAGAGCGGTGCCGAGTTGACCGTGACCAAGCACGGCAAGCCGGTCGCCCGGGTCGTGCCCGTCGACGACGGCGCCTCGCTCGAGGGCAGCGTTGAGTTCCTCGTCGACGAAGCCGAGCTGCTGGCGCCGCTCGGGGAGGGCTGGGACGCCGAGCGCAGCTCGTGAACGTCGTCCTCGATACCCACGCCTGGCTTTGGTGGTGCAGCGAGCCGGCACGGCTCGGCGAGGAGGGGAGGGCGGCGATCGAGCGCGCGGAGACGATCGGCGTCGCGACGATCTCCTGCTGGGAGGTGGCGATGCTGATGGTGCGCGGGCGCGTCCGACTCGACCGGGAGCCGCGGCGCTGGATTCGCCAGGCGCTGGCGCGCCCCGGCGTCCTCGCCCTGCCGCTGACGCCGACGGCCGCCGTCGAGGCGGCCCTGCTCGCCGAGGCCGACTTCCCCGGCGATCCGGCCGACCGGATCATCTACGCAACCGCGCGCGAGCTCGGCGGGCAGTTGATCAGCAAGGACCGGGCGCTCCACGACTACGACGCGCGCAACGTCCTCTGGTAGGCCGCTCTCTCGCGGCTAGTAGCTGCTGCGTGCCTGGCGCTGGTTCGAGCCGCCGAACCAGGAGCTGAGGTCGGCGAGGAAGGCGAGGATGACGAAGAACCACTCGATGCCGTGCACGCCGTGGGTGCCGATGTCCCACATGATCGCGTAGGCGAGCGTCGTCCAGGGGAGCAGGAAGAAGCCGATGAAGGGGACGAGCCAGTCGGCGTAGGCGCGGCTCAGGATGTCCGAGAAGAGCCAGACGAAGAACAGCGCCAGGCGCGGCGAGATCAGTGCGAAGAGGACGACGAAGCAACCCATGACTGCTCCGGCAGCCTACCCGCGTGCGCCGATGTCCACATGTTCGGCCTGTTAGCTTCGCTCCATGGTCGAGGGCGGAGCTGCGGGGCGCGCGGAGCGAGTGCGGGCGGGATCCCGAATCCGCGCCTGCGTGATCCGCTCGGCGCTGCTCGCCGGGACCGCCGACGCTGATCCTCGCGGCAGCCGGCTGCGGGGGCGGCGATCAGTCCTCGACGAGCTCGACGACGGCGGCCCAGCTGCCGACGACGACCGCGCCGACCACGACTGGGCAGAGCTCCACCACCAAGTCGAAGCCGGACTCCAAGCCGGCGCCCGCGACGACCACCGAGCAGAGCGGGCAGTCGACGACGACCACCACCGAGCAGCAGCGGACGACTCCCCGGGCGGGCTCGGTGATCGGCGAGCAGGTCGGCAGGATCGCCAGCAAGCTGCGCTCGCCCGCCGGCCAGCGCTTCCGCAAGTGCATCGAGGAGCACGGCGCGACGCCGCCGCCGATCCCGACCAAGAAGCAGGTCAAGCAGATCCAAAAGCACGGCTTCACCGGCGATCTCGGCAAGGGCGGCGATCTGGGCTCGCCCGCTCAGCGCAATCCATACGGGCTCAACAAGCAACAGCTCAAGCAGCTGAAGGCGTCGCAGTCCGACCCCGAGGGCCTGCAGAAGGCGCGCGAGGCATGCGCCGACCTGGCGCCCTCGGGCCTGATGGCCAAGTGAGACGCGGCCGCGGCCTGACCCTGGTGGCGGCCCTGGGCGCGGCGCTCGTCGCGACGCCCGCCGCAGCGGCCGAGCGCGCCGGGCCGCAGACGAAGATCACCCACGCGCCCGCCTCGCCCCGCTACGAGGCGCGGGGCTCGTTCCGCTTCAGCTCGCCGGGCTCGGGGCCGAAGGTCTCGTTCCAGTGCCGGCTCGACCGTGGCCGCTGGCGGTCGTGCAGCTCGCCGACCGGTCCGCTGCGGCTCGGCGGCCGCGGCTCGCACCTGTTCGAGGTCCGCGCCCTCGACGACGCCGGCCAGGCGGACCCCTCGCCGGCCACCGCCCGGGTGCGGGTCGTGAAGCAGCGCGTCGTCTTCGGCCACAGCGTCGACGGCCGCAAGCTCGTTGCCGAGCGGATCGGCGATCCGGGCGCCAAGCGCAAGGCGCTGATCGTCGGTCAGATCCACGGCGACGAGCCCGCGGGCCACAAGGTCATCAAGCGGTTGCGCCACGACTACGCGGGGGTTCACGGCGTCGAGCTGTGGACGGTGAAGAGCGTCAACCCCGACGGCGACTCGCGCCACACGCGCGCCAATGCGCACGGCGTCGATCTGAACCGCAACTTCTCGGTCGGCTGGAGCGGCGACGCCGCCTACGCCGGCGGCCCGCACCCGTTCTCCGAGCCCGAGTCGCGCGCCGTCCGCGACCTCGTCAAGCGCCTGCGCCCGAAGGTCACGATCTACTACCACCAGCCCTGGAACCGGGTCCTCGTGCCGTGCCACGGGCGGGCTCCGATCGAGCGCCGCTACGCCCGGATCACCGGAATGAAGACGAGCTGCCGGGGCGAGGATCTGCCCGGCACGGCGATCGACTGGCAGAACGCGAAGATGCCCGGCCTCGCCTTCGTCGTCGAGCTCGGTGGCGGCAAGCTCAGCGACCGCAAGGCGCGGCGCAACGCCCGCGCCGCGATCGCCGTCGCCCGGCCCTGAGCCGCGGGGCGGGCGGTCGCGCGGGGGCGCGGCGGGGGCGGACCCGCACGGTCGGCCGCGGCCGCGGCCGCGGACCCGTGCGGGCGGTCGCAGGCGCGGCGCGCGGGCGGGCGGTCGCAGGCGCGGCAGGTATTCCTGCCTTCGCCACGTCCTGGGGGGCAAAGGCCGGAACGCTTGCGCGGAGGCGGGCCAATCGCGGCCGGTGTGGTTCGATTTGCACCGTGGGCATCGAAGCGACCGGGAAGGGGCAGCGACGGGCGAGCATCGCCGTCGCC
The DNA here is from genome assembly GCA_963774395.1 of uncultured Solirubrobacterales bacterium. Taxonomy (GTDB): domain Bacteria; phylum Actinomycetota; class Thermoleophilia; order Solirubrobacterales; family 70-9; genus CAXMST01. The sequence continues at coordinate 8,073 of CAVZET010000001.1, read as the reverse complement.
GGCGTCGCGATCGCCCTGCTGGCGGCGAGCGGCGGGTATCTGATCGGCAACTCGGGTGGCGCCGACCTCGACGCGGCCCGGGCCGAGGGCGTCGCGCAGGGCAAGGACATCGGCTCCCGCGACGAGCGCCGCGGCTACGCGGCCGGCTTCGCCTACGGGCGCAAGCTCGGCTTCCGTGGCTCCTACGCGACCGCCTACCGCCAGGCGTTCGAGGAGCTGTTCAAGGCCGCCGGGCTGCCGAGCCCGGGCGGCACCGCGCCCGACCCCGGCCAGATCGGCAAGGGCTGAGGGCCGCCTCCGACGGTTGCGATCCACATCGACCACCGCCCGCGGTAGTCGATGTGGCATCTATCGGCCGCCGCCGCCGCCGCCGGGCTCCTCCGCCGCTGGGGGCCGGCCGCCGCCGGGCCCGGCCGCGGACGCAGGCCTGAGCCGCCGCAGCCGCCGGGCCCGGCCCCGCCCGCCGCCGCCGCGGCCGCCGCCGGGCTCAGCCGCCGGCGACGGCCCCGGCCACTCAGCCGCCGACGCCGCAGGCCTGCACGGCCTGGCCGATGAGCTTCGCCCGGTAGGCGGCGCCCTCCGGGATCGGGTGGATGCCGTCGGGGCTGAGCAGCGAGGGATGTTCGGAGACGGCGCCGGCCCAGTCGGGGACCTGGGTGCCGGGGTGGGAGGCGGCGAAGCTGTAGATGACGCGGTTGATCCCGGCGGAGTCGACGCCGTTGACGGTCGGGCCGTTGACGGTCGGCACGACCATGCAGCGCTTGCCGACCTTGCCGGCGACCGCCTCGAGCTGGGCGCCGAGGATCTGCGGCGAGCTCGGGCTGTCGTTGGTGCCGGCGTCGAAGACGACCACCGACTGCGAGCCGTCGAAGGAGTCCTCGAAGCGCTTGTAGATCTCGGGGCTCGAGTCGCCGATCTCGGCGTTGATCGTCACCTTGACCGGCGCCAGGAAGTCCTTGATGTAGGAGCCGTCGCCGACCGTGAGGCTGTCGCCGACGACGAGGACGCTGCCGTTGCCGTCGAGGCTTCGGGCCGGCGTTGCCCTTGTAGCCGATGTCCGAGCGCGACTCCGAGCGACTCCCGGCCTCGGCGTCGCTGAGCGCCGAGTAGGCGTCAGTGCGGCCGCTGCGCTGTCCGGCCAGCTTGCCTGCGCGGGCACCGGCACGGGTGCCCGCGTCGATGCCGCGCGCCAGGCCGTCGGACCAGGCGCGGGCCCGGGTCGCGGCGGCGGTCAGCGTCGCCGCCTGCTCACGGGTGGCGGCGGCGTCTGCGGCGTCGGCCTTGCGGCCCTCGCCGAGCGCGAACCCTGCCGCCAGGGCCCCGGCGGCGACGAGCAGCCCGCCGAGCACGAGCAGCACGACTCCCCGCCTGCGCCTCGTCTTCGGCGGCGTCCCCTCGGGCTCCATCGCTCCAGCGTACTTTTCCGGCGGCGCCGAACCGCCCACTGCGGTCGCCGATCGCGGGCGCTGCGCCGATTCCCTACACTGCCGCGATCCCGAAGCCGAAGACCACCGGCGGGGCGATAGCCCCATAACCGCCGAAGGAGTCAGATCCAGACGCGAGGCCGGTGCAGGTGGAGCCCGGACAACCGTCCCGAGCCCGCCTGCGTGCGGGCTTTTTTGTCGCCATGGGCGCGGCTTCGGAGCAGACTTCGAGAACGACCGAAGAGGAACAGCGATGAACAAAGATGAGAAGCAGGCGGCCGTCAAGGAGATCGGCGCGCGAGCTCGAGGCCTCGAGCGCCGTCTTCGCGGTCGACTACCGCGGCATCTCGGTCCCGCAGGCGGCCGAGCTGCGCACCAAGCTGCGCGAGGCCGACGCGAGCTTCACCGTCGTCAAGAACCGGCTCGCCAAGCGCGTCACCGCCGACGCCGGCGCCGAGGCGCTCGACGAGCACCTGATCGGGCCGACCGCGCTCACCTACGTCAAGGGCGACGCCGTGATCGCGGCGAAGGCGATCACCGACTTCATCCAGGAGCACGAGACGATCGCCTACAAGGGCGGGATCATGGACGGCAAGCCGCTCGATCCCGAGCAGTTCAAGGCGATCGCGCGCCTGCCCGGCGTCGACGTCCTGCGCGGCCAGCTCGTCGGCATGGCGGCGCGCGCCGCTGACCGGCATCGTCCGCAGCCTCAACGGCCTCGTCCAGGGCCTCGCCACCCAGCTCGGCCAGATCGCCGAACAGGGCCTGGTCGGCGGCGACGCGCCGGCCGAGGAGCCCGCCGCCGAGGAGGCGCCGGCCGAGGAGGCTGCCGCGGAGCCGGAGGCGGAGGCCGAGCCGCCGAGGAGGCGCCGGCCGAGGAGGCGCGCAGGCCGAGGAGGCCGCCGCTGAGCCTGAGGCGGAGGCCGAGGCCCCCGCCGAGGAGGAGACGGCCGAGGAGCCGGCCGCCGCGGCCGAGACAGAGACTTCAGATGAACCTGAGGAACCGGAGGGCGAGGAGGAGGCCGCCGCTGAGGCGACGGCCGAGTCCGAGTCCGACGCAGAGGCGTCGGATGCCCCGGCAGAGACTGACAACAGAGAACGAGGAGAACTGAACATGCCTACGACTGAAGAGTGGATCGACGAGCTCAAGGGCATCTCCGTGCTGGAGCTGTCCGAGCGGATCAAGGCGCTCGAGGAGGAGTTCGGCGTCTCGGCGACCGCGGTCGCCGCTGCCGCCCCGGCCGCCGCCGGCGGCGGCGGATGACGGTGCCGCCGAGGACGAGAGCGGCACCGTCGACGTGGTCCTGACCGCCGCCGGGCGACAAGAAGATCCAGGTGATCAAGGCCGTCCGCGCGGCGACCGGCCTCGGCCTCAAGGAGGCCAAGGCGCTGGTCGACGAGGCCCCGAAGGCCGATCAAGGAGGGCATCGAGCGCGACGAGGCCGACAAGCTCAAGGCCGAGCTCGAGGAGGCCGGCGGCGAGGTCGAGATCAAGTAGCTCGGCCACGCGTGCCGGTGGCCCCGCGCCACCTTTCGGAAACGCCCGGCATCGCCGGGCGTCTTCCTTTAACGGCCCGGGGGGCCCGCGAGTCTTGAACCGGCGCGCGGGCGTCCCGGACCTTCTTACGATCGAAGGCGATGGCGGTGCTCTCAGTTCGCGGGTTGCTCGTCCCGGCGATGCTCGCCGTCGGGCTGCTCGCCGCAGCGACCGCCGGCCCGGCGCACGCCACCGGCATCGACTCGCTGGCCGTCACCGCGCCCTCGGTCCAGCCCCAGGGCAGGCACGTCAACGTCACGCGTCCGGGTCGGCGCGGCGGAGGTCGTCAGCGCCCGCGCCCGCGGCACGATCCACCAGGGCGGCCACGACTTCCCGTTGCGGGCGGCGAAGGCGACCGTCGCCGGCGGCCGCAGGGCCGGCTCGAGCTGCGCCCCCGTAAGCGCTGGCAGGAGCGCCGGATCCGCAGGGCGCTGGCCCGCGGCAAGCGGCTGCAGCTCGACTGTCCGGATCCGCTTTCACGATCTGGTCGGCTCCACCGCCACGCGGAAGCTCTCGATCCTCCTGACCTGAGCAGCGGGCCCTCCCCGTGTCTGCACGAGTCCCGCCGCGGTTGCTCGCACGGCCAACGCTGACGGCCGCAGGAGCCGCCGCGGCGAAACGCGCCAATTCCGTCCGCTTTGCGGCTACAATCCTGCGGCTCGGGGTGGAGAGGCCCCTCACGCAGTGCGTGCCTGGACACGCATGTTGGCGTGTGCTAACTTTGTGCGTCGCGCGCGGGACCGGCGCTTTTGCCTGCCGTCCGCCCAGCGCGCCGATTCGCCCACCTTCGAGTCACTCCCAGGAGTTGCCTGTTGCCTCGCTCTGTCGCTGCCCCTACCCGCCGATCGTTCTCTCGCCTCGAAAATCCCCTAGATCTCCCCAATCTCATCGACATCCAGCGCCGCTCCTTCGCGGCGCTGACCAATCCTGAAAGCGGTCTTCTCCGCGAGACGATCAACGACGTCTCGCCGATCACCGACTACACGGGGAACCTCGGGATCGTTTTCGGCAAGTTCCGTTTCGACGACCCCGTCAACACGATCAACGAGTGCCGCGAGAAGGACGTCACCTACTCGCGCCCGCTCAACGTCGAAGTCGCCTTCCAGAACCGGGAGACCGGCGAGATCCGCGAGCAGACCGTCTTCATGGGCGACTTCCCGTGGATGACCGATCGCGGCACGTTCATCATCAACGGCACCGAGCGCGTCGTCGTCACGCAGCTCGTCCGTTCCCCCGGCGCCTACGTGATGGCGCCGAAGGATCGCGAGAAGCAGGTCTTCATCGCCAACCTGATGCCGGCCCGTGGCTCCTGGCTGGAGCTCGAGATCGACAAGAAGGGCCGCGTCTACGCGCGCATCGACCGCAAGCGCAAGCTGCCGGTCACCGTGCTGCTGCGGGCGATGGGCTACGTCACCGACGAGCAGATCCTCGACCTCTTCGACAACTCGGTCTACATGCGGCACACGATCGCCGCGGACACCGAGGTCACGAAGACCGAGGAGGGCGCCCTGATCGAGCTCTTCAAGAAGCAGCGGCCGGGCGAGCCGCCGTCGGTCGACGCCGCCACGGCGCTCCTCGACCAGCTCTTCTTCGATTCGAAGCGCTACGACCTGACCACGGTCGGTCGCTACAAGCTCAACGCGCGCCTCGACCTCGACATCGACCTCGACAACCGCACCCTGACCAAGGACGACATCGTCGCCCTGATCAAGGAGCTCACCTCGCTGCCGAAGCTGCTCGGCATCCCCGAGGAGATCGACGAGGAGAACCCGATCAAGGACTACGCCGCCGAGGCGCAGACCTACCCGCGGGAGGCCGTCGAGGAGCACCTCGACGAGTACGAGCATTTCGGCAACCGCCGTCTGCGCACCGTCGGCGAGCTGATCCAGGAGGCCTTCCGGATCGGCCTGTACCGGATGGAGCGCGTCGTCCGCGAGCGCCTCACGACCGAGGACGCGGACGCGATCACGCCGCAGACGATCATCAACATCCGGCCGGTCGTCGCTGCGCTCAAGGAGTTCTTCGGCTCCTCGCAGCTGTCCCAGTTCATGGACCAGACGAACTCGCTGACCGGCCTCACGCACCGGCGCCGCCTGTCGGCGCTCGGCGCCGGCGGCCTGACGCGCGAGCGCGCGCCGATCGAGGTTCGCGACGTGCACCCGACCCACTACGGCCGGATGTGCCCGATCGAGACGCCGGAGGGCCCGAACATCGGCCTGATCGGCTCGCTCTCCTCCTACGCGGAGATCAGTGAGTTCGGCTTCGTCACCACCCCCTACCGGCTCGTCAAGAACGGTGTCGTCACCGACGAGATCGTCCACCTCGACGCGACCCAGGAAGAGGAGAAGGTGATCGCCCAGGCGAACGCCGAGGTCGACCAGAAGTCGAACAAGCTGATGGGCGACATGGTCCTCTGCCGCGCCCGCGAGGGCGAGGTCCAGGCGGTCGCGCCCAAGGACGTCGACCTGATGGACGTCTCCCCGAGCCAGATCTGGTCCGTGGCGACGGCGCTGATCCCGTTCCTCGAGCACGACGATGCAAACCGCGCCCTGATGGGCTCGAACATGCAGCGCCAGGCGGTTCCCCTCCTGAAGACCGAGGCACCGCTGATCGGCACCGGCATGGAGCGCCGCGCCGCGATCGACTCCGGCGACGTGATCGTCGCCGAGGAGTCGGGCAAGGTCACCGAGCTCGATGCCTCGCGGATCGTCGTCACGCGCGGCAACCAGAAGGACACCTACAAGCTCGAGAAGTTCATGCGCTCGAACCAGGGCACGGTCATGCACAACCGCCCGATCGTCGACGTTGGCGATGAGGTCAAGGCCGGCGACGTGCTCGCCGACGGCTCCTCGACCTCGGAGGGCGAGATCGCGCTGGGCAAGAACTGCCTGGTCGCCTTCATGTCCTGGGAGGGCTACAACTTCGAGGACGCGATCATCCTCAGCCAGAGGCTGGTCAAGGAGGACGAGCTCACCTCGATCCACATCGAGGAGTACGAGATCGACGCGCGCACGACGAAGCTCGGCGACGAGGAGATCACGCGCGACATCCCGAACCGTTCGGAGGACTCGCTCCGCAACCTCGACGAGCGCGGCATCGTCCGCGTCGGCGCCGAGGTCGCGTCGGGCGACCTGCTGGTCGGCAAGGTGACGCCGAAGGGCGAGACCGAGCTGACCGCAGAGGAGAAGCTGATCCGCGCGATCTTCAAGGAGAAGGCGCGCGAGGTCCGCGACACCTCGCTCAAGGTCCCGCACGGCGAGGGCGGCGTCGTCATCGACGTGATCACGTTCAACCGTGACAACGGCGACGACCTGGCGCCCGGGGTCAACGACCTCGTCCGCGTCTTCGTCGCGACGAAGCGCAAGATCGCCGAGGGCGACAAGCTCGCCGGCCGTCACGGCAACAAGGGCGTGATCTCGAAGATCGTCCCCGAGGAGGACATGCCCCACCTCGCCGACGGCACCCCCGTCGACGTGATCCTCAACCCGCTCGGCGTGCCGAGCCGAATGAACATCGGTCAGATCCTCGAGACGCACCTCGGCTGGGTCGCGGCCAACGGCTGGTACGACGACGGCTCCGACTCCTACAAGGAGCGGGAGAAGCTCGGCGAGCGCGCCCGCGTCAACGTGGCGACGCCGGTCTTCGACGGCGCCACCGTCGAGGACGTCGACGAGGCGCTGGTCAAGTGGCAGGAGCGCACCTTCGAGCAGCGAGGCATCGACCTCGGGCTCGACATGAAGGCGCGTGAGGGCACCCGTTCGGCCGGCCGCGCGAAGCTCTTCTCGGGTCGCACCGGCGAGCCGTACGAGGGCGACGTCACCGTCGGCTACATGTACATCCTCAAGCTCCACCACCTGGTCGACGACAAGATCCACGCGCGGAGCACGGGCCCCTACAGCCTCGTCACCCAGCAGCCGCTGGGCGGCAAGGCGCAGTTCGGTGGCCAGCGCTTCGGCGAGATGGAGGTGTGGGCACTGGAGGCGTACGGCGCCGCCTACACGCTGCAGGAGATGCTCACCGTCAAGTCAGACGACACCGTCGGCCGCGTCAAGGCGTACGAGGCGATCGTCAAGGGCGAGAACATCCCCGAGCCGTCGATCCCCGAGTCGTTCAAGGTCCTGCTCAAGGAGATGCAGGCCCTGTCGCTCGACGCCAACCTCGTCACCGAGGAAGGCGCCGTCGGCATGGAGGAGGAAGAGGACGAACTGCTCCGCGCCGCGGAGGAGCTCGGCATCGACCTCTCCGGCGTCCGCGCCGACAACGGCGACGGCGCTGCCGACGAGTCGACGACCGCCGAGTCCAAGCCCGATTCCGAGCCGGAAGGCGAGGCGGAGCCCGAGGAGGCGGAGGCGAAGTAACGCCTCCGTCCAATCGGACCGCTCCCGCCCCTTTCCGCGCACGGCGCATAGATCCAAGTAAGGAACGCATCACATGGACATCAACAATTTCGACGCCATCGAGATCGGGCTCACCTCACCGAAGAAGATCCGCAGCTGGTCCTCCGGCGAGGTGACGAAGCCGGAGACGATCAACTACCGGACCCTGAAGCCTGAGAAGGAGGGTCTGTTCTGCGAGAAGATCTTCGGCCCGACCAAGGACTGGGAGTGCTACTGCGGTAAGTACAAGCGGGTCCGCTACAAGGGCATCGTCTGCGAGCGCTGCGGCGTCGAGGTGACCCGTTCGAAGGTCCGCCGTGAGCGCATGGCGCACATCGATCTCGCCGCGCCCGTCTCCCACATCTGGTTCTTCAAGGGCGTTCCCTCGCGGATCGGCTACCTGATCGACATGGCTCCGAAGGAGCTCGAGAAGGTCCTCTACTTCGCCGCCTCGATCGTCACCTGGATCGACGAGGAAGCTCGTCAGAAGGACATGACGAAGCTCGAGAAGGAAGTCAACAAGGTCCTCGACGCCTACAAGGGCGAGAAGGAGGAGCGCGTCCAGGAGCTGAGCGAGTCGCTCGAGCGCCGGGTGGAGTACATCGCCAGCGGCGAGACCCCCGCCAAGTGGAGCCCCGACGACGAGCTCTGGGCCGAGGGCGTCGGCTCCGTCAAGAAGCTGAACAAGGAAGACAAGTCGAAGCTCGACCGTGAGACCCGCAAGGAGCTCAACTCC